>NZ_CP196631.1:0-472500 GCF_057914905.1 Comamonas sp. DB36
ATGACCGAGGAACCTAACAACGACGCTGGCCAAGGCCTGTGGCAGGTCTGCGTGGAGCAGCTGGGGCAGGATCTGCCCGAACAGCAGTTCAACACCTGGATCAAGCCGCTGACCGCCACGGTGGCGGAAGACTTTTCAAAGGTCACGGTACACGTGGCCAACCGCTTCAAGCTCGACTGGATACGTGCGCAATATGCCGGGCGCATCTCGGCAATGCTCGAAGCCCTGTATGGCCAGCCCGTCACCCTGGAGTTAGCACTCGCTCACCGTGAATCGGTGACGCGCACTTACGTGCGCCCGTTTTCTGCCGAGCGCGGCGGTCAGCAGGAAACCCACCAGATCACGACCAGCGCCGTGCAGGAAGAGCCTGCGGCGCCCGTGTTCCGCACCCGCCTGAACGCTGCCCTGACCTTCGACACGCTGGTCGAAGGCACGGCCAACCGCATGGCGCGCTCGGCGGCAATGCACGTTGCGGGCTCGCCCGGTCATCTGTACAACCCGCTGTTCATCTACGGCGGCGTGGGCCTGGGCAAGACCCATTTGATGCACGCTGTGGGCAACCAGCTGCTTGCCGACAAGCCCGACAGCAAAGTTCTCTACATCCACGCCGAGCAGTTCGTGTCGGATGTGGTCAAGGCCTATCAGCGGCGCACCTTTGACGAGTTCAAGGAACGCTACCACTCGCTCGATCTGTTGCTGATTGACGACGTGCAGTTCTTCGCCAACAAGGACCGGACGCAGGAAGAGTTCTTCAATGCGTTCGAAGCGCTGCTGGCCAAGAAGAGCCACATCGTGATGACCAGCGACACCTATCCCAAGGGCCTGGCCAACATCCACGAGCGCCTGGTGTCGCGCTTCGATTCGGGCCTCACGGTGGCGATAGAGCCGCCCGAGCTCGAGATGCGCGTCGCGATCCTGATCAACAAGGCGCGCGCCGAAAGCGCCGACATGCCCGAGGAAGTCGCATTCTTCGTCGCCAAGAACGTGCGCTCCAACGTGCGCGAGCTCGAAGGCGCGCTGCGCAAGATCCTTGCGTATTCGCGCTTCAATCAGAAGGAAGTCTCGATCCAGCTCGCGCGCGAAGCATTGCGCGACCTGCTTTCGATACAGAACCGCCAGATTTCGGTGGAAAATATCCAGAAGACGGTCGCCGACTACTACAAGATCAAAGTCGCCGACATGTACAGCAAGAAGCGCCCGGCCAGCATTGCGCGGCCGCGCCAGATTGCGATGTACCTGGCCAAGGAGCTGACGCAAAAGAGCCTGCCCGAAATCGGCGAGCTGTTTGGCGGCCGTGACCACACCACGGTGCTGCATGCGGTGCGCAAGATTGCCGCCGAACGCCAGCAGCTCACGGAACTCAACCAACAGCTGCACGTGCTGGAGCAGACGCTCAAGGGCTAGGGCACAACGCCCGCGCTTTCCACGCCCAGAAATGCCACGCGACAAGGCAAAATATGCGGTGGGGTGGCGCGAGGGCCCAACCCCTTGAATCGCACAGTAGCAGCGACCGTACCCCCAATTTACTAAAGGTTGACATGATCGTCCTGAAGGCAACACAAGACAAGGTTCTCGCAGTTCTGCAGTCGGTGTCCGGCATCGTCGAACGCCGTCACACACTGCCCATCCTGGCCAATGTGCTGATCCGCAAGACCGGCAATGCCCTGCAACTGACCACCAGCGATCTCGAGATCCAGATCCGCACCACCGCCGAACTCGGCGGCGACACCGGCGACTTCACGACCACCGTGGGCGCGCGCAAGCTGATCGACATTCTCAAGACCATGCCCGGCGACCAGACCGTGGCGCTGGAAACCAGCCAGAACAAGATCATTCTCAAGGGCGGCAAGAGCCGCTTCACGCTGCAGACCCTGCCCGCCGAAGACTTCCCGCTGGTGCAGGAAGCCGCGGCTTTCGGCCCGTCTTTCAGCGTGCCGCAGAAGGTGCTCAAGGACCTGCTGGGCCAGGTCTCGTTCGCGATGGCCGTGCAGGACATCCGCTACTACCTCAACGGCATTCTGTTCGTTGCCGAAGGCAAGACACTGAGCCTGGTGGCCACCGACGGCCACCGCCTGGCGTTCTCCAGCGCCACGCTGGACGTCGAAGTGCCCAAGCAGGAAGTGATCCTGCCGCGCAAGACCGTGCTCGAGTTGCAGCGCCTGCTGTCCGACGTGGGCGGCGACAACCAGCCCCACATCGAGATGCAGTTCGCCAACAACCAGGCGAAGTTCACGTTCGGCGGCATGGAATTCGTGACCAAGCTGGTCGAAGGCAAGTTCCCCGACTACAACCGCGTGATTCCCAAGAACCACAGCAACAGCGTGACCCTGGGGCGCGCGCCGCTGCTGGCCAGCCTGCAGCGCACGGCCATCATGACCAGCGACAAGTTCAAGGGCGTGCGCCTCACGCTCGAACCCGGCACGCTGCGCGTGGCGTCGAACAACGCCGAGCAGGAAGAGGCCGTGGACGAGCTCGACATCGACTACGGCGGCGACACGATTGAAATCGGCTTCAACGTGACCTACCTGATCGACGCGCTGACCAACATGGCCCAGGACATGGTGAAGATCGACCTCGCCGACGGCAACAGCTCCGCGCTGCTGACCATCCCCGAGAACGAGTTCTTCAAGTACGTCGTCATGCCGATGCGCATTTGAGCCACCGGCCCCACGCAATCAATCGCGGCATAGGCCTGTTATCCACAGCCTGTGCCGCCTTTAACTACCCCACTGAATATTTTGGAAACTTCGTTTCCTCCGGATCGCAAGGCTCCCCCAATGACCGCTGACACTACGCTGCCCGAACCCCAAGGCGACTCGATCGAGCCGACCCACAAGATCGACGCCCAGCAGGCCGGCGCCAGTGAAGGCTACGGCGAAGGCGCGATCCAGATCCTCGAAGGCCTGGAAGCCGTGCGCAAGCGCCCCGGCATGTACATCGGCGACACCTCCGACGGCACGGGCCTGCACCATCTGGTCTTCGAAGTTGTGGATAACTCCATCGACGAAGCCCTGGCCGGCCATTGCGACGACATTCTGGTCACCATCCACGCCGACAACTCGCTGTCGGTGATCGACAACGGCCGCGGCATTCCCACCGGCGTGAAGATGGACGACAAGCACGAGCCCAAGCGCTCGGCCGCCGAAATCGCGCTGACCGAACTGCATGCCGGCGGCAAGTTCAACCAGAACAGCTACAAGGTCTCGGGCGGCCTGCACGGCGTGGGCGTGTCCTGCGTCAACGCGCTGTCCATCTGGCTCAAGCTCACCGTGCGCCGCGAAGGCAAGGCGTATGAGATCGACTTTGCGCGCGGTTTTGTGCAAAACCGTCTGATCGAGGAAGTCAACGGCGTCGAAGTTTCGCCCATGCGCGTCATCGGCGACACCGACAAGCGCGGCACCAAGGTCCACTTCCTGCCCGACGTCGAGATCTTCACGCAGAACCACGAGTTCCACTACGACATCCTGGCCAAGCGCCTGCGCGAGCTGTCCTTCCTGAACAACGGCGTGCGCATCCGCCTCAAGGACGAACGCTCGGGCAAGGAAGACGACTTCTCGGGCGCGGGCGGCGTGCGCGGCTTTGTCGGCTTCATCAACGCCACCAAGAAGGTGCTGCACCCCACGCCGTTTTATGCCACGGGCACGCGCCCGGCCGAATCGTACGGCGGCATTCCCGGCACCGAAATCGGCGTCGAAGTCGCCATGCAGTGGAACGACGGCTACAGCGAGCAGGTGCTGTGCTTCACCAACAACATTCCCCAGCGTGACGGCGGCACCCACCTGACCGGCCTGCGCGCTGCGATGACGCGCGTCATCGGCAAGTACATCGAGCAGAACGAACTGGCCAAGAAGGCCAAGGTCGAAGTCACGGGCGACGACATGCGCGAAGGCCTGTGCTGCGTGCTCAGCGTCAAGGTGCCCGAGCCCAAGTTCTCGAGCCAGACCAAGGACAAGCTGGTGTCCAGCGAAGTGCGCGCCCCGGTGGAAGACATCGTCGCCAAGACGCTGTCCGACTACCTGCAGGAGCGCCCGATAGACGCCAAGATCCTCTGCGGCAAGATCATCGAAGCCGCACGCGCGCGTGAAGCCGCGCGCAAGGCGCGTGAAATGACGCGCCGCAAGGGCGTGCTCGACGGCATGGGTCTGCCCGGCAAGCTCGCCGACTGCCAGGAAAAAGACCCGGCGCTGTGCGAAATCTACATTGTCGAGGGCGACTCCGCCGGCGGCTCCGCCAAGCAGGGCCGCGACCGTAAATTCCAGGCCATCCTGCCGCTGCGCGGCAAGATCCTGAACGTCGAGAAGGCACGCTACGAGAAGCTGCTCGCAAGCCAGGAAATCATCACGCTGATCACCGCCCTGGGCACGGGCATCGGCAAGGCCAGCGCCGAGTCGGGCAAGAGCAGCAGCGACGATTTCGATCCCGCCAAGCTGCGCTACCACCGCATCATCATCATGACCGACGCCGACGTTGACGGCGCCCACATCCGCACGCTGCTGCTGACCTTCTTCTACCGCCAGATGCCCGAGCTGGTCGAAGCCGGCCACATCTACATCGCCCAGCCGCCGCTGTACAAGGTCAAGAGCGGCAAGGAGGAGCTGTATCTGAAGGACGGCCCGGCGCTCAACAGCTACCTGCTGCGCATCGCGCTGAACAACGCCAGCGTCACCACCGGCGGCGAGACACCGCGCACGCTTGAAGGCGAAGAACTCGCCAAGCTGGCCTACATGCACCTGGCCGCCGAAACGGTGATCGAGCGCCTGTCGAACTTCATGGACGCCGAAGCCCTGCGCGCCATCGCCGACGGCGTGCAGATCAAGCTCGACACCCTGGAAGAAGCCCAGGCCTGCGCTCCCATCCTGGAAGCCAAGCTGCGCGAACTCACCATGACCGGCGTGCCCGCCGAAGTGACCGGAGAGATCGACCCGCAGACCGACAACCCGGTGCTGCGCATCAGCCGCCACCACCACGGCAACATCAAGAGCTCCATCCTGACCCAGGACTTCGTGCGCAGCAGCGACTACGCAGCCCTCTCGGACGAAGCCCAGCACTTCAACGGCCTGCTGTCCGAAGGCGCCAAGGCGCTGCGCGGCGAAGGCGAAAAAGCCAAGTCGGAAAAAGTGGGCGACTTCCGCCAGGCCATGCAATGGCTGCTGTCAGAAGCAGAACGCACGACCAGCCGCCAGCGCTACAAGGGCCTGGGCGAAATGAACCCGGCCCAGCTGTGGGAAACCACCATGGACCCGAACGTTCGCAGCTTGCTGCAGGTGCAGGTCAATGACGCCATCGAAGCCGACCGCGTGTTCACCATGCTGATGGGCGACGAGGTCGAGCCACGCCGTCACTTCATTGAGAACAATGCGTTGCGGGCGGGGAATATTGACGTCTGATGCAGCGGGTCGAATGCCTTGGGTTGTGAAAACATCCGGCAGAGACTGATAGCAAAAACGCCCGGCATGCCGGGCGTTTTTCTTTGGCGCCGTATGCTTTGAGAAAACTGGAAGTCATTGCGCAGACGCAGCGCAGCCCTATCTAGGCAGCGCCACTCCCATGAAAATGAACCATACACCCGACACTGCCTGTCCTCGCATCGAGCGTTTGGCATGCTTTGCCTGATGACCATTGCAGTGCTTGTGCCCAGCACCCTGGTCGCGGGTTTCTGGTCGCTGCTGGGCGCGGGGTGGTGGATGCGCTGGCGTTTTTCACCGTGCTGCTGTCGCGCCTCAGTCGGGCTGCTGCAACCGCCCCGTGAACGGCTGCGCCTTGCCCTGCGCATTCTGATGGGGCAGTTGCCAATCGGGCCAGCGCGAACGTTCGGTGGTGATTCGGCCTTCACGCAATAGATCGCGTGTCAGGCGATTTTGCTCGGCGCTGAAAGTATCTTTCCAGACCACAGTGCCCTGGTCCTGCCATTGGCCTTCGGGGTTGCGCGCGCTGAGACGGCAGCGACGGTTGCTGCGGTCTTCGAGCTTGCACAGCAGGTGGTCGGTCTGCTGGTCCTGATCCCAGTCGCCCGACAGCAGCACGCAGTCGGCGCCGGACAACAGGCATTCGAGCGCCCAGGGTTGCTGCTGCGCCTGCTGTTGCCACCAGTCCCACCAATCGGGCTGCGGGCGCGCCATGCCCGCGGGGGTCTTGATGCGCTGCTGGGCCGCGACCAGGTCGAAATCATCACCAGGTTGCGGGGCTGTGGCGGCACGCCTGGATGTCGAAGCGCGTGCCATGTCGAGCCGCTCGCGCGCCTCGCCCGCCTGGAAGCCGGGGTCGCTGGCCAGCGCGTCAAGCGCGGCAAGGCCGTAGGGCCCGTGGCCCCACTTCAGATCGGTCAGGCGCTCCAGGCTGGCATGCGCCGGATAGGCACGCAGGCGTTCGCGCTGGCTCGCGGCGCTGATGCGCTGGCCGTCGAGCAGCGGCGTCTGCAGCGCCAGCAACAGTGCCAGCACCAGCAGCGACAGCGCCAGGTTGACGGGCGCGAGCCATTGCAGCCAGGGGCGGGCCGTGCCCTGGCGCACGCTGTGCACGGCGGCGCAGGCATAGCCCAGCGCATAGAGCCACAGCACGCCGGCGGCGGCCGCGGCCCAGACGCGCTCCAGCGTCCAGCCGTATTGCCGCACGCGCAGGCCTATGGCCACGCAGGCCAGCGTGGCAAACACGGGCATGGCGATCAGGCTCGCATCGACCAGCCAGCGCAGCAGGCGCGGATAGGGAGCCTGGGCCGCCGCGCCGTCCTGGTAGACCGCGTTCACGACCCAGATCTGCAGTATCAAGACGCCCATCAGCAGCGCCGCGGCAAAGCGCGTGGCCCACAGGCCTTCGACGCCGGTGAACACCAGCGCCAGCACGAAGAACACCAGCACCCAGGCGAGCAAGGGCAGCAGCAGGCGTCCCAGCGCCAGCAGGGTCTGGCGCATCACCTGGATGGGCCGCTGCTGGGTGCGTGCCAGCCACAGGCCCAGGCCGCCCAGCAGCCCGGTCACGATGAACACAAACCACTGCGCGGAAAACAGCGTGGCGAAGAACTCGACTTTGACCAGCGCGAACAGCCCGGCCCAAAGCCACAGCACGCCCCATACCAGCTGCACGCACAGCGTGGCCAGCGCCAGCACCAGCGCGTTGTTCCAGGCCAGCACGAACAGCGCGGCATAGGGCACGCGCCAGCGGCCATGAGCCATGAAAGCCTGGAACCAGGGCAAGGCGACAAACCACCAGAGCGACAGCGCCACGCCCAGGCAGGCAAACACCCGGCTGTCTTCCCAAGGCGAATGCCGTAGGCCCCAGATCATGCTGCCCGCCATCACCGCGACCACCGCCGCCATCACGGCGCCACCGGCCCACAGCCGGGCGTCGCGCCAGCGCGTGACGGTCATCGCCATGAACAGCGGCGGCAGCAGGACCAGCAGCAGCGCCAGCGTCTGTCCGTCGCGCTCCAGGCCCGAATGCACCAATGTCAGTGCCAGCAAGCCTTGCAGCAGGCCCATGCACAGCAGGCCATTGCGCGCCTGGGCCAGCGGTCTATCCAGGGGAAGCGTGGGTGTGGGCATGGCGCGCAGTGTAGCGCCAGCCCTCTTGAACCATCAGGCCTTGGCGTCGCGCACCAGCAGATCGCCCGTGATGTCGCTGATCTTGCTCACGCTGGTCAACGTCATCGCCACCCGCATTTCCTTTTCCAGCAATTCCAGCAGATGCTTGACGCCCGCCTCTCCGGCAGCGGCCAGGGCGTAGATGTAGGCGCGGCCAATCATCGCCGCATCGGCGCCCAGGGCGATGGTGCGGACTACGTCGAGGCCGTTGCGTATGCCGGAGTCGGCCAGGATCTTGATCTGGCCCTTGACCGCGTCGGCGATGGCCGGCAGGGCGCGGGCCGAGGACAGCACGCCGTCAAGCTGGCGGCCGCCGTGGTTGGAGACAACGATGCCATCGGCGCCGAAGCGCACCGCGTCCTTGGCGTCTTCGGGGTCGAGGATGCCCTTGATGACCATCGGGCCCTTCCAGAACGCGCGAATCCATTCGAGGTCTTTCCACGAAATGGAGGCGTCGAAATTGGCGCCCAGCCAGCCCATATAGTCCTGCAGTCCGGTGGGGCTGCCGCGATACGCAGAAATGTTGCCCAGATCGTGCGGCCGGCCCTGCAGGCCCACGTCCAGCGCCCAGCGGGGGTGCAGCACCGACTGCCAGTAGCGGCGCAGCGCGGCGTTCGGGCCGCTCATGCCGGAATGGGCGTCGCGGTAGCGCGCGCCGGGCACGGGCATGTCGACGGTGAAGACCAGGGTGGTGCAGCCCGCGGCCTGGGCGCGCTCCAGCGCGTTGCGCATGAAGCCGCGGTCCTTGAGCACATAGAGCTGGAACCACATGGGGCGCTTGATCTCGGGTGCCACTTCTTCGATCGGGCAGACCGAGACCGTCGACATGGTGAACGGAATGCCATGCGCGTCCGCCGCGCGCGCAGCCTGCACTTCGCCGCGGCGGCGGTACATGCCCGTGAGCCCCACGGGCGACAGCGCGACGGGAATCGACAGCTTCTCGCCGAACAGCTCGATGCTGGTGTCGAGCCGGCTCATGTCCTTGAGCACGCGCTGGCGCAGGGCCACGGCGGCCAGGTCGTCGACATTGCGGCGCAGCGTCTGCTCGGCATAGGCGCCGCCGTCGATGTAGTGGAAGAGAAAAGGCGGCAGGCGCTTTTGCGCGGCCGCGCGATAGTCGGCAGTCGAAGAGATGATCATGGTCTAGAAACTTTCATGTCAGTGGTTCATGGCGCTGCACATGAAACCGGCAGCCTCATGCCAGATCCGAAGGCGGCAGTCGCATGGAGCGCTCCAGCCTGGCCTGGTCTTCGTCGAGCTGCTGCAGGCTCACGCGCACATGCTCCAGGTGTTCGCCTATGCATTCACGCGCGCGTTGCGGGTCGCCGTCAAGGATGGCCTGCATCAGGCTCTGGTGCTGCAGGGTCAGCTCCTGCACGGTGCGCGGCGCGCTGAGCCGGAACATGACGTGGCGGTTGTGCGCCACCGTGGACAGCACGACTTTGAACAGGCTCTGCATCACCTGCACCAGCACCAGGTTGTGCGAGGCCTCGGCAATGGCCAGATGGAATTGCGCGTCGGCGCGCGCCGCCAGTTCGGAATGGCCGTCCTGCTGGTGCTGGACCATCACGTCGAAGCAGCGCTTGATATGCGCCTTGTCCTCGGCCGTGGCGCGCTGCGCGGCCAGCCAGGCGGTGCTGGACTCCAGCGCGTGGCGCGTCTCGAGCACGTCGTAGCGGTAATGCTGGTCATCGTTGATCAGCCGCACCAGCGGACCCATGGCGTCCTGCAGCCACTCGGCGGGCGCGCTGGATTGCACATAGGTGCCGGCGCCGCGCCGCGTGGCGAGCACGCCCTGGCTGATCAGCTTCTGTATCGCCTCGCGCACCGAGGTGCGCGATACGCCCAGTTCGGTGGCCAGTTGCCGCTCCGCGGGCAGCCGCTGGCCGGGCTGTATTCCGCGGGCCTGCACCAGGGCAAGCAATTTCTCGACGACATGATCTGCAAGGCGCATGGGGGACGTTTCGGTTTTTCAGTGACCCGGAATCATCCACGTAAACACATAGGCTTGCAGCGTGGTGATCACTCCAATGAGCGTCGCGAAAATCAGGCTGTGCTTGACCGTGAAGCGGAACAGGTCGGACTCGCGTCCGGCCAGCCCCACTGCGGCGCAGGCAATGGCGATCGACTGCGGAGAGATCATCTTGCCGGTCACGCCGCCCGTGGTGTTGGCCGCCACGGTCAGCACCGGTGGCAGACCCAGCTGCTGCGCGGTCGTGGCCTGCAGCGCGGCGAACAGCGCATTGGCAGAAGTGTCCGAGCCCGTGAGGAACACGCCTATCCAGCCCAGGAAAGGCGAGAAGAACGTGAACGCCTTGCCCGTGTGCGCCAGCGCCAGCGCCAGCGTCGCGGACAGGCCCGAGTAGTTGGCGATGAACGCGAAGGCCAGCACCATGCCGATCGAGTAGATCGGCACCGCGAGTTCCTTGAGCGTTTCACCCAGCGTGGCCACGGCCTTGACCGGCGACAGGCGCGTGAACGCGATGTTGATCAGCGCCGCGATCAGGATGGCCGTGCCCGTGGCCAGCAGCCAGTTGAAAGTGTAGGTCGCGCCATAGGGCGCGGCGGCCGCAACGACGGGTGGAGTCTTCTCGACCAGGTTGTGCAGGAAAGGCACGGGAATGTTGATCACCGAAGAAGCCAGCGCGCCGCCGGTGGCGAACAGCGCCTTGAAGGGCTTGATGCTCCAGACCGTCACCATGAGCGTGAGAATGAGGAACGGCGACCAGGCCTTGACGATGGCGCCCGCGGTCAACGAAGCGCCCTTTACTGCAGGCGCGGGTACGGCGGCACTGCCCTCTTCGGGCGCAAAACGGAAGATGCGCTTGGGCTGCCAGACCTTGAGAAAGGCCGTCAGCACCACCAGCGAGACGATGGCCGAAGTGATGTCGGGCAGTTCGGGGCCGATGTAGTTTGCCGTGAGGAACTGCACCACCGCGAACGTGCCGCCGCCGACCAGCACCGCGGGCCAGGTTTCCTTGACGCCGCGCCAGCCATCCATGATGGCCATCAGCCAGAACAGCACGATCACGGTCATGAACGGCAGCTGGCGGCCGGCCATCTGGCTGATCGCGAACGTGTCCACGCCCGAGACCTGTCCGGCGACGATGATGGGAATGCCCATGGCGCCGAAGGCCACGGGCGCGGTATTGGCGATCAGGCACAGCCCGGCCGCGTACAGCGGCTTGAAGCCCATGCCCACCAGCAGCGCGGCCGTGATCGCCACGGGCGCGCCAAAGCCGGCAGCGCCTTCGAGAAACGCGCCAAAGCAAAAGCCCACGAGGATCAGCTGCAGCCGCTGGTCGGGAGTGACCGCCAGGATGGAGGAGCGGATGACGTCGAACTGCCCGGTCTTGACCGAGATCTTGTAGAGGAACACCGCCGCCACGATGATCCAGGCAATGGGCCACAGACCATAGAAGAAGCCATAGACCGCCGAAGCCAGCGCGGCGCTGACAGGCATCTTGTAGAACAGCAGTGCCACGCCCATGGCCAGCACCACGGTTCCGGTGCCGGCCTGGTAGCCCTTGAGCCTGAACTTGGTCAGCGCGAGAAAGAAAAAGATGATGGGAATCAGCGCAACCAGCGCCGAAATCCAGATGTTCCCTACAGGGTCGTAATTCTGTTGCCAGATGGTTTGCATGACGAAGTCTCTAGGTTTATTGAAAGGGCGCAGAGCGCCCCTCGTTTACTTCTTGCGTCAACGCCAGGTCTCGAGCCGGACTTGTCTGGCTGAACAGAAGGCGCTGTGTAGTTTTCTCAGTGGCGCAAATCCAGAAAACTGAAATTGGTCATACCAAAATAATCAGAGAACCAGAAAACGCCGCAAGGTGTGCGATCTTTGAGTTTTTTGCAGCATTTACACATAGGGAAAATACCTATTCGCGTTGTAAATGCACCATTTACTCAAATTGGTACTACCAATTAACCAGTAGTTCAGCCCTGTCTCTGTAAGAAAACAAGCCACTGCTGACGACCGGCACGCATACGCCGCGGGCCGTGGCCGCGTGGCGCGATCTACACTTTGCGACGCACCCGCCTCAGGCCCACGGCAACGCTCTCAACGCCGCATGGCCTGCATCAACAAGGACCCCTCATGAAAATGGAAAACATCCCCTTCGGCACCACTGACTGGTCCGCAATCCCTCGCACCGAGCACTCGGCCGAAGCGGGCCAGGCGTTCTGGCAGACGCAGAACTTCGGCGGCATTCGCGTGCGCATGGTCGAGTACACGGCGGGATATGTGTCGGATCACTGGTGCAGCAAGGGCCATGTGCTGCTGTGCCTCGAAGGCGAGATGGAGACGGAGCTCGAGGACGGCCGCAAGTTCACGCTCAAGGCCGGCATGAGCTACCAGGTGGCGGACAACGCCGAGCCCCATCGTTCGCGCTCGGCCCACGGAGCCAAGCTTTTCATCGTCGATTGACGGCACAGGGACCGTCCCTTCCACCGCTATACCTGGGATTGAAGTGCTTGTGCACGCCCGCGGCAGGCGCTTTGCAGGCAGGCAATGAAGTCTTCCAGCGTCGCGTTCACATGGTCCGTGTTCCACATCACGGTGATGGGCCCGAAGCGGATCGCGGATTCCATAGGCAGCTTGCGAAACAGGCCCACGCCGACCATTTCGTCGGCCATGGACTCGGAACACACGCCCACGTAATCGCCCTTGAGCAGCAGCGCCTGCATCATCGCCAATGATGCGGTCTCGACCCGCGGCACCAGCCAGGACGCACCTTGCTCGATGAGAAATGCATCGAACTGAATGCGCGTGAGCGTGCCGCTGGGCGGCATCACCCAGCGCTCGTGCAGCAGCCCGGAAAAGCCCGGCGTCGCGGCCCGCGACCAGAACCGGCTGCCGCGCCCTATCACCACCGCAACCCGGTCTTCGAACAACACCCTGTGCTCCAGCCCTTCGCGGTGCGCACGCGCGTCGAGCACGCCTATCACCGCATCCATGGAGCGCGACTCCAGGCCTTCGAGCAGGCTGGCGAACGGCCCGTCATGGATGGAAATGGCGACGTCCTCATGCAGCGCCTGGAACGCGGAAATCGCCTGCGGCAGGCCGCCCGCGATGCCCGCCCAGACGCTGCCGATGTTCAGGCGCGGCACATGGCCCGCGGCCACCGCGCTCAGCGCTTTTCCGGTGTGCTGGATGTCGCCCAGCACGTTGATGGCCAGCTGCTTGAGCAGATGGCCAGAAGGCGTGAGCTGCAGCTTGCGGCCGCGCACCACCAGCGCCGTGCCGACCACGCTTTCCATTTCTGCCAGCCAGTGCGACATCGCCGACTGCGTCATGTGCAGGCGCGCGGCGGCCTGCGTCAGCGTGCCGGCCTCGTCAAGCGACAGGAACAGCTCCAGGTGCTTGATCTTCAGTCGGCGCGCCCAGTTGGTGCCATCCATTTTTTGAGTCATGAGAAAACCTTCATGAGCGCAGTTTGCATTTTCATTAGGAGATAGCCAAGGCATCACATGAAAATAACTTCATGTTCCATGTTTTCTAAGTCCAAGGATTGCCCGTGTCAAATGCCTTTCCCCGCGCCTTCCAGCTGCTGGCCTGCGCCGCAGTCTGCGCCGTCAGCACTACCGCCGTGCATGCCCAGAGCGCCTATCCCGAACGTCCCGTGCGGCTGATCGTTTCGCAGGCGCCGGGCGGCAGCTCGGACACGATTGCACGGCTGTGGGCCGAGCATGCGGGCAAGGCCATCGGTGCGACGATCGTGGTGGAAAACAAGCCCGGCGCGGGCGGCATCATCGCGGCGCAAGGCCTGCTGACCCAGCCGGCCGACGGCTACTCGCTGCTGTTCGGCAGCGTGTCGCTGATGGTGCTCAACCAGTTCACCTACAAGCCCCTGCCCTACAACCCGCAAAAGGACTTCACCGGCGTCGCCATGCTGACCACCGTGCCGTTCGTGCTCAGCGCCAACCCGGCCACCGGCATCAAGTCGCTGCAGGAACTCACGGACAAGGCCAAGGCCGCGCCCGGCAAGCTCAACTACTCCTCGGCAGGCCTGGGCAACTCGACCCATCTGGCGGTGGAACTGCTGTCGAAGAAGCTGGGCATCACGATGACCCACATTCCGTACAAGGGCGAGGCCGACGGCATTCTGGCGACCATTGGCGGGCAGACCGAAATCATGGCGCCGGTCTATGGCACGGCGCTGCCGCACATCCTCAACAAGAAGCTCAATCCGCTGGCCGTGCTCGCGCCCCAGCGCGTGCCCGGGCTGCCCGACGTTCCCACGGCCAGCGAGCTCGGCGTGAAGGGCTTCGACAACATGGGCTGGAGCGCCGTCGTGGCGCGCGCCGGCACGCCCGCGGCCATCGTGGAAAAGCTCAACAAGGCCACCGAGGCCTTTCACCAGAACCCGGCCGTGCAGGCCAAGCTGAAGACGCTGGGCGTGATCCCGGTGTCCGGGCCGGCATCGATGGTGATGGAGACCACGGCGCGCGACGTCGCCGCCTGGGGCCCGACGCTCGAGTCGCTGGACCTGCACAGCAAGTAAACCCCATCCCGTTCACTTCGCTCCAGGCGACGCCGCACAGGCACGCATGGGGCCACTTTCCCTATTCCATGAACAAAGAAGCAATGGTGGTCTGCCCTCAACCGGAGGCTGCCGAATCCGGCATCGAGATCCTGCGCGCGGGCGGCAACGCCGTCGACGCCGCGGTCGCCACGGCGCTGGCCCAGACCGTGGTCGATCCGCTGATGTGCGGCATCGCGGGCTTCGGCACGGCGGCCGTCTACCTGCCCGGCGCGGGCGTGCACGAGTACTTCGACTTCCACTCGCCCGCGCCGCTGGCCGCCACCGAAAACATGTGGGAGCACCTGCTTGAAGGCGAGACCAAGGACGGCTTCGGCTTCATCCTGACCGGCCGCGTCAACGACATAGGCCCGCAGTCCATAGGCGTGCCGGCCACGCTCAAGGGCCTGGCCGAAATGCACCGCGCCCATGGCCGCCTGCCGTGGAAGCAGGTGGTGGCGCCGTCAATTGCCTGGGCCAACGACGGCTTCTTCGTGCGCCCCGGCATGCATGCGTTCTGGACCGACGAACCCTCGATGGGCCGCGTCGGCAATCTGGAGCGCCTGCAATACAGCGAGGAAGGCCGGGCGCTTTATTGCCGGCCCGACGGCCGCGCCAAGCCGATAGGCGCGCCGCTGCGCAATGCGGGCATGGCCGACGTGCTGCGCCAGATTGCCGACGAAGGCGCAGCGCCCTTCTATGAAGGCGAGATCGCGCACAAGATGGTCGCGCACCTGCAGTCGCTGGGCGCGCTGATCACGCTCGAAGATCTGGCGCAGTACCGCGTGCAGCGCAATGCGCCGCTGGTGGGCAGCTACCGCGATCGCAGCATCACCACCAACCGTCCCCCGGGCGGCGGCGCGATGCTGCTGGAGATGCTCAACATCCTCGAGCACTTCGATCTGGGTGCGATGGAACACAACAGCCCCGCGTACATCCAGTTGGTCTGCGAAGCGATGAAGAAGGCGACAACCGACAAGGACCGGCATATCGGCGATCCGCGCTTTGTCGATGTGCCGCTGGAGCAGCTGCTGTCCAAGGACATGGCGCGCGCGGTCGCGCAGCAGATTCGCCAGGGCCAGCGCTTCAACGTGGAGCGCTTCAATCCGGGCGCGCCCGTGCCGCGCGACACCACACACCTGAGCATCGTGGACGCCGACGGCAACGCGGTCTCGATGACGCATTCGCTGGCCATGCCTTCGGGCGTGATCACGCCGGGAATGGGCTTTCTCTACAACGGCTGCATGGGCGTGTTCGACCCGCGCCCGGGCCGCGCGGGCAGCATACAGCCCGGCAAGAGCCGCTTCACGTCGTCCTGCCCGACCATGACGTTCAAGGACGGCGCGCTCGACATGGTGCTGGGCGCGCCCGGCGGCACGCAGATCGCGATGGGCGTGCTGCAGGTGCTGCTCAACGTCATCGACCATGGCATGGAAATGCAGGCCGCCGTCGCGGCGCCGCGCTTCTCCTCGACCAGCAATTCCATCGACGTCTGCAACCGCATTCCGCGCTACACCACGCGCGAACTCGAAGCCGACGGCTACAGCGTGGGCCGCAACCCGTACAACTACACCATAGGCTGGGTGCATGGCGTGCAGGTGCAGGCGGACGGACTGCACGGCGGCGCCGACCCGGGCCGCGATGGCGTGGCGCTGCGCACGGCCATCAAGGGCTGACCTTCAGCCCGCGCTCGCGGCCCGCTGCAGCGCGGGATGGGCCGCGAAGTAGCTCGCCATGGTCTTGAGCAGCCCCGTGATGTCGTTGCGCACCACGTCGAAATTGGCATTGCGTTCGCGCGATTCCTCGTCCATGTAGATCGGGCGGCGGATCTCGATCTGCATGCTGTGGCGCTGGAGTTGGGGCTGGCCTATCTTGGCGATCAGCTGCACGCCCTTGTAGGGGTCGTTGCGCGCCACGGTGTAGCCGCAGCCGCGCAGGTATTCCTCGACCAGCGCGACGAATGCCGGCTCGCAGGTCGTGCCGTCGCGGTCGCCGAGAACGAAGTCGGCCAGCGGCTTGTCGCTCTTGATCTGCAGGCGCTCGTAGGCGTTGTTGGGCATGGAGTGCAGGTTCAGATGCCACACGGCGCCAAAGCGCTGGTGCGTACTTTCCACGGCCCCGGCCAGGGCCTGGTGGTAGGGCTGGTAGCAGCGCGCAATGCGCTGGCGCACTTCGTCCACGGGCAGCAGCCGGTCGTAGATGGGCGTGTTCTTGACCGTGCGCCACACCAGACCCGAGCCAATGCGCGTCTTCTCGCTGGGCGCCAGCCGCGTGGGCCAGTCGCTGGCCAGCAGCGTGGGGTCGATGTCGTCCAGCGTGCGGTTCAGATCGAGATAGCTGCGCGGAAACAGCGCTTCGACCAGGGTCGCGCCCAGTTTGGGAGCTTCGCCCCACAGCGCTTCGACATGGGTGTCCTCGGCGGCGCGCAGCAGCGCGCGCGGCACGGCGTGGCCGAAGTCTTCGGGGTAGCGGACGCCGCTGTGCGGCGAGTCGCAGACCAGCGGAATGGCCGCGCCTTCGGGCGCGTGCAGCAGGAACATGGCGGAGCTGTCTTGCATTCTTACTCCATCGAGATCTTGGCGACCTTGGCAACGTTCTTGTAGCGCTGCACGGCCTGTTCGATCTGGGTCTGGAACTGCGCCGAGGTGCCGGGAATGAGCGTGGCGCCGGCCTCGTCCATCTTGCTGATGAAGTCGGGTTCCTTCATCGCGGTGTGGATCGCCTGGTTGAGTTTCTTCACCACCGCCGGCGGCGTGCCCGCGGGCGCGACCACGCCAAACCAGCCGCCATTGCCCATCTGCGGAAAGCCCAGCTCGCCATAGGTGGGCACGTCGGGCAGCGCGGGCGAGCGCTTGTCCGAAAGCACGGCCAGCGCATGCAGGCGCCCGGCCTTGATGTGCGGCAGCGCCGAAGGCAGGTTGTCGGTGATCGCGTCCACCTGGCCGGCAATCGCGTCGTTGAGCGCCATGCCCGAGCCCTTGTAGGGCACGTGCAGCAGCTTGATCTTGGCCATGCTCGAGAAGTACTCGACGTTGGAGTGGCCCAGCGAGCCCGTGCCCGGCGAGGCAAACGTGATCTTGCCGGGCTCGCTCCTGGCCAGCGCCAGGAAGTCGGCCATGTTCTTGGCCGGGAACTTGCCGGTGACGGCCAGCACGCTGGGCACGGTGGCGACATTGCTCACCGGAACGAAGTCCTTGATCGGGTCGTACTTGAGGCGGCTGCCGTAGGCCGCAACGTTGGAGCCATGGGTGCTCATGGTGGCCATGCCCAGCGTATAGCCGTCGGGCTTGGATTTGGCGACCATGTCCATGCCCAGCGAGCCGCCGGCGCCCGCGCGGTTCTCGATGACGATGGCCTGGCCGAGCACGCGGGCCGCGTATTCGCCGATCAGGCGCGCCGCGAGATCGGTGGAGCCGCTGGCGGCAAACGGCACGATCAGCTTGATCGGGCGGTCGGGGTACTCGGCGTGGGCCGCGCCCGCGCCCAGGGCGGCGAAGGCGGCAAGCAGGGCGACGGAGCGGCGGGAAAGGAGGAAGGTGGGCGTGGTCATGGCTGCCAAGTGTCGGGCGCCGGTGCTGCGGCGCAAAACGACAAATTGGCAATGAGCATGACTGTTGTGCATACTCGCACCGACGCGTGGCACTCATGCACCGCGCTTGACACCTCCTGCCCCATGCGAATGCACTCGCCCTCGATGTCCGAACTCCATGCCTTTGCCACGGCGGTCAGGCTGGGCAGCTTTTCGCGCGCCGCGGCGGAGCTTTGCGTGACCCAGAGCGCGGTGAGCCGGGCCGTCGCGCGGCTCGAGTCGCACTACGGCATGCCGCTGATCAAGCGCAATGCGCATGCGCTGTCGCTCACGCCCGTGGGGCGTGAACTGCTCGATGCGGTGCGCGCACCGCTGGCGGCCATCGAGGAAGTCAGCGCGCGGCTGCGGGTCGCGCCCGCCGACCGTCCGCTGCATCTGGCGGTGGTACCCACCTTTGCCAGCGTCTGGCTGATACCGCGGCTGCGCGGCTTCCAGGAGCTGCACCCGGGCATCAAGCTGAACTTCGTGCCCTACAGCAAGGGCGAGGACTTCTCGGGCACGGTGCCCGATGCCGCCGTGCTCACGGGCCTGGGCCCCGAGGAATGGCCGCAGTGCAGCGCCGACTACGTGATAGGCCGCGAGATGGTGCCCATCTGCCACCCCGCGCGCCTGCAGCAGCGGCTGGCGCAAGGCCTGTGGCGGCGCCCCGGCGATCTCGCGTCGGAGCCGCTGCTGTACCACACGACCGCGCCGGGCAACTGGACGCAATGGCTGCGCGCCGCGCAGGCCGGGCGCGCAGCGCCCAACCTGACCACGGCCTTCGACCAGGTCTCGATGCTGATCCAGGCCGTGATAGCCGACATGGGCGTGGCGCTGGTGCAGCGCTGCCTGGTGAAAGACGCGCTGCAATCGGGCGCCGTGGCCGTGCCCTTCGATCTGCCGATCGCGCTGCAGCGCGGCTATTTCCTGTGCACGCCGCAGGACCGCCGGCCGCGCCCGGGGTTTGCGGAGTTTCGCCGCTGGTTGCTGGATGCGGCGCAGGAGGATATCCGGGGCATGGGGGTCTTGGCTGGGGGAGCGCCTGGCCTTTGAGGGCAGGACGTTCATCCTTCGACGAGCTCAGGACGAACGGGAAAGCCGTTCGTGGTGAGCCTTGCTGGCCGGGCGCGTCGAACCATGAACAGCCCGCCCTCGAACCAGCGCCACCGACCCACGCCCATGCCGCACAAAAAACGCATATCCATCCAATGAAAACAAGCACTTGGCTTCGACCAGCCAAAGCGACATAGCCAAAAACCAGATATCGAAGATCTCTTTCCTTCGTTCCTTGCAGGCCCATGTCTTCTTAACCTTCAGCAACCACTGCATGAAGGATGGATGCCATGACGAGAAGACTTTCGAGCAAGAAATCATCGCGCTGCGCCGCCGTCAAGTCGCGGCTGGATTTCCCGGGGACAGACGCCGGTGTGCATGTCAACGACTACACGCCCACGCTGCGCCGCATTGCAGCGGCGGCGCGCCGGTCGATGCGCTGCGCCTGTCGCTGGGCGGGCGGTTCGCGCCCTATGGCGCCGGGCGCACCAAGGGCCGGCCGGTGAACAAGCAAGCGCCGCTGCGCGACCGCCTGGGCGCCTCGGCGCTGGTGCAAGGCCGCGCGCCCCAAGGCAAGCAGCCCGCTCAAGCCAACCCCGATTTTTTCGCCGCCCGGCGCTGAGCGGCGCGCATTTTTCTTCGCATTTTTTCGCGCGCCACGCGTGGCGCCAGTCCCTGCCCAAAGGAATCGAGATGACCTACGCCTTCACCCTCCGCCGCCGCGCCAGCTTGCTGGCCCTGGGCCTGTTTCTTGGCGCCACGGCCCAGGCCGCGCCGCCGCAGACCATACGCATAGGCGTGGCCACCGCGGGCGGCGGCGAGCCCGTGACCTGGGGCGGATCGCCGGGCGGCGTGCTGCGCGCCAACCAGGCGCTCGAGGAGGCCTTCAAGGCCGACGGCATCACGGTCGAATGGCTGTTTTTCAAGGGCGCGGGGCCGGCGGTGAACGAGGCGCTGTCAAACAAGCAGATCGACTTCGCCTACCAGGGCGACCTGCCCTCCATCGTGGGCCGCGCCAACGGCCTCAGGACCCGGCTGCTGCTGGCCAGCGGCGCGCGCAACAACCTCTACGTGGTGACGCCGCCGCAGTCCGACATCAAGGGACTGCAGGACCTCAAGGGCCGCAAGGTCTCGCTGTTTCGCGGCACCAACGGCCATCTGGTGGCGATCAATGCGCTCGAAGGCGTGGGCCTGGCCGAGCGCGATCTGAAGGCCGTCAATCTCGACACCGGCAGCGCCCAGGCGGCGCTGGTGTCCAGCGGCGTCGATGCGGCATTTGGCGGCTATGAATGGTTCAAGGTGCGCGACAGCGGACTGGCCAAGATCATCTATTCGACCCAGGGCAAGGACCCGGCGCTCACGCGCCAGGCCGCGCTGCTGGTGCGCGAGGATTTCGAGAAGCAGCATCCCGCGCAGGTGCAGAAGGTCGTAGACCAGTTCGTGCGCGCGGCCCACTGGTCTTCCGATGAAAAAAACCGCGCCGAGCTGTTCCAGATCTGGGCGCGCAGCGGCACGCCCCAGGCCTCGTGGGAAGCCGAGTTCGACAAGCAGGAGCTGGCGCTGCGCAACTCGCCGCTGCTCGACGAGTTCATCGTCGGGCGCTACAAGGCCGTGGCCAGCGATGCACTCAAGCTCAAGCTGATTCGCCGCACGATCAGCGTCGACGGCTGGTTCGAGCCGCGCTATCTGCAGACCGCGCTCAAGCAGCAGGGCCTGGAAAAGCGCTGGCAGTCGTTTGACGCCAAGGGCCTGGCCAAGGCGTCGGCCGGCACTCCGATCGCTCAGCGTTGATCAGCATGGCAAGCACTCTTTCCTATCCCGTGGCCGCAGCGGCCTCCAGCGGCCGCCAGCGCCTGCAAGCCGTGGCGCGCAGCGCCGAACCGTTCCTGCTGCCGATCGCGTTGTTCGCGCTCTGGGCCGTGGGTGCGGCCCAGGGCTGGATCTCGGCCCAGGTGCTGCCTTCGCCGCAATTCGTCTGGGAAACGCTGAGCGAACTCGCGACCAGCGGCGACCTGTGGCTGCATGCCCAGGCCAGCCTGCAGCGCGTGCTCGTGGGCTTTGTCATCGGCAGCGCGCTGGGCCTGCTGCTGGGTGCTGCCATGGGCTTGTCGAAGACCGTTGAGGCCTATCTGCTGCCCACATTCAACGCGCTGGTACAGATCCCGGTGCTCGGCTGGCTGCCGTTCGTGCTGCTGCTGGTCGGTATCGGCGAGCCGCTCAAGTACATCCTGATCGCCAAGGCCGCGCTGGTGCCCGTGACGCTGGCAACGCTGCAGGGCTTTCGCCAGACGCCGGCGACGCTGCTCGAAGTCGGCAATGTCTACGGCTACACGCGGCGCCAGCAGGTGCTCGAGATCGTCGTGCCCACGGCCTTGCCCACGCTGTTCACCGGCCTGCGCCTGGGCTTCACCAAGGCCTGGCTGTCGCTGGTGGTGGTGGAACTCGTCGCATCGAGCGAAGGCCTGGGCTATCTGATCGTCTACGGCCGCCAGCTGTTCCAGCTCGACCTGGTGATGGCCGCGGTGATCGTCGTCGGCGCATTGGGCTATGCGATCGATCGCCTGCTGGACTGGGCCGAAGCGCGCGTTGCCGCGCGCCATGGCGCGCGTCCCACCCCGAAAGGCCTGCTGTGAGCACCACCACCCTTGCCCCCTTGCCGGCCGCAGCGCCGGCAGCCATTGCGCCCACGCGCCGCGACAAGGCCCTTGCCGGACGCTGGCGCGGCCTGGTCGTGCCGTTCGCAGCCATCGTGCTGTGGGCCCTGGTGTCCAGGCTCGATCTGGTGAACTCGGCGCTGCTGGTCTCGCCCGCCAAGGTGCTGGACACCGGCTGGGATTTGATCAGCAGCGGCCTGCTGTGGCTCAACCTGCGCGCCAGCCTGGCGCGCGAGCTCACCGGCTTCGTGATCGGCACCAGCAGCGGCCTGGTGCTCGGCGGCCTGCTGGGCCTGTGGCCGCGCTTCAACCGCATCGTCGGTCCGAGCTTCAACACCTTCAAGCAGATCTCGCTGTTTGCCTGGATTCCGCTGATCTCGGTCTGGTTCGGCCTGGGCGATGTCGCCAAGGTGGTGTTCCTGTCGCTGGCGGCGCTGGTGCCCGTGGTCGTCAACACGGCGGACGGCATCCGCAACACGCCGGCCACGCTGCTCGAAGTCGCGCGCATCTATGGCTACACGCGTGCCCAGACCATCTGGCATGTGGTGTTGCCTTCGGCCGCGCCCTCGATCTTCACGGGCGTCTATCTCGCGCTGGTGTATTCGTGGCTGGCCACCATAGGCGCCGAGTACCTGCTGGTCTCGGGCCGCGGCGTGGGCAATCTGCTGATCGAGGGCAGCGAACATTTCCGCATGGACCTGGTGCTGTTCGGCATGGTCGCCATCGGTCTCGTCGGCTGGCTCATGAACGCCAGCGCCCGCACGCTCGAGCGCGCACTGGCCCGGCGGCTGGGCCGCTGAAATCCCTGCTCTTTGAAAAGGCACACCCCATGACAAGCACCGTCACCACGGATGATCTGCACATCCACGTCGCCTCCAAACGCTTCGACAGCACCCAGTCCACGGACGGCAGCCTGCAGGTGCTGCAGGACATAGACCTGCAGCTGCCGCCGGGCGAATTCGTCAGCATCGTCGGCGCCAGCGGCTGCGGCAAGTCCACCCTGCTGCGCCTGGTGCTGGGCCTGGACACCGAATATGACGGCGCCATCACGCTGGGCGGCGAGGAGATCACCGGCCCGGGCCTGGAGCGTGGCATCGTCTTCCAGGACCACCGATTGTTCCCCTGGCTCACTGTGGAGCAGAACATAGGCGTGGGCCTGCGCAACGCGACGTTCAACGCCCAGCAAAAGCGCAATCTGATTGCCGAGCATGTGGCGCTGGTCGGTCTCGAAGGCTTCGAGAAGTCGTTTCCGCACCAGATTTCAGGCGGCATGGCGCAGCGCGTGGCGATCGCGCGCGGCCTGGTCAATCGCCCGCGCGTGCTGCTGCTCGACGAGCCTTTCGGCGCGCTCGATGCGCTCACGCGCGCGCGCCTGCAGGGCGAGCTGCAGCGCATCTGGCAGAAGGAGCGCATCACCATGTTGCTGGTCACGCACGACGTCGAGGAAGCCGTGTTTCTCGGCGACCGCGTGGTGGTGATGCAGCCGCACCCGGGCCGCATTCGCCGCGTCGTTGCGGTGAACCTGCCCCACCCGCGCAACCGCAGCGACCCGGAGTTCATCCGCATCCGCGATGACGTTCTTGCCGACTTCCTCGCGCCCGACCGGCGTGGGCCAAGCGATGTGCCGCCCGCCGCCGCGATTGGTTTTTCCAGCGAGCGCATCCGCTTTGCCTGGTGATCTTCATTTCCAACGAAAGCCCTCCGTGACCACTCCCAAAAAGCAGATCAAGCTCGGCGCCTTCCTGATGCAGACCGGCCACCACATCGCGGCCTGGCGCCACCCCGACGCGCAGGAAGATGCGGGCATCAACTTCCGCCACTACGTGCAGCTGGCGCAGAAAGCCGAGGCCGCGAAGTTCGACGCGGTGTTCCTGGCCGACGGCGTGGCCGTGCGCTCCGAGAACATCGAGGCGCTGGCGCGCACCGCACGCAGCGACCAGTTCGAGCCGCTGACGCTGCTGTCGGCGCTGGCCGCCGTGACCGACCGCATAGGCCTGATCGCGACCGCTTCCACGAGCTACCACGAGCCCTACAACCTGGCGCGCAAGTTCGCCTCGCTCGATCAGATTTCGGGCGGGCGCGCGGGCTGGAATTTGGTGACTTCGGCCACCAAAGCCGAGGCGCTGAACTTCAACCGCGCCGACCAGTACGCGCATGCCGACCGCTACCGCCGCGCGGCCGAGTTCCACGATGTCGTCACGGGCCTGTGGGACAGCTGGGAAGACGACGCCTTCGTGCGCGACAAGGCCAGCGGCAGCTATTTCGACGCCGACAAGCTGCACCCGCTGAACCACCGGGGCACGCACTTCCAGGTGCGCGGCCCGCTCAATGTCGCGCGCTCGCCCCAGGGCCGGCCGGTGGTGGTGCAGGCGGGTGCGTCAGAAGACGGGCGCGAACTCGCGGCGCGCACCGCCGAAGTGATCTTTGTCGCCCACCAGACCTTTGCCGAGGCGCAAGGCTTCTATGCCGACATCAAGGCCCGCGTGCAGCACTACGGCCGCCACCCCGATGACGTGAAGATCATGCCCGGCATCTTTCCCATTGTCGGCCGCACCCAGGAGGAGGCCGAGGCCAAGTTCGAGCAGCTGCAGTCGCTGATCGACCCGGTGGTGGGGCTGTCGCTGCTCGCGGGAATTTCCGGCGGCGTGGACCTTTCGGGCTACCCCGTCGATGGCCCGCTGCCCGAGCTGCCGCCGACCGAAGGCCCGCAAAGCCGCCAGCGCCTGCTGATCGATCTGGCGCGCCGCGACGGCCTGACGATTCGCCAGCTGTACCTCAGGATCGCGGGTGCGCGCGGCCACCAGCAGGTCGTGGGCACGCCCAAAACCATTGCCGACCAGCTGCAGCAATGGTTCGAGGAAGGCGGAGCCGACGGCTTCAACATCATGGGCCCGTGGTTCCCCGGCGGCCTCGATGATTTCATCGAGCTGGTGCTGCCCGAGCTGCGCCGCCGCGGGCTGTTTCGCACCGAGTACGAAGGCCGCACGCTGCGCGAGCATCTGGGCCTGGCGCGTCCCCAGCACCCGGCGGCGCGGGCGCGGGCACAAGCCCTGGCCGCCTGAATTCCCGCTTATCTCCTCACCTCCGACCGCAGACACACATCATGACCATTCAAGCCATCAACGTTCGCAATCAGTTCAAGGGCAAGGTGCGCGAAATCATCCGCGGCGATGTCGTCTCCGAAGTCGACGTGCAGACGCCCTGGGGCGTGGTGACCTCGGTGATCACCACGCGCTCGGTCGATGACCTCAAGCTGGTCATAGGCTCGGAAGTCGTGGCCCTCGTCAAGTCCACGGAGGTATCCATCGCCAAGCTCTGAAGCCGGCGTGGCCTCTCAGATATCCATTTCCTTGAACACTTCCGCCGCGACGCGGAAGGCGTCAATTGCCGCCGGCACGCCGCAGTAGATTCCGGCCTGCAGGAACACTTCCTTGATCTCGTCCTTGGTCACGCCGTTGTTGATCGCGCCGCGCACATGCAGCTTGAGTTCGTGCGGGCGGTTGAGCGCCGTCAGCATGGCCAGGTTGAGCAAGGAGCGCGACTTGCGCTCCAGGCCCGGCCGGTTCCAGACATCGCCCCAGCAGTTCTGCGTGACCATTTCCTGCATGTCGATATTGAAGTCGGTGGCGTTCCTGATGGAAGCATCGACGTATTCAGCGCCCAGCACTTCGCGGCGCGTGGCAAGGCCTTGATCAAACAGCGCCTGATTCTTGGGGGCGTAGGGACGGGTCATGAAATCTCCTGGGTTGAATCGTGCTCATTTTCCCCGTTTGACCGACATCTGTCGAAGCACCGAAGGCTGGCACACAAACTGCTTTATCTCAGCATCTTGTATACATCAGGGTATTCATCATGCTGATCGGCACCATAGAAGACTGGAAGAATGCATACGCCCGGGGCGCAAGCCCCGCCGACCTGCTGGAGCCGCAGCGGCAGGCGTGCGAGGCCGGCGACACGGCATGGATAAGCATTGCCAGCGCTGAGCAACTGCAGCGCCAGATCGAAGCGCTTGCCGCGCTGGAGCAGGCCGTAGGACGCGAGCAGCTGCCGCTGTACGGCGTGCCCTTCGCGGTCAAGGACAACATCGACGTTGCGGGCTTTCGCACCACCGCGGCCTGCGAAGCATTTGCCTATGAAGCGCAAAGCGATGCATTTGCCGTCCAGCGCCTGAAGAATGCCGGCGCCATCGTGCTGGGCAAGACCAACCTCGACCAGTTCGCGACCGGCCTGGTCGGCACGCGCTCGCCGTATGGCGTGGTGCCCAACACGTTTGATCCCGTCCTGGTCAGTGGCGGCTCTAGCTCGGGCTCGGCCTCGGTGGTCGCGCGCGGTCTCGTGCCTTTTGCGCTGTCGACCGACACCGCGGGCTCGGGCCGCATTCCCGCAGGCTTCAACCAGATCGTGGGACTCAAACCCACGCCGGGTGCAGTCAGCGGCACCGGTTTGGTGCCTGCCTGCCGCACGCTGGACTGCATTGGCGTGCTCGCATGCACCGTTGCGGACAGCGCGCGCGTCATGGCGCTGATGGAAGGCCTGGACGCGGACGATGCCTACTCCCGGCCCCGCCCGATGGCGCCGGCCCACAAGCCGCTGGCGCAGCTGCGCGTGGCCACGCCCGCGGGCCGCAAGCTGTCGGCCAGCTACGAAACCGCATTTGCCGATTTCTCGGCGCAGCTGCAGGCCCAGACCGCGCAGCTGCAGGACATTGCCTTCGACACACTGTTTGAAGTCGCCGAACTGCTGTACCAGGGCCCCTGGGTCGCGGAACGCGTGGTCGGCGCGCGCAGCATCTACGAAGGCCAGCCCGACAAGATGCTGCCCGTGGTGCGCAGCGTGCTCGACGTGGCCCAGCGGTTTTCCGCCGCCGACACATTCGCCGCGCAGTACCGGCTGCAGGAACTCAGGCAGCAGGCCGAAAAGATCTGGCAGCAGTGGGATGTGCTGTGCGTGCCCACGGCGCCGCGCCATCCGCGCATCGATGAAGTCATGGCCGAGCCGATTGCCGTCAACTCGGAAATGGGCGTCTATACCAACTTCGTGAACCTGCTGGGCTGGTCGGCCATCGCCATTCCCGCGAGCCGCCTGCCCGACGGCCTGCCGTTCGGCATCACGCTGATTGCACCCGGCTGGTGCGAGCCCGATCTGGTGCGCTGGGCCGCGCAACTCGAGCAGCAGGCCGGACTGCCCGCGGGCGTCACGGGTCTGCGTGCCGTTGCCGGCGCAGCGCCCGTCACCTGGAACGTGGCCGCGCACGGCGAAATGGTCAAGGTGGCCGTGGTCGGCGCACATCTGCGCGGCATGCCGCTCAACCACGAGCTGCAGTCCTGCGGCGCGCGCTTCGTCGAAGCCACGCACACCAGCGCCAGCTACCGCCTGTATGCGCTGCAAGCCACGGTGCCGCCCAAGCCGGGACTGGCGCGCGTGGCCGCTGGTGCAGAAGGCGGCGCCGCGATTGCCGTCGAAGTCTGGGAGATGCCGCTGGCCCATTTCGGCCGCTTTGTCGCCGGCGTGCCGGCGCCGCTGGGAATCGGCTCGGTCACGCTGGCCAGCGGTGCAAGCTGCAAGGGCTTCATCTGCGAAGGCCAGGCGCTGGCCCAGGCGACCGACATCACGGATTTCGGCGGCTGGCGCGCGTATTGCAACAGCCTGCACTAGACCGTCACACTACAAGAAACCAGGAGACTCCCGTGGCCCAGACCAGCCTTGCCGCATCGGCATACACCCAGCTCAAGCAGGCGCTAGACAACTTCCATTTCGTTCCCGGCGACCGCTTCAGCGAAAACGAAGTCAGCGCGCTGCTGGGCATGAGCCGCACGCCGATTCGCGAGGCCTTGGTGCGGCTGCAGCGCGAGGGCTACATCTCGGTCATGCCCAAGCTCGGCTGGCTGGTCAACAGCATCGACTTCAATGTGTTCGAGCAGCTCTACGACGTGCGCTCGGTGCTCGAATGCGCGGCCATAGACCTGCTGGGCGCGGCGCCCGATCTTGCGCAAAGGCTGGCGCCGCTGTGCACGCTGTGGTGCGTCGATCCGTCCCAGCGCCTGGCCGCCTGCGCCGAAGTCTCGCAGATGGACGAAGCCTTTCACATGGCACTGGTGCATGCCAGCGGCAATCTCGAGATGGCGCGCATCCACTGCGATCTGACCGAACGCATACGCGTGGTGCGGCGCCTGGAATTCACGCGCAACTACCGCATCGAAGCGGCCTACAACGAACATGCGCTGATCCTGCAGACGCTGCTGCAACGCGACACCGCAGCGACCAAGGCGCTGCTGCAAAAGCACATCGCCGTGAGCCGCGACGAAGTCAAGAAGATCACGCTGCATACGCTGCAGGCGGCCAGGCAGGGACGGGTCGCGGCTTGATTCGCCATTTGCTGTAGGGCAGTCCGTTCATGGTTGGACGAGGCCGGCTCGGCACCAACACGTTTCCCGTTCGTCCTGAGGTTCTATGGTTTTCGTCAAGCGTTTACCGCCATCCGTGAACCATCGAAGCAGCTTTTCTGCTTGAACAGCGCGAACGCTACACGCAGCAGTTTTCGAGCAAGCACGATCAGCGCAGCTGTCGTGCTCAATCCCTTTTTGCGCTGAGCCTCATACAACCCGCTCCAAGTCTTGGTTCGCGCAGCTGACATCGCGGCTGCAAACAGCAGGCGCCGGATCTCCGGCCAACCCCGCTTGGACAGCCGCCTTTGGCCCATCTTCTTGCCCGAATCATTCGGGCGTGGGTCCAGTCCGGTGAATGCAACCACTGCATCCGAACTACGTTCTTGCATACGCCCGAACAGCATCACAAGCAGCGATCCGCAGACCAGACCCAGTCCTGGTACAGAGGTAATGTGTTCGAATGCCTGTTGGCTGGGTGGGTCCATCTTGATGGCCGCAGCAAGTTTCGCATCGACGCGCTCGATGGCTTGCTTCAACGCCTGAAGCACCGGGGCATCCAAGCTCTTGAGCATCTTGCTGTGGCTGCCCGCTTGCGTCAGCGCGCTGCGCTGACGCACCAAGGTTGCGCGGTGGCCAATGAGTTCACGCACTTCTTCTTGGGTCTGTGTGGGCGGCTGCCATTGGCGCAGTTGCTCATGCTCACGGCAAACGTAGCGCGCCAGCATAAGGGCATCAATGCGGTCGGTCTTGCCGCGCTGGCCCACAGACTGCGCATAGCGGCGCGCGTCCAGCGGGTTGAGCACATAAACGCTCAGGCCTGCTGCATGTGCAGCCTGTGCCAGCGCCTGGTGATAGCGGCCTGTCGATTCAAGCCCTATCGCGCATCCACAAGGCAGTGCGCGCAGCAACTGGGCTATACCTTTGGCGGTGTTGTCGAATCGCTGCACACGAGTCTGTCCCTGAATGGCGACGTCCAAATGCGCGCTTGCCACATCCACACCAACAAAATTAGTAGCTTGTTGGATCTTCATCGCTCAAAATACGAGTGCCGGGGTGGACCCTGCTGTCGGCGTGAGCTTGCAAGAATTGGCGATCGAGACTGCAAATGCAGGTGACGTCGCCAGGTTCCTTATCGACGCTCGGCGCAGGGATGGGGTAATGACTCAAGAAGTCGGTCCGTTGGGTCTAAAGCAACGGCCGATGCCTGTCGATGTCCCTCCATCCCGGCTCCTCGCCCTTTCTTGAAGTTTGGTTGATGGAGACCAAACCATACAAGCCTGTCGAAGGATGAACGGCCGCCCTTGAAAATCAGTCCGAAGCAGCGTTAAACCCAGCCCACCAAGCGCTGCAA
Source organism: Comamonas sp. DB36 (assembly GCF_057914905.1). NCBI lineage: Bacteria > Pseudomonadati > Pseudomonadota > Betaproteobacteria > Burkholderiales > Comamonadaceae > Comamonas > Comamonas sp. DB36. Next base: position 29,111 of record NZ_CP196631.1, read on the forward strand.
CAGCACCCCATCGGGCGCGGCCAGCGCATTCAGAATGCTGAAATGATCGGCTCCGTCGACTGCCAGCAGACCGCCTTCGCAGCCCTGGCGCAGCAGCGACAGCGCCAGGCTCTGCGCCTGCAGCTGCGGCAGTTCGGCCGTACCGAACGCGGTGATGAATGGCTTGTCCACCAGCGGCAGATGCAGCGGGCTCAGCATGCGCACTTCGGTCGGCGTGAGCTGCAGCGCCGCGTTGAGATAAGTGTGCTGCAGCGGCGCGAGATCGTAGATGCCGCTGACGCCCAGACCCGCGCGCACGCCTTCGCAGTCCAGGCCCAGCGCCGTCAGGTGAGCACCGGCCGACCAGCCGCACAGCAATATGTCGCCGCTGCGCCCCCGGGCCAGCGCATGCGCGCGCACCGCGGCAATGCCCTGGCGCACTTCCTCGACGATCTGCGTGAGGCTGGCCTGGGGCGCAAGCGTATAGCCCAGCAGCGCGGCGTTCAGGCCCAGCGCCAGCGCGCCTTCGGCAACAAAGCGAAAGCTGTTCTTGTGGCGCATCTGCCAGTAGCCGCCGTGAATGAACAGCAGCGTGGGCGCGTCGGCGCGGCCCGTGAAGCAATCGAAGACCTGGCGCTCGGCCGGGCCATAGCGCTGATCGATGTCCCCCGCGGCGCGCGCCAGCAACGCGGCGCTGCGCGCGTCAAAGCCGGCAAGCTGCGCGGCGCTGTCGCGCACCGCGGCCGTGTTGTCATAGGCCGCGTCGCGCAGCGCCTGGGGCCAGGACTGCAGGCTGTCCAGCATCACGCGGCCTTGGGCAGCGACACATGGCTGCTGAGCATTTCCGTCAGTTCGCGGCGCACCGCATTGAATTCGGGCGCGGTGATGCAGCGCGGGCGTTCCAGCGGAATGCGGTAGTCGCGCTCCACCCGCCCCGGGCCCGCGGTCATCACCACCACGCGGTCGGCGAGCAGCACGGCTTCCTCGACCGCATGGGTCACGAAGATCACCGTCAGTTTTGTCTTTTCCCAGATGTCGAGCAGCTCCTGCTGCAGCACTTCGCGCGTCAGCGCATCGAGCGCGCCGAACGGCTCGTCCATCAGCAGCACTTCGCAGTCATTGGCCAGCGCGCGCGCAATCGACACGCGCTGCTTCATGCCGCCCGACAGCTGGTTGGGGAAATGGTCGGCGAACTTGCCCAGGCCCACCATGTTCACGAAACGGTCCGATATCTCCTTGAGCCGGCTTGCGGGCAGGCCGCGCTGTTTGGGGCCGAAGGCGATGTTCTCGCGCACCGTGAGCCAGGGAAACAGGCCGTAGTCCTGGAACACCATGCCGCGCTCCGGGCCGGGCTCCTGGATGGGCGCGTGGTACATGCGCGCCGAGCCCGTGGACACCGGCTCGAAGCCGCCCATGATGCGCAGCAGCGTCGACTTGCCGCAGCCCGAGGCGCCGATCAGGCAGACGAACTCGCCTTTGTGGATCTGCAGGTTGACGTCCTTGAGCGCATGGATGGGCCGGCCGTTGAGATTGAACACCTTGCTGACATTCGCGATGTCGAGAATGGGCGTCGGCTTGCGGTTGGCGATGGAATCAGACATTGTGTTGCGGGCTCCACTTGAGCAGACGGTTGTTGAGTGCGACGAGCAGGCGGTCGGTGACAAAGCCGGTGAAGCCGATGACCACCATGCCCGCGATCACGACATCGGTGCGCGACAGCATGCGTCCGTCCATGATGGCCGCGCCCAGGCCTTCGGGCACGCCCGTCATCTCGCCGACGACGATCAGGAACCAGGCAATGCCGTGGCCCAAGCGCAGGCCGTTGAAGATCGAGGGCAGCGCCGCGGGCAGCACCACCTGGCGGAACATCGATGTGCCCGAGCAGCCCAGCATTGCCGCGGCCTCGAACAAGCGCACTTCGACCGACTTCACGCCAAACGTGGTGTTGATCACGATGGGAAAGAACGCGCCCAGGAACACCAGGAAGATCGCGGCGTTCGGGCCCACGCCGAAGAAGATCATCGACAGCGGCAGCCAGGCCGTGACCGGCACGGGGCGCAGCATCTGCAGCGTGGGGTCGACCACGCGGCGAATCGTCGCGTTCTTGCCTATCACCAGGCCCAGCGGAATGCCGACCAGCGCGGCCAGCGCAAACGCGCCGTATACGCGCGACATCGACTTGATCCAGTGTATGCCCAGGGTCTCGCTGAACGCATCGTCGTAGATGCCGCCAAACGCGAAGTCCCAGAGCATCAGCCCCACTTCCTTGGGCGGCGGCACCAGCATCGTTCCAGACAGGCGCACCGCCAGGTCCCAGGCCAGCAGCAGGGCCAGCGGCAGCAGCGCCGGCACCACCCATTTCACCAGCCACAGGTGCAGCGCGCCGGGCTGGGCCGGCATCACGAACTCTGGCACATGGTTGGGCGCCGGCGCCGCCGGCTGCACGGGCGTGGCGGCGGCCACGGGTGCGGCGCGCGCGCCGGTATCAAGGGTGGAAGTGGTCATGGCGGATCTTTCCGGGACGGACTGCAGGGCGGGAGAGCGATCAGGACTGGGGGTTGAGGCCGGTCACGATGAAGCGGCTGTAGTCGGGCAGCTTGCGGATCTGCTTGCGCTCGAGCATCAGCGAGCCGTAGTACTTGCTGCGCTGTATCCAGTCGGCATCGATCTTCCAGGTCAGCTTGACGTTGTCGGCGGCCAGGTTGGCGACATCGGCCGGCAGGCCCAGCTTGGCGCCGGCCATCTCGATCAGCGCGGGCCGGTTGGCCATGGCGAACTCCGAAGCCTTGCGGTGGATTTCCAGGAACACCTTGGCAAGTTCGGCCTGGTCCTTGACGGTGTCGGCATGCGTGGTCATCACCATGTTCACCGCGCCCGTGGGCGTGCTGTACGGGTACTCGAGCACCTTGCCCACGCCCTTGACGACGCTGATCGACGGGCCGGGTTCGGCGCCCACGTAGGCGTCGATGTCGCCGCGCTCCAGCGCTCCGGCCATCTCGCTGAACGACACGCGCACCGACTTCACGTCCTTGATCGTCATGCCTTCGGCCTTGAGGCGGTCGAGGAACACCGCTTCCTGCGTGGAGCCCGGCAGGATGCCCACGCGCTTGTCCTTGAGGCCCTTGAAACTGGCCACGCCGCCGTCCTTGCGCACCACGATGGCGATGCCGCCGTTGCACTGCGGCGCAATGATCACCACGGGCTCGCCCGCGGCCGCGCCCAGCGTCGCGGCGGCCAGGCCGTAGGTGCCGAAATCCACCGACTTGGTCACCACCGCGTTCTTGCCATCGGTGGGCGTCTCGAAGGTCACCACCTCGATCTTGTAGCCCGGCGGAGTGAACCTGTCGTAGAAGTACGGCGTGATGCCATGGATCAGCTTCAAGGTGCCGACCTTGATGACCTTGTCCGCGGCCTGCGCGGGCGCCACCATGGACGCGGCAAGCGCCGAAGAAGTCAAAGAGGCAAGCAAGAGTCGACGTGAAAACATGGCAGTTCCTTCTTGAGTTGGGCCTTGGCGAAAATCGATCCGCTCTTGAATACTCGCTTGTACACAAGGCAGTCGAAGCCATTCAAGCAAGCTGCGTGCCAGCTGTTTTTCGCGCTTGTTTCCCTCTGGCGGGCGCGTGCAATGCCGTCGCCGCGCGCACCATTTGCGATCAGCCTGCACGCAGATGAGGCAGACGCGTGGTGCACGCACGAAAAAAAGCCGGCAGGCGCCGGCGTTTGCGTGGTGAAAGGTTTGCGTCTAGGCCGTTGGCGGCACCAGCACCACGCCTTCCATCAGCCGGCGCGCCGAGCGGCTTAGGCTCACCTTGGCGATGACCCAGCCGCTTTCGGGCCGGTGCTCGGCCGTCGCGCCCACAGCCAGTGCGCCCGAAGTGTGGCCCATGCGCACGTCCCGGCCCGCAACGCCGGGGCGCAGCGCCTGGGCGACGATGCTGCCTTCGACCGCTGCCGCCGCGCCCACGGCAACCGCGCCGGTGCCCGTGATCGCGTGGTGCAGCTTGCCCATGGAGACAATGCGCACCAGCAGGTCCAGCGCCTGCGCGGGCACGGCCTTGCCGCTCGATGCGACATAGTCGGCGGGCGGCGCGACCCAGGCCAGCTTGGGCGTTCCCGGGCGCGAAGCCGTGGCCTGGGCGGCCGAAGTCGCCAGGCCCATGGCCACCGCGCCCGCGGCGCGCACCGCCTCGATGCGCGCCAGCAGCGCCGCGTCGCCGTTGACGTCGGGCTGCAGCTCCTTGCCGGTCAGGCCCAGGTCGCCGGCGCGCAGGAAGATCGTCGGATTGCCGGCGTTGATGTAGGTGACATCGAACCTGCCCACGCCTTCGACGTTCAGCACATCGACCACGCGGCCCGTGGGCAGCAGCGATTCCTCGGCGCTCGAGCCGTCGCCTCCGGGCGCGAGAAAATCGAGCCGCACCTGCGCCGCGGGAAACGCCACGCCGTCGAGTTCGAAGTCGCCCAGCTCCTGCACCGTGCCGCCCGCCATGGGCACATGGGCGACGATGACCTTGCCGATATTCGCCTGCCAGATGCGCACCACGGCCACGCCATCGGCGGGAGCGTCCACCAGGCCGCGCGCGATCGCGAACGGCCCCACGGCCGTGGTCAGATTGCCGCAATTGCCGGTCCAGTCGATGCGCGGCTGTTCGATATCGACCTGGCCGAACAGGTAGTCGACATCGCAGTCGGCACGCGTGCTGCGCGACACCAGCACCACCTTGCTGGTGCTCGACGTCGCCGCGCCCATGCCGTCGGTCTGCTTGCCGTACGGATCGGGGCTGCCGATCACGCGCATCAGCAGCGCGTCGCGCAGTGCGGCATCGGCGGGCAGATCGCCGGCCTCGAAAAACACGCCCTTGCTGCTGCCGCCGCGCATATAGGTAGCGCGTACCTCTATCTGTTTTTGCATTGCGTGTATCTCCCTTCAACCCTTGACTGGCTGCACAGCGTAGCGCGCGTCCAGCGCATCGAACGCGGTCTTCTGCACCAGCGCCTGGCGCTCGGCAAACGTCGCCACCAGATCGGGATCTTCGGGCAGCTCGCCGCGGCGCTGCAGTTCTGCCAGCGCATTGGTCATGCCGCGCACCGCGCCCTGCAGGGCCGCATTCGCGTAGAGCACCATGCCAAAGCCCATTTCACCGAATTCGGCGGCCGGCAATGCGGGCGTCTTGCCGCCGATCACCACGTTGACGATCTGCGGGCAAGGCAGCTCGCTGGCGATGCGGCGCAACTCGTCCACGCTGGTCGGGGCTTCGACAAACGTCACGTCGGCACCAGCCTCGGCAAACGCGCGCGCGCGATCGAGCGCGGCGTCCAGGCCCTCGCTGGCGCGCGCGTCGGTGCGCGCGATGATGAGGAAATCGCCCGATACGCGCGCATCGACCGCGGCCTTGATCTTGCTGACCATCTCGGCCTGGTCGATCACCGCCTTGCCCGCGAAGTGACCGCATTTCTTGGGCATCACCTGGTCTTCGATCTGGATCGCATTGGCGCCCGCGCGCTCGAGCGTGCGCACCGTGTGGCGCACGTTCAATGCATTGCCGAAGCCGGTGTCGGCATCGACGATCAGCGGCAGGGCGACGGCGTCGCGAATCGCCGCGCAGTGGCTGGCGATGTCGTTGAGGCTCACAAAGCCCAGGTCGGGCATGCCGTAGAAGTTGTTGGTCAGGCCCGCGCCGCTGAGGTATACGGCTTCAAAGCCCATGGTTTCGATCACGCGCGCGGCCAACGCGTTGCCCGCGCCCGGCACCAGCAGGCCGCGGCGTTCGTTGAGGAGAGTGCGCAGCAAAGTGCCGGGATGGATGCTCATGGTATGTCCTGGAAAAAACGCAAAAGGAAAATTCTGAAAGGTCGGCCTAGCGCAGGCCCTCATCGATCCACACCACGCTCTTGCCCACCTGCGCGCGCGCCTCGATGCGCGCATGCACCAGGTGCACGTCGTCAAGCGTGCAGGGCGCGGCCCTGTCGATGGTCAGCGCGCCCGCGGCAATCGCCGAGAACACCGCGTCGGCGCGGCGCTGGATGGTGGCGGCGTCGGTCATGTGATCGGCCAGGCGCGGGCGCGTCAGCAGCAGCGAGCCGGCTTCACCCAATTCCATGGGATCGAGATCGGCCACCGAGCCCGAGACGTTGCCGTAGTTGACGATCAGCCCGCGTGTGCGCGCCGCGCGAAAGCTGTCGCGCAGCGTCGCCTGGCCCAGCGAATCGAACACCACGTCGACGCCGCGCCCGCCCGTTGCCGCGCGCACCGCGTCGGCAAAGCCGCCGTTGTCGTAGGCCAGGGTCTGGTCGGCGCCGCGCTGCGCGGCCACGGCGCGCTTTTGAGGCGTGCTGGCCGTGGCGAACACCGTCGCGCCCAGGCGCTTGGCCATCTGTATCAGCAGCTGGCCTATGCTGCCCGAGCCCGCATGCACCAGGCAGCTCTGGCCCGGCCCAAGCCGCGCGACATCGTCCACGAGGTAATGCGCGGTGCTGCCCTGGAACATCGCCGCGGCCGCCAGGTCGAAGCCGATCGCATCGGGAATGCGCGCCGCCTGGAACGCCGGCACACAGGCGTACTGCGCATAGCTGCCCCAGGCAATGCACCAGGCCACGCGGTCGCCCACGGCCAGGTGCGTGACGCCTTCGCCCAGCGCCAGCACCACGCCCGCGCCTTCCATGCCCAGCGTGCAGGGCAGGCGCGGCGGATAGGTGCGCGACTGCCGGTACTTGCCCTGGCGCGTGTGGATGTCCATGAAGTTGACGCCCGCGCAGACCACCTGCACCAGCACCTGCCCGGCCAGCGGCGCGGGCACCGGCACATCGCCGCGCAGCTGCGCCACTTCGGGGCCGCCGTAGCGCTCGATGGTGATGGCGCGCATGCTGCGTGGCGTGGGCCGCGCGTTCATTGCACGACGATCTTGTTGTGGCGCACGACTTCGGCCCACTTGGCGGTTTCGCTGCGCACCAGCGCCTCGAACTGCTGGGGCGTGCCGCCGCCGATCTCATTGCCCTGGCTCAGCATCTGCGCCTTGATCGCCGGATCGGCCAGCGCCTTGTTCACCACGGCATTGAGCTGGCGCACGATGCCAGCAGGCATGCCGGCCGGACCGATCAGGCCTTGCCAGTTTTCCATCACGAAACCCGGCACGCCGGCTTCGGCCATGGTGGGCACGTCGGGCATCATCGGCGAGCGGTTGGCGCTGGTGATCGCCAGCGCGCGCATCCTGCCGGCCTTGACCGAAGGCACGGCCGAATACATGGGCTCGAACATGAAATCGAGCTGGCCGCCGATCAGGTCGACGACCGCGGCCGCACCACCCTTGTAGGGAATGTGGGTCATCTCGGTATCGGTCATCGACTTGAACAGCTCGCCCGACAGATGGTGGGCACCGCCCGGGCCGCTGGAGCCGAACGACAGGCCGCCGGGCTTGGTCCTGGTCGCGGCAATCACGTCGGCCACCGAGCGCAGCGGCGAATCGGCCTTCACCACCAGCATCAGCGGGCCGCGCTCGAGCAGCGCGATCATGCTCAACTCCTTGAGCGGATCGAACGTCGACTTCTTGTACAGCGACGGGTTCACCGCCATAGGCGCCATGTTGCCTATGCCCAGCGTATAGCCATCGGGCTTGGAACGCGCGATCACCTGGGTGCCGATGTTGCCGCCCGCACCCGGGCGGTTTTCGACGATCACGGACTGGCCCATTTCAGCGCTCATGAACTTGCCGATCTGGCGCGCGCGCTGGTCGGCACTGCCGCCTGCGGTGAACGCCACGATGATGGTGATTGGCTTGCTGGGAAAGGTCTCCTGCGCCTGGGCCGTGCTCCACAGGGCCTGCGCTGCAGTCATGGCACCGGCCTGTATCAAGGTTCTACGTCTCATGGTTTTTGTACTCATTGTGAAAGGCAATGCCCAGCTGATTGCAAACCCCATGCCAGCCAGCACACCCTATACAACCCATTGATTTCATTGACATTTCTTGCAGAAGCAAGCGTGCATTTGCGCAATCATTGCAGGATTGAAACATGCTTTGTTTCAGTATTGCTACCATCGTGCATGCCCAACCTGTTCCATGCCATCCCTCCCCGCCACGATCTGCCCTGCGTGCTGGTCGTCAGCGCCTATGAACTCGCCGACGTGGCGCTGTTGGTCGCGCCGCAATTCCAGGGGCGCGCGCAGATCCGCATCGAGCGCGGCAACCTGGACCGCGGCGTCGAACTGGTGAAGAAAGCGGTCGCCCAGGACGGCGTCGAAGTGGTGGTGAGCGCGGGCTCGAACGCGAGCTATCTGCGCAGCCGCATCGACGTGCCGCTGGTCGCGGTGCGCGTCGGCGGCTTCGACATCATGGCCGCGCTGGCGACGGCGCGCGCCGCGCAGGGCGACATCGCGCTGGTGTTCTTTCGCGAGATTCCCGACGACGTCGCACGCTTTCTGCGCCACTACGACCTGCCCGTGCAGCTGCACGCCTACGAGTCCGAAGCCCATGCGCATGCGCTGGTCGAGCAGCTCGCGGCCAGCGGTGTCACGGCCATCGTGGGCCCGGGCGTGGCGGTGCGCGCCGCCCATCAGCGCGGCCTGCGCGGCGTGCTGCTGTACTCGCGCGATTCGATTGCCGCGGCGATCGACGATGCGATCCAGCTAGTGATTGCCCGGCGCGCCGAACGCTCGGAACGCGAACGCCTGGCCGCCGTGCTGCGCCATCTCGACAGCGGCGTCGTCGCCACCGATGCCCAGGGCCATATCCTCGCGGCCAACCCCGCGGCCGATGCGCTGACCGGCGTCGCGCTCACGTCCGCTGTGGGCCAGCCGCTGCAGCAATGGCTGCCAGCGCTCGATGCGCATGCCGTGCAGGGCGCGGACGACGCGCCGCGCATGGCGCGCGTGCAGGAATGGGCGCAGCGCAAGGTGCTGGTACATGGTCAGCCCATCATGGAAAGCGGCCGGCCCAATGGCGCGGTGTTCACGCTCGAACGCTCGAGCAGCGTGGAGCAGGCGTTCCGCAAGCTGCGCGCGCACGAGCGCGAACGCGAACGCCGGCCCGCGCGCTACACGCTGGCGCACGTGGTGCAGGCCTCGGCGCAGATGCAGGCCGTGGTGCGGCGCTGCGAAACCGTGGCCGCGCTGACCGAAGCGCCGGTGCTGATCACGGGCGCGACCGGCGTGGGCAAGGAGTTGATCGCCCAGGGCATACACAGCGCCAGCCGGCGCCGCAGCCAGCGCTTTGTCGCGGTGAACTGCGGCGCGCTGACCGAAAGCCTGCTCGAAAGCGAGCTGTTCGGCTACGAAGACGGCGCGTTCACGGGCGCGCGCCGCGAAGGCAAGGCCGGACTGTTCGAAGCCGCGCACCGCGGCACGGTGTTTCTCGATGAAATCGGCGAGCTGCCGTTCGCGCTGCAGACCCGGCTTTTGCGCGTTCTGCAGGAGCGCGAAGTCACGCGCGTGGGCGCAAACGCGCCCGTGGCCATAGACATCCGCATCCTGGCCGCGACCCACCGCGATCTCGCGGCCATGGTGCGCGCCGGCAGCTTCCGCGAAGACCTGTACTTTCGCATCGCCGTGCTGCGCATAGACCTCGCGCCGCTGGCTGAACGCCCGGCCGACCTGCTGCTGCTGGCCGACATGATGGTCCAGACCGCGATGCGCGAAATCGGGCTCGCGCAGTCGATGGCGCCCGTGCTGCGCCTGCTGCCGGCCGTGGTCGCGCGCCACCGCTGGCCCGGCAATGCGCGCGAACTGCACAACTTCGCGCAACGCGTGGCCGTGCGCTGCGTGGAGCTGGCAGGCACGCCCGACCTGGCCGATCTGATCGCGCTGATCGACCTGCCCGCGCCGCCGCAAGCGACACCGCAGGGCGCTGACGCCTCGCTGGTCGCCGAACGCGCGCACCATGAACTGCGCCATATCCAGCAGGTGCTCGCGGACTGCGACGGCGACCACAATGCAGCCGCGAAAGCACTGGGCATCAGCCGCACCACGCTGTGGCGAAAACTCAAGGACCGCGCGAGCGCCTAGGCCCGTGCGCTCAGATCTCGTGGGTGGCGGGCGGCCGCTGGTGCGAGGCGCTGACGAATTCAAGAAACACGCGCGTTCGCTCGGGCATGTGCTTGCGGCCCGTGATCCAGCCGGGCAGCACGCGCTGCAGCGCGCCCGCGCGCATGAACGGCGCGGCGATGTCGTCCGTGAACGTCGCTATGCCTGCGCCATCGAGCACCATCTGCATCAGGCTCGCGGTCTCGTTGATGGTGACGACAGGCGAGACCGCAATCTGGTGCACCGCGGGCCCGGTCACGCGCTCGCCGCTGCGCCACAGCGCCAGCACATCGCGGTGCGCAGGCGTTGCGCGGCGCAACAGGCAATGATGGTCGCGCAAGTCTTGCGGCGTCTGCGGCTGGCCATGGCGCGCGATATAGGCCGGCGAGGCGCAAAGATAGGCTTCCGAGGTCGCCAGCGTGCGCGCCACGATATGGGCGTCGAAGCCTTCGTGCGCGCGCGACGACCTCAACCCCCGCCTGGGCGCGCGCCTGCAGGCCGCGCTGCAGGCGCTGGACCCGCGCTTCGGTCCCCAGGCCAGCGCGCTGTGGCAATGGATAACAAACGGCCAGGTGGCGCTGGCGCAACTGAACGCGCGCCTGCAGTCGCGGGCAGCGGCACGCGCACCCAGGTCGTGGCCTATGAGTTCGCGCTCAACGCGCAGACCGTGGCCGACAAGCTCAAGCCGCCGACCTACTCCTACGGCCTGTATGGCAGCTGGACGCGCAACCCCACGACGTTCAACCTCCGGCGCCTGCCGGTGCACGGCTGATCGCCGCCGGACCCCCAGTCCCCCACAAAAGAACACCCCATGGCTGATTCCACCCCTCTTTCCGCTTACTACGTGATCGTCGGCGCCGGCATCATCGGCGCGATGCTCGCCGCCAGGCTGGCCAAGGCCGGCGCTTCGGTGCTGATGCTCGAAGCCGGTGCCAACGTGCCGCGCGCGCAGATCGTCGCGCAGTTCCGCAACTCGCCGCGGCGCAGCGACTGGATGTCGCCCTACCCTTCGCTGGACACCGCGCCCCACCCCATCTACCAGCCCGAAGACAACGGCTATCTGGTGCAGGCCGGCCCCTACCCGTACAAGGCCGAATACATCCGCATGGTCGGCGGCACGAGTTGGCACTGGGCGGCGCACGCCTGGCGCAATGTGCCCGGCGACTTCAGGATCAAGAGCCTCTACGGCGTGGGCGTGGACTGGCCGTTCGACTACGACGAGCTCGAGCCCTACTACCAGCAGGCCGGGGAAATCATGGGCGTGGGCGGCTCCACCGAAACCGGCTCGCCGCGCAGCCAGCCCTTCCCCATGGGCGAAGTCGCGATGCCCTACGCCATGCAGCGCGTGCGCGACCGCCTCGCGGGCACCTTCCCCGTGGTGGGCAACACCGTGGCGCGCAACAGCCGCAGCTTTGATGGCCGCCCGCCCTGCTGCGGCAACAACAGCTGCCAGCCGATCTGCCCCATCGACGCGCAGTACCACGGCGGCATTGCAGTGCAGCAGGCGCTGGCCGCGGGCGTGAAGCTGCAGACCCGCGCCAACGTGTTCCAGCTCGAGCATGACGCCCGGGGCCGCATCGTCGCCGCCAACTACTACGACCCCGACAAGAACGTGCACCGCGTGACGGGCAAGACTTTCATCGTCGCCTCCAACGGCATCGAGTCGCCGCGCCTGCTGCTGTCGAAAAGCGACAAGTTCAAGAACGGCATCGCCAACGACAACGACAACGACATGGTCGGCCGCCATCTGATGGACCACCCCAGCACCTCGCTGACCTTCGACGCCGACGAGGATGTCTGGCTGGGCCGCGGCCCGAAAAGCCCGGTGTCGATCAACACCATGCGCAACGGAGCGTTCCGCGCCGAGCACTCGCCCTACCGGCTGGACTTCACGAACATCTCGCGCGTCGACGGCGCGACGCGCTCGCTGCTCAAGGCCGGGGTCTACGGCAAGGAATTCGCCGACAAGCTGCGCCATGCCTCGGCGCGCGAAATGAACGTCAAGAGCGTGCTCACGTCCCCGCGGTCGCAAACGACAAGGCCAGGCAGGCGGCCGACCGCTTCGGCCAGGCGCGCGACGACCTCGACAGCGTGCGCGGCACGGCGCTGCCCAGGGACTTCGATGCGCTGACCGGCCTCCAGCTCTATGACGCGTACTGCGCGAGCTGCCACCAGGGCCAGGGCAGCGACGGCGACGGTCTGCCCGCGCTGTTCCACAACACGTCTCTGGGCAATGCCAACAGCAACAACCTGGTGCAGGTGCTGCTGCACGGCATACACCGCGTGGGCACCGACAGCGTGATGCCCGCGTTTGCGCACGAACTCAGCGACAGGCAGGTCACCACGCTGAGCAACTATCTGCTGACGACCTACGGCAATCCCGAGGCCAGGGTCAGCGAAGCCCAGGTGGCCAAGCTGCGCGACCCGGCCACGGCCGGCGCCGACGCCACGCGGCTGACGCTGGCGCGCGCGGCCATGGCCGTGGGCGCAGTTGCGCTGCTCGCGCTGATCGCCTGGTTGATGCGGCGACGCCGCCAACGCTGAGCGCCGCGCCTTGCCTCCTAGCCCCGTGCCTGCCTGCAGCCATGGGGCTTTTTGCATGCAGACAAAAGAACTTTCCGCTGGCGAGCGCTCACAACACCCGAGCACCTCAAGGGTTTTCCCTTACTTCACGTACGGGATTTGGGGAATCGCACAAATAATGAGTGTCATCACTCAATACAGCAGCCGACGAGAATTGCCCGCCTGGCAGCGCCCCAAGGCCTCGACAGCGTGACTCACATTCCCGGTATCTCTGCAAAGCATTGGATTGCTCCAATGGCAAGAACAATATCTCCGACATCGGTCTGCACCTAATTTCCAGCACTGGAAATAGCTCCCTATTTCCCTCCAGAGAAAATCGGCGCCCGCCGATTTTCTTTTTTGTTTTTTGCGCAGCAATTTTTCCCGATCGCATAGGAAAACCCGCCACGAAGCTTACGCCCGCCCGGCTCACAGGTCATCAAGAACAACCGCGCTCGCAGCGCGAAAACATATAACACGCGATGAAATTCAAACTCAATGGCAATACGGTGGATGCAGACAAGGCATCTGCTGATACCCCCTTGCTGTATGTCCTGCGCAATGACATGCAGCTCAACGGTCCCAAATACGGCTGCGGCTTGGGCCAATGCGGCGCCTGCGCCGTGCTGATCGACGGCAAGGTCGCGCGCTCGTGCTCGGTGCCGCTGTCCGTGGTCAACGGCAAGGAAGTGACCACACTCGAAGGTCTGTCGCCAGAAGCCACGCGCCAGGCGCAGGCCCAGGTCGCGCTCGACCCGCTGTTCAAGGACCTGGGCGACGCTTCGCTGCAAACCCAGGCCGCTGCCGCCACGCAAGCCGTGCTGCTGCATCCGGTGCAGCAGGCGTTCATCGACACCCAGGCCGCGCAATGCGGCTACTGCGTCAACGGAATGATCATGGCGCTGGTTGCGCTGTTCGACAAACGCCCGCAGGCCAGCGATGACGAAATCAAGAAGCAGCTGGCCCACCACCTGTGCCGCTGCGGCACGCATATCGAGATCCTCGAGGCCGCAACGCGCGCGCGCGATCTGATCGCCCAGGGCCGCCATGTGCACGGCGCCGTGGCGGTCGTTGAAGGCGCCTGCGCAACGCATGGTCAGGCTGCATGTTCCAAGGAGCTGGTGTGATGTTCGGATTCAAGACTACTTCGCGCGACGACCAGCCCGGCACGCTGCAGCTGACGCGCCGCCAATTGCTCAAGACCGGCGGCCTGATCATGGTCAGCGCCGCGGCCACGGGCCCGCTGGCCATTCTTGCAGGCACGGGCCCGCTGCTGCATCCACCGACCCCGGCGCAAGGCCCGTTTCCCGTGCCCGCGGGAACGCTGGTCGACAGCTTCATCGCCATCAGTGCCGACGGCGACGTGATCGGCTTCAACGGCCACGTGGACCTGGGCACGGGCGTGCGCACGGCCATAGGCCAGCTCGTGGCCGACGAGATCGAGACCGACATCGCGCGCGTGAAGATCATCCTGGGACACACCACGCGCACCCCCGATCTGGGCCCGACGATTGCCAGCGACACCATCCAGAACACGTCGACGCCCATGCGCCAGGCCGCGCGCCAGGTGCGCCAGCTGCTGATCAACCTGGCCAGCGAGCGCTGGTCCGTGCCCGCGGCCCAGCTGCGCACCGAGAACGGCTTCGTCATCGGTGCGGGCAAGCGCCTGTCGTACGGCGAACTCGCCGCGGGCCAGGACCTGCACATCGATCTCGACCAGCACATGCCACTGCGCTCGAGCAAGGAACACAAGTACATCGGCCAGTCGGTGCCGCGCGTGGACATCCCGAACAAGGTGCTGGGCGCGCTGACCTATGTGCATGACGTGCGCCTGCCCGGCATGCTGCACGGCCGCGTCGTGCGCCCGCCCTACACCGGCGCGGACCACACGGCGCCGCTGGGCGACAGCCTGATCTCCGTGGACCACGACTCGATCAAGCACCTGCCCGGCATCGTCAAGGTCGTGGTGCAGGGTGACTTCATCGGCATCGTTGCCGAGCGCGAAGAGCAGGCCATTGCCGCCATGCACCAGCTCAAGGTGCAGTGGAAGGAATGGGCCGGCCTGCCCGACCTGAGCCTCGACGGCCTGCGCGCCACGCTCAACCAGCTCGAGAAGGCGCCGCGCATGCTGCGCGAGGATGACAACTTCAAGGACGCGATCCAGAAGGTCACCCAGCCCCTGGAGCGCGAATACGTCTGGCCGTACCACATGCATGCCTCGATAGGCCCGTCCTGCGCGGTCGCGCAGTTCGCCGACGGCAAGGCCGAAGTCTGGTCGGGAACGCAGAACCCGCACGACCTGCGCAAGGACCTGGGCAAGCTCATCGACCTGCACGCCGACTATGTCAACGTGCACCGCATGGAAGCCTCGGGCTGCTACGGCCGCAACTGCGCCGACGACGTCGCCGCCGACGCGCTGCTGCTGGCGCGCGCCGTGGGCAAGCCGGTGCGCGTGCAGCTGATGCGCGAGCAGGAATCGGGCTGGGAGCCCAAGGGCACGGGCCAGCTGATCAAGCTGCGCGGCGGCCTGGACGACGCCGGCAATGTCGTCGCCTACGAGCTGCAGACCAGCTACCCGTCGAACCTCTCGCCCACGCTGGCGCTGGTGCTGACCGGCAAGGTCAAGAACGAGAAGAAGGTGCTGCAGATGGGCGACCGCACGTCGATCCCGCTGTACGACTACCCTTCGGTGCGCGCGGTGTCGCTGGACGCCGCGCCCATGGTGCGCGCGTCCTGGATGCGCGGCGTGTCGGCCCTGCCCAATGTGCTGGCGCACGAATGCTGGATTGACGAAGCCGCCTATCTCGCCAAGGCCGACCCGATTGCCTACCGCCTGCGCTACATGAAGGACGAGCGCGCGGTCGGCGTGATGAAGGCTGCCCACCGCCTGAGCCAGTGGCAGGACGGGGTCGCGTTCCGCGCGCCCACCGCGGCCGATCAAAAGATCGCCAAGGGCCGGGGCTTTGCCTACGCGCGCTACTTCCACAGCAAGTTCCCGGGCTTCGGCGCGGCCTGGGCCGCCTGGGTCTGCGATGTCTCGGTCAACCGCGAGACCGGTGAAATCAAGGTCGACAAGGTGTTCTGCACCCACGACTGCGGCGCCATGGTCAACCCGGCCGGCGTGCGCCACCAGGTGCACGGCAACATCATCCAGTCGACGAGCCGCGCGCTCAAGGAGTTCGTGACCTTCGACGCCAGCGGCACCACGTCGCTCGACTGGGGCGGCTATCCGCTGCTGCGCTTCGACGAACTGCCCGAAGTTCAGATCGAACTGCTCGAGCTGCCGCATGAAGCGCCCATGGGCGCGGGCGAGTCGGCCTCGGTGCCCAGCGCCGCCGCGATCGCCAACGCCGTCTTCGACGCCATCGGCGTGCGCCTCACGGAAGTGCCGTTCACGCCCAGCCGTGTACTGGCCGCGCTGCGCCAGGCCCAAGCCCGCAAATAACCCCCGGACAGCCACATGAAAACCATCAAAAAAATCACCCTGGGGGGCCTGGGCCTGGTCGCCGTTGCCGGCGCAGCATTCCTCGCCGTGACCCACCATGGCGAAATCGCGCCCCAGCAAAGCATTGCGGTGCAGGACTTCTCGGCCCAGCAGATCGCCAACGGCAAGACGCTGGTCGCAATGGGCGACTGCGCGGTCTGCCACACCGCCAAGAACGGCGCCGAGAACGCGGGCGGCTTTCCCATGCCCAGCCCGTTCGGTACCATCTACTCGACCAACATCACGCCCGATCCCGAAACCGGCATCGGCCGCTGGTCGTACGAGGCGTTCGAGCGCGCCATGCGCCACGGCGTGGACCGCGAAGGCCGGCATCTGTACCCCGCGTTCCCGTACACCGCGTTCACGCGCGTGACGGACGCAGATATGCATGACATCTATGCCTATCTGATGTCGCAGCCCGCGGTCAAAAGCGAAGCGCCGCAAACCGCGCTGGGCTTTCCGTTCAACATCCGCCGTGGCATCGCGGTCTGGAACTGGATGAATCTGACACCCGGCCCCGTGGCCGATGTCGCCACCCAGACGCCCGAATGGAACCGCGGCGCCTACATCGCCGAAGGCCTGGGCCACTGCAGTGCCTGCCATTCGCCACGCGATGCGTTTGCCGGCGAAAAGAAAGGCATCTTCCACCTGGCCGGCGGTTCCGCCGAAGGCTGGGATGCGCCTGCGCTGACCACGGCCACGGCCGCGCCCGTGCCCTGGACGTCCGATGACCTGCTGCAGTATTTCCGCACCGGTGCCTCGCAGCGCCATGGCGTGGCGGCTGGCCCCATGGCCCCCGTGGCCCATGGCCTGGCCCAGCTCGACGACAAGGACCTGCAGGCGCTGACCACGTACATCCTGTCGTACAAGAAGGCCGACGCCCAGCCCGTCGACGCCCAGGCACTGGTGCGCAAGGCCGAGACCGCGCAAGCCGTTCCCGCCGATGCCCAGGGCCTGCGCCTGTACCAGGGCGCGTGCATGAGCTGCCACAGCAGCGATCCGCAGGGCCAGCTTGCCGAATCCACGTTCGGCAGCCGCCCGCAACTCGCGCTCAACACCAACATGCATGCGCAGTCGCCCAACAACGCCGTGCGCGCCGTGCTCGAAGGCATACAGGCGCCCGCGCATGCGGAACTGGGTACCATGCCGTCGTTCCGCTACGCGCTCAGCGACGCGCAGATCGCGGTGCTGCTCAACACCATGCGCGCCCAGTACGGCCTGCAGGAATGGCCCGACCTGAAGCAGACCGTGGCCAAGGTGCGCGCCGAGACCGATCCGGCCAAGGCCCACCACTGAGTGTGCAAAGGGCCAGCGCACAGAGCGCAGCGCGGTGGCCCGGTCTACACTTTCCATGCAACCCTTCGTTCTTCGTCACCTCTGGGCCCTGGGCTCCGAGCCCGACGAAGGATTGAAGGACCGGCCATTTACCCGTTCGCCCTGAGTCCTGAGCCGGTCGAAGGATCGAAGGGTCGGATATGGATGGGCATATTTCTCGCAAGCACGCCGCATGAACCACATCGATATCACCGTCCTGCAACAACTGCACCGCTGGCGTGCCCAGGGCCTGCACGCCGTGCTCGCCACGGTCGTGCGCACCTGGGGTTCGTCGCCCCGGCCCGTGGGCGCGATGATGGCGCTGTGCGAAAACGGCCAGACCGTAGGCTCGGTCTCGGGCGGCTGCATCGAGGACGACCTGCTGCAGCGCTACACACGCCTGGGCGAGCAGATGGACCATGCGCGCGGCTGGGCCCAGCCGCCGCGCCATGTCACCTACGGAGTCACCGCCGACGAAGCCCATCGCTTCGGCCTGCCCTGCGGCGGCACGCTCGAACTGGTGCTCGAATTCGACCCGGATGCACAGGAGCTGCTGCAACTGACCGAACAGCTGCTGTCGGGCGCGCTGGTGCGCCGCAGCCTGGATCTGGCGACCGGCCAGGCCACGCTGGGCCAGACCGATGCGCCCCAGGCGCTGGCCATCGACGCCCAGACCCTGCACAACGTGCTGGGACCGGGCTACCGCATGCTGCTCATAGGCGCGGGCACGCTGAGCGAATACCTCGCGACCATGGCCATCTTCAACGGTTTCGTCGTGACCATCTGCGACCCGCGCCAGGAATACATGGCCTCGCTGCAGATCCAGGGCGTGCAGCGCAGCACGCTGATGCCCGATGACGCCGTGACGGCCTTCAGACCCGATCTGCGCAGCTGCGTGATCGCGCTGAGCCACGACCCCAAGCTAGACGACATGGCCTTGCTCGAAGCCATGCAGAGCCCGGCCTTCTATGTCGGCGCCATCGGTTCGCGCCGCAACGCCCAGAGCCGGCGCGAGCGCATGCAGGAGCATTTCGATGTCGCGCCCGACACGCTCGCGCGCCTGCACTCGCCCGCTGGCCTGTCCATAGGCAGCAAGACGCCGGCCGAAATCGCCGTGAGCATCATGGCCCAGGTCATTGCGCACAAGAACGGCAATCCGATCGCCTGAACGGCGCCGCGGGCCTAGCGCTCAGGCGGACGCGACGGCGGACTTTTCGGCAGGCTTGGCACTGCCGGCCTCCGCACTGGTGTCGGGCCCGCAGACCCGGTTGCGGCCCGCTTCCTTGGCACGGTAAAGCTGGGCATCGGCCTGCAGGAACAGGCTGTCGGTGGTGGCCGCGGGCTCGGCCTGGGCGATGCCTATGCTGGCCGTGAGGCACGAGGCCGTGGGCGAGTATTCATGCAGGATATGCAGCCCCTGCAGCTGCGCGAGCAGATGCTGCATGCGCCGGGTCAGCGCCGGCGCTTCGTCGGCATAGCTCAGCAGACCGAATTCCTCGCCGCCCAGGCGTATCGCCATGTCCATGGGACGCGCCGCATAGTGTCCGAGGACCAGCGCCACCTGCTGCAACGCCCGGTCGCCCGCCTTGTGGCCGTAATGGTCGTTGTAGAGCTTGAAATGGTCGAGGTCCAGGATGGCCAGCATCAACGTCTTGCCGTCGCGCTGCGCCTGCGCCAGGCAGACGTCGAAATGCCGCTGGAAGCTGCGGCGGTTGGCCAGGCCGGTGAGCGGGTCGTGGGCGGCCTCCCAATCCAGCAGGCGGCGCAGCAGAAACTGCTCGCGCGCGCCGCGTTCGCGCAGATAGCTGCCGAAGGCCATCATGCCCAGGCACACCATCAGCAGACTGCCGGTGTCGCGAAACGCTTCCCAGCGTGCGGGCGACAGAAACTGCCATGCCGTGAGCCAGTAGGCAGCAATGAGCAGCGCACTGGTCGGCAGCGCCTGCCTGAGCGTCATGCCGCAGGGAAACAGCACCGTCATCAAAATCAGGATCGATGCGGCCATGCCATCGCGGATGTCCAGCCGGTTGTACACATAGGCGCATATGAAAGCGCAGACGCAATACACCGCGATGGTCGCCAGGCCCGCAGTCCCCATCCATGCGCTGTGACGCAGACGCGGCAGACTGATCAGCAGTGCGCCCAGCGCCAGCAGATTCACCAGCCGCGTGGGAATGATGATGTGCAGATAGCTCGCCTCGATCGCCGTACCTTGAATGTGCTGCAGGTAGCGCAGCACATCCCAGCCCACAATGCCCAGCCACAGCGCGAGCCCGATCCAGGCGCAAGCCACGAAATTCACCGATTGGGATTCGCGCAGGAAATTCATGAATTCGCGCTCTATGTCCGGAGCAAAGCGCAGCCAGCGGTAACGGCTTTGCAGTTCATGCCTGTAAAGGTATGAAGCGTTATCCATCGCGGACGAAGTGAGAGGCGACGTGGGCATATGGAAGCTTAAGCCTGTTCACACTGTGGTTGTTGGCGTTGCGAGCACCGGCAGCGTCCTCCGTACCAAGCCCTGTGCAACGCGGCAGGTCCGCGTCTGGAAATCAATGGGCAGGTAAACCAAGCAGCCAGGTTCGACAACACATTGTTGCACTCTCTGCGCAATACCACAGCGTCATTTTTATTCAGGCTATGGGCATATGGTTTCAGATAGCCGAATCAGCCGAACAAAAAGATAAGAAAAATTACAAACCATGGGCAAGCATGCTTTCACGGCTTGCCCATCGCCAAAGCTGAAATCGGCTGCAAAACCCGATATATCCTTTTAAAACAACACTTTACAGCTACGTTATGAATAGCTTTAAACCAAATCCCCCCGGGTAAACCCCATTTTTTGGGCGCAGACTGCCAAAGATTGAGCTTTTTTTGCCTGTTTTTTAAGCAGAAACGGGAATCGCCGGGATTTGAGCCGCAGCCGTCGCCCGGGATGGGTCCATGCGTGCGCAACCCATCGCAGGGGCGCATCACTATGCACAGCGCAGGCACGCTATGTGCAGGCTGTACTGTGGATAAATGGCTGCTGATGCCTGTGTGGTTTTGGGTCATCTCCAGCCAGCTTTCTGGAAAACCTGTGGATAGTCGGCGCAAGTCATTGGCAGGCAACGAATTTTCCATGCAATCCTCTGACAATCCGCATAGCTGTCCCCAGAGATACGCACAGTGTATGTACCTGAAGTCACGCAAAAAATGCTGTGGATAAGTTTCCTCCCACAGAAGCCGGCAAAAACTTATCCGCTCTTATCCACAGAATTCTCAGTCCTGCGAAAATACACAGTCGGCACTTCCATGACCGGCTCGAACGCGTATGCAACACAGGTTGTATGTGCTCAAAAGCACCGTATGTAGCGTAGAAAACATAAGATTTAACATTTTATTCACTACATATCTGTGTTTTATTTCTTATTTATACCGACAGGCCCTCGAAAAGCCAGTCCATTCCGCTCTCAATGTCCCAGCAAAAGTGGGCCCAGTTGGGCCTTGAATCGTTCGATGATGTCGTCGCGTCCATCCCCGGGTTTCGCGGCCGCGAAGGTCAGCGGCGCATGGCGGCCCAGGTCGCCACCACGTTCAGCACCGCCCAGCTCGGAAAAGTCGATGACGATGCTCCGGAGCCGGAACGCTCCATTGCGGTAATTCAAGCCGGAACGGGCGTTGGAAAATCGCTGGCCTACAGCATTCCCGCGATCACGCTCGCGCTGGCGCGCGGCACCCGGGTGCTGATCTCGACCGCGACCGTGGCGCTGCAGGAGCAGTTGGTCAACAAGGATTTGCCGGCCCTCGCCGCACAGCTTGAGCAGCCGTTCAAATTCGCCCTCGCCAAGGGCCGCGGACGCTTTGTCTGCAAGCTCAAGCTCGAGCGCCTCGCGGGCACGGGCGAATCGCATGACGCGGCCGACGACCTGTTCGCCGAGGAAGAAGCCGCGACC
This sequence comes from Comamonas sp. DB36, assembly GCF_057914905.1. Classification (NCBI taxonomy): domain Bacteria; kingdom Pseudomonadati; phylum Pseudomonadota; class Betaproteobacteria; order Burkholderiales; family Comamonadaceae; genus Comamonas; species Comamonas sp. DB36. The sequence continues at coordinate 50,397 of NZ_CP196631.1, forward strand.
CGGGCGCGTCCGGCCCAGGAACTCGAGGCGCGCATGCAGTTCTATGCGAGCATGGCCGACGCCATGGCCACAGGAGTTTGGGACGGCGACCGCGACTCGCTGGCCACGCCCCCCGAACCCGAGGCCTGGAGTCCGGTCGCGGCCGAGTCGAGCTCCTGCACCGGCAAACATTGCCCGGCTTTCGATGGCTGCACTTACTATGAACGCCGCAAATCCATGGTTGCGGCCCAGGTGATCGTGGCCAACCATGATCTGCTGCTGTCTTCGCTGGGCGCGCGCCTGCTGCCCGACCTGGACAACTGTCTGCTGGTGCTCGACGAGGCCCACCACCTGCCGGCCACCGCACTGTCCCAATTCGCCTGCGCACTTGACTTGAGCCGTCTGGGCTGGATAGACAAACTCGCCAGCCGCGCGCTGCGCGTGGGCACCATGCTCGAAGTCGAGGAGGTCGCCGACGTACCGACCCACTCGAGCCAGCTGCGCCAGACGCTGCAGGATCTGGCCCGCCTGGTGATGGATTTCTACGGCGACGAACTCAAGTCGCAGAAGGACAGCTGGGGACCGGCGCGGGTGCGCGCAACGCGCGGAATACTGCCCGAGGCTCTGCTCGAACCCCTGGCCCAGGCTTCGCACCACGCCAGTGGCTTTCTGGACGCACTGCGCGCAATCTCCAAGGCACTGCGCGTGGAGATCCGCGACAAACCCGAAGAAGCTCGCAGGTTATCCACAATGTATGCACAGGTCGGCGCACTCGCACCCCGACTCGAATCGGTATACGACACGGCCCAGCTGCTGCTGCAGCAGCCTGCTGAAAATGACGACAGTCAGTATGTTCCCAACGCAAAATGGTTCACGTTGGAGACAGATGGCGAGTTCATCGTGGTCAAGGCCCATGCCAGTCCGCTGCTGCCGGGAGCGACTCTGCGCCGCCATCTGTGGTCGCAGGTACGCGGCGCGGTGCTGACTTCGGCCACTTTAACAAGCTGTGGACAATTTGACTTCTTCCTGCGCGAATCCGGCCTGCACGGCGATGCGGCAGTAACCACGCTCGAAGTGCCCAGCCCGTTCGACTACGCGTCCCAGGGCATATTCGTTGCCGCGCAGACCCATGCCGATCCACGCCAGGCCAGCGCCTTCACCAGCGAGATGGTGGAGGCGCTGCTGCATGACCTGGCACGCGTCGAATCCGGCGCGCTGGTGCTCTTCACTTCGCGCGAGCAGATGCGCCAGGCCGTCGACGCCCTCTCGACCGCAATGCGCGCCAATGTGCTGGTGCAAACGGCCATGCCGCGCGCCCAGCTGCTGGCCCTGCACCGCGAGCGGGTCGCAGACGGCCAGCCCTCCATCATCTTCGGCATGCAGTCGTTCGGCGAGGGGCTGGATCTGCCGGGCGCACTATGCGAGTCGCTGTTCATCACCAAGCTGCCGTTTGCCCCGCCAGACGACCCCGTGGGAGAAGCCCGCGCCGAATGGCTGCGCAGCGCAGGCAGGGACCCCTTCAGCGAGCTCGTGGTGCCCGCCACGGCCATACGCCTGGCCCAATGGGTAGGCCGTGCGATCCGCACCGAAGAGGACCGGGCATTTGTCTACTGCTATGACAAGCGCCTGGTGCACACCAGCTATGGCCAGCGGCTGCTCAACGGCCTGCCGCCTTTTGCGCTCGAAAAGCGCCCGCCAAGATAAAAGGGCAGGGCCCATCAACCATTGCATCGTTTCCACTTGAAAGAGAAAGTTTTCCCCATGCCAGAACAAGTCCCGGCCTGCCCCCAGTGCGGCCTTGAGAACACCTATCCCGACGGCGCGAGCTACCTGTGCCCCGACTGCGCGTTTGAGTGGCCCCAAAGCGGCCAGGAGGCAGCAGAGGAAAGCGAGACCGGCGACGGCAGCATCCGCGATGCCAACGGCACGCTGCTGGCCGATGGCGACGCGGTGCTGCTGATCAAGGACCTCAAGGTCAAGGGATCATCGACCGTGATCAAGAAGGGCACGAAGATCAAGAGCATTCGCCTGGTCCATGGCAACGGCGACCATGACGTCGACTGCAAGACCGAGCAGGGCAGCTTCATGCTCAAGTCGGTGTTTCTGAAAAAAGCCTGAGCCTGGCATTGCGGCGCACGTGGCGCCGGCAACGGGCCCCCGATGGAGCCATCGCTCCATCGATATCTCCAGCGCGCTTCGCCCAGAACGCGCACAAACCGCCAGGGCCCGCGGTTTGATGATTTCCTCACCCCTGCCATCGTCCTGGCGGTTGCGGCCCTTCCTGAGGCCTTGCGGGCCCTTCGCCACGCATATCGCGCCTTGGTCTGAAACGCCGGGCATCGGTGCCTGCATTTGACTTCTGGCCGCCCAACGCTCACATGACCGGCTTTCCCTCGCCGTGACGTCAATGGCCCTGCAGGCCGTTCCTGCGGCGGAGCCGGGCACTCACAGGTCCTCCATCCCGCCTCGCGTCTTGCTTTGCCTCTGCCAAGGTCCGAATCTGTCCCAACGCGTGCCAAAACAAGGGGCGAACACCCAAAAAAACCGCATGTAACCGGGTTACAGCCGCAGCGCCAGCGGCTGCATTGCGTTGAATTTATTTGAACACCTAATAAAAACAACGACTTAGCCACGCCTGGCCATGGCGCCGCGCATTTTTCCACCGATGTTGATAACAAGCTGTGGACAACTCTTCGTTTTGAGTAATTTCAGAGGTAGTTGTCCCCAAATTGGTCATTTTTTCCAGAAAACCCGGCGTTTTTCATGCTTGTCCGGTTCATGGAGGTTTGAACTTTGCGCTTTTTCCGTCTGCGATGCAAGACGGATTTGCCTGGATGCGGTGTTTCGACGGCTTGTCCCAGGAACTCTCCTAGTTGTTCATTTATTTCACTATAAGAAATTAGTCGTAGTAGTAGATCCGCGCTGTTTCTGTGGATAACTTAAATTTCCTTATAAAAATCAACATCTTATGTTTTCCAAAAGGCTGTGCGTGAAGCCCTGTTCTCGATGTACGGCAAAAGTGGATAACTTTCATAAATCTGAATTTCCTGTGGATAACAAAGAGGTTGATATTTAGATATCCACAGAGTCTGCGGCTGTTGTTTTTTCCACAGATTTAGTGATATTTGCCTAGCATTTATTGGATAGTTAGCTATTAATTTAGGAGTGGATAACTTTTTTTATGGTTACTTTCCACAGTTGTTTTGCTGCTGTGTTTATTTTTTGTCGAGCCTTGGATCGAAAAGGCACGCCAACCGCATTGAGGCAACTTCTGAAAAGCTGCCCAAAAATTGTGCGCTGTTGTTATTCCTAATATTTCTATTTATAGATAGTCGTAGTAGTAGAGGCGCCCATTTTTTGTGGATAACTTGGATTTATCCATTGAAATCAATAGGTTGCAATGCTTGAAAGCATGTGTCCAGAGGGCTGTCGCTGCTGCATGCCGATTGGGTACAACTTTCAAATGATCAGTATGCTTGTGGATAACTGTATAGATTTCCCAATTTTCTCCTCAGGTTTATCCACAGGCATGCGAGGCATAAAAAAACCGCCCTGGCGGGCGGTTCGGGGGCAGAGTTTGCAGCTTTTCCGGGCGACTCTGTGGATAACTGATCAGTTTCAGAACCGGTGGGCGTAGCGCAGTTGCAGGAAGTTTTCGCCCGGGTTGGGGCGCTTGATGCCGGCATTCGAAAAATGTTCAAGGCGCAACATGACCTCGTGTTCGCGCCGCGCGCCGAAATTGGTGCCTACGGCGAGGTGTGTGGCGAAGTTGTAGCGCGTGCTGAAAAGCTTGTCGTGCGATTGGTAGTAGGCGCTGGACCATGCGAGACCGGTGCCGGCCTGAGCGAACCAGGGCGACCGGCCTTGATCGCCACGCCAGCGCAGCGTGGGTATCACGCCAATGACATAGGAGCGCTGGCGTTCATCTCTGAGCGTATGGCTGGACCAGTGGCTCGCAAACAGATCCCAGTGACCGGTGACCTGGCCAGAGCCCAGACCGTAGGTCCATTGCTTCCAGGGCAAGGTCACACCTACGCTGGCTGCATAGGCATCGCTGGCCCCCACGGCGCCCTGCGCATACCAGGTGGGAGAGTGGTCATTGAAAACGGGTTGGGACTGCGCGCCCCAACTGGCTAACAGTAAGGCCATGCCAGCGGTCCATGAGGAGGCGAGGCGAGATGGTTTCAACGGCATTGTTAACAACTCCAATGGACTGAATAAATTACGCTTTTAAACAAGTGTATGGAGGATGAAACCATGTTTTTGACAGCAAATGTCGCGTGATGCTTTTCCCCCCTCAAGCGCTGTAGGGGCTTGCGCAGCCGGCGCAACGCTGACCATCGATTCGCCATGAAAAAAGCAGGCACAAGGCCTGCTTTGGGGGGTGGCAAGCCGCGAGGGCCTGGGCATGAGTTACTTGGCAGGCGCTGCGGCCGCAGGTGCGTGGCGATGTTCGCCATGGGGGCCATGGCGCTTGCCGTGATGCGGGCCAAAGCGCAGACTCTCGGCGTCAAAGGTTTTCTGCTGCGTGGGGCTCAGCGTTGCATAGAAGGTCTTGGTCGCTTGCGCACGACGGTCTGCCTGGGCATTGCGTTCGGCGCGCTGCTGCTGCATGTGGTCTATGCGTTGCGGCGTGGTCAATTTGGCGAAGCTCTCGCGGTCCATGCGCTTGCCATGGGGCTGGGGCTTGACCGCTTCGCGGTAGGTGTTCCAGCCGGCTTGCTGGGCGGGCGTGAGTTGCAGCGCCGTCTGGAATTTCTGGGCCTTTTCGGCCATGCGCTTTTCATGCGCCGCAGGGTCACGCGGGTGGTGGCCTGGACCACGGGCTGCGGGTTCGGCGGCGATGCTTGTGGCTGCTGCGGGAGCTGCGGCCGGTGTCTGGGCCCATGTCGGCATGGCCAGCGCGGCAAAGACGGTGGCAGCGGCGGCGGTGGCAGTCAGGGTACGTTGGAAAATAGCCATGGAGCTGATCCTTTCTTGGGATGGAAGAACACGCTGTGGCGGGGAAACTGCAGCGCTGGATGTCAGTTTGCGATGCGCATGTAACGCTCGCATGTGGGCTGCGTGATGCTGTGTAAAGTAGTGCCAAGTTGCGGCGTCGCCGTGAAACGCTTTTTTACAGGCACGCGGCCGCCGAAGCCTTGTATGGTTTGCGCCGAGGCTTGTAGATTTCAAATCAATCAGGGTGATGATGGTCATCACCGGGTGCGGGGAGTGTCGGCGCGCGCCGGCGACAAACCCCTTTGCCGAATGAACGAAGGTAGTGGATGTTCAAGAACATGATCGTGTACCGCATTGCCGAGCAATGGCAGGGTACTTTGGAGCAGGTGGAGGAAGCGCTGGCGCGCACGCCGTTCACCGAGTGCGGCGCCACGCAGGAGCGCTCTGCCGGCTGGGTGCAGCCGCGCGGCGAAGGCGAAGGCCTGTTTGCCGAGTCGGTCGGCGGGCAGTGGATCCTGCGCTTCATGAGCGAAAGCAAGATGCTGCCGGCCAGCGTGCTCAACCGCAAGGTGCAGGAAAAGGCCGATGCGATCGAGCGCAATTCGGGCCGCAAGCCCGGCAAGAAGGAAAAGCAGGAGCTCAAGGACGAAGCCAAGCTCGACCTGTTGCCCATGGCTTTCACCAAGCAGGGCGGCATGTGGATCTGGATAGACCCCGACGCGCGCTTTCTGGTGCTCGACACCGGCAGCCAGACACGCGCCGACGAAGTCGTGACGCTGCTGGTCGATGGACTGCCTGGCTTTGCCGTCGCCTTGCTCGACACGCAGACCGCGGCCCAGGCCGCCATGGCGCATTGGCTGTCCAGCCAGGAGCCGCCCGTGGGCTTCACCATAGACCAGGAGTGCGAGCTCAAGAGCGCCGACGAGGCCAAGTCGGTGGTGCGCTATGCGCGCCACCCGCTGGACATCGATGAAGTCAAGGCGCACATAGAGGCCGGCAAGCTGCCCACCAAGCTCGCGCTGACCTGGGACGACCGCGTTTCCCTGGTGCTGACCGAAGGCCTGCAGGTCAAGAAGATCACCTTCCTGGAAACCGTGTTCGACGGTCAGTCCAAGGACGACGGCGGCTTTGACGCCGACGTGGCAATTGCCACGGGCGAGCTCAGCAAGCTGCTGCCCGATCTGATCGAGGCCCTGGGCGGCGAAGGCCGCACGGCGCTCGGCGAGGGCCTGCCGGCCGCGCTGCAGCAGGGGGCACCGGCCGAAGTGCTGGGCGTGCGCCTGGCCGCGGCCAAGGGCAAGGCCATGGCCGTGACCGGCCCCAAGGAAGCGCCCGAGGATTCGGATCCGGAATCGGCGCCGTTCTGAGGCGTTCCTGCACCATGAGAAAGAGCCGCTTGATGCGGCTCTTTTTTTATGTGGAAAGCGCGCGCGTCACACTCTTTCGAAGATCGCCGCAATGCCCTGGCCGCCGCCAATGCACATGGTCACCAGCGCATAGCGTCCGCCCGTGCGCTGCAGCTCGGCAATCGCCTTGGTGGTGATGATGGCGCCGGTCGCGCCCACCGGGTGGCCCAGCGAGATGCCCGAGCCGTTGGGGTTGACCTTGGCCGGGTCCAGGCCCAGCTCCTGGATTACGGCGCAAGCCTGGGCGGCAAACGCTTCGTTGGCTTCGATCACGTCCATGTCGCTGATCTTCAGGCCGGTGCGCGCCAGCACCTTCTGCGTTGCGGGCACCGGGCCGATTCCCATATAGGCGGGATCCACGCCCGCATGCGCATAGCCCACGAGGCGGGCCAGGGGCTTGGCGTTGAGGCCGGCGAGGCGATCGCCCGCGACCAGCACCACGGCGGCCGCGCCGTCGTTGAGGCCGGAGGCATTGCCGGCGGTGACGCTGCCGCCATCCTTCTGGAACGCGGGCTTCATGCCTGCCAGTACCTCGAGCGTGGTTGCGGCGCGCACATGCTCATCGGTGTCGAACAGCACCGTGCCCTTGCGCGTGGCGATTTCCACGGGAACGATCTGCTGCTTGAAGTAGCCGGCTTCGATGGCCGTGGCCGCGCGCTGCTGGCTTTGCAGCGCGAGCTGGTCCTGCTGCTCGCGCGAGATCTTGTAGCGCGCAGCGACGTTTTCGGCGGTGATGCCCATGTGCATTTTTTGCCAGGGGTCGTGCAGTATGCCCAGCATGTAGTCGATGCTCTTGGCGTCGCCCATGCGCGCGCCCCAGCGCGCGGCGGTGTCGAAGTAGGGGCCGCGGCTCATCGATTCCGAGCCGCCGCCGACGGCGATGTCGCAGTCGCCCAGAGCGATCGCCTGGGCCGCCGAAACGATGGCCTGCAGGCCCGAGCCGCACAGCCGGTTGACGTTGAACGCGGGCGTTTCAATAGGGCAGCCGGCGTCGATGGCCGCGACGCGGCTCAGATAGGCGTCCTTGGTATCGGTGGGAATCACATTGCCCATGACCACATGGCCAATGGCCTCGGGGTCCAGGCCCGAGCGCGCGATCGCGGCCTTGACGGCCGTGGTGGCGAGCTGGGTGTTGGGGACGTCTTTCAGGCTGCCGCCAAAGGTGCCTATGGCGGTGCGTGCGCTGCTGACGACGAAAATTTCGCGAGTGGTCATGGCCTGATCCTGTGGATAACTTTGCAGTCAACGGCCCGTGAAGCGCGCCGGCTGCTTTTGAAAGAATGCATCAATGCCGGCACGCAGATCGTCTGTCTGCGCGCATGCCCGAAACGCCTGCCATTCTGCGTGAAGCTGGGTCTGGAGGTCTGTCTCCAGCGAGGCACGCATGAGCCGGCGCATATGGCCCAGCGCCTGGGTCGGGCCCCGGGCCAGGCGCTGGGCCAGGCGCTGGACTTCGCCCGGCAATTCTGCGGCCGGCAAGACACGGTTGATCAACCCCATCTGCAGCGCCTGAGGTGCATCGAGCGCGTCGCCCAGCATCGATATCTCGAGCGCGCGGCGCAAACCTACCCAGCGCGGCAGCGCCCAGGACGCGCCCACATCGCAGCTTGCGCCCAGGTTGATATAGGCCAGGTTGAACTGCGCGCCTTCGGCGGCCAGCACGAAGTCGGCCTGCAGCATCAGGCTCAGGCCCGCGCCCGCTGCCGCGCCCTGGACCTGGGCGATCACCGGGGCGTTCAAATTGGCGAGCAGCAGCAGCGCCTGGTTCAGCGGCTCGAGCAGCGCATCGACGCCGGCCAGCGGGTCGCGCTGCAGCGTCAGCAGGTCGCCGCCGGCCATGAAGGCCCGGCCTGCACCACGCAGCACCAGCGCGCGCACGCTGGCGTCGCGCGCGATGTCCTGCAGCGCGGCGAGCAGGGCCTGGGCCATGGCGACGTTGATCGCATTGAGCGCCTGGGGTCGGTTGAAGACCAGCGTGACGATGGCGCCGTCGCGCTCGATGCGCAACGGCTCGTCGGGAGGGGAGGGAGAGTTCATTGGTAAAGCGCCTCGATTTCGCTGCCATAGGCCTTGTAGATGCTTGCGCGGCGCACCTTCATCGTTGCCGTGACTTCGCCGTCGTCATGGTCCAGTTCCTTGGTCAGCAGATGGAATTTTCGGATCTGCGAGACCTGGGCCAGGCGCGCGTTGCCCGCGGCGATTTCGCCGTCGATCAGCGCCAGCACTTCGGGGTGCTCGGCCAGCGAGCGGAAGTGGGTGAACGGAATGCGCCGCGACTGCGCCCACTGGCCCACGGTCTCGGCGTCCAGCATCACCAGCGCGGCAACGAACTTGCGACCTTCGGCAACGATCACGCATTCCTTGATGTAGGGGCTGGCCTTCATCGTGTTCTCGATCTCGGACGGCGTGAGGTTCTTGCCGCCCGCGGTGATCATGATGTCTTTCAGGCGATCGACGATTTTGAGCTGCCCCTGTTCCTCGCGCACCACGTCGCCGGTATGCAGCCAGCCGTCCTGCAGCGTTGCGGCCGTGGCCTCGGGGTTGTTGTAGTAGCCCGCGAACACCATGTCGCCGCGGATCTGCAGCTCGCCGCTGTCGGCCAGCCGCCATTCCACGCCTTCAATCGCTTCGCCCACGGTGCCGGGAATGACCTGGTCGAGGCGGTGTCCCAGCACCATGCCCGTCGACTCGGTCAGGCCGTAGACCTCGACCAGCGGAATGCCCAGCACACGGAAATAGCGCACGACCTCGGCGGGAATCGGCGCCGCGCCGGTCAGCGCAACCTGCACGCAGCGCAGTCCCAGGAAGTTCTGCAGCGCGCGTAGCACCAGCCAGTACCAGAGGCCGTAGGTGAGCTTGTCGACTACGCTCCATTGCGCGCGCGGCTTGTCGGCCAGCGGCGTGCAGGCGGCGATCGCGCGGTCCATCAGCTGGCGCTGCCAGCGCCCGGTCTCCAGCCGCTTGATGCTCAGGCTGGCGTGCATCTTTTCCCAGATGCGCGGCACGCCCAGGAACATGTTCGGGGCGACTTCGCGCAGGTCTTCCTGCACGGTGCGTATCGACTCGCCGAAGTGCACCTGCGCGCCCAGATAGATGGGCACGAAGGTGGTCAGCATCTGCTCGGCCACATGGCACAGCGGCAGATAGGACAGATGGCGCGTCTCGGAGCTCAGCTGCAGCCTCTCGATGATGCCCGGCGCGACGCCGCGGATATTGCGCCACGAAATCATCGCGCCCTTGGGCTTGCCGGTCGAGCCCGAGGTGTAGATCATCAGCGCGATGTCGTCGAATGCCTGCTGCGCCAGCGCTTCGTCAATCAGGGCGTGCTGGCCCGCGTTCCAGGCCGCGCGGCCCAGGGCCTCGACTTCGGCAAAGGTCGCGATCAGTTGGCGCTCATCGGGCGTGTAGCTGCGCAGGCCCTTGGTCTCCATGACCACGATATGCGTGAGCCGCGGCAGGCTGGCGCGCGCGGCCAGCAGCTTGTCGACCTGCTCCTGGTCTTCGCAGACCATGATGGAGATGTCGGCATGCGCGACCACGTAGGCGACTTCGTTGGTTGGGCTTGTGGGGTAGACGCCCACGGTGACGCCCGCGACCAGGCCGCAGCCCATCTGCGCCAGCACCCACTCGAGCCGGTTTTCGGAAATCACGCCCATATGGCCGCCGGCGCGCAGGCCCAGCGCGTGCAGCCCCAGGCCGAAATGGCCGGCGCGCTGGTAGTAGCTGGCCCAGGTCACGGGCTTCCAGATGCCGAAATCCTTTTGCCGGATGGCAACGCGATCGGGCTGGCTGCGCGCGAGTTCGCGCAGCTGCTGGGGCAGGGTGCGGTCGGGCAGGGAGGTGGAATGTTTCATGTGGAACAATTCCTAGGAAAGCCAGCGCTTGCGGCGCTTGTAGTGCTTGATGTCCTTGAAGCCTTTGGCTTCGCCCGCGCCGCCCATGCCGAGATAGAACTCGCGCACGTCGGCGTCGCCGGCCAGCAGTTCGGCCGGGCCGTCGATCACGATCTTGCCGTTTTCCATGATGTAGCCGCGGTGGGCGACGGCCAGGGCCACGGTGGCGTTCTGCTCGACCAGCAGCATCGACGTGCCGCGCTCGGCGTTGATGCGCGCGATGATGCCGAAGATGTCCTCGACCAGCTTGGGCGACAGGCCCAGCGAGGGTTCGTCGAGCAGGATCAGCGTGGGCTCGGCGATCAGCGCGCGGCCAATTGCCAGCATCTGCTGCTCGCCGCCCGACAGATAGCCGGCAAGGCCCTTGCGGCGCTCGTGCAGGCGCGGAAAGTAGCTGTAGACCAGGTCATAGTCGGGTCTGGCGTCGGGCCGTCCTGTGAGCGCATAGCTGGCCGCGACCAGGTTCTCCTCCACCGTCAGGTCTTCGAACACGCGCCGGCCTTCCATCACGTGCGACAGCCCGCGGCGCACCAGCTGCTGCGGCGCGAGCTGGGCCAGCGGCTGGCCGTTGAAGGCGATGCTGCCGCTGGCCAGCGCGCCGTTCTCCAGCGCCAGCAGGCCGGAAATGGCCTTGAGCGTGGTCGACTTGCCAGCGCCGTTGCTGCCCAGCAGCGCCACGATCTCGCCGCGCGGCACGATCAGCGACAGGCCGCGCAGCGCCTGCACCACCTTGTTGTAGATGACCTCGATGTTGTTGACTTCGAGGACCAGGTCGGGGGCCGGTCGGGTCATGCTGTTTTCCATTGCGTCAGAGCGCGATCCAGTCCGAGGCCGGCACCATCTTCTGTGCCGCCATGTCGGCGCGGTAGACCCGGCCCACGGGAATGGAGTTGCCGCGGATGGTGATGGGCACGCCGATCAGGCCACCGGTGTCGAAGTCCTTGAGGCTGTTGAGCGCGGCCTTGAGGTTGGGGCCGTTGAGCGGCTTGCCGGCGTCGAGGCAGCGCTTGGCGGATTCGACGAACAGCATGGCCGCCAGATAGCCCTGCATGTAGGCCGTGCTCTGGTACTCGGGGCGCAGCTTGCGGATCTTGTCGAGGGTGGGTGCGGGCGCCGATGTGTCGTAGTAGTAGCGGTAGGGCATGACGCCCATGAAGCCGTCGCCGGCCGGGCCCATCTTCATCACGGTGGAGCTGTCCATGGTCCAGAACGTTCCCATCCACTTGCTGGTCATGCCCATCTGCTTGCCCTGGGTGATGAACTCGGGAATGGGCGCGAGGATGTAGCCGTGGAAGATGGTGTAGTCGGGCGCGGCGCGGCGCAGCTTGATGACTTCGGTCGACACGTCGACGCTGCCGGCCGGCGTCATCAGCTTGACGGGCACCGTGAGGCCCAGCTTCTTGGCCAGGGCTTCGCTGGCCTCGATGGGGTCGCGGCCGAACTCGGAGTCGGAGTAGACGAAGGCCACCTTGGCGCCGGGCTTCTCCTTGGCAATGTGCTTGAGCAGGATGCCGAACATCTCGGTGTAGTCGGGGCCGACCAGGAACTGGTTGGGGTATTTCTTGGGGTCGTTGAGCTCGGTGGCAAACGAGGCGCCGGCCATCAGGATGCCGCCGTTGCGGTCCAGCTCGGGATTGATGGTCTTGGAGAAGCCCGTCGAGTCGCCGTAATAGAGATTGATCTTGTTCTGGCTGGTGAGCTTCTTGTAGGCCGCGACCGAGACGTCCACCTTGTAGCCCGTGTCCTCGGGCACGTAGCGCAGCTTGCGGCCCTTGATGCCGCCGGCGTCGTTGACCATCTTCACGTAGTCGCCAATGCCCAGGTTGATGCCCACGCCGGCGAAGGCAAACACGCCGGTCATGGGAATCGAGCCGCCGATGACGATGTCTTCGCCGCCGGTCTGGGCCTGCGCGGCCAGCGGCGCGGCGAGGCTGGCGCCGGCGGCCAGCAGCAGCGAGCGGCGGCGCTGGGAAGTCAGGTTCTGTTGCATGCTTTGTTCCTCGTCGATGACAGGGCGCTGCCGCTCAATTGCGGAAAGGCCACAGGTGGAAAAAGCGGCGAATGCGCCGCCACACTTCTGCGAGCCCCAGCGGCTCGAACACCAGAAAACCAATGATCAGCAGACCGAAGATGATGGTGCGCACCGGCGACAGGAACACCGTGAGCTCGCTGCCGCCGGGCAGCAGATCGACCACCAGCTTGAGCAGCTCGGGCACCATGGTCATGAAGACCGCGCCGAGGATGGCGCCCAGGATGGAGCCCATGCCGCCGACGATGATCGCGGCCAGGAAGAAGATCGACATCAGCAGCGGAAAGCTCTCGGGCGTGACCACGCGAAAGAAGTAGGCCCAGAGCCCGCCGGCCACGCCCGCGTAGAACGACGAAAGACCGAACGACAGCAGCTTGTAGCGCAGCAGCGGAATGCCCAGCACTTCGGCCGAGATGTCGCGGTCGCGGATGGCGATGAAGGCCCGGCCGATGCGCGTGCGAAACAGGTTGGCCGCGCCCAGCAGCATCAGCAGCGTGACCGGAACGATCACCCAGTAGAGCCGGAACGAGGTCTCCAGTGGCAGGCCGAAGAACTTCGCCGGCGGCATCGAGATGCCCGTGGTGCCGCCCGTAAGCGCGAGGTTGGCAAACAGGAAGTGGGCGATGAACGAGGCGGCAATCGTGGCGATTGCCAGGTACAGACCCTTGACGCGCAGCGATGGAATGCCGACCACGATGCCGCCCAGCATGGCGACGATGCCGCCGGCCAGCAGGTTGAGCAGGAAGGGCGTTCCCAGCCGCGTCTCGAGGATGGCGACGGTGTACGCCCCCAGACCCATGAACGCCGCCTGCCCCAGGCTCACCAGTCCCGTGTAACCGGTCAGGATGTTGAGCCCGGTGGCGCTGGCGACGTTGATGCTCACCAGGCAGGCCAGGTACAGCCAGTAGTCGCTGGCCATGAACGGAAAGATGCACAGCAGCGTGGCCGCCACGGCCAGCCAGACCTTCTGCGTGCGCGAGTCGAACAGTGCCGCATCCGCGACGTAGCTTTGCTTGAGCGTGCCGATTCTCATGGGACTACAACCTCTCGATTTCGCGTGTGCCGAACAGGCCGTAGGGGCGGATCATGAGCACGATCACCAGCATGATGAAGGTGCTCAGCAGCTTGTATTCGCCGCCGAGGAAGGCCCCGGCCAGCGCTTCGATCAGGCCGATGAACAGCCCGCCTATCAGCGCGCCCAACACGCTGTCGAGGCCGCCGACGATCACCACCACCAGCACCGACAGCCCGAACACGCCCATCGATGAGGAGATGCCGCCTATCGAGCCGACGATGATTCCCGAGACCGCGGCAATCATGGCCGAGACCACCCAGGCCAGCGAGAACACGCGCGGCACGTTGATGCCCATGGAGTAGGCCGCGGCCTGGTCCGAGGCGGTGGCGCGCAGCGCCACGCCGCCGCGCCAGAAGCGGAACACCAGCAGCACCACGGCAATGAACACCACGGCAATCACCGCGCCCCAGAAGATCTTGGGCGCGAGAAACGCCTCGCCGATCATGATCGGCTGGGTGGGCATGAAGTCGGGCAGGCGGCGCTGGTCGGCGGTCCAGATCATCTCCACCAGGCCCACCAGTACCGAGGCCAGTCCCACGGTGACCATGAATACCGAGATCGGCGGCTCGCCCAGCAGCGGCCGGATGATGGTGCGTTCGATCACCGCGCCCAGCAGCCCGCAGCACAGCACGGCCGCGGGAATCGCCAGCCACAGCGGCAGCGCGAAACTCGCCGAGAAGGTGAAGAACAGGTAGGCACCGACCATCAGGATTTCGCCTATAGCGATGTTGACCACGCGCGTCGCCTTGTAGACCATGACGAAGGCCAGAGCGGCCAGCGCATAGAGGCCGCCGCCGGCCAGGCCGGTAAGGCTGATTTCAAACAGGTAGGCCCAGTCCATCATGCGACTCCCACGCCGTCGGTTGCGGCGGCGTTTGTTGCGACGCTGGCGGCCGTGTGCTTGAGCCCCGCATGCAGCCGCTGGCGCAGGTCGCCGACATCGCCCGAGCCCAGGTAGGCGCGAATCACTTCGGGGTCGGCCTGGACCTGGGCCGGCGTGCCCTGGGCAATCACCTGGCCGAAGTTGAGCACCACCACATGGTCGGACAGGTCCATCACCATGCCCATGTCGTGCTCGACCATGAGCACGGTCACGCCCCATTCGGCGCGCACGTCGAGAATGAAGCGCGCCATGTCTTCGGTCTCCTCGCGGTTCATGCCGGCGACGGGCTCGTCGAGCATCAGCACCTTGGGCTGCATGGCCAGGGCGCGCGCCATCTCGACGCGCTTTTGCAGGCCGTAGGGCAGGGCCGAGACCGGCGCGTGGCGGATATGGTCGATCTCGAGAAAATCGATGATGCGCTCCTCAATGTCGGCGCGCAGCGCGGCTTCCTCGCGGCGCGCGCGGCCCAGGTAGAACAGCGCGTCGAGCACATTGGTCTTGAGATGCGCGTGGCGGCCGAGCTTGATGTTGTCGAGCACGGTCATGCCGCGGAACAGCGCGATGTTCTGGAAGCTGCGGCCCAGGCCCAGCCTGGCGCGCTGCGGCGCATGCACCTGGCTGATGTCCTGGCCTTCGAACAGGATGCGGCCCTGGGCCGGGCGGTAGAAGCCCGAGATGGTGTTGAACAGCGAGGTCTTGCCCGCGCCGTTGGGGCCTATCACCGCGGTGATGGAGCCGGGCTGCACGGCAAAGCCCACGCCGTTGAGCGCCTTGACGCCGCCGAACGCGAGCGTGATGCCGTCGACCTGAAGCAGGGGGGCAGCGGGGCTGCCTGGGGTATGTTTCTCCATCGGCCTTCTTCTGCGGGTTTGTGCGAACCGGAGGGGGGCTACTCATGAGTAGACTTCTTACTCACGAGTAGGATTCTGGTTGGCGACCTCGGGTCCCGGCATTGGGACTTTCCCGCCACCCATGGAAACACTGATGAACCCTTTCTTGCACTCCGCAGACACCACAGAAGAGGAACCGCTCTGGCCCGCGACGCAGCACAGCGCGCAGCAGCGCGAGGCCAAGCGCCAGGCCGTGCTGTCGGCGGCCGCGCAGCTGTTCAACGAGCGCGGCTTTCATGCGACCTCGCTCGACGACATCGCCGCGCGGCTGGGCGTGAGCAAGCCCACGCTGTACTACTACGTGAAGAACAAGGAGGAGATCCTGCTGGGCTGCGTGCGCCAGGGGCTGCAGCTGATGCTCGGCGGCATCGAGGCCTCGCGCAGCGCGGGCGGCACGGCGCTCGACCAGCTCACGGCCTGCATGCAGGTCTATGCGCGCATCGTCACGCAGGACTTCGGCATGTGCCTGATACGCGTGGGCGAAGAACAGATTTCAGCGCCCAACCGCGCCGAACTGCGGCGCATCAAGGCGGAGATAGACCACGAATTCCGCCGGCTCGTGGCGCTGGGCGTGGAGGAGGGAAGCCTGGCGCCTTGCGATCCGAAGATGACCGCTTTCGTGATCGGCGGGGCGCTTAGCTGGATTGGGCGCTGGTATCAGCCCGGCGGGGAGTATTCACCGCAGGAGGTGGCGGAGCATTGTCTGCGGACGCTGCTGGGGGGGGTGTTGCGGCGCTGATTTGAGGGCAGGCCGTTCACCCTTCGACAGGCTCAGGGCGAACGGAACACATGGGTTCGCGCCAAGCGGAAACCTCGCCGGCCGCGTCTAACCATGAACGTCCTGTGCTCAAGACACACGTGGAGACACCTCATCCGCTGCCGCCAGATCATCGAGGATGGGGCAGTCGGGCCTGTCATCTCCATGGCAGCACTGCACCAGCGTCTGCAGGCTGCGCTGCATGGCCTGCATCGCGGCGATGCGTTCGGACAGACTATCGATATGCGCCTGGGCGATCTGCTTGACGCTGGCGCTGGTGCGCTCCTGGTCCTGCCACAGGCCCAGCAGCGTGGTGATTTCCTCGATCGAGAAGCCCAGGTCGCGGCTGCGGCGTATGAAGCGCAGCACATGCACGTCAGCCGCGCTGTACTGGCGGTAGCCGCTGTCGCTGCGCGCCACCTGCGGCAGCAGGCCCAGGCTTTCGTAATGGCGCAGCATGCGCGCCGACACACCCGCGCGGCGCGCGGCTTCGCCGATGGCAACCGGCCATTGCTGTGTGGAAGACATGTGGATAAGCTTGGTGAAGAGTTGTGAAGTGCGTGTGGGAAAGCGCGGGAGTGTCGCGCTTTCCCCGCGCGATCAGGCGACCTTGTAGCCTTCTTCCTGGATCGCCGCCTGCAGCGCGGCACGCTCGGCCTGGCTCTCGACTTCGACACGGTTTTGCGCGCGCTCTATACGTACGCTGGCTTGCGGGTCGGTGCGCTGCAGCGCCTGGGTCACGGATTTCTCGCAATGGCCGCAGGTCATTCCCTGGACTTCGAATACATGTTGCATGGTGCTTCACTCCTGTGGATAACTTCTGGCGCCGGATGGGCCATGGATGCATGATGAACCTTAACACCGTGAGAAGGTCAAGCGCCCAAGTTATCCACAAGGTAATCCACATCGGGGCTTGACCTTGACATGGCGTCAAGGATTAACCTAGCTCCATGAACAATTCCTCAGCTTCTTCTTCGGGCGCCACGCCCGGCGCTGCCGACAGCGCCGCGGTCAGCGTGGACTTTGGCGTCGGCGGCATGACCTGCGCGAGCTGCGTGGGCCGGGTCGAACGCGCGCTGCAGCGCGTGCCTGGTGTCACGCAAGCCTCGGTCAACCTGGCGACCGAAAGCGTGCGCGTACAGGTCCAGAGCGCAGGCGAAGACGCCGAACAGGTGCAGGCGCGGCTGCGCCGCGCGGTGCGCGACGCGGGCTACGAGCCGCGCACCCTGTCGGCCGAAGGACCGCCGCAGGATGTCTCGGCCTGGGCCGGTTTCGGCCCCGTGGCACTGGCCATCGCGCTGTCGCTGCCACTGGTTCTGCCCATGGTGGGCATGCTCTGGGGCTCGCACTGGATGCTGCCGGCCTGGCTGCAGTTCGTGCTGGCGACGCCGGTGCAGTTCATTCTGGGCGCGCGCTTCTACAAGGCCGGCTGGCATGCGCTCAAGGCCGGCACGGGCAACATGGACCTGCTGGTCGCGCTGGGCACCTCGGCCGGCTGGGGACTGTCGATGTGGCTGTGGATAACTGCGGCGCCTGGCGTCGCGCCCCACCTGTATTTCGAAGCCTCGGCGGTGGTGATCACGCTGGTGATGCTGGGCAAGTGGCTCGAAGGCCGGGCCAAGCGCCAGACCACGGAAGCGATACGCGCGCTCTATGCGCTGCGCCCCGACACCGCCCACCTGCTGGGCCGCGACGGCGAAGTCGATGTGCCGGTGGCCGAAGTCATGGTCGGCGACCGGATAGTTGTGCGTCCGGGCGAACGCATTCCCGTCGATGGCGTGCTGCACGAAGGCCATACGCAGGTCGACGAATCGATGCTGACCGGCGAGCCGCTGCCTGTTTCACGTGAAACAGGCGATGCGCTGACCGGCGGCTCGATCAACGGCGAAGGGCGCATTGTGGTGCTGGTGCGCGCCGTGGGCAACGAGACCGTGCTGGCGCGCATCATCCGCTTGGTCGAGGACGCCCAGGCCGGCAAGGCGCCCATTCAGCGGCTCGTGGACCAGGTGGCAGCGGTATTCGTTCCCGTGGTGCTGGGCATCGCGCTGGCGACGCTCGTGGGCTGGCTGCTGGCCGGCGCGCCGGTCGAGGAGGCGCTGATCCACGCGGTCGCGGTGCTGGTCATTGCCTGCCCCTGCGCGCTGGGCCTGGCGACGCCCACGGCCATCATGGCCGGCACGGGCGTGGCGGCAAAGCAGGGCATCCTGATCAAGGATGCGCAGACGCTGGAGCTCGCCCACCGCATCGATACCGTGGCTTTCGACAAGACCGGCACGCTGACCCAGGGCCGGCCGCAGCTGACGCAGTTCCTGGTAGCTGCCGGAGCCGACGAGAACGCGGTGCTGGCGCAGGTGGCCAGCGTGCAAAGCGGCAGCGAACACCCGCTGGCGCGCGCCGTGCTGCAGGCCGCCAAGGAGCGCGATCTGCGCGTGGACGCGCCCGAAGCCGTGCGCGCCGTGCCCGGCCGCGGCACCGAAGGCCGAGCCCAGGGCGCCGAGCTGCTGATCGGCAGCCTGCGCTGGATGCGCGAGCTGGGCGTGCCGGGGCTGGACGAGGCACGCTGGGCGCAGGCTGCGGCGCAATGGCAGCAGGGCGGGGCCACGGTCTCGGCGCTGGCCGAACGCGGCGTGGACGGTCTGCAGCTGCGTGCGCTGCTGGGCTTCGGCGACGAACCCAAGGCGGGCGCGGCCGAGGCCCTGGCCGAACTGCGCGCGCGCGGCCTGCGCACGGTGATGGTCTCGGGCGACAACCAGGGCGCGGCGAATGCGATGGCACGGCGCCTGGGACTGGACCCTGACAAGGGCGAGGTGCTGGCCGAAGTGCTGCCAGGCGACAAGGCCGCGCAGATCGCGCGCCTGCGCGCCGACGGTGAAGGCGGCCACATCGTGGCGATGGTCGGCGACGGCGTCAACGACGCGCCCGCGCTTGCTGCCGCAGATGTGGGCATGGCCATGGGCAACGGCACCGACGTGGCAATGCATGCGGCAGGCATCACGCTGATGCGCGGCGACCCGCGCCTGGTCGCGCAGGCGCTCGATATTTCGCATCGCACGGTGATGAAGATCCGGCAGAACCTGTTCTGGGCGTTTGCGTTCAACGTGGCCGGGATTCCGCTCGCGGCGCTGGGCTATCTGAGCCCCGTGGTCGCGGGCGCGGCCATGGCCCTGAGTTCGGTCACGGTGATGGGCAATGCCTTGCTGTTAAAAAGGGCTACATATACCCGCTGATCTATCGAGCGTTTTTTTCCAGCTCTGGCAAACTGCAACATTTTGTTTGTGCTGGTGCACAATGTTTCTCCTGCAATTTGCTTGTCAGTGAAGAGGACGATAGATCATGAATGTTTTGAGGCTCATGCGGATGCTCACCATCCGGGTGCGGATGATTGGCGCGATAGTTATGGTGCTCACGCTGCTGGCGCTTCTTGGAGGCGCCGGAATGTGGGGGATGCTGCGCATCCATGACATGAGCCAGCAATTCATCGAACAGTCGCATACCAAGCTGCGCCATCTCGTGGACATGCGCAAGTCCATGGCCGATGTGCGCCTCGCGGAAAAGGACATGATCATCCAGTACGAGCGTCCCGAAGCGGTGGCCAAGGCGCGCGCGGAATGGACCAAGGGCCTGGAGTCCGCGAAGAGCATTGGCGGACGCTTCCTCGAGGGTGTCGACGACGCCGACAACGCGCTGGTCAAGAACGTGCTCACGCGCCTGGACAGCTACAGCCAGAAGTTCGCGCATGTGGCGCGCCAGCTCGAAGCCGGCGGCTACGACACCGCGACCATCGCCAATCGCATGGGTGCGAATGCGATGGCCGAGTTTGCCGAAGCCGACAAGCAGATGATAGAACTCGAGAAGCTGCTCAACTCCCAGGTCGACGAGCTGGTCGCCCAGGAGCAGGCCGTGGCCACGCAGACCCAATGGCTGTTCGTGCTGGCGGTGCTGATCGCCATTTTGCTGGTCGTTCCACTGACGCTGCTCAACATGGTGTCGATCTGCCGTCCGCTGGAGCGCGTGCGCCAGACCACGCTGGCAATTGCCCAAGGCGATCTGTCGCAGCGCACCGAAGTGGTGGGCCGCGATGAAGTCGCCGACCTGCAGCGCGCGCTCGAGGAAATGCAAAACGGCCTGGGCTCCATGGTGCGCCAGGTGCGCGACGCGAGCGGCAGCATTGCCACCGCCAGCCAGGAAATCGCCTCGGGCAACGAAGACCTGTCTGCGCGTACCGAACAGACTGCGAGCAACCTGCAGCAGACCGTCGCTTCGCTGTCGCAGCTGACTTCGACCGTGCAGCAGACCGCTTCGTCGTCGCAGCTCGCCAACCAGCTTTCGGCTTCGGCTTCGGGCACGGCCACGCAGGGCGGCCAGATCGTGCAGCAGGCCGTGGTCAGCATGCACGAGATCACGGCATCGAGCCGCAAGATCGGCGACATCATCGGCCTGATCGACTCCATCGCTTTCCAGACCAATATCCTGGCATTGAACGCGGCCGTCGAGGCCGCGCGCGCGGGCGAGCAGGGCCGCGGCTTTGCGGTGGTGGCCGGTGAGGTGCGCAATCTGGCACAGCGTTCGGCGCAGGCGGCAAGCGAGATCAAGGGCCTGATCCAGAGCAGCGAGCAGGCCGTGGGCGGCGGCGTGCGCCAGGTCGAGGACGCGGGCAAGGCCATGCAGGAAATCGTCAGCAGCGTGCAGCGCGTGGGCGACATCATCGGCGAGATCACGGCTGCATCGGGCGAGCAATCGTCGGGCATCGGCCAGGTGAACCAGGCCGTGGGCGACATCGACCGCATGACGCAGCAGAACGCCGCGCTGGTCGAGGAGTCGGCGGCCGCGGCGCAATCGCTGCGCGAGCAGGCCGCGCGCCTGGCGCAGGTGGTCAGCCAGTTCCGCCTCGCCGACGACAACAACGGCATGATGCGTGCGGCCGTGGCTTATGGCGCGCGCCAGGGCCAGGTCGCAACCCCGGTCGAGCCTTCGCTGGCCGCACCGGCCCCGCGCCAGGCGCGTATCAGCGCCTGATTCGTCAGCGTTCGACAAAAAGCCCATGGCCTCGCGGCCATGGGCTTTTTTTTGCTTGCGGGCGGCGCGCTA
Organism: Comamonas sp. DB36; assembly: GCF_057914905.1. Lineage (NCBI taxonomy): Bacteria > Pseudomonadati > Pseudomonadota > Betaproteobacteria > Burkholderiales > Comamonadaceae > Comamonas > Comamonas sp. DB36. The sequence continues at coordinate 71,338 of NZ_CP196631.1, forward strand.
CGCGGCTTTGTCGCTGTAGCGCGGGTAGTCGGTATAGCCTTGTTCGCCGCCGCCGTAGAAGCGGTCCTGGTCCCAGGGAGCGAGCGGCAGGTTGTCGTGCAGGCGGCGCACCAGATCGGGGTTGGAGATGAAGGGCTTGCCGAAGGCGACGATGTCGGCGTAGCCGCTGTCCACGGCCTGCATCGCGCTCGCGCGGTCGTAGCCGTTGTTGACCATCCACGCGCCCTGGCCGCCGGCCATGCGGTAGGCCGAGTGCAGGGCAGGGTAGTCGAAGGGGCGTTCGGGCAGCTCGCGCGGACCGCCGGTCGCGCCTTCGATGATGTGGACAAAGGCCAGGTTCAGGGGTGCGAGTTCGCGCACCACATGCTCGAACAGCGGCTGCGGGTCGGCGTCGACGATGTCGTTGGCCGGCGTCACGGGCGACAGGCGTATGCCGCAGCGGCCGCCGCCGATCGCATCGGCGATGGCGCGCGTGACTTCGAGCAGCAGGCGCGCGCGGTTGGCGATGCTGCCGCCGTAGTCGTCGCGGCGGTGGTTGGCGCCGGTCTTGAGAAACTGGTCGAGCAGATAGCCGTTGGCCGCATGGATCTCTATGCCGTCGAAGCCCGCGCCCTGGACGGCGTTGCGCGCCGCGGCCACGAAGCTGTGGACGATTTCGGGCAGCTCGGACGCGAGCAGCGCGCGCGGCGCCGAGGTGGGCACGAAACGGCCCTTGCCGGTCTGCGGATCGATCAGGTAGGTCTTGGCCTTGGCGGTGATCGCCGAGGGCGCCACGGGCGCGCGGTGGCCCGGCTGCAGCACTTCATGCGAGATCCGGCCCACATGCCACAGCTGGGTCACGATGCGCCCGCCGGCCTCGTGCACCGCGTCGGTCACGCGCTTCCAGCCTTCGAGCTGCTCCGAGCCGTAGAGGCCGGGCACATCCGAGTAGCCCTGGCCCTGCTGGCTGATCGCCGTGGCCTCGCTGATCAGCAGGCCCGCGCTCGCGCGCTGGGCGTAGTGCGTGGCCATCAGTTCCGTGGGAATGGCATCGGGCGCGCGGTTGCGCGTCAGCGGGGCCATGGCGATGCGGTTGGGCAGCTGCAGCTTGCCGGCGCGCAGGGGATCGAACAAGGTAGGCATGGGACGCTTTCTGGCTGTTCAGTTGAGCAAAAACCTTAGCAGACCCGGCCCGCCCGCGCTGGCGGTAACGGTATGCGGTCCGGGTCGAGAACCGCAGCCATGTTTCACGTGGAACAGCGGCAGCGGCTGCATCTGACGTCTGGCCTGGGTCCTGGTTCAAGGCCAGGTGCCAGCGGGCGCGTTTTCGGGGACAGGCCGTTCACCCTTCGACAGGCTCAGGGCGAACGGAATTTCGGGGACAGGCCGTTGACCCTTCGACGGGCTCAGGGGCGAACGGGATTTCGAGGCCCGATGTTTCTTTCATACGCCTGGCGAGACCTAGGCTCGCTGGCTGCGCTCGGGGCGAACGCGTACGAACGGTTCGCCCCGAGCTTGTCTGGCCGAGCGCTTCCGAGGAGGAACGGCCTGCGCTGCGGATATGGCTACTTCTGGCCTTCGATTTTCAGCGCCGCCTGCACCGCGGGGCGCTGTGCCATGCGCTGCTGGAAGGCCAGGATGTTGGCCATGCCCGACAGATCGAGGCCGACGAAACCGGCCCAGCGCGAAACGGTGTAGAGATAGGCGTCGGCAACGCTGAACTGCTCGCCCAGCAGATAGCTCTTGCCGGCAAGCTGCCCGTCCACCCATTGCAGGCGCTTGGTCAGCGCCTCGAGCGCGATCGGCTTGTAGTTTTCGGGCGTGGTCGGCTTGAACAGCGGACCGAAACCCTTGTGGACTTCGGTGCCAATGAAGTTGAGCCATTCCTGCAGCTTGTAGCGTTCGAAGCTGCCGTTGGCCGGAGCCAGGTTCTTCTCGGGAACCTGGTCGGCGATGTACTGGACGATGGCCGGGCCTTCGTGCAGGCGAGCGCCGTTGTCGAGCTCCAGCAGCGGCACATAGCCCAGCGGGTTGATGGTGTAGTAATCGGTGCCGTCGGCAAGCTGGTGGGTCTTGGTGCTGGCAAGCACGGGCTCGTAGGCCAGGCCCGATTCCTGCAGAACGATCTGCGGGGACAGGGAGCATGCGCCGGGGCTGTAGTAAAGCTTCATGGTCGGAATGGTGAAGTGATGGACGCAACGATGCTAACGCGACTGCCGCCAGCGCTGTGTGGGCCGGTTTCCCGCCTGTCCGCGTGGTGGCCTGGGGTCATGCGGCGAAAAACACGCAAAAGTGGGAAAATTGCCGGTTCTCCCGCAAGGATGGCTACAGGGGCCATCCGTGGCGCGGGCCGGCGCAGGCGCGCTGCGAACAGATTGGGGCGGTGATCGAAGCATCGGCCCCCGGAGCTATTGCATGTTGTATCCCCAAGAATTTGATGTCATCGTCGTTGGCGGAGGCCACGCCGGCACCGAGGCGGCGCTGGCGGCCGCGCGCATGGGCAGCAGGACGCTGCTGCTGACCCACAACATCGAGACGCTGGGCCAGATGAGCTGCAACCCGTCGATCGGCGGCATAGGCAAGGGCCATCTGGTCAAGGAAGTCGACGCGCTCGGCGGAGCGATGGCGCTGGCGACCGACGAGGGCGGCATACAGTTCCGCATCCTCAACAGCTCCAAGGGCCCGGCGGTGCGCGCCACGCGCGCCCAGGCCGACCGCATTCTCTACAAGGCCGCGATCCGTCGCATGCTCGAGAACCAGCCCAATCTGTGGCTGTTCCAGCAGGCGGTCGACGACCTGATGGTCGAAGGCGACCGCGTGGTCGGCGCGGTGACGCAGGTCGGCATACGCTTTCGCGCGCGCACCGTGGTGCTGACCGCCGGCACTTTCCTCGACGGCAAGATCCACGTGGGACTGAACAACTACGCGGCCGGCCGCGCGGGCGATCCGCCGGCGGTGAGCCTGTCGGCGCGCCTCAAGGAGTTGCAGCTGCCCCAGGGCCGGCTCAAGACCGGCACGCCGCCGCGCATCGACGGCCGCAGCATCGATTTCTCGCAGTGCGAGGAGCAGCCCGGCGACGGCATGCCCGGCGGCATCAACGAAGGCCAGCTGCCGGTGTTCAGCTACATGGGCAATGCCAGCATGCACCCGCAGCAGATGCCTTGCTGGGTCACGCACACCAATGAACGCACGCACGACATCATCCGCTCGGGCTTCGACCGCAGCCCGATGTTCACCGGCAAGATCGAAGGCGTGGGCCCGCGCTACTGCCCCAGCGTCGAGGACAAGATCAACCGCTTCGCCGACAAGGACAGCCACCAGATCTTTCTCGAGCCCGAAGGCCTGACCACGCACGAGTACTACCCCAACGGCATCTCGACCAGCCTGCCGTTCGACATCCAGTACGAACTGGTGCGCTCCATGAAGGGCCTGGAGAACGCCCACATCCTGCGCCCCGGCTATGCGATCGAATACGACTACTTCGATCCGCGCTCGCTCAAGGCCAGCTTCGAGACCAAACAGATCAACGGCCTGTTCTTCGCCGGCCAGATCAATGGCACGACCGGCTATGAAGAGGCCGCGGCCCAGGGCCTGTTTGCCGGCCTGAACGCCGCGCTGCAGGCGCGCGGCGACGCGCCCTGGACGCCGGGCCGCGACGAGGCCTATCTGGGCGTGCTGGTCGACGACCTGATCACCAAGGGCGTGACCGAGCCCTACCGCATGTTCACCAGCCGCGCCGAGTTCCGCCTGCAGCTGCGCGAAGACAACGCCGACATGCGCCTGACCGAGACCGGCCGCCGCCTGGGCCTGGTCGACGACGCGCGCTGGGAAGCCTTCAGCCGCAAGCGCGAAGCCGTCGAGCGCGAGACCCAGCGCCTCAAGTCGACCTGGGTCAGCCCGCGCAATCTGCGGGCCGAGGAATCCGCGCGCGTGCTGGGCAAGGCGATCGAGCATGAGTACAGCCTGTTCGAGCTGCTGCGCCGGCCCGATGTGAGTTATCCACAGCTTGTGAGCCTGGATGACGGCAAGTATGTGTCGGCCGATGTTTCACGTGAAACCCTGGGTGATCTGAGCGAGTCGGTGATCGAGCAGGTCGAGATCGCCGCCAAGTACGCGGGCTACATCGACCGCCAGAAGGACGAGGTCGAGCGCGCCGCGCACCTCGAGCACCAGCGTCTGCCGGCCGACCTCGATTACCTGCAGGTCACGGCGCTGTCGTTCGAAGCCCGCCAGACGCTGCAGAAGCACCGCCCCGAAACCCTGGGCCAGGCCTCGCGCATTTCGGGCATCACGCCGGCGACGATCTCGCTGCTGATGGTGCACCTGAAGAAGGGCGGCTTCCGCGGCTTCACGCCGGTGGCCAAGGGAGAAGCCGCATGAGCGCCGCGCTGCGACCCGCGCTGGAGCAGGGCATTGCGAAGCTGGGCCTGTCGCTGTCGACGACCCAGGTCGATCTGCTGCTCGACTTCCTCGCCTTGCTGCAGAAATGGAACAAGGTCTACAACCTCACGGCGGTGCGCGATCCGCAGGAAATGCTGAGCCACCATCTGCTCGACAGCCTGGCCGCCGTCGCGCCGCTGCAAAAGCATGTGCAGGGCCTGGCGCGCGCCGAAGGCGCGCGCACGCCGCTGCTCGATGTCGGCTCGGGCGGCGGACTGCCCGGCGTGGTGTTTGCCATCTGCTGCCCAGAAGTCGATGTCAGCTGCGTCGACACCGTGGCCAAGAAGGCGGCGTTCATCCAGCAGGCCGCGGCCAGCCTCAAGCTGCGCAACCTGCGCGGCATCCATGCGCGCGTCGAATCGCTGACCACTCCGTATGATGTGGTCAGCTGCCGCGCGTTTGCCTCGCTGCCCGATTTCACCAAATGGTCGCGTTCGGCGCTGGCCGCCGACGGCGTCTGGTTCGCGATGAAGGGCAAGCATCCGGCCGAGGAAATCGCCGCGCTGCCCGCCGACGTGCACGTGTTTCACGTGGAACAACTGCAGGTTCCGGCACTCGATGCCGAGCGCTGCATCGTCTGGATGCGCGCCGTCTAATCCCCTGGTTCCGGGCACGCGGGGTTGTCGATGACGGTGCATTGCACGCGTCTCGCATAAACTGCAGACTTTTGTTGCCGGGGAAATCATGTTTGGCGTTGCTGATTACGGCGCGTTCGTCGCCGCCATCGTTCTGTTCCTGGCGATTCCCGGACCCGGCAATCTGGCGCTGATCACGTCGACCGGACAGGGCGGAATCCGCTCCGGCATGGCCGCCTGCGGCGGCGTGATTGCCGCCGATCAGCTGCTGATGTGGCTGGCCGTGGCCGGCATGGCGGCGCTGCTGGCCGCGCATCCGGCAGCCTTTGCGGCGCTGCAGTGGCTGGGCGCGGCCTACCTGGCCTGGCTGGGGTTCCGCATGCTGCTGGCCAGGCCCGGCACCCAACCGGTGCTCAGGATGCAGCCGCACCACTATTTCCGCCAGGGCGCGCTGATCACCTTGCTCAACCCCAAGGCCATCGTTTTCTACATGGCGTTCTTCCCGCTGTTCGTCGACCCCGCAACGCACCAGGGCCTGAGTACATTCGCAGTGATGGCCGCGACCGTCGCGGCGCTGACTTTCCTGTATTCCCTGATCGTCGTGCTGCTGACGCACTTCCTGGCCGACCGCCTGCGCGCCAACCCGCGCATCGTGCAGGCGCTTGAGAAGACAGCGGGCACTTTCCTCATCGGCTTTGGCATCAAGCTGGCCATTTCCAAATAAGTTATCCGAAAGCCCTATGGCCAAGATTTTCTGTATTGCCAACCAAAAAGGTGGCGTCGGCAAAACCACTACCTGCGTGAACCTGGCGGCGGGCCTGGCCAAGATCGGCCAGCGCGTGCTGCTGATCGACATGGACCCGCAGGGCAATGCGACCATGGGTTCGGGCGTCGACAAGCGCAGCCTCGAGCTCACGGTCTACGACGTGCTGCTAGAGAACGCGTCGGTGCAGGAAGCCGCGGTGTTCTCCGAGAAGGTCGGCTACCACGTGCTGGGCGCCAACCGCGAGCTCACGGGCGCCGAGATCGAACTGGTGGCGCTGGAGCGCCGCGACAAGCGCCTCAAGGGCGCGCTCGCGGCCGTGGACGCCGACTACGACTTCGTGCTGATCGACTGCCCGCCCAGCCTGTCCATGCTCACGCTCAACGGCCTGTGCGCGGCCAACGGTGTGGTCGTGCCCATGCAGTGCGAATACTTCGCGCTCGAAGGCCTCACGGACCTGGTCAATACCATCAAGCAGGTGCACGCCAACCTGAACCCCGACCTGCAGATCATCGGTCTGCTGCGCGTGATGTTCGACACCCGCACCACGCTGCAGCAGCAGGTCAGCGACCAGCTCAAGGACCATTTCGGCGACAAGGTGTTCAACACCGTGATTCCGCGCAACGTGCGCCTGGCCGAAGCGCCGAGCTACGGCGTTCCCGGCGTGGTGTTCGACCCTTCCGCCAAGGGCAGCAAGGCCTTCATCGAGTTCGCGCGCGAGATGGTGGACCGCATCAAGAAGATGTGATGCCGGTGTCCGCGTCTTCCTCCACATTGCCTCAAATACTGCTGCTGCCGGACGGCGGGCCGCAGTCCCATGCCGAGCCCTGGCTCGCGCGCTGGCAGGGCCTGCATGGCGCCGTGCTGCTCGAGCAGCACGACTGGCAGCGGCCGCTGCGCGGCGACTGGAGCGCGCGCCTGCAGGAGACGCTGGTCGACGCGCCCGCACCCGTGGTGCTGGTGGCCAGCGGCCTGGGCTGCGTGCTCGCGGCCTGGTGGGCCGCGCATTCGCCGGCCGCGGCCAAGGTGCGCGCCGCGCTGCTGGTCGGGCCGGTCGACGTGGAACAGCCCGCGCTGCGCGAGCAGTTGCCGGGCTGGTCGCCGATCGCGCTGCAGCGCCTGCCTTTCCCCAGCATTCTTGTGGGCCAAGCGAACCCCGCCGCGTGCAGCCTGGAGCGCGCGCAAGCCCTGGCCCAGGCCTGGGGCGCGACGTATGTGGCACCCGATGAGACGGCACACGATCCGACCCGGGACGACTGGGCCACGGGTCGCACGCTGCTGCAAACCCTTTTGAAAGACGATAAGCCATGGTGACAAAGAAACCCAAGGGCCTGGGCCGCGGCCTGGAAGCATTGCTCGGCCCCAAGGTCGAGGAGTCGGCAGCGAGCACCGACGCGGCGACGACGCCGCATGAGCTGCGGCTCGAGCAGATGGTCGCCGGCCAATACCAGCCGCGCACGCGCATGGATGAAGGCGCGCTGTACGAGCTCGCCGAAAGCATCAAGGCCCAGGGCATCATGCAGCCCATCCTGGTGCGCCGCCTGGCCAAGGGTGCGAATGCCGGTCAGTACGAAATCATTGCCGGCGAACGGCGTTTTCGCGCGGCGCGCATTGCCGGCCTGGAGAGCGTTCCGGTGCTGGTGCGCGCTGTGGCCGACGAGGCTGCGGCCGCCATGGCGCTGATCGAGAACATCCAGCGCGAAGACCTGAACCCGCTCGAAGAGGCCCAGGGCCTGGCGCGGCTGGTCAATGAATTCGGCCTCACGCATGAACAGGCCGCGCAGTCGGTGGGACGTTCGCGCTCTGCGGCCTCGAACCTGCTGCGCCTGCTGAACCTGGCCGAGCCCGTGCAGGAAATGCTCATGGCCGGCGACATCGACATGGGCCATGCGCGCGCGCTGCTGGCGCTCGACAAGGCCGCGCAGATCACCGCCGGCAACCAGATTGCCGGGCGCAAGCTGTCGGTGCGCGAAGCCGAGACGCTGGTCAAGAAGATGGGCGAGGACTTCAGCCTCAAGCCCCAGACGGCGAAGAAGGACAAGTCGCGCGACATCAAGCGCATCGAGGAAGAGCTGTCCGACCTGCTGATGGCCCAGGTCGAAGTGCGCGTCAAGAAGCGCGTGCGCCGCCGCGGCAAGGTGCAGGACATGGGCGAGGTTTCCATACAGTTCGGCTCGCTGGAGGAGCTCAACGGACTGATCGAACGCCTGCGCGGCTGAGCCTGCTGCACCGATGCCGCATCGCAAGCTGATGGGCGCGGGCGACTCCGCCGAGCGCGAGCAAGCCTACCGCGAGCAGACGCTCAAGCGCCTGCAGAGCACGGCCGTGGAAATGGGCGTGACGGCGGTCATGGGCTCGGTGGTGGCGCTGCTGGCGCGGCTGCTGATTCCCGACCCCGAATATGTTGCGTTGCGCGTGGCGCTGCTGCCGCTCACGGCGCTGTTCGCCTACCTCATCGTGCGTGCGCCTTCGGTGCGCGCCTATGGCTGGTGCTGCATGGCGACCATTGCCACGGTCAGCCTGAACAGCTACCTCGGGGCCCTGGGCACGGACCGGCCGCTGCTGTACTTCCTGCCGGCCGCGGTGCTGATAGTGCTCACCACCAGCTTTTTCTGGATCACGCTGGCCCAGTGGATAGGTGGCGCACTGGTCAGCTATGCCTGCTTCCTGCCGTTCATCATCGACCACACGGCCAGCCGCACCGAAACCGTTTTCAGCCTGCTGTTCGCGGGCCTGGCGCTGGTCACGGGCTTTGTGAGCCACATGCGCATCCAGGATTCGCAGCACCGCGCCTTCGATCAGGAATGCCGGCTCGCCGAGCTGTCGGTGACCGACACGCTCACGGGCGCGAGCAGCCGCGCCGAGTTCCTGCAGCAGGCCGAGAAGACCGCCGTGAAGGCGCGTGCCAGCGGCACGCCGCTGACGCTGCTGTACCTCGACATCGACCATTTCAAGCGCCTCAACGACGGCCACGGCCATGCGGCCGGCGATGCGGTGCTGCGCGGCATGGCGGACGTGCTCAAGCATTCGCTGCGCGCCAGCGATGTGTTCGGCCGGCTCGGCGGCGAGGAGTTCTGCGTGCTGCTGCCCGATCAGACGCCGCAGCAGGCGCAGGCGCTTGCCCAGCGTCTGCGCCTGCTGCTTGCGGCCGTGCCGCGGCCCGATGCGCGGCTCACGGTATCGGCCGGCATCGCCGGCATGCGCGCGGGCGAGCCCGTGGTGCAGACGCTGCACCGCGCCGACCTGGCAATGCTGCAAGCCAAGCAGATGGGTCGCGACCGGGTATGCGTTGATCCGCTGTGAAGCGCAGGGCGTGACGCCCGCATCTTTTTTGATTCCATGAACATGACGAACACTATTGCGCGCGACGACTTCTACTGGCTGGGGCAGATCAACAAGGCCAGCGCCGTCATCAACGCGCGCCAGGGCCTGCTGGAGGGCCCAGCCGCCCGGCGCATCGCCCAGGGCCTGCAGCGCGTGCTGCAGGCCGCTGAAGAGCCCGGCGCCGAGCGGCCCACGCTGGTCATCACGTTCGAGCCCTTGCTGATACGCGCGGCCGGCGTGGAAGCCACCTTGCTGCACGCCGGACGATCGAGCCAGGACATGCTGGTGGCGGTGCGCCACGCCATCCTGCGCGACGAGATCCTGGGCCTCGCGCAGCAGTTGCACCGGACCACGCAGCTGCTGGTCGGCATGGCGCGCGCGCATGCGGATGCCATCGTGCCCAACTACACCAACGGCGTTGCCGCCCAGCCCAACAGCTACGGCCACTACCTGCTGGGCCATGCCTGCGGCCTGCAGCGCGACGCCCAGCGGCTGCAGCAGGTGTATGCGCGCCTGAATCTGTCGCCCATGGGCACCACGGTGCTCAACGGCACGGGCTGGCCGCTGGACCGCGAAGCCATGGCCGCGTACCTGGGCTTCGACGGACTGGTCGACAACGCCTACGATGCGGGCCAGATCCATGGCGCCGAGATGCCGGTGGAAATCGGTCATCTGGTCACGACCATGGCGCTGCATGTGGGCGCGTTCATCCAGGACGTGACGCTGCAGTATTCGCAGGCGCGGCCTTGGCTGCTGCTGCGCGAGGCCGCGGGCAACACCTACGTCTCTAGCGCCATGCCGCAAAAGCGCAATCCCGGCCTGCTGATCGACACCCGCACGAAAGCCTCGCGCGTGCTCGCGCTCGCGTCCGGGCGCACCTGGCATGCGCACAACATTCCGCCGGGAATGAACGACGCCAAGGTCGTCGTGGAAAACGTCGAAGTGCTGCGCTGCGCGGTCGACATGCTGGCCATGTTCGGCCGCGTGCTCGATGGGCTGGAGCTCAACACGGCGCGCGCACTGGAAGAGCTCAACAGCGACTGGACGGCGTCCCAGGAAGTCGCCGATGTGCTGATGCGCGACCACGGCCTGCCGTTCCGCGTGGGCCACCATTTCGCTTCGGAGATGGTCTCCCATGCAAAGCAGCATGATGTGCGGCCCAGCGACTTTGCGTATGCCGATGCGCAGGCGATCTACGCCCGCACCATTGCCCATGAGATGCCCGATGGCGATCCGGCGTTTCCATTGAGCGCGGCTGGATTGCGCGCCGCGCTGGACCCCGTGGGCATAGTGCGCAGCCGCCAGACCCATGGCGGGCCCCAGCCCGCGGAAATGCAGCGCATGCTGGCGGCGGCCGATGCCGATCTCGCCGCCCAGGCGAACTGGGTGCAGGCGCGGCGCGGCGCAGTCGAGGCCAGCATCGCGCAGCTGGACGCGGACTTCGCGCGGCTCGCCGGCGCAACGCTGGCGCCGGCCTGAGGGCCTACTGCGCGGCCAGGCGCGCGAAGTCGCGGTCGAGCTGGGCCAGCGCCGCCGCAATGCGATTGCGGCGCTCCACGACCCATTGCTCATCCTGCGCCAGCCGCTGCTGCGACTGGGCGATCATGCGCGCCATTTCCTTGGGCTGCGGGCCGCCGGCGGTCATCCGGTGGCGCACGATGGCCACCGGGTCCAGGGCCGCGCGCAAAGCGCTTTCCGACATCGGCAGCCGGCCATTGTCCTGGCCCATCTCGTGCTTGATGGTCGCCGCGTAGATGCGCTGCGCATCGGCATAGGGGAAGTCGCTGGGCTTGATGTCGCGCTCCTTGGCGAAGCTGACGATCTCGGAGGCGAAGTGGTGGCCCACGCGGAACGGCAGCTTGTGCTCGCGCATCAGCACATCGGCGACTTCCTGGGACGCGGTCCAGTCGAGGTTGAGTTCCTCCAGCGCGCGCTCGGGATTGACCACCAGTCCCGCGAGCACCCGGTCGAAGGCCTGCAGCGTCGCCAGCGTGGCGTCCACAACGGCCGCGGAGTCACGCGATGACTTGTTGTCGCTCATGCCGGGCGGGATGTTGTGCTGGGCGATCAGCCGGCCTATGCCCAGGGTCAGCACGCGCGAGGCCTGGGCGCGCGTGTCGTTGAGCAGGCCCGGATTGCGCTTTTGCGGCATGGCGCTCGACACATAGGTGTTGCCGCCGCCTTCGCGCAGCAGTATCCAGGGCCGGGGCTGGGCGTACTGCACCATCACGTCCTCGACAAAGGCGCCGACATGCAGCGCAATGCTCGACGCCACGGCGCCGATTTCCACGGGCATCTCGGCGGCCAGGATCTGCGCGGCGTCGTAGGCGTTGTCCACGGTCGCGGGATAGCCCAGGTACTTCGCCATGCGCTCGCGGTTCAGCGGCCAGCTGGTGCCGTTGAGCACCGTCGTGCCCATGGCCGACTGGTCCAGGCGCGCAAACGCCTGCTGCAGGCGCTGGGCGTCGCGGTCCAGGCCGGCCAGGTGTCCCAGCAGGTAGTGGCCGTAGCTGTTGGGCTGGGCGGCGACGCCGTTGGTGTAGTTGGGCACGATGGTGGCGGCATGGGTCTGCGCGAGCTGCAGCAGCTGGGCGCGCGTCTGGCGCAACTGCTGGGCCAGGCGCAACAGGTTGTCGCGCTGCGTGGCCGAGCGCACGGTGGCCAGCATGTCCTGGCTCGAACGCCCGGCGTGCAGCAAGGTGGCCTCGACACCCGCGGCCTCGATCAGCAGCGGCTCGAAGGTGATGACCAGGCCGGGGCGCTTGCCGTTGGGGGCCTCGCCCGCGCTCAGAACGCTTTGCAGACCTTTTGCGATGCGCGGCGCGACGGCCTTGTCTAGCAGGCCTTCGTCGGTGTTGATCACCGCCGAGGCCTTGTTGATCTGGCCCAGCCAGTAGAAGTCGTCGCGCTTCGCGTCCTGCGCCCAGGCGACATGCGACAGCGTCGCCAGGCCCAGGGCGCAGATGGCGCGCAGGGCCAGGCGTGAATGGTTTTTGGGGTTTTGCAAGATTTGTCTCCAGTGTTTTTTATGTTCTCAATGGTACGGTCAGGCGCTGTTCCAGGCGCTCACCGGAGGCGCAAACACAAAAAAAGGGCTTCCGAGGAAGCCCTTTGTTCATCGCCGCAATGGCTTACTGGCCGACCTTGAGCTGGCCGCCGCGGCCCAGGCCGCCCTTGACTTCCTGCGCCTTGTAGTTGCGCAGCGAAACCACCATCTTGTTGTACGCGTCCATGAACGCGGCCACCGTGGCCTTGCCTTCGGGCGTGCGCGAGAAGCCGCCCAGACCGGCGACCGCGCCGCCGCCGAACGCGCCCAGCGCCGCGCCGTAGTTGGTCGCCGTCGCATTGCCTTCGGAGATCGACAGCTGCACGCCCGAACGGATGTCGAACATGGTCATGGTGACCACCGAGACCTTGCTCTGCAGCGAGCCGGCGAGCGCGCCCGCGGCGCCGCCGAACAGGCCGCCCAGGCCGGCAGCGAGGCCGCCGACGGAGTCGTTGTTGATGATGATGGCCGGCTCGAGGTAGTAGTCGGCGGCCACGCGCTGGCCCTTTTGCTGCTTGGAGCCGGCGCGGAATTCACCGGAGTTGCGCTGCTTGTCGGTGATGGCGCTCATGCGGCTGTCGGTACGGCTGTTGCCGATCGAGGTGATCACGAAGCAGTTCGACTGCTGCACGGCCAGGCGGATCAGCGGCTCGATGTTGGTCACCTGGGTGGCCTGGCCGAAGCTCGCAAACCATTCCTTGCCGCGGCCGTCATCGACGGCGATCGTGCCCAGAGGCGCGTCGCAGCGCTCCAGCGATTCGTTGGCGTTGACGCTGGTCGCGCCGCCCGCGGCGCCGCTGGCGGCCGTGGGCGCATTGCCAGCGGTGAGCAAGCCGCCGCCGGGCGTGACGCAACCCGACAGGACCAGGGCGGACGCCAGCGTGGCAAGGCTCAGGGAAATCTTGGACATAGGTACTCTCTGGTTGTAAAACTGTTGTGGTGAGGGCGCCGCGTCAGCGGCGCGGCAATGTGGTCAGCGCAGTATCCAGCCCGCGCCGCCCCAATACCAGTAATAGGGCGCAGCGGCGTACCAGCTGCCCCATGACGTGCGATAGGCTTCGCGCACCCGGTACTCGGACTGGGCATCGCGCTTGGCGGCCTGGGCATCGGGCAGCATGCGCTGCGCTTCCTTGTGGCCCTTGGCGGCCGCGCGGCTGAGCCAGGCTTCGGCTTCTGCCGGGTCCGAACCCATTTCCTCGAAGCCCTGCAGGTACATGCGGCCCAGCGCGAATTGCGCGGCCACCAGTCCCTGGTCACCGGCCTTGCGCATCCATTCAATGGCCTGGAAGCTGTTGCGTTCGACGCCGTCGCCGCGCAGCAGGCGCAGGCCCAGGTCGTAGGCGGCCTTGGGGTCCTTTTCGGCCATGCGGCTCAATGCTTCGAGCCTGCGCTCGGCCGCCACATCGGTGGCCGGCGGCTGCCAGCGCGTGGTGTTGCGGTGCTGGTCCACGCAGCGGCTGCCTTCACAGACGCGCACGGTGTCGCTCACGGCGCCCAGCTGCTCGGCAGGAGTCTGCGCCGCGCAGCCCAGCAAGGCCAGGGTGGCGGAACATAGCAATAAAGCCCTGTGCATGGACGGAGTTCCCCATTCGTTATTTTGCAAAGGGACGATTCTTGTGATTTCAAGCCGTTAGTGCACACTAATTTTCATTCGGATACATTTCGCGACGCATTCGCGTCTCTGTGTCCCGAAGGCGTCAGCTTTCCGAAGATTGCAGCCGGTGCTGGCCGAGAAACGCCGCGGCCGTCATGCCCACGCTGCGCCGCACCATCGCGCTGAAAGCGCTGGGCGTGTAGTTGAGCTCGGCCGCAATGTGCGCAATGGGCATCTGGCGCGCGGCCAGCGCCACGGCATGGGCCAGCACCACCTGCTGCTGCCATTGCGTGAAGGTGCAACCGAGCTCGCTGCGGAACAGCCGCGCCACGGTGCGCAGGCTCGCGCCGGTGTCCAGCGCCCACTCCTGCAGGCTTGCATGGCGCGTGGGCTGCTCGAGCACGGCCTCGCACAGGTGCAGCAGCCGCTTGTCGCGCGGCATGACGATGCCCAGGCGCATGTCCGGCGCGCGGCGCAGTTCATCGCAGACCAGCGCGCTCAGATGGTGTTCGCGCTGCAGTGCCAGGGGTGACAGCGGCGGGCCGGCATCGCTGTCGGTCGACAGTTCCCGCACCAGCGCGCGCAGCAGCTGCGAGGCCTGCAGCACACGGCACTGCTGCCAGGCCGGCTGGTCCATCCATTGCGCCTGCGCGCCTGCGCCGTCGCTTGCCGGCAGGAAGTACAGCGTGTAGAGCCGCGCGGTCTCGACCATGGTGACCGCATGCGGCTGGCCTGGCGGCACCCAGACCGCGCGGTTGGGCGGAACGATATAGGTGGCATGGTCCATCGACAGGCGGATCACGCCGCCCGTGGAAATCGCCATCTGCGCCCAGGGATGGCTGTGGGGCATGACCTGGGTGTCGCGGCGCAGCTCGCGCATTTTCGCGCGCACCGGCCGCTGCGCGTTGGGCTGGTACAGATGCGGGTCCAGCGTGGGCACGTAGAACAGCGGCCGGGGAAGCTTGCGCATGGCCGGCGAGGGCAGCAGGGCGATGGCGGGTTTCGGCATGTATGCGATAGTTTTTGGCAGTCTATCGCATACATGCCGCGCCGCGCTTGCCTAAGATGGCCGCATGAACGCTTCATCGTCAACTTCCGCGAACGCGCCCGCCGCCGTTCCGCTGCGCCAGGACGCGCGCACCATAGGTCTCATTGGCCTGGCCCATGGTTCCTCGCACTTTTTCCATCTTCTGCTGCCGCCGCTGTTTCCCTGGCTGATCGCGGATTTCGGCTACAGCTACTCGGAACTGAGCGTGCTGCTGTCGGTGTTCTTCGTGGTGTCGGGCGTGGGCCAGGCGCTGGCCGGCTTCCTCGTCGATCGCGTGGGCGCGCGCCCCATCCTGTTTGCCGCGCTGAGCAGCTTCGTCGTTGCCGGCGTGATCGCCAGCACGGCCCAGGGCTATGCGACGCTGCTGCTGGCCTCGGTGTTTGCCGGCCTGGGCAATGCGCCTTTCCATCCGGTGGATTTCACCATTCTCAACAAGCGCGTGTCGGCGCCGCGCATAGGCCATGCGTTCTCGGTGCACGGCATTTCGGGCAATCTGGGCTGGGCGCTGGCGCCGGTGTTCATGGCCGGCATCACGACAGCCACGGGTTCGTGGCGCACGGCCTGCCTGTGCGGCGCGGGCCTGGCGGCGCTGGTGCTGCTGATCATGGTGCTCAACCGCGACGCGCTGGACGACCGCAAGCCTTTGGTGCCTGCCGCGGCCCGGCCGGTGGCCGGCAGCGCGCCTGCGGAGCATCCCATGGCCTTCCTGCGCCTGCCATCGGTCTGGCTGTGCTTCTCGTTCTTCTTCTGGAGCACCTGCGCGCTCAGCGCCATCCAGAGCTTTGCCAGCCCTGCGCTGCAATCCATGTACGGCCTGCCGCTGAGCCTCACGGCGCTGGTGGCGACGGGCTACATGCTGTGCGGCGCGGCCGGCATGCTGATCGGCGGCTTCCTGGTGGGCCGCGTGCAGCGGCTGGAAAAGCTGATTGCCATCAGCCTGCTGGCGTCGGCGGTGCTGCTGGCGGTCGTCGGCTCGGGCCTGCTGCCGGGCTATGTGGCGCTGGCCGTCGCCGCCGTGGCCGGCCTGGGCACGGGCATTGCGGGCCCGTCGCGCGACATGCTGATCAAGAAGGCCGCGCCTGCGGGCGCCACGGGCCGGGTCTACGGCACGGTGTACTCGGGGCTGGACCTGGGCTTTTGCCTGGCCGCGCCGGTGTTCGGCGCCATGCTCGACGCCCACTTCTACGGCGGCGTGTTCTTCGGCTCGGCGACGGCGCTGGCGCTGAGCGTGGTGTCGGCGGCCTTTGTCGGCCAGAAGGTGGCGCAGCGCTACGCCGCGGCGTAAAATATGAGCCCCACGCTGCCCCCGACTGGTGGCGACGTGGCGATGAAAAAAGCGCCCCGCGGGGCGCTTTTTTTACAGCGTGAAGATCTTGCCCGGGTTGAGGATGTTCTTCGGGTCCAGCGCGCGCTTGATGGCGCGCATCATGTCGACCGCGCCGGCGCCGGTCTCGTCGACCAGAAAGCCCATCTTGTGTATGCCCACGCCGTGTTCACCGGTGCAGGTGCCGCCCAGGCGCAGCGCGCGCGCGACCAGCTGGTGGTTGAGTTCCTCGGCCTTCTCGAACTGCTCGGGCTTGGTGGGGTCGAGCAGGTAGCCGAAGTGGAAGTTGCCGTCGCCCACATGGCCGACGAGGAAGTAGGGCAGGCCGCTGGCGTCGGCTTCGGTGATCGAGTCGAGCAGGCAATCGGCCAGGCGGCTGATGGGCACGCAGGTGTCGGTGCTGATCGCGCGGCAGCCGGGAACGGAGCTCACGGCGGCGAAGTAGGCGTTGTGGCGCGCGGTCCACAGGCGCGTGCGGTCCTCGGGCGTGCTGGCCCATTCAAAGGCCTGGCCGCCGAACTCGCTGGCGATGTCCTGCACGGTTTCCGCCTGCTCCTTGACGCTGGCCGGCGTGCCGTGGAATTCCATCAGCAGCATCGGTTCTTCGCGCAGCGTGGTCTTGCTGTAGTTGTTGACCATGCGTACGGAGTTCGCATCGAGCAGCTCGACGCGCGCGATCGGCACGCCCAGCTGTATGGTCTGGATCACGGTGCGCACCGCGGCTTCGATGCTGGGGAAGGAGCAGATCGCGGCCGAGACGGCTTCGGGCAGCGGGAACAGGCGCACCGTCACTTCGGTGACTATGCCCAGCGTGCCTTCGCTGCCGACCATCAGCCGCGTGAGGTCGTAGCCGGCGCTGCTCTTCTTGGCGCGCGTGCCGGTGTGAATCACTTCACCGCTGGCGGTCACGACTTCGAGCGCCAGCACGTTCTCGCGCATGGTGCCGTAGCGCACGGCGTTGGTGCCGCTGGCGCGCGTGGCGGTCATTCCGCCGATGCTGGCATCGGCGCCCGGATCGATGGGAAAGAACAGGCCGGTGTCGCGAATGGCTTCGTTGAGCTGCTTGCGCGACAGGCCGGGCTGCACGGTCACGGTGAGGTCGTCGGCGTTGACGCTCAGCACGCGGTTCATGCGGCTCACGTCGAGGCTGATGCCGCCCTGCACGGCCAGCAGATGGCCTTCGATGGACGAACCCGCGCCATAGGCAATGATGGGCACTTCGTAGTCGCTGGCCAGCTTCACCGCATCGGCCACGTCCTGGGTGCTTTCGGCAAACACCACGGCGCTGGGCGGAGGCGCGATCAGCGCGCCTTCGTCGCGCCCATGCTGCTCGCGCACGGCCAGGGATTGCGAGCACTGGGCACCGAAACGGGCAACCAGGGCTTCGAGAAAGGCAGCGGGCACCGCGCGGGGTGTGGCGGGCAGCAGGTGGTGGGCAGCGACGGGTGAATTCATGGGGGACCTCTTCAAGGGATCCAAAAGAATACCACCCGTGACCTGCGTCAATGCGCGCCGTGGCGCATGTCGCAGCAGCGCGCGGGACTACTGGCGCGCGCCGCGCTGGAACTCCTGCGGCGACAGGCTGCCATTGCCGTCCGTATCGAGTTCGCGCAGGCGGCTGGCGATCACCGGCAGGGCCTGGGCTTCGGCGGCGCTGAGCTGGCCGTCATGGTTGACGTCGGCGCGTTCGAAAGCCGCCTGTTCGGCGGTCTGGCGCGGTGCCGCGGTGCGGCCCGACGGGGCGGGCGAGGCGGGTGCGGCGGCGCTGCGCGCCGCGGGCTGAGGCACGGTCTGCGCGCCAGCGACACCGCCAAACGCCAGACTCGCAAACAGGACCATGCTGCGCACTTCGAAAGCGCCGATGGCGCGGGGGTGGCTGGACTTCATGGACAAAAAACTCCGGAACAATGAAACACGACTGCATTCCACTGCACATCGGGCTGCATTGCTAGCATTTTTGCTAGCTGTTGCCTGGGCCTACACTTTCCTGCGCGCTGTAACGGAGAATGGCGTTTTTCCTCGCAGGAGCCAGCATGGGCAATCGTTTGACACAGATAGCCACC
The DNA here is from genome assembly GCF_057914905.1 of Comamonas sp. DB36. Taxonomy (NCBI): domain Bacteria; kingdom Pseudomonadati; phylum Pseudomonadota; class Betaproteobacteria; order Burkholderiales; family Comamonadaceae; genus Comamonas; species Comamonas sp. DB36. Next base: position 89,494 of record NZ_CP196631.1, read on the forward strand.
CGCACGGGTGACGACGGCACCACGGGCCTGGGCGACAACTCCCGGGTCTCGAAGAACAGCGGCCGGCCGCACGCTATGGGCGATGTCGACGAACTCAACTCGCATATCGGCCTGCTGCTGTGCGAGCCGCTGCCGCAGGACGTGCGCGAGCTGCTGGTCGATGTCCAGCACCAGCTGTTCAACCTGGGCGGCGAACTGTCGATTCCGGGTTTCGAATTGCTCAAGGACGAAGGCCTGCTGCAGCTCGACAATGCGCTCGCGCACTACAACGCCCAGCTGCCGCGGCTGCAGGAGTTCATCCTGCCCGCGGGAACGCGTGCCGCGGCCCAGGCCCATGTCTGCCGCACCGTGGCGCGCCGCGCCGAGCGCATGGTGGTGGCGCTGGAGCAGGGCGAAGCCATGCGGTCCGCGCCGCGCCAGTACCTGAACCGGCTGTCCGATCTGCTGTTCGTGCTGGCGCGCGTGCTCAACCGCATGGACGGCGGCGACGATGTCTATTGGAAAAGCGAGCGCCTGGCCGCGCAGGCGGGCGACGCGTCCTGATGCGCCTCAGCGCGGCGCCAGGATCGCCATGGTGATGCGTGAGGTGCAGGTCGGCTGGCCTTCGTCGTTGACCATGTCGATCTGCCACACATGGGTCGTGCGGCCTATGTGCACCGGCCTGGCCGTGGCCGTGACCCAGCCGCTGCGCGCGGCGCGCAGGTGGTTGGCGTTGATGTCCAGGCCGACCGCGCTATGGCCTTCGGGGCTGGCGTAGAACGCGCCCAGGGACCCCAGCGTCTCGGCCAGCACCACGCTGACGCCGCCGTGCAGCAAACCGAACGGCTGCACCGTGCGCGCGTCCACGGGGACCCGGCCGACGATGAAGTCGTCGCCGATTTCGGTGATTTCTATGCCCAGATGGCTGACGGCCGTGTTGGCACTGTCACGGTTCAGGGCTTGCACGGAGGCGGGCTTTTTCCAGATCGACATAAGGCAACTCATAGAGGGTGAAGGCAATGATCCGATCATGCCCGCAGTGGACCTGGGCGGCAAAAACCGAGGCGACAGCGCGTGTACGGGCGTAAAAAAGCCCGGCGCGGGCCGGGCTGGCGGAAAGGCAATGCGCTCGAATCAGACGTGCATTGTTCCGGTTTCCAGGAAGCGCTCGTGCCAGCTCAGCGCCTCGCGCAGGATGTGCGGCGTGTGCTGCGCGCCCTTTTGCCGCGCGCGGTCGAAGTAGTCCTGCAGCATGGGGCGGAAGTCGGGGTGCGCGCACTTGTCGATGATGACCTGGGCGCGCTCGCGCGGCGACAGGCCGCGCAGATCGGCCAGGCCCTGCTCGGTGACGATGATCTGGGTGTCGTGCTCGGTGTGGTCTACATGCGAGCACATAGGCACGATGCAGCTGATCTTGCCGTCCTTGGCGACCGACGGCGTGACGAAGAACGACAGGTAGCCATTGCGCGCGAAGTCGCCCGAGCCGCCTATGCCGTTCATCATTCCCGAGCCCATGATGTGGGTCGAGTTGATGTTGCCGTAGATGTCGGCTTCGATCATCGAGTTCATCGCGATGATGCCCAGGCGGCGCACCAGCTCGGGGTGGTTGCTGATCTCCTGCGGGCGCAGGATGATGCGTTCGCGGTAGAAGTCGATGTTGCCGACGAAGTCCTCGTAGGCGCTGTTGCTCAGCGAGATCGACGTTGCCGAGGCCTGGCGCATCTTGCCCGCGCGCAGCAGGTCGAGCATGCCGTCCTGCAGCACTTCGGTGAAGCCCAGCAGGTTCTCGAACGGCCCGGTCAGCAGGCCGGCCAGCACGGCGTTGGCCACATTGCCCACGCCCGACTGGATGGGCAGCATGTCCTTGGGCAGCCGGCCCTGCTTCATCTCATGCGACAGGAAGTCGATGATGTGGCCCGCGATCTGGCTCGACACCGCGTCGGGCTGGGCAAAGCCCGAGTTGCGGTCGCTCTGGTGGGTCTCGACCACGGCGATGACCTTGGCCGGATCGACGCGCAGGTAGGGCTCACCAATGCGTTCGGCGGCATGCGTCATGTTGATCGGCGTGCGCCGCGGCGGGATGGCCGTGCCGTAGTAAATGTCGTGCATGCCTTCCATGGCCAGCGGGGGCTTGGTGTTGACTTCGAGAATCACCTTGTCGGCGATCTCCAGCCAGGTCTTGTTGTTGCCCACGGCCGTCGACGGGATCAGCCGGCCGTCGGGCAGCACGCCCAGCACCTCGATCACCGCGACCTTCATCTCGCCCAGAAAGCCGAACCAGGCGTGCTGGGCGACATGCGACAGATGCATGTCGACGAAGTGGATCTCGCCGGCATTGATCTTCGCGCGGCAGATCGGGTCAGTCTGGAACGGCAGGCGCTTTTCGTAGGCGTCGGCCGCAGCCAGCGTGCCGTCCATTTCGGGCGCCGTCGACGCGCCGGTCCAGACGCTGATCTTGTACGGCCGGCCCGCAGCGTGCTCGGCGCGCGCGCGCGCGGCCAGGGCCTGGGGCACGAGCTTGGGATAACCCGCGCCGGTGAACCCGCTCATGCCGACGTTGGCGCCCGCGGGCACCAGCTCGGCCGCCGCTTCGGCGCTCATGATCAGGGGATGGAAATCGCTATACCGTACGCGGTCAATCAATGACATCAACAAACTCCGCAAAAAAACGCCACCGCTTGTCTCCAGAATCGGGCGCGGTGACTTGCGGGGCGCATATTAGCAGCGATGATCCTCGGACCTCTGGTTTACCCGAGGTATCCAGTTTGCCGTCATGCTCACTGCGTCGGCGATGTCTGCGCGCAAGAAAAAGGGGCCTTGCGGCCCCTGGATGACATCTGCGCCAGCTTAACGTGGCTTGCGGTCCAGCAGCGCGTAGAGAATGATCGCGCCAAACGTGGCGGTCCCGATGCCGCCCAGCGCGAAGTCGCCGAACTTGAGCGTGAACTCGCCCGTGCCCAGGATCAGCGTGATCGCGGCGACGATCAGGTTCTTGTTCTGCGAGAAGTCGACATGGTTGCGCACCCAGATGTTGGCGCCGGCGACGGCGATCAGGCCGAACACGACGATGGACACGCCGCCCATCACCGGCAGCGGGATCGCCTGTATCAGCGCGCCGAACTTGGGGCTGAAGCCCAGCAGCACGGCCAGCAGCGCGGCGCACAGGAACACCGCTGTCGAGTAGATGCGCGTGGCGGCCATCACGCCGATGTTCTCGGCATAGGTGGTCACGCCCGTGCCGCCGCCCGCGCCGCTGACCATGGTCGCGACGCCGTCGCCTATGAACGCCCGGCCCATGTACTGGTCGATGTTCTTGCCGGTCATGGCCGTGACGGCCTTGATGTGGCCCAGGTTCTCGGCCACCAGGATGATGACCACGGGAACGATCAGCAGCATGGCGGGCGCGCTGAACACCGGCGCATGGAACTGCGGCAGGCCCAGCCACGCGGCGTTGGCCACGCCCGACAGGTCGATGGCCTTGCCCATGCCGGCCACATTGGTCAACAGCGCGTAGAAGATGCTCGAGACGATCAGGCCGACCAGGATCAGCAGGCGCTGCAGCATGCCGCGCGTGAGCACCGCGACCAGGCCCACGGTGGTGAAGGTCAGCGCCTGCATCCAGCTGTCGAAATTGCTGGCCGCCATGTTCTTGACGGGAATCGCCGCCAGGTTCAGGCCTATGACCGCGACCACGGCGCCGGTCACGACCGGCGGCATGAAGCGTTCGATCCAGCCCGTTCCCAGCCACTGCACCAGCACGCCGATCAGCGTATAGACCGCGCCGCAGGCAATGATGCCGCCCAGCGCCACGCCGATGTTGGCGTTCGCGCCCTGGCCCGCGTAGCCCGTGGCTGCGATCACCACGCCGATGAACGCGAACGACGAGCCCAGATAGCTGGGCACCTTGCCGCCCGTGATCAGGAAGAAGATCAGCGTGCCTATGCCGCTCATCAGCACCGCCAGGTTGGGGTCGAAGCCCATGAGGATGGGCGCGAGCACGGTCGAGCCGAACATCGCAATCACGTGCTGTATGCCCATCAGCCCGGTCTGCGGCCAGGGCAGGCGCTCATCGGGGCCGATCACGCCCCCGGAATGCAGCACATCGGAGGACTTTTCTGTCCATTGGAATATTCCCATCGCTTCTCTCCTGTGAAAACTGGCGCGATATTAGAGATATTCCGCCGGCCATGGGGGACAGTTTCGCCAAACGTTGTAGGCGCATGACGCCTGCTGCGGCTGTCGCGCAGGCGGCTTTTTGCGGGCTAACCCGCAAACGCTTGCGCGCGTCGCGCTTTAACGTCAGGGAACTATGTCCACACTTCCTGCCTACATCCCCCAGATTCGCCGTTACCAGGACTGGCTCGCGCAGCGCCACGGGCTGGTTTTTGCCGACTACGACGCGCTGTGGCGCTGGTCGGTCACCGAGCTTGATGCGTTCTGGCAGAGCATCTGGGAGTACTGCGATCTGCAGTCGCCCACGCCGCACACGGCCGTGCTGGCGCGCAACGTGATGCCCGGCGCCCAGTGGTTTCCGGGTGCCCAGGTCAATTACGCGCAGCAGGTGCTGCGCCACACCGCGGCGGCCCAGGCCGCGGGCATGCCGGCCGTGATCAGCCGCAACGAGCAGGGCCTGCACCGTGAGCTGACCTGGCCCGAACTGCGCCGCCAGGTCGCGGCGCTGGCGCTGCATCTGCAGGCCCAGGGCGTGGGCCCCGGCGACCGCGTCGCGGCCTATCTGCCCAACATTCCCGAAGCCATGGTCGCGCTGCTGGCCTGCGCGAGCATAGGCGCGGTCTGGAGCATCTGCGCGCCCGACATGGGAACGCAGGCCGTGCTCGACCGCTTCCGCCAGATCGAGCCCAAGGTGCTGATTGCCGTTGACGGCGTGCACTATGCGGGCCGCGACATCGACCGCCAGCCGGTGCTGGCCGAGCTGCGCGCCGGCCTGCCCAGCCTGCAGCAGGTGGTGCTGATCAACAACCTTGACCTGGCGCTGGAGCGCGCCGACTGCGCCCACTGGGGCCGCATCACGGCGCGCGACGACGCCGCCACGGCGGCCTTCGAGCCGCTGTGGCTGCCGTTCGACCACCCGCTGTGGATCGTCTATTCGAGCGGCACCACGGGCCTGCCCAAGCCCATAGTCCACGGCCACGGCGGCATGGTGCTGGTCGCGCTGCAGCTCAAGGGCCTGCACAACGACGTGGGCTGCAGCTGGGACCCGAACAGCTGGGGCGAGCGCTACCACTGGTACAGCTCCACGGGCTGGGTAATGTGGAACGCCCAGGTCTCGGGCCTGCTGGGCGGAACGACCTGCGTGATCTTCGACGGCAGCCCCGGCGGCAGCAAGGAGCAGCCCGACTGGGGCGTGCTGTGGCGCTTTGCGGCCGAGACCGGCGTCACCTGCTTCGGCTCGGGCGCGGCGTTCTATGCGAACTGCATGAAGGCCGGGGTCGATCTCGCGGAGTGCGGCGACCTGTCGCGCGTGCGCAGCCTGGGCTCGACCGGCTCGCCGCTGTCGGCCGATGTGCAGCAATGGGGCACGGACCAGTTCCGCGCGCTGCGCGCCCAGGCGCAGGCCCAGGGCCGCCCCGGCCTGCCGGCCGACGAAGACATCTGGTGGAACAACATTTCGGGCGGCACCGATTTCTGCGGCGCGTTTCTGGGCGGCCACCGCGAGCTGCCCCAGGTGCCGGGCGTGATGCAGTGCCGCCAGCTGGGCGCGGCCGTCGAAGCCTGGAACGACCAGGGACAGCCGGTGATCGATGAAGTCGGCGAGCTGGTCTGCACCCAGCCGATTCCTTCGATGCCGCTTTATTTCTGGGGCGACGAGGGCGGGCGGCGCTACCGGTCGAGCTACTTCGAGCATTTCGCGCCCGGCCAGGGCCGGCGACCGGGCGGCGGCGACGCCGCGCCCGAAGCCGGCGCGGTCTGGCGCCACGGCGACTGGATTCGCGTGACGCCCGAAGGCGGCTGCGTGATCTACGGGCGCAGCGACGCGACCATCAACCGCCATGGCCTGCGCATGGGAACCAGCGAGATCTACCGCGCGGTTGAAGCCCTGCCCGAAGTGCTCGACAGCCTGGTGGTCGATCTCGAGCATCTCGGCCGCGAAAGCTACATGCCGCTGTTTGTCGTGCTGCGCCCCGGCGTGAAGCTGGACGCCGAACTGCGCGCGCGCCTCAACGGCGCGATCCGCGCCGCGGTCTCGCCGCGCTTCGTGCCCGACGAGATCTTCCAGGTGGCCGAAGTGCCGCGCACGCTCAGCGGCAAGAAGCAGGAGCTGCCGATCAAGCAGCTGCTGCTGGGCAAGCCGCTGGCCCAGGTGGTCAACAAGGACACCATGGCCAACCCCGCGAGCCTGGCCTGGTACGAGGCGCTGGCGCAAAAGCGCCAGGCCGAGGCCGCGGCAGCTGTTCCGGCAAAGCAGGACGCGGGCGTGCATATGTCATGACATGTATCTCCGCGGTCACAGGCAGACTGCAGTTCATGGGGCCGGGGTACACTTTGTCATCTTTTGAGATGCGTCTCCGACCTTTCCTTTCGCACTCCCCTCCATGGCCGCTGATCCGACGGGCATTGCCCGCTCCAGTTTTGACCTCAAGAGCGCACAGCTGCATGTCGTGGCTGTTGCGCTCAAGGACACCGACGTCCAGCTGGTCGCGGCCGATCTCGCGCAGCGTCTGGCCGACGACCCCGACTTCTTCGACAACGACCCGGTCCTGATCGACCTGGCCCAGGTCAGGGAAGCCGAGCAGGCGATCGACTTTCCCGCGCTGCTCGCGCTGCTGCGCTCGCACCACACGCAACCCGTGGCGGTGCGCGGCGGCAGCGAAGCCCAGACCCGTGACGCCGTCGCCGCCGGCCTGAGCCTGGTGCCCGACGCGCAGACCGCGCGCCCGGCGCCGGTCGAAGTGCAGGAAGTGATTCGCGAAGTCGAAGTGATACGCGAAGTGCCCGCGCCCCAGGCCGATGCGATGGTGATCGACAAGCCCCTGCGCTCGGGCCAGCAGGTCTATGCCCGGGGAACCGATCTGGTGGTCCTGGCCGTGGTCAGCTATGGTGCCGAAGTGATTGCCGACGGCAATGTGCATGTCTATGCGCCGCTGCGCGGGCGCGCCATCGCGGGTGCGCGCGGCAACACCGCGGCGCGCATTTTCAGCACCTGCATGGAACCCCAGCTGCTGTCGATCGCGGGCATGTACCGCACCACCGATACCGAGCTGCCACCCGAAATCGTGGGCAAGCCGGCCCAGGTCCGTCTCGACGGCGAGAAGATCATCGTCGAGCCTTTGTAATGTGTCAGCGTTGTCGGAGCGTTATCTCCCAGCAATCGAGCCCGTCTTTTAAGGAATAGTGCAAACATGGCCAAAATCGTCGTCGTGACCTCAGGCAAGGGTGGAGTGGGCAAGACCACCACCAGCGCCAGCTTTGCCTCCGGCCTCGCCCTTCGGGGCCACAAGACCGCCGTCATCGACTTCGACGTCGGCCTGCGCAACCTCGATCTGATCATGGGCTGCGAACGCCGCGTGGTGTACGACCTGATCAATGTGATCCAGGGCGAAGCCAACCTGAACCAGGCGCTGATCAAGGACAAGCAATGCGACAACCTGTTCGTGCTCGCGGCTTCACAGACGCGCGACAAGGATGCGCTGAGCCAAGACGGCGTCGAGAAGATCCTCAAGGATCTGGGCGAGATGGGCTTCGAGTACATCGTCTGCGACTCGCCCGCCGGCATCGAGAGCGGTGCGCTGATGGCCATGCACTTCGCCGACGAAGCGCTGGTCGTGACCAACCCCGAAGTCTCGTCGGTGCGCGATTCCGACCGCATCCTGGGAATGCTCAGCTCCAAGACCAAGCGCGCGATCGAGGGCGGCGAAGCGATCAAGGAGCACCTGCTGATCACGCGCTACAACCCGAACCGCGTCGAAGACGGCCAGATGCTGTCGCTGGAAGACATACAGGACATCCTGCGCATCGAACTGATCGGCGTGATTCCCGAGTCCGAAACCGTGCTGCAGGCGTCCAACCAGGGCATTCCGGCGGTGCATATGGCCAATACCGATGTGTCCGAAGCCTACAAGGATGTGATCGACCGCTTCCTGGGCGAGGAAAAGCCCATGCGCTTCATCTCGGCCCAGAAACCGGGTTTCTTCAAACGCATCTTCGGAGGGAAGTGATCTATGTCGATGCTGTCTTTTCTGCTGGGCGAAAAAAAGAAGTCGGCTTCGGTCGCGAAGGAGCGTCTGCAGATCATCCTGGCGCACGAGCGCGTTGGCGGCGGCCGCAGCCAGCACGATTACCTGCCCGAGCTGCAGCGCGAGCTGATGGCGGTGATTTCCAAGTACGTAACCATCCACCCCAACGACATCAAGGTCCACCTCGAACGCCAGGACAACCTCGAAGTGCTGGAAGTCAAGATCGAGCTGCCGGAAGCGAAATAGAGCCCCCACGCTCCCCCACTGCGTGTGGGTCACTGCCCCCCAAGGGGGCCCTCGCCGCCTTGGGGCGGCCCGGCGGCGGCTCGTATCGCCCCCACGCTCCCAACCGTTCGCCCTGAGCCTGTCGAAGGGTGAACGCCGGACCTCACGCAATACGCAATGCTGCCGTGGGGCAGGCAGATTCCGCCCTGCAACGCCCTGACAAGCTCAGGGCGAACGGTATCGATTTTCTCGCAACCGCTGTCTAGGCCGCCTACCGCATGCGCCCATCGTGATAGATCAGCGGCGCCGCGTCATTGCGGTGGCTGCAATGCTCGACTTCGCCCACGAAGATCACGTGGTCGCCTTCCTGGTAGCGGCTGCGGTTGAAGCACTCGAAGGCCGCGACCGCGCCGTCGAGCAGCGGGGCGCCGCTCAGGCCGGGCTGGTGAACGACGCCGGCCCAACGGTCTATGTCCTTGGTCGCGAACTGCATTGCCAATGCCTTCTGCTCCGCGCCCAGCACATGCACCGCATAGTGCGTGCAGGCCATGAACACCGGCAGCGAAGCCGCGCTGTTGGCCATGCTCCACAGCACCAGCGGCGGATGCAGCGACACCGAGTTGAACGAGCTCACGGTCACGCCCACGGGCTGGCCCTGGGCGTTGAGCGCAGTCACGATGGTCACGCCGGTTGCAAACTGGCCCAGCGCCTTGCGGAATTCATGCGAGGAAAATTGCGGCGGCAGGGCTACGGCGGAGTGGGGTAGAGGCGAGTTCACGGGCAGCGATCACGGAAAGGATGGGCCTATTATGGGCTGAGCCTGATGCACCGTTGTGTCCTGGGGAAGAAGGCCGGCATCGCGGCCGAAGAGCTCGCCGCTGCGCAGCGGGAACTTCGCCGCCTGTTGCGCGAGCATGCGCGCCATCTGTGCCTTGGGGCAGCGCTGCAGCTCGGACAGCACACCGTGGCCGGTCTGGGCAATGCCCCAGCGCTGGCGCAGGTCCTGCTGCATGCGCGCCAGCAGGCTGGCCGCCATTTCTGCATCGGCCAGCGCGCGGTGGGCGCGTCCGGCGCGCGGCAGGCCCAGGTGGTCGACGATATTGCCCAGCTTGTGGCTGGTGGCCTCGGGGTAGAGCCGGCGCGACAGCAGCACCGTGCAGGCAAAGGCATGGGGCGCGGGCAGGCCCGCATGCGCGAGCTCGGCTTCCCAGAACTTGCGGTCGAAAGCCGCGTTGTGCGCCACCATGGGCGCGGCACCGACAAAGCGCGCGGCGTCGCGCATCACTTCCTCGGCTGCGGGCGCCGTCGCCACCATGGCATTGCTGATGCCCGTGAGCTGGGTGATGAACGATGGGATGTGGACGCCGGTGCGCATCAGGCTCTGGAAGCGGTCTACGACCTGGCCCGCTTCCAGCAGCACGATGGCCACTTCGGTGGCGCGTGCGCCCTGGCCGGGCGTCATCCCGGTGGTTTCAAAGTCGATGACGGCAATGGCAGAAGACATGCCTGGGATTGTCCCATGGGCATCGGGCGGCGGCCCGGCAATGAAAAAAGGCCGCGGACATGTCCGCGGCCTTCGGTTCCAGGCCTGGGTCCAGGCCGGGAAATCAAGGTGTCGCTCAGCGCACCAGCAGCACGGGAACCGTGCTGTGGGCCAGCACCTGGGTGCTGACCGAGCCCATCACCAGCTTGCCCAGCGCGCCATGGCCGTGGGTGCCCATGACCAGCAGGTCGAACTGGCCGTCTTCGGCCAGCTTGGCGATGCATTCGCCGGCGGGGCCGATCTTGCCCACGCCGGTGGCGTTGACGCCGTGCTTGGCCAGGAATTCGGTCACGGGTGCCAGCACCTTGTTGAACTCTTCCTGGTAGTACTCGTCGATCACATCCTTGCTCAGCGCGCTGCGCGCGCGCGGCGGCAAGGCGGCCTGCACCGTCACGGCCGTGTACTCATGGGTACGCGCCAACAACTCGGCGTGCGAGGCCAGGTAGTTCAGCATTTTCTGGGTGTATTCGCTGCCGTCGACAGCAAGCAATATTTTCATGGTGTTCTCCTGATGTTCAGAAACCAGATTAATCCCAGCAGAAATTGCGCGCCTTGATTTAAGTCATGTTTTTGCAGGCCGCTGCCGGAGAACCGCAGGGCTGGAATGCAAGCGGTGACCCATCATAGTTCCACGCATGCGCTGGGCCGGAAAAAGTCCTGCTCGCCCTTGCGCGCATAGCCCAGCGGATTGGCGACGACCCGGCATTGCCAGGGCGTGCCGTCGGCGCGCTCGCCGCGCACGGTGTAGTCGCTGGGCGCGTGCAGATGGCCGTGCAGCCACAGCGGGGCGTAGGCAAACCAGTCATCGAGCGCGTTGCAGAAACCCGCCGTGCCCGGCACCAGCCCGTAGCGCGGGTCGGCGCTGCGCAGGCTGGGCGCGAAGTGGGTCACGGCCACCGTGGGGCCGTCGAACGGCCGGGCCAGCGCGGCCTGCAGCCACTGCTGGCACAGCAGCGCCTGCTCGCGCATGGGCTCGGCGAGAAACGCTTCGCCGTGGCGCGTGCCGCCGGTCTTGCGCAGGTAGAAGTTGGCGGCGCGAAACGCCTTGTCGCGCAGCCGCAGCAGCGCGCCCAGGTCGCCCGACTGCACCTTGGCGTCCTGCAGCGCAATCGCGTCGTAGTCGGTCCACAGCGTGGTGCCGACAAAGCGCACGCCGTCCAGCACCGCGGTCTCGCGCTCCAGCCAGATCATTCCCAGGCGCTCGCAGGTGGCGCGCAGGCGCGCATGGGCGGCATCGAAGTCCTGGTTGTCGTATTCATGGTTGCCGGGAACGAAGATCACGGGGCAGGGCCAGGCCGCGTACTGCGGCAGTGGCGAAAAGCGCGCCAGCCCGAAGTCCTGGTCGCTCAGCAGCCCGCCCTCCTGGTAGGAGCCGATGTCGCCGGCAAGCACCAGCACATCGGCGCCGGCCGCGGGTTCGGGTTGGAAATGGGGGTGGGCTTCGAGGTGCAGGTCGGAAAGCAGTTGGATTTTCATTGCGGCGTCGTGGGCAGGAATTTTCAGGATTGCTCGCTGAACATCGCCAGGGTACCAACAAACGCGCCAACCGGCCCTTGCCGCGCCGATGGCCGGCGCTCACGCGGGTGGCGGCGCAAGCAGGCTCACATGCGCGGCCACCACGCGCCAGCCTGCGGGCGTGCGCAGCCAGGTCTGGCTCTGGCGGCCCGTGCGGTCGCTGCCACAGCGGCGGAACTCGACGTTGGCCGTGGCGCAGTCCTGGCCATAGGTCGTTATGACGGTGCGCAGCAGCGCGCGCTCCAGGCCGGCCGCGGGCCGCGCCGCGCGGAAGCCCGCAATGGCGTCGTAACCGTAGAGGTTCTCGGTCGCGCCATAGCGCAGCGTGTGCGGGCTGCGCCAGAACAGCTCGTCGAGCACGGCGACGTCGTTGGCGGTGAGCGCGCGCTCGTAGCGCGCGAACGCGGCCGTCACTTCGGCCAGGACTTCGGGAAGGTTGATCTGCATTGTTTCCATCATTGCTTCATGCGGGCCGTGCCCGCTTGTTCCAGGGCGCGCGCGGCGCGCAGGCACAGCGCTTCGTTCCAGGGGGCGGCAATGAGCTGCACGCCTATCGGCATGCCGCCCGTTGCTTCGGGCCACAGCGGCGCGGCCACCACCGGGCAGCCGGCAAACGAGATGGGCTGGGTCAGCAGGCCCATGGCCGGGCGGCAGGGGTGGGACACGCCATTGATCTCTATCCATTCCGTCCCCACCGCGGGCGCGCTGATCGGCGTCGCCGGCGCAAGCAGCAGATCCCAGTGCTGGAACAGCGCGTTCACCTGATCGCGGTAGGCGCGCCGAAAGCGCTGCGCGCGCAGATACCAGTCGGCGGGCTGCAGCAGGCCGGAAATGAAGCGCTCCACCGACAGCGGCTCGAAGTCCTGCGGCCGCCGGCGCAGATCCGGCAGGTGCAGGCTCGCGCCTTCGCTGGCGGTGACGATGAAGGCCGCGGCGCGCGCCAGCGCGGCGTCTGGCCACAGCACTTCGTCGCGCGCGCCCAGCGTGCGCGCGGCAAGATCCACGGCGGCGCGCGCCGGGGCGCTGGCGTGCTCGCGGAAGTAGCCGCCAAGCACGCCTATGCGCAGTCCGCCCGTGCCTTGCTGCAGGTCCGGCATTGCGGCCTGTACGCGCAGCGCATGGCAGCCCGGGTCCAGCGGGTCGGGGCCCTGCATGGCGTCATAGGCCAGGGCCAGGCCTTGCACGCTGTCCGCTATCGGGCCCAGATGGTCGAGGCTGTGCACGAACGGATAGGTGCCGCGGCGCGACAGCCGCCCGAACGTGGGCTTGAGCCCCCACGCCCCGCACAGCGAAGCCGGCACGCGGATCGAGCCGTTGGTGTCCGAGCCCAGCGTCAGCGGCACCTGGCGCGCGGCGACCGCCGCGCCCGAGCCGCCCGACGAGCCGCCCGCAATGCGCGTGCGGTCGTGCGGATTGCGCGTCGCGCCGTAATGCGTGTTCTCGGTGGTGAAGCCGTAGGCGTACTCGTCCATGTTGAGCGCGCCGATCAGCACCGCGCCGGCCGCCTGCAGGCGCTGCACCAGCAGCGCATCTTCATGGGCCGCGGGCAGTTCGCGGTTGATCCTGGAGCCCGCCAGGGTCGTGAGGCCCGCGACGTCAAACAGGTTCTTCACGGCATAGGGCAGGCCGGCGAGCGGCGGCAGGGCTTCGCCGCGCGCGCGGCGCGCATCGACGGCATCGGCCTCGGCGCGCGCGCGCCGCGCGGTGGTGGCGGTGAACGCGTTGATGGCGCCGTCGCCGGCCTCGATATGGGCCAGCGCTTGTTCGCAGACCTCGCGCGCGCTGCGCTCGCCGCTGGCAATGGCCTGCAGTATCTCTGAGGTGTTCATGCGCTCTCCTGCGCGCCGGGAAACGGCGCCGCGCGGTAGATTTCGGCGAGCTCCAGCTCGGGCGCGAGCGGCGCCTGCTCGAGCAGCCGCGCCATGGCCAGCGTGCGGCCGAAGTGCTGGGCGACCGCGGCCGCGCGCTGCGCGTCGAGCTCCAGACCCAGCGTCGGCGCCGCGGCCTGGACGTAGGCCAGGATGTGCTGTTCTTTCATGTCGGTTCTCCCTGGTGCGGTTTCAGGTGCGCGCGATCACGGCGACCGGGCCGCCGCCGGCCGGGCCCTGGTGCTCGGCGCCGCCGGAGACGTAGACCATGCCGTGGCCGACCACCGAGGCGACGACGGCGCCGGTGACGGCGCGCGCGTGGCGCGTAGAGTTGATGTCCGAGTCGCCCAGCATGGTGTGGCGCATGCCGCGCACCAGGCCGTCGGGGCTGGCTTCGGCCTTGCAAAAGACATTGACGATGCGCTCCCGGTCCTGATCACCGTGCAGGCCCAGCGCTTGCAGCGTGCGCCGCACGGCCGGCGCATCGATGGCGTCGGCCATCACGTCATGCGCAATGACCAGATCGCTGGTCGCCTGGGCGCTCATGCCCAGGGCAATCACGACGTTGTGCTCGACCTCGATTCCGGCCGAGGCCGAGGCCACGCCCGAGCTCAGGCGCCAGTCATGCAGCACTGCCTCGTCGGTCAGCGCCTGCAGGTCCGCTTCCCCGGTGGCCAGGGCAATGCCCAGGGCCGAGGCGCCGCGCGAGTAGCCCATGGATTCATAGGTGTCGGCCGTGACCGGCTCGCAGCCGCGCGCGCGCGCCGCGGCGATCTTGGCCGACGTCAGCAGCGGGCATTTCACCTGCACGAAATGCAGGTCTTCGGTCGACGCAATGCCCGCGTCGCGCATGGCCTGGCGCACGGCGGCGGCGGTCTCCTCGATCTGCGCGCGGCGGCCGATTTCCTCGGGCAGGAAGTCGCGCGTGAACGCAATGCCCAGCGTCAGCCGCTTGGCGCCGGCCAGGGGCGCGCCCTGCGCCGGCCGGCGTGCGAACACCGTGTGGTGCGGCGACAGCACGCCTTCGGTGCCGCCCGACATGACAAAGGCCACGCGCTTTTCCACGGCCTCGGGCGCCAGGTCCAGATGCCGGCCCAGGCAGGCCGCAAGCATGCGGGTGGCGAACTCGCGCGTGTAATCGTTGACGCAGCCGTTGCCTTCGGTCTTGCCCATGACCGCGACGATGTCGTGCGCGGCCACCTGGCCGCAGGCGATCAGCGCCTCCAGGCCCGAGATGTCGCCAGGGCTGCTGCTGGGAATGCGGATGACGTCGACGTGGTGCATGTTCTGTGCTCTTTCATGGAACGGGATGGCCCTGGCGGCACGCAAGCGCCATGCCATTGAGCGCTCTCGACCGAGGCTTTTTTGCGCGCCATGCGCTGCCGTTCTGGCATCGGTCTTGCGATGGGGAAGCCATGCAACACCTGCGCTTTCTCCATTACATAGACACCGTCGCCCGCTGCGGCTCGATCCGCGCGGCCGCCGAGAAGCTGCATGTCGCGTCGTCGGCCGTCAATCGCCGTGTGCAGGACGTCGAAGCCGAACTCGGAACGCCGCTGTTCGAGCGGCTGCCGCGCGGCGTGCGCCTCACGGCCGCCGGCGAGCTGTTCCTGGGCTATGCGCGCCGGCGCCAGGCCGATCTCGAGCAGGTGCGCTCGCAGATCGAAGACCTGGAAGGCATGCGCCGCGGCCAGGTCACGCTGGCCGCGAGCCAGGCGCTGGCGCCCGCTTTCCTGCCCCAGGCCATCCATGCCTTCCAGACGCTGCGCCCCGGCATTGCCTTTGACGTCAAGGTGCTCGACCGGCAGCGCGCCGTCGATGCCGTCACCGACTTCGAGGCGGACCTGGGCCTGATCTTCAACCCGCCCGATCTGCGCGGCCTCACGGTGCTGGCCCAGGCGCGCCAGCGCACCTGCGCGATGGTGGCGCCCGACCATCCGCTGGCCGGGCGCGAAAGCGTGCGCCTCAAGGACTGCATGGACTATCCGATTGCGGTGCCGGACAGCAGCCTTTCAGGCCGCAGCGTGCTCGAGGACCTGTTCGAGCAATCCTCTGCCCAGCCGCATCCGCCGCTGGTGTCCAACTCGTATGAAATGATGCGCGGCTATGCGCGTGCCGCCGGCGGCGTGAGCTTCCAGATCGAGATCGGCGCCGGGCCTGCGGCGGGCGCGGTTGCCATCCCCATCGCCGAGCGCGGCCTGCCCAGCGGCAGGCTGGTGCTGGTCGCGCTGCGCGAGCGCGTGCTGCCGGTGGCGGCAGCGGCGTTTGCCGAATTCGTCGCCGCCAGGCTGGTGGACGCGAACCAAAACGGGGAGTGATCAGCCAACATGGTGCAGCCCGGTGAGGCCTGCACCAAAACCGCTGCCGTTTCGGCCGCGGTGGATTCAAGGCGCAAGCGGAAAAGTGGTCTGGGCGGCGCGGAACAGCGCCTTGAGCAGCCAGTCGCCGGCGCTGGCCTGCGGGCCGCGGTGGCGCCACAGCGCTTCGACATGCACGGGCGGCACGCTGAACGGCAGTTCGCGAAGCGCCAGCGATCCGGCCATTCCGGTCACGGGAACGAAGTGGCGCGGCAGGATGGTCAGCAGGTCGGATTCAACCACCACCCGGCCGGCGGTGAAGAACTGGTTGACCGTGAGCACCACCTGGCGCTTGCGGCCCAGCGCGGCCAGCGATTCGTCGATGAAGCCGAAGGAGCGCCCGGAAAAGCTCACCAGCATGTGGCGCGCCGCGCAGTAGTTGTCGAGCGTCAGCGGTACATGGGCCAGGGGATGGCCTTCGCGCATCACGCAGATATAGGCACTTGCATAAAGCCTGCGGTTTTCAAAGCCGACGACGTCACCCGATTGCTCGCGCGCCGTCAGGTCGGCGAGCACCGCGGGAAAGTAGCCCACGGCGATGTCGGCCGTGCCGTCCTCTAGCAGCTGGCGCGGGTCGCGCGTGGTCAGCGGCACGACGCGCACCGAGACGCCGGGCGCTTCGCGTTCGATGATGGCGTACAGCGCGGGCACCAGTGTCGAGGCCGTGGCGTCGGCCATCGCCAGCACGAAGGTGTTGGTGGCCGTGGCCGGATCGAAGGGGTTGGGAGCGAGCGTCTGCTGCAGCTGGGCCAGCGCATTGCGCACTGCCGGCCACAACGCGAGCGCGCGCGGCGTGGGCTGAATCCCCTGACCGTGGCGTACCAGCAACTCATCGCCCAGGGCTTCGCGCAGGCGGCGCATCGCATTGCTCACCGCCGGCTGGGTGATCGCGAGCTTGTGCGCGGCCCGGGTCAGGCTGCGTTCGGCCATGACCTCGTCGAAGACGCGCAGCAGATTCAGGTCGAGGTGGTGGAAGCTGTGCGGCGTCATGGCGGCAATACATCACTCCTATGAATGATATTAATTCAAAAGATAAATTTGAAGTTGCATGGGGTAAACCCTATGATTACTGCATTGCCCGGCAATTTCGCC
Source organism: Comamonas sp. DB36 (assembly GCF_057914905.1). Taxonomy (NCBI): domain Bacteria; kingdom Pseudomonadati; phylum Pseudomonadota; class Betaproteobacteria; order Burkholderiales; family Comamonadaceae; genus Comamonas; species Comamonas sp. DB36. The sequence goes on from NZ_CP196631.1 coordinate 106,268, forward strand.
ACAAGCGTCTGTAACGAGGGTTTCCATCATGACCAGCTTCGTAAATACCACCCAATCCTTTGAGCATTCCGGCGTCGTGCGCGTGCAGCGTGCCGCCGTGTTCCTGCAAGCCACCGCCGCCGACCTCACGGGTTCGCAGCGTCTGCCGCTGCTGGCAACTCTGCGGGCAGGTCTGCGCATGCTGGCTTCGGTGGCACGCCGCACTGCCGTGACGGTGCGCGCCGGCCACCGCGACTGGGTGCAAAGCCGCAAGCAGGCCGCCGAAGACGAGCGCACCTGGAACGCCGCGCTCAAGGATGCCCGCATCATGGCCGATCTGAGCCGTGCAATGCAAGGCGAAGCTCGCTGAGCCGCTGACCGGTCCCTGGCGGGGCGTCCCGCCGAATCAAGCCGCTGCCCACAAGGCCGCGGCTTTTTTTCGCATGGAAATAGCCCCCACGCTTGCTCGCTTCGCGTAGCCGCTGCCCCCCAAGGGGGCGTTTTTCATCTTGGGGCGGCCCGGCGATGAAAAAGCCCCCACGCTTGCTGGCTTCGCGTAGCCGCTGCCCCCCAAGGGGGCGTTTTTCATCTTGGGGCGGCCCGGCGATGAAAAAGCCCTGCGTAGCAGGGCTTGAACGGCAAGCGGGCAGGCCCGCTCCTCGGCACGAGGCTTAGTCGGCCAGACGCTTTTCCAGGTTGGCGCGCGTGGCCAGCAGTTCTTGCGGCAGCTTGTCGGCGAGCTGGGTGAACAGCGCGTCGTGCAGTTGCAGCTCGGCCTTCCACGCGTCCTTGTCGATGCGCGTCACGGTGTCGAACTGGGCGGCGTTGAAGTCCAGGCCATTCCAGTTGATTTCGGCGTAGGCCGGGCTCACGCCCAGCATGTTGTCCACACCTTGCACCTGGCCTTCGATGCGGTCGATCATCCACTTGAGCACGCGCATGTTCTCGCCGTAGCCGGGCCAGACGAACTTGCCGGCTTCGTCCTTGCGGAACCAGTTGGTCGTGTACAGGTGGGGCAGCTTGGCGCCCGTGGCTTCGAGCTTGGCGCCGATGTCGAGCCAGTGCTGGAAGTACTGGCTCATGTTGTAGCCCATGAACGGCAGCATGGCGAACGGATCGCGGCGCACCACGCCCTGGGCGCCAAACGCCGCGGCCGTGGTTTCGGAGCCCATGGTCGCTGCCATGTAGACGCCTTCGGTCCAGGTGCGCGCTTCGGTGACCAGCGGCACGGTGGTCGAGCGGCGGCCGCCGAAAAGGAAGGCGTCGATCTTCACGCCGGCCGGGTCGTCCCAGGCGGGGTCGAGCGCGGGATTGTTGGTCGCGGCGACGGTGAAGCGGGCATTGGGGTGGGCGGCCTTGGCGCCGGTTTCACGCGCGATCTGCGGAGTCCAGTCCTTGCCTTGCCAGTCGATCAGGTGATCGGGCAGCTTGCCGGTGTCCTTTTCCATGCCTTCCCACCAGACGTCGCCGTCATCGGTCAGCGCGACGTTCGTGAAGATCACGTTCTTGTCGAGGCTGGCCATGCAGTTGGGGTTGGTGTGGTAGTTCGTGCCCGGGGCCACGCCGAAGTAGCCGGCTTCGGGGTTGATCGCGCGCAGCGAGCCGTCGGCCTGGGGCTTGATCCAGGCGATGTCGTCGCCGATGGTCGTGACTTTCCAGCCGTCGAACGCCGCGGGCGGCACGAGCATGGAGAAGTTGGTCTTGCCGCAGGCCGAAGGGAAGGCGGCAGCGACGTGGTACTTGGTGCCGTCGGGCTTGGCCACGCCCAGAATCAGCATGTGCTCGGCCAGCCAGCCCTGGTCGCGGCCCATGGTCGAGGCGATGCGCAGCGCGAAGCACTTCTTGCCCAGCAGCGCATTGCCGCCGTAGCCCGAACCGTAGGACCAGATTTCGCGCGTCTCGGGGTAGTGCACGATGTACTTGGTCTTGTTGCAAGGCCAGCTGGTGGTGTCCTTCTCGCCTTCGGCCAGGGGAGCGCCCACGGTGTGCATGCAGGGCACGAAGTCGCCGTCGGTGCCGATCACGTCGTACACGGCCTTGCCCATGCGCGTCATGATCTTCATGTTGACGGCGACATAGGCGCTGTCGGACAGTTCGACGCCGACATGGGCGATGGGCGAGCCCAACGGGCCCATGGAGAACGGCACGACATACATCGTGCGGCCGGCCATGCAGCCGTCGAACAGCGGCTGCAGCGTGGCGCGCATTTCATTGGGCGCCATCCAGTTGTTGGTCGGGCCGGCGTCGGCCTGGTCCTGGCTGCAGATGTAGGTGCGGTCTTCGACGCGCGCCACGTCCGACGGGTCGGACCAGGCGAGGTAGCTGCCGGGGCGCTTGGTGGGGTTGAGAGGCTTGAAGGTGCCGGCGTCGACGAGTTGCTGGCACAGCGCGTCGTACTCTTCCTGCGAGCCGTCGCACCAGTGGATGTTGGCCGGCTTGCACAGCGCGGCCATTTCTGCGACCCAGGCGATCAGCCGGGCATTCTTGACATAGGAGGGCGCCTGAATGGTCAGGGCTTGCAGTGCAGGTGCGTTCATCACGGGAGCTTTCTAATTGAAAAAACGTTTTTTCAAAGACAACGCGGCAGCGTTGAAACAGCTGGGCAGCCTTTGAGAAAACAGGTTTTTTCAGGGTCGTAGGCAACGCCATCGGGGTGCTGACCCGATGCTCAAATCAAAGAGGAAGCCGCCATTCTAGGTAGCTACCGCATTTTTGTGTCAGACAGAAGTCCAAAAAACTATGCAATATAAGTATCAGTATATGCATTGCATGAAGATGGGTTGCATAAAAAAAAGGCAAAAAAAAACCCCGTGACCGGGGCTTGGAGCTGCCATGAGAAAGGCTCAGGCGAGGTATACGGCGATGAACGCCAGCAGGAACATCAGCACCGCGCCGACCAGTGGCAGCACGACCGGGATGTAACGGACAACGGATTCGGTCGCGTCCTCGGGGTGCTCATCGGCCGTGGCCGAAGCGTGGGGATGGGTCATGAGAGGCTCCCGTGGGTGGTTCAAGAAAGCTGCACTGGGGCTGCGATGCCGTTATTTTAAGCAGACCCGGCCGAGGACGGGCCTGGGGTAAGCCATGAGGTTTGCAGGGCGCTCAGACGCGCTGCGCTTCCATGCCCTGGGCACGCAGGCTGGCGAGCACCTGTTCCACATGCGGCTGGTTGCGCGTCTGCAGCACGCATTCGATCTCGACGTTCTGCGCGGCCAGCAGCGTGAACGCGCGCTGGTGATGGACTTCCTCGATGTTGGCGCCGGCGTCGGCGACGGTGGCGGTGATGCGCGCGAGCACGCCGGGCACATCGCGCGCGCTCACGCGAATGCGCGCCAGCCGGCCCGAGCGCACCATGCCGCGCTCGATGATGGCCGCCAGCAGCAGCGGGTCGATGTTGCCGCCCGACAGCACCAGCCCGACCTTCCTGCCCGCGAAGCGCTCGCGGTGGCGCAGCATGGCGGCCAGGCCCGCGGCGCCCGCGCCTTCGACCAGCGTCTTCTCGATTTCGAGCAGCATCAGCACCGCCTGCTCGATGTCGCCTTCGTCGACCAGCAGCAGGTCGTCAACCAAGGCGCGTACCACGCCCTGGGTCAGCTCGCCGGGCGAGGCGACGGCAATGCCTTCGGCAATCGTCGACTGGCCCATGGGCAGCTCGCTGCCCTGGATCGCATTGACCATCGACGGAAAACGCTGGGTCTGCACGCCGATGATCTCTATGCCGGGCTTGAGCGCCTTGGCCGCGGTGGCCACGCCGGCGATCAGGCCGCCGCCGCCTATGGCCACGACCAGCATGTCGAGATCGGGCTGGGCCTTGAGCATTTCGAGCGCCAGCGTGCCCTGGCCCGCGGCCACGGCGGCGTCGTCATAGGGGTGGACGAAGACCAGGCCCTGGGAATCGGCGAGCGCGCGCGCATGGGAACGCGCTTCGTCCAGCGTGTCGCCGTGCAGCACCACTTCGGCGCCGAAGCCGCGCGTGCGCTCGACCTTGACGTCGGGAGTGAAGCGCGGCATCACGATCACCGCGCGCAGTCCCAGGCGCTGCGCATGGTAGGCCACGCCCTGGGCGTGGTTGCCGGCGCTCATGGCGATCACGCCGCGCGCGCTTTCTTCGGGCGTGAGCTGGGCGAGCTTGTTGCAGGCACCGCGCTCCTTGAACGAGGCCGTGAACTGCAGGTTCTCGAACTTGAGGAACACCTGGGCGCCGACGATTTGCGACAGCGTGCGTGACTCCACGCAAGGGGTTTCGAGGATGTGGCCGTGCAGGCGCTGGGCCGCGAGCTCGATGTCTTGAAGGCTGATCATGGGCCATTGTGTCCACAGATGAAAACCTGGACCTGGCATGCAGGTTCTGCTGCCTGGCCTCAGGCGGGCAATGCCCGGTGCAGCAGGCGCTCGAGATCCATTTGCCGGGTATCGAGCGCGCCAAGCACGCGGCCCGTGCCGCTGTTGCCCAGGCGCGTGGTGATGAAGGCCTGGGCCACGGCCGGCGGCGCGTCGCGATGCAGCAGGCAGGCCTGGGCCGTGAGCACCAGGCGCTGCACCAGCATGCGTGCCATGGCCTGCTGTTCGGCCGGCGGCTGGGCGAGCATGGCGCGCAGCGCGTGCAGCTGCGCAAGAATGCGCGCGTCGCCGCCGGCGATCTCTTCCATGGCTTCGAACAGCACGCGGGCCGCGGGCTTTTGTCGGTCGAGCGCGTTCAGCACCTGCAGGCACAGCGCATTGCCCATGCCTTCGCCGCGGCCCTGCGCGGGCGCGGCGAGGAACAGCCGCGCCAGGGTCTGGCCCTGGGGGCTGTCGAGCGCGCCCTGGGAGCCGGCCCATTCCATGGTTTCCGCCGTGACTTCCATCGCGCGGCGCCCCACCCAGAACTGCGCGGCCGGTGCCATCACATGTTTCCAGGCGAGCTCGAGCGGCGAAATGCTGTCGGCGGCGGCGTCATCGCAGCGCTCGAATGCCTGGGCCAGCCGCATGGCCAGCGTCAGCGCGGCTTCGCTTTCGAGCGCCATGTCGACGAGCACGCTGTCCAGCAGCGGCTGGGCCGGGATGTTTTTCATGCCGCGTGCCTGTGTCAGCGATTGCACCAGCGCCTGGCGCAGCAGCGCGCAGCTGGCCAGCGTGCGGCCCAGCCGCAGCACGCTCACGGCGGCGCGGAACGTCAGGGCTCCCTGGCCTTCCTCGCCCAGCAGGTAGCCGCTGGCCGCACTGAGCTGCAGCTCGGCGACGGATTGGGGCCCGAACGCGCCGAACAGCGGGCGCACGACCAGGCTGTTGCGTTCGCCGTCCTCGCGCCAGCGCGGCACGAAAAAGCAGCTTGGCCCCTGAGGTGTCTGGGCGCTGAGCAGGTGGGCATCGCTGTCGGGCGCGGCCAGCCCCGGGCTGCTGCCGCTGAGCAGGTATTGCCGGCCCCAGAGCCCCATGCCCACGGGTGTGGCCTGGAGCAAGGTGGGCGTGGCGTACAGCGGCTGAATCGACTGCACGGCATTCGCGCCCAGGCCCATCCAGAGCGCGGTCTTGCGCGCGATCGGCAGGTCGCGCGCATCGTCATCCGGATTGCGCAGCAGCGGCCCCAGCCGCGCCCAGAGCGCGGGCTCCTTGCGCAGCACGGCCAGCGAGGCCGAGGTCAGCAGCAGCGTGTCGAGGCTGTCGGGTGCGAACTGGCCATGCAGATAAAGGCCCGCGGCCCAGACGCTCCAGCGCCCCGGCGTGTGCTGGGTCAGCGCCTGGGCGACCAGACCCTGGCGCCGGCCCAGTGCGCGCTGGGCCTGCCAGGCGGGGTTGTTCTGCAGCGCGTCCGAGGCCTGCTCCGACTCGGTCAGCTGCTGCACATAGGCGTCGAGTCCGGCCCGCGCCGGCCCTGCGTCGGCGCGTTGCAGCGCTTCATCCAGGGGCGCGTCGTGGGCGATCAACGGCGGCGCTGGTGGCGGGACGGTGGACATGGCGGTCTCCTGTGCGCTTGTAGGACGCGAGCAGCGTAGAACGCTTGCCCGCAGACCCGCAGTATCGGCAACTCGCGCGTCGCGCGCTGTCGGAGAGGTTCGCCTGTCGTCGGGGTCTTGCGCCCGGAAAATCCCTTAGAGCACCGAACAAAACCCTTGAGACGTCGTTGCCTTGCCGTGCTACTCGCACTGTCTGCGGCACCGCGCCTTGCCGGCCGCGCCTGGCCGGCCGCACCTAGCCGGCCGCGCCTAGTCCCCACCGCAAATCTTCGACTTGCGGGGTTCTGTCAGGCGCTCTTATTGCGCCATCTGGCACACGCGCAGCACTTCGGCGCCATAGGCGTCGAACTTCTTGGCGCCCATGCCGGGAATGCCGTTGAGGTCGTCGAGGCTCGCGGGGTCGCGCTCGGCAATGGCCGCCAGCGTGGCGTCGTGGAAGATCACATAGGCCGGCAGGTTGTGCTCGCGCGCGACCTCGGCGCGCCAGGCCTTGAGGTTGATGAAGCGCACCTGGGCATCGGGGCCGAGGTTGAGCGCCGCGACGTTGGCCTGCGGCGTCTTGCGCGTGCGCTTGGCGGCGCTGGCCGTGGCCTCGCGCAGCATCACCTGGGCGTCGCCGCGCAGCACGGCGCGCGAGCCCGGCGTCAGCGCCAGGGTGTCGAAGCTGTGGCCGCTGTCGCTCGTGACCTTGTGCAGGCCTAAAGCGCCCGTGGCCAGCAGCTGGCGCAGCACGCCGCGCAGCTGGGCTTCGGAGTATTGCGCGCCCAGGCCGAAGGTCGACAGGCTCTGGTGGCCGTACTGGCGCACCTTCTCGGTGTCCTTGCCGCGCAGCACGTCCATGATGTGGCCGGTGCCGAAGGTCAGCTGGCAGGCCTCGTGCACGCGGTAGATGGTCGACAGCAGCTTGCGCGCGGCGTCGGTGCCGTCCCAGACCGCGGGCGGGTTCAGGCAGTTGTCGCAGTTGCCGCAGGGCGTGGAGTCCTCGCCGAAATAGCCCAGCAGGCGCTGGCGCCGGCAGTCGGTGGCCTCGGCCAGCGCGAGCAGCGCATCGAGCTTGCCGCGCATCACCTGCTTGAAGGTTTCCTCGGCCGGGCTTTCGTCGATCATGCGCCGCTGGTTGACGACGTCGTTGAGCCCGTAGGCCATCCAGGCGTGGGCCGGCAGGCCGTCGCGGCCCGCGCGCCCGGTCTCCTGGTAGTAGCCTTCGATGTTCTTGGGCATGTCGACATGGGCGACAAAGCGCACGTCGGGCTTGTCTATGCCCATGCCGAAAGCGATGGTGGCGCACATCACGATGCCTTCTTCGCGCAGGAAGCGGTCCTGGTGGCGCTGGCGCATGTCAGCCGGCAGGCCCGCGTGGTAGGGCAGGGCCGAGAGGCCGGCGTTCTGCAGCGTCTGCGCCAACTCTTCCACGCGCTTGCGCGACTGGCAATAGACCACGCCCGCGTCGCCCTGGTGCTCGGTCTGGATGAAGCGCTGCAGCTGGGCCGTCGCGTCCTTCTTCTCGACGATGGTGTAGCGGATGTTGGGGCGGTCGAAGCTGCTGACGAACTGGCCCGCCTGTTCGAGCTGCAGGCGCTCGACGATGTCGGCGCGCGTGAGCGAATCGGCGGTGGCCGTGAGAGCGATGCGCGGCACGCCCGCATAGCGTTCGTGCAGCACCGTGAGCGCGCGGTATTCGGGGCGGAAATCGTGGCCCCACTGGCTCACGCAATGCGCTTCGTCGATCGCGAACAGCGACAGCTGGCCGGCTTCATAGAGGCTGTCGAGCAGGCCCAGGAAGCGCGGCGTGTTGAGCCGCTCGGGCGCGGCGTAAAGCAGCGTGATGTCGCCGGTCTGCAGCCGCAGCTCGACTTCCTGCGTCTGCTCGTACGACAGCGTGGAGTTGAGGAATGCGGCGTCCACCCCGGCTTCGTGCAGCGCACCCACCTGATCGTGCATCAGCGCGATCAGCGGCGAGACCACGATGGTCACGCCATGGCCCTGCTGCTGGCGCACGATGGCCGGCACCTGGTAGCACAGGCTCTTGCCCCCGCCCGTGGGCATCAGCACCAGCGCGTCGCCGCCGGCAATCACATGGCTGACGATCGCCGCCTGCGGGCCACGGAACTGGTCGTAGCCAAAAACTTCTTGCAATACGGACTGCGCGGTGGACAAGCGGATTCTCTCGAAAAAAAGCGGGAAGCGACGAGCCCTGCAAAGCTCCGCAGGCATGCGCGCTGCGGGCCCTTGCAGGGGCCGGACAAACGCATATTGTGCGCCCGGGGCGCATTTCCGTGGTCCTGGGGCGGCACAGCCCCCCGCAGCGCAAGGGCCAGCCCGGCCTTCCTACAATGCAGCCAACGCCTTGTTTCTGCTGCAACTTTCATGCTCCGCTCTTCCCATTCCGGCTCCATGGCCCTGGCCGACAGCGACCGGCTGTTCGGGCCGGCCGACGACGCGCCGATCGCGCTGGACCCCGGTGCCTGGCTGCTGCCCGGCTGGGCCGCGGGCCAGGCGCAGCGCTGGGTGGACAGCGTGCGGCAGGTGCTGGAGCAGGCGCCGTGGCGCACCATGCGCACGCCCGGCGGCCTGCCTATGTCGGTGTCCATGAGCCATTGCGGCAGCTGGGGCTGGATCTCGGACGCCAGCGGCTATGCCTACAGCGCCACCGATCCGCGCAGCGGACTGCCCTGGCCCGCCATGCCCGAGTGGCTATGGCAGCAGGCGCGCGCGGCAGCGGCCGCAGCCGGCTACCCGCATTTCGCGCCCGACTCCTGCCTGATCAACCGCTATGTCGCGGGCGCGAAGATGTCGCTGCACCGCGACGCCGACGAGAGCGATACGCGCGCGCCGATTGTCTCGATCTCGCTGGGCCTGCCCGCGACCTTCCTCTGGGGCGGCCTGGCGCGCGCCGACCGCGTGCGCCGCATGCAGCTCGAGCATGGCGACGTGCTGGTCTGGGGCGGGGCGACGCGCCTGGCGTACCACGGCATCAGCCCGCTCAAGGATGGAGTGCACCCGCTGCTGGGAAGCGAGCGCTGGAACCTGACGTTCCGCATGGCCAAAGCGGGGTATCTCGCCCCCACGCTTGCTCGGCTGACGCCGTAGCCGCGCTGGGGGGGCGCTGCCCCCCCAAGCCGGCGGGCAAGATGGCTGACCCGCGACGGGGCCACGCCCAACTTCCTACAATCGGGGGATGAGCCTGCCCCAATACACCCGCGCCAAAGAACTGCCCGCCACCCTTGCCCGCCGCATCGCCATCCTCGATGGCGCGATGGGCACCATGATCCAGCGCTTCAAGCTGGGTGAAGAGCAGTACCGCGGCGCAGGCTATACCGGCGCCGATGCCGTCGGCGAGCGCTTCCAGGACCTGCCGCGCGACGTCAAGGGCAACAACGAGCTGCTGAGCCTCACGCGCCCCGACGTGATCCGCGACATCCACGAACGCTACCTGGCCGCGGGCGCCGACCTGATAGAGACCAACACCTTCGGCGCGACCACGGTCGCCCAGGACGATTACCTGCTGGGCCATCTGGCGCGGGAAATGAACCTGCGCTCGGCCCAGCTGGCGCGCGCCGCCTGCGACAAGTACAGCACGCCCGACCATCCGCGCTATGTGGCCGGCGCCCTGGGCCCCACGCCCAAGACCGCGAGCATCAGCCCCGACGTCAACGATCCGGGCGCGCGCAACGTCGATTTCGAGACATTGCGCCAGGCCTATCTCGAGCAGACGCTGGCGCTGATCGAAGGCGGCGCCGACGTGATCCTGGTCGAGACCATCTTCGACACGCTCAACGCCAAGGCCGCGCTGTTTGCCGTCGACGAAGCCTTCGAGCAGAGCGGTGAATGCCTGCCCATCCTGATCAGCGGCACCGTGACCGACGCTTCGGGCCGCATTCTCAGCGGCCAGACCGTGACCGCCTTCTGGCACAGCGTGCGCCATGCGAATCCGCTGGCCATAGGCCTGAACTGCGCGCTAGGCGCGGCGCTGATGCGCCCCTATGTGCAGGAGCTGCACAAGGCCGCGCCCGATACCTTCATCAGCTGCTACCCGAATGCCGGCCTGCCCAACCCGATGAGCGACACCGGCTTCGACGAGACGCCCGAAGTCACGAGCCGGCTGGTGCACGAGTTCGCTGCCGAAGGCCTGGTCAACATCGTGGGCGGCTGCTGCGGCACGACGCCCGAACACATAGGCGCGATTGCCCAGGCGGTGCGCGCCACCGCCACGCGGCCGCTGTTCTACCCGGCCCAGGCCTGAGCGCCGCGCACGGTTCCCGCGATGAACCTGCCGCTGCCGCCCGCCACCAGTCCGACAACCCCGGCGTCCGTGTCGCCCGTGACGTCGGTGCCTGCGACCACGGCCGTGGCGGGGGCGGCGCCCGTGGCCCCCACCGCGCCCGTGGCCCCCGCGGCGCCCGTCGCTCCCGCGCTAAGCCTTTCGGCCCAGGCGCAGCAGGCGCTGCGCCTGCAGGTGTTCCAGACGCTGATCGCCCAGCTTGTGACCCAGGTGCAGTCGGGCGCGCAGGCCGGTGCGCCGCAATGGCCCGCGGCGGGCACATCGCCCGAACTGCGTGAACTGCTCTCGGCCTTGGTGGCCCAGGCCACGGCGGGACTGGCCCAGCCGCAGCAGCTGGTCGCGGCCCAGCCCTGGCCCCAGGCCTGGCTCAATACGGTGCTCGCTCCCGCAGCGCCTGCAGCGACGCCGCCACCCGCGAGCGCGGGCAGCCCGGCCGCGCCAGGCAATGCGGCCGCAACCGGCAATGCGCCTGCAAGCGGCAATGTCGCTATCCCTGGCCCGGTGACGGACCTGCCTGGCGGCAAGTCCATGGTTGCCTTGGCCACTGCGTTCCCCTCCACCACTGCCACGCCGGCGCTCGCGACGTCGGCCCCCTCAACCAATACTGCTGCGGTCGCTACCCCGGCGATGGCAAACGCTGCCCCCCCGGCAGCGGCAATGCCTGCCATGGCTCTGGCGGCACCAGCGCTTGCCGGCACGGCCGTGGCTGATGCTGCCCCGCGCCTGCCGCCCATGCTGACCTGGCTGGTGCAGCAAGGCGTGGTGCAGACGCCCGAAGGCGAGCGCGGCTTTGCGCTGACGCTGCAGGTGCCGCAGGCTTGGGCGCAGATGCAGGCCGCGGCCGCATTGCCCGCAGGCGCGGCAGCACCGGCCATGGCGTCCCTGCCCGCGGCGGGAACGGCGCAACTGACGCTGCCGTTTGCCGCGCCCGCGCAGCAGCTCGAGTCGGGTGCGTTGGCCTTGGTGCTGCAGGGTGCGGCCCCCGGAGCGGACAAGCTGCGCACCAGCGCGCTGCTGTGGCTGGATTTCCAGCCGCTGGCGCCCACGGCGCAAGGCGCGCAGTCGGCGGCGAGCGCGCTTGCCGGCCTGCTGCCGTCCACGCAGGCCGCGCAGCAGGCCATGGTGGCGCTGCAGGCCAAGAACGACCCGTGGCTGCAGATGGCGGCCCTTCAGGCCAGCGGCCAGCAGCCGCGCGACGACCAGCGGCTGCAGGAGCGGCGCACGGGCCTGTGCACCGAGCTGGGCTGTCCCTACCGCGGCAAGGCCAGCTGCGCCCAGCCGTTCTGCGCCGAAATGAACCGCGTCTGGGCGTCGGTGCGCATAGGCCCGACCGGGAGCTGAGCCGCCTGTCATGCGCGTGCGTGCCGGCACAGCATGCCAGACGGCAGCGCAAGCAAGGCCGGCGACGGCATCTCTTTGATTCGTGCCGATAGTTTCATCCTATCCATTGGTGCGTCTGCTGGTTACTGTCTGTGTCAAGGCCGGGTCTGAGTGGATCAGATGCCTGGCTTGCCAAGGAGAACCGCCATGCATTCCATCGCCATCGCTTCCCGCAGGGCCTGGCTGGCCCTGTGTCCCGTTGTGCTGTGCCTCGAATCCGCACTCGCGCAGACGCAGGAGCCGCCTGGGGACGGGCCTGCGGCCCAGGCCCTGCCCGCGCCTGCTGCGGTGCCGGATGATGGCCTGCGCGGCGGGCGCTTTGGCGCGGTGCGCATCGAGACCGACGATGCCGCGCTGCAGCCTGCCGCCACGCGCTGGATACGCGATCTGCAGCCTGGCGAACCGATAGACGAACAGGCGCTGCAGCGCCGGCTGCAGCTGCTTGAGGAACTGCCGGGCGTGAGCAGCAAGTCAGTGCTCGGCGCCGCGGAAGACGGGGCGCGTGATCTGAGCGTGACGCTGACGCGCAAGCCGCGCTACAGCGGCCTGGTGGGCCTGGACAACCACGGCAGCCGCTTCACGGGAGACCAGCGCCTGCGCTTTGCCCTTGACTTTCCCAGCCTGTGGACGCTGGGCGACGCGCTGAGCCTGCAAGGCCATCGCCGCTGGCACGGCACCTGGAACCTCGTTGTCGGCTATTCGTTGCCGCTGGGCATCAACGGCTGGAGCCTGCGTGCGGAGCTGGACCACACCGACTACCAGTTGCACCGCGAACGGCGTGGCTTGAATGCGCGCGGGACCTCGGACATCCTGTTGCTGGAGCTGTCGTACCCGCTATGGCTGGACAAGGCCGGCAACCTCCAGGCGAGCGTGGGCCTGGAGCGCACGCATTCCGATGACACGGCCAGTCCGCGCGGCAAGGCGCCGGTGCAGGAGCATCGCACGCTGAACATGCTGCCGTTGAAGCTCAGTGGCCAATATGCGAACGACAAAGGCAAGACGTCGGGCGAACTGATGCTGGGCCTGGGGCGGCTCAAGCTCGACCATGGGCTGCGCAACGAGGACCGCACCAGTGCGCACACCGAGGGGCACTATCGGCTGCTCAGCGCCGATCTGCGCCACGAACAGATGCTGCGCAAGGACTGGGTGCTCTGGGGTCGCTTTGCGGGCCAGAAAGCCAGCCGCAACCTCGACAGCGAAAAGTGGTTTGCGGCATCCGGGCCGCAACGCATACGCGCCTGGACCAGTGCCGAAGGCCAGGGCGATGAAGGCTGGCTGCTGCAGATGGAACTGCGCCACCCCATGGGCCGCGCCGAGCCTTTTGTGTTTGCCGACACAGGACAGGTGAAGCTGCGGCGCCGCCCCTGGCGGCGCGAAGACAACTGGCGTTCGCTGTCGGGCGCGGGCCTGGGTCTGCGCTGGACCGAAAAATCCTGGAGCGCGCAGGCCGTGGTGGCCTGGCGCACGGGCGGGCACCGGCCCGGTTCCCGCCTGGGTTACAAGAACCCGCGTATCTGGCTGGCCGCGACCTACCGTTTCTGACGGCCGCGGCCTGGCCAGGGCTTCAGGGGTACAGGCCGCGCATTTCACGCGCATGCAGGATGCGCTGGCAGGCGATGATGAAGGTCGCGGTGCGCAGGCTGACCTTGTGGTCCTGGGCCACCTGCCAGACGCCTGCAAAGGCGTCCTGCATGATGCGCACCAGACGGGCGTTGATCTCGTCCTCGCTCCAGAAGAAGCTGGAGAAATCCTGCACCCATTCGAAGTAGCTCACGGTGACGCCGCCGGCGTTGGCGATCACGTCGGGCAGCACCAGCACGCCGTTGTTGTGCAGGATGTCGTCGGCTTCCGGTGTGGTCGGGCCGTTCGCGCCTTCGATCACCAGCTTGGCCTTGATCTGGCCGGCGTTGGCCAGGTGGATCTGGCCTTCGAGTGCGGCCGGAATCAGGATGTCGCAGTTGACGCCCCAGAACTCTTCCTTGGCCAGCACGTCGGCGCCGGCGAAGCCGCCCACGCCGCCCGTGTGCTGCACATGGCGCAGCAGCGCGGGCACGTCGATGCCCAGATCGTTGTAGATGCTGCCGCTGTGGTCCTGCACCGCGACCAGCTTGGCGCCGGCTTCGACAAACAGCTTGGCGGCCGTGCCGCCCACATTGCCGAAGCCCTGCACGGCGACGCGCGCGCCTTCGATGCGCATGTCGGTGCGGCGCATGGCTTCGACGCCCACGGTGAACACGCCGCGGCCCGTGGCTTCGCGCCGGCCCAGCGAACCGCCCAGGTCGACGGGCTTGCCCGTGACCACGCCCGTCGCCGTGGAGCCGGTGTTCATCGAATACGTGTCCATCATCCACGCCATGATCTGCTCATTGGTGTTGACGTCGGGCGCGGGGATGTCCTTGTTGGGGCCGATGATGATGCCGATCTCGCTGGTGTAGCGGCGCGTGAGGCGCTCGAGTTCGCCATTCGACAGCTTCTTGGGGTCGACGCGGATGCCACCCTTGGCACCGCCGTAGGGCACGTTGACGGCCGCGTTCTTGATCGACATCCAGGCCGACAGGGCCATCACTTCGGACAGCGTCACGTCCTGGTGGAAGCGCACGCCGCCCTTGCCCGGGCCGCGGCTGGTGTTGTGCTGCACGCGATAGCCCTCGAAGTGGGCAATGGTGCCGTTGTCGAGTTCGATCGGCACGTCGACGATCAGCGCGCGCTTGGGGCGCTTGAGCGTTTCGACCCAGCGTGCCAGGTGGCCGAGATAGGGCGTTACACGATCGATCTGCTGCAGGTAGATGCCCCAGGGGCCGAGCTTGTCGGCTTGCAGATAGGAGGGCAGGGGGTGGGCCGGCAGAGAGCTGGTCGACGGGGAGGCAGGGGTGTTTTGCATGGAATATTCCAAAGCGTTTGAAGCAGTGGTCACAAAATGGATGACCTGTTTTTCAGCTTATTCCTGTGGCTGCGGCTTGTCCAACGCCGCTTGTTTTGGTTGTTATGCATTTCATGCATAACCATGGAGTTCCTCTCTGAAACAAGCGTCCGAAAGCGCGGTTTTTGCGGAAGAATGCAGGCTAGGCCGGGGCGTTTTTGCGACCCTTTTTCTGTCACTGTCTTTGCCCAGGAGTTCCATGTCCGTTGAAGCCGTTTCCCAGGCCTTGCTGCAGGCGCGTGCGCGCGCCGAACTGGCCGATGCGCTGCCACTCGCGGCCAGCCTGGCCGAACCGGAGCAGGCCTATGCCGTGCAGCAGGCCGTGGCCCGGGAGTTGGGCTGGTTTGCCCAGGGCGCGCCGCGCGCCTGGAAGTCGGGCGGCGCGGCGCGCGGCGCCCCGCTGACGCATGCGCCGCTGCCGCCGGCCGGCGTCTGGTCCAGCCCCGCGCGCGCCGGTGACTGGCCGCTGCACACGCGCGGCATAGAGGCCGAGATCGCGCTGCGCCTGGGCCAGGACGTTTCTGTGGCCCAGGCCTGGCAGCTGAAGGCCGGCGAATGCGCGGGCCTGGTCGATGCCATGGCGGTGAGCATTGAGGTGGTCGAGTCGCGCTGGCAGCAGCAGTTTGCCGCGCCGCCGCCGCTGCTCATGGCCGACCAGCTGTGCCATGGCGCGCTGGTCATCGGCGAGTGGCAGGCCTGCGACCTGGTGCGCGCCGCGCCCGACTGGTCGCGCCAGGTCTGCCGGCTGCGCCTGGGCGGCGGCGAAACCAGCGTGCACACCGGCACCCATTCGCTCAATGATCCCGCCTGGCTGCTCGCCGACTGGCTGCGCCATGCGACCATGGCCTACGGCACGCTTGCCGCGGGCACGGTGGTCACCACGGGCAGCTGGGTGGGTCTGGCGCGCGCCCGGGCCGGCGACGGCGTGCAGGTGCAGTTCGACGGCATAGGAGAAGCTTTTCTGCAGCTGTGATCGGGCCGCGGGGGCGGCTTCAGTCCCCGGCCATCTGCTTGCCCATGGCCTGCACGAACAGCTGTGCGCCCAGGCCCATGGGACGCTGCTTGGACCAGACCACGTCGACCCACAGGCGCAGGCCGTTGCTCAGATTGGAAAACGGCATTTCGACGAGCCGGCCGGCCTCGATGCGCGGCGCGACCAGCGAGCGCGGCTGCCAGCCCCAGCCCAGGCCGGCCTCGATCAGGCCCAGCGCGGCAAGGTGATTGTCGGTGCGCCAGATGTGGCGCGCATAGACGAAGCGCGCGTCGGTCTGGCCCAGGTCGCGGCTCGCGACCACGATCTGGCGCGTGGTCTTCAGATGCTCTTCGCTGAGTGACGCCGCGGGCATGCCTTCGCGTCCCGCGGCCTCGCGGCGCGCGGCCTCGAGCACCGGATGGTCGGGCGCCATGACCGCGATCAGCGTGTCGCTGCCCACTTCCTGGAAACCCTCGCGCCCGTCGAGGCTGGGACGCTCGAAGACCAGCGCGAGCTGCGCGCGGCCGGTGTGCAGCAGCGCCAGCGCGTCTTCCTGCGGCGCGGCCAGCACTTCGACTTCGAGCAAGGGGTGGGCCTGGGCGAGTTCGGCCAGCGCCGCGGTCCAGCGCGAGGCCAGCAGCTCGGGCGCGATGGCGATGCTCAGCCGCTGCTCGAGTCCCTGGGTCAGCGCCAGCGCCTGGCCGTTGAGCTGCTGCAGCTGCGCGGCCAGCAGGCGCGCCTGGGGCTCGAGCGCGCGCGCGCTTTCGGTAGGCCGGGGCTCGCGCCCGCTGCGGTCGAACAGATTGAGCTGCAGTTCTGCTTCGAGGTGGGCGATGGCCATGCTAACGGCCGAAGGCACGCGCGATAGCGCGCGCGCGGCGGCGGAAAACGAGCCGTGGTCGAGCACGGCCAAGAACACCAGAACGTTATCGGAGGAAAAGGCCATCGCCGCAATCTATCAGTAAATCTGAAAGATGCTGACTTTTGTTATCAGTGGAAACCCTATACATTGAGCCCATGTCTTTGAATATTTCTTCTCCGAAACGCCAGCTGCAGGGCCCGTGGCGGCGCGTCGTATATGTCACCCTGTTTGAGTTGTTTGCGATTGCCGCAACCTCCTACGGCCTCTCCGCCCTGACCGGCGAAAGCGCGGCGCACTCGAGCATTGTTGCGGTCATCACTTCGGCCATCGCCGTGGCCTGGAATGTGGTCTGGAACGGCCTGTTCGAGCGCTGGGAAGCGCGCCAGGCACGGCGCGGGCGCGGCTTTGCGCGCCGCGCCGCGCATGCGCTGGGCATGGAGGGCGGCCTGGTCGTGATGCTGGTGCCGCTGTTTGCCTGGTGGTTCAAGGTGAGCCTGTGGCAGGCCTTTCTGATGGACCTGGGCCTGCTGCTGTTCTTCCTGGTCTATACCTTTGCGTTCAACTGGGCGTTTGACCGGGTGTTCGGCCTGCCGTCTTCGGCCCAGCCCCAGGACTTGCCTCAGTCCGTGGCCACCGGCGCCTCATAAGCCAGCTCCAGCCTGTAGGCCAGGCCCAGAAACAACGACTGCGCCAGCGCCAGCGTGCTCGTCAGCGAGCGGAAACCAAAGGTCGCGCCGTCCTGGGCGATCAGCACCACGCTGGCCTGGGCGGCCAGCGGGCTCAGCTGGCTGTCGGTGATGGCGATCAGCTGCGCGCCGCGGGCCACGGCCGCCTGGGCCATCTCCAGCGTCTCCTGCGCATAGGGCGCAAACGACACCGCAAGCATCACATCGCCGGGGCGCAGCGCGCGCAGCTCGAGCTGCTGCATCGCGCCCAGGCCGTTGAGCCAGTGCACGGCCTTGCCCGTGTGCTGCAGCGCATAGGCCAGATAGGCGCCCACCGGGAACGCACGGCGTGAGGCCGCCAGCCAGATGGCCGGCGCCTGCACCATCAGATCGACGCCGGCCTCGAAGCGGTCGTCGGGCAGCTGGCGCTGCAGCGCCTGCAGGCTGTCGACGCTGCGCTCTATGACTTCGCGCGCCAGCTGGCCCACGGCCAGCGTCTGCGCGCCCGGAACGATCAGCCCGCGAATGCGCTCCTGGTAGCCGCGGTTGGGCGCGAGCTGGCGCTCGGCGTCGGCGCGAAACAGCGCCTGCAGCTCGGAATAGCCGCTGAAGCCGAAGTGCTTGGCAAAGCGCACCACGGCGGACGGCTGCACGCCGCAGGCCTCGGCCGTGGCCTGAACGCCGTCGAGCACCAGCCGGTCGCGGTGCATCTCGACATGGCGGGCAATGGCCTTGAGCTGGCGGCTCAGGCTGTCGAACTGCGCCTGCACCACCGCCAGGAAAGCCTGGGTATCCGCAAAGCCCGCAGGGGATTGTGAGGACGGCGGCGTTTCCTGGGAGGTTGTTCTATTTTTCATAAATTTAGAAAATATTTTCTATATCGGATTATCATCCGCTGGCGAAGATTATCCGGCGGGGCCTGCGCGCTGCCGATGTGACCAACAAGGAAACCATGAGCACGCTGCCTTTTCCCGCCGACCGCCCCTTTGACGTCGCCTGCCTTGGGCGCCTGGCCGTCGATCTCTATGCCCAGCAGATCGGCTGCAGCCTCGAGGCGGCGAGCAGCTTTTCCAAATACCTGGGCGGTTCCTCCGCGAACATCGCCTTCGGCACGGCCCGCCTGGGAATGCGCTCGGCAATGATCTCGCGCGTGGGCAATGAGCAAAACGGCCGCTTCCTGTGCGCCACGCTGCAGCGCGAAGGCTGCGACGTGAGCCAGGTGAAGGTCGACGCCGAACGCCTCACGGCCATGGTGCTGCTGGGCATCAAGGACCAGGATACGTTCCCGCTGCTGTTTGCGCGCGAGAACTGCGCCGACATGGCCTTGTCGACAGACGATATCCACGAAGACTTCCTGGCCCAGTGTCGCAGCCTGGTGATCACCGGCACCCACCTGAGCACGCCCGGCGTGCTGGCCGCGAGCCGCAAGGCGCTGGAGATCGGCGGGCGCCACGGCCTGGTGCGCGTGCTCGACATCGACTACCGCCCCGTGCTGTGGGGCCTCACGGGCAAGGGCGACGGCGAGACCCGCTACATAGGCAACGACCAGGTCAGCGCGCATCTGCAGCAGCAGCTCGGCCTGTTCGAGCTGATCATAGGCACCGAAGAGGAATGGATGATTGCCGGCGGCGCCGAAGGCGACCTGATGGCCAGCCTGCGGCGCGCGCGCGAATGCACGGCGGCGGTGTTTGTCGTCAAGCGCGGCCCGCTGGGCTGCTCGATCATCGACGGCGCGATTCCCGCGGCCATCGACGACGCGCTCACGGTGCTCGGCGAGCGCATCGAAGTGCTCAATGTGCTGGGTGCGGGCGACGCTTTTGCCTCGGGCCTGCTCGCCGGCCTGCTGCGCGGCAAGTCGTTTGCCGCGGCTGCGGCCATGGCCAATGCCTGCGGCGCAATCGTGGTCTCGCGCCACGGCTGCGCGCCCGCCATGCCGACGCCGGCCGAGCTGGCGCACTGGTTTTCCGGCCAGCGCCAGGCGCGCCCCGACCAGGACCCGCAGCTGGCCCATCTGCACCGCGTGACGGCCGCGCGCCCGGCCTGGCCCGAGCTGTGCGTGCTGGCCTATGACCACCGCTCGCAGTTCGAGGAACTGGCCGACCAGGCGGGCGCAGACCGCGCGCGCCTGCCGCAGCTCAAGCGCCTGATCAACAGCGTGGTCGAAGATGTCGAGAACGACCCGGGCTGCAAGGGCCGCATGGGCGTGCTGATCGACGGCCGCATAGGCGAAGCCGCGCTGCACGACGCCACCGGCCGCGGCTGGTGGGTGGGCCGCCCCATAGAGCGCCCGGGCTCGCGCCCGCTGCGTTTCGACGGCACGCATTCGCTGGCCTCGCAGCTGCAGCACTGGCCGCGCGAGCAGACCGTCAAATGCCTGGTGTTCTACCACCCCCAGGACGCGGCCGCGCTGCGCGCCGAGCAGGAGGAATGGTTGCAGCAGGTCTGGGAAGCGACGCGCGCCAGCGGCCATGAATTGCTGCTCGAAGTGATTCCGCCCAAGGAGCAGATCGCGCCCGGCGACAGCGGCGAATGCGTGGTGCAGACCATTGAACGTTTCTACGACCTGGGCTTCAAGCCCGAGTGGTGGAAGGTGGGCGCGATGTCGCGCGCCCAGTGGCTGGCGCTCGAAGCGCTGGTGCAGGAACGCGACCCCTACTGCCGCGGCGCGGTGATCCTGGGGCTGTCCCAGCCCGTGGAGCAGCTGATCGCGGCGTTTGCCCAGGCACCGGCCTCGCTGGTCAAGGGCTTCATGATTGGCCGCAGCGTCTGGTCGGCGCCGGCCCTGGCCTGGCTGCGCGGCGAGATCGACGACGCCGGCCTGCATGCCCAGGTCGCGGCCAACTTCCGGCAACTGATTGCCGGCTGGCGCGCCAGCCGCGCCGCGGCCGGCATGGAACCACAAGGCGCGCTGCGCGCAGGAGCAACCGCATGAGTCTTCTCGTCAAGGCCCAGCCGGGCCGCATCGTCACCGACATCACGCCCGCGTCGGCGGGCTGGCGCCACATCACGTTCAAGGTGCTGCGTCTGCAGCCGGGCGAGGAGGAAGCGCTGCAGACCGGCGCGCTCGAGCTGTGCCTCACGGTGCTGTCGGGCAGCGTCGACGTGCGCGTGGGCGGCGTGCTGTACAGCGCGCTGGGCAACCGCGCCTCGGTGTTCGAGGAACGCGCGCCCGCGGCGCTGTATGTGCCGCCCGGGCGCGGCGTGCACATCAGCGCCTCGGCCGCGGCCGAAGTCGCGCTGAGCCTGGCGCCGGCCAAGGGCCTGCACCCCGAGCGCGTGATCGCGCCCGCGCAGATGAAGCGCAGCGTGCGCGGCAAGGGTAGCAACACGCGCTTTGTCTGCGACATCCTGCCCGAGTCCGAGCCGGCCGAAAGCCTGCTGGTGGTCGAGGTGATCACGCCCGCGGGCAACTCGTCGAGCTATCCGCCGCACAAGCACGACAGCAGCGATCCGGCCCAGCCGAACGCCGAGACCGTGCTCGAGGAAACCTACTACCACCAGATCAACCCGCAGCAGGGCTTCGCCTTCCAGCGCGTCTACACCGACGACCGCTCGCTCGACGAGACCATGGCCGTGGAGCACCGCGACACGGTGATGGTGCCGCGCGGCTACCACCCCTGCGTCGCGCCGCATGGCTACGACCTGTACTACCTCAACACCATGGCCGGACCGGAACGCCGCTGGGCATTTCGCAACGATCCAGCGCATGAATGGATGCTTGCGGCGACCTGAGTCGCCGCAGTGTGAGAGCGCCCCGCTGGGGCAAAAAACATAAAACCAGGAGACAAGACATGAAGAAACGGCAATTGATTGCGGTGCTGGGCGCGGCCCTGCTCGGCACGGGTCTGGCACAGGCCCAGGCGGCTTTTCCGGCCCAGCCCGTCAAATGGGTCGTGCCCTATGCACCGGGAGGCACCACCGACGTGATTGCGCGCAATCTCGCCATCGGCATGTCCAAGGAGCTGGGCCAGACCGTGGTGGTGGAGAACAAGCCCGGCGCGGCAACCATCATCGGCGCCACGCAGATCGTGCGCTCGCCCGCCGACGGCTATACCGTGGGCACGGCCGATTCGGGCACGCTGGCGTTCAACCCGGCGATGTACCGCAGCCTGAGCTACGACGCGCAAAAGGACTTCAGCTTCATCGGCGGCCTGGGCCGCATGCCGCTGGTGCTGGCCGTGCACCCCGATTTCCCCGCAAAGAACATGCGCGAGTTCCTGGCCCATGTGCGCAGCCATCCGGGCGAGGTGACTTCGGGCTCGTCGGGCCCGGGCTCGCCGCTGCATGTGGCGCTGGAGCTGTTCAAGCAGCGCACCGGCAGCAACCTGCTGCATGTCCCCTACAAGGGCTCGGCGCCCGCGCTGCAGGACCTGATGGCCGGCCAGGTGCAGACCATGTTTGTCGATCTGCCGCCCAGCCTGTCGATGATCAAGGGCGGCAAGCTGCGCGTGCTGGCCGTGGCCACGCCGCAGCGCATGGCCATCCTGCCCGATGTGCCCACCATGGCCGAGGCCGGCGTGCCCGGCTTCGAGGCCTATGCCTGGCAAGGCTTTGTCGGCCCGGCCAAGCTGCCCGCGCCCGTGGTGCAGCGGCTCAACAAGGACTTGAACGCGGCCCTGGCCCAGCCCGCGCTGCGCGCCAAGTTCGAGGAAATCGGCATCCAGCCCATGGCGATGACGCCTGGCGAGTTCGGCGACTTCGTGCGCAGCGAACAGAAGCTCTGGAGCGAAGTGATCCGCTCGGCAAAGATCCAGCTGGATTGAAGCGCGCGCGGCTGAGAAAAAAGAGGAGACAGACATGCATGCATCCCTGAATCGCCGCGGCTTCGGCCGTGGCCTGGCCGCGATCGCGGCCGCCGCCAGCCTGCCCGCCTGGGCCCAGCCCGGCTACCCGCAGCGCCCGGTCGAGCTGATCGTGCCGTTTGCCGCCGGCGGCGGCACCGACGTGCTGGCGCGCGCCATGGCCGAGACCATGCGCCGGCATTTCCCGCAGAACGTGATTGTCATGAACCGCGCGGGCGCCAGCGGCGCCGTGGGCTGGTCCGAACTCGCGGCCGCCAAGCCCGACGGCTACAAGCTGGCAATCATCACCGTCGAGATGACGATGATTCCGCACATGGGCCTGACCAAGATCACGTCCGACGACGTGGTGCCCATCGCGCGCCTCAACGCCGACCCGGCAACGATTGCCGTGCGCGCCGATTCGCCGTTCAAGACCCTGGAAGAGTTTCTTGCCGCGGCAAAGAAGAATGTCGGCGGCGTGCGCATAGGCAATGCGGGCCCGGGCTCGCTGGGCCATCTGGCGGCGGCGGCGCTCGAGGACAAGGTGGGCGTGCAGTTCAACCACCTGCCTTACCGCGGCGCCAATCCCGCAGTTCTTGACCTTCTGGGCGGCCATATCGAAGCCGTGGCGGTGACTCCGGTCGAAGTCGCCACCTATGTGGCCGCGGGCAAGATACGGCCGCTGGCCATCATGGGCGACAAGCGCATCCAGGCCGGCTGGGAGCAGGTGCCCACGCTCAAGGAGCGCGGCATCGACCTGGTGATAGGCGGCTGGCGCGGCCTGGCGGCGCCAAAGGGCACGCCGCCCGAAATCATCCAGCAGCTGCGCACGGTGATGGCGCGAACGCTGCAGGAACCCGATCTGCGCGCCACCATGGCCAAGCAGAACATGGGTGAAGGCTATCTCGACCAGCCGGCGTTTCTCGAAGTGATTGCGCGCGACAACGCAACGTTCAGGCAGCTGGTGAACAAGCTGGGAATCAAGGCCTGAGCTTCTGGCTGATCTCTGCATAGCCCGGCGCCCGGATGGATGCCGGGCTGTTTTTTTGAGGACAGGTCGTTCACCCTTCGACGGGCTCAGGGCGAACGGTAAAACCGTTCGTGGTGAGCTTGTCGAACCATGAACGACCCGTCCTCATGCCCCTGCCGCCTCTCAACTCGGCGCAAATCCCCTGGCAAACACCTCCCGAACCCACTCGACAAACACCGCCACCGCGCGCGGCACATGGGCTGAATAAGGGCGCATCGCGTAGATGGTGTCGCTGAACGCGCCCATGGGCCGCCACTGCGGCAGCACCTGCACCAGCTGGCCCGCGGCCAGCGCGGCCTGGGCGCTGAAGTCGGGCACCAGCGCAATGCCCAGGCCGGCAATGGCCGCGTCGCGCAGCGCCTCGCTGTTGTTGGCGACCAGCGGCCCGCTCACGGGCACGGTGGCGCGCGCGCCGCCGCCGCGGCCCTGGCGCTGCAGCGTCCAGGCCGCGGCTTCGTGGCCGCGCGGGTAGTGCAGGCAGCGGTGCTGGCGCAGGTCGTCGGGCGCCGCGGGCATCGGGCCGTGGCGCTCGAGATAGGCCTGGCTTGCCACCAGCACCGAATGCGTGCTGCACAGCGCCCAGGCCACATGGTTGTCGGGCGGGGTGCCGATATGTCGTATGGCCAGGTCCAGGCCGTCCTGCGACAGCGCGCGCAGCTGGTCGGACAGATCGAGCTCCAGCTGGATGTCGGGATAGCGATCGAGAAATTCGGGCAGGCGCGGCACCAGATGCTGGCGCGCCAGCGCCACGGGCGCGGTCACGCGCAGGCTGCCGCGCGGCGCGTCGGCCAGGTCGCGCACCTGGGCAAAGCTGCCCGCAATGCGGGCAAAGGCTTCGCGCGTGTCCTGCACCAGGTGGCGGCCCGCGTCGGTCAGCAGCATGGAGCGCGTGGTGCGCCGCACCAGCGGCACGCCGGCCGCGCGCTCCAGGCCCGCGATGTGCTGGCTCACCGCCGCCTTGCTCACGCCCAGGCGCGCGGCCGCGGCCGTGAAGCTGCCCTGCTGCTCCAGCACCACCAGCCACCAGAGGTGCGACCAGAGCTGTTCGGTTTTCAGTGCATCGTTGGAATTCATTGCGCCATTGTTCACCAAACTAAACAATCATTTCACGCCACAGGGCTGGGCAGGGCGCCGGTGCCTGCCTACACTTTGGCCATTGTTCACGCCGACCCCAAGGACTTTTCCATGAACGCAGCCATCTCCACGGCCTCCATTGCCCACTTCATTCACGGCCAGCGCGTGGCCGGCAACAGCCTGCGCAGCCAGCCCGTGACCAACCCCGCAACCGGTGCCGTGACCGGCGCCGTGGCGCTGGCCAACCGCGCCGATGTCGATGCCGCCGTGGCCTCGGCCGCCGCCGCCTTTCCGGCCTGGGCCGACACGCCGCCTATCCGCCGCGCGCGCGTGATGTTCAAGTTCCTCGAGCTGGTCAACCAGCACAAGGATGAACTCGCGCATGCGATCACCGCCGAACACGGCAAGGTGTTCACCGACGCCCAGGGCGAAGTCGCGCGCGGCATCGACATCATCGAGTTTGCCTGCGGCATTCCGCAGTTGCTCAAGGGCGACTTCACCGAACAGGTGTCGACCGGCATGGACAACTGGACGCTGCGCCAGCCGCTGGGCGTGGTCGCGGGCATCACGCCGTTCAACTTCCCCGTCATGGTGCCGATGTGGATGTTCCCGGTGGCGATTGCCGCGGGCAATACCTTCGTGCTTAAGCCCAGCCCTACCGATCCCACGGCCTCGCTGATGATGGCCGAGCTGCTGCAAAAGGCCGGCCTGCCCGACGGCGTGTTCAACGTGGTCCAGGGCGACAAGGAAGCCGTGGACGCGCTGATCGAGCACCCCGACGTCAAGGCCGTGAGCTTTGTCGGCTCCACGCCCATCGCCAACTACATCTATGAAACCGGCGCGCGCCTGGGCAAGCGCGTGCAGGCGCTGGGCGGCGCCAAGAACCACATGGTGGTCATGCCCGACGCCGACATCGACCAGGTGGTCGACGCGCTGATAGGCGCGGGCTACGGCTCGGCCGGCGAGCGCTGCATGGCGATCAGCGTCGCGGTGCTGGTCGGCGACGTGGCCGACAAGGTGGTGGAAAAGCTGGTCGAGCGCACCAAGACGCTCAAGGTGCTCGACGGCGAGAACCTGGCCGCCGAGATGGGCCCCATCGTCACCCAGGCCGCGCGCGCGCGCATCGAAGGCTACATCGCGCTGGGCGAGCAGGAAGGCGCGCAGCTGCTGGTCGACGGCCGCGGCTTTGACGGCGCGCAGGCCGGCGCGGGCTGCGACAACGGCTTCTGGCTCGGCGGCACGCTGTTCGACCATGTGACGCCTGAAATGCGCATCTACAAGGAAGAGATCTTCGGCCCGGTGCTGGCCTGCGTGCGCGTTCCCGACTTCGCCCAGGCGGTCGATCTGGTCAACGCCCATGAGTTCGGCAACGGCGTGGCCTGCTTCACGCGCGACGGCAACGTGGCGCGCGAGTTCGGCCGCCGCATCCAGGTGGGCATGGTCGGCATCAACGTGCCGATTCCCGTGCCCATGGCCTGGCAGGGTTTCGGCGGCTGGAAGAAGAGCCTGTTCGGCGACATGCATGCCTACGGCGAGGAAGGCGTGCGCTTCTACACCAAGCAAAAGAGCATCATGCAGCGCTGGCCCGAGAGCATTGGCAAGGGCGCGGAATTCGTGATGCCTACGGCGAAGTAAGGGCTGTTGGTTCGTAGTTAAGACACCCTTCGACAAGCTCAGGGTGAACGGTTGTTTACGTTCGTCCTGAGCCTGTCGAAGGATGAACGCCCACCCTCCAGAACCCCAGCAGCGGCAACCCCCGCGCATCCCCGCTAAAATCCCGGGCTAACCCCCAAGGAGCGTTGCAGCGGTTGGTCCTATCCATCATCGGACCCACTGTCAGGCTTGGGGTTTCAGTCTCCCGCAACGACGCTCACCTGTTGGCCCTTGTTTTGTGCAGGTGAGTTGTATGCCGTCTGAAGTTTCCATTCCTCCGATGCGTCTGTCGGGCCTAGAGCCCGTGTTTGTGGGCGAGGACACGCTGTTCGTCAACATTGGCGAGCGCACCAATGTCACGGGCTCCAAGGCCTTTGCGCGCCTGATCCTCAACGGCCAGTTCGAGGATGCGCTGGCCGTCGCGCGCCAGCAGGTGGAAAACGGCGCCCAGGTGATCGACGTCAACATGGACGAAGCCATGCTCGACAGCGAGGCCGCGATGGTGCGCTTCCTGAACCTGATCGCCTCCGAGCCCGACATCGCCCGCGTGCCCATCATGGTCGACTCGTCGAAGTGGGCGGTGATCGAGGCCGGGCTGCGCTGCATCCAGGGCAAGGGCATCGTCAATTCGATTTCCATGAAGGAAGGCCTCGAGCCTTTCAAGCACCAGGCCAAGCTGGTCAAGCGCTACGGCGCCGCGGCCGTGGTGATGGCGTTCGACGAAAAAGGCCAGGCCGACACGTTTGCGCGCAAGATCGAGATCTGCGAGCGCGCCTATCGCATCCTGGTCGACGAAGTCGGCTTCCCGCCCGAGGACATCATCTTCGATCCCAACATCTTCGCCGTGGCCACCGGCATCGAAGAGCACAACAACTACGCGGTCGACTTCATCGAGGCCGTGCGCTGGATCAAGCAGAACCTGCCCGGCGCCAAGGTCTCGGGCGGCGTGTCGAACGTGTCGTTCTCGTTCCGCGGCAACGACCCGGTGCGCGAAGCCATCCACACCGTGTTCCTGTACCACGCGATCCAGGCGGGCATGGACATGGGCATCGTCAACGCCGGCATGGTCGGCGTCTATGACGACATCGAGCCCGTGCTGCGCGAGCGCGTCGAGGACGTGGTGCTCAATCGCCGGCCCGACGCCGGCGAGCGCCTGGTCGAGATCGCCGAGACCGCGCGCAGCGGCGCCAAGGACGAAAGCAAGCGCCTCGAATGGCGCGGCACGCCCGAGGCGCCCGTCACCGTCGCCCAGCGCCTGGCGCATGCGCTGGTGCATGGCATCACCGACTTCATCACCGAGGACACCGAAGAGGCCTACCAGGAAGTGCTGGCGCGCGGCGGCCGTCCGCTGCACGTGATCGAAGGCCCGCTGATGGCCGGCATGAACGTCGTCGGCGACCTGTTCGGCGCGGGCAAGATGTTTCTGCCCCAGGTGGTGAAGTCGGCGCGCGTGATGAAGCAGGCCGTGGCGCATCTCGTGCCCTACATCGAGGAAGAAAAGCGCCAGCAGCAGGCAGCGGGCCAGGACGTGCGCTCCAAGGGCAAGATCGTGATTGCCACCGTCAAGGGCGACGTGCACGACATCGGCAAGAACATCGTCACCGTGGTCCTGCAGTGCAACAACTTCGAAGTCGTCAACATGGGCGTGATGGTGCCCTGCCACGAGATCCTGGCCAAGGCCAAGGAGGAGGGCGCGGACATCATCGGCCTGTCGGGCCTGATCACGCCCAGTCTGGAAGAGATGCAGTACGTGGCCGGTGAAATGCAGAAGGACCCGTACTTCCGTGACCGCCAGATGCCGCTGCTGATCGGCGGCGCCACCTGCTCGCGCGTGCACACGGCCGTGAAGATCGCGCCCAAGTACGACGGCCCGGTGATCTACGTGCCCGATGCCTCGCGCAGCGTGGGCGTGGCGCAGAGCCTGCTCGGCGAAGGCCTGGAGGAGTATCTGCAGACGCTGGAAGCCGACTACGACAAGGTGCGCCAGCAGCATGCCAACCGCAAGCAGGTGCCTATGTGGCCGCTGGCCAAGGTGCGCGCGAACGCCACGCCGGTCGACTTCACGCGCGTGCCGCCTGCGCCGCGCGCGCTGGGCCGGCGCGTGTTCAAGAACTTCGATCTCAACGAGATCGCGCGCTTCATCGACTGGGGCCCGTTCTTCCAGACCTGGGACCTGGCCGGCCCCTATCCCGCGATTCTCGACGACGCCATCGTCGGCGAGGAGGCGCGCAAGGTCATGGCCGACGGCCAGGCGATGCTGCAGAAGATCATCAGCGGCCGCTGGCTCTCGGCCAACGGCGTGATCGGCCTGTACCCGGCCAACAGCGTGGGCGACGACATCGAGTTCTATACCGACGACAGCCGCACGCAGGTGCTGCTGACCTGGTACGGCATGCGCCAGCAGACCGAGAAGCAGGCCGTGGACGGCGTGATGCGCCCCAGCCGCTGCCTGGCGGACTTCGTCGCGCCCAAGGACAGCGGCATCAAGGATTACGCCGGCCTGTTTGCCGTCACGGCCGGCCTGGGCATGGAGAAGAAGGAGCAGGAGTTCGTCGACCAGCTCGACGACTACTCGGGCATCCTGTTCAAGTCGCTGGCCGACCGCCTGGCCGAAGCCTTTGCCGAATGCCTGCACCAGCGCGTGCGCACCGACCTGTGGGGCTATGCGCCCGATGAACAGCTCAGCAACGCCGAGCTGATCAAGGAAAAGTACCAGGGCATTCGCCCCGCGCCCGGCTATCCGGCCTGCCCCGACCATACCGCCAAGATCGCGCTGTTCGAGACGCTGCAATGCCCCGACATCGGCATGACGCTGACCGAAAGCCTGGCAATGATGCCCGCGTCCAGCGTCAGTGGCTTCTACCTGGGCCACCCCGATTCGACCTACTTCAACGTGGGCCAGATCGGCGACGACCAGCTGATCGACATGGCCAAGCGCCGCGGCATGGACGAGGCCGAACTGCGCAGCCTGCTGGCGCCCAACCTGGCCTGATCCCGGCGCCGGCGCGGCGGCGCGCCGAGCGCGCCAGTGGGACATTGATACCGGTTACCGTAGCTCTGCCGACGCCACTCCAGGAAAAGAAACGCAGCCATGAAAACCGCCGTCTTCAGCACCCGCCGCTACGACAAGTCCCTGCTCACGCAGGCCAACAGCGAGGCCGGCCATGAGCTGGTCTTCCTGCAGGACCGGCTGACGCGCGACACCGCGGCGCTGGCCGCCGGTTGCGCCGCGGTCTGCGTGTTCGTCAATGACAACGTCGACGCCGAAGTGCTGGCCCTGCTGGCCGCGCAGGGCACGCGCCTGGTCGCGACGCGCTCCACGGGCTACAACCATGTCGATGCCGCGGCCGCGGCGCGCCTGGGCATGGAGGTGGTGCGCGTGACCGACTACTCGCCGCATTCGGTGGCGGAGTTCGCCGTGGGCCTGCTGCTGGCCGTCAACCGCAAGATCGCCCGCGCCAGCGTGCGCACGCGCGATGGCAATTTCGAGCTCGACGGCCTGATGGGCTTCGACCTGCATGGCAAGACGGTGGGCGTGGTCGGCACCGGCAAGATAGGCACCATCTTCGCGCGCATCATGCGCGGCTTCGGCTGCACGGTGCTGGGCCATGATCTGCAGCCCAACCCGGTGTTCACCGCCATTGGCGGGCGCTATGTGGCGGTGCAGGAACTGATGGCCCAGAGCGACGTGGTCTCGCTGCACTGCCCGCTGACCGAGCACACGCGCCACATCGTCAACGCGCAGACCCTGGCGGGCGCCAAGCGCGGCGCCATCCTGGTCAACACCAGCCGCGGCGCACTGGTCGATACCGAGGCCGCGATCGAGGCGCTGAAGACGGGCCAGCTCGGCGGCCTGGCCATCGATGTCTACGAGCAGGAGGCCAGCCTGTTCTTCCAGGATCTGTCCTCGACCATCATCACGGACGATGTGATACAGCGCCTGGTGTCGTTCCCGAACGTGATCGTCACCGGCCATCAGGCTTTCTTCACGCAGGAAGCCATAGGCCAGATCATGCAGACCACCATTGCCAGCATCAGCGCCTTCGAGCGCGGCGCGGCGCTGGTCAACCGCATCCCCGAGGCCTAGCCCACGCGCGGCGAATGGCGCGGAAATTCCAACCTGGACATGAAATATGACCGTCGAACCATCGAGTCCCCGGCACTGGGAGACGATACTGGAAAGCATCGATCTCGAAATCGCCCAGCTGGCAATCATCTGCCGCATACGCCTGCTCGACCCCGGCGTGATCGAGCGGGTGATAGATCGCAATGACATCGTCTGCGGGCACAAGAACCCGCAGGCGTTCGAGAAGCTGCGCGCGCTGCTGATCATGCACTTCACGGCGCGCGAGAGCGCCGCCCACGAACTGGGCGACGAACAGGCCAGCGCCATCACCGCCCACATTCGCGCCCACCTGGGCGCGCGGGTGGGCGATCAGCTCGGCACGCCGCGGCCCTGAAGCCCGGGCGCGGCGCTCAGAGCGCTGCCGACCAGGGCACCTCAGCCTTGGGCCGTCCCGTGGCAAAGAAGTGGTGCAGGTTCTCCAGCACCAGATCGGCCATGGCGCGGCGGGTCTCGTGCGTGCCGCTGGCCATGTGCGGTGCCAGCACCACGTTGTCGAGTTCCAGCAGCGCGGGCAGCGGCCGGGGCTCGTCCTCGAAAACATCGAGGCCCGCGCCTGCAATGCGGCCCTGCTGCAGCGCCTGCACCAGCGCTTCTTCGTCGACCACGCTGCCGCGCGCGACGTTGACCAGAAAGCCCTGGGGGCCAAGTGCGTCCAGCACTTGGGCATTGACCAGATGGCGCGTCGCGGCGCCGCCCGCGGCCACCACCACCAGGTAGTCGGCCCATGCGGCCAGCTCCAGCAGCGAGTCCTTGTAGGCATGCGGCGAGCCTTCGACGGGGCGGCGGTTGTGGTAGCCGACCTCCATGTCGAAGCCCGAAGCGCGGCGCGCGATGGTCGAGCCTATGCGGCCCATGCCGAAGATGCCCAGGCGCTTGCCCGAGGCCCGGGTCTGCAGCGCAAAGCGGCCCTTGGCCCACTCGCCGCGGCGCACGAAGCGGTCGGCTGCGCTGACGCCGCGCGAGACGTCGAGCAGCAGCGCGAACGCCAGATCGGCAACGCAATCGTTGAGTACGTCGGGCGTGTAGCCGACACGCACCTTCTGTGCGACCAGCGCGGCTTCGTCAAGCGCGTCGTAGCCCACGCCAAAGCTGCTCACGACCTGCAGATTGGGCAGGGCACGCACCAGCTCGGCCTTGGCGCCCGTGCCGGCGCCCGTGCCGGCGCCCGTGACCAGGCCAACAAACTCGGCGCCATGCGCGGCGAGAAAGCCCGCGCGGTCGGCTTCCTGGTCGAGGCGGTGGATATCGAACTGTTCGGCGAGATCGCGGTCAAGAGAGGCCAGCGGCATGGGGCCGTTTTGCAGGAGACGGGGACGCAGAGACATGGGAGGACTTTCGATGCGCAAGCGCGGGTGCAGATACCTGTCGTTGAAAGAAAAGCGGACCGGGCTATTTTGATCGCGTTTGCGCGCGAAAAAATGCAGCGCCGCCCTACGGCTGCTCTTCCTGGGAATAGGCCAGCAGGCGCAGGCCGCTGCGCAGCGCCCAGCAGGGCCTCGTATTCCTGCTCTATGGATTTGATCGCCGCATGGATCTGCAGCAGGTAGTTCACGCCGTCTTCCGTGAAGCGCACCAGCTGCGCGCGGCCTCGGTGAAGATGGAGCGCTTCGTCAACCTGGGGTTCGATACCGATCGA
The DNA here is from genome assembly GCF_057914905.1 of Comamonas sp. DB36. Lineage (NCBI taxonomy): Bacteria > Pseudomonadati > Pseudomonadota > Betaproteobacteria > Burkholderiales > Comamonadaceae > Comamonas > Comamonas sp. DB36. The sequence goes on from NZ_CP196631.1 coordinate 137,565, forward strand.
AGGCGGCGTCGCGGCCGCCTACCGCCAGGAACTCGCCCAGGCCGAGGACCCCGAGGCGCTGCGCCTGGAGCTGGAGTCGCAGTACCACCGCATAGGCTCGCCGTTTCGCACCGCCGAGAAGTTCGGCGTGGTCGACATCATCGCGCCCAGCGCGACGCGCGCGCTGCTGTGCGACTGGGTCGAGGATGCCTACCAGCGCTGCGCCCTGAGCTTGGGCCCCAAGGGGCGGACCATGCGCTGAGCCCGCGTCGCAGAAGCGCCCCGGCTTGTCAGGTTTTTTCGCAGGTTGAGGCGCAATGGCTCGTGGAAGCGCATTTTTGATAGCGCGATGGTGCTTCATGGGTCAAGATAAGCCCATGCCACCTTTGCTTGATTCCCTTTTGCGCCGCGGGCGCGTGCTGATACGCCCCATCCAACCGCTGATCGATGCCTTCCAGCTCTGGCTTGCAGCCGACGGGCTGCGCATGAGCGCCGCGATGTCGTTCTACGGCATTCTGAGCCTCGCGCCCTTGCTGCTGCTGCTCGTGGGCCTGCTGGGCTGGTGGGTGGACCGCTCCTATGTCGAGACCAACCTGCTGGGCCAGGTGCAGGCGGTGATCGGCGAGCGCGGCGCCCAGGTGGTCAAGGCGGCGCTGGAAAGTGCGCAGAAGCCGTCCGAAGGCAGCCTGGCGTCGCTGGTCGGCTTCGTGCTGCTGCTCTCGGGCGCGACCGGAGTCTTCGTCGAGCTGCAGTCGGCGCTGGAAAAGCTCTGGCAGATGGGCATGAAGGACCTGCCCGTGCAGCGCGCCGCCTGGTGGCGCATGGCGACCCTGCGCCTGCGCGGCCTGGCCTATGTGCTGGCGCTGGGCTTCTTGCTGCTGGTGTCGATGGTGTTGTCGACCGCTGTGCACATGCTCACCACCTGGGCCGGCAGCCGGCTGCCCATCGTGCCGCTGGCGCCGTTGATCGGCGTGATCAACGAAGGCGTGGCCTTTGCGGTGGCAGTGGCGCTGTTTGTCGGCCTGATGCGCATAGGCACGGGACCCAAGCCCGCGCTGCGCTTTCTGCTGTTCGGTGCCGTGGTCGGCGCCACGCTGTTCACGCTGGGCAAGCAGGGCCTGGCGTTCTATCTGTCGACGGCCGCCGTGGTCTCGGCCTATGGCGCGGCCGGCTCCATCGTCGTGCTGCTGATGTGGATCTACTTCTCGTCGGCCATCTTGCTGTTCGCCGCGGCGACGGCCAAGGCCGTCTGCGATGCGCGCGCCAAGGAGACCGGCCGGCTGGGCCGCGTCGCGCAGCACCCGGACAGCAAGCTGCCCGCCCATGCCGGCGAAAACATCTGAGCGCGCCGCGCCCAGATAGCCCGGCTTACTTCTCGACGAAAGCGCGCTCGACGACGAAGTCGCCGGGTGTGGTGGTGTTGCCTTCCTTGAAGCCACGCTCTTCGAGCATGTGCTTGAGGTCGGCGAGCATGGCCGGGCTGCCGCACAGCATGATGCGGTCGGTCTCGGGGTTGAGTTCGGGCAGGCCGATGTCGGCCGCGAACTTGCCGCTCTGGATCAGGTCGGTGATGCGACCCTGATTGCGGAAGGGCTCGCGCGTCACGGTGGGGTAGTAGATCAGCTTGTCGCGCACGATCTCGCCGAGGAACTCGTGCTCGTGCAGGTCTTTCTCGAACAGCTGCTGGTAGGCGAGTTCCTCGACCTGGCGCACGCCGTGCACCACGACGGCCTTCTCGAACTTCTCATAGGTCTCGGGGTCGCGCGCGACCGACAGCCAGGGCGCAAGGCCGGTGCCGGTGCCGATCATGTAGAGGTTCTTGCCGGGCAGCAGATAGTCGATCAGCAGCGTGCCCGTGGGCTTCTTGCCCACAATGATGGTGTCGCCGACCTTGATGTGCTGCAGCTTGGAGGTCAGCGGGCCGTTGTCGACCTTGATCGACAGGAACTCGAGGTGTTCCTCGTAGTTCGGGCTGGCAATCGAATAGGCGCGCAGCAGGTTCTTGCCGTCCACCTTCAGGCCGATCATCGTGAAGTGGCCGTTGGAGAACCGCAGCGATGTGTCGCGCGTGGTGGTAAAGGAAAAAAGGCGGTCGGTCCAGTGATGGACGGACAGCACGCGTTCTTCGTTGAAAGCACTCATGGCGTGAAAGAGATGTAGTGAAGCGGGAACCCGGCGTCAGACAGGTCAGGAGCTGGCTGGCGAAGCGCGGCGCAGGGCTGCGGGGCGTTCACGGGGCGGGCATCTGTCAAGCGGGCAAACCTGGACATTGTCGGGCATAAGGGGCTGTAAGGGTACATTTCATTCCAGTCCGTATTCAACCTAAGGAAATCGCATGACAAGACAAGCGTGGACGGTGGCCGCGGTGCTGGCTCTGACAGTGGGTCAGGCAGGCGCGCAGGGCGTGATCAAGATCGGCGAAATCAACAGCTACAAGGCCATGCCGGCCTTTCTCGAGCCCTACAAGAAGGGCATGGAGCTGGCGGTGGAGCAGATCAATGCGGGCGGCGGCATTGCGGGCAAGAAGCTCGAGCTGGTCACCCGCGACGACAACGGCAATCCGGGCGACGCGGTGCGCGCCGCCGAGGAGCTCTATGCGCGCGAGAAGATCGACGTGCTCACGGGCAGCTTCCTGTCGCATGTGGGCCTGGCGCTGACCGATTACGCGCAGCAGAAGAAGCGCTTCTTCCTCGCCTCGGAAACCCTTACCGACAAGGTGGTCTGGGCCCAGGGCAACCGCTACACCTACCGTCTGCGCGGCTCGACCTACATGCAGGTCGCGATGCTGGTGCCCGAGGCCGCCAAGCTGAAGAAAAAGCGCTGGGCGATCGTCTATCCCAACTACGAATACGGCCAGTCGGCGGTGGCGACGTTCAAGAAGCTGCTCAAGGAAGCCCAGCCCGACGTCGAGTTCGTCGCCGAGCAGGCGCCGGCCCTTGGCAAGATCGACGCCGGCAGCGTGGTGCAGGCGCTGGCCGACGCCAAGCCCGACGCCATCTTCAACGTGCTGTTCTCCGCCGACCTGGGCAAGTTCGTGCGCGAAGGCAATACGCGCGGCCTGTTCAAGGGCCGCGAAGTCGTGGGCCTGCTGACCGGCGAGCCCGAGTACCTCGAACCGCTGAAGAAGGAAGCGCCGCTGGGCTGGATCGTCACCGGCTACCCCTGGTATGCGATCAAGACGCCCGAGCACCAGGCGTTCATCAAGGCCTACCAGGACAAGTACAAGGAGCATCCGCGCCTGGGCACCATCGTCGGCTACGGCGCGATCAAGTCGCTGGAAGCCGGCCTGCGCAAGACCGGCGGCAGCGCCGACACCGAGAAGCTGATTGCCGCGTTCAAGGGCCTGGAAGTGGACATTCCGTTCGGCCGCATCACCTACCGGGCCCAGGACAACCAGTCGACCATGGGCGCCTATGTGGGCAAGACCGCGTATGACGAGCGGCTGCAGCATGGCGTGATGGTCGACTTCCACTATGCCGACGGCAAGGACTACCAGCCCTCCAACGAAGCCGTGCGCGCAATGCGCCCGGTCTCGGCCAACTGAGCCACGGCGGGAAGCGCAATGAGCCTGTCCGGACTGCTGGTGCAACTGCTCAACGGCCTGGCCAGCGCGTCGTCGCTGTTCCTGGTCTCGGTGGGGCTGTCGCTGATCTTCGGCGTCACGCGCACCATCAACTTCGCGCATGGCTCGTTCTACATGCTGGGCCTGTATGTCGCCTACTCGCTGGTCGGCCTGCTGGGCCAGCACATAGGCTTCTGGCCCGCGCTGCTGCTCGCGCCGCTGGCCACGGCGGCGCTGGGCGCGCTGGTCGAGATCGTGCTGCTGCGGCGCATCTACAAGGCGCCCGAACTGTTCCAGCTGCTGGCCACCTTTGCATTGGTGCTGGTCATCAAGGACGCGGCGCTGTGGCTGTGGGGACCCGAGGAGCTGTTCGGCCCGCGCGCGCCCGGGCTCGAGGGCGCGGTCGACATCCTGGGCCGGCAGTTTCCGGTCTATGACCTGCTGCTGATCGCGGTCGGCCCCGTGGTGCTGGGGCTGCTGACGCTGCTGCTCACGCGCACGCGCTGGGGCACGCTGGTGCGCGCCGCGACGCAGGACCGCGAAATGGTCGGCGCCCTGGGCGTGAACCAGGCCTGGCTGTTCACCGCGGTGTTCGCGCTGGGCACGCTGCTCGCGGGCCTGGGCGGGGCGCTGCAGCTGCCGCGCGAGCCCGCGCATCTGGACATGGACCTGCTGACCATAGGCGCGGCATTTGTCGTCGTCGTGGTCGGCGGCATGGGCTCGATTCCCGGCGCGTTTGTCGCCGCGCTGCTGATCGCCGAGCTCAAGGCCATCTGCATCTGGCTGGGCCTGGTGGAAATCGGCGGCGTGGAAATCTCGTTTTCCAAGCTGACGCTGGTGGTTGAATTCCTCGTCATGGCCGTGGTGCTGGTCTGGCGGCCCTGGGGGCTGATGGGCCGGCCGCAGGCAACGGCGCGCGCGCTGGGCGAAGCCGAGGCGCCGCTCGCTGCGGCGGGCGCACGCGGCCGCGCCGCGACCTGGGCCGGGCTGGCGCTGCTGGCCGCGCTGCCGCTGCTCGCGGGCGAGAGCAGCTATGCGCTGGTGCTGCTGACCGACATCTTCATCATGGCGCTGTTTGCCGCGAGCCTGCATGCGCTGCTCGGGCCCGGCGGCATGCATTCGTTCGGCCATGCGGCCTACTTCGGCCTGGGCGCCTATGCCGCGGCGCTGCTGGTGCGCTCCAGCGGCCTGCCGATGGAAGCCGCGCTGCTGCTTTCACCGTTGTGCGCAGCCTGCGGAGCTTTGTTGTTCGGCTGGTTCTGCGTGCGGCTGTCGGGTGTGTACCTGACCATGCTGACGCTGGCATTCGCGCAGATCACCTGGGCCATCTGCTTCCAGTGGGACGCGGTCACGGGCGGCAGCAACGGCCTCACGGGCGTCTGGCCCAGCGAATGGGCAGCGCAGGGCGCGGCCTTCTACTGGCTCACGCTGGCCGTGGTCGCAGCGGCCGTCTATCTGCTGCGGCGCATGCTGTTTGCGCCGCTGGGCTATGCCTTGCGCGCGGCGCGCGACTCGGCGCTGCGCGCCGAGGCAATTGGCATCGATGTGCGCCGCGTGCAGTGGGCCGGCTTTGTGATTGCCGGACTGTGGGCCGGGCTCGCGGGCGCGCTGTTCGTTTTCTCCAAGGGCAGCATCTCGCCCGACAGCCTGTCGGTCACCAAGTCGGTCGATGGCCTGGTGATGGTGCTGCTGGGCGGCGTGCAGACGCTGGCCGGGCCGCTGGTGGGCGCGGGCGTGTTCACCTGGCTGCACGACACCATTGCGCGCCAGACCGATTACTGGCGCGCGCTGCTGGGCGGCGTGATGCTGCTGCTGGTGCTGATCTTTCCGCAGGGCATAGCGGGCTTTGCGCAGCAGCTGCAGGCAGCCTGGCAACGGCGGGAGGGGCGCGCATGAGCCTGCTCGAAGTGCATGGCCTGGGCAAGGCATTTGGCGGCGTCAAGGCCGTTGACGGCGTGGGCTTCTCGCTGGAAAAAGGCGAGCTGCTGGCGCTGATAGGCCCCAACGGCGCGGGCAAGTCCACGACCTTCAATCTGGTCGGCGGCCAGCTCGCGCTCGACAGCGGCTCCGTGCGGCTCGCGGGCCACGATATCGCGGGGCTGTCGCCGCGCGCGGTCTGGCGCCGCGGCGTGGGCCGAACCTTTCAGATTGCCGCGACCTTCGCTTCGCTGAGCGTGGTCGAGAACGTGCAGATGGCGCTGCTGTCGGCCGATAGCAAGGTGTTTGCATTCTGGCGCCGCGCGGCCGGCCACCGGCGCGGCGATGCGCTGGCCCTGCTCGAACGCGTGGGCATGGGCGCCCAGGCCGACCGGCCCTGCAGCGCGCTGGCCTATGGCGACGTCAAGCGCGTGGAACTCGCGATGGCGCTGGCGCACGCGCCGCAGCTGCTGCTGATGGACGAGCCCACGGCCGGCATGGCGCCGGCCGAGCGGCTGGCGCTGATGGCGCTGACGCGCGCGCTGGCCAAGGAGCGGCAGATGGGCGTGCTGTTCACCGAGCACAGCATGGACGTGGTGTTCGGCCAGGCCGACCGCGTGCTGGTGCTGGTGCGCGGCAAGCTGCTGGCCGAAGGCCGGCCCGAAGCGATACAGCGCGATGCGCGCGTGCAGCAGGCCTATCTGGGCCACGGGCAGATTCTTGGAAAGCGCAGAACATGACCGCACCCCTTCTCGAAGTCCGCGGCCTCAACGGCTGGTACGGCGCCGCGCATATCCTGCGCGACATCGCGCTGAGCGTCGGGCCGGGCGAAGTCGTGGCGCTGATGGGCCGCAACGGCGCGGGCAAGTCGACCACGCTCAAGGCGATTGCGGGCCTGCTGGCGCGCAGCAGCGGCGAAGTCCGCTGCATGGGCCAGTCGATCGCGGGCTGGCCCGCCTACCGCATTGCGCGCCTGGGCCTGGGCTATGTGCCCGAAGACCGGCGCATCTTCACCGATCTCACGGTGCGCGAAAACCTCGAAGTCGGCCGCCAGGCGGCGCGGCGCTGGCCCGACGGCAGCGCCGCGCCGCACTGGACCCCCGAGCAGCTGTACGCGCTGTTTCCCAATCTCGGCGAAATGCCCGATCGGCTGGGTGCACGCATGAGCGGCGGCGAGCAGCAGATGCTGTCGGTGGCGCGCACGCTCATGGGCCAGCCGCTGCTGGTGCTGCTCGACGAGCCATCCGAAGGCGTGGCGCCGCTGATCGTCGAGCAGATGGCGCAGACCATACTCACGCTCAAGGACCAGGGAATCGGCATTCTGCTGTCCGAGCAGAACCTGCCGTTCTGCGAAGCCGTCGCCGACCGCGCCTATGTGCTTGAAAAAGGCCAGATCTGCTACGCGAGCAGCATGGAAGAGCTGCAGGACAACCTGGCCGTGCGCCAGGCCTATCTGGGAATCTAACGCGTACGGCTGGCCCAGGCCAGCAGCGTGCCCAGCGCGAGCACGCCCGCGGCCAGCGCAAACAGCGGCTGGTACAGATGCGACTGCGCGTAGAGCCAGGCCATGCCCGTGCCCGACAGCGCCTGGGCCAGCGCGAACACCGCCGTCGCATAGCCCCAGATGCGCTTGTGCGCCAGCGGCCCGACCAACTGCAGCAGCCGGCCCGAAGTCAAGGCCGCCATGCCCGGCGACAGCGCGCCGACGACAAACGACGACACGCCATAGGCCACGAGCTGCAGCGTGGGAGCCGGCCCCGACAGCAGCAGCCAGGGCAGGGCCACGGGAATGCACACTGCCGTGGTCTTGAGCGCCATGCCGCCGACCACGGCGCGGTGCCAGTCCCAGCGCGCCGCGCAGGCCGCGGTGACGATGGGCCCGATCAGCGCGCCCAGGCCGAACAGCCCCCACTGCAGCGCGCCAAAGGCCGTGCCGAGTTCGCGCTCGCGCGCGAGGTAGTCGACCCAGAACACCGTGTGCGGCACAAAGCCCGCGGCGTCGCAGGCATAGGCGGCCAGCAGCCACAGCACGGGCAGCAGCCATAGCCTCCCTGTGGTCGGCGCGGGCTGAGGCGCGGCGGGCGCCGCAGGCTGCAGGCGTGCAAGCTGCGCCGCGGCCGCGGGAATCCTGCGGCTGCTGCGCCAGCCCCACCAGCCGCACAGCGCCGACACCAGCGCCAGCGCCACCCAGGTCCAGAACAGGTCCAGCCGCACCAGCGCTGGTATCAGCGTGGCCGACAGCAGCGCGCCCACGCCCACGCCCGCAAACAGCACCGGGCCGAGCACCGCGCGCCGCGCCGTGGGCAGGGCCGCCATCGCGGCCGAGGGGCCGACGACCATCAGCACCGCGGCGGCGATGCCGGCCAGGCAGCGCCAGGCAAAGAAGGTGACGAACGGCTGGGGCAGGGCCGACAGCGCAAAGCTCAGCGTCACGGCGACGAAGCTGCCCAGCAGCACGCGCGGCACGCTCCAGCGCTCGGTGAGCCAATGCGCGCCCAGCGCACCCAGCAGATAGCCCAGCAGCGTCGCCGCGCCCAGATAGGCCGCCTGGTCGGCGCTGAACCAATGCGCCTGCACCAGCGCCGGCATCAGCGCGGTAAAGGCCATGCGGCTCAGGCCCACGCCGCACAGCGTGCTCAGCAGTCCGGTCAGCAGCAGCGGGAGTTCGTGGCGGTGGATCAAGGCAGGCCCGGGAAGTGGCGCGGCACGGCGCCGCCGGCAGGAGCTTGCGCGCTGCCGGCCGGTCTGGCAAGCCGCAGCTGTCGCCTGCGTGCGACGCTTCGCGTCTCAGCCCCGCGGCAACTGCCGGCGCACGAGATCGAGGCGCAGCGCCAGCCCCGGCAGCACGCGCGTGCGCAGCGCCGCGAGCGGCTGCTGCCAGCGCGCCGCATCGGCGCCGGGCGTGCGCGCGATGCGGCTCCAGGCCCAGCCCAGCAGCAGCAGGGCCAGCGCCTGCAGGTAGTCGTCGGCCACCGCATAGGGCAGCTGCGCATCGGTCTGTGCGGCATCGATCACCTCGGCCGTGAGCGTGTCGAAGCCGGCCAGCGCGGCGCGCAGTTCGGCGTCCAGCGGCCGGGCCGGATCGAGTTCGGCGTGCAGCGAACGCAGCAGCTGCGCCAGCCCCTGGCCCTGGTCCGGCAGCACCTTGCGCACCAGCAGGTCTATGGCCTGGATCTCATTGGTGCCTTCGTAGATCATCGCCACGCGCGCGTCGCGCACATGCTGTTCCACGCCCCACTCGCGCACATAGCCGTGGCCGCCGAACACCTGCAGGCAGTCGCTCGCGCCCTCGAAGCCCTGGCGCGTCCAGGCGGCCTTGAGCACGGGCGTCACCAGGCTGCACCAGCGCTGGGCCTGGGCGCGCTGCGCGGCGTCGGGGTGCGCGCGCGCAGCGTCGAGCTGCAGCGCCGTGTGGTAGGCCAGCACCCGGCCGCCGTCTATCCAGCAGCGCTGCACATCGAGAATGCGGCGCATTGCCGGGTGTTCTATCAGCAGGTCGGCGCGGTCGTTGTCGCCGCGGCTCGCGGGGCGCGCGCCGGGGGCGCGCATCTGCCGGCGTTCATGCGCATAGGCATGGGCTTTCTGCCAGGCGGCGTCGAGCAGCCCCATGCCCTGGCCCGCGACCATGAGGCGCGCGGCGTTCATCATCAGGAACATCGCCGCCAGGCCCGCACCGCGCTCGCCCACCAGCCAGCCCGTGGCGTCGTCGAAGCGCATCTGGCAGGTGGCGCTGCCGTGCAGGCCCATCTTTTCCTCTATGCGTTCGCAGTGCACGGCATTGCGCGCGCCGTCCGGCAGCCGCTTGGGAACGAGAAACAGCGACAGGCCCTTGGGCCCGGGCGCGGCGCCGGGCAGGCGTGCGAGCACCAGGTGCAGGATGTTGTCGCTGAGGTCGTGCTCGGCGTTGGACGCAAAGATCTTGCTGCCGCGGATGCGGTGTTCATCGGGAATCGCGCCCGCGCCCTCCACCGGCCTGGCCTGGGTCTGCACCAGTCCCAGGTCGCTGCCGGCCTGGGCTTCGGTCAGGCACATCGTGGGCAGCCATTCGCCCGAGGCCAGCGGCGCGAGGTAGCTGGCCTGCAGCGCGGCGCTGCCATGCTGCTTGAGGCATTCGTAGGCGCCATGGATCAGGCCCGGCGCCATGGTCCAGGCATGGTTGGCCGCATGCAGCCATTCGTAGAGCACGATCTCCAGCAGCCGCGGCAGGCCCTGGCCGCCGTCTTCGGGCGCGGCCGCGAGCGCGGGCCAGCCGGCCTGCCAGAACGCGCGGTAGGCCGCGGCAAAGCCCGGCGGTGTGGTGACTTCGCCCTGTGCCCAGCGGCAGCCCGCGGCGTCGCCGCCGGCGTTGAGCGGAGCGACGACCTCGCCGGCGAATTCCGCGGCCGCGTCGAGAATCTGCGCCATCAGCGGCGCGTCGATCTCGCTGTGGCCGGGCAGCGCCTGCAGCAGCGCGGGCGACTGCAGCACATCGAAGACCAGGAAGGCGATGTCGTCGGGGCGGGGTTGGTAATGCATGGGATGGAAAAGAAAGCGCGCTGCGGATGCAGCGCGGATGGCGGGAGAAGAAGGGGCGGCGCGGGCTTCAGGAGTCGGCCGTGAAGCCGATCTTCTTGATGATCGGACCCCAGTGCGCGTATTCGGCCTTCTGCCAGCGCTCCATTTCCGCCTGGGTCGTGCCGTGCGGAATCAGGCCCATGATGGCCAGGCTGTCGGTGACGCTCTTTTCCTTGAGCGCGGCATTGATCGCGGCATTGGCCTGGGCCTGCACCTTGGCCGGCGTCTTGGCGGGCGCGTAGAAGCCGAACCACTCCTCGGTCGTGAGTTCGGGAAAGCCGGCTTCGGCAAACGTCGGCACTTCCGGCAGCGAGGGGAAGCGCTGCGGGCCCGAGGTGGCGAGAATGCGCAGCTTGCCGGCCTTGTAGTTCGCGAGGTAGTCGCCGCAGGGCGACATCACCGAAGCGATCTGGCCGGCCACGGTATCGGTGACGGCCGGCACGACGCCGCGGTAGGGCACATGCTTGAGTTCGACACCGCTGTTGATGCCCAGCAGCGCGCCCAGGAAGTGGGGCGTGGAGCCCGCGCCCGGCGAGCCGTAGTTGGCCAGATCGGGATGGGCCTTGGCCCAGGCAAGGTAGTCCTTGACGGTCTTGACGCTGGCCGGAACCATGGGGCCGACGGCCAGGCCATGGTGCATGATCGCGCCTATCGATATCGGCGCGAAGTCCTGCGCCGTGTAGTTCAGCTTGCTGTAGATGTGCGGATAGTTGGCGATTGCCGAGACCTGGGCCAGCGCCAGCACCGAGCCGTCGATGGGTGCGGTCTTGAGCGTTTCCAGCGCAATGCGCCCGCCCGCCCCGGGCTTGTTCTCGACGATGCCGGAGAGGCGCGAATAGGCCGAGCCGGCGAGCTTCTCACCGACGCGGCGCGCGACGTTGTCGCCCGAGCTGCCCGCGGGAAAGCCGTAGTAGATCTTGACCTGCTCGACGGTGTGGGCCGGGGTCTGGGCCCGTGCCGCAAGCGGGTGCAGCGCGGTGAGCGCGGCGCCGGCGCCGAGGGTGTGGATGAAGTCGCGTCGTGTCGTCATTTTTGTCTCCATTGTGGTTATCGTTGACGGGGGCGGGAACGGGGGGGGCAGGGTCAGCGCGGCGCCATGCGCAGCGCGCCGTCCAGCCGTATGACTTCGCCATTGAGGTGGCCGTTGGTCACCACCTGGCTGGCGAGCTGGGCGAACTCCTCTGGCTTGCCCAGGCGCGAGGGAAACGGAATGCTTGCGGCCAGCGACTGCTGCACGGCCTCGGGCAACTCCTGCATCAGCGGCGTGGCGAACAGTCCGGGGGCGATGGTGCACACGCGTATGCCGTGCTGTGCGAGATCGCGCGCCATCGGCAGCGTCATGCCCACGAGGCCGCCCTTGGACGCGCTGTAGGCCTGCTGGCCCACCTGGCCGTCGAAGGCCGCGACCGAGGCCGTGAACAGCATCACGCCGCGCTCGCCGTCTTCCAGCGGCGCGAGCTTGGCGCAGGCCGCGGCAAACAGCCGGCTGACGTTGTAGGCGCCGATCAGATTCACGCTGACCACGCGCGTGAAGTCCTCCAGCGGCGCGGCGCTGCCGTCGCGCTGCACGATGCGCTTGGCGCTGCCTATGCCGGCTACATTCATCAGGATGCGTGCCTCGCCCAGGCCGGCCCTGGCCTGCTCCAGCGCGGCGGTGACGCTCGCGGTGTCGGTGATGTCGCAGGCGCAGGCCAGCGCGCGGCCCGCGCCATGCTCGGCGTTGATTGCCGCGGCAACGCGTTCGGCCTGCTGCAGATTGCGGTCGAGAATCGCGACCTTGGCACCCAGGCGGGCGAGTTCGCGCGCCGTGGCCTCACCCAGGCCCGAAGCGGCGCCGGTGACAAGTGCTGTATGTCCTTGGATTTGCATGGTGGTCTTCTCAGGCTTGGGGATAAAGAATGCCGGGCGCGCTGCCGTCATGCAGTGCATCGACCAGCGCCGCGCGGTGGGTCAGCACCGCGCGCTGGTTGACCGAGCCCTTGTCGGTGATTTCGCCGCGGTCCAGCGACGGCGGCTCGGCCAGCAGCAGCGCGCGCGCCACGCGGCTGGCGCTGCCCGTGGCCTGGCTGGCGAGTTGGGCCAGCAGGCCCTCGATCTGCGCGCGCACGCCGGCGCTGGCCAGCACCTCAGTCCAGGGGGCGTCGGCGCTCAATCCGCTGATCTCGCGGCAGCGCTGCGAAGGGAACATCAGCAGGCCGACTTCCTTGTGGTTCAGTCCGGTGACGACCACGTCCTGCAGATAGGGCGCAGCCGCGGCCAGCACCTTGGTGCGCAGCGGGCCGACGCTCACGAAGGTGCCCGTGGCCAGCTTGAAGTCCTCGGCGATGCGGCCGTCGAAGCGCAGGCCGCGGTGCACGTTGTCGGGGTCTATCCAGCGCACGGCGTCGCCGGTGCACAGGAAGCCTTCGTCGTCAAACGCTTCGCGCGTCGCCTCTGCATTGCGCCAGTAGCCGGGCGTGATGTTCGGGCCGCGGTAGCGGACTTCGGTCTTGCCGTCGACCTCGACCAGCTTGACGGTGGTGCCGGGCACGGGGCTGCCGATGTCGCCGGCCGTCACATCGGGGCTGTTGACGAACAGCGCCGAGGGCGCGGACTCGGTCATTCCCAGGCCCGTGGCCATGATGATGCGCTGGCCCAGCGCCGCTTCCTGCGTCGCGTGCAGGCTGTCCCATACCGGCTGCGACAGGCCCGCGCCCGAGTAGAAGAAGAAGCGCACGCGCGACAGCAGCGTGGCGCGCAATTGCGCATCGGTCTGCATCGCCTGGGCGATCATCTCGAAGCCCGTGGGCACGTTGAAGTAGACCGTGGGCGCGATCTCGCGCAGGTTGCGCAGCGTTTCTCCCATCAGCGCCGGCGTGGGCTTGCCGTCGTCGATGTAGAGCGTGCCGCCATGCTGCAGCGTGATGCCCACGTTGTGGTTGCCGCCGAACGTGTGGTTCCAGGGCAGCCAGTCGACCAGCACCGGCGGCGCTTCGGCCAGCGCGGGCAGCGACAGCGTGATCTGCTGCAGGTTCGCGCACCACATGCGCTGGGTGTTGATCACCGGCTTGGGCAGCTTGGTCGAGCCCGAGGTGAACAGGAACTTGACGATGGTGTCGGGGCCGGTCGCATGCATGGCCGCATCGATCGCCGCCGTGGCTTCGGTGGCCAGCAGCTGGGCGAAATCGGTGCTGGCGCGCCCGGCAAGCCGGCCTTCGACCAGCACCACTTCGACGTAGTGCGGCACGGTCGCGGCAATTGCCGGGCCGAAGCGCGTGCCATCGGCGGCCAGCACCAGGCCGGGCGTCAGCGTCTCGACCACATGGCGCAGCTTGGCGTAATCCTGGCTCACGGTCGCATAGGCCGTGGACACGGGGCAGTAGGGCACGCCCGCGTACATGCAGCCCAGCGCCATCAGCGCGTGCTCCAGGCTGTTTTCGGTGAGCAGCAGCACCGGGCGCTCGCGGCTCAGGCCGCGCTCCAGCAGCGCCTGACCTATGCGCCGCGCGGCGTCGAGCGCCTGGCCGTAGCGCAGGTGCTGCCAGTCGCCGGTCGAGCCATCGGGCAGGCGCGCGCGGCGCGCAAGAAAGCTGTTGTCCGGCGTGGCTTCGGCCCAGTGCAGCAGGTAGTCGGTCACGCGGCGCGCATAGGCGCCCAGCGGCAGGTCGGCGTCGAGGTAGCGCACGCCCGCGGCGCCGTCGCGCACGTTCACGCGCGTGACGCCGAAATTCATGGGACGGTAGGGCGCGCCAGCGGCAGGCGCGGCGCTGGCGGGAGACAGGGCAACTGAAGACATGGTGGCTGCTCCTTATTGCTTGCTGACCTTGGCCGCGCGGCCTTCGAGAAAGTCGGCCAGCCGCTGCTTGGCCTCGGGCGCGCTCTGGGCAATCGCGGCCATCATGGCTTCGGTGAAGTAGCCCTGGTCGGCCGGCTGCTCGGCAATGCGCGGCAGCGCATGGATCAGCGCGTAGTTGGTCAGCGGCGCGTTCTGCGCCACGCGCAGCGCCAGCGCGCAGGCCTTGTCGAAGGCCTGGCCTTCGGGCACGAGGTATTGCGCCAGGCCTATGCGCTCGCCGTCCTGCGCGTCGTAGACGCGGCCCGTGAGCATCATGTCGGCCATGCGCGCCGCGCCAATCAATTTGGGGATGCGCACCGAGCCGCCGCCGCCGACGAAGATGCCGCGCGAGCCTTCGGGCAACGCATAGAAAGTCGAGGCATCGGCGACGCGGATATGGCAGGCGCTGGCGAGTTCGAGCCCGCCGCCGACCACGGCGCCATGCAGCGCGGCAATCACCGGCACCGGGCCGAACTGCACGCGCTCGAGCGCCGCATGCCACATGCGCGAATGGTGCAGGCCCTGGCCGGCGTCGCGCTCCTGGAGTTCGCTCAGGTCCAGGCCGGCGCAGAAATGCGGGCCTTCGCCGTCTATGACCGCGGCGCGCACGCTCTTGGGCAGGGTCTCGAAGATCTCGCGCAGGGCGAGGATCAGGCTGTCGCTGAGCGCATTGCGCTTGGCGCTGCGCGCCAGGCGGATGACGGCAACTTCTTGTTCGTCGCCGCGCAGTTCGAAATGGATGTCGGGGTGGGTCATGGTGCTCTCCGTATGCCTTGATTTTGGTTATTATTTATAACCATATCAAGGCACAAAAGCGCCTTTGGACCTGGGACTTACCCGCGGGATTTCAGTCGTAGACTTTTTGCAGCAGCCGGATCAGCGTCTTGCGTTCGGCCGCCGTGAGGCGCTCGGTGGCCTCGAGTTCGAGTTCGGTGACGGTCTGCTCGGCCTGGGCGTTGAGCGCCTGGCCGGCGTCGGTCAGGTACAGGCCCACGGCGCGGCCGTCGAGCGGGTGCGGCAGGCGCACGATCAGCCCGCGCTTGTCGAGGCTGCCGACCAGGCTCACCAGATTGGGCGGAAGAATGTTGAGGCTGGCACAGACCTGGCGCGAAGTGATGCCGGGGTTGTGCGCTATCAGGTTGAGAAGCGAGAAGTCGACCACCTTGAGGTCGTACTGCGCCATGCGTTCGACGAACAGGCCGATCACGGACAGCGCGGCGCGGCGCGCGTTGTAGCCCACATGCGTGCGCAGGAAGTCGGTATTGACGGTGTCGACCATGTCGACGGTCACGGCAGAGGAAAGGGATTTGGCGCGGGGCATGCAGCAATTGTGCCGCGGGCGTAAAGCTATCGTTTCGGCAATGCACACAGACGTTGGCTGCTGCGCACGGCCATCTGAAATATCTGAAATTATCTAAAAAAAGATAAAATATCTAGATCAAGATAATTGCAGATAATCACCATGATTGCCTTTCAACGTACGCTGCTGGCGCAAGAGCTGGTCGCAGCTTTGCAGGGCAAGGCTCTGCTTGGCGATGCCCACAATGGACTGTTTCTGGCGGCGCCGCGGCGTACCGGAAAATCGACCTTTCTTCAAGGAGATCTACGGCCGGCGCTGGAAGCGGCTGGCGTGGTGGTGGTCTATGTCGATCTGTGGGCGGATGCACGGCGCGATCCGGGCGTGCTAATCGCGGAGTCCATCGCGCGCGCACTGGAGGCACAACTTGGCGTGGTCGCGCGTACGGCCAAAAAGGCCGGTCTCGACAAGGTAAAAGTGGGCGGGTTGGAGGTCGATACCAGCAGGATCGGCAAGGTGGATGGTCTGACATTGACGGATGCGCTGCGCCTGTTGCATGCCAACGCGGCCAAACCCGTGGCGCTGATCGTTGACGAAGCGCAGCATGCGCTGACCAGCGAAGCCGGAGAGGCCGCAATGACGGCGCTGAAATCGGCGCGCGATCAGCTCAATCAGCCTGGCGCGGTGAAGCTGATGCTCGTGATGTCGGGTTCCGACCGCGACAAGTTGCTGCGACTGGTCCATACCGCTGCTGCGCCTTTCTATGGATCGCAGATCCAGCGCATGCCGCCGTTGGGGCCGGATTTCATCGCGTATGTTGCTGCCTTGATAGAAGCACAGCGTCCGGATCTGAGGCCGGTGGATCAGGGACTGCTGCAGCAGTCGTTTGCAGTATTTGGCTATCGCCCGCAGTTCTTCATGGCTGCGCTGGGACAGATGCTGAGCCCCTTGGCGGCCTTGACGGGGCGTTTCGAGCCGGCCCTGCTGGA
The DNA here is from genome assembly GCF_057914905.1 of Comamonas sp. DB36. NCBI lineage: Bacteria > Pseudomonadati > Pseudomonadota > Betaproteobacteria > Burkholderiales > Comamonadaceae > Comamonas > Comamonas sp. DB36. The sequence continues at coordinate 153,677 of NZ_CP196631.1, forward strand.
GGCCGCGATGCAGCAGCAGGCGCAGGACGAAGCACAAATGGAGTCAGACTACCTGGGCCTCAAGCCAGCGGAGCAGGCCGTGCTGTGGCGCATGTTGGAGCAAGGCCCGCGCTATCGTCCATACGATGCCGAAGCCTTGCGCTTTTACCGTGACAAGACGGGCCATCCGGTAAGCGTGGCGCAGGTGCAGAAAGCGCTGGAGGCGCTGCGCCAGCGCATGCCCGCGCTGGTGTGGAAGTCGGCACGCGGCGAGTACGCGTTGGAAGACGCCGCCATGCATCGCTGGTTCGAGGCCTTGGTGCAGGCCGGCCGCTGGCCGCCACGTCCGGGCCAGGAGCAGCTGCCTTTCGACGAGGAGTGAAGCGCCGTACCCGCTGCTAGTGCGCGCCCAGCAGCGCGCGCCGATACTGCACGGCCTCGGCCACATGCGCGGTCTCGATGTGCGCGCTGCCCGCCAGATCGGCAATCGTGCGCGCAATCCTCAGCACGCGGTGCAGGCTGCGGCCCGACCAGCCCAGGCGCGCGGCCGCCGATTGCACAAAGCTGTTGGCCGCGGGCGCGAGCTGCAGATGCCGGTCCATTGCCGGCCCCTGCAGTGCCTCGTTGGCCAGGCCCTGGCGTTCGAGCGCCAGCGCATGGGCGCGCACCACGCGTGCGCGGATCTGCGCCGTGGTCTCGCCGGCGGCGGCCTGCAGCAATTGCGCGGGCGGCAATGCGGGCACTTCGACATGCAGGTCGATGCGGTCGAGCAGCGGCCCGCTGAGCTTGCCCTGGTAGCGCGCGACCTGGTCGGGCGTGCAGCGGCAGCGCCGCAGCGCCGAGCCCCAGAAACCGCAGGGGCAGGGGTTCATGGCCGCGATCAGCTGGAAGCGCGCGGGAAACTCGGCGCGCTGCGCGGCGCGCGCAATCGTGATGCGGCCGGTCTCCATGGGCTCGCGCAGCGCTTCGAGCGCGGCGCGGCTGAACTCGGGAAACTCGTCGAGAAACAGCACGCCGTGGTGGGCCAGGGAAATCTCGCCGGGGCGCGGCGGCGAGCCGCCGCCGACCAGGGCCACGGCGCTGGCCGTGTGGTGCGGGCTCACCGTGGGGCGCTGCGCCCAGCGCTGGGCGCAAAAGCGCCCGCTCAGGCTGGCCAGCGCCGCGGTCTGCAGCGCTTCGTCGACCGACATCGGCGGCAGCAGGTCGGCAAAGCGCTGGGCCAGCATGGACTTGCCCGCGCCCGGCGGGCCTATGAGCAGCAGGCTGTGGCCGCCCGCGGCGGCGATCTCCAGCGCGCGCTTGGCCTGGGCCTGGCCCTTGACATCGGCCATCTCCGCGCCGCTGGCGCAGGCGGGCAGGGGCGCGGCCTCGACCCGCTGCCAGCCCGGCGTGGAAGCGGGCCCGGCCGCGCCATCGGGACGGTGCATGAAGGCCTGGACCACGTCAAGCAGATGCCGGGCGCGGAACACGCGCGACTGCGGCACCCAGGCGGCTTCCTCGGCGCTGCCCGGCGGCAGCACCTGCTGCAGGCTCTCGCGCTGCTGGCGCAGCGCCAGGCTGGTGGCCAGCGCGCCGCGCACCGGGCGCAGCTCGCCCGACAGCGACAGCTCGCCGGCAAACGTCCAGCCATCGAGCCGGCGCGCGTCGATCTGGCCGCTGGCGGCAAGAATGCCCAGCGCAATGGGCAGATCGAAGCGGCCTGAATCCTTGGGCAGGTCGGCGGGAGCGAGGTTGACCGTGATGCGCTTGTTGCCGGGAAATTCCAGCCCCGCATTGACCAGCGCGCTGCGCACGCGCTCGCGCGCCTCCTTGACTTCGACATCGGCCAGGCCGACCAGCGAAAAGCTGGGCAGGCCGTTGGCCAGGTGCACTTCCACCGTGACTTCGGCGGCATGCAGCCCGAGCAGGGCGCGGCTTTGAACAAGGGCGAGGCTCATGGTGGCGGGTGATCCAGGCGCGCAATAGTTTGCCACGCAGCTGCGCGCCCGACCGGGGCGGCATGACCTTGGCGCGGTCATGGCGGCCAGGCGAGCCGCTTCAGGTGCTGTCGCGCTGCACCAGCGTGAAGCCGATGTCGAGCCGCCGCGCCGCGGGCGCCAGGCCTTCGGCGCGGTCCATGATCCATTGCGCCGCCTGCTCGCCCATGGCCGTGCCGTTGATGCGCACCGTGGTCAGCGAAGGCAGCAGATCCTTGGCAAAGCTCAGATCGCCAAAGCCGATGACGGCCAGGTCCTGCGGGATCTTCAGCCCGCGCGATTGCGCTTCGGTCACCACGCCCCAGGCCGCGACATCCGTGCTGCAGAACACCGCGTCGATGTCGGGATGGTCATCCAGCAGGGCGGCAAACGCGGCGCGTGCGGCGCCTAGCGTCAGCGGCGCCTTGGCGCTGGCCGTCGGCAGCTGTCCTTTGACCAGCCCCAACGCAGCAAGTCTGGTGGCAAACGCAGCGCGCCGCAGGCCCGCGCGCGGGTCGTCGCCGGTGACCATGGCCGGCCGGCGCCGGCCCAGCCGTGCGATGAATTCGGCGACCTCGTGGCCCACCGCCTGGTGCGAGAAGCCAATCAGCATGTCGACCGGATTGGCGCACAGATCCCAGGTCTCGACCACGGGAACTCCGGTGGCTTTGAGCCGCTCACGCGCGGCGGCCGATTGCACGATGCGGGTCAGCACGATGCCGTCCGGGCGGCGGCTGAGCAGGTTCTCCAGCAGCTGTTCCTCGTCGGCGTCGTCATAGCCGCTTTCGCCCAGCATCAGCTGATACCCGCGCCCGGCCAGCGCCTGGCTCAGCGCCTGCAGCGTCTCCTGGAACACCGGGCCGCTGATGGTGGGCACCAGGGCCGCGACCAGCCGGCTGCGGCCCGAGGCCAGCGCGCCCGCCAGGCGGTCGGGAACATAGCCGCAGTCCCGTATCGCCTGGCGCACCCGGGCCAGCGTTGCCGGGGGCACGGATTGCGGGGTGTTGAGCACCCGCGAGACCGTCTGCGTCGAGACCTCGGCCCGCTTTGCGACGTCCGCCAGAGTGACGCGGCCGGTGCCGCGGCGCGCCTTGCGGGTGGGCGGCGGGGTGGGCGTTGTAGATGGGGAAGGCATGGGCGGGGCGGAAAAATCGTAACCATACCCTCTCAAGCCGCAGTCTTCGGTGAATCCAGCGTTCATTCGGGTTTGCATGGACATGGAGCTGATATGTTAGCGCTAATAATTAGCGCTAACAATCGCTGTTTCACCAAGGAAAATTGCATGCTGACCGATACCCAGGGCGTCTATATCGTTGCCCAGACTCCCTTCCAGGCCGATGGCGCCATCGACCTTCCGAGCATAGACACGCTGGTGGATTTCTACAGCCGCCACGGGGCCGACGGCTTCACGGTGCTGGGCGTGGCCGGAGAAGCCGCCAAGCTCACGGCCGAGGAGGCGCTGGCCGTCGCCCAGCGCTTCATGCGGCGCGCCGGCGGCAAGCCGGTGATAGTCGGCGTGAGCAATTCCAGCATCGCCCAACTGGCGGAACTTACCGCGCAGGTCATGGATGCGGGCGCCAGCGGCGTGATGATCGCGCCGCCCACGGGGCTCAGGTCCGAGGAGGAGGTCTTCAGCTACTTTGCCGGCGTCTTCGCGCGCATCGGCAATGTGCCCACCGTGCTGCAGGACTTTCCGTTCTCCACCGGCGTGTGGATGTCCGTGCCCACCATCTGCCGGCTGGTGAACGAGTTTCCGCAGATCCAGGTGCTCAAGGAAGAGGACCTGCCGAGCATCACCAAGATCACGCGGCTGCGCGAAAGCCTGGAGCGGCGCATTGCCATCCTGACCGGCAACAACGCCATGTTCCTGCCGCTGGAGATGGGCCGCGGCGTCGACGGGCCGATGGCGGGCTTCTCGCACCCGGAAATGCTGTCGGGCGTCTACCGGCTTCTCAAGCAAGGCCAGGTCGAGGCAGCGCATGACCTGTTTGACATCTACCTGCCGCTGCTCAGCCACGAGAACCAGAGCCAGTGGGGCGTCGCGGTGCGCAAGGAAGTGCTGCGCCGCCGCGGCGCGATCGCCTGCGCGGCCATGCGCCAGCCCGGCCCCCGGCTGGCAGCGGTCGACATGGCGGAAATCGATCTGCTGCTGAACCGGCTGCAGCGGCGCCTGGGCGCCTGAAGGCGCGCGCCGCGGCCGGCAGGGCGGCGCCCAAATGCGGCAATGAGAATAACTCTCAGTACAATCGGGGCTGTTTTCATTCCGCCCGGCAATCTGCGCGCCCGGTCCGCCGCGTTGCCGGCCCTCCGGGGCGCTGGCGAACTTCCTGCGTTTCATGCTGTCTTCCTGCCATCTGTATGCCGATCTGCGTGCACCAGGCGCCGCTGGGCGCACCGGGAGAGGCGCGCCTTGAATCCGCGCGCGCCCGAAGATGCCGCAGAGGACGACCCGCTGCGCTCCCTGCTGGCGCGCGCCTATGCGCGCTGGCGCCAGCCGCTGCAGCGCCTGCTGGGCCGGCGCCTGCACCGCAAGGAGGACGCCGAAGATGCGCTGCAGGATGTCTTTGCACGCTATGCGGCGGCCGGCAAGGCGCTGCCCGCGGACCAGCAGGAGGCCTACCTGCGCGTCGTGGCGCGCAATGTCGCGAATGACGCCTGGCAGAGATCCACACGGCGCGAACAGGTCGAAGCGGTATCGCTGGACGAACACGCGGAACTGGCCGAACAGGTCGCGGCCGACGCGGCAGCGGATCCGCTGCGCCGCCTCGATCAACGCCAGCGCCTGCAGCGTCTCGAGCAGGCGCTGGCCGAGCTGCCCGAGCGCCGGCGCGAGGCCTTCGTGCTGCACAGCATCGACGGCCTGACACAGACCGAAGTCGCGCAGCGCATGGGCATCTCGCGCCGCATGGTCCACAATCATGTGACCCTGGCCCTGGCGTATTGCCAGTTGCGCGTGCAGTACCGCAGCCCCGAAGAAATGAAGATCGCCCAGGCACTGATGGCGCGGGCCGCGCTGCCCGAAAACGATCCCTCCAGCGAAGCGGCCGACGCCGATGACCGCCCATGACACTCACCCCTGAACTGGCGCTGCGCCACCAGCGGGCCGCGGACTTCTTCGTGCGGCGCGGCGCTGCGGGCTGGACCGGGGCCGACGAGCGCGAACTCGATGCCTGGCTGGCCGATGCCAGCAACCGCGCCATCTACGACGGCCTGGCCGTGACCGCGCTGGACCTGCAACAGGTCCGGCGCCCGCGGCTGGCGTCCGATGCCGCGCCTGCCGCGGGCCGACGCCAGGCCGCGCCTGCGGCCGCGCAGGGTCGCCCGGCCCACGTGACAGCCCGCCGCTGGCGCAAGGCCTGGGCGCCGGCCCTGCTCAGCGCGCTGCTGCTCGTGGGTGGCGGCTGGTACTGGTGGGACCACCACCCCAGCTACACCCTCGACGTGGCGACCGGGCCGGGCGAAATGCGCGCCGTCGCCCTGCCCGACGGCACGCGCGTCACGCTCAACTTCGACAGCCGCCTGAAGGTGCGCTACTACCCGCGCCGGCGCAATGCCGAGCTCGCGGGCGGCGAAGCATTCTTCCAGGTCGCGCCCGATGCGCAGCAGCCGTTCAGCGTCGACAGCGGCATCAGCCAGGTGCGCGTCGTGGGCACGGCGTTCAACCTGCGTTCCGGGCCGCCGCAATTCGTCGTCAAGGTGCTCGAAGGCCGGGTCGAGGTGCGCCCCGATCGCCGCCGCGCCGACGCGCCCGTGCTGCTGGGCGCGGGGGCGGGCGTGAGCGTCGATGCGGCTTCGGGCCGGCACATGGCCGTGCCGGTCGCGGCCGACTCCGTGGGCGACTGGCGCCATGGCCAGCTGGTGTTCGCGCAGACGCCGCTGGCCGAAGTCGCCGCGGAACTGGCACGCTACCTGGGCAGGCCGGTGCGCGTGGAGGGCGCAAAACTCGCCGCTCTGCCGGTCTCGGGCCTGGCCATCACCGAGGCGCCCGCGGGTTTCCTGCGCTCGCTGCCCATGCTGCTGCCGGTGCGCGTGCAGGACCTGGGCGTTGACGGCTGGCGCATCAGCGCGCGTTGACGCGCCAGGCCGCGAAAAAATTTCGCGCACCACGTTCCCACTTTGCGCGCGCCCCCCGTTTATCTCTGCAAGGGCCTGAATTTTTCGCGCCCTCCGGTTGCCAGCCAGTACCTGCCTGCGTGCAGATCAGCCACAGCCTGAAAAACCAACGCAGATCCGCAGGACAGCAAATGAAAACAAGACAGTTGAGGGGCGCCTTCGCGGGCGCGGCATTGCAGCGCAACATCCGGGCCTGGCAGCCCGCGGGCACGGCGCTAGTCGTCGCCGCCGCGCTGGCACTGATGGCGGCGCCCGCGCAGGCGCAGCAGGCGCTGGCATTCGACATTCCCGCCCAACCGCTGGCGGGCGCCTTGCGCGCGTTCTCGCAGCAGGCCAGGCACCAGGTGCTGTTCGACCAGCAGGTCGTGGCCGGCCGTTCGGCGCCTGCCGTGCAGGGCCGCCAGACGCCGCGCCAGGCGCTCGATCGCCTGCTCACGGGAACCGACGTGCAAGTCATCGATTCGGAACCCGGAGCGTTCACGCTCAGGGCCGTTCCCAAGGAGCCATCGGCGTCGGCCGAGCATGCGCTGGCCGTGGTGTCGGTCTCGGGCAAGGCCCCGGGCTCGACCACCGAGGGCACGGGCTCGTACACCACCTTTTCGACCAGCAGCTCGACGCGGCTGAACCTCACGCCGCAGGAGACGCCGCAGTCGGTCACGGTGATCACGCGCCAGCGCATGGACGACCAGCGGCTCTACAGCCTCGGCGATGTGCTGGAATCCGCCGTGGGCATCACGATGAAGCCCTTCAGCCTGGGCTCGGACAGCCCGCAGATGTGGGCCCGTGGCTCGAGCATCACCAACTTCCAGGTCGACGGCGTGCCCACCGCCGCGGCGATGAGCAACTACCTGCAGAGCACGGCGATCTACGACCGCGTGGAAGTCGTCAAGGGCGCCACCGGCATCATGAGCGGCGTGGGCACGCCCGCCGCCACGATCAACATGATCCGCAAGCGGCCGACCAAGGAAGCGCAGACCCAGATCAGCGCCGATGCCGGTTCCTGGTCGCGCCGTGGCGCCGGCGTGGATATCTCGCGCCCGCTCAACGAAGACGCTTCGGTGCGCGCGCGTCTGGTGGCCGACTACAAGCGCGACGGCGCCTGGGTGGACAACTACCAGCAGGACTACGCCACGCTGTACGGCATCGCCGAGGTCGATCTGGGCCCGCGCACGCTGCTGACCGCGGGCTTGAGCCACATCACGCGCAACACCAACTCCCCCATACGCGCGTTCTGGGAGGTCTACACCAACGGCCAGCCCACGGGCGCGTCGCTGGCGAACGGCGCGTCGCCGGACTGGGCCTTTTACGATCACAAGGTCGACAACGTCTTTGGCTCGGTCGAGCACCGATTCGATTCGGGCTGGAGCGCCAAGGCCGAGCTGACCCATGGCCGCTACAGCTATGAGTCGTTCATGGCTTCGCCCGTCAATGCGGTGAACCAGGCGACCGGCCTGGGCGGCAGCACGCAGATGATCCACTGGGCCAGCGCCGTCGAGCAGACCAGCCTGGATGCCTATGCCACGGGCCCGTTCACGCTGTTCGGGCGGCGCCATGAGCTGATAGGCGGCGTCACGCTGTCGCGCCTCGAGCAGGAAAGTCCGGGCTATGCGTCGCCGCGCCAGGCCATCAACGACATCTTCAACTGGACCAACGAGGTCGCCAAGCCCACGTCCGCCTCGACCGGTCGCTCGACGTCTCAGGAACACCAGTACAGCGCCTACCTCAATTCGCGGCTGCAACTGAGCGATGCCACCAGCCTGCTGCTGGGCAGCCGCTTCACCAACTGGAAGCAGGAACGTGACTCGCTGAGCTACGCCAGCGGCAATGTGACTGCGGTGCGCCTGCGCGAAGACGGCATCTTCGTTCCCTATGTGGGCCTGGTGCATGCGCTCAACGACACCTATTCGCTCTACTCCAGCTACACCAAGATCTTCAATCCCCAGCCCGACTATGTGATCGACCTCAACGGCGACCGGCTGGCGCCCGAAGAGGGCATCAGCTACGAAGTCGGCCTCAAGGGCAGCTTCTACGAGGGCGCGCTGAACTCCAGCCTGTCGCTGTTCCGCACCCAGCAGGACACGTTCCCGGTGTGGGACGCGGCAACGCGCACCTATACCGCGATAGACGACACCATCACGCAGGGCGTGGAAGTCGAACTGGCCGGCGAGATCGCTCGCGGCTGGCAGATGGCCACCGGCTACACCTTCAGCAAGACGCGCGACAAGGACGGCCAGCGGCTGATGACGCGCATTCCGCTGCACACCTTCAAGCTGTCCACGACCTACCGCCTGCCCGGCGACTGGAACCGGCTGACGCTGGGCGGCGGCGTGCATTGGGAAAGCAAGACCGGCGACCCGCTGGCCACCTATACCCAGCAAGGCTATGCGCTGCTCAATCTGATGGCGCGCTATGAGGTCAGCAAGCAGCTGACGGTGGCGGCGCATCTCAACAACGCCTTCGACAAGCGCTACCTCTCGGGCGTGTCGGATACGCGCGGGCTTTATGGCCCGCCGCGCAACTTCATGGTGTCGATGAAATACCGCTTCTGAGCGGACTGGCGTTCTACCCGACAGGGCGGCGCATGACCGGCGCGTGCCGCTCCAGCAGCGCCGCGACCCAGGTGATGAACGCGCGCAGCTTGGCGCTCACATGGCGCTGCGGCGCATAGGCCAGATAGAGCGGCATGGGCGCCATCTGCCAGTCTTCGAACAGCGGCACGAGTTCGCCGCTGTCCCTGTGGGCCCTGGCCATGTATTCGGGCAGCCACAGCACGCCCATGCCGGCCACGCCGGCGGCGATATAGGCGTTGCCGTCGTCCACCGACAAGGCGTGGCGCCCGCGCACTTCGAGGCGTTCGTCGCCGCGCTGCATGGCATAGGACGCGGCCCTGCCGTGGCGCGCCCAGTGAAAGCCGACGATGCGCTGGTGCGTGCCTTCGAGTTCGCGCGGGTGGGTGGGCACGCCGGCCAGCGCGAGATAGCGCGGCGCGGCGTAGACGCCCAGCGGCAGGTCGGCGACATGGCGCTGGATCAGCGACTGGTCTATCAGCTCCCCGCCGCGCAGCACGCAGTCGACGTTCTCGCCAATGATGTCGACCATGCGGTCGCTCACGCCCAGGTCGAGCTGGATCTCGGGGTGGCGCGCATGGAAGTCGGGCAGGGCCGGCACCAGGATCAGCCGCGCCAGCGGGCTGGGCACATCGACGCGCAGCCGGCCGCGCGGCGATTGCGCGCCGCCCGACAGGCTGGTCTCGGCGTCGTCGACATCGGCCAGCACGCGCCGCACGCGCTCGTAATACGCGGCGCCGTCGGCCGTGACGTTGACCTGGCGCGTGGTGCGATGCAGCAGCTTCACGCGCAGCCGGGCTTCAAGCTGCTGCACCAGCTGCGTGACGCTGGTCTTGCTCATGTGCAGCGTCATTGCGGCCTTGGTGAAACTGCCGGTTTCCACGACGCGCGCAAAGGCCTGCATGGCGTCAAAGCGGTCCATTCGTAATCCAGATTCCGTGATGATTGTTTGGATTTTACAAACAGTGATGCACAGGCTTGCTGGTTTATCGACGCGGTCGCGGCCCCTAAAGTGGGCGCATATCCACTGAAGAAAGAACCCCATGACGCAACGCGATGTGGTCTTCCCGCCGGGCCGCCAGGCGCTTTATGAACGCAACCGCTATTCGCCCGCGGTGCGCGCCAACGGCATGCTGTTCGTCTCGGGCCAGGTCGGCAGCCGCGAGGACGGCTCGCCCGAGCCCGGACTCGAGGCCCAGGTGCGGCGCGCGTTCGCCAACCTCAATGCGGTGCTGGGCGCGGCCGGCTGCACGTTTGACGATGTGGTCGATGTCACGGTGTTCGTCGTCGACCCCGAAGCGAACTTCGAAACCATCTGGAAGATCGTTCCCGAGTTCTGGGGCCAGGCGCCTTATCCCACGCTCACCGGCGTGGGCGTGACCTGGCTTTACGGCTTCCAGTTCGAGATCAAGGTGATTGCCAAGCTGCCCGAGGCCGCAGCGGTCTAGCTGGCGCGGCCCGCATGCAGCGCCAGCCCCGGCGTCGCCAGCGTGGCGCGCAGGATGCGGCCGTGCGTGGAATCGGTCACATAAAGCGTGCGCCGGTCCGCGCCGCCGAACGCCAGATTGGTGGTTGAACTGCCGGCCACCCCGCGCAGCACTTCGACCGGTTCGGCGCGTGCGTTGAGTACCCAGACATAGCCCAGGCCGGGGTTGGCGATCAGCAGCTTGCCTTCCTCATCAAGGGCCAGGCCGTCGGGGCCGCTGGGGCCGTACGAGGTGAAGAACTGGCTGACCTTGGCGACGCTGCCGTCGGGCAGCAGCGGCACGCGCCAGACGCAGTTGCCGCGCGTGACCGCGAGGTACAGCACGCGGCCGTCGGGCGACAGCGCGACGCCGTTGGGGCTGGGCACATTGTTCAGCAGCAGATCGAGCTGACCGTTCGGGCGCAGCCGGTAGAGCCGGCCGCTGGGGTCGTGCAGGCCGCTCTGGCCCTGGTCGGTGAAATACAGATTGCCTTCGGCGTCGAAGACCAGGTCGTTGACGCCCTTGAAGCGCTCGCTGTTGCGGCGCTCGAGAAACGGCGTGACCTGGCCGCTGGCGACATCGAGGCGCATCAGCCCGTTCTTGTAGTCGGTGATCAGCAGCGTATCGGCATCGAGGAACTTCATGCCGTTGGGTTCGCCGTCGTACTCGGCCACCAGGCTCCATGCGCCTTGCGCGTCTATGCGGAAAATGCGGCCCCAGGGGATGTCGCTTACATAGAGGTTGCCGGCCGCGTCGAACACCGGGCCTTCGAGAAACGAATCGGTGACCGCGCCGCCGCGGTTGGCGTCGGCCCAGGCGCTGCGCTCGCTGCGCCGCAACGCCTGCGGCATGGACGTGAACAGCTCCAGCTCACGGACTTGGGGGGATTGCAGCAGGAACATGGGAAGCACTTTCTTGGCAGGAGTCAGGCGGCATCGAAGCCATAGAGCCGCGCGGGGTTGTCCACCAGGATACGGTCCATGGCGGCATCGGAGCCGGTCCAATGCTGGAGCAGATCGACGAGATCGGCGTCGTTGACCGTGCCCGCAACTTCGGTGGTGTGCGGCCAGTCGCTGCCCCAGACCAGGCGCTCGGGCGCGGCCTGGACCAGCGCGCGGCCCAGCGGCAGCGTGTCGGCATAGGTCGGGCCGTGCACGGCCGACCGCATGTACGCGCCCGAGAGCTTGACCCAGGTGTGGCCGCCGTCGAGCAGCGCGCGCAGCGCGCGATAGGCCGGCGCCGACGGCCCCTCGGCCGGGTCTATGCGGCCCATGTGGTCTATCACCAGCGGCACGGGCAAGGCCTGCAGCACGGGCGCAAGCGCGACGATCTGGTCGGGGTGGGCGAACAGCTGGAGATGCCAGGCCGATCCCGCGAGCTTGTGCGCCAGCGTGACCAGCATCTGCTGCGTGGTCGTGCCCCAGGACTGGGGCGAGACGAAGTTCACGCGCAGGCCGCGCACGCGCTGGGCGTCGAGGCTGGCCAGTTGCGCGTCGCTCACGTCCTGGTCCACCACGGCCACGCCGCGCGCGCCGTCGCCGAGTTCGCGCAGCGCGTCCAACGTGCAGGCGTTGTCGGTGCCGTAGGTCGACGGCGTGACCACCACGGTACGTGACGTGCCCAGCCGCTGCTGCAGCTGGCGATAGTCATCGACGCGCGCCACGGGCGGCGTGCGCTTCCAGTGCGCCGAAGGCGCGAACGCGGGCGCGAAGATATGCATGTGGGCATCGCAGGCCTGCGCGGGCAGCGGGCGCGCGGGGCGGTTGATGCCCGCCGAATGCGGCACGGGTTGGAGCAACTCGGGCAAGGCCATTTTCAGTCCTGCTTGATGTCGCCCTTGCGCACGACTTCGCCCCACTTGGCATCTTCCTTGCCGAGGAAGGTGGCGAACTCCGCCGGGGTGGAGCCCACGGGCTTCGCGCCCAGCTCGTCGAGACGCTGCTTGACCACGTCTTCCTTGAGCACTTCGACCAGCGTCTGCTGCAGCTTGCCGGCGATGGCCGCGGGCGTGCCCGCAGGCAGGAACACGCCGTTCCATTCGTAGACTTCATAGCCGGGAATCACGGTTTCAGCCACGGTGGGCACATCGGGCAGGCGCTTGCTGCGCTCGGGCGACGAGACCGCGAGCGCGCGCAGCTTGCCACCTGTCACCAGTGACTGCGACGCGGCGACGGTGCTGAACATGAAGTCGACCTGGCCGCCGATCACGTCGGCAATTGCCGGGCCGCCGCTCTTGTAGGGCACATGCACCATGTCGAGCTTGAGCTGCTGGCGGAACAGTTCCGACGCCAGGCGCTGCACCGTGCCGCTGCCGCCCGATGCGAAGTTGATCTTGCCCGGCTGGGCCTTGGCCTTGGCAATCAGGTCGCCCACGTTCTTGAACGGCGAGTTGGCGGGCACGATCATCACGTTGGGCGCGAGCAGCACCAGCGACAGCGGCTGCAGCGCATTCGCGGCATAAGGCATCTTGGGGAACAGGTGCGGATTGATCGAATAGGGGGTCGCGTCGTAGAGCATGGTGTAGCCGTCGGCCGGCACCTTGGCCACGTAGCTTGCGCCAATCGTGCCGCTCGCGCCCGCGCGGTTCTCCACGATCACGCTGGTGCCCAGCTTGGTTCCCATGTGCGATGCCAGCAGGCGCGCGACCGCGTCGGCCGCGCCGCCGGGTGCATAAGGCACGACGATGGTGATGGGACGGTCGGGAAAGGCCGCATGCACGGTGGCGGCGGCGAGGGCGCAGGCGGCTATAAGGGTCTTGGCGAAAGCATGCATTTTTGTCTCCTCACTGGATAGGGGCGCGCGGCGGGCAGCCGCGCGTCAGTTGGTCTGCAGGTTCAGATCCTTGGCGATCTGCGAATAGGTCGTGATTTCACGGCTGATCTGCACGGCAAACGTATTGCCGCAGGTCGATGCGGCGTCCAGTCCCAGGTTGCGCAGCTTCTGCACCGCGGCTTCGCTTTTGGCGAACTCGGTGGCCAGGCGCTCGAGCGCCTGGGCGATGGGCGCGGAGATGCCCGCCGGGGCCAGCACGCCATACCAGGCATCGGCCGAATAGTTGCCGCCGCCGGCTTCGGCAAACGTAGGCACATCGGGCAGCAGCGTGGAGCGCTGGGGCGAGGCCACGGCCAGCGCCGACAGCTTGTCGCTGCGGATCTGTGGCAGCACCGAGCCCAGCGTCGCGAACGAGCTGTCGATCTGCCCGCCCATCAGGTCGGTGATCACGGGCGCCGCACCTTTGTAGGGCACATGGTTCAGGTCTATGCGCTGGGCGCGCGCGAAGATTTCGGTCGCGAAATGGCCCGAGCTGCCCGCGCCCGCGCTGCCGGCCGTGAGGCGGCCCGGCTCCTTCTTCGCCTTGTCGATGTACTGGCCCAGCGTCTTGATGGGCAGCGACTTGCCCACGACCAGCACCGTGGGGCTGGTGGCGACGGTGCAGATGGGGCGGAACGAACGCTGGGGGTCGAACTTCACCTGGCTGCTGTACAGCGCGGGAATCATCGAATGGTTGGTTGCGGCGAACAGCAGCGTATAGCCGTCGGCGGACGCGCTGGCGACGGCCTGGGCGGCGAGAATGGTGTTGGCGCCGGGCTTGTTTTCGACCAGGAAAGGCTGGCCCAGCGCGCGGCTGGCGTGGTCGGCGAAGGCGCGCGCGACGACATCGGTGGGGCCGCCGGCGGCAAAGCCCACGACCAGCTTGACGGGCTTGGCGGGAAAGGCCTGGGCCTGGGCGACCGCGGGCAGGCCGGCCGCCGTCAGCGCTGCCGCGGCAAGCGCCCGGACGGCCTGGGTCTTGTATTGCTTGAACATTTCTTGTCTCCTGGTTTCAACCGACGGCGCCGCGGGCCCGTCACACGCCCGCGGCGATGGAGGCGGCGTCAGTGCGCGGCCGCGCTGGCGCGCGCCAGCACCTGCAGCAGGTTCTTTGCCGCGCCCACGCCCATGTTGACGTAGGCATCGCTGGTCACGCCGCCGATGTGCGGGCTCAGCACGAAGTTCGGCTCATGCTGGAACGGATGGCCCGCGGTCATGGGCTCCACCGCAAAGCTGTCCAGGCCCGCGGCCAGCACCTCGCCCGAACGCACGCTTTCCAGCAGCGCGGCTTCGTCGATCAGGCCGCCGCGCGCGGTGTTGACCACGATCACGCCGCGCTTGCATTGCGCCAGCGTGGCGGCGTTGAGCAGGCCGCGGTTGTCGTCGGTGAGCGGGCAGTGCAGCGAGATCGCGTCGGCCTCGCGCCAGATGGTTTCGAGGTCCACGCTGTGGATGTAATCGGGCAGGTTGCGCGCATAGGGATCGAAGCCGATCACGCGCATTCCCAGCGCATCGGCCATGCGCGCGAAGCGCAGACCTATCGCCCCCAGGCCCACCAGGCCTATGGTGCGGCCGCCCAGTTCCAGGCTCTTGTGCGTGGCCTTGTCCCAGTGGCCGCCATGCATGCGCGCATTGAGTTCGACCACCGACTTGGCGCAGGCCAGCAGCAGCGCCAGCGCCTGCTCGGCGACGGCCGCGGCGTTGGCGCCGACGGCGGCGACGACTTCGATGCCGCGCGCCTGGGCCGCGACCTTGTCTATGGTGTCCGTGCCGCTGCCGTGCTTGGAGATCACCTTGAGCGCAGGCGCGGCGTCCATCACGGCCGCGCCGACCTTGCCGTAGCGCACGATGATGGCCACGGGGTCGTGCGCGCGGCACAGTGCGACCAGGCTTTCCTCGGTGGGCGTCTTGCCCGCATAGACGAGCTCGTGGCCGGCCAGCAGTGCCTGCGCCTGCGGTGCGAGATCGGCACCGGTGATGAGGATGGTGCTCACAGCGACTCTCCGTCCTTGAGCACGCCGGCGGCGCGCAGCGCGGCGGGCAGCCACTTGGAGGCGGTGTCGCCGCGCGCGATGGCCTCGATGCGTGCGGCTTCGTCGGCGACCTTCTTGTCGGCCAGGGCCAGCATGGCCTGCGCCTTGGCGCGCTCGATCACGACCACGCCGTCGGCGTCGCCCACGACCAGGTCACCGGGGTGGACGCTGGCGCCGCCGGCGGAGATGGGGTGATTGATGCGGCCGGGCACGTACTTGGTCGGGCCAGCCGGGTTGAAGCCCGCGCTGAACACCGGGAAGTCGAGGTCGAGGATTTCCAGTTTGTCGCGGATCGCGGCGTCGACGATCACGCCGGCCAGGCCCAGCTTCTTGCAGGCGCTGAGCATCAGCGTGCCCATCAGCGCGGCCGTGAGGTCGCCCTTGCCGTCGATCACCAGCACGTCGCCGGGCTGGGCCAGCGCGATCGCGGCATGGATCATCAGGTTGTCGCCGGGGCGCACTTCGACGGTGAACGCCGGGCCCGCGACTTTCATGTCCTGGTGCACGGGCGCGACGCGGCCGTGCATGGTGCCGCGGCGACCGGCGACATCGGCCAGGATCGCGGCCTGGAAGCTCGCGGCTTTTTGCACGACGTCGGCGCCCACGCGTTCGATGTCACGGATGATTTCTGGAAGTTGGTTCATGCTGCGGTCCGTTGGAAAGGAAGAGATGCGGGAAGCGCCAGGCAGGTTTTGCGGACGTGGCTATCCCTTGGGCGGGCGCGCCGTCTGGCACGCGTCGCCTGGGTCGGTGAATCAGTGAGGGGGCGGGAAACGGCGCCCTGGCCGTTGCCGCGGCAGCGCCCGGAACCGGGCGCCGGGGTATCAGTCCAGGCCCGCGCCCGAGTCCTTGACGATCTTGGCCCAGCGCGGGATTTCCGTCTTGAGCAGCTGCTGGAAGGTCTCGACCGAGCCGCCCAGCACATCGCCGCCCTCGAAGCGCAGGCGCTCGGCGGTATCGGCCTGGGCCAGCGCCTGGTTGATCGCCTTGTTGAGCTGCTGCACGATGGCCGGCGGCGTGCCTGCGGGCGCGAGCACGCCGAACCAGGTGATGGCCTCGAAGTCCTTGTAGCCCGACTCGGCCAGCGTGGGCGTCTGGGCCAGCTGTGTCGAACGCTTCTTGGAGGTGACCGCGACGGCGTGCATCTTGCCGTTGCGCACCTGGCCGATCAGCGTGGGAATCGCCGACATGTAGAGATCGATGTTGCCGCTGACCACATCGGTCAGCGCCTGGGCCGCGCCCTTGTAGGGCACATGGCGCAGCTTGATGCCGGCCGCATCCTGGGCCAGCTCGCCCGCGAGGTGGGCCACGGTGCCGTTGCCCGAGTAGCCCAGCGTGATGCCGTCGGGCTTGGCCTTGGCCGCGGCGACGACATCGGCAATGGTCTTGTAGGGCGAGGTGGCGGCCGTGACCATCACGATGGGCGAGGACGAGACCAGCGCCACGGGCGTCAGGTCCTTGAGCGGGTTGTAGGGCAGCTTGGCGTAGAGCGCGGGGTTGATCGCGAGGTTGCTGGTCTGGCCCATGACCAGCGTATAGCCATCGGGCGCGGCCTTGGCCGCGGCATCGACGCCCAGGTTGCCGCCCGCGCCGGGACGGTTGTCGATCACCACCGTCCACTTGTTCATGTCGGTGAGCTTTTGCGCGACGGTGCGCGCAATCATGTCCGTGCCGCCGCCCGGAGGAAAGGGCACGATCAGGCGGATGGGCTTGCTGGGGTAGGCGGCTTGCGCCTGCGCGCTGGCGAAAGGCACGGCGGCGGCGGCCAGGCCCAGGGTGGCGGCGCAAAGAGGCGCGAACAGCGCGCGAAGGCGAGGTGTCGATGTCATGTCTTGTCTCCGTTGATTTATTTATCCGGCTAGCGCAGCGGTGCCGCGGTAGTTGGACGCAGTTTAAAAAAACGTTTCAAGGCATACAATGGCGTTTCGTACAATGAAACGCATTGCACCATGAAGCCTGATTCCAACCCTCTGAAAGCGCCTGCCGTGCGCCAGCCGCGCGCCACCGCGCCGGCCCCGCAAACTCCGCCGGAAATGGCTGCGGCGGTGGAAGATCCCGCGGCTTCGAACGGTTTCGTCACCGCGGTCTCGCGCGCGCTGCAGCTGCTCGAGGCCTATGCGCTGGGCGAGTCCAATCTGTCGCTGGCCGAACTCAGTCGCCGCTGCAACCTGCACAAGACCACGGTGCTGCGGCTGGCGCGCACGCTGGCCCACCATGGCTACATGGTGCAGCGCGAAGACGGCGACTGGCGCCTGGGCCCGGCCGCGGGCTGGCTGGGCGCGCGCTACAAGGCCGGCTTCGACGTGCAGAACGTGCTTGAGCCCGCGTTGCGCGCGCTGACGCTGGCCTGCGGCGAAAGCACGGCGTTCTATGTGCGCGAAGGCAATGCGCGCATCTGCATCATGCGGGTCGAAGGCCCGCAAGCGCTGCGCCACCATGTGCGCATGGGCGAGGAGCTGCCGCTCGACAAGGGCTCGCCGGGGCGCGTGATCCTGGCGTTCTCGGGCGAGCCCGGCCAGCCCTACGAGCAGATCCGCGAGCGCGGCTTCCACCATTCCATAGGCGAGCGCGAGCAGGGCGTGGCGACGGTCTCGGCGCCGGTGTTCGGCATGCACTGGCGGCTGTTCGGCTCGGTCTGCATCTCCGGGCCCGCGTCGCGCCTGCCCGAGTCCAAGCTTGAAACCATGGCGCAGATGCTGCTCAAGACCGCGAACCAGCTGTCGTATGCGCTTGCGGGCACGACGGGCACCTCGGCGGTGCGCACTTCGCACTGGCACCCGTGAGCGGGTGGCCGCGCCGCGGGCCTGGGCGGCCCCGTGCGGCCTTGCCGTCCATTTTGGTGCATCCCCGCCATGGCGCGGCGCCCGGTTTCTGCACCAATACGGTGCGATCGCCTGGTCCGGCTGCGCCGCGTCCCGGCCCATGCACCGTGGCGACGTAGATCAAGCCCGGTTGGCACAGTTCATGCTTTTCACCGTTTGTCGAAAATTTTTACAACTGGAGAGCCTCATGTCCCGTGCTTGGATGAAGACCGTCGGTGTTGCTTTTGTCGCCGCTCTGCCCATGTTGGCCAGCGCCCAGCTGACCGCCAATGTCAGCCTGACCAGCAATTACAAGTTCCGTGGGCAGGACCAGGATGCCAGCCGCACCAAGGCGGTCAAGCCTGCGCTGCAAGGCGGCTTCGACTACAGCTTCGGCGAGTCCGGCTGGTACGTGGGCAACTGGAACTCCAGCGTCGACTGGGTGCCGGGCAACTCGCTTGAAAGCGACTTCTACGGCGGCTACAAGTTCGAAGCCGGCGGCGTGGCCTGGGATCTGGGTGCGTTGAGCTACGTGTACTCGGGCGGCAGCGTCGCCAACACGACCGAGCTGTACGCGGGCGCCGGCTTCGGCCCGCTGACCGCCAAGTATTCGCACACCGTGTCGAAGAAGTACTTCGGCTTCGAAGGCGGGCGCAACACCGGCTACTTCAACCTGGCGTTTGCCCAGGAAGTCGCCCCCAAGGTGACGTTCAAGGCGGCCGTGGGTTACACCCGCTTCGCCAGCGACGTCCAGGGCGTGCCCAACTATGTCGACTACAGCGTGGGCGCGGCCTACGACTTCGGCGACGGCCTGTCGCTCGGCGGTGCACTGGTTGGTGCCAACAAGAAAAACTTCTTTGGCGATGTGAACAAGAACCGCTTTATTGTCACACTGACCAAGGCCCTGTAACCGCGAGGGCGCCCGGCGCGCCCTCCCCCCGGAGGAATGAATCATGAAAATGGTGACCGCCATCATCAAACCCTTCAAGCTCGATGAAGTGCGCGAAGCACTTTCCGACATCGGCGTGCAGGGCATTACCGTGACCGAAGTCAAAGGCTTTGGTCGGCAAAAAGGCCATACTGAGCTGTACCGCGGCGCGGAATACGTGGTCGACTTTCTGCCCAAGCTGAAGATCGAAGCCGCGATCGCCGACGACATGGTCGACCGCGCGCTCGAAGCGATTGAAGCCGCAGCCCGCACCGGCAAGATCGGCGACGGCAAGATCTTTGTCTCCCACCTCGAGCAGGTGGTGCGCATCCGTACCGGCGAGACCGGCCAGGAAGCCCTTTAAGGCCTGCGTTCGTACCGATCAGAAAGATTGACATGAAAAAACTGCTTGCTTCCCTTTGCCTGGGCCTGAGCCTGCTGTCGGGCGGTGTCGCCCTGGCGCAGACTCCGGCTGCCGAGGCTCCGGGCGTCGCCACGCCCGCGGTGACCGCCGCTGCCGAACCCGCTGCCGCGGCTCCCGCGCCCGAAGCTGCGGCTGCCCCGGCTGCGGCTGCTGCGCCGGAAGCCGCTGCGGTGGCGGCCCCGGCTGCCGCCGAGGAAACTCCCGTGCTCAACTCCGGCGATACCGCCTGGATGCTGACTTCGACCGTGCTCGTGATCCTGATGATCATCCCCGGCCTGGCGCTGTTCTACGGCGGCCTGGGCCGCTCCAAGAACATGCTGTCGGTGCTGATGCAGGTCTTCGTGATCTTCTCGCTGATCACCGTGCTGTGGGTGGTCTACGGCTACACGCTGGCTTTCGGCGGCGAAGGCAAGTTCTTCGGCGGCTTCGACAAGCTGTTCCTCAAGGGCATCACGGCCGACACGCTGTCGAGCGCGCTCAAGACCATTCCCGAATATGTGTTCGTGTCCTTCCAGGCCACGTTCGCGGCCATCACCGTGGCGTTGATCGTCGGCTCGTTCGCCGAGCGCATCAAGTTCGCCGCCGTGCTGATCTTCGCCGTGCTGTGGTTCACGTTCAGCTACATCCCCATGGCCCACATGGTCTGGGGCGGTGGTCTGCTGGCGGCTGACGGCGCGCTGGACTTCGCTGGCGGCACCGTGGTGCACATCAACGCCGGTATCGCCGGTCTGGTCGGTGCCTACGTTCTGGGCAAGCGCCTGGGCTTCGGCAAGGAATCGATGGCCCCGCACAGCCTGACGCTGAGCATGGTCGGTGCCTCCTTGCTGTGGGTGGGCTGGTTCGGCTTCAACGCCGGCTCGGCAGGCGCCGCCAACGGCATCGCCGGTCTGGCCTTCGTCAACACCATCGTCGCCACCGGCGCCGCCACCCTGTCGTGGCTCGCTGCCGAAGCGCTGCACAAGGGCAAGGCGTCGATGCTGGGTGCGATCTCGGGTGCGGTCGCCGGCCTGGTGGCCATCACTCCCGCCGCCGGTTTTGTCGGTCCCATGGGCGCCATCGTGATGGGCCTGATCGTCGGCCCTCTGTGCGTCTGGGGCGTCGGTGGTCTCAAGCGCATGCTGGGTGCTGACGATGCGTTCGACGTGTTCGGCGTGCACGGTGTCGGCGGCATCGTCGGCGCGATCCTGACCGGCGTGTTCTGCGCAGCCAGCCTGGGCGGCATCGAGCCAGCGAACTACTCCATGGGCCACCAGGTCTGGGTCCAGGTCAAGAGCGTGCTCGTGACCCTGGTCTGGTCCGGTGTCGTGGCCTTCGTGTCCTACAAGGTGGCGGATCTTCTGGTGGGCCTGCGGGTCAGCGAAGAAGAAGAGCGCCAAGGTCTGGACATCAGCTCGCACGGCGAAACCGCCTACGTGCGCTAAAGCCCGGGCTGCGGCCCGGCACAGACGGCCATGTCTGGTGGCATGGCCGTCCTACCTCTCTCATTGCGAATACCAGGTTCTCCTCGGACACTGGAACTTCGGCCCACCCTCCGGTGGGCTTTTTTTTTGCCGCCCGCGCGCCAGCGTGCAACGTTCACAACGGGCGTGCAAAAAATTCACGCAGGCGCGCTGGTCGTTGCACGGCCCCTGACGCTACGATGGCGGCATGGATTCAGCCCTCAGCCAGATCACCGCGCGCGTGCGCGCCGCCGTTGCCGACCAGACCCCGTTGCGCCTGCGCGGCGGCGGCAGCAAGGACTTTCATGCGCACGCGCTGACCGGGGAGGTCGTCGACACCCGCGAACTGCAGGGCGTGGTCAGCTACGAGCCCAGCGAGCTGGTCGTGACCGCGCGTGCGGGCACTTCGCTGGCCGAGCTGCAGTCGTTGCTCGCCGACCACGGTCAATGCCTGGCGTTCGACCCGCCGCATTTCTCCCAGGGCGCGACCGTCGGCGGCATGGTTGCCGCAGGCCTGAGCGGCCCGGCGCGCGCCAGCGTGGGCGCGGTGCGCGACTATGTGCTGGGCGTGGAGATACTCAACGGCCGCGCCGAGCTGCTGCGCTTTGGCGGCCAGGTGATGAAGAACGTCGCCGGCTATGACGTGTCGCGGCTGATGGCCGGCTCCTGGGGCACGTTGGGCCTGATCACCGAAGTCAGCCTCAAGGTGCTGCCGCAGGCGCGGGGCGAGGCCACGCTGCGCTTCGAGTGCAGCCAGGCGCAGGCGCTGCAATGGCTCAACAACTGGGGCGGACAGCCGCTGCCGCTCAATGCGAGCTGCTGGGTCGAGGATGCGGGCAAGGGCACTTTGTTCCTGCGTCTGCGCGGCGCCCAGGCCGCGGTGCAGTCGGCCTGCCAGACGCTGGGCGGCGAGCGCCAGGACAATGCCCAGGTGGCCGCGGATTGGGATGCGTGCCGCGATCACCGTCTGCCCTGGTTCAACGACCGGCTGGCCCGGCCCGAGCTTGCGCTGTGGCGCCTGTCGGTGCCGGCCCAGGCGCCCGTGCTGGCGCTGCCCGAAGGGGCGATCGGCCCGCTGGTCGAATGGCATGGCGCGCTGCGCTGGGTGCAGGCGCCGCGCAGTCTCGGTCCCGCGCTGCAGGCGCTCGCGGCCCGGGTCGGCGGCACGGCGCAGATGTTCCACGCCGAAGCCACTCCCGTGGCCGCGGCACATGCCGCGCCAGCGCCCATGCAGCCCGCGCTCGCGGCGCTGCAGGCGCGTCTGCAGCAGGCCTTTGATCCGGCCGGCATTTTCAACCCCGGGCGGCTGCTGCCGCTCGCCTGAGCCAGGTCTTCAGAAGACATTAGCCATGCAAACCCAACTCGCCCCCGCCTACCGCGGCACGCCCGATGGCGCCGAGGCCGAAGCCATTCTGCGCAAATGCGTGCACTGTGGCTTCTGCACCGCGACCTGCCCGACCTATCAATTGCTGGGCGATGAACTCGACGGCCCGCGCGGCCGCATCTACCTGATCAAGCAGGTGCTCGAAGGCCAGACGCCGACGCGCGCCACGCAGCTGCACCTGGACCGCTGCCTGACTTGCCGCAACTGCGAAAGCACCTGCCCCAGCGGCGTGCAGTATGGCCATCTCGTCGACATCGGCCGCAAGGTGGTCGATGCCCAGGTCGAGCGTCCCGTGGGCGAACGCCTCACGCGCTGGGCGCTCAAGGAAGGCCTGTCCTCGCCGCTGTTCGGCCCGGCCATGAAGCTGGGCCAGGCCGTGCGCCCGCTGTTGCCCAAGGCACTGCAGGCCAAGGTCACGGCGCCGCTGGCGGCCGGTGCCTGGCCCACGCGCGAGCATGCGCGCAAGGTGCTGCTGCTGGCCGGCTGCGTGCAGCCCGCGATGCTGCCGCGCATCAACTTTGCAACGGCGCGCGTGCTCGACGCGGCCGGCATCCAGACGGTGATTGCCCCCAAGGCCGGCTGCTGCGGCGCGGTGAAGTTCCACCTCAACGACCAGGACGGCGCAAAGGTGCAGATGCGCGCCAACATCGACGCCTGGTGGCCCCAGGTCGAAAGCGGCGCGGTCGAAGCCATCGTGATGAATGCCTCGGGCTGCGGCGCGACCGTGAAGGATTACGGCCATGTATTGCGCGACGATCCCGCCTATGCGGACAAGGCCGCGCGCATCAGCGCGCTCACGCGCGACCTGAGCGAGCTGCTGCCCGAACTGCTGCCCGAGCTGGCCCAGCGCCTGCAGGGCCGGATCGAAGCGCCCGCGGGCGTGATGGCGTATCACCCGCCCTGCACGCTGCAGCACGGCCAGAAGCTGCGCGGCGGCGTGGAAACCTACCTCGGGCAGCTGGGCTTCCAGCTGCGCGTGGCGCGCACCGAGTCGCATCTGTGCTGCGGCTCGGCCGGCACCTACTCGGTGCTGCAGTCCGAAATCTCCGGCCAGCTGCGCGAACGCAAGCTCGGAGCGCTGGGCGAAGCCTGCGGCGAGGCGCCGCCCGTGGCCATCCTCTCGGCCAACATCGGCTGCATCACCCATCTGCAAAGCGGCACCGAAGTGCCCGTGCGCCACTGGATCGAAGTGCTGGACGAAGCACTTCCCGCGCATTGATTGTGTGGCCTGCGGGCCGCATTGCGGCCGCGGCAGAGACAACGCCACTGTGCGGCGATTGCCAATGCTGGCATGATGCGAGGTTGTCTTTTATTTCACTGAGCTGCGCTACGCCATGACTGATCCCGTGTCTGAACCACAAGAACAGAATGCTGCGACCCCGGCCACCGGGGACGTCCCCGTTGCCGCCGCCTCGCAGGCTGACACCGGCGCTGATGCTTCCGCGGCCGGCACCCCGGCGGCCGGCGCCCCGGCCGCTGATTCTTCCCGTCCCCCTCGCAGCCGCGGCGGCCGTAGCCGTGGTGGCCGCGGCCGTGGCGGCAACGCCGGCGCGCAGGCGCCCGTGGCCGACCGTGCGGCCCAGCGCCCTGCGCAGCGTCCCGCTCAGGAAGAGCGCACGCCCCGCAGCCAGCATCCGCTGCTGCTGAAACTGGCCACGCTCTACCCCCAGCTGTTCGGCGAAACGCCCCAGCCCATGAAGCGCGGCATTTTCCAGGACCTGCTGGATGCCCAGCCCGAAGCTTTCGACCGCGATGGTCTCAAGGTCGCGCTGTCCATCCACACGCGTTCGTCGCGCTACCTCACGGCCGTGGCCGCGGGCCAGCCGCGCCATGACCTGCAGGGCCAGGCCGTCGAGGCGATGGCGCCCGAGCATGTGCACCACGCGCTGCTCGAAGTGTTCCGCCGCCGCCAGCAGCGTTCCAACGAGGACCTGCGTCCCAAGCTGGTCAACCGCATCATCCAGGCATTCGAAGCCTCGGGCCTGAGCCGTGAAGCCTATGCCGAGCGCGTGCAGACGCGCGACGACGCAACCAACGCCCTGGTCGATGAAGCGCTGGCGCAGGCCGCCGAGCGCGCGGCCAAGGACGAAGCCCTGCTGCGCGCCTTCGAGGCCAGCGGCCAGGACATCGCCGCCTTTGCCGACATGTACGGCATGGTCGCGCGCACGGTCGCCCAGACCGTCGAGCGCGCGCGCCGCCGCAAGGCGCTGGTGGCGGAGACTGCTGCGGCAGCCGATGCTGCGGCGGCCGATGCTGCGGCGGCCGAAGCCGCTGCTGCCGAGGCACCTGCGGCCGACGCTGCCTGATCTGCCGCGGCCGCAAGGCCTGCGCGCCATCAAGCCCTGTGCGCGCCAGCGTCCAGGGCTTTTTTCATGCGGCGTTCAATGCCGCTTCGATGTCCTTGGCGAGCTTGGCCGGTGCATCCTGGGGCGCATAGCGCTGCAGCACCTGGCCGTCGCGGCCCACCAGGAACTTGGTGAAATTCCATTTGATGGCCTTGCTGCCCAGCAGCCCCGGCGCCTGGGCTTCGAGCCAGCGGTACAGCGGGTGGGCGCCGGCGCCGTTGACCTCGATCTTCTGCATCAGCGGAAACTGCACGCCGAAATTGCGTTCGCAGAAAGTCGCGATCTCGTCGGCGCTGCCCGGCTCCTGGTGGCCGAACTGGTTGCAGGGAAAGCCCAGCACCGTGAGGCCCTGACCGGCGTACTGCGCATGCAGCGCCTGCAGCCCCGCGTACTGGGGCGTGAAGCCGCAGGCGCTGGCGGTATTGACGATCAGCAGCACGCGGCCCTGGTAGCGCGACAGCGGCACTTCGTTGCCCTGGATGTCGGTGGCGGTGAAGTCGTTGATCGAAGTGGCTTGGGTGTAGCCCATGGAATGTCCTTTGCAGTGCAGCACGGGCTGCAAGCTTAACCCTGGTGGCCGGCGAGCGGTTGTGCGCCTATGCGCTGGCCCGGTGCGCGCGCGCGCGCCGTGGCCGCCAGCAGCGCGGCCAGCAGGATCAGCGCGCCGCCGGCGAGCGTGCGCGCGGGCAGCTCGGCCGAAGCCAGCCAGACCGCGGAGACGCTGGCGAACAGCACTTCGGACAGCATGACCACCGAAGTGACGCTGGCCGGCAGCCGCGTCGCGCCATATTGCAGCGCCCAGTTGCTCAGCAGCATCAGCAGCGCCATGGCGCCGGCGATCAGCAGCCAGGGTGCGTGCGGCGCGGGCAGGCCGGGCGCCAGGCCCAGCGTCCAGGCCAGCGCCGCGGCCGCGGCGCCCATGAGCGTGCAGCCGGCAAACATCGCCAGCATCCGCGCCTGCCCGGGCAGCGCATGCATGCGGCGCAGGTTGACGTTGGTCAGCGCGAACATGAAGCCGCCGAGCACGGCCAGCCCGTCGGCCAGCGACAGGCCGGTGAACAGGCCCTGGCGCGCGCCGTCGGCCGGCAGCAGCACCAGCACCACGCCGGAAAAGGCCAGCACCAGCCGCACCAGGGCCATCGGCGTGGGGCGTTCACCCAGCAGCTTCCAGGCCAGCAGCACGGCCCAGGCGGGCATCAGATAGAACAGCAGGATCACGCGCACCACGTCGCCCACGGTCACGGCCCAGTTGAATGCGACATTGGTCAGCCCCGAACTCAGCGCCAGCAGCAGCAGCACCGGGTGGGCCAGCGCGCTGCGCCAGCTGCCCGGGCGCAGCAGCAGCAGACCGACCAGCGCCGCCCCATACATCAGCGCCGTGGCCCAGAGCGGGTGCAGGCCGGCCGCGTGCAGCTGGCGCAGCGGCCACCAGGAAAGGCCCCAGATCAGGGCGTTGAGCAGCAGGGCCAGTATGGGCAGGGGAGAGCGCATGGGAAGCAGACGTGGAAACGGCCAGCGCCTGCCTTGGCAGGCAGGCGCTGGCCGTTGGGGAAAAATCAGTGGTTGTCGTCCTGGCGGGCGATCTTGCGCAGGCGCACGACTTCGCGCGGGTAGCGGCGGCAGTTGTAGGCATGCCAGCGGCCAATGCACCACATGATGCCGGCGACGGCCACGCCAAACAGCGTGATCGCGCCGAACGCCGACAGTCCGAGCTTGGTCGACAGGCTGTAGAACGCGCCCAGCAGCAGGATGCAGGCCTGTTCGTTGAAGTTCTGCACGGCGATGGAGCGGCCCGCGCCCATCAGGTTGTGGCCGCGGTGCTGCAGCAGCGCGTTCATGGGCACGACCAGGAAGCCGCCCAGCCCGCCCAGCAGGATCAGGAACGGCACGGCGATCCAGATGGTGTCGATGAAGTTCATGCAGATCACCAGCACGCCCATGGCAATGCCCAGCGGGATCACGCGGGTGGCGGTCTCGAGCTTCATGTAGGTGGAGGCGGCAACCGCGCCCACGGCCGTGCCTATGGCGACCACGCCGACCAGCGATGACGCCTGCGTGGTGCTGTAGCCCAGCGCCGCGGCGCTCCAGGCGAGCACGATGTAGCGCAGATTACCCGAGACGCCCCAGAACAGCGTGGTGGTCGACAGCGAGATCTGGCCCAGCTTGTCGGTCCACAGGCGCTGGCTGCAGTTCCAGAAATCGGGCAGCAGCGCCAGCGCATTGCTCAGCAGGCTTTTGCTCGGGTCCTGGCGCAGCGGGCGCATGGCGACGCCGGTCAGCGGAATGCGGGTGTTGATCCAGGCGGCAAGCACGTAGACCAGCACCAGCGCGGCAATCGACGCTTCGGCGGCGTTCTGCACGCCGGGCAGGTTCAGCGACAGCAGATAGCCCGACAGCACCGGCCCGACCAGCTGGCCGCCGAGCAGCACGCCCAGGATGATCGAGGTGATGGTCAGGCCTTCGATCCAGCCGTTGGCCTTGACCAGCTGCGACGCGGGCAGCAGTTCGGTCAGGATGCCGTACTTGGCGGGCGAATAAGCGGCCGCGCCCAGGCCGACGACGGCATAGGCCATCAGCGGATGGTGGCCGAACAGCATCATCAGACAGCCCACGACCTTGATCGCGTTGCTGAAGAACATGACGCGGCCCTTGGGCAGGGCGTCGGCGAATGCACCGACAAACGGCGCGAGTATCACGTAGAACAACGCGAACATGGGCACCAGCGCGGCACGTTGCCACTCGGGTGCGCCGCCGGTGCGCAACAGCTCCACGGCGGCCACGAACAAGGCATTGTCGGCCAGCGAGCTGAAAAACTGCGCCGACATGATGGTGTAAAAACCGCGCTTCATTGAATGGCTGGAACGGACATCAGCAAAGCCTTTGCCGGGATATTGTTGGACTCAAACGCAGTAACGGTTGGTTATAACACGCAGCTTTCGCTCAGCAATGCCAGAATTCCCTCTCTCTGATTGCTTCTGAACCATGCCGCGTCCTATCCTTGCCACCATCCATTCCGGCGCCTTGCGCCACAATCTCGAGCGCGTGCGCCAGGCCGTGCCGGATGCCAAACTGTGGGCGGTCATCAAAGCCAATGCCTACGGGCACGGTATAGAGCGCGTTTTTGACGCGCTGCGCGGCGCCGACGGCTTTGCCTTGCTGGACCTTTCCGAGGCCGAACGCGTGCGCCAGCTGGGCTGGCGCGGACCCATCCTGCTGATCGAAGGCGTGTTCGAGCCGCGCGATCTGGAGCTGTGCTCGCGCCTGGGCCTGTGGCATGTCGTGCATTGCGACGAGCAGATCGACTGGCTGGCCGCGCACAAGACCCAGGTCGGCCACCGCGTGTTCCTCAAGATGAACTCGGGCATGAACCGGCTGGGCTTTCCTGCCGCGCGCTACCGCTCGGCCTGGGCAAGGCTCAATGCGCTGACACAGGTCGATGAAATTTCGTTCATCAGCCATTTCAGCGACGCCGACGGCCCGCGCGGCGTGGGCCACCAGCTCGCGGTCTTCCACGAGGCCACGCGCGACCTGCCCGGCGAGCGCAGCCTGTGCAACAGCGCCGCCACGCTGGCGCTGGCGGCGGACGCACAGGTGCGCTGCGACTGGGTGCGCCCGGGCATCGTGCTCTACGGCAGCGCGCCCGACTACCCGCTGCACAGCGACCAGGACTGGGCATTGGAGCCCGCAATGACGCTGACCACGCGCGTGATCGGCGTGCAGCAGCTGCAGGCCGGCGATACGTTGGGCTATGGCTCGACCTTCACCGCCGAAGGACCGATGACGGTGGGCGTGGTCGCCTGCGGTTATGCCGACGGCTACCCGCGCTCCTGCGGCACGGACACGCCGGTGCTGGTCAACGGCCAGCGCACGCGCGTGCTCGGGCGCGTCAGCATGGACATGCTCAATGTCGACCTGACGCCGGTCGAAGGCGCGGGCATGGGCAGCGAAGTCACGCTGTGGGGCAAGGCGTCGACGGGCGAGCGCCTGTCGATAGACGAAGTCGCGCGCGCTGGCGGCACGCTGGGCTATGAGCTGATGTGCGCGGTGGCGCCGAGGGTGACGGTGATTGTTGATTGAGAGAGGGCCGTTCAACCTTCGACGCGGCCGGCGAGGCAGGCTCAGCGCGAACGGGGTTTCGAAGCCCGCTCGGTTCGGCCTCTGCCGTTCGCCCTGAGCCTGCCGAAGGGCGTTTCAGGGCGTGGCGCAAATTGCCCTGCTGAAGAACCTGCTCCCCTGTGTTGCTCTGGGCCAGCCGCAAAAGCCCTTACTCCGACGCGTGGAGATTCGCCAGCATGCGCGCCAGCAAGCCCTGCAGCACCTGCTGCTCGGCGGGCGAGAAGCCGTCCAGCATCTGGGCGGTGATGCCGCGCCGGCGCGCGCCCATGCCCTCGAACACCGCCTGGCCCGCGGGGCTCAGCTTGAGACAGCGGCTGCGCGCGTCCTGGGCGTGGGGCACGCGTTCAAGCCAGCCTTTTTCCTCGAGCATGCCCAGCAGGCGCGCGATCTGCGCCTTGTCGCTGCCGCTGTGCTCGACCAGATCCTTTTGCGTGCGCATGGGATGGCGGCCGACAAACAGCAGCGCGCGCATCTCGTTGGGCGTGAGTTCGGCCTGCATGGCGGCGCGCATGCGATGGCGGTAGGCATGCATCAGGTCATGCATGGCGTCGAACACATCGGCAGGGTTTTGGGTATTCATCGTGTATTTATAGTTGACAAAATCAACGAGATCGCGGATATTTCGTTGACTAAATCAACATTTTACGCCAGAGGCCTGAATGACTACTCCTTCTTCCGAGACACTGCTGCGCGTCGAGCGCCAGCGCCATCCGTTTGCCGCGCGCCACCTGCAGTTGCTGGCGCGCGAACAAGTCAGCCCCGGCTTCGTGCGCGTGACGCTGGGCGGCCCCGAGCTGGCCGGCTTCGCCAGCACCGGCTTTGACGACCACCTCAAGTTCATCCTGCCCCAGCAAGGTCTGGAGCGCCCCAATCTGCCAGCCATCGTCGACGGCCGCCCCAGCTTCGAAGGCGAGCGCCCGACCACGCGCGACTACACGCCCGTGAGCTGGGACGCGCAGCGCAATGAACTGGTGCTCGAGTTCGCGCTGCACAACACCGGCCCGGCGGCCGACTGGGCGCTCAACGCGCCGCTGGGCCAGTGGGTAGGCGTCGCCGGCCCGCGCGGCAGCCTGCTGATTCCCAAGGAGTTCGAATGGCACTGGCTGCTGGGCGACGAAAGCGCGCTGCCGGCCATCGAGCGCCGTCTGGCCGAGCTGCCGCCCACGGCCCAGGTCACGGTGCGCATCTGCGTGGCCGATGCGCGCGACCAGCGGCCGCTGGCCAGCAACGCCCGCATCGACCTGCAGTGGGTGGATTCGCTGACGGCCGCGGCCGAGCAGCTGGCGCTGCCCGCGGGCGCGGGCTTCATCTGGGCCGCAGGCGAGCACAACGACATGGCGGCGCTGCGCCGCATCGTGCTGGCCAAGCCCGGCGTGGATGCCAAGCGCATGCGCATTGCCGCCTATTGGAAGCGCGGCGAGATCGCCCACCACGCAGAACTCAACGAAGGCTAAGGGCCGGCCCCGGGGCGATATGCTCGCCCCATGGCCAAAGAGAAAACCCAATATGTCTGCAATGCCTGCGGCGCGACCAGCCCGCGCTGGCTGGGCAAGTGTCCGTCCTGCGGGGCCTGGAATTCGCTGATCGAGTCGGTCGCCGAGTCGGCCAGCGGCGGCAAGAACCGCCTGAGCGCACCCCAGGGCTATGCGGGCCTGGCCAATGCCCAGCCGGTCACGCCGCTGTCGGCGATCGAAGCCACCGATGTGGCGCGCACGCCCAGCGGCATCGATGAGCTCGACCGCGTGCTCGGCGGCGGCATCGTCGAAGGCGGCGTGGTGCTGATAGGCGGCGATCCGGGAATCGGCAAGTCGACATTGCTGTTGCAGGCGCTCGATGCGCTGCACCGCAAGGGCCTGCCCACGCTGTATGTCACCGGCGAGGAAAGCGGCGCGCAGATCGCGCTGCGCTCGCGCCGCCTGGGCCTGGACAACAGCCAGGTGCAGGTGCTGGCCGAGATTCAGCTCGAGAAGATTCTCGCCACGCTTGAAGCCAACCAGCCCGCGGTGGTGGTGATCGACTCCATTCAGACCGTCTATTCCGACCAGCTGTCTTCGGCGCCGGGCTCGGTGGCCCAGGTGCGCGAATGCGCGGCGCATCTGACGCGCGCCGCCAAGACCACGGGCATCTGCGTGGTGCTGATCGGCCATGTGACCAAGGAAGGCGCGCTCGCCGGCCCGCGCGTGCTCGAGCATATGGTCGACACCGTGCTGTACTTCGAGGGCGACACGCACAGCAACTTCCGCCTGGTGCGCGCGATCAAGAACCGTTTTGGCGCCGTCAACGAGATCGGCGTGTTCGCGATGACGGAGAAAGGCCTCAAGGGCGTGACCAACCCCAGCGCGATCTTCCTGAGCCAGCATTCCGAGCCCGTGCCGGGCAGCTGCGTGCTGGTCACGCTCGAAGGCACGCGGCCCATGCTGGTCGAGATCCAGGCGCTGGTCGACCAGGGCGGGCCCAGCCCGCGCCGGCTCTCGGTGGGCCTGGACAAGGACCGCATGGCGATGCTGCTGGCGGTGCTCAACCGCCATGCGGGCGTGGCCTGCGCCGACCAGGATGTGTTCGTCAACGCGGTCGGCGGGGTGCGCATCAACGAGCCTGCAGCTGACCTGGCAGTGATGTTGGCGATCACTTCGAGTCTGCGCGGCAAGGCGTTGCCGCGCGGCTTCTTCGCGTTTGGCGAAGTCGGGCTGGCCGGCGAGGTGCGGCCCGCGCCGCGCGGCCAGGAACGGCTCAAGGAAGCCGCGAAGCTGGGCTTCACCCTGGCCGTCGTGCCCAAGGCGAATGCGCCGAAAAAGGCGATTCCCGGGCTGACGATTCACGCCGTGGAGCGCGTCGACGAGGCCATGAACATCGTGCGTGGAATCAGCTGACGCGCGGTTTTCAGGGGTATACGCACTCACCACAACCCCAAAGTCCAGCGTCCATAAGACAATTGCGGCCATGAATTTGCGCAAAATCTGGGTCCCGGTGGGACTGGCAGTGCTGTTGATCGCTGCCCATCAAACTTACGGCTGGCTGGGCGTTGCCGCGGCCGGCGGCGGCATCGTCATGTGGCTGCTGCTGCACTTCAACCGGCTGATGTCGGTGGTGCGCAAGGCGTCGCAGCAGCCCATAGGCTATGTCGCCAGCGCCGTGATGCTCAACGCCAAGCTGCGTCCGGGCGTGAACATGATGCATGTGGTGGCGATGACGCGTTCGCTGGGCAAGCAGCAGACGCCGCAGGGCGAGCAGCCCGAAATCTTCCGCTGGACCGACGGCTCGCATTCGCATGTGGACTGCACGTTCGACCACGGCCGCCTCGTGTCCTGGCAGATGTACCGTCCCCCGCAGGACGATGCCCCCACCCCCGCGATAGAACACACGCCCACGCCGTAGAATCTCCTTTTTGCGATCTTGCACAAAGGATTTCCATGAGCTCCGCAGTTCCCTCGATGGCCGACCGTGACGGCAAAATCTGGATGGACGGCCAATTGGTCGAATGGCGTGACGCCAAGGTCCATGTGCTCACGCATACGCTGCATTACGGTTGCGGCGCCTTCGAGGGCGTGCGCGCCTATGAGACCGACAAGGGCACGGCCATCTTCCGGCTCGAAGACCATACCAAGCGGCTGTTCAACAGCGCCAAGATCCTGCGCATGAACATTCCGTTCACCCAGGAGCAGGTCAACGCGGCCCAGGTCGAAGTCGTGCGCGCCAATAAGCTCGCCTCGTGCTACCTGCGTCCGCTGACCTGGATTGGCGACAAGAAGCTGGGCGTCTCGCCCAAGGGCAACGACATCCACCTGATGGTCGCTGCCTGGGCCTGGGGCGCCTACCTCGGCGAGGAAGGCATGGCGCGCGGCATACGCGTCAAGACCAGCAGCTACACGCGCCACCATGTGAACATCACCATGAGCCAGGCCAAGGCGGTGAGCAACTACACCAATTCCATCCTGGCCAACACCGAAGCCCTGGACGACGGCTACGACGAAGCGCTGCTGCTCGACGCGGCCGGCTTCGTGTCCGAAGGTTCGGGCGAGAACATCTTCATCGTCAAGGACGGCGTGGTCGTCACGCCCGACCTGTCGGCCGGCGCGCTCAACGGCATCACGCGCAACACCGTGTTCGCGATCTGCAAGGACCTGGGCCTTGAAGTGCAGCAGCGCCGCATCACGCGCGACGAGGTCTACATCAGCGACGAGGCCTTCTTCACCGGCACGGCCGCCGAAGTCACGCCTATCCGCGAACTCGACCGCATCGCGATCGGCGCGGGCAGCCGCGGCCCGATCACGCAGAAAATCCAGGCGGCCTTCTTTGACATCGTCAACGGCCGCAACCCCAAGTACGCACACTGGCTCACGCTGGTGTAAGCGGTTTTTTTCCCCAGCCCCCCGAGACAAGAGACTCCCCATGACCCAAGCCGTCGTAGAACTGGCCGCCAAAGAACTCAACAGTTATGGCGGCGTGTACTGCCCCAGCCCGCGCGCTGACATGAAGCTGTGGAACAGCCACCCCAAGGTCTACCTGGATATCGCCCATACGGGTGAAGCCAAGTGCCCCTACTGCGGCACCGTGTACCGCCTCAAGGAAGGCGAAGTCGTGGGCCACGGCCACTGACTTTCGCTGTTGAACGGTAGCAAAAGGGGCCTTGGGCCCCTTTTTGTCACCCCGGCTTTTTTTGAAGGACCACGCCGTGCGCGTACTGCATTTTGTGACCGGAGGCTTCTCCGGCGCGACCCAGGTCGCGGTCGACCTGTGTCTGGCCGCGCAGCGCAGCCAGTCCATGCCGGTGCTGCTGGTGCTGCGCCGCAAGCGCAACACCGACGCGGCGCGCGTGCAGGCGCTGCGCGACCAGGGCCTCGACGTGCGCGTCGTGCCCGGCTGGTCGCATGCGGCCACCATCTGGGCGCTGCGCAAGATTGCGCTCGAATGGAAGCCCGACATCCTCGTCGCCCATGGCTTCAGCGACCACCTGTGGGGCCGCTATGCGGGCCTGCTGGCCGGCGTGCCCAAGCTGGTGCATGTGGAGCACAACTCGCGCGAGCGCTACACCAGGTGGCGCCTCAAGCAGGCGCTGTGGCTCGATGCGCGCAGCGCGGCCAGCGTGGGCGTGTCGCGCGGCGTGCGCGACCGGCTGCTCGAGCTGGGCTTTGCGCGCGAGCGCTGCGTCGCCATTCCGAACGGCATAGATCTGGCGCGCTTTCCCGTGGACCAGCTCCAGCCCTGGGCGCAGCGCGCGCCGGCCATCGTCATGGCCTCGCGCTTCGCGCGCCAGAAGGACCATGCGACGCTGATCGAGGCGCTGGCGCTGCTGGCCGAGCAGGGCCTGCGCCCGCGACTGCACCTGGCCGGCGGCGGCAAGCCGCGGCTGCGCGACCAGGCCCAGGCATTGGTCGACAAGCTGGGGCTGGGCGACCAGGTCGAGTTCATGGGCCAGGTCGCGCAGCTGCCGCAGTTCCTCATGCGCCAGCAGATATTCGTGCTGTCGACCCACTACGAAGGCATGCCGCTGGCGCTGACCGAAGCCATGGCCGCGGGCTGTGCCTGCATAGGCAGCGACGTGGTCGGGGTGCGCGAAGTGATCGATCCGGGCCGCACCGGGCTGCTGGTGGCCGAAGGCGACGCCGCGGCGCTGGCCCAGGCGCTCAGGACGCTGCTCGAACAACCTGAATACGCCCGGGCGCTGGCCCGGGCCGCGCGCGCCGAGGCCGAAGTGGCGTTCGATGTGTCGGTGATGCAGGCCGGCTACGAGGCGCTGCTGCGGCGCGTGCATGCGGGGGCAGGGGTCGGGGCTTCGACAGGCTCAGCCCGAACGGTCTTATAGGGGCCGGTTCAGCCCGAATGCAGCCCTGCTACAGACGGGACTGCGTGCGCCTATGGCGCGCATTGCCCAGGCTAAGCCCCAGTTTCATCGCGAACTTGCGTAATTTCTGGCGCAGCGCCACACGCGGCTTCTCGCTCCAGATCGAGCTCACGAAGCTGGTCTCGTCGAGTATCAGCAGCGAAGGCACGGTGCCCAGGATGCGCAAGTCGTTTTCCCACCAGAACCGCAGGTCCACGTCTATGGGCCGGCCGAACGGCACGCGCGTGGCCAGCAGCTTGGCCGCGCCCGCGCGGCTGATCACATAGCCGGCCGTCATGCTGGGAACGCGCTGGTATTCGACCAGCGCGACATCGGACAGCAGCGGGCGCTGGCTGCGCACTTTCTCCTGCACCCGGCCCAGCAGCTTGACCATGTCCCAGGGAATGTCGAGCGCGGCAATGGCGGCGATGCCGTCGGCCAGCCTGTCGTCCAGGCGCACGTCGTCCTCGAGCACCACCATGGCCGGCGCATCGCTGGCCAGCAGCTGGCGCCAAGCCTGGATATGGCTTGCATAGCAGCCTTTCTCGCCGTTCACCAGCGGCTTGTAGTACTGGGCGCGGTTGAGTTGCGCGCTGTAGAGCGCATCCTGCTCGGCGGCGGGCAGGTCAGTCCACCAGACAGCGTGCAGGCGTTCGCCCTGCAGGTTCAGGCGTGCCAGTTCGGCTTCGAGCCGTGCGCGCCGTTCGGCATCGCGCTCGAGGTTGACGAAGACCAGCGGCAGTGAGGAAGCTTTGTCGGCCATGGGTTTCACTTCCACAGGCGCTTCCACCACGGGCGACGGCGCGGCGGCTGGCCGCTTTCCGCGGCCTGCAACTGCTCGACGATTTCGAGGTAGTGGCGGAAGTTCAGCGGCCGGTCTGCAAGCACGTCGTCAGCAACCGCATGGAAAATGGCTTCGTACGCGGGCTTGCGCGATTCGAACAGATGGAAGAAGTCGCGCTCGCCGTAGAAAGTGCCTATGCCGAACACGCCTTCGTTGCCCAGCGACCATTTGGGAAGCAGGCAGGCGCTCACGGCCGGCATGACCACGGGAATGCCGGCTTCGCGCGCCAGCACCGACATCACTTCGGCCGCGTCGTGGAGCTTGCTCGAGCGCATCGTGGGCCGGCCCAGTTGCATCCACATACTCTTGCGGAATGCCATGAACATCGGCCCCGCATACACTTGCGTGCCTTGCTTGTGGTTGGAGAACTGTGCAAGCCCGAAAAGCGCACCGTTTTCAGCGTGCTGGACGGCCGCGAGGTACGCCGCCCGATTCAGCGCGAACGCGTCGATGTCGCAGAACACCACGATGTCCTCGGGTGCGAGCCGCTCGATGACTTCGTTCATCCACAGGCCATGGGGCTGCTGGTCGGCACGCTCCTGCTGCAGCGGTATGTCCAGGTGCGCGAAGACTTCGCGCTGCTTGGACAGGATGCTGGCGGGAATGTTGTCCCAGTACATGGCATGGACGGTAGGAAATTTCATAGTCAAATTGTTACTCAATACAGCCGCTGAAAGGCGCGCAGCCCGGTGCATGTCGACTTGGGGCTTTCCTGAGCGAGCAGGGCCGGCGGCAATGCCGCCATTAAAAACCGTTTTCTATTCCCCCCGGTATTTTCTCTATGACCTTTGATACCCGCCGCATGCAGGCGCTTTCCGAATCTGCCGCCCTGGTCTGCCTGGTCGTGGTCTTCCTGTCGTTTCCCGTGGCGATGGCGCTTGCATATATCGCGATGGCACTGGCACTGTTGTTCGGGCTGCTCAGCGGCCGGATCTGGCAGCGCTGGCCCACGGTGCGCCGCGCCCCCGTGGTCTGGGCGGCGCTGGGGCTGTACGCGCTGATGCTGCTGGGCATCCTGTACACGCCCGCAAGCCACGACGACATCGTGCTGCACCTGTCCAAGTACAGCAAGCTGCTGCTGGTGCCGGTGTGCATTGCGCTGCTGGCCGAGAGCGTCTGGCGCCGGCGCTGCGTCGATGCCTTTGTGCTGGCCATGCTGTTCATCCTGGGCTCGGTCTACGCCAACATCTTCTGGGACCTGCCCTGGTCGCGCACCCACAACCTCGGCTGGGGCCAGGACCATACGGTGATTGGCGACTACATCACGCAGAACGTGATGATGACGTTCTTCGTCGTGCTGGCGCTGGACCGGGGCCTGCGCGCCGGCGCGGCCTGGTGGCGGCGCGGCGCCTGGTGGTTTGCGGCCCTGCTGGGTGCGCTGAGCATCACCCATCTGTCGAGCGGGCGCACCGGCTACCTGCTGCTGATGGTGGCGCTGTTTGCCTTCCTGCTGCTGGCTGCCCAGGGCTGGAAGCGCTGGCTCGCGCTGGGCGTTCTGGCGCTGGGCCTGGTGACGGTGGTGGCGACCTCCACCGAAGTGCAGGAGCGCGTGAAGCTGGGCATCACCGAAGCGCGCAACAGCAAGAGCATGGAAATCACCAGCATCGGCGGGCGCATCAACTTCTGGAAGAACACCTGGTCGCTGGTCGAGCAAAAGCCCATCACCGGCTGGGGCACGGGCAGCTACCACGACACCTGGTGCGAGGAAGTCACGGCCGAAGGCTGGTGCGCGTTCGGCCGCTGGCATCCGCACAACCAGTACCTGTTTCTCTGGATGGAGAACGGCATTCTGGGTCTGCTCGCTTTCCTGGCGCTGATCGGCGCGCCGGTCTGGGCCGCGCGCCGCGCCCAGCCGCATCAGCGCCGCCTGCTGCTGAGCTTTGCGGTGATGCTGGCCGTCAACAGCCTGATCAATGCCTCGCTGTGGAGCTCGCGTGAAAGCCATTTCTTCGTGATGCTGCTGATCGTGCTGTGCGCCGATGCCTTGTACGGCGCCACGCCGCGGCCCGCGCAGGCGCGGCGCGCCGCGGACTGAGTTCAGGCCAGCGGCAGGCGCAGCACGAAACGCGCGCCGCCGCCTTCGCGCGCCTCGCAGCGCACGCTGCCGCCGTGGCGCTCGGCAATCGAGCGCACCAGCGCCAGTCCCAGGCCCACGCCGCCCGAACGCTCGCTTGCGCCGGGCAGGCGGTAGAACTTCTCGAAGATGCGCTCGCGCTGATCGGCCGGAACGCCCGGGCCGCGGTCGTCGACGCGGATTTCGGCCTGGCCGTCGATGCGCGCCAGCTCGAGCGTGATTTCGCCGTGGCTGTAGCGGCGCGCGTTCTCCAGCAGGTTGCGCACCGCGCGGCGCAGCAGCTTGGCGACGCCGGGCACTTCCAGCGCCGCCAGGTCCTGCAGCTGCAATTCTGCGTCGACGCGCGCGCATTCCTCGGCGCTCAGACCTATCAGGTCGACCGACTCCTCGGTGCCCACATCGACTTCGCGCGAGTCGAGCCGGCTCGCGAGCAGGATTTCGTCGACCAGCTGGTCGAGTTCGTTGACGTTGCGCAGGATTTCGGCGCGCGATGCCGGCGAAGGCTGGTTGCCCGACATCAGCTCCATGCCCATGCGTATGCGTGTGAGCGGCGAGCGCAGCTCGTGCGAGGCATTGGCCAGCAGCGATTTCTGCGAGGCCATCAGCGCCTCGATGCGCTCGGCCGAGGCGTTGAACTGGCGCGACAGGTCGGCCAGCTCGTCATTGCCCTGCACCGGCACGCGCGTCGCGAGGTCGCCTTCGCCAAAGCGCTGCACGCTGCGCTGCAGGTTTTCAAGCCGCTTGAGCAGCCGGCGGATGATGGGAAACACGCCCAGCGCCACGGCGACGCCGACCAGCGCCAGCATCCACAGGAAACCAAACGGGCGCAGCCAGAACGCTGCCGGGCCATGCGGCGGCGGGCGCTCGCCGCGCTGGGTGCGCGGCGCCATCTGCAGACTGAAGTTCTGGCCGTCGGCACCGGCGATATCGAAGCGCAGCCCTTCGGACGGATCGCCCGGACGGCGTATGCCCAGACCCTGGGCCAGCACCTGGCCGTCGGCGTCGCGCAGCACGATCTCGCGCGCCGGCGCTGCGCTGGCGCTGTTTTGCTGCGCATTGAATTCCGTCGCGGTCTGCCAGGCCCAGGCGACCAGCAGCGTCAGCACTGCCACGCCGCCGACCACGGCCAGCCAGATGCGCAGATACAGGCGGCGGGAAAAGAGGCGCAGCAGCGACATGGCTTCAGTCCTGCTGTTTGGCGAACACATAGCCCACGCCGCGCACCGTCAGGATGCGCTTGGGAGCCTTGGGGTCGACTTCGATGGCCGCGCGTATGCGGCCCATGTGCACGTCGATCGAGCGATCGAACGCCTCGAGCTCGCGCCCGCGCACGGCTTCCATGATCTGTTCGCGCGAGAGCACGCGCCCGGCGCGTTCGGCCAGCGCGACCAGCAGGTCGAATTGATAGGAAGTCAGCTCGCAGAGCTGGCCGCCCACGGTCACGGTGCGCGCATCGCGGTCGATCTCCAGCGTGCCGAAGCGCAGCGCCTGGCTGGGAGCTTCGACCGCGCCATGGCCCTGGCGGCGCAGGATGGCGCGTATGCGCGCCAGCAGCTCGCGCGGCTCGAACGGCTTGGGCAGGTAGTCGTCGGCGCCGATTTCCAGGCCTATCACGCGGTCCATGGGGTCGCCCTTGGCAGTGAGCATCAGCACCGGCGTCTGCGCCGCTGGCCCGGGCAGGGCGCGGATGCGGCGGCAGACTTCGAGGCCGTCTATGTCGGGCAGCATCAGGTCCAGGATCACGAGGTCGGGCAGGGCCTGCGGGTCGGTGACCTGCAGCGCGGCCAGGCCGCTGAGGCCATCGCCGCAGTGGTTGAGTTTCAGGCCGTTCTGGCCCAGATACTCGCCGACCATCTGCGCGAGCCGGGCGTCGTCTTCAATCATCAGCAGGTGGTGAACGCTCATGGGATCCGTCGAAGTGGGGGAGTAGGAGGGCAGGGCCATGCCTGCAATGGTGGCGCCAGGCTGTCACAGCGGCTTGTCGCCTGCGTAAAGATGGGGTAAATCTGCTGCGCGCGGCAACTCCCGTCAATCATGTGTCAGCGGCACGCGCGACGCGGCCCAGACCAGCAGCAGCACGGGCAGGCCCAGCAGCGCCGTGGCGGTGAAGAACGTCGCATAGCCGTGGGCATCGACAAAGACGCCCGAAAAGCCCGCAATCCACTTGGGCGCCAGCAGCATCATCGAGCTGAACAGCGCGTACTGGGTGGCCGAGTACTGCACATTGGTCAATGCCGAAAGATAGGCGATGAACGCCGCCGAGGCAATGCCGCCGGCCAGGTTGTCGGCCGAGACCACGAACACCAGGCCCGTGAGGTCGTGGCCGCGCGTGGCCAGCAGCGCGAACAGCAAGTTGGTGACGGCCGATAGCAGCGCGCCGAGCATCAGCACGCGCATCACGCCCCAGCGCATGGCCATGGCGCCGCCGAGAAACGCGCCGGCCAGCGTCATGATCACGCCGAAGACCTTGGTCACGGCCGCGACCTCGTCCTTGGTGAAGCCCATGTCCACATAGAAAGGGTTGGCCATGATGCCCATCACCACGTCGCTGATGCGGTAGACGGCAATCAGCGCCAGGATCAGCGCGGCCTGCCAGCGGTAGCGGCGGATGAAGTCGGCAAACGGCTCGACCAGCGCGCCGCGCAGCCATTCGGCCGCATTGCGCGCGCGCGGCAGCGCGCGTGGCGCGGGCTCGCGCGACAGCAGCACCGTGACCACGCCCAGCAGCATGCTCGCGGCCATCGCGCAGTAGGCGACCTGCCAGGCGTTGTGCATATAGCCCGTGGCATCGCCCTGGGTGCGCGCCGCGATCCACAGCACGCCCGCACCGGCCCAGATCATCGCCAGCCGGTAGCCGGTCTGGTAGGTCGCGGCGAGCGCGGCCTGGCGGTCGGTATCGGCCGATTCGATACGAAAGGCGTCGAGCGCGATGTCCTGCGTCGCCGAGCCGAAGGCCACGGCCAGCGCGCACCAGACCACGGGCTGCAGGCTGGTCAGCGGGTCGTTGAACGCCATGCCGATCAGGCCGGCCATGACCATCAGCTGCGACAGCAGCAGCCAGCTGCGCCGGCGCCCCAGCCGGCGCGTGAGCAGCGGCAGCGGCAGATGGTCGACCAGCGGCGACCACAGCCATTTGAATGCATAGACCAGGCCCACCCAGCTCAGATAGCCTATGGTCGCGCGGTCCACGCCGGCCTCGCGCAGCCAGAACGACAGCGTGCCCAGCACCAGCAGCAGCGGCAGGCCCGCCGAAAAGCCCAGCGCCAGCATGCGCCAACTCGCGGGCTCGCGGTAGACCCGCCAGGTATCGCGCCAGCTGCGGGTGGGAACGGGGCCGGAAGTCGGCACGGCTTGGGAGGTGGATTGGGTCATGTCGGTAAGAGCAGGCTGCGGGCCCATTATCGGCATGCTTTGCCGCCGCGTTCGCGCAAGCGCCGCGGTTGCGCCCTTGTCTGACGAGCGGCGGCGGCAGAACCGCTAGACTTTTGCGCATGCAGCACCACGACTTCCCCTCTCTCCCCCACGAAAGCGCGGCCCCGTGCCTGCGCTGTTGCGCTCCCGGCGCGAGCCTGTGGCAGGCGCGGCGCGCTTTCCTGCGTCTGGGCGGCGCGGCGGCGCTCGCGGGCGCGGGTGGGGCGGCGCTGGCCCAGGTCGACGTGGGCAGCGGCTCGCGCCTGCGCCAGCTCGTGCCTGCGCAGACGCTCGAAGAGGCGGCTGCCGAGCAGTACCAGCAGCTGCTTGCCAAGGCCAAGTCCCAGGGCGCGCTCGCGCCCGCGGGCAATCCCCAGCTCCAGCGCCTGCACGTGATCGCGCAGCGCCTGATTCCCTACGCCCAATCATGGAACGAGCGCGCGCGCTCCTGGCGCTGGGAAGTGAACCTGATAGGCAGCAAGGAAATCAACGCCTTCTGCATGCCCGGCGGCAAGATCGCGTTCTATACCGGCATTCTCGACAAGCTCGCGCTGACCGACGACGAGACCGCGATGATCATGGGCCACGAAATGGCGCATGCGCTGCGCGAACATTCGCGCGAGCAGCTCGCCAAGAGCCAGGCGACCAACATCGGCCTGTCGCTGGGCGCGCAGCTGCTGGGTCTGGGCGATCTGGGCAATGCGGCCGCCAAGGTGGGCGCGCAGCTGCTGAGCCTGCAGTTCAGCCGCTCGGATGAAAGCGACGCCGACCTCGTGGGCCTGGAAATGGCCGCGCGCGCGGGCTACAACCCGCAGGCGGCGGTCACGCTGTGGCAGAAGATGGGCAAGGAGACGGGCGGCAGCGGCGGCGGCCTGGCGTTTCTTTCGACCCATCCCAGCGGCCCGGACCGTATCCGCGAGCTGCAGCGCAATGTGCCCAAGGTGGATGGCCTGTATCGCCAGGCGAGGAAATAAGGCCCCCACGCTCCCTCACTGCGTGTGGTCGCTGCCCTCCGAGGGGGCCCTCGCCGCCTTGGGGCGGCCCGGCGGCAAAATAGCCGTACAAGCTGGCGTTGCCTTCGATCCCTTTAAAGACGTCATGGTCCAAACCGCCGCCGATGAAATAGGCACCCAAATGGTTCAGACTAGGAGGTCATTTCCTGCACTGCCTGCCGTCGCGGAGCCAGCCATGACGTTATATCCCCGATCCATAAACGCCTGCGCCACGGCCGGTTCTGCCACCGATTGCTGCGCCAGTGCCGCCAGGTGGGCCGCGCCATCCAAGCCGATAATCATGGGGTAACGTAAATGATTTTTTTGACTAGAGGATCGGGGGGTGCCGATAATGAGAGAGATAACCGGCAGGTGGATGTGGTCAGCCGCTCGGGAGTCCAGGAGCAAGGTGCAAATCTGGATTAAAAGCTATTGGCGATATAGATGCTTCGTCATCGGCGTGTATCTATTCGATGAAGTCAAATAATGGCGACCAGTCTTGCTGGCTCGACCAGTTTGAAGCGGTGTCATATGAGGTGCTGAATGCCTCGGACATAAGAGTGTCGGCAGCGGCAGCAGGGCCTCCTCCAATTGACGCGGTGGCAGCCATCATGCCCAGTACCGATGCAAAGGGCTCTTTTACATTCTCATTCAGATCACCAGAAACCGCATTGGAGACCACCTTATGAAGGTCATGAATATTCTTTGCTATCTCGATCGCCGGCATTATGTTGTTTGCTGACTTTGTGAAAAAAACGACCGACTGCCCGCTAATTTCGGAGGCGGCAAGGTTGGCTGTAGCAATGGCGCCATCTGCTACGACAATGTCGCTTCTGGTAAAGGCAACGACTTGATGTCTCATCATTTACACCTGAGAAAAATTCCGAAAATAATAAGTAAAAAACCAATAGCAATAAACGCCGCTGCTGGTCCGGCTGGTCCGAATGAATCGAATAGCGGGCCGAATATAATTGACCAACGACCCGTAGGCCGGATTGAAGGTGGTTCAAACAATTTCACCAAGCCGAGCACCAACCCGACGAAGCCGATTCCGATATTTGCGTTCCCCTTGTCTTTATTGTTCATTCCGTATTTCTCCAAATAACTGCATTGGCTACATTCAACTGAGTAATAGTGTTGTAGGGCTGCACAATGAGCGCGCTGTTGTCTCCCAATCCATAGCTCTATGTTTTGTGCCATGTCACCGCTGTGGTCTTGTACTGCGCTCGCCTCTGGCCTGATTCAGCAACTCAATCAGCACCGGCCTTTGCGTGGCGGTCTGTTGCAAGCCCTGTCCCCAGCCGCTGCCGCCCACCTTCGTCTTTTCGCTCACGGTGATGGGTGTGAAGGCGTGGATGAAGTTGCTCGTCTGATGGGTGCTGCCGTCGGCTCAGCTAGCGCCATCACTGGCATCGTGCTCACTACGATTTCACTTGATCGCTGGTTTCCAGTTGGTTGTTCCGGCTGTGAGCTTGGCAAGTGGACTTGTCATGGTGGCATGTGTTTGATGGAGACCAAACCATACAAGCCTGTTGAAGGGTGAACGCAGGACTTACATATAGCCGCCATGGTTTTTTGCGGCACGCGCCAAAACGCCCTTCGACAAGCGCAGGGCGACCGGTGTTCATCTGCTGGACGCCGCTGTTGCCAGAATTCATCCCTTACTGATTGACTCATTTATCTCGAGGAAAAAGCGGTTTCTTGAGATCTCGTCAAAGGATGAACGCCCTGTCCTGAAACTCAGCCTGACTCAGGTCCCGCCCACATAAGGATTGCTCAGCCGCTCGCGTCCCAGCGTGCTTTCGGGGCCATGGCCGGGAATGAACACCGTGGCGCCGCCCATGGGCCACAGGCGCTCGGTGATGCTCGCGATCAGCTGCTCGTGGTTGCCCTGGGGAAAGTCGGTGCGGCCTATGCTGCCCGCGAACAGCACATCGCCGACAAACACACGCTCGATCTGCGGCGCATGGAACACCACATGGCCGGGCGTATGGCCCGGGCAGTGGCGCACGGCCAGCGTTTCCCGGCCTATCTGCACGCTGTCGCCATCATGCAGCCAGCGCGTGGGCGTGAAGCTCTGCGCGGGCGGAAAGCCGAACATCGCGCTTTGCTGGGGCAGGCCGTCGATCCAGAACTGATCGCCTTCATGCGGGCCGATGATGGGCAGGGCATGCGACTGCGCAAGCTCGCCCGCGCCGCCCGCATGGTCGATATGCGCATGCGTGAGCCAGATCGCGCGCAGCGTCAGGCCCAGGCGCTCGACTTCGGCCAGGATGACGGGCAGGTCGCCGCCCGGGTCGATGACGGCCGCGTCGCGGCTTTCGCTGCACCAGACCAGCGAGCAGTTCTGCTGGAAGGCGGTGACGGGAATGGTGAGGTATTCAAGCATGGGGTGTGAAGGCGCAAAGCATGTTCTTGCCGGCCATTGTCCGCGAAGTGCCGCGGCGCGCGCTGCGGGCGCAAGCCGCGGTACATTGCGGGCGGGCTGCTGTCGACCGCGTATAGTTTGCGCACTCCGGCAATCTGGCTGGAGGAATGGGTCCGCCTGTGCGCAGGAACGCGGTGCGCCGCCTGCGGCGCAAGCGCATGCGGGCCAAACCGGCGGCTCAGCAGCGCCTTGAATCCATGGACCAATATCTATCGTGGCCAGGCGCGGACGCCGGGCTGGGACAACTCGTCGACTCCGCACCAGCCGTTCTTCCCCCTCTGTGGCAGCTGGCGGCATTCTGGCTGGCTGCCTCGATGACGGTCTATGCCGCGCAGCGCCTGTGCGAGTATGTGTCGCTGTCCGTGGACCAGGCCAGCCGCAGGGTGTTCGAGTCGTTCGCGTCTTTGGGCATGGGCTGCATCTTCTGGGCTTTGGTCATGGCCATCGTCTATCTGCGTGTCGACATCCAGCTGCATGAATGGACGCTGCTGCCCGCGCTGTCGGCGCTGGTCGTGATGGTGCTCAGTTGCCGGCTCACCTTGCCCACCTTGCTCTCGCGCCGCAGCTGGTCGTGGCGCATGCTGGCGAGCGCGGGAATGTCGGCCGGACTGCTGCTGGGCTACACGATCCTGGTGACGAACTGCTTTTCCCGCGCCGCTGGCATCCATGTCCTGCCTTTCGCGCTGGCCTGCGTCGTGCTTGCCGCCCTGGTGATGTTTCGGGCATGGCGCCTCCAGGGGCTGCGCCTGCGGGGCGCGGCCTCGCCGCATGCGGACACCTGGACCGAGTGGGTCGTCTGCGGCGGCGTGGTCGTGGCGCTGCAATGGCT
Source organism: Comamonas sp. DB36 (assembly GCF_057914905.1). Lineage (NCBI taxonomy): Bacteria > Pseudomonadati > Pseudomonadota > Betaproteobacteria > Burkholderiales > Comamonadaceae > Comamonas > Comamonas sp. DB36. Next base: position 198,437 of record NZ_CP196631.1, read on the forward strand.
GCTGTCGATTTCGTTCGAGTACCACCAGGATTTCAATGCCCTCGGGGCCACCTCGCTCGATGAGTCCGCGGCCCTGATCGTGGTGGGCATCTTCGCCGGCGCGATCTCGCTGGAGCAGCTGACGAACATCCGCGCCGACCGCGGGCGCCAGCAACTGGTGCATCGCGGCCTGTCGATGATTCGCTCCAGCGCGGACTCGGCGGTGGTGCAATCCGATGCGCGGCTGGCGCTGATCGCCGACTATCTGCACGAGCTGCTGCTGCCCGAAAGGCTGGCGCTGCATTTCCAGCCCATCGTCAACCTGCGCAGCCAGTCGGTGCATCTCGAAGCCCTGCTGCGGCTGGAGCATCCGCGCCTGGGCCGCATCAACCCCGAGAAATTCTTCCTGGTATGCGAGCTGCGCGGCCAGACGCAGCAGGCGGACCGGCTCATCGTGCTCAACGCGCTCGGCCATGCCCGGCAGTGGCACGAGAGCGGACATGCGCTGGCAATCCATGTGAACATCGCTCCCGTGACGCTGATGGCCAGCGGTTTCTGCGACTGGCTGCTGGCCGAGATCGCCCAGCGTGGGCTCAGTCCGCAGCATGTCAGGCTGGAGCTGACCGAACATGCGATCACGGCCAACGGCCGCAGCATTTACCTCAGCGTGAGCGAACTGCATGCGCGCGGCATCCAGGTGATCATGGACGACTTCGGTGCCGGGTTTTCCTCGCTGGGCCTGCTGGCGAACCTGCCGCTGACCAGCATCAAATGCGACCGGCTGTTCCTGCGGGACGTGGAGAATGACGTCAAGCGCCAGATCCTGCTGCGCCATGTCGCGGCGATGGCGCACGACCTGGGCCTGCTGGCCACGGTCGAAGGCGTGGAGACCGAAGCCGAACTGCGCAGCGTCGTGCGCTGCGGTATCGAGAGCATCCAGGGCTATCTGTTCGCGCGGCCGCTGGCGGCCGCGCAGATCCCGCACTGGCTGCAGCATGCATGCCCCGAACGCCTGGACGCCATGCGCGCCATCCTGGCCGGCGAAGGCTAGATCGCGCGCCCCACGCGCAGCGCGAGTTCGCGCATCCACTGCAGCGCGGGATCGGCATCGCGGTGGCGGTGCCACTGCAGGGTCTGCTCCAGCGTGGGCACTTCCAGCGGCGGCGGCCACAGCCTGATGGGCAACACTTTTTCCGCCTGCAGCGCCACGCGCCTGTGCACCGTCGCAATGCGGTCGGTGCCGACCACCATCTGGGGCAGGGCCGCCATGCTGGGCGCGGACACCTCGACCTGGCGCTGGATGCCGAAGCGGTCGAGAAACCAGCTGTCGAACGCCGCGCGCTGCTGGCCGGTCGCGTAGTTCGCGACCACATGGCCGCATTCGAGATAGTCGTTGAACGTCAGCGCGTGCTGGATGCGGCTATGGCCGGCCCAGGTCACGCACAGATACTGCTCCTCGAACAGCGGCGCCGAGGGATGGTTGGCGGCGGTGAACTGCGCGGGAATGATCAGCAGGTCGGCGTCGCCTTGCTCGAGCTGCTCGGCGGGCTTGTCGTTGAGCGCGCGCAGCTCCAGGCGGATTCCGCGCGCCTGCTGGTAGAGCGCCTCGAGCAGCGGCGGAATGAACACCGCGGTGGTGAAATCCGACAGCAGCAGCACAAAAGTGCGCGTGGACTGCGCGGGGTCGAACAGCGGCGGCGTGGTGATCGTGCTGTCGATGCGCATCAGCACGTCGCGCACCGGCTCGATCAGGCCCAGCGCGCGTGGCGTGAGCACCATCTGCCGGCCCTGCGCGGCCAGCAGTTCGTCGCCAAAGAAACTGCGCAGGCGGGCGAGCGCATTGCTCATTGCCGGCTGGCTCAGATGCAGGCGCTCGCCCGCACGGCTGATGTTGCGTTCGGCCAGCAGCGCGTCCAGCGCCACCAGCAGGTTCAGATCGAGTTTGTTGAAGCGCATGTCTCCGGCTGCGGGTTCTTCCGAGCGACCGGCAGCTCTGGACCTGCATTTCTGTTCTCGGGTTTGTATTGATATTCATGGTGTCGATTCCTGGAATCTAAAGAATCCATTTCAGGAATACAAGCGGTTTGTCTAGAGTGCAGTTCTGGCGCAGGGGTGGAAAGCGCCGCGAAACAACAAGAACGACAGGAGCAAACATGAATGAACAACCAGGTTTCCGGGGACGCCGCACGCTGCTGGCCACGCTGGCCGTCGGCGGCTTCGCGCCGCTGGCGCTGGCGCAGGGCGGGCGCCATGTGACCATCATCGTGCCCCAGCCTGCGGGCAATCCCGGCGACGTGTTCGCGCGCCGGCTCCAGCAACAGATGCAGCGCGAACTCGGGCAGACGGTGATCGTCGAGAACCAGCCCGGTGCAGGCGGCGCTATCGGTGTGCAGCGCATGCTCAATGCGCCTGCCGACGGCCTGACCGCGGTGATGGTCTCGCAGACCGAGCCCATTCTGACGCCCGCGGCGCTGCTCAGCGTGCGCTACAAACCCGGCCAGATGCGGCCCGTGGGCTTGCTCGGCCGCGCCTGCTATGTGCTCGCCGGCCGGCCCGATCTGCCCGCGCAAAAGTACTCGGAGCTGCTGGCGCTGGCGCGCGCGGCCGACAAGGCGGGCAAGCCGCTGAGCTTCGGCCATATCGGCCAGGGCTCGATGATCCATCTGATGGGCGCACAGTGGGCGCAGCTGTCGGGCGTGCAGCTGTCGCACATTCCCTACCGCGGCGTGCCGCCCGCGGTGCAGGACCTCGCGGGCGGGCAGATCGATCTGTCGTTCGTGCCGCTGGGCGGCCTTGGGCTCGACCTGATCACGACCGGCAAGCTGCGCGCTTTCGGCAGCACGGCCGAGCAGGCGCCCGCGCTGCTGCCTAATGCGGCGCCGCTCAGGAACCAGGATACGGCGCTGCGCAATTTCGTGCACACCGCCTGGGGCGCGCTGCTGGTGCCGCGCGGCGTGCCCGATGCCGCGGCCAAGCGCCTGCATGCGGCGTTCGACGCCGCGATGCGCGACCCCGAAGTCCAGGCCTTTTTGCGCAGCCAGGGCACGGACCCGCAAAGCCCGCTGACGCTGGCCGAACTCGACCGTTTCTACCAGACCGAAATCCAGACCCACCAGGCCCTGGCACGCGCCGTTGGCTTGGTCGCCGAATGAAAGCCTCCGCCTTATGAACGCCAAGCCCCAGCGCAGGTTCGTCGACCTGTCGATCTATCTCGAAAACGATGTGCTCTCGGACCCGCCGCCGCTCGCGCCCCGGATCACCTACCAGAAGCATGCGGACACGCTGCCCGAGTTCATGGCGATGATTCCGGGCACCACGGCCGAGGACTATCCCGATGGCGAGGCGGCCGCGGCCGAGTGGGTCACGCTCACAACGCACAACGGCACGCATCTGGACGCGCCCTGGCATTTCCACTCGACCCAGGACGCCAAGCTCGGCGGCGCGCGGCCGTCGATCACGATTGACGAAGTGCCGCTCGAATGGTGCTTCCAGCCCGGCGTGAAGCTGGACTTCCGCCACTTTCCCGACGGCTATGTCGCCACCGCCGCCGATGTCGAGGCCGAGCTGCAGCGCATTGGCTATGAACTCCAGCCGCTGGACATCGTGGTCGTCAACACGCGCGCCGGCAGCCGCTACGGCCATCCCGACTTCCTGGGCGCGGGCTGCGGCATGGGCTACGAGGCGACGATGTACCTGCTCGAGCGCGGCGTGCGCCTCACCGGCACCGACGCCTGGAGCTGGGACGCGCCGTTCTCGTACACCGCCGCCAAGGTGGCCGCGACCGGCAACAAGGCGCTGATCTGGGAAGGCCACAAGGCGGGCCGCGACATAGGCTACTGCCATCTGGAAAAACTGCACAACCTCGAAGCCCTTCCCGCGACCGGCTTCACCATCAGCTGCTTTCCGCACAAGATCCGCGGCGCCTCGGCGGGCTGGACGCGCGCCGTGGCGATCTTCGACGAGGATCGGCCATGAGCCTGCCGGCCATCCACCGCGTGGTCACCGGCCACGACGCGCGCGGCCGGGCGGTGGTCGCCAGCAGCGGCCCCCTGCCCACGGTGGTCGAAGTCGCGGCGATTCCCGGCACGGTGTTTCACGAGGTCTGGAGCACCGCGCAGAGTCCGGCGCCGATCTCCAATGCTGCCGATCCGACGCTGGGGCCGCTGGTGCTGCCCCCGCCAGCCGGGGGCACGCGCATCCGCTTTGTCGACATTCCGCCCGATACCGCGGACTTCCTGGCCCATGGCGCCGATCGCATGCAGGCCGCGTTTGCGCAGATCGGCGACGCCCGGGCCTCGACCGTGGACGCGCATTCGCCCCATCCCCTGATGCACCGCACCGAGTCCATTGACTACGGCGTGGTGATCGAAGGTGAGCTGACGCTGGTACTCGATGAAGGCGAAGTGCTGCTGCAGGCCGGCAGCGTGGTGGTGCAGCGCGGCACCAACCATGCCTGGGCCAACCGCTCGGGGCGTAGCTGCCGCATGCTGTTCGTGCTGATTGCGGGGCAGTACGAGGAAGGCCTGCAGGGGCTGTCGTAGCCGCGGCCTTGCCGATTCACGCGAGCTCAGGGCGGGATAATCCCGCCCGATTTTTTTGTGCCATTTTTCCGGCCCACCACGAACGGATATTCAATGCTGGCCGTTTGGTCCTTGCAGCGGGTTTTCATAATCGGCACACCGGCAATCCATTCGCGCCAATGATTATCGGGTAACACGCATTCGGATTTGAATCGTCGGTTTGCGTTCAAACCAATGTCGGCGAAGTGGTCGTATCCCAAGTTATTTGTAAGCCATGGCCTACAAGGCCCGGCCTGCCTTGCCGGGCTGTGAGGATTTGAATCGACGCAGAATCGGGGTCTTGGGCATGGTGATTTCGGACCCGGTGTTCTATATGACTGAGTAGTAACGCTGGCAACAAGCTCTTTCTGCGGGAATATGATGGCGGCCCGGACGACATGCGGCGAATAAAACGGCCTGGCATTGCCTAGCGCGTTCGAAATTCGCTGCGTCAGCGTCGCTATTCAACCCAACCATGCAAAAAAACCATATTCCAATCATGGCATTATCCATTCTCTCCCCGCAGAAGAAAGGCACGCCATGCATGCATTAACCATACTGCTTCTGGCCTTGCTGGGCCTGCCGCTGACCATTGGCGGCGGCTGGCTGCTGTCGCTCGGCGGCAGCCCGTTCTATCTGTTCAGCGGCCTGGTCGTGCTGGCCGTCGCCGTGGGCATGCTCGCGCGCAAGCGCTGGGCGACGCCGCTGTACGCGGTCTGGCTGCTGGTACTGCTGGCCTGGTCGCTGTGGGAAGCCGGTCTCTACTGGTGGCCGCTGGCCACGCGCCTGGGCCTGCCGGTGATCATCGGCGTGCTGATGGCCGTTCCGGCCGCGCGCCGGGGCGCGACTGGCGAAGGCCGTTTCGGCGCGGGCTGGCCCGTTCTCGCGGCATCGCTGCTGACGGCCGTGGTGGCGCTGGTGGGCATTCCGCGCCATCTGCATGAAATCGAAGGCACGCTGCCCATGGACGTCGTCAATGCCGACCCCAAGCTGGGCGACGGCGCGCTGGCCGAAGGCGACTGGAACGCCTACGGCCGCACCGGCCATGGCCAGCGTTTCTCGCCGCTCAAGCAGATCACGCCCGACAACGTCGCCAACCTCGATGTCGCCTGGCAGATCCAGACCGGCGACGTGCGCGGCCCCCAGGACGTGACCGAAACCACCTACCAGGCGACGCCGCTGAAGATCAACGACACGCTGTACCTGTGCACGCCGCACAGCCTGGCGATCGCGCTGGACGCCGATACCGGCAAGGAGCGTTGGCGCTTCGATCCCAAGGCCGGCATGGAATCGCAACGCCAGCACCAGACCTGCCGCGGCGTGTCCTTCCACGCCAGCGCGGCGCCGACGGCGACGGCCGCCGCTGCTCCCGCACAGGCTGCGGCCGGCACGGCAACCTGTTCCAACCGCATCTTCCTGCCCAGTGCCGATGCCAAGCTGCATGCGCTGGACGCCGCCACCGGCAAGCCCTGCGCCGACTTCGGCAGCAACGGCGCCATCGACCTGACGCACAACATGCCGTTCAAGCAGGGCGGCTATTACTACGCCACCTCGCCACCGCTGGTCGCGGGCGACACGGTGATCATTGCCGGCGCGGTCAACGACAACTACGCTGTCAACTCGCCATCGGGCGTGATCCGCGCCTATGACGTGCGCAGCGGCAAGCTGCTGTGGAACTGGGACTCGGGCAATGCGGCCAAGACCGCGCCGTTCGACCCCAACGATCCCACCCAGGTCTATGCGGCCAGCTCGCCCAACAGCTGGTCGGTGGCCAGCGCCGACCTGGAACTGGGCCTGGCCTATTTCCCCATGGGCAACCGCACGCCCGACCAGCTGGGCATGTTCCGCAACGCCGACGAGGAGAAGTACGCGACTTCGGTCGTCGCGCTCGACCTCGCGACCGGCCAGGTGCGCTGGGTGCGCCAGTTCGTGCACCACGATCTGTGGGACATGGACTCGCCCGCGCAGCCCGTGCTGCTGGACCTCGACCTGGCCAAGGGCCGAACGCCCGCGCTGGTCGTGCCGACCAAGCAGGGTGACGTCTATGTGCTCGACCGCCGCGACGGCACGCCGCTGCAGCAGGTCAGCGAACGCGCCGCGCCGCAGGGCACGGACATTCCCGGCCAGACCGTGGCCGCGACCCAGCCGGTGTCGGCGCTGAGCTTCGAGCCGCCCGCGCTGCGCGAGTCCGACATGTGGGGTGCGAGCCTGATAGATCAGATGATGTGCCGCATCGCGTTCAAGAAGCTGCGCTACGAAGGCCGCTACACGCCGCCGTCGCTGCAGGGTTCGCTGATCTATCCGGGCAACTTCGGCGTCTTCAACTGGGGCAGCGTCGCGGTCGATCCGCAGCGCCAGGTGATGTTCGGCATGCCAACCTATCTGGCCTTTGTCTCTACGCTGGTGCCCAAGGCAGACATCGCGGGGCAGCAGACCAATACCGGCGAGCAGGGCCTGAATGAAAATGCCGGCGCCGACTATGCGGTTGCGATGCATCCCTTCCTGTCGCCGATTGGCGTGCCCTGCCAGGTGCCGCCATGGGGCACGGTGGCCGCGGCCGATCTGCGCACCGGCAAGATCGCCTACCAGTACCGCAACGGCACCATCCGGGACCTGTCGCCCGTGCCGCTGCCCATCCGTGTCGGCGTTCCCGGCATCGGTGGCCCGCTGCTGACCGCCAGCGGCGTCGCCTTCCTGGGCGCTGCCGTCGACAACAACTTCCGCGCCTATGACGTGGCCAGCGGCAAGATCCTCTGGGATGTGCGCATTCCGGCCGGCGGCCAGGCCACGCCCATGAGCTACCTCAACAGCCAGGGCGAGCAGATGGTCGTGCTGGTGGCCGGGGGCCACGGCTCGATCGGCACCAAGGCCGGCGATTACGTCGTGGCGTACAAGCTCAAGAAGTAGCCGCGTCCCGCCTGCAAAACGCCCTGTTCACAGGGCGTTTTTTTTGCCTGCACGGCGTCGGCCGTCAGCGCGCCCGGTGCGGCGGAATCCAGCGCGCCATCATGGCTGCGGCGGTGAAGGCAAACGCGCCGGTGGCCGCCACGCCCACGGCCAGCGACACCGCGGCGGCCAGCAGCGCGACCAGGGCCGGACCGGCCGTCGAGCCGACATCGGCCATGAAGCGCCAGGCGCCGAGAAAGTAGGCGCGGCCATGGGGCGGCGCATGGTCGGCGCCCAGCGTCATGATCAGGCCCGAGCCTATGCCGTTGGCAAAGCCTATGGCCATGGCGGCGATCAGCAGGCTCACAAAGCCCGTGGTGAACGGCACCAGCATCAATGCCACGCCGATGATGATCATTGAGGGCAGCGCGACCCAGCGCCGGCCCTTGACATCCATGACCTTGCCCGCGGGGTAGAACAGCAGCATCTCTATGCCGCCGGCCAGGCCGTAGATCAGCGAGGCCGCGGCGGGGGCGAGCAGCAGGTGGTCGGCCCACAGCGGCAGCACGGCCTGGCGCGAGGCGCGCACCGCGCTCACCAGCAGGATGGCAAAACCCAGCGTCAGGAACACGCGGCGGTGGTCCTTGAGAATCGACAGCCAGGTGGTGTTTACCGGTGCCTGGCCCGCGGGCAGCGCGGGCTCGGGCAGATCGGGCACGCGCATGCCGATCAGCGAGGCGCAGGTCACGCCCGCGATGCCTATCCAGAACGCCGCGCCCATGCCATAGGCATGCACCACCGTTGCCGCGAGAAACGGCCCGACAAACAGGCCTATGCGCATCACCCCGCCCAGCGTCGACAGCGCGCGCGCGCGATAACCGGGCGGAACGGCGGCCGTGAGATAGCTCTGGCGCGCGATGTTGTAGACCGACTGCGACATGCCGACCATGAAGCAGCCCAGCGCAAACAGTTCGAGCCGCTGGGTCTGCAGGCACAGCAGCATGCCGGCCGCGCTCCAGAAGCCCGCGGCAATGATCGCGCCGCGCTCGCCCCAGCGCATGGTGATGAACGAGGCGGGAAGGTTGTTGAGCAGCGAGCCCAGTCCCAGCAGCGTGATCATCAGCGCAGCCATGGCGATGCTTGCGCCGAGTTCGCGCGCCATCAGCGGAATCATGGGCAGGATCGCGCCTTCGCCTATGCCGAACATCAGCGAGGGGCCAAACGCGGGCAGCGCAATCGCGCGCAGCGAGAAGGGGGCGGAGGAGCCAGGGAGGTCGTCGGTGGGCGGCATGCGGCGGTGCGAAGGGAGCGGCGGGCCGGTCGCTCGCCTAAGCCCTGGATACTACCTTTTTGCCGCGCCGCCGGCCGGGCCGGCCTCCTGCGTCAGATGGTGGGCCGCGCGGTGCAGGTGGGCCATGAACTGGCGCACGCTGGGCTTGAGGTGCACGTCCGAGCGCGTGAGCGCGCACAGCGTCAGCTGCAGCGGGCCTTCGGCAAGCTGGATGGTGTCGAGGTATTGCGTGGCGATGGGGTGGGCCGCGATCTGCTGCGGCAAAAGGCCTATGCACTTGCCGCTGGCGACGATGGACAGCAGGCCCAGCGTCGAGTTCACCAGCGCGCCCGCGGGCGGCGCGGGCAGGCCGTGCAGCTCGAAGAAGGTCCTGGCGTAGCCCGAGTCCGACGAGGCGCCGGTGTAGACCCAGGGCGCGCTGACCAGCTCGCGCAGGCTGCTGGCGCGGGCCAGCGGGTCGCCCTTGCGCACCACCGGCACCATGGTGATGGGCATCAGCGTCTCGACGACGAATTCCCCGGGCGGCAGCTCGGGCGGCAGCGGCCCGAGCGCGATATCGACTTCGCCCTTGCGCAGCCGCGTGAGCTGGGCGATGTAGAGCTCCTCGGAGATGCGCAGCTGTATCCCGGGAAACGCGCTGCCGAAGGTGCGCAGGGTTTCGGGCACCAGCAGCATCACCGCCAGCGGCACCGCGCCTATGGTCAGCGCACCCGTCATGTGGCCGTCGAGCTGGCGTATCTGCTCCACGGCCTGCAGCAGTTCGCGCTCGGCGGCAACCGCGCGCTCGTACATCACCATGCCCTGGGCCGTCGCCACCACGCCCGTGGTCGAGCGCACCAGCAGGGTGGTTGCCAGCTCGCGTTCGAGCTCGCGTATCAGCTTGGTCAGCGCGGGCTGCGACACCCCCAATCGCTTGCCCGCGGCGCGCAGGCTGCCTTCCTCGATGGCCGCGACCAGCGCGCGCAGGTTGGTGAGTTTCATGCGTTGATGATATCTCCAGGTTATCGCGCTGGCTTGCACAGCATCTTCCTGCACCTCAGTCTAATTTTTAGACTTCGCTTGCGCTTTGAGCCACATCAAGGCACGGCGACGGCGGCGAAAGCCGCGTCTGCCCATACCAAGAAGCAGGAGACAAGAACCAATGGATTCCCCGACACAGTCACCCACGATGCGCGGGCTGGAGCGCCTGTGCGACGCCAGCGCCGCGGTAGGCGCCTGCGTGCTCATGGCCGTGGCGCTGATGACCACCACCAGCGTGATAGGGCGCGCTTTCTTCGCCCACCCGATTCTCGGTGACGTCGAGCTGGTGCAGCTCGGCGGCGCCATCGTCGTCGCCTCGTTCCTGCCCTATACGCAGTTCCGCCGCGCCAACATCGTCGTCGACTTCTTCACCACCGGCGCGAGCGCCGCGGCGCAGCGGCGCATGGACGCCTTTGGCATCCTGCTCTACACGCTCACATTGGCGCTGGTCACCTGGCGCGTCGCCGTCGGCGGCATCGACATTTACGCGGCGCAGGAGCGCTCCATGCTGATGGACCTGCCGCTGTGGATTCCCTACCTGCTGATGCTGCCCGGGCTGACGCTGTGCGTGCTGATCGGTATTGCGCAGTTCATCGCCTGCATTGTGCCCAGGGAGGCTGCATGAGCACGATGTCCATAGGGCTCACGATGTTTGCCGCGATGCTGGTGCTGATGGCGGTGCGCGTGCCGATCGCGATTGCGATGTTCATTCCCGGCGCGTTCGGCTACGTTGCGCTGTCGGGCTGGCTGCCGCTGCTGGCCCACCTCAAGGGCGCGGTCTACGGCCGGGTCTCGGTCTATGACCTGTCGGTGATTCCGCTGTTCATGCTGATGGGCGCGATTGCCGTGCAGGGCGGGCTGGCCAAGGCCTTGTTCGACTTCGCCAATGCGCTCCTGGGCCGGTTTCGCGGCGGCATGGCGATGGCCGGCGTGCTGGCCTGCGCGGCCTTTGGCTCGATTTCCGGCTCGACGGTCGCGACCACGGCAACGATTGCCCAGGTGGCCTATCCGCAGATGCGCCGCATTGGCTACTCGGGGCGGCTGGCCACGGCCGCCCTGGCCACGGGCGGCACCATGGGCGTGCTGCTGCCGCCTTCGGTGACGCTGATGGTCTATGCCATCCTGACCGAGCAGAACATCACCAAGATGTTTCTCGCGGCCTATGTGCCGGCGCTGATCGCGGCCCTGGGCTACATCCTGGCAATCGCCGTGATCGTGCGCATCAACCCGCAGCATGCGCCCGCCGCGCAGCGCGTGCCGCATGCCGAACTGCTGTCGACGGCATTGAAGGTCTGGCCGATTCTCGCGATCTTTGTCGTGGTGTTCGGCGGCATCTACGGCGGCCTGTTCACGGCCACCGAAGGCGCGGCCATCGGCAATGTGCTGACCTGCGTGATCACGCTGGCGCGCCGCGAAATGGACCGTGGCAAGTTCGCGGCCGCGGTGCGCACCACGGCCCAGACCAGCGGCATGATCTTCCTGATCTTCATCGGCGCCGACATGATCAATGCCTCGCTGGCGCTGTCGCAGCTGCCCACGCAGCTCGCCGATCTGGTCGGTCATCTGCAGATCTCGCCCATGCTGGTGATGGTCGGCGTGATGCTGTTCTACGTGGCGCTGGGCTGCGTGATGGACGAGATGAGCATGATCCTGCTCACGGTGCCCACGCTGTTTCCCGTGATCATGGGCATGGACTTCTTCGGCCTCGGTCCCACCGACAAGGCGCTGTGGTTCGGCATCCTGATCCTGACCGTCTGCGAGATCGGCATGATCTTCCCGCCCGTGGGACTCAACGTCTACATCATGAACGGCCTGGCGCGCGACGTGCCCATGGTCGAGACCTACAAGGGCGTCGTTCCCTTCCTGATCACCGACGGCCTGCGGCTTGCGCTGCTGATTGCCTTCCCCGCCACCGCGCTGTGGCTGGTGCACTGGCTGACCTGACTTCCCGTACCTGACTGCCCCGGAACTGCGCTGTGCCGCAGGCCGGGCAGCGCGCCGCCCGTTTTTTGCGCATGACCCGCCCCAGAGGCTCAACAACGAAGGAGACAACCCATGAAACTGCGCCACCTGCTTGCCCTTTGCGGCCTGCTTGCCGCCGCCGCGCTTCCCGCTGCGGCGCAGGAAGTCACGCTCAAGGTCCACTACCACCTGCCGCCGACATCGTTCGCGGGCACGCTGTTCATCCAGCCCTGGTGCGAGCGCATCGCCAAGGAGTCGGCCAACCGCATGAAGTGCCAGATCTACCCGTCGATGCAGCTGGGCGGCACGCCGCCCCAGCTGTTCGACCAGGTGCGCGACGGCGTGGCCGACGTGGTCTGGACGCTGCCCGGCTATACCGCGGGGCGTTTTCCGTCGATGGAGGCTTTCGAGCTGCCCTTCATGATGCGCGACCCCGAGGCCACGAGCCGCGCGCTGTGGGACTACGCGCAGATCCACAGCCTGGCGGAGTTCAAGGACGTCAAGCCGCTGGCCTTCCACGTGCACGGACCGGGCGTGTTCCACATGGCGGGCAAGCCGGTGCGCACCATGGCCGATCTGCGCGGCCTCAAGCTGCGCGCGCCCACGCGCCTGACCAACAAGTTCATCGCCATGCTGGGCGCCACGCCCGTGAGCATGCCGGTGCCGCAGGTGGGCGATGCGCTGGCCAAGGGCGTGATCGACGGCGCCGTCGTGCCCTACGAAGTCGTGCCCTCGGTGAAGCTCGAGGAGCTTGCCAAGTACCACTCGGAAACCGACCCGCGCGAGGCCGCGTTCTACACCTCGACATTCATCTTCGCGATGACCAAGGCCAAGTATGAAGCCCTGCCCGCCGACCTGAAAAAGGTGATCGACAACAACGCGGGCCAGGCGTTTTCCGGGCAGATCGGCAAGGCGTTCATCCAGGCCGATGCCCAGGGCAAGCAGCTCACGGCGAAGAACGCCACCAACGTCATTCCCGCAAGCGAGCTGGTGGCCTGGAAGAAGCTGGGCGACAAGCTCTCGGCCGACTGGGTCAAGGACATGAACGCCAAGGGGCTGAACGGCAGCCGGATGCTGGAAGACGCCCGCAGCCTGATTGCCAAACAGCAGGCCGCGCGCCCCTGATCTTTCCCTCATTCATAACAAAAGCCTCGAACGGGGCAAGGAGACAAGCATGCAACTGAATTTCAAACGCCGCACCCTGGCCAGCGCGCTGGCGCTCATTTCCTCGGCCGGACTGCTGGCTGCCTGTGGCGGCGATGGCGGCAGCGTCGTCGAGACGCCGCCCGCGGTCGTCGACGCCGAGGATGCGGCGCTCAAGTTCGACGCCGGCAAATACACGACCGTCACGGTCACCGTGGACGGCGCGCCGATGAAGCTGCGCCAGTACCGCGTGGTCTATGTGGCCAAGCCGATCAAGATGGCGGCCACGCAGGCGACGCTGGGCGGCGGCACGACCACCATGGCCGATCCCTATGCCTACCAGTCGATGATCGTTTCTGTGCCCGAAGCCTCGGTGGACGACCAGAAGACCGCGCTGTACATGGCCGTGAACAACAGCGGCTGGTGGACCAGCGCCGTCGCCACCACCATCACCGAAGGCAAGGCCTTTGTGAGCACCAGCGACACCGACAACATAGGCGCGGCGCTCAAGGCCGGCTACGTGGTGGTGAACGTGGGCACGCGCAGCCGCGGCGCGCGCGCCGAGGACGGCAGCTGGGCCGGCAAGGCGCCTTCGCCCGTGGTCGACACCAAGGCGGCAATACGCTACATGCGGCTCAACGACAGCCTCATGCCGGGCTCGGCCGAACGCATCGTGCTCAACGGCACCAGCGGCGGCGGCGGACTGACCTCGGCCGTCGCGGCCAGCGGCAACAGTGCGGACTATCTGCCCTATCTCGCTGACATCGGCGCCGCCGGCATCACGGGCACGGGGGATGCGGCGGCAAGCACGCTCAAGGACGATGTGTACATGGCCGTCGCCTACTGCCCGATCAACAACCTGGGCAATGCCGACGCCGGCTACGAGTGGCAGTACAGCGCGGTGCGCAGCGATGCCAACACGGGCGCGCTGGGCGGCGTGGCATTCAGCGCCGGCGCGCAGCGCGCGGCTTCGAGCGCCCTGGCCGCGAGCTTTCCGGCCTACCTCGACGGCTTGAATCTCGGCGTGACGGCGGCAAGCATGGCCGACACCATCAAGACGCGCCTGACCGAGGAGATAGAGCGCCAGATCGCCAAGGGCACGGCCGTGCCGCAGCTCGGCGGGAACTTCGTCACGGCGCGCAAGACGTTGGTCAACGACTGGCTGACCCTGACCGGCACGGGCACCAGCGCCAAGGTGGCCCACATCGACTACGCCAAGTTCGTCGACTTCGTCGCCGCCAACCAGGCGCTCAAGACCGTGGTCGCATTCGATGCGGCGGGCGTGACCGGCAACCCGAACATCAGCGGGGAAACCAATCTCTTCGGCTCGGCCAACTACGAGTATGCGAACTTCACCGAATGGTCCTGGAACAACAACCAGAAGGTCGGTGACGGCTCGGGCAAGGACGACACCGGACTCGACTGGGCGGCCTACACCGCGAGCAGCGGCAACACGCTGGCCAAACAGATCAAGCTGATCAACCCGATCGCCTATCTGAACACCGCGGCCGACAGCGCCCCCTACTGGTATGTGCGCCACGGCATGGTCGATCGCGACACCGGTTTTGCCATGCAGGAGCTGCTGCACCAGGCGATCAAGAAGGACGCGTCGGTCAAGGAAGTCAGCTTCAAGCTGCCCTACCTGGTGGGCCACAGCGGCAACTACGACGTGCAGGAAGCCTTTGCCTGGATCAAGTCCAAGCTCAACGCCACCCCCTGAACCGCTGCGGGTGCCGCGCACCCGCATTTTTCCCAACCCCCGACAACGGGGCCTGCAAAGGCACCCCATTCCATGGCCAAGATCATCGGCGGCATCGCCGCCTCGCACACCCCGACCATAGGCTTTGCGTTCGACCGCGACAAGCGCTCGGACCCGGTCTGGCAACCCATCTTCGAGGCCTTCGCGCCGGTGCAGGACTGGATTGCCGAACAGAAGCCCGACGTGCTGCTGTTCATCTACAACGACCACGTCACGTCCTTCTTCTTCGACCACTACAGCGCGTTCTCGCTGGGCGTGGGCGAGCGCTGGGCGGTGGCCGACGAAGGCGGCGGCGCGCGCGATTTGCCGGCGATCGCGGGCCATCCGGGCCTGGCGGCCCACATCGGCCAGTCGCTGATGGCCGACGAGTTCGACATGTCGTTCTTCCAGGACAAGGGCCTGGACCATGGCTGCTTCTCGCCGCTGTCGGTGATGTGCCCGCACGCCCCGCAGTGGCCGGTGCGGCTGGTGCCGCTGCAGATGGGCGTGCTGCAGTTTCCCATTCCCAGCGCGCGCCGCTGCTACAAGCTGGGCCAGGCGCTGCGCCGCGCGATTGAAAGCTATCCCGAGGACCTGCGCGTGGCCATCGTCGCCACCGGCGGACTGTCGCACCAGGTGCATGGCGAGCGTGCGGGCTTCAACAACCCCGAATGGGACGCGCGCTTTCTCGATCTGTTCGAGCGCGATCCCGAGCAGCTTGCCGAGATGACCCATGCCGAGTACGCGGCGCTGGGCGGATTCGAAGGCGCGGAAGTCATCATGTGGCTGGTGATGCGCGGCGCGCTTGCGTCCCAGGTGCGCTGCCTGCACCGCAGCTACTACCTGCCGTCGATGACCGGCATTGCCGCCGCGATCTACGCGCCCGCCGACAGCGGCCTGTCCGCGCCCGTGCTGCAGCGCCACCGCGCCCACATGCAGCTGCAGCTTGCGGGCGCCGAGGCGCTCGAAGGCACGCATCCATTCACGCTGGAGCGCAGCGTCAAGGCCTACCGGCTCAACCGCTTCCTGCACGCGCTGATCGAGCCCGGCGCGCGCGCCGAATTCATCGCCGATGAGGAAGCGGCCTATGCGCGCGCGCAGCTCACTCCCGAGGAAAGCCAACTGGTGCGCGCGCGCGACTGGCGCGGGCTGATCCATTACGGCGTCATCTTCTTCCTGCTCGAGAAGCTGGGCGCCGTGATCGGCGTGTCCAACCTGCACATCTACGCCGCGATGCGCGGCGAGTCGCTTGAAGTGTTCCAGCAGACCCGCAACACCAAGGCGCTGTATTCGGTTGCCGGCAAGGACGCGGGCGCGCTGGGCTGGGACACGCCTGCCGCGTCCACCGGCAGCTGAATTTCCGTTGACTGTTACCACCACCCTGAAGACAAGAGAGGAGACCTCAAGATGAAACGTTCCCTGTTGACCCTTGGCCTGCTGGCCGCCGCCTGCGGCGCTGCCCAGGCGCAAACCAGCGTCACGATCTACGGCCTGCTGGACGCCTCGGTCGAGCATCTGACCGATGCAACGCCCGGCGGCGGTGGCCTCACGCGCATGCCCGGCCTCACGGGCAGCGCGCCCTCGCGCCTGGGATTTCGCGGCACCGAGGATCTGGGCGCAGGCCTGAAGGCCGTGTTCACGCTCGAGTCCGGCCTGGGCGTGGACAGCGGCACGTTCAACCAGGGCGGCCGGGCCTTCGGCCGCCAGGCCTATGTGGGCCTGACGGGCGGCTGGGGCAGCCTGACGCTGGGCCGCCAGTACTCGATGCTGTTCTGGTCGCAGCTCGATGCCGACATCCTGGGCCCCAGCGCCTTCGGCTCGGGCTCGCTGGACAGCTACCTGCCCAACGCGCGCGTGGACAATGCCATCGCCTACCGCGGCACTTTCAACGGCTTCACGGCCGGCGCGACATACAGCTTCGGGCGTGACACCGTCAACGCCGGCCCCAGCCCATCGGGCGCGAACTGCGCGGGCGAGAACGCCGCCGACAGCAAGGCCTGCCGCCAATGGTCGCTGCTGGCCAAGTACGATGCCGCGAACTGGGGCCTGGCCCTGGCCGTGGATGAGATCCGCGGCGGCGCGGGCGCGTTTGCGGGCCTGACCGGCAGCAGCATGAAGGACCGCCGCTCCACCGTTGCCGGCTGGACGAAGTTCAATGGCCTGAAGCTGGGCGCGGGACTGATTGCGCGCGACAACGACGCCACGCCCGCGGCGCGGCGCAGCAACCTCTGGTACGTAGGCGCGGCCTACAACGTCACGCCCGCAATGGTGGTCGACGGCCAGGTGTTCAAGCTCGACTACAAGAACAGCGCCAACCAGGCCACGCTGTTCGCGCTGCGCGCGACCTACAACCTCTCCAAGCGCACGGCGGTCTATGCGACTGCCGGCCATATCTCCAACGATGGCGCGCTCGCGCTGTCGGTCAGCAATGCAGCCGCGGGCGGCGCGCCCGTGGCCGGCGGCTCGCAAAGCGGCTTTGCCGCAGGCATACGCCACGCCTTCTGACCGCGAAGATTCCAAGGTTTGCGCCGGGCCATGCCCGGCGTTTTTTTATGCGCCGCCGCCGATCCAGACATGAAAAAGCCTCCGCTGCTTGCGCAGAGGAGGCTTCGGGCTACGCAGTGCGCGAGCGTGGGGGCCAGGTTTACGCGCCCAGCTTCAGCGCACCCTTCATCATGCCGGCGTGGCCGGGGAACGAGCAGAAGAAGCTGTAGTCGGTGCCGGCCTTGATCTTGGCGACGGGGAATTCGATGGTGGTGCTTTCACCGCCGCCGACGACCTTGGTGTGGGCGATCACGCGGGTGTCGTCCTTCTTGATGTAGTCGGATGCAGCGCCGGCCTTCATGCCGTCGGCGTTGACGGCCGTCAGGTCGGCAGCGGTGGTCACGACCAGGTTGTGGCCCATGGCGGTCTTGGGCATCTTGCCCACGTGCTTCAGGGTCAGGGAAAAGTTCTTGCATTCCTTGGGCACGGTGATGCTCTTGGTGTTGAACTGCATCATGTCGTTGGCTTCGACCGTCAGGGCGCAGTCAGCGGCAAAAGCGGGAGCAGCAGCGCAAGCGCTCAGAGCCAGGGCAGCGAGAATTTTCTTCATGATCAGATTCCTATAGGGTGTATGGATGTCCAAGTACCGAACCACGGTGCGCATGGGGCCCAACCAGACATGTTGACCGCAAGCCGCCCATTGGTATTAGGTAATAACCCTAGTGTAGATAGAAGCGTCTGTGCTTCTCTTGAGATTGCGCAAAAGGCCTGTTGCAAGTGACGGCTTTGGCGGGCATTCCGGCGCGGCGCCGCGCCTTGCAACTTTGCGGTGGCGCGCCGATCATTCCAGTCACTGCGTTTTTGCATGACATGGAGTGCACCGAATGACTTTCAATGCCTTGTGGGCCAGCCGGGAAGACGGCGCGATCAGTGTCGAACTGCGCCGTATCGACGACGCCCAGCTGATGGACGGCGACGTGACCGTGGATGTCGAATACTCGACGGTCAATTACAAGGACGGGCTGGCGATCACCGGCGCATCGCCCGTGATCCGCACCTTTCCCATGATTCCGGGCATAGATTTCGCGGGCGTCGTGGCCGCGACGCGCCATCCCGATTTCGCCCCCGGCGAGCGCGTGCTGCTCAACGGCTGGGAACTGAGCCAGACGCATTTCGGCGGCTACGCCCAGCGCGCGCGCGTGCGCGGCGAATGGCTGGTCAAGGTGCCGGCGGCGTTCTCCACGCGCGATGCCATGGCGATTGGCACGGCCGGCTACACGGCCATGCTCAGCGTGCTGGCGCTGGAAAAGGGCGGGCTCACGCCCGAGCGCGGACCCATCCTGGTCACGGGCGCGAGCGGCGGCGTGGGCTCGGTGGCCGTGGCGCTGCTGTCGCAGCTGGGCTATCGCGTGATTGCTTCGACGGGCCGCTCCGAGGAAACCTCCTACCTGCAGCGCCTGGGCGCCAGCGAAGTGATTGACCGGCGCACGCTGTCGGAGCCGGGCAAGCCCGTTGCCGCGCCGAAATGGGCCGGGGCCGTGGATTCGGTGGGCGGCCACACGCTGGTCAACGTGCTGGCGCAGACCGATTACCGCGGCGTGGTGACGAGCTGCGGCCTGGCGCAAAGCACCGACCTGCCGGGCTCGGTCCTGCCTTTCATCCTGCGCCACATCACGCTGGCCGGCATCGACTCGGTCAATGCGCCGCAGTGGGCGCGCACCGAGGCCTGGCAGCGGCTGGCGCGCGACCTCGACCTGGCCAAGCTGGGCCAGGCCGAAACACTGATCGGCCTGGCCGATGTGCCCGAGATCGCGCGCCGCATCCTGCACGGTCAGGTGCGCGGGCGCACGGTGGTAGACGTCAACCGCTGAGTGCCTGGCGCCGCGCCAGCGCCCGGGCCATGCCGGCAAACAGCGCGCCTGCGGCCAGCGCCGCCAGATCGAAGCCGGCCATTGCCAGGTCCTGTTGCGCCAGCGCCCGGCCCAGATGCTGCGCGCCGGTCAGCGCATTGAGCAGCGGCAGGGCGGCGCACAGCGCCGCGGCCAGCAGCGCCTGCTCGCGCCACGCGCGCCGCGCCGGGCGCAGCGCGGCCCAGGCAAACATCAGCAGCCAGGCCAGGAACAGCGCGTGCACTTCCCAGTCGGCGCGCCGCTCCAGGCCCAGCGGCAGCAGCCGGTTGGCCCAGAAATAGGCGGCAATCGCCACCGGCAGCCCCATGATGATGGCGACATTGAGCCGCTCCACCAGGGCCAGCCCCGCATGGCGATCGCCGCGCTGGCGGCGCTTGACCGTCCACAGCACCATGCCGGTGGCAATCATTGCCGCGCCCAGCAGGCCCAGCAGGCCCGACAGCACATACAGCGCGCGCAGCACGGGCGGCGCGAACAGGCCTTCGTGCAATCCCAGCAGCAGGTCGCGCAGCGCCTTGGGCGCCGATTGCCAGGCCGGGCGCCGCGCCAGGCGCGCGCCGCTGACGCCGTCATAGGCCAGGATATGGGCGGCACGCAGCGGGCCGGCGGCAAAGTCGCCGACAACCAGGATGCGCGCCCTGGCGTCGTGCGGATCCTGGATGTCGATGCTGGCCACGGGCGCCGCGCCCCACTGGGCGCGCACGTCCGGCAGCAACTGCTCCAGCGGCGGGAACACCGCGTTGAGAAAGGCTTTCTTGCCGCGCGACGGCCCGACCATGTTGGGAATTGTTCTTATTATCATCCAGGCCACCAAAGACCGGGCTTTTCCGCGGGCGCGTGCCGCCATTCGATTAACCAAGTTATCTCTTGCTTAATTGGCTGCTCAAACCTATTATCCAAGCAATTGCTTTGATTTTTAGGTGCGTCGACATGGATCTGGATTTCTCCCTCTGGCTTTTTCAGGCGCTGCACGCGCTGGGGCTTGCCGTCTGGCTGTCGCTGAGCGTCGCCAACAACGTCCAGGGTTTCACGGGTTCGGCGGCCGCCGTTGGCGCGACCATGAACATGGCGCCGCTCAAGCTCGCACCCATCGTCGACACGCCGCTGCTGGCGCGCGCCCTGCGTTCGCCGGCCCTGCACCGCGCAGCGCTGCTGGTGGTGCTGGCGCTGCAGGTCGTTGCCGCCGGCGCTTTCTGGGCCGGCGCCTGGCCGCTGCTGTTTTCCGCTGACCTGGCCGCCGCCCGGCCCTGGCTCAACCTGGGGCTGAGCGCCTTTTCCGCCTTCCTGTTCGCCATGCACCTGGGCGGACTGTGGTTTGGCTACTGGATTCGCCAGGAGGGCCTGCAGCAGGCCCACATCAGCCTGCTGCTCTGGACCGTCGCCGCCTTCTTTCTCTTCAACCTGTCCTGGGCCTGAGCGGCCCGGGCTTTCATCATGCGCAAGAAAACCCTGTACCTCTTCACGATCGTCCTGTCGGCGCTCGTATTCACCACCATCGTCTACAGCACCGCGCCCCAGGCCAAGCCCGCGGCCGCGGCGCCGCCCGCCACCAAGGTGGCGCTGGCCACGGTGCGCAGCGACAGCGTCGCGCAGGTGTTCTCGGGCGTGGGCGAGCTTGCCTCGGCGCGCCAGGTGCAGGTCGCGGCCGAAGTCGGCGGGCGGGTGACGAAGATCGCGTTTGCGTCCGGCCAGGCCGTCAAGGCCGGCCAGTTGCTGGTGCAGCTCAACGACGCGCCCGAGCAGGCCGAGCGCCAGCGCCTGCTGGCCCAGTCGCGCAACGCCCGGACGCTGCATGCGCGCGCGCTCGGGCTGCTGGCCGACAACGCGGCGACGCAGGAGCAGGTCGACAACGCGGCCATGGAGCGCGACATGGCGCTGGCCGCGCTGCGCCACACCGAGGCGGTGATTGCGCAGAAAGCAATACGCGCGCCGTTCGCGGGCGTGCTGGGCATACGCCGGGTGCATGAAGGCCAGTATCTGAACCCGGCCGAGGCCGTCGTCAGCCTGGTCGACGCGCGCACGCTGCATGTCGATTTCGCGCTGGACGAACAGGCCAGCCCGCAGCTGAAGGTCGGACAGGCGGTGGCGCTGCGCATCGATGCCTATCCCGAGCGCCGCTTCAGCGCGCGCATCACGGCCGTCGATCCGCTGATCGCGCGCTCGCGCACGGTGCAGCTGCAGGCCACGCTCACCAATGCCGACGGCGCGCTGCGCCCCGGCATGTTTGCCCAGGTCGAGGTCGCGCGGCCCGACGCCGTGCAGGCGCTGACGGTGCCCGAGACCGCGGTCACCTACACCGCGTATGGCGAAACGGTGTTCATCGCCCAGGCCGGCGCAGGCCAGGCGTTGGCGGTCAAGCGGGTGGCCGTCACCACCGGCGCGCGGCGCGACGGCCGGGTGGAGATTGCCTCGGGCCTGAGCGCCGGCGACCGGGTCGTGACTTCGGGCCAGCTCAAGCTGGTGGACGGCATGGCCGTGCAGGCCGTTGCCGCCGACACGCTCGAGGAGCGCACATGAAGTTCACCGATCTTTTCGTGCGCCGGCCCGTGCTGGCGCTGGTGGTGAGCACCCTGATCCTGCTGCTGGGCCTGCTGGCGCTCGAACGCCTGCCGATACGCCAGTACCCCATGCTCGAGAGCTCGACCATCACCGTCTCCACGGAGTACCCGGGCGCGTCGTCGGAGCTGATGCAGGGCTTTGTCACCCAGCCGATTGCCCAGGCCATCTCGTCGGTCGAAGGCATTGATTACCTGTCGTCCTCGTCGGTGCAGGGCCGCAGCGTGGTCACGGCGCGCATGGAGCTCAACCGCGACTCGACCCAGGCGCTGACCGAAGTCATGGCCAAGGTGAACCAGGTGCGCTACAAGCTGCCCGAGCAGGCCTACGACCCGGTGATAGAGCGCTCGTCGGGCGAATCGACGGCCGTCGCCTATGTCGGTTTTTCCAGCGACACGCTGTCCACGCCGGCGCTGACCGACTACCTGGCGCGCGTGGTCGAGCCCATGTTCGCGACCATTGACGGCGTGGCCAAGGTCGAGGTTTTTGGCGGCCAGCGGCTGGCAATGCGGCTGTGGCTGGACGCCGACCGGCTTGCGGGGCGCGGGCTCACGGCGGCCGATGTCGCCGAAGCCGTGCGGCGCAACAACTACCAGGCCGCGCCGGGCAAGGTCAAGGGACAGTACGTGGTGTCCAACGTGCGCGTCGATACCGACCTGAACAGCGTCGAAGGCTTTCGCGAGCTGGTGGTGCGCAACGACGGCGCGGGCCTGGTGCGGCTCAAGGACGTGGGCACGGTGGAGCTTGGCGCGGCGAGCTCGGAGAGCAGCGCGCAGATGGACGGCGTGCCCGCCGTGCACCTGGGCCTGCAGCCCACGCCCGCGGGCAATCCGCTGGTGATCGTCGCCGGAATCAAGCAGCTGCTGCCCGAGATCCGCAAGACGCTGCCGCCGGGCGTGAAGGTCGATCTGGCCTTCGAGACCGCGCGCTTCATCGAGGCCTCGATCACCGAGGTGATGCACACGCTGCTCGAAGCGCTGCTGATTGTCGTGGTGGTGATCTATCTGTGCCTGGGCTCGCTGCGCGCGGTGCTGATTCCGGTGGCGACGATTCCGCTGTCGATGCTGGGCGCGGCCGGCCTGATGCTGGCCTTCGGCTTCAGCGTCAATCTGCTGACGCTGCTGGCCATGGTGCTGGCCATAGGCCTGGTGGTCGATGACGCCATCGTGGTGGTGGAGAACGTGCACCGGCATATCGAGGCCGGGCGCTCGCCCGTCGCCGCGGCGCTGATAGGCGCGCGCGAAGTCGCCGGTCCGGTGATTGCCATGACCATCACGCTGGCCGCGGTCTACGCGCCCATAGGCCTGATGGGCGGGCTCACGGGCGCGCTGTTCAAGGAGTTCGCGCTGACGCTGGCCGGCGCCGTGGTGGTCTCGGGCGTGGTCGCGCTCACGCTGTCGCCGGTGATGAGCTCGTTCCTGCTGCCGCCCGCGCAGCAGGAGGGGCGCATGGCGCATGCGGCCGAGCGCTTCTTTGGCGGCCTGACGCGGCGCTACGGCGCGGCGCTGGGCTTTTCGCTGCGCCACCGCTGGCTCACGGGCGCGGTCGCGCTGCTGGTGTTCGCCAGCCTGCCCTTTCTCTATCAACTGCCGCAGCGCGAACTTGCTCCGGCCGAGGACCAGGCCAGCGTGCTGACCGCGATCAAGGCGCCCGAGCATGCCAACCTCGACTATGTCGAGCGCTTTGCGCAGCAGCTGGACGCGGTCTACACGCGCATGCCCGAGACCGTGGGCCGCTGGATCATCAACGGCAGCGACGGGCCGGCTTCCAGCATAGGCGGCATCAACCTGTCGGGCTGGGGCGAGCGCGAGCGCTCCGCGGTCGAAGTGCAGGCCGATCTGCAGGCCGCGGTGGGTGACGTCGAAGGCACGAGCATCTTCGTGTTCCAGCTTGCCGCGCTGCCGGGCTCGACCGGCGGACTGCCGGTGCAGATGGTGCTGCGCAGCGCCCAGGGCTACGCCGCGCTGTTCCAGACTATGGAGGACATCAAGCGGCGCGCGCGCGAAAGCGGGCTGTTTGTCGTCGTCGACAGCGACCTCGACTACAACAAGCCCGTGGTGCAGGTGCGCATAGACCGCTCCAAGGCCAGCAGCCTGGGCATACGCATGCAGGACATAGGAGAGTCGCTGGCGGTGCTGGTCGGCGAGAACTACCTCAACCGCTTTGCCATGGACGGCCGTTCCTACGACGTGATTCCGCAAAGCCTGCGCGAGCAGCGCCTGACGCCGCAGGCGCTGGCGCGCCAGTTCGTGCGCACCCAGGACCAGACGCTGGTGCCGCTGTCCACCGTGGTGCAGGTTTCCATGCAGGTCGAGCCCAACCGGCTGACGCAGTTCAACCAGCAGAATGCCGCGACCTTCCAGGCGATTCCCGCGCCCGGCGTGTCGCTGGGCCAGGCCGTGGCGTTTCTCGAGACCGTCGCCGGCGAGCTGCCCGCGGGCTTCAGCCACGACTGGCAGTCCGATGCGCGCCAGTACACGCAGGAAGGCAATGCGCTGGTGTTCGCGTTTCTCGCGGCGCTGGTCATCATCTATCTGGTGCTGGCCGCGCAATACGAAAGCCTGGTCGATCCGCTGATCATCCTGATCACCGTGCCGCTGTCGATCTGCGGCGCGCTGATTCCGCTGGCCCTGGGGCTGGCAACGCTCAACATCTACACCCAGATCGGGCTGGTGACGCTGATCGGCCTGATCAGCAAGCACGGCATCCTGATGGTCGAGTTCGCCAACGAACTGCAGGCCGGCGAGGGGCTGGACCGCAATGCGGCGATACGCCGCGCGGCGCAGATCCGGCTGCGGCCCATTCTGATGACCACCGCGGCCATGGTGTTCGGCCTGGTGCCGCTGCTGTTTGCCTCGGGCGCGGGCGCCAGCAGCCGCTTCGGCCTGGGCGTGGTGATTGTCTGCGGCATGCTGGTGGGCACCGCGTTCACGCTGTTTGTGCTGCCCACCGTCTATTCGCTGCTGGCGCGCAACCATGCGGCCAGCGCCGCCACGCCGCGCAGCCGGCAACTGGCGGATGCCGACCAGCCGCTGTCCCATGCATCCTGAGAGCCCCGCCATGAAAAACAACATCCGACGCGCCAGCCTGGCCACCGCTGCGCTCTGCGCCCTGCTCGCGGGCTGCGCCGTAGGGCCCCGCTATGCCACGCCCGAGGTGCCGGCCATCACGCTGGCCAGCGGGGAAAAAGGCCAGTTCAGCGACGCTGCACCGGTGCCCGCGCCCTGGTGGAGCTTTCTCGACGACGCCGCGCTGGCCGATGCGATAGAGCGCGCGCTGGCGCACAACCACGACATCCGCCAGGCCCAGGCCAATTTGCGCGTCTCGCGCGCGCTGTTCGACGAGCAGCAGCTCGAGCGCACTCCCGCGGTCACGGCCCAGGGCGGCTACCAGCGCGGCAGCGAGCAGCGCGCGGGCGCCGGCGGCGCGCCGCAGCGCAGCCTGTACGCAAGCTGGCGCGCGGGCTTCGATGTCGAGTGGGAGATCGATTTGTTCGGCCGGCTCGGCCACCTGGCGCAATCGGCCCAGGCGCGCGCCGACGCGGCCCAGGCCGATCTCGCGCTGGTGCGGTTGACCGTGGCCGCCGATGTCGCGCGCCACTACTACCAGGGCCAGGGCCTGCAGCGCCGCCTGGCGCTGGCCCAGGGCCAGGCCGAGAGCTGGCGCGCCACGCTGGCGCTGCTGCAGTCGCGGCTGGCGGCGGGCAATGGCGCGCTGGACGCGGTGGAAAGCGCGCGCGCGGAACTCGCGCGCAGCGAGGCGGCGCTGGCGCCGCTGGCCACGGCGCGCGACCAGGCGCAGTTCCGGCTGGACGTGCTGACCGGCCAGCGCCCTGGCCACAGCCCGTTCGCGGCGCAGACGCTGGCGCCCGCGCCGCTGGCGCGGCAGCTGCCGCTGGGCGATGTCGATCGGCTGATACGCCAGCGGCCCGATGTGGTGCGCGCCGAGCGCCTGCTCGCGGCCAGCACTGAGGACGTGGGCGCGGCCACGGCCGAACTCTATCCACGCCTGAACCTGGGCGCGTTTGTAGGCTTCTTCGCGCTGCGCGGCGCCGACGCAGGCCTGGGAACGCGCGCCTTTGCGCTGGCGCCGGGGATCACCTGGCCGGCCCTGCGCCTGGGCAGCGCGCGCGCGCGGCTGCGCGGCGCCAGCGCGCTGTCCGAAGGCGCGCTGGCGCGCTACGAGCAGTCGCTGCTGCAGGCCCAGGAAGATGTGGAGAACGCGGTCACGCAGCTGGGTCGCCACCAGCAGCAGCTGGGCGCGCTGCTGGAGTCGGCCGCGCATGCCGAGCGCGCGCTGGCGATCGCCACGCGGCGCTACGCGGCGGGTGCGGGCAGCTATCTCGCGGTGCTGGAAAACCAGCGCACGCTGGCGGCGCTGCGCCAGGAAGCGGCCCAGGCCGAGACCGCCTCGTACCTGCATGTGATCGCGCTCTACAAGGCGCTGGGCTGGGGGCTGGAAACGGCGCGCGGCTGATGGCCGCGGCGCTCACAGCGGCAGGCTGGCGGGCGCCCGGCATTCTCCTGGCGACTGGTTGAACCAGCGCCGGAAAGCGCGGTGGAAGGTGCTCACGTCCTTGAATCCCAGGCCGTCGCTGACCGAGGCCACGGGCAGGCCCTGCTGGATCTGCTTGTAGGCCAGCTCCTTTCTCACGGTCTCCACCAGTTCGGTGAAGCTCGTGCCCTCGCGCTTGAGGCGGCGATAGAGCGTGGGGCGGGTGACATGCAGCGAGGCGCAGATGTCGTCGATGCGCAGTCCCCGGTGCAGATCGGACTGGATGTGCTGGCGGACCTTGCCGGTCAGCGCGTTGGTGACCGCCAACTGCTGGAAGGTCTGCAGCGCCCGCTCCTCGAGAATCTGCTTGAGGTAGGCGTTGGCGCTGTGAATGGGCCGGTGCAGGAATTCGCGCTGCAGGAGAATGCTGTTGCCTTGGGCATCGAAGCGGATGTTTGCGCCAAACACTTCGCGGTAGCGCTCGGCATATGCCGGGCGCGCAAAGGCGAATTCGCAGGCCGTGGGAACAGTCGGCGCGCCGGTCATCTCCGCGGTCCAGCGCAGCAGCGCGCTCATGCTGCGCTCCAGCGCCGCGCGCGGGTAGTTCTTGCCGGGCGCAAAGGAAAAGCCCAGCCGCAGCGTGTCGTCGTCGACGCTGGCCGTCCAGCTTTCCGAAGGGTTCATCAGCGCGATGTGGTCCTGGAACACCTGCAGGGCTTCGCCCAGGTGGTTGCACTGGAACAGCCAGCTGGCCAGCAAGCCGCGCGTCGCGGGGTTGTAGTGCTGGCCGACCAGCAGCCCGATATGCGGCAGCTGCGCGCTGCGCGCGGCCATCTGCCACAGCGCCAGCAGGCGCGACTCGTGCAGGCGCTGCTCGGGCACGGGCAGCGCGGTGCTGCTGCGATCGACCAGGGTCGCGCCGTCCAGTCCCGCGGCCCGCATCTCGGCCGGGGTCACGGCGCCCAGGGCCAGCAGCAGGTCGTGCAGGTCCAGCACGGCAACGGCAGACACTGTGGGGGCTCTGGCCATCTGTCGATCACTCCGGGGGTTGACTTCGAGGAGTGACTATAGCGCGCGGGCGCGCCGCCCGCATGCCGGCCGGCGCCAGGGGGCGGGCGCTCAGTCCGGTGGCGCGATCACCACCTGCAGGTCCTGCATTGCCGCCGTCAGAACCACCTGGCAGGAAAGCCGGGAGTTGTGCTGGAAGTGCGCGGATTCGGCCACCAGTTCCTGCTCGCCGGCGTTGCGCTCGCCCAGGGCCTCGAACCAGCCACCGACGAGGTAGACATGGCAGGTGGAGCACGAGCAGGCACCGCCGCAGATGGCCTCGATGTCGTCGCAGCCGCCGTTTCTCAAGGCCTCCATCAAGGTCTCGCCCTCGATGCCGTGCAAGGTGCTGAGCGCGCCGTCCAAGGCGGTTACTTCGATGCGGGGCATGCAGCTTCTCCGGGGGAAGGTAAGGGCGACACGCCGTCGGTGGTGGCGAATGCGCTGCGAAAGCCAAAGCGCTGCAGATGCTGTTCGAGCGCCTGGCTTCTGGCGGCCAGCGTGAGCGTGGCGAGATAGCCGTGCTGCGGGTCCTGCTCCACCCGGACCTGCAGCAGCGGCGTGGCGTGGGCCTGCGCCGCGCAGCGCACCACGTCCTCGATCTCCTGCATGACCAGCGCGGGCTTGAAGATCTTGCCTATGGCGGTCAGCGGCAGCGCGTCGACCAGCTGCAGCCGCCGGGGCATGGCTGCGGGCTCGGCGATTTCAGCGGCCAGATAGTCGAGCAGCTGCTGCGGCGTGACCGCTGCCGCGGCGCGCAGCTTGACGTAGACCGCGGGCAGCTCGCCGGCATGCGCATCGGGCCGGCCCACGGCCGCGGCCATCTCGACCGCCGGGTGGCGGTACAGCGGGTCCTCGATCAGCTGCGGGTCGATGTTGTGCCCGCCGCGAATGATCAGTTCCTTCTTGCGCCCCGTGAGCCAGAAGTAGCCGTCGCGGTCCTGGCGGCCCATGTCGCCGGTGTTGAACCAGCGCCGGCCGTCGCCCAGCTCGGGCCAGACGCCGCGGTTGTGCGCCTCCTGCAGATAGCCGCGAAAGACGTTCGGGCCGCTGATGGCGATCACGCCGATCTCGTCGGTGGCGCATTCGCCAAGATAGTTGCCCTGTGCGTCCAGGCGCAGCACGCGCATCTGCTGGTAGGGAAACCGCAGGCCTATGGAGCCTATGCGCGAGGCGCCGGCCAGCGGGTTGAGGCTGCTGGCGCAGGCGCCTTCGGTCAGGCCGTAGCCTTCGAGTATGCGCACGCCCGTGCGCGCCTCGAAGCGCCGGAAAAGCTCGACCGGCATAGGCGCGGCGCCGCACATGCCCAGCTCCAGGGAGCTGATGTCGAAGTCTTCGCAGGGCTGCTGCAGCAGGGCCGAATAGACCGTGGGCACGCCGCTGAAGAAGTGGATGCGGTAGTGCTCGACCAGTGCCCAGAAGCCTTCGAGCACGCCCGCGCCGCGGTAGCCCTGCGGCGTGCCGAGCACCACATGCGCGCCCGCCGACCAGGGCGCGAGCCCGGTGACCAGCTGGCCGTTGGCGTGAAACAGCGGCAGGCCGCAGAACAGCGTCTTTCCGGGCCGCAGGCCGTCGGCCATCATGCAGGTCATCGCATAGGCATCGAAGACTTCGTTCAGGTGTTCACGCACCGCAATCTTCGGCAGGCCCGTCGTGCCGCCGGTGCAGAAGTACGAGGACACCGCGTTCGGCTGGATGACGCGCGCGCCAAGCAGGCGGTCGCCTGCGTGCGCGGCCACGAAGGCGTCGTAGCCGGTCACGCTCAGCGCACGGCCCGCGGCATTTCGCAGGCCGGCGCCCGGCGGCGCGCCATCGGCCGCGCTCCAGCCCGGGGCATGGCGCGCGGCATCGACTTCGACCAGCAGCTCGGCGCTGTCCACGCGCTGCAGCGCCTGCCTGAGCTTTTGCGCCAGGTCGCTGCCCGGGGCCGGGGCCAGCGTCACCACCACCTTGGCGCGGGCGACCTGCAGCAGCTGTGCGATGGCATCGGCGCTGAGCAGGGGATTGACGGCCAGCACGATGCCATTGGCCTGCGCGCCCCACAGCACGAAATGGGTCTCGGGCAGGTTGGGCAGCACGTAGGCGACGACGTCGTCGGCCCCGTAGCCGCTGGCGTGCAGGGCATTGGCAAAGCGCCGGATCTCCTGCAGCAGCGCGCTATAGGTCCAGGTGGCGGGCGTGCGCATGGTCTGCATGCTGGGAAAGAACGACAGCGCCGGAAGCGCCGCGTGCCGGCGTTCGCTGCGCGCCAGCATCTCGTAGGTGCTGCTGGGCAAGTCGGCAGCGGCCAACGGACGGCGTTCGAACGCTTCGATGTCTGAAAGGTTTCTTAGAGTCAAGGCGGCCTCGTGTGGGGAATCAAACCGACAGCCAGTCTCGGGCGCCGCGGCGCGCACCGGAAGGGCTTCTGGCGTCATTCGCAGCGCGTTGCGGATCAACCTGCAGCGGCGCGCGCATCTGGCGCGGGCTTGCAACCGAAAGCCATGTGCTTTGACTCCGGCGACCTTGGTTGTCGCCAGCCTCCTGCCTAGCATGCAGACAGTGAAAACTGGCACCACGAAAGGCAAAAGCACATGTCGGAAATCTCGCAATCCCACCGGATCGACTCCCTGAAAAGCCTGCGCAAGCTGATTTCCGAGCCGCCGTCGATGATGAAGAAGCGGTTGCAGTCGCAGGTGGACGACTACTGCCAGACCATCATCGAGAAAGCCGCGGTATGCGCGCTGGGGTTTGCCGAGCCGGCGGCCGACATCGAGTTCCTCAATCTGCGCGACGCGCCGGTGGTGCATTCCCAGGGCGATCGCATTGCCATGAGCTGGCCGGCCGACAAGGCGCTGCCGCCGGTGCTGGCGCCGGGCAGCCGGCCGCGCTGCAGCCTGTACTTCATCATGCCCGGCATAGGCTTTGCGCTGCGCGCCAACGGGCGCTGCGCCGTGGTGCCAAAGGACGGCGCGCCGCTGCTCGAGTTCCAGGCCGACGCGCTGTTCCTGCACTGCTCGCGGGCCAAGGTGCGCGCCGAGTTCTGGCGCGCCCGCGGCGACGACTTCGCCGCCCGCGCCGCGGCCGCCGCTCCCGCTGCGGCCCGGCTGTCCGAAGAGGCATTGGCCTTCATTGCGCGCTCGCCCTACGTGCTGCTGCTCACGCGCAACGCCGACGGGGCGACGGAGCTGTCACCGCGCGGCGATCCCGACGGTTTCGTGCGCGTGCTGGGCGGCAACACATTGGTGATTCCGGAGCGCCCGGGCAACAAGGTGGCCTGCACGCTGAGCAACATTCTTGCGCAGGAGCAGGTGACGGCCAGCTTCGTGATTCCGGGCTGCGCGACGGTGCTGTCGGTGGCCGGCCGCGGCTGGCTCAGCGCCGACCGGCAGGTGCTGGAGCCGCTGGCGGTCAACGGCAAGGTACCCGCTGTCGGCATCGTGCTGCAGGTCGATCGCTTTCGTTTTCAGCACTGCCCCGAGCTGGTTGCCGCGGGCCTGTGGTCCAGCGCAACGCATCTGCGCGAAAGCGACATTCCCTCGTTTCCCAAGATGCTGGCCGAACACATGAACGGCCGCGGCCTGCTGGGCAAGGCCACGACCCTGGTGGTCGATGCCGTGGTCAAGCACGACCTGAAGAACCTTTACTGAAGAGGCAAACGATGACGCTCAGCGTGCAGGAATACCTCAGGGCCGATGCCACCGCCCTGGCGCAGATGGTGAGCGGCGGCGAAGTCAGCGCCGCCGAACTGCTGGAGATCGCCAGCGCGCAATTGCAGCGGCTCAACCCGGTGCTCAACGCCGTCAACCTGACCATGCTGGAGCAGGCGCAGCAAAGGCTGCACGGGCCCCTGCAGGGTCCGCTGGCCGGAGTTCCCCTCCTCATCAAGGACGCCATCCAGGACTATGCGGGCCTGCCCACGTCAAACGGCAGCCGCGCGTTCCGCCATGCACCAGCCCGCCAGCACTCGGCGGTCGTGCAGCGGCTGCTGGATGCGGGCGCGGTGATCATCGGCAAGACCAACACGCCCGAGCTGGCGCTCAAGGGCTTCACCGAGCCCGCGGCGTTCGGCATCACGCGCAATCCCTGGGATCTGTCGCGCACCCCCGGCGGCTCCAGCGGCGGCTCGGCCGCGGCCGTGGCGGCAGGCATCGTGCCCATGGCCGGCGCCAACGATGGCGGCGGCTCCATCCGCATTCCCGCGGCCTGCTGCGGGCTGTTCGGTCTGCGCCCGTCGCGCGGGCGCGTTCCGGCCGGGCCGGCGGTGGGGGAAATCTGGGAAGGGGCGTCCAGCGACCTGGTGGTCTCGCGCAGCGTGCGCGATGCGGCTCTGGCCCTCGATGTGCTGTCGGGGCCGGCCTGCGGCGATGCGTTTGCCATCGCGGCGCCCGCCAGTCCTTTCGCGCAGACGCTGGCGCACGATCCGGGGCGGCTGAGAATCGCCTTCTGCACCGAGTCCCCGCTGGGCACCGACGTGCACCCCGAAGCGGTGGCCGCGGTGCGCCACGCGGCGCAGCTGCTGGCCGCGCTCGGCCATGACGTGGTCGAGGCGCGCCCGCAGTACGACGGCCAGGCGCTGGCGCGCTGCTACCTCGAGATGTATTTCGGCCAGGTGGCGGCCACGCTGGCGGATGCGCGTGCGGCGGGCGCGCGCAGCGCCGATTTCGAGCTCGGCACGCGCCTGCTCGAAGCCCTGGGCAAGGCCGCAAGCGCGGGCGACTATGTGCGCAGCCACCGGCGCTGGAATGTCTTTGCGCGCGCGCTGGGCGAATTCCACACGCGCCATGATCTGTTTCTCACGCCCACGCTGGCCTGTCCTCCCGTGCGCCACGAGCAGACCGTGATGCCCGCAGCGCAGCAGCGCGGGCTGTCGTTCCTGCTGCGCAGCGGCGCGCTGGGCGTGCTGGCGCGGCTGGGAATGATGGAGAAGCCGCTGGCCGATCTGTCCGCGCAGAACCTGAGCTATGTGCCTTTCACGCAGCTGGCCAACCTGACCGGCACGCCCGCGATGAGCGTGCCGCTGCATTGGACGGCCGACGGCCTGCCCCTGGGCGTGCAGTTCATCGGGCCGTTCGGCAGCGAAGCCTTGCTGCTGCAGCTCGCGCACCAGCTCGAAGGCGCCCAGCCCTGGATGCAGCGCCTGCCCGCGCTGGCGCTGCAGGGAGCCGTGCAATGAGCGTCTGCATCATCGTCGGCGCCAGCCACGCCGGCGCCCAGCTGGCCTTCAGCCTGCGGCGCGAAGGCTGGAGCGGCGCCATCGTGCTGATCGGCGACGAGCCGGGCCTGCCCTACCAGCGCCCGCCGCTGTCCAAGGCGGCGCTGCAGGCGGCGCAGCCCTTCGAGCCCGCGCTGATCTACAGCGCGGGCGCCTATGAGAAGGCGGACATCGCCTGCCTGCCGGGCACGCGCGTCATCGCCCTCGATCGGCAGCGCAAGCGCGTGCTGCTTGCCGATGGCCGGGCACTGCATTACGACAAGCTGGCGCTGTGCACCGGCGCCAGCGCGCGCAGTCTGGCCCTGCCCGGCCGGGCGCTGGCGGGCGTGCATGATCTGCGCACGGCCGCCGATGCGCGCGCCATCGGCGCCGCGGTGCGCCCGGGCGGGCGCGCCGTCATTCTGGGCGGCGGCTACATCGGCCTGGAGACGGCCGCGGCATTGCGCGCGCGCGGCATGCAGGTCACCTTGCTGGAGCGGGGCGAACGGCTGCTGGAGCGCGTGGCCGCGCCCGCGACCGCCGCCTACTTCGAGCGCCTGCATGCGGCCCATGGCGTTGCCATCCGCAAGAACGTGCAGGCTGGCGCGCTGCTCGGCACGGCCGGGCGCGTCACGCAATTGCAGTGCAGCGACGGCCAGCTGCTGGCCGCCGACCTGGTGGTGCTGGGCGTGGGCGTGGCGCCCAACATGGCACTGGCGCAGCAGGCGGGTCTGGCCACCGGCGACGGCATCCTGGTCGATGAGTTTGCCCGCACGTCCGACCCCGACATCGTTGCCGCGGGCGACTGCGCCTTCCATCCCAACGCGCTGCTGGGCTTTTCCCTGCGGCTGGAATCTGTGCCCAATGCCGTGGAGCAGGCCGCAAGCGCCGCGGCCAGCGTCTGCGGCCTGCGCCGCGCCTATTGCGCCATGCCCTGGTTCTGGTCCGACCAGTACGACTGCCGGCTGCAGATCGCGGGCCTGCAGCGCGGCCACGAGCGGGTGCTGGTGCAGGCCGACGGCCCGGCCGAGGCACTGGTCGTCTGGTACATCAAGGACGAGCGCATCCTGGCCGCCGACTGCATCAACAGCCCGCGGCAGTTCATGCGGGCCAAAAAGCTGGTTGCCAGCCGCGCGCCGGCGGCGCGGCTGGTGGCTCTGGCCTGACGCCCTCCTGTGGATGGCATCTTTTCCGCACGGCCGGCGATCTTCAGCGCGCTTGCGGCGCCAGCGCGACACCCAGCCGGTTGAACGCGCCCAGCGTCGCCAGCACCGAGGCCGTGGCAATGCTTTCATGTATGCCCACGCCGAAGCGGCTGCCCGCCACATCCGGATGGGCCACTTCCACGATGCTCATTGCGCGCGCCTGGGCGCCGCCCTCCAGGCTGCGCTGCTCGTAGCTGTCCACGCGCAGCGCCGGGTCCAGCGCCGCGACCGTGGCCGCAATCGGGCCGTTGCCGCGGCCGCGGCGCTCGATCCCGCCGGTTCGCGCCATGTCGTCCAGCTGCAGGTTCAGCGTGTCGCCTTCGGCGCCTTCATGCAGGGTGTGGCCGAGGTAGCGGCAGCTGCCGCGCTGCAGCGCATCCAGATAGGTCTGCTGGAACAGCTGCCAGATCTGCGCGCTGGCGATCTCGGTTTCGCTGGCATCGGCGTGCTTTTGCACGATGGCGCTGAACTCGATCTGCATGCGCCGCGGCATCACCACGCCATGGTCGCGCTCGAGCAGGTAGGCAATGCCGCCCTTGCCGGACTGGCTGTTGACCCGCACGATGCTGTCGTAGGTGCGGCCCAGGTCCTTGGGATCTATGGGCAGGTAGGGCACGCGCCAGGGGCCGTCGGGCTGCTGCGCGGCAAAGCCCTTGGCAATCGCGTCCTGGTGCGAGCCCGAGAAAGCGGTGAACACCAGATCGCCGACATAGGGGTGGCGCGGATGGATGGGCAGCGCCGTGCACTCCTCGACGATGCGCGCCACGCCCGCGATGTCGGAGAAGTCCAGGCCGGGCGAAATGCCCTGCGTGTAGAGGTTCAGCGCCAGCGTCACCAGGTCCAGGTTGCCGCTGCGCTCGCCATTGCCGAACAGGCAGCCTTCGACGCGCTGCGCGCCGGCCAGCAGCGCCTGCTCGGCGCAGGCCACGCCGGTGCCGCGGTCGTTGTGCGGGTGCACCGACAGCACGATGTGTTCGCGCCGCTGCAGCCGCCGGTGCATCCACTCGATCTGGTCGGCAAAGACGTTGGCGGTCGACACCTCGACCGTGGTCGGCAGGTTGACGATCATGGGGCGGGCCGGGCCCGCGTCCCAGGCCGCGATGGCCGCGTTGCAGACCGCGAGCGAGACCTCGAGCTCGGCCATGCAGAAGGTTTCGGGCGAATATTGCAGCACCCACTGCGTCTCGGGCGCGGCGTCGGTGAGCTCGCGCAGCAGGCGCACATGCTGCTCCACCATGGCGATGATCTGCACCACGCTCAGGCCGAAGACCAGCTCGCGCCAGGCCGGCGCGATGGCGTTGTACAGGTGAACTATGACCCGGCGCGCGCCGCGCACGCTGCGCACCGTCTCGCGTATCAGGTCCTCGCGCAGCTGGGTCATGACCATAGGCGTCACGTCGTCGGGAATCAGCTGCTGGTCGACCAGCGTGCGCACGATGTCGAAGTCTGTTTTGGAAGCGGCCGGAAAGCCCAGCTCGATTTCCTTGAAACCCAGCCGTACGAGTTCGTTGAACAGCTTGAGCTTGCGCGCCCCGCTCATGGGCTCGAACAGCGCCTGGTTGCCGTCACGCAGGTCGGTGGACAGCCAGATCGGCGCCGCGGTGATGGTGCGCGCCGGCCAGCTGCGCTCGGGCAGATCGACGGGCGGCTGGGGACGGTACTTCTGTTGGGGATGGGAAAGCATGGGAAACCTCGTCAGGACATGAAGGACATGCCTGATTTCCCCTGCTGGCATACGCAGCTGGCTGGAGTCGGGGTCAGGGGAAATCAGGACAGGTCATGGCGCAGGCGGCGGCGCACTGACCCCGACGAGGGGTCAGCAGCGGTAGTCGCAGGGGGCGTTGCAGGTTCATGACGTGGATTTCAAGGAAGAAGCCCAGATTAATCGCCGGCCGCAAGGCGGGCTCCATACAATTGGACGATCCCTATATGCAAATGGACATTCGATCACAGGAGCGCGTTTGCCTTCCCATCCATTGCCCGAGGCCGACCCCCACGACCATTCGGCGTATTCCTCGTGGATGACAGGCGTGGCCGCCGACTATCCGGCCGGCTTTGCCGTCGATTTCCATCGCCATGCGCGCGGCCAGCTGCTGTGCGCGCTGGACGGGGTGATGGTGGTCGAGGCCACGACCGGCCGCTGGATCGTGCCGCCCACCACCGCGGTCTGGCTGCGGCCCCATGTCCGCCACCGCATCCTGATGCGCAGCGCGGCGCGCATCTGCAGCGTGCTGGTGCTGCCCGATGCCGCGCGCGCCCTGCCGGAAACCGACTGCGTGGTCCATGTGTCGCCGCTGCTGCGCGAGCTGATTTGCGCGGCGGCGGCCCTGGGCACGCAGGTCTGCGAGACGCCGCGCGGCGAGCTGCTCGCAGCCCTGCTGCTGCAGGAGCTGCGCGAGCCCGCGGCCCTGCCTTTCCATCTGCCCTGGCCCGACGACGCGCGCATGGCGGCGGTGTGCCGCGCGATCACCGACAACCCGGCCCAGGGGCGTTTGGCGCAGGACTGGGCGCAGTCGCTGGCGATGAGCGCCAAGACCTTCCACCGGCATTTCAGCAAGAGCACGGGAATGAACTTCGGCCAGTGGCAGCTGCAGGCGCGGCTGCTCGGGGCCATGGCGGCCATCGTCTGCGGCCAGCCCTTGATGCGCGTGGCGCTGGACTGCGGCTATGAAAGCCACAGCGCGTTCACGCAGGCGTTCAAGCGCCAGTTCGGCCTCACGCCGTCGAATTTTCTGCCCGCACCGCCGTCGCCACGCGCCTGACGCCCGGGGAGGGGGCCGCTCAAAGGCGTGCGCGATACGCCGCCGGCGTCTCGCCAAAGCTGCGCCGGAACAAGCCGATGAAGGCGCTTGCGGTCGAATAGCCCAGGTCCAGGGCGATGGCCGTCACGGGCATGCCCGCGGCAAGCATTTCCAGCGAGCGCATCAGGCGGGCGCGCTGCCGCCAGGCGGTGAAATTGAAGCCGGTCTCGAGCACGAAACGCCGGCTCAGCGTGCGCGAGCTGACGCCCGCCCAGTCCGCCCAGCGCTGCAGATCCCGGTCGTCGGCGGGGTCGGCGATCAGCGCCTGCGCGATGCGCTGCAGCCGTGGGTCACGCGGCAGCGGCAGGCCGAAGGGCTCGACGGGCAGGCTGCGGATCTCCTCGAGTATCAAGGCCGCAACATGCGAGCGCGCCGTCCCCAAGGGTTCCAGAGAGTCCGGGGCCCAGGAGCAGGCCCGCAGCACGGCCTCGCGCAGCAGGCCGGAGATGCGAATGGTGCAGGCCTGCTGCGGCAGGTCGGCGCAGGCGGCTTCGGCGACATAGACGCTCCAGCCGTTATACGGGCCGTGCGATCGGCCCGAATGGAGGGTGTGTGGCGGCAGCCACACGGCATGGATTGCGGGCACTATCCACATGCCGTTTTCCAGTCCCACCGACAGCAGTCCGCGCAGCGAACCGAACAGCTGACCGCGCGCGTGCCGGTGCGGGCCGGACGCCAGCTCCTCCTCCAGGCTTGCGCCGGCCGCCAGCACGATGGGGCCGGCCGGCATGTCGACGAAGTCGCGCAATTGCAGTATCGGATCGGACATGGTGAATATGGCGGCTGGGAGCTATTGAATGGCCGATGAAGTTTACAGCCGCCACAAGGTTTGTCCTTAGGCTGGAGGCCACATATTCAGGAGAGCCGCCCATGCGCGCACAGGACATCCTTCCAGACGACGTCAACGAAGTTCACATCAACGGCACGACCATACGCAAGGGCACGGTCGGCGCATTTCTCGCCAACGCCGCGGCCCTGGACGATCCCGCCCTCATGGGCCAGGACCGCCTTGCCGTGCTGAGCGCCATCGAAGCGGCGCTTCCCGCGCTGCGCGCGCTCGGGCTGTTCAACGTGCT
Source organism: Comamonas sp. DB36 (assembly GCF_057914905.1). Lineage (NCBI taxonomy): Bacteria > Pseudomonadati > Pseudomonadota > Betaproteobacteria > Burkholderiales > Comamonadaceae > Comamonas > Comamonas sp. DB36. The sequence goes on from NZ_CP196631.1 coordinate 235,761, forward strand.
GGAGATCAGGAATCCACAGCTGCGCGCCTTCGTGGAGGCGCGGCCATGACAGACCAGCCGGACCTGGACCAGCTCTATGCGCCGCCTTCCGAGATGATCCAGAAGGCGGTGCTCGACCGGCTGGTCGATTTCCACATGGAATACCTCAAGGTCGCGACCTTCTTCTGCCTGGCCACGGGCAGCGAGCGCGGCCTGGACGCCTCGCCGCGCGGCGGCCCTGCCGGCTTCGTGCATGTGCTGGATCCCCACACGGTGGCCTTTGCCGACTGGCCCGGCAACAACCGCATCGAGTCGCTGCGCAACCTCGAGCGCGACGAGCGCATCGCCATGCTGTTCCTGTTTCCCGGACTGGAGATCTTCCTGCGCATCAACGGCCGCGGCCGCGTGTCGACAGCCGTGGAACTGCTGGACGAGCTGCGGGAGAAAGAGCGCCGCCCCAAGACCGCGACCGTGGTGCGCATCGATGAGGTACTGCTGCACTGCGGCAAGGCCATCAACCGCGCGGGTCTGTGGAGCGAAGGCGCGAGGAGCGAGCGCGGCGCGCTGCCGACGGTGGGGCGCATGATGGCGGCGCTTGCCCGAATGGGAGACGCCCCGACCGAGATCGGTGAGGCGCAGGTCGAGGAGATCAACGCGCATTACGACCATGCTGTCCGGCATGACCTGTACTGACACCGGCGCCGCCTCTGCCGACGACGGCGCGCGTCTTCAGCCCGCCTTCAGCCGGCCTTCAGCCCAGACCCAGATTCCGTCGCTACCGTGACTCATTGCCTGCCCGGTCTCACCTTTCTGGTGTCAGAGCGCGCGGCGTCGATCTCGGGCTCCGAACATCTGAACGACGGCGGCACCGTGCCCACCGCCTGATGCCCGCGGCGCCTCAGAGCGTGAAGTCGTAATCCACCGTGATGGGCGCGTGGTCCGAGAACTTCACATCCTTGTAGATGTGCTCGGCGCGCGCCAGCGCGGCCGTGGCCGGCGTCGCCAGGTGGTAGTCCAGGCGCCATCCCACGTTGTTGGCATAGGCCTGGCCGCGGTTGCTCCACCAGGTGTAGCAGGCGTCGGTGGTGTCGGGGCAAAGGTGACGGTAAACGTCAATCAGGCCACCAGTAGGCTCGCTTGTGTGCAACAAAGTTGTCATCCAGCTGCGTTCCTCGGGCGTGAAGCCGCTGTTTTTCTGGTTGCTGCGCCAGTTTTTCAAGTCAATGTTCTGGTGGGCGATGTTGATGTCGCCGCACAGGATGAACTCGCGCTCGCCTTTCATGCGCATCAGATGCGTGTGCATTTCGGCGAGGAAGCGGAACTTCGCGCCCTGGCGCAGTTCGCCCGACGAGCCGCTGGGAAAGTACGCGCTGATGATCGACAGCTTGCGCGTGGGCGTGTCGAAGCGCGCCTCGACATAGCGGCCCTCGGCGTCGAACTCGTGCGAGCCGAAGCCTATGACCACGTCGCTGGGCTCGTGCCGGCTGTAGATGCCCACGCCCGAATAGCCCTTTTTCTCGGCAAAATGGAAGTGCCCGCGCAACTCGGCGAGCACTTCGAAGCGCCCGGCTATATCAGCGGCCTGGGCCTTGACTTCCTGCACGCAAATACAATCCGGCGCAGTGGCCGCGATCCAGGACTCGACGCCTTTGGTCGTGGCGGAGCGGATACCGTTGAGGTTGAGGCTGGTTAATTTGAACAAGGATGGATCCAATGGTGATAGGTGACGCGCGTCAGGACGACAAGAATCTTTTGGCGCTGGAATTTGTGCGGTTTGCGGTGGACGCAGGCGTGCTGCGCTTTGGCGAATTCAAGACCAAGGCCGGGCGCATGAGCCCATATTTCTTCAATGCGGGCCTGTTTGACGACGGCGCGAAAATGGGTCGGCTGGCAGAATTCTATGCAAAAGCCATCATTGCCAGCGGCGTCGAGTTCGACATGGTCTTCGGTCCGGCCTACAAGGGCATTCCCTTGGCCGCGACCGTGGCCGTGGAACTCGCGCGCCAGGGCCGCAACGTGCCGTTCGCCTATAACCGCAAGGAAGCCAAGGACCATGGCGAAGGCGGCAGCCTGGTCGGCGCGCCGCTCCAGGGCCGGGTGCTGATCATCGACGACGTGATGTCGGCGGGCACGGCCGCGCGCGAATCGATCGCGCTGATCAAGGCCGCGGGTGCGATTCCCCATGGCGTGGCGATTGCGCTGGACCGCCAGGAGATGGCCACCGAGAATGGCCAGGACGTGGCGCACAGCGCGGTGCAGTATGTGCGCCACCAGCTGGGCATGCAGGTCTGCACCATTGCCAACCTGGCCGACTTATTGCTTTATCTGGACCAGGGCAGTGGTGATGCAGGACAATCCATGCAGGAACACCATGCGCGCGTGCTGGCCTACCGCCAGCGCTATGGAGTCAACGACAAGGGGTAATCCGGTTCATGCATTTGGTGTCCATCATCGCGAGAGTCTGGGGGGCGGCCTTGGCCGCGGCGGCCGCCGTCGTGGCTTCTCCGGCGATGGCGCTGAATGCGCCCGAGGTGGGCATCTACAGCTGCACCGATGCCCAGGGCCGGCGGCTGACCGCCGACCGCCCGATCGCCGCCTGCGTGGACCGAGAACAGCGCCTGCTGGGGCCTTCGGGCGTGGAGCGCACGCGCATAGGCCCGACGCTCACCGAAGCCGAGCGCGAGGCCCAGGCCGCACAGCGCCGCCAGCAACTGCAGGCCGAGCAGCGCGCCAGGGACGAAATCCGGCGCCAGCGCGCGCTGGCCTACCGCTATCCCGACAAGGCCGCGCACGATGCCGAGCGCGCGGCGGCCCTGGCCCAGATCGACGATGTCGCGGCGCTGGCGCAGCGGCGTGTGGACGACCTGCGCACGGAGCGCCGCAGGCTCGATACCGAAATGGAGTTCTACGCCAAGGAGCCGGCGCGCGCGCCCGTGGCCTTGCGCCGCCAGATCGCGCAAAGCGACGAGGGGCTGGCCGAGCAGGCGCGCTATCTCGCGACCCAGGAGCAGGAAAAGCGCCGGCTGCAGCAGCGTTTCGACGCCGAGCTCACCCAGCTGCGCCAGCTGTGGGCTTCGCCCCCCTGAGGCGTTTTCAGCGCTGGCGCTTGCCGCCGCGCTGCTGCTCGGTCCTGAGCAGGCGCAGCACCAACTGCAGCATGAACGCCGCGCCCCAGGCAATCGCGCCTATGAACAGCGCCAGCGATACCAGCGTGTCGGTGCTCATCAACTGTGCCAGCGCCGCGTCGGTCAGAAAGCGTCCATAGCCGGAATAGGCGGCGTAGCCCCACCAGACCAGCGCGCCCACCGCGTAGGCCCAGGCAAGGCGCCGCGCCGTGCGCCCCTGGGGCGAAGCCGCGAGCACGGCCGAGGCCGCGCGCTGCACGCGCCAGACCGCGGCCAATGTGATGAACAGCGCGGCCAGCACCGAGGCATAGAGGCGGGCAAAAGGGTAATCAGACCAATCCATGGGGCCAGAGCATAAACGCTGGCCCCGACCCCGCAAGAGACCGGGCGTCAGGCGGTGGCTTGTGCGTCCTGCTGCGTGCTCAGCCAGCGCTCGAACGCCTGGCGCATGTCGGCGCCCAGCAGGTGCTGGAAGCTGCGCTTGTCGCTGAGGTACATGCAGTGGCGTATGACTTCATAGGGACTCATGGCGTCGGTAGGATGCAGCAGCTCGAAATGCTTCTTGTAGTCCTTGACGGTGCTGATGTGCGTGCGCATGCTCTGGTTGAAGCCGGTGCGCGTGAGTCCGGGGCGGAAACTGTTGATTTCCTGGGTGAAGCTGTCGACCTTGTGCGGTGCGAACTCGAAACCGTTGAAGAAATGGTTGGCGATGCGCAGAAAGCCGAAGGCATCGAGCTGCTGGCCGCGCGTGGCGGACGGCGCGCTCGCGAGTGCCGGAGTCGAGCCGTCTTCGTCGTGCGAAGTCTCGCTCGAGCGCGGCGCCGGAATGCTGGGCTGCTCCTCGGCTTCGAGTTCCTCGTAGGCGTTGGGGCTTTCGGCCTCGGCCAGTTCCTGGGCCGTGGCGTCGCGGATTTCGCGGAACTCGCGGTCGGCGAGCTCGAACAGCGCGGCCAGCGTGTTGATGCGGCGCTTGAGGCTGCCGGGAATCGACTTCTTGTACTTGATCTGGTGATCGAGCACGCTCCAGGAGTCCTGGATGATGGTGCGGATCTGCACTTCGACGCGCGAGTCGGCATAGGACGCGTACTCGGGCAGGTTGCGCCGGGCCGCGCCCAGGCGCAGGTCCAGATGCAGGCCCTTGTAGCCGAACTCGCCTTCGGTGCTTTCGAGCGAGGCCGACTTGTCGGTGGTATCTATGACTTCGAAATGCTCGGACAGCACTTTCTTGACGCGGTGCACTTCGTCTTCGTAGAGACACACGATGCGCAGGCCTATCAGGTCGGTCACATGCTCCTGGATCGTATAAGGCTGCTGTGTGGCTTCAAGCGCCAGCAGGTATTTGCTCTGGAACTTGTGGATGCACTCTTCCCTGTCCTTGACGCGGGCTTCTATCTTCGACAGCTGCAAGCCCGGAACCTGCTTGAGCAGCGAGCGAGCCAGCGCCGCGAAAGTCTCCTTGGCCTCTTCCAGCGAATCGAGGTGCTGGTCGTAGAACTGGCGAAAGAGCTTTTTCTCAAGCTTGAAATCCAAAGAGGGCATAGAAACGGGAAATCCTGGGAAAGAAAGGAGACAGGTCGCGGCGACGGGCAGCGACCTGCGGTGGCGCGGGGGCTGGCGCGGCCTGGGGTGTCAGACGGTGCGCCACACGGTGGCGCCGCTGCCTTGCGCGGGCAGCGCGTGTATGCCCAGCACCGGGGCATGGCGCTGCAGCTGTTCCTCGATCAGCGCAATCTCCTCGTCGGAGGCCGCGCCCTGGCTGTATTCGCTGGCAATGCCCGCGGCCGTGAACGAGGACGCATCGAACTTCTGCACGATGTGGCGGAGCTTGTCGAGATCGAGCTGGGCAATGGTGGTACTCATGGCTGTGTCCCTTTCTGTCATCGCAATCAAACCCGTTGCGACCGAGCCCATGCCGGTCGTTTCACCAGCATAGTGTAGGTCAGAGCGGGCATGACAGGGAGGCCTGGCGCTGCAGACGCGGCATGCGCTTACGCAGCGCAGAATGGGCAATGGTCCCGAAGGCCGCAACCGGATCGAGGTTATCGGCGTGCCGCAATCCTGCGGCAATTATTCCGTCCTGGCCAGTTCCTCCATCAGCGCCTCGCGGATCAGCGACGCAATGCGCGTCGCCAGATCGCCGCTGACCTGCCAGTGGCGCTGGTTGACCGACACCACAAAGCCATGCGCCATGTCGGGCACATGGCGGCTCAGCGCGTAGCAGATCGCCTGCTCGCGCACGCTTGCCAGACGGGCTTCGGGCACGGGGGCCGGACCTTCGAGGTCTTCCGAGTCCAGGCCGGAAGACCACATGCTCTGTTGGTGGAGATGAGCGGGCGCGAGGAGTGCGGACATACAGATGCTCCTGATATCTGAGCGTGAAAGGGGGCACAACGGTGTTTCTGCATGCAATGCCGCAACATCCGTGCCATCCGATTCAGCCGCACCAGCCCTTCCGGCCGAACTCCCAAGTATTTGATTTCATTGGGTTTTATCTGGCGCCGCAAGCATGTCGCGTGACGGCGTTACGTCGCTTGTCACGTTACCTGGGACGTAACGCCGGGGCGCACGGGCCAACCCATGTGTCGCCGGGCGGCCCCTAGCGCAGCTGGAGCAGCGCGCGAATCACGTCGCTGCGAGTGATCAGGCCCGCGAGCTGGTGGCCGCGCAGCACGGGAATGAAAGCCACGGTGTGCTGGGCCAACGTGCCCAGCAGCTCGCCCAGCGGCGTGGCCTCCTGCACGCAGATCTCCGGCGCGCGCATCAGCTTGCGCACGGTCGCGGCTGGCGTGCGCGGCTGCAGCAACTGCCGCCAGCGGCTGCGCCGGTGGCCTTCCCAGAGCCAGTCGAACAGGTCGGAGCGCAGCAGCAGGCCCAGCAGTTCGCCTTGCGCGCCGACCACGGGCAGGCTCTTGACCAGATGGCGGTGGAACAGGTCGGCGACGGTTTCCAGCGAGTCCGTGGGGGCTACGGTCAGCAGCTTGGCCGACATGACTTCGCCGCAGGTCACGGCCGCAAAGCGCCGCTGTATGGCCTGCTCTTCGGCCGCGGCCAGCAGTTCGCCCAGGTCGTCGGGGCTCAGGTTGTACGACTGGTCGAAGCGCGTGAGCAGGGCCGCGAGCTCATCGTTGCTCAACGCCAGCCGGCCCGCGGCCGGCGTGCGCGCCTGTGCGGGCGGCTTGTGGCGCAGCGGATAGATGCGGCGCGTCGCGCGGTGGTAGAACACGCCGGCCAGCACCAGCGCCAGGGTCAGCAAAAAGACGGTGGCAATCAGATGCCAGCCCAGCGGCACCAGCTTTGCCGCGGCCAGCACGACCAGCAAGGCCATCGCGCCGCCCGGCGGATGCAGCGCGCGGCACATCAGCATCACTGCAATCGCCCCGCCGACGGCAATGGCTTCGGGCCAGGGGCTGGGCAGGTGGGGCAGGGCGGCAAGCAGCAGCAGGGCCCAGAGCGCCGACAGCGTATTGCCCATGATTGCCGGCCAGGGCTGGGCCAGCGGGCTGTTGGGCACGGCAAACACCAGCACGGCGCTGGCGCCCAGCGGCGCGAACAGGAACAGCAGGCCGTGGGCCGCGCCTATCCAGACCAGCAGGCCCGACAGCGCCAGGCCCAGGGCCGCGCCCAGCGAGCTGTGCAGCAGTTCGCTGCTGGACGGGCGCTGGGCCAGCGGGCCCCAGCTGCCCAGGATGCGCGTGAGAGATTGCATGACGACGGGGCAACGCCGCAAGGCGCAGCCCGGAAAAGCGGCGCCCGCGGCTGCCCAGGCAGTCTGCGGGCGCTGGAACTCAGGCGAGTTTGGCCTTGAGTAGATCGTTGACCTGGCCAGGATTGGCCTTGCCCTTGGAGGCCTTCATCACCTGGCCGACCAGCGCGTTGAACGCCTTGTCCTTGCCCGCGCGGTATTGCTCGACGTTGCCGGGGTTGGCGGCGATGACTTCGTCAATGATGGCTTCGAGCGCACCGCTGTCGTTCATCTGCTTGAGGCCCTTGGCTTCGATGACGGCGTCGACGTTGTCGGCCTCACCAGCCCAGAGGGCTTCGAACACCTGGCGCGCGGCGTTGTTGCTGATCGTGCCGTCGGAGATGCGGGCGATGAGCTGGGCCAGCTGGGCGCTGCCCACCTTGGCGTCGGCAATGCCGATTTCCTCGGTGTTCAGGCGGCGCGAGATCTCGCCCATGATCCAGTTCGACGCCAGCTTGGCCTGGCCGCAGGCCTGGGCCACGGCCTCGAAATAGCTGGCCATGTCCTGGCTCTGGGTCAGCGTGGTCGCGTCGTACTCGGGCAGGCCGTAGTCGGCGACAAAGCGCGCGGCGCGCTGGCGCGGCAGCTCGGGCATGCCCGCGCGCACTTCGTCGACCCAGCTTTGCGCGACCACCAGCGGCGGCAGGTCGGGATCGGGGAAGTAGCGGTAGTCGGCCGCGTCTTCCTTGGTGCGCATGGCGCGCGTCTCGCCCGTGTCGGGGTTGAACAGCACCGTGGCCTGCTGGATGCTGCGGCCGTCCTCGATCTCCTCGATCTGCCAGCGGATCTCGTAGTCGATCGCCTGCTGCATGTTCTTGAAGCTGTTGAGGTTCTTGATTTCACGGCGCGTGCCCAGGGGTCCGCCGGGCTTGCGCACGGAGACGTTGGCGTCGCAGCGGAAACTGCCTTCCTGCATGTTGCCGTCGCAGATGCCAATCCAGGTCACGACCTTGTGCAGCTCGCGCGCATAGGCCACGGCTTCCTCGGTCGAGCGCATGTCGGGCTGGGTGACGATTTCCAGCAGCGGCGTGCCGGCGCGGTTCAGGTCGATGCCCGACTGGCCGATGAAGTCCTCGTGCAGCGACTTGCCCGCGTCCTCTTCGAGGTGGGCGCGTTCCAGGCGCACAGTCTTCTTTTCCTCGCCAAGGAAGAACGACACTTCGCCGCCCTGCACCACGGGAATTTCAAACTGGCTGATCTGGTAGCCCTTGGGCAGATCGGGGTAGAAGTAGTTCTTGCGCGCGAAGATGCTGCGCGGCGCAATCTTCGAGCCCAGCGCCAGGCCGAGCTTGATCGCGCATTCGACGGCCTTCTTGTTCATCACCGGCAGCGTGCCGGGCAGGGCCATGTCGACCGCGCAGGCCTGGGTGTTGGGCTCGGCGCCGAAGGCCGTGGCCGCACGGCTGAAGATCTTCGATTGGGTCGCGAGCTGGGCATGGGTCTCGAAGCCGATGACGACTTCGTAACCGTGAATGAGTTTGGCAGTCATGGGTAAGTGGTTCTCCCGGCGTGATTACAGGGCCAGGCCCGCGGGTTGGCGCAGGTGGAAATCGGTGGCTTGCTGGAAGCGGTGGGCTGCATTGAGCAGCTGGCCTTCGCGGAAGTAGTTGCCAATGAGCTGCAGGCCCACGGGCATGCCGCCGGCGCCGAAGCCCGCGGGCAGGCTCAGTCCGGGCAGGCCGGCCAGCGAGGCCGGCAGCGTGTAGATGTCGGCCAGGTAGTTGGCCAGCGGGTCGCTCTTGGCGCCCAGCTGCCAGGCGACCGTGGGCGCGGCCGGGCCGGCAATCACGTCGCAGTGCTGGAACGCGGCCTGGAAGTCGTCGGCGATCATGCGGCGGATCTTCTGCGCCTGCAGGTAGTAGGCGTCGTAGTAGCCTTCGCTGAGCACATAGGCGCCGATCATGATGCGGCGCTTGACTTCGTCGCCGAAGCCTTCGGCGCGCGTCTTCTTGTACATGTCGACCAGGTCCGTGTAGCCCTTGGCGCGGTGGCCGAACTTCACGCCGTCGAAGCGCGACAGGTTGGACGAGGCTTCGGCCGGGGCCAGGATGTAATAGACGGGAATCGACAGTTCGGTGCGCGGCAGCTCGATGGGCACCAGCTTGGCGCCGAGCTTCACGTACTCCTGCAGCGCGGCGTCCACGGCCGCGCGCACGTCAGCCGACAGGCCGTCGCCGAAGAACTCGGCGGGCACGCCTATGCGCAGGCCGGCGATGTCGTTGTTCAGCGTGGCGCCGAAGTTCTCGACCGGGCGGTCCAGCGACGTGGAGTCACGGTCCAGATCGGGCCCGCACATGGCGCTGAGCAGCAGCGCGCAGTCTTCGGCGCTGCGCGCCATAGGGCCGGCCTGGTCGAGGCTGGAGGCAAACGCGATCATGCCGTAGCGCGAAGCGCGGCCGTAGGTGGGCTTGATGCCCGTGATGCCGCAGAACGAGGCCGGCTGGCGGATAGAGCCGCCGGTGTCGGTGCCGGTCACGGCCGGCGCCAGGCGCGCGGCCACGGCCACGGCCGAGCCGCCCGACGAGCCGCCGGGAACGCGCGACAGGTCCCAGGGGTTGCGCACCGGCGCGGGGGCGTCGAAGCCTATGGGGGCCACGGCCGAATTCTCGTTGGCCGAGCCCATGGCGAATTCGTCGCAGTTGAGCTTGCCCAGCGTCACGGCGCCGGCCTCGGCCAGGCGCGTGACCACGGTCGCGTCGAACGGCGAGCGGTAGCCGGCGAGCATCTTCGAGCCCGCGGTGGTGGGGAAGTCGCGCGTGACGAAGATGTCCTTGTGCGCGATGGGCACGCCGGTCAGCGTGCCCGCATTGCCCGTGGCCAGCTGCGCATCAGCGGCGCGCGCCTGGGCCAGTGTGGCTTCTTCATTGAGCGCCACATAGGCGCCCAGCGTATGCTGCGCCTTGGCGCGGTCAAGAAAGTGCTGGGCGGTCTCGACGGCGGAAACCTGGCGGGTGCGCAGCTGTTCGGCGAGCGCGGTGACGCTCAGATCGTGCAGATCGGTGGAATGCGAAGTCATGCGGGGAAAGCCTTACTCGATCACTTTGGGAACCAGGAACAGGCCGCGCTCGACGGCCGGTGCGTTCAGTTGGTTGGCTTCGCGGTTGTTGGGCTCGCTCGCAATGTCCTCGCGCAGGCGCAATTGCACGTCTTCAATGGCCGCCACGGGGTGGGACAGCGGCGCGATGCCCGAAGTATCCACAGCCTGCATCTTCTCGACGATGCCGAAAAAGCCGTTGAGCTGGGAGAGCATGCGCTCACTCTCGGCGGAGGATAGTTCAAGCCGTGCCAGATTGGCGATGCGCTCGATGTCTTGAGAGGTCAGTGCCATAGGGTTTTAGAAAGAGGAAACCAGAAGTAAAGCTGTGATCCGGGTCAAGTCGGCAGGGGTTATTCACAGGGGATACGGTATTATCTCGGCTTTGCCGCATTACCATCTTTTAGGCGGTATTTGCAGCATTGAACCCAATTGCACTCCCACCCCCCCTGATACCTGGCGATGGCCGGCCGACGCGCCGACCGTGCCTGAGAGGACTTTTGAATGTTCGGAGCTTTTCGTCGGTATTTCTCCACCGACCTGGCCATTGATCTTGGCACAGCAAATACGCTTATTTTCGCCCGTGACAAAGGCATTGTCCTGGACGAACCCTCGGTAGTCGCGATCCGCCACGAAGGCGGCCCGCACGGCAAGAAGGTGATCCAGGCCGTGGGCCGCGAGGCCAAGGCCATGCTCGGCAAGGTGCCCGGCAACATCGAAGCCATACGCCCGATGAAGGACGGCGTCATTGCCGACTTCGTGATCACCGAGCAGATGATCAAGCAGTTTATCAAGATGGTGCACCCGCGGAACATTTTTGCTCCCAGCCCGCGCATCGTCATCTGCGTGCCCTGCGGTTCGACCCAGGTCGAGCGCCGCGCGATCAAGGACGCGGCCGAAGCCGCGGGTGCGCGCACCGTGCGCCTGATCGAGGAACCCATGGCCGCGGGCATTGGCGCCGGCCTGCCGGTGTTCGACGCCTCGGGCTCGATGGTGGTTGACATCGGCGGCGGCACGACCGAAGTCGGCGTGATCTCGCTGGGCGGCATGGTCTACAAGGGCTCGGTGCGTGTCGGCGGCGACAAGTTCGACGAAAGCATCATCAGCTACATCCGCCGCAACTACGGCATGCTGATCGGCGAGCCCACGGCGGAACTCATCAAGAAGCAGATCGGCTCGGCCTTCCCCGGCTCCGAAGTGCGCGAGATCGAAGTCAAGGGCCGCAACCTTTCCGAAGGCGTGCCGCGCAGCTTCACGATTTCCAGCAATGAAGTGCTGGAAGCCCTGACCGAACCGCTCAACCAGATCGTCTCGGCCGTGAAGAACGCGCTCGAGCAGACGCCGCCCGAACTGGGCGCCGACATCGCCGAGCGCGGCATGATGCTGACCGGCGGCGGCGCACTGCTGCGCGACCTCGACCGCCTGCTGGCCGAGGAAACCGGCCTGCCGGTGCTGGTCGCCGAAGAACCGCTGACCTGCGTGGTGCGCGGCTGCGGCATGTCGCTCGATGAGCTTGACCGCTACGGAAGCATTTTCGTCAGCGAGTGAACCCGACGGCATTGCGGCAGAGGGCGAGAAGTGAATGACATGCAGGCGCACCATTTTTCACTGCATGCGGCGCATGCAGCGCAGGGGCACGCCTGATGCCTATCGGAACCGTTGACCGGCGCGCGCCCTCGCTGTTTCGCCAGGGCCCTTCGCTGCTGTCGCAAGTGGCGTTCTACAGCGCGCTGGCGCTGTTCCTGATGGTCGCCGACGCGCGCTTCAAGCTGACCGAGCCGGTGCGCCAGGTCGTCGCCAGCGTGCTCTACCCCGTGCAGTGGCTGGTGGTCCAGCCCGTGGCCCTGTTTCAGCAGGGCGCTGACTACATGCAGTCGATGGAACAGGCCCAGGCCCAGGCCCGCGCTGCCGACCAGCGGCTGGTGCAGGTCGCGCAGAGCGCGCACCTGGCCGAGCAGCTGCTCGACGAGAACCTGCATCTGCGCGCCTTGCTGGCGCTGCGCGAGCATCTGGTCAGCCCCGGCCAGGCCGCCGAAGTGGTGCACGACACTCCCGATCCCTATACCCGCCGCGTGGTCATAGACCGCGGCCAGACCTCGGGCATCGCGCTGGGCTCGCCCGTGCTCGACGCCAACGGCGTGCTGGGCCAGGTCACGCGGGTCTATGCGCTGCGCAGCGAAGTCACGCTGCTGATCGACCGTGACCAGGCGATTCCCGTCTTCAACCCGCGCACCGGCGCGCGCAGCGTCGCCTATGGCGACCCTGCGCCCGGCGGCGGCGGCAATATCGAACTGCGCTTCGTTCCCAGCAATGCCGATGTGGTCGAGGGCGACCTGCTGACCACCAGCGGCGTCGACGGCGTCTACCCTGCGGGAATTCCCGTGGCACGCGTGCTGCGCGTGGAGCACCGCGCCGACTCCGCGTTTTCGCGCATCTATTGCGAGCCCATGGCGCGCGTCCAGCAGGCGCGCCATGTGCTGGTGCTGCCGCCCGTGCTGGCCGTCGACGACGCGCCCACAGCGCAGGCGCCCGTGGCGCCTGCCGCGGCGGCCAAGCCCGCAGCACCCGCTGCCAAGGCCGCGGCCCCGGCACGCGCAGTTCCCCCCAAAACCGGCGAGAAAACCGCCACGCCCGCGCCCGCCCCAGCGGCAGCGCGCGCACGCCAGGAGACTGCGCGATGATCATGCCGCGCGGTCAACCCTTGCTGCTGCCGGTCAACCCGGTGTTCATGGGCGCGAGCCTGGTCGCGGCGCTGGCCGTCAACATGCTGCCACTGGGCCGCGTCGCCTGGATGCCCGATCTGCTGATGATGCTGATCGCGTTCTGGAGCGTGCACCAGCCGCAGCGCGTGGGCATGGGGCTGGCCTTCATGTTCGGCCTGTGCATGGATGTGCAGCACAGCGCCTTGCTGGGTCAGCACGCGCTGGTCTATTGCCTGCTGGTGTTCGGCGCGGTGAGCATGCGCCGCCGCCTGCTGTGGTTCAGCCTGCCGGTGCAGGCGCTGCAGATGCTGCCGCTGTTCTTCATGGCGCATGCCGTGGCGCTGGTCGTGCGCATGATCAGCGGCGGTGTCTTTCCCGGCTGGAGCATGGTGATCGCGCCGTTGGCCGAAGCCCTGCTCTGGCCGCTGATCAGCATGGTGCTGCTCGCACCGCAGCGGCGCGCGCCCGACGCCGACGAAAACCGGCCGCTCTGATCATGCTGCGGATAAAGCCCTGGCCTGCCCGCTGCGCGAGGTGCGCCGCATGATGGAAGTCATAGACTCCGAAGCCGAACAGTCGCGTTTCCGACTGCGGATCTGGGTGGTCGCGGCCGTGGTGCTGCTGGCGTTCTGCCTGCTTGTCTGGCGGCTGCTGGTGCTGCAGGTGGTGCGCCACGAAGACCTGGCCGAACGCGCCGAAAGCAATCGCACGGCGGTCGTGCCCATCGTGCCCAACCGCGGCCAGATCCTCGACCGCAACGGTGTGGTGCTCGCGACCAATTACGCCGCCTATACGCTGGAGATCACGCGCTCCAAGGTCAAGGACCTCGAAGCGACGATAGATGAACTCGCGACCCTGGTCGAAATCACGCCGCGCGACCGGCGCAAGTTCAAGCGCCTGGTCGATGACTCGAAGAACTTCGAGTCGCTGCCCATACGCACCCGCCTGAGCGACGAGGAAGTCGCGCATTTCGCCGCCCAGCGCTATCGCTTTCCCGGCGTCGACATCAAGGCCCGGCTGTTTCGCTCCTACCCGCTCGAAGAGACGGCCAGCCATGTGATCGGCTACATAGGCCGCATCAACCAGCGCGAGAAGGAAGTGATAGAGGACTCCGAGGACGCGGCCAATTACCGCGGCACCGAAGTCATAGGCAAGCTGGGCATAGAGCAGAGCTACGAAAAGGACCTGCACGGCCTCACGGGCTGGGAGCAGCTCGAGACTTCGGCCGGCGGCTATGCGGTGCGCAAGCTCGGCAGCCGCGCCGCGACGCCCGGCGACAGCCTGGTGCTGTCGCTCGACATCCGCCTGCAGCGCATGATCGAGCAGCTCTACGGCAACCGCCGCGGTGCGCTGGTCGCGATCGACCCGCGCAACGGCGAAGTGCTGGCCATGGTCAGCCGCCCGGCGTTCGACCTGAACCTGTTTGTCGACGGCATAGACCAGGAAAGCTGGACCCAGCTCAACGAGTCCATAGACCGTCCCATGCTCAACCGCGCGCTGCGCGGCACCTACCCGCCGGGCTCGACCTACAAGCCTTTCATGGCGCTGGGCGCGCTCGAGCGCGGCGCGCGCCGCACCGACAGCATCACGCAGGACAACGGCAGCTGGACCTTCGGCGGCCACACATTCCGCAGCGGCCACCCCAACGGCCCCGTCGACCTGCACCGCGCCATCGTCAAGTCGAGCAACGTGTATTTCTACCAGCTGGCCAACGACATGGGTGTCGATGCCATGCACGATTTCATGAAGCCGCTGGGCTTTGGCCAGATCACCGGCCTGGACGTGCGCGGCGAAGCGCGCGGCGTGCTGCCCAGCCAGGAGTGGAAGCGCAACACCTATAAGCGCCCCGAGCAGAAGAAATGGTATGCAGGTGAAACCATTTCGCTGGGCATTGGCCAGGGCTACAACAATTTCACGCTGCTGCAGCTCGCGCATGCGACGGCCACGCTGGCCAACAGCGGCGTCAAGCACCAGCCGCATCTGGGCCTGGGCAAGATCGATGCACTGACCCGGCGCTACCAGCAGCTGCCCCAGCCCGCAGGTATAGATTTGGGCTACAAGCCGCAGAACGTCGAAGCCGTGCGCCGCGCGGTCGCGGCCGTGACCGTCGACGGCACGGCGCGCGGCATTTTCGCGGGAGCGCCCTATACCTCGGCCGGCAAGACCGGCACGGCCCAGGCCGTGGGCGTGGGGCAGAAGGACAAATACAACGCGGCCAAGCTCAGCGAATACCAGCGCGACCACTCGCTCTACATGGCCTATGCGCCGGCCGACAAGCCCACCATTGCGCTGGCGCTGATTGTCGAGAACGCGGGCTTTGGCGCCGCAGCTGCAGGGCCGATCGCGCGCCGCGTGTTCGACTACTGGCTGCTGGGCCAATATCCGAGCGAGGAAGACATTGCTTCGGTGCGCTCGGGCCAGGCGCGCCTGCCCATGGGCCAGCCGCGCCGCGCCAACGACATCGCCGTGCCCGCCGACAGCGTGGCCGTCGAAGGCCTGCCGCGCAAGCCGCTGCCCGATCCTTTCCCTGCAGCCGCGCCCGCCGATGCGGCTGCGCGTCCTGCGGCAGCGGCGCAAAAGCCGCTGATTCCGGCCGCAGCCGCGGTCGGCTGGGTGCCCGAAGACTGACAGCGCCCAGCGCTAGCCGCCCATGCGGCCGATGAAGGCGCGGATGCGCTCGTTGGCCGGCTGACCGAAGAATTCGGCCGGCGGGGCTTCATGCGCAATGCGCCCCTGGTCGAAGAACAGCACGCGGTCGGCGACTTCGCGTGCAAAGCCCATCTCGTGCGTCACGACGATCATGGTCATGCCCGCGCGCGCGAGCTCGCGCATCACGTCCAGCACTTCCTGCACCATCTCCGGGTCCAGCGCCGAAGTCGGCTCGTCGAACAGCATCACCTTGGGGTTCATCGCCAGCGCGCGCGCAATCGCCACGCGCTGCTGCTGCCCGCCCGACAGCTGCCAGGGGTACTTGGCGCTGTGCTCCTGCAGGCCCACGCGGCGCAGCAGGGCCATGGCCTGGGCATTCGCCTGGGCGCGCGGCGTGCGGTGGATGCGCCGCGGCGCGAGCGTCAGGTTGTCGAGCACCGTCATGTGACCGAACAGGTTGAACTGCTGGAACACCATGCCCACGTCGGTGCGCTGCTGCTGCAGCGTGGCTTCATTCGGCCCCACGGCAACGCCCGCAATGGTGATGGTGCCGCTGTCGTGCGGCGCGAGCCGGTTGATGGCGCGCAGCAGCGTGGACTTGCCCGAGCCCGAGGCGCCGATGATCACGCTGACTTCGCCCGTGCGGAACTGCGTCGACACGTCGCGCAGCACCGGCTGGCCGCCAAAGGATTTGCAGACCCGGTCGATGACGATGTAGGGCGCGCCACTCATTGCGCTCGGCCTTCGATGTCGAAGCGGTATTCGATCGCCTGGGTCGCCTGGGTCACGAGCGTGGTCAGCACCAGATAGGTCAGCGCCACCGTGCTGAGCGTGGCGATGGGCTGGAAAGTCGTCGACTGCAGGCGGTTGCCGACATTGGTCAGCTCGACCACGCCTATCGCATAGGCCAGCGACGAATCCTTGAGCAGCGCGACGAAGTTGCTGACCAGCGGCGGCAGCGCCATCTTGAACGCCTGGGGCATGACCACGTCGAGAAACACATGGCGCCGGCCCAGGCCCAGCGCGCGTGCGGCCTCGGTCTGGCCCTGGGGCACGGCCAGCAGGCCGGCGCGAATCGCTTCGCTGTTGTAGGCGCCCGCATTGAGCCCCAGCGCCAACACCGCCGCCGCGAACTCGGGCAGGCGCAGTCCGGGGATGAGCAGCGGCAGCGCAAAATAGACGAACAGGATCTGCACCAGCAGCGGCGTGCCGCGTATCACCCAGAGGTAGAAGCGCGCACCCCAGCGCAGCAGCGTCCAGCGTGACGTGCGCGCCAGCGCCGTCGCCGTGCCCAGCAGCAGCCCCAGGCCGCCGCTGACCAGCGTGAGCCACAGCGTGGTGCGCGCGCCGTCGGCAAATATCTGCGCGCTCGAGCCTATGGGTTCGGGCAGCCAGGAAAACAGCCAGCCCAGCGCGGCCACGACCAGCACCAGCAGCAGCAGCGCCGTGACCAGCGTCGCGTTGCTGCGCTGCAGGCGCGTCCAGTGTGCGGGCCAGAAGGCAATGGGCATGGGATGCCTTGTGTGTGGCCGGCTCAGCGCGGTGCGGGGCAGCGTATGTCTTCCTGGAAGTACTTCTGCGCGACCTTGGCATAGCTGCCGTCGGCCATCACGGCCTGCAGCGCCTGCGACCAGGCGTCAGCCAGGCCGGTGTTGCCCAGCGCCATGGCCGCCGCAATGCGCTCGACGGTGACCATCTCGCCCAGATGAAAGCCCGCTGCGGGAGACTTGCGCAGCAGCTCCTTGGCGACGAAGCGGTCGGTGACCATGGCATCGACGCGCTTGGAAACCAGCGCGCTGCGCGCATCGGCATCGGTGGGGAAGTTCTTCACCGCCTGCACGCCCGGCAGGCGCTGGACTTCGGCCGCATAGGTTGTGCCGGTCTGCACCGCGATGAGCTTGCCCTTGAGATCGCTGGCGCTGCGCAGCTTGGGCGTCAGCGAGACGATGGTGCCGCCCGAGCAATAGTGCGGCGCGGCAAAGGTCACGGCCTTGGCGCGCTCCGGCGTGATCGCATGCGAGGCAATGACCACGTCCCAGCGGTCCTGCTGCAGTCCCGTGAGCAGCGCATCGAAGCCCAACGCCTTCCATTGCGGCTGTAGCCCCATCTTGTGCGCCACGAGTTCGGCGATTTCGACCTCGAAACCGGTGAGCTGCTTGCCCTGGAAGAAATTGAACGGCGCGTAGTGGCCCTCGGTCGCGATGCGCAGCGTGCCCTCCTTGCGCACCGATTCCAGCGGCCGCGCCTGCGCGGCGGTGGCGGCCACGCACAGCGCGGCCAAAAGCGTGACGGCGGGCAGAATTCTCATGCGCATCTCCTGGAGGACAGGGCTTGACCCCTGCCGCCATGATCGCGCCTGCCACCGGCCCGGCGCAACCCGGAAAAGTTCGCATCGCCTTGCCTTATGCGGCCTACATGGCTTGCAAGTGCTTGCTGACTTGGAGTGCGCTCAGCGCAGAAAGGCGTCGTAGCCGGTCTTGAGGATCAGCACGCTGACCACGAGAATGAAGATGCTGCGCACGAAGCCCGTGCCATGGCGCAAGGCCATGTAGGTGCCGAGCATGCTGCCCATGACGTTCGCCAGCGCCAGAGGAAGCGCGAAATGCCACCAGACATGGCCCTTGAGGCTGAACAGCACGATGGCCGCGACATTGGTCGCGATGTTGAGCAGCTTGGCCGAGACCGAGGCGTTGAGGAAGTCGTAGCCCAGCAGGCGCACGAACAGGAACACGAAGAAGCTGCCCGTGCCCGGGCCGAAGAAGCCGTCGTAGAAGCCAATCACCAGGCCTATGGTGCAGGCCATCAGCGTTTCGGCGCGGCCCGTGAAGCGCGGCGCGTGGTTGCGGCCCATGTCCTTCTTGAGCAGCGTGTAGATCAGCACCAGCACCAGCACCACCGGCAGCAGCTTGCGCAGGAAGTCCGATGAGATGACGGTCACCGCCCAGGCACCGGCAAACGAGCCCGCGAAGCTCACCAGGATGGCCGGGGTCAGCGGGCCCCAGGGAATGCGCACGCGCCGGCCATATTGCCAGGCCGACATGGTCGTGCCCCAAACCGATGCACTTTTGCCCGTGCCCAGCAGCGTGGCCGGGGGCGCATGGGGAAACGCCGCGAAAATCGCCGGCACGAGGATCAAACCACCCCCGCCAACGATGGCATCGACAAACCCGGCCAGCATAGAAGCCAGCGAAACAAAGAGCCATTCCATAGGGCCGAGATTGTCGCACCGTCAGGGTGCATGCCGGCCCGGGGGACGCCCAATAAAAAAGCGCCGGACTGGGCCGGCGCTCTGTAAAGGCATCTCGCTGTATGCTTTTTGAATATTGGTCTATTTCTATGTCGAGTAGTGTCTCCTCGGCCCCTCTTCGTCGCACCGAGGTGCACTTGAGTGGTTGGACTGTACTGCTTGCACTCGCTTGGTGCATTGGGAGTTTCCCGGAGTGAACAGGTATCCAGGGGAGGCTCAATATGTATCTAGTGTGACTGTTTGCAAATAAAAGCGCGTATTTGCAGCGGTTTTGGCACGTCCTGTGCTTGCCTGCCTGTCAGCAACCACTCTTTCCCGGAGGCATGGCATGGACATGACAGGCAGGCAAGGCTTATCCAGGCGCGGCCGCGCAGCGCGGGCCGCTGGCGGGCTCACGGGGGGCGCGGCGTTCGCCAGCTGGGTGCTGCCCGCCAGCGCCGCAGGCGAGAGCGCCGCGGCCAGCGCTCCGCTGACGGCCCCGGCCATGGTTCCGATGGGCGCGCTCAACGGCGCCGACACCGGCTGGCTCATGGTCTGCACAGCCTTGGTGCTGCTGATGACGCTGCCCGGCGTGGCGCTGTTCTATGCGGGCATGGTGCGGCGCAAGAACGTGCTCAACACGCTGGCCAGCGTGCTGCTCGTGGCCTGCGTGGTCAGCGTGCTGTGGTTCGCGGCTGGCTATTCGCTGGCGTTCACACCCGGCGACGGCATTCTTGGCGGCTTGTCGCGCCTGGGTTTCGCCGGCCTGGACCCCGACTGGGCAGGCCAGCGGGTCAGCGTGAGCCATATGGCGCCCAACGTGCCCGAAGCGGCCTTCGCGATGTTCCAGCTGTCGTTCGCGGTGATCACGGCGGCGCTGCTGGTGGGCGCGCTGGTCGAGCGCATGCGGTTCACGGCGCTGCTGGTGTTCATCGCCTTGTGGACCTTGGCCGTCTACGTGCCGGTCGCGCACTGGGTCTGGGAGCCCGGTGGCTGGCTCGCGCGCCTGGGCGCGCTGGATTTCGCCGGCGGCACGGTGGTGCATGTCAATGCGGGCGCGGCGGGCCTGGCCTGCGCCTGGTATCTGGGCCCGCGCCAGGGCTATGGCCGCGAAGCCTTCGAGCCCTACAACCTGGGCTGGACCATGCTGGGCGCGAGCCTGCTGCTCATTGGCTGGTTCGGCTTCAACGCCGGCTCGGCGCTGGCCGCCGACAGCCGCGCAGCGCTGGCGCTGGCCGTGACGCATCTGGCGGCCGCGGGCGGCGCGCTCGGCTGGCTGATTGCCGAATGGCTGCTGCGCCGGCGCGCTTCGCTGCTGGGCCTGTGTTCGGGACTGGTCGCGGGGCTGGTGGCGATCACGCCCGCGGCCGGCTATGTGGGCCTGGGCCCGGCGCTGCTGATCGGCCTGATCGCGGGCGCGGTCTGCTACTGGGGCGCGACCGGGCTCAAGCGCGCGCTGGGCGCCGACGATGCGCTCGACGTGTTCGGCGTGCATGGCGTGGGCGGCATTGTCGGCTCGCTGCTCACGGGCGTTTTTGCCAGCCGTACCATCGCCGGCGTGCAGGGGCAGATCGGCACGCAGATGCTGACGGTGCTCGTGGTCGCGGTGTTCAGCTTTGTCGCCACCGGCGTGCTGCTGTGGCTGACCGACCGTATCGTGGGACTGCGCGTGTCCGATGCCAGCGAGCAGACCGGGCTCGATCTGTCGCTGCACCGCGAGCGCCTGGGCTGAGAGCAGGTACCCGTGCGGCGACGCGCGGGCGTTGAATCCAGAAGCAGGAGTTTGCGATGCTTGACAGTGAAAGACTGGCCGTGGCCGCCCATGTGCACGTGCTGCTGCGGCGCAAGACCGGGCGCGTGACCGACACCGAATGGATGGCCTGCAATGCCGATTACGCGCGCGAAGTGGTACGCTTTTGCCGCCTGCGCGCCCAGCAGGACGCGCTGCCCGAACTCGGCGAATGGGCGGACAAGCTCGAGCGCGCGATGCAGCTCGCGCCGGCCGCGTTGCCCGCGGGCTTTGCAGCCGCTCCCGCGCTGAGCCGCACGCCGCCCGCGGGCGGCGTCGAGCGCTATGTGGGCGGCATACGCTAGTTCAGGCCACCACGGGAATGCGTGCCTCGGGCGCGGGTTCCTGCACGGCGCTGACGGCCGGCTGACCCTTGCGTATCCATTCGGCGACCTTCTCGGCCATCATCAGCGTGGGCGAGTTGGTGTTGCCGCTGGTGATGGTGGGCATCGCGCCCGCGTCGACCACGCGCAGCGCGGCAATGCCGCGCACGCGCAGCTGGCTGTCGAGCACGGCCATGGGATCGTCGTCACGCCCCATCTTGGTCGTTCCCACGGGGTGGAAGATGGTCGTGGCGATATCGCCCGCCAGGCGCGCGAGCTCCTCGTCGGTCTGGAACTGCACGCCGGGCTTGTACTCCTCGGGCGCGAAGCGCGCCAGCGCGGGCTGGGCGACGATGCGCCGCGTGAGTCGCAGGCTGTCGGCCGCGACCTGGCGGTCTTCGTCGGTGCTGAGGTAGTTGGGCGCGATCGCCGGCGCCTGGCGGTAGTCGGCGCTGCGGATCTGCACCGTGCCGCGGCTCGTGGGGTTCAGGTTGCAGACGCTGGCGGTGAACGCCGGGAACGCATGCAGGGGCTCGCCAAACGCGTCCAGCGACAGCGGCTGCACGTGGTATTCGAGGTTGGGGTGGGGCAGTTCGGGGCGGCTGCGCGTGAACGCGCCGAGCTGCGACGGTGCCATGCTCATAGGCCCGCTGCGCTTGAACGCGTACTCCATGCCTATCTTTGCCTTGCCCAGCAGGCTGGAGGCGAGCACATTGAGCGTGGGCGCGCCCTGCACCTTGAATACCGTGCGGATCTGCAGATGGTCCTGCAGGTTGGCGCCCACGCCGGGCAGGTCCTTGACCACGGGAATGCCATGCTTTTGCAGCAGCGCCGCCGGGCCTATGCCCGACAGCTGCAGCAGCTGCGGCGAATTGATCGCGCCCGCGCAGACCAGCACTTCGCAGGTCGCGTGCACGGTCTCGAGGCCGTCGCCGGTCGCGACTTCGACGCCGGTGCAGCGCTGGCTGCCGTCGGCCTGGGTCTCGACGATCAGCCGCGTCGCCTGGGCCATGGTCCACATCTCGAAATTCGCGCGGCCGTAGCAGGCGGGGCGCAGAAAGGCCTTGGCCGTGTTCCAGCGCCAGCCGGCCTTCTGGTTGACTTCGAAATAGCCCACGCCTTCGTTGTCGCCACCGTTGAAGTCGTCGCTGGCCGGAATGCCGCTTTGCTGCGCGGCCTGCGAAAACGCGTCGAGGATGTCCCAGCGCAGGCGCTGCTTCTCCACGCGCCACTCGCCCGTGCTGCCGTTGGTCTTGTTGCCGTGCAGGCCCTTGAAGCGCGCGTCGGCAGGAGCATCGGTTTTTGCGTCCGCGTCCAGCCGCCAATGGTCTTCGTGGCGCATGAAATGCGGCAGGCTGTTTTCCCAGCGCCAGGCGTCGTCGCCCGTGAGTTGGGCCCACTGGTCATAGTCGCGCGCCTGGCCGCGCATGTAGATCATGCCGTTGATGCTGCTGCAGCCGCCCAGCGTCTTGCCGCGCGGATAGCGCAGGCTGCGGCCGTTGAGCCCGGGCTCGGCTTCGGTCTGGTAGAGCCAGTCGGTGCGCGGATTGCCTATGCAGTAGAGATAACCCACGGGGATGTGGATCCAGTGGTAGTCGTCCTTGCGCCCGGCCTCGATCAGCAGCACGCGCTTGCTGCGGTCGGCGCTCAGGCGGTTGCACAGCAGGGCGCCGGCCGTGCCGCCCCCGATGATGATGTAGTCGAAAGTGGTGTCGCTCATGGGTCCGGGTTGCTAGGCGCTGGGTTGGAGAGGCTCAGACCCATTGTCCGTATAGACAGCCCCCTGTCGATAGGGAAAGCGCGCGGAGCGCTCGAGCACGCAGGCCTTTTTGCTTCCACGGCCCAGCCGCTTGCGCTAGAGTGCACAACGAGGTCGCGTCCTGCGCGCCGGGGCTTGCGTAATGTGCAAAACTGGATGCCGCCGGTTGCCGACCGGCCCGGTTTCCATTTCGCCGCCACTGACTCTTGATGCCGCCTTCGCTTGCCCCTTCTGTTGCGCTCGATTCCTCCGCCTCGGGCCGCGCCCTGACAACGGGCGACTGGACAGCCGCGAGCTTTGCCGACCGCGCGCAATGGCGCCGACTGCAGCGCGAGCTGCAGGCCGTGTCCGGCGCCTCCGTCTGGGATCTGACCGGCATGGCGCGTCTCGACTATGTGGGCGCGCAGATCCTCTGGTGCCATTGGGGCGGAAAGTGGCCGGCGCAGTGCGAGATCAGCGACGCCCAGCGCGAAATCCTCGCGCATGTCGAAAAGTACAGCCAGTGCGAAAAGCCGCCCGCGCCCGCCTGGCACCCTCTGCAACAGATCGATCAGCTGGGCGTGCTGGTGCTTTCGGGCTGCAGCCACCTCAAGGAGCTGGTCGAGTTGATAGGCCAGTTGCTGCTTGACTTCATTCGCATGCTGCGCCGTCCGCAACGCGCACCCTGGCGCGATGTGTCGGGCCATCTCTACAGCATGGGCACGACCGCGCTGCCTATCACAGCGCTCGTGGGCTTTCTGATCGGCGTGGTGCTGGCCTATCTGATGGCCTTGCAGCTGCGCCAGTTCGGCGCCGAATCGTTCATCGTCAACATCCTGGGCATTTCGCTGATACGCGAACTCGGCCCCATGCTGGCCGCAATCCTCGTCGCCGGCCGTTCGGGCTCGGCGATCACCGCGCAGATCGGCGTGATGCGCGTCAACGAGGAACTCGACGCGATGCAGGTCATGGGCATTCCCCATGGCTTCCGGCTGGTGCTGCCGCGCGCGCTGGCGCTGGCGCTGGCCATGCCGCTGATCGCGGTCTGGACCACGCTGGCGGCGCTGGCCGGCGGCATGCTGGCCGCAGATATCACCATGGGCATCACGCCCGCCTATTTCGCCCAGGCGCTGCCCGCGGCCGTGGACGCGGCCAATCTGTGGCTTGCCATGGGCAAGTCCATGGTGTTCGGCGTGCTGATCGCGCTGATCGGCTGCCATTGGGGCTTGCGCGTCGAGCCCAACACCCAGAGCCTGGGCCGGGGCACGACGGCGTCGGTGGTGTCGGCGATCACCATGGTGATCATCGTCGACGCGCTGTTCGCCATTCTTTTCAAAGACGTGGGCATCTGACGCGATGACAAGCACCGAAACGACCCGCGCGCAACACGCGCCCGACGCCCCGGCTTCCGCCCCCGTGGTGCGCATCGAAGGGCTGTGGAGCGTTTTCGGCCAGGGCGACAAGGCGTTTGCCGTGCACCAGGACCTGGACCTGGTGGTCGAGCGCGGCGAGATGCTGTCCATCGTCGGTGGCTCGGGCACGGGCAAGACCGTGCTGCTGCGCCAGATGCTGGGACTGCTGGCGCCGACCAAGGGCACGGTCGAAGTGCTGGGCCGGCCGGCGTCCGAAATGGGGCGCGAGGGCGCGGCCAGCCGTGTGGGCATGCTGTTTCAGCACGGCGCGCTGTTCTCGGCGTTCAGCGTGCTCGACAACATTGCCTTTGCGCTGCGCGAGCAGGGCAGCCTGCCCGACGACCTGATCCGCGACGCGGCCCTGGTCAAGCTGCAGATGGTCGGGCTCAAGCCCGAGCATGCGACGCGCATGCCGTCCGACCTCTCGGGCGGCATGATCAAGCGTGTGGCGCTGGCGCGCGCGCTGATCATGGATCCGCCGCTGCTGCTGCTCGACGAACCCACGGCCGGGCTCGATCCCACGAGCGCCGACGAGTTCTGCGCGCTGCTGCGCGAGCTGCACGCGGCGCTGGGGCTGACGCTGGTCATGGTGACCCATGACCTCGATACCTTGTTCGCACTGTCCTCGCGCGTGGCCGTTCTGGCCGAGAAGAAGGTGCTGGTCACGGGGCCGCCGCGCGAAGTCGCGGACTATGACCATCCCTTTATCGAAACCTTTTTCCGGGGAGAGCGGGGCCGGCGTGCCATGGCGCCCCTGAGCAGCGACCACGCGGTCGCAGGAGAAACCTGATGGAAAACAAGTCGCATGCCATGGCGGCCGGGCTGTTCGTGGTGCTGGTGGCGGCATTGCTCGCCGGCCTCTCGATGTGGCTGACCCGGGACCGCAGCCAGTACAACCAGTACGAACTGACCACCAAGGACGGCATTGGCGGCCTGCAGCCCCAGGCCGCCGTGCGCTACAAGGGCGTGCCCGTGGGCAAGGTGGTGCACATCGGCTTCGATCCCCAGGCCGCGGGCAATGTGCTGATACGCATTGCCGTGGGCACGGAAACGCCGATTTCGCCCACCACCTTTGCCGTTCTCGGCTACCAGGGCGTCACCGGCCTGGCCCATGTGCAGTTGGACGATGCCGCCGAACCCCAGCCGCAGCTGCCGCCGGGCGCCAGCGGCCTGCCGCGCCTGTGGCTCAAATCCTCGCCGCTGAGCATGCTCGCCGACCAGGGTCCGGCGCTGCTGGGCCGCGTCGATGAAGTCACGCGCCGGCTCAACGACATGCTGGGCGACGAAAACCAGCAGCGCTTCAGCAGCGCGCTGGAGAACATTGCCGGCGCCGCTGCCGGCGTGCGCGATCTCACGGCCGGCGTGCAGCAGACGCTCAGCAGCAGGCTCGATCCGGCGCTGGCCGATATTCCCGCGCTCACGGCCGACGCGCGCAAGGCCCTGCAGTCGCTGGACCAGGCCGGCAAGAGCACGGCCGCGGTCGCCAATGATCTGGGCCAGACCGTGCAGCGCATCAATGCGCCCGATGGGCCGCTGGAACAGATCGCCACCGGCACGCAGGCGCTGGTGCGCGCCGCCGACGGCCTGGGCCGCACCACCTTGCCCCATGTGAGCCGCGCCGCCGACGACGTGTCGCGCGCCGCGCGCCAGCTCGGCGCCGCCGCGGGCGGCTTCAGCGACAACCCGCAATCGGTGATCTACGGCAGCGGCAACGCCGTCCCCGGCCCCGGCGAACCCGGTTTTGCGGCCCCTACCCCCACGCCTTAGGAATCCGCCATGTCCGTTTCTTCGTTCGCGACTGCGCGCACCAACGCCCTGCGGCTTGCCGTTTCCGTCGCCTGCCTGTGGCTTGCAGGCTGCTCGGTGCTGCCCAAGCCGCCCGCCCAGCCCGTGCGCTACGACTTCGGCCCCGAGCCTGTCGCCGCTGCGCCCGCGTCCCAGGCCCAGCGCCCGGCGATCGCGCTGGCCGAAGTCGAAGCGCCTGGCCTGCGCGACTCCGAAACTTCCGTGCTCTACCGTCTGGCCTATGCCGATGCCCAGGTGGTGCGCCCTTATCAGCTCGCGCGCTGGACGCGGCCGCCCGTGCAACTGGTGCAGCAGCGCCTGAGCAGCGGCCTGGGCCGCGACCGCGCCGTGCTGCTGGGCGGCGACGGCACGGCCCAGCCCAAGGTGCAGGGCCAGTCGCCCGCGGTGCTCAAGGTCGAGCTGGAGGAATTCAGCCATGTGTTCCTGTCGGCGCAGGAGAGCGTGGGCTGGGTGCGGCTGCGCGCTTCGCTCGTCGACCGGCAGCCGCAGGGCGATGTGCTGCTGGGGCAGACGACCTTCATCGCGCAGCAGCCCGCGGCCGGCGCCGACGCGGCCAGCGGCGTGCGCGCGCTGACCCAGGCGACCGACAAGGTCGTGGCCGACATGCAGGCCTGGCTGCAGCAACTAGGGCGTTGAAGCCGGCCCTGTGCCCGTTTGGCGTAGGCAGTTGCTGACGGCGCTTGCCTGTTCTCTCCCTACGCGGCCTGGGCTGCGCTTCTTCTAAAGTCCTCCCAGCCTTTGCGCATGCTATTGATCAATCCTGGTCGATTGCGATAATTTATTGCCTGGACCCATCCGCATTCGCGCATGACCATGCGCGCGCAGGTGAGAAAAAGGAGTGAACTATGCAATCCCTGCGCAAGGTGCGTGTGCTTTTGAGCGTGTGCGTTTTTACCTCGCTGGCGGCCCTGGGCAGCGCTGCCCTCGGTTCGGCGGCGTCGGAGCAGATGGCCGCGAAGCGGCGGATTTCACTGCAGTTCAGAGAGGACATGCAGGACTGTGAAAACCGCCATGGCGATGCCGCCGAGCTTTGCGAGCGCTGGGCCCACGGCTGGGCCGAAGTCGCCAAGGCGGATCTGGAAACCCGGCGCCAGCGCCTGGCCCAGGGCCGGCCGGCCCGCGCGGCCCATGCCGACAAGTTCGCCCAGGCTCGCTGCAATGCCCTGTCGGGCCGGGGCAGGGAGCGCTGCACTGGCAGTGCAGCGCGCACCTCCGGCTAGCGCATCGCCAGCACCGGAAACATCTTGGTCAGCCCGCCGGCCATGACTTCGACCGCGAGCGCGGCCAGTATCAGTCCCATCAGCCGGGTCATGACGTTGATGCCGGTGCGACCCAGCACGCGCGCAATCGGCTGCGCCAGCGAAAAGCAGATGGCGGTCGCCAGCGCCACCACCACGCCGTAGCCTATCAGCGCCAGGTGTTGCCAGATGTCCTTGGCCTGATCGGCATAGATCACCACCGTCGACATCGCGGCCGGCCCGGTCAGCAGCGGAATGGTCAGCGGAACCACCGCAATGCTGTTGCCCATGGCGGCCTTTTCGACGCCCGCCTCCAGCGTCGCTGCGCTCGGTCGGTCTTCGGCCGGGCGCGCATTGAGCATGTTCATCGCGCTGATCAGCAGCAACAGGCCGCCGCCAACCTGAAAGCTCTGCAGCGAGATGTTGAAGAAGTCGAGCACCTGCAGTCCGAGCAACGCGCAGGCCGAGATCACGCAGAACGCGCTGAAGGACGCGGTGCGTATGGTGTCGCGCCGCTGGGCGTCGCTGAAGCCCTGGGTGTAGTGGATGAAGAACGGAATGATGGCCAGCGGATTGACGATGGCCACCAGCGTGATCAGCGGTTTGAGGTCCATCAGTGCGGGCCTCCGCGGAACTCGATGGGGCCGGTCTGAACTGGCGTCTGGTGCGTCATGCGGTCTCCTGTGAAAATGCACGTTGATCGCGCATTGCTGCGCCATTACAGCACCTGTCGCCCATCGGCGGCGTGTCAATCCAACATCGAACGGAGCACAGCATGGGAAGTTTTGTCAATCTGACCTCGACCGACGGTTTCAGCGCCCCCGCGTGGGTGGCGGTGCCTGACGGCCCGGTGCGTGGCGCCATCGTGGTGCTGCAGGAGATCTTCGGCGTCAACAGTCATATCCAGGCCGTGACCGAGCGCTTCGCGGCGCGTGGCTATGTGGCCGTGGCACCGTCGCTGTTCGCGCGCGTGCAGCCCGATGTGGACCTGGGCTATGCGCCGGCCGACATGGAGCGCGGCATGGCGCTCAAGGCCGCGACCGAAGCCCTGCCCGCGCCGGGCGCGATGGCCGAAGTGCAGGCGGCGATCGCGCATGCCGCGGCGATCAGCGGCGGCAAGGTCGGCATCGTGGGCTTCTGCTGGGGCGGCCTGATGACCTGGCGCGCGGCCTGCACGCTGCCCGGCCTGGCCGCGGCCGTCGCCTATTACGGCGGTGGCATGACCACGCCGGCCGAAGTGGCGCGGGCGCCGCAATGCCCGGTGCTCGCGCATTTCGCGCGCCAGGACCATTGGATCTCCGTGGATTCGGTCCAGGCCTTCGGCCGGGCCCACCCTGAAGTTGAAATCCATCTGTACGACGCCGACCACGGCTTCAACTGCGACCAGCGCGGCGCCTATGACGAAAGCAGTGCGCTGGTGGCGCGCGATCGCACGCTGGCCTTCTTCGACCGGCATCTGGCCTGAGGATTTCTACGGCGCGCGTTCCAGCCGGTCCAGATAGCGCTTGCGCCAGAAGAAGGAAATCAGCACCAGCGACACCACGCCCATGCCGGCGACGGCCCACCAGAAGCCGTCCTGCTTGTGCACCAGCGGAATGAACTCGAAATTCATGCCGAACACCGCGGCAATCAGGTTCAGCGGCAGGAACACGGCGGTGATCGTGGTCAGCGTGCGCATGATGTCGTTGGCGCGGTTGCTCTGCAGCGAGAAATGCATCTGCACCGCGGTCTCGGCACTTTGCTCGAGGCGGCGCACATGGTGGACCACGCGCTCGATATGCTCAAGCACGTCGCGCGAGCGCACCTTGAGCAGTTCGCGTTCGCGCTGCAGGGTGGGCATGGACTCGGCGGGCCAGGCGTCGAGCGCCTCTATCCATTCCTGGATCGCGGCGCGCTGGTCCTCGCAGATCTCGTCAAGCTGGTGCAGCGCCAGGCGCGCGTCGAGAATGGCGCTCCAGTTCGAGATCCGCGCCTTGGGCTCGAGCAGTGCCGACTGCCAGTGATCGAGCTGGCGCGTGAGGTCGCGCCGCAGCTCCAGATAGCCATCGACCATGTGGTTGACCAGACGCAGCATCAGGTCGGCCGGGCTGTTGGTGCGCTTGGCCGGGCCGCCGCGCGCGTCTATGGGCTGCTCCGACAGCAACCGCAGCAGGAAATAGGCGTGCACCGGGCAGTCGTCGGGGTGAACGGTCAGCAGCAGCTGGTCGAACACCACCATGCCCACGGGCCGCGTGACGATGCGCGTGAGCACCGGCGGGCCGTGCAGCGCCCTGGCATCGGCGGGCGCGGCGTCGCCGCTTTCGGCCGAGGCCAGCCGCTGGAACACCAGCAGGTCGTACTGCGAGGTCGCGTCGTAGTTCGACGGCAGCTGGGCGTTGAGCAGATCGGAGACATGCAGGTCGACCAGCGGTACGCGGCACAGCCGCAGCAGCATCGACTGCAGCGCAGGCAACTGGGCCGCGAACTCGGAGCGCGTGCACGAGACCCAGTAGAAGCCCGTGGCCGCCGGCGGGGCCAGCGGCAGCTCCTCGCCCAAGTCCTGGGCCGGACCGGTGGCGGCGATGTGGAGGGTGCGCATGGCCCGGAATTCGCTCAGCGCTGCTGCAGCTTTTTCGCAGCGTCGATAGCGAAGTACGTGAGCACGCCATCGGCGCCCGCGCGCTTGAAGGCCAGCAGGCTTTCGAGCATCACCGCGTCGTGGTCCAGCCAGCCATTGGCCGCGGCCGCCTTGATCATCGCGTACTCGCCCGAGACCTGGTAGGCGAAGGTCGGCACCTTGAACTCGTCCTTGACGCGGCGCACGATGTCCAGATACGGCATGCCGGGCTTGACCATCACCATGTCGGCGCCTTCGGCCAGGTCGAGCGCGACTTCGCGCAGCGCTTCATCGCTGTTGCCCGGGTCCATCTGGTAGACGTTCTTGTCGGCCTTGCCGAGCGCGCCGCGCGTGCCCACGGCATCGCGAAACGGCCCGTAGAACGCGCTCGCGTACTTGGCGCTGTAGGCCATGATGCGGGTGTGGATGTGGCCGTGGTTTTCCAGCGCTTCGCGCACCGCACCAATGCGCCCGTCCATCATGTCGCTGGGCGCGACGATGTCCACGCCGGCTTCGGCATGGGTCAGCGCCTGGCCGACGAGGATTTCGACGGTCTCGTCATTGATGATGTAGCCCGTGGCGTCGAGCACGCCGTCCTGGCCGTGGCTGGTGTAGGGGTCGAGCGCCACATCGGTCATCACGCCCAGGTCGGGAAACTCCTTCTTGAGCGCGCGTACCACGCGCGGAATCAGGCCGTCGGGATTGAGCGCCTCCTTGCCGTCGGGCGTCTTGAGCGCGGCGTCGATGGCCGGAAACAGCGCCAGCACCGGGATGCCCAGTTGCACGCATTCCTCGGCCACGGGCAGCAGCAGGTCCAGGCTCAGGCGGTCCACACCGGGCATGGACGTGACGGCTTCGCGCCGCTGCGTTCCTTCGTGCACGAACACCGGATAGATCAGGTCGTGGGCCGTCACCAGGTTCTCTCGCACCAGATTGCGCGTGAACGGATCGCGGCGCAGACGACGCGGGCGGTTGAGGGGAAACGGGGTAGGGCTGGAAAGATGCATAACGAAAATTGTGCCCCATTCGCCATTCCGCAGGGGCGGGGAGCGGCAAAACCTGCGACTGCGGGGCTGGCAACTTGGCAGCGCGCAAGCATTGGCGTACGGTTTTGCGCCCGCGCGGGCCGGCGGGGCGGGCCGCGCCCGTACACTGGGCATATGCTATGGGTCAAAGCTTTTCATATCGTGTTCGTTGCGAGCTGGTTCGCGGGACTGTTCTATCTGCCGCGTATCTTCGTGAATCTGGCCATGGTCACTCCGGGTTCGGTCGCCGAGCGCGAGCGGCTGATCCTGATGGCGCGCAAGCTGATGCGCTTCACCACGCTGCTTGCGGTGCCGGCGCTGCTGCTGGGCCTTTGGCTGTGGCAGGGCTATGGCATAGGCCGCGGCCCGGGCAACGGCTGGATGCATGCCAAGCTGTTCATCGTGCTGCTGGCGCTGGGCTACCACCATGCGTGCGGCCGGCTGCTGCGCAAGTTCATCGATGACGTGAACCAGCGCAGCCACCGCTGGTACCGCTGGTTCAATGAAGTGCCGGTGCTGCTGCTGGTCGCCGCAGTCGTGCTGGTGGTCGTCAAGCCCTTTTGAGTGAAGCTCGGAGCCGCCGCGCAGTGCACAAGACTTCTGCCTGGCCACTGGCGCTCGTTTACTCGGCGCTGATTTTTTTCGCGAGCCTGTTTCCTTTCACGGGCTGGCGGGCCCAGGGCATCAATCCCTGGGTGTTTTTCACGGCCACCATTCCTCCGCCCTACTGGACCTGGTTCGACGTCAACATGAACGTCGTCGGCTACGCGCCGCTGGGCTTTCTGCTGGCGCTGGCCTTGCAGCGCTCGGGCATGCCGCGCGCGGCCGTGCCCGTGGCGGCACTGGCCGGAACGCTGCTGTCGGCATCGATGGAGTTCCTGCAGATCTATCTGCCGCGGCGCGTGCCGTCGAACATGGACCTGGTGCTTAACGCCAGCGGAACACTGATAGGCGGGCTGCTCGCGCTGGCGCTCGAACGCCTGGGTGCGCTCGAGCGCTGGAGCGTGTTTCGCGCGCGCTGGTTCAGCGCGCAGGCGCGCGGCGCCATCGTGCTGCTGGTGCTGTGGCCCATGGCGCTGCTGGTGCCCGCAGCCGTGCCGTTCAGCCTGGGCCAGGTTTTTGAACGCCTCGAGTCGGCATTGACCGAGCTGCTCGAAGACACGCCTTTCCTTGAATGGCTGCCGCTGCGTGAGGCTTCGCTGGTGCCGCTGTCGCCGGCCGGCGAGCTGCTGTGCGAGCTGCTGGGTCTGCTTGCACCCTGCCTGCTGGCCTACTGCGTGGTGCCGCATATCGGCCGGCGCGCGGTGCTGGCCGTGCTGGGCGTGGGGCTGGGCATTGCGGCCACGGCGCTGTCATGGGCGCTGAGCTACGGCCCGGCCCATGCCTGGGAGTGGCTTGGCGTGCCGGCCCAGCTCGCGATCTGGTTCGCGCTGGCGCTGGCCGCGGCGCTGATCGCGCTGCCCGGGCGCGCCTGCGCGGCCGTGCTGCTGCTGGTGCTGATGTGGCAGCTGAGCCTGCTCAACCAGGCGCCGACCAGTGCCTATTTCGCGCAGACGCTGCAGACCTGGGAGCAGGGCCGCTTCATCCGCTTCTACGGGCTGGGACAATGGCTGGGCTGGATCTGGCCCTATGCGACGCTGGGCTATGTGCTGCTCCAGGTGGCGCGCCGCGACCGGCCGCGCCGCCCCGCCTGATTCAACCTGTGCCACCCGGACCGGCCTGCGCGTGCGGGCAGCGTTCGGGATCGCACGCCTAAAATGGACACCCATGAGCGACCAAACTTCCGACCAGAGCGCAGGCGGCTACTACAGCCGTCACATATTCTTCTGCCTGAATGAGCGGCCCGGAGGTGAGGACTGCTGCGCGCTGCACGGCGCCAAGGCCGGATTCGACCGTTGCAAGTCCCAGGTCAAGGCCGCGGGCCTGTCCGGCCCCGGCAAGGTGCGCGTCAACAAGGCCGGTTGCCTGGACCGCTGCGCGGGTGGCCCGGTCGCCGTGGTCTATCCCGAAGGCACCTGGTACACCTTCATCGACGACAGCGACATTGATGAAATTGTCGAATCGCATCTGAAGAACGGGCAGATTGTCGAGCGTTTGCTCACACCGCCGGAACTTGGCCGCTGAAACCCACTCCATCCGAGCAACCCTTGTTTTTTCAGGCGCGCGTCTGCCCCGGGCGCGCGCCGCTTCCACGGAATCCGAACTTGAACGCACAGACTGAACGCTTGACCCTGACGGGCGCCGCCGGCGCCATCGAGGCGCTGCGCGACGCCGCTGTACTGAACGCGGGCCAGCCACTGCGCGGTGTGGCCGTCATCGCCCACCCCCATCCGCTGTTTGGCGGCACCATGGACAACAAGGTCGTGCAGACCCTGGCGCGTGCCTTCGTGCAAAGTGGCTTCACCGCCGTGCGCTTCAACTTCCGTGGCGTGGGCGCGAGCGCCGGCACGCATGACGCAGGCCAGGGCGAGCTCCAGGATCTGCTGGAAGTCGTGCGCCAGGTCGCGCCCGAAGGCCCGATCGCGCTGGCCGGCTTCTCGTTCGGCGCGTTCGTGACCAGCCACGCGCTGGCCCGGCTCTGGCCCGAAGGCCGGGTCGAGCGCGCGGTGCTGGTCGGCACGGCCACCAGCCGCTTCAGCGTCGCGCCCGTGCCCGCCGAGGCGCAGCAGCGCACGCTGGTCGTGCATGGCGAAGCCGATGACACCGTGGAGCTGGCGTCGGTCATGGACTGGGCGCGCCCGCAGATACTCCCTGTCACAGTTGTCCCCGGAGGCGGTCATTTCTTTCACGGACAATTGCCGCTGCTCAAGAGCCTGGTGGTCCGCCACCTGCTGCCGGGTCTGTGACGCCTTCAGGTTGGCGGCCGCAGCCGCCAGCCACGCTTCGTCGCTCGCTGCATTGGCGGGCGTTTTTTCAGCTATTCCCCCGAGCTTTACATGACCCCGATTTTCAACACCTTGCGTGTTATTGCCGTTACCGTGGCAATGGCGCCCGCGTTGGCGCCCACATTTGCGCTGGCCCAGATCAGCCAGCCCCAGCCTCCCGAAATCGCCGCGCGCAACTACCTGCTGATCGACGTCACCGCCAACCAGGTCCTGGGCGCCAAGGACATCGATGTGCCCATCGAGCAGGCCTCGCTGACCAAGCTGATGACCGGCTATCTGGTGTTCGACGCACTGCGCGCCAAGAAAATCACGCTCGAGCAGCGCTTCCCGGTCAGCGAACGCGCCTGGAAAATGCCCGGTTCGCGCATGTTCATCGACCCCAAGATGCAGGTGCCCGTCGATGACCTGATCAAGGGCATGATCGTCCAGTCGGGCAACGACGCCACCATGGCGCTGGCCGAAGGCGTGGGCGGTTCGCAGGAAAACTTCGTGCGCCTGATGAATGAACAGGCCAAGGCCCTGGGCATGAAGGGCACGAACTACAAGAACCCCGAAGGCCTGACCGAGCCCGGCCACCTGACCACGGCGCGCGACCTGTCCATCCTGGCCCAGCGCCTGATGCAGGAGTTCCCCGAGTACATGCACTACTACGCGACCAAGCAGTACCACTACGAAGGCACGCCCGCGTCCAACGGCACCAACCGCAACACGCTGCTGTTCCGCGATCCCACGGTCGACGGCCTCAAGACCGGCCACACCGCGGCCGCCGGCTACTGCCTGGTGTCGACCGCCAAGCGCACCATGCCCCAGGTGGGCGAGCGCCGCCTGTTGTCTATCGTGCTCGGTGCTGCGAGCGCGAATGCGCGCGCCACCGAAAGCCAGAAGCTGCTGAACTGGGGCTATACCGCGTTCGACTCGGTCAAGCTGTTCGACGCCGGCCAGCCCGTGGCCACGCCGGAAGTGTGGAAGGGCCAGGCCGGCACCATCCAGATCGGCCAGCCGCACGCCATCGTCGTGACCGTGCCTGCGGGCTCGGCCGGCAAGCTCAAGACCGAAGTCGTGCGCCAGGATCCGCTGATCGCGCCGTTCACCAAGGGCCAGTCCATGGGCACGCTCAAGGTCACGCTGGACGGCCAGGCTGTTGCCGAAGTGCCACTGGTGGCGCTGGAAGCCGTCGAGCAGGCAGGCTTCTTCGGCCGCCTCTGGGACGCCATCCGCCTCTGGATAAAGTAAGCATTCGATGCAGCTGTCTAGCAGCCCAGTACATGCAATGCATTCAGGGCTGCTGGCAGACCGGCTTGCTTTGATGCGCCCAAGCTGCTACAGTCGAATGCTTTTCGGAAATTCCGAAGGGATTCACGTTTTCGTTTTTTACGTTTAGGGACGTATACATGCCAACCATTAACCAGCTCGTTCGTCAGGGGCGCTCGGTCGAAACGATCAAGTCCAAGAGCCCTGCGATGGAAAACTCTCCACAGCGCCGCGGCGTGTGCACACGTGTGTACACCACGACGCCTAAGAAGCCTAACTCCGCTCTGCGTAAGGTCGCCAAGGTGCGCCTGACCAACGGTTTCGAGGTCATTTCGTACATCGGCGGTGAAGGCCACAACCTGCAGGAACACAGCGTCGTGCTGGTTCGCGGCGGTCGTGTCAAGGATTTGCCAGGTGTTCGCTACCACATCGTCCGTGGTTCGCTCGACTTGCAAGGCGTCAAGGATCGCAAGCAATCGCGCTCCAAGTACGGTGCCAAGCGTCCCAAGAAGGCCTAAGCCTTTTTGTAGACAGATTTTCGGTGTTTGTCCTGCCGGGCAGGTAGTTCAAACGTAGTGACCCCAAGCGCAAGTGTTTTGCGTGGGTCGAGTAAGTGGGAGTCCTGTTGACCCCCGCGGTGTCTGAAAAGATGCCAACTGAAGCAAAGATAGAGGTAAAAAATGCCACGTCGTCGCGAAGTCCCCAAACGTGAAATTCTGCCGGATCCTAAGTTCGGCAACGTAGAGCTGTCCAAATTCATGAACGTGATCATGGAAGGCGGCAAGAAGGCAGTTGCAGAGCGCATCATTTATGGCGCCCTGGAACTGATCCACAAGAAGCACCCCGATAAGGATCCTCTGGAAGCCTTCGTGGTTGCTATCAACAACGTGAAGCCCATGGTGGAAGTCAAGTCCCGCCGCGTGGGTGGTGCAAACTACCAAGTGCCTGTTGAAGTGCGCCCTGTCCGTCGCCTGGCTCTGTCCATGCGCTGGCTCAAGGAAGCCGCTCGCAAGCGCGGTGAAAAGTCCATGGCTCAACGCCTGGCCAACGAGCTGCTGGAAGCGACCGAAGGTCGTGGCGGCGCGATGAAGAAGCGTGACGAAGTGCACCGTATGGCCGAAGCCAACAAGGCTTTCAGCCACTTCCGCTTCTAAACGGCGTTAGCGCTTTCTTGACACGGGGCCGCTCGCAAATATTTGCCTGCGGCCTTGTCTCGATTCAGAGCGCCCCCAAATTAACTGTTGCCCACTTTGTTGGAGTGGCAGTGATTCTCCAGATGATCAATTAAGGATCCACCATGGCTCGCAAGACCCCCATTGAGCGCTACCGCAACATCGGTATTTCCGCTCACATCGACGCAGGTAAGACAACCACCACCGAGCGTATCCTGTTCTATACCGGCGTGAACCACAAGCTGGGCGAAGTGCACGATGGCGCTGCCACCATGGACTGGATGGAGCAAGAGCAAGAGCGCGGCATCACGATCACTTCCGCTGCCACGACCTGCTTCTGGTCGGGCATGGACCACTCGTTCCCCGAGCACCGCTTCAACATCATCGACACCCCCGGCCACGTTGACTTCACGATTGAAGTCGAGCGCTCGATGCGCGTGCTGGACGGCGCCTGCATGGTGTACTGCGCCGTGGGCGGCGTGCAGCCTCAGTCGGAAACCGTGTGGCGCCAAGCCAACAAGTACAAGGTTCCTCGCCTGGCCTTCGTGAACAAGATGGACCGTACCGGTGCCAACTTCTTCAAGGTCGTCGAGCAGATGAAGCTGCGCCTGAAGGCTTCGCCCGTGCCAATCGTCGTGCCAATCGGCGCCGAAGACAACTTCGAAGGCGTGGTCGATCTGGTCAAGATGAAGGCCATCTACTGGGACGAAAAGTCGCAGGGCATGAAGTTCGAATACCGCGAAATCCCCGCCGACCTGATCGACGTGGCGAACGAGTGGCGCGAAAAGATGGTCGAAGCCGCGGCTGAAGCCAGCGAAGAGCTGATGAACAAGTACTTGGAAGAGGGCACGCTCTCCGAAGAGGAAATCATGAGCGGCCTGCGCACGCGTACCCTGGCTGTTGAAATCCAGCCCATGCTGTGCGGCTCGGCCTTCAAGAACAAGGGCGTGCAGCGCATGCTCGACGCCGTGATCCAGTTCCTGCCCGCTCCCGTGGAAGTGCCTGCTATCGAAGGTACCGATCCCGAGAACGAAGAAAAGAAGCTGACCCGCAAGGCCGACGACAGCGAGAAGTTCGCTGCGCTGGCGTTCAAGCTGATGACCGACCCGTTCGTGGGCCAGTTGACCTTCGTGCGCGTTTACTCGGGCGTCTTGACCAAGGGCGACACCGTCCTGAACGCGGTCAAGGGCAAGAAGGAACGTATCGGCCGTATCGTGCAGATGCATGCCAACGAACGCCTGGAAGTCGAAGAAATTCGCGCCGGTGACATCGCTGCCTGCGTGGGCCTGAAGGACGTGACGACCGGCGAAACGCTGGCCGACATCAACGACCCCATCATCCTGGAACGCATGGTCTTCCCCGAGCCCGTGATTGCCCAGGCTGTGGAACCCAAGACCAAGGCCGACCAGGAAAAGATGGGCATCGCCCTGTCGCGCCTGGCCGCTGAAGATCCGTCGTTCCGCGTGCGTTCCGACGAAGAATCGGGTCAGACCATCATCGCCGGTATGGGCGAGCTGCACCTGGAAATCATTGTCGACCGCATGAAGCGCGAATTCGGCGTTGAAGCCAACGTCGGCAAGCCACAAGTGGCTTACCGCGAAACCATCCGCAAGACCGTCGAAGATGCCGAAGGCAAGTTCGTGCGTCAGTCGGGCGGTAAGGGCCAGTACGGTCACGTGGTGCTGAAGATCGAACCCAACGAAGCCGGCAAGGGCATCGAGTTCGTCGACGCGATCAAGGGTGGTGTGGTTCCGCGCGAATTCATCCCAGCGGTCGAAAAGGGTATCAACGAAGCCGTCACGCAAGGCGTGCTGGCCGGCTACCCCGTGGTTGACGTCAAGGTCACGCTGCACTTCGGTTCGTACCACGATGTGGACTCGAACGAACTCGCGTTCAAGATGGCTGCCATCTTCGGTTTCAAGGAAGGTTGCCGCAAGGCCAACCCCGTGATCCTGGAACCCATGATGTCCGTGGAAGTGGAAACTCCCGAAGACTACGCCGGTACCGTGATGGGCGATCTGTCCTCGCGTCGCGGCATGGTCCAGGGCATGGACGACATGGTCGGTGGCGGCAAGGCCATCAAGGCCGAAGTCCCACTGTCGGAAATGTTCGGTTACGCCACCTCGCTGCGCTCGGCAACGCAAGGTCGCGCTACCTACACGATGGAGTTCAAGCACTACGCTGAAGCTCCCCGTAACGTTTCGGAAGCCATCATGGCTGCTCGTACGAAGTAAAATAGGTTTTTGCCCGTCTGCTGTCCGCAAGGATGGCCGGCGGGCTTGCCAGGTCTGCGATTGAGTGCCTCCCTGTTTCCTGTGCGGGGGGAATCAGCAATTCGATGCAGACGTTAAACATCACACAGGTTTTGCTCTTTTGGAGAAATCTCATGGCAAAAGGTAAGTTCGAACGCACCAAGCCCCACGTCAACGTGGGCACCATCGGTCACGTTGACCACGGCAAGACAACCCTGACGGCTGCTATCGCTACCGTCCTGTCGGCCAAGTTCGGCGGCGAAGCCAAGAAGTACGACGAAATCGACAAGGCGCCTGAAGAAAAGGCTCGCGGTATCACCATCAATACCTCGCACGTCGAATACGAAACCGCTGGCCGTCACTACGCTCACGTTGACTGCCCAGGCCACGCCGACTATGTGAAGAACATGATCACCGGCGCTGCTCAAATGGACGGCGCTATCCTGGTTTGCTCGGCCGCCGACGGCCCAATGCCCCAGACCCGCGAGCACATCCTGCTGGCCCGTCAGGTTGGCGTTCCTTACATCATCGTGTTCCTGAACAAGTGCGACATGGTTGATGACGAAGAGCTGCTGGAACTGGTGGAAATGGAAGTCCGCGAGCTGCTGGACAAGTACAACTTCCCTGGCGACGACACCCCGATCATCCGTGGTTCGGCCAAGCTGGCTCTGGAAGGCGACAAGGGTCCTCTGGGCGAACAAGCCATCGAAAAGCTGGCCGACGCTCTGGACACGTACATCCCTGAGCCAGAGCGCGCAGTGGACGGCGCTTTCCTGATGCCCGTGGAAGACGTGTTCTCGATCTCCGGTCGTGGTACCGTGGTGACGGGCCGTATCGAGCGCGGCATCATCAAGGTCGGCGAAGAAATCGAAGTCGTCGGTATCCGCGACACGCAAAAGACCACCTGCACCGGCGTGGAAATGTTCCGCAAGCTGCTGGACCAAGGTCAAGCCGGCGACAACGTTGGCCTGCTGCTGCGCGGCACCAAGCGTGAAGACGTCGAGCGCGGCCAAGTGCTGTGCAAGCCCGGTTCGATCAAGCCCCACACCCACTTCACCGCTGAAGTGTACGTGTTGAGCAAGGACGAAGGCGGCCGCCACACGCCTTTCTTCAACAACTACCGTCCCCAGTTCTACTTCCGTACCACGGACGTGACCGGTGCGATCGAGTTGCCTGAAGGCAAGGAAATGGTCATGCCTGGCGACAACGTGTCGATCACGGTCAAGCTGATTGCCCCCATCGCCATGGAAGAAGGCCTGCGCTTCGCCATCCGCGAAGGTGGTCGTACGGTCGGCGCTGGTGTGGTTGCCAAGGTCCTGGCTTAATTCTTAGCATCACTAGGAATTAACCATGTCCAAGCAAAAAATCCGCATCCGCCTGAAGGCGTTTGACTACAAGCTGATCGACCAATCGGCTGCCGAAATCGTCGACACCGCCAAGCGCACCGGCGCGATCGTCAAGGGTCCCGTGCCCCTGCCGACACGCATGAAGCGTTTCGACATCCTGCGTTCGCCGCACGTCAACAAGACCAGCCGCGATCAGCTCGAAATCCGTACCCACCAGCGTCTCATGGACATCGTGGATCCCACGGACAAGACTGTCGACGCGCTGATGAAGCTGGACCTGCCAGCTGGCGTGGACGTCGAAATCAAGCTGCAATAAGTTCCTGAAGGCTCTTTCGAGAGCCTAACAAGGTCTTGATCTAACGCGAACTTGCTTGAAAAAGCAGTTCGCGTTAGAATTTGGGGCTTCGCCTTTTAGGGCGGAGTTTTATTAACCTTCTTTCGTGCGCCGGGTCTTTTTGGACAAGGGTGCAACGCTGGGCCAATTGCAGTTACAGCGGCGAAAGTTTTGGAGCAAACAAATGAGTCTGAGCAACTCCCTGGGGTTGCTGGGTCGCAAGGTGGGCATGATGCGTCTGTTCACTGATGACGGGGACGCAGTGCCCGTCACGGTGGTGGATGTGTCCAACAACCGTGTGACTCAGGTCAAAACCCAAGAGAACGATGGCTACGTGGCCCTGCAGGTCACGTTCGGTTCGCGCCGCGCTTCGCGCGTGACCAAGCCACAAGCCGGCCACCTTGCCAAGGCAGGTGTCGAAGCCGGTGAAGTGACCCGCGAATTCCCCGTGACGGCCGAAGTGGCTGGCAAGTACGCCGCTGGCGCTACGCTGCCTGTCGCCGAACTGTTCGCTGTGGGCCAGAAGGTGGACGTGCAAGGCACTTCCATTGGTAAGGGCTTCGCTGGCACGATCAAGCGTCACAACTTCCGTTCGCAGCGCGCTTCGCACGGTAACAGCCGTTCGCACAACGTCCCTGGTTCCATTTCGATGGCACAAGATCCAGGCCGCGTGTTCCCCGGCAAGAAAATGACGGGTCACATGGGCGACGAGACCGTGACGACGCAAAACCTCGACGTGGTTCGCATTGACGAAGCACGCCAACTGCTCTTGATCAAGGGCGCTGTTCCGGGCTCCAAGGGTGGCTTCGTGATGGTGCGTCCTGCAGTCAAGGCTAAATCTTCTCAAGGAGCGAACTAATGCAGCTCGAACTCCTGAATGAACAAGGCCAGGCAGCATCGTCGTTCGATGTGCCCGAAACTGTGTTCGGTCGTGAATTCAACGAAGACCTGATCCATCAACTGGTCGTCGCCTACCGTGCCAACGCACGCCAAGGCACGCGCGCCCAGAAGGATCGCGAGCAAGTCCGTCACTCGACGGCCAAGCCGTTCAAGCAAAAGGGTACGGGCCGCGCTCGTGCCGGTATGACCTCCTCGCCTCTGTGGCGTGGCGGCGGTCGCATCTTCCCGAATCTGCCTGAAGAAAACTTCACGCAGAAGATCAACAAGAAGATGTACCGCGCTGGCATGGCTTCCATCCTGTCGCAGCTGGCCCGTGAAGGCCGTCTGGCAGTCGTGGATTCGCTGACGCTGGATACGCCCAAGACCAAGGTGCTGGCCGACAAGTTCAAGGCCATGAACCTGGCTGAGTCCGTGATGGTGATCGCTGACGAAGTGGACGAAAACCTGTACCTTGCTTCCCGCAACCTGAAGAACGTGTTCGTTGTCGAACCACGTTATGCCGACCCCGTGTCGCTGGTGCATTACAAGAAAGTGCTCGTCACCAAGGGTGCAATCGACAAACTCAAGGAGATGTTCGCATGAGCACACTCAAGTTTGACGAAGGTCGTCTGATGCAAGTGCTGGTCGCTCCCATCGTGTCCGAAAAGGCCACCATGGTTGCTGAAAAGTCCAACGTCGTGACGTTCAAGGTGCTGCAGAGCGCTACCAAGCCCGAAATCAAGGCCGCTGTGGAATTGATGTTCAAGGTGGAAGTCGCCAAGATCTCTGTGCTGAACACCAAGGGCAAGGCCAAGCGCTTTGGCAAGACCATGGGTCGCCGCGACAACGTTCGCAAGGCCTACGTCATGCTCAAGCCAGGTCAAGAGCTGAATCTGTCTGGGGAGGCCGCTTAAATGGCAGTCATCAAACTCAAGCCCACGACGCCTGGTCAACGCGGTGCCGTCAAGGTCACGCGCGATCACCTGCACAAGGGCGAGCCGTATGCACCCCTGCTGGAACCCCAGTTCCAGAAGGCCGGTCGTAACAACAACGGCCACATCACCACCCGTCACAAGGGCGGTGGTCACAAGCATCACTACCGCGTGGTGGACTTCCGTCGCAACAAGGACGGCATCCCCGCAAAGGTCGAGCGTATTGAATACGATCCTAACCGTACGGCCCACATCGCTCTGGTGTGCTATGCCGACGGTGAGCGTCGCTACATCATTGCTCCTCGCAACCTGGAAGTGGGCGCGACCATTGTCAGCGGTTCGGAAGCTCCGATCCGCGTGGGCAACACCCTGCCTATCCGCAACATCCCCGTGGGCTCGACCATTCACTGCATCGAATTGCAAGTGGGCGGCGGTGCACAGATCGCGCGTTCCGCAGGTACCTCCGCCACGTTGCTGGCCCGTGAAGGCGTCTACGCTCAAGTGCGTATGCGTTCGGGCGAAGTGCGCAAGATTCACATCGAGTGCCGCGCAACCCTGGGCGAAGTCGCCAACGAAGAACACAGCCTGCGCCGTCTGGGCAAGGCCGGTGTGAAGCGCTGGATGGGTATTCGTCCTACCGTTCGCGGTGTGGTGATGAACCCTGTGGATCACCCGCACGGTGGTGGTGAAGGCAAGACCGGTGAAGGTCGTCACGCAGTTGACCCATGGGGCAACCTGACGAAGGGCTACCGTACCCGTAACAACAAACGCACGCAATCGATGATTGTGTCGCGTCGTAAAAAGTAAGGGGTAGCAAATGACTCGTTCTCTCAAAAAGGGTCCGTTTGTTGACCATCACTTGGTCGCCAAGGTCGAAAAGGCCGTCGCAACCAAGGATAAGAAGCCAGTCAAGACCTGGTCGCGTCGTTCCATGGTTCTGCCCGATTTCATCGGTCTGACCATTGCTGTGCACAACGGCAAGCAACACGTGCCGGTCTATGTTACGGACCAGATGGTGGGCCATAAGCTCGGCGAATTCGCCTTGACGCGCACCTTCAAGGGTCACCCCGCGGACAAAAAAGTCCAGAAGAAGTAAGGAACGACCATGTCTGAAACACGTGCAGTCCTCCGGGGCGTCCGTCTGTCGGTGGACAAAGGTCGCCTGGTCGCTGATCTGATCCGCGGCAAGAAGGTTGATCAAGCTCTGAACATCCTGACGTTCACGCAGAAAAAAGCTGCTGTGATCATCAAGAAGGTTCTTGAGTCCGCCATTGCCAACGCTGAGCATAACGACGGCGCCGATATCGACGAACTGAAGATCACCACGATCTACGTCGAACAAGGCACGACGCTCAAGCGCTTCACCGCGCGCGCCAAAGGCCGCGGCAATCGTATCAGCAAGCCCACGTGCCATGTGTACGTGACGGTTGGCAACTGAAAGGCCTGGAAGAATATGGGACAGAAAATCCATCCTACCGGCTTCCGTCTGGCTGTTAGCCGGAACTGGGCCAGCCGTTGGTACGCAAGCAACCGTGACTTCGCCGGCATGCTGGCCGAAGACATCAAGGTTCGCGAGTACCTGAAGGCCAAGCTGAAGAACGCCGCTGTGTCGCGTATCCTGATCGAGCGTCCTGCAAAGAACGCCCGTATCACGATTTACTCGGCGCGTCCCGGCGTGGTGATCGGCAAGAAGGGTGAAGACATCGAGAACCTCAAGAAGGAACTCGCTATTCGCCTGGGCGTGCCAGTGGCAGTGAACATCGAAGAAGTGCGCAAGCCCGAAATCGATGCCAAGCTGATCGCTGACTCGATCACCCAACAGCTCGAAAAGCGCATCATGTTCCGCCGTGCCATGAAGCGCGCCATGCAAAACGCTATGCGTTTGGGCGCTCTGGGCATCAAGATCATGTCGTCGGGCCGTTTGAACGGTATCGAAATCGCTCGTTGCGAATGGTATCGCGAAGGTCGCGTGCCACTTCACACCCTGCGTGCCGACATCGACTATGGCTTCTCCGAAGCCAAGACCACCTACGGCATCATCGGTGTCAAGGTGTGGGTGTACAAGGGTGACACTCTGGGCCGCAACGACCTGCCTTTGGCAGAGACGCCGCGTCCCGAAGAAGAGCGTCGCCCCCGTGGCCCGCGTCGCGACAGCCGTAATGGCGATCGCAACGCTGGTCCCGGCCGCGGTGCACCTCGCCGCCCAGTGGGTGGCAACGTGGCTCCGGCCGACGGCAGCGATAAGCCTGCCGGCGCCGGTGCCGACACCAACGCCGTTAAGCGCGTTCGCAAGGCAGACGCGCCCGCTACAGCAGCGGACGGTAAAGGAGAATAAAGATGCTGCAACCTGCTCGCCGCAAATATCGCAAGGAGCAAAAGGGTCGCAACACCGGTATTGCAACGCGGGGTAACTCCGTTGCATTCGGTGACTTCGGCCTGAAATCCACGGATCGTGGCCGTTTGACGGCCCGCCAGATCGAAGCTGCACGTCGTGCAATTTCCCGTCACGTGAAGCGTGGTGGTCGTATCTGGATCCGTGTGTTCCCTGACAAGCCAATCTCGACCAAGCCCGCAGAAGTGCGTATGGGTAACGGTAAGGGCAACCCTGAGTACTACGTCGCTGAAATTCAGCCCGGCAAGGTGCTCTACGAAATCGTGGGTGTGCCAGAAGAGTTGGCACGTGAAGCGTTCCGCCTGGCTGCTGCCAAGCTGCCGCTGCGCACCACGTTTGTTGCACGCCACATTGGCGCTTAATCAGGAGAATTCAAAATGACGAAAACTACTGAATTGCGCCAAAAAGACGTTACCGGCCTCGAAGCTGAAATCAAGTCCTTGCAAAAGGCGCATTTCGGCCTGCGCATGCAGAAGGCTACGCAACAATTGGCCAACACGAATACGCTGCGCTCCACGCGCCGTGACATCGCTCGTGCCAAGACCATCCTTGCTGAAAAGCAAGCCGCCAAGTAATAGGAGCCGACATGACGGAAGCTAAAAAATCCCTCAAGCGCACCTTGGTTGGCAAGGTGGTCAGCGACAAGCGTCAAAAGACTGTGACCGTTCTGGTCGAACGCCGTGT
Organism: Comamonas sp. DB36; assembly: GCF_057914905.1. Classification (NCBI taxonomy): domain Bacteria; kingdom Pseudomonadati; phylum Pseudomonadota; class Betaproteobacteria; order Burkholderiales; family Comamonadaceae; genus Comamonas; species Comamonas sp. DB36. Next base: position 280,272 of record NZ_CP196631.1, read on the forward strand.
GAAGCACGAGCTGTACGGCAAGATCGTTGGCAAGTCCAGCAAGTACCACGCCCATGACGAAAATGGCGAATACAAGCTCGGCGACACCATCGAAATCACGGAAAGCCGTCCTTTGTCCAAGACCAAGAACTGGGTTGCGACCCGTTTGGTGCAAAAGGCTGGCCTGCTCTAAAGCCTCTCAGGCCTTAGTGCTGCAAAGCTGAGAAAAACGACCCACAATGTGGGTCGTTTTTTCGTTTGGGACTGCGCTTTTTGCGCGGCCCAATTTTTTAGTCGAGAACCGGAGCTTTACATGATCAAAGTTGGAGATACCCTGCCCGCCGTCACGCTGACAGAATACGTTGCCGTCGAAGGCAATGGCTGCAGCATCGGCCCGAACGCCGTCAAGGTGCAGGAAGCCGCTGCCGGCAAGACGATCGCCATCGTGGCCGTGCCTGGCGCATTCACGCCTACCTGCTCCGAAAAGCATCTGCCCGGTTACGTGGAACAAGCCGATGCGCTCAAGGCCGCCGGCGTGGACGAAATCTGGTGCCTGTCGGTCAATGACGCCTTCGTGATGGGCGCCTGGGGCCGCGACCAGAACGTCGGCAGCAAGGTGCGCATGATCGGTGACGGCGATGCCGCTTTCGCCAAGGCCACGGGCCTGACGCTGGACCTGAACGGCAAGGGCCTGGGCCTGCGCAGCAACCGCTACTCGATGCTGGTCAAGGACGGCAAGGTCGTTCAACTCAACGTCGAAGGCCCCGGCAAGTTCGACGTCAGCGACGCAGCCACTCTGCTCGCACAAGCCAAGGCCTGATCGGTCTGAAGCCGCCCGCGGCGCAGTCCGCGGCGGAAAATGAAAAGAGCGCCTGGCGCTCTTTTTTTTGGCTGCCATGCGCCTAATCAGCGCCTAGAACAGTTCTGCCTTGAGATAGTGCCCGCCAGCCGCGGGATTGAAGTAATAGGGCGGAATTTCCTCGAACCCAAGCTCGGCGTAGAGGGCGCGCGCGGCTTCCATGTCGTCGAGTGTGTCGAGCAGTACGCGGTCGTAGCCGGTCTGGCGCGCCAGGTCGAGCATCGCGGCGGTGATCTCGCGGCCCAGGCCGAAGCCGCGGAACGGCCGGCGCACATACAGGCGCTTCATCTCGGCGGCATTGGGGTAGTCGCTGGCATCGAGCGGCCGCAGCGCGCAGCAGCCCGCGAGCGCACCGTCGACGGTGGCCAACAGCAACTGCCCGCGCGGCGGTGCATATTCACCGGGCAGGTGGGCCAGTTCGGCCGCGAAATTCTGAAATTCCAGGTCAATGCCCGTGCTGTGAGCGTATTCCTCGAAGATCTGGCGCACGACGTCCAGATCTTGCGGAAAAGTCGCTGTCAGCAGGGCCACAGAAGGCTTATCCACAGGCGGGGCGCAAAAACAACGGAACCCGCAGTGTAGCGGTATGCGCGCGGTATGGTGAAGGCCGGTGCTGTTTCAAAACTGACCTATGCCCCAGGAGATGGCTGCGCACAGCAGTGCTATCCCCAGCGCGAGCAGGCGCTGGCGACTGCCATCGGCCGCCGCCGGCAGCGGTTGCGTGAGTTCGCGGTCGCCGCTGACCATGGCGCGCACCAGCGGACGCCGGCGCGCAAACGTGTACCAGGCGATGGCCAGCAGGTGCAGTCCCAGAAGTGCCAGCAGCAGGTATTGGCCCAGTTCGGCATGCCAGCGCGTTGCAGCCTCGACGATGTCTGCGGACACCAGCCGGCTCAGCGGTCCGGCATAAAAAATGGCGTCGTCGCTGAACAGGCCGGTGGCTACCTGGGCCAGCAGCACCGCGAGCATCGCAAACACCGATAGCGCGCCCAGCGGGCTGTGGCCTGCGCTGTGCGCGGGGCGGTCCTGTCCACGCAGATAGTCCAGCAGCTGCCGGGGCCCATAGAGAAAGCTGTGAAACCGCGACCAGTGGCCGCCGACCAGCCCCCAGACCAGGCGAAACAGCAGCAGCGCGAGCACCACATGGCCCAGCCGCAGATGCCAGATCATCGCGTTGCCGCCGATCTTGGCGCTGACGATCATGGCGATAGTGCTTGCCGCCAGTGACCAATGAAACAGGCGGGTCGGAAGATCCCAGATGCGGACGGTGTGAAGCATGGTGGTGCAAGGATAGCGAATCGCGCGGCGCGCGCGTTGCCTGCGCCGCCGTCCTTCACCATAATCCTGCGTTGGAATTGAGGTTTTTGTCCATCACCACAAGAAAGTCCCCATGAAAGCAATCTGCGTTCTGGCCCTTGCGGCCCTCACTGCCTCGTTGAGTCTTCCGGCTGCGGCCCAATTTGCCAAGAAGGACGAGGCGATCGACTACCGCCAGTCGGCGCTGAGCGTGATGGCCGCCCACTTCGGTCGTCTGGGCGCAATGGCCAAGGGCGATATTCCATTCGATGCCAAAGCCGCGCAGGAGAACGCGGACATCGTGGTGTTCATGTCCCGTCTGCCCTGGGCGGGCTTCGGGCCGGACACTGAAGGCGGCAAGGCCAAGCCCAATGTCTGGACGGAAAATGCCAAGTTCAAGGAGCTTGCCGGCAAGATGGAAGCCGAAGCCGTGAAACTTGCGGCGGCGGCAAAGCAGAACGACCTGGCCAGCCTCAAGGCGGCATTCGGCGCCACGGCAGGCAGCTGCAAGGCCTGCCACGACAGCTTCAGGAGTCGCTGACCCCCCTGAGCGCCTGCGTAGCATGACGCCATCGCTGCGGGGCGGCCCTTGCCCGGCGTCCCTGATCTGGAGTACGCCAGTTTCAGGGGCTGTGAGTCGAAGGACGCGAAATCAGGCTTCGGCCAGCAGCTTTTCTATGAGCCTGTGCAGCTCGGCGAAATCGGGAGCACCGATATAGCGTTTGACGATTTCACCGCGCTTGTTGACGATGAATGTCGATGGCGTGAGCTGCACATCGCCCCATTGCTTGGCGACCGCGCCGGTGTTGTCGATCGCGACCTTGAACGGCAGCTGGCGGCTTTGCGCGAAGTTCACCACGTAGCTCGGTGGGTCGTAGCTCATGGCGACGGCCACGGTTTCGAAGCCCTGCGGCTGGTACTTCTTGTAGGTGGCAATGATTTCGGGCATTTCGGCCACACAGGTGGTGCAGCTCGTGGCCCAGAAGTTGACCAGCGTCACCTTGCCCTGCAGGTCAGCGGTGGTTTTCTGGCTGCCGTCGAGCAGCACGAACGTCGACGCAGGCGCGGGGCTGCTGCCTGCATTCAGGTAAATGAAGCCGCCGACGCCGGCGACGGCGGCAAGCGCCACGCCTGCAATCCATGTTTTGATAGCCATGTGTCGATTGTGCCCAAAGCTGCCGGGAATCCGGAGGTCAGGGGTTATGAGTGCGGCCGCGCGCACAAAGTTCACTGCGCGCTGCAGCCAGCGGGGTGTTCGGGTTGACCACAATCAAAGCTTGTGGCCGGATTGCCCGGCGCACACGGGCCGCGCGCCATAATGCTGTACATCCTTCCATCACTTCATGAACACGCGCATTCTTCTCATCACCCATGCTCCTCTGGCGCAGGCGTTGCGCGATTGCGCGCTGCATGTGTTTGCCGACAGCGCAGACGACGTGCTGACCATCGACGTCGGCGCCGATGAGAGCCCCGACGACACGCTGGCGCGCGCGCGCGCATTGCTGGGCACGAGTGGCTCTCCCGTGCTGGTGCTCACCGATGTATTTGGCGCTACGCCCTGCAACGTCGCCCAGCGCCTCGTCGCCGGACGCGCGGCCCAGCTTGTGGCGGGGGTGAACCTGCCCATGCTGTTGCGCGCTGTTAGCTATCGCCATGAAACACTTGATGCCGTCGCGGCGCGCGCCGTGGTGGGCGGTATCCAGGGAGTGATGGCCGTGGCCGCCGCTCCATTGCAGAACCAGAATTTCCGTTCTTTCCATGATCAAGACCACCATCACCATCAGCAATAAGCTGGGCCTGCATGCGCGGGCATCGGCCAAGCTCACCAAACTCGCGGGCAGCTATCCCTGTGAAGTGTGGATGACCAAAGGCGAGCGCCGCATCAACGCCAAGAGCATCATGGGGGTGATGATGCTCGCCGCCGGCATTGGATCGCAGGTGGAACTTGAGACTTCGGGTGAGCGCGAGCAGGAAGCCATGGATGCGCTGCTGGCGTTGATCAACGACAAGTTTGGCGAAGGACAATGAGCCAGGCGCGCTGCTGACGCGGCGCAGCTGACTCGACTGGCGGGTCGCGACGCGCAGCGTGCGCAACGTGGCCGGCCATGACTGACTGAGGGACAGTCCGGATGACGTTTGCAATTCATGGCCTGGCAGTTTCCCGCGGCATAGCCATCGGGCGGGCGGTGCTGGTGAGCTCGAGCCGCATCGAGGTGCAGCACTATTTCATTGGTACGGCCGAAGTGCAGGCCGAGGTCGAGCGCGCGCGCACCGCGCGCCAGGCGGTCATCGAAGAGCTGCAGCGCCTGCAGACCGAGATGCCGCATGACGCGCCCGCGGAACTCGACGCGCTGCTCGACGTGCACCTGATGCTGCTGCAGGACGAGTCGCTGGTGCATGGCGTCGAGCAGTGGATCTGCGAGCGCCTGTACAACGCAGAGTGGGCACTCACAACGCAGCTCGAGGCCATTTCGCGGCAGTTCGACGAGATGGAAGACGACTACCTGCGCGAGCGCAAGGCCGATCTCGAGCAGGTGGTGGACCGCATTCTGCGCCACCTCAAAGGCGTCGCCAGCCCGGTGCCGCCGTCACGCCCCATGGTGCCTGGCGCCGCAGCCGAACTGCCGCTGATCCTTGTGGCCCAGGACCTCGCGCCGGCCGACATGCTGCATTTCAAGACCAGCGTGTTCGTCGGTTTCGTCACTGCGGTGGGCGGCAAGACCTCGCACACCGCCATTGTCGCGCGCAGCATGGACATTCCGGCCGTGGTCGGCGCGCGCGCCGCGGCGCAGCTGGTGCGCCCCGACGACTGGCTGATCATCGATGGCAATGCGGGCGTGGTGATCGTCGATCCTTCGCCCGCGATTCTTGCGGAGTACGAAAGCCGCCAGCGCGAGAGCGCGCACGAACGGGAAAGCCTGGCGCTGCTGCGGCACACACCCGCCGTGACGCTCGACGGCCAGCAAATCGAGCTGCTGGCCAACATCGAGCAGCCCGGTGACGGCCCGGCCGCGCTGCAGGCCGGCGCCCAGGGGGTGGGGCTGTTCCGCAGCGAATTCCTGTTCATGGGCCGCGACGGTCCGCTGCCCGGCGAGGAAGAGCAGTACCAGGCGTATCGCCAGGCCGTCGAAGGCATGCAGGGCCGGCCCGTGACCATACGCACCATTGACGTGGGCGCCGACAAGCCGCTGGACAAGGCGCAGGCCAAGGAGTACTCACTCAATCCCGCGCTGGGCCTGCGGGCGATACGCTGGAGCCTGGCCGACCCGAGCATGTTCCGCACGCAGCTGCGCGCCGTGCTGCGCGCCGCTGTGCACGGTCCCGTGAGCCTGCTGTTTCCCATGCTCGCGCACCAGAGTGAAATCGAGCAGACCCTGGCCCAGGTGGACCTGGCCCGCGCCGAACTCGATGCGCGCGGCATGGCCTATGGCGCGGTGCAGCTGGGCGCGATGATAGAGATTCCGGCCGCGGCGCTGATGGTGCGCATGTTCCTGCGCTATTTCGATTACCTATCCATAGGCACCAATGATCTGATCCAGTACACGCTGGCGATCGACCGCGCCGACGAGGCTGTCGCCCATCTGTACGACCCGCTGCATCCGGCGGTGCTGCGTCTCGTCGCCGACGTGATCGCCGAAGGGCGGCGCCAGGGCAAGAGCATCTGCGTCTGCGGTGAAGTGGCCGGCGATGTGGCGATGACGCGCCTGCTGCTGGGCCTGGGCCTGCGCAGCTTCTCCATGCATCCGGCGCAGATCCTGGCCGTCAAGCAGGAAATACTGCGCGCCGATGCGGGCCAGCTCGCTGCCTGGGCACGGGAGGTGGTGCTGGCCGACGACCCTGCCGCCTTGCTGGAGGCCGGCCCCATGCCGTCAACTTCGTGAAACTGCGGTGATCCACATTCTTTTTGAAAATAGTTGAGATTGGTTCTCATTCACGTGTTATGATTCATCCACTGACGCAGCACATATCCTGGTGGGAACAGTGCTCCATCGGTTTCAGTTTCATCGTGGGGCGACTCGTGGGCCTGTTAAGCCTTCAGTCGTTTTTTGCCAGCCAGCGGCTCGCCGGTTAGCCAGGCATTTTTTGGTGGAACACAACGAAGAAAGCCTTCCAATGGAAGGCTTTTTGTTTTGGCGGAAGCGTCCTGTAAATCACGCCGCATGACGTGATGCCGCCGTTCGCCCGTCGGTGTATTCAGGGCGAAAGGGCGCGAGGGACCAAGGCCCCGCGCGCAGGGCAGCCGGATCAGACGCCAGCTGCGTGGGCCTGCTCGTCGGCGTGGTAGCTCGAGCGCACCATGGCGCCGACGGCCGCATGGCTGAAACCCATCTTGTAGGCTTCTTCCTCGAACATCTTGAAGGTGTCGGGGTGCACATAACGGCGCACCGGCAGATGGCTGTTCGAGGGCGACAGGTACTGGCCAATGGTCAGCATGTCGATGTCGTGCGCGCGCATGTCGCGCATCACCTGCAGGATTTCCTCGTCGGTTTCGCCCAGGCCGACCATGATGCCGCTCTTGGTCGGCACGTTGGGGTGCAGCGCCTTGAACTTCTTGAGCAGGTTCAGGCTGAACTGGTAGTCGGAACCGGGACGCGCTTCCTTGTACAGGCGCGGCGCGGTCTCGAGGTTGTGGTTCATCACATCGGGCGGCGCGGCCTTGAGGATCTCCAGCGCGCGGTCGTCGCGGCCGCGGAAATCGGGAACAAGGATCTCGATCTGCGTTGTTGGCGACAGTTCGCGGATGTTCTTGATGCATTCGACGAAATGGCCGCTGCCGCCGTCACGCAGGTCATCGCGGTCGACGCTGGTGATCACCACGTACTTGAGGCGCAGCTGGGCAATGGTCTTGGCCAGGTTGAGCGGCTCGTCGACATCCAGCGGATCGGGGCGACCATGGCCCACGTCGCAGAACGGGCAGCGGCGCGTGCACTTGTCGCCCATGATCATGAATGTGGCCGTGCCCTTGCCGAAGCATTCGCCGATGTTGGGGCAGCTCGCCTCCTCGCAGACGGTATGCAGCTTGTTCTCGCGCAGGATGTCCTTGATTTCGTAGAAGCGCGTGGTCGGCGAGCCGGCCTTGACGCGGATCCACTCCGGCTTCTTGAGCACTTCGCCGTGCTCGACCTTGATGGGGATGCGCGACAGCTTGGCCGCGGCCTTTTGCTTGGCCAGCGGGTTGTAGGTGGCTGCGGACTGCGCTTCGCGTACGACGTCTGTGGTGCTCATGGCTCTTGTTTCTCAGGGGGCGAGCCGGATTTCCAGCTGTCGGCCAAGCACATGCGCAGCCTCGTCCCAGGTTGTCTGGACACCGATTGTAGAAAGATCCACGCTGGGCAACCCGGCATAGCCACAAGGATTGATGCGCGAATAGGGTTCAAGATCCATTGCAACGTTCAGCGCCAGACCGTGGTAGGTGCAATGGCGGCTCACCTTGATGCCCAGTGCGGCGATCTTTCCCAGGCCGCTGAAGTCTGGCACGGGCGCGTCGCTGCCGGGCAGGCGCAGCTGCGGGCGCTGCTCAAGCATGGCGTGGCTCGATGGATCCGCCAGGCGCACGTAGATGCCGGGCGCGCCTGCGACGCGGTGGCCGGTGACGCCGAAATGCGCGAGCGTGCGGATCACGGCCTCCTCGAGGCGATAGACGTATTCCTTGACGAAATAGCCGCGGCGCTGCAAGTCAAGCAAAGGGTAGGCAACGACCTGGCCCGGGCCATGGTAGGTCACCTGTCCGCCGCGGTTGGTTGCCACGACGGGGATGTCTCCGGGCAGCAGCACATGGTCGGCCTTGCCGGCCAGCCCTTGCGTGAAGTGCGGTGCATGTTCGCAGATCCACAGCGAATCGGGCGTGTCGGCGCTGCGCTGCTGCGTGAGGTCCTGCATGGCCTGGACCGTGGCCTGGTAGTCGGTGCGGCCCAGCAGCCGCGTGTCCAGCGCGATGCCAGACACCGTCACAGAACGACTTTGACGTGGGGATCCGAGGTCAACGCCATGTACAGGCTGTCGAGCTGTTCGCGGCTGGTGGCCGTGACGGTGATGGTCACGCCCAGGTACTTGCCGGTGCTGCTGGGGCGCAGCTCGATGGTGCTGGCGTCGAAGCCGGGATCGAACTGGCGGGCAATCGTCGTGATCGACGACACCAGGTGCTCGTGCTGCAGGCCCATGACCTTGATCGGGAACAGAGACGGGTACTCGATCAGCGAGTCCTTGCGTGCCGCGGCCTCGTCGTCGGCGCCAATGACGTGGGCGGTAGGGGGGATGGGTGTTGACGAGCTCATGACAGAGACTTTCAAAGGTTAATACCTTGTCGGGGCGGACGGTTATGCGGTAATGTTTCGCGGGTCTGGCGCGCCGTGAACGGAGCGAAAAAACCTATACGGGCCAAAGGCTTGCAAGCATTGTTGTGTGACCTGGGTGTGACTGCCCGAGAAGGCTAATTTTGGCCACACCCGTAACAACCCCTATCTTACGGCAGGGGTTTTTACTTATAATCAGAGGCTTTGTGAAAGTTTCAGTCTGCGACAGGTTGCCAAATGACAAAAAAATACGCACCCGAGACTGAAGCTGAGGCCGAAGATTCTGACTTCAACCCCCTGACTGCCGAAGAAGCGCAGCAGTGGCGCCAGCGCAATCCGCCGGTGTCACCGTGGCGTGTGGTGGCAGGGCAGGTGCTGGTAGGTGTGCTGGTGTCGGCGCTGGCGTGGCTGGTGAGCGGCAAGCCCTCGGTGGGCTGGTCGGCAGCCTACGGCGCCCTGGCGGTGGTCTTGCCCGCAGCGTTGTTTGCGCGCGGCCTGGCCCGCCAGCAGGCTGCACCCCATGCGGGCGCGGCGATGGTCGGGTTCTTCGGTTGGGAATTGGCGAAGCTGATGTTGTGTATTGCGATGTTGGCAATGGCGCCAAAACTGGTCGCCGGATTGAGCTGGTTGGCTTTGCTGGCCGGCATGGTGGTAACGATGAAAACGTACTGGATTGCGCTGCTGATGCGGCGCTCCAGTGTCCGAAAAACCGATTGATATTGAGAGAAGAGTTGCCCGATGGCCGCAGACGCGCACGCACCAACTGCAAGTGAATACATCGTTCACCACTTGCAGCATCTCCAGAACATCAAACAGACGAGCATCGTCGATTTCTCGGTAGTCAACTATGACTCCGTGGTCGTCGGCCTGATCGTCGGTGCTCTGACCCTGTTTGTTCTCTGGCTGGCCGCCCGCAAGGCAACCGCTGGCGTTCCCGGTCGCTTCCAGGCAGCCGTCGAGCTGCTGGTCGAAATGGTCGACAACCAGGCCAAGGCCAACATCCACAATGCCGAAAGCCGCAAGTTCATTGCACCTCTGGCGCTGACGGTGTTCGTCTGGATCTTCATGATGAACGCGATGGACTTGCTGCCCGTCGACCTGCTGCCCGTGCTGTGGCAAGGTGCGACCGGTGACAGCCACGCCTATCTGCGCGTCGTTCCTACCGCCGACCTGTCGACCACTCTGGGCCTGTCGTCCGGCGTTCTGCTGCTGTGCTTCTGGTACAGCGTGAAGATCAAGGGTGCAGGCGGCTGGGCGCACGAACTGGTGACCGCGCCTTTCGGCACCAGCAAGAACCCCATCTTCGCCTTTATCCTGGGCATTGTGAATCTGCTGATGCAGATCATCGAATACGTTGCCAAGACCGTGTCGCATGGCATGCGACTGTTTGGCAATATGTACGCTGGTGAGTTGGTATTTATGCTGATTGCCCTGATGGGTGGTGCGGCTGCCATGTCTCTCTCTGGTGTGTTGCTCCCCGTGGGGCACATCATTGCAGGTTCTATCTGGGCGATCTTCCATATCTTGATCATCACCCTGCAGGCCTTCATTTTCATGATGCTGACGCTGATTTATCTCGGCCAAGCACATGAAGCCCACTGACCCTTTCTTTCTTTCCTTTCACTTTTTTAATCCTCTGGAGTCATCATGGAAAACATTCTCGGTCTCGTCGCTCTGGCTTGTGGTCTGATTGTTGGTCTGGGCGCTATCGGCGCTTCGATCGGTATCGCTTTGATGGGCGGCAAGTTCCTGGAAGCTTCCGCTCGTCAACCCGAGCTGATCAACGAACTGCAAACCAAGATGTTCATCTTGGCCGGTCTGATCGACGCTGCTTTCCTGATCGGCGTGGCTATCGCTCTGCTGTTCGCTTTCGCCAACCCGTTCGCTCTGGTCTAAGCTCCCCCTCAACGCCCATATAGAAAGGTGTTGCCGTGAGTATCAACGCGACCCTGTTCGTTCAGGCCATCGTCTTCCTGATCCTGGTGCTGTTCACGATGAAATTCGTGTGGCCCCCGATCGCGAAGGCCTTGGATGAACGAGCCCAGAAAATCGCCGATGGCCTCTCCGCTGCCGACAAGGCCAAATCCGAACTGACCGCTGTCAACAAGCGCGTCGAGCAGGAACTGGCCCAGACGCGCAACGAGACGACATCGCGGCTTGCGGACGCCGACCGCCGCGCCCAGGCCATCATCGAAGAAGCCAAGGCACGTGCGACTGAAGAAGGCAACAAGCTGATTGCAGCCGCCCGTGCAGAAGCCGAGCAGCAAGCAATTCAAGCCCGTGAGGCACTGCGCGAGCAGGTCGCTGCGCTGGCCGTCAAGGGCGCTGAGCAGATTCTCCGCAAGGAAGTCGATGCCGGCGTCCATGCAGATCTGCTGAACCGCCTCAAGACTGAGCTGTAAGGAAAGCAAACATGGCAGAACTCGCCACCATTGCCCGCCCTTACGCTGAAGCCCTGTTCAAAGCCAGTACCGCCAGCGGTGCGGATTTGAACAGCACAGTCGCCTGGGTGGAGGAATTGGCGGCGGTTGCCGCCGATTCGCAATTGCGCCAACTGGCAGACAACCCCAAGGTGAGCGAAGAGCAACTGCTCGACGTTTTCACGGGTGTCGCCGGTTCGGCACTCCCCGATGCCGCTCGTAATTTCCTGCGTGTCATCATTGAGAACGGCCGCGTGAATGCGCTGCCCGAGGTTGCAGGCCAGTTTCGTGGTCTCGTCAACCGGCTCGCGGGCTCGTCGGATGCGGTGGTGTACAGCGCCTTCCCCATCGAGCCTGCCGCACTGACGGAGCTCAGCGCTTCGTTGGAAAAGCGTTTTGGCCGCAAGCTGCATCTCACCGTTCAGCCCGATGAGTCGCTGATCGGTGGCATTCGCGTAGTCGTGGGTGACGAAGTGCTCGACACCTCGGTCAAGGCCCGTCTGGAACAAATGAAAGCGGCCCTCACTGCTTAACTGCACTGAGGTCCCGGCTAAACAAAGAAAGAAGGAAAGAGTCATGCAACTCAATCCCGCAGAAATTTCTGAATTGATCAAGAGCCGCATCGAAGGTCTGGCTGGCAGCACCGATATCCGTAACCAAGGCACCGTGGTGTCGGTGACGGACGGTATCGTGCGCGTGCACGGCCTGTCGGACGTGATGCAAGGCGAAATGCTGGAATTCCCGGCAACCGCTGACGGTCAACCCTCGTACGGTCTGGCCCTGAACCTCGAGCGCGACTCCGTCGGCGCCGTGATTCTGGGTGAGTACACGCACATCTCCGAAGGCGACACCGTCAAGTGCACGGGCCGCATTCTGGAAGTGCCCGTGGGCCCCGAGCTGATCGGCCGCGTGGTCAACGCTCTGGGTCACCCCATTGACGGCAAGGGCCCGATCAATGCGAAGATGACCGACGTGATCGAAAAGGTCGCACCGGGCGTTATCGCACGTCAATCGGTTGACCAGCCGCTGCAAACCGGTATCAAGTCGATCGACTCGATGGTTCCCGTGGGCCGTGGCCAGCGCGAACTGATCATTGGTGACCGTCAGACCGGCAAGACTGCCGTGGCCATCGACGCGATCATCAACCAGAAGGGCCAGGGCGTGACGTGTATCTACGTTGCGATCGGCCAGAAGGCTTCGTCGGTCAAGAACGTCGTGCGCGCTCTGGAACAAGCCGGCGCCATGGAATACACCATCGTGGTGGCTGCCACCGCTGCCGAATCGGCCGCGATGCAGTACGTGTCGGCCTACTCGGGCTGCACCATGGGTGAGTACTTCCGCGACCGCGGCGAAGACGCACTGATCGTTTATGACGATCTGTCCAAGCAAGCCGTGGCCTACCGCCAGGTTTCGCTGCTGCTGCGCCGCCCACCAGGCCGCGAAGCCTTCCCCGGCGACGTGTTCTATCTCCACAGCCGTCTGCTCGAGCGTGCAGCACGCGTGAACGCCACTTACGTGGAAGAGTTCACCAAGGGCGCCGTCAAGGGCAAGACCGGTTCGCTGACCGCTCTGCCTATCATCGAAACCCAGGCGGGTGACGTGTCGGCTTTCGTGCCTACCAACGTGATTTCGATCACCGACGGTCAGATCTTCCTGGAAACCAGCCTGTTCAACGCCGGTATCCGTCCCGCGATCAACGCCGGTATCTCGGTGTCGCGCGTCGGTGGTGCTGCCCAGACCAAGTTCGTCAAGGGCCAGTCCGGCGGTATCCGTACCGATCTGGCTCAGTACCGTGAACTGGCTGCGTTCGCGCAGTTCGCTTCCGATCTGGACGAATCCACCCGCAAGCAGCTCGACCGCGGTGCCCGCGTGACCGAATTGCTCAAGCAAGCCCAGTACAGCCCGCTGTCCGTGGCCTTGATGGGTGCTTCGCTGTTCGCAGTGAACAAGGGCTACATGGACGACATCGAAGTCAAGCAAGTGCTGCCCTTCGAAGCCGGCCTGCACCAATTCCTCAAGACCAGCCACGGCGCATTGATCGACAAGCTCAATGCCACCAAGGCCATGGACAAGGAATCCGAAGCTGAATTGACCGCCGCCATCGCTGCGTTCAAGAAGTCGTTCGCTTAATCCGGACGAGGAGCCATCATGGCAGCAGGTAAGGAAATTCGCGGCAAGATCAAATCGGTGGAAAACACCAAGAAGATCACGAAGGCCATGGAAATGGTCGCGGCATCCAAAATGCGCAAGGCGCAGGAACGGATGCTGGCGGCTCGTCCCTATAGCGAGAAGATCCGCAACATTGCAGCCCATCTTGGCCAAGCCAATCCCGAGTACGTGCACCCGTTCATGCAAGTGAACGAGTCGAAGAAGGTCGGCGTCATCGTGGTGACGACCGACAAGGGATTGTGCGGCGGCATGAACACCAACGTGTTGCGTGTCGTCACGGCCAAGCTGCGTGAATTGCAGGACCAGGGCATCTCTTCGGAGGCCGTGGCCATTGGCAGCAAGGGTCTGGGCTTCTTGAACCGTGTCGGCGCCAAGGTGGTTTCGCATGTCACGGGTCTGGGCGACACGCCACATCTGGAAAATCTGATCGGCCCTGTGAAGGTGCTGCTGGACGCGTATGCCGAAGGCAAGATAAGCAAGGTGTACCTGAGCTACACCCGCTTCATCAACACCATGAAGCAGGAATCGGTCATGGAGCAGTTGTTGCCCCTGTCGTCCGCGCAAATGCAGGCTGAACAGACGTCTGGTGCCAACTGGGATTACATCTACGAACCCGATGCGCAAACCGTCATCGACGAGTTGCTGGTTCGCTATGTGGAATCCCTGATTTACCAGGCAGTTGCCGACAACATGGCGTCCGAGCAATCGGCGCGCATGGTGGCCATGAAGGCCGCAACCGACAACGCAGGCAGCGTCATTAGCGAGTTGAAGCTGGTCTACAACAAGACGCGTCAAGCAGCGATCACGACAGAGTTGTCGGAAATCGTTGCCGGCGCCGCCGCTGTGTAAGCAGCTCAACCGACAAACTTATTGGAGCAAAAAATGGCTCAAGTGCAAGGCAAGATTGTTCAATGTATTGGCGCTGTGGTGGACGTTGAGTTTCCCCGCAACGCAATGCCCAAGGTGTACGACGCGCTCAAGCTCGAAGGTACCAACCTGACGCTGGAAGTGCAACAACTGCTGGGTGACGGCATTGTGCGTACCATCGCCCTGGGTTCGTCCGACGGTCTGCGTCGCGGCCTGATGGTCAGCAACTCCCACGCTCCCATCACCGTGCCCGTGGGCAAGGCGACCCTGGGCCGCATCATGGACGTGCTCGGCGCGCCCATCGACGAACGCGGTCCCGTGGACCAGACTTCGACGGCCCCCATCCACCGCACCGCTCCTGCGTACGACGAACTGTCGCCTTCGCAGGAACTGCTGGAAACCGGCATCAAGGTGATCGACCTGATCTCTCCTTTCGCCAAGGGCGGCAAGGTGGGTCTGTTCGGTGGCGCCGGCGTGGGCAAGACCGTGAACATGATGGAACTCATCAACAACATCGCGAAGGGCCACGGCGGTCTGTCGGTGTTTGCTGGTGTGGGCGAGCGTACCCGTGAAGGCAATGACTTCTATCACGAAATGTCCGATGCGGGCGTCGTGAACCAGGAGAACCTGAACGAGTCCAAAGTGGCAATGGTCTACGGCCAGATGAACGAGCCACCAGGCAACCGTCTGCGCGTCGCGCTGACCGGTCTGACCATGGCCGAAGCCTTCCGTGACGAAGGCAAGGACGTGCTGTTCTTCGTGGACAACATCTACCGCTACACGCTGGCCGGTACCGAAGTGTCCGCTCTGCTGGGTCGTATGCCTTCGGCTGTGGGCTACCAGCCTACGCTGGCCGAAGAAATGGGCCGTCTGCAAGAGCGTATTACGTCGACCAAGGTCGGTTCGATCACGTCCATCCAGGCCGTTTACGTGCCTGCCGATGACTTGACCGATCCTTCGCCCGCAACGACGTTTGCCCACTTGGATTCCACGGTCGTGCTGTCGCGTGACATCGCTTCGCTGGGTATCTACCCTGCGGTCGATCCGCTGGATTCGACCAGCCGTCAGCTGGACCCCCAAGTGGTGGGTGAAGAGCACTACCAAGTGGCCCGCTCCGTGCAAGGCACGCTGCAGCGCTACAAGGAACTGCGCGACATCATCGCCATTCTGGGCATGGACGAACTGGCTCCTGAAGACAAGCTGGCCGTGGCCCGCGCGCGCAAGATCCAGCGTTTCCTGTCGCAGCCTTTCCACGTTGCCGAAGTGTTCACTGGCGCACCTGGCAAGTACGTTCCCCTGGCGGAAACCATCCGCGGCTTCAAGATGATTGTTGCCGGCGAATGCGATCACCTGCCCGAGCAGGCGTTCTACATGGTTGGCACCATCGACGAAGCCTTCGAAAAGGCCAAGAAGCTGGCAGCTTGAGGCACCGGAGCCCGCAAGGGCTCCTGTCCCCCAGCCCAGTCTTAACCTTTAGGAGCAAAGATGAACACCATCCACGTTGATGTGGTCAGTGCCGAAGAGTCGATCTTCTCGGGTGAAGCGCGTTTCGTCGCGCTGCCCGGCGAAGCCGGCGAACTGGGCATTTACCCGCGCCACACGCCGCTGATCACGCGTATCAAGCCCGGCTCGGTGCGCATCGAGATGGCGGACGGCAGCGAAGAGTTCGTCTTCGTGGCCGGCGGCATCCTCGAAGTGCAACCCAACTGCGTCACGGTGCTGTCCGATACAGCCATCCGTGGCAAGGACCTCGACGACGAGAAGGCCAACAAGGCCAAGGCCGCCGCCGAGGAAGCACTGAAGAACGCCAAGGGCGAGCTGGACCTGGCCAAGGCCCAGTCCGAGCTGGCCGTCATGGCAGCGCAAATCGCTGCCCTGCGCAAGTTCCGCCAAAAGCGCTGAGCTTTTGCCGCGCAACAAAAAACCGCTCCTTGGAGCGGTTTTTTTATGTCTGAAGCGTTGGCCCGATCAGTCGCACTTGGCCTGATAGACATAGACCACGGCATTGTCCTTGGGGTCGACGACGCGGCGCTTGTGCAGCTGGGCCTTTTCGGGCGCAGGGCACAGGGCCTTGACCTGGGCTTCGCACTTGCGAGGATCGTCTTCCTTGAGCTTGCAGCTCAGCACATAGTCATAGACCACGGGAGTTTCGGTGCTGCTGTTGCCCAGGCTGGCACAGCCGGTCAGGCCGAGGAGGGTGGCTGCAATGACTGCCAATGTCTTCATGGATAGCTCCGGTATTGAAAAGGGAATGCAGCAACGCTATCACATGTAGTGACACCTGTGACCAAGCCTGCGAGCCATGTTTCACCTGGCGGCGTTTCAGGGCCTGAAGCCATGGCCTGTACGCAGGCGCACCGGCGCATCGGGCAGTTCGTCACCATTGAGGGGCGCAGCGCCCGCATCCACTTTGAAATGCGTGTGCAGCAGCGCCGTGACATAGCCCAATGCCTGGGTCAGCCCGTCTTCATAGTGACCGTCATGGAATGCCGTGCCCATTTCCTGCGCCAGCTTTTCCCAGGTGTCGGCGGGAATGACGCGCGTCAGGCCGCGGTCGGCAATGATCTCGATCGCATGGTCGGCAAGCAGCAGATAGATCAGCACGCCGTTGTTGTGCTCGGTGTCCCAGACCCGCAGCTTGCCGAACAGCGCGACCGCGCGTTCGCGCGCCGAAGCGTCGCGCCACACATAGGACAGCGGCAGGCCGGCCTCGACGCAGATGCGGATCTCGCCTGTGTGGCGCTGCTCGCTCGCGGCAACGCGCCGGCCCAGGCGGTCCAGCAGTTCATCGGGCACAGCGGCCTGCATCCGGCCTTCGGCCCAGCGGTGGCGCAGCAGGCGCGCGAGGCGTTGCATCCAATTGCGCATGTTCACCACCTCCCCGAGGCGCCGCCGCCACCAAAACTGCCGCCGCCACCGGAGCTGAAGCCGCCGCCACCGAATCCGCCCCCGCCGCCGAATCCGCCGCCACCGCCGAACCCGCCACCGCCAATATGCATTCCCTTGCCGTTGGACAGCAGCGTGATCAGCAATGCAATGACGCCAGCGCCGCCGGCGAGCAGCAGGCTGGTGGTGAGCCAGAAGGCGACCGCACCCGTGCCTGCACCCATCAGCACGGCGCCCAGGCGGTTGCCGAAGATGGCGCGCGCCATCGGCCGCAGCACCGACACCGCGATGAACAGGAAGATCGCCAGCGATTCGAGGTCCAGGTCGCCCTTGGCCTGAGAAGATTTCTTGCCGGGCGGCAGCAGCTGCTCGCCCGCGATCAATTTGCCTATCTGCGTGATCCCGGCACTGAGCCCGCCCGCGTAGTCATCGGCGCGAAAGCGCGGCTGCATGGTCTCGTCCAGAATGCGTGCGGCCGCGATATCGGGAATTGCGCCTTCAAGCTTGCGTGCGACTTCGATGCGCATGCGCCTGTCGTTCTTGGCGACCACGACCAGCAGGCCGTCGCCGACCTCGCGCCGGCCGATCTTCCAGTCGCTGGCGACGCGGTAGGCATAGGCTGCAATGTCTTCCGGCGCCGTAGTGGCAACCATCAGCACCACGACCTGTGAGCCATGCTGGCTTTCAATCGCCGCGAGCTGGGCTTCGAGCGCCGTGCGATCGGCCGCAGCGAGCGTGCCGGTCTGATCGATGATGCGCGCGGTGAGGGCGGGAACGGGCTGCAGCGCCTGTGCACCGGCTTGCAGCGGCACGCAGGCAATCAGCAGCAGGGTCAGCAGCCAGCGCCAGGCCAGCGTGAATGGCATGGGGTGCCCGAATCAGCGTGCGGGGGCCGGGGCGGGCTTGGAGAAGTCCACGCTGGGCGGTGCGGAGATCTGGGCCTCGTTTTGCACCGTGAAGTTGGGCTTGGGCGCGTAGCTGAAGACCTTGGCCGTGAGGTTGGTCGGGAAGCTGCGCGCGAGCACGTTGTAGGCCTGCACGGTCTGGATGTACTGGTTGCGCGCGACGGTGATGCGGTTTTCCGTGCCTTCGAGCGTCACGCGCAGATCGCGGAAACCCTGGTTGGCCTGCAGCTGCGGGTAGCGTTCGGAGACCACCATCAGCCGCGACAACGCGCCCGACAGCTCGCCCTGGGCCTGCTGGAACTTGGCGAAGGCCGCGGGGTCGTTGATCAGTTCGGGCGTGGCCTGTATGGATGTGGCCTTGGCGCGCGCTTCGATCACCTTGGTCAACGTTTCCTGCTCGAAATTGGCTTCGCCCTTGACGGTGGCGACGATGTTGGGCACCAGATCGGCGCGGCGCTGGTACTGATTGAGCACTTCGCTCCAGGCGGCTTTGGACTGTTCGTCCAGGCGCTGGAAATCGTTGTAGCCGCAGCCCGTGAGGGCCAGGGCCGTGAACAGAATGGCGAGAAGGCGTTTCATAGTAGGCTTGTGCTGGCACCCGGTGACGGGCGAGATGGCAGCCAAGGCTGCCGGTGCAGACGATTGTGCCGCATGTACCCTGGTAAGGGTAGGTAGGAGCAGGCCGCGAACCAAAGGAGACCGTGATGGACGATATCGTGAAACAGGCCATGGCCAAATGGCCCAATGTGCCCGACTGCTTCGGCTGGCTGGGACTGGATGCGCGCGGCCAGTGGTTCCTGCGTGACGACGCAGTGCAGGCGCTGGGCGCATTCCCGCAGAGCAAAGGCTCACTTCTGGAGCATGAGAAGCTGCTGGCCTTCATTGCACGCAACTATGCGAGCGATGATCTCGGGCGCTGGTTCTTCCAGAACGGGCCGCAGCGCGTCTATGTGGAACTCGAGGCCGCGCCGTTTGTCTGGCGCTTGCAGCCCGGCGGCGAGGTACAGGCCCAGACCGGGGCGCTGGCCACGCCCCAAGCGTGTCTGGTCGACGAGCAGGGCCGGGTCTATCTGGTGACAGAGCTGGGCCTGGGACTGGTGCACAGCCAGGATGTGGGACTGGTGGCCGATGGGCTGGAGCAGCAGCGCTGGCCGCAGGAGGAGGTCCTGGCCAGCAGCCTGCCCGCGCGTTTTGGCTTTGTGCCCAGCCCCGCGCAGCAGACCTGAAACGCCGGCCCGCAGGCCTCTTTGCCCGCAGCGTGCCGCGGTATTACTTCGCCGCTTCGCCTTCGGCCGCCGCAGGCGCCTGGGGCTCATCGAACTTGCCGCCGGCCGCATTGGCCATGAAGACCACGCCGCGCGCGATTTCGGTGTCGTTGAAGTCGCCGCCGCCCTGGGGCGCCATCGCGCCCTTGCCCTTAAGCGCCGAGGTGACCAGTGCCTCGAAGCCCTGCGCCAGGCGCGGACCCCAGGCAGCGGCATCGCCGAACTTGGGCGCACCGGCGACGCCAGCCGCATGGCAGGCCGCGCATTGGCCGTTGTAGACCGCTTCGCCGCCGCGCAGCGGACGGTTGGCGTCACGGATTTCGATCTGCCCCACTTTTTGCAGGCGCTGGGCCTTGGCCATCTCGGGATTGCCTACGCCCGGGCCGGGCTTGCTGCCGGAGTTGACGAACATCACCAGGCCGATGATCACCAGGACCGGAATCACAAAAGAGAGAAAGACGGCGATCAGCAACTGCTTGGGGTTCTTGATCGGGCCTGCATGGGCTTCTTCGTGGGGGGTGGCACTCATGACGTCCTCAATATTTTTAGGGGTATAGACCAGCAGGGAATTATATGGGGCGCCTGTCGTCCGGTGGCTGCGCGTTTCCCCGTGCGTGTGCACTACGGCAAACAAGCTGCACGGGACATGATCTGGCGCAAGAAAAAAGGCCATGCCCCGGAGGTCATGGCCTTTGCTGTGCAGCCGCGCGGGCGCGGATCTCAGCGCTGGGCTGCGGGGGCCGGCGCGTTGCTGGCCAGCGGTGTGGGCGAATTCACGCCCCCGCCCAGCGCCTTGTACAGCAGCAGCTGGTTCTGCAGCTGGGCCAGGCGCACCTGCACCACCGATTGCTCGAGCGTGAACAGCGTGCGCTGGGCATCGAGCAGATCGAGGTAGCTCGACACGCCGTTGGTATAGCGCAGGTCGGACAGCTTCAGGCGCACGGTTTCTGCCTCGAGCTGGGCGCGCTGGGCGCGTTCCTGCTCCTGCAGCGCGGTCTGGCTGTCGAGTGCGTCCGAGACTTCGCGGAATGCGGTCTGGATGGCTTTCTCGTACTGGGCGACCGCGATCTGGCGACCGACCTGGGCGGCGTCGAGGTTGGCGCTGTTGCGGCCAGCGTCGAAGATAGGCAGCAGTGCCGACGGTGCGAGCGAGAAGCCCCAGGCGCCGCTCTTGAACAGCCCCGAGAGTTCATTGCTGGCCGTGCCGACCTGGGCCGTGAGCGCGATGCGCGGGAAGAAATTCGCGCGCGCCGCGCCGATGTTGGCGTTGGCTGCAATCAGCTGCTGCTCCGCCTGACGGATGTCGGGGCGCTGTATCAGCAGATCGGACGGCAGGCCCGCGGGCAGCGGAGCCAGTGCCGGCGCCTGGTCCAGCCGGGTGTTGGTGATGCCGGCGTTGATTTCGGGCGGCAGCGACTGGCCCAGCAACAGCGTCAGTGCATTGGCGTCGAGCGCGCGTTGGCGCTGCTGCTGCGCGAGCGTGGCGCGCGCGGCTTCGGTCAGCGACACCGCCTGGCGATAGTCAAGCTCGGATGTCGCGCCGGCGTCGAAGCGCAGCTTGGTCAGGCCGACCGAGGCTTCGCGGGTCTCGAGCGTGCGGCGCGAAATGGCCAGCAGCTCCTCGTCGGCCAGCAGCGTGTACCAGGCGCTGGCGACCGATGCCACCAGGCTCACCTGCGTGGCGCGCATGCCTTCCTCGGTCGCGAGGTACTGTGCCAGGGCCTGCTGCTTGAGGCTGCCCACACGACCGAAGAAGTCGAGCTCCCAGGCCGTGGTCTGCAGGCCCACGCTGTAGGCGTTGGCATAGCCGCCGTTGACCGTATCGGGTGCGCGCGACGCCGTCATGCCGCCCTGAATGGTCGGGAACTGGTCGGCGCGCGTGATCCTGTACTGGGCCCGGGCCTGCTCGATGTTCAGCACCGCGACCTGCAGGTCGCGGTTGTTGGTCAGCGCCAGGCCGATCAGCTGCTGCAGGCGGGCATCGGTGAAGTAGTCCTGCCAGGGCAGGGCGGCAGCCGCCTGGGCGCTCGCGCCTGCCCCTTGCGGGGCGCTGCTGTAGCTTGCGGGCACGGGCGCCGCAGGGCGCTCGTAGGTGGGAATGAACGAGCAGCCGGCCATCAGCAAGGCCGCTGCGAGCGCTACGGGAGTGCAGCGGTTAATCATGGCGCAGGGCCTCCGGGTTGTGGGCAGAAGCTTCGGGAGGATTGATGTCCTCGGCATGCTTCTTGCCCTTGAAGAGCGAGCGGACGATCACAAAGAAGACGGGCACGAAGAACACCGCCAGCACGGTGCCGGTGATGATGCCGCCGAGCACGCCGGTGCCGATCGCGCGCTGGCTGGCCGAGCTTGCGCCCGAGGCCAGGACCAGCGGCACCACGCCCAGGCCGAAGGCCAGCGAGGTCATGATGATCGGGCGGAAACGCAGGTGGGCGGCTTCGATCGCGGCCTGGACCACGCTCTTGCCCTGGGCCTGCAGGTCCTTGGCGAACTCGATGATCAGAATCGCGTTCTTGGCCGTCAGACCGATGATGGTGATCAGGCCGACCTGGAAGTACACGTCGTTGGAGTAGCCACGCAGCAGCGTGCCCAGCACCACCCCGAGCACGCCCAGCGGCACGACCAGAATCACGGCCAGCGGAATCGTCCAGCTCTCGTACAGCGCGGCCAGGCACAGGAACACGGCCAGGATGGCGAAGCTGTACAGGATCAGCGACTGCGAGCCGGCCAGCTTTTCTTCGTACGACTGGCCGGTCCACTCGTAGCCGAAGCCGTCGGGCAGCTGCGCGACCATGCGCTCGATTTCCGCCATCGCGTCACCCGTGCTGTAGCCCGGTGCGGGCATGCCGGTGAGCTTCATCGCGGGGTAGCCGTTGTAGCGCAGCGTCTGCTGCGCACCGACGACCCAGCGCGTGCTGGCAAAGGCCGAGAACGGCACGGGCTGGCCCTGGGCGTTGGGCGCCGTGAGCTGCATCAGGTCTTCGCCCTGCATCCGCGCAGGCGCATCGGCCTGCACGATCACGCGCTGCAGACGACCCTTGTTCGGGAAGTCGTTGACGTAGCTCGAGCCCAGCGAGGTGGACAGCGTCGAGTTGATCGCGCTGAACGCCACACCCAGCGCGCTGGCCTTGTCGCGGTCGATGTCGATCTGCAGCTGCGGTGCGTCTTCCAGGCCTTCGGGGCGCACCTGTGTCAGCACCTTGCTTTGCGAGGCCATGCCCAGCAACTGGTTGCGCGCATTGACCAGCGCGGCATGGCCGTTGCTGCCGCGGTCCTGCAGGCGCAGCGTGAAGCCCGACGAGTTGCCGAGTTCGGGAATGGGCGGCGGGCTCAGCGCGAACACGAAGGCATCGCGCACGCCCGACATCGCTCCCATGATGCGGCCCGCAATCGCGTCGGCCGAATGCTCCGCGCCGTGGCGTTCGCCCCAGTCCTTGAGCGTGATGAACGCCAGGCCGGCATTCTGGCCCTGGCCCGAGAAGCTGAAGCCCAGCACGCTGACCATGCTCGAGACTTCGGGCTGCTTGAGCGCAAACTTTTCCACTTCCTCCATCACTGCCTGGGTACGTTGCAGCGTCGCGCCTGGCGGCAGCTGGACGTTGGCGATGACCGTGCCCTGGTCTTCACCGGGCAGGAAGGAGGTGGGCAGGTTCTTGAAGACCAGCGCTGCGGCGCCCAGAATGGCGACGTAGATGACAAGATAGCGGGCGGCCTTCTTGAGCATGCGCGCGACCACGCTTTCATAGCCCTTGGCGGTCTGGCTGAAGCGGCGGTTGAACCAGCTGAAGAACTTGTTCTTCTTGGCGTCGTGGTCCACGGGCTTGAGCAGCGTGGCGCACAGCGCGGGCGTCAGCGACAGCGCCATGAACGCCGAGAAGGCGATCGAGGCCACCATCACGGTGGCGAACTGGCGATAGATGTTGCCCGTGGAGCCGGCGAAGAACGCCAGCGGCACGAACACCGAGATCAGCACCACGGTCACGCCGATGATGGCGCCCGAGATCTGGCCCATCGCCTTGCGCGTTGCGGCGCGCGGCGGCAGCTTTTCCTCTTCCATGATGCGCTCGACGTTCTCGACCACCACGATCGCATCATCCACCACGATGCCGATCACCAGCACCATGCCGAACATGGTCAGCACGTTGATCGAGAAGCCCAGGGCCAGCAGCGTGGCAAAGGTGCCCAGCAGTGCGATGGGCACGACGATGGTCGGGATGATGGTGTAGCGCCAGTTCTGCAGGAACAGGAACATCACCAGGAACACCAGTGCCACGGCTTCGACCAGCGTCTTCGCGACCTGCTTGATCGAGATGCTCACGAAGTTCGAGCTGTCGTAGGGAATCGACCATTCGACGCCTTCAGGGAAGAACTTCTGCAGCTCCTCGAGCTTGGCGCGCACGTCCTTGGCGGCGGCCAGCGCATTGCCCGAAGGCGAGAGCTGGACACCGATACCGACGGCGGGCTGGCCGTTCAGGCGCGCCGAAGTCGACAGGCTTTGCTGGCCGATTTCAATGCGCGCCACATCTTTCAGGCGCACGGTCGAGCCGTCGGTCTGGGCGCGCAGCACGATGTTGCCGAACTGCTCGGGCGTGGACAGCTGGCCGCGCACGGTGACCGTGGCCGAGATCGACTGGCCGGTGATGTTGGGCAGCTCGCCGATTGCGCCGGACGCGACCTGGGCGTTCTGCGACTGGATCGCGGCCGTCACTTCAGCCGACGACAGGTTGAAGCCCTGCAGCTTGGCTGGGTCTATCCAGATGCGCATCGCCTGCTCGGAGCCGAACAGCTGCACCTGGCCGATGCCGGTGACACGCTGGAGTTCGGGCACCAGGTTGCGGGTCGCGTAATCGCCCAGCGCCGTCGTATCCCATTCCGGATTCTTCGATGCCAGCATCGCGAACAGCAGGAAGTTGGCGGCCGACTTGTCGACCTTCACACCCTGCTGTGTCACGGCTGCGGGCAGGCGCGGCGTGGCGCGCGACAGGCGGTTTTGCACGTCGACCTGGGCCAGCTCGGGGTTGGTTCCCTGCGCGAAGCTCACGGTGATCGAACCCGTGCCGTTGGCCTGGGCGACCGACTCCATATAGAGCAGTCCGGGCGAGCCGTTCATCTCGCGCTCGATGACGGACAGCACGCTGTCTTCCAGGGTCTGGGCGGAAGCACCGGGATAGGCGGTGCTGATGACGATGGCCGGAGGGGCCACGGGCGGGTATTGCGCAATCGGCAACTGCGTGAGTGAGACTGAGCCCATCACGATGATGAACAGCGCGATCACCCAGGCAAAGATGGGGCGCTCAATAAAAAACTTGGCCATGACGGATGCCTTTACTTGTCAGCCGCTGCGGCAGCCGGGGCTGCGGCAGCCGGTGCGGCCTGGGCCGCTGGAGCTGCGCCCGCAGGAGCCGCTGCAGGGGCGGCGGCCGGTGCGGAGCCGGGCGCGGTCCATGGCACCGGCGTCACGGGCGTGCCCGGCGGCAGCATCTGCAGCTTCTGGAAGCCGTCGACCATGACCTTCTCGCCGGCCTTGAGGCCATCGAGCACGATCCACTGCTGGTTCTGCGCGGCGCTGACCTTGATGTTGCGCTTGGAGATCTTGCCGTCGTCGCCGACCACGGACACGGTGTCGCCGTTTTCACTGCGCGTCACGGCCTGCTGGGGCAGGGTGATGGCGTTGACAGCCTGGGCCTGTTCGACCTGCACGCGTACATAGAGGCCTGGCAGCAGCATGCCCTTGGGGTTGGGGACTTCGGCGCGCAGCGTGACCTGGCCGGTCGCGCTGTCGACCGACAGGTCGGTGAACAGCAGCTTGCCCGGACGCTCGTAGACGCTGCCGTCTTCCAGCACGATCTTGACGCTCGCAGCGTCGTTGCCGGAAGCCTTCTTCAGCTTGCCTTCGGCCATGGCCTTGCGCAGCTTGAACGCTTCGCTCGACGACTGGGTGAAATTGACGTAGACGGGATCGATCTGCTGGATCACGGCCAGCGGAGTGGCCTCGCCCTGGCCGACCAGCGCGCCTTCGGTGACCAGCGACTGGCCGATGCGGCCCGAGATCGGCGCCGTGACCTTGGCATAGCCGAGACTGATCTCGGCCGTGCGCACGTTGGCCTTGCCGGCGGCGACATCGGCCAATGCCTGCTTGTATGCGGCTTCGGCGTTGACGAAGTCCTGCTTGCTGATCGCATTGGCGGCGACCAGGGGCTTGTAGCGTTCGAGCTGGGCCTGGGCCTGGGCCAGATTGGCTTCCGAGCGTGCGAGGGCCGCGCGCGCGCTTTGTGCCGCGGCTTCATAAGATGCGGCGTCGATGCGGTACAGCGCCTGGCCGGCCTTGACGTCGCTGCCTTCGCGGTACAGGCGCTCCAGCAGGATGCCGGCGCTGCGGGCGCGCACCTGGGCGACGCGCGAAGCTTCGACGCGGCCAGGCAGTTCAGTGACCAGGCCTACATCGCCAGGGGTAGCGACCACGACACCGACCTGCACCTGGGGCGCCTGGCCGGCAGCGGCGGGTGGCTTGCCTTCGGCAGCCTTGTCGCCACATGCGGCCAGCGTGAGCGCGGCCGAAATGGCCAATGCCAGGGATGCGTGGCGATATAAGCGACGGGGTGGTTGGGCGTCGGGCGCGTGGCGCGTGCTGTGCATGGTTTTTCCTAGGAATGAATCAGCGTCGGAGCATGCAAGGCGTGCGTGTCAATATGACGAGCGCAGTCGCGCAATGCCCCTGAAAAGAGCTTGGCGATTGTACATACATCCATGAATGTATAATAAGACCCCTGCCTGAACTGAGGACATTGTGACCTCAGCGCGCTTCCCGCGCACTACTGTGTACACGACGCGCGTTACAGATAATTGGAGAAATGTCATGGCCCGTAGAACCAAAGAAGATGCGGTAGCGACGCGCAATGCCTTGCTCGATGCCGCAGAGCAGGTTTTCCTGGCGCAAGGCGTTTCCCAGTCGTCGCTGGCGGCCATTGCCAAGCAGGCGGGCGCGACGCGTGGCGCGGTCTATTGGCACTTCAAGGACAAGCTCGACCTGTTCAACGCGATGATCGACCGCGTGACCATGCCGCTGGATCAGGTGATGTATGGCGGCGTGGGGCAGTTCGCGGGGGCCGCGCCCTTGCCGCGCATGTGCCGCGTGATGTATCTGTTGCTCAACGGACTGGTGACCGACGACCGCATCCGCCGCGTGTTCACCATCATGAGGCACCGCGTCGAATTCGTCGGCGAGCTCGCAGCATTGCAGATCCGGCATACCTCTTCACTGAATGACTTCACGCGCCAGCTCGCACTCGACTTCGCGGCCGTGGCCGAGCAGGAAGGCCTGACGCTGAATTACCCGCCGCAACTGCTGGCCACGGGCCTGCGCTCGCTGCTCGATGGTCTGATGCATTCGTGGCTCATGGGGGTCGAAGGCTTCGATCTGGAGAAAGACGGCTTTGCGGCCATACAGGTCTACCTCGTGGGTGCGGGCCTGCCGCAGGCGGCGGTACGCGCGGCCTTCGAGGAGGCGCTGTCCGTGCCTTGCCCCTTGCCTGGAGATGCACGCGTGCCGTGCGGATATATGGATCGCTAGGGATCCTGGCCGGCTTCTGGGAATTTCACGCAAAGTCGTGCGACAATGCCGCTTGCTTTGGACTTCGGTCCGGGGCGGCTGTAGCTCAGTGGATAGAGTATTGGCCTCCGAAGCCAAGGGTCGTGGGTTCGATCCCCGCCAGCCGCACCAGTCTTGTACGAAAGTACAAAACAAAGCGAAAAAAATAGCAGATTTGTTTTTGATCTCAAAAATGCTGCTACAATCGAATTCTTCGGAGGGGTGCCCGAGTGGCTAAAGGGGGCAGACTGTAAATCTGTTGGCTTACGCCTACACTGGTTCGAATCCAGTCCCCTCCACCAGTTTTTGGTTGAAGAGTTTGAAGATGCTTATGCCAGCATCGACGCACAGAAAAGTGCGGGAGTAGTTCAATGGTAGAACCCTAGCCTTCCAAGCTAATGACGCGGGTTCGATTCCCGTCTCCCGCTCCAATTTGTGTGTAGCGTTTTTTTTTGAATCGTCGCAAGACGATTTGAATGCCCATGTGGCTCAGTGGCAGAGCACTCCCTTGGTAAGGGAGAGGTCGCGGGTCCGATTCCCGCCATGGGCACCAGCTTTCTGGTGCTTCCGCTAGATGGTTGCGCCGAGTCCTGTTGTTTAGTTAAAGATTTTTTTCGGAGTCGGAAAAATGGCAAAAGGAAAATTCGAGCGCACCAAGCCCCACGTCAACGTGGGCACCATTGGTCACGTTGACCATGGCAAGACGACACTGACGGCTGCTATCGCTACCGTCCTGTCGGCCAAGTTTGGTGGCGAAGCCAAGAAGTACGACGAAATCGACAAGGCGCCTGAAGAAAAGGCCCGTGGTATCACCATCAATACCTCGCACGTCGAATACGAAACCGCAGGTCGCCACTACGCGCACGTTGACTGCCCAGGCCACGCCGACTATGTGAAGAACATGATCACCGGCGCTGCTCAAATGGACGGCGCTATCCTGGTTTGCTCGGCAGCTGACGGCCCAATGCCCCAGACCCGCGAGCACATCCTGCTGGCCCGTCAGGTTGGCGTTCCTTACATCATCGTGTTCCTGAACAAGTGCGACATGGTTGATGACGAAGAGCTGCTGGAACTGGTGGAAATGGAAGTCCGCGAGCTGCTGGACAAGTACAACTTCCCTGGCGACGACACCCCGATCATCCGTGGTTCGGCCAAGCTGGCTCTGGAAGGCGACAAGGGTCCTCTGGGCGAACAAGCCATCGAAAAGCTGGCCGACGCTCTGGACACGTACATCCCTGAGCCAGAGCGCGCAGTGGACGGCGCTTTCCTGATGCCCGTGGAAGACGTGTTCTCGATCTCCGGTCGTGGTACCGTGGTGACGGGCCGTATCGAGCGCGGCATCATCAAGGTCGGCGAAGAAATCGAAGTCGTCGGTATCCGCGACACGCAAAAGACCACCTGCACCGGCGTGGAAATGTTCCGCAAGCTGCTGGACCAAGGTCAAGCCGGCGACAACGTTGGCCTGCTGCTGCGCGGCACCAAGCGTGAAGACGTCGAGCGCGGCCAAGTGCTGTGCAAGCCCGGTTCGATCAAGCCCCACACCCACTTCACCGCTGAAGTGTACGTGTTGAGCAAGGACGAAGGCGGCCGCCACACGCCTTTCTTCAACAACTACCGTCCCCAGTTCTACTTCCGTACCACGGACGTGACCGGTGCGATCGAGTTGCCTGAAGGCAAGGAAATGGTCATGCCTGGCGACAACGTGTCGATCACGGTCAAGCTGATTGCCCCCATCGCCATGGAAGAAGGCCTGCGCTTCGCCATCCGCGAAGGTGGTCGTACCGTTGGCGCCGGTGTGGTTGCCAAGGTGCTGGCATAATAGATAGGTTCTAGGGGTATAGCTCAATTGGCAGAGCGTCGGTCTCCAAAACCGAAGGTTGTAGGTTCGATTCCTACTGCCCCTGCCACCTCGGTGGTGAAATAAAAAAGCCCGCCAGAATCTGGCGGGCTTCAGCGTCTTCGGCGTGGCGCGATGAGCGCGAGAGAAATCATATATGGCCACAAGTCAGGTTGAAACAGTTAGTTCCGCTGCCGATAAGGCGAAGCTTGCCGCAGTAGCGGCTTTGGTCGTTGCTGCGATTGCCGGTTTCTACCTGCTCTCCAAGCAAGGCCCGCTGGCGCAATGGGGCGTGCTGATCGTCGGTCTGGTGGCGGCTGCTGGTGTATTCCTGGTGTCCGAGCCAGGCAAGCAGTTCGTGGGCTTTGCCCGCGACGCCTGGCGCGAAGTCAAGAAGGTTGTCTGGCCCACCCGCAAGGAAACGATGCAGATGACGGCCTACGTCTTTGTGTTCGTGGTGGTCATGGCCCTGTTCCTGTGGCTGACCGACAAGACACTGGAGTGGGTTTTGTACGATCTGATTTTGGGCTGGAGGAAGTAATGACAGATGCTGTCGAAATGGGCGTAGCAGAAACCACGGGTTCTGCTCCCGCAGCCAATCCTGACCTGCGTTGGTACATCGTTCATGCGTATTCGGGCATGGAAAAAGCGGTCGAGCGCAACATCACCGAACGCATCATGCGTGCCGGTATGGAAAACAAGTTCGGTCGCATCCTGGTGCCCACCGAAGAAGTCGTCGAAATCAAGAACGGCCAGCGCAAGACGACCGAGCGTCGCTTGTTCCCTGGCTATGTGTTCGTCGAAATGATCATGGAAGACGACACCTGGCATCTGGTCAAGCACACCAACAAGGTGACCGGTTTCGTCGGCGGTGCAAAGAACCGCCCTGCACCCATCTCGGAAGAGGAAGTGCAGAAGATCGTGAGCCAGATGCAGGAAGGCACGGACAAGCCGCGCCACAAGGTCGAATTCATGGCTGGCGAACTGGTGCGCGTCAAGGACGGTCCGTTCACCGACTTCAACGGCTCGGTCGAAGAAGTCAATTACGAGAAGAATCGCCTGCGCGTGTCGGTGATGATTTTCGGTCGCTCGACTCCGGTCGAACTCGAATTTTCCCAGGTCGAAAAAACCTGAGATCCGCATGAGGCCCAGGCCTCATGTTTTTGTGTTTTCGCGCCTCTCGGCTCGGTGCGGAATTTTTTCAAGAGTCGTTAAACCCCGGGGAGCTGCAAGCGAGAGCCTGCAGCGTTAAAACCCGCAAGGAGCAATCATGGCGAAAAAAATCGTCGGCTTCATCAAGCTGCAAGTCCCAGCTGGTAAGGCCAACCCATCCCCACCAATCGGTCCCGCACTGGGCCAACGTGGCCTCAACATCATGGAGTTCTGCAAGGCGTTCAACGCCCAGACCCAAGGTGTCGAGCCAGGTCTGCCTTTGCCCGTGGTCATCACGGCTTTTGCTGACAAGAGCTTCACCTTCATCATCAAGACCCCGCCTGCGACGGTCCTGATCAAGAAGGCGATCAAGTTGGACAAGGGTTCCGCGAACCCCAACAAGGTCAAGGTCGGCAAGATCACCCGTGATCAGCTGGTTGAGATTGCTAACACCAAGCTCAAAGACATGAACGCCGCCGACGTGGACGCTGCCGTCCGTACGCTGGCTGGTTCCGCCCGTTCGATGGGCGTTCTGGTGGAGGGTTTGTAAAATGGCCAAGTTGACCAAGAAGCAAAAAGCCTTCGAAGGCAAAGTTGACGCGAACAAGCTGTACGCATTCGCTGAAGCCGTCGTGCTGGTGAAAGAAGCTGCAACTGCCAAGTTCGATGAATCCATCGACGTGGCCGTGCAACTGGGCGTGGACGCAAAGAAGTCGGACCAAGTGGTGCGCGGCGCTGTCGTGCTGCCTCACGGTACCGGCAAGACCACCCGCGTTGCGGTGTTCGCACAAGGTGCCAAGGCTGAAGAAGCCAAGGCTGCCGGCGCCGACATCGTTGGTATGGACGACCTGGCCGCCATGGTCAAGGCCGGCGACATGCCTTTCGACGTGGTGATCGCTGCTCCCGACGCAATGCGCGTCGTGGGTACGCTGGGTCAGATCCTGGGCCCCCGCGGCCTGATGCCTAACCCCAAGGTTGGCACTGTGACTCCCGACGTCGCCACGGCCGTGAAGAACGCCAAGGCTGGTCAAGTCCAGTACCGTGTCGACAAGGCTGGTATCGTGCACAGCACCATCGGCCGTCGCTCGTTCGACAACGAAAAGCTGCAGGGCAACCTGGCTGCTCTGATCGACGCCCTGAACAAGTCCAAGCCCGCTACGAGCAAGGGCCTGTACCTGCGCAAGGTGGCAGTTTCCTCGACGATGGGCGTGGGCGTTCGCGTCGACACCCAGACCATCGCAGCGTAATTGCAAAAAATCTTCAGACCGGTTCTCGGACCGGTCTGATGTGGTGGGCTGTGGTCTTGCGTCTCGACGCGAACCGCAGGCCATCCAAGACCGTTGGTGCACGGCTGTGCTTAAACCCGAATGGGCCAACGCAGATGGCGATCCCGCTGCAGATGGAAGTATTTCCTCAACAGTTGGTCGCTGCAACAAGAGCGCGTACGAAGGATTTTCCGACGTATGCATTTTAAGGAGTAGACCTTGAGTCTTAATCGCAGTGAGAAAGAAGCGGTCATTTCCGAAGTGACCAGCCTCGCCGCTAAAGCTCAAACGCTTGTGATCGCGGAATACCGTGGCATCACGGTCGCCGACATGACCAAACTGCGTGCTGATGCTCGCAGCAAGGGTGTGAGCCTGAGCGTGTTGAAGAACACCCTGGCCCGCCGTGCTGTCGCCGGTAGCGCGTTTGACGTGGTGGCTGACCAGATGACTGGTCCGCTCATCTATGGCTTCTCTGAAGACGCAGTGGCCGCCGCTAAGGTGGTGGCCGACTTCGCGAAAACCAACACCAAGTTGGTCATTCGCGCAGGCGCTTTCGGTGGCAAGGCCCTGGATGTCGAAGGCGTGAAGCAACTGGCAAACATTCCTTCCAAGGAAGTTTTGCTGGCACAAGTGTGCGGCTTGCTTATGTCCCCCATGTCGCGTACGGCCGTTGTGCTGGGCGCGCTGGCGGCAAAGCGGAGCGAAGGCGTTGCCGAAGTGGCAGCCGAAGAAACTGCTGCGGCCTGAGCGCCCGGTAGTCAACCAACAAAATTGTTAGGAAATCAAAATGGCATTCGATAAAGACGCATTCTTGACCGCGCTGGACAGCATGACGGTTCTGGAACTCAATGACCTGGTGAAGGCCATTGAAGAGAAGTTTGGCGTGAGCGCTGCCGCTATGGCTGCCCCCGCTGCTGCTGGTGGCGGTGCTGCTGCTGCTGCTGAAGAGAAGACCGAATTCAACGTCGTTCTGCTCGAAGCTGGCGCCAACAAGGTGTCCGTGATCAAGGCTGTGCGCGAAATCACCGGCCTGGGTCTGAAGGAAGCCAAGGACCTGGTCGACGGCGCTCCCAAGAACGTGAAGGAAGCGATCGCCAAGGCTGACGCCGAAGCCGCTCTGAAGAAGCTGGTGGAAGCCGGTGCAAAGGCTGAAGTC
The DNA here is from genome assembly GCF_057914905.1 of Comamonas sp. DB36. Classification (NCBI taxonomy): domain Bacteria; kingdom Pseudomonadati; phylum Pseudomonadota; class Betaproteobacteria; order Burkholderiales; family Comamonadaceae; genus Comamonas; species Comamonas sp. DB36. The sequence continues at coordinate 312,206 of NZ_CP196631.1, forward strand.
AAGTAATTGACGTCATTCCCTAGGCTGGAGTGCCCGCAAGGCGCTCCAGCCTTTGGCGCTTATGGAACTTGTTTCCAGAACGCACCAGAAAGCGGTCGCGAAAGCGAGCGCTTTTTAGTGTCTTCTGACAACCCGACAGCAGAAGACGCCTTGGTTCGGGCGGTGTGCAAGGCACCGTCGTCAGCCATGGTTGGTAGTGGCCAACCGCCAAGCCCGCAGGGAGCTTTCCATGTGGGGCAGTCGTCGAAGACCCAGGACTCATGTCTTTGCCCGGAGATCTCATGGCCTATTCTTACACCGAACGCAAGCGGATTCGCAAAAGTTTCGGCAGCCGCGATAGCGTGCTCGAAGTGCCGTATCTGCTCCAGATGCAAAAGGACGCCTATACCGCGTTTTTGCAAGCAGATTCAGCCCCCAAAAAACGTACCCACGAAGGTCTGCAAGCAGCTTTCAACGCTGCGTTCCCCATCGTCTCGCACAACGGTTTTGTGGAGATGAAGTTTGTCGAGTACAACCTTGCCAAGCCCGCATTTGACGTGCGCGAATGCCAGACCCGCGGTCTGACCTTCGCCTCGGCCGTGCGTGCCAAGGTTCAGCTCATCATTTACGATCGCGAATCCTCGACCAGCCAATCCAAGGTGGTCAAGGAAGTGAAGGAACAAGAGGTCTACATGGGCGAAGTGCCCCTGATGACCGAAAAGGGTTCCTTCATCATCAACGGCACGGAACGTGTGATCGTTTCGCAGCTGCATCGTTCGCCTGGCGTGTTCTTCGAACACGACAAGGGCAAGACGCATAGCTCGGGCAAGCTGCTGTTCTCGGCACGCATCATCCCTTACCGCGGTTCCTGGCTGGACTTCGAGTTCGACCCCAAGGACATGCTGTACTTCCGCGTCGACCGTCGCCGCAAGATGCCGGTCACGATCCTGCTCAAGGCCATCGGCCTGACGCCTGAGTCCATCCTCGCCAACTTCTTCGTCAACGACAATTTCCGTCTGATGGACAGTGGCGCGCAGATGGAATTCGTGTCCGAGCGCCTGCGTGGCGAAGTCGCACGTTTCGACATCACCGACAAGTCGGGCAAGGTCATCGTCGCCAAGGACAAGCGCGTCACCGCGCGCCACACGCGCGAACTCGAGCAATCGGGCACCAAGTTCATCAGCGTGCCTGAGGACTTCCTGATCGGCCGCGTGGCAGCCCGCCACATCGTCGACCCCGATACCGGTGAAATCATTGCCAAGGCCAATGAAGAGCTGACCGAAGCGCTGCTCAAGAAGCTGCGCAGCGCCGGCGTTCAAGACCTGCAGTGCATCTACACCAACGAACTCGACCAGGGCGCCTACATCTCGCAGACGCTGCGCATCGATGAGACGGCCGACGAATTCGCCGCCCGTGTCGCGATCTATCGCATGATGCGTCCCGGCGAGCCGCCAACCGAAGATGCAGTCCAGGCCCTGTTCCAGCGCCTGTTCTACAACCCCGATACGTACGATCTGTCGCGCGTCGGCCGCATGAAGTTCAACGCCAAGGTCGGCCGCGATGGCGCGACCGGCCCGATGGTGCTGTCCAACGAAGACATCCTGGCCGTGGTCAAGATCCTCGTCGACCTGCGCAACGGCAACGGCGAAGTCGATGACATCGATCACCTGGGCAACCGCCGCGTGCGTTGCGTGGGCGAACTCGCCGAAAACCAGTACCGCACGGGTCTGGCACGTATCGAGAAGGCCGTGAAGGAACGTCTGGGTCAGGCCGAGCAAGAGCCGCTGATGCCGCACGACCTGATCAACAGCAAGCCGATCTCGGCGGCGTTGAAGGAATTCTTCGGTGCCTCGCAGCTGTCGCAGTTCATGGACCAGACCAACCCTCTGGCCGAAATCACCCACAAGCGCCGTGTTTCGGCCCTTGGCCCGGGTGGTCTGACGCGCGAGCGTGCAGGCTTCGAAGTGCGTGACGTGCACGTGACCCACTACGGTCGCGTCTGCCCAATTGAGACGCCTGAAGGTCCAAACATCGGCCTGATCAACTCGCTGGCCCTGTATGCGCGCCTGAACGAGTACGGCTTCATCGAAACGCCTTACCGTCGCGTGAGCGAAGGCAAGGTCACTGCCGAAATCGATTACCTCTCGGCAATCGAAGAAGGCAAGTACATCATCGCCCAGGCCAACGCCGAACTCGACGCCGAAGGCCGCCTCACGGGCGAGCTGATCTCGGCGCGCGAAAAGGGTGAATCGACGCTGATCTCCGCCGACCGCGTCCAGTACATGGACGTGTCGCCCGCGCAGATCGTTTCGGTTGCTGCCTCGCTGATTCCCTTCCTCGAACACGATGACGCGAACCGCGCATTGATGGGCGCCAACATGTCGCGCCAGGCCGTGCCTGTGCTGCGTCCTGAAAAGCCCATGGTCGGCACCGGTATCGAACGCGTTGCCGCGGTCGACTCGGGCACGGTCGTGACGGCCACCCGCGGCGGTATCGTGGATTACGTCGATGCCACCCGCATCGTGATCCGCGTGAACGACGTCGAAGCCGTGGCCGGTGAAGTCGGTGTGGACATCTACAACCTGATCAAGTACCAGCGTTCCAACCAGAACACCAACATCCATCAGCGTCCCGTCGTCAAGCGCGGCGACCTGCTGGCCAAGGGTGATGTGATTGCCGACGGCGCGTCCACCGACCTGGGCGAAATCGCCATCGGTCAGAACATGCTGATCGCGTTCATGCCCTGGAACGGCTACAACTTCGAGGATTCGATCCTGATCAGCGAGCGCGTGGTGGCCGAAGACCGCTACACCTCGATCCATATCGAAGAACTCGTCGTGATGGCGCGCGACACCAAGCTCGGTGCCGAAGAAATCACACGCGACATTCCGAACCTGTCGGAACAGCAGCTGAACCGCCTCGACGAGTCGGGCATCATCTACGTGGGTGCCGAAGTCCAGCCTGGCGACACGCTGGTGGGCAAGGTCACCCCCAAGGGTGAGACCACGCTGACGCCTGAAGAGAAGCTGCTGCGCGCGATTTTCGGCGAGAAGGCTTCGGACGTGAAGGACACCTCGCTGCGCGTGGATCAAGGCAGCTCCGGCACCGTGATCGACGTTCAGGTCTTCACGCGTGAAGGCATCCAGCGCGACAAGCGCGCCCAGCAGATCATCGACGATGAACTCAAGCGCTTCCGCCTGGACCTGAACGACCAGCTGCGCATTGTTGAAGCCGACGCGTTCGACCGTATCGAGAAGCTGCTGATCGGCCGCGTCGCCAACGGTGGACCGCAAAAGCTGGCCAAGGGCGCCAAGCTCGACAAGGCCTATCTGGACGGCGTCGAGAAGTTCCACTGGTTCGACATCCGCCCCGCGGAAGACGACGTTGCGGCACAGCTCGAGTCGATCAAGAACTCGCTGGAGCAGACGCGCCACAGCTTCGACCTGGCTTTCGAAGAAAAGCGCAAGAAGCTCACGCAAGGCGACGAGCTGCCCGCGGGCGTGCTGAAGATGGTCAAGGTCTACCTGGCCGTCAAGCGTCGCCTGCAGCCTGGTGACAAGATGGCCGGCCGTCACGGCAACAAGGGTGTGGTCTCGAAGATCACGCCCGTCGAAGACATGCCTTTCATGGCCGACGGCACCACCGCCGACATCGTGTTGAACCCGCTGGGCGTGCCTTCGCGGATGAACATCGGTCAGGTGCTCGAAGTCCATCTGGGCTGGGCCGGCAAGGGTATCGGTCAACGCATTGGCGACATGCTGCAGGCAGAAGCCAAGGCCACCGAAATGCGTGAATTCCTGGAACAGGTTTACAACTCGCGCGGCCGCCAGGAAGACCTGTCGCAGCTGAACGACACGGAAATCATGTCCATGGCGGAGAACCTGAAGACCGGCGTGCCGTATGCAACGCCCGTGTTCGACGGCGCTTCCGAAAAGGAAATCCAGGACATGCTGGCTCTGGCCTACCCGCCGGAAATCGCAGCGCGCAAGGGTCTGACCGAAAGCCTGACCCAGGCGTACCTGTTCGACGGCCGCAGCGGTGAACGCTTCGAACGTCCGACGACGATCGGCTACATGCACTACCTGAAGCTGCATCACCTGGTCGACGACAAGATGCATGCCCGCTCCACCGGCCCTTACTCGCTGGTCACGCAACAGCCTCTGGGCGGTAAAGCCCAGTTCGGCGGTCAGCGTTTCGGTGAAATGGAAGTGTGGGCGCTGGAAGCTTACGGCGCCGCCTACGTGCTGCAGGAAATGCTGACTGTGAAGTCCGATGACGTGGTGGGCCGTACCAAGGTGTACGAATCCATCGTCAAGGGCGAACACTCCATCGAAGCCGGCATGCCCGAATCGTTCAACGTGCTGGTCAAGGAAATCCGTTCGCTGGGCCTGGACATCGAGCTGGAACGCTCCTAAGCGGAAAAGGAAAGAGTCACTATGAAATCGCTACTCGACCTATTCAAGCAATTCACGCCGGATGAGCACTTTGATGCCATCCGCATCGGCATGGCTTCGCCCGAAAAGATCCGTTCGTGGTCTTTCGGCGAAGTGAAGAAGCCCGAAACCATCAACTACCGCACGTTCAAGCCCGAACGCGACGGCCTGTTCTGCGCCAAGATTTTTGGTCCCATCAAGGACTACGAATGCCTGTGCGGCAAGTACAAGCGCCTCAAGCACCGCGGTGTGATCTGCGAGAAGTGCGGCGTTGAAGTCACGCAAACCAAGGTGCGTCGCGAGCGCATGGGTCACATCGACCTGGCCGCGCCCTGCGCCCACATCTGGTTCCTGAAGTCGCTGCCTTCGCGTCTGGGCCTGGTGCTCGACATGACGCTGCGCGACATCGAACGCGTGCTGTACTTCGAAGCCTACGTGGTCACCGACCCCGGCATGACTCCGCTGAAGAAGTTCGGCATCATGTCCGAGGACGACTACGACGCCAAGCGCAAGGAATACGGCGATGAATTCATCGCCAAGATGGGCGCCGAAGGCATCAAGGACCTGCTGGAGTCGATCGACATCGAGATCGAGATCGACAAGCTGCGCAACGATCTGACGGGTTCCGAAGTCAAGATCAAGAAGAACGCCAAGCGCCTCAAGCTGCTCGAAGCATTCAAGAAGTCGGGCATCAAGCCCGGCTGGATGGTGCTCGAAGTGCTGCCCGTGCTGCCACCGGACCTGCGTCCGCTGGTGCCGCTGGACGGCGGCCGCTTTGCGACTTCCGACCTGAACGACCTGTATCGCCGCGTCATCAACCGCAACAGCCGTCTGCGCCGTCTGCTGGAACTGAAGGCACCGGAAATCATTGCGCGCAACGAGAAGCGCATGCTGCAGGAAGCCGTCGACAGCTTGCTGGACAACGGTCGCCGCGGCAAGGCCATGACGGGCGCCAACAAGCGTGCGCTGAAGTCGCTGGCCGACATGATCAAGGGCAAGAGCGGTCGTTTCCGTCAGAACTTGCTGGGCAAGCGCGTGGACTACTCCGGTCGTTCCGTGATTACCGTGGGTCCTTACCTCAAGCTGCACCAGTGCGGTCTGCCCAAGCTGATGGCGCTGGAGCTGTTCAAGCCTTTCATCTTCTCGCGCCTCGAAGCCATGGGCATCGCGACGACGATCAAGGCCGCCAAGAAGGAAGTCGAATCCGGCACCCCCGTGGTCTGGGACATCCTGGAAGAGGTCATCAAGGAACACCCCGTGATGCTCAACCGTGCGCCTACGCTGCACCGTTTGGGTATCCAGGCCTTCGAGCCCATCCTGATCGAAGGCAAGGCCATCCAGCTGCACCCCCTCGTCTGCGCGGCGTTCAACGCCGACTTCGACGGTGACCAGATGGCTGTCCACGTCCCGCTGTCGGTGGAAGCACAGATGGAAGCCCGCACGCTGATGCTGGCCTCCAACAACGTGCTGTTCCCGGCTTCGGGCGAACCTTCCATTGTTCCTTCGCAGGACGTTGTGCTGGGCCTGTACCACGCAACCCGCGAGCGCATCAACGGCAAGGGCGAAGGCATGGTCTTCGCCGACATCGGTGAAGTGCAGCGTGCGCTCGACTCCGACCAGGTCGAACTGGCGGCGAAGATCAACGTGCGCATGACCGAGTGGACCAAGAACAAGGCAACGGGCGAATTCGAGTCCGAAACCAAGATCGTGGAAACCACCGTCGGCCGCGCACTGCTGTCGGAAATTCTTCCCAAGGGCCTGCCGTTCAGCAACATGAACAAGGCGCTGAAGAAGAAGGAAATCTCCAAGCTCATCAACACCTCGTTCCGCAAGTGCGGTCTGAAGGCGACGGTGGTGTTTGCCGACAAGCTGCTGCAAAACGGTTTCCGTCTGTCGACGCACGCCGGTATTTCCATCGCCATTGGCGACATGCTGGTTCCGCCGCAAAAGCCCGAGATCATCGGTCGCGCCGAAGCCGAAGTGAAGGAAATCCAGCAGCAGTACGTCTCCGGTCTGGTGACGTCCGGCGAGCGCTACAACAAGGTCGTGGACATCTGGGGCAAGGCCGGTGACGAAGTCTCCAAGGTCATGATGCAACAGCTGGCCAAGGAAAAGACCATCGACCGCCACGGCAACGAAGTCGACCAGGAATCGTTCAACGCGATTTACATGATGGCCGACTCCGGCGCCCGCGGTTCCGCAGCGCAGATTCGCCAGCTGGCCGGCATGCGTGGCCTGATGGCCAAGCCTGACGGCTCGATCATTGAGACGCCTATTACCGCGAACTTCCGCGAAGGCCTCAACGTGTTGCAGTACTTCATCTCCACCCACGGTGCCCGTAAGGGCCTGGCGGATACGGCGCTGAAGACGGCCAATTCGGGTTACCTGACGCGTCGTCTGGTCGACGTGACCCAGGATCTGGTGGTCACCGAGCAGGATTGCGGCACGACCAATGGCACGCTGATGCGCGCCATCGTCGAAGGCGGTGAAGTCATCGAATCGCTGCGCGACCGTATCCTCGGCCGTACCGTGGCCGAAGACGTTCTGAGCCCCGAAACCCGCGCCCTCGTGGTCACGGCCGGCACGCTGCTGGACGAAGACATCATCGAAGGCATGGAAGCCGCTGGCGTCGACGAAGTGAAGGTCCGTACGGCCCTGACCTGCGAAACGCGCTACGGCCTGTGCGCCGCCTGCTACGGCCGCGACTTGGGCCGTGGCGGCCAGATCAACCTCGGCGAAGCCGTCGGTGTGATCGCTGCCCAGTCCATCGGCGAACCCGGCACGCAGCTGACCATGCGTACGTTCCACATCGGTGGTGCGGCTTCGCGTGCGGCAATTGCCTCGAGCGTCGAAGCCAAGTCCAACGGCCTGATCGGTTTCAACCCGACCATGCGCTATGTGACCAACACCCGTGGCGAGCTGGTGGTGATTTCGCGTTCCGGCGAAATCGTCATCCAGGACGAGCACGGCCGCGAGCGCGAACGTCACAAGGTGCCTTACGGTGCCATCCTGACGATCAAGGCCGACCAGGCGATCAAGGCCGGCACCATCCTGGCGAACTGGGATCCGCTGACCCGACCCATCATTACCGAATACGCCGGCAGCGTGCGTTTCGAGAATGTGGAAGAAGGCCTGACGGTTGCCAAGCAGCTTGACGAAGTGACCGGTCTGTCCACGCTGGTGGTGATCGATCCCAAGCGCCGCGGCTCGACCAAGGTGATCCGTCCCCAGGTCAAGCTGATCGACGCGAGCAACCAGGAAGTCAAGATCCCTGGCACCGATCACTCGGTGACCATCGGCTTCCAGGTCGGTGCGCTGATCCAGGTGCGTGACGGTCAGGAAGTGGGCCCCGGCGAAGTGCTGGCCCGTATCCCGGTCGAAGGCCAGAAGACGCGCGACATTACCGGCGGTCTGCCGCGGGTTGCCGAGCTGTTCGAAGCCCGTACGCCAAAGGACAAGGGCACGCTGGCCGAGATGACCGGCACGGTGTCGTTCGGCAAGGAAACCAAGGGCAAGGTCCGCCTGCAGATCACCGATCTGGAAGGCAAGGTCTCCGAAGAGCTGGTTCCCAAGGAACGCAACATTCTGGTCCACGAAGGCCAGGTGGTGAACAAGGGCGAATTGATCGTGGACGGCCCGGCCGACCCGCAAGACATTCTGCGCCTGCTGGGCATCGAAGAGCTGTCGCGCTACATCGTGGACGAAGTCCAGGACGTGTACCGCTTGCAAGGCGTGAAGATCAACGACAAGCACATTGAAGTGATTGTTCGTCAGATGCTGCGCCGCGTGGTGGTCGAGAACCCCGGTGAATCGACCTACATTGCCGGCGAGCAGATCGAGCGCTCGGAGATTCTCAACACCAACGAGAAGCTGCTGGCCGAAGGCAAGATCCCCGCGACGTACTCCAACGTGCTGCTGGGTATCACCAAGGCTTCGCTGTCGACCGATTCGTTCATCTCCGCGGCTTCCTTCCAGGAAACCACCCGCGTGCTCACCGAGGCTGCCATCATGGGCAAGCGCGACGAGCTGCGCGGTCTGAAGGAAAACGTGATCGTCGGCCGCCTGATTCCCGCTGGTACGGGTCTGGCCTACCACCAGGCACGCAAGGCCAAGGACCTGATGGACGACGCCGAGCGCCGCGCCATCGCCGAAGCCGAAGCGGCCGAGCTGGCTGGCATCATCGAAGAAGGTGCCGACACGGTGTCGGTTGGCGATCCTTCGGTGGACTAAAGCAAGCACCCCCTGAGCGGCTTACGCCGGATGGCCGGCCTCCGCTTCCCCCTCTCAACCTTCGGTGGAGGGGGACGGCACCATCGCTGCGGGGCGGACCTTGGCTTGTGCCCCTGAACTGGTTCACGCCAGTTTCATGGGCCCTGGGCCATGGTCAAGTTGACTTTATTTTGAGCCGCGCCCCCGTACCGCTAATGGTGGACGGGGGCGTTTTCATTGGGTTTTTCATCGAACCGGCGCGCGATCAGCGAAGTGGGCCGGTCCCTGTGCATGTGGTCTATCTCCCTGGACTGGATTGTCCTGGCCGTGTTGGTCTTCTGGGCCGTGGGCGCCTACAACCGCGTGATGCGTTTGCGATCGGCCTGCGTTCAGGCCTTTGGCGCGCTGGACAGCTATTTCCTGCAGACCCAGGGGCTGCTGAGCGAATGGAGCGCGGCGCAGGCCAATGCCGACGATCCCGAAGGCACGCAGCGCCTGGCCCATGCGGCCTGGCAGCAAAGCCTGGCCGCGATGGGCGCGGCGCTGGCCGGCGCGCGTGCGCGGCCTTTGCACGCCCAGTCCATGCAGTCGCTCGAGCGCGCGCATGACGAGCAGTTCGCGGCCTGGCAAGCCTTGAAGAACCTGCCCGGGGCTTCCGATGACCTCGCCTGGCGCCTGCGCTGGCAGCAGCAGCAGGCACAGACCGGACTGGCCGCCGACCAGTTCAACACCGCAGTGGCGCAATACAACGCGGCCATTGCCCAATTTCCAGCGCGCGTGCTGGCGTGGTTCTTCGGATTCCGCGCGGCCCGCCCGCTTCAACCGGCCCTCGGGTCGCAGCTACCAGACACCGCAGCATGAGCCGTATATTCCCTCCTTCTTCCCGCGAGCCGGCACCGACCGCTGGCGGCGCGGCGCCTGCGCTGTCGCAGCAACTGGCCGAAGTCGCCCAGGCCTTGCAGGCCATTCTGGCTGGCCAATCGGGGACCCAGGCGCTCGCGGCCGTGCCCCAGCGCCTGCGCCCCGGCGTGCAGGCGCTGCTGTTCCAGGTGCTGCGCCAATTGGGCCGTGCCCAGGCGCTGCGCGCCGAACTCGCGCCGCGCACGCCGCCGCCGCGCGTCAATGCTCTGCTGTGCACGGCGCTGGCCCTGGCCTGGGATGAGAGCCAGGCACCTTATCCGCCGTTCACGCTGGTGAACCAGGCCGTCGAGGCCGCCAAGCGCGGCCCGGCCCAGCGCCAGGCAGCGTTCATCAATGCCTGCCTGCGGCGCTTTCTGCGCGAGCGCGATGCGCTGGTGGCAAAGACCGATGCCCAGCCTCAGGCACTGTGGAATCACCCCCAATGGTGGATCGCGCGTCTGCAGCAGGACCATCCCGCGGATTGGCAGCAGATTCTCGCGGCCAACAACCGCCATGCGCCCATGACGCTGCGCGTCAACACGCTGCAGGCGACGGTCGCGCAGTACCAGCAACTGCTGTCTTCGCAGCAGATGGACGCCAGGCCCGTGGGTGAGAGCGGGCTGGAGCTGGCACAGCCGCAGCCGGTGCAGGCCTTGCCGGGCTTTGCGCAAGGCCAGGTATCGGTGCAGGATGCGGCCGCGCAGATGGCCGCGCCGCTGCTGCTTCAGGGCCTGGACCTGACGCAGCCGCTGCGCGTGCTCGACGCCTGCGCCGCGCCCGGCGGCAAGACCGCGCATCTGCTGGAGTATGCGGGTGTGGGCGCGCCATTGCAGGTCACGGCGCTGGAGATCGACGCCGAGCGCAGCGAGCGCATCCATGAGACGCTGGCGCGCGTGGGCGTGCAGGCGAAAGTAGTCGTCGCCGACGCCTCGCGCCCCGACCAGTGGTGGCAGCAGGCCAGCGGCGGCGCGCAGTTCGATGCCATCTTGCTGGACGCACCCTGCACGGCCTCGGGCATCGTGCGCCGCCATCCCGATGTGCGCTGGCTGCGCCGCGACAGCGACATCGCCCAGCTCGCGGCGATCCAGTCGCGCCTGCTCGACACGCTGTGGCCGCTGCTGCGCGCCGGCGGGCGCATGCTGTACTGCACCTGCTCGGTCTTCAAGGCCGAAGGCGATTTGCAGGTGAAAGCGTTCCTTGCACGCAACACTCAGGCGCGCTTGCTGCCATCCCCAGGCCATTTAATTCCGGGCAATGCCGCGCAAACCGCGGCTGTCCCGGACAATGAACCGGGTGACCATGACGGATTCTTCTACGCCCTGCTGGAAAAAGCCCCCTGAGAGCGCTGCGCTCGCAGGTGTCTGGCGTGGACGCTGGCCGCACCTGCTGCTGGCCTGTCTGCTGTGGTTCGTGGCCTGCCTGCCCGGCGAAGTCCGCGCGCAGAGCGGGGCCTCGATCACGCAGATGCAGGTCGAGCGAACGCCCGAAGGCATGCTGCTGAGCGCGGCGCTGGCCTTCGAGCTGCCCGAGCATGTCGAGGACGCGCTGCTCAAGGGCATCACCATGCATTTCGTGCTGCAGGCGCAGGTGCTGCGCGAGCGCTGGTATTGGTCCGATCTGGAGATGGCGCATTCGGCGCGCTATCTGCGCCTGAGCTACCAGCCGCTGACGCGCCGCTGGCGGCTGCACACTTCGTCCACGCCTTTCACGGGATCGGGCCTGGGGCTGGCGCTGTCGCAAACCTATGACGATCTGGCGGAAGCGATCAACGCCATGCAGCGCATCGCGCGCTGGAAGATTGCCGAGGCCGGGCAGGTGCCCGAAGACATGCCGGTCACGGTACAGATGCGCTTCGGCCTGGATATGTCGCAGCTGCCGCGGCCGCTGCAGATCGGCGCGTTTGGCCGCTCGGGCTGGAACCTGCAGATGACACAGAGCCTGCGCCTGGCCGGCGGAGGCGCACCTTGAGCGTGCAGGACAAGACGGACGCCGTGGACGCGCCACTGCCGGTCTCGCGCCTGTCGCGCTCCGCGCGCTGGGCGCTGGGCGTGGCCGTGGCGCTGATGTGCGCCATCGGCCTGGTGCTGATGTTCCTGCTGGCGCTGGCCACCAACAACCGCGAAGTCTACGAGCGCAACTACAACTGGCTGTTCACGATGAACGTGCTGGTCGCGGCGGTGCTGCTGGGCCTGCTGCTGTGGGGCGGTGTGCGCCTGGCGCTGCGCCTGCGGCGCGGGCGTTTCGGCAGCCGCCTGCTGCTCAAGCTCGCGGGCATCTTCGCGCTCGTGGGCGTCGTTCCCGGGCTGCTGATCTATGTGGTGTCGTACCAGTTCGTTTCGCGCTCCATCGAGAGCTGGTTCGACGTCAAGGTCGAAGGCGCGCTGTCCGCGGGCGTGAGCCTGGCGAGCGTCACGCTCGAGACCGTGGCCAAGGACATGGCGCACAACACGCGCACCGCCAGCGAGTCGCTGTCGCAGGTGCCGAATGCGGCCGCGGGTTTCGAGCTCGAGCGCATACGCGAGCAGTTGGGCGCCGTCGATGTGGTGTTGTGGAACGAATCGGGCAAGGTGCTGGCCAGCGTCGGGCCGTCGAAATTCGATCTGCTGCTGCCCGAACGGCCCACCGCCCAGGAAAAGCGGGCGCTGCGCGAGCAACCGGCATTGGCGCGCATCGAAGGGCTCGACGATGTGTCTGCCGTGAACGACCCTGCGGCGCTGGAGCGCATGCTCGAAGCGGTGCGCGTGCGCACGCTGGCGCTGGTGCCCAACCCCGCCGTGGGCCTGCTGGCCGAGCCGCGCTATGTGCAGGCCACGCTCAAGCTGCCGATGGCGCTGCTGACCAATGCCATCGCGGTGCAGGAAGCCCACCGCGAATACCAGGAGCGCGCGCTGGCGCGCGAAGGCCTGCAGCGCATGTATATAGGCACGCTCACGCTGAGCCTGTTTCTTGCGGTGTTCGGCGCCATCTTGCTGGCCGTGGTGCTGGGCAACCAGCTCGCGCGGCCGTTGCTGATGCTGGCCCAGGGCGTGCGCGAAGTCGCGCGCGGCGACCTGCGGCCCAAGGCCTCGCTGCCCAGCGCCGACGAACTCAGCGGGCTCACGCGCGCCTTCGCGCTGATGACGCGCCAGCTTGCCGAAGCGCATACGGCCGTGGGCCAGAGCATGGCCGATGTCGACGCCGCGCGCTCCAACCTGCAGACGATTCTTGACAATCTGACCTCGGGCGTGATCGTGCTCGACGAGGCCGGCCATGTGGTGTCGAGCAACCCCGGCGCGACGCGCATCCTGCGCGTTCCCATGGCCGCCTACCAGGGCCGGCTGCTGGGCGATGTGCCGGGATTGGCCGAGTTCGCGCAGATCGTGCGCGAGCAGTTCGCGCAGTTCCTGGGCGAGGGCGGTGCTTCGCTGGGGCGCGACCGCTGGCAGATTGTGCACGAGCTGCACGGCACGGTCGGTGGCGGCGGCGGCGGCGTGGTGCACGACAGCACCAGCCTGGTGGTGCGCGGCGCTGAACTGCCCGACACCCAGCGCCTGCTGGTGTTCGACGATATTTCCGAGATCGTCTCTGCCCAGCGCGCCCAGGCCTGGGGCGAAGTCGCGCGCCGCGTGGCGCACGAGATCAAGAATCCGCTGACGCCCATCCAGCTGTCGGCCGAACGGCTGGCGATGAAGCTGATGGACAAGCTCGCGCCCACCGACCAGGCCTTGCTCGGCAAGTCGGTCAAGACCATCGTTGATCAGGTCGGGGCGATGAAACATCTTGTCGATGAATTCCGCGATTACGCGCGCCTGCCCGCGGCCGAACTGTTGCCATTGGACCTCAACGGCCTGTTGGCTGACGTGATGCATCTCTACGGCGAGGAAAATGCACGGGTAGGTGTCAAGGTGGACCTCGACCCGAACTGCCCGCCGATCGCAGGGGATGCGCAGCAACTTCGGCAGATAGTGCATAACCTGTTGCAAAATGCGCAGGATGCGACGGAGCAGGCTGCGGCCGAGACCGGCAGCGCGCCAGAGGCGGTCGAGCTCAGCACGCAGTGGAATGCGCTCACCGAGCGCGTGCAGCTGAGCATCAGTGACCGGGGACCGGGATTCCCGGCAAACATTCTGCAGCGGGCCTTCGAGCCCTATGTCACGACCAAGGTCCGCGGCACCGGTTTGGGCCTGGCGGTGGTCAAGAAAATTGCAGATGAACATGGCGCCCGGATCAAGTTGAGCAACCGGGTAGAAAACTCGATAGTGCAGGGTGCGCAAGTGTCGCTATCATTTGCCCCTGTAAGTAAGGCCCTCGCGGAGGGCTCCGCTCAGCGCAGCACATAGGCGTTTCAATACACATGGCAAACATACTGGTGGTCGACGACGAATTGGGGATTCGGGATTTGTTGTCGGAAATCCTCAACGACGAGGGTCATAGTGTCGACCTGGCGGAGAACGCGACCCAGGCAAGGGCAGCGCGTCTGGCCAGCAGCTATGACCTGGTCCTGCTGGACATCTGGATGCCCGACACCGACGGGGTGTCGCTGCTCAAGGAGTGGGCTGCGGCCGGGCAACTGACCATGCCGGTGATCATGATGAGCGGCCACGCCACCATCGACACTGCCGTGGAGTCCACGCGCATAGGCGCTTTCTCGTTCCTGGAAAAACCGATCACGCTGCAGAAGCTGCTCAAGGCGGTCGAGCAGGGTCTGGCGCGCAGCAGCGCCCAGGCCGCATCGTCGCCAGGGAATGCGGCAGCCGACGCGGGCAGTGCTGCGGTGCAGGCCGAGACCACGCACCACCATGCAATGTCTTCGGCAGTGCGCGTGGCGGCCGAAGCCGGGCCCGAGCAGCACCAGGGTTTCGATCTCGACCGCCCATTGCGCGAAGCGCGTGACGGCTTCGAGAAAGCCTACTTCGAATTCCACCTGGCACGCGAAGGCGGCTCGATGACGCGCGTCGCCGAGAAGACCGGTCTGGAGCGTACGCACCTGTACCGCAAGCTGCGCCAACTGGGTGTCGACCTGGGCCGAAACAAGCGAAATTAAGATTTTTTGAAAAAAATCGCGAATTTCATTTTTGCGGCAAAAAGTGCCCCTATAATTTAAGCTTCAGCGGCCCGGTAGCTCAGTCGGTAGAGCAGAGGATTGAAAATCCTTGTGTCGGCGGTTCGATTCCGTCCCAGGCCACCAAACATGAAGCCCCTGATCAGAAATGATCAGGGGCTTTTCTGTTTGTGCGTTTGCGCCGCGGCAGTGCGCCGGGATTGGCACATCCAGCGTGGCTGCGGCCTGGCGCGGCGCAAGCGGCTCCGTGGCGTTTGCGCGGCATATTAATGGATGAGAACTATTCTCAGTACAATCGCATACGATTTAATGTTGCCGCTCGACGGGCGCACGCGCATACGCCCATGGGCGGCTGTGGCGCGCATTGCCACTTCGCAGTGGCGGCCATTCCATGCACGCCGTGCCTTGCCGCCTTTCCTTTCCATCCAAGCGCCAGCCTTGCAGCCCTGGGGCCGCAGCTGCGTGCCTGCGCGCCAGGCCTGCAAGCTGATGCAGCGCGACCTGCATTCAAAGGACAGCGCGCTGGTGGAGCCGGCCGATGCGGCGGGCGGCCAGCTTGCCAGCCTTTATCTGCGCTGGCGCATTCCGGTGATGCGCATGCTGCGCCGCCACTTCGGCACCTCGGCGGAAGTCGAGGACGCGGCGCAGGAAGTGTTTGTGCGCGTTGCGGCCACGGGCAAGGTGCTGCGCCCCGAGGAGGAGCAGCCCTATCTGCGCCAGACGCTGCGCAGCGTGGCCGCGCGCGACTGGCACAAGAGCGCGCAGTCGCAGGGCTTGCAAGCCGTGGCCCATGAAGACTGCGAGGATGAACTCCAGGCGGCGCACGGCGATGACAGCGCCGCGCAGCGCCAACGGCTCACGCGACTGCACCAGGCGGTGCAGGAGCTGCCCCAGCGCCAGCGCCAGGCCTTTGTGCTGCACCGCATCGAGGGCTGCACGGTGCAGGACACCGCGGATCAGATGGGCATTTCCCTGCGCATGACCGTGAAGCATCTGGCGCGCGCCCTGGCCTACTGCGAGACGCGTGTGCTGTATGCCAGTGCCGAGCAGATGCAGCGCCTGCAGGCCATGCAGGCCTCGCTGGCCGAAGAAGATGACGCGGAACGCGCCGGTTCACGCGCGCAGGGCGAGACACCATGAGCGCCAGTCCGAGTCCATCCCTGCTGCAGGCGCTGACGCCGGAGCAGCTGCTGGCACTGAACCATTGCGCGGGCGACTGGCATGTGCGGCGCCAGCAGCCGGGCTGGTCCAGCGCCGACGAGCGCGCGCTCGACGCCTGGCTGGCCGAGCATGCAAGCCATGGCGAAGCGCTGGAGCGAGTCGGCCGGGCATGGCGCGAGGCCGCGCAGCTCAAGTCCATGTTCCCGGCTGCGTACGGGGGCGCTGCTGCTGCGCCCGTTGCCGCGGCGCAGCAGCAGCGCCGGCGCGTACGGCCGGGCTGGCTGCGCGGCCCGGCGCTGGCGTCGGCCTGTGCGCTGGCCCTGGCGGCCGTGGTCGGCTATGGATGGCATCGCTGGGACAACACCGCGGCCTATGCGGTCGATGTCGCCACCGGACCGGGCGAGCTGCGCAGCCTGGTGCTGCCCGACTGCTCCAAGGTGGCGCTCAATGCCAACAGCCATCTGCAGGTGCGCTACTTCCCGCGCCGGCGCGAGACCGTGCTGGCCAGGGGCGAAGCTTTTTTCCAGGTGGCGCCGGCCGCGGCCAGGCCGTTCACCGTTGCCAGCGCCAGCCACCAGGTGCGCGTCGTCGGCACGGCATTCAATGTGCGCAGCGGACCGCCCGAGTTCGTGGTCCAGGTGCAGGAGGGCCGGGTCGAAGTGCGCTCGAGCGCGGATGCGGGTGCCGCGGTGCTTGCCATGGGGCCGGGAACCGGGCTTGCCGTTGACACCGCCAGCGGACGCCGGCGCGAGTCGGCCGTCCCTGTGGACACCATTGCGGAATGGACCAGCGGCCAGATCTATTTCAAGCGCCAGCCGCTGGCGCAGGTGGCGCAGGAGCTGTCGCGTCATCTTGATCAGCCCGTCGAGGTGCAGGGCGCGGCGCTGCAGTCGCTGCCCATCTCAGGTTTCCTGGCGCTCAAGGATCCTGAGCGATTTCTGCTGGCCTTGCCCAGCGTGGCGGAGCTGCGGGTTCAGCGACGCGCCGAAGGTGGCTGGCTGATCAGTCGACGCTGAGATACATATAGTTTCACATTGGCGGGTTCCATGAATGAGGCCTTTGGTGCTTCTACATGACAGGGGTGCGGAGTTTTCCGTGCTCCATGCGCTGCCAGCCACGGAAATGAAGCCTGCTGCTTTCTGATTCCCAGCCAACGGCCCTACACCAGCGGAAGAACCGGCCTTTGCGCGCCGGTCTGCCGCCGTCAACAGGCAGGAATTCAGGAGATGCAGGTCATGCACCAAGGTCAGTCGAGGGAGTGGAGTGGGAAGAAGGAGCGCGCGGACGCCGCCGCATTGCGGCCGAACATGCTGGCGCTGATGGTGTCCATGGCCGTGATGGCTGCTGCGCCCACGGCGGTGAGGGCGCAGGTGGCTGCGGCCCAGGAGGCGCGGCTGTCGTTTGATCTGTCGGCCCAGCCGCTGCTCAGCGCGCTGCGGGCGTTTGGCCGCCAGACGCAGCTGCAGGTGCTGTTTGACGACGCGCTGGTCGAAGGGCGACAGGCCGCGGCCGTGAGCGGCAGCCTGTCGCCGCGCGATGCGCTGGCGCGGCTGCTGTCGGGCACGGGCCTGGTGGCGGTGAGCACCCAGCCCGGGACGTTCACGCTGCGGCCGCAGCCGGGCGCGAACGCGGCGGCAACCATGGCGGCCGTGACCGTGACGGCCCAGTCCATGCGCGGCGGTGCGACCGAAGGCACGGGCAGCTATATTGCGGCCGGCCCCAGCACCACGGCCACGCCGCTGGGGCTGACGCAGCGCGAGACGCCGCAGTCGGTGAGCGTGATCACCAGCCAGCGCATGGAAGACCAGGGCCTGACGACGATACAGCAGACGCTGGCGCAGGTGCCGGGGGTGCAGACCAATACGCTGGGCACCGAGCTGGGCGGCGCCAGCGCGCGCGGCTATGCATTCAAGAACTACCAGTTCGATGGCGTGAACACTTTTGTCGAGGTGCTGGGCGGCGGGGCCGTGCCTTCGTCCACCGTGGCCGACATGGCGTTCTACGACCGCATCGAGGTGCTGCGCGGCGCCTCGGGCCTGGTCACCGGCGTGGGCCACCCATCGGGCACGATCAACATGGTGCGCAAGAAGCCCACGGCCGAATTCCAGGGCTCGGCCGAGGCGGGCCTGGGCTCCTGGGGCGACAAGCGCGGCGTGATCGATCTCTCGGGCCCGCTCAACGCCGCCGGCAGCCTGCGCGGGCGACTGGTTGCGGCCGGCCAGGACGGCGAAAGCCATATCGACAATTACGGCCGCAGGAAGGCCCAGATCTACGGCGTCATCGAGGCCGACCTGACCAGCAGCACGCGCGTGACGGCCGGGCTGGAACACGAGCGCACCAAGGTCAGGGGCCAGGGTTCGTATATCGGCTTTCCGCTGTGGTTCAAGGACGGCTCGCGCACCGATCTGCCGGTGTCCTTCACCGGCGCGAGCCGGGACAACCGGCTGGACCTGGAGTCGACCAAGGCTTTTGCCACGCTGGAGCAGCAGCTGGGCGGCGACTGGAAGCTCAAGCTCTCGGCCAGCCACGCGCGCTCGTCGCACCGGGAGGAGCGCACCGCGCTGAACTCCGACAGCACTTTCTATGACACCGCAGGCAACGGCGTGACCCTAGGATCCGCCAGGCGCGTGGGCGACATAGAGCACAGCAACGTCGATGTGAATCTGAGCGGCCCGTTCTCGCTGCTGGGGCGCCAGCACGAGCTGGTGCTGGGAGCGGCCTATGAGGAATATGACCAGCTGATGCTGTCGCATCCCGACATCAGCGGCCTGCGCGGCAGCGCCGCCAATCTGTTCACCTGGGACAGGACCGGCGCGGGCATCTTCGGCCCGGCCAATGTGAACTCGCAATACGACATGCGCCAGGCCAGCCTCTATGGCGCGGCGCGCTTCCAGGTGAGCGACAAGCTCAAGCTGATCGCGGGCACGCGCATTCTCTCGCACGACTACCAGCTGAATGAAACCTGGACGGGCGGCAGCTATCTGACCCGGACCTCGGAAGACAGCGTGTTCACGCCGTATGCGGGTGCGGTCTACGACATCAACCAGGACCACGCGGTCTACGCCAGCTACACCACCATCTATCAGCCGCAATCGGCGCGCGACCGCAACGGCGCGGTGCTCGATCCCACCGAAGGCGCGAACTATGAAATGGGCCTCAAGAGTGCCTGGCTCGGCGGCCGGCTGAACACCGCGCTGGCGCTCTATCAGATCCGCCAGGACAATGCCGCCGAAAACGATCCCGGCTACTTCGTTCCCGGTACCGAGAACACCGGGGCTTCGCGCGCCGTCAAGGGCGTCAAGACCCAGGGTCTGGATCTGGAGGTCTTCGGCGCGCTGGCGCGTGACTGGAATGTCTCCGCTTCCTGGACCTACAGCGAGAGCAAGAAAGCCGATGGCACGCTGACCAATACGACCTTTGCGCGCAACATGGTCAAGCTGTGGACCACCTACCGCCTGCCCGGCGAGTGGAGCCGCCTCACGCTGGGCGGCGGCGTCAACTGGCGCAGCAAGACCTACTCCACGGTCACCCCCTGGCAGCTCGGACGCGCGCTGTACTGGGAACAGAAGTCCTTTGCCGTCGCCAGCCTGATGGCGCGCTACGAGTTCTCGCCGCAGCTGTCGGCGACGCTCAACATCAACAACCTGTTTGACAAGAAGTACATTGCCTCGGTGTCGGACTGGTGGAACTCGGGCAACTACGGCACGCCGCGCAGCGTGGCGTTGAACGTCAAATACCGCTTCTGACGATTTCGCGGTGCCAGGGCGGGCGGCCCGGCACCGCAGCGCGGCCATCAACGCCAATGGCCGCGCCTCAGATCTCTTCCTGGGCCTCGTTCCCGCCGCCTACCCACTGGGCATCGAGGCGCTGCATGTTGTCCACCATCTTCAGCAGGTAATGCAGCGTGTGCGTGACGTCGTTGATCGAGAAGTCGCCGAGCACGTCCTCGTAGTACGCCATGATTTTCGGCTGGGCCAGCACATGCCAGACATGCTGGCCCGACGCCGTCATCGAGACCAGGCGTGAGCGCCGGTCGCGGCCATCGGGGGTCACGGCGACATGGCCGTCGCGCTCCATGCGGCTGATCAGGCCGGACAGGTTCTGCCGGCTCACCATCAGGTATTTGGCCAGGTCGCCAATGCTCATCCCGCCCTGCGCCTTCTCGCGCGACAGCGCGCCCAGCACCGCCCATTGCTGCGTCGTGAGCCCTTCCGCCTCCACTGCGCGGGAGCCGGTTTTATGCAACATGTTTGCGCATTGATAGAGGCGAAAGAACAACCTGTTGGCAAGTTCCAGCTTGGTGGAGAGGGGTTCTTTGCTAGGGTTAACCACGGCGATCATCCATAAGAATGCGCTTGCGGCGGCAAACGCCAGTATTTAGAATTTGCGTAAACATATTGACCTAATTTGATTTGGCTTGTGCGGAATCATCGGTCAACCCGGCAACCCTGGCAACCCATAGGAGATGCAATGCAGCGATTTGAAAACAAGACCGTCGTGGTGACGGGCGGGGGCGGCGGCATAGGCGGCGCGACATCGCGGCGCTTCGGCCTGGAAGGCGCGCGCGTCGCGGTCTTCGATCTGAATCTGGCGGCCGCCGAGCAGGTCGCGGCGCAGATCCGTGCCGAGGGCGCGACGGCGCTGGCGCTGCTGTGCGACATCACGGACCGCGCCAGCGTCGACGCCGCCGTGGCCGCGACCGAAGCGGCGCTGGGGCCGATCGACGTGCTGGTCAACAACGCGGGCTGGGACGTGTTCAAGCCGTTCACCAAGACCGAGCCCGCGCAGTGGGACAAGCTGATCGCCATCAATCTGGTCGGCGCGCTGCACCTGCACCACGCGGTGCTGCCCGGCATGGCGGCGCGCAAGGCGGGACGCATCGTCAACATCGCCTCCGACGCGGCGCGCGTCGGGTCTTCGGGCGAGGCGGTCTATGCGGCCTGCAAGGGCGGGCTGGTGGCCTTCTCCAAGACGATTGCGCGCGAGCATGCGCGCCACGGCATCACGGTCAACGTGGTGTGCCCCGGGCCCACCGACACCGCGCTGTTTGCCGACTACAAGGAAGGCGCGGGCAACCCCGAGAAGCTGATGGAGGCGTTCACGCGCTCGATTCCGCTGGGCCGCATAGGCCAGCCCGCGGACCTGGCCGGCGCCATCGTGTTCTTCGCCAGCGACGACGCGGCCTTCATCACCGGCCAGGTGCTGAGCGTGTCCGGCGGCCTGACCATGAACGGCTGATTTCGTTGCAACCCCGAACTGGAGAGACACCATGAACTTCGAAGACATCCTGTACGAGGTGCGCAACGGCGTGGCCTGGATCACCATCAACCGGCCCGAGAAGATGAACGCGTTTCGCGGCCAGACCTGCGACGAGATCATCCGCGCGCTGAACAAGGCCGGCTACGACAAGCAAGTGGGCGCGATCGTGCTGGCCGGTGCGGGCGAGAAGGCGTTCTGCACGGGCGGCGACCAGTCGGCGCACAACGGCAACTACGACGGCCGCGGCACCATAGGCCTGCCGATGGAGGAACTGCACACCGCGATCCGCGACGTGCCCAAGCCGGTGATCGCGCGCGTGCAGGGCTATGCGATTGGCGGCGGCAACGTGCTGTGCACCATCTGCGATCTGACGATTGCATCCGAGAAGGCCATCTTCGGCCAGGTCGGACCGAAGATGGGCTCGGTCGATCCCGGCTACGGCACGGCTTTCCTGGCGCGCGTGGTGGGCGAGAAGAAGGCGCGCGAGATCTGGTATCTGAACCGCCGCTACAGCGGCGCCGAGGCCGTGGCCATGGGCCTGGCCAACGTGGTCGTGCCGCACGAGCAGCTTGACGCCGAAGTGCAGAAGTGGGCCGAGGAGATCTGCGAGCGCAGCCCCACGGCAATTGCCATTGCCAAGCGCAGCTTCAATGCCGACACCGCGCACCAGAGCGGCATCGCGGGCCTGGGCATGTATGCGCTCAAGCTGTACTACGACACCGAGGAGTCGCGCGAAGGCGTCAATGCGCTGACCGAAAAGCGCAAGCCCGACTTCCGCAAGTACGCCAAGTAGCCCGCGCGCGGAGGACACAGCATGAACCCCTATATCGACGAAGACCTGCGCACGCTGGCCGAACATGCGCGCCGCTTTGCCGCGGGCCGCGTGGCGCCGGGCTTTCTGGAGCGCGACCAGACCCGGGTGCTTGACCGCGCGCTGATGCGCGAGATGGGCGAGATGGGCTTCATCGCGCCCGAGCTGCCCGAAGCCGTCGGCGGCCAGGGCCTGGGATGCCTGGCGGCCGGCGTGATCCACGAGGAAATCGCGCGCGCCGACCTGAGCCTGAGCTACATCAATCTGCTGGCCTCGCTCAACGGCCAGATCCTCGCCGAACACGGCCGGCCCGAAGTCGCCGGGCCCTGGCTCGCGAAGCTGACGCGCGGGCAGGCGCTGTTCGCGATCGCGCTGACCGAGCCGCGCGGCGGCTCCGACGCGGCCAATCTGCGCCTGCGCATCGAGCGCGTCGGCAGCGAATACGTGCTCAACGGCGAGAAGACTTCGATCTCGGCTGCCGACCAGGCCGATGCCGCGGTGGTGTTCGGGCGCACGGGCCCGGTCGATGCGGGCGCGCATGGCGTCACCGCGCTGCTGGTGCCGATGGACGCGCCCGGCGTCACGCGCAACCGCTTCGACTGCCATGGGCAGCGCGCCATTGGCCGCGGCTCGCTGTTCTTCGAGAACGTGCGCATTCCCGTCGACCATAGGCTGGGCGACGAGAACCAGGGCTTCGTGCAGGTGATGCAGGGCTTTGACTTCTCGCGCGCGCTGATCGGTCTGCAGGTGCTGGCCGTGGCGCGCGTGGCGCTGGACGAAACCTGGGAGTACGTGGCGCAGCGCGAGGCCTTCGGCAAGCCGCTGTCGGCGTTCCAGGGCGTGTCGCACCCGCTGGCCGATTTCGACACCCAGGTGGAGGCCGCGCGCCTGCTGTGCCTGCAGACGCTGTGGCTCAAGGACCGGCAGCTGCCGCACACCGCCGAGGCCGCGATGTGCAAGTGGTGGGCGCCCAAGCTGGCCTACGACGCCATCCACCAGTGCCTGCTGATGTTCGGCCACGGCGGTTACGACCGCGGGCCGATGGAGCAGCGGCTGCGCGATGTGCTGGGCTTTCAGATAGGCGACGGCACGGCCCAGATCATGAAGACCATCGTCGCGCGCACCCGCGCCGGACGCCAGGCCGTTCCGGCCTGAACGCAGCGCACAACAAGGAGACAAAACATGGAATTCGACGCCGTACTCCTGCCCGCGCGCCGCGCGCGCATGGTGGCCCAGGGCCTGTGGCATGACCGCACCATCAACGACGATCTCGATGCCTGCGTCGCGGTCTGCCCCGACAAGCTGGCGCTCACGGCGCTGCAGGTCGAGAGCGGGGCCGTGCAGCGCTTCACCTACCGCGAAATGGCGCGCATGGCCGACCGCATTGCCGTCGGGCTGTCGCGGCTGGGCGTGGGCCGCAACGATGTCGTCGCCTGCCAGCTGCCCAACTGGTGGCAGTTCACGCTGACGTATCTCGCCTGCTCGCGCATAGGTGCGGTGATGAATCCGCTGATGCATATCTTTCGCGAGCGCGAGCTGTCTTTCATGCTGCAGCACGGTGAGGCCAAGGTGCTGATCGCGCCCAGGACGTTTCGCGGCTTCGACTTCGAGGCCATGGCGGCCGGCCTGCAGCCGCAGCTTCCCGGCCTGGAGCATGTCGTGCTGGTCGGCGGCGCAGGCGCCAACAGCTTCGAGGCGCTGCTCAGCGGGCCCGAATGGGAGAACGCGCCCGATGCACGCGAGATCCTCACGCGCAGCCGGCCCGGGCCCGACGATGTGACCCAGCTGATCTACACCTCGGGAACGACGGGCGAGCCCAAGGGCGTGATGCATTCGGCCAACAGCGTGATGGCCAACATCATTCCCTACGCCCGGCGCCTGCAGCTGGGCGCGGACGACGTGGTGCTGATGGCCTCGCCGATGGCGCATCAGACAGGCTTCATGTACGGGCTGATGATGCCCATCATGCTGCGCACCAGCGTGGTGCTGCAGGACATCTGGGAGCCCAGGCAGGCGATCGCGCTGGTGCGCCAGGAGGGCGCGACGTTCACCATGGCGTCTACGCCGTTCCTCACCGACCTGGCCAGAACCGTGGCCGAGACCGGCGAGGGCCTGCCCACGCTGCGCACCTTCCTGTGCGCGGGCGCGCCGATTCCCGGGCCGCTGGTGGAGCAGGCGCGCGCCGCGCTCGGCGCCAAGGTGGTCTCGGCCTGGGGCATGACCGAGAACGGCGCGGTGACGCTCACGCGGCTCGATGACAGCGACGAGCGCTCGTTCAACACCGACGGCTGCCCGCTGCCCGGCGTGGAGATCAAGGTGGTCGACGTCGACGGCCAGGACCTTGCCGTGGGCGAGGCCGGCCGGCTGCTGCTGCGCGCCTGCTCCAATTTCGGCGGCTATCTGCGCCGCCCGCACCTCAACGCCACCGATGCCGAGGACTGGCTGGACACCGGCGACCTGGGCTATCTCGACGCCCGCGGCTATCTGCGCATCACGGGCCGCAGCAAGGACGTGATCATCCGCGGCGGCGAGAACATCCCGGTGGTGGAAATCGAGTCGCTGCTGTACCGCCACCCGGCGATCGCCATGGCGGCCATCGTCGCCTACCCCGACGAACGCCTGGGCGAGCGCGCCTGCGCGGTGGTCGTGCCCAAGCCCGGCCAGAGCATCGATCTGCGCGCCATCCAGGACTTCCTCAAGGCGCAGAAGGTCGCGATCCAGTACATCCCCGAACGGCTGATCGTGCGCGACGCGATTCCGTCGACGCCCTCCGGGAAGATTCAGAAATTCAAGCTGCGCGAGATGCTGCTGGCCGATCCGGCCTGAACCCCCCCGGCCATTCCCACCACCATGACGGAGACAACGATGAGCTTTCCCCTGAGAAAAACCGCGCTGCGCCGCTGCGCGCTGGCCGCCCTGTCTCTGTGCGCTGCGGGGGCGCTGCAGGCGCAGAGCGCCGCGCCCTGGCCGACCAAGACAATACGCATCGTCGTGGGCTTTGCGCCGGGCGGCAGCACCGACGTGATGGCGCGCATTCTGGCGCAGTCCATGGGCGAGTCGCTGGGCCAGGCGGTGATCATCGAGAACAAGCCCGGTGCGAGCGGCAACATCGCGGCCGCCGAAGTGGTGCGCGCCGCGCCCGACGGCTACGCTTTCCTGATCGCGCCGACTTCGGTGGAGACCGCCAATCCCTCGCTGTTCAAGTCCAGCCTGCTGCCGTCGCGCGACCTCACTCCCGTGGGCGGCGTGGGCCGCACGCAGATGTACCTCGTGGCCAAGCCGCAGATGGATGTCAAGGACGCGCGCGGACTGGTTGCGCTCGCCAGGGCGCAGCCCGGCAAGCTGTCCTATGCGTCGGCCGGCACGGGCACGCCGCCGCACCTGGCCTGCGAGCTGTTCAAGCTGGCCACGGGCACCTACGTGACCCATGTGCCCTACCGCGGCGCGGCGCCGGCGCTGCTTGACGTGGTCTCGGGCCAGGCCGACTTCGTCTGCGATCCCGGCATCGCGTTTCCGCATATCCGCAGCCACAAGGTCAAGCTGCTGGGCGTGGTCAGCTCCAAGCGCTCGCCGTTCTTTCCCGAGGTGCCCACCATCGCCGAGCAGGGCTTTGCGGGCGCGGACCTCGATATCTGGTTCGGCATGTGGGCGCCCAACGGCACGCCGGCCGAAGTCATCGCGCGCATGAACCGCGAGCTCGCCAAGGCGCTGGCGCTGCCGGTCACCAGGGCACGCTATGCCGATCTCGGCGCCGAGCCGGTGCCGCTGACTACGCCCGAGTTCAAGTCGCTGCTGGTCAACGAAGGCAAGCTGCTGTCGGCCTTGATCAAGGAGCAGAAGATCGTCGTCGACTGAGCGCCTGGCGCCGACGGCAGCGTGATGGCAACAGGGCTTGCCAAGAACCCTGCATTGCTCCGACCATAGCGGAATGCAACGTTACGCTCTTTCGCTTTACGCCTTTGCCCTGGCCGCCTTCATGGCACTGGCGTGCACGCTGGCCCAGGCCCAGCAGGCGGGCGCCCCGGCGCCGCCCGCCGCGGTCCAGCCGATCGCGCTGCAGGACATCCTGGCGCGCGCCGATGACGATCAGCAGCGCGTCGAGCAGGCCAAGCGCCTGCTGGCCGCGCCCGACCCGCTGCTGCATCTGCAAAAGCAGCTCGGCGAGATCGCCGCGCCGGTCGATGCCAAACTGCACAACGCCGCCGGCGTTGCCTTGCGCGAGCTGCCCGTCATGCGCCTGGAAAGCCTGGCGCGGCACTGGCAGTTCGACATCCGCCGTCATGAGCGCTGGGAAGCCGAGGCGCGCCGGGCGTTTGCGCCTTATGGCGACAGCGCGCTCTATCTGGCACAGCGCCGCGCGGCCTGGTCGGCGACGCGCGCCCAGGGCCTGCTGGAAGGCCTGCCAGCGGTGCTGGCCGAGCGCGTGGAGGGCATGCTCAGTGGCATCGATGCCGCCGAGGCCGCGCTGGGCGCGGCGCTGTCGCGCCAGTTCGCACTGCTGCAGCAAGCCAGCGAACTCAAGGCGCGCATCGATGCCGGCGGCAACGATGTGGCCGCCGCCATCGCCGAGATCGACCGCGGGCTGCTGCGCAAGGACGCGCCGGCGCTGTGGCAGGGATTGGAGCGGGCGGATGCGGCAGCGCCGTCTCCGCAGCTGCAGATGGATCGCGGGCTGGAGATAGAGCGGCAGTTCGCCATCGACTACAACGCCGCGGACACCGGCAATCAGCGCGCGCTGCAGGCAGTGCAGCTGCTGCTGCTGCCCGTCATCGTCTGGCTGGTGGTGCGCAGCCGGCATGCGCTGCCGGCGGCCGATGCAGCGCGCAGCGCAGCGTCGGCCGCCACGCTGGCACTGCGCCGCCCGCTGTCGGCCTGGCTGCTGCTGTCTTTGCTGGCGGTGCTGGCCTTCGAAGCCGATGCGCCGCTGCTGGTGCAGGAGTTTGTGCTGCTGCTGGCGCTGGTGCCTGCGCTGCGCCTGCTGCCCGCGGGCGCGCTGCGCGCGCTCGGTGCCTGGCCCTATGTGGCCGTGGTGCTGTACGTGCTGGACCGCGTGGGCGTGGCCGTGCCCGTCGACAAGGGCTGGTACCGCCTGTACCTGCTGGGGCTCAACGCGCTGGCGCTGGGGCTGACGGTCTGGCTGCTGCGCCGCAGCGCGCGCCAGTCGCCGGTGCCCGCAGGGGCCGGCCTGCGCCTGCGCGAGACCGTGCGCACCGTGGCCTGGGCCGTGCTGGGCCTGCTGGCGGTTGCGGCCATCGCCAACGTCGTGGGCAATGTGTCGCTGGCCGAAACGCTGACCAGCGGCGTGATCGACAGCGGCTACATGGCGCTGCTGCTGTATGCGGGCGTGAACGCCTGCCTGGGCCTGCTGCGCGCCTTGTTCGGCCAGCCCGAGCTGGTCCACCGGCGGCTGGTGCGCGAGCATGGCGCGCTGGTGCAGACCGCCTGCACGCGACTGCTGCTGCTGGCCGCGGGCATCGGCTGGCTGATCTACAGCATGGACCGGTTCCGCGTGCTGCGCCCCTTGCATGACGCGAGCACCAACGTGCTGGCGCTCGGCATCAGCGCGGGGGAAGTGTCCATTCACCTGGGCGATGTGCTGACGTTCGCGTTCTCCGCCTGGCTCGCGCTGTGGGCCGCGCGTGCCGTGCGCCGCCTGCTGCGCGACGAGCTTCCGGGCCGTGCGGGCCTGCCGCGCGGCGCGGGCAACAGCATTGCCTCGCTGAGCTATTACGGCGTGCTGCTGGTGGGGCTGCTGATTGCGCTGTCGGCCGCGGGCTTCAAGGTCAGCCAGCTGACGCTGGTGTTCGGCGCGCTGGGCGTGGGCATAGGCTTCGGACTGCAGAACGTGGTCAACAACTTTGTCTCGGGCCTGGTGCTGATGTTCGAGCGGCCCATACAGCCCGGCGATGTGGTGGACGTGGCCGGCATTTCGGGCACGGTGCGCGGCATAGGTTTGCGCGCCACCGTGATCCGCACGTTCGAAGGCGCGGACGTGGTCGTGCCGAACGGGCAGCTGCTCAACGGCAATCTGAGCAACTGGACGATGTATGACCGCAACCGGCGCGTGGAAGTGCCGGTCAGCGTGGCCTATGGCAGCGATGTCGGCCGGGTTGTCGCCTTGCTGCAGGCCGCGGCTGCCCAGACACCGGGCGTCGCCGAGACACCGGCGCCCGTGGTCGCGATGACGGGCTATGGCGACAGCGGGCTCAACTTCTCGGTGCGTGTCTGGACCCATGACCAGGACGGCTGGGTCGTGCTGCGCAGCGATCTGCTGGCGCGCATGCTCATGGCACTGGACGCCGCAGGGATTACAATTCCTTACAATCGACTGGATGTCACGCTGCGCTCTGCAATGCCGCCGGTGGAGGCCGAGACCGGCGAGAGGACGATCAGGCCGGGAACAGCTTCTGTATCTGTTCCAGCGTCACCGGCTTCTGGAAATAGTGGTCCACGGTGACGAAGGTCTCGCGCACGCGCGGGTCGTCGGGGGGGGATCCGGTGACCGCGACCAGGATCACGTCGTCGCCGAATTGTTCGCGGAACTGGCGCGCGAGTTCGAGGCCGTCCATGCCGGCCATGGTGATGTCGAGCATGACGCAATGCGGCCTGTCGGTTTGCGCCCGCGCCAGGGCATCTTCGCCGCCATAAAAAGGCCGGGCATGATGGCCCATGAGACCCAGCAGCGTGGCAAGCGAGTCCGCGGCATCCCTCGAGTCGTCGACGACGTAGACTGTCAACTGGTCCACAATATTCCTTCACGTGCGTGATCCGCCATTGTGCCTGTTTGGCGCCGGCAAACATACTCGGTAAACCCATGGACAGGCAGGAAAACCACGCGGCCGCAAGCTTGACCGAAATCCTGCGCCTGCCGGGCTGGCGCGTGCACACAGCCTATGTGGTCGCATGGTGCTCGACGCCGCTATCGAGTACCAGGCCAGCGCGGTGTTCCTGCACATAGGCACGCCGGAGATGGACAGCACTGCCGTGCTGTGCGCACGGCAAGGCGATGTTCGCCGCCGCGGTCACCGCCTGGGGTGCCGAAGACCAACGCGCCGACCGGCCCTGGTGTGAGCCTTGCCCGCCATACATCGACGCGATCGAACGAACCCTCGCAAATAAATCAATAGATAGTTGCCCCGCCAGAAACTACGCTTGTGCCGTGACTGCAGTGCCTTTCCCTCTGGGCACGCAGCGCGAGAAATGACAAAAAGCACAAGGAGACATCGATGGCGGAAATGACCCAATACCAGCGGTTGGCGCTGGTGGACAGCAGACAGATCGCAGCGGGTACACGCCCGCTGCCCATCCGGGTGAACCGGTCCGGCAACACCTTCCTCGAAGATGGCCTTGCATTCGACACGCGCGCGGCGCGGGAGCGCGTTCGCCGCTGAGTTCCCGGCCTCGCGGCCCTTGCCTTGTCATTGCACCTTCCCCTGCTGGGGAAGGCTTGAAGATTTTCGTCTGTTCCCTCATGAAGCCCCTGCACCATCTCACCGCGGCCGTCGTTGCCGCCGCCGCATTCCTGCCCGCCCTGGCGAGCGCACAGGCTCCGGCCGCGTTTCCCGGCAAGCCTGTGAACATCGTCGTGCCCTATGCGGCCGGCGGCCCTGTCGACAACCTCGCGCGCGCGCTGGCCATGCGTCTGAACAAGACCTGGGGCCAGCCGGTGGTGGTCATCAACCGCACCGGTGCCAATGAAATCATAGGCGCCGAGTTCGCTGCCAAGAGCGCGCCCGACGGCTACACGCTGTTCGCCGCGACTGAAGCCGCGCTGAGCATGAACCCGCACCTGTACAAGAAGCTGCCGTACAACCCGCAAAAGGACTTCGCGCCCATCTCGCGGCTGATCAGCGTGCCCATGGTGTTCTTCGTGCCGCAGAACTCCAAGGCGAACACGCTGCAAGAATTCATCGCCCAGGCGAAGCAGGCCGGCAAGACCAAGCCGCTGACCTATGGCTCCTCGGGCGCGGGGGGCATCGTGCACCTGCCGCTGGCGATGTTCGCCAAGCAGGAAGGGCTGGAGATGGTGCATGTGCCCTACAAGGGCGCGGCGCCGCTGATCCCGGAAATCATCGCCGGCCAGATCGATGCCGCGGTGCTGGGCGTCTCGGTGATCGAGCAGCACATCAAGGGTGGCCGGCTCAAGGCGCTGGCCGTGTCTTCGGAAGCGCGCAGCGTGGCGCTGCCAGATGTGCCCACGTTCCGTGAAGCCGGCGTGCGCGACATCCAGGCGGTGTTCAACATCGGCCTGCTCGCGCCCGCGGGCACGCCCGCGCCGCTGGTTGAGAAGATTTCCGCCGACGTGCGCAAGATTCTGCTCGAGCCCGAGTTCCGCAAGACGCAGATCGACGCGTTCTCCTATGTGGCCGTGGCTTCGACGCCCGCCGAATACCGCGACTTCCTGGTGCGCGACTATCAGGTGCAGGGCGAGCGCGTGCGCGCCTCGGGGGCTTCGCTGGACTGAAGCGCCTGGCAATGCAAAAAGCCGCCACCACCCATGCGGGCCGTGGCGGCTTTTTTTGGACTGATCAGCGAATCGCCAGGCCCGCGGTCTTGATGGCCTGGGCGTAGCGCGGCTGCTCGGTCTGCAGGCTCTTTGCAAGATCGGCCGAAGAGCCGCCCGCGACCTTGAAGCCCTGGCTTTCCAGCTGGGCGCGCACTTCGGGCAACTGCAGCACCTGGTTGATGTCGCGGTTGATCTTCTGCACGATGGCCGCCGGCGTGCCGGCCGGCGCGAAGTAGCCCTGCCAGCTTTCGACCGAGAAGTTCGGCAGCTGGGCGGCTTCGGCCACGGTGGGCACATTGGGCAGAGCGGGCGAGCGGTAGCTGGTGGTCACGGCCAGCGCGCGCAGCTTGCCGGCGCGCACGTATTCGGTGACCGCGGCCAGCGTGATCAGCGTCGCGTTGGCATGGCCGGCGAGCACATCGACGGCCGCCGGGCCGCCGCCGGGATAGGGAATGTAGTTGACCTTGGCGCCGGTCTCCTGGGCCAGGATTTCATGCGCCACATGCGCGATGCCGCCGTTGCCCGGCAGCGCCAGGCTGATGCTTTCGGGCTGGGCCTTGGCGCGCGCCAGGTAGTCGGCCAGGGTGTTGATGCCGGTTCCCGGGTTCACGACCAGCACCTGCGGGTTGACCACGGCCTTGACGATGGGCGAGAAGCTGCGCGCGGTGTCGTAGGGCAGGTCGCGGAAAAGTATGCTGTTGAGCATCAGGCCTTCGCCCTGTTGCAGCAGCGTGTAGCCGTCAGGCGCGGCCTTGGCGACCTTGCCTGCGCCAATGGTGCCGCTGGCGCCCGCGACGTTCTCGACAATCACCGTCTGGCCCCAGAGCACCGACAGGCGTTCGCCCAGCGTGCGCGTGAGCTTGTCGGCGCTGCCACCCGGCGCCACCGGAACGATGATGCGCACCGGCTTGTTGGGAAAAGTGCTGGACTTGTCGGTGGCCGCGTGCAGCGAAGACACATACAGCGCGCCGCCGCCGGCGGCGGACAGTGCGATGGCCGACGCCAGGGTGCGCAGGAAGAAACGTTTGGTGGTCATGGGTCGGCTCGCTCGGCGGGAAAGAAGGAATGGCTCGAATCTAGGGGCCGGGCGGCGGCGCGTGAACTAAGCTTTTCAGCTAACGATCTGCGGTTTTCTTCGTTGGCCAGGCGCGCGCGGCTGCGTACCGTGGGGGCAATTTCCCGGAGACCCCCATGACACAGACCCATGTTTCCCTCGACTTCAGCGGCAGCGATATCGCCAGCCGCCGCACCGCTGCCGTGGCGGACTTCATTGCCCAGGCGCGCCGCCTGGTGCCCGACCCGGAGCGCGCCACGCCCGAGCAGCTGCGCGCCGTCGCCACGCTGCTCGAGCGCCTGGGCACGCAGCGCGAACTGTTTGCCGCGGAGCATTTCCCGGTGTCGGCGCAGAACCCGGCCCAGGTCTATCGCCTGAGCGAGGACGCGGCCGGCCGCTACGCGCTGTACCTGTCGACCGGCCTGCCGGGCAAGTCGCAGCCGCCGCACGACCACACGACCTGGGCCATCATTGCCGGCGTGTCGGGCAACGAGCGCAATGTGTTTTTCCGACGCGACAAGACGCCGGACGCGACGCGCGACACCCTCACCGCCGAGCGCAGCGTCGATGTGTCCTCCGGCGTGTCCGTCGTGCTGTCGCCCACCGACGTGCACACCATCGAACTGATCGGCGACGAGCCCGGCCTGCACCTGCATTTCTACGGCCTGGCGATCGATCGCCTGCCCGGCCGCGTGGTGTTTGAAAGCCTCGAAGGCGGCAGCTTCCGCACCTTCGGCCCGCCCAAGTCCATTCGCCACCCCGTGGTCTCGCCCCAGGCGCTCAAGACCGCGCTGTTTGACGGCGAGGAGATCGCCGTGCTTGACGTGCGCGAGACCGGCGTGTTTGCCCACCGACATATCCTGTTCGCGGCGTCGGCGCCGCTGTGGCGGCTGGAGCTGGTGATAGACCGCCTGGTGCCGCGCCGCGGCACGCGCATCGTGCTGGTCGATGCCGACGAGTCGCTGTCGCACCAGGCCGCGGCCAAGCTCGCGCGCCTGGGCTGGCGCAATGTGTCGGTGCTCGAAGGCGGCACCGACGGCTGGGCCGCCGCGGGCTTTGAAATCTTCAGCGGCACCAACGTGCCCAGCAAGGCGTTTGGCGAAGTCATCGAACACGAGAAGCACACGCCCTGGATCACTTCCGACGAGCTGCAGCAGCGTGTGGAGCGCGGCGACAACATCGTTGTCGTCGACAGCCGCACGCCCGAGGAGTTCGCGGCGTTCAGCCTGCCGTTCGCGCTGAGCCTGCCGGGCGCCGAGCTGGTGTATCGCATAGGCGAGATCGCTCCCGACCCCGAGACTTTCGTGGTGGTGAACTGCGCCGGGCGCACGCGCAGCATCGTCGGCGCGCAGACGCTGATCGACGCCGGCATTCCCAACCGTGTGGCCTCGCTGCGCAACGGCACCATGGACTGGCTGCTCACCGGCCGCACGCTGGCCCATGGCCGCGGCGCGAGCTTTCCCGAGCCCGCGCCCGCAACGCTGGCCAAGGCGCGCGAACGCGCGGCCGACGTGGCGCAGCGCGCGGGCGTGCAGCGCATAGATGCGGCGGAGCTCGCGCGTTTCGAAGGCGAGGCGCAGGAGCGCACGCTTTACCGCTTCGACGTGCGCACCGAGCAGGAATACGCAGCCGGCCATCTGCCGGGCTGGCGCTGGGCGCCGGGCGGCCAACTGGTGCAGGCCACGGACGAATACGCGGCGGCGCGCGGCGCGCGCATCGTGCTGGCCGACTGGGACGGCGTGCGCGCGCTGACCACGGGCGCCTGGCTGGCCCAGCTGGGCGGCTACGAAGTCTTTCTGTACTCGCCGCCGGCCCTGGCCGCGCTGGAAATCGGCGCCGAACCGGTGCGTGTGCTGGCGCTGCATGCACCGGCTCCGCTGGTGTCGCCGCAGCAGGCCCAGGCGCAGCTGTTGGCCGGGACTGCCAGCGTGTTTGACATCGACCGCCGCGCGGCCTTCGAGAAAAAGCACATTGCGGGCGCGCGCTTCGCGGTGCCCGATCGCCTCGAGGCGCTGGTCGCCGAGCTGCCCGCGGCGCAGACCGTGCTGCTGCATTCGCCCGATGGCGTGCTGGCGCGCAGCGTCGCGGCCGAACTCGCGGCGCGCACCGGACGCGATGTGCGTGCGATCGCGGGCGGCACGGCTGCGTGGGTGGCCGCCGACCTGCCGGTGGCGCAGGGCGCCGAAGGCGTGCTGACCGGCGACGACGACCATTGGTACAGCCCTTATGCCCACCATGACCTGGAGCTGCGCAACGCGGGCTTCCAGCAGTACCTGGACTGGGAGCTGGGCCTGGTGGCGCAGCTGGAGCGCGAGGGAACGACGGGAATCCGCTTGCTGCCCGTGGCTGGTTAGTTGGGACGCAAGGGGGGAACGCAGCGGCCAGGGGATGGCCGCTGCGACATGGCAGACAACAACGGCGCCTTTGGGCGCCGTTGTTGTTGGTGGGAATGATCGTGAGGCATGACCTCAAAAAAGCCGTTCGTCCTGAGCTTGTCGAAGGATGAACGGCCTGCGCTCAAGTCATGAGGACGGGCCGTTCATGGTTCGACAGGCTCACCACGAACGGGTTTGCCGTTCGCCCTGAGTCTGCCTCGCTGGCCGCGTCGAAGGATGAACGGCCTGCGCTCATGAGCAAGCCCATTTTCACGCCGGCGCCAACTCCACGCCCTGCGCCACCCGCGCAAACGCCTGCGCCAGATCCGCAATCAGATCCTGCGGGTCTTCAAGCCCTACATGCAGGCGCACGACGGGCTGGGTGCCGGTCCAGACACTGTGCTCGCGCAGGCGCTCGGGCGAGGCCACCAGCGCCAGGCTTTCGTAGCCGCCCCAGGACGCGCCAATGCCGAAGAAGCGCAGCGCGTCGATGAATTGCTCGCCGGCGCGCGCGTCCACGCCTTCTTCAAAGGCAAACGACACCAGGCCGTTGGCGCCGCTGAAGTCGCGTTGCCACAGCGCATGGCCGGGGTCGGAGGCCAGCGCGGGATAGAACACGCGGCTGACCTGGGGCTGGACCTGCAGCCATTCGGCGACCTGGGTCGCATGGCGCTGGTGCTGGGCCAGGCGCACGGGCAGCGTGCGCAGGCCGCGCAGCGCGAGATAGGCGTCGTCGGCGCCCACCGTCAGGCCCAGCGCTTCATGCGCCGTGGCAATCTTCGCGGAGAGCGCCGCGGAGTCGGTGACGACAATGCCCTGCATCACGTCCGAATGGCCCGAGATGTACTTGGTCGCGGCGTGAATGGAGAGGTTCGCGCCCAGCGCCAGCGGCTGGTAGAACCAGCCCGCGCCCCAGGTGTTGTCGGTCGCGACAGGAATGCCATGGGCGCGCGCCACAGCCGCCAGCGCGGGCAGGTCCAGCACTTCGTAGAGCAGCGAACTCGGCGACTCGAGATAGACCAGCTTGGTGTTTGGCCGGATCTTCGCCGCCAGATCGTCCTGCGATGGCGAGAAGTATTCCAGCGTGATTCCCAGGCGCTGCAGCAGCGAGTCGTCGACGCGGCGCACGGGCGAGTAGACGCTGTCGGCCACCAGCGCATGGTCGCCGGGCGACAGCAGCGCCACCAGCACCAGCGTGATCGCCGACAGGCCCGAAGGGGTGAGAAACGCGCGGTGGCCGCCTTCGAGCGCGGTCACCGCGTCTTCCAGCGCGCGGTGGGTGTCGAGGCCGTGGCGGCCGTAGGTGGCCAGGCGCTCGCCCGCGGCGCGGCGGTGGTGTAGATCGGCATAGGCGGCGCTGCTTTCAAAGCGCACGGTGCTGGTGCGCACCACGGGAACGTTGACCGGGCCCGAGCCGCCGCGCAGATCGGGTGCGCCCGCATGCAGCAGGCGGGTGGAACGGCCCAGGCGTGAGGAGGAAGCGTCGTTGCTCATGCGGCGACCTTGCTGGGCTGGAACTGGGTGGCGTTGTAGTTGGTGATCGCGCCGGTCTCGGCATCGATGCCTATGCGGCCGGTCAGGCGTTCCAGCGGCTTGCCGTAGAGGTGAAAGTGCAGCGTGGGCGAATCGCCGACGACATGGATGCTGTGCACGTCGTCGGGCAGGAACGCAATCGACGCGCCGGGCTGCACCGTGAATTCGCGCGCCAGGTGGATCTTGGCCTGCGCGGGGTTGCTGCGGTCGTCGCTACGGTCGTAAAGCCGGTTCACTTCCTGGCCTTCGACGGCGACGATCACCGCCCAGGTGGTGTGGTTGTGCGGCTGCGTGGTCTTGCCCGGCAGGATGGAGTTCAGGTACAGCGCCAGGCCTTCGTCGCCGTCGTCGGCGTTGAGGCGGTAGCGCGTCGACGCGCCCACGCCCTGGCCGGCGTCCGGCGGCGGGAAGTCGGCGCGCGTGAACAGTTCGCGCTGCGCGGCCAGCGCTTCGAGACGCGCGCTGATGGCGGCCAGCGCGGCGCGGTCGGGAGCGCCTGCGGCAACCAGTTGGCGCACATCGGCAAGCGTGGCGGCAACCGCGGCGCGGCGCTGTTCGGACAGGGAGGAAGTGGTGCTCATGGGGTCCTCTTGGAGTGGGAATTACAGGGCGAAACGCAATTGGTTGAAGCGCAGCGCCGCGGTGGGCGGCGCGGGGCGCGCGCGCTGGCCTTCGCCCAGGGCGCGCTGCAGGAACTGGCGCGTGCGCTCGCTGCGTGGCGCGCCGAAGATCTGGGCCACGGGGCCGTGCTCGACGATGCGGCCGGCTTCGGTGAAATAGACCTGGTCGCTGATCTCCTCGGCAAAGCGCATTTCATGCGTGACCAGCACGCAGGTCATGCCTTCCTTGACCAGGTCGCGAATCACCGTGAGCACCTCGCCCACGGTCTCGGGGTCCAGCGCCGAAGTGACTTCGTCAAACAGGATCAGCTCGGGCTGCATGGCCAGCGCGCGCGCGATCGCCACGCGCTGCTGCTGGCCGCCCGACAGCTCGCCGGGATAGGCGTCGGCCTTGTGCGCCAGGCGCACCTTCTCGAGCAGCGCGCGCGCGTCGCGCTCGGCGACGGCGCGGCTGCGCCCGACCACGCGCGTGGGCGCGATCACCAGGTTCTGCAGCACCGTGAGGTGCGGAAACAGGTTGTACTGCTGGAACACGAAACCCACGCGCTTGCGCAGGGCGATCAGCTCGGCCTCGGTGCGCAGCGCGTCGACGCGCGTATCGCCCACGGTGATACGCCCGGCTTGAGGCCGCAGCAGTCCCGTGATGCAGCGCAGGATGGTCGACTTGCCCGAGCCCGAGGGCCCGATGATGGACACCGCCTGGCCGCGCCGCACTTCGACGTTGATGCCCTTGAGCACCTGGTTGTCGCCAAAGGACAGGTGCACGTTCTCGAGCTGCACCAGCGGCGCCTCGAGCGCGTCGGCCGCGGGCGTGGAGAAAAAGGAATCAGTGGCGTTCATGGCGTCGCTCCAGGGCGCGGGTGGCGCGGGCAATCGGATAGCAGTAGGCGAAGAACAGCGCCAGCAGCGTGAAATAGACAAGGATGGTGAAGTCGGTGCGCACCACGGTGTTGCTGGCGATCTGCGCCATGTCGACGACATCGTGCACGCCCACCAGCGAGGCCAGCGAAGTGCTCATGGTGATGCTGGCGTAGAGGTTCATCCACGGCGGCAGCATGCGCCGCAGGCACTGGGGCAGGACGATCAGGCGGAAGATCTCGCTGCGCTTGAACGCCAGCGACTGCGCGGCCTCCCACTGGGCGCTGGGAATCGACTGGATCGCGCCGCGAAAGATCTCGGCAACGTTGGCGCTGGTCGGCAGCGCCAGGCCCAGCACCACCTTGACCCAGTCGGGAAAGGGAAAGCTCCACTGCACGACATGCACTTCAAAGGGAAACACATAGGTCGTGAAATAGATCAGCACCAGCACCGGCGCATTGCGAAACGCCTGCACATAGAGGCGCGCCATGCGGCGCACGCCGGCCGAGGGCGACAGCAGCAGCGCGCCTATCACCAGGCCGACCACCGTGCCCAGCGCCACCGCCAGCACGCTGATCTCGATGTTGACCAGCAGGCCGCGCAGCAGCGAGGGCAGCCATTTCCACAGCAGAGCGACGGCCACCGGCGTCGTGCCCGTGGCGCTCCAGAACGCCAGCAGCGCAAGCAGCGCCAGGCCGGCAATCAGCCAGGGATTGCGCAGCGCATGGCCGCGCCACGGCGGCAGGGGCAGGGTGGCGTCATTGGCCATAGCCAGGCATCCTCAGTCGTTGTTCCAGCCAGCGGCCCGCCAGGCTCAGCAGCCAGGTCAGCAGGCCGAACCACAGCAGTATCAGCAGCAGCAGCTCGAGCACGTTGTCGCGCTGCGTCCAGATCATGATGGATTGATAGGTCACGTCGCCGACGGCAATGGCCGAGGCCACGGCCGTCATCTTCACCAGATCGATCAGGTTGTTGATCAGCGACGGCAGCGCAAAGCGCAGCGCCAGCGGCAGCTGCACGCGCGCCAGCAGCTGGCGGCGCGAAAAGCCCAGCGACCGCGCGGCTTCCAGCGTGGTCTGGGGCACGCTTTCTATGCCCGCGCGCAGCGCCTCGGCATGGAACACGCCCTTGTGCAGCGAGACCACGATCACCACCCAGATGAACGGCGTGAGCGGATTCGGGCCCGCGCCCCAGTCGCGCAGCTGCTGGGTGATCAGCATGTTGAGCACCAGGAAGGCGCAGTACAGCTGCACCAGCGTGGGTGTGTTGCGCGTGACTTCGACAAAGGCGCGCGCGGGCTGGGCCAGCCAGGCGCGGCCCGAGGTCAGCGCCGCGGCCAGCAGCACGCCCACGGCAAGACTGCCGGGAATGGTCAGCAGGCACAGCTGCAGCGACACGCCCAGGCCGCGCACGAAGGCCTGGCGCTCCATGTCGTCCAGCACGAAGGAATAGTTCAGTCCCAGCGCCTTGAACGCCTGCACGCCATGGACCAACAGGCTGTCGCTCATGGCAGCCTTCAGCGCGCGGCGGTCTTGAACTTGCTTTGCAGCTCGACCAGGTACGGGTTGGCCGGCGAGATGCCCAGGCGCTTCTCGGTGGCGATCAGCCAGCCGCTGCGGTGCCATTCCTGCACCACCTTGTCGACCGCGGCAATGGTGTCGGCCTCGCCCTTGCGCGTCCAGACCACCGACGGCGCGGGCAGGATTTCGGTAGTGATGGGCGCCGCGTACTGCGCCCATTCGGGATTGCCGCGCACCAGCGGATGGATCAGCGTGCTGTCATGCACGGCCGCGACGCAATTGCCGCCGCGCAGCGCCAGCAGCGAATCGGACGAGCTCTTGTAGCCCTGCACCTGGGCGCCGTACTCGGTGGTCAGCGGCTTGGCGAAGCTGCTGCCCTGCGATACGCACACCGCCTTGCCGCGCAGATCGGACCATTGGGTGATGCCGCTGTCCTTGCGCACCGCGGCCGTGCCGCCGACGCGGAAGAACGGCGTGGGCGCATAGCCCAGAATCTCGGCGCGGTCGGGGTTGAGCTCCATCGAGGCAATCAGCAGGTCGACCTTGCCCGCCTGCAGGAACTGCGTGCGCGTCGCAGTCTGCACCTGCACCAGCTCGGCTTCCACGCCCAGGCCCTTGGCCAGGGCGCGCGCGAGCTCGGGGTTCCAGCCCACGAGCTGCTGGGTCGCGGGGTCTATGGAGCCAAACGGGCCGCCGTTGGCCAGCACGCCGATGGTGACCTTGCCGCGCTGCT
Organism: Comamonas sp. DB36; assembly: GCF_057914905.1. Lineage (NCBI taxonomy): Bacteria > Pseudomonadati > Pseudomonadota > Betaproteobacteria > Burkholderiales > Comamonadaceae > Comamonas > Comamonas sp. DB36. The sequence continues at coordinate 351,198 of NZ_CP196631.1, forward strand.
TGATCTTGTCGAGCGTGGCATCGGCATGGGCCGTGCCGGCCAGCAGGGCGAGGGCCGCGGCCACGCCGGTCAGCGAGCGGGCAATGGAGCGGGAAGAAGCAGGGAGTGGGCGCATGGTGGGCAGAACAGAGGAGTGCGGATAGGCACTTATCTTCTGACAGCCCCGCCATGGCGACAACAAAGCTTATCGATGAACGATATGCGGGCAGCGCGTTAAGGCGTTGGCCGGCGCGCCGGCCTCAGGCAGCGGCCGCCGCGGGCAGCCGGAAGCCGGCGAGTTCATCGGGCGCGCACTGGGCAATCAGCCCGGTTTCCCAGGACAGGTAGCGGCGCGCGGCGTCGAGGTTGCCGTCGTGGCGGTCGTGCACGAAGAACAGGTAGTCGATGGCCTCGCTGTCTGCCGGGCTGTGGGGCGTGCTTTCCTGCGGCAGGCCCGCGGCTTCCCAGTCGGCGGCCAGCGCCCATTGCAGCCTGCGGCCTGGCAGTTCGGTCAGCGCCAGGGCGGCGGTGGCGGCGTCGGGCGCGAGCAGCAGCACCGGCTGATCGGCGCGGGCCGCGGCCTGCACCTGCGCGGCCAGGCGCGGGCGCAGCGACCAGAGCGCACCGGCGGCATGCTTTTGGCGATAGGCCAGCGAAGCCTGCAGATCGACCAGCAGCGGCGCATGCTGCGCGTGCCAGGCCGCCAGATCCTGCCTTGCCAGCGGCGCCGTTGTCGGCGCTGTCGTTGGCGCTGCATCGGCCGGGGCCGGCAGGCGCAGCGGCGCGCGTATGCCGCCATCGACCGTGGCGGTTTCATAGCCCAGGCGCCAGAGCCAGCTGGCAATCACCGGCGCGCGAATGGCTTCGTCATCGAGCAGCAGCACGCGGCTGTGGCGCACGCCAATGCTCTGGTCGGTGGCCTGCAGCAGCTGGCCGCCGGGCGCGTGGCGCGCGCCTGCCAGCGTGCCCGCGGCAAATTCCTCGGCGCTGCGCACGTCAAGCACATAGGTGGTGCGTGTGCGCTCGTCTATCCAGGCCTGGGCCTGGGCGGCGCTGAGCTGCGGCACGCCGAGTTCTTCGGCCAGCGCCGCGGCCGCGGCCTGGTCCTGCGGGCGCACGTCACCGGCGCTGGGATTGCGGCGCGCGCTGCCGTGCTCGAGCTGCAGGCCGGCCAGCGCCCAGCCCTGGGTGCCGTTCTCCAGCGCGATCACCGGGTTGGGAATGCCCAGGCTGCGCAGGATCTGCGCGCCAATGATGCTGCGCGTGCGGCCCGCGCAATGCACGACGATGGGCGTATGCGGATCGGGCGCGAGCGCATGCCAGCGCAGCGCGAGTTCGCCGTTGGGCAGGGGCGTGGCGCCGGGAATCGTCATCTTGCGGTGCTCGCCCAGCGTGCGGCCGTCCAGCAGCACCAGCGGCTCGCCGGCCTGCTGGCGGCGCTGCAACTCCTGCGCCGAAAGCCGCGGCGTGTCGAACGCATGCTCGACGAGTTCGCCAAAGGTCTTGGACGGCAGATTCACGCCCTGGAACAGCACATAGCCCGCGGCCGCCCAGGCCGGCGCGCCGCCTTCGAGCACATGCAGGTGGGTGTACTTCAGCGCCGCAAGGCGGTGGGCGGCGCGCTCGGCGACGCCGTCGCCGGCATCGAGCAGCACGATGCGCGTGTCGCGCCGCGGCACCAGGCGCGGCACCTCGTTTTCCAACTGGCTGTAGGCCGCGGGAATCGCGAAGAAAGGGTGGCCCTCGCCGAACTGGCCGGCTTCGCGCACATCGAGCAGCGCGATTTCCGCGCCATCGTTGAGCCAGGCACGCAGCGTGGTGGCGGGAACCAGGGAAAAGAAGGGGGAGGGCATGGGCGAGAAGGCGCGTGCGCGCGGCAAAGATGGAAGGAGGACCCTGTGGTCCGCCTGAATCTACGCGCGCGTACGGCCCGGGCCAAGGAAGGAATGTGCATATGCAATGCAGGAAATCTTCTTTGGGGGCTGGCAGCGGGGCGCTATCCGTTCGCCCTGAGCCCGTCGAAGGGTGAACGGCCTGTCCTCTGGTTTGAGTGCAGGGCGTTCATGGTTCGACCGGGCCGCGCAGACAGGCTCACCACGAACGGGGGCGCGCTAACCGTTCGCCCTGAGCCCGTCGAAGGGTGAACGGCCTGTCTTCTGGTTTGAGTGCAGGGCGTTCATGGTTCGACCGGGCCGCGCAGACAAGCTCACCACGAACGGGGGCGCGCTAACCGTTCGCCCTGAGCCCGTCGAAGGGTGAACGGCCTGTCCTCCAGCGCGTCAATCCACCCGCAGCTTGGCCACCTTTGCCAGGTTCTGCCACACCGCCACATCCTGCTTCACCGTGGTCGCGAACTGCTCCACGCTCTTGATCGGCGGCTTGGCCATGTTCTGCAGCGCGAACTTCTGGATCACGTCGTCGGTCGCCAGGATGCGGTTGATTTCCTGGTTCAGGCGCTGCACGACTTCGGGCGGCGTGCCGGCCGGCGCGAACACGCCGTACCAGCCGTTCATGTCGAAGCGAAAGCCCTGCTCGTACAGCGTCGTCACTTCGGGCAGCGCCGGGCCGCGCGCCGAGCCGGTGCAGCCCAGGGCGCTGAGCTTGCCGGCGCGGATATGCGGCACGGGCGAGGCAATGTCGGTGAAACCCACCGAGATGTTGTTGCCCAGCAGATCGGTCACCAGCGGGGCCACGCCCTTGAACGGCACATGTTCCATCTGCAGCCCGTAGTGGGCCTTGATGCCTTCCATTGCCAGGTGACCGGTCGAGCCGCTGCCCCAGGAGCCGTAGACCAGCTTGTTGGGATTGGCCTTGACGTGGCGCACCAGGTCGCCGAGGTTCTTGAAGCCGGTCGAGGGATGGGCCACGAGCAGCACGCCGGCCGAGCCGACCTGGGCCACGGGCAGCAGGTCCTTCTCGGTGTCGTAGGGCATCTTGGCCTGGATCACGGGATTGATGGCGATCGCCGACGAGGGCGAGAGCAGCAGCGTATAGCCGTCGGCCTGGGCCTTGGCGACGTTGTCCGTGCCTATCAGGCTGTTGGCGCCGGGCTTGTTGTCGACCACCACGGTCTGGCGCAGCGCTTCCTGCAGGTTCACCGCCAGCAGGCGGCCAAAGATGTCCATGCCCGAGCCCGCGGGGCCGGGAACGACCAGGCGTATGGTGCGTGCCGGCCAGTTGCCCGTGCTGCTGCTGGCATGGGCCTGGAGGGCGAAGGCGGCCGTACCGGCCAGCAGCGTGCGGCGGGTGAGAGGCGTGTGGATCATGATTTGTCTCCTTTATGTTCTGCGTGGTCAGCTACCGGGCTGCCCGCAATTGGGTTGGCATCATGGCAGGGCAGGCATAAGCACCTGGCCTGTAAGGAACTGGGCGCGCGCGCCGCTCATGTAGTCAAGCAGCGCCACGCAGTCGGCGGGCGCGCAGGCGGGCGCCAGCGCATTGATGCGCAGGCCCGCCGCGCCCCATTCGGCGGCCAGCGTGCTGAGGGCCATGCGCGCCGCGGCGGCGTCGCCAGCAAGCTGCCAGTCGACAGCCGCAGGGGGTGGCGGCAGCAGCAGCGTGAGGCTGGCCTGGCGCGCATGCCGGGCGCGGAAGGCACGCGCCGCCTCCAGCACGGCGGCAAGCAGGCCGCCGGCAGGTGCCTGCAAGGCACGGCCGTCGATCACGGCCGGGTAGCCGGCCGTGGCGCTGGGCAGCTGCGCCAGCACGGCCTGCCATTCGGCGCAATCAATGGATGCGGCCTGCAGCGCGCGCGGGGTGTCGAACGCCAGCGCGGTCAATTGCGTGGGCGGCAAAGGCTGGCTGCCGCCATAGACGGACGAGCCGCCATCGAGCACCAGCAGCTGGCCGGAGCAGGTCCGCGCGCCGGGGCTCACGAGAAACGCCAGCGCCTCGGCCATGTCTTCGGGCTCGGCCATGCGCGCCAGCGGAATGCGCGCCAGCACCTGGGGCAGGTCCAGGCGCTGGCTGGCGATCAGCCGCTGCACGAGCTCGGTGCGCACAAAGCCCGGCGACAGCGCGCTCACGCTCCAGTCGGGCCGGGCGCGCGCCAATGCCTGGGTCTGGGCAATCACGCCGGCCTTGCTGGCGCTGTACAGCCCGCGCCAGGGAATCGCGCGCAGGCCCGCGCCCGAGGCGACATTGACGATGCGCGCGCCGGCGCGCAGCTGCGGCGCGCAGGCCTGCACCATGCGCGCCGGCGCTTCGAGATTGAGCGCCAGCAGCCGCTGCGCCGCGCCGTCCTCGACACCCGCCAGCACCTCGGCACCGCCGGCCGACATGCCGGCGTTGTTGATCAGCGCGTCCAGCGGCGGCAGCTGCGGGCCGAGCGCGGCAATGCGCGCCGCGTCGGTGAGATCGGCCACCAGCGCCAGCGGCGCGCGCGCCTGCTGCGGCCATTCGGCCTGCAGGCGATCGAGCGCCGCGGCGTCGGCATCGACCAGCACGCAGTGCCAGCCGCGCCGCGCCAGCAGCAGCGCCGTGGCGCGGCCTATGCCGCCGGCGGCGCCTGTGATGAGTACGCTGCCTGGCATGGTCAGAGATTGGTGAAGGTCACGCCGCCGTCGACGGCCAGGCCCTGGGCGGTGACAAAGCCGGCGTCGTCGCTGGCCAGGAAGCAGATGGTGCGCGCGATGTCTTCAACCGTGCCCAGCCTGCCCATGGGCGTGGCGGCAATGCGCGCCGCGTCGCGCTCGGCGTTGCGGTTGCGCTGCGTGCCCTCGGTGGGCACGGCCGAAGGGCAGACCGCGTTGACGCGTATGCGCTGCGCGCCGAGTTCGGCTGCGGCCGCGCGCGTGATGCCCAGGATGCCCGACTTGATGCCCGAATAGACCAGCGAGTTGGGCGCCGAGCGCAAAGCGGCCGTGGAGGCGACGTTGACGATCGCGCCGCCGCGCTCGGCGTCCATGGCTGCCGTGGCGGCCTGAATGCCCCAGATCACGGCCTTGAAGCCTACGTCGAGCATGCGCTCCATGGTGTCGGCCTGGATGTCGGCCACGGCCTGGTAGCGCACCCAGGCCGCGTTGTTGACCAGGATGTCGAAACGCCCGCCTTCGCTGCGCGCCTGGGCCACGGCCGCATGGATGCCTTCGCGGCTGGCGATGTTCTGCACCACGCCAAACGCGCGGCCGCCGGCGGCGCGGATCTCGTCGACCACGGCCAGCACGAATTCGGGCTTGAGGTCGTTGACGGCCACCACGGCGCCGCGCGCCGCCATCTGGCGCGCGGTTTCACGGCCAATGCCGTTGCCCGCGCCGGTGATCAGGGCCACGCGGTCCTGCAAGTCGAGTTTGGCGCTGCTCATGCGGCCTCCTGTGCATTGATGAAGTCTTGTCCGATCCGGCGCGCGGCAGCGCCCGCGCCGCAGGCCGCGTCCAGCGTGCGCACGCTGCGCAGCGCGCGGTGCAGCGGCAGCTCCCAGGTGAAGCCCATGCCCCCGTGCAGATGCATGGCCTTTTCGATGATGAACGCCGCGTGCTGCAGATTGAGCACCAGCGCGCTGCGCGCCACGCGTGCAGGCTTGGCGCGTTCGGGTTCCGCGGGATCGACGCGCAGCGCGTGGTAGATGGCCGCGCCGCTGGTCTCGTGGAACAGCTTCATGCGCGCCAGCCAGTGGCGCACGGCCTGGCGTGTCGACAGCGGTGCGCCGAACTGCACGCGCGTGCCGGTGTGTTCGACTGCGGCCTGCAGCGCGCCGTCGGCCGCGCCATGGGCGCTGGCCGCAAACAGCAGATCGAGGTCATGCCACAGCGCGGCGGCGGCCGCGGCATCGAGCTGCGCCAGCACCCGGGCCTGCGACAGGTCCAGCCAGGCCGCGGGTTCCTCGGGGTCCAGCGACGGGTCGAGTTCGCGCGGCGCGCCGGCGAGATCGACCAGCTGCGCGCCGTCCCCTTCGGGCGCACGCAGCAGCAGCCAGTCGGCCTGCTGCGCCTGGCGCGCATGGCCTACCCAGGCATCGCCCAGGCGGCCCTGGGCGGCAATGGTCGCGCGGCGGCTGCCGTCGATCAGCGCGGCGCGCAGCGCGGCATCGGGCAGGTGGCGGGCCAGCACGATCTGCTCGGCCAGCGCAAAGCGCAGGCGCAGCTTTCCTGCGGCCTGCACCACGGGCACGGCAAAGGCCAGCGGCAGGTTCATGCCGCCGTCCTCTTCGGGTGCGCAGACGCCGAACAGGCCGGCCGCGGCCAGCACGCCCGCATGGGTGTCTTCGGGGCGGCCGAGCGCATCGGTGATCGCGGCTTCGGCGGCCTCGCCGAACTCTTCGGGGCGCAGCCCCTGGTCTTGTTGGGTCATGTCAGTGCTCCCGGGGCAGCTGGAGAATGCGTTGGGCAATCAGATCGAGCTGGACTTCGGAAGTCCCCGCATAGATCGTCTCGGCGCGTGAGAACAGGTAGGCCTGGGTGAAGACCTTGCGCGCGCGCCGGGCCAGCGCGCTCGACTGCGGGCCGATCTGGCTGACCTGAGACAGCGCGAAACTGGCGAACGACTGGTGGCATTCGGACCAGAACAGCTTGGTCAGCGAGCCGCGGGCGCCCACGGCCTGGCCTTGCAGGATCTGGTCGACCGAGCGCTCGACCAGTCCCTTGAGGCCGTCGATCTCGGCCAGCAGCTCGCCGACACGGCTCTGCACGCCGCCGTCTTCCAGCTGGAGCGCGAGCTGCGGGTCGGAGCGCAGCGCGCGCACCAGAAAGCCCAGCTCGGCTTCGAAGCGCCAGGGACGGTACATGCGGTTGGTCGCGCGCTCTATGCCCAGCACCTTGAGCGCCGCGGCCCAGCCTTCGTCGGGCGCGCCCAGGCGCGCGCTGTCGGGCACGACCACGTCGTCAAAGAACACTTCGGCAAACGAGTCCTTGCCGTCGATCGACTTGATAGGCACCACGCGGATGCCGGGCGTGTTCATGGGCACGGCAAACATCAGCAGGCCGCGGTGGCGGTCGGCAACGGTGCCGGTGCGCGCCAGCAGCAGGCAGTAGTGGGCCTTGGCCGCGCCGCTGGTCCAGATCTTCTGGCCGTTGATGCGCCACTGGTCGCCTTCCTGTACGGCCTTGGTGCGCAGGCGCGCGAGATCCGAGCCCGCGTCGGGCTCGGAAAAGCCCTGGCACCAGAATTCGCGCATGGCCAGGATATTGGCCAGGAAGCTCTGCTTTTGTTCCTCGGTGCCCACGGCCATGATGATCGGGCCCGCAAGCTCCTTGCCTATGGAGCTCACGCTGTCGGGCATCAGCAGGCGGCCGACTTCCTGGTTCACGACCAGGTGTTCGCGCAGGCTCAGACCATGGCCGCCGTAGATCTTGGGCCAGGTCATGCCCGCCAGGCCGGCCTGGTGCATTGCGGCTTCCCAGGCACTGCTTTCCTGCAGCGTGGGCGTGCGGTAATCGAGGCTGTCGCCGCGCATGTGCGCGGGCAGGTGGGTCGCGAGCCAGTCGTGGGCATGGCGGCGGTAGCCGGCCAGGTCGACGCTCATAGGGAAATCATTCAGCATGGGCGCTCTCGGTTTCAGGAATGCAGGCCACCATCAGCGCGTCCAGGATGGCAATGCCTTGGCCAGCGGGGCGCACGAGAATGGGGTTGAGGTCGATTTCGCCGACCTGGTCGCGGTGCGTGCAGGCGAATTCGGACAGCCGGGCGACGGCGCGCGCCGCGGCATCGATATCGGCCCTGGCCTGGCCGCGCGCGCCGTCGAGCAGCGGGAACAGGCGCAGCGAGCGGATCATGGCCAGCGCCTGGGCCTGGCTCACGGGCGCGGGTTGCACGGCGACATCGCGCAGCACTTCGGCGTAGATGCCGCCCATGCCGACCATGACCACCGGGCCGAACACCGGGTCGCGCGAGATGCCGGCGATCAGCTCGGTGCCGCCGCGCAGCATGGGCGCGACCAGCAGGCCCTCGATGCGCGCATCGGGCGCATGCGCGGCGACGCTCGCAAAGATGCGCGCGCTCGCGGCGCGCACCGCAGCGGCATCGGCCAGGTTCAGCGCCACGCCGCCGGCTTCGGTCTTGTGCGCAATGTCTTCCGACAGGATCTTCAGCACCACCGGATAGCCCAGCGCGTCGGCGGCCTGCACGGCGGCGTCGGCGTCCTTGACGCTGCGCTCCAGCGGCACTTCGAAGCCGGCATCGATCAGCACCTGCTTGGCCGCGTACTCGTTGCGGAACGCGGACTCGGGCAGGCGCGCGCCAGCGCTGCGCGCCGGGACCGCAGGAGGCTGTTCGGCGGCCAGCAGTTCGGCCTGGCGCACCAGCGCCGCGATGCCGCGCGCCGCGGCGTCTATGCTCGAAAACACTGGAATGCCCAGCGCCTGGATCTGCACCACGGCATCGGCCGGGCCACGGCTGATGATGATCAGCGGGCGCTGCGGATAGGCCGCGCGCAGCTGGGCCAGCGCCTGCAGGTAGATATCGCGCAGCCGGCTGCTGTACAGGCCCAGCGAGAGAAACAGCACGGTCGTGGCTTCGCCCGGGTCTTCCTGCAAGGCGGACAGCACTTCGAACAGGATGTCGGGGCGGCTGGAAATCTGCGCCGAGGCATCGACGGGATTGCTGGTGCTTGCGCCGGGCAGCACCTCGTGGATGCGCGCGCGCGTGGCGGCGGCAAGCGCGGGCAGGGCCAGGCCGGCGTCGCTCATCGCGTCGGCCATCATGATGCCGAAGCCGCCCGAGGCCGCAACCAGCGTCACCGCGGGCTTGCGCGGCAGGCTGTGAGGCAGGAGCTGGCTCAGCGCCTGGCCGATTTCCACCAGGTCTTCATGCGAGCGCACGCGCAGCGCGCCATGGCGGCGCAGCACGGCATCAATCACCGCGTCCGAGCCGGCAAGCGCGCCGGTGTGCGAGGCGGCCGCGGCCTGGCCTTGTTCCGTCGCGCCTATCTTGAGCACCACCACGGGCGTCTGGTGTTCACGCGCAATTGCCAGCGCCTGGGTCAGGCGTTCGCCGTCGCGGCAGGTTTCCATGCAGCACAGGATCACGCGCGTTGCCGGGTCGCGCGCCAGTGCGGCAATGCCGTCGGCCAGATCGACTTCGGCTTCGTTGCCCGTGGTCACCATGCGGCTGATGCCCACGCCGCGCTGCACCAGCAGCTGCAGCGTGTAGCTGCCGATATTGCCCGACTGCGAAACAATGCCGATCGCGCCGGGCCGGGGGTAGTAGTCTTCCAGCGCGACCGAGAACGAGGCAATGGCGCGCTCGGCCACGCCCACCGTGCCCAGGCAGTTGGGGCCCAGCAGGCGCATGCCGTGGCGCAGCGCCGTGGCGCGCATCGCCGCCTGCCAGGCCGCGCCTTGCGCGCCGGCTTCGGCAAAGCCCGACGACAGCACGACCACGGCGCGCACGCCGCGCGCCGCGCAGTCCTCGACGGCCTGCAGCGCGTGGGCTGCCGGCACGGCAATCAGCGCCAGTTCGGGCGCTTCGGGCGTGTCGGCCAGGCGGGCATAGGCCGGCAGGCCCTGGATTTCACCGCCCTTGGGGTTGATGGGATAGATGGCGCCGGCATAGCCGTGGCGGCGCAGCAGGTGCACGGGGCGCCCGCCGATCTTGGTGGCGTCGGCCGAGGCGCCGATCACGGCAATGCCGCGCGCCAGGAAAAAGGCGTCCATCCCGGCCCCCGGGGCGGGTGTCTGGTAGTCGCTCATGGTTCAGCGGCCCTTGAATTGCGGCTCGCGCTTTTCGAGAAACGCCATGCGCGCTTCGCGTGCGTCCTCGGTGCGCGCCAGCGTCATGGTGAATTCCTGCTCGAAGCGGTAGGCGTCGCGCTGCGGCATCACGTCGACCATGTTGGCCGCGCGCTTGGCGTAGATCACGGCCAGCGGTGCCTTGGACGCGATTTCATGCGCCAGCTTCATGGCCACGGGCAGCAGTTCCTCGGGCGGCAGCACGGCTTCGAGCACATTGCGCTGCAGCAGCTCGGCGGCCGTGAGGCGCTGGCCGGTGAAGAACATGCGGCGTGCCGTGGAGCGGCCAAACAGCGTGCGCAGCATGGACGCGCCGCCGGCCAGGCCGACGTTGATCTCGGGCATGCCGAAGGTCGCGTTGTCCGAGGCGTAGAGGATGTCGCAGGCCGCGGCCAGCCCCAGGCCCGCGCCCAGCGCCGCGCCGTTGATCGCGGCAATCACGGGCTTGGCGCATTCGCGTATCGCATTGCCGGTTTCGCGGGTAATGCGGTTGTGTTCGAGAAAATCGCCGGGAATATCGGCGTCCGGGCGGTCCTTCAAATCGGCGCCGGCGCAGAAAACCGAGCCCTGGGCCGTCAATACCGCGCAGCGAATATCATCACGCGCTGAAATGTCGTCGAAGATCGCGACGATTTCCCGGCGCATTGCACGGTTGAGCGCATTGACGGGCGGGCGGTTGAGCGTGACCAGAGCGACTTTGTCCTTGACTTCAAACAGTACGCTTTTTTCAGCCATGGTTCACCTCCGCCAGATTAATAAGGGCATTTGCCGGGCAGGAATGGAAAATGTCCGCGGTCTGGCGCGGAAAATCGGTGGCGTTCAAGTTTGTCTCCTGGTATTCGGGGTAAACCCGAGCCCTCTACAAGGGGGGCGCAGGGAAATTCTAGGGACGAACCGGGCAGATCAGTCCCCGTCAAATCGTTGGATGTGTTCTGCGAAAACGTACGGAGTCGCGCTGTCATCCCCTCGTAAGATGAGCGCAATCGCCTCGCCCTTGCGGGCCTTTCACACGAGCTTTCCGCCATGTCCGCCTTCCCCGCTTCCCGTCCCGAGATCCAGGCGTTTGGCGCGCTGCACACGCGTCTGGGCGAATGCCCGGTCTGGGACGCGCGCCAGCAACTGCTGTGGCTGATCGACAGCCGCGACGGCCTGCTGCTGGCGCTAGATGCCCAGGGCGATGAATGCCGGCGCTTCGAGCTGCCCGCGCCGCTGGGTTCGTTTGCGCTCAACAGCGACGGCCGCCTGGTGGTCGCGCTGCGCGAAAGCGTGGTGCTGCTAGACCCGGCCAGCGGCCGCCTGCAGACGCTGGGCCGGCTGGAAGAGCAGCACCCCAACCTGCGCCTGAACGACGGCGCGGCCTTGGCCGACGGCAGCTTTTGCGTGGGCACCATGCACACGTTTCGCGAACCGGGCGAAGCGCCGCTGGGCGGCTTGTACCGCGTGGACCCCACGGGGCACATGGCGCGCGTGGATCAAGGCTATGGCGTGGTCAACGGCCCGGTCCAGCACCCGGTCGACGGCCGGGTGTTCGTCTGCGACAGCGCGGCGCGGCGCATCTATGTCTACCCGCAGGCCGGCGCTGCGCCCTGGCAGCGTTCCTTGTTTGCCGATACCCAGCCGCTGGGCTCGGCGCCCGACGGCTGCTGCTTCGACGACGAAGGCGGGCTGTGGAGCGCGCTGGTGCATACCGGCGAGATCGTGCGCTTCGACGCCCAGGGCCGGCCGGGCCAGCGCCTGCGCCTGCCGCTGGCCCACCCCAGCTCACTGTGTTTTGGCGGCCCGCTGCTCGACGAGCTCTATGTGACTTCGATTTCCGACAGCGGCCGGCTCAGCGCCAGCGGCCCGCTTGACGGGCGCGTGCTGCGCCTGCGCGGCCTGGGCCGGCGCGGCGCCTCGCGCCCGGCCTGCAATATTCAGCCGCCAACCTGATCGCTGGCCGCGGGCTCGTCGCCCAGCGCGATGAAACGGTTGCTCTCGCCCGACACATGCTCGACGACGAAGTCGAGAAACAACCGCAGCTTGGTCGGCACCATGGGCGTGTCGAGGATGGTCGCGTACATGCCTTCCTCGTAGGTGGTGTTGGTCACCTGGTAGTCTGGCAGCAGCCGCAGCAGGCTGCCGCGTTCCAGGTCGGCATGCACCGTGTAGTCGTCGAGCAGGGCAATGCCTTCGCCCAGGCGCGCCATCTCGAGCAGCGCCATGCCGTTGTTGCTGGCGTGGCGCGGCTGGAAGGCCAGGTCCTCGATCTGGCCAGCCTGGCTGAAATGCCAGACGCTTTCGCCGCCGGGTCGCAGGTAGTTCAGGCAGTCATGCTCGCCCAGGTCGGCAGGCTTTTGCGGCAGCGCGCGCCCTTGCAGGTAGGCGGGCGCGGCCACAAGATAGCGCGCGCTGCGAAACAGGATGCGGCGCTTGACGCCGGCCTCGACCGGCGGCGAGATGCGGAAGTCGATGTCGATCTGGTCGCGCCGCAGGTCGGCCGGCGTTTCCGACAGGATCAGCTCGATGTGGATGTCGCGGTAGAGCTTGCGAAAGCGCGCGATCAGCGGCGGCAGCACGCCCAGGCCGAACATCATGCGCGAGTGCACCCTCAGGTGGCCCTTGGGCGCCTCGCGTATCGCGGTGATGCTGGAGTGGGCCGCGTTGATGTTCCAGAGAATGCCTTCGAGCTGGCGCGCATATTCCTCACCCGATTCGGTCAGCATGATCTGGCGCGTGGAGCGCAGCAGCAATTTGACGCCCAGCGAATCCTCGAAATCGGTGATCAGCCGTGAAACCGCGGTTGCAGATACCCCGAACGTGCGCGCCGTGGTTGAAAAGTTCTTGGTTTGCGAAACCGAAAGAAAAAACTCCATAGCACGCAGCCGATCCATGACTTCTCCAATATCCGCAGGACAGAACCTCGATTTTCATGCATTCCGGCCGGCGCCGTGCCTTCCTAGAATCATTTATCAGATTCACGGCTATCAAAACAAGGAGCACAGCATGGAATTCGGCGTCTTCATCCTCGCGCAGCAACGTGGCTATCACCAGAGTTCGCAGCAGGTGATCCAGAACTCTATCGAGCAGACCGTGGTCGCGGAACAGGCCGGCTTCCACAGCGCCTGGTATGCCGAGCACCACTTCAACAACTACTCGCTGTCGCCCTCGCCGCTGATGATGGTCGCGCATGTGGCCGCCAAGACCAGCCGCATCCGCCTGGGCACGGCGGTCTGCATCCTGCCGCTGTACCATCCCGCGCGCTTCCTGGCCGAAGTCGGCTTTGTCGACACCGTGTCCAACGGCCGCCTCGATCTGGGCGTGGGCTCGGGCTATCAGGAGTTCGAATTCGAGCGCTTCGGCGTGAAGATCGCCGAGTCGGGCGAGATCTTCAACGAGTTCCTCGACATCATTCCCAAGGGCCTGGGCGAACGCATCTTCGAATACCACGGCAAGCACCTCGATGTGCCGCCGAGCTCGATTGCCGTGCGCTGCCTGCAGAACCCCATGCCCCCGCTGTGGGTCACCTCGGGCAATCCCACGGTGCTGGGCCGCGGCGTGCGCGAGAACCACAACCTGTTCGTCACCGCGCTGCTCAACGGCAACGACGCGATCACTAGCCTGCGCGCGCGCCTGGACAAGGTCGCCGAGGACAACGGCAAGGACCTGGACCGCGATGTGAAGTTCGGCTTCCTGCGCTGCGCCTATGCGTCCGACAACCGCGCCGAAGTCGACTCCTATCTCGACAACGCGCGCTTCCAGCGGCGCATTTCCGAAAGCCTCAAGTTCCGCCGCGCGCAAAGCGAGGACGGCTACATGGTGCAGGAAGAGCCTTCGCCCACCGACATGAGCTTCGACCAGATGCGCGCCAACCTGCCCGTGGGTTCGGTCAACCAGGTGATAGACAAGATGCTCGAAGAGATCAGCATCCTGCGCCCCAAGCACATCGCGCTGCAGACCCAGCTCGGTGATTTCGACCAGAAGACCATGCTGCGCCAGATCGAACTCTGGGGCGAACGCATCATTCCCGCGATCCGCAAGGAAGTGGGCGAACTCAGCGTCGCCACCGCCGCCTAAGGAGACCCATATGCGCTTTCATCTGTCCGATTCCGGGACCCTGTCCCTGCGCGAGCCCATGGATTTCAAGCGGCTCGAGGTGCTGATCGATCCCCAGCCGCCCGAGGCCGTGGAGCGCGCGATACGCCGCATCGGCCAGCGTGAGGGCGACACCCATGTGCGGCTCGCGCCCTCGGTGCTGCGCTTCGTCAGCGGCCATGCGGGCGAGCCCGAATGGGAGGAGGGCTTTGCGCGCATGCTCGACTACGCGCAGCGCAACGGCTGGGTCGACGCACAGGGCCAGGTGCGAGCCCACATCAGCCATGGCGACCAGGAAGAAGTGGTGTCCATCGCTGAATTCAAGACCGCGCTGCGCGCGCTGCCCGCGGGCATCTGCGCGGTGAGCACGGGCCAGGGCGACGAGGTCGCGGGAATGATTGTGTCCAGCCTCACCGCGGTCTGCGCCGAGCCGCCGATGATTGGTTTTTTCGCCCACCGCCAGTCGTCGTTCACCGCGCCGCTGCTTGAGAGCGGGCGCTTTGCGGCCAATGTGCTGGGCGAAGGGCATGACGCCGTGATGGCCCAGTTCCTGCAGGCGCCGCAGGGCCTGGCGCGCTTCTCGGACGAGCGCTGGCACAGCGAGAGCGGCCAGGCGCCCGTGCTGGCCGACGCGCTGGCCAGCATGGAATGCGATGTGGTCTGGACCCAGGAGCTGGGCACGCATGTGCTGGTCGTCGGCAAGGTGCGGCGCTCGCGCAACAGCCCGTCCAACCCGGTGGTGCACTTCAACGCCGCCACCCACCGCATCGCGGCGTGAACCGGGACGCCGCCATGTACACACCCTTGCTGGGAAAAATTGCGCTGGTGACCGGCGCGGGCTCGGGCATAGGCCGGGCCCACTGCGAACTGCTGGCCGCGCGCGGCGCGGCAGTCATCGTCAACGACCTGCACGCCGATGCCGCCCACGAGACCGTGGCGCGGGTGCGCGCGGCCGGCGGACAGGCCCTGGCCTGCGTCGCCGATGTCTCGAACCGCGCCAGCGTTTCAGAGGCGTTCGCTGCCGCACAGCAGCAGCTGGGCGCGGTCGACATCCTGGTCAACAACGCCGGCATTCCCGGCGGCATGCGGCCGCTCGAAGAGATTGACGAGGCGGCCATCGATCTGATGCTGGCCGTGACGGTCAAGGGCGCCATGCTCTGCACCCAGGCCGTGCTGCCCGCGATGAAAGCGCGGCGCAGCGGCCGCATCATCAACACCGCGTCGATCACCGCCTATGGCACGCACCGCAACGTGAGCGCCTATGCGGCGGCCAAGGGCGCCATCATCAGCCTGACGCGCGCCTGGGCGCGCGAATTCGCCGAGTGGAACATCCTCGTCAACGCCGTCGCGCCCGGCCGCGTGCAGACGCCCATGAGCGCCGAACTCAGCGCCAACCCCGAATACGCGCGCGAAGTGCAACTGCGCGTGCCTCTGGGCCGGCGCGCCCAGCCCGAGGAAATCGCCTCGGTGGTGGCGTTTCTCGCCTCCCCGGACGCCGACTACATGACCGGCCAGATCCTCGGACCCAACGGCGGCGAAGTCATGTAGCCGCGCGCTTTCAGCATGAAGCGTGCGCAGGTCGAAAAATAACTACCGGAGACAAAAATGCACCTTCTCAAGATACTGGGAGTCGCCGCTGCCGTGGCCGCCACCCTGCCGCTGCAGGCCCAGGAAGCCTTTCCCAAGCGCCCCGTGACCATCGTCGTGCCGTTCTCGGCCGGCGGCGTGACCGACCTGTTCGCGCGCACCACCGGGCTCAAGCTCGGCGCGCTGTGGGGCCAGCCCGTGATCGTGGAGAACCGCGTGGGCGCAGGCACCATCATCGGCACCCAGCATGTGAGCCGCGCGCCGGCCGACGGCTATACGCTGCTGTTCACCAGCTATGCGTTCACCTCGAACCCCGAGCTGCGCAAGAACCTGCCTTATTCGCCGGCGGCGTTCCGCCCGGTGGCGCTGCTGGGCTCCACGCACAACATCCTGCTGGTCAACAACAAGCTCAAGGGCAAGTCGCTGGCCGAGCTGATCGCACTGGCCAAGGCCCAGGCGCCCAAGGGCGGGCTGTCGCTGGGCTCGTCGGGCGCGGGCTCTAGCCCGCATATCGGCGCCGAGCTGTTTGCCCAGCAGGCGGGCATTCCGTTCACCCATGTGCCCTACAAGGGCCAGGGGCCGGCGATGATAGACCTGACCTCGGGCGTTTTTGACGGCATGTTCGACGGCATGTCGTCGTACCCCCAGGTGCAGCGCGGTTCGGTCAGCGCCGTGGCAATTGCCGCGCCCAAACGCCATCCCGACGCGCCGGAGCTGCCCACGTTCCGCGAACTGGGAATGGACTTTGTCGCCGGCAGCTGGTTCGGCCTGCTCGCGCCCGCGGGCGTGCCCGACGAGATCGTCGCCAAGATCAACGCCGACCTGCGCGAAGTGCTCAAGGACCCCGAGCTCAAGGCGCAGATCGCCAAGACCGGCCTGCAGGTTTCGACCTCCACGCCCGAAGCCTTTGGCAAGTTCCTGGCGCAGGAGACGGAGAAGCTGCGCAATCTGATACGGCAGGGGGCGAAGATTGACATCAACTAGTGGGTTGTTGGAAAGGGCAGAGTGAGTCTTGTCTTGAGGACAGGACGTTCATGGTTCGACGCGGCCGGCGAGGCAGGCTCACCACGAACGGGTAACTGACCGTTCGCCCTGTCGAAGGGTGAACGTCCCGCGTTAGGAAAAAATTCCCAGCCCTTGCCGCCCCCGCCGCAAGGGCTTTTTGCATGCCTGCAACAACCCCTCTCGCCGCGTTAAGCTTTACGTCTGGCGCAGCGCCCTGCTGACGCTCCCCTTGCAAGGAAAAGACGTTGGCATCGACACTGCAGCCCGGGCTCATTGCCCTGCACGGCAACCGCACCGAAACCCTGGCCGAGACCGTGTTCTCGTGGCTGAGCGCGCACCCGCTGGGGCCGCTGGAGCAGGAAGTGGTGCTGGTGCAGAGCAACGGCATGGCCGAGTGGTTCAAGATGGGCATGGCGCAATCGCTGGGCGTGTGCGCCGCGGCGCGCGTCGAGCTGCCCGCACGTTTCCTGTGGCGCAGCTACCGCCAGGTGCTGGGTGCGGCCGCCGTGCCGCGCCAGTCGCCGCTCGACAAGACCGCGCTGACCTGGCGGCTCATGCGCCAATTGCCCGAATGCGCGGCGCAGGGCGGGTATGAGGCGATAGGAGGGTTTCTCGCGCCCGGTGATGCCGAGCGACTGCTGCAGCTGTCCGAACGTCTTGCCGACCTTTTTGATCAATACCAGATCTACCGCGCTGACTGGCTGGACGACTGGGCCGCGGGCCGCGATGTGCTGGCCACGCCCGGGCGGCCCACGCTGGCCGTGCCCGAAGACCAGCTGTGGCAGCCCATGCTGTGGCGCTGCATACTGGCCGGGCTCGATGAAAGCCAGCGCGCCAGCACGCGGCCGCAGCTGCACCGCCAGGTGATTGCCACGCTCGAAAGCGGCGCGCCGCTGGTACAGCCGCTGGCGCGCCGCGTGGTGCTGTTCGGCATGAGCCACTTGCCGTTGTCCATGCTGCAGACGCTGGCCGCGATGTCGCGCCACAGCCAGATCCTGCTGGCCGTGCCCAACCCCTGCCGCTTTCACTGGGCCGACGCGATCGACGGCCGCGAACTGCTGCGCATCGAGCGTCGGCGCCAGCCGCTCAAGAACGGGCGCGACCTGGCCGCGCTGCCGCTGGAAATGATGCATGCCCATGCGCACCCGCTGCTGTCGTCCTGGGGCCGGCAGGCGCGCGACTATGTGCGCCAGCTCGATGCGTTCGAGACCCAGCTGCCCGAAGGCATTGCGGCCGAGCTGCCGCGCATAGATATCTTCGACGAAGAGGTGGACCCCGACGCGCCGCTGCTGTCCCTGGTGCAGCAGGCGATACGCGACATGGTGCCGCTGACCGAGCACGCGCACAGCGCCGTCGCGCGCGCCGACCACTCCATCGTCTTCCACAGCGCGCACAGCATGGTGCGCGAACTCGAAGTGCTGCACGACCAGCTGCTGGCGCTGCTGGCCGAGCCCGCAGAGGCCGGCCGCCCGGCGTTGCAGCCGCGTGATGTGGTGGTGATGGTGCCGGCGATCGAAGGCGTGGCGGCGTCGATTCGCGCGGTGTTCGGCCAGTACGGCCGGCATGACGCGCGCCATATTCCTTTCGATATCGCCGACTTGAGCGCCAGCGACAACAACCCGCTGGTCGCGGCGCTGCAGTGGCTGCTGCGCCTGCCGCAGCAGCGCTGCCGGCTGAGCGAACTGCGCGATCTGCTGGACGTGCCGGCCGTGGCCGCGCGCTTCGGGCTCGATGCCGATGATCTTCCCCAGCTCAGCGCCTGGATGGCCGGCGCGGGCATACGCTGGGGGCTCAACGCCCAGCAGCGCGGCGCGCTCGGGCTCGCGGCCTGCGGCGAGCAGAACAGCGCCTGGTTCGGCCTGCACCGCATGCTGCTGGGCTTTGCCAGCGGCAGCGGCGCCTTTGACGCTGGCGCGGCCGGCGACGCCTCGGGCCTGGCGCAGATCGAGCCCTACGCGGAAGTCGGCGGCCTGGGCGCCGAGCTCGCGGGCCAGCTGGCGACGCTGCTCGAGCGCCTGCTGGACTGGTGGGCGCTGGCCGGCGCTGCGGCCGATCCCGCGGGTTGGGCGCAGCGCTTTCGCCGCCTGCTGGCCGATTTCTTCGCGCCGCAGACCGACAGTGACCGCGCGCTGCTGGCCGCGCTCGACAGCGCGCTGTCGTCCTGGCTCGAAGCCTGCGAACTCGGCGGCTTTGACGACCCGGTGGAGCTGATCGTCGCCCAGCAGGCCTGGCTCGACATCGTGCAGCAGCCTTCGGTCGACAGCCGCTTCCGTGCGGGCGGGGTGACGTTCTGTACGCTGATGCCCATGCGCGCGATTCCATTTGAAGTCGTGTGCCTGCTGGGCATGAACGACGGCGACTACCCGCGCCGCGCCATGCGCAGCGACTTCGATCTGATGGCCTTGCCAGGCCAGCTGCGCCCCGGCGACCGCGCGCGCCGCGACGACGACCGCCAGCTGATGCTCGAGGCGCTGCTGTCGGCGCGGCGCATGCTCTACATCAGCTGGGCCGGGCGCAGCGTGCGCGACAACAGCGAGCAGCCGCCGTCGGTGCTGGTCTCGCAACTGCGCGACTATCTGGCCGCGGGCTGGGTGGGCGAGGGCGGCGATCTGCTTGCGCAGCGCACTTTCCACCACCCGCTGCAGCCGTTCAGCCGCAGCTATTTTTCGCCCGACTCCACGCTGCGCACCTATGCGCGCGAATGGCGCGCGGCGCATTTGCTGCGCGCGGACGACCCGGCGAGCGCCGTGCCGGCGCTCGCGGCCTTCGTGCCCGACATCGAGGTCCCGCTGACGCTGTCCCAGCTGCATGGTTTTGTGCGCCATCCGGCCCAGGCGTTCTTCCGCCACCGGCTCAATGTGCGCTTCGAGAAAGAGGAGCAGCTGAGCCTTGACGAAGAGGCTTTCGGCCTGCAGGGCCTGGCGGGCTACAGCGTGATCGAGCAGCTGCAGACCCAGGTGGTGGCCGATATCGAGGCCGCGCCGGCCGTGGGCATTGCGCTGGAGCAGCGCGTCGCCGGCCATCTGGCGCGCATCGAACGCGCGGGCACGCTGCCGCTCGCGGGCCTGGGCACGCGCAAGCGCGCCGAGCTGCAGGAGGCCGTGCTGCCTTCGCTGCAGTCGTGGCTGGCGCATCGCAACCGGTTCGACCGGCCGGTACAGCGCCAGCGCCTGCATTTCGCCCAGGACGGCCTGGTGTTCGAGGACTGGCTCGATGATCTGCGCGTTCCCGACCGCGACGGCGAAGCCGTTCCGGCCTGGATCTCGCTGCAGGCGCGCGCGCTGCTGGGAACGCGCGGCGAAGTGCGCCCGGCCGCGGTGCTGCTGCCCTATCTGCGCAGCCTGGTGGCCGCGGCCTGCGGCGTGCAGGTCCAGGGCATCATCGTCGCGCGCGATGCGACGCTGGCGCTGCAGCCCATGCCGCCGGGCGAAGCGATGGCGCAGTTCCAGACGCTGCTGCAGGTCTGGCAGGCGGGCCAGGACAGCCCGCTGCCGCTGCCGCTCAGGACCGCGCTGGCCGCGGCGGCGGCGGGCGAAGACCTGGCGCGCGCCGAGACCGCCTATGAAGGCGATGGCTTTGCCCAGGCGGGCGAGGCCGACGACGCCTGCTGGGCGCGCCTCTATCCCGATTTCGACGCGCTGACCGCCGACGGCCGCTTCGCGCCGCTGGCCGAGGCCGTGCATGCACCGCTGCTGGCCTGGCTGGCCGATCAGGTGCAGGTGCTGGAGCCGGGAACGCTGGCGCCGGTGATCTATCTGTTGCCGCTGGAGCAGGCATGAGCCATGTATTGAACGCACACGACTTTCCGCTGTGGGGCAGTCGCCTGATCGAAGCCAGCGCGGGCACGGGCAAGACCTGGACCATTGCCGCGCTCTACCTGCGGCTGGTGCTGGGCCATGGCGGCGCGAACGCGCATCCGCGCGCGCTGCTGCCGTCCGAGATCCTGGTCATGACCTTCACGCGCGCCGCGACGCGCGAGCTCTCGGACCGCATACGCGCGCGCCTGACCGAAGCCGTGCAGTGCTTTCGCGGCGAAGCCCAACCCGCGGCGCACGACACGCTGCTGCAGGGCCTGCTGGCCGACTACCCCGAAGGCCAGGAACGCACGGCGGCCGCCTGGCGCCTGGCAATGGCCGCCGAAGCCATGGACGACGCCGCGGTGTTCACCATCGACGCCTGGTGCCAGCGCATGCTGCGCGAGCATGCGTTCGACAGCGGAAATCTGTTTGACGAGGAGCTGGCGGCCGACGAGGAGCAGCTGCGCCGCGAGGCGGTGCAGGACTACTGGCGCCAGCAGTGCTATCCGCTGGGCGGCGAACTGCTGGAAACCGTGCTGGGCGTGTGGAGCGGGCTGGACGCGCTGGCGCAGGACATGCGCGGTCTGCTCGATCAGGCCGTGGACCCGGCCGCGGGCGCGGGCAGCCTGGCCGACGCCGTGCAGGCCGCCCAGGCCGAGCGCGCGACGGCATTGACCGATCTCGCCCAGGGCTGGGGCGCGCAGGCGCAGGCGCTGCGCGACTGGCTTGATGCCCAGGTCGCGGCGCCGGGCGCGCACTGGGACGGGCGCAAGCTCGCGCCACGCCATTACACGGGCTGGCTGCAAAGCGTGATCGACTGGGCTGCGGCCCCGCAGGAAGTCGAGCTGACATTGACCGAATCCGCGCGCCACCGGCTCAGCCCCGAAGGCCTGCTCGAAGCGCGTAAAAAAGGGGCGCCTGCGCTTGCAGTTCCGCCGGGCTTCGAGGCGCTGCAGCAGCTGCTTGCCGACATGGCCAGGCTGCCGCAACTGGGCAGTCGGCTGCGCCTGCATGCCGCGGCGCGCGTGCTGCAGCGCCTGGCCCAGCTCAAGCGCCAGCAGGGCACGTTCGGCTTTGCCGACCTGCTGCAGCGGCTGGACCGCGCGCTTGCGGGCGACAACGGCGCAGCGCTGCGCGCGCGCATCCAGGCGCAGTATCCGGCCGCGCTGATCGACGAATTCCAGGACACCTCGCCGCTGCAATACCGGCTGTTCGAGCGCATCTACCGCACGCAGGAAAACGACGCGCAGACCGCGCTGCTGCTGATCGGCGACCCCAAGCAATCGATCTACGGCTTTCGCGGCGCCGATATCTACAGCTACCTGCAGGCGCGCGATGCGACGGCCGGGCGCCACTATGTGCTCGACAGGAATTACCGCTCGACCCAGGCGCTGGTCGACGCCGTCAACCACTGGTTCGGCCAGGCCGAGCAGCGCGGCGGCGCGGGCGCGTTCATGTTCCGCAGCGAGGCGGGCAATCCCCTGCCTTTCGTTGCCGTGCAGGCCCAGGGCCGCAAGGAAGTGTTCCAAGCTGCCGGCGGCCCCGTGCCCGCGCTGCAGCTGCAGGTGGAGCTCGACCCGCTGCAGACCGCCAAGCGCGCGCAGCGCGGTTTCGCCGCGCGCTGCGCCGCGCAGATCGTGCAATGGCTCAACGACCCCGAAGCCGGCTTTGCCGCGCCCGGCGAGGCGCTGGCGCGGCTGCGCCCGGCCGACATCGCGGTGCTGGTGCGCACCGGCAACGAGGCGCGCGCCGTGCGGCGGGAACTCGGCGCGCGCGGCGTGGCCTCGGTCTATCTCTCCGACAACGAATCGGTGTTTGCCGGCAGCGAGGCCCAGGATCTCGTCGTGTGGCTGCACGCCGTGGCCGCGCCGCGCGATGCGCGCGCCGTGCGCGCCGGCCTGGCGACGCGGCTGCTTGATCTGTCGCTCGACGAACTCGGCTGGCTTGCGGCCGACGACGAAGCCTTCGACGCGCGCTGCGAGCAGCTGCGCGGACTGCAGGGCGTATGGCAGGGTCAGGGCGTGCTGGCGATGCTGCGCCAGACGCTGCACCAGTTCGATCTGCCCGCGCGCTGGCTCGCCGAGACCGGCGGCGAGCGCCGGCTGACCAACTACCTGCACCTGGCCGAGCTGCTGCAAAGCGCCAGCGCCCAGCTCGAAGGCGAGCATGCGCTGATACGCTGGCTCACCACGCAGTGCGCGGGCGAAGGCAGCCACAGCGACGAACAGATCGTGCGGCTGGAAAGCGACGCCGACCTGGTCAAGGTGGTCACGGTGCACAAGAGCAAGGGGCTCGAGTACCCCGTGGTGTTCCTGCCGTTCGCCTGCAGCTTCCGCGAGATCAACCGCCGCATGGACCGCTTCGTGAGCCTGCCCAAGCCTGAAGGCGGGCGCGCGCTGCGCCTGGATTACGACGACGCCGAACTCGCCCAGGCCGACGACGAACGCCTGCGCGAAGACCTGCGCCTGCTGTACGTGGCGCTGACGCGTGCGCGCCATGCGCTGTGGCTGGGCGTTCCCATGCTGCAGGCCGCGCGCAGCAAGGCCACGACCACCATCAACCACAAGAGCGCGACCGGCTATGCGCTGGCTGGTCCCGAGGAGCGCACGCCCGATGACTGGCGCGCGCTGCTCGATGTGTTCAGCGCCGGCCAGGACGCAGTGCAATGGCAGGCGGTGCAGGATGCGCCCGCGCGCAGCCTGCTGCAGGCACGCGCAGCGCCGCCGCAATTGCTGGACGCGCCACCATACGCCGCACAGTTCGACCGGCGCTGGGGCATAGGCAGCTTTTCCTCGCTGGTGCGCGCGCTGGCCGCGCCCACCTTGCCGGTCTCGCCCGTGCCGCTGCAGCAGCCCGCCGACGACGAACTGCCGATGGAAAGCGACGCGCCCGCGCCGGCCCAGCCCGCGGCGCCGGCCCAGGCTGCGGTCTGGCACCGCTTCATGAAAGGCCCGGTGGTCGGCAACTGGGTACACGACGAACTCGAATGGCTGGCCGGCGAAGGCTTTGCGCTCGAAGCCGACGGCCAGGGGCCGCTGGCCCAGCGCCTGCTGCAGCGCAGCGAGCGCGCGGGCCGCGCGGCCCAGGGCGCCGATCTGCTGGCATGGCTCAAGGCCGTGGTCCACCATCCGCTCGCGCCGCTCGGCGTGCCGCTGTCGGGGCTGGACCAGGTGCTGGCCGAAATGGAGTTCTGGCTGCCCGCGGCGCGCCTGCCCGCGCCCGAGATCGACAGGCTGTGCCAGCAGCATCTGCTGGCCGGCCAGCCCCGGCCGGCATTGCCCGCGCGCCAGCTGCACGGCATGCTGATGGGCTTTGCCGATCTGGTGTTCGAGCATGAGGGCCGCTACTGGGTGCTCGACTACAAGACCAACTTCCTGGGGCGCGACGCCGCGGCCTATGACGAGCGCGCGCTGCGCGAAGCCATGGCGGCCCACCGCTACGACGTGCAGGCCGCGCTCTATCTGCTCGCGCTGCACCGGCTGCTGCAAAGCCGGCTGGGCGCGGCCTACGACCCGGAGCAACATCTGGGCGGCGCGCTTTACTTCTTCGTGCGCGGCATCGACGGCCCGGCGCTGGGAATGCATGTGGTGCCGCCTTCGCTGGCGCTGCTCGATGCACTCGGTACGCTGCTCGACACTCCAGACCTTGAGACGCAAGCCAATCTGCCATGAAATCCGTCGACAACCTGACCTTCGATCTGTTTGCCGATCCCGAACCGGCCGCTGCGCCGCCGGCCACGCCCATGGATGTGCTCGCCACCCTGCGCGACTGGAGCGAGCAAGGCCTGCTGCGCCACCTCGATACCGCGCTGGCGCGTTTCATTGCCGCCCAGGACCCCGAGGCCGCACCCGAACTGCTGGTCGCCACCGCCGTGCTGGTGCAGATGGAAGGCCGCGGCCACAGCTGCCTGCCGCTGGCCACGCTGATTGCCGACCCGAACGCCGTGCTGGCCTGGCCCGCCGATGCGCAGGACGCGCTCAACGCGCTCTGGGCGCAGTTGCCCGCGCGGCTCGCGCCATGGCAGGACGCGCTGGCGCGCAGCCCGCTGGTGCGCGTTGCCGCCAGCGCGCCCGACCAGGGCCAGCCGCTGGTGCTGGGCGGGCCTGACGACGCGCCCCTGCTGTATCTGCGCCGCTACTGGGACTACGAGCGCCAGGTCGCGGCGCAGATCACCGAGCGCAGCACGGCCGTGCTGCCGGTCGACGCGGCCGAAGTGAAGCGCTGGCTGGACAAGATGTTCGCGCCCGCGCCCGCGACTTTCGACTGGCAGCGCCTGGCCTGCGCGGTCGCGCTGCGCGGCCGTTTCTCGGTGATCACCGGCGGTCCGGGAACGGGCAAGACCTATACGGTCGCGCGCCTGCTGGCGC
The DNA here is from genome assembly GCF_057914905.1 of Comamonas sp. DB36. NCBI lineage: Bacteria > Pseudomonadati > Pseudomonadota > Betaproteobacteria > Burkholderiales > Comamonadaceae > Comamonas > Comamonas sp. DB36. Next base: position 375,666 of record NZ_CP196631.1, read on the forward strand.
TGCTGTTTGCCACCGCGCCCGAGCCCGAACGGCTGCGCGTAGCGCTGGCCGCGCCCACGGGCAAGGCCGCGGCGCGGCTCAAGCAATCGATAGACAAATCGCTCAAGGAGCTGCATGCAAGCCTGGGCGGGCTGCTCGATCTCGAAGCGCTGGTGAAGCGCGTGGGCGCGGCGCGCACGCTGCACTCGCTGCTGGGAGCGCGCCCCGACACGCGCGCGTTTGCGTTCCACCATGGCCGGCCGTTGGACATCGACGTGCTGATCGTCGATGAAGCCTCGATGATCCACCTCGAAATGATGGCTGCGCTGCTCGACGCCTTGCCCGCGACGGCGCGCGTGGTGTTCCTCGGCGACAAGGATCAGCTGGCCTCGGTCGAGGCTGGCGCCGTGCTCGGCGACTTGTGCCGCAGCGCCGAAGCCGGCCACTACACGCCCGAGACCGCGCGCTATGCGCTGGCCGCGGCCGGCCAGCAGCTGCCTGCGGCATTTCTTGCGGATGCCGACAACGCCTTGCCGCTGGCCCAGCAGACCGTGATGCTGCGCGAGAGCCGGCGCTTTGGCGGCCCCATAGGCCAGCTGGCCGAAGCCGTGAATACCGGCGACAGCGCGCGCGCGCTGGCGCTGCTGCAGGCCGGCGAGGGCGGCGTGCTGCGCCTGCGCGAAGGCGCGCCCGCGGCCAGCGTCTGGCAGATGGCCGTGGAGGATATCGGTGACCACGTGAACTACCAGGCCTTTGCCCAGGCGCTGGCCGCGCGCCCCGCACCCGCGCTCGGCGTTGAAGCGCATACCGCCTGGGTGCGCGACGTGCTTACGGCGTTCGAGCGCTTTCGTCTGCTGTGCGCGGTACGCGAAGGCGACTGGGGCGTGGCCGGACTCAACCGCGCCATCGAGAAAGCGCTCGCTGCACAAGGCGCGATCGCGCCGCGCGGCGAATGGTATGCGGGCCGGCCGGTGATGATCACGCGCAACGACGCGGCGCTGGGCGTGTTCAACGGCGACATCGGCGTGGCGCTGCCGGGCGCGGCTGCGGGCGCCGGTCTGCGCGTCTACTTCATGGACGGCCCTGAATTGCGCGCCGTGGGCGTGAGCCGGCTGGCGCATGTCGAGACCGCGTTTGCGATGACGGTACACAAGAGCCAGGGCTCGGAGTTCGAGCACACGGCGCTGGTGCTGTCGGCGCACGCGGGCAGCGTGCTGGGCCGCGAGCTGCTCTACACCGGCATCACGCGCGCGCGCCAGGCCTTCACCTTGATGGCCCAGGCGCCTGGCCTGCTGGCCACGGCCGTACACAGCCCCACGCAGCGCGCCAGCGGGCTGCTGCGGTTTCTGGAGCGGGAGGCTACGGCGGCGCGGGCAGCGCCGGTGGCGGGCGTGCCCGACGAACTCGCGCCCTGGGTCGATTGAGCCCGGGCCCGCGGCTCAGGCGTCAATCGAGCTGAAGCCCGATCTTGCGCGCCACCGCGCCCCAGGTTCGGGAGTCCTCGGCGATGCGCGCCGCCGCCGCTTGGGCCGAGCTGGCGACGACTTCCTGATCGGTCTGACGCAGCCGCTCCACGACTTCGGCCTGCTGGAGCGCGCCGGCCAGGGCCGTGTGCATGGCGTCGATGATGGGCTGGGGCGTGCCGCGCGGCGCGAACAGCAGCAGCGAGAACGTTGCGTCGAAGCCGGGAAAGCCCGCCTGGGCCACGGTGGGGACTTCGGGCAGCAGCGGCGAGCGCCTGGCGCCCGACACCGCGAGCGCGACCAGCTTGCCCGCGCGCACATGCTGCAGGACCGTGGGACCGGCGAGAAAGCCGCAGTCCACCTGGCCGCCCATCACGTCCTGGATCGCCGGCGCCGGCCCCTTGTACGGCACATGCATCATCTCGATGCCCGCGGCGGACTTGAGCAGTTCGGTCGTGAGGTGGCCCGGCGAGCCCGCGCCGCCAGAGGCATAGCTCATCTTGGTCTGCCGCGCTTTCTGCAGCAGCTCGCCCAGCGTGCGCACGCCCGCCGACTGGCCGCAGACCAGCGTCTGGCTGAAGGCGCTGGCGCGCATCACCGGCTGCAGGTCTTCGGCCTTGAAGCTGAGCTTGGGGTAGATGTGCGGGTTGACCGTCACCAGCGTGTCCGTGGTCCAGAGCCAGGTATAGCCGTCGGGTTTGGCGCGCGCGGCTTCGGCTGCGCCCAGGTTGCCTGCGGCACCCGGCTTGTTGTCGATGACTATGGGCTGCTTGAGCAGCACATGCATTTTCTCGGCCGCGCTGCGCAGCACGATGTCGCTGGGGCCGCCAGGAGGCAGCGGCACGATGACGCGGATCGGGCGGTCGGGCCAGCGCGTCTGGGCTGCGCCCGGGCTGGCGCCGGCGGCGAGAGCGCCGGCGATGGCAAGGCTGAAGGCGAGAGAACGGATGGGCATGGAAAAGGTCTCCTTTGTTGTGGGGCTCAGCGCTGCGGCATGTCCTTGACCGAATAGCCCAGGCTCACGGTCGCGTCGTCTGGAATCGCCGGCATGCCTGCATTCCATGCGAGCCAGTCGGCGCGCATCGCGGCCAGGCGCTGGGGCGCATGCGCTGCGAGGTTGGCGCGCTCGCGCTCGTCGGCCGCGATATCGAACAGATATTCGTTGCCGTCGACCTGCAGGTATTTCCAGCGCCCCTGGCGCAGCGCGCGCTGGCCGCGGTGCTTCATGCGCCAGTACATCGGGCGCTCGAACTCCGCGCCGCCGCGCAGCAGCGGCAGCAGCGAAACGCCGTCGAGCGCGTGCGTGGGCGCGGGCGCGACGCCGGCGGCGTCGAGTACCGTGGCCGTCCAGTCCATGGTCAGGCAGTGCTGGGTGCTCACGCGGCCGGGGGCGATGGCGCGCGGCCAGCGCGCAATCCAGGGAACGCGTATGCCGCCTTCGGTCAGGTCCATCTTGCCGCCGACCAGCGGCCAGTTGTCCGAGAAGCGTTCGCCGCCGTTGTCGCTGGTGAAGATGACCAGCGTGTTGTCGGCCACGCCATTGCGCTGCAGCGCGGCCATCACCTGGCCGATTCCTTCGTCCATCTGCTGGATCATGCGGCGGTAGGTGTTGACGTTGCCGCCGTCCAGATGAAACAGCGAGCCGCGCATGGCCGAGCTCACGGCCGCGTCTTCGCGTGTTTCCCAGGGCCAGTGCGGCGCGGTGTAGTGCAGGCTCAGCAGGAACGGCGCGCCTTCGCCGGCCACGCCGTCTATCCAGTCGGCGGCGCGTTGCGACAGCAGGTCGGTCAGATAGCCGCTGTGCTCGACTTCGCGCTCGCCTTCGAACAGGTCCGGCACGCCGTTGGTGCCGCGGTGGCTGAAGTAGTCGACGCCGCCCGACATCGGTCCGTAGAACATGTCGTAGCCCGAGCGCAGCGGGCCGAAATGCGGCGGATAGCCCAGGTGCCACTTGCCGATCAGTGCCGTGCGCCAGCCCGCCTGCTGCAGCAGCGACGGCATGCTGGGATGCTCTGGCGGCAGGCCCAGCACGGCACTGTCGCGCGAACGGCTGCTGATGGGCTCGTCGGCCGCGCCGCGCAGGCGATACTGGTAGCGCCCGGTCATCAGCGCGAAGCGCGTGGGCGAGCACACGGGCGAGTTCGCATAGCCTTGCGTGAGCCGCAGGCCCTGGGCCGCGAGCCCGTCGATTACGGGCGAGACGGCGCCGAAGTCCGCGGGCCGGCCGCCATAGCAGCCCAGATCGGCATAGCCCAGATCGTCGGCGACGATGAACACGATGTTTGGAGGTTGGTGCATGCGCAGCTTTCAGTTCTTCGATGGCCCGGTGCGATTCCCATGCGCGCCATGGGTTGTCGTCGGATCAGCCATCTGTGCGCGAGACTACGGCGCGGCAAGACAGTTCATCTAATCAATCAAACTCAGGGATTGCCCCATGCCTTCACCGTCCCCCTTGCAAAACCCCACGTCGCTCGATGAGCTGCTGCTGTTCCGCATCGGCCGCCTGCTGGCGATCGCGGGGGCTCCGGTGATACGTCTGTGCGAAGGCCAGTACGGCATCACGCGGCGCGAGTGGCGGCTCATCGCGGTGCTCGCGCAGCAGGGCCCCCTGCTGTCGTCGGTGCTGGCCGAACGCGCGCACCTCGACCGCGGCCGTACCTCGAAGACGGTTTCGGATCTGGTGCGAAAGAATCTGTTGGTGCGCACGCCGCTGCCGCAGGACCGGCGCTATGCGCAACTCACGCTGACGGATGCGGCCCGGGAAATCTACGCGGCGCTGTTTCCCGTGATCGTGCAGCTGAACCAGTCACTGCTCGACGGCCTGGCGCCGGCCGACGTGCAGCATTTCGATGCCGTGCTCGCGCAATTGCAGCAACGCGCCGCGCAGCAGCCGCTGGCGCAGGACCTGCCCAAGGCCGACAGGCGCAAGGGCGCGCGCGCCACGGCCGTGCGCGTGGCGCCGGGCTGAGCGCTGTCAGCGCTGCGCCATGCGCGCCATCATCAACGCGGTACTGGTCTTGCGATCGGCCTGCACCTTCTGCACCGTGGGGCGCTCGCCCATGCGCGCCAGGTAGTCGCGCACCGGCAGCTCGGCCAGCACGTCGCGGCCGCCGACGATCTTGCTTGCGGCGCTGATCAGCGGCAGGTGGACGATGGCGCAGCAGTCGGCAAACGTGAACTGCTCGCCGGCAATGAAGGGGCTCCAGCGCGCGAGCTGGCCCAGCGCCCTGGCGCTCTTGTCGAGCTGGGCCATGCTGCGCTCGCGCACGCCGTCGCTGACCTTGCCGCCGAAAAACGCCTGGGGGTAGAGATTGCGCGCCACCAGTTCCAGGTGCAGATCGAGATACAGCGCCAGCTCGCGCACCTTGGCCGCGGCAAACGGGTCGGCGGGCAGCAGCGGGTGGGCGGGATAGGCCTGCTCTATGTATTCGAGCATCACCGCCGACTCGCTGAGCGCGCCGTGTTCGGTGCGCATGTAGGGCACCTTGCCCAGGGGCGAAGCCGCAGGGTCGGTTTCGCCCAGCCAGGCAAGTTCCTCCTCGTAAGCGACGCCTTTTTCAAGCAGTGCGAGCTTGACCTTGTTGTAGTAGTTGCTGGCAGAAAAACCACAGAGCTGAAGCATGGGAAGTCCTTGATGGCTGGGGGAGGGACGCAACGCTGGCGGCGCCGGCGGCGCTGACTGCGTGCCATGCTAGGCGATCGCCGCCGGGCCTGGCGTCACGCAGATGACGGGGCCTGCCTACAATGCTGTGATGTTCCGGCTGCGCTCCTTCCCCCCTGCATGGCTGCGTTCGCGGCCCATGGGGCTTGCGCGCGCCACTCTGGCCGCCTGGCTGCTGGTGCTTTTTGCGGGCCTGTTCACGCCCTGGGTCCAGGCGCGCAGCCTCGATGCCGTGTGTTCAGGTGCGGGCCATCGCAGCTATATGCTGGCGCCGCATGCCGATGGGCTCGCGCATGCGCTGCATGGGCTCGAGTGTCCGCAGTGCATGCCGCAATTGGCCGCACCGCCGCCCAAAGTGGTCGCGCTGCTGGCCGCCGCGCCGCATCCGGGCCGGCCGCTGCGTGCGCGGGCCATGGCCTGGACGCCCGTGCCCTCGGCCTGCCCGCCACCGGCACGCGGGCCGCCTGTGCGATGAATCAAAGCGTCGGCCGCGCCTGCGCGCTGCAGACTATTTTTTCCCGGGCCTGGCCCCGGAAGTTTTCATCCCACAGAGTCCCCGCAGGGGACAAGAGCATTCCCATGACCAAGAACCAATGGATTTCCCCTTTCATCGTTGCCGCCGCCCTGGTGGCCGGTTTTGCGGGCAACGCATCTGCCCATACTGAAGCCGCGCATGTCGAAGTCGACGGCGCCTGGGTCCGCGCCACGGTGCCCGGCCAGCAGGGAACGGGCGGTTTCATGCGCCTGAAGGCCAAGGAGTCGCTGACCCTGGTCGGCGTGCGCTCGGAAGCGGCCGCGGTGTCCGAAGTGCATGAAATGAAAATGGAGGGCGACGTGATGCGCATGCGCGCCATCAGCGCGCTGGCGCTGCCCGCGGGCAAGACGGTCGAGCTCAAGTCGGGCGGCTACCACCTGATGCTGCAGCAACTCAAGGCGCCGCTGCTCAAGGGCACGGAAGTGCCGGTCACGCTCGAGTTCAAGGATGCGAAGGGTGAACTGTCGCGCCTGCACCTGCGCCTGCCCGTCGCCATGACCGCGCCCACCGGCGCGAGCCCGGCTGCGGAACACAGCCACGGCCACGCGCACTGAACTGTTTGCCGGGCACGCCCGGATGGTGTCATCGCCGGATCGCCGTTACAGTAGGCTTGGTGGCGCGCCCCGGCCTGGCCGGGGTTGTCGCATGATGTCCCATGTCCCAGCGAGGTAGGCGATGAGCAATCCCAACGGTTCCGATCCTTTCGGCTTTGCCAAATTCATTCCCGGCTTTGAGTTCCTGCAAAGCCTGTCCCAGGGCGCAGCGGGGGCGGCCGGCGCCGGTGCCGAGGCACCGCTGGCCGGCATGGCGCAGTGGGTCGCGCCCACGGTCAACGCCGAGGAAATCGACAAGCGCATCAAGGAGCTGCGCGCCGTGCAGTTCTGGCTCGAACAGAACGGCCGCGCGCTCACGGCGACGATACAGGCGCTCGAAGTACAGAAGATGACCCTGGCCGCGCTGCAGAGCATGCAGGGCGGAATCAACGACTGGGCCAAGGCCTCGCCGTTCAAGATGCCCGAGGCGGGCGCAGCCGCGAGCCCGGCCCCTGCGCCCGCATCGCCGCCACCGGCTGCCGCGCCGGCCGCCGCCGCCACCGATGCCGCCGCTGCGGCCCAGGCGCCTGCCGCCGCGGCCGTCGATCCGTTGCAGTGGTGGGGCGCATTGACCCAGCAGTTCCAGCAGATCGCGACCCAGGCGCTGCAGGAACCCGCAGGCCAGAAGGTCATGGAAGCCGGCACGCAGATGGCGGGCGAGTTCGCGCGCAGCGCAATGCAATCCGCCGCGGATCTGGCCAAGGCCGTGCCTGCGGCGGCGGTCATGCCTTTGGCCGCCAAGCCTGCAGCCAGGGCCTCCGCGCCGGCGACCAAGAAAGCCGCGCCGCGCAAACCAGCCGCGGCGCCAACGCCCCAAGCCGCGGTCAAGAAAACCACCGCCGCCCGCAAGACTCCGCGCCGCGCGCCCTGATCGCGGCACAATGCCGGCAATGCTTCACCTCAAGGATTGCCGGCATGCATGACGATGACGCGGACCGCCCCAATCAGTACGCGCTGCTGTGCCAGCGCCGTTTCGGGCCGTTCTTCTGGACCCAGTTCGCGGGCGCGGCAAACGACAACCTGTTCAAGTTCGCGTTCACGGTCCTGGTGACCTACCAGCTGAGCGTGTCGTGGCTGCCGCCTTCGCTCGCCGGCCTGGTGATAGGCGCGCTTTTCATCCTGCCCTATCTGCTGTTCTCGGCGACGTCGGGCCAGCTTGCCGACAAGTGGGACAAGCGGCGCATCTTCCTGCTGACCAAGAACCTCGAGATCTCCATCATGGCGCTGGTCGCCTGGGGCATGCTCGCGCAGAACGTGCCGCTGCTGCTGGCCTGCATCTTCCTGATGGGCACGCATTCGACGCTGTTCGGTCCGGCCAAGTTCGCCTATCTGCCCCAGGTGCTGTCCGAGCGCGAGCTCACGGGCGGCAATGGCATGGTCGAGATGGGCACTTTTGTCGCCATTTTGCTCGGCAATGTCGCCGGCGGCCTGCTGGTTGCCGTGCCCGAGGTCGGCCATGCACAGGTCGCGGTCGCCGGCCTGTTGCTCGCGCTGCTGGGCCGGCTGTCGGCACAGTTCATTCCCGCGGGGCCGGCAACCGACCCCGATCTGCGCATCAACTGGAACCTGTTCAGCGAAACCTGGCGCAACCTGCGGCTCGCGCATGCGCATCCCGTGGTGTTCCGCTCGCTGCTGGGCATCAGCTGGATGTGGTTCTTCGGCGCAGTGTTCCTGGCGCAGTTTCCGGCATTCGCGAAAGAGGTGCTGCACGGCAACGAGCAGGTCGCGGCGCTGCTGCTGGTGGTGTTCTCCGTCGGCGTGGGCGCGGGCGCGCTGCTGTGCGAGCGGCTGAGCCGCGCCCAGGTCGAGATCGGCCTGGTGCCGCTGGGCGCGCTGGGAATGAGCCTGTTTGCCGCCGACCTGTATCTGGCGTCGCGCAGCCTGCCGCCGGGCAGCCTGATGGACATGGCGGCGTTCCTGTCGCGGCCCGCGCACTGGCGCGTGGTCGCCGACCTGCTGCTGCTGTCCATGGCCGTGGGCATCTACAGCGTGCCCATGTACGCGCTGATCCAGCTGCGCAGCCAGCCCACGCACCGCGCGCGCATCATTGCCGCGAACAACATCCTGAATGCGCTGTTCATGATCGCCAGCAGCCTGATCGCGGGCGCTTTGCTGTCGGCAGGCTGCAGCATTCCGCAGCTGTTTCTGATCATCGCCGGCGCCAATCTGCTGGTGTCGATGGCGGTGTTCCTGCTGGTGCCTGAATACCTGTCGCGCTGCGTGGCGCTGGTGCGCACCGCGCGTGCATGAGGAGTCTCCATGAGTAAAGCCTTGCGTCTTCCCGAGAAATGGTTTCGCCGCGGCCTGTGGCTGGTGGCGCTGGTCTTCGCCTGGTTCCTGGTCGGTCTGGGCAGCCTGGTGGTCGGCGATCTGCCGCAGGTCGAAAGCGTGCAGCGCATCGAGGATTTCATGCCGCCCGAGCGCGCGGCCCAGGTCAAGCTGCAGCGCCAGACATCGGAGCAGCTGCGCGACCAGGCCGCGAGCGCGCTGGAGCAGGCCGAGCTCAAGTACCGCGCCGCGCGCAAGTCCTATGCCGCGGCGCGCGAAGCGTTCGACAACTGGGTCGCGACGCGCAGCGCCACGCAGCGCGCCGACCAGGACGAAGAACTGCTGGCGCGCACGCGCGCGCTCGACCAGCTCAAGGAAGCCGAGCGCCGCGCGGGCGTTGCCGTCGAGGCCCAGCAGCAGCAGCAGCTCGACGCCCAGCAGGCGCTGGCGCGCGCCGAGGCCGACTGGCAGCAGCTCAACGACGGCGCGCGCGAAAAATGGCAGGCCGCGCAGCGCGCCCAGGAACTGCGCGTATTCCTGTACCGGCTGGCCTTGACGCTGCCGCTGCTGCTGGTCGCGGGCTGGCTGTTTGCCAAGAAGCGCCGCAGCAATGCCTGGCCTTTCGTCTGGGGCTTCATCTTCTTTGCATTGTTCGCGTTCTTTGTCGAACTCGTGCCCTATCTGCCGGATTACGGCGGCTATGTGCGCTATATCGTCGGCATCGTGCTCACGGTGGTGCTTGGCCGCGCGGCCATCCAGGCGTTCAACCGCTATCTTGAAAAGCAAAAGCGCCAGGAAGCCATGCCCGACGCCCAGCGGCGCGTGGAGTTGAGCTATGACACCGCGCTGTCGCGCCTGGCCAAGGGCGTTTGTCCGGGCTGCGAGCGGGTGGTGGATCTCAAGGATCCGGGAATCGACTTCTGCCCGCATTGCGGCATAGGCCTGTTCGACCGCTGCGGCAACTGCGCCACGCGCAAGAGCACGTTCTCGCGCTTTTGCCATGCCTGCGGGACACCGGCCGCGGCCGTGCCCGCGAGCGCTCCGCTGCCGCCGTCGGCGTCAGATCCCCAGGTTCGCGACTAGCGCCGGGTTGTGGGCGTCGGCGGCAGCGCACAGGCTCCAGCCATCGCGACCCGCAGCCTTGGCCTGATAGAGCGCGACATCGGCGCGCTGCAGCAGCTCTGCCAGCGTCTGCGCCTTTCCGTCGGTCAATGCCACACCGATGCTGACCGTGACCGTCAATTGCTCTCCCTGGGGCAGCACCAGCCGCTGCGCGCGCACGGCCGTGCAGATGCGCGTGGCAATCTGCTGGGCCGCCGAGGCGCGCACGCCCGGCAGCAAGACGGCGAATTCCTCGCCGCCCACACGGCCCAGCAGATCCTGAGGCCGCAGGACCTGGCTTACGGTCTGGGCGAAGGCACGCAGCGCGGCGTCGCCCGCGGCATGGCCATGGTGGTCGTTGACCAGCTTGAAGTGGTCGAGGTCCAGCATCAGCACGGCCGCGGGTTCGGTCGACTGCTGCAGGCGTTCGAGCCGGCGCTGGCCCTGGCTCAGGAAAGCGGCGCGCGCCAGCACATCGGTCAGCGAGTCATGGCTGACCGCACGGTCGAGTCGGCGCAGCAGCTCGCTGCGCGCAATCTGCGAGCAGGCCACGGCCAGCGGTCCCATGGACAGCAGCGTCAGGCCCAGCCGCAGCGAGACCGCGACATCGAGGTCGGCGGGCGTGAACTCGAGCATTCCCGCTGAAATGGTGGCGATTTTCCAGATGCAGACCAGCAGGCTCAGCAAGGTCGTGGTGAACAGGCGGTAGGCCAGCGCGCACCACAACAGCGAGGGCACGGTGAAGGCCAGCGCGCCCGGTCCGCCCAGTGCGATTGCCGCGTATTCGGTGGCAATCACGGACAGCAGCGGCAAGGCCATGGTCCATGAAGCGCGCGACTTGATGCGCGCGAACCAGCGCCCAGGGCTGCGGGTCGGGATGCTCAGGATCAGCGGCAGGATCAGCATCTGGTTCATCAACTCTGTGCTGAACCACATCATGGCGGTCTGCGGCCAGCTGCTATGGAACAGCAGGGGGCCGGTGCCGGCGCCGACCAGTGTCGAGCCTGCGGCGGCGAGCGTACAGCCCACGAGCAGATACAGCACCGAACTCTGGCGCCGCATGTAAAGCCGCGGCGCGTCGAGGCGGCGCATGAACCACCAGCCGCAGGCGACGCCGAACAGGTTCGCGATCGACAGCCAGACTGCGGCCAACGGATTGCTGCCTGTGAGCAGGTCGGCGAGCACGAATGCCACCAGGGCCACCAGCCACGAGGCCTTTTGCGCGAGCCGGGGCCAGCGCAGCAGCATGCCCAGCAGTACCGCGTTCGCCGGCCAGAATGCGGACAGGAATCCTGAGGGCCGGCTCAGGATGCCTGCCAGGCATGCGAGAAACAGGCACAGCCCCAGGCCCATGACGCTCGCCATCGGGGCGAGCGCGGGCATGGAGCGGTTGCGCGCAGTGGAGGCAAAGGAAGGCAAAGGCATTTATTGGACGAGAAACCGTGGTCTCGGCCAATATAGCGGCGGGGTGCGACAGGGTTTGTCAACTCTTGTCAGATGGCATGCAAAGGCCGCGCCGGGGGTGACCACTTACCCCGGACGCCGGCAGGGTCTCAGACGCCGCGCGCGCGCTCGCTCTTGAACCGCGCACGGAACGCAGCGAATGTGCCCGCGTCCAGTGCATCGCGCACTTCCTGCATCAGGTTCAGGTAGTAGTGCAGGTTGTGGATGGTGGTCAGCATCGGGCCGAGCATTTCTCCGCAGCGATCGAGGTGGTGCAGGTAGGCGCGCGAGAAACCGTCGCGCCCGCCGTCGTCCCAGCTCACTCCCGAGGCGCCCGCGCAGGCGTGGCAGGTGCAGGTGGTGTCTATGGGCTGGTGGTCGGTCTTGTGGCGCGCATTGCGCAGCTTGAGGTCGCCAAAGCGCGTGAAGATGGTGCCGTTGCGCGCATTGCGCGTGGGCATCACGCAGTCGAACATGTCGACGCCGTCGGCCACGCCCTGCACCAGGTCTTCGGGCGTGCCCACGCCCATCAGGTAGCGCGGCTTGTGCGCCGGCAGGCGATGCGGCGTATGCGCCATGATCTGCAGCATCAGGTCCTTGGGCTCGCCCACGCTCACGCCGCCGACCGCATAGCCGGGGAAGTCCATCTCGACCAGCGCGTCCAGCGACTCCTGGCGCAGGTCCTCGAACATGCCGCCCTGCACGATGCCGAACAGCGCGTTGGGGTTCTCCAGGCGCTCGAACTCGTCCTTGGAGCGCTGGGCCCAGCGGCGGCTCATTTCCATCGACTTGCGCGCTTCGGCGGGGGTCGTGAGGTGGCCCTTGGTCTCATAGGGCGTGCACTCGTCGAGCTGCATCACGATGTCGGAGTTGAGCGTGGTCTGGATCTGCATGCTCACTTCGGGCGACATGAACAGCTTGTCGCCGTTCACGGGCGAAGCGAAGTGCACGCCTTCCTCGGTGATCTTGCGCATCGCGCCCAGGCTCCAGACCTGGAAGCCACCCGAGTCGGTCAGGATGGGCTTGTTCCACTTCTCGAAGCCGTGCAGGCCGCCGAAGCTTTCCATGATGTCGAGGCCGGGGCGCATCCACAGGTGGAAGGTATTGCCCAGGATGATCTGCGCGCCCATCTCTTCAAGGCTGCGCGGCATCACGCCCTTGACGGTGCCGTAGGTGCCCACGGGCATGAAGATCGGGGTCTGGACCACGCCGTGATTGAGCGTGAGCTTGCCACGGCGCGCGTGGCTGGAGGGGTCGTTTTGGAGGAGTTCGAACTGCAGCATGGGCGCCATTGTCCCAGACTGCCTGTGGACCGTGCTTCCCGAGGGGCAGCCCAGGGTCTGGCACACTGGGGTATCGATAACTTCCGGAGGCCTAGATGCTCAGAATCATGATTGCAGTGGATGGATCGGAACCCTCGCTGGACGCCGTGCGCCATGGCGTGAAGCTGGTGCGACAGGGGCTGCATGCCAGCCTGGTGCTGGCCCATGTGCAGCAGGAGGCCACGTTCTTCGAACTCGCGACCCAGGACCCCGACCTGATCGCCCGGGCCAGCGTCGCCGCGGGGCGGCATCTGATGGAGTCCGCCGTGGCGCTGGTCGAGGCCGCGGGCGTGAGCTATGAAACCGAAGTCGGCCTGGGCGAGCCCGCGCCCACGCTGGTCGACATGGCCGAGCGCAACGGCTGCGACATGATCATCATCGGCGCGCTGGGCCAGGGCGGTGTGCGCCGGACGTTGATCGGCTCGGTGTCACGCGAGATCGCGCGCCTGAGCAATGTGCCCGTGACCATCGTCAAGCATCCCGATCCGGCCGATGTGGCGGATGCGCAGGATGTGGTCGACGAGGAGTAAAGCCCCGAGTCAGGCCCGGCGAGACTGGTTGGAAGCCGTCTTGCCGGCCTGCCACTTGCCGTGGGGCAGGCTTGCCAGGCGCTGGAACATGCGCCGGCAGTAGCCGCGTATGCGCAGGCAGTTATTGATTTCTTCAATGGGCAGAGGACCGGAGACCACCACGATGTCGTCGGCCGACTCCCAGGCTCCGGCGGCGCGCAGGCGCCGGCGCGCGGTCAGCGCCCAGGAATGGATGCGCGTGGGCGTGCCGTGCTGGTGCACCTCGCCGGTGTGCAGGTCGAAGGCAATCGCCACGGTCTCGGTCCTGAGCCGAAAGCGGCGCTCACCCGTGACTGCGCTGGGTGTGTCGCGCATGTCGTACAGGTAATAGTGGCCGGCCTTGAGCTGGTATTGCTGATCCATCGATCCTCCTTCAAGCCCCCATTCTGCGCGGCCTGGGCGGCGTTGCAAAGTCGGGTAAGCGGTGCGAAAGTCGGGCTGTTCGCGGTGGCGGCGCTGCGCGCGCCGGCCGCCGCGGGCTCAGAAGTCCAGCAGGCTGAAGCCCACGCTGAACACGGTGCGTTTGTGGTTGTAGTCGATCAGGCTGTCACCATACCCCGAGAACAGCTGCGTGTGCAGGCGCAGATTGCTGCGTCCGCCGCCTATGCCGTCGCCCAGTGTACGCAGCCATTCGAGTCGCACGGCGCCGCGCGGCGTCGCACCCAGCGAGCTGCGCACCGTGGCGCTGAGCGTATGGATGCGGTTGGGGTTCCAGGTGGCGGTGAGTTCGGCGCGGCCCAGATAGTTGCTGATGTCGGGGTTGTCGTCGTTGAGCGCGCCTTCCTTGACGCGCTTCCAGATGCGGCTGGTGACCGCGAAGTCGTTGCCCTTTTCCAGGCCGGTCATCAGGTACCAGCGGTTCCAGCTGCGCGACAGCGGCAGGCTCTGGCCGTTGGACTGGTGCACCAGCCCCGCGCCCGCATAGGCCCAGTTCCAGCCCGCAGGCAGCGACAGCGACAGCGGATAGACGTAGATCAACTCGGGTTCATGGTCGGTGGTGCGGAACGGCCGCGACAGATCGGGGCTGAACACCTGCCAGTACGACTGCTGGGTATAGCCGAACCACAGCGAATCCTTGCGTTCGGGCGTGTGCGCCAGCAGGCCCTTGGCCACCTTGGTGCGCACGGAGATGTTGAGCCGGGTCTCGGTGCTGCGGTAGTCGCTCTCGGTGGTGCTCTGGTGGTCGGGCGAGGGCGACGAAGGCAGGCGGTTGACATTGCTGCCCGAAACCACCGAGATCGACATCGGGCGATAGCCGCGCACGGCGAAGGTGCCGCAGTCGGTGCCTTCGGTCAGCTCCCAGAAGCGCGTCATCGCGCTGTATTTGGCGTCGTTGCAGCCGCGCACCACGGGATCGGCGGGCATGGGGTCGGCCGTCAGCGGAGCTGCCGACGTGGCGACTATGGGCGCGGGCTCGGGCACGGGCAGCGTGGGCTGGTCGGGCAGGGCCTGGGCGCTGGCCGCCGGCGCCTGCCAGGGCTGCTTGTTGGCCCATTCGTCAAAGCATGCCAGGCGTTCGGCCCCATTGGCGGCTGCGGTGCACAGCCGCCAGGCATCGGCGGGCGTGCTGCCGACCGGGGCGCTGCCTGCGGCCCATGCGGGCAGCGACAGCAGGCTCCAGGCCGCGAATGCCGCCAGCGTGGGCGCGCCGGGCGCGTTCATTCTGCGGGCTGCTTGCGCAGCACGAAAGAAAGGGCGAGTGGAGGGTTTTCCTGAGTCCATGTTCCGCGAATTTCCTTGCCGCAGCTGTCTGCCACCACCTGGCCAATCCAGGTGGCGCTGATATTTGTTCCGTTGATCGACTCCTCGAGCGTGAAATCGCCCTGGTCGACATCGCCGGCGAGCAGCGCTTCGCTGCCCGCGCGTTGTACCCGGCCGCGCACGCTGGCAGCGAGCTCGGGATGGGGGATGAGTTCGAGACGGGCCGTGGTGGGCGTCGTCGGCGGCGCATCGGCCGCCGGCGTGAATTGCGCGTTCCAGTGGCCCAACAGCGTCTGGTGGCTGGCCTCGGCGGCGTCTATGCATGGCGCTGGCTGGGCGAAGGCGCTGGCGGCAAGCCACAGCAGCGCGGTCGCCGCGATGCAGCGCAGGAAAGGGATGCGGGAAAAAAGCATGGCAGTCGGAATCGGTGGTCAGGGCGCAGGCGTCTGCGCGGCGGCCTTGCGGGCAAATTCGGCGCGCAGCTGGCGCAGCTTCTCGCGCGGGTCTTCGCGCGCGGTCGATTGGTCCAGGCCCATTTCCTTGATGAAGCGGCTGGGCATGGCGGCGACCATTTCGCGGCCTTTCTTGCGGCGCTTGGTCCAGCTCACGGCCAGGCTGCGCTGGGCGCGCGTGATGCCCACGTACATCAGCCGGCGCTCTTCCTGCAGGCGCTGGGCGATTTCGTCGCTGACCTTTTCCTGGCGGCCGTTGTCGTCATCGAGCTTGAACGGCAGCATGCCTTCGGTCACGCCGACCAGCATCACATGCGGCCACTCGAGGCCTTTGGACGCGTGCAGCGTCGACAGGATCACCATGTCCTGCTCCTTTTCGCGCTCGCTGATGGTCGACAGCAGCGCAATCGTCTGCGAGACCTCGAGCAGGCTTTTCTTCTCGCTGGTGATGGTGCTGCCGCTGGTGTCGTCCACCTGGCCGCCGGCGCGCTGCGCCATCCAGTCGCAGAACTCGAGCACATTGCTCCAGCGCGCGGCGGCAACGGTCTCGCTGTCCTCGCTGTCGTAGATGTGCTTCTCGTAGTCGATTTCCTTGAGCCAGTCGGCCAGGAAGGCGCGCGAGTCCTCGGCGCCCAGCGTGTGGCGGGCGCGGTATTCGAGGTCGTTCACATAGCGGCCGAACTCCATCACGCTGTCGTGGGCCTTGGTCGGCAGCACGGCGGGCAGCATGTGGCTGAACAGCGCGCCGAACATGCTGAGCTTGTGCTGGGTCGAGAACTCGCCGAGCTTGCCCAGCGTGGTGTGGCCTATGCCGCGCTTGGGCGAGGTGATGGCGCGCAGGAACGCCGGGTCGTCGTCGTTGTTGATCCACAGCCGGAACCAGGCGCACAGGTCCTTGACTTCGGCGCGGTCGAAAAAGCTGGTGCCGCCCGAGACCTTGTAGGGAATCGCGGCCTTGCGCAGCGCCTTCTCGAACGGCTTGGCCTGGTGGTTGGCGCGGTAGAGGATGGCGAAGTCCTTCCAGGCCGGCGGCGGGTTGCTGGCCGCGCGCAGCGTCTGGATGCGCGCCACGGCGCGCTCGGCCTCGTGCTCCTCGGAGTCGGCATCGACCACGCGCACCGGATCGCCTTCGCCCAGCTCGGAAAACAGCGTCTTGGGATACAGCTTGGGGTTGGGCTGGATCACGTTGTTGGCGGCGCGCAGGATGGCGCTGGTCGAGCGGTAGTTCTGCTCGAGCTTGATGACCTTGAGCTGCGGGTAGTCGAGCGGCAGCTTCTTGAGATTGTCGAGCGTCGCGCCGCGCCAGCCGTAGATCGACTGGTCGTCATCGCCCACGGCAGTGATATGGCCGCGCTCGCCGATCAGCAGCTTGAGCAGCTCGTACTGCGTGGCGTTGGTGTCCTGGTACTCGTCGACCAGCACATGGCCCAGCAGCTTCTGCCATTTCTCGCGCACTTCGGGGTGGTCGCGCAGCAGGCGCAGCGGCATGCCTATCAGGTCGTCGAAATCCACGCTCTGGTAGGCCGTGAGGCGTTCCTCGTAGCGCGCCATCAGCAGCGCGACGCTGCGCTCGCTGTCGTCCTGGGCCATGGCCAGCGCCGTGCGGCTGTCGTAGCCCATGTTCTTCCACTTGCTGATGGTCCACTGCCATTGGCGCGCCGTGGCCACATCGGTGGTGCCGCCGGCCGCGTCCTTGAGGATGCCGACCACATCGTCGGAGTCGAGAATGCTGAACTGGGGCTTGAGGCCCAGCGCCTGGCCGTCCTCGCGCACCATCTTCACGCCCAGCGCGTGGAACGTGCAGATCAGCACATCCTTGGCGGCGCGGCCTATCAGGCCCTTGGCGCGCTCGCGCATTTCGGCCGCGGCCTTGTTGGTGAAGGTGATGGCGGCAATCCGCTTGGGATGCAGGCCGGTGTCGATGAGCCGGCCGATCTTGTGCGTGATCACGCGTGTCTTGCCCGAACCCGCGCCCGCGAGCACCAGGCAGGGGCCTTCGGTGTAGTGGACAGCTTGGAGCTGGGCAAGATTGAGACCGGCGGACATAGGCGGGGAGAGGATCGGGCGGTTGGATGACAGAGGCCGGGAAAGGGCAGCGCGCGCCGGCGTGCGGGACGCGGGGCAGCACGCATGATACTGGTCCGAAGGCGGGATTGGTGTTGCACTGCAGCATGCCCGGGAGGCGGATGGGTATGTCACAGGCGTAACACTTCGTGCCAAACTGCATGCCTTAGGCTGGCGCGCCGGCTGCTGCCCATACGCTTCCCTTTGATCGCCTGTCGCCATGCTGTCTGTTTTGCTGGTCACCTCTCCGTTCTTCGCGCTCGTACTCTGTGGCTTTGTCGCCACCCGGCGCGGCATCCTGCCGCTGTCGGCCATCGCCGGGCTCAACAGCTTCGTGCTGTATTTCGCCCTGCCCTGCATGCTTTACCGCTTCGGCGCGCGCACGCCGATCGCGCAATTGCTCGATCCCGCGGTCGCCGGTGTCTATCTGGCCAGCGGCCTGGTGCTGGTCGGCACTGTGGTCGCGCTCACGCGCCGGCGGCTGGGCTGGAACGACGCGGCGTTTGGCGCGCTGGTCGCGGCCTTTCCCAATACAGGCTTCATGGGCGTGCCGCTGCTCGTGGCCCTGCTCGGCGCGCACAGCGCGGGTCCGGTCATACTGACCATGGCGCTCGACATGCTGGTCACGACTTCGCTGTGCATTGCGCTGTCGCGCCTGGGCATGGCCGGCGGTGCGGGCGTGGCGCTGCGCAATGCGCTCAAGGGCATGGCCGCCAATCCCATGCCCTGGGCGATCGCGCTGGGCGCGCTGGCGTCATGGGCGCAATGGACGCTGCCCAAGCCTGTCGAGCAGACGCTGGCCATGCTCGGCGACGCGGCCTCGCCGGTGGCGCTGTTCACCATAGGCGCGGTGCTCGCGCGCTCGCAGATGAACGCCCACGAGCGCGTGGCGGCGCGCGACTATGTGCCGGTGGCGCTGGCCAAGCTGATTGCCCACCCGCTGCTGGTGTGGCTTGCAGGCCGCGCGGCGATCGCGCTGGGCGTGCCGCTGACGGAGCAGGCGCTGGTCGTGCTGGTGCTGCTGGCAGCGCTGCCCAGCGCGAGCAATGTGGCGCTGCTGACCGAACGCTTCGGCGCCCACGGCGGGCGCGTGGCGCGCATCATCCTGGTCAGCACGGCGCTGGCGTTCCTGAGCTTCTCGGGCGCCGTGGCGCTGATGACACGGGGCTGAAGCCCCCACCCGTGCTCCCGGGCAGGTGCCTGGCCGGCCATGCCTTTGGCTTGAGAGCAGGGCGTTCATGGTTCGACAGGCTCACCATGAACGGGGGGAGAGCGTGTCTTTCCTTTGAGGCCGGCCAGCGACCGTTCGCTCGGCCTCGTCGAGAGGCAGTGCGAACGGGTCGACGGGCTAGTACTCCCAGAAAATCCGCTGCAGCTCGCGCGTGTCCCTGGTCTGGGTCAGCGCCACCGCCGCGAGCAGGCGTGCCTTCTGCGGGTTCAGGTCATGCGCCACGACCCAGTCGTACTTGTCGTCGGGCTGCTCGGCATTGCGCAGCACGAAGCCGCCGGGAATGCGCGAGCTGCGGATCACGACCACGCCTTTGCTGCGCAGGTCGTTCAGGCGCGGCACGATGCGGTCGGCGACCGAGCCATTGCCCGTGCCCGCATGGATGATGGCCTGCACGCCGGCCGCGCCCAGCGCGTCGATGGCCGTGCTTGGCACGTTGCCGTAGCCGTAGACGATGTCCACGGCCGGCAGCGTGGTGATGCGCTCTATGCTGAACTCGCTGTTACGCGTGTGGCGCTTGACCGGCGCGCGGAACCAGTAGGACTTGCCTTCGACCACCATGCCCAGCGGGCCCCAGGCGCTGCCAAAGGCGTTGGTGCGGATGTTGACGAGCTTGGCGACATCGCGCGCGGTGTGGATTTCATCGGCCATGCTGACCAGCACGCCCTTGCCCACCGAATCCGGGCTGCCGGCCACGCTCACCGCGCCCAGCAGGTTGAGCGCGCCGTCGGCCGACAGCGCCGTGCCCGGGCGCATGGAGCCGACCAGCACGATGGGCTTGTCGGTCTGCACCACGAGGTTCAGGAAGAAGCCGGTTTCCTCCAGCGTGTCCGTGCCGTGGGTGATGACAATGCCTTGCACATCGGGCTGGCGCACCAGTTGCTGCACGCGCCGCGCCAGCGTCAGCAGCTGCTGGTTGGTGAAGCTTTCGGAGGCAATCTGGAACACCTGTTCGCCCGACACGCGGGCCACCTTGCCCAGCTCGGGCAGGCCGATCAGCAGCTGCTCGACCGGCACCTTGGCCGCCTGGTAGGTGGCGCTGCTGGCCGCCGACGCACCTGCGCCCGCAATGGTGCCGCCCGTGGCCAGCACCACCACATGGGGCAGGGCTGGCGGCGTAGCGGCCGCGGCGGGTGCGCTGGCGACGGGCGTGGCGGCCGGCATGGCGGCCAGGCTTTCCTGGCGCGGCGCCGAAGTACAGGCGGCAAGGGCCAAGGCTCCGGCGCATATCGTCAGACGCCAAAGGGAAGGGGTGGAAGCAGTCATGGTTATTGGCTCCAGCACAGGGTGGTTGGCGCCGCGGGGACCCGCAGTGCGTCAGCCACTGACAATGCACTGCCGCCCAGGCCTTGGCAAGATGCAGACCCCAGTAACAAAATGTCCTTGACAGTTCCCTGTCAGATCGCCAGGGGATCTACATCGACCAGCCAGCGTACCAAAGGCCGGTGCTGAGGCTGGGCGCGCAGCTGGTGCAGCAGCGGCTGCCAGGCGTGCAGGAAGCGCTGCAGCGCCGTGCGGTCCAGGCTTTCAATCAGCATCTGCGCGCGCTCGACGTTGGCCACGCGCTGGATGGTCATGGGAATCGGCGGGAACAGGAATACCTCGTCGAGCCCGGGCAACTGGGCGTCGCGCGCGGCCTGGCTTGCGGCCAGCAGAAAGGCCTGGGCGTCCTCCTGGGTACGCGCGTCGGCGCGCACCAGCGCCTGGTAGGCAAACGGCGGCATGCCCGCGTCCTCGCGCTCGCGCAGCTGCTGCGCGGCAAATGCCGGGTAGTCGTGGGTGCGCAGCGCGGTGAACACCGCGTGCTGCGGGTCGCGCGTCTGTATCCACATCTCGGCGCGGCTGCCGCTGGCCTGCAGATAGTCGGCGTCGCGCCCGGCGCGGCCCGCGGCCTGCATCAGCAGGCAGAACAGCCGCTCGGACGCGCGGTAGTCGTTGGAGAACAGCGCGTTGTCGGGCTGCACCGCCGCGACCAGCGTGATGCGCCGGAAATCATGGCCCTTGGCGACCATCTGCGTGCCCACGAGCACGTCGATGTCGCCCGCATGCATCTGCGCCAGCTGCTCTTCCAGCGCTCCCTTGGCCTTGGTGGTGTCGGCGTCGATGCGCGCCACGCGCGCCGGCTCATGGTCGGGGCGCTGCACATTGCGCAGCAGGCGCGCGAGCTCTTCCTCGAGCTGCTCCGTGCCCTTGCCCAGCGGCAGGATGTCGGGGTTGCCGCAGGACGGGCAGGCATGCGGCACGCGCTGCGTGAAGCCGCAGTGGTGGCAGCGCAGCGTGCGGTCGCCCTTGTGGAACACCTGGTGGGCGCTGCAATGCGGGCAGTCGCTTTTCCATTCGCAGTCGGCGCAGTACAGCACGGGAGCGAAGCCGCGGCGGTTGAGCAGCACCAGGCTTTGCTCGCCGCGCTGCACGCGCTCGGTGATGGCCGCGAGCAGCGGCGGCGAGAACACCGCGCGCCTGGGCTGCTGGGTCATGTCGACCAGCCTGACCTTGGGCAGGGCCGCCGAGCCTATGCGGCTGGGCATGTGCAGGCGCAGATAGCGCCCGCCCGGGTCCTGCTCGGTGGCCGGACGGCTCGCGTGCCAGCTTTCAAACGACGGCGTGGCGCTGCCCAGTATCACCTGCGCGCCCTGGGCGCGCGCGCGCCAGATGGCCAGGTCGCGCGCCGAATAGCGCGCGCCTTCCTGCTGCTTGTAGCTCGCGTCATGTTCCTCGTCGACGACGATCACCTTGAGGCCGGGCAGGCTGGCAAACACCGCCATGCGCGTTCCCAGCACGATGCGCGCGGCGCCGGTGTGCGCGGCCAGCCAGCTCTTGAGGCGCTGCGGTCCGGTCATGCCGCTGTGCATGCTGACCACGGCAGCGGCGCCGTACTGCGGCGCGAAGCGCTCGACAAAGCGCGCTTCAAGCTGGGGCGTGAGGTTGATCTCGGGCACCATCACCAGCGCCTGGGCCGCGGGGTCGGCGTCAAGCGCAGTCTGCACGCAGCGCAGATAGACCTCGGTCTTGCCGCTGCCCGTGCTGCCATAGAGCAGGAACGGGCGGCCCGCGTCAGGGCGGCCCGCGCCGGCGCTGGCCGCTATCTGCTGCACCACCTGCTCCTGTTCGGCGCTCAGCGCGACCAGCGCGGGCGCAGCGCCCGGGGCAGGCGCAGCGGGCTTGCTTTTCGCGGGCTTGAGCCGGCGCGCGAGCTGCTCGGCCGTGAGCTCGCGCAGCTGCGGCGGCAGCGCGGCCATGGCGATTTCGCCGATGCTGCGCTGGTAGTAGCGCGCGGCAAACGCCACGAGGCGGCGCCAGGCGTCGGGCAGCGGCGCAATGCCTTCGAGCACGCCCGTCACGGGCCGCAACTGCAAGGTCGATTCAGGCGCGGGCGCATCGTCTGCGGCCGCAGGATCGTCCCAGACCACGCCCAGCATCTCGCGCTTGCCCAGCGGCACGCGCACCAGCGTTCCGGGCGCCAGGCGCGTGCTGGCCGCGTAGGTCAGCAGATGGCCGACCGCGCTGTGGGCCGGCATCTGCAGGGCGATCTGGACGGGAAACAGGGCGGTCATTGCGGCGGGTAAAAAAGCTTCAGAAGGCGGCGGGAAAGGAAATCCGGGGGTTCCCGGCTTTTTGCCGATTTTCTGTGGATAACTTTGTGGGAATTGTCAGGGCTTGTGCGGGCGGGAAGGCTTTTGGCGATCCGGCCGCCGGCTTGTTCGGTTTGCAGCCCTTGAGGCTTCTCTTTATAAAACAAGAGCTTGCATGGGGCTTGCAACACCTGTGACGCTGCCGTGACAGCCGTTTTTGGGGTGTTGGGGACCACCTGCTGATGTGCATAAGTCGGAACGCAGGTCGCTGTCAAGCGCCAGGAACCCCCTAGTTTTTGCGAAAAATTCCGCGCGTTTTGCAGAAAAAAAGGAGAAACCAGCTGCAAGTCCTTGATTTCAGAGTTTATTTGCTAATTTCCGAAGTTTCTGTGGATAACTTTGTGCACAAACAATTGGGAACGCTTCGCCATTTACGATCGGTTCTTGCCTGTCACTGTAGGAGAGTCCTGAGGGTGCTGATAAATACTGTTATGAATCAACAGCTTGCAAGTTGTTCTCCAGCGATTTTCGGCCCGGGCTGCAAGTGCGCTGGGCCGCGGGCGGCGCCACTGCACAGCCCCATCGCTGTGCATAACTGACATGGGCTCAAGGTGGGCGCTCGCTCACCTTGGTCCGCGCCGCATGCCTGGGAAATCCGCAGGCCGCGGCCAGCACGACCAGCCAGGCGCTCAGTTTTGGCGCATTGCGCGCGAGTGGCTGTGCACCGTTTCGACCAGCGCTGCCACATGTTCGGGCGGCGTGAACTGACTGATGCCATGGCCCAGGTTGAAAATATGCGTGGGACCGGTGGTGGCGCGGTCGGTATGTGGCTTGCCGAAGCTGTCGAGCACGGCGCGCGCCTGGGCCGCGACCTGCTCGGGCGGCGCAAACAGCACGTTGGGGTCGATATTGCCCTGCAAGGCCTTGCCCGGGCCGCCGACATCGCCGCCGACGATGGCGCGTGCCTGGCCCAGGTTGGCCGTCCAGTCCAGGCCCAGCACTTCGCAGTCCATGTCCTTCATCTCGGGCAGCCAGATGCCGCCGCCCTTGGTGAAGACAATGCGCGGCACGTCGCTGCCGTCGACGCCGGTGCGCTTGAGCTGCGCCAGCACGCGGCGCGTGTAGGCCAGGCTGAATTCCTGGAAGCAGCCATCGGCCAGCACGCCGCCCCAGCTGTCGAAAATCATCACGGCCTGGGCGCCGGCGTCAATCTGCGCATTGAGGTAGGCGGCCACGCTGTCGGCATTGACGCTCAGGATGCGGTGCATCAGGTCGGGGCGCGCATACATCAGGCTCTTGACCAGCCGGTAGTCGCTGCTGCCCTGGCCTTCGACCATGTAGCAGGCCAGCGTCCAGGGGCTGCCCGAGAAGCCGATCAACGGCACGCGGCCGTCGAGCGCGCGGCGTATCGACGTCACGGCATTGAACACGTAGCTTAGCTTGTCCATGTCGGGCACGGCGAGCTCGGCCACGGCGGCCTCGTCGCGCACCACCTTGGCAAAGCGCGGGCCTTCACCGGCCTCGAAGCTCAGGCCCAGGCCCATGGCGTCGGGAATGGTCAGGATGTCGCTGAACAGGATGGCGGCGTCGAGCGGAAAGCGCTCCAGCGGCTGCAGCGTGACTTCGGTTGCGTAGTCCACATTCGTCGCCAGCCCCATGAAGCTGCCGGCCCGGGCGCGCGTGGCCTTGTATTCGGGCAGGTAGCGGCCTGCCTGGCGCATCAGCCACAGCGGGGTGTAATCGGTGGCCTGGCGACGGCAGGCGCGCAGGAAAGTGTCGTTTTGGAGGGGGGCAAAAGACATGGTGCTCACTCACGAAGGGGGCTGGGCCGGGCCGGATGCTGGGCCGCAAGGGCGCAGCCGGCGGCCATGGACGGCGCCTGAACCGGGCCGGATTCGGGCCTGTTCAAGCGGTCAATGGTTGGGTCGGGCAATCCGGGAGTTTAACGGATCGGACATGTCGCACGCTGGCCCTGGGGCACGCAGGCGCGCCGCCGTTTGTCTTTGGGCGCAGGCACAATGGACATTTTTGCGCCGAATTTCCGGTGCGCTGCCTGACGTTGGAAATGTTTTTGAACCTGCCTGAAACGCTCGCCATACCTGCTTTCCAGAGCTTCACGCTTGCCATCCTGCTGTTTTTCGTCGGGCAGAAGGTGAGCCAGCAATCCGCACTGTTGCGTCGATACAGCATTCCCGAGCCCGTGGTCGGCGGCTTTCTGTGCGCCTGCGTGGTCGGTGCCGCCTATCTGGCGCTGGGGCTGCGCATAGAGTTCGATCTGGGCGTGCGCGACATGCTGCTGCTGTATTTCTTCGCCGGCATAGGGCTCAAGTCGGATCTGCGCACGCTGCGCGAAGGCGGCCGGCCCGTGATGTGGCTGCTGGCCCTGTCATCGGCCTTCATCGTGCTGCAGAACCTGCTGGGAATGGGCGTGGCCGGGCTGTTCGGCCTGGATCCGCGCGCCGGGCTGATGACAGGCTCGATCTCGCTGACCGGCGGCATAGGCACCACCATGGCCTGGGGGCCCGAATTTGTCGAGCGCCTGGGAATCGCCAACGCGGTCGAACTGGGCATGGCCAGCAACATGGTGGGCCTGATCGTCGCCTGCATGATAGGCGGCCCGGTGGCCAGCTATCTGATGCGCCGCCACCGGCTGGTCGGCGGCGTGGGCGCGCTCGATGTGGGCGTGACCGCCGAGCACAGCCCGCCGCTGGACTACATGGGCGTGCTGCGCGCGCTGCTGTGGCTCAACCTGGCACTGCTGCTGGGCGAAGTGATCACGCCGCTGTTCCACGAAATGGGGCTGCAGCTGCCGATGTTCGTCGGCTGCCTGATGTCGGGCATGCTGCTGCGCAATCTGCTGGGCCGCTGGCTGGTCGGCGGTCCGGGCGACACCCAGCACTGGCAGGGCATACGCCAGGGCCTGGCGCTGATTTCGGACATCTGCCTGGGCCTGTTCCTGACGATGGCGCTGATGGGCTTGCAGCTGTGGATGCTTGGCGGCGTGATGGGCTTTGTGCTCAGCGTGCTGGCGCTGCAGGTGCTGCTCACCGTGGCATTCACCGTCTGGGTGGTGTTCCGCAGCATGGGGGGGGACTACGAGGCGGCCGTGATCTGCTCGGGCTTTGGCGGCATCGCGCTGGGCTCCACGGCCACGGCCATGGCCAACATGACTGCCGTGACCCACAGCCATGGCGCGGCCCACCGGGCGTTCATCGTCGTGCCGCTGGTCTGCGGCTTTTTCGTCGATATCGTCAACGCGCTGGTGATTCAGTGGTTGGCGAGATGAAAGGGGGCGGCACGCCCCCTGTTCCCTGCGCGCGTTCATGCTTTAACGCGTTCAGGGCGAACGAATAGCAGGCTTCAGGCTCCCACGTTTCCCGTTGGCATGAGATCCACGTGCACGGGATGCGCCCCCCGACACGCAACTGTCACGCCGCCATCACGCCCCTGTCATATCGCACGCCAACAATGCGTAGCGTGAGCCGGGGCTGAAAAAAAGGGGAGTGACGCGGTTACCCGTCACCCACCCGATCCCCCCCGGTATCACGCCAATTCAACGCTGCGCGTCGGGGAGAATGTATGGACGAGAACCTGCAAGCCATGCCGATAGGAGACTGGGCATCCTCGATGCCCGTCTACCCACCCCGGGCGCTGCCCGCGCTGTTGCGCCCCTGCGTGGAGGCGCGGCCTGCAGGGCGTCTGCTGGTGCAGTGGGCGCGCCAACAGGACGAGGTACGCGAAGCCCAGCGCCTGCGCCACCAGGTGTTCGTGCAGGAAATGGGCGCGCGCCTGCCGGTCCAGCTCGAAGGCCATGACATCGACCGCTTCGACGACTATTGCGAGCACCTGCTGGTGCGCGATCCGGTGAGCCAGGCCGTGGTCGGCACCTACCGCCTGCTGACGCCGGCCGAAGCGCGGCGCGCGGGCGGGCTCTACTCGGACAACGAATTCGACCTCGCGCCCATAGACGCATGGCGGCCGCGGCTCGTGGAGCTGGGCCGCAGCTGCGTGCATGCCGACTGGCGCCATGGCGCGACCATCATCGCGCTGTGGGGCGCGCTGGCCGAATTCATGCAGCGCAACCGGCTCGAAGCCATGCTGGGTTGCGCAAGCATGCCCATGTACCACCCCGGCCTGGCCTACGGCGAAGGCGCGGCCGCCATCTGGCAGCAGCTGCGCACCCGTTATCTCGCCGAGCCCGCGATGCAGGTCCAGCCGTACACCGCCTTGCCGCTGCCGGCCGAAGGCCGGGCCACGCCGGCTGCCGCCAACGTGCAGCCCCCGGCCCTGATCCAGGGCTATCTGCGCATGGGCGCCAAGGTGCTGGGCGCGCCGGCCTGGGACCCCGACTTCCAGACCGCCGACCTGCCGCTGATGGCGCGCATTGCCGACCTGCCCGCGCGCTACCGCCGCCAGCCCGGCTGAAGCCGCCTCATTCCTCGGGCGTCTCGTCGGGCGCAGTGAACATCAGGCCCAGCGCCGAGAGGCTCAGCAGGAAGATCACGAACATGTAGAGCGCGGTCGCCAGCGACAGGCTGATGGTGAACACCCATTGCCAGGTGTTGCAGATATTGCCCGTGCCATACATCGCATGGCATTGCTCCACATGCGGCATGTGCAGGTACCAGAGGACGGCCCACAGCGTGAGCGCGGCCACCAGCGCCACGCCTTGCCAGCCCTGGCGCAGCGACAGCATGGACAGCAGGGCGACCGACACGGCCGTGCCCCAGACCAGCATCAGCGACCAGCTCACGGCGGGCGAGCGCGCGAGCAGATCCTGGAGCCAGGCCATCTTGGGCAGCTGGTCGAACAGGTCCAGCAGATTCCAGACCGCGGGCACGACGGCGCCCGCGATCGCCAGGCAGGCGACCAGCAGCGCCAGCAGGCCGTAGCGCCAGCGGCGCGGCAGGCGGTGTTTGTCCGGGAGCGAGTGGCGGTCGTCGTTGTGGGGGGAATGGTGTCGCAGGGTAGCGGTCATGGCAAACCTCCTGAAGATCGACGCCGGTACGCCTGGACTGCGACTCCGGCGCGCTGCAAGAAAGTGCAGCGTGCGTTCAGTCTAGGCCGATCAAACGGCCTGTGCGTGTAGGTTTACGCTGACGCTCCATCACGGCACAGGGGTCGCCCCCATGCCGGAAAGGGTATATCCCTAGAGCGCCTGCAGCGCGCCATGCACTTCGGCGGGCGACAGCAGCTCGGTCATGACATGCGGCGGCCTGCCCGGCGCATACAACACGTAGACCGGCACGCCGCTGCGGCCCAACGCGGTCAGCGCCTGGGTGATGGCCGGGTCGCGCCGCGTCCAGTCGGCGCGCAGCAGCGCCACGCCGCGCGCGGCGAAATCCGCGCGCACATCGTCGCGGTTGAGCGTGGTGTGCTTGTTGACCTGGCAGGTTACGCACCAGGCGGCGGTGAAGTCGACGAACACCGGCGTGCTCGCAGCCGTGAGGCTGCTCACGCGCTCGGCCGACCAGGGCTGCCATTCGGTGGCGCTGGCGCCGGCCGTGGCCGCGCTTTCGGCCGCCACGGCACGCGTGATGTGCGGGCCTACGGCGCTGCCCAGCCACAGCGTGGCCAGCAGCAGGCCGGCGCCCAGCAGCCAGCGGATCCTGCCGCCCAGCGTCAGCGCCCAGACCAGGGCGCTGAGCGCGACCAGCAGCACCAGCAGCGCGCCCGCGCCGTCGATGCCGCTTTGCTGGCCCAGCACCCAGACCAGCCAGGCAACGGTGGCAAACATCGGGAAGGCCATGGCGTGGCGGAAGGTTTCCATCCAGGCGCCGGGCCGCGGCAGCCAGCGCACCAGCGCCGGCAGGAAGCTCGCCAGCACATAGGGCAGGGCCATGCCCACGCCCAGCGCGGCAAACACCGTCAGCGCCTGGGCCGCGGGCATGTCGATCGCCAGTCCCAGCGAGGCGCCCATGAAGGGCGCGGTGCAGGGCGAGGCAATGGCCACGGCCAGCACGCCCGACAGGAACGCTTCGCCCACGGGGTGGCGCACCTGGGCGCTGGCCCAGCGCTGGGGCAGCATGCGGCCGAACTCGAACATGCCGGCAAGGTTCAGCCCCAGCAGCGTGAACAG
This sequence comes from Comamonas sp. DB36, assembly GCF_057914905.1. Classification (NCBI taxonomy): domain Bacteria; kingdom Pseudomonadati; phylum Pseudomonadota; class Betaproteobacteria; order Burkholderiales; family Comamonadaceae; genus Comamonas; species Comamonas sp. DB36. Next base: position 403,696 of record NZ_CP196631.1, read on the forward strand.
CACGGCCATGGCCGCGACCAGGCCGGGCGACTGCAGCTGAAAGCCCCAGCCCAGCTGCTGGCCGGCCGCGCGCAGCGCCAGCAGCAGCCCGCCCAGCGCCAGGAACGACAGCAGCACGCCCGCGCCATAGGCCAGGCCGCCGATGCGCAGCGCGCGCCGGTCCTGGCCGTGGCGCGCAAAGCCGACGATCTTGATGGCCAGCACCGGGAACACGCAGGGCATGAGGTTGAGGATCAGCCCGCCGACCAGTCCGCCCAGCAGCGCCATCCAGAAGCCGCTGGCGCCGGGCGCGGGCGGCGCCAGCGGCACCTGCTGCGCATTGGCGGCCAGCGCCGCGGCCAGCGCCGGCGAGACGCCGGCAACGGGCGCGCTGCTCCAGCGGCCTTCGACCGCGGCCACGGTGCGCCAGGCCAGCGGGCCGCTCGTGGGGGCGGTGGCGGGTGCGAGCACGAAAGGCAGTTCATTGGGCGTTTCACCGCGCATTGCCGACAGCGGCCAGTCGGCGGTCCAGACCGCGCCGTCCCAGGCCTGGGTCCAGACGGCCGCGTGCTCCAGCACTTCGGGCGTTTCGGGAAACAGCGTCAGGTTCTGGCCCTGCAGCGCCGCGGGCAGGCCCGCGATGCGCAGCTGCAGCCGCTCGCCGGCCACCTTGGCCGTGCTCTGGCCGGACAGTGCCGCCGGCCGGCCCGCCTGGGCCGCGGCAAACGCCGGGGCATGCATGGCGGAGGCGCTGCGCACCGGCAACTGCAGCGTGAAGTCGCCTTCCTCGGGAATGCACTCGACGCGGCACACCAGCCAGCTCGCGTGCAGACGGACCGTCAATGTGTCGCCGGCCGGGGCCTTGAAGTCGGCGGCGACCTTGAACGGCACAGGCAGCAGCAGCTCGCCTTCATAGCCATAGTTGACCAGCGGGCCGACGCGAATCGCTTCGGGCAGCGGCCAGTCGATCTCGCCGGCTTCGAGGCCTGCGGGCAACTGCCACTGCAGTTGCGTGGGCAGGCCCGAGTCGCCGGCGTTCTTCCAGTAGGTGTGCCACTCGGGCTGGTGGGTGATCCGCAGGCCCAGCCACAGCGGCTGGCCGGGCGTGACGCCATCGGGTGCATGGGCCACGAGTTCCGCGCGCACGCGCTCGGTGGTGACCACCGCGCCTGGGCCGGTCAGGCTGGCGCCACGCAATTGGATCTGGGCGGCGCTGTCGCCGGCAGCGCCCAACGTCAGCAGGATGAGGACGAGGAGTCCGCAAGCAGCACGTACGAAGGGGAGGGCAGGGAGAAAGAGGCGATAGATCATGTTGGCTAAGTATGAGCCTGGCGGATGCGAAGTGGTTCCCGCGATGGTATCGCGCAGCGTGGCAAGGCATCTGCGGGCCTGCGCCACCATTTCGCGGCGCGGCAGTCCGCAGCCCGCGCCGGCGAAAGAAAACAGCAAAAGTGTTGTTTAAATCCATTGATTTTAACTATCGCTATGCATTGATTGATAGAATCAATCGAATCCCATGGTTGATGTCTGTTCGCTATTCAACCGGGGGTGTCGAAAATTGTTTGAATCAAAGGATAGAAAGATGTTTGGATTTCTAGAAAAAGCCTTCGCTGGCGTTGTGGATCAAGTGCAAACCTACCTGCCCGTGGTGGCGCAAGAGGCCTGGAATGCCTCGAAGGCCATCAGCAGCTTCACTTATCAGGGCGTGACCTGCTATGGACCGCCCGTCGCCAGTGCGGCCTGGAGCGCTTCGAAGGCCGCGGCCAAGTTTTCGTTCGACCAGGTGACAACCTATGGCCCGCCGCTGGCAAGTGCGGCCTTCAATGCGTCGAAAGTCGCTGCCCAGGTGTCGTATGACCAGGTGACAACCTATGGTCCACCCGCCATGCATGCGACCTGGGACATGTCGAAGGTGGCCATCGGTGCAGCGGCCCAGGTCGCCAAGCAGGTGGTCGACGCAGTCACAGCCGGCGCGGAATCCATGCTGCATCCGGTGGCTCCAAGCAAAGGCGCATTGGTGGAATGGCAGTCTGGTGCGCCAGCCGATGCGAGTGCCGATGAGTGGCTGCTGGTCGATGTGGTTCAAACCATCGATACCGCAAATGCATTTGTCTTGTTGGACAATGACGGTGGCGGCACCAAATACGTGGGCGAGTGCGAGGACGACTACGATTTTTCCAGCGTATCTTTCACCGGCTGTGCCAGCGCGGCGAATTGGCATCTGCATGCCCTGACAGCTGTCTGAGCTTGCGTCGCTGCAGGCAGGGTCACGGCGTGATTCCAGGCCGTGGCGCCTGCAGAGGTCAGGCGCGGGCGCCGGCCGGTGCCTGGCGCTGGGGCAGTCCTGCCTCGGTACAGACCGGCGAGGGCGGCAGCGCGCCGACTTCGGCGGGCGTGGCCAGATGGCCTTCGGCCGGCGCGAGCATGTGCGCCTTGCGCCAGCCGCCCCAGCGGTAGTAGCCCAGCGACAGCAGCATCGCGCAGGCCGCGCTGACCGGGAAGCTCCACCAGATCGCGTCCACGCCCAGCACCGGCTGCAGCCACTGCGCGAACGGCACGCGCACGCCCCACAGCGCCAGCGCCAGAATGACCAGCGGCGCGACCACGGCGCCCGTGGAGCGCACCACGCCCGAAATCACAAAGGTCACGCCAAAGAACAGGAACGAGCCTATGGCAATGTGATTGAGGTGGCGCGCGGTCTCGAGCGCCGCGCTGCCGTCGGGCAGGAACAGCGACAGCACCTGGCGGTCGGCAGCGACCGCCAGCGCAATCAGCGTGCCGGTCATCAGCACATTGCACAGCACGCCCGCGCGCGCCGTGGCGTCGACGCGCTTCCACAGACCCGCGCCGACGTTCTGCGCGGCCATCGATGAACACGCCGCGCCTATGGCCATGGCCGGCATCTGCACATAGGTCCAGAGCTGCAGCGACGCGCCATAGGCCGAGGACAGTTCCACGCCATGGCTGTTGACCATGCCCATCAGCATCAGCATGGACATCGAGATCAGCACCATTTGCGCGCCCATGGGCAGGCCCTTGACGACCAGCGCGCGCAGGATGCGGCCATCGGGCATGAACAGGCCCAGCTCGGCCGAGCCTATCCACAGCGGGTGGGCGCGCCAGCGCAGCCAGGCGAGCAGCGCGCCGAAGCCTATGCTGTGCGCGACCAGCGTGGCCATCGCCGAGCCGGCGATGCCCATGCGCGGCACAGGCCCCCAGCCGAAGATGAACAGCGGGTTGAGCGCGGTGTCGAGCAGCACCACCAGCAGCAGAAAGTAGAACGGCGTGCGCGTATCGCCCGCGCCGCGCATCACGGCCGAGACGAAGGTGAACAGATAGAGCAGCGGAATCGCCAGAAAGATCACGCGCAGATAGGCCACGGCCAGCGGCAGCGCCTCGGGCGGCGTGCCCAGCAGATCGAGGATATGGCCGGAAAACTGCCAGCCCAGCGCGGAGATGCCTATGGAGGCCGTGCCGAACAGCGTGGCGCTGGTGCCGATCACGCGCTTGGCCTGGGCCAGGTTGCGCGCGCCCATGGCCTGGGCGACAAGGATGGTCGCCGCCATGCCTATGCCGAACATCAGCCCGATGAGCGCGAACAGCAGGTTGTTGGCATTGGCCGTGGCGGTGATCGCGGCCTCGCCCAGATAGTGCCCGACCCAGATCGCATTGATCGAGCCGTTGAGCGACTGCAGCACATTGCCGGCGAGGATGGGAAGCGAGAAGACCAGCAGGGTCTTGCCGATCGGGCCTTGGGTCAGGTCGCGGGTAGTGGATGCCATGGCGCATTGTCCGTGGTTCGGCCCGGGTCCGCTGTCAGCCATCTGCACTACCATGGCGAACATGTCTGCGTCCTCTTCTGCATCCCCGCCCCGCTGGCCTTCGCGCTGGTGGGCCCAGGCGTCGGCGCGCGATTTCGCGCTGGCGCAGTCCAACGGTCTCGCCGCCGACACCGTGGCCCTGTTGCCGGTCGCGGCCGTCGAGCAGCACGGCCCGCACCTGCCGCTGTCGGTCGACGCGACGCTGGCCCGGGGCGTGCTCGATGCCGCGCTGGCGCTGCTGCCACCCGAGCTGCCGCTGCTGTGCCTGCCGCCGCAGAACATAGGGCTGAGCATGGAGCACACAGCCTATCCGGGCACGCTGACGCTGGAGCCCGCGACGCTGATCGCGCTGTGGAGCGAGATCGGCGCCTGCGTGGCGCGCGCCGGCGTGCGCAAGCTGCTGCTGTTCAACGGCCACGGCGGCCAGGTCAGCGCCATGGACATCGTCGCGCGCGAGCTGCGCGTCAAGCACCGGCTGCTGGTCTACAGCACGAGCTGGTTCGGCCTCGCGGGCGACGCAGCCAACCAGCAGTTCTGCGCGCACGAGCACCGTTTCGGCATCCACGGCGGCGAAGTCGAGACCTCGATGATGCTGCACCTCGCGCCGGACACGGTCGACATGGCCCAGGCGCGCAATTTCGCCTCCACGTCGGAAGAGCGCTCGAAGAAGTACGCGCTGCTGGGCAACGGCCGCAGCGCCAAGATGGGCTGGGCGATACAGGACTACAACCCTGCGGGCGCGGTCGGCAATGCGGCCGCGGCCACTGCCGAGCGTGGCCAGTCCATGGTCGAGGCCTCGGCACGCGGGCTGGTGCAGCTGCTGCAGGAAATCCATGCGCTGCCGGCGTCTACGCTGGTCGACGAAGCCCGACCTTATTAGGGGTTGACGCCCGCGAGGTGCAGTTCGCTGACCTGCCAATGGTGCAGGCATTCGCGCAGCACCAGCAGCGCCGCGGCCCAGACCGGGTCCTGGGGCAGCAGCGCATCGGCCGGTCCGGCGCGTTCGGCCTGGCGCGCGAGGCGCTCGAACAGCTGCTCCACGGCGTCGCGCGTGAGCACATTCTCGGCCATGGCGACGCAGGCGATGTCGTGCAGCAGCGCGTCGTGGGTCTGCAGATGCACGGGCCGCGGAAGCCAGGGGCCGGCGGGCATGATCGCGTCCTCGACTTCCTCTATGCCCTGCTCCAGCGCGAGCGCATCGGGCATCTTTCCCTGGAAGCGGTACTGGGCCAGCGTGTGCAGGCCCAGCGGCAGGTCGTGGCGCTCGTCGTCGGAGAGCGCGAGCCAACCCTGCACCGCGCCCAGATGCAGGGTCACGCAGGGTGGGGCGACGATCGTGGCGGAAGTGGCGGTGGTCATGTCACTTTGTACCCCAATGTGGCTCAGGCGTGGGTCGCCCAGTCGCGGTGCGCGTCGCTGTCGAGGTGATTGAGCGTGTTGAAAGTCTGCAGCATCAAGCGCCGCGGGCTGATGCTGAACTCGGTGACGGCGCTGTTGCGTATGCGCATGTTGAGCGCAATCGTTGCTTCGGGCGTAGTGCCCAGCACCTGGCCGACGGCCGCCGAGATCGGGCCGCCGCTGCTGACCAGCAGCACGTTCTGGCCCGAATGCTGCTGGCGCACCTGTTCGAGCGCGCCCTGCACGCCCGCCGAGAAATCGTCCCAGCTGGGCATGCCCTTGGGGCTGATCACGCCGGCCATCCACTGCGCGAGCGCGTCGCACAGCAGGCGGAAATGCTGGCGGTAGAGTTCGGGCGTGTCGGGCCGGGGCAGGGGCTGGGGATGGATTGCCGCGAGCAGCGCATGGCTGTCGTATTCATTGAGCCCGGGCAGCGGGGTGACCGGCGCTATCAGTCCCTCCAGGCCTTCGCCTATGGCGTCTAGCGTCTGGCGGTGGCGGCGCAGCGTACCGACCAGCACCGCGTCGAACACCAGTCCGCGCTCGCGCCAATACTCGCCCAGGCGGCGCGCCTGATCGTGGCCGCGCGCGCTGAGCTGGTCGTAATCATCGGCGCCAAACGAGGCCTGGCCGTGGCGCACAAGGTAGAGGGTTCCCATGGGCGCGATTGTGGGCAGCGCGCCCGGCGCCGCAAGTCACGCAAGCGACGGCGCAGGCGCGCATTGTCACTTGCGGGACCGGCAGCTAGAGCAGCACCGAGCCCTGAATGCAGCCCACGGTATGGCCGCCTATCCAGAGCTGGCGCTGGTCGTCGGCATGCACATGGACCCAGCCGTCGCGCCCCAGGCAACTGCCCTGGTTGGCGACATACGGAGCCTGCAGCCGGCCTTCGGCGATCAGCCACTGCGCCAGGCCCGCGTTGAGGCTGCCGGTGACCGGGTCCTCGTTGACTCCGGTGGCCGCGGCAAAGGCGCGCACTTCGAGCTGCACCGCGGGGCGGGCGCGCGCCGCTGCGCCGACAAAGGCGCGCGCTTCGCGGCTGGAGCGCCGCACCAGCGCGGGGCCGGCGTCATCTTCGGCCGGATAGATCGCGGCCACGCCGACTTTCTGGCGCAGTGCCTTGAGGCGCGCGTGGTCGGGATCGAGTGCCAGCACGGTGTCGGGGCTGTCGAGCAGCAGGCCCAGCCACTGGGCGCCGTTGTCGAGCTGCTGGGCCGCGAGCAGCTGTTCGGGCGCGAGCCCCAGCGCCGCGCGCACGGCGGCAAGCAGCTCGGGCGCGGCTGCGCTGCGGTCCAGCGAAGGCGCGGCAAAGGCCAGCGCGCCGTCGCGGCTGGCAATCGTCACCAGGCCCTTCTTGCACTCCTGCACGATGTGCTGCGCCGACTGCGGTTTTCCGCCATGGGCCAGCCAGGCGTGGCAGCTGCCCAGCGTCGGGTGGCCCGCAAACGCGAGTTCGCCGCCGGGCGTGAAGATGCGCAGCTGGTAGTCGGCACCCTGGGCGCGCGCGCCCGCCGAGGGCGGCAGCACGAACGTGGTTTCCGACAGCTGGGTCCAGCGCGCGAACGCCTGCATCTGCGCGTCGGCCAGCCCTTCGCCGTCGAGCACCACGGCCACGGGGTTGCCGCGCAGCGCGACCTGCGTGAACACGTCGACCTGCGCGAAAGCGCGCGAGCGCGGCGCCGGCATTACGCCTTGAGCGTCGCGCGGATGGCGTCGGCCAGCGCGGCGATGGCGGTGTTGATCTCTTCGCTCGATGCGGTCACATAGGACAGGCGCAGCGTGCGCGGATCGGCATGCTCGGCGTAGAACGGCGCGCCGGGCACGAAGGCCACATGGCGTTCGACGGCCGCGGCCAGCAGCGTCTGGGCGACCATGCCTTCGGGCAGCGTGACCCACAGGAACATGCCGCCGACGGGGCGCGTCCATTTCACGTCCAGGCCGGCCATTTCGCGTTCCAGCGCGCTCAGCATGGTGTCGCGCTGGGCCTTGTAGAGCATGCGTATGGTCGGCACATGGCGGTCGAGGAAGCCGTCCTTGATGACTTCGGCGACCACGCGCTGGTTGAAGCCGGGCGTGTGCAGATCGGCGGCCTGCTTGGCCTGCAGGAACTTCGGATAGATGTTCAGCGGAGCGACCAGGTAGCCCAGGCGCAGGCCAGGTGCCAGCACCTTGGAGAACGAACCCATGTAGATCACGCCGTCGGGATTGCGCGCGGCCAGCGGCAGCGGCGGCTCCTCTTCGAACCACAGGTCGCCGTAGGGGTTGTCCTCGATCAGCGGAATGTTGAGTTCGGCGGCCTTGGCGACCAGCGCGGCGCGGCGCGCTTCGCTCATGGTGCGGCCCGTGGGGTTCTGGAAGTTGGGCAGCACATAGGCCAGGCGGGCCTTGTCGGCGCCGCTGCCGGCCTGGGCGACGAAGTCGTCGATCAGGATGCCTTCGTCATCGCTGGCCACGCTCACGGCAATCGGCTCCTGGGGCGCGAAGGCCTGCAGCGCGCCGAGGTAGGTGGGCGTCTCGACCAGCATGCGGCTGTCCTTGTCGAGGAACACCTTGCCAATCAGGTCCAGCGCCTGCTGCGAGCCCGTGGTGATCAGCACCTGATCGGGATTGACGTCCCAGGGCAGCAGGTCGGCAACGGCCTGGCGCAGCGGCGCAAAGCCTTCGCTGGTCGAGTACTGCAGCGCGGTCGCGCCATCCCGCGCCATCACGGTGGCGCAGGCCTCGGTGAAGGCGCTCAGCGGGAATGCCTTGGGCGAAGGCAAGCCTCCGGCCAGGCTGATGATGCCGGGACGGTCGGTGAGCTTGAGGATTTCGCGGATTGCAGAAGGATTCATCTTGGCCGCACGCGCTGCCAGGGTCCAATTCGTCATAACTATCTCTCTGTCTTTGCTAAAACCGGCATTCGGGAATGCGATTGGGATCGGAGCACGCCGTTGTGGGGCATGTGCTGGCGAGGGGGCGAAGCGTCGGGCTCGGCGTAAATGTCCGCGCTGGCGCACCAGCAATGCAGCCATTTTGTCGCCTGCGGGGCCCATCGCGTGCAAAGCCGCAAAAATGGCAACAGGCGCGGCTATGGCAATTTTGGTGCACACCGGGCGCTTCAAGGGGCAAAACGGATTTCAAGCGGCCAGCATCCAGGCCGCGGTCAGCAGCAAAAGCAGGGCCATCAAGCGGTTGAACCACAGCAGGCGCCGGCCGTGGGCCAGCCAGCCGCGCAGCAGCGCGCCCACGCAGGCATAGAGCAGGTTGCTGGTCAGCGCGAAGAAAGCCATCACCGGCAGCACCACGGCCAGCCGCTGCCAGGCGTCGGCATGGCCGGCAATCCAGCCGGCGACGACGGTCAGCATCAGCAGCCAGGCCTTGATGTTCACGAACTGCAGGCCCACGCCTTGCCAGAATGGCACGGCCAGGGCGCCGCCCTGGGCCTGGGCGAGCTGGCCGGCGCGGCTCAGACGCAGCGCCAGCCACAGCAGATAGCCTATGCCCAGCGCCTTGATCGCCCAGCGCAGCGCGGGCACGGCCAGCACCAGCGCGCCCACGCCCGCGGCGGTGAGCAGCAGCAGCAGGCACCAGCCAAACGGCACGGCGCAGACAAAACGCAGGCTGGGCCGCAGCCCATGGTTGGCGGCCAGCGTGGTCGCCAGCGTGGTGTTCGGGCCGGGACTGAAGCTCATGGCGGCGGCCAGCACCAGCAGGGCAGTGAATTCGACGGCAGGCATGAAGCGTGGGAAGAGGGAGAAATGGGGCAGTGGATGTCACTGTATGCGCGAATGCGCCATCCTCCCTAGAGTGTTTTCACGCAAGCCCGCGATCCTCTTCGCCCGGGGGCCATCGACGGATCGACGGGCCCGGGAACAGAGGGGTGTTAGCGAGGTTCCGCGCGCATGGGGCGCACCGACTCGCAGCCGTCGCGCAGCATGCGCAGCAGGTTGCGGTTGACGCTTTCAAGCTCCATCTCGTGCGTCTGGCACAGCGCGCGAATCGCCGCGCCGTCGGGCGTCTCCAGCGCCTGGGCCAGCGCGAGGCTGGGCGCGTAGGGGCCGGTCTTGCCTATGATCGCCTGGTAGATGCGCTCGGACAGCGGCAGGCGGCGCAGCGTGCTGGCCAGCGGCTCGCCCAGCAGCACATCGAGCTGCGAGAACAGGCCGCACAAATAGACTTCGCGCTGCAGCTCATGGCCCATGCCGGCCTCGACCAGCCGTTCCGTGAGCTGGCCGCGCATCACCATCGCGGCGCGCACCGGCTGCAGATCGGGTTCGGTGTCGGCATGCGGCAACTGGTCGGCCAGCCAGCGCTGCAGCGTGCCGTAGCCCAGCATCACCAGGCCGCGGCGCAGCGAGTCGACGCCGGTGCGCAGGCCCAGTGCCGCGGAATTGGTATAGAGCATGAAGCGGTAGGCCAGCACCGGATCGCAGCCCAGGATGGCCTCGAAACTTTCAAGCGACTGCTCGGCGTCTATGGCCTGCATCAGCTCCAGCACCCGCCGGCGGCAGGGCTGGGCGCCGCGGCCGCGCAGCTGGTGCAGCACATCTTCGGCGGGCCAGCCGGCCACGGCGGCCGCGCGGTGTTCATCGAGGCAGCGCGTGAGCAGATGGCGGCTTTGCACGTCTTCGTACATCTGGCCGTCGAGCAGCGCGCCGGGCAGCGCGGGGTGCTCGGGATGCGTCTCGTCGGGCGCCAGGCTCAGCAGGCTGTTGGCAAACCATTGCGCGGTGCGCGCGTCGGGCAGCTCGCCGAGCGCGCCGCGCCAGACCAGCTTGAGTCCGCGCGCCTGCGCGGCCTGGGCCTGGGCGTAGAGCGAGGAGTCTTCGATCCAGTCGCCGCGCACTTCGATCCAGGGGCTGCCCGCGGGCGCATTCTGCAGGAAGGCGCTGAGCAGTTGGTGTGTCTGCGGCGACAGCAGCAGCGGCGGCGCGGCCTGGCTCCACATTTCCTGCAGGATGCGCAGGAAGTGCGGGATATCGGGATCGAGCGCCGGGTCGCAATCGATGTAGAGCTGCGCGCCCGCAAGCGTGCGTTCGTTATTCCAGAGCGGCCGATAACCAAGTGTCAGAGAACTGAGTGCGGACAGAGCCATGGAATAAAGTCAAAAAATCAACCGATGTAATCGAACAAGGACAGCTTCTGGATCTGGGCATAGGACTGCAGCGCCGCCGAATGGTTGGTCTGCAGGGTTTTCAGATCCGATAGTGCTGTAATCATATCGACATCTTCCGCCGAGGAGCGGTCGGCTTCGAGTTGCAGCGACTTGGCGCTGAACTGCAAGGTCAAGGTATCGGCGCGCTGTAGCAGATCGCCGGCAAAGCTGCGCACGGTCTGCATGCGGTTCATGCCGGTATCGATCTCGGCCAGGGCCTTGGCAATGCCATGGGACAGCGAGCCCGAAGCCGTGCTGCCATCGGGGTTGACGCCGGTGCGCACCACGTTGATCGCCTCGTCGAGAATGCTGAACAGATCGCTGCGCTCGCTCGCACCGATGGTGAAGCTGTCGCCGTTGGCCGGAGCGCCGGTGATGGTCAGGCCCATGCCCGCGACCGTGATCTTGTCGCCCGATTTGTAAGGCACGGCCGCGCCGCCCGCGATGCTGTACGTCGTCGTGCCGTCCGCGGCCACGCTGAACGTGATGTCGATAGGCGGAACGGTGGTCGCAGCGGCGGCGGCGGCGGTCGGATCGGTGATCTGGCCGATGTCGGTCCAGGCCTTGCCGGTGTTGGTCGCGCTCTGGGTCACGGCCAGCACGCCGTTGCCCGTGGGAACATTCATGAAGGCCGCGACGCCGTCCAGCGAGTTGGCGATGCCGTTCGCACCGCTGCTGGTCTGGCCCGACTGGCCCAGGAAACTGCCGCCCTGCAGCGGCTGCTCGGCGCTGCCCAGGCCGCGGAACAGCGCCAGCCCGTTGCTGTCGGTGCGGTTCGCGAAGTTCGCGATCTGGTCGCGCAGCGAAGTCATCTGGGCGACCAGCGCATCGCGCTCGGTCTGGGTATAGGTGCCGTTGCCCGCATTCACCACCATCGAACGGAATTCCGTCAACGCCGTGTTGGCGCTGCCCAGCGCGGCTTCGCCCTGGGTGATGATGGAAACCTGCGCGTCGAGCGCGCGCTTGTCGGCATCGGTGCGGTCCATGCGCGTGCGCGCGCGCTCGGCCTGGGCGGCGGCGACCGGATCGTCGCTGGCGCGCACCACGCGCTTGCCCGAAGTGGTGCTTTCCATCAGATGGGCCATTTGGGCCTGGCGCTCGGTGAGGTTGTTCACCGTGCGGTCGTACATGTTGGCGGTGCCAAGGCGGGTGATGGTATTGCTCATCGGAAACTCCTGTGGTGTCAGCGACCGACCGTGGCGATCATGCTGTCGAAAATGCTTTGCGCGATCTGCAGCATCTTGGCCGAGGCCTGGTAGGCCTGCTGGTACTGCAGCAGCTTGGCGGCCTCCTCATCGAGGTTGACGCCCGAGATCGAAGTCCGTTCGGCCTCGAGGTTGTTGGCGATGGTGCTCGACAGATCGGCGGCCAGCTTGGCACTTTGCGTGCGTGTGCCGACCTGGGCGATCAGCGTCGAGAAGCCGTCGCTGAGCGTGGTGCCGCCGTCGTACAGCTTGGCATCGCGCAAGGCGAGAAAAGCGGTCGCATTGCCTGCATCGCGTTTCCAGTTGTCGCCCAGCGCCGTGCTCTTGGCATTGTCCACCGTGACCTTGTCGCCCGCGTGCGGCGTGCCGGTCAGGGTGATCTCCCAGCCGTCGATCTTGAGCGGCTGGCCGGCCACATAGTTGCCCGTGGCGCCGTTGCTGGCGGTGTAGGTGATCGCCGAAGTCGTCGGATCGACCGCAAAGGTGATGTCGACCGGACTGTTGACGCCCGGGATGCCCGCTCCCGTGACCGCGAGGCCGGAGAGCTGCAGCGAACCCTTGTTGCCCGCGGAAATGGTGGCCGCGATGGGGTTGGAAACCGCGAGGTCCTGGGGCGCGAGCACCAGCGCCTTCATTTCGGCGGCGGCGGTGCTGAATGGCTTGAAGAGCACGGTGTCATGCTTGGCGCCGGCCGCGGAAATGTTGAACTGCAGGCCGTCGACGGTCTCGGCGGACAGCGCCGCAACGTCGGCGTAGGTGCGCGTGAGCCCGTCGGACAGGCGCACCAGATGGACTTCGCCGGCGTCGCCGAAAACCGCCTTGTAGTCGGAGGCCACATAGGCGGTGGCGTCGAGCACGGGCTTGGGCGTGGCGGCCGACTGGGTGTCGACGAAGCTGACCGAGGCCGTGACGCCGGCGATCGCGGTGTAGCCCTTCATTTCCGTGATCTGCGAGAACAGCGCACTGCCTGGCGTGCCCGACAGCGTCAGGCCATTGCCCTGCTGGGCATTGAGCGCGGTGCTGATCACCTGGGCCATGCGGCCCAGCAGATTGCGGCCTTCGGCAAGGTCTTCGTTGTTGAATTTCAGCAGGCCCGCGATTTCGCCGCCGCCTATCATGCTAGTGCTCAGCTCCACAGCCTCGTTGCCGGGCTGGCTGAAGTAGATCGACATCTGGCCGCTGCCGGGAAACTGCGCGGACTCGCGCACCGCCAGCTGCCCCGCGGTCGCGCCCAGCACCAGCGCCTGGCTGCCGCCGACGAACAGGTTGATCGTGCCGTAGGCACCATCGACCTGGCTGGTCTGCACGTACTGGTTCATCTCGCGCACCAGCTGGTCGCGCTTGTCGAGCAGGTCGTTGGGAACCAGGCCCGCGGCCTGGGAGCGGCTGATCTGGCCGTTGAGCTCGGCGACCTGGCTTGCCAGGCTGTTGACCAGCGTCACGCCGTTCTGGATCTGCAGCTTGTTGGTGTACTCGAGTTCGTCCAGGCTGCTCGCGGCCGACTTGAAGCGCGATGCCAGCTCGGTCATGCGCGTCAGCACCACGTTGCGCGCGGTGAGGTCGGTCGGGGCGTTGACCACGTTCGAGAAGCCGTTGAGCATGTCGTTCATCGCCGCGCCCAGCCCGCTTTCGCCGCCGGCGAAGGCTTCCTGCATCTTGGACAGCGATGCCGCGCGCGCCAGATCGGCGGCGTGGATGGAGCCTGCGGTGTTCGACTGGCGATTGAGCAGCGCGCTGTAGTTGCGCACTATGGAGCTCACGCTCACGCCGTTGCCGACGTAGCCGTAGCCGATGTCCTGGCCGAAATTCGTGCCCATCGACACGGTCTGGCGCGAGTAGCCCTCGGTCTTGACGTTGGCAATGTTGTTGCCGATGGTCTGCAGGGCGATCTGGTTGGCCATCAAGGCGCCCGATCCAACGTTGAGAAGGCTCATTTTGTTATCTCTCTAGGCTTTTAGGCTTGGGTGCCCTGCACGCGCTGGGTACTCTGGATGGCGCGGTTGAGCTTGTTGGCGTATTGCGGGTCGGTGGCGTAGCCGGCTTTCTGCAGCTCGCTCGCATAGGCGAGCGCCGATCCGGTCTGGGCGCGGGCTTTTTCGTAGCGCGGGTTGTTGTTGATCAGTTGTGCGTAGTCGCGGAACGACTCCTCGAACGAGCTGTAGGCACGGAACTTGGCCGTGACCTTGCGCGGCACGCCGTCGATGTATTCGGTGGTGGTGATTTCCGCGACCTTGCCGGTCCAGCTGCCGCCGGCCTTGATGCCGAACAGGTTGAACGAGTTGCTGCCGTCGGCGTTGCGGATCTCGCTCTTGCCCCAGCCGGTCTCGTGGCCGGCCTGGCCCAGCATGTAGGCCGCGGGAATGCCGCTGGCCTGGGCCACGCGTTCGGCGGCGACCGCATGCGAGCGCACGAAATTGTCCAGGCCCTGGGGCGATGGCGTTTTCGCGGCATAGGCGTCGACGGTGCTGGTGGCGGCCACGCCCTTGTTCGGCACGAAGCCGCCGTAGCGCGCAAACCCACCCTGGCGGCCCGAAAGGCTCAGCGTCGAGGGCAGGGCGTCATCGCCGTCGCCTTCGGAAACGCCGCCCATGGCCTTGGACAGTTGGCGCGCGATCGCGTCGGCCAGTCCGCCGGGCTGGCCCGACATAGAGACCGACAGCTGCTGGTCTAGCATGTCGGCGCCGAGGTTGCCCTGGGCGCCGTCAAGCAGGCCCGACTTCATCGTCGCCTCGCGCATGCTCTTGATCATTTCGCGCATGAACAGCGACTCGAGCTGCTTGGCGGTCTCGCGCACGGCTTCGGGGTTGTTCTGCCCGGCTTCGTATTTCAGCGCATTGAGCGAACGCGCGTCGACGGCGAGCGCGTTGGAGGTGCCCATGGACACGGTGGAATTCAGCGACATGCTCATATGACCTCCAGTTCGGCGTTGAGTGCGCCCGCGGCCTTGATGGCCTGCAGGATGGCCAGCAGGTCCTGGGGCGTGGCGCCCAGCGAGTTGAGCGCGCGCACCACGTCGGTGAGCTGCGGCGAGGCCGGCACCTGGATCACGTTGCCCGGTTCCTGGCGGATCTGGATGCTGGCTTTTTCCGCGACCACGGTCTGGCCTTGCGACAGCGGGTTGGGCTGGCTGATGACCGGCGTGGAGCTGATGGTGATCGACAGGTTGCCGTGGGCGATCGCGCAATTGCCCAGCGTCACGGCCTGGTTGAGCACGATGGAGCCGGTGCGCGCATTGATCACCACCTTGGCCGAGGGCGTCGAGGCGCCGATCGCCAGCTCTTCGAGCTGGGCAATGAAGCGCACGCGCGCGCCCGGGTCGTTGGGCGCGTTGACCTGGACCGTGCGGCCGTCAAGCGCGCTTGCCGTGCCGAAGCCCAGGTTCTTGTTGATGGCCTGCACGACCTTGTCTGCGGTCTGGAAATCGGTGGCGTTGAGGCTCAGCTGAATGGTGTTGCCCTGGTGCAGCGGCGTCGGCACGGCACGCTCGACCTGTGCGCCCTGCGGAATGCGTCCGGCGCTCAGGTGATTGATCTGGACCTTGGAGCCGCCCTGCGATGCGCCCGCGCCGCCGACCACCATGTTGCCCTGGGCCAGCGCGTAGATTTCACCGTCGGCGCCGCGCAGCGGCGTGGCGACCAGCGTGCCGCCCTTGAGCGACTTCGCATTGCCCATGGACGATACGTTGACGTCTATCATCTGGCCGGGCTGGGCGAATGCCGGCAGCTCGGCGGTGATGATCACCGCGGCCACGTTCTTGAGTTGCAGCTGGCTGGCATTGCCGCCTGCGGGCAGGGCGATGCCCATCTGCTGCAGGTAATTTGCGAGCGCCTGCTTGGTGTAGGGCATCTGCGTGGTCTGGTCGCCCGTGCCATCGAGGCCGACGATCAGGCCGTAGCCGGTCAGTTGGTTGCTGCGCACGCCTTGGACGGCGGCAACCTCCTTGATGCGCAGGGCGTGGGCTGGCAGGGCCGGCACCGCCGCGCCTGCGGCGATTGCCCAGAACGCAAGGTGGGTCGGGCGCAGTTTGAGGAGCGTGGACAGTGCTTTCATAGCTGTCCATTCTCCGGAGAATCAGAACGGCATAACGTTCAAAAAGAAGCGTGACAACCAGCCAATTGACTGGGCTTCGGCCTGTTGGCCGCGTCCGCGCGACTCGATGCGCACGTTCGCCACCTGGGTCGAGCTGACCAGGCTGCCGGGTTGCAGGTTGCGCGGATCGACCGAGCCCGAGAAGCGCAGCACATCGACGTTGTGGTTCACGCCGATCTGCTTTTCGCCGGTGACCACGAGGTGGCCGTTGGGCAGCACATCGACGACGGTGGTGGTGATCGAGCCGGTGAAGTTGTTGCTGTTGGCGGTCTCGCCCGCACCCGAGAACGAGTTCTCGCTGCCGACGCCTATCTTCGAGCGGCCGACGATGTTCGCGGCGTTCGCGCCCTTGAAGATCGGCAGCGCGGTCAGGCCGGCGTTCATTTCGTTTTCGCGATCGATGCTGGACGTGGAACGCTGCGAGGCCGTGACGCGCTCGGCAATCACCACCGTCACCATGTCGCCGACCAGGCGCGCGCGCTGGTCCTCGAACATGGGGCGATAGCGCGCCGCGTGGAACAGTCCGCCCGTGGGCGTGGCCGGCAGCGAGGCCGCAGGGCTGGGAATGGGCGGCGGCGAAGTCGACGGCATGTCGACCGGCGGCGGCGGGTTGAGCGTGGCGACGCAGCCGCTGAGCACGCTGATCGCGAGGCCCACGAAGCTGAGACGGGAAAAGAGGGCGGGGCGGGTGGTCATGGCGGGAAGTCCTGGCAAGATGCGCAACCGCGCACAGGTGGGTGGGGTGAGCGCACTTCGACCCTTGAAGATCGAAGGAGGAACGGTCGCTTACAGCTGGGCCAGCTTGGCCAGCATCTGGTCGGATGTCTGGATGGCCTTGGAATTCATTTCGTAGGCGCGCTGCGTCTGGATCATGGTCACGAGTTCCTGCACCACGTTGACGTTCGAGCCTTCGAGGTAGCCCTGGTTGACCGTACCCAGACCGTTGAGGCCAGGCGTGCCCTGCTGGGGCTGGCCCGAAGCCGCGGTCTCGATGTACAGGTTCTGGCCGCGCGGCTCGAGGCCGGCCGGGTTGATGAAGGACGCCATCGCCAGGTTGCCCACGGCCTGGGGCGCGGCATTGCCGGGCATCAGGGCGCTGACTACGCCTTCGGCGCTGATGCTGACGCTGGTTGCGCCCGCGGGAATGGTGATGCCGCCGCCCACCGGCAGGCCGCTGGCGGTGACCAGCTGGCCCTGGGCATTGACCTGGAACGAGCCGTCACGCGTATAGGCCGTGGTGCCGTCGGGCTGGGTGACTTCGAAGAAGCCGTTGCCGTTGATCGCCACGTCCAGCGAATTGTTCGATTGCTGCAGCGTGCCCTGCAGGAAGTTGCGGCTGGTGGCCGCGGCGCGCACGCCCAGGCCCAGATGCAGGCCCGTGGGCAGCTGGTTTTCCTCGGTGGTCTGGGCACCGACCTGGCGCAGGTTCTGATAGATCAGGTCTTCGAAAACCGCATTGGCGCGCTTGTAGCCCGTGGTCGAGACATTGGCCAGGTTATGGGAAATCACGTCCAGCTGGGTCTGCTGGGCTTCCATGCCGGTCTTGGAGATGAAAAGCGAGTTGATCATGGCTAAATCCTGGTTATCCGTTCATGCTCAGCAGCTGGGCAGCGGTCTTGTCATTGGTTTCCGCGGTCTGCATCAGGCGCATCTGCGTTTCGAACTGGCGCGAGGCGGCGATCATGCCGACCATGCTTTCGACGGAATTGACGTTCGAGCCTTCGATCGCACCCGACAGCAGGCGCGCGTTGGCATCGTTGGGCAGCGGGTCGCCGTTGGCGGCGCGAAACAGTCCGTCATCGCTGCGCTTCAGCGGGTTTTCGGCGTCGGGTGTGGCGAGCTTGACGCGGCCCGCGATCAGCGGCGGCTGGTCGGCGAGCTTGGCCGTCACGGTGCCGTCGGAGGCAAGCGAGATTTCCGCGCCCTGCGGAACTTCGATCGGCGCGCCGCCGTCCGAGAGCACGGGCAGTCCCGTGCTGGTCAGCAATGCGCCTTGCTCCGAGACTTCGAACACGCCGCTGCGCGTATAGGCTTCGAGGCCGTCGAGGCCTTGCACGCCGAACCAGGCATTGCCCATGGCCATCGCGTCGAGCGCGCGGCCGGTGCGCTGGGCCGGGCCGGCTGTTTCCAGATGGCCCGACGTGGCTTCGAGCGCGAACACGCGCGTTGACGAGCCGCTGCCCTGCAGCGGCACGGAACGGAACGTCGACATCTCGGCGCGAAAGCCGTTGGTGCCGGAGTTCGCCAGGTTGTTGGACAACACCGCCTGCCGGTGGGCCGCGGCGTTGGCGCCTGTCATGGCGGTGTAGATGATGCGGTCCATGGCGGAACTCCTTTAGCGGGTCAAATCAACGCAGGTTCACCAGGGTCGAGAAGACCTGGTCTTGCGTCTTGATGGTCTGGGCGTTGGCCTGGTAGGCGCGCTGGGCGCCCATCATGTTCACCAGTTCGGCCGTCAGGTCGACGTTGGAGCTCTCGAGCGCGCCCGAGATCATGGCGCCGAAGCTGCCGCTCTTGGCCGTGCCGTACAGCGGCGCACCCGAGTCGGCCGTGGCCACCCAGTTGTTGCCGCCGATCGCCGACAGGCCCTGGCTGTTGCTGAACTTGGCCAGCGCCAGTTGGCTTTCGGCGCGCGTCACTCCGTTGGAGTAGCTGGCCATGATGGTGCCGTCGGTGCTGATCTTGATGCCGTTGAGCTCGCCCGCGGCATAGCCGTTGTGGGTCAGCTTGGAGACCGAGAACTCGCTGCTCGACTGCGTCACGCCGCTCAGATTCAGCGAGATGCTCAGATCCTGCACCGGGTTCGCACCGCCGTTGTTGGGGTTGGGCAGATCGGCCGCGGCGACGGTCATCGCGATCGGGCTGCCCGACACCAGATTGCCGCTGCCGTCGAAGACCAGCTGGCCGATGCTGGTTGCGGCCGTATCCAGCGAGTTGAACACGTTCCAGGTGTTGCCCGCGGACTTCTCGAAGTACAGCGCGACCGGCGTGGCAATGCCCTGGCTGTCATAGACTTCGATCGACGTGCCGTAGGTGGCGCGCGGCGTTGCCGGCACGGGCGGCACTGCGGCGGGGTCGCCGGCGGCGTTCTCGGCGCGCGCGCTCAGGTTCAGCGCGGCCGTGATCTCCGTCGTTTCCTTGGCGGGAATCGGCTGGCCGGTGGGGAACTTGAGGGCTTCCAGCGTCGTGCCGCTGGTCAGGCCGGTCGCGGGGTCGATCGGATAGCCCATGACGCTGGCGCCGTCGGTGGTGATCATGTTGCCGGCCTTGTCGAGCTGGAAATTGCCCGAGCGCGTATAGGCCTGGGTGCCGTCGGTCAGCTTCACGTGGAAGAAGCCGTCGCCGTTGATCGCCAGATCGAGGCTGTTGCCCGTGCTGTTGATCGCGCCCTGGGTGAACTGCTGCGAGACCGCGGCGACATTCACGCCAATGCCTGCGGTCGAGCCGCTCGACGAGCCGATGGCGCTGGCCACCATTTCGGCGAAATCGGCACGCGAGGACTTGAAGCCTGTGGTGCTGGAGTTGGCGACGTTATGGCCGATGACGTCCAGGTTCTTGCTGGCGGCGTTGAGGCCCGAAAGGCCGTGTTGGAATCCCATGGTGTTCTCCTGCGGTGATCGTGTGCGTGGTCGCGGGTCTTAGAAGACGGCCTTGACCTTGTTGTAGGCCAGGCTCTCGCCGTTTTCGAGTTCCAGCGTCAGTGCGCCGTCGGTGGTGCTGGTGGCGACCACCATGTTGGGCGACAGCGTCGTGCTTGCGACCTTGGCCGCGCCGTTCGCCGCGACGACTTCGAAGCGCAGGCCGCTGACATCGCCCGTGTATTTGCTGCTGTCCCAGGCGAAGTAATGCCGGCCTGCTTCGAGCGTGCCCATGCTCACGGTGTCGACGACCGTGCCCGAAGCCGTGGTGATCTTGACGTCCACGCTGGCGGCCGAGCCGTTCAGATCGAACGCCGCGGTGCTGATCTTCTCGACCGGCGTGCCCAGCGCATTGCCTTCGGAGAGCACGGTGCGGCCTATCATCGATGTGCCCTGGAGCACCTGCATCGCGGTGAACTGCGACGACATCGTTTCCATCGTGCTGTTGAGCGCGTTGATGCCCACCACCGTGTTGATCTGCGCCATCTGCGACGTCATCTCGGCGTTGTCCATGGGATTCATCGGATCCTGGTTGTTCAACTGCGCGACCAGCAGTTTCAGGAAGCGGTCCTGCGCTGCCGCGGGATCGGTCGATGAGCCCGAGGTGGCCGAAGTGCCGCTGGTGCTGGTGCCGGTGGTCGGTATGACGGGATTGGTAATCATGGCTTATTGCCCCATTTGCAAAGTCTTGAGCAGCAGCGACTTGGCGGTGTTCATGACTTCGACGTTGTTCTGATAGGAGCGCGAAGCCGAGATCATGTTGACCATTTCGTCGACGGCATTCACGTTGGAGTGGGTCACATAGCCCTGCTCGTCGGCCAGCGGGTGGTTGGGGTCGAGCACCTTGCGGCCCGGAGACTGGTTCTCGTTGATCGCGCTGACGCGCACGCCCGAGGCCGCTTCCGCGCCCAGCGGCGTGGTCTGGAAGACCACCTGGCGCGCCTTGTAGGCCTGGCCGTCGGGTCCGGCCACGGCATCGACGTTGGCCAGATTGCTGGCGACCACGTTGAGGCGCTGCGACTGGGCGCTCACGGCGCTGCCGGAGACGCTGAAGATGGAGAACATGGACATAGGTGCTACCTTTTAAGGGTTCGGTGCGCGTGCTTACTGGCCTTGGATGGCGCTGAGCATGCCCTTGGCCTGGCCGTTGATGAAGCGCAGCGTGGCTTCGTAGCGCACGGAGTTGTCGACGAAATTCGCGCGCTCGCGGTCCAGGTCGACAGTGTTGTTGTCGAGGCTGGGCTGGGATTGCACCGAGTAGCCCAGGGCTACGGTGCTGTGGCTGGTCTGCGCTGCGGGCAGCGGCATATGGCCCTGGTGGCTGACGCTGCTGCCCGCGAGCTGGCTCGTGCCTTCGGTCGCGGCGCGCAGCGCCTGGGAGAAATTGAGATCGCGCGCCACAAAGCCCGGGGTGTCCGCATTGGCAATGTTGCTGGCGATCAGGCGCTGGCGTTCTGCGCGCAGCACGAGAGCGGTGCTATGGAAATCCAGGCGGCTGGTCATTTTGTCGAGCATGTGGGCCTCGCGCTTGTGGCTTCGGAAAAAAGTGGCCCCGCCGCAGCGGAGTCATGAAGGCGCAATGCAGGACGCACCGCGACAGGCCTTGATTATGGAAATTGCCCCGTTTTTCTAAAGCGTGAAGAACGCGTGGATTGCTGCGCAGTTTCGTGCTTTGCGATCGCGGCAAACGCACTAAAGTCGGCACCAGGCCATGTTGGCGGCCGCGCCCTGGGCGCAGTGCCGCATTGCCGCACCATGAATTGAGGAGTACCACTTGAAACGCAGTCTCTGGCCTCGGGCCGCACCCGCTCCCGCCGCAACGCAGCTGCGTGGCCTGGCAGGCGCCGTGCTGGCCGGCCTGGGCCTGTGGCTCGGTGGTGGCGCACAGGCCCAGACCCATGCCGAGCTCGAGGCCATGTCGCAGCGCTGGGCCGATGCCGCGCTGCACAGCGATTCCAGTGCCGGCTTGCCGCTGCGCCTGCAGGTGCAGATCGGCAAGCTCGACTCGCGTCTGCAGCTCGCGGCCTGCGCCAAGGTCGAACCCTATTTGCCTGCAGGCACGCGCCTGTGGGGACGCACCCGTATCGGCCTGCGCTGTCTCCAGGGCCCGCGCGCCTGGAATGTGTATCTTCCTGTAACCGTTCAGGCCTTCGGTCCGGCGTGGGTGCTCAACAACAATGTGCGTCAGGGCGATGCCCTGACGGCCGGCGATGCGTCCATCGCCGAAGTCGATTGGGCGGAGTTCGACTCCCCCGTGGCCGCGAACCAGCCCGACTGGCTGGGCCTGGAGGCCGCACGCCATCTGCAGGCGGGGCAGACGCTGCGCCAGAACATGCTGCGCCCGCCCCAGCTGTTTGCCATGGGAGCGCAGGTCAAGGTTGCTGTTTCGGGCGGTGGTTTCTCCATCGTGTCCACCGGGCGCGCCATGGCGGCAGGGGCCGAAGGTGCAAATGTGCGCGTGCGCATGGATAATGGCCGCCTGGTGACGGGCGTCGTCAATGCCCAAGGCGTGGTGGAAGTGAAGTAGCCAGCACCGGCTCCAATAAATGACTAAAGTTTTTTTCGCCGGTGTCGAAACCAGTGTTACTGAGCCTCAGGCGAATGGGGCCTTGGAGAAATAAATGAAAATTGGACAAAAACCTGAGCTTCCCACTGCTGCCTTGCAGGCGGCGGCAAAGCAAGCCACCAAAACGACCGGCCCGGCTGCTGAAGAAGCGGCAAAAAGCACTCAAGTGGCGACTTCGTCCGCTGGCGTGCCTGTATCTTTCTCGAGTTCGGCCAAAGCGCTGGAGCCCGCAGGGCGCTCCACGACCGAATTCAATGCGAAAACGGTCCAGGAGATGCGCGATGCGATTGCCAATGGCACGTTCAGCTTCAACGCCGCAGCCATTGCCGACAAGCTGCTGGCCAATACCGGCGAGATCCTGGCGCACTCGATGGCGGCGCGCTCGGCCTGAGGCCGATCCGTCTTTTCCATGCAACTGTCTGATTCACTGGTCCAGGCCGAAGCCGCCCTGCAGGCGCTGTCCGCAGCGCTTGTCGGCACCGACGCGGGCGCCATCGAGGCGCGCAGCGCAGACCTGCGCGACGCCTTCATGTCGCTGGCCGTGCTCAGCCAGCAGCATATGCGCAGCGGCCAGGCGCTGGATGCTGGCCTGCAGCAGCGCATCGATGCCGTGGGCAGCCAGCTTGGCCCCTTGCGCGAACAACTTGCGCGCGCCAGCGCGATGACCGGCCGCAAGGTCTCGACCTTGCTGCCTGCGCAGTCCGGCTCCCCGACCTATGACGCGCTGTCCGGCCGTGCGCCGCGCACCAGCCCGGCGCGCATCTACCGCAGCGCAAGCTGACGCCCGCTTCTCACTTGTTTCCCATTCGCCCATAAAAAACGCAGCTTCGAGAGCTGCGTTTTTTTATGGGGCGATGAATTCCTAATGCGCGCGCATCTTGGTGCGCAGCCGCGCAATCGCCTGGCTGTGCAGCTGGCACACGCGCGATTCGGTCACGCCCAGCACCGCCGCGATTTCCTTGAGATTCATGTCGTGTTCGTAGTACATGCCCATGATGTACTGCTCGCGCTCGGGCAAGGCCTTGATGGCTTCGACCAGCGCGCCGCGCAGCCGCTGATCGCGCAGCAGGGCCATGGGGTCGGCGCCGTCGTCGGCCACATGGCGATCGAGAAAGCCGTCGCTGTCGTCGCCCGGAGCGATGTCTTCGAGATAGACCAGCTGCGTGCCGCGCACCTTGCCCAGCAGCGACTGGTATTCGTCCAGCGGCATGCCCAGTTCGGACGCGATCTCCGACTCCAGCGGGCTGCGGCCCAGCTTCTGTTCGAGCCGGCGCAGCGCCTGCTCGATATCTTTCTGGCTCTTGCGCGAGCTGCGCGACATCCAGTCGCCTTCGCGCAGTTCATCGAGCATCGCGCCGCGTATGCGTTGCGAGGCAAAGGTCTCGAACTGCACGCCTTGCGCCACTTCGAAGCGGGTCAGCGCATCGGCCAGGCCTATCATGCCGACCTGGATCAGGTCGTCGAGCGCCACGTTGGGCGGCAGCTTCGCGATCATGTGGTGCGCGATGCGCCGAACCAGGGGTACATGCTGACGGATCAGTGCGTTCCGTTCGAGCTGGCCGTTCGCGGTATACATGGCGTTCATAGGCTCCACGCAGGTTGGGAAAAGGCAGGCGTCGATGCAAAACGGGCCGGCGTGCTCGCGGCCAGCCCGGGCGTCAGTGTGACCGCATGCGCGAGCATCAGCAATGCCAGGCGGCGCATGTCCTGCGTCGAAGCCGGGTCGGTGAGCGTGCACAGCGGCTGCATGCGCAGGTGGCGCTGCGCGCACTGGGTGAGCGAGGCCATCAATGTATCGGCATGGCGGCGGGCGAAAGGCTCGTGCGCTTCGGTCGCGGCGGCCACGATGCAGGACAGGCCGGCATGCATGGCCAAGTGCTTGATCTGGCGGTAGCTGCGTTCCATGCCGCGCGGCTGCATGTCCAGCGGCAGCAGCGGGCGCGTCGCATGGCCTTGCAGCAGCGGCGTGAGCTGTTCCACGGGCGCGTGCACGATGACCACCGCATAGCGGCGCGCATAGGTCAGCAGCGACTCCAGGCTGCCGAGCTGGCGCAGGCCGTGGGCTGCGGGCAGCGTCGCGACCGAGGCCTGGGTAGGGCGCGGGCCCATGCCCGCGGCCTGCCATGCGGGCTCGGCCAGCAGGTCGCGCAGGCCTGGTGTGGCCGCGCTCTCGGCCTGGCTGGCGTCGAGCACCAGCACCGGGTAGCCGAGCTGCTGCAATTGCGCGCTCAGCGGCCACAGCAGTCCCCCGGCCGGCGCCGTCGCCGAATAGGCGATGGCGCAGACCTGGAGTTCATGCCAGGCAGCACCGGCCTGCAGGCCGCAGCCCTGGTTGCCGTTGTCAAGCATGGCCGGGCTCCATCATTTCGCCGGCCAGGCTGGACTGGGTGAAGAAGAAGTCCAGTTCTATGGCCTTGGGATCGAACGCCGAGCGCGTCGTCGAACGCATCGAGGCGGCGACCAGCTGATTCGCATCCGCGGCTTCCCAGTCTTCGGGAACGCGCTGGCCGTTGGTCACGCCGCACAGCTGCATCTGGTGGCGGATCAGCGTGTCGATCGAAGGCCCGAGCTTCACGGCCTCGTCGACCTTGGACAGGATCACCTGCTGGCAGCCTTCGGCCTTGAAGGCGTTGAGCACTTCGTCGTTGGAGTCGCCCTGGCTGCTCGCATTGAGCACCAGCATGCGCTGCACGCCGGGCAGGTCCAGCACTTCGAGGATGTCGTCCTTGCGCGGATCGCGCGGAGCGACGCCGGTGGTGTCGATCAGCACCATCTTCTTGTTCGCCAGCAGACCCAGCAGATCCTGCAGGGCCGCGCGGTCATGCGCCTGGTGGGCGACGATGCCCAGCATGCGGCCATAGGCGCGCAGCTGTTCATGGGCGCCCACGCGGTAGGTGTCCAGCGTGATCAGGCCGACTTCGCGCGCACCGTGGATGCGTGCGGCCATTGCGGCGAGCTTGGCCGTGGTCGTGGTCTTGCCGACGCCGGTGGCGCCGACCAGCGCGAACACGCCGCCCTGGTCGTAAATGGGGGCTGCCTGGGCATTGGTGCGCAGGTTGCGTTCGAGCACGTCCATCAGCCAGCGCACGGCCTGCGAGGGCGAGCTGTTGGCGGGCAGGTTTTCGAGCAGCATGCGCGACAGCGCGGGCGAGTAGCCGGCGCGAATCAGCTTGAGCATCAGGTTCGAGTGCAGCGGGCTCTGGCGCGCCTGGCCCAGCCAGGCCAGCGTGTTGAAGCGGTCTTCGATCAGCGCCTTCATCGACTGCAGCTCGTCCATCATCACCTGCGGCGCGGCGGCTGGTGCACGCGCTGCGGGCTGGCTGGTCGAGGCGCGGGCCGAGGCCTGGCGGCTCGCGGGGCGCTGGTTGGCCTTGGCGGCGCGCAGCGGGTTGTGGCGGGCCACGGCTTCGGGCGTGGGCACGGGCTCGCGGCGCAGTTCGTCGAGCTGGCGCGCGCGCTGGGCGAACGTCGGCAGCTGCTCATCTTCAAATGCGGGTTCGGCAGCGGGAGCGGCTTCGCCGTGCAGGCTCTCGTGGCGGCGGCGCAGCATGCGCTCGCGCACATAGTCCTGGAACGACAGCGTGCTCATGGCCAGCTGGGCGGCGTCGTCCTCGACGGTCTGGCGCAGCGGCGATGTCGCCGGGCTTTCGGTCGCGGCTGCAGCGGCGGGCGCCAGCGCGGCAGCGCGCGGCTTGCCCGGCGCGCGGGTTTCGTCGGCGGCGCGCTTCTCGATCGCGGCCTGCAGCGGCGAGCTGGTCGCGACGCCGCCATCGAGCTGCTCGAGCATGTCTTCGGCGGTGGCGGTCACTTCCACGCCTTCGGGCGTCGCACGGTTCGACAGGATCAACGTGCCGTCGCCGAAGGCCATGCGCGCCTTGGCCAGGGCCTCGCGCGAGGTGGGGGCAGTAAAGCGGCGGATGTTCATGCGGATGCACCTTTAAGAATGGGGCCAATGCGGATGGTGTGCGTCTCGGGAATCTCGCTGTGCGAGAGCACCTGCAGACGGGGAGCCACGCGCTTCAACAGACGGGCAATGGCGTTGCGGATCGAGTCGGGTACCAGCAGGCATGCGGGCATTCCCAGCTCTTCTTGTTTCTGGGCCACGTCGGCGGCCCGTTGTGTGAGGATTTCGGCCACGCCCGGATCGAGCGAGGGTGCCGAAGGGTTGCCCAGCGCCTGCACCAGCAGACGCTCGAGGCCGGGCTCGATCGCGATCACATTGAGTTCGCGCGTCGGGCCGTAGATCTGCTGGACGATGGCCGGCGACAGCGCAATGCGCACGCGGCGGGCCAGTTCCACGGGATCCTGGGTGAGAGGAGCATGCTCGGCCAGGGTCTCGATGATGGTGCGGATGTCGCGGATATGCACGGCGTCTTCCAGCAGCAGCTGGAGCACTTTCTGGAATGTTGAGATCGACACCATTTTCGGAACCACTTCTTCAATCAGCTTTGGAGCCTGGCGCGCCACGTGTTCCACGAGCTGCTGGGTCTCCGTGCGGCTCAGGAGCTTGGCCGCATGCACTTGCATCAAGTGTGACAAATGCGTGGCCATCACGGTTTCTGAATCAACGACGGTAAAACCCGCCATTTGTGCCGCTTCCTTCTGGCGTTCGTCTATCCAGTGGGCCGGCAGACCAAAGGCCGGGTCCGTGGTCGGCGTGCCGATCAGCGGCGTGCTGATGCCGCCCGGGTTGATCGCCAGGAACATGCCGGGGAAGGCTTCGCCTTCGGCGATGCTCACGCCGCGCAGCGTCACGCGGTAGGCGCTGGGCTTGAGTTCGAGGTTGTCGCGCACATGCACGGCCGGCGGCAGAAAGCCGACCTCTTGTGCAAACTTGCGGCGCACGCCCTTGATGCGCGTCAGCAGGTCGCCCTGGCGCTTCTTGTCGACCAGCGCGATCAGACGGTAGCCCAGCTCCAGGCCCAGCAGGTCCACGGGCTGCAGGTCGTCCCAGCTGGCTTCGCCGGCATCGCCCGTCGGGGCCTGCTGCGACGCCGCGGGAGCAGCGGCCTTGGCGGCTTTCTCGGCCTGCTGGCGGCGCGACAGCACCCAGGCGCCATAGATCAGCGCGCTGCCCATGGCCAGAAAGACGAGATGCGGCATGCCGGGAATCAGGCCCAGCAGCACCAGCACGCCGCCGGTCACGCCCAGCACGCGCGGCGACATGAACAGCTGGTCGACGATCTGCCGGCCCATGTCTTCGCCCTTGCCCACGCGCGAGACCACCATGGCCGCGGCCACCGA
Organism: Comamonas sp. DB36; assembly: GCF_057914905.1. NCBI lineage: Bacteria > Pseudomonadati > Pseudomonadota > Betaproteobacteria > Burkholderiales > Comamonadaceae > Comamonas > Comamonas sp. DB36. The sequence goes on from NZ_CP196631.1 coordinate 430,773, forward strand.
GATCAGCAGGCCGGGAATCTGCGCGACCAGCGCATCGCCCACGGCCAGCAGGACGTAGTTGTCCGCGGCCTGACCGGCCGTCAGGCCGTGCTGGGCCATGCCGATGATGAAGCCGCCGACGATGTTCAGCACCAGGATCAGGATACCGGCGATCGCATCGCCGCGCACGAATTTCGAGGCGCCGTCCATGGAGCCGAAGAAGTTGGCTTCCTCGCCGACTTCGGCGCGGCGGCGCTTGGCTTCGTCTTCATTGATCAGGCCGGCGTTCAGGTCGGCGTCGACCGCCATCTGCTTGCCGGGCATGGCGTCCAGCGTGAAGCGCGCCGAGACTTCGGCAATGCGCTCCGCGCCTTTGGTGATCACCACGAAGTTGATCACCACCAGGATTGCGAACACGATCAGACCGACCGCGAAGTTGCCGCCGATCAGGAAGTGGCCGAAAGCCTCGATCACCGCACCGGCCGCGCCCGGGCCCGTGTGGCCTTCGAGCAGCACCACGCGCGTCGAGGCGACGTTGAGCGACAGGCGCATCAGCGTTGTGAGCAGCAGCACCGTGGGGAAGGCCGCGAAGTCCAGCGGCCGGATCATGTAGGCCGCGACCATCATCACCATCAGCGCGACCGCGATGTTCAGCGTGAAGAACGTGTCGAGCAGCCAGGGCGGAATCGGCAGCACCATCAGCGCCAGGATCGCCACCACCAGCAACGGGGCCGACATGCCCTGAGCGGCCGCGCCGTATTTGCTGCCCATGAGCTGCAGGGATTTCATCGAAGTGTTCATTGTGGCGCTGCCTTAGAGGGCTGCCCGCGGTTGCGGTGCGAGGGGGGCCGCCCGCTGGTGCGGGTCGAGTTCAGGAGGGACCGGGATTTCGTCAAGCGCCTGTGGCATCAGGCCTTCGCCGCGCATTGCGGCCTTGAGGCGGTAGACATAGGCCAGGACCTGGGCGACCGCGGTGTACAGCGGCGCGGGAATCGGCTGGTCGAGTTCGGCGTGCGCGTAGAGCGCGCGCGCCAGCATGGGGGACTGCAGCACGGGCACATTGTGGGCATTGGCCACTTCGCGGATCTTCTGCGCGAGCAGGTCCGTGCCCTTGGCAATGACCTGGGGCGCGTCCATGTTGGCTTCGTCGTAGCGCAGCGCCACGGCGTAGTGGGTCGGGTTCATGACCACGAAGTCGGCCTTGGGCACGGCGCCGATGCTGGCGCGGTTGGCGATCTCGCGTTGTTTCTGACGCAGCTTGCCCTTGATTTCGGGGTTGCCTTCCGATTCCTTGTGTTCCTGCTTGACCTCCTGGTGCGACATCTTGAGGCGCGACTTGAACAGGAAGGCCTGCAGCGGCACGTCGATCAGCGCGACCAGGAACACCACCAGCAGCAGCACGGCGACGCCGCCGGCCAGCCACTCGCCGACCATGGCCAGCGCCATGGGCGAAGGCTGGCTGATCACGCGCGCCATTTCCTCGAGACCGCCCGACAGGTACTTCCAGGCCACGAACGAGAGAATGATGGTCATCAGGACCATCTTCACCACGGTGACCATCTGCTGCTTGGAAAACAGGTTGGCAATGCCCGACAGCGGGTTGAGCCGGCTGAATTTCGGGGCTACCGGCGTGAAGCTGAAGATCCAGCCGCCGGCCAGAATGCCGCTGATCACCGCAGCCGAGATGGTTGCGAGCGCGAACAGCACGCAGGCGATCAGGCCGATGGCGCCCATCTGCAGCAGGCGCTCGAGCATCAGCGCGGGCGTCTGCACGATCTGGGCGTTGAACGAGAACTGGTGCGTGAAAGCCAGCTTGAGGTGGTTGGTCAGCGGCTGTGCGCCGATGAGCATCGCGGCCGCGCCCATGCCCAGGATCGCCAGGTGCGACAGGTCGCGCGAGCGCGCACCTTGGCCGTCCTTGCGCGTCTTTTGCAACTTGCGCTCGGTGGCGGGGAGATTTTTGTCTTGGCTGGAGTCCATGGCGTTTGTGACCGAATGTCACCGCCATTGTCGCCATGGCCTCGTTTCGCTAAAGCCCGAAAAGCAGCCGCGAAAGCCTGCTGTTCATCCGTGCCGGCAGGGGCTTGCCGCCCGTGAAGCAGGCGCGCGCCGGCCCAGGGGCCGGGGCATGGCCGTGCGAGCGGCCTGCGCCGCTCGGCCATGGCCGGGCTTTCAGAACCCCAGGCTGGCCAGCAGGTCGTCGACCTGCGATTGCGAAGTCACGACTTCCGCCGTGCGCGTGCCTTCGACCACGGGACCGGCGAGCGATTCCGTGGCCACCGCGGCGCCGACCACGGCTGCGGGGGCGACAGAAGCCGCTACCGCCGGCGGCACGCCGCCTGGAGGCGCCGTCTGGATCAGCATCTGCACCAGCTGATCCTCGAGGTTGGACGCCAGGGCCACGACGCGACTGATCACCTGGCCGGTCAGATCGTGAAAGTCCTGCGCCATCATGATTTCGGTCAGATGCTCGTCGGCCTTCTGTGTCACGTCTTCCATGTCGGTGAGGAAGTTCATGATGTCGCCCTTGGCCACGGCCGCGACCGGGTCCTTGACCAGGGCTTCGACCATGCGCCGCGTTTCGCTGGCGATATAGGCCTGCTGGGCCTTCGCCTGCTCGACGCGGTTGAGCACCTTCTCGGCGGCCTCGCCCGTGAGCCGGGCGATATAGGACAGCCGGCTCTGGGCATCGGGCAACTCGTCCATGGAACCACGCAGCCGATCTGCCAAGCCCAGTTCATTGAGCGAATCATGCAGCTGACGCGTCAGCACACCAATCTTGTAGTGCAGTTCGCCGGGTTCGGCGGCCGTGTTGCTGTCCATGCTGTTACATCCCCAGCTTCTTCAGGATCAGGCCAACCTTTTCTTCGAGCGTGGCCTTGGTGAAAGGCTTGACGATGTAGCCTGCTGCGCCGTTCTGCGCCGCTGCCACGATGTCTTCCTTGCGGGCTTCGGCGGTCACCATCAGCACGGGGAGATGCTTGAGCTTCTCGTCCTGCTTGATTTCGGTGAGCAGCTGGAAGCCGTTCATGTTGGGCATGTTGATGTCGGTGACGACAAAATCGAACTTGCTGTTGCGCAGCTTGTGCAGCGCAACCACGCCGTCTTCGGCTTCATCGGCTTCGGGGTAACCACTTTCCTTGAGTAGATTGCGCACGATGCGGCGCATGGTGGAAAAGTCGTCAACGATCAAAAAACGCAAGGCATTAGCCACGTGAGACCCTTTCGGTCGTAATGTGCTCTGGAGAGAAAGACAAACTCGGTAGCAAGCGTGACAAAAGATTGCTATCGCGTGCCAGCGGGTGGATTGTCGTGCTTTTCTGCAACGGGCAAAGGCGTGTGCTCTTTGCCCAACAGCCGTTCTTCGGCTTCGCGGGTCAGCACGGTGATGGTAATGCGCCGATTTTGCGGCGCACGCGGGTTTGCTGTATCGAGCAGATCGCTTTCAGCCATGCCGACAACACGCGCGAGCTTGTCCGCGGGCATGCCCGCGGCAATCAGCTCGCGACGCGAGGCATTGGCACGGTCGCCCGAAAGCTCCCAGTTGCTGTAGCCCCGGCTGCCGTTGCCATAAGGCGCGGCGTCGGTGTGGCCGGAAAGGCTGATGCGATTTTCGGTCTCGCCCAACGCGGCGCCCACGGCACGCAGGATGTCCTGCATGTAGGGCTTCACGATGGCGCTGCCGCTGTCGAACATAGGGCGGTTCTGCTCGTCCACGATCTGGATCTGCAGTCCGTCGGGAGTCACCAGCACGCGGATCTGCGAACGGTACTCGTTGAGTTTGGGGTTGCCGGTGATCATGGCGTCGACCTTGGCCTGCAGCGATTTGATGCGCACCGCATCCTGGCGCGCGCGCTCGGCCTTGGCCGCGTCCAGGCTTTGCTTGCGGTCGGCCTTTTCGTTCGATTCGGAGCGCTGCACCTGGCCGTGGACCTTGGACAGGTCGTTGCCGCCGCCGGGAATGATGCTCGAGCTGTTGCCCGAACCATCGCCGCCCTGCATCGCCACCTTGAGCGGCGCGTTGAAATAGTTGGCAATGCCCTGCAGGTCGCCCTTGGAGGTCGACCCCAGCAGCCACATCAACAGGAAAAACGCCATCATCGCCGTCATGAAGTCGGCGTAGGCGATCTTCCAGGCACCGCCATGCGGGGCATGGGCGGCCTTCTTGATGCGCTTGACGATGATGGGTTGGAGTTTTTTGTCAGCCATGGTGCGGTACGCCGGTGGAGTCCGGGCTTACTTCTTGCCCTTGACGTGGTTTTCGAGTTCCAGGAAGCCGGGGCGCTCGGTCGAGAACAGCACCTTGCGACCGAATTCGATCGCGGTCGCGGGGTTGTAGCCCTGCATGCTGGCGAGCAGCGTGGTCTTGATGCATTCGAATTCCTTGGCTGCATCCATCGTACGCTGCTCGATCAGGCCGGCAATCGGCTCGACCACGGCATAGGCCAGCAAGATCCCGAGGAAAGTGCCGACCAGCGCCGAGCCTATCATCGCGCCGAGCACGGCGGGCGGCTGGCCCACAGAGCCCATGGTGTTCACCACGCCCAGCACGGCCGCGACAATCCCGAACGCGGGCAGCGCGCCAGCGACCTTGCCCAGGGCCGCGATGGGTGCATGCGACTCCTGGTGGTGGGTCTCGATTTCGCTTTCCATCAGCGATTCGATTTCGTGGGCGTTGAGATTTCCCGAGACCATCATGCGCAGATAGTCGGTGAGGAATTCCATGATGTGGTGGTCCTTGAGCAATTCCGGGTACTTCTGGAAGATCGGAGATTCCTCGGGTGCCTCGACATCGGACTCGATGGCCATCAGGCCTTCCTTGCGCGCTTTCTGCAGGATTTCGTAGAGCAGGGCCATCAGCTCGAGAAAGCGGTCCTTGTTGTATTTGGAGCCTTTGAGCGCGGCGGGCAGCGCGCGCATCGTGGCCTTGATCACCTTGGGCTGGTTAGAAACGATGAACGCCCCTAGCGCAGCCCCCCCGATGGTGAGCATTTCAAATGGCAGGGCCTTTGCGACCACGCCGATATTGCCGCCGTGCATGACATAGGTGCCGAAGACACAGGCGAGGCCGATGAGTAAACCAAGAATGACGAGCATGGGGGGATTGTGTCAAAGTGTGAAGGTGCTCAACATCCGAAAAAAGCCCGGAAAGCTGGATTGTTCGCTGGAACTGCGTTGTGCTATAGAGGCACAACACGCCAAAAGGCGCGCAGCCATGGGGCGCGCGCCTGTCTTGCCGGCCGCGGCCTGCACAGCGACAGGCATGATTGCTTGATCCGCGGATCTCAGCTTTGCAGCAGTTGCAGCACTTGCTGGGGCAACTGGTTGGCCTGGGCCACCATGGCCGTGCCGGCCTGCTGCAGGATCTGCGTGCGCGACAGGTTGGCGGTTTCCTTGGCGAAGTCCGCGTCGACGATGCGCCCGCGCGCCGCCGACAGGTTTTCCACCTGGATGTCGATGTTGCTGACGGCGTTCTCGAAGCGGCTTTGCATCGCACCCAGCGTGGCGCGCGCGCCGTTGACCTGGTCGACTGCGCTGTCGATCTTCTTCAATGCGACCCATGCACCCTCTTGCGTGCGCACGTCGATGTCGTCGATGCCGCGCACATCGGTCATGCCCTCGGTGGCATCGGCGGGATCGATGTCCAGGCCGCCGGTGACGCCGGTCAGCGTGGCCGTGAAGCCTGCGCCGAAGGCGACCGCCACGGGCGCGCCGGCGGCGTCGAGCTTTTCCGACATCACATGGAGTTCATAGCTGTTGGTGTTGGGCACCTTGGACATGTACACCGTCACGCCGGTATCGGCCGACTTGTTGTTGATCGCGGTCACGACCTGGCCCAGGCGCTCGAGGCTGCTGTTCGCGGGCTCGATGGCTTCCAGATCGATGGCCAACGCCGAGGGGGCGGTGCCGATGGTGATCTGCAGTGCGCCCTTGGCGATGGGGTCGGCGAAGTCGTCGAGGGCCGGGGGATTCAGGTCGTCGGTGTTCAGTGCTGCGGCACCGGTGAGCGAGGACGTGCCGTAGCTGATGTTGGACACCTGGCTGGAACGGGTGTCCGCGAGCGCGCCCAGCGTGACGTTGTCGCCCGAGTTGGCGCCCACCTGGAACACCGCGCCGGCAAACGAGCCGTCGAGAATCTTCTGGCCGTTGAAATTGGTCTGCTTGGCAACGCGGTCGATTTCAGCGGCCAGCTGGGTCACTTCGGCCTGCAACGCAACGCGATCCGATGCGCTGTTGGTGGCATTGCTCGACTGCACGGCCAGCTCACGCATGCGTTGCAGCATGTCGCCGACCTTGCCCAGCGCGCCTTCAGCGGTCTGCGCCAGCGAAATGCCGTCGTTGGCATTGCGTGCCGCCACCGTCAGGCCCTTGACCTGGGTGTTCATGCGTTCGGAGATGGCCAGACCGGCGGCATCGTCCTTCGCACTGTTCACACGCAGGCCCGAAGACAGACGCTGCATGGACGTTGCAAGCGAGTTCCCCGAGAGGCTCAGGTTTCGCTGCGCATTGATAGAGGCAATATTGGTATTGATAGTTGCGGCCATGACAGGGTCCCTTCAGAAAGGCAAGGTTGCATCGCTACAAAAAGCTTTTAGGACTCGGTTGCGCGACAGGCAGCCCTAGCGATGAAAGGATTCTTCCTGTTTCTCCCCGCTCCAGCGGGGGGATAAAAACCGGGAAAGCCGGCTATCTCGCCGCTTCCCTGGGGAGGCAGGCGCGTGCGCGCAAAAAAATTGCAAGAAATTCCTCAAGCTTTGATGGCCTGCTCCGATAACCCAAAGGTAGGCGGCGAACGGATCAGGGCACAGTCCCCCGGCGCTGAAGAATCAACGACAGGCTAAAGGACAGACACCATGGCAATGACCATCAACACCAATGTGGCTTCGATCAACGCACAGCGCAACCTGAGCCTGTCGGGCAATTCCCTGAGCACTTCCATGCAGCGCCTGTCTTCCGGCCTGCGCGTCAACAGCGCCAAGGACGATGCCGCCGGTCTGGCCATCTCCGAACGCATGAAGGCGCAAAGCGGCGGCCTGACAGTGGCAGCGCGCAACGCCAACGACGGCATCTCGCTGGCGCAGACCGCTGAAGGCGCGCTGGGCAAGGTCGGCGACATGCTGCAACGCATGCGTGAACTGGCCGTGCAGTCGAGCAATGCCACCAACAGCGCCTCGGACCGCGATGCGCTGCAGTCCGAAGTCAGCCAGCTGTCCGCTGAAATCGACCGCGTGGCCAAGACCACCAGCTTCAACGGCACCAAGATTCTCGACGGTTCGTTTGCCGGCGGTGTGTTCCAGGTCGGCGCAAATGCCGGCGACAACATCACGGTCGGCGGAATCGCCAACGCCAAGGTGGCGAGCATGGGTACGGCGGACTATTTCGAAGCCACGCTGGACCTGGTGAGCGCCGATATCGACGAGGCCGCAACGGTGACCGGCCTGCAGATCGGCACTGTCACGCTGGCTGACCTGGAGCCCGCGGCCAGCGCTTCGGAGCGCGCCGGGCAGCTGGTCTCGGCGATCAACGCCAAGACCGCCGATACGGGCGTGACGGCTTTCCTGTCCGAGACGGCCACCGGCTTCAGCGTCACGCTGCAGTCGAACAGCGCTGCGGCCCAGGCATTGACGGGCTTTGACTTGGCGGCAACCGAACCAGGCCTGGGCCTTTCCGCGGCGGTGGCGACCACAGCTGCCGGAGCCGATACAAGCGGCCTGGACACGCTTGACATCTCCACCCAGGCTGGCGCCTGGCTGGCACTCGAGAAGATCGATGGCGCGATCGACACCGTCAACTCGGCACGTGCCGATCTGGGCGCCTTGCAGACGCGTTTCGAGAAGTCGGTCGAGAACATCGACATCCAGAACGAGAACATCAAGGCCGCGAGTGGCCGGATCACCGACGCCGACTTCGCCGTGGAAACCGCCAACCTGTCGCGCTCGCAGATCCTGCAGCAGGCCGGCACGGCGATGGTGGCCCAGGCCAACCAGCTGCCGCAAAGCGTGCTGTCGCTGCTGAAGTAAGCCCGCCGCATGCCCGCCGCCAAGGCGGGCAGGTCGGTTGAAAGCCTTGCAGGCCTGGTGCTGCAAGGCTTTTTGCATTGGGCAGCGCGTTTTTTTCCGCGCAATGCAAAAAAGTCCTCAAGCCCGCGCAAAAAGGTCCGAAAACCCATTCAGTGGCAGGAATTTCTCCCGCCGACAAGTACAGCGCCAGCCCTGGCATGCAAGGGTCCCGTGCTGAACGTCGAACGTAACCGCATCCAGGAGCAGACACCATGGCAATGACTATCAACACCAACGTCGCGTCGATCAACGCCCAGCGCAACCTGAGCCTGTCGGGCAATTCGCTGAGCACCTCCATGCAGCGCCTGTCCTCCGGCCTGCGCGTCAACAGCGCCAAGGACGATGCGGCCGGCCTGGCGATCTCCGAGCGCATGAAGGCGCAAAGCGGCGGCCTGACGGTGGCGGCGCGCAACGCCAACGACGGCATCTCGCTGGCGCAGACCGCTGAAGGCGCGCTGGGCAAGGTGGGCGACATGCTGCAGCGCGTGCGTGAACTGGCTGTGCAGTCCAGCAACGCGACCAACAGCCAGAGCGACCGTGACGCGCTGCAGGCCGAAGTCACGCAGCTGGTCTCCGAAATCGACCGCGTGGCCAAGACCACCAGCTTCAACGGCACCAAGATCCTCGACGGCTCGTTTGCGGGCGGCGTGTTCCAGGTCGGCGCCAACGCCGGCGACAACATCACCGTGGGCGGCATCGGCAATGCCAAGGCTGTGGACCTGTCGACCGTGACCTACTATTCCACGACCGTTGCCACCGGCACCGTCGCAGCAGCCAACGTCGCCATCACCACCGGTCTGACGGTCAATGGCGTGGACATCGGCGGAATCGATGCCGCGACCAGCGCGCAGGAGCGCACCGGCCAGGTCGTCGCGGCGATCAATGCGAAGACTGCGGATACCGGTGTCACGGCCTTTGTGGAAAACGGCAACTTCATTCTGCGCAGCGACAACGAGACCCTGGGCGTGACCTTGACCGGCGCTGGCTGGGGTGCGGCCACCACGGGTCTGGTGGCGGTTGCCAACACCACGGCCGTGGCCAACAACGCCGCCGGCACGGCCGCGGCCAAGGGCCTGGACAGCATTTCCGTATCCACCCAGTCCGATGCCTGGCTGGCGATGAAGAAGGTCGACAGCGCCATCGACACCGTCAACTCGGCGCGTGCCGACCTGGGTGCCTTGCAGACGCGTTTCGAGAAGTCGGTCGAGAACATCGACATCCAGAACGAGAACATCAAGGCCGCGAGCGGTCGTATCACCGACGCCGACTTCGCCGTGGAAACCGCCAACCTGTCGCGCTCGCAGATCCTGCAGCAGGCCGGCACGGCGATGGTGGCCCAGGCCAACCAGTTGCCGCAAAGCGTGCTGTCGCTGCTGAAGTAAGCCCCGCGGCCTGCCGCACCCTCAACGAAAAGCCTTGCTGCGCCGCGTGCGTGCAAGGCTTTTTTTGTGCGCTTGCCGTTGCCGCCGAGCCAGTCGAGCGGGGCTGGTCGAAGCCGCCCTGCAGACGGCAGAAAAGCTGCCGCAAACCGTCATTTCCAAGGGTAGGCCCGCATAAATAAGCCTCAAGCGCCCTGCCAAACAACCGATATAGATCTCAGTGGTTGCAAATAGCGCCGCAGGAAAACAGAACCGCCGCCGGCACCGGGTGCTGACGATGAACGCAATCGAATCTTAGGAGTAGATAAGCATGGCAATGACCATCAATACCAACGTGGCGTCGATCAACGCCCAGCGCAATCTGAGCCTGTCGGGCAATTCGCTGAGCACCTCCATGCAGCGCCTGTCGTCGGGCCTGCGCGTGAACAGCGCCAAGGACGATGCGGCCGGCCTGGCGATCTCCGAGCGCATGAAGGCACAAAGCGGCGGTCTGACGGTCGCGGCGCGCAATGCCAACGACGGCATCTCGCTGGCGCAGACCGCTGAAGGCGCGCTGGGCAAGGTGGGCGACATGCTGCAGCGCGTGCGTGAACTGGCTGTGCAGTCCAGCAACGCGACCAACAGCCAGAGCGACCGTGACGCGCTGCAGGCCGAAGTCACGCAGCTGGTCTCCGAAATCGACCGCGTGGCCAAGACCACCAGCTTCAACGGCACCAAGATCCTCGACGGCTCGTTTGCGGGCGGCGTGTTCCAGGTCGGCGCCAACGCCGGCGACAACATCACCGTGGGCGGCATCGGCAATGCCAAGGCTGATCAGCTGGCATCGGTCAAGTATTACCAGACCACCGGCGATGTCACGGATATCGTCGCGGCAGCAGGTGCCGTGGACGGCTACGACACCGCCTATGTCAAGGGCGACCTGACCGTCAATGGCGTTGACCTGGACGCCATCGCTGCGGCGTCCAGCGGCAAGGAACGCGCAGGCCAGGTGGTCGCGGCGATCAATGCCAAGACCGCCGATACGGGTGTCACCGCCTTTCTGGACGGCGACGAAATCAAGCTGCGCAGCGACAACGAAACCGATGCCATCACCCTGACGGGCTTCGCAGTGGAAGCCACAGGCTTGGATGACACCGCGAATCTGGTGGCGAACACGGCCTTCGAGGCTGACACCGCCACGGGTTCGCTGGCAGCCAAGGGGCTGGACAGCCTGTCCGTTTCGACCCAGGCCGATGCCTGGCTGGCGCTCAAGAAGGTCGACAGCGCTATCGACACCGTCAACTCGGCGCGTGCCGACCTGGGCGCGCTGCAGACACGTTTCGAGAAGTCGGTGGAGAACATCGACATCCAGAACGAGAACATCAAGGCTGCCAGCGGCCGTATCACCGACGCTGACTTCGCCGTCGAAACCGCGAATCTGTCGAAGGCGCAAATCCTGCAGCAGGCCGGCACGGCGATGGTGGCCCAGGCCAACCAGCTGCCGCAAAGCGTTCTGTCGCTGCTGCGCTAAAGCTTTTCCCTCCGTGCGCGTCCTGCTGCGACCCGGGGTCGGTGGATGGGGGCGGGGGCATCTCTGTTTTTTAAAGAGGTAGATCACCATGGCAATGACCATCAATACCAATGTGGCGTCGATCAACGCCCAGCGCAATCTGAGCCTGTCGGGCAGTTCGCTGAGCACGTCGATGCAGCGCCTGTCGTCGGGCTTGCGCGTCAACAGCGCCAAGGACGACGCGGCCGGCCTGGCGATTTCCGAGCGCATGGCCGCGCAGACCAAGGGTCTGACGGTGGCCGCACGCAATGCCAACGACGGCATCTCGCTGGCGCAGACCGCTGAAGGCGCGCTGGGCAAGGTGGGCGACATGCTGCAGCGCGTGCGTGAACTCGCCGTGCAGTCGAGCAACGCCACCAACAGCCAGAGCGACCGTGACGCGATGCAGTCGGAAGTCAACCAGCTGGTGTCGGAAATCGACCGCGTGGCCAAGACCACCGAGTTCAACGGCAAGAAGCTGCTGGACGGTTCGTTCTCGGGCGCGATGTTCCAGGTAGGCGCCAACGCCGGCGACAACATCACGCTCAGCAGCGTGGCCAATGCCTCGGCCAAGGGCCTGAGCAACATTTCCTACGCCACCGACAGCGAAACCGTGACCGCTGGCGCCGCTGTGCTGAACAATCTGGCTGCGGACACTGGCGCCACGCTGACCATCGCCGTCAATGGCGGCACGGCCGTCAATCTGGGCCCTCTGGCCGAAGCCAGCTCGGCCGAAGAGCGCATGGGCCAGGTGGTTGCAGCGATCAATGCCAAGACCGCGGACACGGGCGTGACTGCATTCCTCAAGCAGGACTCCGCAACCAAGGTATTCACCGTTGAAATCATGTCTGACAACGTGAATGCCGACGGTTCTTCGCAAGCCGTTGTGCTTGGCGCCGGTTTCACCGCAGCGACCACGGGCATCACCGTGGCCGGCACGGCCATCGCCGCAGCCGGCACGGCGACTGCCAACCAAACGGGCATTGACGGCATCGACATCGGCTCGCAATCGGGTGCCTGGAAGGCCTTGAAGCAGGTCGACAGCGCGATTGACCAGGTCAACTCCGCACGTGGCGACCTGGGCGCGCTGCAGACGCGTTTCGAGAAGACCGTCGAGAACATCGACATCCAGAACGAAAACATCTCGGCCGCCAAGGGCCGGATCACCGACGCCGACTTCGCCGTCGAAACCGCCAACCTGTCGCGTTCGCAGATCCTGCAGCAGGCCGGCACGGCGATGGTGGCCCAGGCCAACCAGCTGCCGCAAAGCGTTCTGTCGCTGCTGCGCTAAAGCCTCCAGTTCCCCTGTGAACCGCTTGTCCAAGCCGTTGGCCGGCGGGCGGTGTCAGGGGTCTTCGTTTTTCTTGAGAGGTAGATCACCATGGCAATGACCATCAATACCAATGTGGCGTCGATCAACGCCCAGCGCAACCTGAGCCTGTCGGGCAGCTCGCTGAGCACGTCCATGCAGCGCCTGTCGTCGGGCCTGCGCGTCAACAGCGCCAAGGACGACGCAGCCGGTCTGGCCATTTCCGAACGCATGAACGCCCAGACCAAGGGTCTGGCGGTCGCCGCGCGCAATGCCAACGACGGTATCTCGCTGGCGCAGACCGCCGAAGGCGCGCTCGGCAAGGTGGGCGACATGCTGCAGCGCGTGCGCGAACTCGCCGTGCAGGCGAGCAACGCCACCAACAGCAAGAGCGACCGCGAAGCCATGCAGTCGGAAGTCTCGCAACTGGTGTCGGAAATCGACCGCGTGGCCAAGACCACCGAGTTCAACGGCAAGAAGCTGCTGGACGGCTCGTTCTCGGGCGCGATGTTCCAGGTCGGCGCCAACGCCGGCAACAACATCACCGTCGGCTCGATCGGCAAGGCCACGGCCGCGGGCATGGGCGATCTGACCTACTCCAAGTCGGCAGACTCCGGTGCCATCGACGCCGCCGGTGCAGCCCTTGCCGTGACCGGATTGACGATCTCGATGGATGGTGGCACCACCAACATCGCCTTGGGCGATCTGGCTGCAGCCTCCAGCGTGGCCGAGCGCACAGGTCAGGTCGTGGCGGCGATCAACGCCAAGACGGCCGATACCGGCATCACGGCTTTCGTCGACGACACCGGCAAGTTTGCGCTGTATTCGGAAGCAGATTCCAGCGGTGCGGCCGTCACCACGACCATGCTCGCTGCTGCGACCAATGGAACGGTGGCGTCTATCGGCTTTCTGGCGGCTCCCGCAGGGACTGCAACGGCACTGGCCGCTGGTGCAGCCAGCGACTTGACCACGCTCAAGGTGGATACCCAGGCCGATGCCTGGAAGGCCTTGCAACAGGTCGATGGCGCGATCGACAAGGTCAACTCCGCGCGTGGCGATCTGGGTGCGCTGCAGACGCGTTTCGAGAAGACGGTCGAGAACATCGACATTCAGAACGAAAACATCTCGGCCGCCAAGGGCCGCATCACCGATGCCGACTTCGCCGTCGAAACCGCCAACCTGTCGCGCTCGCAGATCCTGCAGCAGGCCGGCACGGCGATGGTGGCCCAGGCCAACCAGCTGCCGCAAAGCGTTCTGTCGCTGCTGCGCTAAAGCTTTTTGTATCCCGGTGAGCAGGACCCACGGGCGCAGCCATCGGGATGTTTCTGTTTCTCTAAAGGTAGATCAACATGGCAATGACCATCAATACCAATGTGGCGTCGATCAACGCCCAGCGCAACCTGGGCCTGTCGGGCAGCTCGCTGAGCACGTCCATGCAGCGCCTGTCGTCGGGCCTGCGCGTCAACAGCGCCAAGGACGATGCGGCCGGCCTGGCCATTTCCGAGCGCATGGCCGCGCAGACCAAGGGTCTGACGGTCGCGGCGCGCAATGCCAACGACGGCATCTCGCTGGCGCAGACCGCTGAAGGCGCGCTGGGCAAGGTGGGCGACATGCTGCAGCGCGTGCGCGAACTGGCCGTGCAGTCGAGCAACGCCACCAACAGCCAGAGCGACCGCGACGCGATGCAGTCGGAAGTCTCGCAACTGGTGTCGGAAATCGACCGCGTGGCCAAAACCACCGAGTTCAACGGCAAGAAGCTGCTGGACGGCTCGTTCTCCGGCGCGATGTTCCAGGTCGGCGCGAATGCGGGCGACAACATCACGCTGGGCAGCGTCGCGAACGCCTCGGCCAAGGGCCTGAGCGACATTTCCTATGCCACGTCCACCGTCGATGTGGACCCTGCCGACATGATCACGCTCACCGAGATCGCGGCCAACACCCTGACGATCGCAATCGATGGGGGCACGGCCATCGACCTTGGCAAGCTCGGCGAAGCCAGTTCGGCCGAGGAGCGCATGGGCCAGGTGGTCGCGGCGATCAATGCCAAGACCGCGGACACCGGCGTGACGGCGTTTCTGACGCAGGACGCTGCCACCAAGGAATTCACGGTGGAAATCCTGTCCGACCAGGTCGACGCCGCGACGGGTGACGCGCTGTCCGTGGAATTCGTTGGCTTCACCGCAGCCACCACAGGCATCGATGGCACCGATCTGGATATTGCCGCTGCGGCGGCGACCAATGAAAAGGGCATTGACGGCATCGACATCGGCTCGCAATCGGGTGCCTGGAAGGCCTTGAAGCAGGTCGACAGCGCGATCGATCAGGTCAACTCCGCGCGCGGCGACCTGGGCGCGCTGCAGACACGTTTCGAGAAGACCGTCGAGAACATCGACATCCAGAACGAAAACATCTCGGCCGCCAAGGGCCGCATCACCGACGCCGATTTCGCCGTGGAAACCGCCAACCTGTCGCGCTCGCAGATCCTGCAGCAGGCCGGCACGGCGATGGTGGCCCAGGCCAACCAGCTGCCGCAAAGCGTTCTGTCGCTGCTGCGCTAAGGCCTTTTGTCTCCCGGCGTGCACTGTGCGGCCGGGGGCTTTGTCTGTTTTTTCTGAGGTAGAACACCATGGCAATGACCATCAATACCAATGTGGCGTCGATCAACGCCCAGCGCAACCTGGGCCTGTCGGGCAGCTCGCTGAGCACGTCCATGCAGCGCCTGTCGTCGGGCCTGCGCGTCAACAGCGCCAAGGACGATGCGGCCGGCCTGGCCATTTCCGAGCGCATGGCCGCGCAGACCAAGGGTCTGGCGGTGGCCGCACGCAATGCCAACGACGGCATCTCGCTGGCGCAGACCGCCGAAGGCGCGCTGGGCAAGGTGGGCGACATGCTGCAGCGCGTGCGCGAACTGGCCGTGCAGTCGAGCAACGCGACCAACAGCCAGAGCGACCGCGATGCGATGCAGTCGGAAGTCTCGCAACTGGTGTCGGAAATCGACCGCGTGGCCAAGACCACCGAGTTCAACGGCAAGAAGCTGCTGGACGGCTCGTTCTCGGGCGCGATGTTCCAGGTCGGCGCCAACGCCGGCAACAACATCACCGTCGGCTCGATCGGCAAGGCCACGGCTGCGGGCATGGGCGACTTGACCTACTCGAGCTCGGCGGATTCGGGCACCATCACCACCGCCGGTGCGGCAATTGCCGTGACCGGTCTGACCGTGACCATGACCGGTGGCTCGGCGATTGCCCTGGGCGACCTGGCAGCCGCTTCCAGCGTGGAAGAGCGCACCGGTCAGGTGATCGCGGCGATCAATGCCAAGACTGCCGACACCGGCCTGACGGCGTTCAAGAACGATGACGGCTCCTTCGCGCTGTATTCCGAAGCCAACAGCAGCGGCGCTGCCGTGGTCTCGGCTACCTTCGCTGCCACTGCAGGTGGCACCGTGGCCTCGATGGGCTTTGCCGCTGGCGCCGTTACGCTGACCGCCGGCACCGGCGATACGCTGGAAACCGTCTCGGTCGCAACCCAGGCCGACGCCTGGAAGGCTCTGCAACAGGTCGATGGCGCGATCGACAAGGTCAACTCCGCACGTGGCGACCTGGGCGCGCTGCAGACGCGTTTCGAGAAGACTGTCGAGAACATCGACATCCAGAACGAAAACATCTCTGCCGCCAAGGGCCGCATCACCGACGCCGATTTCGCCGTGGAAACCGCCAACCTGTCGCGCTCGCAGATCCTGCAGCAGGCCGGCACGGCGATGGTGGCCCAGGCCAACCAGCTGCCGCAAAGCGTTCTGTCGTTGTTGCGTTAAGGCTTTTTGTCTCCCGGCGCGCAGGGCGCGGCCGGGAGGCCTGTCTGTTTTTTCTGAGGTAGATCCCCATGGCAATGACCATCAATACCAATGTGGCGTCGATCAACGCCCAGCGCAATCTGAGCCTGTCGGGCAGCTCGCTGAGCACGTCCATGCAGCGCCTGTCGTCGGGCCTGCGCGTCAACAGCGCCAAGGACGATGCGGCCGGCCTGGCCATTTCCGAGCGCATGGCCGCGCAGACCAAGGGTCTGGCGGTCGCGGCGCGCAATGCCAACGACGGTATCTCGCTGGCGCAGACCGCTGAAGGCGCTTTGGGCAAGGTGGGCGACATGCTGCAGCGCGTGCGTGAACTCGCGGTGCAGTCGAGCAATGCGACCAACAGCATCGGCGACCGCGAAGCCATGCAGTCGGAAGTCAACCAGCTGGTGTCGGAAATCGACCGCGTGGCCAAGACCACCGAGTTCAACGGCAAGAAGCTGCTGGACGGCTCGTTCTCGGGCGCGATGTTCCAGGTCGGCGCCAACGCCGGCAACAACATCACGGTCGGCGCGGTGACGAAAGCCACGGCCGACGGCCTGGGCAAGGCCAACTTCGCGGCCGCCGCCGGCAGCCTGGTCACGGCGACCGTCCTGACCGCTACGACGAACGTGGTCACGGTCACCGGCAAAAGCGGCGCCGTCAACATTTCCGTAGGTGCCGCGGACACCGCCGAAGAGCGTCTGGGCCAGACCGTGGCGGCGATCAACGCCAAGACCGCGGATACCGGCGTGACCGCATTCCTGGAAAAGGACGCTGCCGGAACGCAGACACTGAGTTTCAAGAGCGAAGGCAATTTCACGGTCGCCGTGAATACCGCCACGGCCGCCGGCATCGGTGCCGTGGCCGCTACGACCGCAGCGGACCAGACCGGCGGCGTCTCCGCGCTGTCGGTGGCCACGCAATCCGGCGCCTGGGAAACCCTGCAAAAGGTGGACAAGGCCATCGACCAGGTCAACTCCGCGCGCGGCGACCTGGGCGCGCTGCAGACGCGTTTCGAGAAGACCGTCGAGAACATCGACATCCAGAACGAAAACATCTCTGCCGCCAAGGGCCGCATCACCGACGCCGATTTCGCCGTGGAAACCGCCAACCTGTCGCGTTCGCAGATCCTGCAGCAGGCCGGCACGGCGATGGTGGCCCAGGCCAACCAGCTGCCGCAAAGCGTTCTGTCGCTGCTGCGCTGACCCAATGCAGGCGCCGCAAGGCGTCTGGTGGCAAGCAAAAGCCCTGGGCGGTTCGCCTGCCAGGGCTTTTTTCTTTGGAAAAATGCCTAAAGTGCGGCGCGGACTCGCCGATATCCATGCAATGGGCCCCTTCCAAGCGAGCTACAGGCCGGGGTGGACGGTTCTTTTCACGCTTTCAAATAGTGCGTTCTTTGCAAGAATGGACGCAATGAAATTTTTGTGAAAGCCTGATGACAGGCTTTTGCGCAGGAGTGCTGTGATGGCTATTACTTCGGTAGGTATTGGCAGTGGTTTGGAAGTCGACAAGATCGTCACGCAGTTGGTCGAGCTCGAAAAGGCGCCGCTGAAGACGCTAGAGGCCAAGGCCGAGACGATCACGTCCAAGATCTCGACCTATGCCGAGATCAAGTCGCTGACCGACACCTTGAACACCGCTGCTGCCAAGCTTTCGCGCGACAGCGCCTGGAACGGCGTGAACATCTCGGCGAGCAACAGCAATGTCTCGGGCGCCATGACGGGCATTGCCCAGCCAGGCTCGTACAGCGTGCAGGTCAAGCAGCTTGCGCAGTCTCAGACCTCGGTCATCGGCAACGGTGCATCGGGCGTGGGTTTTGCCAAGGATGCCAAGGTGGGCGCAGGAACGTTCACGCTGACCGTGGGCGCCAAGACCTTCGACGTCACGTTGAACGGGTCGGACACGTTGACCACGCTGGCCACGGCCATCAACGAGAAGAACAGCGGCGTGCAGGCGACGGTGATCACCAATGCCGACGGCACGCAGCGGCTGATGATGCGCTCCAAGAGCACGGGCACGGATGCGGTGTTCTCGGTCGCGGCCACGGCAAGCGATCCGGGCAGCATCCTGGGCAACATCGGCGGCGCCACTCCTGGCTATTACACCGTTTCGCAAGCCGCGCAGAACGCCAAGATCGAACTCAACGGTGTGGAAGTCGAGTCCACGAGCAATACGTTCACCGACGCACTGCCCGGAATGTCGCTCACGGTCTCGACGGTCTCGACTTCGCCCACGCTGATCACCGTGGCCGCGGACACCAAAGCCATGAAGGAAGGCATCCAGGCCTTTGTCGATGCGTACAACGCATTGAACGACAAGATGAGTGCCCTGACCAAGTACGACGCGGAAACCGGCGTCAAGGGCCTGATGCAGGGTGACAGCACGACGGTCAGCATCCAGAACGCATTGCGCATGTTGACGATGAATGTCGTCAAGGGCGGCGGAGCGTTCACGCGGCTGTCGGACATCGGCATCCAGATGGAGCAGGGCGGAAATCTGTCCGTCAACGACACCGACCTGACCAAGGCATTGACCGATGTATCTTCGCTCAAGGGACTGTTTGCCACCAAGACCGACAGCCTGGGCGCAAACGGTGGCATAGGCGTGAACTTCAAGTCGTTCACCGACGGCCTGCTGGCATATGAAGGCACGCTCAACGCCAAGACCGATTCGCTCGAGAGCTCGCTCAAGCGCAACGGTGCCGATCAGGACAAGGTGAACAACCGCGCCTCTACGCTCGAAAGCCGGCTGCTGGCCCAGTACACGGCGCTGGACGTGAAGATGGCTTCACTGAACGCGTTGGACGCCTATGTGACGCAGCAGGTCGCGTCCTGGAACAAGTCCACGAGTTGAAGTGGCCGGGCTGCGTGCGTCGGTGGCGCGCGGGTTCCGTATCGGGTTTGGGTGTACGGATAGGCACACGCAAATTTTTTTTAAATTTCGCTTGATTTTGGAGGACTTCTGCCGAAAACAAAGGCAAGTAGTTCACAAGGATGCCAGTCATGTATACCCCCGTAAGTTCCCGTGCTGCCAATGCATATCGGCAAATTGGCGTGCAATCCGGCATTGATGGCGCAACGCCCCATCAACTGGTGCAGATGCTGTTTGATGGTCTGTTGCAGTCGCTGAACGCGGCGCGCGGAGCGCTGCAGCGGGGCGAAATAGAGAACAAGGGAACGCACATCGGCAAATCGGTGCGCATTCTCGAAGAGGGGCTCAAGGGCGCGCTCAACCCGGTTCAAGGCGGCGAACTCGCCGTGAACCTGGGCACGCTCTATGACTATTGCATTTCTCGGCTGACGATGGCCAATTTGCGCAATGACCTGGCTCTGGTCGAAGAGGTCGTGGGTTTGATTGAACCCGTGGCCCAAGGCTGGAAGGAAATGGGACAGGCGCAGGTGGAGTCAGGCGGCGGAGGTTACTAACGATGGGGACGCAATTGATCGATTATTACAAGGCCATAGAAGACAGCAGCCTCAAGATGCTCGAGGCTGCACGGGGGAAAGACTGGGAAGGCGTTGCGCGCTACGAAGGTGCCTGTGCGGTATTGATCGAGCAGTTGCGCTTCCAGTCCCAGGAGCAGGAACTGCTGCCCGAGCAGCGCCGTGAAAAGGCGCGGATCATGCAGCGCATCCTGCGCAACGACGCCCAGATCCGCACGCTGGCCGAGCCCTGGCTCGCGCAGGTCGAACACATGTTCGACGGCCAGCCCCAGGTTCTGCACTGAATTCACGCTGCCGCCAGCGCGGCGCCTGCAGACCGCAACCCGCCCTCGCGAGATGGCGGGTTTTTTTATGGCGCGTCGGGCGGCGGCAAAACCCTTCACCTCCGTTCGCCCCGAGTCCGTCGAAGCGCATTTCAGGGCGGGCTGTCTGCTGTTGCGATGGCTTGAGGGCCGTGCGCTGGCAGCAGACGCAAAAAAACCGCCAGCGCAGGCTGGCGGTGCATGGAGAGCGGAAAACGGCGTGCCGCTCGTCAGACCTGCATGTTCATCACGTCGGTATAGGCCTGCACCAGGCGGTTGCGCACATGCAGCGATGCCTGGAAGCCGATCTGCGCCTTCTGGATCGCGACCATGGTCTCCTCGAGGCTCACGGCGGGGTTCTCGAGCTGCACTTCACGTTGCAGATTGCCCGAGTGTTCCTGCGCGGCGCTCACCGACTGCAGTGCGCCCTTGAGCGCCTGGGTGAAGCCCCCGTCGATTTCTCGAGTGGAGGTAGGCGTTGCGGCAACGCGGCGGGGCAGGTCAGTGCCGGAGAGGGAGGGAATCGAAGTATTGATGCGCAGGTCCATGACAAATCCCTTGGGAGTTTGTGAGATGGGTTGAATCGTAGGGGTTCAGCGGCAGTTCATCTCGGGGAATAGATGCCCAAAGGCGCGCCTTATCGGCGGAACGTGCCGGCCCGAAGTCCGAATAATCGGTCGCACGTCAGGCTCCCTGTTGGGCCTCACCAAATTGGAACCAAGATGTCTGCAGTCGCTGAAATCCCCGTCGTCGTAAATCCTCCCGCCAGCCCTTCGTGGACACAGCGGATGTCCTCATTGGATCGAGGCCAGCGCCTGCGCCTGGGCGCCGTCGCCGCTTTGGTGGTGGTCGGTCTGGTCGCGGCGGTGATGTTCAATCGCCAGCCCGATTACAAGGTGCTGTTCTCCAACCTGAGCGACAAGGACGGCGGCGCCATCGTCGCCCAGCTGACCACGCTCAACGTGCCTTATCAGTACAGCGAAGGCGGCGGCGCGATCCTGATCCCGGCCGACCGCGTGCACGACGTGCGCCTCAAGCTCGCGACCCAGGGTCTGCCCAAGGGCTCGGTGACCGGCTTCGAGCTGATGGAAACCAGCCGCTTCGGCATCACCCAGTTCCAGGAACGGTTGAACTTCCAGCGCGGCCTCGAAGGCGAGCTCACGCGCTCCATCCAGGCGCTGGCCTCGGTGCAGACCGCGCGCGTGCACCTCGCGCTGCCCAATCAGAACGGATTTTTTCGCGAACAGCAAAAGCCATCGGCCTCGGTGCTGGTGACGCTGCACCCCGGCCGTTTCCTGGACCGCGCGCAGATCGCGGGCATCGTGCACCTCGTCGCTTCGAGCGTGCCCGAACTCCAGCCCGCGGCCGTGAGCATTCTCGATGACACCGGCAAGCTGCTGTCGCAGTCGCCGGATGGCAATGGCAACCAGGTCGATGTGCAGAAGCTGATGTACACCCAGCAGATCGAGCAGCAGTACACGCGCCGCATCCTGGACATCCTCGAACCCGTGGTCGGCAAGGACAACGTGCGCGCCCAGGTCACGGCCGACATGGATTTCAGCCAGACCGAGTCCACGTCCGAGCAGCACCGCCCCAACCAGGGTCCTGAAAGCAGCGCGGTGCGCAGCCAGCAGGTGGTCGAAAGCTCTGGTGCCCAGCAGCCCGCTCAGCCCACAGGCGTGCCCGGTGCGACCAGCAACCAGCCTCCCGTGGCCGCGGCCGCTCCCGTCAACGGTGCCAATCCCGCACCCGCCGCGGCCAATGGCCAGGGCGTGGCGACCGGCGCCAAGCGTGAATCGCTGACGAATTACGAAGTCGACAAGACAGTGCGTGTGACGCGCAGCAGCACCGGTGCAATCAAGCGCCTCACCGCTGCCGTGGTCGTCAACTACCAGCCCGTGACCTCCGAGCCCGGCCAGGCGCCAGTGCAGCAGGCGCTGTCTGCCGAGCAGCAGGCCAAGATGCTGGCCCTGGTGCGCGAAACCATTGGTTTCAGCCAGGAGCGCGGCGACTCGGTCAACCTGATGAACGCGAAGTTCCGCGATGACAGCGTGCCTGTGGTCGAACTGCCGCTGTGGAAGCAGCCTGAAGTGATCGAGCTGGCGCGCACGCTGGCCTGGCCGCTGGGTCTGGCCCTGTTTGGCGCAATTCTGATTCTGGGCCTGCTGCGACCGATGCTCAAGAGCCGGGAAGTTGAAGCCAAGGGCGCGCAACTCGATGCGATCGAAGCCGAAAGCCCCGAACGTCCGCCGCTGCTGGGTGGACCCGTGGCCGAGCTGACGCCGACGGAAAGCCAGGTGCGTCTGGAGCAGGCGCGTCAACTGACCAAGCAGAACCCGATCGCCGTGGCGAATATTGTGAAAACCTGGGTGAACGGCGAAAGCTGATCGAACCCACACATGGACGAAGTTTCCTATGGATGAACGAGGCCTCAACGACGCCGCCATCTTGCTGATGTCTCTTGGCGAGGAAGAGGCGGCCGAGGTGTTCAAGCACCTGTCGCCCAAAGAAGTACAGAAGCTCGGCGAAACGATTGCGCGCATGCGCGGCGTCTCGCGCGAGAAAGTCGACTTCGTTATCAACCGCTTCACCGACGACGCCGCGGCGCAGAGCCTGCTGGTCAACGATGCCAGCGACTACGTGCGCTCGGTGCTGCGCCGCGCGCTCGGCGAAGACAAGGCATCGCTGCTGATCGATCGTATCCTGCAGGGCGGCGACGTCTCGGGCATCGAAAGTCTCAAGTGGATGGACCCGCTGTCGGTGGCCGAGCTGCTGCGCGGCGAGCATCCGCAGATCGTCGCGGCCATCCTGGTTCACCTGGAATACGAGCAATCGGCCGCGGTGCTGATGCAGTTGCCCGATCGCTTTCGCAGCGAAGTGCTGCTGCGCGTGGCGACGCTCGAAGGCATTCAGCCGACGGCGCTCAAGGACCTCAACGAAGTGCTGTTCAAGGTGCTCGCTGGCGGTGACAAGGTGCGCAAGACTTCGCTGGGCGGCGTCAAGACCGCGGCCGAAATCATCAATCAGCTCGGCGGCAACGCCGATGTGGCGGTGCTCGACACCATCCGCAACTACGACGTCGACCTGGCGCAGAAGATCATGGACAAGATGTTCGTGTTCGACGATCTGGTCAAGCTCGACGACCGCTCGCTGCAGCTGGTGCTGCGCGAAGTGGCTTCCGAGACACTGATCGTCGCGCTCAAGGGCGGGACCATGGAAGTGCGCGACAAGATCCTCGCGAACATGTCTATGCGCGCCTCCGAAGCCCTGCGCGAGGACCTCGAGTCGCGCGGACCGATGCGCCTGTCCGAAGTGGAAGCGCAGCAGAAGGAAATTCTCAAGGTGGTGCGCCGCCTTGCGGAAGAGGGTCAGGTCACCATAGGCGGCGCTGCCGAAGACAGCTATGTCTAACGGAATGAATTCCCGCTTCATCCCCAGCGAGGAAATCGACGCTGGTGCCGTGGTGCAGTGGCGCTTCGGCGCGGTCGGCGATGCCGGCCTGGTGCCCAAGCTGCCGCACGAAAGCAGCCTCGACCAGCGCCTGGATATGGATGTGATCGACGCACCGGCTGCCACAGCGGCGCCCGAGCCTCAACAGGACGCCGCGGAAATCGAGGCCCTGCTGCAGCAAGCGCGCGAACAGGCGCATGCCGAAGGCCGCGCCCAGGGCCTGGCCCAGGGCCGTGCTGAAGCCACGAACGA
Organism: Comamonas sp. DB36; assembly: GCF_057914905.1. Lineage (NCBI taxonomy): Bacteria > Pseudomonadati > Pseudomonadota > Betaproteobacteria > Burkholderiales > Comamonadaceae > Comamonas > Comamonas sp. DB36. The sequence continues at coordinate 454,304 of NZ_CP196631.1, forward strand.
ATGGCAGCAGCGCATGGACAGCTACACCTCGGGTGCGGGCCGCGAAACCGCGCAACGCATGCAGGCGCTGGTTGAAAAATGCGAAGACAGCCTGCAGGCGCTCGAACAGAACATGGCTTCCGAAGTGCTGCAACTGGCCTGCGACATCGCGCGCCAGGTGGTGCGCCAGGAGCTGGCCTGCAAGCCCGAGGCCTTGCTGCCCGTGGTGCGCGAAGCGCTGGACATGCTGGTCACCGAAGGCCGCGCCGTCACGGTGCGCCTCAATCCGGTGGACTGGGAAGTGCTGGACGCGCCGCTGCGCGCCGAGCATGGCGCTGCTGGAAAGCTGCAATGGCTCGCCGATGCGTCGGTGCACGCGGGCGATGTGCGCGTCGATTCGGGCGGCGCGGTGATCGAGGCTGGTCTCGACAGCCGCTGGCGCCGTGCCGTGGCCGCGCTGGGTCTGGTTTCTTCCTGGTACGAGGGCGGCCATGCCGAATGAGACCGCACTGGCCCCCTGGAAGGATTTCGTCGCGGGCGCGCGTGCGCGCTATGCCCAGCCCGTCGCGCTGGAAAGCCGCGGCACGCTGAGCCGCCTCACGGGCCTGGTGCTCGAGGCTTCGGGCCTGCGCGTGCCCGTGGGCGCGCAATGCCATGTGCAGATGCCCCACCAGGCGCCGGTGCTGGCCGAAGTCGTTGGTTTTTCCGGTGAGAAAGCATTTCTGATGCCCGCGGGCGACATTCAAGGCCTGTCGAGCGGCGCGGTGGTCACCCCCGCACCGGCCTTCGTGCCCATGCCGCGTTTTGGCGAGCCGGTGGCCGAAGTGTCGCTGGCCACGGGCATGCTGCGTCTGCCCATGGGCGACGGCCTGCTCGGCCGCGTCGTGGATTCCCAGGGCGTGCCGCTGGACCATGCGGGCCCGGTGACCGATGTCACGGCCGAGCCCATGGACCGGCGCCAGATCAATGCGATGGACCGCGACCCGGTGCGCGAGCCGCTCGATACCGGCGTGCGCGCGCTGAACGCGCTGCTGAGCGTGGGTCGCGGCCAGCGCCTGGGCCTGTTCGCGGGCTCGGGCGTGGGCAAGAGCGTGCTGCTGGGCATGATGGCGCGCTACACCAAGGCCGACGTGATCGTGGTCGGCCTGATCGGCGAGCGCGGCCGTGAAGTCAAGGAATTCGTCGAGGACATTCTCGGCGCCGAGGACCGCGGCCGTGCCGTGGTCGTCGCGGCGCCGGCCGATGCGCCGCCGCTGCTGCGCATGCAGGGCGCGGCCTATGCGACGGCGATCGCCGAGCATTTCCGCGACAAGGGCCAGCATGTGCTGCTGCTGATGGATTCGCTCACGCGCTATGCGATGGCGCAGCGCGAGATCGCACTGGCCATAGGCGAGCCGCCCGCCACAAAGGGCTATCCGCCGTCGTGCTTTGCCAAGCTGCCGCAGCTGGTCGAACGCAGCGGCAACGGCCTCAACGGCGTGGGCTCGATCACCGCTTTCTATACCGTGCTGTCCGAAGGCGACGACCAGCAGGACCCGATCGCCGACGCGGCGCGCGCCATTCTCGACGGCCACATCGTGCTGTCGCGGGCGCTGGCCGAAACCGGGCATTTCCCGGCAATCGACATCGAGCAGTCGGCCTCGCGCGTGATGCACAACGTGGTCGCACGCGAGCATTTCGAGCTCGCCCGGCGCTTCCGTGCGGTGTATTCGCGCTACCAGAAGAGCCGCGATCTGATCCAGGTCGGCGCCTATGTCGCCGGCTCCGATCCGCAGATCGACGAAGCCGTGAAGCTGCAGCCCGCGATGGCAAGTTTCCTGCAACAGAACATGTTTGAAGCCGCAACCATGGACGAGAGCATCTCGGGCATGGCGGCACTGCTCGGTCAATAACGCGAAGGGCTGAAATGTCGTCTTTGAATGCACTGATGGTGGCGATCGAGGCAGCCATGCGCAAGCGCGATGACGCGCGCCAGGCACTGCAGGCGCGCGTCCAGGCCTGCCAGGCCGCGCAGGCCCAGATGGACCAGCTGCAGGACTACGCGGCGCAGATGCAGCAGCGCTGGGGAGCGCATGAAAACCAGGCAGTCCAGCCCGAAGTGATGTACCACCAGTACCAGTTCATGGAACGCCTGTCGCATGCCAGCAATCTGCAGACCAAGGTCATCAAGGACCAGGCCATACGCCTGGAGGCCGCGCAGAAGGCGCTGATGGCCTGCGAGCTGCGTCTGACCAGTCTGCAGAAAGTCGTGGCCGCACGCCAGCGCGACATTTCCCTGGCGCAGATGCGCCGCGAACAGAAACAGACCGACGAGCGCGCCGCGCTGCAATTCATCGGCCGCACCTTTGGAATGCAGTTCCAGGAAGCATGAACATGGAAAACACCGCGATCCGTTCCCCCAGCAGCCCAGCGCCCGCAAATGCCGTGGCGCGCCATTCCGGCGCCCGCCAGGCCGCGGGCACCGACGCGGTTGACGCGAAGGGAGGCTTTTCGCTGCTGCTCGCAGACATGGCCGAAGGTGCGGGCGTGGCCGAGACGCCGGCGCCTGTTTTGCCGGCCGTGGTCGCCGAGCAGGAAGATCCGCTGACCCGTGGCGAGCTGCCGCCCGCCGACTGGCTGGCTGGCGAGCTGTTGCCGGGTGCGCAGCCGTCCGCCGAACAAGCTGCGCTGCCCGCGGCCCAGGCTTCGGCTGCCTTGCCATCGGCGGCGGCGCTGCCGGCGGCCGATTCGGCATCCGCGGCGCCGGCGCCCGGCGCGCTGGCTGCCGATTCGCTGACGCCCACCGAGTGGTTGCCCGAAGTCGGCGCCTTCGCGTTGTCCAGCCTGATAGGGCAGACGGCACGCATGGATGGCGCGGCCGATGCCGCGCTGCGTGATGGACGGGGCCTGGATCTGGGCGAGACCGATGGCGGCGCGCGCCAGGCTGCGCTGCCCATGGGCGCCGGTCGCGGCCCCTTCGCCGCGAATCTGTCGGCCGGCGCGCAGGCTGCTGGAAATGCCTGGGGTGGCGTGCCGGTTGCCGTCGGCGAGGCGCTGACACAGGTCGCGGCCGACATCGCCGATACCGCCGATATCGCCGCCCAGCCCAGCACGCTGTCGCTCAACCCCGCCGAGCGCGGCGCCCAGCCCCATGGGCTGGCCGCGCTGTTGGCGCGCATGGATACCGAGGCCACGCCCTGGGCGATGCCGGGCTTGCCCATGGCCGGTAGCCCCGCTCCGGCCGCTGCTGCTAGCCAGGGCGATGCCGCGATTTCTGCCGTCGGCGCTGGCGCGGGTGGCACGGCCGACACCGCGGCTGACGCCGGCAGCGTCGATACCGCAATGACCGATGCCGCGGCGCCCGACGCGGTGCTGGCGCAAGCCGATGACAACTGGGCCGATCAGCTGTCTGAACAGGTGGCGTTCTGGGTGCAGCAGAAAACCCAGCGCGCGGAGATGACCATAGACCGCCAGGGCCGACCGGTCCAGGTGCAGGTGACGATCACCGGCAACGAAGCCCATGTCACTTTCCGCAGCAGCGAGCAGCAGACGCGCGACATGCTCGACGCCGGCACCGCGCAGCTGCGCGAAATGCTCGAGCAGCAAGGCCTGAACCTGGCCAGCGTCACGGTGCAGAGCGGCGATGCCGGAGGGCAGGGCAGCGCTTCGCGCCAGGACTCTCAGGGCCGGCCGGCGACATCGCCAGGTGAAGGCGGCCAGCGCCAGATCGCCCAGGTATCGGTCGATCTGCGCGCGCGTCCCGATGCCGCGCGCAGCGTCGATCTGTTCGTGTAAGCGGCTCCAAGCCGCAGTAAAGCCGGGGTTTCTGTCGTCTATTCAGCCCATGCGGGGGCGCCGAAGACGGAATAATGGGTGCTATCAGTGAGCCGAACCTGCGTCTGTGTCGGGCGGCTTTTCTACAGCAAGGAAACCCAACGTGTCCGCCAAACCCCCCGCAGCAGCAGCAGCCCCCGCCAAGGAACCCGCCAAGAGCAAGCTGGTTCTGATTGGCGCCATTGTCGTCGTGCTGATCGTTCTGGCCGCGGCCGCCTTCCTGTTCCTCAACTCCCGCAACCAGGACAGTGAAGAGCATGCCAACGCGCCCGCCGCTGTCGTCGTGCCCACGTTCCTGCCGCTGGAAAACATGGTGGTCAACCTTGCCGATCCCGGCGGTGACCGCTTTGTGCAGTTGGGCATCACGCTTGAACTGCAGGACGACAAGACCGCTGGCGTGGTCAAGCAATACCTGCCCAGCATACGCAGCGGTGTGCTGATGCTGGTGTCGCAGCGCTCTTCGGAAGAATTGCTGGCGCGCGAAGGCAAGGAAAAACTCGCCGCCGACATCCGCGAGGAAGTCAGCCGTCCGCTGGGCCTGGGTGCCGCGGCCAAGCCGCGTGCCGAGGCCGACGAGGAATCGGCCGATGAAGAAGAGCGTCCACGTCGCCGCCAGCAGCAAAATGCCGTGCGCCGCGTGCTGTTCTCCAGCTTCATCATTCAGTGAACCACCAAGGGATCTGCCATGAGTGATTCATTTCTCTCCCAGGAAGAAGTCGATGCCCTTTTGGAGGGCGTGACCGGAGAGAGCCAGAAGTCGACGATCGAAGAGGTCGAGGCGGGCTCGGTCCGCAATTACGACATCTCGAGCCAGGAACGCATTGTGCGTGGGCGCATGCCCACGATGGAAATCGTCAACGAACGGTTTGCGCGCAACTTCCGCATCGGCCTGTTCAATTTCATCCGCCGCAGCCCCGAAGTCTCGGTCGGCACGGTGGCGGTGCAACGCTACAGCGCTTTCCTGCGCGATCTGGCGGTGCCCACCAATTTCAACATCGTGGCGATTCGCCCGCTGCGCGGCAACGGCCTCGTGGTCTGCGATCCGTCGCTGGTGTTCGGCGTGATCGACACGCTCTACGGCGGCACCGGCCGACTGCAGACGCGCATCGAAGGCCGCGATTTCTCGCACACCGAGCAGCGCGTGATCAACCGCCTGGTCGACGTGATCTGCGAGGAGTATCGCAAGGCCTGGCACGGCATCTATCCGCTGGAGCTGGGCTACCAGCGCTCGGAAATGCAGCCGCAGTTCGCGAACATCGCCACGCCCAGCGAAATCGTCGTCTCCACGGCGTTCCAGCTGGAAATCGGCGACATCTCGGGCGCTATCCATATCTGCATGCCCTATGCGACGCTGGAGCCTATCCGCGACGTGCTGTATTCCTCGACGCAGGGCGATTCGATCGAAGTCGATCGCCGCTGGGTCAAGGTGCTGACGCGCGAGATCCAGGCGGCCGAAGTGACGCTCGTGGCCGAGCTGGCGCGCGCCGATGCAACCGTCGAACAGTTGCTGGCCATGAAGGCCGGCGATTTCATCGAACTTGATCGCGAGCCCCGCATTCGTGCCTCGATAGGCGGGGTTCCGGTTTTCGAGTGCCAGTACGGCACGCACAACGACAAATACGCAATCCGCATCGAGCAGTGCCTGCGCGGCGCTGATGCGAATTGGATGGGAGAGAAACATGGCAAATGACAACACCACCGATGCATCCGGCGACGACGCTTTCTCCGGCTGGGCCGAGGCCCTGCAGGAGCAGAACGAGCGCGACAAGACGGTCGACGTAGAACAGGGCGGACCGCTGAGCGGCGAACCCACGCGTCCCGGTTTCGCGGGCGGCGAAGTGCCGGTCAACGACATCAACATGGTGCTCGACATCCCGGTGCAGCTGTCCGTGGAGCTGGGCCGCACCAAGGTGCCTATCAAGTACATCCTGCAACTGGCCCAGGGCTCGGTCGTCGAACTCGATGCGCTGGCCGGCGAACCCATGGACGTGCTGGTCAACGGCTACCTGATCGCCCAGGGCGAGGTGGTGGTGGTGAACGACAAGTTCGGTATCCGCCTGACCGATGTCGTAACGCCTTCCGAGCGTCTGCGCCGTGTCAGCCGTGGATAGCGGCAGCCTGTCCCAGACGTTGCTCGCGGTGCTGGCCTTCGTGGCCGTGATCGCGGCGCTGCCCTGGCTGGTCAAGCGCATGCAGCAGCGCCAGGCGATTGCGCGTGGCGGCGACGTCAGCACGCGCGTGCTGTCGGCCGTGGCCGTCGGCGCGCACCAGCGCGTGGTGACCGTCGAAGTCGGCGAAGGCGCGCACAAGACGCGTCTGGTGCTGGGCGTGACCGCGCAGCAGATCAACTGCCTGCATGTTCTGACGACAGGCTCCGCGCCGGCGCCGGCCGCGGATGTCGCCACATTTTCCCAGGCCATGGCCGTCGCCAAGACGGCCGCCCCCGCAGACAAGGCTCCCCATGTTGAATAAGCCCTCTGCGCTGCGCGGCCTGGCCGCGACGGCGCTGTTTGCCGCCGCCGCGCTGCCCGTCGCGGCGCTGGCGCAGTCCGCGCCCGGTGCGGGCGGCACGCTGCCGCTGCTCGTGGGCTCGGGCGGCGGCACCAGCTTTTCCGTTCCCATCCAGACGCTGCTGTTTTTCACGGCGCTGTCGTTCCTGCCCGCGATCCTGCTGATGATGACTGGCTTCACGCGCATCGTGATCGTGCTGTCGCTGCTGCGCCAGGCACTGGGCACGCAGTCGGCGCCGCCCAACCAGGTGATCGTCGGCCTGTCGCTGTTTCTCACGATGTTCGTGATGGGCCCGACGCTGGACCGCGTGTACAAGGAAGCTTATCAGCCCTACACGGCGAACACCATGAGCTTCGAGGAAGCCGTGGGCAAGGCCGAAGCGCCGATGCGCGACTTCATGCTCAAGCAGACGCGTCAGTCCGACTTCGCGCTGTTCGCGCGCCTGGCCAAGCTCGATGCCGGCGTCACGGCCGAAACCGCGCCGCTGCGCGTGCTGGTGCCGGCATTCGTGACCAGTGAACTCAAGACCGCGTTCCAGATCGGCTTCATGATCTTCATTCCGTTCCTGGTCATCGACATGGTGGTGTCGAGCATTCTCATGTCGCTGGGCATGATGATGCTGTCGCCGGTGCTCGTGGCGCTGCCGTTCAAGATGATGCTGTTCGTGCTGGCCGACGGCTGGAACCTGCTCATAGGCTCGCTGGCCGCGAGCTTCGCCACTTAGGACCCCGCCATGACTTCGCAAATGGTTCTGACCTTCGGCCGCGACGCATTGATGCTGCTGCTGATGATTTCCATGCCGGTGCTCGGCGTGGTGCTGGCCGTGGGCCTGCTGGTGAGCATTTTCCAGGCTGTGACCCAGGTGCATGAAGCCACGCTGGCTTTCGTTCCCAAGCTGCTGGCGGCCGTCGCCGTGTTTGCGATCGCCGGGCCCTGGATGCTCAGCACGCTGGTCGACTTCATTCGCCGCACCATCGAATCCATTCCCGCGGCGCTGGGCTAGAACGCCTGGCTTCTCATTTCCCTGCGCCTGCCGTGATTACTTTCAGTGAAGCCCAGATCGTTGCCTGGATGTCGCCCGTTCTGTGGCCGTTCGTGCGCGTGCTGGCCATGTTCACGGCGGCGCCGGTGTTCTCGCAGCGCTCCATCCCCATGCGCGCCAAGGTCGGGCTGGCGTTCCTGGTCGCGGTCTGCGCCCAGGCCACGCTGGTCGGCCAGCCCGTGGTCAGCGTCAATTCCGCGGCCGCGCTGGGCACGCTGGTGCAGCAGATCGTCGTGGGCCTGGCCATAGGCTTTGCGGTGCGCCTGGTGTTCGCCGCGCTCGAAGTCGCGGGCGAACTGATCGGCCTGCAGATGGGCCTGAACTTCGCCTCGTTCTTCGACCCGGCCAGCAATGCCCAGATCAGCGCGATCTCGCGCTTCTTCGTGCAGATCGGCACCTTGATGTTCATCGTCATCAATGGCCATCTGCTGCTGCTGATGGCCGTCGTCAAGAGCTTCGATGCCTTCCCTGTCGACGGCAATTTCATGCAGTCGCTGGCACAGATGCGCATCTACGAGATGGGCGGCGCGGTGTTTGCGAGCGCGTTCTGGATCGCGCTGCCGATGATCGCCATGTTGCTGTTCGTCAACCTGGCGCTGGGCATCATCTCGCGCGTCGCGCCGCAGATGAACATCTATGCCGTGGGTTTCCCGGTCACGCTGACCGTGGGTCTGATAGGCATAGTCGCCACCTTGCCTATGCTGGAGCAGCCGCTGATGGCGTTGCTGCAGCGGGCCATGGACATCTTTGGAGTGCAGATCTAGGCCCCCACGCTTGCCCACTTCGTGTGGCTGCGCTGGGGAAAAGCCCCCCATCCCCTGGTTTTCCGCTCGCCCTGAGCTCGCCTGCGCTGTCCAGTCAAAGGGGCAACGCAGGGCTTAAAGCTAGGCAGTCGGGGGGTCCCCTGAATGCCCGCCCCGCGGGGCAAGCCCTCAAACCAGCTGGTTGCGAATGGCGTACACCGTGAGTTCGGCGTTGTTGCTCAGCTGCAGCTTCTCGAGCACGCGTGCGCGGTAGACGCTCACGGTCTTGGGGCTGAGCATCAGTTCCTCGGCGATATCGGTCAGGCGCTTGCCCGAGGCGATTTTCAGCAGCGTCTGCAACTCGCGCTCTGAAAGGCTTTCGTGCGGCACTTCGACCATAGGCTGCGACAGGCTCTCGGCAAGCATCTGGGCGACTTCGGCGGTGAGATATTTACGGCCCTGCATGACCACGCGCACCGCGTCGATCAGCACCACCGGGTCGCCCGCCTTGTTCGCATAGCCTTGGGCGCCGGCCTTGAGACAGCGCAGCGCGTACTGGTCTTCGGGGTACATAGACACCACCAGCACCTTGATGGTCGAGTGCGTCTCGCGCAGGCTGGCCAGCACTTCGAGGCCGCTGCGCCCGGGCATGTTGAGATCGAGCAGCAGCACATCGCAGGTCGCGGTGCGCAGCACCTCGCGCAATTCCGAGTAACCCGAGGCCTCGGCGGTGACGGTGATGTCTGGAGCCTCCGTCAGGGTATCGCGTATGCCCCGGCGCAAGATCGCATGGTCATCGCAAATTACCACATGAATCAAAGAAACTCTCCCGAAATGAAATCAGCCTGAATGTTAGTGGGATGGCAAAGGTATGGACACAATGATGGATGTTCCTCGGCCCGGCTGGCTGCTCACATCGAGCCAGCCGTCAACGGTGCGCGCGCGTTCCTGCAGTCCGCGCAAGCCGAAGGAGCGCGGCTTCTCGCGCTGCGCAGCCGTCATACCGCAGCCATTGTCCGTCACCTCGAGGGTCAGAAAGCCTTCGCGGTCCGACAGGTCGATCTCCACCCGGCTGGCCTGGGCGTATTTTCCGATGTTGGTCATCGCTTCCTGCGCGCAGCGGTAGGCGACCAGCTGGATTTCGGGCGAGGCCGCGATCTGCGCGCTGCTGGTGCGCATCTGCACCGCGACGCCCGTGCGGCGCTCGAAGCCTTCGGCCAGCCACTGCACCGCGGCCACCAGGCCCTGGTCCAGCACCGGCGGGCGCAGATTCATCATGATGCGCTGGCTTGCGCCCAGCGCGAGCTGCAGCATTTCAAGCGCCGACAGCGCATGGGCGTGCAGCGGCTGGTCCGCCGGGGTATTGCGCGTGATCCAGGCCAGGTCGAACTTGACGGATGTCAATGAGCCGCCGATGTCGTCATGGATTTCGCGCGCGATCGACGCACGCTCCTCCTCGATCGAGGATTGGAGGTGATCGGTCAACTCGGCCAGGCGCTGCTGCGAGAGCGCGAGTTCGGCCATGGCCTGCTTCTTGGCGCGGCGCGCCTCATGCACTTCCATGGCGCGCGTGAGCACCTGGGGCAGGCGGGCGATGTCTTCCTTGCGCAGGAAATCGGTCATGCCAAGGCGCATCACGTCGACGGCCGCGGCTTCGCCGATCGCGCCCGACAGCAGAACGAACGGTGGTCGCTGGGCCAGTGGCGCGACCAGCGCCCAGGCGTCGAGCGCGGTGAAGCCGGGCAGGTGATAGTCCGCCAGGATCAGGTCGAAGACCTGGCTTTGCAGCGCCTGCTGCAATGCATCCAGCGTGTCCACGGTCTGGATGCGGCAGTCCAGCCCGGCACGTCGCAATATGATGCGGGCCAGGCCTTGGTCGGCAGGTGAATCCTCGATATGGAGGATATGCAGGGCTTGATCTAGGCTTTCAATGACCATAGGAGCGCTATCATAGGATACATCTTGGAACACACCGGGTAAGCTTTTGTTTGCTGGGCTGGAGGAGGACGTGATTCATTGCGCCACTCCAGCCGTGTGCCGCTGGCCTTGTGCGCAAGCACGAGGGCGGTCGATGGGTTCACTCTGGCGCGTCCAGCGTGGTTTATGAAGCATTTGCATCCGAGCAGGGTGCTGGAAAAACAATGCAGTCAACGCTAACAGAGTCGGGGCAGCCTGCGGTCCAACTGCCAGTCATGGCGGCGGCCGATATACAGGACTCGCTGCTGGTGGTGATGCGCGACCTCCATCGCCTCGAAGGCCTGCTCAACCATGCGACCGACAACTTGATTGCCCGTTTTGACGAGGCCAATGCCTTGCTCGATCCCTTGGGAGTCGACCAATCCGGCCAGCTTGGGGCAGCACGCCATGTCCTGCGTTCGGCAGTGACCGAATTGCAGTTTCACGACCTCGCAAGTCAATTGATCAATCACACCACGCGGGTGCTGCAAGGCTGTGCATTTCGCCTGGCGAATGAGACCATGGGGCAGGACGAGGACGAAGTGAGCGCACCGCTCGCCGCAATGGCCCCCCAGCGCCCCAACCCCGTGACCCAGAGCGAGATGGATGCCGGTTCGGTGGAACTGTTTTGACATCCTCCCGTTTCACGCCCCCTATTTGAAAGTTCGTTACATGCGTTCAATTCTGGCCGTAGATGATTCCCCTTCCATGCGCAAGATGGTGGCCTTTACCCTTTCGGGGGCGGGTTACCACGTCGTGGAAGCGGTGGATGGTCTGGATGCCCTGGCCAAGGCACAGGCGCAGCAGATTGATCTGGTGCTTGCCGACCAGAACATGCCCAACCTCGACGGCATCGGTCTGACGCGCCAGTTGCGCGAGTTGCCGCGTTTCAAGAACACGCCGATTTTGATTCTCACCACCGAGTCCAGCGACCAGATGAAGCAGGCGGGCCGCGCTGCGGGCGCGACGGGCTGGCTGGTCAAGCCTTTCGATCCCAATCGACTGATCGAAGTCATACAAAAAGTCATTCGCTGAGCAACGCCGGCGCGGACGATCCACGGAATACAGGAAACCAGATGGCGGATACACAGCACGACGCAGGCGCGGATTTCGATCTGACCCAGTTCTATCAGATCTTTTTTGAAGAGGCCGGCGAGAACCTCGACCAGATGGAGCAGATGCTGCTCAATCTGGATCTGTCGGCCGCCGACGAGGAAGAGCTCAACGGCATTTTCCGTTGCGCCCATTCGATCAAGGGCGGCTCGGCAACATTCGGCTTTGCCGATGTCGCGGAACTGACCCACAAGATGGAGTCGCTGCTCGATCGGCTGCGTCGCCATGAAATCACGCCCATCCCGCAGATGGTCGATGTGCTGCTCGAGTCGGCGGACGCTTCGCGCAGCCTGCTGGCACGCCATCAGGCCGGCGGCGTGGGCGAAGCCATCTCGACGATCGATCTGGTGCGTCGCATCAGCGAACTCGCCGCGGGTGCGGGCCAAGCCGGTGCGCCGGCCGTCGCCTCACCCGCCGCCGAAGTGTTCGTGCCGACCACGCCTCCCGTCATGGCCCCGGCGCCCGCGCCAGCGCCAGCGCCAGCGCCTGTACCCGTCGCGGCCGACGGCACGCGCGCGCTGCAGATCCGCATCGGGCCGCTGGAGCGCCTGGACCTCGCCGATTCGATCAAGGAGCTGTTCCGCGATATTCCAGGCCTGGGCACCATCAATGACCTGCCCTGCGCCGATGAGGGCTGTCGCCTGTTCAGCGTCAATACGACGTCGACCGATGACGACCTGCTCGATCTGTTCGCTTTCCATGTTTCCAAGGAGCAGGTGCAGATCGCGGGCGCTGCGGCCGCAGCGCCTGCCGCCGTGGCCGAGCCGGCGCCTGCACCAGCCGCGCCCGACGTGGTGGCGCAGGCCGTGATCTATCCCCCGGCCCACGAAGCCTATGGTTTCTTCAGCGGCGCGCCCGGCGAGCCGCAGCCCGTCGATGCCTCGGCCGCGGCCAAGCCCACGGCCAGGGCCGCGAGCCCCGCACAGATGGAGTCGACCAGCATCCGCGTGGCCGTCAACAAGGTCGACCAGCTGATCAATCTGGTTGGCGAGCTGGTGATCACCCAGGCCATGCTGGCCCAGACCAGCCGCGGCCTCGAAGCTTCCGTGAACCAGCAACTGCTGGCCGGCCTCGCCGACCTGGACCGCAATACCCGCGATCTGCAGGAGTCGGTCATGTCGATTCGCATGATTCCCATGTCGACGGTGTTCAGCCGCTTTCCCCGCATGCTGCGCGACCTGGCAAGCAAGCTCGACAAGAAAATCGACCTGCAGACGCTGGGCGAAGCCACCGAGCTCGACAAGGGCCTGGTCGAGAAGATCACCGATCCGCTGACGCACCTGGTGCGCAACAGCGTGGACCACGGCATCGAAACGCCTGCAGAGCGTCTGGCCGCAGGCAAGAGCGAGCAGGGCACATTGACGCTCGCGGCTTCGCACCAGGGCAGCTCCATCGTGATCGAGGTGCGCGACGACGGCCGCGGCATGAACCGCGAGAAGATTCTCGCCAAGGCGCGCGAACGTGGCCTCGACGTGTCGGACCAGATGGCCGATGCCGATGTCTGGCAGTTGATCTTCGCGCCCGGCTTCTCCACGGCCGATGTCGTGACCGACGTTTCGGGCCGCGGCGTGGGCATGGATGTGGTCAAGCGCAACATTGCCGCGCTCAACGGCTCGGTCGAGATCGAGTCGGCCCAGGGCGTCGGCATGCGCGTCGCGGTGCGTTTGCCGCTGACGCTGGCGATCATGGACGGCATGTCCGTGGCCGTGGGCGAAGAGGTCTACATCCTGCCGCTGTCCTCGGTCGTCGAGTCCTTCCAGGTCAAGGCCGATGACATCAGCACCGTGGCCCAGGGCTCGCAGCTGGTCAAGGTGCGCGACGAATACATGCCGGTGATCGCGCTCGAGCGCATCTTCGAAGTGCCGCGCGCCAATGGCAGCGCGCCCAACGCCATCATGGTGGTCGTCGAATCCGACGGCAACCGCGTGGCCCTGCTGGTCGACGAACTGCTGGGCCAGCACCAGGTCGTGGTGAAGAACCTCGAGTCGAACTACCGCAAGGTGCCCAACGTCTCGGGTGCGACCATTCTGGGCGACGGCACCGTGGCGCTGATCCTGGATACCGGCAGCCTCGTGCGGCGTGTGCGTTATTGATGGTTCGGCAAGGCAATCCGCATGAAAGCCGGGGCCTGAAGGCTCTGGCTGCTATCCAACAAGAAAGAGATCAATCATGAGCGTGATGGGAAAGATGGCCGAGGGTACGGCCGCGCGTGAATACCTGACGTTCCGTCTGGACCAGGAGGAATACGGCATCGATATCCTCAAGGTCCAGGAAATCCGTGGCTACGAGCCGCCGACGCGCATCGCCAATGCGCCTTCGTTCATCAAGGGCGTGGTCAATCTGCGCGGCACCATCGTGCCCATCGTGGACATGCGGCTGAAGTTCAACTGCTCGCAGGCCGAGTACAACAGCTTCACCGTGGTGATCATCCTGAACATGCACCAGCGTGTCGTCGGCATCGTCGTCGACTCGGTCAGCGACGTGATGGAGTTGGCTGCCGATGCCATCCGTTCCGCGCCTGATATCGATAGCGCGATCGACAGCGGCAGCATCACCGGCCTGGGCTCGGTGGGCGAACGCATGCTGATCCTGCTGGACATCGAAAAGCTCATGTCGAGCGACGACATGGGGCTGGTGGCCACCGAGTGAGCCTTATCCCTAACCGCCAGTGCCTGCGGGCCCGTGCGATTCCATGACTGCACCCATGCGCCAGACTTCAACCCTTCCTTCGGCACCCGGCATGGATCCGGCGGAAAGTGCCGGCAGCCCGCTGGTGCAGGGCCGCGAATTCGTCTGGGCAGACGCGGACTTCGCCCGCGTGCAGGCGCTGATCTACCAGCGTGCCGGCATCAGCCTGCACGACGGCAAGCACGCCATGGTCTACAGCCGGCTGTCGCGCCGGCTGCGCGAGACCGGGCACGCGAGCTTTCGCGACTATCTTTCCTGGCTCGAGAAGCACGACGGGCCTGAATGGCAGGAATTCGTCAACGCGCTGACGACCAACCTCACGGCTTTTTTCCGCGAGCCGCACCACTTCGAGATTCTCTCGTCGCACCTGCGCAGCAAGCCCGCGGGCACGCCCTGGCGCGCATGGTGCAATGCCGCGTCGACGGGTGAGGAGCCGTATTCGATCGTCATGACGGCGCTCGAGACACTGGGTGCCAAGGCGACGTTCAAGCTCTGGGCCAGCGACATCGACTCGCGCGTGCTGGCCTCGGCCGCCGCGGGGGTCTACCGTGCCGAAAACCTCAAGGGGCTGTCGCCCGAACGGCTGCAGCGTTTCTTCCTCAAGGGCAAGGCATCGAATGCGGGCATGGCCAGGGTCAAACCCGAGCTGCAGCAGATGATAGAGTTTCTCAGCGTCAATCTGATACGCGACGACTGGCCGTTTCGCGATCCGTTCGACGTGGTGTTCTGCCGCAACGTGATGATTTATTTCGACGCTGCGACCCAGCGTCGCGTGCTCGAGCGCATCCATCGTGTGATGAAGCCCGGCGGCATGCTGTTCGTCGGCCACGCGGAAAACTTCAGCGAGTCGCGCGATCTGTTCACCTTGCGTGGGAAGACAGTCTATGAACGACGCTGAAAGCTCCAGGGCGGACCTCGCCAGCGCCGACCGGCGCCGTGCGCCGCGCATCGCGCCGCTGCGCAGCGACCTGGCCGCGGCGCCCGCGCCTGCCTCGTCGCTCGAAATCCTGCGCGCGCGCGCGCGCCGGCCGGGACAGGCGTCGTTCTTCTATTTTGATCCGCACTTCCAGTACAACGCGGTCAAGGTGTTGCCGGGCGAATATTTCGTCGCCAACGAGAACATGGCGATCGTCACCGTGCTCGGCTCGTGCATCGCGGCCTGCCTTTGGGACAGCCGCATGCATGTCGGCGGCATGAATCACTTCATGCTGCCCGACAGCGACTCGAGCGATTCCTCGGGGCGCTACGGCTCGTACGCCATGGAATTGCTGATCAACGAAATGCTCAAGCTCGGTGCGCGGCGCGAAACCATGCAGGCCAAGATTTTCGGCGGTGGCCAGGTCATGCACAATTTCACGACGATGAACGTCGGTGAACGCAACACCGAATTTGTCAAACAATATTTGCAGACGGAGCGTATTCCTCTGGTTTCCGAGGATGTGCTTGATATCTACCCCCGCAAGGTGGTGTACTTTCCCGCTACAGGTAAGGCCATGGTCAAGCGCCTGGCCCATGCGCACCCGGAAACCCTGGTGGCGCAGGAGGCCTTGCGCGGCAATGCCGCCACCTTGGCGCGAACGACGGCAGGCGGCTCGGTCGACCTGTTTTGAATAGGACCAGAGCGAATGAACAGGAAAACACGTGTGATTGTGGTCGACGACTCTGCGCTGGTGCGCAGTCTTTTGTCCGAGATCATCAATCGACAGACTGATATGGAGTGCATAGGCACGGCCAACGATCCCTTGATCGCGCGCGAGATGATCCGCGAGATGAACCCAGACGTGATCACGCTCGATGTGGAAATGCCCCGCATGGACGGTATTGACTTTCTGGGTCGGCTGATGCGCCTGCGCCCCATGCCGGTGCTGATGATCTCCACGCTGACCGAGCGCGGTGCCGAAGTCACGATGAAGGCGCTGGAGCTCGGCGCGGTCGATTTCGTCGCCAAGCCGCGCGTAGGCGTGGCCAACGGCTTGAACGATCTGGCTACCGAGATCGTCGACAAGATCCGCGTCGCTGCGGTGGCGCGCGTGCACCGCACGCTGGCTGCCGCCAACTCCGGCGCTGCGGCCCAGAGCGGCGGCGCGTCCGCGCGGCCCGGCCAGGCAGCGCCCGCCGCACCCGCGGCCATGCTCGGCCGCCTGTCGACCGAGAAGATCATTGCCATTGGCGCATCCACGGGCGGCACCGAAGCCATACGCGAAGTGCTGACCCATCTGCCGGCCGACTGCCCGGCCATCGTGATCACCCAGCACATGCCTCCGGGCTTCACCACCAGTTTCGCAGCGCGGCTCAACAGCCTGTGCCAGATCAAGGTCAAGGAAGCCGAGAACGGCGAGCGCATCCTGCCCGGTCACGCTTACATCGCACCCGGCGGCAAGCATTTCTCCATCAACCGCAGCGGTGCCAACTATGTGGCCGTGGTCGACGACGCTCCCCCCGTCAACCGCCACAAGCCGTCGGTCGAGGTGCTGTTCCGTTCGGTCGCCGCCAGCGCCGGCCGCAATGCGGTGGGCGTGATGCTCACCGGCATGGGTGCCGACGGCGCGGTCGCAATGCGCGAGATGAAACTCGCGGGCAGCTACAACTACGTGCAGGACGAAGCCAGCTGCATCGTCTTCGGCATGCCACGCGAAGCCATCGCGCATGGCGCGGCCGACGAAGTGCTGCCGTTGACGCAGATTGCCCCGGCGCTGCTCACGCGTCTGCGCAGCGGCAACGCGCATCACCGCATCTGATCGCGATGCACGCCCCATAAAAAAAGGAGCCTAGGCTCCTTTTTTTCGGTCTGTTCGCGCTCAGGCGGACAGCTTGGACCAGCGGTCGAGCGCGTCCATCAGCAGTTCGTCGATCTCGGCGTCGCGCGCGGCGAGCGTTGCGGCGCGCGCTGCGTCCTTGGCGTAGATGCTGCCGTCGGCCAGTTCACCCTGGATAGACTTCTGCTCTGCTTCCAGCGCCGCGATCTGTTCGGGCAACTGTTCCAGTTCGCGCTGTTCCTTGTAGCTGAGCTTGCGCTTGGCTGGTGCCGCGGCAGGCGCGGGCGCGGCGGCAACGGCGGGTGCTGGCGCAGGTTGCCTGGCCGCCTGCTTGGCCTGGGATGCGGCCAGGGCCTTGCTGCGGCGCGACTGCTCGAGCCAGTCCTGCACGCCGCCTTCGTATTCGCGCCACAGGCCGTCGCCTTCATAGGCAATGGTGCTGGTCACCACGTTGTCGAGGAAGGTACGGTCATGGCTCACCAGGAACACCGTGCCGTCATAGTTGGCCAGCAGGTCTTCAAGAAGATCGAGGGTATCGATGTCCAGATCGTTGGTCGGCTCGTCGAGCACCAGCACATTGGCCGGGCGCGCGAACAGACGCGCGAGCAGCAGGCGGTTGCGCTCACCGCCGGACAGCGAGCGCACGGGCGAACGCGCGCGCGCGGGTGAGAACAGGAAGTCGCTCAGGTAGCTCTTGACATGCTTGCGCTGGTTGCCGATCTCGATCCATTCGCTGCCGGGGCTGATAAAGTCCTCGAGCGTGGCGTCCAGATCGACCGCATGGCGCATCTGGTCGAAGTAGGCGATCTGCAGGTTGCCGCCCTGGCGTATGGTGCCGCTGTCGGCGGGCAGGCTGCCCAGGATCATGCGCAGCAGCGTGGTCTTGCCCGCGCCGTTGGGGCCGATCAGGCCGACCTTGTCGCCGCGCAGGATGGTGCCAGTGAAGTTCTTCACGATCAGCTTGTCGCCAAACGACTTGCTGACTTCCTGCAATTCGGCAACGATCTTGCCCTGGTAGCCGTCGCCCTTGCCGGAAGCGATGTCCATATTGACGCTGCCCAGCTTCTCGCGCCGGCTGTTGCGGTTGTCACGCAGCACTTCCAGGCGACCGATGCGGCTTTGGCTGCGCGTGCGGCGCGCTTCCACGCCCTTGCGTATCCAGACTTCTTCCTGAGCCAGCAGCTTGTCGGCCTTGGCGTTGATCACCGCCTCCTGCGCCATCTGCTCTTCCTTCTGGAGCACATACTGCGCGAAATTGCCCGGGTAGGAGCGCAGCGTGCCGCGGTCGAGCTCGACAATGCGCGTCGCGATGGCATCCAGAAAGCTGCGATCGTGGGTGATGGTGATGACACTGCCCTTGAAATCGACCAGCAGGCCTTCGAGCCATTCGATGGCGTCCAGATCAAGGTGGTTGGTCGGCTCGTCGAGCAGCAGCACGTCGGGGCGCGTGACCAGCGCCTGGGCCAGGGCCACGCGCTTTTTCGTTCCACCCGACAGCGTGCCGACCACGGCTTGCGGGTCCAGGTGCAGGCGCTGCAGCGTTTCTTCCACGCGCTGCTCCCAGTTCCAGGCGTCGTAGGCTTCGATCTGCGACTG
>NZ_CP196631.1:475000-477500 GCF_057914905.1 Comamonas sp. DB36
GCAAGCCGGCCGAAACAGGAATGGGTCTGTAGCTCAGCTGGTTAGAGCACTGTGTTGATAACGCAGGGGTCGTTGGTTCGAGCCCAACTAGACCCACCATGCTTCCACTCCGTACTTTGAGGATCCCGGGGGATTAGCTCAGCTGGGAGAGCACCTGCTTTGCAAGCAGGGGGTCGTCGGTTCGATCCCGTCATCCTCCACCAATAACTTCGGGTTAGTCCTTAGCGTGTGTTTTTACATGCTATAATTTTTGACTCAACACAAAAGCAGTCTTGCTTAAGACTGCTTTTGTGTTGAATCGTTATCTAACGATTCATCGGCTGTTCTTTAAAAATTCATAGAGTCGAAATCAGAGTTGTTAGCGGAAACTGCACATTCGTAAAGGTTTAGTGCAGACCGTGCCGCTAACAACATTTTTGATTGCGTCAAAACAAAATTTAACTTTGTTAAATTTTAAGTAATGACGAATCATTCTCTAAACAACCACTGAGAAATCAGTGGAAGCAAAAAGAATGTTCACATTACGGCATAACGCGCGAGGTGAGAGACCTCGCACAGTCTTTGATACAACCGCGAAGTCTCGCAAGAGACGTCAAAGTTATAGGGTCAAGTGACTAAGAGCATATGGTGGATGCCTTGGCGATTACAGGCGACGAAAGACGTGATAGCCTGCGATAAGCTTCGGGGAGCTGGCAAATAAGCTTTGATCCGGAGATTTCTGAATGGGGAAACCCACCCGCAAGGGTATCGCATACTGAATACATAGGTATGCGAAGCGAACCGAGTGAACTGAAACATCTAAGTAGCTCGAGGAAAAGACATCAACCGAGATTCCGAAAGTAGTGGCGAGCGAAATCGGAACAGCCTTCTAGTGATAGTCGACGAGTTAGCAAAGTGGCATGGAAAGGCCAACCATAGTGGGTGATAGTCCCGTATGCGAAAACTCATCGGTGGTACTAAGTTAGAGAAAAGTAGGGCGGGGCACGAGAAACCTTGTCTGAATATGGGGGGACCATCCTCCAAGGCTAAATACTCGTAATCGACCGATAGTGAACCAGTACCGTGAGGGAAAGGCGAAAAGAACCCCGGGAGGGGAGTGAAATAGATCCTGAAACCGTATGCTTACAAAAAGTAGGAGCCCGCAAGGGTGACTGCGTACCTTTTGTATAATGGGTCAGCGACTTACATTCAGTGGCAAGGTTAACCGAATAGGGAAGCCGTAGAGAAATCGAGTCCGAATAGGGCGAATCAGTCGCTGGGTGTAGACCCGAAACCAAGTGATCTATCCATGGCCAGGATGAAGGTGCCGTAACAGGTACTGGAGGTCCGAACCGACTAATGTTGCAAAATTAGCGGATGAGCTGTGGATAGGGGTGAAAGGCTAAACAAACTTGGAAATAGCTGGTTCTCTCCGAAAACTATTTAGGTAGTGCCTCAAGTATTACCTGCGGGGGTAGAGCACTGTTTAGGCTAGGGGGTCATGGCGACTTACCAAACCTATGCAAACTCCGAATACCGCAGAGTACAGCTTGGGAGACAGAGCACCGGGTGCTAACGTCCGGACTCAAGAGGGAAACAACCCAGACCGCCAGCTAAGGTCCCTAAAATTGGCTAAGTGGGAAACGAAGTGGGAAGGCTAAAACAGTCAGGATGTTGGCTTAGAAGCAGCCATCATTTAAAGAAAGCGTAATAGCTCACTGATCGAGTCGTCCTGCGCGGAAGATGTAACGGGGCTAAGCCAGTTACCGAAGCTGCGGATGTGCAATTTATTGCACGTGGTAGGAGAGCGTTCTGTAAGCCTGTGAAGGTGTCTGGTGACGGATGCTGGAGGTATCAGAAGTGCGAATGCTGACATGAGTAGCGTTAAAGGGGGTGAAAAGCCCCCTCGCCGTAAGCGCAAGGTTTTCTACGCAACGTTCATCGGCGTAGAGTGAGTCGGCCCCTAAGGCGAGGCAGAGATGCGTAGCTGATGGGAAACAGGTCAATATTCCTGTACCGATGTGTAGTGCGATGTGGGGACGGAGAAGGTTAGCTCAGCCAACTGTTGGATATGTTGGTTCAAGCCTGTAGTCATGCCCGGTAGGCAAATCCGCCGGGCTTAGATGAGGGGTGATAACGAGTCTGCTTGCAGACGAAGTGAGTGATACCCAGCTTCCAGGAAAAGCCACTAAGCTTCAGCTACACACGACCGTACCGCAAACCGACACTGGTGCGCGAGATGAGTATTCTAAGGCGCTTGAGAGAACTCTGGAGAAGGAACTCGGCAAATTGATACCGTAACTTCGGGAGAAGGTATGCCGCAAGTAGGTGATCCTGCACAAGGGGAGCCCAAAGCGGTTGCAAAAAATCGGTGGCTGCGACTGTTTAATAAAAACACAGCACTCTGCAAACACGAAAGTGGACGTATAGGGTGTGACGCCTGCCCGGTGCTGGAAGATTAAATGATGGGGTGCAAGCTCTTGATTGAAGTCCCAGTAAACGGCGGCCGTAACTATAACGG
>NZ_CP196631.1:487500-3140000 GCF_057914905.1 Comamonas sp. DB36
GACTGCGTACCTTTTGTATAATGGGTCAGCGACTTACATTCAGTGGCAAGGTTAACCGAATAGGGAAGCCGTAGAGAAATCGAGTCCGAATAGGGCGAATCAGTCGCTGGGTGTAGACCCGAAACCAAGTGATCTATCCATGGCCAGGATGAAGGTGCCGTAACAGGTACTGGAGGTCCGAACCGACTAATGTTGCAAAATTAGCGGATGAGCTGTGGATAGGGGTGAAAGGCTAAACAAACTTGGAAATAGCTGGTTCTCTCCGAAAACTATTTAGGTAGTGCCTCAAGTATTACCTGCGGGGGTAGAGCACTGTTTAGGCTAGGGGGTCATGGCGACTTACCAAACCTATGCAAACTCCGAATACCGCAGAGTACAGCTTGGGAGACAGAGCACCGGGTGCTAACGTCCGGACTCAAGAGGGAAACAACCCAGACCGCCAGCTAAGGTCCCTAAAATTGGCTAAGTGGGAAACGAAGTGGGAAGGCTAAAACAGTCAGGATGTTGGCTTAGAAGCAGCCATCATTTAAAGAAAGCGTAATAGCTCACTGATCGAGTCGTCCTGCGCGGAAGATGTAACGGGGCTAAGCCAGTTACCGAAGCTGCGGATGTGCAATTTATTGCACGTGGTAGGAGAGCGTTCTGTAAGCCTGTGAAGGTGTCTGGTGACGGATGCTGGAGGTATCAGAAGTGCGAATGCTGACATGAGTAGCGTTAAAGGGGGTGAAAAGCCCCCTCGCCGTAAGCGCAAGGTTTTCTACGCAACGTTCATCGGCGTAGAGTGAGTCGGCCCCTAAGGCGAGGCAGAGATGCGTAGCTGATGGGAAACAGGTCAATATTCCTGTACCGATGTGTAGTGCGATGTGGGGACGGAGAAGGTTAGCTCAGCCAACTGTTGGATATGTTGGTTCAAGCCTGTAGTCGTGCCCGGTAGGCAAATCCGCCGGGCTTAGATGAGGGGTGATAACGAGTCTGCTTGCAGACGAAGTGAGTGATACCCAGCTTCCAGGAAAAGCCACTAAGCTTCAGCTACACACGACCGTACCGCAAACCGACACTGGTGCGCGAGATGAGTATTCTAAGGCGCTTGAGAGAACTCTGGAGAAGGAACTCGGCAAATTGATACCGTAACTTCGGGAGAAGGTATGCCGCAAGTAGGTGATCCTGCACAAGGGGAGCCCAAAGCGGTTGCAAAAAATCGGTGGCTGCGACTGTTTAATAAAAACACAGCACTCTGCAAACACGAAAGTGGACGTATAGGGTGTGACGCCTGCCCGGTGCTGGAAGATTAAATGATGGGGTGCAAGCTCTTGATTGAAGTCCCAGTAAACGGCGGCCGTAACTATAACGGTCCTAAGGTAGCGAAATTCCTTGTCGGGTAAGTTCCGACCTGCACGAATGGCGTAACGATGGCCACACTGTCTCCTCCAGAGACTCAGCGAAGTTGAAATGTTTGTGATGATGCAATCTCCCCGCGGAAAGACGGAAAGACCCCATGAACCTTTACTGTAGCTTTGTATTGGACTTTGAACAGATCTGTGTAGGATAGGTGGGAGGCTTTGAAGTGAGGACGCTAGTTCTCATGGAGCCAACGTTGAAATACCACCCTGGTGTGTTTGAGGTTCTAACCTTGGTCCATTATCTGGATCGGGGACAGTGCATGGTAGGCAGTTTGACTGGGGCGGTCTCCTCCCAAAGCGTAACGGAGGAGTTCGAAGGTACGCTAGTTACGGTCGGACATCGTGACGATAGTGCAATGGCATAAGCGTGCTTAACTGCGAGACTGACAAGTCGAGCAGATGCGAAAGCAGGACATAGTGATCCGGTGGTTCTGTATGGAAGGGCCATCGCTCAACGGATAAAAGGTACTCTGGGGATAACAGGCTGATACCGCCCAAGAGTTCATATCGACGGCGGTGTTTGGCACCTCGATGTCGGCTCATCTCATCCTGGGGCTGTAGTCGGTCCCAAGGGTATGGCTGTTCGCCATTTAAAGAGGTACGTGAGCTGGGTTTAAAACGTCGTGAGACAGTTTGGTCCCTATCTTCCGTGGGCGCTGCAGATTTGAGGAAGCCTGCTCCTAGTACGAGAGGACCGGAGTGGACACACCTCTGGTGTATCGGTTGTCACGCCAGTGGCATTGCCGAGTAGCTAAGTGTGGAAGAGATAACCGCTGAAAGCATCTAAGCGGGAAACTCGTTTCAAGATGAGATCTGCCGGGGCCTTGAGCCCCCTGAAGAGTCGTTCGAGACCAGGACGTTGATAGGTTGGGTGTGGAAGCGCAGCAATGCGTTAAGCTAACCAATACTAATTGCTCGTGAGGCTTGACCCTATAACTTTGATCCCCAGCGGATTAAAGACTAGTTATGCCAAGTCGCAATCAAATATAATCTGATTTCAGTCTCTATGAATTCGCCTAAGCGTTCGACAAACTGAACGCCGAAGCAAAAAGTTATGCCTGATGACCATAGCAAGTTGGCACCACTCCTTCCCATCTCGAACAGGACAGTGAAACGACTTTGCGCCGATGATAGTGCGGGTTCCCGTGTGAAAGTAGGTCATTGTCAGGCTCTTACAGCAAGCAAACCCCCAGCGCCCCAAAGGCCTGGGGGTTTTGTTTTTTCCGGCGCAAAATCCGGACTTCCATGAAGACAAAAAAAGAGAGCGCTGCGCGCTCTCTTTTTGCGTTGAACCTACAGCAGGCTTAGGGAGGGCGGTGGCGGCCTCAATCGCGGCTGGGTATGTGTATGCCCTTGAGCAGATGGCGCATGGACTCTTCCACCTGGCCATTGGCGGCCGCGGGCCGAGCCATCTTGCCCTCGGCAATCAGGCGCTTGACGACCCGCAGCAGCGAGTCAAATTCTATGGGTTTGACCATGAAGGCATCGTAGCCGCCGAACACGCGTCGCACCACATCCTGGCTGGTCGCACTCATGAAGATGAAGGGAATCTGGCTCAGTGCCGGGTCCTGGCTCAAGGCCTGGCCAAACTCGCCGCCATTCATGACGGGCATCATGAAGTCCGACAGTATCAACGCGGGTTTTTCGCTGGTTCTCAGGATGTCCAGCGCTTGCTGGCCATTGGAGGCAAGTGCAACCCTGTAGCCTTCCGCTTCGAGCAAAAGCTGCAATATCTCGGCATTGCCATATTCGTCTTCGACGATCAGAATCATTTTCATCGAGACAGTCCTTGTTCTTAGGGAGTGAGAGCCTGACCTGCATCGGGGCGAGAAACGAAGATGTTCACTGAAGCCTGGGAGGCCGCGCCGCCCCGCACCTTGGCAATCGTGAGAAGGCGTTGGTCGACTTGGCGGTCGCAGGCGGCTGCGGGAGCGAAAGTGAAGACATTGTCGAACCAGCCTGTCACACCATCGGCCAGCGGCGTTCCTGCCGCAACCGCCAGCGCGTGGGGATCGACCGTGAACAGCGAAGTCACACCGCGCCGACGTAATTCCACCAGCAGGCGACCGAGGAAACGGTAGCCACGCTCCGGAAACGCCAAAGTGTCGGCCAATCCTGCAAGACCGTCCACAACCAGCCGGCGGATCTTCAGTTCATCCACCAAGCGCAGCAGTTTGTGGCCCATTTCATCCATTGATTCGTCCTCTTGCCCCAAATTCTTGATCACCAATGCACCAGAGACCACGGCTTCATCGGTTCCCAGGCCGAGTCGAGTCCCGAGCCGACGCAAATCACCGCTGAATTCCATGCTGGAAAGTATCAGCCCTGGAGCATCAGCGGTGGATGCCGCGGCAAAAGCCAGCGCAAACGTGGTCTTGCCTGTGCCAGTGTGCCCTATTACCGCCGAGGCGCTGCCGCAGGAAAGGCCGTTGCCGTGCAGGACATCGTCGATAGCGCGCAATCCGGTCGACAGCATGCTGCTGCCCAGCTTCACATTGCCGTCGCCCAGCGGCAGGCTTTCCAGCCGCGGGAAGAACTGCAGGCCCTGGGTCGAGATGCAAAAGGTATGCTGGCCGCGGATGATCTGGCTACCGCGGAATTTGCGCACCTGCAGCCGGCGCTCCGCGCGCCAGTGAAAGCCGTGGTCCTCGAAAGCGAAGATGCCGTCGACCATGGTCTGTTCTGCGCTCAGTGCATTGCCGTGGCCGCTGGTGAGCACAAGACAGGTGCAGGACATGGCGCTCACCAGGCTCTGGAGTTCGTGCACGAACTGGCGCACCGCATCGTTGGTCATTGAACCAAGGCTGCCGACCACCAGCCCATCGATGACCAGCAGCGATGCACGGTGACGCACCAGTTCGCCGCGCAGCAGGCGCACCACGGCTTTGAGCCCGCCGAGTTCCAGCTCGCGGTAGCCGCTGACATAGAACACGGTGGCGCTGACTTCCTGCTGGTCAAAGAAGATCTGCTGCTCCATGTGCTGCAGCATGCGTGAATGCGATTCCGCCAGCATGGTCACGTACAGCGTGCGGCTTTCACGCCTGGCAAGGGTGTACGCAATCTGATTGGCCAGGGTTGTCTTGCCTACGCCTGGCGGCCCCTCGAAAATGTAGACTCCACCCTCGAACAACCCGCCGTTGAGGATCTCGTCGAGGCCTTCGACAAGGGTTGGCAATCTTTTCATTTTTGTGGACGCTATAGAGATCGAATGGTGTGGACAGCCATTGGCACCACGGAAGTTTTCGATTCTAGGGGAGGCGTGGCATGGCGCGCGGCGTCGCCTGGCCGTATGCGCCGGTATGCTGCGCGTTCATGCGCAGATTGTTCCGACGGCTGCCGAAGGGATGCGGCGGTGAGCCGCTTTCCTTATGCCGTCACTGCAGTGAACTTGCAGCAGTCACCGTTGTCATGGCGCGCTATTTCGCCGAGGCGCCACAGATAGTTCAGATGGGCCAGCGCTTCGCCCAGCGCAAATGTCTGCTCATGCGGGTTGAGGGGGCGGCGGAACATGGCATGCATCACCTTGGCGGCATTGGTTGGGCCCAGCGCGCAGGCGGCGCGCACTTCATCGAGGCGTTCTGCGTGGTGGTCTTGCAGCTGGCGGATGCGCGTGTGCAGGCCCTGAAAAGGTTTGCCATGCGAGGGCAGCACCAGCGTGTCTTCGGGCAGCGGAAGATAGCGTTGCAGCGAATCGAGGAACCAGCCCAGCGGGTCGCCCTGGGGTTCGTTGGCGTGCACGCTCACATTGGTCGAGATGCGCGGCAGCACCATGTCGCCGCTGATCAGCAACTGCAGCTCGGCGCAGTACAGCGCCATGTGCTCGGGCGCATGGCCGTAGCCGGCAATGCACTCCCAGGTCTGCGCCCCTATCTGGATGCGGTCGTGGTCCATCAGGCGGCGAAAGCTGTCAGGGAGGTCGGGAACAAGCTGCGGGTAGTAGGCCGTACGCTGCAGCACATGCTGCAGGAACTCGGGGTCGTCAAGGCCATGGCGCTGATAGAACGCCGCGTAGCGCGCGCCGCCTTCGAGATTGTGGCTCGCGGGCGGCTTGCAGGCGACCAGCGCCACATGGTAGTCGGTGGCGCTGATCCACAAAGGGGCTTGCCAGCGGCTGCAGAGCCAGTGGGCCAGGCCGATGTGGTCGGGATGCATATGGGTGACCAGCACGCGCACGATGGGCAGGCCTTCAAGCTGTTCGGCGAAGATCTGTTCCCATTGCGCGCGGCTGCTGTCGCTGGCCACGCAGCAGTCGATCACGGTCCAGCCTTCGCGCGCTCCCGCGCCGTCGTCAAAGCTGTCGCGCAGCAGCCAGAGGTTGATGTGGTTGAGCGCGAACGGCAAACCCATTCGTATCCATTTGACGCCTGGCGCGACTTCCAGACAGCTCCCCGCTTGAGGCATCGCATCCGCGAGGGGGTAGTGGATTTCGTGTTCAAGCAGGTTCATGGCGCGGACCTAGAGTTATGTTAACGTTGACGTAAACGTCACATTTTGCATTCTAGAGATTCGCGCCAAGATGCATGTCACTTGCGCGGCTCTCTTCAGATCTCCGTATGCCCATCACCTACACCATCAGCGACCTGGCCAAAGAGTTCGACCTGACCACACGCGCCATGCGCTTCTATGAAGACATGGGGCTGCTGCAGCCCGAAAGAACCGGCCCCGCGGGGCGCAACCGCATTTACAGCGCGCGCGACCGCACGCGCCTGCGGCTGACGCTGCGCGCCAAGCGGCTGGGGCTGTCGCTCAGCGAAGCCAAGGACATCATCGACGTGTACGACAGCCCGCGCGACACCGGAGCGCAATTGCGCAAGTTTCTCGAAGTGCTGGGCCAGCACCGCCAGCAACTCGAGGACCGCATGGCCGATCTGCAGATGAACCTGGACGAAGTGCGCGAGCATGAAAACGAGGCACGTCAGCTTTTGGACAAGGTGGATGGGCAAAAATAATTCATAATTGACGTTTACGTAAACGTAATCAAAACAAACCGACAGGAGACAAGCCATGACCGACCTTCCAGGACTCAACTTCCAGCTGGGCGAAGACATCGATGCGCTGCGTGATGCCGTGCGCGAGTTCGCGCAAAGCGAAATCGCTCCGCGCGCTGCCGAGATCGATCGCAACGACCAGTTCCCCATGGACCTGTGGGAGAAGATGGGCGCGTTGGGCGTGCTGGGCATTACCGTGCCCGAGGCCTGGGGCGGTGCGCAGATGGGCTACCTCGCGCACATGGTGGCGATGGAGGAGATTTCGCGCGCCAGCGCTTCGGTCGGTCTGTCGTATGGCGCGCACAGCAATCTGTGCGTGAACCAGATCAACCGCAACGGCAGCGAAGAGCAAAAGCGCAAGTACCTGCCCAAGCTGATCAGCGGCGAGCATGTGGGCGCGCTGGCGATGAGCGAGCCGGGCGCAGGCTCGGACGTGATCAGCATGAAGCTCAAGGCCGAGGACAAGGGCGGCTACTACCTGCTCAACGGCAGCAAGATGTGGATCACCAACGGCCCCGACGCCGACACGCTGGTGGTCTATGCCAAGACCGAGCCGCAGATGGGCGCACGCGGCGTGACGGCCTTCCTGATCGAAAAAGGCATGGCTGGTTTTTCCGTGGCGCAGAAGCTCGACAAGCTGGGCATGCGCGGCAGCCATACCGGCGAGCTGGTGTTCGAGAATGTCGAAGTGCCGGCGCAGAACGTGCTTGGCGGGCTGAACAACGGCGCCAAGGTGCTGATGAGCGGGCTCGACTACGAGCGCGCGGTGCTGACCGGCGGGCCGCTGGGCATCATGCAGTCGGTGATGGATTCGGTCGTGCCGTATATCCATGATCGCAAGCAGTTCGGCCAGAGCATTGGCGAGTTCCAGCTGATCCAGGGCAAGGTCGCGGACATGTACACCGTGCTGCAGGCCGGACGTTCCTTTGCCTATACGGTCGCTAAAAACCTCGATCTGCTGGGAACGGAGCATGTTCGCCAGGTGCGCAAGGACTGCGCGAGCGTGATCCTGTGGTGTGCGGAGAAGGCCACCTGGATGGCCGGCGAAGGCGTGCAAATCTATGGCGGCAATGGGTATATCAACGACTACCCCCTTGGCCGTCTCTGGAGGGATGCGAAACTCTATGAAATCGGCGCGGGAACCAGTGAAATCCGCCGCATGCTCATTGGCCGAGAACTGTTTGCCGAGACCTGCTGAGCGGCCCGCGCCTGTCTTTTGATTACCAGGAATTCCACATGACGACCACTTCCATCGATGAACTCTTCGCTCACAACCGCGCATGGGCTGCCCAGGTGGAGCATGACCGACCCGGGTTTTTCACGGGGTTGATGTCGCAGCAGAAACCGCGCTACATGTGGATCGGCTGCTCCGACAGCCGCGTGCCCGCCAACCAGATCACGGGTCTGGAGCCGGGCGAGATCTTCGTGCACCGCAATGTCGCCAACGTGGTCGTGCCCAGCGATCTCAACTGCCTGTCGACCATCCAGTACGCGGTGGACCAGCTGCATGTCGAACACCTGATGGTGGTCGGCCACTACGGCTGCGGTGGCGTGCTGGCCGCGCTCAACGACCTGCGCATGGGCCTGGTCGACAACTGGATCCGCCATGTGAAGGATGTACGCGACAAGCACCGCGAACTGCTGGAGTCGCTGCCCGTGGCCTGGCGCCACGACGCGCTGTGCGAGCTCAATTCCATCGAGCAGGTGATGAACATCTCGCAGAGCACGGTGATGCAGGACGCCTGGGCACGCGGCCAGAAGGTCACGCTGCACGGCTGGTGCTATGGCCTCAAGGACGGCCTGATCAACAACCTGCAGATGACACTGCCGGGTGTCGAAGGCGCCGACAAGGCCTACAAGCAGGCCGTGGCGTACGTCGCCAGCCGCGAACGCAGCTGACGCGCGGCGACCCGGTACGGCCCGACTGCTCCAGGCACGGCGTGATGTTTCCCCAGCGTCTCGATGCGCCGCAGGCCTATGACATCGCCAAGGCGATGATGGATGGCTTCAACCGCCACTACCGGCTGTTCCGCTCCGAGTCGGCGCGCGCCAAGCACCGTTTCGAAACCGCTGACTGGCATGGCCAGCAGCGCGCGCAGCGCGAGCGCATCGCGTTCTACGACCTGCGCGTCAAGGAATGCACGCGGCGCCTGGAAAAGGAATTCGCCGCCGGCGGATTGCCGATGGCGGTATGGCAGCAGGTCAAGCTGCATTACATCGGCCTGCTCGTGAACCATTTCCAGCCCGAGCTGGCC
Source organism: Comamonas sp. DB36 (assembly GCF_057914905.1). Taxonomy (NCBI): domain Bacteria; kingdom Pseudomonadati; phylum Pseudomonadota; class Betaproteobacteria; order Burkholderiales; family Comamonadaceae; genus Comamonas; species Comamonas sp. DB36. The sequence continues at coordinate 496,144 of NZ_CP196631.1, forward strand.
GAGACCTTCTTCAATTCGGTCACGACCAAGATCCTGCACCGCACGCATTTCCACAATGATTTCATTTTCGTGCGGCCCGCGGTCAGCACGGAATACATAGAGAACGACGACCCGGCCGCACGGCCCACCTACCGCGCCTACTACCCCGCGCGCGCGCCCGCGCCACAGTCGCTGCGCGCGACGCTGCGGCAGATCGTTGAAGACTTCGGTCTGCAGCGCGCGTTCGAGGATCTGCCGCGCGATCTGGCGGCGGTCGAGCAGGCGATCCTTGATCAAGGGGTTCTGGAAAAGCAGCGCACCAATTTCCAGATCCAGGTGCTGTCGAGCCTGTTCTTCCGCAACAAGGGCGCCTATTTGGTCGCCAAGCTGATCAACGGCTTCACCGAACTGCCGCTGGTGCTGCCGCTGCTGCACGGGCCGCGCGGCGGTCTGGTGATCGATGCCGCGCTGTTCGGCGAAGACGATCTGCAGGCACTGTTCAGTTTTGCGCGCGCCTATTTCATGGTCGACATGGAAATTCCCAGCGGCTATGTGCAGTTCCTGCGCAGCCTGATGCCGGGCAAGCCGCGCGCCGAGCTTTATACGGCGCTGGGCCTGGCCAAGCAGGGCAAGACGCTGTTCTACCGCGATTTCCTGCACCACCTGCGCTATTCGAGCGACGCTTTTCGCATCGCGCCTGGCATCAAGGGCATGGTGATGCTGGTGTTCGACCTGCCGAGCTTTCCCTATGTGTTCAAGCTGATCAAGGACTACTACCCGCCGCAGAAGGACACGACGCGCGAACAGGTCAAGGCCAAGTACCAACTGGTCAAGCAGCACGACCGCGTCGGCCGCATGGCCGATACGCTGGAGTACAGCCTGGTGGCGTTTCCACGCGAGCGCTTCGATGACGCGCTGATCGCCGAGATAGAGAAGTTCGCTCCCAGCCAGCTCGAGATCAGCGACCGCGACGGCGACGGTCGCACCGAGGTCATCATCAGCCACCTCTATATCGAGCGGCGCATGATTCCGCTGAACCTCTACCTGCAGGAAGCGCTCGAGGCCGGGCCGGGCGACGCACGCGCCCAGGCGCAGCTCGCGCGCAGCGTGGTCGAGTACGGCAATGCAATCAAGGACCTGGTGGCGGCGAACATCTTTCCGGGCGACATGCTGTGGAAAAACTTCGGCGTGACGCGCAACGGCAAGGTGGTGTTCTATGACTACGACGAGATCGAGTATCTGACGGACTGCAATTTCCGCGCCGTGCCGCAGCCGCGCAACGAGGAAGACGAGATGAGCGGCGAGATCTGGTACGCGGTCGGTCCGCACGATGTGTTTCCGCAGAGCTTCGCGCCTTTCCTGCTGGGCCATCCCGCGGTGCGCGAGGTTTTTCTGCAGCACCATGCCGACCTGCTCGAGCCCGCGTTCTGGCAGGCCCACCAGCAGCGCATACGCGCCGGCCATGTGCACGATGTTTTTCCGTACGAGCGCGAACGGCGTTTCGTGCGGACTGCGACCGATGACCCGGACGCGCACTGAGCGCCGGGCCTTTCTTCCCATTTCAAACCAACTGGAGACAAAAAATGACCGAAGCCATTGTGATTGTGGGCGCAGCCCGCACCCCCATGGGCGCCTTCCAGGGCGACTTCAGCGAACTCGCGGCCCATGATCTGGGCGGCGCCGCGATCCGCGCGGCCGTGGAGCGTGCGGGCATCGCGCCCGAGAAAGTCGACGAAGTGCTGTTCGGCAACTGCCTGATGGCCGGCCAGGGCCAGGCGCCCGCGCGCCAGGCCGGGTTCAAGGGCGGCCTGCCGCAGAGCACGGGCGCCGTGACGCTGTCGAAGATGTGCGGCGCGGGCATGGAGGCGACGCTGCTGGCGCATGACCAACTGGTCGCGGGCAGCCGCGACGTGATGGTTGCCGGCGGCATGGAAAGCATGACCAATGCGCCTTATCTGCTCAAGAAGGGCCGCGGCGGCTACCGCATGGGCCACGACAAGATTTTCGATCACATGATGCTTGACGGCCTCGAGGACGCGTACGAGCCCGGCCGTTCCATGGGCACGTTCGGCGAAGACTGCGCGGCCAAGTACCAGTTCACGCGCGAGCAGCAGGATGCGTTTGCCACGGCCAGCGTGCAGCGCGCCCAGGCCGCGACGCAAAGCGGGGCGTTCACGGCCGAGATCACGCCGGTGACGGTGTCGACACGCAAGGGCGACGTGGTGGTGAGCATAGACGAAGGCCCGGCCAAGGCGCGGCTCGACAAGATCGCCAGCCTCAAGCCGGCGTTCAAGAAGGACGGCACGATCACCGCGGCGTCGAGCTCGAGCATCAACGACGGCGCCGCCGCGCTGGTGCTGATGCGCGAATCGACGGCCAAGGAGCTGGGCTGCAAGCCGCTGGCGCGCATCGTTGCGCATGCGAGCTTCGCCCAGGCGCCCGAGTGGTTCACCACGGCACCCGTGGGCGCGACGCAGAAGGCGCTGAAGAAGGCCGGCTGGAGCGTGGCCGATGTCGATCTGTGGGAAATCAACGAAGCGTTCGCGGTCGTGCCGCTGGCGCTGATGACCGAGCTGGGCGTGTCGCACGACATCGTCAACGTGAATGGCGGCGCCTGCGCGCTGGGCCACCCCATCGGTGCCAGCGGCGCGCGCATTCTGGTCACGCTGCTGCATGCGCTGCAGGCCCGCGGCAAGAAGCGCGGCCTGGCCACGCTGTGCATTGGCGGCGGCGAGGCCACGGCCATGGCGATCGAGTTGGTTTAAGCTGGCTGACGGCCCGTCAACCGCGGGCGGCATCAGAGAAGGGAAACACCGTGATCACCAACGAGGAGCAGCTGCGAACGCTTTATGAAGCGCCCGCGGAGCGGGCCTTGCTCAAGCAGCAGGTGGACCTGGACCGCTACTGCCTGCGTTTCCTGGCGCTGTCGCCGCTGTGCATCGTTTCGACCGCGGGCCCTGCGGGCGCGCTGCTCGATGCCTCGCCGCGCGGCGGCCGCCCGGGCTTCGTCAAGGCGCCCGACAAGAACACGCTGCTGCTGCCCGACGTGGGCGGCAACAACCGGCTCGACAGCATGAGCAATCTGCTGCACGACCCGCGCATAGGGCTGCTGTTTCTCATTCCCGGCTTCGACGAGACGCTGCGCGTCAACGGCAGGGCGCGGCTGCGCGACGAAGCGCACTACACGGCCTTGTTCCGCGCAGACAACCCGCGCATCCGGCTGGTGATCGAAGTGACGGTGCATGAAGCCTATCTGCATTGCGCGAAAGCGCTGATGCGTGCGCGGCTGTGGAAGCCCGAGGCCCAGGTGCCGCGCTCGACCATGCCCGGCATGAATCAGATCGTGCATGCGCAGATCGGCCTGCAGGCACCGGCCGAACCGCACGAAGTGATGGTGGCGCGCTATGCCCACCAGATTGCCCAGGAGCAGGGCGTGCAGCCGGGCGAGGCCACGCGCTGAGGCGCGGATGTTTTTTAAAGGAGGCGCAATGGCGCAGGTATTGGTGATTGGAGCGTCGCGCGGCATTGGCCGCGAGCTGGCGCAGCAGTACATTGAAAACGGCGATCGCGTGATCGCGACGGTGCGCCGCGCCGAGGACCGCGAGGCGCTGCTGGCGCAGGGCGCGTCGGCCGTGCATCTGATCGATGTGGCCCAGCCGCAGTCGGTCAGCGGCCTGGCCTGGCTGCTCGACGGCGAGAAATTCGACTATGCGTGGTATGTGGCCGGCGTGCTCGACCATCTGCACACGACCACGCCGCCCACGCAGCAGGAGTTCGACCGCGTGATGCACACCAATCTGCTGGGCGCGATGCAGGCCCTGCCCCAGGTCGCACCCATGGTGCAGGCCGCGGGCGGCAAGTTCGCTTTCATTTCGAGCAGCATGGCGCAGATCGGCCATGTCGATGACGACCATTCGTGGCTCTATCGCTGCAGCAAGGCCGCGCTGAACATGGCGGTGGCGACGGCCCAGCATGGCTGGCCCGGCGTGCTGCTGCTGACCATGGACCCGGGCTGGGTGCGCACCGAGATGGGTGGCAGCGTGGCACCGCTGTCGGTCGAGGAAAGCGTGCAGGGAATGCGCGCGACGCTCGCCGGAGCGCAGGCGGCCGATGCGGGCAAGCTGCTGCACCACGACGGCCGCCGAGCCGACAGCTGGTAGCGCGGTGCGCGGCTGAAACAAGACAACAACAGATAACGGAGACAAACAACATGCTGCTGACCCCCGACCAGGAAATGATCCGCGACGCGGTGCGCGATTTTGCGCAGCGCGAAATCTGGCCGCACGCGGCGCGCTGGGACAAGGAACACCATTTCCCCAAGGACGTGCACCAGGGCCTGGCCGCGCTGGGCGCCTATGGCATCTGCGTGCCCGAAGCCTATGGCGGCGCGGGCCTGGACACGCTGAGCCTGGCGCTGGTGCTGGAAGAAATTGCCGCCGGCGACGGCGGCACCAGCACGGCGATCAGCGTGACCAATTGCCCGGTCAACGCCATCCTGATGCGCTACGGCAGCGAAGCGCAAAAGCAGCAGTGGCTGGTGCCGCTGGCGCGCGGCGAGATGCTGGGCGCGTTCTGCCTGACCGAGCCGCATGCGGGCTCGGATGCCTCGTCGCTGCGCACCACGGCGCGCAAGGATGGTGACGACTATGTGATCGACGGCGACAAGCAGTTCATCACCAGCGGCCAGAACGGCCAGGTGGCAATCGTCATTGCGGTCACCGACAAGGCCGCGGGCAAGAAAGGCATGAGCGCGTTTCTGGTGCCGACCAGCGCGCCCGGCTATGTGGTCGCGCGGCTCGAGGACAAGCTGGGCCAGCACAGCAGCGACACCGCGCAGATCCGTTTCGAAGGCTGCCGCATTCCGGCCGCGAATCGGCTGGGTGAAGAAGGCGAAGGCTACAAGATCGCGCTGTCGGCGCTCGAAGGCGGGCGCATAGGCATTGCGGCGCAAAGCCTGGGCATGGCGCGCAGCGCGTTCGAGGTGGCGGTGCAGTATGCCAAGGAGCGCGAGAGCTTCGGCCAGGCCATCATCCAGCACCAGGCCGTGGGCTTCAGGCTCGCCGAATGCGCGACCCAGCTCGAAGCCGCGCGCCAGCTGATCTGGCATGCGGCCAGCCTGCGCGACGCGGGCCGGCCCTGCCTGCAGGAAGCGGCCATGGCCAAGCTGTTTGCCAGCGAAATAGCCGAGCGCGTCTGCAGCGCGGCGATCCAGACGCTGGGCGGCTATGGCGTGGTCAGCGACTTCCCCGTGGAGCGCATCTACCGCGACGTGCGCGTGTGCCAGATCTACGAAGGCACGAGCGACGTGCAGAAGATCATCATCCAGCGCGCGCTGGCCTGAGGCTGGTCTGTAACCCATGGCGCTCGAGCCAATCAGCTCATGAAACTGGCGTGTCCCAGCAAGGGGGCAGCGAGGAAGGGCCGCCCCGCACCGAGGCTGCCGTCCCCCTCCACCGAAGGTTGAGAGGGGGAAGCCGCTTTAGCGGCTCAGGGGGTGATTCTTTTTAAAACGATGGTGATATGGCCATCGGTCTCCAGCGTCGCGCGCTCGACTTCGTGCAGGTGCAGGCAGCCGCTGGCGCGCAGCGCGGCGTCGAGGTCTTCGCGCGTGATCAATTCCTGGTGCATGAGTGCCGTGTTGGCCTGGCCTTTGTCGACCAGCACCTGGGCCTTGCCGTCGATGAGGCGCGACAGCTGCGGAAAGTAATAGCCCAGGCGCGACAGCAGCATGTGGCACACCAGCAGCGTGGTCGCCAGAATCAAGCCGCCGAGCAGCGAGTTGTCGCCGGCGTTCATCGCGTTCTGCACCGCGTTGGACAGGATCAGCAGCAGGATCAGGTCGAACGGCGCGTACTGCGCGGTCTGGCGCTTGCCGGTCAGGCGCAGGAAGACCAGCAGGAACAGGTAGACAACCACTCCCCGGAAAACGAATTCCCACCACGGTACCGATAGCTCCAGCATGTCGCGCTCCAAGGGTTGCATGGCCCACTGTGCCGGCCGGCGCGCGGCTTGTCCAGGCCGGCGTGCTGCAGGGATGCTGTGGTCAAAGGCAAAATGGCGGCTGGAACCGCCTGCGCATCCAGGTCGGGCCCCGGTTTTTTGAAGGAATCCTCACCATGCACTCTTCGCTGCCCCCTACCTCTTGCATGACGCGCCGCCAGTGCCATGCGGCCATGGGCGCGCTGCTGCTTGGCGCCTGGCAGCAGGCGCAGGCGGTGTCGTTGGCCCAGCTGTCGTCGGCCGATGCCAGCAGCGGCATCAAGCTGGCGCTGAGCCAGGGCGCGCAGGCCGCCGTGGCCTTGCTCGGGCGGCCCGATGGTTTCCTCGACAACCCCCAGGTGCGCATTCCGCTGCCCGGCTACCTCGACGATGCGGCCAAGCTGATGAAACGCTTTGGCCAGGGCAAGCGCATCACCGAACTGGAAACCGCCATCAACCGCGCGGCCGAAGCCGCCGTACCCATGGGCAAGGACCTGCTGGTGAACGCGGTGCAGACCATGAGCGTCACCGATGCGAAGAAGATACTGACGGGTGGCGAAAACTCGGTGACGGCGTTCTTTGCCGAGAAGACGCGCGCGCCGCTGAGCACGCGCTTTCTGCCCGTGGTCCAGCAGGCGATAGACCAGGTGGGCCTGGCGCAGCAGTACAACCAGTTTGCGGGCAAGGCCGCGGGCCTGGGGCTGATCAGCGCCCAGGACGCCGATCTGTCGCAGTACGTGACGGGCAGGACGCTGGACGGCTTGTTCCTGATGATTGGCGAGGAGGAGCGCAAGATCCGCAAGGACCCCGTGGGCACGGGCAGCGCGCTGCTGCAGAAAGTGTTCGGGGCGCGCTGATGGGCCAGGCAATGGTTGCTGCCTGCCCCTGCGGGCGGGTCGATGGCAAGGCGCGGCCGCTGTCCTATGCCGACTGCTGCGAGCGTTTCATCGCGCATTTCGACACCACGCCCGCACCCGATGCCGAGCATCTGATGCGCTCGCGCTACAGCGCCTTCGTGCGCGAGAACGCCGACTATCTGCAGGCCACCTGGCATGCCAGCCAGCGCCCGGCAACGCTGGATTTCGACGCCGCCACGCGCTGGCTGGGGCTGAGCGTCAAGGACTTCCAGGTGACGGGCGAGGACCGCGCCGAAGTCGAGTTTGTCGCGCGCTATCGCATTGCCGGGCGCGCGGTGCGGCTGCATGAGCGCAGCCGGTTTGTGCGTGAGCAGGGGCGCTGGTTTTATGTGGACGGGGACCAGTTCTAGTCGGGTGTCGGAGGGGTTGGGCGGTTTTTTTTAGGGCAGGACGTTCATGGTTCGACAGGCTCACCACGAACGGTTTTCCCGTTCGCCCTGATCCTGAGCCTGTCGAAGGATCGAAGGGGGAACGGCCTGCGTTCAAGCCACGCAGTTTGGATGATGCCGCGCGCGGCGCCATCGTTCTTTTTTGACTCCATGGAGAAGCCGGCCGATGCCGGCGCAAGCAATGCAATTTGACGCGATCTTGTTTGACTGCGACGGTGTGCTGGTCGACAGCGAAACCATTACCAATACGGTGCTGTGCACCATGCTCAATGAATCGGGCTGGCCGATTTCGGCCGAGGAGTGCATGCGCACCTTCCTCGGCCGCACGGTGCGCAGCGAGACCGCGCGCATCGAGACGCACACCGGCAGGCCGCTGACCGATGAATGGATGGCGGCGTTCTATGAGCGCCGCAACGACCAGCTGCGCGCGCAACTGGTGGCCATCGACGGCGCGCTGGCGTCGGTGCAGGCGGTGCATGCGCAGCTTGACGGGCGCATTGCCGTGGCTTCGGGCGCCGACCGCTTCAAGGTGGAAATGCAGCTGACCCAGGTCGGCATGGCGCCGTATTTCGCGGGCCGGGTGTTCAGCGGCCACGAGACGCCGCGCTCCAAGCCGTTTCCCGATGTCTATCTTGCGGCCGCGGCCGCGCTGGGCATCGCGCCCGAGCGCTGCCTGGTGATCGAGGATTCGGTGCCGGGAATCCAGGCGGGCCTGGCGGCCGGCGCGACGGTCTGGGGCTACTGCCCCGACCCCGTGCTGTTTGCCACGCCGCAGATGCTGCAGGACGCGGGCGTGGCGCGCATCATGCGCTCCATGGCAGAGCTGCCCGCGCTGCTCGCGGCCTGAGGCCCTGGCCCTTCAGGGCCGCAGCAGCGGCGAAGGCGTGGTCGGCACGCCCTGCGCCAGCGCGGCCGCATGCTCGGCAGCAAGCGCGCGCGCAAACGCGGGCCTGGCCTGCAGCCGCTGCCAATAGGCCTGGGTGGCCGGCCCCCATTGGGCCGCCAGCCCCAGATGCACGGCCAGCATCAGCGCATAGCCCACGGCCACGTCGGCGGCCGTGAAGCGCCCGGCGCAAAGCCATTGCTGGGTTTCAACCGCGGCTTCGAGCGCGCGCAGCCGCGCGAGAAACCAGCGCGCATAGTCCTGTGCCACCTGGGGCTGCAGGCGCTCGGGGGGCTCGAAGTGGGTGTAGCGCAGCACCAGCGTCTGCGGAAACGTCAGCGTGGCGTCGCTCATGTGCAGCCAGTTGAGATAGGCCGCGAAATCGCTTTCCTGCGCGCCCACCGACAGGCCTTGCTGCGGATGCAGCGCGGCCAGGTATTCGCAGATGGCCGCCGACTCCGTGAGCCGCGCCGCGCCATGGCGCAGCAGCGGCACCGTGCCCAGCGGGTTGAGTTCCAGGTAGCTGCGCGCCAGCGCGCGCGGCGGAAAGGGCAGCATCAGCAACTCGTAGGACTGCTGCAGTTCTTCGAGAATCCACAGCGCGCGAAACGAGCGCGCGCTCACGCAGTGGTGCAACTGGTAGGGGGCGGGGTTGTGGGGCATGCGCCAGTCTAGGCAGAGCCAGGGAACGCGGCGCGCCGCAAAGGGTGCGGATCGCGCCAGTCTTCTCAGTCGGGCAGGGCCGTGCTGCGCCGCCGGTACTGCGCCGGCGTGTCGCCTGTCCATTGGCGGAAGGCGCGCATGAAGCTTTTCTCGCTGACGAAGCCGCAGGCCAGCGCGACGCGCTTGATCGGCTGGCTGGTGCGGTGCAGCAGGGTCAGGGCGCGCTCGCGCCGCACCGTGTCCTTGAGCGCCTGCAGCGAGGTGCCTTCTTCCTTGAGCTGGCGGTGCAGGCTGCGCGCCGACAGGTGCAGCAGCTCGGCCAGCGTCACGGCCGTGTGCAGGCATTGGGCGTCGGCAATCAGCAGCCGGCGCACGCGCTGGGCCAGCAGCCGCTCGCGCCGGTAGGGGCGCACCTGTATGGGCAGGGCGCGCTGCAGCATCTGCTGCAACGCGGCTTCGTCGCGCGCCAGCGGCAGCGCGAGGTGGCGTGCGTCGAAGCGCAGGCTCGCCTGGGCCGCGCCAAACACCACGCCCCTGGGCTCGGCCACGGGAAACAGCACCGGATAGACATCGGCATGCGCGGGCTGGGCGAAGGGAAAGCGCGCCTGCAGCAGCGGCAGGCGCGCATCGATCAGCCAGCTTGCGAGGCCGTGGATGTTGCGCAGCACCGAGACCAGGCAGAACTCGCGCATCGCGCCCAGCGGCCGCTGTTCGGTGATCACCAGTTCTGCGATGTCGCCCTGGGTCTGCAGGTTCAACGCGATGTCGTCGGCCAGCAGACCGTGGTGGCGGCACCAGCGCGCCAGCGCCAGGCCCAGCGCGCCGCTGCTGATAGAGGCGCGGGCCAGCATGCCATAGCTGCCCCAGGGCAGGCGGCGGCTGAACCAGCCCAGGGCCTCGTCGTCGAGTTCGCGCATCGCGGCGTCGGACAGCGCCTCCATCTGCATCGCGGTGATGCGGGCGTTGTCATCGGCCACCGACTGTGGCGCAATTTGTGCCTTGCTCAGCGCGCCGTCGGCGGGCATGCCGCGGTCGGTGTAGGCCTGCACAATGGCCTGTACAAACGCCATGGGCGTGAGCGCGGGGTGGCCGTCGGCGGCATGCGCGGCGAGCGGCTGGGGCGGGCGGACGAGAACCGGTGTGGACATGGTGCTGGCAATTATTGCAACCTTTGTGGCCTGAATGGCGCAGGGCAGACCCGTATGCTGACAGCCATGCCCTGCCTTGCCCCCGCCGTCCCCCGTCGCTCAATGCGTGGCATGGCCCGTGCTGTGCTCGTCGGCCGGCGGCAGGCCGGCAGCGCGGCGCGCCACGGCCAGGCGCTTGCGCAGCGCCACTTCGGACAGATCCAGTTCATTGACCAGGCTGCGCAACGACTCGTCGTTGATGCGGTGCGCCTGGCGTTCGGCATACAGCACTTCGCGTTCACGCTGCAGGCAGTGGATGCGCATGTCCATTTCCATCACGTAGCGCAGCTTGCGCTGCATCACCAGCTCCGGCGTCTCGCTTTGCGCCTCGACCGACGAGGCCGAGGTGCTGCTGTCGTCCAGCAGGTTCAGCCGGTTGCGGTATTCCTGGGTCAGGTGGCCGACGACTTCCTGGCGCTGCGCGAGCCAGGCCGGGTCGCGCTGGCGCGCCTGCTCGTCGCTGAGCATCAGGCTGTTGAGCGCGGCCTGGCTGGCGGCAACGCGTGCCAGCCGTTCCTCGCGCACGGTCTCGGGCTCGGCGGCCGGCGGCATGTGGCGCAGTATCCAGGGCAGGGCAATGCTGGCCAGCACCAGCGTGAACAGGATGGTGCCCGTGGCCAGGAAGATCAGCAGGTCGCGCGCCGGGAACGGCTGGCCGCCCGGCAGCAACAGCGGCACGGACAGCGCGCCGGCCAGCGTCACCGCGCCGCGAATGCCGGCAACGGTGGTGGCCAGCGTCAGCAGGCGCGAAGGCTTCTCGGCCATCTTGCCCAGGCGGTGGGCCTGGTGCAGGCTGCGCTGCACGCCCAGCATCAGCCAGACCCAGCGCATCAGCAGCAGGGCCGTGGAGATCACGACCACATAACCGACCAGAATCCACCAGTCTTCGCCGGCCGCAAACAGCGTGCTGCCGATGATGGACGGCAGCTGCAGGCCCAGCAGCAGGAAGATCGCGCCGTTGAACGCGGCCTCGACCATGGACCAGGTTGCGGTGCTCTGCATGCGCTCGGTGATGAAGTTGCCGCGGTCCAGGTCGGCGAAGTTGGTCGCCACGCCCGCTGCCACGGCCGCCAGAATGCCCGAGACGCCGATCTTTTCACCGACGATATAGGCGGCAAACGGCAGCAGCAGCAGCAGCAGCACCATCTGCGTCGCGGCGACGTCGCCCAGGCGGCGCGTGATGGTGCTGCGCGCATAGCTGAAGCCCCAGCCCAGCGCCGCGCCCACGCCCAGGCCACCCACGGCCATCCAGGTGAATTCCTTGGCGACATCGCCCCAGGAGAACATGCCGGTCAGCGTCGCGGCCACGGCGAACTTGAGCGCCACCAGGCCCGAGGCATCGTTGAGCAGCGACTCGCCTTCAAGCACATGCATGGTCTTCTCGGGCATGCCCAGGTTGCGCGTGATGGCCGAGACCGCCACGGCATCGGTGGGCGAGATCACGGCGGCCAGCGCAAAGGCCACCGTGAGCGGCATTGCGGGAATCATCCAGTGGATCAGATAGCCCAGACCGAGTACCGTGAACAGCACCAGCACCAGCGCCAGCTTCAGAATGGGCTTGTACAGCGCGAAGAATTCACGCTTGGGAATGCGCGCGCCGTCGGAGAACAGCAGCGGTGGAATGAACAGCAACAGGAACAGCTCGGGATCGAAGGCAATGTGCAGGCCCTTCTGGGGCCAGGCAATCAGGGCGCCGAGCGCGATTTGTATCAGGGGCAGAGGAATGGCGCGGACATATCTGGCAGCGATGCCGGTCAGGGCTCCGAGCATCAGTACCAGCAAGACGGTTTCAACGGTGTGCATGCGGGCATTGTCCTCAGCGGCAAACGCTGCAGACCGCTGAATGGAAATAAAAACCACGTTTGCCGCTAGGGCAAAACATACACAAGGCAGGCCATGGGCATTCTGGACACTCGACTCAACTCCCGCTCGGCGGATTTTCTGGCCAATGCGGCCGCGATGCAAAGCGTGGTGCAGGACCTGCGCCGCCAGGTCGACAAGGTGTTTGCGGGCGGCGGCGAAGCCGCGCGCGCCAAGCACCTGGCGCGCGGCAAGCTGTTGCCGCGCGACCGCGTGCAGCAGCTGCTCGACCCGGGCACGCCGTTTCTCGAGCTCGCGCCGCTGGCCGCGCTCAACATGTACGACAACGCCGCGCCGGGCGCGGGCCTGATTGCCGGCATAGGCCGGGTCAGCGGCATCGACTGCATGATCGTCTGCAACGACGCGACGGTGAAGGGCGGCACCTACTACCCGATCACGGTGAAGAAGCATCTGCGCGCCCAGGAAGTGGCGGCGCAGAACCGCCTGCCCTGCATCTATCTCGTCGACTCGGGCGGCGCCAACCTGCCCAACCAGGACGACGTGTTTCCCGACCGCGACCATTTCGGCCGCATCTTCTACAACCAGGCAAACCTCAGCGCCCAGGGCATTGCGCAGATTGCCGTCGTCATGGGCTCGTGCACGGCCGGCGGCGCCTATGTGCCGGCAATGAGCGACGAGTCCATCATCGTCAAGGAACAGGGCACGATCTTTCTGGGCGGCCCGCCGCTGGTCAAGGCGGCGACCGGCGAGGTCGTCAGCGCCGAGGACCTGGGCGGCGGCGACGTGCACACGCGGCTGTCGGGCGTTGCCGACCACCTCGCGCAAAACGACCTGCACGCGCTGGCGCTGGCGCGCACCGCGGTCTCGCACCTCAACCGCAGCAAGCAGCCCGATGCCGCCGACGCCGCGCCCGTGGCACCGCGCTTTCCCGCCGAGGAGCTCTATGGCGTGATTCCCGTCGACACGCGCAAGCCGTTTGACGTGCGCGAAATCATTGCCCGCGTCGTCGACGACAGCCAGTTCGACGAATTCAAGGCGCGCTTCGGCAGCACGCTGGTCTGCGGCTTCGCGCGCATCGAGGGCATGCAGGTGGGCATCATTGCCAACAACGGCATTCTGTTCAGCGAGTCGGCCGTCAAGGGCGCGCATTTCATCGAGCTGTGCTGCCAGCGCAAGATTCCGCTGGTGTTCCTGCAGAACATCACCGGCTTCATGGTCGGGCGCAAGTACGAGAACGAAGGCATTGCGCGCCACGGCGCCAAGCTGGTCACGGCTGTGGCCACGGCCGCCGTGCCCAAGTTCACGATCATCATCGGCGGCAGCTTCGGCGCCGGCAACTACGGCATGTGCGGGCGCGCGTTCTCGCCGCGCTTCCTCTGGATGTGGCCCAACGCACGCATCTCGGTGATGGGCGGCGAGCAGGCCGCCAGCGTGCTGGCCACGGTCAAGCGCGACGGCATCGAAGGCCGCGGCGGCCAGTGGAGCGCCGACGAGGAGGAAGCGTTCAAGGCGCCTATCCGCCAGCAGTACGAAGACCAGGGCCACCCCTACTACGCGACGGCGCGGCTGTGGGACGATGGCGTGATCGACCCGGCCGATACGCGCCGCGTGCTGGCGCTGGGCCTGTCGGCTGCGCGCAATGCGCCCATCGAAGACACACGCTTTGGCGTGTTCCGCATGTAAAGGAGTTCGCATGTCTACGCTTCACATTGCCTATGACGCGGGCGTGGCCCGCATCACGCTGTCCCAGCCCGAGATCCGCAACGCGTTCAGCGATGTCGCGATTGCCGACATCACCCAGGCGTTTCTCACCGTGGGCGAACGCGCCGATGTGCGCGCCGTGGTGCTTGCGGCCGAAGGCCCGGCATTCTGCGCCGGCGCCGACCTGAACTGGATGCGCCGCATGGCCGACTACACGCGCGACGAGAACCGCGACGACGCGGGCAAGCTCGCCGAGATGCTGCGCGTGATCTATGAATGCCCCAAGCCGACGATTGCGCGCGTGCAGGGCGATGTCTATGCGGGCGGCATGGGCCTGGTCGCGGCCTGCGACATGGCGGTGGCCGCCGACAGCGCGGGCTTTTGCCTGAGCGAAGTCAAGATCGGCCTGATTCCCGCGACCATCAGCCCCTACGTGATACGCGCCATGGGCGCGCGCGCCGCGCACCGCTATTTCCTCACGGGCGAGCGTTTCGACGCCGCCGAGGCGCGGCGCATGGGCTTCGTGCATGAAGTGGCCAGCGCCGACGCGCTCGACGACACGCTGGCCGCCTTGCTCAAGCCCCTGCTGAGCGCCGGCCCGGCCGCGGTGCGCGCCTGCAAGCAGCTGGTGATCGACGTTGCCGAGCGCGAGATCGAGCCCGGCCTGGTCGCGGCCACGGTCGAGGGCATTGCCACCATCCGGGCGAGCGCCGAAGGCAAGGAGGGCGTGCAGGCCTTCCTGTCCAAGCGCAAGCCTTCGTGGCTGGCCTGATCGCCGCCGGCGCCGCCTGACGCACAGCGCAATATGCAGAACGTCTGGAACAGCATCGTGCAGTGGCTGCACGGCATAGGCCTGCACCCCGACCCCGCGGTGCTCGCGCCGCTGGGCGAGGCCGCCGATCGCATAGGCCAGGCGGCCGGCGGCATGGACCTGCCCAGCCTGCTGGCGCTGGCCGCGGCCCTGGGCTGGGCCAGCGGCTTTAGGCTGTACGCGGTGGTGTTTGCCGTCGGTCTGCTGGGCGCCAGCGGAATGATGGCGCTGCCCGGCGGGCTCGACGTGCTGGCGCATCCGCTGCTGCTCGTGGGTAGCGGCAGCTTGCTGTTCGTCGAGTTCTTTGCCGACAAGATTCCCGGCGTGGATTCGGTCTGGGACGTGCTGCACAGCGTGATCCGCGTGCCCGCGGGCGCGGCGCTGGCGGCCGGCGTGTTTGGCGCCGACAGCGCTGCCATGGCCACCTTCGCGGCGCTGATGGGTGGCACGCTGGCCTTGAGCAGCCAGGCGGCCAAGACCACGACGCGCGCCGTGATCAACACCTCGCCCGAGCCCTTGAGCAATGTCGGCGCAAGCCTGGTCGAGGATGGCGCGGCCATGGGCGCGCTGTGGCTGGCGCTGGCCAACCCGGCAGTGTTTGCCGTGGTGCTGGTGGTGGTGCTGATTGCGCTGTGGGTCCTGACCTGGATGCTCTGGCGCTTTCTGGCCGCGGCCGTGCGCAGGATACGTGGCTGGCTGGGCGGCGGCACCGCGGCCCAGCCGCCCTTTCAATAGAAACCGGCCCGCAGCGCCGCAGACCGCGGCGACGGGGCAAGACAACGATAGTCAGGAGACAGTATGTTCAGCAAGATCTTGATCGCCAATCGCGGCGAAATCGCCTGCCGCGTTGCCGCCACGGCGCGCCGCATGGGCATCCGCACGGTGGCCGTGTATTCCGACGCCGACGCGCGCTCGCAGCATGTCGCGGCCTGCGACGAGGCGGTGCACATCGGCGGCAGCGCGCCCAAGGACAGCTATCTGCGCTGGGAGCGCATTCTGGCCGCGGCCCAGGCCACGGGCGCCCAGGCCGTGCACCCCGGCTACGGCTTTCTGAGCGAGAACGAGGAGTTCGCCCAGGCCTGCGCCGACGCCGGCCTGGTGTTCATCGGCCCGCCGCCTTCGGCAATTCAATCGATGGGCCTCAAGGCCGGCTCCAAGCAGCTGATGGAAAAGGCCGGCGTGCCGCTGGTGCCGGGCTACCACGGCGCGGGCCAGGACCCCGAGCAGCTGCAGCGCGAGGCCGATCGCATAGGCTACCCGGTGCTGATCAAGGCCAGCGCCGGCGGCGGCGGCAAGGGCATGCGCGCCGTCGACAGCAGCGCAGACTTTGCCGCGGCGCTGGCCAGCTGCAAGCGCGAAGCCATCAACAGCTTTGGCGACGACGCGGTGCTGATCGAGAAATACGTGCAGCGCCCGCGGCATATCGAGATCCAGGTGTTTGGCGACACGCTGGGCAACTACGTCTATCTGTTCGAGCGCGACTGCTCGGTGCAGCGGCGCCACCAGAAGGTGCTGGAAGAGGCGCCGGCCCCGGGAATGACCGAGGCGCTGCGCAGCCAGATGGGCGCGGCCGCCGTGGCCGCGGCGCGCGCCGTCAGCTACGTGGGCGCGGGCACGGTGGAGTTCATTGTCGAGCAGCGCGACGGCGGGGCGATGGACTTCTTCTTCATGGAGATGAACACCCGGCTGCAGGTCGAGCATCCCGTGACCGAAGCCATCACCGGCGAGGACCTGGTCGAGTGGCAGCTGCGCGTGGCCAGCGGCGAGCCCCTGCCCAAGCGCCAGGACGAGCTGCGCATCATCGGCCATGCGATCGAGGCGCGCATCTGCGCCGAGAACCCCGACAACCAGTTCCTGCCCGCCACCGGCACGCTGCATGTCTACCGCAAGCCGGCCGCCAGCAGCTTCAGCATTGCCGATGTGCGCATCGACGACGGCGTGCGCGAAGGCGATGCGATCAGCCCGTTCTACGACTCGATGATCGCCAAGCTGATCGTGCGCGGCGACAACCGCGAGCAGGCGCTGGCGCGCCTTGACGCGGCGCTGGCGCAGACGCAGATCGTGGGCCTGGCAACCAATGTGCAGTTCCTGCGCCATGTGCTGCGTTCGCCGTCGTTTGCCCAGGCGCGCCTGGACACGGCTCTGATCGAGCGCGAGAAGGCGGTGCTGTTCCATCAGGACCCGGTGGGCCTGCCGCTGGCTGTGGCCGCGGCCACCGCCAGCGCGCTGCTGCAGGAGCAGGCGCAGCAGGGCGCCGACCCGTTCAGCCGGCGCGATGGCTGGCAGTCGCACGGCACGACCGAGCGCCCCTGGTCGTGGCAGATCGGCGGCCAGACCGTGGACGCGCGCCTGCGCTATCTGCCCGGCGGCGTGCTGTCGCTGGCGCTGCCCGCGCAGGGCGATGCGGCTGCCGTGGAATCGCCGCTGGTGTTTTCCGCGTCCAACGGCGGGCTCGACCTGGAGTTTGCCGGCCAGCGCACGCGCGCCCAGGTGCACCAGCTCGGCGAGCAATACCATGTGTTCACGCCGCGCGGCGCGCAGGTGCTGACCGGCATCGACCTGCTGGCCCATGCGGGCGAAGCGCAGACCGAAGGCGGGCGCCTCACGGCCCCTATGCCCGGCAAGCTGGTGTCGTTTGCGGTGCAGGTGGGCGACAGCGTGAAGGCCGGACAGGCCCTGGCGGTGATGGAGGCCATGAAGATGGAGCACACCATTGCCGCGCCGCACGACGGCCTGGTCGAAGAGCTGCTGTACCTGCCCGGCGATCAGATCGGCGACGGCGCCGAACTGCTGCGCCTGGCGCGCGCATAGACGCAGGAATTCCGGGCTTTTGGCGGCCATGCCGCCCAAGCCGGGGTACGCTAGGCGCCCATGAAAATCACTTTTTGCTGCACCGATATCAAGCCCGGTCCCTGGATCGAGGACCTGCGCGCGGCCCTGCCCGAAGCCGAGGTCTCGGTCTGGCAGCCGGGCGACCCGCAAGCCGACTATGCGCTGGTCTGGGCCCCGCCCCAGCAGTTCATGGACGAGCAGCCCGGCCTCAAGGCGATGTTCAATCTGGGCGCCGGCGTCGACGGCCTGCTGCGGCTGAAGCTGCCTGCGGGCGCGGCCGTGGTGCGCATCGAGGACGCCGGCATGGCGGTGCAGATGGCCGAGTATGTGTGCCAGGCCGTGATCCGGCATTTCCGCGAAATCGATGCCTATGAAGCCGGTATGGCGCGCGGCGAATGGGGCTTTCGCAAGCCGCGCCGGCGCAGCGACTTTCCCGTCGGCGTGATGGGCCTGGGCGTGCTGGGCCAGCGCGTGGCGCGGGCGCTCGCGCATTTCGAGTTTCCGGTCAACGGCTGGAGCCGTTCGCCGCGCGAACTCGAAGGCATCACCACGTACAGCGGCGCCCAGGGTTTCGGCGACTTCCTCGGCGCGAGCCGGGTGCTGGTCAACCTGCTGCCGCTGACGCCCGACACGCGCGACATCCTCAACGCCGACACGTTCTCGCGCCTGCTGCCGGGCGCCTATGTGATCAACGTCGCGCGCGGCGACCACCTGGTCGAGCAGGACCTGATCGATCAGATCGATTCCGGTCATCTGGCCGGCGCCACGCTTGATGTGTTTCGCACCGAGCCCCTGCCCGCGGACCATGCGTTCCGCCGCCATCCGCGCATCCGGCTCACGCCGCACGCGTCGGCGCGCACGCTGCGCGAGGACAGCCTCGCGCAGATGATAGGCAAGCTGCAGGCGCTGGCGCGCGGCGAGCCTTTGACCGGAGTGGTCGAAAGCCACCGCGGCTACTGAAAACTTGCGCCCGCAGCACAATCTACTATCCCTACGGAATGAATACCATGCGCTATCCCTCTCGCGTCAAACTGGTGGATGTCGGCCCGCGTGACGGCCTGCAGAACGAAAAGCAGACCGTGCCCGCGGCCGTGAAGATCGAGCTCGTGCACCGCCTGCAGGCCGCCGGCCTGCGCGAAATCGAAGTCACGAGCTTCGTGAGCCCCAAGTGGGTGCCGCAGATGGGCGACAACGCCGAAGTCATGGCCGGCATCACGCGCCAGCCCGGCGTGCGCTACTCGGTGCTCACGCCCAACATGCGCGGCTTCGAGTCGGCGCTGGCCAGCCGTCCCGACGAGATCGTGGTGTTTGCCGCGGCCAGCGAGGCCTTCAGCCAGCGCAACATCAACTGCTCGATTGCCGAAAGCATCGATCGCTTTGCCCCCGTGGTCGAAGCCGCGCGCGCGGCCGGCATCTATGTGCGCGGCGCGATGTCGTGCACCGTGGGCTGCCCCTACGAAGGCGAGATCGCGCCCGAGCGCGTGGGCTATCTCGCAGGCCTGATGAAAGGCATTGGCGTGCAGCATGTGGGCGTGGCCGACACCATTGGCGTGGGCACGCCGATCAAGGTGCAGCGCGCGATCGAGGCCACGCTGGCGCATTTCGCGCTGGACGATGTCTCGGGCCATTTCCACGACACCTATGGCCAGGCATTGAGCAACACGCTGGCTTCGCTCGAGCTGGGCGTCTGGCAGTTCGACACCTCGGTTGCCGGCCTGGGCGGCTGCCCCTATGCCAAGGGCGCGACCGGCAATGTCGCGACCGAAGACGTGGTCTACATGCTGCAGGGCATGGGCATTGAAACCGGCATCGATCTCGATGCACTGATCGACGCCGGCCAATACATCAGCGATTTCCTCGGCCGTCCCACGCAGTCGCGCGTGGCCAAGGCCTTGCTGGCCAAGCGGGAGGCGAATGTCTGTGACGCTGTCTGACATTGCGGTCGTCGCGGCACCGGCCGTGGCCGAAAAGCCCGTGATCGACATTCCCGTCGCGCTGGCGCAGCGCGCCGCGCAGGTCCTGGCCGAAGGCGGCTTTGCCGAAGATTTCGACGGCGTAGTCACTTCGCCCTGCATCAGCGTCTGCCGCATGACCGCCGATCGCAGCCATTGCCAGGGGTGCTTTCGCACGCTGGAAGAGCTGCGCGCCTGGGGCAAGGTCGATGCCGCGCAGCGGCGTGCCATCTGGGCGCAGCTGCTGGTGCGGGCCGGGATTGCGCATCCGGCAGCGGCGGTGGCTGGCGCTGATTAGAAATGCCGGCCTTCGATCCTTCGATCCTTCGACAGGCTCAGGGCTCAGGGCTCAGGGCTCAGGACTCAGGGCGAACGGCAGGAGCCCGAGCACTATGGGTGCACCCAGAAACCCCTGACGTATCACAAACGATATACCAACCGTTCGTGCTGAGCCTGTCGAAGCAGGAACGGCCAGGCCTCAAAGTGAGCTCCCGCGCATGAAACACATCACCTTCCATCTCGATTTCGTTTCCCCCTATGCCTGGCTGGCCTTCGAGCGCATGCCCGAAGTGCTTGAAGGCCTGAGCTATACGGTCCAGTACCGGCCGGTGCTGCTGGGCGCGCTGCTGCAGCGCGACGGCAATCCCGGCCCCGCAGGCATTGCCGCCAAGCGCGCCTGGACCTACCGCCATGTGCACTGGCTGGGCGCATCGCTGGGCGTGGGCCTGGACATGCCGGCCGAACACCCTTTCAATCCCTTGCCGCTGCTGCGCCTGGCACTGCAGTGCAGCGACGACGGCAGCATCAACCGCTATGTGGCCGGCGCGGTGCTGCGCCATGTCTGGCAGGGCGGTCAGTCGGCGCTTGACGCCCAGCGCCTGGCGCAATTGCAGCAGCAGCTTGGCGAGCAGCTGCGCACCGACGAGCAGGCCGCGCAGCGTGCCAAGGACTGGCTGCGCGCGAACACCGATGGCGCGGCCGCGGCCGGCGTGTTTGGCGTGCCGGCCTGGGAAGTCGACGGCAAGGTTTTCTGGGGACTCGACGGCCTGCCCATGCTGCGCGCCTATCTGGCGCAGGAGCCGTGGTTTGATGCAGAACATTGGGAGGCGCTGGCGCGCACGCCATCGGGCCTGAAAGCCTGAAACGCCCTGCCGGCCCGGATTTTTCACATCCCAAAATGCAGGCCAAGGGTTGGACCTGAGAATGTCAGCGCGGCGTCAGTTTGATGCAAGTTCCTGTTGGTTTGGTGTCAGAGAGGGGTCAGTACCGTCTCCAAGAATGGAGGTGACCGCTGCAGGCGGTACCAATAACCAACAGGAGACAACAGCATGGCCATCAACGCTGCACCCGGCGTGGGTGTCAAGGGCGTCGCACCGCGCCCGATGACACCCGAAGAACGCAAAGTGATTTTTGCGTCATCCCTCGGAACGGTTTTCGAGTGGTATGACTTCTACCTCTACGGTTCGCTGGCGGCCATCATCGCCAAGCAGTTCTTCAGCGGACTCGACGAAGGCTCGGCCTTCATCTTCGCGCTGCTGGCATTTGCCGCGGGCTTCATCGTGCGACCTTTCGGCGCGCTGGTGTTCGGCCGGCTCGGCGACATGATCGGGCGCAAGTACACCTTCCTGGTGACCATCCTGATCATGGGCATGTCGACGTTCATCGTCGGCATCCTGCCCACCTACGCTTCCATCGGTGTGGCCGCTCCCGTGATCCTGATCATCCTGCGCATGCTGCAAGGCCTGGCGCTGGGTGGTGAGTACGGCGGTGCCGCGACCTATGTCGCCGAGCATGCGCCGCATGGCCGCCGCGGTGCCTACACTTCATGGATCCAGACCACGGCGACGCTGGGCCTGTTCCTGTCGCTGCTGGTGATCCTGGGCGTGCGCACATCGCTGGGCGAAGCCGCATTTGCCGACTGGGGCTGGCGCATTCCTTTCCTGGTGTCCATCCTGCTGCTGGGCGTGTCGGTCTGGATCCGCATGACGCTGTCCGAGTCGCCCGCCTTCCAGAAAATGAAGGCCGAAGGCAAGACGTCGAAGGCGCCGCTGGCGGAATCGTTCGGTCAGTGGAAGAACCTCAAGGTGGTGCTGCTGGCGCTGTTCGGCCTCACGGCCGGCCAGGCCGTGGTCTGGTACACAGGCCAGTTCTATTCGCTGTTCTTCCTGACGCAGCAGCTCAAGGTGGATGCCGTCACGGCCAACCTGATGATCGCTGCCTCGCTGCTGATCGCCACGCCATTCTTCGTGGTGTTCGGCACGCTGTCGGACAAGATCGGCCGCAAGCCCATCATCATGCTGGGCTGCGTGCTGGCCGTGCTGACCTACTTCCCGGTGTTCAAGGCGCTGACCGAAGCCGCGAACCCGGATCTGGCAGCCGCCCAGCTCAAGAACAAGGTGGTGATCGTTGCCGACCCCGCCGAATGCTCGTTCCAGTTCAACCCCACGGGCACCGTGAAGTTCACCAGCTCGTGCGACGTGGCCAAGCAGGTGCTGGCTTCGGCTTCGGTCAGCTATGACGCCGTCGACGCGCCTGCCGGCACGCCTGCGGTGATCAAGATCGGCACGACCGAGATCCCGAGCTTCTCGGCCAAGGGCCTGACGCCCGAAGACGCCAAAGCCAAGGACGTGGCGTTCAAGAAGTCGGTGGCCGACACGCTGAAGGCCGACGGCTATCCCGCCAAGGCCGATCCCGAGAAGATGAACAAGGTGATGATGGTCGTGATCCTGACCTACCTGGTGCTGCTGGTGACCATGGTCTACGGTCCCATTGCCGCCATGCTGGTCGAGCTGTTCCCGACGCGCATCCGCTATACCTCGATGAGCCTGCCGTACCACATCGGCAATGGCTGGTTCGGCGGCCTGCTGCCCACGATGTCGTTCGCCATCGTGGCGCAGACCGGCAACATGTACAGCGGCCTCTGGTACCCGATCATCATCGCCGGCATGACGGCGATCGTCGGCACGCTGTTCGTGCGTGAAACCAAGGACATCGACATCTACGCGGGTGACTGACCCCCTGTGCGCTGAATGACGGCGCAACGCTGCGCGGCGGCCCTGGTCGCCGCGCATTGCATTGAGGACCGCACTTTGCGCACGCTCTTGCTGCAAAAGTGTGGTGAGGAAGCATCAATTTGCAGCGAAAGCGTGTCGGTTGTGGCTTTCGTCATCCTCGTGACTCTAGAATTTTCATCGTAGCCGGAGTGGGCGCCAGCAACGCGCCGCCGCCCTGTCTACTCCGCGTCGAAACATACAAATCAAGGAGCTCCAATGAACAACACCCAACGCGCATTGCTGGCCATTCTGGCCGTCGCTGGCACTTCGGCCGCCATGGCCCAAAGCAACGTCACCATCTACGGCCGTGTGAACACCACGGTGGAACGTCAGAAGGTCGGCGACGCCAAACTCACCGCCATGCAGAACAATGCTTCGCGCTGGGGTGTTCGTGGTTCGGAAGACCTGGGCGGCGGCCTCAAGGCCGGCTTCCAGCTCGAAAGCGGCTTTGCTTCCGACACCGGCGTGGCGGCTTCGCAGTTCTTTGGTCGTCAAAGCGAAGTGAACCTGTCGGGCGGCTTCGGTGCGCTGCGTCTGGGCAATTTCATCTCCGATTCGTACTACGCCACGGCCGACTACATCAGCATGCACAACCACGACACCGGCACCTCGGCCGACGTGCTGTATTCGTATGTGATGCGCGACGTGAACAAGATCGGCTACCGCTCGCCCGCATTCGGCGGCTTCAGCGCCGAAGGCGCGGTTTCGCTGAGCGAAAAGGCGCCAGGCGCGAAGAACGCTTTCGACCTGTCGGCCAACTACAACGCCGGTCCCCTGGGCCTGGGCCTGGGCTACACCAGCAACAAGGCTGTGACCGGTGTGTTCGGCAGCTTTGCCGGCGAGGCACAGCAAGTTGCACTGCGCGGCTCCTACGCCCTGGGCGCGTTCACGCTGGGCGCGTACTACCAGTACACGACGCTGGACAACATCAACGGCACCAGCGCCGATGCCAAGCGCCACGCCTACCGCCTGGCCGCCATGTACGCCATGGGCGCTTCCGAACTGCACGCCAACTTCGGCCGCGCGGAAAAGATCAAGGCCGGTGGCAACACCCTGGGCGGCACTGCTGCCAACCAGTGGACCCTGGGCTACAACTACAACCTGAGCAAGCGCACCAAGGTCTACGGCTTCTACACCAAGGTCGACAACGGCTCGAACATCAGCTACCAAGGCGGCCCTGCGGGCGCCGACTTCAGCTCGCTGGCCGTGGGCGTGCGCCACAACTTCTGATGGCCTGAGCCTGGCTGCGGCCAGTGCCTGAAAGCCTCAACCTCCCGGTGCTTCGGTGCCGGGAGGTTTTTTTATGCCTGTCGCAGCGCCTGCGCCGACATATGCAGAATCACTGAATAAATACACAGTAATATTGACTGGCATTATCGCCACAGGCGGCGCAATCCGCAGGTCCAGTCCTAGAATGGTTCGCCTTCATTCAGAAAGACTGCCTGTATGTCCCAGGGACTGATCCGCATCCGCGGCGCGCGCCAGCACAATCTCCAGAACGTCGACCTCGACATTCGCACCGGCGAGTTGACGGTGGTCACGGGCCCGAGTGGATCGGGCAAGTCGAGCCTGGTGTTCGACACCCTGTATGCCGAAGGCCAGCGGCGCTATGTCGAGACGTTCAGCGCCTACGCGCGGCAGTTTCTCGACCGCATGGACAAGCCGGCTGTCGACCGCATCGAAGGCGTGCCGCCGGCGATCGCCATCGACCAGACCAACCCGGTGCGCAATTCGCGCTCCACGGTGGGCACGATGACCGAGCTCAACGACCACCTCAAGCTGCTGTTCGCGCGCGCCGCCCACCTGCACGACAAGGTGACGGCGCTGCCCGTGCGGCACGACACGGCGGAGTCGATCTACGCGGCGCTGGCGCAGCGCAGCGCGGCCGCGGGCGATCCCCGGCTGGCGATCACGTTCGCGGTCGAGCTGCCGGCCAATACCTCGGCCGAAGAAGTGGAGCAATGGCTGTCGGCCAGCGGCTTCACCAAGGTCCAGGCCGAGCGCGAAGTCGAACTCGCGGCGCCCGTGGCCGAAGGCGCCAAGGGCAAGGCAAAGAAGGCCGCGCCAACGCGCGTGAAGATGCTCGATGTGGTCGCCGACCGCTTCCGCCTGGGCCGCACCGAACGCGCGCGCGCCATGGAAGCCATCGAAGTCGCGCTCAAGCGCGGCAGCGGCCACATGACGGTCTACTGCCTGCCCGAGGAAGGCGAGCCCGAACTGTGGCGCTATTCGCTGGGCCTGCACTGCCCTGAAAGCGGCCTGGGCTATACCGCGCCCATGCCGTCGCTGTTCTCGTTCAATTCCGCCGTCGGCGCCTGCGAGGCCTGTCGCGGCTTCGGCCGCGTGATCGGCGTCGACTGGGGGCTGGTGATTCCCAATGCAAAGCTCACGCTGCGCACCGGCGCCGTGAAGGCCATACAGACGCCCGCGTGGAAGGAAGTCCAGGACGACCTGATGCGCCACGCCGAAGCCGAAGGCATTCCGCGCGACACCGCCTGGGCCAAGATGACGGCCGAGCAGAAGGCCTGGGTGCTTGACGGCTCGCCGAACTGGAACGGCAAGTGGAACCAGACCTGGTACGGCATCAAGCGCTTCTTCGAATACCTCGAAAGCAAGGCCTACAAGATGCACATCCGCGTGCTCTTGTCCAAATACCGCAGCTATACCGAATGCCCCACCTGCCTGGGCGCGCGTCTCAAGACCGAAAGCCTGCTGTGGCGCCTGGGCACCAAGGCCGGCGCCGATGCCGTGCTGCCGCCCGCGCAGCGTTTCATGCCCGCGGGCGTGTCCTGGAGCCGCGCCCAGCTCGAAGCCTTGCCTGGACTGTGCCTGCACGATCTGATGCGGCTGTCGATCAACCGGCTGCAGCAGTTCTTCGCCACGCTGGCACCCACCGAACAGGCCCAGGCCTCGGACGGCGAAGCCCAGGCGCTGAAGATGCTGCACGCCGAAATCCATACGCGGCTCAAATACCTGGCCGATGTCGGCATAGGCTATCTGACGCTGGACCGGCAAAGCCGCACGCTCAGCGGCGGCGAAGTGCAGCGCATCAACCTGACGACGGCGCTGGGCACCTCGCTGGTCAACACCTTGTTCGTGCTCGACGAGCCCAGCATAGGCCTGCACCCGCGCGACATGCAGCGCATCACCGAAGCCATGCAGCGCCTGCGCGACGCGGGCAATACGCTGGTCGTGGTCGAACATGACCCGGCCGTGATGTTTGCCGCCGACCGCGTGATCGACATGGGCCCGGGCCCGGGCGCGCGCGGTGGCCAGATCGTGTTCGACGGCACGCCCGAAGACCTGCGCCATGCCGACACGCTGACCGGCGCCTACATGGGCGGGCGCAAGCAGGTGGGCTTTGGCTTCAAGCGCATGGTCACCGATTCGACGCCGCGGCTGGTGCTCGAAGGCGCGCGCGAACACAACCTGCAGCACCTCGATCTCGACTTCCCGCTGCAGCGCCTGGTCACTGTGACCGGCGTCAGCGGCTCGGGCAAATCGACGCTGATCCAGGACGTGCTCGCGCCCGCGCTGCTGCGCCATTTCGGCAAGCCCACGGACTCCGCGGGAGCGTTTGATCGCCTCATGGGCGCGGACCACCTGAGCGACGTCGTTTTTGTCGATCAGTCGCCCATAGGCAAGACAGCGCGCTCCAACCCGGCCAGCTATGTCGGCGCCTGGGACAGCATCCGCGAGCTGTTCGCGGTCGCGCCGCTGGCGCGCCAGCGCGGCTACACGGCATCCAAGTTCAGCTTCAACAGCGGCGACGGCCGCTGCCCCACCTGCGGCGGCTCGGGCTTCGAGCATGTCGAGATGCAGTTCCTATCCGACGTCTATCTGCGCTGCCCCGACTGCGACGGCAAGCGTTACCGCCCCGAAATCCTTGAAGTGCATATCGAGCGCCATGCGGTGGGCGAATTGCAGCCGCGCCTGCTGAATGTCGCCGATGTGCTCGAACTCACGGTGAGCGAAGCCGCCGTGCTGTTCGCCCAGGACCGCGACGTGGTGCGCGCGCTGCAGCCCATCGTCGAAGTCGGTCTCGAATACGTGAAGCTGGGCCAGCCCGTGCCCACGCTCAGCGGCGGCGAGGCCCAGCGCCTCAAGCTTGCGGGCTTTCTGGCCGAAGCCGCGAAGACCGCGTCCAAGTCGCGCCAGGCGATCGCGCGCAAGGGCACGCTGTTCCTGTTCGACGAGCCCACCACGGGCCTGCATTTCGACGACATCGCCAAGCTGATGCGCGCGCTGCGCAAGCTGCTCGAAGCCGGCCACTCGCTGATCGTCATCGAGCACAACCTCGACGTGATACGCGCCAGCGACTGGCTGATCGACCTGGGGCCCGAAGGCGGCGAGGGCGGCGGCTTCATCGTCGCCCAGGGCACGCCCGAAGACGTGCGCCAGCACCCCACATCGCACACCGCCCAGGCGCTGCGCGAGTACGACCTGGCGATGGGCGTGGGCGGCCAGTTGGTCACCGAAGTCGCGCCCATGCTCTACCCGCGCGTGGCCCGGGCGCGGCCCGCGCTGCCCGCGAAGAACGTGATCGAGATCGTCAACGCGCGCGAGCACAACCTCAAGCAGCTGTCGGTGGAGATTCCGCGCGGCAAGTTCAATGTGGTCACGGGCGTCAGCGGCTCGGGCAAGTCGACGCTGGCGTTCGACATCCTGTTCAACGAAGGCCAGCGCCGCTATCTCGAATCGCTCAACGCCTATGCGCGCTCCATCGTTCAGCCCGCGGGCCGGCCCGAAGTCGACGCGGTGTACGGCATTCCTCCCACCGTGGCCATCGAGCAGCGGCTGTCGCGCGGCGGGCGCAAGTCCACCGTGGGCACGACCACCGAAGTCTGGCATTTCCTGCGCCTGCTGTATGTGAAGCTGGGTACCCAGCATTGCATCCATGACGGCGCGGCCGTCGAGCCGCAGACGCCCGACAGCATCGCCGCGCAGCTGATGACGCAGTTCCGCGGCCAGCACATAGGCCTGCTCGCGCCGCTGGTCGTCAACCGCAAGGGCGTCTATACCGAGCTCGCCGACTGGGCGCGGCCGCGCGGCTACACGCATCTGCGCGTCGATGGCGAATTCCTGCCGACCACGGGCTTTCCGCGCCTGGACCGCTTCAAGGAACACAGCATCGATCTGCCCGTGGCCAGCATCGAAGTCTCGCCGGCCAACGAAGCCGAGCTGCGCCGCTACCTGACCCAGGCGCTGGAGCTGGGCAAGGGCGTGCTGCATGTGCTCAGCGGCATAGAGAACCTGGGCGCGGCCATGGCCGGCGGCCAGAGCACGGCCGGCGTCGGCACGCTGCAGGCGTATTCGACGCAGCGCGCCTGCCCCATCTGCGCGACCAGCTATGCCGAACTCGATCCGCGGCTGTTCTCGTACAACAGCAAGCATGGCTGGTGCCCCGACTGCGTGGGCACGGGCGTCAGGCTGACCAAGGACCAGCGCCAGGTCTATGACGACACCCTGATGGCCGAAGACAACCGCGGCCGCGAAGTCAAGTTCGAAGGCCAGGAAGTCGAAGACCTGGCCGAAGTCACCTGCCCCTGCTGCGCGGGCACGCGGCTCAACGCCACGGCGCGCGCCGTGCGCTTTCACGGCGTGGGCATCACCGACATCGCCAGCCTCGCGGTCAACGATGTGCGCACCTGGGCGCAGAAGCTCACGCTGACCGGCCGCGAAGCCGGCATCGCGCGCGACCTGCTGCCCGAAATCCTGGGCCGGCTCGAGTTCCTCGAAGAGGTGGGCCTGGGCTATCTGACGCTGGACCGCGGCGCGCCCACGCTCAGCGGCGGCGAAGCGCAGCGCATACGGCTCGCTGCCCAACTGGGCAGCAACCTGCAGGGCGTTTGCTATGTGCTCGACGAGCCCACCATAGGCCTGCATGCGCGCGACAACCACATCCTGCTCAACGCGCTGCACAAGCTTGGTGAGAAGGGCAATACGCTGGTCGTGGTCGAGCATGACGAAGACACCATTCGCCGCGCCGACCATGTGATCGACATAGGCCCTAGCGCGGGCAAGCGCGGCGGCCGGCTGGTCGCCGAAGGCAGCCCGGCCGATGTGATGCGCGCCGAGGACTCTGTCACGGGCCGCTATCTGCTGCACGCCATGCGCCACCCATTCCAGCCGCGCCGGCCCGTGGTCTGGCCGCCGGTGGCCCAGGCCGCCGTGGAAGAAAGCGCCGAAGCGCCGAAGAAGCGCACCAAGAAGCAGATCGCCGCCGATGCCGCCGCGGCCCTGGTGGCCGACAGCGCGGCCGCGAACGCGGCGCTGGCCGTGGCGCCGCGCGAGCGCGCGGCCAGCGGCCCGCAGCGCTGGCTCACGGTGCTGGGCGCCGATCTGCACAACCTGCAGAAAGTCGACGCCCATGTGCCGCTCAAGCGCCTGGTGGCGATCACGGGCGTCAGCGGCTCGGGCAAGTCTACGCTGGCGCGCGATGTGCTCTGGACCAATGTCGCGGCCTGGGTGGGCCAGCGCAGCACCTTTGCCGGGCGTGAAGCCATGGATGCGGGCAAGGCACCTGCGCTGATCGGCTGCGCGGGACTGCGCGGCTTCGAGACCATAGACCGCGTGCTTGAAGTCGACCAGACGCCCATAGGCAAGACGCCGCGCTCCTGCCCCGCGACCTATATCGGTTTCTGGGACACGATTCGCAAGCTGTTCGCCGATACGCTGGAATCGCGCGCGCGCGGCTACGGCCCGGGGCGCTTCTCGTTCAACACCGGCGAAGGCCGCTGCCCGGCCTGCGAAGGCCAGGGCCTGCGCACCATAGAGATGAGCTTCCTGCCCGACGTCAAGGTGCCTTGCGACACCTGCCATGGCGCGCGTTTCAATCCCGAAACGCTGGCCGTGACCTGGCGCGGCAAGAGCATTGGCGACGTGCTGCAGATGGAAGTCGACGAAGCCGTCGATTTCTTCGCCAGCATGCCGGCCATCGCCCACCCGCTGCAGCTGCTCAAGGATGTGGGCCTGGGCTACCTCACGCTGGGCCAGCCTTCGCCCACGCTCAGCGGCGGCGAGGCCCAGCGCATCAAGCTGGTGACCGAGCTGACCAAGGTGCGCGACGACATTGCGCGCCGCGGCAACAAGGCGCCGCATACGCTTTACGTGCTCGACGAGCCCACGGTGGGCCTGCACATGGCCGATGTGGAAAAACTGATCGAAGTGCTGCATCGTCTCGTCGACGGCGGGCATTCGGTGATCGTCATCGAGCACGATCTCGACGTGATCGCCGAAGCCGACTGGGTCATAGACCTGGGCCCCGAAGGCGGCAATGGCGGCGGGCGCATCGTTGCCGCGGGCACGCCCGAGCATCTGGTCGCGCAGCGCACGCATACCGGCAATGCGATTGCGCCGGTGCTGGCGCGCGGGCCGGCGAAAGCCCCCGCAGCGGCGCCCGACGCAGCGGCGCCCGACGCAACGGCGCTCGCCTGATGCGCGAATACGCCGTGCTGTGGCATGCCCGGGCGCCGGCCAAGCCGGCGCTGGGCGCGCCCTGCAATGGCTGCGGCCTGTGCTGCCTGGCCGAGCCCTGCCCCATGGGCATGCTGGTCTCGCGCCGCCGCACGGGCGCCTGCAGCGCGCTGCGCTGGGACGAGCAGGGCGCGCACTACCGCTGCGGCGTGCTCGAAGATGCCAAGGCGATGGCCGCCGCGCCCGCGCGCTGGCAGCGCTGGCGCGGCCGACTGTGGCTGCGCCTGAGCAAACGCTGGATTGCGGCCGGCGTGGGCTGCGATGCCGATCTGGAGGACATCCCTTAGCCAAACCCGCGTAGCGCTAAGTCCCATGGACGGAACCTTTTCCCGGTGCGGTGACTAAATGGTCTCCAAGTCGTTGTGCAAAGGCGTTTTATGTTCGAGGCCGGTCAGGATTTTTGGGGCGCGGTGGCAAGGAATCTCCCGGGTTTCTCCCGCGCGCGTTGGGCCGGCCTGGCGGGCGGCGCTCTGGTCTGCGCCATGCTCGTCGCCTGCGGTGGCACCGAGGTCGATGCGCAGCACAGTCCGCCCTATCCATTGGCCGAATTCACGCAGCAGACGCTCGATTGGCAAGCCTGTGTGCCCGAACGCATAGGCCAGGACCAGGAGGCGCTTCTCGCTGCGTTGCCGGATCGCACCCGCTGTGCACTGCTGCGCGTGCCGCTGGATTACGACCATCCCGGCGAGGGCGTATTGCAGATAGAGCTGCTGCGCGTGGCCGCGGCCCAGCCCCAGCGCCGGCTGGGGGCGATAGTGTTCAACCCCGGTGGCCCGGGAGAGGACGGCCTGGCTTCGGCGCTGGTCCATGGCATGCAGTGGGCGCTGGCCAGCCCCGACGATGTCAGCGGCACGCAGTTGCGTGAAATGAGCCAGCGTTTCGATGTGATCGGCTTCTCGCCGCGCGGCACGGGCGCGAGTCATCCGCTGATCTGCGATGTGCCCGGAACCTTTGAGGACCAGGACAGCCTGACCTTTGATCGCAGCGCTGAAAACCTGCAGCGCGCGCAGCGCAATGCGCAGCGCATGGCCCGCGCCTGCCTCGACAATCCGCTGAGCGCGCATATCCACACCGAAGCCACGGCGCGCGACATGGACCTGTTGCGCGCCGTGCTGGGCGATGCCCAGCTGAACTACATCGGCTACTCCTACGGCACCTGGCTGGGCAGCTGGTACGCGCGGCTGTTCCCGCAGCGCGTGGGCCGCATGCTGCTCGACAGCAGCCTGGATGTGACGCAGCGCCTCGACGATCAATTCATGCTGCAGGACATGGCCAATCAGCGCATCCTGGACGAGATCATGCTGCCCTTCGCCGAGCGTCACCGGGACACGCTGGCACTGGGCAGTGCGTCCGAACTGCGCGCCGCGCTGCTGGCGCTGCCGTCTTCGCTCAAGGAGGCCTTGTTCGACGACATGGACTTCATGGACTCCTCGCTGCTCGAGCGCGCGGTGCTGCGCATGAGCGCGGCGCTGGGTCTGGACGCGTTGATGCGTTCCCACCCGGACGCCGACAATGACGCTCTGCTGGCCCTGGTCGACAGCCATCTCTTCGCGCCCGTGCCGCGGGTCAATGTCGCCGTGGCGCGGCTGGCGCGCGAGCTGATCGAGGCCCTGGCGGGCGACGAGAACCAGGCCGTGAAGGCGGACTGGATAGAAACCGACGCGCAGGGCGCGCTGCGGCTGCTGCCCGAGTTCACGGTGAACATGGCCGTGCGCTGCAACGACACCGGAACCGCGGGCGATGCGGCGTACTGGCTGGGCGTCAGCAACGACCAGGTGGCGCGCTATCCCATGGTGGGCGGCGACACGGCGTCCAAGCCCTGTGTGTACTGGCCCGTATCGTCGCGCACCATCCCGCCGCTGTCGACGATCGCAGGCTTGCCGATACTGATGCTGCAAAGCCGTTACGACGGCGCAACGCCCGTCGAGAGCGCGCAGGCGACGCTGGCCGCATTGCCGGGCGCACGCATGATCCTGGTCGAGAACGAGTACCAGCACGGCCTGTTTCCCTATGGCACGGAGTGCGTCGACACCCAGGTTGCGAACTACTTCCTGCAGGGCACGCTGCCGCCGCGCAACAGCAGCTGTGCGGGCAAGGCGCTTGCGGGCAAAGCCGGTGCATAACCGCAGACCACCATGACAGTGCACCTTTCATCGCTTTTGCATTCCTTGCGCCTGGCCGGTGCCGGGCTGCTCGCCGCACTGCTGGTCGCCTGCGGCGGCTCCTCGCCCGAGGACCCCTGGACCGCGTTTGCACAGCAGCGGCTCGATTGGCAGGCCTGCGATCCCGACCAACTGGGCGAAGAAGCGGCCCATGCGCTGACGCAGCTGGGCGCACGCGCGCAATGCACGCTGATACGCGCGCCGCTCGATTACAGCCATCCTGACCGCGGCGAGCTGCAGGTGGCCGTGCTCCGGGTGGCGGCCGAGCAGCCGTGGAAACGTGTGGGAGCGATCTTTTTCAACCCCGGCGGTCCGGGCGGCGACGGCACGGGCTTCGCGGCGGTGCAAGCCGCGGCGTGGCGCTATGCCAAGCCCGACAGCGCGACGGGCCAGCTGCTGATGCAGCTTGCCAACCGCTACGACCTCGTCGGCTTTGCACCGCGTGGCGTGGGAGCGAGCAGCCCCCTGACGTGCGAATCGGCGGAATTGAATGAAATCCAGTTCAACCTGAGCTTCGACCGCAGTCCGCAGAATGTAGGCAATGCATTGCGCAACGCGCGCCTGGAGGCCGACGCCTGCCGCACCAATCCCTTGAGCCCGCATATCCATACCGACGCCACGGCACGCGACATGGATCTGCTGCGCGCGCTGCTGGGAGACCGCCAGCTCAATTACATCGGCTACTCCTATGGCTCCTGGCTGGGCACCTGGTACGCGAGCCTGTTTCCCGACCGCGTGGGGCATATGCTGCTCGACAGCAGCATGGATGTAGGCGCGGACTTCGACGCCGCCACCTTGCAGCGGGAAATGGGGCACCAGCGCACGATGGACGAAATCCTGCTGCCCTATGTTGCCCGCCATCCGGAATTGTTCAACCTGGGCAGCAGCGCCATCGCATTGCGCGCGACGCTACTGGCGCTGGCTCCGGCCATCAAGTCGCAGCTGTTTTCCGCGCTCAATTTCAATGATTCCGCGCTGATCGACCGCAACGGCCTGCTGCTGAATGCGGGCATCCATTTGAACGCCTTGCGCGAGCAGCTTCCCATGGCCGATGCCGACCAGCTGCACGCCGCGATCGACGCCCATGCCTTCATTCCCGCCGCGGAGGAAAACCAGGCCGCAGTCTTTTTTGCGCATCGCCTAGCGGACCGGTTGCTGGCCGCGCCGGCGCGCGCCAGCATACTGCTGGCGCCGCCGGCGGCGGTGAATGTCAGCGTGCGCTGCAATGACCTGGCGACGCGTGCCAGCGAGCAGTACTGGATTGATGTGGGCAACGACTACGCGGCGCGCTATCCGTTCTTCGGCGGCGCGGCCACCGAGAACCCCTGCCTTTACTGGGGCGCGCCGCGCGCCGTCAGGCCGCCATTGTCGGCGGCGGCCACGGCCTTGCCCTTGCTGCTGCTGCAAAGCCGCTACGACGCGCTGACCCCCGTGGAAGGCGCGCAGGCAAACCTCGACAGCTTGCCGAACGCACGCCTGATCGTGGTGGAAGACGAATACGCGCATGGCGTGTTT
Organism: Comamonas sp. DB36; assembly: GCF_057914905.1. Lineage (NCBI taxonomy): Bacteria > Pseudomonadati > Pseudomonadota > Betaproteobacteria > Burkholderiales > Comamonadaceae > Comamonas > Comamonas sp. DB36. Next base: position 529,464 of record NZ_CP196631.1, read on the forward strand.
CCCTACGGCGATCCATGCGTCGACGAGAAGGTGGCGCATTATTTCCTGCGCGGCGCGGTGCCGGCGCGCCTGAGCCACTGCACGGGCAAGCTGCTGGCCGGCGATGTGCCGGCGAGTGCGGCGCGCCTCGTGGCCCAGGCCGCCCAGGAAAGCACTCGGGACCAGGACTTCATGGCGCGCATTCGTCGCCAGATCGGCGTGCCCGCGCCCCGAGGCCTTTGATGCGCGTCGGCTAGCCCGGACCCTTGCCGGTCTGCAGATGCTGCTGCAGCAGCTGCACGAAGACATCGGCGCGCGCCGAAGGTGCGCGGTGCAACGGCAGGGCCAGCGCGATCTCGACCGCGCACTGCGGCAGCAGCGGCCGAATCGCCAGCTCCGCGGCAAACTTGCTCGCCACATAGGGGTTGACCACGCCTATGCCCGTGCCTTCGGCCGCGAGGCAGCAGATGGTCGAGGAGTAAGTGGTCTCTATGGTCGAGCGCGCCTGCACGCCGTGGCGCTGCATGGTCTGCTGCAGCTGCAGGAAGATGTTGTCATCGGCGTTGAGCGTGAGCAGCAGCTGGTCGGCCAGGTCGCTGACATGCAGTTCGTCGCGCTGCGCCAGCGCATGGCCCGGGTGCATCACGCAGACCGCCTGGCTGCGGTGCAGCACGCTGGCGCTGAGATCGGGTGCCTCTATGGCCATGGTGCTGACCACCAGATCGAACTGGCCCAGCTGCAGGCCTTCGCGCAGATGCGAGGTGCCCAGAGTCTGCAGGCTGAGCGGCGTGCTCGGGTGCTGCTGCGCGAACGCATGCACTACCGCGGGCAGCACCGACAGGCCCAATGCCGGCGTACAGCCTATGCGCAGCGTGCCCGCGCCCGACAGCCGCAGGCCCTGCAGGTCGCGCTCTATGCGCTCCAGGCCGACGAAGTGCTGCTGCACCGTGGCAAACAGCTCCAGCGCTTCGGGCGTGGGCCGCAGCCGGCCCTTGTGCATGTCGAACAGCTTGAGGCCGGCGCCGGCCTGCATCTGCGCCAGCAGGCGGCTGACGGATGGCTGGGTGGTGTGCAGCAGCTGCGCGGCGGCGGTGGTCGTTCCGGCCTGCATCACGGCGCGGAAGGCTTCGATTTCGCGAAAGCTCAGAGGGCGGGGCATGGCGCGAGGGTATACCAATCCTGTATAGATGGCGCGAAAAAATGCATTTTGTCGTCTGGTCTGGGCTGCCTACACTGGCCTCACACCAGACAAGGTCGCGCACAGCGGCCGTATTTCCCAAGAGGCATTCCCATGAATAAAATCGCCCGCCGCCATTTCGGACTGACCGCCCTGGCCGCCACCCTCATGGCCTGCTCGGCCAGCGCCTGGTCCAGCGACGCCGCCTTTCCCAACCCGTCGCGCCAGGTGCGCATCATCGTGCCGTTCACCGCCGGCGGCAGCTCGGATGTGCAGGCGCGCATGCTGGCCGACAAGCTCAGCCGGCTGTGGGGCCAGACGGTGGTGGTCGAGAACAAGCCCGGCGCGGGCGGTCACCTGGGCGGCCGCTATGTGGTCGACCAGCCCGCCGACGGCTATACGCTGATGGTCGGCTCCATAGGCCTGCACGCGGCCTACGGCATCTACAAGAAGCTGTCGTACAACCCGGCCACCGACCTGCGCGTGGTCACGGTGCTGGCGGAAATGCCCCACGTGGTGGTGGCTTCGCCGGGCCTGCCGGTCAAGGACCTGCAGCAGCTCACGGCGCTGGCCAAGAAGGAGCCGGGCACGGTCAACTTCGGCTCGGCCGGCGTGGGCTCGTCGGTGCACATGATGGGCGAGCTGTACAAGCTGCAGTCGGGTGCGCCCATCGTGCACGTGCCCTACCGCGGCAGCTCGGCCGCGCTCAACGACCTGCTGGGCAACCAGATACAGCTGATGTTCGAGAACCCGCCCACGGTGCTGGGCCACATCCGCGGCGGAAAGATGAAGGCGCTGGCCGTGACCGGCAAGCAGCGCCTGGCCGCGCTGCCCGACGTGCCGACGGCGACCGAAGCCGGCATCCAGGGCTTTGAAGCCACGTCCTGGACCACGGTCGCGGTGTCGGCCAAGGTGCCGCAGGCGATTGTCGAGAAGATCAGCGCCGATGTGCGCAAGGTGATCAACACGCCCGAGTTCCGCAAGGGCCTCGAAGACCAGGGCATGACGGCCGTGGCCAACAGCCTGCCCGAAGCCCAGCGCTTTGTCGCCCAGGAAAAAGTCCGCTGGGACCGCGTGATCCTCGAGGGCAAGGTCTCGGCCGACTGAGGCCGGACCCGGGCGCAGCCCCGTTATTCCTCTGCCCGGACCACCGGGCAGCTTCATTTGAGCCTCCCACTTTCCGTATGACCGACTCTTACAACGCCGCCCCCTATGTGCCCTGCCGCCGCGTGGGCGATGGCAGCCAGCACCATTTCTTCGGCTACTACAACAAGTCCAACTGGGACCGCAGCAACCGCCTGATCGCTGCCCAGCGCACGCCCGCGATGGACCAGTATCTGACGCCCGACGCCAAGGCCACCATAGGCTATTTCGACACGCTGGACGGCGACCGCTTCCACGCCGTGGGCGAGACCGGTGCCTGGAACTGGCAGATGGGCAGCCAGCTGCAGTGGCTGGCCGGCGCTGCCGGCCGGCAGCTGGTCTACAACGACCGCACGGGCGACATGACGGCACGCTACCCCGGCTTTGGCGCGGTGGTGGTCGATGTCGACACCCTGGCGCGCCGCGTGCTGCCCATGCCGGTCTATGTGGTCGCGCCCAGCAGCCAGTGGGCGCTGTCGGTCAACTACCGGCGCCTCTATGTGACGCACGAGACCATTGGCTACAGCGAAGCCGGCGGCCCGTTCGCGCTGCCGCTGGCACCGGCCGACGACGGCATCTGGCGCATGGACATGGGCACGGGTGACGCCGCGCTGCTGGTCAGCTATGCCGACCTCAAGGCCTTCCATCCAAAGGCGTCGATGGACAAGGCCATCCACTGGGTGAGTCACATCGAAGTCAATCCCTCATCGTCGCGCATGCTGTTCCTGCACCGCTGGACCGAGCGTGTCAAGGACGAAACCTGCTTCCTGCACCGCCTGATCACCATGAATCCCGACGGTTCGGACATGCGCCTGCTCGAATGCTCGGACCACCCGCTGCCGCAGCTGGCCGCCGACTTCGACCCCAGCGCCGTCGGCACGTTCGACTACGAGAAGTCCGAATACCAGATCTCCCACCCGCTGTGGCAGGACGACAGCCACATCATCGTCTGGGGGCCGCACGCAGGCGAGATCCACTACCACCTCTACCATGACATGGAAGGCGGTGAAGTGCAGGTGGTCGGTCGCGGCGTGCTGGTCGAGAACGGCCACATGACGTTCTCGCCCGTGAGCACGCGCTGGATGCTCAGCGACACCTACCCCGACGACAAGACGCATGAGCGCTTCCTGTTCCTGTTCGACATGCAGACCGGCGAGCGCCGCAACCTGGGCAGCTTCTACGCGACGCCCGACCTGAGCAAGGAAAACCGCTGCGACCTGCATCCGCGCTGGAGCCGCGACGGCCGCGAGGTCTGCATCGACTCGGTGCATGAACACCAGCGCCAGATGTATGTGCTGGACGTAGCGGCCATTGTCGGCGGCTGAGCTGCCCGTGGCTTGCGCCAAAGGCCTATAAGTTACATTTTGTAAATTTCATTACTTTATTTATCGGTGGTGGTAGCTTCGGCAGGCAAAAATCTTTTTGCAAACACACCTCCCCAAAATGAAAAAACTGTTCTTTGCCTTTGTGTCCGCCGCAGTGCTGGCGTCGACGGGGGCCGCAATGGCTGCCACGGACTACAACAAGCCGCCGGCCGGAGACAGCCAATACGCGGCCTGCATCAAGGCATCCAATGAGAACTACACCGGCGGAAACGACAAGAGCCTGATCAAGGGCCAGACCATGGCCCAGGCGTACTGCACCTGCGTCTGGAACGAAACACCCGAAGACTTCAAGGGCAGCCTGGCGCGTTTCGCCGAAACGCCCAAAGGCAAGAGCACCAAGGCTTTGTGCGAAAAGCATTCCGGCTGGGAAAGCTGATCGAGCATCCCCAGGCATGAACAGAAAAGGTCCCGCACAAAATGCGGGACTTTTTTTTGCGCGTCGCTGCCCGGCAAGCGCGCCAGCCAGGTCGTCAAGCCGCAATGCCCCAAGCGCATGCCGGCAGCGATGGGCAACAGCATCTGCGCCCGATCGATGTGCCGGCCATTGCCGGGCCGGCGGCGTCAGGGCTTGCTCACAGCTCGGGCGGCTGGAGGGCGTCATCCGACTGCTTGCCATGGACGATCTGGCCACGAAAACCGCGGTGCACCTGCTGGAACAGCGCACGCAGCTCGGGGTAGTCCTGCGGCTCGCACAGCGTGCAGGTGCCGCGTATCGCATTCAATTGCAGCCGGTGGCGAACGCTCACGCGCTGGCCCTGGCGTGTCCATTCCGCCCGGTACTCTCCGGCCGAATTGCGGAACTGCCGGTTGGCGGGAATGGCGATGATGGGGATGTGGGCGGGAAACTCCAGGTGATAGGTTTCATCCCGCAGTCCCGCGTCGCACGCAAACGGCGTGGCGTTCGCCGGGGCGGCGGTGCTCGATGCCAGGCTGCGAATGGACCAGCTGCCCGGCGGCGGCGGTACGACGATGCCGCCCACCATGCTGAAATCCAGGAATTCGCTCGCCTGAAAGACATAGGTGGAGGAGTTGAACGGGCGACTTAGGTCTAAGGGGTCGCCCTTCATCTCGATGCGTCCACGGCCATCCATGCCGCAGGCGGCCATCAAGGACTCCTCCACAGCGGTGCGGTTCTGGGCATTGAGCTGGGAGAACTGGGCACGATGGTGGATTTCGTCGGCTTCGCTCAATTCCAGCCGCGTCCGGCCGTGCAGGTTGCCCGCTGCGTCGAAAACCAGGTCCACCGTGACGCCGTTGCGGTTGCGCACAAGATCCCTGTGCGGCGTGTAGGCCAGCCTGGCCTCCTGGGTGTGCAGCACCGGGGCACCCAGGTCCTCGGCGGGCAACTGGCCAAAACGCGCCCAGGGAGTGGTCGAGTCCACATACAGATCAAACTCGGGGAGGTAGGTCAGCGCATGGTTGAAACGCTCGACCATGGGAATGCTGGGCAGAACCGGACCGCCTCCCGCGCCTATCAGCACCGGCGAACTGGCGATGCCCTTGGCTGCGAGCAGCGCTTCCAGCAGGACGACATGGTCCTTGCAATCTCCATAGCGGTGGTCCAGAACGCTTTGCGCGCTGTTGGGCTCCAGGCCGCCATTGCCCAGATATACCGCGACATAGCGAATGTTCTGTGCAACCCAATGGTGCAAGGCCGCGGCCTGGGCACGGCGCTGCGTCATGCCCTGCGTGATCTTCTCCGCCAGGACGCGGATGGCCGGCGTGACTTCGGCCGCTGGCTTGGCCTTGACCTGATAGGCCCTGGCAAGCTGTGCCCAGTCGCCATAGGTGCTGGCCATGATGGTCGGGCTGAAGGTCCACACCGGCGCCACGCGGTTCTGCACCGCCAGCGGCTGCGCGCGCTGATACTGCCAGCGCCAGTGGGCGCGGCCGTCGCTCAGGGTCGCGGTATTGCTGCCTTGCACATCGCGACTGAACACATGCATGGGCATGTCGGCCGGCGCCGTCAGGGTGACTTCGGCATTTTCATACTGGTGGAATACGCTGAAGGTGTTCCACAGGCTGAAGTAGCCGGGGAAAGAGGGGATCTTGCGCGTGCGTCGGATCTGGTAGGCCAGACGATTGCCGGGAGCCAGGTGGGGAAACACGATGACGCGCACCTTGCGGTCGGCATAGATAGGCGCCGCCGCACTGGAATGGCTTTCCTGGGTATAGATGCGTTCCGGCGCCACGTCATGGCGCTGGCCGTCGGCGGTCAGGGTATAGGCCGAGAGCACTTCCAGCGTCTCCATCTTTTCGCTGTAGCTCTGGTAAATCTGGCTGAACTGGTCGACGGCCGCCTTGGTCTTCAGCAGGATCTCGACGCTTTCGGTCGATGCACTGCTGGCATCCGCATGCACTTCATGGTCGGCGCGGTAGCGCAGGTAGCTGAAGTCATTGCTGATTGCCGCGGCCTGTGCGGCCGGCGGGCCTGAAGCCGCGGCATCCGCCTTGGCGGGATGCGCCGAGAGGAGGCAGGTCAGCAGCGCAAGTGACGTAATGATGAATTTCATATTTGGCTCTTGAGGAGTTGTTTTTTCCATCAAGATGCAAGGCGCTGAATGGCCTACCTCGCGGCGGTGGGCAAGCTTTCCCGGGACTCGGCGTGCCAGTCCCGGTAATGCATCATTGATAAATACTATTGTATTCAATCTTTGATAGTTTTGATTGTGTTTTTCTGCGTCAGCGGTGTTCTGACCCGCATGCCACCGGCCGCACCATGAAAAAAGGCCCCGACATGCGGGGCCTTGGCAGCAGAGCAGGGCGCGGTTTACTGGAAGCCCAGCGAATGCGGCAGCCAGGTCGACAGCTCGGGAATGAAGGTCAGCAGTATCAGCACCACCAGATGGGCCAGCAGGAACAGCGGCATTTCGCGCGTCAGGTCGGTGATGGTCACGCGCGTCGCGACCGCTGTGACGAACAGCAGGCCGCCGACCGGCGGGGTGATCATTCCCAGCGTCAGGTTGACGATCACCACCATGGCGAAGTGCGTGGGATCGATTCCCAGGCTGAAGGCGATCGGCGCCAGGATGGGCACCAGGATCATCACGCCGGGCAGAGGCTCCATGAAGATGCCGAACACCAGCAGCAGGATGTTGACCGCGACCAGGAACAGGGTCGGCGACAGCTGCCAGCTGACGATCAGCTCGGACAGATACTGCGGAATGCCTTCCACCGTCAGCACCCAGGCAAAGGCCGCCGAAGTCGCCATCACCAGCAGCACCGAAGCCGTGAGCATGGCCGAGCGTGCGGTGATGCCGGGAATCGCTTTCCATTCGAGCGTGCGGTAGATCCACTTGCCGCAGACCAGTGCGTAGAACACCGCGACCACCGAAGCTTCGGTGGGCGTGAAGATGCCGAAACGGATGCCGACGACGATCAGCACGATCAGCATCAGCGCGGGAATCGCCTTGAAGCTCGTGACCCACATTTCGCGTGCGGTCGGACGCGGCTCGGACGAGTGGTAGTTGCGCTTCTTGCAGACCCACCAGTTGACGCCGGCCATGGCCAGCGCGATCAGGATGCCGGGAATGAAGCCCGCCATGAACAGCCCGCCGACCGAGACGTTCTCATCCTGCATCGCATAGATGATCATGCTGACCGATGGCGGAATGATGGGGCCGACGATGGCCGTGCTCGCCGTGAGCGCCGCGGCGTACGGGCGGGCGTAGCCGGCCTTGTCCATCATCTTGACCATCATCGAGCCCGGGCCCGCGGCGTCGGCCAGGGCCGAGCCGGAGATGCCCGAGAACAGCGTCAGCGACAGCACGTTGGCATAGCCCAGGCCGCCGCGCAGGTGACCGACGAACTGCGCGGCAAAGCGCAGCAGCACATGGGTCAGCGCGCCGCCCGACATCAGTTCGGCCGACAGAATGAAAAATGGCACGGCCATCAGCGGAAAGCTGTCGATGCCGGTGAACATTTCCTTGAACACCACCAGCTGGGGGTAGCGGCCGCCGACCAGCACGGCCAGCGCCGCCGAGATCGCCAGCGCGAAGGCCACCGGAAAGCCCAGCACGAGCAGGACGATGATGGCAATGAAAAGGGTGATACCCATGATGCTTGAACCTCTCAGATGGACGCTGCGGCGTCCGCATTCATCTCTTCGGACTGGGCGTAGTCGCCGGCCGTGATGTAGTTGCGCGCAACGAAAAGCAGGTGCACCAGCATCAGCGCGAAGCCCACGGGCATCGCGAGATAGATATAGGAAATCGGGATGTCGGTCGCGGCCGTGGTCTGGAAGCGCGTGGCCCAGGCATAGAGCACCGAGAAGTAGGTCATGAAGACGCAAAAGCCCGCAATGCCCACGACCACGATGGTGCGCAGGATGCGGGCCGAGCGCGTGCTCACTGCGCGGTGCAGGTTGTCGATCGCGACATGGCCGCCAAAGCGCAGCACCAGGCCCGCGCCGAGGAACGTGACCCAGATCATCATGTGGCGCGCGACTTCCTCGGCCCAGACAATGGAGTCGCCCGTGGTGTAGCGCAGCACCACATTGGCAAAGACGATGCAGGCCATGGCCAGCAGCAGCACGATGAGCAGCCAGCGGTTGCAGGCGACCAGGGCGCGTTCGATTCGTTCAAGCATATGCATTTCGGCTGCTTGCCGGCGCAGCCGCTTTCTGAAAAGGAGTCACGGCGCGCGCCGGGACCGGCCCGGCGCGTGCGGTGCGCATTCCGGGCCGCGGCGGCCCGGAATGCGCGGGGATCACTTCGTGTTGGAAATCGAGTCCAGCGTCTTCTGGCCGAACTTCGTGGCGTATTGCTTGTATGCGGGCTCGAGCGCCTTGCGGAAAGCGGCCTGGTCGATCTTTTCCACGACCTGCATGCCGTGCGACTTGGCTTCTTCCACGCCCTTCTTCTCGACCGCGTCGACAAACGCGCGCGAGGCCAGGGCGCCGCTCTTGGCGCCTTGCGTGAACGCGGCCTTCTGCGTGTCGTTCAGGCTGGCCCAGAAGCCGGGCGAGACGATCAGTGCGACAGGCGCGTAGACATGGGCGGTCAGCGTCAGGTGCTTTTGCACTTGCCACAGCTTGGCCGACGACAGCACCGAGATCGGGTTTTCCTGGCCGTCGATCGTGCCCTGCTGCAGCGCGCCAATCACTTCGGGCCAGGACATGGGCGTGGGCGAAGCGCCCAGCGTGCGGAAGGCCGTGATGTGCACCGGGTTCTCGGTCACGCGGATCTTCAGGCCCTTGAGGTCGGCAACGCTCTGCACCGCGTGCTTGTTGTTGGTCAGGTGGCGAAAGCCTTGCTCGCCCCAGGCCAGCGCGATCAGGCCGCGCTTCTGGAACTTGCCCAGCAGTTCCTGGCCGAAAGCGCCGTCGAGCACGGCGCGCGCATGCGTGGTGTCACGGAACAGGAAAGGAATGTCGACCACGCCCACGTCGGGAACGAAGTTGCTCAGCGCGCCGGTGGAAACGATCACCGCTTCGACGGTGCCCAGCTGCAGGCCTTCGATCAGCTCGCGCTCGCCACCCAGTGCGGAGGCGGGGAACTGCTTGAACTTGAAGGCGTTGTTGGTGTTCTTCTCGACCGAGTCAGCCCAGGCCTGGGCGGCTGCGCCGTAGTGCGAGTTGATCGCCAGCGCATACCCGATCTTGACTTCCTTGGATTGGGCAAGGGCCGGCACGCCAGCAGTGGCTGCAGCAGCCGCGACACAGGTGACAACGAAGGAACGGCGAATCATGCGCATGACAGATGTCTCTTGTAGGTGATGGAATAGGAACGGGAACGCTGGCGCATTTTAGGTGCTGTTGCCGCGCAGCAAGAGGCCATTGGCCGGGCGTTGTCTGACATAGCCGACATTCGTTCATATCGACGCGCGCAATCGGCGATGGATGGCATCGCCGATTGCGCAGGCCGCGCCGGATCAGGCGTGCGCGTTGCCCAGGATGGCGCGCGACAGCTCGACGAAACCCTCGCCACGCTCGCTGGGCGTGACATAGCGCGGCAGATGCGCGAGCTGGGGCACGAAGCGCGCGATGTTGGCCACGCCGAAGCTGTGACCGAAGCGCTCGAACATCAGCTGGTCATTGGTGGAGTCGCCGATGTAGACCCAGCGATCGAGCTCCGCGGCCAGGTCGCGGTCGAACAGCGTGCGCACTATCCACTGCGCGCCGTCCCACTTGTTGTGCGCGCCGAACCAGCCGTTGATGTGGATGGAGCTCACGGTGGCGTTCATTCCGGCCGCGCGCATGATGGCCACGCATTCGTCGATCTGCGCCTGGGGCAGCTGGGTGAATTCGCTGTGGTCCACGGCAATGTCGCATTCGCGTCCCGCCGAGTCGGTCGCGCGGCGCGCGCCGGGCACCGTGGCCTCGATCTGCGCCAGCACTTGCTGCATGCGCGCGAAGTTGGCGCTGCGCGTGGCCGCGTCCTGCTGGTAGAGCTTGTCGAGGCCGCCGGCCGCATTGCGGCGCAGCGCCACGGCGCCGTTCTCGGCGACGATGGCGTCGACCGGCCAGGACTGGGCGAAAGGTACGCTCCAGCCCACGGGGCGGCCCGTGATCGGCACGACCTTGAGGCCGGCGCCGCGCAGCGCGCCTATGGAGTCCACCACATGTGCGGGCACTTCGCCGTCGGTGGTCAGGGTGTCGTCGATATCGGTGAGCACACCGAGCAACTGGCCAGGCGCAGGGCGCGGCCATTGTCCCAGGGGCAGCAGAGTTTCCATGGAGGGCATATCGATCAGCTGTTGCTCAGCGACAGACCCGCGTGCTCGCGCAGCGGGTGGAAGTGGATCTTGGGAAAGCGCTCCTGCGCCAGGCGCACGTCGTAGGGCGACGTGCACAGATACGCCAGCGTGCCGGCCGCGTCGTGCGCCATGCGCAGCACATAGGCGTTCTCGAACTCGCGCAGCTCGGCCGGGGTGTCGGCCGTGATCCAGCGCGCGCCCGTGTACTGGCAGCCTTCGAGGCGGATGTCGGCGTCGTACTCGGCCTTGAGGCGGTGCTGCACGACTTCGAACTGCAGCTGGCCGATCGCGCCCAGCAGCATGTTGCCGCCCGCATCGGGCTTGAACACCTGGATCGCGCCTTCCTCGCCGAGCTGGGCCAGGCCCTGCTGCAGCTGCTTGGTGCGCAGCGGGTTCTTGAGCACCACGGTCATGAACATTTCGGGCGCGAAGAACGGCAGGCCGGTGAACTGCAGCGCCGCGCCATCGGTGATGGTGTCGCCCAGCTGCACGCCGCCATGGATGGTGAAGCCGATGATGTCGCCCGCGTAGGCTTCCTCGACGGCTTCGCGGCGCTGGCTCATGAAGGTCACGACCGAAGTCGGACGCATGTCCTTGCCGGTGCGCTGCACGCGCAGCTTCATGCCGGGGGTGTAGCGGCCCGATGCCACGCGCACGAACGCGATGCGGTCGCGGTGGTTGGCATCCATGTTGGCCTGGACCTTGAACACCACGCCCGAGAAACCGGTGTCTTCGGGCTCTATGGTCTTGACCACGGGCTGCTTGTTGACGACCAGCGTGCTCACGCGCGGGCCCGGCGAAGGCGACATGTCGACCAGGGCGTCGAGCACTTCCATCACACCGAAGTTGTTCACGCCCGAGCCAAAGAACACGGGCGTGAGCTTGCCGGCGAGAAACGCCTCATGGTCCCAGGCGGGCGACGCGCCCACGGCCAGCTCCATGCTTTCCATCGCGGTGTCGAACGTGTCGCCAAAGCGCGCGCGCAGATTGTCGACATCGGTCAGAGGAATCGTCTCGAAGTCCTGCGGGCGGCGCTCGCTGCCCGACTCGAACACCGTCATGGTGCGGGTGCGCAGATTGATGATGCCGCCGAAGGCCTTGCCCTGGCCCACGGGCCAGGTCATGGGGCAGCAGGGCATGCCCAGCTCGCGCTCGACCTCGTCCATGATGTCCAGCGGATCGCGCACTTCGCGGTCCATCTTGTTGACGAACGTGATGATGGGGGTGTCGCGCTGGCGGCAGACCTCGATCAGCCGGCGGGTCTGGGCCTCGACGCCGTTGGCCGCGTCGATCACCATCAGCGCCGAATCGACGGCCGTCAGCACGCGGTAGGTGTCTTCGGAGAAGTCCTTGTGGCCCGGGGTGTCGAGCAGGTTGACCACATGGTCGCGGTAGGACATCTGCATCACCGACGAGGCCACCGAAATGCCGCGCTGCTTTTCGATTTCCATCCAGTCGGAGGTCGCATGGCGGCTGGCCTTGCGGCCCTTGACGGCGCCCGCGATCTGGATCGCGCCCGAGAACAGCAGCAGCTTTTCGGTCAGCGTGGTCTTGCCCGCATCCGGGTGGGAAATGATGGCGAACGTGCGGCGGCGCCGGGTCTCAGAAGCGTAGGACATGTACGGGTGGGTGGTCGCTGGCGGTGAGGCCGGCTGCAGTAAGGCGGACGGGTGCGCGCGGCGCTGATGCAGCGCCTGGCGACGGGATCCGAAGAAGACCAGGATTTTAGCGAGCGCGGCGCGTCTATGGGGAGCGGTGGGATTAAACGGGGCGCGGCGGCGCTGCCGCAGTCCGGTTGGCGTCCGACGCAGAGGGCTTCGATGATGACGGCGCGGGCGCTGGTTTTGACGACAGGGCGCTGTCTGGATTCGCTGGCATGGCCGGGTTTTGACTTCGATGACCATAAGGCCAGAGCGATGCGCGCGCCCCAACCGACGAGGAGCCTGTCCGATGAAGAACATATTAGCGCTGGCTGCCGCCCGAAAGGAACGCCTGGCGGCCCATTCATTCTTCGCGTGGATACGCGACGCGCAGGTCCCTCTGGAGATCAAGCTCGACATCGCGCCGATCATGGCGAACTTCGTCATGAACTTCCGCGACATGAACCTCTGGTTCATACGCTTCGAAGGCGCTGCCAACGCGTTCGAGCAGGTCATCAACGGCAATACCGACGAGGACGAGACCCACTCGCGTCTGTTCATCGAGGACTGGCGCAAGCTGCATCTCGACGACAAGCTCGGCTGGCGCGCGTCCGACGCGCTCTGGTGGCTGTTCCTCGCGCCCGAGACCGAGCCGTTTCGCGGCTATGCGTTCGACTTCGCCCGGATGACCGTGGCCGATCGCGGCGATCCGCTGCTGCGCTTCGCCCATTCGGAGGCCGGCGAGGCCTGCGGCAACGCCTTCTTCAGCGCCGTGAGCCCGCTGGCGGTCGAGTTGCGGCGCCAGACCGCCGTCGATTACCGCTATTTCGGCGACTACCACCTGCAGCGCGAGCAGGGGCATGTGATCGCGTCCGAAGGCGTGTTCGACCGCCAGGAACTGGACCCGCAGCGGCGCGAGAAGGGGCTGGCGCTGGCCAACGCGATGTTCGACATCTTCTTCGGCATGCACGACTGCTTCGACGACTATGCGCGCAGCTACGTCGGCCGCGGCTTGGTGCCGCAGCGCACGTCCTGCCGCCTGCCGCCCATGCGGCCCAGGCCCCAGGCGCAGCCGCCCCAGGCGCAGTCGATCGCGGGACGCCATGCCGAGGTGCAACGCGTGCTCGAGAGCCGCAAGGCGGCCACGGCGCGCCATCCCTTCTACGCCTGGCTGCAGGCCAGCGGCCCGCTGCCGCCGCTGCGCCGCCTGCAGCGCTTCGTTCCGATGTGGGTGATGGACATCATGGGCTATCGCGACCTGAACCGCTACGCGCTGCGCTTCAAGACGCCGCAGCAGGCCGACGAAATGGCATTCAATCGCTGGGTGCAGGCGCTGGAGACCCACAGCGAACTGTTCCTCAATGACTGGGATGCCCTGGGCATGGACGACGCCCTGGGCTGGAGCGCCAGCGATACCCTGGAGTTTCTCTTTCTCGATTCCGGCACCGACCTGCACCGTGGCAACATCGCCAGATTCACCAAGCTTGCGCTCGCGCATGAATCGACGCCGCTGCGGTTCTGGCTGCTCGAGGCGCTCGAAGCCAGCGGCGAGGCCTTCTTTGCGAACACCCGCGAACTCGCGCTTGCCGTCGAGCGCGACTGCGGCCTGCGGCTCGACTACCTGGCCGACCGGCATTACCTCGCCCATGCCGAAGGCGAGGTCGACCCCGGGCGAAGCTATCCGTTCAAGAGCGAGCCGCTGAGCGCCGAGCAGGCGCAGATCGCGATCGCCATGGTCCACACCGTGTTCGACGCCGTCGATGCGCAGCTGAGCCTGTCGCTGGCCGTGGCCGCGCAGGACCGCTTGGGCATAGACCGCCGCGCCGCGGCCATGGGCCCGGCATGAACGCGCTGCCGCCGGGCCCGCGCTGGCTGCGACCGCTGAATTTCTTCCAGGCCGGGCTCACGCCGCCGGCGCCGGTGCTCGCGCGCCTGGCCGCAAGATATGGCGATCCGTTTCGCGTGTCCTACTTTTCGCGCCCCGTCACTTTCACCGGCAACCCCGAGGCGCTGCGCGCGATCTACACGGCCAGCCCCGACTGCTTCGATGTGTGGGGCGGGGGCTTCATCGAGCCGGTGTTCGGCGCGACCTCGGTGGTGGTGATCTCCGGCGCCCGCCACCGGCAGGACCGCAATATCCTGGCGCCGGCGTTCACCGGGCCCGCGCTGCGCGCGGACGGCGAAACCATGGCCGCAGTGGCCGAAGAAAAGATGGCCCAGGTCGACGTGGGCCAGCCGTTTCGCATGCTCGACGTGACCCAGCGCATCACGCTCGACATCATGATCAGGGTGGTCTTCGGCATGCAGGACGCGGCGCGCATCACGTGCACGCGGGCGGCGGTGCTCGAGCTCATCGAGTCGCTGCATGTGATCCTCTTTCTCTTCCCGTCCGCGCGCCGCGTTCTGGGCGGCCATGGCCCCTGGGCCAGGAACCAGCGCGCGGTCGACGCATTGAGTGCGCTGCTGCGCGAGCAGATGCGCGAACGCCGCGCGTCGGCAGCGCTCGGTGCCGATCTGCTGGGCCGGATGCTGGCCGCGCGCTACGACGACGGCGCGGCCATGGACGATGCGCAAATCCTCGATCAGCTGCGCGGATTGCTCTTTGCGGGCCATGAGGCGACGGCCACGGTGCTCGCCTGGATCTTCTATTGGCTTGCGTGCGAGCCCGCGGTGGGCGCGCGCGTCGCCCGGGAAATCGCCGACCTGGGGCCCGCGCCCGCGCCCGAAGCGCTCGCGGCCCTGCCTTACCTCGAAGTGGTGTGCAAGGAATGCCTGCGCCTTTATCCGCCGGTGGTCGATCCGGCGCGCGTCGCGCGCGCACCGTTCGAGCTGCTGGGCTATACGATTCCCGCGGGCGAGGTGCTGCGCGCCTCGAGCGCGCTGCTGCATTCCCGGCCCGAGCTCTATCCCGAGCCCGGGCGCTTTCGGCCCGAGCGCTTCCTGGAGCGCAAGTACTCGCCGTTCGAATACATTCCTTTCGGCGGCGGTGCGCGCCGCTGCCTGGGCGCGGCGTTCGCCATGTATGAACTCAAGGTCGTGGTCGCAACCATCCTGCGCCGCCACAGTCTGCGCCTGCTCGGCACGCAGCAGGTGGCGCACGCGCGCCGCGCGCTGAGCCTGGGGCCGCGCGGCGGCATTCCCATGGTGGTGCAGCGGCGGCGGGCGTGAATGGTCTGCGCGCTGCGCGAAGTAGTGTTGCGCCGCACAATCAGCAGGTCTGTCTTCCTCCTGCTCTGTTCATGTCTTCCCCAACAAGCGGCGCCGCGCCGCAAGCTTCCTGGGTCGTGCGCGGCTCGCCGGCCTATCGCCGCATCAGCGTGGCGCTGTTTCTCGCGGGTTTTGCGACCTTTTCGCTGCTGTACTGCGTGCAGCCGCTGCTGCCCGCGTTTGTCGCCCATTTCGGCGTCACGCCCGCGGCCAGCGCGCTGTCGCTGTCGCTGACCACGGGCTGCCTCGCGGTGTCCATCGTGCTCGCCGGCGCGCTGTCCGAAGGCCTGGGGCGGCGCGGGTTGATGTTTGTCTCCATGCTGCTCGCGGCGCTGTGCAATCTCGCGGCCAGCCTCGCCCCGACCTGGGAGACGCTTCTTGCGGCGCGCGCGCTCGAAGGCTTTCTGCTCGGCGGCGTGCCGGCCGTGGCCATGGCCTATCTTTCCGAAGAGATGGAGCCCCGTGGCCTGGGCTTTGCGATGGGCCTGTATGTCGGCGGTTCGGCGCTGGGCGGAATGCTCGGGCGCGTGGCCATGGGCGTGATGACCGAGTACGTCGACTGGCACATGGCGCTGGCCGCGCTGAGCCTGGTCAACCTGTGCGCGGCCATAGGCTTCTATCTGCTGCTGCCGCCATCGCGCAATTTCGTGCGCAAAACGGGCCTGGGCGCGGCCTACCATCTGCAGGCCTGGGGCCGGCATCTGGCCCAGCCCGGTCTGCTGTGGCTGTTCCTGATCGGCTTCGGCCTGATGGGCGTGTTCGTCAGCATCTACAACTATGTCGGCTTTCTGCTCGCCGGCGCGCCCCATGCGCTGAGCCCGCTGCAGATCAGCCATGTGTTCTACGCCTACCTGTTCGGCGTGGTGGCTTCGCCCGTGGCAGGCGCACTCGCCGACCGTTTCGGCCGCGCGCCCGTGCTGCTCGGTGGCGTGGCGCTGATGGCGCTGGGCGTGCTGCTGACCTTGATGACGCAGCTGAGCGCCATCGTGCTGGGAATCGCGCTGCTGACCATGGGCTTCTTCACCGCGCATTCGGTGGCCAGCGGCTGGGTGGGCCGGCTCGCCACGCAGGCCAAGGGCCATGCGTCGTCGCTGTACCTGCTGGGCTATTACCTGGGCTCCAGCCTGCTGGGCGCGGCCGGCGGCTGGTTCCTGCAGAACACGGGCTGGCCCGGGCTGGTGGCGAGCATGCTGGTGCTGCTGGCGGCGGTGCTGTTGCTGGCGCTGCGCGTGCGGCACCTGGCGCCTACGGCAAGGCCCGCTGGGCCTCATTAGGCAGGCCGTTCATCGTTCGACAAGCCCGGGACAAGCGCCGGCGGTCAGCATGCCGCCCGCTTTTTAGTACAATGCGTGCTTTCCGAGGAGCGTTGCAGCGCACCCCCCGCACCATCCGGTGCCCGGCGGAGCGTGAGGCTCGGAACCCGCCTGTGACCTTCGGTCCGGCGTTAGCAACGACGCTCGCCCACGTCGTCTGTGCGGTGAGTGTCTTCCCCCCAGAGCGTGGTTTTGCCATCCGTAACGGAGAAAACCATGAACGCAGCTATCCCTCTGAACACCCTTGATTCGGCCATCGCCGACATTTCCCTGGCCAACTGGGGCCACAAGGAAATCCGCATCGCCGAGACCGAAATGCCCGGTCTGATGGCAATCCGCGAAGAATTCGCCGCCGCCCAGCCCCTCAAGGGCGCGCGCATCACCGGTTCGCTGCACATGACCATCCAGACGGCCGTGCTGATCGAGACGCTGCAGGCCCTGGGCGCGCAAGTGCGCTGGGCATCGTGCAACATCTTCTCTACGCAGGACCATGCAGCCGCGGCCATTGCCGACGGCGGCACGCCGGTGTTCGCGATCAAGGGCGAGTCGCTGGCCGATTACTGGGACTACACCCACCGCATCTTCGACTTCGGCCCCAAGGGCAGCGAAGGCGAAGGCCCGAACATGATTCTGGACGACGGCGGCGATGCCACCATGCTGATGCATCTGGGCCAGAAGGCCGAGAAGGACCTGTCGGTGCTGGCCAACCCCGGCAGCGAAGAGGAAGTCATCATGTTCGCCGCGATCAAGGCCAAGCTGGCCGTGGACGCCACCTGGTACACGCGCAAGTCGGCGCAGATCATAGGCGTGACCGAGGAAACCACCACCGGCGTGCACCGCCTCAACGAGATGTCGGCCAAGGGCACATTGTTGTTCCGCGCGATCAACGTCAACGACTCGGTGACCAAGAGCAAGTTCGACAACCTGTACGGCTGCCGCGAATCGCTGGTCGACGGCATCAAGCGCGCCACCGACGTGATGATTGCCGGCAAGGTCGCCGTGGTCGCCGGCTACGGTGACGTGGGCAAGGGCTGCGCCCAGGCGCTGCGCGCACTGAGCGCCCAGGTCTGGGTCACGGAAATCGACCCGATCAACGCGCTGCAGGCCGCGATGGAAGGCTACAAGGTCGTGACCATGGAATGGGCCGCAGACAAGGCCGATATCTTCGTGACCACCACCGGCAACCGCGACATCATCCGCCACGAGCACATGCTGGCGATGAAGGACCAGGCCATCGTCTGCAACATCGGTCACTTCGACAACGAAATCGATGTCGCTTCGATCGAGCAGTACGAGTGGGAAGAAATCAAGCCCCAGGTCGACCACATCAAGTTCCCCGACGGCAAGAAGATCATCCTGCTGGCCAAGGGCCGTCTGGTGAACCTGGGCTGCGCCACCGGCCACCCCAGCTTCGTGATGAGCGCTTCGTTCGCCAACCAGACCATCGCCCAGATCGAGCTGTTCACCAAGCCCGAAGCCTATGAAGTCGGCAAGGTCTACGTGCTGCCCAAGCTGCTGGACGAAAAGGTCGCGCGCCTGCACCTGAAGAAGGTCGGCGCGATGCTGACCGAACTCACCGAAGGCCAGGCGGCCTATATCGGTGTGTCCAAGCAAGGCCCTTACAAGCCTGACACCTACCGCTATTAAAAAGCGGCTCGGCCATGCCGCACGCCGGCATGGCCGCTGAACATTTTTCCGCCCCTGAGGGCAATGCCAGACAGCCCAACCGTTCGTGTTGCGCCTGTCGAACCATGAACGGCCTGTCCTCAAGGAAAATGCCGGTTCATTCTTCGACAAGCTCGGGACGAACGGACAATTTCCCGGGCTGACTGGAATTGCCTGAGTCAGGGGCACTTTGCCGCCGGCCCCTGCGCCGGCGGTAGCGATTCCATTTTTAAGACGGATTAACTCCATGCGTGCCGATCAATTGCTTGTAGACCAGGGCCTGGCGGCTTCCCGCGCGCAAGCCCAGCGCCTGATCGCTTCTGGCGTCGAGTGGCGCACCGCGGCCACGGGCCAGTGGCAGGCCATCAAGAAGAACAGCGAAGACCTCGCTGGCGACGCCGAACTGCGGCTGCTCGACATCGCCGAGGCGCGCTATGTGTCGCGCGGCGGCCTCAAGCTTGAAGGCGCGCTGGCGGCGTTCAAGGTCTCGGCCCAGGGCAAGTGGTGCCTCGACGTGGGCCAGTCCACGGGCGGCTTCACCGACTGCCTGCTGCAGCAGGGCGCCGAGCGCGTGGTCGGCGTCGATGTGGGCCATGACCAGCTCAATCTGACGCTGCGCGGCCACGAGAAGATCGTGTGCCTCGAGCGCGTCAATGCGCGCACGCTCGATGCCGACACGCTGGTCGAGGCCGGCGCGTTCGAAGGCGCGCCCGATGAATCGCAGCAGTTCGACCTGATCGTCGGCGACCTGTCCTTCATCTCGCAGACGCTGGTGCTGCCCGCCGTCGTGCCTTTCCTGGCCCCCGCGGGCGACCTGCTGATGCTGGTCAAGCCGCAGTTCGAACTCCAGCCCGAGCACATCGGCAAGGGCGGCATGGTGCGCGACGTGGCCTCTTATGCCGTGGTCGAGACACGCATCCGCGAATGCCTGGCCGAGCTGGGCCTCGAAGTGCGCGGCTGGATCGACAGCCCCATCACCGGCGGCGACGGCAACCGTGAGTTCTTCGTGCACGCGCGGAGGAGCGCATGACCCGGACCACGCTTCCCATCAGCTATGAGTTCTTCCCGCCCAAGACGCCCGAAGGCGCGGAAAAGCTGCGCGCCGTGCGCCAGCAACTGGCCGTGCGCCGGCCCGAGTTCTGCTCTGTGACCTATGGCGCGGGCGGCTCCACGCAGTCGGGCACCTTCCGCCTGGTGCAGGAAATCCAGCAGGAAGGCATGAGCGCGGCTTCGCACTTCTCGTGCGTGGGCGCGACGCGCGAAAGCGTGCGCACCGAGCTGCGCGAGCTGCAGTCCATGGGCATTGCGCGCCTGGTCGCGCTGCGCGGCGATCTGCCTTCGGGCTACGGCCTGGGCGGCGAATTCCAGTACGCGAGCGATCTCGTGGCGTTCATCCGCGCGGAGTTCGGCGACGCCTTCCATATCGAAGTTGCGGCCTACCCCGAGATGCACCCCCAGGCGCGCTCGCCCGACGCCGATCTGCAGGCGTTCGCGGCCAAGGTCAATGCCGGCGCCGACTCGGCGATCACCCAGTACTTCTACAACGCGGACGCCTACTTCCGCTTTGTCGACAGCGCGCGCGCGCTGGGCCTGGACGTTCCCGTGGTGCCCGGCATCATGCCCATCACCAGCTCCACCCAGCTGTTGCGCTTTTCCGACGCCTGCGGCGCGGAAATTCCGCGTTGGATACGCCTGCGCCTGCAAGGCTACGGCGATGACACTGCCTCCATCAAGGCTTTTGGCTTGGATGTCGTGACCGAATTGTGCGAACGTCTGCGCAGCCAAGGTGCACCCAGCCTGCACTTCTACACCATGAACCAGAGCGCGGCCGTGCTGGCCATTGCCGAGCGGCTGGGCTTGTAAACATTGCGGTCGGCGTTGCGGCGGCCTGCGCACCGGCGCTCGAGCCGCAATTCCAGGAGACACAATGGATGAAAGCAAAACCCGCTGCGCGCGGTGGACCCGCTGGCTGGGAATAGTCGGCATGTCGCTGTGGCTTGCGGCCTGTACGCCGCTGCCCGTGGCCCAGGAGTCCGGCGCTGCGCTGTCGACCTGCACCGTGCCCGTGGGCGGTGGCGAGGGCGACACCACGACCCAGGCCTGTCCCGAACCTGCCGACTCGTTGCAGCCGGCCGATCCCTTCGAGCGCCCCGCGCCGTCGCGGCCACGGCCGCCGCGCAAGCCCAAGCCGGCCTTGCCGCCCGTCGCCGAACCTGCCGCGCCGCCTTCTTCGCCTTATGAGCTGTCGCCGCCGCGCGAAAGCGATCAGCAGGGCCTGGCATCCTGGTACGGCCCGCGCTTTCACGGCCGGCGCACGGCCAGCGGCGAGCGTTTCGACAGCCAGGATCTGACGGCAGCGCACCGCACGCTGGCATTCGGCACGCGTGTCTGCGTGCGCAGCAGCATCACCGGCAAGGCCGTGGTGGTGCGCATCAACGACCGCGGGCCGTTCTCGCATGGCCGCGTGATCGACCTGAGTCAGGGCGCGGCCGAAGCCTTGGGCATGGTCGGCCTGGGCATCAAGCCTGTCGAGCTGTGGCAGCTCGACAAGGACGAGGAAGAGTGCCCTGAAATGTTCGACGAAGCCGCGGCCGATGCCGAGCCCGCGGCAGCCAAGCCTGTCGCCCGCGTGCAGCAAAAAGCCAAACCTGCGCCGCGCAAGAAGGTCGCGCCTCAGCGCAAGCGCTGAGGCGCAAATGCAAAAAGCCAGGCAGCGGCCTGGCTTTTTGCTGGACGCAGCGCCGGAAATCAGCCGCCGGATTCGAGCGAGAAGGTCGCGTTGTTGTCCTGGCCCAGCAGCTTGACCAGCTGGGGCATGGCGGGCTTGAGCAGTTCCTTGAGCTGGAACGGCGGGCTGATGATGAACATGCCGCTCGCGGGCAGGCCGCCGCGCTCGGACGTCTTGTTGCTCTTCACGGTCAGCGTCACGTGCAGCCAGCTCTTGCCGGCCTTGACGGCCATGGTCTTGAGACGGCGCGGCAGATCGTGGGCTTCGGGCCGCGGAATGATCGGGTACCAGATGGCGTAGGTGCCCGTGGGGAAGCGCTTGAGGCTGTCGGTCACCATGTCGAGCACGCGGCCGTAATCGGTCTTCATCTCGTAGCTCGGGTCGCACAGCAGCAGCGCGCGGCGCGAGACCGGCGGCAGGAATTTCTTCACGCCTTCGAAGCCGTCTTCGTGCAGCACGGCCAGCTGGCGGCCGGCTTCGAGCTGGGTCACGTTGCCGGCGAGCGAGCGCATGTCGGTCGGATGCAGCTCAAACAGCTTGAGTTTGTCGTGTGAGCGCAACAGGGCCTGGCTGATGAACGGCGAGCCCGGATAGTTGCGAATGCCGCTGCCCTGATTGAACGAGCGCACCATCGCCAGGTATTCCTGCAGGATGGGAGCGAGTTCCTCGGTCGGCGTCTGGGCCAGCTTGAGAACGCCTTCGCTGGCTTCTCCGCTCTTGCTCGCGTAGTCGCCGTCGAGGCGGTACAGGCCCGCGCCGGCGTGCGTATCCAGAACGGTCAACGCCGCGTCTTTCTGCGTGAGGTATTGCAAGGTGGCAATCAGCACCGCGTGCTTGAGCACGTCGGCGTGGTTGCCCGCATGGAAGGCGTGGCGATAACTAAACATGGGGCAATGGTAACCAGACGCTGCCAAGAGGCAAGAGCGCAGGTCTTTGGGAATGGGCAGGTATTTTTACATGCCGGCCAAGGTCATGCAGCACAAGGGTTGCCGCATTTCGTATAATGGAGAGCTTCGCAGCGATTTTTTGGTCCCGCGGCGGAGTGTTTGCGGTCATGCACTATGTGCATAGAGGCTGCGGGCATCGCCACCTAAGAGGCTTCCTTCAGAGAAGCGCCGACCGTGGAAAAGGACCTTCAAACCCTCTTATCGAAAAGAGAAAACTCATGTCTACATTCAGCGCAAAACCCGCTGAGGTGCAACACGAGTGGTTTGTGATTGACGCCACCGACAAGGTGCTCGGCCGGGTAGCCAGCGAAGTTGCCCTCCGTCTGCGCGGCAAACACAAAGCCATTTATACACCTCACGTTGATACCGGCGACTTCATCGTCATCATCAACGCAGCCCAGCTCAAAGTGACTGGCACCAAGTCCCTGGACAAGGTGTACTACCGTCATTCCGGCTATCCGGGCGGCATCACTGCCACGAACTTCCGTGATATGCAGTCGAAGCACCCCGGTCGTGCTCTGGAAAAGGCCGTCAAGGGCATGCTGCCCAAGGGTCCTCTGGGCTACGCCATGATCAAGAAACTCAAGGTGTATGGCGGTGCTGAGCATCCCCACACCGCACAGCAGCCCAAAGCGCTGGAAATCTAAGGAGCCTTGAGATGATTGGTGATTGGAACAATGGCACAGGCCGTCGCAAATCCAGCGTCGCCCGCGTGTTTCTGAAGAAGGGTTCCGGCAAGATTACTGTGAATGGCAAAGACATTCAGCAGTACTTCGGCCGCGAAACTTCCATCATGATTGCTAAGCAACCGCTGGCACTCACGGAAAACCTCGAAGCTTTCGACGTGCAAATCAACGTGCACGGCGGCGGCGAATCCGGCCAGGCCGGTGCTGCCCGTCACGGCATCACCCGTGCACTGATCGACTATGACGCAGGCCTCAAGCCCGTCCTGAGCCAAGCCGGCTTCGTGACGCGCGATGCCCGTGAAGTCGAACGTAAGAAGGTCGGCCTGCGCTCTGCTCGCCGCGCCAAGCAGTTCTCGAAGCGTTAAGCCTCCAGTCCTGCAGTCTGCCGCAGTCTCTGCGGCGGGCGCAAGAAAAGCCACCTTCGGGTGGCTTTTTTCATGGGCGTGCACCTCAGCGGCGCATGCGCCTCACCCACGCACCAGCTGTTCTGCCCTCCAGCGCAGAGCGGGAAGAAATCGTGAAACTCAGTCTCAAACTGCCTCTGGTCATCGCCGCATCGCTGCTCTTCATGCTGTGCGCCGCACTGCTCGGAATCCAGCAACTCAACCAATCGCTCACTACCTACGCCACGACGGTGAAGGCCCGCCATGACAGCGAGCGCGACGTCGCCGACATGGCACTGGCGTTCAAGACGCAGGTGCAGGAATGGAAAAATGTGCTGGTGCGCGGCAAGGATCCGAAAGCCCTGGACCGCCACTGGAGCGCTTTCAACCAGCTGTCGCGCGACGTGGAGGCGGCCAGCCGCAGGCTGATTGCGTCCCTGCCTGCGGGTGAAGCCAGGGCATTGGTCGAGAAGTTCGCCGCCTCGCATGCCGACATGGCCGCGCGCTATCGGCGCGGATTCGACGCGTTCAAGGCCGCCGGCTTCGATCCGCTGGCCGGCGACTCCGCGGTCAGCGGAATCGATCGCGAACCCGCGCGGCTGCTCGATGAATCGCGCGACAAGATCGCGGCCGACAGCGCTGCACAGTCGCTGCGCGCAGACAGCAGCGCTCGCCGGGCGACCATGATCTCGCTGACGTTGATGTTCGTGGTCTTTGGCGCCGGCCTGGGTGCGGGCGTGCTGTTCAGCCGGACCGTCACCCGCCCCATCGCGCGCGCGGTGGCGGTGGCGCGCGCCGTGGCTGCGGGCGACTTGAGCCGGCAGTTCGACGCGCAGGGCAAGGACGAAACCGCACAGCTGCTGTCTGCGCTCCAGCATATGCAGGCCAGCCTGACCCGGGTGGTGGGTGAAGTGCGCCAGAGTTCGGAGTCGGTGGCGACGGCGGCATCACAGATCGCGCAGGGCAACAGCGATCTGAGCCAGCGCACCGAAGAGCAGGCGTCGGCGCTCGAAGAAACCGCCGCCTCGATGGAGCAGCTCAGCGCCACGGTCCAGCAGAACGCCGAGCATGCGAGGCATGCCAATGAACTTGCGCAGACCGCATCCACGGCGGCGGTGCGGGGCGGGGAGGTCGTGCGCCAGGTCACCGAAACCATGCAGACCATCAATGACAGCTCGCGCCAGATTGCCGCCATCATCGGCGTGATCGATGGCATTGCATTTCAGACCAATATCCTGGCGCTGAACGCCGCGGTCGAAGCGGCGCGCGCGGGCGAGCAGGGCCGTGGCTTCGCCGTGGTCGCCAGCGAGGTGCGCAGCCTCGCGGGTCGCAGCGCCCAGGCCGCCAAGGAAATCAAGCAGCTGATCGACGCCAGCGTTCAGCGGGTCGAGCAGGGCAGCGCGCTGGTCGATCGCGCCGGCACCACGATGTCGGAAGTCGTCGGTTCTGTGCAGCGCGTCACGGACATCATGGGCGAGATCAGTTCGGCCAGCGCCGAGCAGAGCACGGGTGTGGCCCAGGTCGGCGAAGCCATCATCCAGATGGACCAGGTCACGCAGCAGAATGCCGCGCTCGTCGAGGAAAGCGCCGCTGCCGCGGCTAGCATGCAGGCCCAGGCCGGGCAACTGGTTCAGGCCGTGGCGGTGTTCAAGCTGGCGCACTGACTGTCGGCGGATAAAGGCCCCACTTGCATAAGCGGCAAGCGCGCAGGGGTCCGAATTCCCGAGCGATTTGCAGTACCATTCCCCTCAAACCTTGAATATCGGAGTACCCACATGAGCGCCGTTGCAGAAAACATCCAGAGCGAAATGCCTTCTCCCATCCTTTTCACCGACAGTGCCGCGGCGAAAGTGGCGGACCTGATCGCCGAAGAAGGCAACCCTGAGTTGAAGCTGCGCGTGTTCGTGCAAGGCGGCGGTTGCTCGGGCTTCCAGTATGGTTTCACGTTCGATGAAATCACCAACGAAGACGACACGGTCATGTCCAAGAACGGCGTCTCGCTGCTGATCGACGCCATGAGCTACCAGTACCTGGTGGGCGCCGAGATCGACTACAAGGAAGACCTGCAGGGCGCGCAGTTCGTGATCAAGAACCCGAACGCCACGACCACCTGCGGTTGCGGCTCCAGCTTCTCTGCATAAATGATGCACCCCCTGAGCCGCTTCGCCGGATGGCCGGCCCCGGCTTCCCCCTCTCAACCTTCGGTGGAGGGGGACGGCACCCTTGCTGCGGGGCGGCCCTTGCTCGGTGCCCCCACGATGGGACATGCCCATTCATAAAGTTCGCCCATGTCCATGAGACCGCTGTCAGAGGCGGTTTTTTTACGCCCGTTCCCGCCTGCTGATGGCACTGATGTTTCTCCATGACGACTGATCGCTCGAATTCGGTGCTGCTGTGGCTGGTGGCCCTGGGCTTCTTCATGCAGACGCTGGACGCCACCATCGTCAACACGGCCCTGCCTGCGATGGCGCAGGCCCTGGGCGAGAGCCCGCTGCGCATGCAGTCGGTGATCGTCGCGTACTCATTGACCATGGCGCTGGTGATTCCGGCTTCGGGCTGGGTCGCCGACCGCTTCGGCACGCGCCGCGTGTACCTGATGGCGATTGCGCTGTTCGTGCTCGGTTCGCTGCTGTGTGCGCTGGCCGCGAGCCTGAACCAGCTGGTGCTGGCGCGCGTCGTCCAGGGCTGCGGTGGCGCGCTGCTGCTGCCCGTGGGCCGGCTGGCGGTGTTGCGCGCCTTTCCGCGCGAGCAGTTTCTCAAGGCCATGAGCTTCGTCACGCTGCCGGGGCTGGTCGGCCCGCTGATCGGTCCCACGCTGGGCGGCTGGATGGTCGAGTACGCCTCGTGGCACTGGATTTTCCTGGTCAATGTGCCGGTGGGCATCCTGGGCCTGCTGGCCACGCTGCGCCATATG
This sequence comes from Comamonas sp. DB36, assembly GCF_057914905.1. Taxonomy (NCBI): domain Bacteria; kingdom Pseudomonadati; phylum Pseudomonadota; class Betaproteobacteria; order Burkholderiales; family Comamonadaceae; genus Comamonas; species Comamonas sp. DB36. The sequence goes on from NZ_CP196631.1 coordinate 555,327, forward strand.
CGCGATGCTGCGCCAATCATCCACCGGCGCTTCGACGGCGCCGGCTATGCGCTGCTGGCGTTTGCCATGGTGGGCGTGTCGCTGGCCCTCGAAGGCCATGCGCTGCTCGGAGCATTGGGCGCAGGCGCGCTGCTGGCGGCGGGCGCGGCCAGCCTGCTGGTCTATTGGTGGCATGCGCGGCGCCGGCCCGATCCGCTGTTCGCTCCAGCGCTGTTCACGGTGCGCAGCCTGCGCATAGGCCTGCTGGGCAACCTGTTCTCGCGCCTGGGCGGCTCCTGCATTCCGTTTCTGATTCCACTGGTGCTGCAGGTCTGCCTGGGCTTCTCGCCCATGGAGGCCGGCATGATGATGCTGCCCACGGTGCTGGCCAGCATGACCGTCAAGCGCGTGGCTGCGGCGCTGATCGAGCGCTGGGGCTACAGACGCACGCTGGTCGCCAACACGGTGCTGCTGGCGCTGATGATCGCGAGCTTTGCGCTGGTCGCGCCGGACCAGCCGCAATGGCTGCGCATCCTGCAGCTGCTGGTCTTCGGCGCGACCAATTCGATGCAGTTCACGGCCATGAACACCGTCACGCTCAAGGACCTGGAAACGTCCCATGCGAGCAGCGGCACCAGCCTGCTGTCGATGGTGCAGATGCTGGCCATGGGGCTGGGCGTGGGCATTGCGGGCGCGGTGCTGGCGGGATTCCATGAACTATGGGGCCAGGCCAGGCCCGAGGCCGTGCTGCACGCCTTCCAGGCGACCTTTGTCTGCATGGGCGTGCTGACGCTGTTCTCGGCGTCGATCTTTGCCCGGCTGGACCGCGGGACCTGATCAGGCCGGGTAGATCGCGCCGAGCACGCGCGGCCCGCGCGCGCCGGTCACGCGCGCGAGGTTGCCCGGCAGCCCCAGCAGCGTCTGGCGCGCGAGCCAGGCAAAGGCCGCGGCTTCGACCTGCAGCGGCGGCAGTCCGCCAGCTTCGGTGCTTTGCACCTGCATGCCGGGCAGCAGCGCGGCCATGCGCGCCATCAGATGGCCGTTGAGCGCACCGCCGCCGCAGACCAGCAGTTGCTCCGCGTCCCGACCCCAGCGCAAAGCGCTGTCGGCGCAGGCGCGCGCGGTGAATTCGGTCAGCGTGGCCTGCACATCCTCGGCGCGGGTGTGCGCCGGCAGCCATTCCAGCCGCTGCTGCAGCCACTGCGCGTTGAACAGGTCGCGCCCCGTGCTCTTGGGCGGGGCCTGCTGCAGAAAAGGCTCGTCGAGCAGCCGCTGCAGCAGTGCGGGCAGCACCTTGCCGCTGGCCGCCCAGGCGCCGTTGTCGTCATAAGGCCGGCCCGTATGGCGCTGGCACCAGGCGTCCATCAGCGCATTGCCCGGGCCGCAGTCGAAGCCGCTGACCTGGCCGTCGGCGGGCAGCACGCTGAGGTTGGAAATGCCGCCGATGTTGAGTGCCAGCAGCGTCTGGCCGGGCCGGCCGAACACGCTCTGGTGGAAGGCAGGCACCAGCGGCGCGCCCTGGCCGCCCGCGGCCACGTCGCGGCTGCGGAAGTCGGCCACCACGCTGATGCCGCAGCGCTCGGCGAGCAGCGCGGGATTGTTGAGCTGCAGCGTATAGCCCGTGCCGTCGAACATCTGCGGGCGGTGGCGCACGGTCTGTCCGTGGGCGCCTATGGCCTTGACCGCCTGCGCCGGCACGCTGGCCTGCAGCAGCAGCTGGTGCACCACGTCCGCATAACAGGCGACCAGCGCGTTGGCCGCGAGCGCGGCGCGGTGCAGTTCGTTGTCGCCTGCGGTGTTGAGCTCCATGAGCTCGGCGCGCAGTCCGACAGGGAAGCCGCAGCTCGCATGCTGCAATACATGTGTCTGGCGCTGGAAGTCGACCAGCACCCCGTCCACTCCATCGAGCGAGGTGCCCGACATCAGGCCGATATAGAGATCCGGGGTGGGGGCAGCAGAGGTCATGGGGCAATGTTAGCGGCGTGGTGCACCGCAGACATGAAAAAAGCCGCTTTGCAGCGGCTTTCGGGAAGAGGCGGAAGGCGGCGGCTTATTCCGCGCTGGCCAGCGTCTGGCCGGCGGAGTCGAGGGCCAGACGCATCTGCGCGGCCTTGCGGTTGAATAGAGCGCGCGACGCCGTAGAAATCGGGCGTGCGGCCTGCGCCGTGCCGATCACGGTCAGCGGGTCCTGGGCCTGGCCGTTGACGCGCACTTCGAAGTGCAGGTGAGGCCCTGTAGCCCAGCCGGTGGAGCCGACGGCGCCAATGGTCGCGCCTTGTTCCACGCGTGCGCCCTTGCGCACATCCATGCGGCTCAGGTGGGCGTAGACCGTGACATTGTTGTCGGGGTGCTTGACGAAGATCACGTTGCCGTAGCCGTTCTGCACGCCCGAGAATTCAACGATGCCATCGGCCACGCTGCGCACCGCCGTGCCCGTGGGCGCCGCGAAATCGGTGCCGCTGTGCGCGCGCCAGGTCTTCTGGATGGGGTGGAAACGCATGGCGAAGCCGCTGCTCACGCGCGAAAACGCCAGCGGAGCGGAGAGGTACGAACGCTCCAGGCTGGAGCCGTCGAGCGAGTAGTACGCACCCTTGGTGCCGGGTTCCTGGAACCACATGGCCTGGTGCACATCGCCATTGTTGTGGAACTCGGCGCTCAGCAGGCGGCCGCTGCGCAGCGGTTCGCCATCGGCTTCCAGGGTTTCGTAGACCAGGGTGAAGCGGTCGTTCTTGCGCAGCGAGCGGCGGAAGTCGATCTTGCCGTTGAACACCTCGGCGAGTTGCGAAGCGACGGCATCGGGGATGTTGGCCGCATCGGTCGCGGCGAACAGCGAGCTCTGGATCACGCCGCCGGCCAGGCGGTTGTTCGACACCAGATCGCCGGTTTCAAGACGGGTCACGAAACCCTTGTCCTTGCGTTCCACCACCAGGCGCTGGAACTTCGTGCTGTCGTCATCGGGTGCCCAGCGCGCGGTCAGGCGCGTGAGTTGATGGTCGTTCGTGGCTTCGGCCGAAACCAGGCGGCCGCCGCGCGCCAGCAGGTGCTGGCGCACCTGCTCATTGCTGCGCAGGAAGGCCGAGGCCTGGGGATCGGCAATGCCCAGGCGCTGCAGCAGCGCTTCGGCGTTGTCGTTGCTGCGCGAAAGGTCGGAGCGGTAGAGCGCAAAGTCCTGCAGCTCGGTCAGCTCGACCAGAGGCGTGTCATCGGCCAGCGAGACGACTTGTTGGGTCAGGGTGCGGACCGGCAGATCGGCTGGATCGGGACCCAGCGACGCCACGGCGAAAGCACCACCACCACCAGTCAGCAACAGGGCAGCCAGCGCGGCGGTAACGCGCTTGGGATGCTGTTGCAGTGTGTTACTTATCCGCGCCAGCAAAGCATTGCCGGCAATGATCAGTCCAGATTTCAAAATGGAGTTCCCGTTTCGGTGCGCGTCCACTCGGACGAGGAAAAGGAGGTGCGACAGGACGCGCTTTCCAGGGGTTGGAGGCCATTCGACAGTGTCGATACGGGGACCCTACTAGAATTCGCCACAGCGACAAGCCACGAATTATAACGGGGGGCACTTCCCCAGCATCGAAAAAAACCCTTATGAATCAACCTGCTGTTACAACATACCCAGTCACCGAAGCGGTAGGACAAGCGCTTGAAATCACTTTGCGCGGCGTCGAAGAGCTTCTGCCCCAGGAGGAATGGACGCGCAAACTCGCGCGCTCGGCGGCCACCGGCGTGCCTTTGCGGGTGAAACTGGGTCTTGATCCTACGGCGCCGGATATTCATATCGGTCATACGGTGGTGCTCAACAAGATGCGCCAGCTGCAAGATCTGGGCCACCAGGTGATCTTTCTGATCGGCGACTTCACCACGCTGATCGGCGACCCCTCGGGCCGCAACTCCACGCGCCCGCCGCTGACGGCCGAACAGATCAAGATCAACGCCGAAACCTACTACCGCCAGGCGGCGATGGTGCTCGATCCGGCACGCACCGAAGTGCGCTACAACAGCGAATGGTGCGACAAACTGGGCGCGCGCGGCATGATCGAGCTGTCGGCCAAGTACACCGTGGCGCGCATGATGGAGCGCGACGATTTCCACAAGCGCTTCCATGGCGGCCAGTCGATCTCGCTGCACGAATTCCTCTACCCGCTGCTGCAGGGCTATGACTCGGTCGCGCTCAAGGCCGACCTGGAGCTCGGCGGCACGGACCAGAAGTTCAACCTGCTGATGGGCCGCCATCTGCAGCAGGAATACGGCCAGGAGCCGCAGTGTGTGCTCACAATGCCGCTGCTCGTGGGTCTGGACGGCGTGGACAAGATGTCCAAGTCCAAGAACAACTACATCGGCATCACCGAGGAAGCCAACACCATGTTTGCCAAGGTGCTGTCGATCTCGGACACGCTGATGTGGGACTGGTACACGCTGCTGTCGTTCAAGAGCCTGGCCGAGATCGCCGCGCTCAAGGCCGAAGTCGCGGGCGGGCGCAATCCCAAGGATGCCAAGGTCATGCTGGCCAAGGAAATCACCGCGCGTTTCCATTCCGCCGCTGCCGCCGATGCCGCAGAGCAGGACTTCATCAACCGCAGCAAGGGCGGCGTGCCCGATGAAATCCCCGAAATTGCGCTGTCCGGCGCACCGCTGGGCATTGGTGCGCTGCTCAAGCAGGCGAATCTGGCGCCATCGAGCAGCGAAGCCAACCGCCTGATCGACGGCGGCGGCGTGCGCGTCGATGGTGCGGTGATCAGCGACCGCGGCTTGAAGCTCGATGCCGGCACTTTCGTGGTGCAGGTCGGCAAGCGCAAGTTTGCGCGCGTGACCCTGGGCTGATATTCAGGGCGTGCCCATGGCCGCGCGCGTCAGCGCGGCCTGGCCGCGCAGCCAGTCGCAGAAGGCCTGCACTTCGGGTCGCGGCGCGCTGCGCGGGCCGGGCAGCAGCCAGTAGGCCAGGGGCGAGTCGAGCCGGTGCGCGGGCAGCACTTCGACCAGATCGCCGCTGGCCAGCGCGTCGGCCACCAGCGGCAGGCGCGCGATCGCCAGGCCCTGGCCGGCAAGCGCGGCCTGCACGATCTGGTGGGCGTAATTGAAATAGAGCCAGCGCGGCGGTTGCAGTTGCGCGCAGCCGTGCGCATGGAACCAGCGCTGCCAGCCCAGCCAGGCAAGCTGCGGCAGGCGCTGGGCGTCGCCGGTCTCGATCAGCGTGAAGCGCGCGGCATCGGCCGGCGTGCGGATCGCGGGCTGGCTGCGCAGCAGCCAGGGGCTGGCCACGACAGCCAACTGTTCGCCGAACAGCCGCTCGGCACCCACGCCCTCGGGCGCGCGGCTGTAGCGCAGCGCGAGATCGACATCCGTGGTCTCCATGTCCATCACGGTGTCCGAGGTGTCGATGCGGATGTCGATGTCGGGAAATTCGCGCTGAAAGGCTTCGAGCCGCGGAATCAGCCACATGGCCGCGAAGCTGGCCCAGGTGGTGATCGCCACGCTTTTGCGCCCCGCGGTCTGGCGCAGCTGGCGCACCGCGGCGTCAATGCGCTCCAGCCCTGGCGCGACCGCGCGCAGCAGGTGCACGCCGGCGCTGGTGAGCTCCACGGCGCGCGTGTGGCGCAGGAACAGTGCCACGCCCACCTCGTCTTCGAGGGCCTGGATCTGTCGGCTCACGGCCGACGGCGTGAGCGCCAAGGTGTCGGCGGCGGCGCGGAAATTCAGGTGCTCGGCCGCGGCCACAAAGGCCCGCAGATGGCCTGCGGCCACGGCGCGCGTGCGCAGCGGCAGTGCGGCGGCTGACGATGCGGGGAGCGGTGAAGAGGACATGGACAGCTCCAGGGCAGGAATGCGGCGGCAAAGGACTGCCGGTGTCGCACTGAAATGTAAAAGATATTTGTTTGCCGTTACCTGGGGTTGCCGCTGGTATGTGCGGGCAAGGACCGGGCGCGATAATTCGGCACCATGTCTGTGCCTCAGGCGCATTCTTACGATCACGACAAGCAATCAAATGACAGTATCACTGGACCTCATCATCATGGCCGCGGGCAAAGGCACGCGCATGAAAAGCCGTTTTCCCAAGGTTTTGCAACGCCTCGCGGGCCGGCCGCTGCTGCAGCATGTGCTGGACCAGGCTGCGCACCTCGGAGCGCGCAGCGCGGTGGTGGTGACCGGTCATGGTGCGGCTGAAGTGGAAGCCGCGATTTCCGCGGCAGCCTATGCCCGCCCAATGGGCTTTGCACTCGATTTCGTGCGCCAGGAACCCCAGCTGGGCACGGGACACGCGGTACAGCAGGCGGTGCCGCTGCTGCGTGACGACGGCGTCGCCGTGGTGCTGTCGGGCGACGTGCCGTTGACCCAAGCCGCAACGCTGCAGGCCCTGGTCGACGCCGCAGGCAGCGACAAGCTCGCGCTGCTGACCGTGACCCTGCCCGACCCGAGCGGCTACGGCCGCATCGTGCGCACGCCGGCAGGCGCGGTCCAGGCCATCGTCGAGCACAAGGATGCGAGCGAGGAACAGCGCCGCATCACCGAAATCTACAGCGGCATCATGGCCGTGCCCGCGCGCCTGCTCAGTGCCTGGCTGGCGCGCCTGACCAACGACAATGCCCAGGGCGAGTACTACCTGACCGACATCGTGGCGATGGCCGTGGCCGACGGCGTGGCCGTGGTCGCGCATTGCATTGATGACGCGCTGCAGGTCGCGGGCGTCAACAGCCCGGTGCAGCTGGCCGAACTCGAGCGCGCCCACCAACTGCGCCAGGCGCATGCATTGATGGAGCAGGGCGTGCGCCTGGCCGATCCCGCGCGCTTCGACCTGCGCGACGACCAGCGCAGCGGCGCGCGCGCGGCGCTCACCTGCGGCCAGGACGTGGAGATCGATGTCGGCTGCATCTTCAGCGGCGCGGTGACGATTGGCGCGGGTGCGTCGATTGGCGCGCATTGCAGCATTGCCAACGCCACCATTGGCGCGGGCGCGGTGATCCACCCCTATACCCACATCGACGGCGAAAAGCTGGGCGTCACGGTAGGCGAAGGCACGCTGGTCGGCCCGTTCGCGCGCCTGCGCCCCGGCGCCCAACTGGGCCGCGAAGTGCATATCGGCAACTTCGTCGAAGTCAAGAACAGCACTCTGGCCGATGGCGCCAAGGCCAACCACCTGGCCTATCTCGGCGATGCGACGGTGGGTGAGCGCGTCAACTATGGCGCCGGCAGCATCACGGCCAACTACGATGGCGTCAACAAGCACCGTACGGTGATCGAGGCCGATGCGCACATCGGCAGCAACTGCGTGCTGGTGGCGCCGGTCACGATAGGCGCGGGCGCGACCATCGGTGGCGGCTCGACCATCGCCAAGGATGTGCCGGCTGGCACCTTGGCTGTGGGGCGCGGCCGTCAGGCCAATATCGCTAACTGGAAACGACCGAGCAAACTTCCCAAACCATGATGCCCGACCCTGCTCCCAGCGCTTCTGCGGACAGCGCGCTTGCGACCGATCTGCCCCAGGCGCTGGCCTTGCTGGCCCAGCGCGAGCAGGAGCTGGCCGCGCTGCGCGCCAGCCACGACGATTGGCTGCGCGCGCTGTCGCACGATCTGCGCGCGCCGCTGCGCCACATCACTTCGTACACGCCCCTGCTGCGCGAAACCCTGCATGTGGCGGGCCTGCAAGGCGCGGATGCGCAGGAGGCCGAACAGTTTCTTGGCGTGATGGAGCAGGCGGCGCGCCGCATGGGCGGCATGCTCGATGGCGTGCTGCAGGTCGCCGGAATGCTGCGCGAGCCGCAGCGCCGCCAGAGCGTCGACCTGGCGCAGATGGCCGCCGAAGTCCGCGCGGCGCTGCTCGCGGCCGAACCCGCAGGGGAGCAGGTGCAGTGGGAGCTGCCATTGGCGCCCGTGCCGCTGCAGGCTGCGCCCGAATTGCTGCGCCCCATGCTGGCCGCGCTGTTCGACAATGCATTCAAGTTCTCGCGCGGCCAGCCCATGCCGCGCATCAGCCTGCAGGCGCAGGCGCTGCCCGGCGGCGCCTGGCGCTGGCAGGTGCAGGACAACGGCGTGGGCTGCGACGGCGCGCGCGCGGGCCAGGTGTTCGGACTGTTCCAGCGCCTGCACCGCGAGTCCGAGTTCGACGGCGCGGGCGTGGGGCTGGCGGTCGCGCAGACCGCGGCGCGACTGCAGGGTGCAGACATTGCGCTGCACAGCGCGCCCGGCCAGGGCTGCACCGTGACCGTCGACTGGCCGGCTCCTGCCGCCGGGTAAATCCGCGCTCAGCGCAGGGGGGCCAGCGGAATCTTGGTCTCGAACTTGGCGCGCTTGGTGGCGAAGAAGGCGCGCACGTTGCGCACATTGCTGTCCTGCGTGAACAGCCTCTGGGTCAGAGCCAGGTAATCGGGCATGTCGCGCGTCCAGGTGGCGAGCATGAAGTCGGGGCCGGGGGACACACGCCAGCATTGCTGCACGGCATCTTCGGCCACGGCGCGGGCTTCGAAGCGGTCCAGCGCCTGCGCATCCTGGCGGTCGAGCGTGACTTCCACCCAGGCCGTGAGGCCGTGACCGGCGAGCGCGGCGAGGCGCTCGGGCTGCAGGAAGGCGACCTGGCGCTCGATGATGCCGTCCTCGTGCAGACGCCGCACGCGGCGCAGGCAGGTGGGCGGCGACACGTTGACGCGCTCGGCCAACGCCTGGTTGCTCAGGCTTGCATCCCGTTGCAATAAATCCAGCAGTTGCAGGTCGATTTCGTCGATCATTTATTTTGAAGTTTGCATGAATATGAAATTTAATTTCTCCATTGGCAGTTTGAGAAATTAAGTTTCATAAGTTGTTGAATATCAACTGAATATTTCTTGGTTGTCAGCATAGCATCGCCTGTCTTTCTTCAGGAGCATTCCTTATGTGTGGCATCGTCGGCGCCGTTTCCCATCGCAACATCGTTCCCGTGCTGGTGCAGGGCCTGCAACGGCTCGAGTACCGCGGGTATGACTCCTGCGGCGTCGCCGTGCATGCGCTGGATGCGTCCGGCGTGCGCAGCACCGGCCTGCAGCGCGCGCGCAGCACGGCGCGCGTGGCCGAGCTGCTCGAGCAGGTGCAGACCGAGAACCTGCAGGGTTTCACGGGCATCGCCCACACCCGCTGGGCGACCCATGGCGAGCCGGCGGTGCGCAACGCCCACCCGCATTTCAGCTTCGGCCCGGGCGAGGCGCTGCCGGGCCAGCCGGCGCGCGTGGCGCTGGTGCACAACGGCATCATCGAAAACTACGAAGCGCTGCGCACCAGCCTGCAGGCCAAGGGCTATGTGTTCGTGAGCCAGACCGACACCGAAGTCATTGCCCATCTGGTCGACAGCCTCTACAACGGCGACCTGTTCGAAGCGTTCAAGGCGGCGGTCGCCCAGCTGCACGGTGCCTACGCGCTGGCCGTGATGCACAAGGACGAGCCCGAGCGTCTGGTCAGCGCGCGCGCGGGCTCGCCGCTGATCCTGGGTGTAGGCGAAGGCGGCGAGCATTTCGTCGCCAGCGATGCCATGGCGCTGGCCGGCGTGACCGACCAGATCGTCTATCTGGAAGAAGGCGACATGGTCGACCTGCAGCGCGGCCGCTATTGGCTGTTCGACAAGGCTGGCGAAGCGCTGGGTGCCGAGCAGCGCCCGGTGCGCACCGTGCATGCGCACAGCGGCGCGGCCGAACTCGGCCCCTACCGCCACTACATGCAAAAGGAGATCTTCGAGCAGCCGCGCGCGATCGCCGACACCATAGACGGCGTGCTGGGCATCGTTCCCGAGCTGTTCGACGGCGCCTGCGTGCACGGCAAGACCGGCGCCGCGGCCTGGCGCGTGTTCAAGGAAGTCGACAACGTGCTGATCCTGGCCTGCGGCACCAGCTACTACAGCGGTTGCGCGGCCAAGTACTGGCTCGAAGGCATTGCAGGCATTCCCTGCCAGGTCGAAGTCGCCAGCGAATACCGCTACCGCACCAGCGTGCCCAATCCGCGCACCCTGGTGGTGACCATCAGCCAGTCGGGCGAGACCGCCGACACGCTGGCCGCGCTGCGCCATGCGCAAAGCCTGGGCATGCAGCACACGCTGACGATCTGCAATGTCGCGACCAGCGCGATGGTGCGCGAATGCGAGCTGGCCTACATCACGCGCGCCGGCGTCGAAATCGGCGTGGCCTCGACCAAGGCCTTCACCACGCAGCTCGCGGGCCTGTTCCTGCTGACGCTGGCGCTGGCGCAAAGCAAGGGGCGCCTGACCGAGGAAGACGAAGCGCGCTACCTCACCGCCATGCGCCACCTGCCCGTGGCGCTGCAGGCGGTGCTGGCGCTGGAGCCGCAGCTGATCAGCTGGGCCGAGGAGTTCGCGCAGCGCGAGAATGCGCTGTTCCTGGGGCGTGGCATCCACTACCCGATAGCGCTCGAAGGCGCGCTCAAGCTCAAGGAAATCAGCTACATCCATGCCGAAGCCTATCCCGCGGGCGAGCTCAAGCACGGCCCGCTGGCGCTGGTGACCAGCGCCATGCCCGTGGTGACGGTCGCGCCCAACGATGCGCTGCTGGAAAAGCTCAAGAGCAACATGCAGGAAGTGCGCGCGCGCGGCGGCGTGCTGTATGTGCTCGCCGACGCCGACACGCATATCGCCAGCGCCGAAGGCATGCATGTGATCCGCATGCCCGAGAACTACGGCGCGCTGAGCCCCATCCTGCATGTCGTGCCGCTGCAGCTGCTGGCCTATCACACTGCCTGCGCGCGCGGCACCGACGTCGACAAGCCGCGCAATCTCGCGAAGTCGGTGACGGTGGAATAAGTCCTCAGGCGAGCGCGACGGCTTCCATCTCGACCAGAAAGCCGAAGTGCAACGGCCCCGTGGGCACGACGGCGCGGGCCGGGCGTGAGGCGCCGGCCCACTCGCGGTACAGCGCGTCGAAAGCCGGCCAGTTCGCGATGTCGTCCACATAGACGCGCACCTGCAGCAGCCGCTCGACGCCGCTGCCCGCGGCATGCAAGGCCTGTTTGACGTTCTCCAGCACCTGCGCGGCCTGGATCTCGAACGCGGCGTTCACCAGGCGCTCGCCCTGCGGCGTGATCGGCAGCTGCCCGGCGATGAACACCAGGCCCGCGCCGCTGCACGCATGGCTGTAGTGGCCGCCGGGTGGGGCGAGCATTGGGGCCTGGACGTAGACCGGCGCCGCCAGATCTATTTCACCAGCCATGGAAGCGCTCCCAGGTGCGCAGCGTGCCGTCTTCGGCCAGCGCGTGGTATTGAGGAAACTGCGCGCCGGTCGCGCAGGCATGGTTGGGCAGCACGCGCAGCCGCGTTCCCATGGGAAAGCGGTTGACGATGTCCGTGTCCGGCGCGCCTGGCGCCGACAGGATGCCGTGCTCCTGGTTTGCGCCCGACAGGATGTAGCCGTCAATCGCCTGTCCATCGAGCGTGCAGACCTGGCCGTAGCCGTAGTCGCGCTGCTGTTTCGAGGTGCCGTGGTCGCGGCTCATGGCCATCCAACCGGCGTCGACGATCGCCCAGCCCTTGTCGGCCTGGTGGCCTATCACCGTAGTCAGCACGCTCAGCGCAATGTCGTCTGCGCTGCAGACGCCCACGTTGCGCATCACCAGATCGAAGAACACATAGACGCCGGCGCGCAGCTCCGTCACGCCTTCCAGCGATGCGGCTTCGAGCGCCGTGGGCGTGGAGCCCACCGAGACGATCTCGCAGGGCAGGCCGGCCGCGCGCAGGCGCTGGGCGGCGCGCACGCAGCCCGCGCGCTCCTGCTCGGCCAGCTGTGCAATGGCGGCTGGCGCAGCGAGTTCATAGCTCGATCCGGCATGCGTGAGCACGCCCGCGAGATGCATTCCGCCGCGATGCAGTACCCGGCCGACGTCCAGCAGCGCGTCCTCATCCGGCTTGATTCCCGAGCGGTGGCCGTCGGTATCGATTTCGATGAGCACCTCGAACGCATGCGCATGCTGCCTGCCGAAGTCGGCGATGGCCTGGGCGCCCGCGACGCTGTCGGTCATGATCTGCAGCCCGCAGCCGCGCGCGCGCAGATCCAGTGCCTGCGCGAGCCGGTGGGGCGCCATGCCTACGGCGTAGAGGATGTCGGTCTCGCCCTGGGCGAAGAACTGTTCGGCTTCCTTGAGCGTGGAGACGGTGATGCCGCTGGCGCCGGCGGCGCGCTGCGCGGCCGCGACTTCGGCGCATTTGGTGGTCTTGACATGGGGACGAAAGCGCACGCCCAGCGCGTTGGCGCGCTGCTGCATGCGCGCGATGTTGCGCTGCATCTTTTCCAGCGAGATGATGGCCGCAGGCGTATCGAGGGTGGTGAGATCGTTGTGCATGGGTGTCATGGGTTCAGTCGAGGTATTCGCTTCTGGCCTTGAGGGCCGGAACGTCTTCGCGCAGGCCGCGGGCAATCAGTGCCGACACCGCCGCGGAGGTGGCCTGCTGCGGCCACGGCAGATCCACGCCCAGGGCTGCCATCTGCCTGCGCAGCGCGGCGTCGGCGACCGCGTGCTGCAGCGCCGCGGTCAGCTTCGCCACGACGGGCTGGGGCGTGGCGCGCGGCGCGAAGAATGCGTTCCAGGAGCGGATGTCGAGCGCGTAGCCGGCTTGTGCCGCCGTGGCGACGTTGGGCAGTTGCGCCAGGCGGGCATTCGACAGCACCGCGATGGGCTTGATGCGCCCGCCCGCGAGCTGCGGCAAGGCCGTCGTCGTCTGGTCGCACATGAAGTCGGTCTGGCCGCCCATCAGATCGTTCATTGCGGGCGCCACGCCTTTGTATGGGATGTGCGTGACGTTCCGGCCCAGCGCCGACAGCAGCAGCACGCAGCCATAGTGCGAAATGGAGCCCACGCCCGCGCTCCCGTAGGACGCCTTGGCTTTGTTCTGCGCGGCCCAGGCGACGAACTCGCCCAGGTTGGCCGCAGGCAGGTCGGCGCGCGCCAGCAGCACCATCGGCGAGGCGCCCGCCGGGCCTATGGGAACGAAGTCCGCGACGGGGTCGTAAGCCAGTTTCTTGTAGAGCGCGACGTTGGCCACATGCGTGCCTATGCCGCCAAAAGCAATGGTGTAGCCGTCGGGGCTGGCCTTGATGGCCTTGGTGAGGCCGATCACGCCGTTGGCGCCGCCCAGGTTCTCGATGACGATCGATTGGCCCAGATGCTCGGCCATCTTGTGGGCCACCGAGCGCGCCAGCGCGTCGCTCGGGCCGCCGGCCGGAAACGGCACGATCAGCGTCACGGGACGCGCGGGAAAGGCGGGCTGGGCCCAGCTCGCGGGCGCGGCCAGCAGGCTCAGGCTGGAGGCCGCGGCAAGCAGGGCCGCGCGCCGGATGCGGTCGTTCATGGTGGACTCCTCGGTGGATTGCTCAGGCCTGGAAAGTCCGCAGCCAGGGCAGCGCGCTCTCCAGCGTGGGGGATTCGATGTCGGCCAGGGGCGCACCCTGGGGCCTGGCCAGGCCCACGCGGTTGTGCCAGTAGGTGCGCAGGCCGACGCTGGCCGTGCCGAACATGTCGTAGCCCGAGCCGGCTACAAAGGCCGCGTCGGCGGCGTTCACTTCCAGCCGCTGCAAGGCCAGCTGGTAGGGCCGGGGATCGGGCTTGTAGAAGCCCGCTTCCTCGGACGTGATGACTGCATCCCAGGCGATGCCCAGTCGCGCCGCGGCGCGCTCGCCCAACTGGCGCGAGCAGTTGGTCACCACGGCCAGCTTGCAATGCGGCTTGAGCGCCTGCAGCAGTTCCCGGGCGCCGCTCCAGACGGGCAAGCCGTCCCACTGGTCTTCGAGGGCCTGGGGCGCGCTGGCGGGCAGGCCCACATTGGCCGCCGCCTGGCGCACCAGTTCTTCGTAGGGAACGTAGGCGCCGCAGCCATAGGTCAGGCGCAGGTATTCCGCGCGCCAGGTGCGCCCCGCGGGCTCTGAGCCCGCGGCGGCGTTCCATACGGTCCAGGAATCCAGCAAGGCCGTGAGCAGGTCGAACAGCACGGCGCGCGGATAGCGGTCGCCAGCGGCAAAGGAGGGGGATGAGGTGTTCTGCATGGATCTACTGTAGGCTTCGATCCTGGTCTCTGGTTTTCACTCTTTCATCATCAATCGTTAAGCACAGCTGAATATGCAGATCGACGATCTTCGCCTTGCTGCAGCGCTGCTGCGCGAGCGTTCCCTGAGCGCCGCCGCGCGCTCGCTGGGCGTCACGCCCCCGGCCCTGTCGATGCGCCTGCGCAAGCTCGAGGCCACGCTGGGGCTGGTGCTGGCCAATCGCACGGCGCGCAAGCTGCAGCTGACTTCCGAAGGCGAACGTTTCGGCCGCGAGGCCTACGAACTGCTGCAAAAGCTCGACGGCCTGCGCGAATCGCTGCAACGCGACGACCAGCAGCTGACCGGAACGCTCAGAGTCTCCGCGCCTTTCGGCTACGGCCGCACCCATGTCGCTCCGCTGCTCGCGCGGTTCTCGCGGCTGCACCCGAGCCTGCGCCTGCAGCTCGATCTGCGCGAGACGCCCTGGCCCGACCGGCACGACGCCGATGTCGTGGTCCATGTGGGCACGGTGCGCGACTCATCGTGGGTCGCGCACCCGCTGGCGACCAACGAGCGCTGGCTCTGCGCCAGCCCCGCATACCTGCGCGAACATGGCAGGCCGCGCAGTCCGCAGGACCTGGCCTACCACTCCTGCATCTGCATACGCGAGAACGACGAGGACGTGACGCTGTGGCATATGCGCCCGGCCGAAAGCGGGCGCAAAGGCGAGACGCTGCGCGTGCATCCGGCGTTCGTGACCAACGACGGCAGCGTCGCGCGGCAGTGGGCCGAAGACGGCATGGGCCTGGTGCTGCGCTCCGAATGGGACGCCGCGGCCGCCGTGGCGGCCGGGCGGCTGGAGCGCGTGATGCACGATTGGACTTTCGGCGCGGCGCCCGTGATGGTGCTGGTGCCCACGCGCAAGGGCCGCAGCCCGCGCACCCAGGCTTTCGTCAACTTCCTGCGCGAAGCGGCGCGGGCAAAGGCGGGCTGAAGCCGGCCATGCTACTCGGCGCGTAACGCGGGCTCGCGGCCCAGGCTGGCACGCACCACGCTGCGGCCAGCCCGGGACTCGAGGTGCAACTGGCCGCCCAGTCGGGCGATGCGGGCCTGCATGGAGGACAGGCCTATGCCGCTGGCCTCGTGGCTCACGGTGGCGATGTCGAAGCCCACGCCGTTGTCGCGCACTTCCAGCGTCAGCGCGCCGTGCGCGTCCGCCTCCAGCTTGATGTCGACTTCGGTTGCCGCGCTGTGCTTGAGCACGTTGGACAGCGCTTCCTCGAGCAGGCGCGTGAGTTCCAGGCAGACCGCGACGCTGGGCGGCTCGGGCCATTCTGGCAGGCATGACCAGTGGCTGGTCACGTCGAGTTCATCGAACAGCGTGGAGAAGCGGTGGCGCGTTCGTGCCATCCACTCGGCCGGTGTCGCGGGCGTGTCTGCGGTGGCGGTGCGCCCGCCGTCCATCACATTGCGCAGATCATCGCGCAGCGACTTGAGCGTGGAGACATGCCGCGCCGCTTCGGCATGGCCCTGGGCATCTGCGCTGTGCTCGGCCTGGACGATGGCCCGCACCAGCGCACTGCCGAAGCCGTCGTGCAGATCGTGAATGAACTGCAGCCGTTCCTGCAGGCGCGAATTCGACAGCGCGAGCTGGTGTTCCTTGCCCATCGTGGTTTCGAGTTCTAGGCAGGCCTTCCCGACCGCGGCCGTGAGTTCCACATTGAAGCGTTCGATGCGGCGCATGCTGGCCGCGATGCGCGAACTCAGCACGCCGGCGATCACGATCATCGTGAGCAGGTTGGCGTAAGGCGTCAGCATGAGGGCGTCTGATGCCCCGAGGTTGAAGGTGTGCATATCGTGCAGTGCGATGAACACGAACCCCAGGCCCACCAAGGAATAGAAGGCATCTTCTCGCTTGCGGCTGCGCCAGGCATGGATCAGCGGGGCGCAACACGCCCAGACAAAAACCAATATGTGTGTATCCCAGGCCAGCTGCGTGGTGGCAGCCAGATGCCTTTCCGGTACCAGCGCCACCAGCAGCGACATGCCCAGCGTCAGCGCGATCAGTGCGCGTTTCTGCCAGCGTGGCTGGGTACGTTCCTGAAACTGGTAGCTGAATATGCAATAGAACGCGCAGAACGCCATGAATGCGATGGTGTTGGCCCGCGCCACGCCCACGGTATCGCCAAATGGCCAGGGATCGGTGGCCACGATGTTGTAAAAAAACACGACCCAGGCGAAGTTCAGCAGCGAGAACCAGCCATGCACGGATTGCCTGCGGTAGAGAATCCAGATGCCGGCAAACAAGCCCGCGATGCACAAGGACGCAATGATGTTGATCACATAGACCGAGCGGTGTGACCAGCTGATCTTTTCGAGATACGCGAGCATCGGCGCTGCGGGACCTGTCATGACCCTGCCCAGGCCTGGCTTGACGACGGCCCGACCCTGGATACGGATCCATATCGCGTTGTCGGAAGGCCGCAGTGCCGATTCGGGCAGGATCCAGTACCGGGGAATGTTCCAGCTTCTCGACAACGGCTCCTGCAGGCTGGCATCGCGCCACAGCAAGGTGTCGTTCAAAAAGATTTCACCGGCCATGTTGATCGATTCGGTGATCAGCGCCACGGGCTCGTCGCGCGCGCCCGTGGCGCCGCAGTCTTCGCGCAGCATGATTCGGTACCAGACCGTGCCGCTGTAGTCGGGCCAGCGCAGGGTCCAGGTGTCGGGCAGCGTCACCGGCTCCCAGCCCTCAGTGGGGCGCGCGGATGCTCCGGGCAGTTCCTTGGCGGCGTGCACCGCCCCAATGGTGGGCATGCAGGTCTGAGCCCAGGCGGATTGGAGCAGACTGCATGCCAGCAGCGCTATGGTGAGCAGCAGCGAGCGCAGTGCGGATTGCCTCGACGGCCGGGGGGGAGGCCGTGCAAAAACGCTGCGTGGATGGTTCGAGAGCGCGACAAAAATTTCAGGGGTCGATAAATGCGCGTGATATGACATTCAACGGTGTAACGAAGATAAATAGAAGTTCTGTAATTCCCCTTCCATTTGACTTCTCGTCAACGAACAACGCAAGATGTTCGTTGCGTCGAGGTCGCCCTAACCCCAGGCGCGAGGATCTGAGGGTATCCCCGAGCTTGTCTTTTTCCCGCCGCGGCGTGGATCGAATGTTCCGGCGGTGAAGGCACCCTGGCGGCGGCGCCCGCCGCCAGGGTGCAAATGAACCGGCTTCAGGCGCGGTTCAGCAGACGGGCCGCTATTTGAGCAGGCCGCGCAGGCGTCCTTCGTTGATGGCCTTGGTTCGCGAGGACACTTCCAGCTTGCGGTAAATGTGCGTGATATGGCATTCAACGGTGTAGCGCGAGATCTGCAGGTGTTCCGCGATATCCCGATTGGACTTGCCGTCGGCGACCAGCGCCAGGATTTGTGCTTCGCGTGCTGTCAGTACGCTGGGGGGCACGACGCGCGCGGGCCCGGTCTCTGCGCTCTCTTCTTTTGCCTGCGGCAGTTCGGCCAGGATATGCCGGGCTATGAAGGGATCGATGGGTGCGCCGCCGCGCAGCACGCTGCGTATCGACAGCATCACTTCCAGGTCGTCGCGTTCCTTGAGCAGATAGCCCGTGGCGCCCGCATGCAGCGCGCGCAATATCGTTTCCTGCGTGCTCCAGGCGGAGATCACAAGAATGCTCAGAGACGGGTCGCTCTGGCGCAGTTCGGCGATGAAATCACAGCCGTTGCCATCGGGCAGGCCCAGATCGACCAGGGCCAGCGCGAAACGCTGCGCTGCCGCGAGCCGGCGGGCATCCGCGAGCGTGCCGGCAACACGAATGACTTCGGTGGCATAGCCCAGATCGCGCATGATCTTCAGCAGGCGTTCCTGAATGGGGAACTCGTCTTCCACCAGCAGCACAGGGCTGGGAAGTATTTGCGTGGCCGGCAGCGCGTTCTTGGACATGGTTTGGGAGGGCTGAAAGCGCGAGGAAATTACCGCGTAATGTAGCGCGAGGACAGGCCGCAGCGCCATACTTGAAAACCGTTAGTTCCACTGCATTCCAGGGCGCATCAGGTCAGAAAACTGGTGCTGAAGTCACAGCATGCCTGGGCCGAATGCGCGAGTTGCCTGAAAAGTTCGCTCTGCAGTTCCTGGCGGTACAGGATGTCGTAGATCACGGGATCGTTGCGCAGGCCGGTATCCACCGGTACCAGGCGAGCGGCTTCGATTTCGCGCCGCAGGTAGCCCGTGGGCAGAAAGCTCACGCCCTGGCCCGCGAGCGTCATTCCGACCAGCGGCAGCAGGCTGTTGGTGCGCAGCACCTGGTGGTGGCCCAGGTGCGTGCTGCCCGCCAGATACCGCTCGGTGATGAAACCCAGGCCCGAGCCGTTGCCCTGCATCAGCAGCGGCGTATCCCAGGGCGCGTCGGCGCTGCGGCGCGCGAGCTGCGCTTTGACTGCGGGGCTCGCGAGCCATTCGAATTGCGCCTGCCCGAGCTCGCAGCGCACAAATCCCGGCTGCTGCGCAAACCGCGGGATCACGATCAGATCGAGCAGCTGCGCGTCGGCCTTGGCCAGCAGGTCATGGGAAAAATCCACATGCGGCCTGATGGAGAGCTGCGGAAACTGCGCATGCAGCGCGATCAGGTACTGTGAAAGCCAGGTCGATGAGACCAGTTCGGTCACGCCGATATTGATCACGCGGTTGATGTGTTTGGGGTCGACCAGTTCGTCCATGAGCGCCTGGCGCTGGCGCAGCAGGGCTTGCGCGCCCTGCGCGAGCATCGATCCCTTGGCGGTCAGGCGCACCTTGCGCCCGCTGCGGTCGAACAGGCGCTCGCCGACGATCTGTTCGATCTCCTTGATGCGCTTGGAGATGCCGGCCTGCGTGGTGTGCAGCTGCTCGGCGGCATTGACGAAGCTGCCGGTTTTCGCGATCCAGTAGACCGCTTCGATCTGTTTGAAGGTGAACAACGCAGGTCTCCCTATCCATAGCTTTTGGTTGTTGTACTTGCGGATTAAATATCACTTTTTATTATTCCGTTCCGTGGGTAGATTCGGCGCTCGAGACAACGGGGCTGAACATGACTGATACGGAAATTTTGGAAGCGCTGGCGCGGATTCCCACCTCCCATCTGAGCGACAACCTCGATCGGCTGCAAGGCATTGCCGGACTGAACCGCTACCACGGCAGCAAGAAGCTGATCGGGCGCGCATTGACGGTGAAAGTCCGGCCCGGCGACAACCTGTGGATCTACAAGGCGCTGACGCTGGGACAGCCCGGCGATGTGCTGGTGATCGACGGCCATGGCGAAACATCGAACGCGCTGGTCGGCGAGCTGATCATGCTCTACGCGATTCAGCGCGGCTTCCAGGGTTTCGTCATCGACGGCGCGGTGCGTGACTGCGCGGCGTTCCTCGACGCCGGCTTTCCCTGCTATGCGAGGACGATCAACCACAAGGGACCCTACAAGCTCGGTCCGGGGCAGATCAACGTGGCCGTCAACGTCTGCGGCCAGGTCGTCAACCCCGGCGACTGGGTGGTGGGCGACGAAGACGGGGTGGTGACTTTTGCTCCCGACTTGGCGCAGGAGCTGATTGCCAAGGCGCTGGCCACGGCGCAGAAGGAGCGCGGCATCAAGGAAGAAATCAGCAACGGGCAGCTGTACCAGAAGTGGCTTTTCGACACGCTCGAAAAGAACCAGCTGGTCTGAACAAAAACAAGGGAGACAAGACAATGATCAAGCAATTCAAACCGCTGGCGCTGGCCGCCGCGCTGGCGCTGGGCGCCCATGGCCTGGCGCAGGCACAGAACTTCCCCACCAAGCCGATCAAGATCGTCGTGCCATGGGCGCCGGGCGGCGCGACCGATGTGATCGCGCGCGTGCTGGGCCAGAAGCTCGGCGAGCGCCTGGGCCAGCCGGTGATCGTGGAGAACAAGGCGGGCGCGGGCGGCAACATCGGCACGGCGGCATTCATCCGCGAAGCGGCCGACGGTCACACGCTGCTGATGGGCACCAGCAGCACCAACGCCATCAATCCCAGCCTGTATAAGGATCTGCCTTTCGATCCCGTCAAGGATTTCACGCCCATCATGCTGGTGGCCACGGTGCCCAACGTGCTGGTGGTTCCGGCCCACTCCAGGTTCAACTCCGTCGACGAGCTGGTGAAGGCCGCCAAGGCCGAGCCCGGCAAGATCTCCTATGGCTCGGGCGGCAATGGCTCGTCGCAGCATATCGCGGCCGCGATCTTCACCAAGGTCACGGGCAGCAACCTGATGCATGTGCCCTACAAGGGCTCGGGCCCGGCGGCCGCCGACCTGATGGCCGGCCATATCGGGCTGATGTTCGACACCGGCTCCGTGGGCCATATCAAGGGCCAGAAGCTCAAGGCCCTGGCCGTGGCTTCGAGCCAGCGCGTGCCGGCGTTGCCCGACGTGAAGACGTTCGAGGAACTGGGCTACAAGGGCGTGCAGGCCGCGGCCTGGTACGGCTTCTATGCGCCGGCCAAGACGCCGGCGAATGTCGCCGACCGGCTCAACAAGGAGCTCAACGCCGTGCTGCAGGATGCCGAAGTGAAGAAGCGCCTCAACGACTACGGCGCGATCGTCAACGGCGGCGCGCGCGAGGAGTTCGCACGCTTTACCGGCGCCGAGATCGAGCGCTATCGCAAGATCATCCAGGACGCGAAGATCGCCATCGAGTAAGCGCGCGGCGCGCCGTTCGCTCAGCGCGCGGGAAAGAGCGCGGCCAGCGCATCGAGGAAGTGGGACTTGTGCGGCCGCAGGGTGTTGAAGCTGCGGCCGCCATCGTCCTCCTGCTCGAAGTGAAAGTTGCCTGCAGCGAGTTCGGCCAGCATCCAGCCGACAAAGGCATGGATGCTAGGCGCCACGGCAATCTTGCGCTCTTCGTCGCGGCCGAAGCTGATCACCTGGCCCCAGGTGCCCTGCACATCCGGGTCCAGGTCGATTCCCAGGTAGTTGCCGCCCCAGTCGTAGGCAAACGGAATCCACAGCGCGTTCGCGTACTGCTTTCTGACATGGCCTGCGGGCGTCGACTGCATCTGGCTGTCCAGATCGGCGCGGGATTCCGGGCTCGATTGCTGGAGCACATCGCGCCACATCTCGCACTCGCTTTGCACGCGCGCCAGCGGCAGAAAGCTCAGGCCATACCAGGGGCCGGTATGGATCGCCATCTGCTGGCCATCATGCCAGCGGTAGAGCTGCACGAAATCGGCGGGCAGGCGCAGGCCCAGCGCGCTGGCGAACTGGTCCAGTGCCGCAGCCGTGGCGCCGGGGTTCAAGTCTGCGGCGACTTCCGGGAGGTGGGTCTTGAGCCAGGCTTCGAGCGCATCGAGGGTCTGCATGGGTTTCCTGGGAAAGAGGGGTAAGGCAGCGGCTGGCGGCAGCGCGGCGCGCTGATCAGTTCCTGCGGTTTTCAAGCGACAGCAGCAGCGTGGACAGGTGCGTGTCGAGGTCCGCGAGCACATCGGCGTGCACGGCCGACAGCAATCGGCGCTCGTTCTCGACATGCGCTTCGACGGCGCGCTCGATCAGCGCCAGACCGGCGGGCGTGAGCTGCACCAGCATGCTGCGCGCATCCTGTGCATTGGGCACGCGTTCAATGAAGCCGCGGGTTTCCAGCCGCTTGAGCCTGTGGGTCATGGTGCCCGAAGTCACCATCAGCGTCGAGAACAACTCGGTCGGACTCAGGCGGCAGGGCGCGCCGCTGCGCCGCAATGCGGCCAGCATATCGAACTCCCAGAGGCTCAGATCGAAGGCCGCGAAGCCGGCTTCCAATTGCTGCTCGAGCAGCGCCGCGCAGCGCTTGATCCGGCCTATGGGCCCCATGGGGCTGGCGTCCAGGTCGGGGCGTTCGCGTTGCCACTGCGCAAGGATGGCGTCGACGGCATCGGGCGTGCGGGAGCGGGTTTTTGTCTGCATATGTCTTGACTTCAAGATAACTGGCAAGCACAATGGACTTGTCTTGAGTTGAAGATAATAACATGCACCCCAACACCTCCCTGCGCCACTGGCGCGACGTCCTGCTGACCGCGCTCGCGCCCGCGATCTGGGGCTCCACCTACATCGTGGCCTCCGAAATCCTGCCGCCCGACCGGCCTTTCACCGCGGCGCTGATCCGCGCCCTGCCCGCGGGCCTGCTGCTGTTGCTGTACACCCGGGTGCTGCCCGCGCGGCGCGACTGGGCGCGGCTGCTGGTGCTGAGCGCGCTCAACATCGGCGTGTTCCAGGCGCTGCTGTTCGTCGCCGCCTACCGCCTGCCCGGCGGGCTGGCGGCGGTGCTGGGCGCGATACAGCCGCTGCTGGTGATGCTGCTGGCCTGGGGGGTGGACCGGCGCGCTCCGGCGCAGGTCACGCTCTGGGCCGCGGTGGCCGGCGTGCTGGGCCTGGCCGTGCTGCTGCTGTCGCCGCAGACCGTGTTCGAGCCCGTGGGCATCGCCGCGGCCCTGCTGGGCGCGGCGTGCATGGCCGCGGGCGTCTGGCTCACGCGCCGCTGGCAGCTGCCACTGTCGGTGCTGCCGCTCACGGGCTGGCAGCTGACGCTGGGTGGCTTGATGCTGGCGCCCATCGCCTGGCTGGCCGATGCGCCGCTGCCGCCATTGACGCCGCTGCAATGGACAGCCTATGCCTATCTGAGCCTGGCCGGCGCCTTGCTCGCCTATGCGCTGTGGTTTCGCGGCGTGGCGCGCCTGCCCACGGTCGCCGTGGCCTCGCTGGGTCTGCTGAGCCCGCTTGCGGCCGTGGTGCTGGGCTGGACGCTGCTGGGGCAGGCGATCACGGGCCTGGCGCTGTGGGGGCTGGTGATCGCGCTGGTCAGCGTGTTTGCCGTGCAATGGACCACGGCGCGCGGCCGCTGAGCGCTGGTTGGTGCGCGGTCTGCGGGCATGGCGCAGGTGTGAAATGCGCATATTTTTGTGATGCTATAACATCGGTTCCCGGTCCGGGCGCGGGTTTTGCCGCCGCGCCGGTCTTCTTCTGTGATCCGGAGTTGCCGATGTTCAAACCCTTTCTGACGCTGGTGCTGGCCGCCGCCGCGCTGTCTGCCGCCGCGCACCCGCATGCCCATACGCATGGACTGATGACGCTTGATGTCGCGGTCGACGCCCGGACCATCACGCTGGCAATCGCCTCGCCGCTCGACAGCTTTCTGGGCTTCGAGCGCGCGCCGCGCACCGATGCCGAGCGCAAGCAGGTTGCCGACATGGTCGCGCGCCTCAAGGCTGCAGACCAGCTGTTCCAGCCCGACGCCGCGGCCGGCTGCAAGCTCGCCAAGGTGGATCTCGAATCCGCCGCGCTGGGGCTTGGCGCCGCGCATGGCCATGGCGAGAAGAACGAGCATGCCGACATCGCGGTCGACATCGTCTTCAGCTGCGCCAAGGCCGCGCAGGCGCGCTTCATCGACGTCAGGCTGTTCGACGCCTATCCGCGCCTGCGCAGCATAGACGCCCAGGTGGCCGCGCCCCAGGGCCAGTTCAAGCGCAGCCTGCGGCCGGCCGCCGCGCGGCTGGGCCTGACGCGCTGAGCGCCGCCATGCCGGCCGGGTTGCTCGAATTGCAGGACCTGCGCTTTGCCTGGCCGGGCAGCGCGCACGACTGCCTGGACATCGCCGCGCTGCAGGTCGCGGCCGGTGAAACCGTTTTTCTCCACGGCCCCAGCGGCTGCGGCAAGAGCACGCTGCTGTCGCTGCTCGCGGGCGTGCTGCTGCCGCAGTCGGGCCGCGTGGCGCTGGGCGGCGTGCACTGGGGCGATCTGCGCGCCAGCGCGCGCGACCGCCACCGCGTCGACCATGTGGGCTATATCTTCCAGCAGTTCAATCTGCTGCCGTATCTCACCGCGCTCGACAACGTGCTGCTGCCCTGCCGCTTTTCCACGCATAGGCGCGAGGCCGCGGCCCGCAACCAGCGGTCGCTGCGTGACGAAGGCCAGCACTGGCTTGCGGGCATGGGGCTGGACGCTTCGGTCTGGGAGCGGCCCGCGCACACGCTGTCGGTAGGCCAGCAGCAGCGCGTCGCCGCGGCACGCGCTCTGGTGGGCCAGCCGGGCCTGGTGATCGCCGATGAGCCGACTTCGGCGCTCGACGAAGACCGGCGCGACATCTTTCTGGATCTGCTGCTGTCGGCCTGCGACCAGGCGCGCAGCGCGCTGGTGCTCGTGAGCCACGACCGGCGCATTGCGCGGCGTTTCGGGCGCGAGGTCTCGCTGCCGCAGATCAACCGCGCGGCGGCCGCCGCCGAGGGGGGCGCATGAAAGCCGGATTCCTGCTGGGCCTGGCCTGGCGCAGCGCCTGGAACCGGCGCTTCACGCTGGCGCTGACCGTGTGTTCCATCGCGCTGTCGACCTTCATGCTGCTGGGCATGGAGCGCGTGCGCACCGATCTGCGCAGCAGTTTCAGTTCGGCGGTATCGGGCACCGACCTGATCGTCGGCGCGCGCACCGGCTCCACACAGCTGCTGCTGTACGCGGTGTTCCATGTGGGTGCGGCGACGAACAATATCCGCTGGAGCAGCGTCGAGGCGCTGCAGAAGCTGCGCGGCGTCGCCTGGGTCGTGCCGCTGTCGCTGGGCGATTCTCACCAGGGCTTTCCGGTGCTGGGCACGACGCCGGCCTATTTCGACCATTTCCGCTATGGCGAGCAGCAGCCGCTCACGCTGCGCGAGGGCCGGCGCTTTGCCGATCTCTACGATGTGGTGATTGGTGCCGAGCTGGCCGAACGCCTGGGCTATCGCCTGGGCCAGCGCATCACCTTGGCGCATGGCATGGGCGAAGTGCAACTGGGCGGCGACCATGCCGACAAGCCTTTCACCGTCACCGGCATCCTGGCGCGCACCGGCACGCCCGTCGATCGCACGGCGCACATCAGCCTCGAAGCGCTCGAAGCCATCCATGTCGACTGGGCGGTGGGCGCGCCGCTGCCAGGGCGGCGCATAGACGCCGAGCAGGCGCGCGCCATGGATCTGACGCCCAGAAGCGTCACGGCGGCGCTGGTGGGCCTGCACAACCGCGCGGCCGTGTTCTCGGTGCAGCGCCAGGTCAACGGCTTCGGTGCCGAGCCGCTGATGTCCATCCTGCCGGGCGTGGCGCTCGACGAGCTGTGGGACGTGGTGGGCGCGGGCGAGAAGGCGCTGCTGCTGATGTCGGGCCTGGTGGCCCTGGTCAGCATGGCGGGGCTGATGTCGGTGATCCTCGCCGGGCTGAACGAGCGCCGGCGCGAACTCGCGGTGCTGCGCGCCGTGGGCGCGGGCCCGCAGCATGTGCTGGCGCTGCTGGCGCTCGAAGGCATGCTGCTGACGCTGGCCGGCATCGCCCTGGGCATCGTGGCGCTCGTGGCCGGCGTGGTGGCATCGAACCCCTGGCTGCAGGCAAATTTTGGCCTGACGCTGCATCTGGGGCAAACTACGCCCCTGCAATGGCTGCTGCTCGCCGGGCTGCTGGTTGCGGGTTGGCTCGCAAGCCTGCTGCCGGGATGGCGTGCCTACCGGCTGTCGCTGGCCGACGGCCTGTCTCCGAGAATCTGACGCCATGTTCACACCTCCTGCCTCCACCGCAATCTCCCGCCGCCGCCTGCTGCAAGGCCTGGCCGCCTCCCTTTGCCTGGGCGCCACGCCCTGGCTGCACGCCGCGCCGTTTGCGGAGATCAGCTGGGATGCGCTGGTGCCGCGCAACTGGGACCCGATGAAATCGTTCGAGGACCTGCAAAAGCTCAGCGCGCTGCCCGACTCCGATCCGCGCGTGCAGCAGCTCTACGACCGCATGCGCAAGGTCTGGGACGAAGCGCCCACGGTGGCTTCATTCGACGGCCGCCAGGTCAAGATTCCGGGATTCATCGTGCCGTTGGACAGTGCCGACAAAGGCATGCGCGAATTCCTGCTGGTGCCGTATTTCGGCGCCTGCATCCACACGCCGCCGCCGCCCGCCAACCAGATCATCCACGTGAAATCGGACACTCCGGTCAAGGGCTTCAAGTCGATGAGCGCGGTCTGGGTCAGCGGCACCATGGGGCAGGCGCGCGGCAATTCGGAGCTTGGTACCAGCGGCTACAGCATCCAGGCCAAGCGCGTGGAAAAGTACCGCGAGAAATAGCCGCCGCGGTCGGTCTGCTCCTACCTGCAGGAAGGTGCTGCACCGACCTGGGGGGCGCGCGTACGCGATCACGCTAGTCGCTGAGCTGGCCAATGCCGGCCATGCCCGAACTGGAGACCGCCATGCGCATACCGAACACCCATCCGCAAGACCTTGATCAGCCTGGAATCGACCGCAGCGAAGATGCCAATGCCGAGTTGCCAGAAGGCGAGGACATCAACGACCGACTGAGTGCCGAGACCGACGTCACCGACTCGCTCGACGATGCGTCGCTGCACCGCTTCGACGACATGCCGCAGGACGGGCCGCTGAACTTCGATGACGGCACCGACATGGGCCATCCGCGCGGCAACACCGCGCGCGAAGGCGGCACCTGGGAGGCCGAAGGCGGCGACAGCGGCGACATCAAGCCGCCGGCCGAACTGCATTCCGATCCCGGCAGCCCGAGCGAGCGCAAGAACCAGCGCTGAGACGCAGCGCAGACGGCAAGGGCGCCGGCGCCCTTGCCGTTTTCAAGCCTGCGCTGCGGCGAGCGGTCAGCCCGCGCCGCGGTTGCCGCCGCCGCCGCCGTTCTGCCGCGACTGGTTCTGGTTGCCGCTGCCGACCTGCGATTCGCGATCGCTGCGGCTTTCAGGCGTGCGCTGGCCTTCGTTTTTCTGCGTAGGCTCCTTGTTTCCCTGCTGGTTGTGGTCGTTTTCCACCTTGCCCTGGCCGGGTTGCTGCTTGTCTGTGGACATGCTGTTCTCCTGTGTAGATGCCGGTCGGATGACGCGAACACCCCACTCTAGGCAGCAGCTCCCGGTCCGCAGGCAGGTGAGGGTGCCGCAAGCACGTCAGGCCTGACCGACAGCCACGGCTTCAGGACCCGCTGGACCCGAGCCTGCGGTCCGTCTCGCGTTCCCGGTAGAAACGCGCCTTGTCGGCATACATCGCCTGATCGGCGCGGTGACCCACGGCTTCCATGGACGCGCCTTCCTGGCCGCACGCATGGCCCATCGCCAGATGAATGGTGTGGCCGGGATAGAACTGGTTGTTCATCTCGAGCAGCGACAGGATGCGCTCCTGCATGGCGATCGCGCCGCGCTCGTCGGTCGCGGGCAGCAGCACCATGAATTCATCGCCGCCAATGCGCGCGACGCACGACGGATCATCGACGGCCTTGGCCAGCACTTCACCCAGGCGGCGCAGCATCGCGTCGCCCGCGGCATGGCCGTGCTCGTCGTTGACGGCCTTGAGGCCGTTCATGTCGATCGCGACCATGGCCAGCGGCCAGGGGCCCTTGCGCGACAGTCGGTTGAGCTCTTCCATGTAGAACGCGCGGTTGCGCAGCTGGGTCAGCACGTCATGCTTGCCCAGGTATTCGAGATAGGCTTCGGCTTTCTTGCGCGCGGTGATGTCGACCAGCGACAGCAGCACCAGATCCCAGTTCTGCGCCTGGCTGACCATGATGGACAGCTCGAGGTGGATGTGCAGCGTCTCGCCGTTGAGCGCGTAGTTGACCACTTCGCGCTGCTGCACGAGCTTGCCGTCCCAGAGGTCCTGCAACTGCTCGGCAAACGAGTCGTACATTTCCCCGCGGAACACGCGTGACAGGTTGTGCAGCAGCTCGGGCTTGCTCTTCGCGCAGAACATCTCCAGCGTCTGCCGGTTGACGTCGATCACGCGGATTTCGCGCATGCAGCGCGTGACGAATTCCGGGTGGACCTTGAGGAACGTCCTGAAGTCGGTGATGCCGCGGGCGCGCACTTCATCGAGCAGCCGTTTGACCGCGCTGAAGTCCTCGACCCACAGCGACACCGGCGAATGCTCGAACAGATCGCGCGCATATTGCTCGCTGCGCTGCAACTGTTCCAGGCCTTGCGCTTCGGCGGTCACGTCTTCGAGCGAGACCAGCACCCGGCTCCAGCTGTCTTCGTAGCCCGGCACCACGCGCGCGCGCACCTGGACGTCGAGCCGGCGGCCATCGAGTGCGTAGTTCACCGAGCGGGTCTCGAAGCCCTGATCGCCGCGCCACAGCGCGAGCAGTTCGACGAGGATGCTGTCGAGCATGTCGCCGCGGAAAACCTCGTGCAGCCGGCTTTGCAGCGTCTGCTGGTCGGGTGCCTTGAACAGGTCCAGCGTGTATTGATTGACGCGCAACACCTTGTAGGACTGGCTGCAGAGCTGCAGGCGCGTGGGATCTTCGCGCAGGAACGCGAGCAGGTCGGTGATGCCTTCGGCCCGCCATTGATCGAACAATAGCTTGAGCCCACTGTAATCCTCCATCCACAGGGATACAGGAGCCAGGTCGAACATGTCTTCAAAGTCCAGACCGGTTGCGAGAGAAATGGTCACCACTAACACCTCCGCTGACAATTATTGCCGACCTCGCGCGTGCAGCGCCATTTCCGTGGCGCGAGATGTTGCAGGCAGCGCAACGCCGCGGGTTCGCGAGAGGGTGACAGGGTTGCGCCAGGCTCTAAGATACCGCAATGTCCAGGGTGATTTTTCAGAAAGAGCCACCATGCCGTTGCTAGACGCCATGCCAGTGGATAGCCGTCGCTGGCGCGGCGCCGAGCGCGCGTTCATGGACGAACCGCTGGACGCCGTGCCGCCCGAGCAGGTCCAATGTTCGAGCGCAGGCCTGCCCTGGCATGGCATGTCGCTGTGGCACCAGCGCGCCGACGCCCAGGACCTGTACATCCCGCCCGCGGGCAAGCACTGCATCATCGTGCGGCGCGGCCCGTCCACGGGACTGCTGCAGCGCCATGGCAATGAAATGCACGATACGCGCTGGAATACCGGCGACATGGTGCTGCTGCCCGCGCATACGCCCAGCTTCTGGCGCACCGAACTGCCGCGCGACAACCTGCATCTGGACCTGTCGCCCCAGTGGCTGCAGAAAGTCAGCGGCGACGCGGGGCGGCCCATCGCCTTGCGCAGCTGCTTCGGCAAGAGCGATCCGCTGCTGACGCAGCTGGTGCAGGTGCTGCTGCTGGCGCTGAACGACAACAGCGGCCTGCAGCCGGCCTTTGCCGACGGCATCGCTTCCACGGTCGCCATCCATTTGCTCGAGCATTACCGTGCGCCCGACAGCGCACCGCCGCCTGCGGCGGCGCTGTCGGCGCGGCAATTGCGCCGCGTGCAGGCATTGGTGCGCGACAACCTCGACCAGCCGCTGACGACCGCGCTGCTGGCGGCCGAGGTGGAGTTGAGCGTGTTTCATTTTTCGCGCTGCTTCAAGGCCACCTGCGGCCTCACACCCCACCAGTTCGTGCTGCAGCAGCGCATGCTGCGCGCGCGCGCGCTGCTGCGCGAGAGCGGCGCCGCCGTAGGCGACATTGCCGCGCAGCTGGGCTTTTCTTCGGGCTCGCATTTCTCGCAGGCGTTTTCTCGGCATTGGGGCATGACACCGCTGCGTTTCCGGATGCAGCACTGAAGCACGCCCCGGGCGGCTTGGCCGCACGGCGGCGGCCCATGCGCAGGATTTCGACAAACCGCGCAATCCGCCGGCATTCGCGCGCCGCGCGCTCTCCATACTGGCGCCTCGATGGTCAACCTGCAAAGCACAGGTGCTGACCCCTTCCCGACAATATGGAGACAAACATGATTTCACGGCGTTCCCTGCTGCTGACCGGTGCAGCCCTGCCCCTGGCTCCCGCGGCGTTCGCGCAGACGCCTGCGTTCCCGCGGCGCCCGGTGATGTGGGTTGTTCCCTACCCCGCGGGCGGCTTCGGCGACGCGGTGTCGCGCGTGCTCGCCCAGCATATGACCACCACGCTCAAGCAACCCGTGGTGGTGGAGAACAAGCCCGGCGCGGCCGGGCAGATCGCGGCCGCGCATGTGAAGCAGCAGCCGGCCGACGGCCATACGCTGCTGTACGGCGACATCGGTCCGTTCGCGATGAATGCCGCGCTGTATCCCAAGCTCAACTACAACACGCTCAAGGACTTCCAGCCCGTGAGCCGGCTGCTCACGTCCAGCCTGCTGCTGGTCGTGCCGCCGGGCAGTCCATACAAGTCGCTCGACGATCTGCTCAAGGCCGCGAAAAGCCGGGGCGCCGGATCGGCCATCACCTATGGCTCGTACGGCATGGGCAGCCAGCCGCATATCTGGATGGAAATGCTGCAGCGCGAAACCAAGGGGCACTTCCAGCATGTGGCCTACAAGGGCGCGGCGCCGGCCGTGCAGGACCTGATGGGCGGACATATCGAAGTCATGCTCGATGTTGCGGCCAACAGCCTGCCTTATGTGCAGGAAGGCAAGCTGCGCGCGCTGGCCGTGGTCGGCGCCGACAAGCGGCTCGAGCGCCTGCCGCAGGTGCCCACGCTGGCCGAGCTGGGCCTGCCCGGGCTCAACGCATCGGGCTGGACCGGCGTGGTCGTCAAGGCGGGCACTCCCGCCGATATCGCCGCGCAATTGCACCAGGCCGTGGTGCAGGCCGTTCAATCCGACGAGATCAAGCGCCGTTTCGGTGATCTGGGCGTCACGCCCGCGCCGCAGTCGCCCGCCGATTTCGCGCGCTTCATCCAGACCGAGACCGAGCGCTGGGGCAGCGTGATCCGCAGCGCGGGCGTGGTGCTGGAGTGACGGCGCATGGCTTACTCCCTGTTTGATCTGCGTGGCAAGGTCGCGATGGTGACCGGCGCCACGGGCGGCCTGGGCCAGGCGATCTGCGCGGCGCTGCGCGCGCATGGCGCCAAGGTGCTGGTGTCGGACCACGACGCCAATGGCTGCGCCCGCCTGGCGCAGGCCCTGGCCGGCGACGGCGGCCAGGCGCATGCACTGCCCGCAGACCTTGCCGATATCGCCGGCCTGGGCGACTGCGCCGCGCGCGCGCTGGCCTGGCAGGGCCGGGTGGACATCCTGGTCTGCAATGCGGGCGTCCAGGGCCCGGCCGGACCGTTGGCCGCGGTCAGCGACAGCGACTGGCAGCAGGTCATGGACATCAATCTGCGCTCCGCGGTGGAGCTCACGCGCCACCTGCTGCCGGCCATGGCCGCTGGGAGTGGTGGCGGCAGCGTGGTGCTGATGGCCAGCATTGCCGGCCTGCGCGGCAACAAGGCGATAGGGCTTTACGGCCTGTCCAAGGCCGCGCTGGCCCAGCTGGCGCGCAACCTGGCTGTCGAATGGGGGCCGCAGGGCATACGCGTCAATGCCATCTCGCCGGGCCTGATACGCACGCCGCTGGCCGCGCAACTGCTGGACAACGCCGACTTCATGCCGCGGCGCCTGGCGCTCACGCCGCTGCGGCGCGTGGGCGAGCCCGATGAGATCGCGGGCGCGGTCGTGCTGCTGGCCAGCCGCGCCGGCGCGTTCATCACGGGCCACAACCTGGTGATCGATGGCGGCACCACGATATCCGACGGCAACTGACTTCAGGGAACCCCATGAAATTTGCAACACTCCATTCCGAACATGCAGACGGCCGCCTGGTCGTCGTCTCGCGCGATCTGCGCACCATGGCCTGTGCCTCGGCCATCGCACCCCACCTCGGCACCGCCCTCGCGCAGTGGGACGCGGTCGCGCCCGCGCTGGGCCAGCTGTACGAGGCGCTCAATGCCGGCGCGTGCGCGCAGGCCCAGGCTTTCGATGCGCGCCAGTGCGCCGCGCCGCTGCCGCGTGCGCCGCAGTGGTGCGACGGCTCGGCGTTTCTGAACCATGGACACCTGATGGAGAAGGCGTTCAATACCGCGCCCCAGCCCGATGCGCTGACCGTGCCGCTGATGTACCAGGGCGCGAGCGACGACTTCCTCGGGCCACATGCCGACGTTGCGCTGCCCAGCGAGGCCGACGGCATCGACTTCGAAGGCGAGTTCGGCGTGGTCGTCGGCGCCGTGCCCATGGGCGCGACGCCCGCGCAGGCGCTGGCCGCCGTGCGACTGGTGGTGCAGATCAACGACTGGAGCCTGCGCGCGCTGGGCCCGCGCGAGATGCGCACCGGCTTCGGCTTTCTGCAGGCCAAGCCGTCGAGCAGCTTTGCGCCCATTGCGCTCACGCCCGACGAACTGGGTCCGGCCTGGCGCGACGGCCGCGTGCAGATGCGGCTGCAGGTGCAGTGGAACGGCGAGCATTTCGGTGCGCCCCACGGCGGTGAAATGAACTTCGGCTTCGGCGAGCTGATCGCGCATGCGGCGCGCACGCGCCGGCTTTCGGCCGGCACGGTGATAGGCTCGGGAACGGTCTCCAACGCCGACCGCGCCGCGGGCTCGGCCTGCATTGCCGAGCGGCGCGTGCTGGAAATACTCGACCATGGCGAAGCGCGCACGCGCTATATGCATTTTGGCGACAGCGTGCGCATGCAGGCGCAGTTCGACGGCAGCGACGAAGCGCCGTTCGGCAGCATTGCCCAGCGCGTCGTGGAGTACGTGCGATGAGCTGCGTGCTGGTCACGGGAGCGCAGGGCTTCATTGGCCAGCAGCTGGTGCAGCGGCTGCTGACCGCAGGCTTGAACGGTCAGCCGCTGCGCAAGCTGGTGCTGGTCGACCTGGCGTTCGACGGCGCAGCGGCCGGCGCTTGCGTGCAGCACATCGCGGGCAGCGTGGCCGAGCGCGGCGTGCTGCAGCGCGCGATCGACACCCGGCCCGACTGCATCTTCCATCTGGCCAGCGTTCCCGGCGGCGCGGCCGAACGCGATCCCGCGCTGGGCCGCAGCGTGAATCTGGACGCAACGCTGAATCTGCTTGACGCCTGCCGGTCGCTGGCGCAGCCGCCGCGCTTCGTCTACGCGAGCTCGGTGGCGGTCTACGGCGACCGCTTTTCGGGCGTCGCCAGCGAAGACCTCGCGCCCGCGCCCGCGATCAGCTACGGCGCGCACAAGCTGGCCTGCGAAATCCTGCTGGCGGACGCCAGCCGCAGAGGCTGGGTCGACGGCTGCTCCGTGCGCCTGCCGGGCATTGTCGCGCGCCGCGATGAGAATGCGGGCCTGGCGTCGGCCTTCATGAGCCAGCTGTTCTGGAGCCTCGCCGAAGGCCGGGCCGTCACGCTGCCGGTGTCGCCCACGGGCAGCTGCTGGTGGATGTCCGCGCGCACCTGCGTGGACAATCTGCTGCACATGGCCCGTATGGACTCGGGGCTGTGGAATGCGCAGCGCAGCTACCAGATGCCCGTGCTGCATCTGACGATGGGCGAGGTCATCGATGCGCTGGCCCAGCACTTCGGCCCCGGGGTCAGGGAGCTGGTCAGCTATGCGCCCGATCCGTTCATCGACCGCGTGTTCGCGCGACTGCCGCCGCTGCGCACGCCCAATGCCCAGCAGCTGGGCCTGCGCCACGATGGGGATGGCCCGACGCTGGTGTGCAATGCGCTGGGGCTGGGCCAGGCGCGCTGAAGCCCGGGCGCCTGGCCGCCGCGGCCAGGGCTTCTAGAATCGCGCATGGTCAAGAAGATTCCCCCGCTCAATCCCCTCAAGGTCTTCGATGCGGTGGTGCGCACGCGCAATCTCACGCAGGCCGCCAAGGAACTGCACATCAGCCAGTCGGCAGTGAGCAAGCAGCTCAACGTTCTGCAGTCCTATCTCGGCGCGGAGCTGTTCCGGCGCGAGCGCCACGGCGTCAGCCTGACCACGGCCGGCCTGCGTTACGGCGAAGCCATCGCCCCGGCGTTCGAAAGCATCGCCAGGGCCACGGGCGAGATCATGCGCAGCGGATCGGACAGCACGCTGCGCATCCAGACCTACACCACGTTCGCGGCCAAGTGGCTGATTCCACGGCTCAGCGACTTCCATGCGCGTCATAGCGACATTGCGGTGGTCATCACCAACTCCGTGAAGGACGTCGACTTCGACCGCGACCCGGTCGATCTGGCGATACAGATGGGGCGCGGCGCCTGGCAGGGCATGGACACCGATTTCCTGTTCGAGGATGTGATCGAGCCTGTCTGCAGTCCTGCCTACCTGCGGGCCAATGCTCCCGAGGCTGCCTATCCCCAGGCCTTGCTGCGCAAGCGCCTGCTGGTCTCGCACTACCGGCAGAAGGACTGGCAGACCTGGGCGCGGCTGTGCCGCTACGAAAGTGAAATCCAGGATGTCGAAAGCATGCAGTTCAGCAGTTCGGTGCTTACCTGGCAGGCCGCGGCCGATGGCCTGGGCATCGCGATCGGCCAGACGGCGCTGCTGGTCGACGACCTGGCCAATGGCAAGCTGCTCGCGCCGTTTCACCTGCCGGTGCGCACCGGTGCCTCCTATTACCTCGTGAGCCCGCAACTGCAACGCCAGTCGCGCAAGGTCGAAGTGTTTCGCGACTGGCTCAAGGAACAGGTCGCTGCATCGGCGGCTTCGGCGCAGCATTTCGACGCTGCTTCTGCGGGTTGAGCGACCCCGCTGCGCCAGCGTGGCAATTTCGCAGGGATTAATTCGTATCCATATCATGGGCGACATCACGGATAACCACTAGTCAATTCCCGTGATTTGTAATTTGTCAATGCGCTGGCGATTTTTAAATATCACGGATAACTGGTAGTTAATTTCCGTGATTTCAGATTTGGCGATTCAATCAGAAATTGGAAATATCACGGATAACTGGTAGTTGTTTTCAGTGATTGATTGTTTGACTATTATTTATTGCGAGATGTAAAATATCACGGTAATTAACTAGCAGCTTTCCGTGATTGGCGGCCTGGCCTTTTTTGACTAGGAACCGTGCTCAGTGTGCGGTTACTAAAGATAAGAATTTACTAATACCTGAAGAGGTTTCTGTGGCTGTGACTATTAAACCGCTTGTGCACCCTGCTCAGCTCTCGCTGGATTCCTTCGGTGATTCAGCAAAAAAGGGCGAAACCGTGCAGGTGGTGCACGATGGCTCGCTATGGACGGTGGGGGCGTGCAGCACGGCGCAGGCGCAGCGCTTCGGTGCACGGCCCGACATCGAGGTGGACACCACCTCGATGTTCATCGCCGCCCTGGGGGCGGCGTTTCCCGGGGGCATCCGGGACGCAGTAGTGCGCGAACTGGGCCTGGTCCCCAGCCCTGGCGCACCTCTGGCGTCGCGTCTGGTGCTGCAGGCCATCGACATGGCCGAGACCAGCCAGAAGGCCTTGCAGGGCGTTGATTTCATGACGCAATTCATGTTCAGTGCCGCCCCCCACAGCGTGGCGTTCGTGCACGCCTGCGCGGCCCTTGGCTTGCGCCCTGAAGCGGTCAGCCCGCAGCAGCGCGACGCGATCGACGCATGCATGCAGGAACGCTTTGCGCGGGCCGCGCAACAAGGGCAGGTTCCGGTCGCACCCGCCGTGGCGCAGGAATGGCTGCGGTCGGAACTGCAGACCGTGTCCGCGTCGTCCTCCGGTTCGTACTGAGACGGGCGCTGCGGCCCATGGCCTGATGCGCAACGCAGGCCTTCTCAGTTTTGTGTAAAAAAAAGTTACTAAAACAGCAGTCCCGGATACTGCCAAACGATGAGATATTGCGTCGGAAGGCATTATCTTCGTCTGTAGATGGCGTGTTGCATTGAGATAACCGTGTGGCCGATTGTGAGAAGCTGGATGCGGCATTGGGATATTTCAATCTATACAGCTTCTGCAATTCCATGTAAGAATTAGTTACGTGGGTAATTCCACTTTTTTAATTCGTACATGGGCGGTGGCCAATATGATTTACGAGTCAACGGTGCAGGTGTGGGAAACCGATGCCTTGGGTGCCGAGGCGTTTTCTGAAAGTGAGAGCATGACGCCAATGGACGAGCAGTCCATGGCGCAGCGTGACGAGTTGTTTCAAGGTCTGGTGCAGGCGCATGGCACACGCCTGTATCGCTTCATCATCAAGAACATCGGCAATCCCAGCGATGCCCAGGATCTGGCCCAGCAGGCCTTCCTGGAAGCGGTTCGATCCTATAGCTCGTTCAAGGGGCAGTCCGAGCTGTCCACCTGGTTGTATGGCATCGCCATGAACCTGGTGCGCAACCATCTGTCACGCGCGCCGCATCGCCGCTACGAATTCGCGGACGAATCGATGCTTGACGAGATGGCTTGCGACGCACTGGCGCCGGACGAGGCAGTCGAGCAGACTCAGCGCATGCGCCATCTGCAACTTGCGCTCGAGGATCTGCCCGAAAGCATGCGCTCCATCCTGCTGATGGTTGCGGTCGACGAACTGTCCTATGAAGCCGCGGCTGCACTGCTGACCGTGCCCGTGGGAACGGTGCGCAGCCGGCTCTCGCGCGCGCGCGCGGCATTGCGTGCGAAGCTGCAGGCGCGTGGCGTCGAACTCGATTTCTAGGCAGCGCAACGTCTGATGCGGACCTGAACCGCAGCCCCTCCAGGGGGGGCAGGGCTGCGGCGCGATCCGCGCTGCCTGGGCAGCGCAGGCAGCGGCTGCGCTCGAGCCAGTTCTCCATCAATCCTCGCAAGCTGATCCACAGTGGCCATCTCGGTGGCCATCTCGGGCCTTGCTGCCGTGTGCACGGGCAGCGGCGCTGCGAGTACTTCAGAACCGATGCCGCGGGAAAGGCTTGCGCGGCACCGCGGCCCGGTGGGCGAGGACCTGACCAGGCTTCTTCTCAGGGTTCCTGCGGTACGGCCTCGATGCCAGCGTAGTCGACCACGCTCGCGCGGGAATCGTGTGGCGCTGCCGGTGTCTCCCCTACGACGGGCGGCGGCGTTTGCGACGACACGGGCATGGCCGCGGGGGCTTCTACGGGTGCGCGCAGCGCGTTGATGTCCGAGGTGACGCCCGTGGGCAGGGTCACGAGCCGCGGCTTGATCATGAACAGCCGCTCGCGCGATGCCTGGTTATGCACCTTGTTCGAGAACAGCATGCCCAGCACCGGTATCGAGCCCAGTCCGGGCACCTTGTTGACATCGCGCGTCGACTGCGTGCTCTTGTAGCCGCCGATCAGCAGCGTCTGGCCTTCGCCGACGATGGCCTGGGTGCTGACCACGCTGCGGCGCACGGTGGGCAGGGTATCGATCTGCGTGTCCTGGATCTGGCCGTCCTCGATGTCCACATCGAGCTGGATCACCGGCCCTTCGGCGCGCTGCACATAGTGCGGCGTGACGCGCAAGGTAGTGCCCGCCGTGATCGGCGTGATCGTCGCCACGCGCTCGCCTATGCTGCGGACATAGAAGGTTTCCGACAGATCGAGCAGCGCGCCTATGTTGTCGATGGTGAGAATCGACGGGCGGGACTGGATGCTGGCTTCGCCCGTGCCTTCGAGCGCGCGGATGCGGTTGATCAGGAAGTTGCCCGAACTCACCACCAGGCTCGCGGGGTCGACGCTGGCGCCGCGCGCAACCGCGCCCAGCACCAGATCGTTGCCATCGCCCTTGGTCGCCATCGAACCGAAGCCGGCGACGCTGCCGCCGCGGCGTGCGCTCCAGGCAATGCCCAGTTCGTCGAGGCGCGAGGAATTGATATCGATGATCATGGCCTCGATCTCGATCAGCGGCGAAGGAATATCGAGCTGCTCGATCAGGCTCTTGTAGAGCGGCATGCGCTCGGCCGTGTCCTGCACGATGATGGCATTGAGCCGAGAGTCGGCCTGTATCGAGGGCGCGAGCCGGCGCATGCCCGCACCTGTGGCCGCGCCGCCTGGTTTCTGGGCGGCGCTGGCGCCGCTCTGGGCGCCGGCCGCATGGGCCGTGCCGTTGGCCGAAGCAAACGGTCCGTTGGGCAGGCCGGAGCTGTTGGAGTCGAATGTCAGGCCCGCAGTGTTGGCCGCGCTGAAAAGGCCTGGCAGCCCCTGGCCCTGGCTTGGGGCCACCGAGGAAATCAGCGCGTTGTTGACTCCCGAGCCGCCCGACTGGCCGCCTATCAGGTTGCGCAGCACCTGGGCCAGGCCCGGCGTGGTGATCTGGCGGTCGCGGTAGAGAATGGTGCGGTCATCCACCGAAGCATGCTTGAGACGGAACACCGCGACCTGCTGGCCGCCGGCCATCATCGGCAGCTGGGCCATGGTGCGCTCGATCAGCGCGACATAGGGCGCGGGCCCCGAGACCAGCGCAATGCCCTGTTCGGGCAACTCTCCCCAGCCAAAGCGCGCATCGAGCACGCCCAAGCTCGTCAGCGCCTGGCGCACGGTGGCGATGTTGCCGCCGCCCGCGCTGATGCTGCGCGTCGTGACTTCGGTGGTGCGGCCCACATGCAGGGTGCCCGCATGGGTGAACCAGGTCAGGCCGTAGACGCTGGCCAGCCGGTCCATGAATTCCGTCGGACTGGCGCTGGTGAATTTGCCCTGCACCTTGCCCGCGACCTGGGGCGACAGCTCCAGCGACAGGCTGAAGCTGCTGGCGAAATCGCTCAGGACCTGGGTCAGGCTGGTGCTGTCCGCATAGTAGCTGTAAGGGGCTTCGGTCCAGGGCGGCGCAGCCGCATGTGCCGAGCCCCAGGACGCAGCGAAGAGGCTGGCGCAGACCAGTGCTTGCAGCGTCTTGCGCGGCCAGGCCTGGTTGCGCGGGGATGGTCTCGTGGCGGGCATGGGGGACTGGAGACGGGGTGGCGGTGTCATGGACAGGTAGCTGCGCATGGACCGTGTTCAAAGAGAGCGACTGGCACGTGACCAGAAAGCCAGCGAGTTAACGAACCGGCCCACGGCATCGTCTATATCCTTGATCGATAGGGCGGGCGCCGGCAGCTGCAGCCAGATGGCCCGACAGCGCGCATCCACGCTGCACGTCGTGGCCTGTTGTTTCATGGTGCCGCAGGCCAGCCGGGCGCAGGCCAGCAGCAGGTCGTCGCGCGCCGGACCGGGGTCAGGCAGCGCTTTCAGGCGGGCGCTGACCATGATTCCTGCGCCAGGCAGGGCGCGCAGTTGCAGTCGGTAATGCCCATCGACGAGCATTTGCAGCGCGGCCGCGCCGGGGGCCATGGGAATGTCGTATTGCGCGGCATAGCTGCCAAGCAGGGCGGCCGCGTCTTGGGGCGCAGGGCGGGACATGGGCATGGCCTTCAGGTCGGGGCCTGTGGGTCGAGCTGCTGCAGCAGCCTGAGCAATTCGGCGACAGGCTCCACCAGTTCGGACGGAATGTACTGGCCCGCCTCTCCCTGCGCGGTCAGCGCGCGTGCCAGCGGAATGTTCTGCATCACGGGAACGCCGGCGGCGCGCGCCGCGTCCATCATTGCCTGTGCCAGAGCGCCCTCGGCCATGGCCAGGATCAGCGGCAGCGGCGTTTCGTTCTCGTCGTAGCGCAGCGCGACCGCGAGGTGGGTCGGGTTGGTCACCACCACGCTGGCCTCGCGCGCGCTCTGCACCACGGAGTTCTGCTGCATCTCCTTGCGCAACTGCTTGCGTTGCTGCTTGATATACGGGTCGCCTTCCATCTGCTTGTACTCCTGCTTGACTTCGTCCTTGGACATCATCAGACCCTTGCGGTACTGCATGCGCTGCCAGACGAAGTCGGCCAGCGCGATCACGCTGTACGCCAGGCCGATATAGATCAGCATGGTCTTGAGCAGCGACGCCATGACCTGGCCCAGGCCCGGCAGGCCGGCCTGCGGAATGCTGGTCAGTATCGGCATGGCGTCGCGGATCAGCAGCGCCACCAGGCTAGAAAGAATGCCGATCTTCAGCACCGACTTCAGGAACTCGACGAAGTTCTTCTTGGAGAAGATGTTCTTCGCATTGGTCAATACGTTGAGCTTCTTGCCCGAAGGTTTGACCTTTTCAACCGCGAAAATGATGCCCACCTGCATGGCATCGGCGAAGAGGCCCACGCCCAGCACGATGCCTATGAACGGCAGCACCACCCAGGCCGCGCCGGTCAGCAGCTCGATCACCAGGGTGTTGGCCGCGTCCTGGAAGTTCAGCTGCAGCAGCGTGCCGGGCAGCAGAATCATCTCTCCCAGGTTTTCGACGATGTGCGCGCTGTTGACCAGCAGATAGCCGAAGATGCTCAGTATCAGCAGGGTCTGGGTGAAGTCCTTGCTGTACGCGACATCGCCTTTCTTGCGCGAGTCGCGCAGGCGCTTGGCCGTCGGTTGTTCGGTCTTTTCGCTCATCGCTGCTGCGGGCGCTCAGCCGGCCGGCCCCCATTGATCGCGCAGCCAGGGCAGGATACGGCCTATGGCCAGCACATGGTCGGTGGCGTACTCGAACAGCGATGACGCGTAGAGGAGCAGCACCAGCATGGCCAGCGCGCTCTTGATCGGCATGGCCATGAAAAACACCTGCAGCTGCGGAGCGAAGCGGCTGACCAGGGCCAGGCCGAACTCCGCGAGAAACATCGCCACCATCGCCGGTGCGGCCAGCAGCAATGCCATGCGCACCAGACGGCCAAGCTGCTCGAGCATCACCGGCACCGACTCGGCGCGCAGCTCGGGCGTCCACTGCAACACGCTCCAGAGCGCAAAGCTGTCATAGAGCGTTCCCAGCAGCAGCGTGAAGCCGCCGCTGAGCAGAAAGAAGACGATGAACGCCTGGTTGAACAGAATGCCCAGCGGCGAGGAATCATTGCCCGTCAGCGGGTTGAGCGTGGCGGCAATGCTCGCGCCGCGCTGGTTGTCGATCAGAAAGCCCACGGCTTCGAAGATCCAGAAAGGGACGGCCGCGAGGTAGCCGATGACGAAGCCTATGAAGGCCTCCTTGAGCATCAGCAGCAGCAGCATTCCGGTATCGAGCGTGGCCGCCGCTTGCGCGACCACCGGGGCCAGCGCGGGCACCATCACCAGGCTCAGCGCCGCGGCCACGCTGAAACGCAGCATTCCCGGAATGATCTGGGCGTTGAATAGCGGCAGGGCGATGAACATGGCGAGGATTCGCGGTTGGGTGAGTGCCAGCGTCTTGAGCAAAGACATGGCCTCATCGTAGGTAACCGGCAGCTCCATGGGGTTCCCTGGCATTCGTGGGTGCTCAGCGCCCCAGGGCGGGCAGGGCGTCGAAGATCTGCACCGTGAAGTTGAACATCTCGCCGCCCACCCAGCGCGCGGTCAGCAGGATGGTGATCGACACGGCGATCAGCTTGATGCCGAACGACAGCGTCTGCTCCTGGATCTGCGTCAGCGCCTGGAACAGCGAAAACAGCGTGCCGACGATGGAGCCGACGATGATGGGCGGCAGCGACAGCCAGAGCACCAGGTACAGCGCCTGCGTGAAGTAGGAAACGACATCGACGGATTGCATGGGGGCGTCCTTAGGGAAGATCAGGCGTAGCTGAGCACCAGTCCCTGGATCAGGCGCGACCAGCCGTCGACCATCACGAACAGGAACAGCTTGAGCGGCAGGGAGATCGTGACGGGCGAGACCATCATCATCCCCATGGCCAGCAGGATGTTGGAGACGATCAGGTCGATCACCACGAACGGCAGATAGATGAGAAAGCCGATCTGGAACGCGGCCGTGAGCTCCGACACCACGAAGGCCGGCGCCAGCACGATGAAGTCGCGCTCCGAAATGCCTGCGGACAGCTGCGGGCCCCACATGCGCTGGGCGGTGCGCACGAAGAAGTCGCGCTGTTCGATGCGGCTGTTCTTGAGCATGAATTCGCGCAAGGGCTCCGCGCCCTCGCGCGTTGCGCCGACCAGCGCCGGCACGCTCTTGAGCGCTTCGGGCTCGGCGCTCAGTCGGTCGAACATGTGCACGCCCACCGGTGCCATCACATAGACGGACAGGATCAGCGCCATGCCGTATAGCGCCAGGTTGGGCGGCATCTGCTGCACGCCCAGCGCATTGCGCAGCAGCGACATGACCACCGCGATCTTGAGGAACGAGGTGGTGACGACGACCAGCGTGGGCAGCAGCGCCAGCAGCGCCAGCATTACCGCCAGCGAGATCGGATCGAAATGGTTCATGCTGCGCTCTGCGTGCGCGGGGCAAACAGCTGGCGCACCGAGATGCCCAGCAATCCGTCGATTTCCACCAGTTCGCCTTCGCCGATCAGCGCGCCGTTCGCGCGTATGCGCACCGCACTCGCCAACGGATGACCCAGGCTGATGGACTGGCCGGGCTGCAGGGCACGCAGCTCGGCGAGCGTGAGGTTGATCTCGCCGAGATCGAAAGAAAGTCGTACCGGGATGGCGTCGAAGCTCGCGGCTTCGTTCGCAGGCGGGTCAAGGGCGGGCATGGTGTGGCTCCAGGACTGGACAACGGTGAGAGAGGGCGCGCGCGCAGGGGCCGGTGCGGAGTCTGTTTCTGGCGGCGCTGGCAGTTGCACGTGCAGACCGCCGGCGCCCGGCGCCTGCAGCCACAGAACGCGCTCGGCGCTCACAAAGCGGTGCGCCAGCGGCACCACGTCGCCCAGGGCCAGCAGCCGCAGTTCGTCGATGGCCAGCGTGGCGTAGCCGATGTCCAGGTACAGCGCGAGGGGCAGGTCCGCATTCGCCAGCGGTCCGCCGCGCGGCGGCAGGATCGATGCCAGGCCGGCGATCAGCAGCAGGCCCAGGCTGTCGCTGCGCACCAGGCCGGAGATGGCCTGGCGGCCTTCGAGCGCATCGAGTTGCAGAGCGAACGCATGGGGCAGCGCGGCGGGCAGCTGGCCTTCTGCCTGCGATATGAACCGGGGCGCACCGCGGCCCAGGCGCTCCAGGCTGATCAGCAGATCGTCCAGCGCCGCGGCCAGCGTGCTGGCGTGCATTTCCTGGGGCAGCGGCGGCAGCGCGGCGCCGTCGAGCAGGGCCGACAGCAGCTGTTCTGTGACGGCGTGCGGCAGCTGCAGCTGC
The DNA here is from genome assembly GCF_057914905.1 of Comamonas sp. DB36. Taxonomy (NCBI): domain Bacteria; kingdom Pseudomonadati; phylum Pseudomonadota; class Betaproteobacteria; order Burkholderiales; family Comamonadaceae; genus Comamonas; species Comamonas sp. DB36. Next base: position 597,937 of record NZ_CP196631.1, read on the forward strand.
AGCTGTGCGCCCGCCCACTCGATGGCAATAAGGACGTCGCTGGCAAGCGTCTGCCATGGTGCCTCGATGACAGGACGCAGACTCGCCCGCCAGTGCGTTCCCCCTGCGCGCACTGGCATGCCCATGGCCCGCTGGGCAATGGTCGTGTGGGCCTGCGCCTCGTTGCGCGACAGCTGTGGCGGTTTCCAGGAGGCCGGAGCTGGCAGGGAGGTGGACATCAAGGGTGGCAAATAAGGAAAGTCAGTGGTTCGCATCGACCTGCACCAGACATCGGTCTTCAGCGTCGTCGGTCTGTATCTCCACGCGGGTGTCGCGCTGCAGGCGCTGCGCCAGGCTTTCGCCCAGCCAGGCCGCTGCGGCGCACAGCCGCTCGCGCGCGGCTTCGTCACTGCAGGTGAAGCGCGCCACCAGCCGCGCGGCTTCCTCGAAGACATCGACCACCACGCCGCGCAGTTGCGCGTCGCTCAGCGTGATCTGCACGCCGCGCCGGCCTTGACGGCCGTCGGCGACCAGCAGGCGGCTGGCCATCTGTTCCAGGGTTTGCGTCAGCGCAGGCGCGGCCGGCGGCGCTTGCCGCGCGGCGGCGGCGAGCGCCGGCTGAAACAGATCGAAGGGGTTGGCCAAGGCTGGGCCGGCCTGGGCCGCCTCGGCGTCCGCAGGCGCATTGCGCTGCCGGCTCAGCAGATCGCGCAGGTTGCGACCATCGTCGGCGAGCTGCTGCTGGCTGCGCGTGTCGGCCTGGCCGGGCGTATCGGATGGCGTGCCAAATGCGTTGCCCGATGGCACGCCTGCATCGAGGTGAAGGGGGCGTTCAGAGCGCATGCAGGTCTCCTGTGGGGTGGGCTGGCATCAGGCGACCTCTTCGCCGGCGCTGTGCCAGTCTTCGCGCTCGCGCACCACGCTGGCCGCCTCTTCCATTTCGAGGTCCTCGCGGCGTTCTGATTCGAGTGCCTCGACCGCAGCGAAGCTGCCGGCCAGATCGATGAACTTGCTGGTCTGCCGCGCGGCCTCCTGGTGCTGGCCGCGCGCCTGGTCGAATCGCTGCTGCGCTGTTTCCAGCGCGCGCTGCGCGGCTTCCAGCGCATCCTGCTGGCGCTGCTCGCGCTGGCGCAATGCGGCGACCGCCAGATGCACCTGCTGTATTTCGCGCAGGCGCACCATGCGCGCGCACAGGTCGGCGTAGAGCTGCCGTTCGGCGAGCACGCCTTGGGCCAGCAGCCGGGCCAGCAGGGCTTCGGCGTCCAGGCGCTCTTGCTGGGCCTGGCGCAGGGCCTGGCGCTGCGCGCGCATCGCCGCTTCGGCCCGGCCTTCGCGAAAGCGCTTGATCGCCAGCAGATCGTGCAGCAATTTCATCATCCGGTTCCTACCAGGTTCGCGAGCCCGGCCAGCGTGTCCGCCAGGCTGGAGCTCTCATGCGTGCGCTGCTTCAGGAAACCGCGTATGGCCTCCATCTTGTCGATGGCTTCGTCGGTGGCGGCGTCGCCGCCGCGCTTGTACTCGCCGATCTTGACCAGCAGATCGACTTCCTCGTACTTGGCCATCAGTTCGCGCAGCCGGCCGGCCATGCGCTTGTGCTCGGGCGTGACCACGGCATTCATCACGCGCGAGGTGGAAGAGAGCACGTCGATCGCCGGATAGTGGTTGGCGGCCGCAAGCTTGCGCGACAGCACGATGTGGCCGTCAAGGATGGAACGGGTTTCGTCGGCGATGGGCTCGGTCATGTCGTCGCCTTCGACCAGAACCGTGTAGAGCGCGGTGATCGAGCCCTTGTCGTTCATGCCCACGCGCTCCATGAGCTTGGGCAGCGTTGCGAACACCGACGGCGGATAGCCGCGGCGCGTGGGCGGCTCGCCCGCGGCCAGGCCGATCTCGCGCTGGGCACGCGCGAAGCGCGTCACCGAGTCCATGAGGAACAGCACCTTCTTGCCCTGGTCGCGGAAGTACTCGGCGATGGCCGTCGCCACATACGCGGCCTTGGCGCGCTCCATCGACGACTTGTCGCTGGTCGCGCAGACAATCACGCTTTTCTTGCGGCCTTCCTCGCCGAGTTCGTTCTCGAGAAACTCGCGCACTTCGCGGCCGCGTTCGCCGATCAGCGCGACCACGGTCACATCCACGTCGGCGCCCTTGACGAGCATGCCCATCAGCGTCGACTTGCCGCCGCCCGCGGCCGCGAAGATGCCCATGCGCTGGCCTTCGCCGCAGGTCAGCACGGAGTCGAGCGCACGCACGCCGAGTTCCAGCGGCTGGCTGATGATGCGCCGCTTGAGCGGGTCGGGCGCTTCGGCGAACACCGGGTAGAACTTGCTGGCTTCGAGTGGGCCGCGCTCGGCTTCGTCGAGGGGCCGGCCCAGGCCGTCGAGCACCCGACCCAGCAGGCCGAAGCCCACGGGAACCAGATGGGCGCGGCCCGTGGGAATCACTTCGGTCGCCGCGGAAATGCCGTACATGTCGCCGATGGGCGTGAGCAGCGCCGCATCGCGCGCAAAGCCCACGACCTCGGCCTTCATCTCGAAGTCTTCGCCGGGATTGCGCAGCACGCAGACTTCGCCGACTTTGACCGTCGGCACGACGGCGCGGATGATGGTGCCTATGACCTGGGTCACGCGGCCCTTGATCTGCAGCATGGGCGCGTCGTCGAGCGCGAGCTGCATCATCTCGGCAATGTAGTCGAACTGGCGCAACGCACGCACGCCGGGTTTGATGCCGGTGCTCATACGCGGCTGCCCAGCACTTTCTGGAAGGCCTTCTCGAGCGCCGCGATCTGGCCGTCTATGCTGGCCTCGACCAGACCGATTTCACTTTCGAGAATGCAGGCGTGCGGGGCCAGCCGGCCGTCGGCCAGGATGTCCAGATAGCCCACGCCCGGATAGGCGGCGAGCAGGTCGTTGATACGCGCGCGCACCACCTCGACCTGCTGTGGATGCAGGCGCAGCGTCATCTGTTTCTGGTTGCGCACCACCGACAGCGCATTCTTGACCACGATCAGCACGCGCTCGGCATCGCTGTAGTCGTCGATGATCTTGCGCACCGCGCCCATCACCAGCGCCACCATGTCGGCTTCGACCTGGGCGAAATACTCGACCGTGCGGCCCACGGTCTCTATCATTTTCTCGGCCTGGGCCATCTGCGCTTCGGCCCGGCCTTCGGCATAGCCGCGCCGGCATTCCTCGTCGTAGGCAGCCCGGGCGCTGGCGGCAATCGCCTGGGCCTGGTCCTGGGCGGCGCTGATCAGCGCTTCGGCCTGACCCCAGGCGGCGATCTCCGCGGCACGCAGCACCCGTGTACCGGGCGCGATGCGTGCCTGCAGCTTGCGCTGCGGCGTCAATGGATTGTTGGGAATGAGGAAAGCCATTCGGGCTCCAGAAATTGCAGGGTCTGCAGGCACAGGCTGCAGGCCTGCGCAGGCGTCATTCCGCTGGCTTCGCGCGATGCGGGCGATTCGGCATCGAGCGGCAGCTTCCAGTCGGCGCGGCGGCGCAGGGGCGCGGGCGCATCGTGCCAGCTCTGGGCCAGCAGGCCCGCGCCCAGGCGGTCCGCGCCTGCGGCCAGTCCCTGCTCCATCCAAGGCTGCGGGTCGTCGAGGCCGGGATGCAGCGTCGCGCCCTGCCTGCAAACCCAGTCCCAGGCCGTGAAACCTATCGCTGCCTGGGCGGCATTGACTTCGCTGCGCGCAATGCGCTGGCGCAGGTTCTTTCCCAGCAGCAGCAGCCCCGCATGCCGCAGCGTGGCCCGCAGCAGCGTGGGCGCGGCCAGGGCCAGCGGCGTCGCGGGGTGCGACAGGTCGCACACCGGCTGCGCGTCTTCCTGCAGGCGTTCGAGCAGCAACTGGGACCAGTGGCTATGCCATTGCCGCGCGGTTTCGGGTTCCGCGATCCAGGCGGTCGCGTGTCCGGGCAGCCAGAGCGCGGCGCGGCTCGGGTGCAGCGCCAGACTGGGCAGCAGGTTGAAGCGCTGCAGCGGCGCCAGTGAGAGCGGCGAGTGCAGGTCGCTCATGAAGCCTCCATGGTTGGGGTGGTCGAAGCCGGCATGAGCAACTGGCGGTAGCGCCACAGCCCATAGGCCAGCGCGGCAAGCGCGACGGCGGCGATGCCCGCCAGCGACCAGAGCAGCAGCGACAGGCGCGCCGCCGCATGAGCGGGTACCTCGAAGCCCCAGACCGCCTGTGGCGCGGCTTCGGTCGCGGCGGCGCTGGTGCGGGCCTGCGAAGCGACAAAAACCACCGAGACCCGGTCCGCGGTCAGACTGGGAATGCTGTTGGTGACCAGGCGGCGGATCTGCGGCTGGATGATCTCGAGGTTGTAGCCGTCCTGGTGCTTGATGAACACCGCGGCCGTCGACGGCACGCCGGTTTCGCCGGCCGTGCCGCGCTCGGGCAGCACCACATGCACGCGCGCCGCGAGCACGCCGTCTATCTTCGACAGCGTGTTCGACAGCTCCTGCGACAGCGCGTAGATGTAGCGCGCGCGCTCCTCGAGCGGCGAGGAGATCAGGCCTTCCTTTTTGAAAATCTGGCCCATGCCGGCGAAGCGCTCACGCGGCAGTCCCTTGTCGCGCAGCACTTCCAGCGCGCGGCCCACATCACCCGAGGCCACGCGCACGCCGACCATGCCTTCCTTGCCCGGCACTTTCTCGGTGGGAATGGAGGCATTGATCAGCGCGGCCAGCACCTCGTTGGCCTCTTCTTCGGCAATCGCGCCCATCAGGTCCACGCGCCCGCCGCAGGCAGACAGCAGCAGGCAGCAGCCCAGCACCAGCATCTGCAGCCCGCTGCGCAGCCATTGGCGCGTTGGAAATCGTAGCTTCATTGCAGATGCGTCAGTTCGTTCAGTTTCTGAGTTATGACGCGGGTGCCCGCTGTCATCATCTGCGTCTGCATGCCGACCAGGTGCATATCCACCATCAGAGCCATGTTCTGTCGGTAAGTCATGGCGTTGTCGCTGTGCAGCTCGGCGTGCACGCGCGTCACGTTGTCGCGAAAGTTTTGGGACACTTTCTGCACGCTGTTGAGCAGCGCCTCGCCCCTGTTCTGCGGATTGATGGCTGCGCCCTGTACCGCTGTCGTTGGCAGCGCGGCGCTGGCCACATCGGGCGCCGGGGGCTGCATCAAGGCCGCGAACCGCTGCGCCGCGGCGGCGTCGGGCGCTGGCGCGATGGACGCTTTGGCCCACGCCGGTTCAATGCGTACGGAGGAAAGGCTGGCAATGACTTCCATGAGTTTCTCCTGGTTCAAAGGGCGAGAAGCGGCTCGGGCCTGGGGCTCGGGTGGGGGGCTTCGCCCAGCAGCCGAGCGGCAAACACTGCGGCGTCCGAGGCGCTGCCTTGGCGAGCGAGATCCACGACCCGGCGCAGTACATAGATGCTTTCGCTGCGGCGTCCGGCCAGCTGCAGCGCCAGGCCCCTGAACGCCTCGAGCATGTCGCGCTCGGGGCCGTCCGGCATGCGCACCGCCTGCAACTGCTGCACGGCGTCGCTGGCGCGACTGGCATTGAGCAGCGCGGTCGCCGCGCCAATATGGGCGAATGCGCGGTCAGGCCGCAGCCGCGCCAGCGCCTCGAAGATGCGCAGCGCGCGCGGCACATCGCCGCGCCCGGCGGCCAGAAAGCCGACCTGGGTCAACAGCTGGATATCGGCGGCTTCAGGCAGGGGCATGGCTGTCTAGTCCTTGCAGCAGGAGACCGGCGCGTGTGTGTTCGGCGAGATCGGCTGGAAGCTGGGCGAGCCGGCGCAGTTGCAGCAGCAGCACGCGTGCCAGCGCGTGAGCATCGGCTTGGATCAGGGCTTCGGCCAGGGCGAGCGCGAGCGCGCTCGACTCGGGCTGCACATACAAGGCCAGCGACAGCAACTGGGCGGCCTGCATCGGATCGCCGTTGCGCAGCGCGCATTGGGCCTTGGTGCGCAGGTAGTCGGGGTGGGTCGGTGCATACAGCAGCAGGAACGAGAGGTAGGCGCTGGCCTGCTGCCACTGCCCTGCCTGCAGCATGGCGCAGGCCATGCTGTAGAGCGTCGCCTGGCTGGCCGGCTCCAGCCGGTTGGCACTGGGCAGCTGCTCCAGTTCACGGATCTGGCCGGCAATGATGGCGTCGAGCGCGGCGGCCGCGGTGCTTGTCATGGCAGGAACTCCTCAAATGCTGTTGCGCTGTATGGCGCGGATGGTCTCGCTCTGGGCCTGGATGACAGAGTCCAACTTCTGCAGCGCATCCTGGCCAATCTGGTTGGCGCTGTGGATCGCGTCACCGGCGCGTTTGGATTCGATTTCCTGCTGCTTGGCCTCGATCTCATGGCGCTTGGAGTCGCTGTCGCTGGTTTCTGCCTGGAACCTTTGGTATGTAATCAAGGGCTGCGCTATCAATCCATCGAGCAGCTTGCTGTAGGATTCCCATTTGCTCCTGATGCCTTCCGCCGTGGCATTGATTTCCTTCACCTCGTCGAACTTCGCTGCGGCCTCGACCTTCAAGTTGTCGGCATGCTTGCGCAGAATGCTGGCATGGGCTTTCATTTGCTCGGGGGTGGGGTCCTGGCGGGCAGGGCGCGTGGGATTTGCCTCGGCGTGGGCGGTGTCGCTGGTGGCCGCAGCGGAGGGCGTTTTTGCTCCCGAGGGGGATTTTTCGGCCAGGCTTGTGCCATCGAGGATTTCAGTACTTGCAGGTTCTTGCGCGCTGGGCGTCGGTTGAATTTGCTCCTCGATCTGGAGGGCCATGTCCGCTTCGACACGGGCCGGTGGCGTGGCGGCGAGATTTTTCTCGATGTCGGCGGCAGGATGCTCGGCAACGGCAGCGGAGCCACTGGTCGCAGCGGTGGTTTCCAGGTGCTGTGCCTGCGACTCGAGTTGGGTGGCCGTGGCGTTCAGATTCGTGGCGTCCTGCTGCAGCGCCTGGCCTTGCTTTTGCGTATCCATGCCTTGCGAGGTGGCCGTGGCGGCCTGCGCGCTGGAAGCGATCTGGCTGCTGGCCATGGCAGCCTGTGTCACGCCCTGGATCAATCCGGCGCCCAGGCGGAAATTGGCGGATTTCTTCGGGTCGTCCGCGGACTGGTTCATCTTTTCCATCTGGCTCACTTCCGCCATGTCCCTTAGCAGCACATTGATCTTGCTGATTTCCTGGGCGTTCTTGCGCACGGCAATGAGAATCTGCGACAGGTCCAGGGGCAGGTCGTCCAGCACCCGTAGCAGGTTCTGCCTAACCTGCGCGGGCGAAACCTGTTTGCCTTGCGGCTGCAGGTGTCCAGATCCCTCTGCCTTGGCCGTGAAATTGTCTTCTGCCAAGGCGTCGATGTAAGTCCGTCCTGTCGGCGTTTTGACATCTGCCGCAGCGGACTTTTGCGCCATGTGGGCCGGCTGGACCGTAGTGCCTTGGGGTGGGAAGTTGACGGTCATGGAAGTCCTTCTGCGGCGTCAAGCCATGAAGCGGCCAAGATTGGCGATGATCTGTGCCCGGCTTTCTCCGGCCTGCATGATCATTTTGGAAACCTGGGACATCGATTGCTGGATGTCCTTGACGATCTCGGTAATCTGTTCGCTGTCTTTCGTCATCTGCGCCTGCAGCTTGGTGATGAGGTTGGAGAATTTCTGCCGGTCGACCTGGGCCATGGCGGCGCCGTGTTCGTCGAAGCTCACGCCTATGTTGATGAGTGCCGAAATGCCGGAGCCTGCGGCGGAAACCGCCGACAAGGCATGTTTTATGGTGTTCGCCAACTGAGGTATCTGGGCCATGGCCTTTTGCACCTGCGTGGAAGCGCTGCCGGGATTAGCGATGCACATCACCGCTGCAAGGGCCATGGTGGTGTAGGCGGTGACACCAGCGGCAGCGACGGCCGCCCAGTTCTCGTTGCCCGTGCTCATCAGAACCACGCCCGAAGCCAGGCTGCCAAAGAGCTGTGGATCGAGCACCACCGCGCCCGTGATGATCCCCAGCGAGCCGGCCATGATCTTGCTCGCCGCCTCGAGCTTCTCCTCGGGCACGCCCACCTGCGTGAGCAAGGCCTTGCAGGCCATGGTCACGCCGATGTTGATGTCCAAGGGCTCGCCGCCCCTTTCCTGCCGAATGGCGGAAATCAGGCTGATGGACGAGGAAACAAGGCCCGTCACCGCCAGAACCAGCAAGGGAGCGGCCGCACCGCCGGAAAGGACGACCGCCGCCAGGCTCCCGGCAACGGCCAGAAGGCTGCCGGCAAAGGCGCCGATCTTGGCCGCCCAGCTGAAAATCTTCGCGTACTTGCTTTTTGCTTCGGCGCTTTCGCCTTTGTCGTTCGCCTCCTGCAATTTGGCGAGCGCATTCTGTTTGTACTGATCCCGGTTCAAGCCATCCACGGCCATGCCTTCGCTGGCGGTGCGCAGTTGGCCTTCCTGGCTTTTGAGCTTCACTTTCTGCAACTCCAACATCATTCTTTCAATCGCGAAATCCTTGTTCACCGGAGCAATGGCCGGTGCGCCATGCGGGTCGGAGATCTGGAGTGCGCCAAGTGCCTTGGCGGGGGCCAAGTCGGCCTGCGCGGCAAGGTCCGCTTTTTCGGACGCCATGTAGGCTTCAGGCGTCGATATGCCCGGCGTGGCGACGCCCGGCGTGGCGACGCCCGGCATCTCATCCTCCAGCGCTGCCGCAGGGGCAGGGCGGAACTGGTTGATTCCGAGACCAGTGCTCATGGAATATGCTCCTCCGTCGCGGGTGCTGCGCCTGCATCCGCCAGCAGTTCCAGCAGGACCTGGGCGCGTTGGCGCAGCGTCTGCCAATGGGGCGACTGGCATTGGGCAACGACCAGGGCCAGTGCTTCGCCTGCCTGCTCCGGCAGCTCAAGCGCGATGAAGCATTCGGCCGTATGGAATGTGGGCAGCGGGTCTTGCAGATCCAGCAGCGAAGCCATGGAGTAGTACTGGATGGCATCCTGGTAGTGCTTGAGCATTTGCATGCAGGCGGCAAATGCCGTGATTAAGCGCCGCTCCAGTGATTGGTGCGCCATCAGAAAGCTGAAGCACATCGCCGCATCCAGATAGCGCTGCTGGCTGTAATGGCTGTGGCCCAGGGCATACATTGCCTCGTACTCGTCTTCGGTATAGCCAAAGATCGTGCCCAGGCCGCCGCCCTGGCTCAGCAGTTCCAGCACCTGGGCAGAAGACTCGATGTTGAACGGAAGTGCGCTCATTGCAGGTCCTCAGACAGAGTTGTGGATGATCTCTCGCTTGAGGTCATGCATGCCCTTCAAATGATTGGTGATGCTGCTGGCGGTCTCGTTGTATGCGTGCCATGTGCTTTGCGCGTGCAACATGGCGATTTGCTGGGTATTGGTCAGTGAGTCGACTTTCGATTTGAAGTTCTCGAAGGCCGCATTCAGCTCGCCCTTGTTGCTGATGCCGTCGGTGTTGAATCCCGCATTGGCGCACTCTTTCCGGAATGTGCTCATTTCATCGCTGTCGGCGATCTCTTCGTCGGATTTTGCATCGCTGCCGAACTTGGCCAATACGGTGCGCGCCAGGCTCATCAGTTCGTTGGTTTCATTCATCTGGATGTTTTTTTCCTGCACATCCGCGATCTGGTCTTTGAGTACATTTCCCAGATTGCTCATTCGCTGGTAATTGACAAGCAGAAATGCATCTTCCACGCCCATGCTGTGGATATCGGTGCGGCCAATCTGTTGCGCATTGTGATTTCCAATTGAAGAGGTCATGAATGCTCCAGGCGGCTATGAAATAAGGGTGAAAACGGGGCGCGCAGGCGGGCAAGCTTCGGAGTCATACGCCGCGCATATTGTTTTCTATCTTCGAATTAATTTCATGCGCCTGTTTGAGCGCTGTGGTCCGTTCTTCGGTTGTGTCGTTGTATTTGGTCGAGTAGCTTTGCAGTCGCGTCATGTCCACTTGCTGGGGGCTGGTCAGCATGTCGATCTGGGACCTGATGTTTTCCACCATCGTTGTCAGCTCGCCCTTGTTGGCTATTTCCAGTTTCATGCCTGCGGCTTTGGCGGCCGATTTGAGGTCAGACAGCAGTTTTCCGGCCTTTGTCTGGTCATCCCTGACTTCCAGGTCGGGGATTTTTTTTCGTTCGGCTTTTTCTGCCGTTTCTTTTTCTTTTGTTGCCTGGATTATTATTTGTTCCTGTGCCTGCCATTCTGGGTGGTCTTTGTGGTTTTTCTTGTCGTCTTTTTTTATTTGCTCCTGCTTGGCTTTTGCATTTAATATCGTGCTTCTCGTTTTAATTATCTTTTCTTCAATTTCTCGGTAAATTTCCTTGGCGTGCAGAGCGTTTTCAGTCTGCCAGCCGGTGGTGATGTCGTTGCGGTAGTTTTTCTTCTGGCGCTCGATGAGATCGCTGAAGGTCTTGCTGGTCTTGTCATCCGCTTCAAATTGCGCTATCAGCTCGCGCGCGCTGCTCAGCGTCGTGTTGAGCTGATCGATTTTTCGATTGCGGTCTTTTACTTCATTTAACTGGTCCTTGAGCTGCTCCTCGAGCAAGGCGGCGCGCTGGCCCTGGATCAGCTGTATGGCCGTGGTGGGATCGATCTCCTTCAGATCAGCCGGATTGGATAGGGGGACGCTGCTGTGGTTAACGGATACAGAAGTCATATCGGACTCTCGGAAAAGCACAACGATGGACCTCACACCATGAAGCGTGGGCGGCGCGTGGGTTTGGGACTCTTGATGGGGGCCGTCAATCCGGCGCGGGCCAGCTCCTCGTGAAAATGTTGCTCTATGTCCTGCTGGTCTTTCTCGAAGGCACGCTGGGCCTGCGCGTGCAGCTCGGGTGTCAGGCGTTGCTGCAGCGCGGTGCGCGCGGTCTCGGGATCGAGGCCGAGGTCGCGATAGATGGCCTCGCCCGCGTCGAGATCGGCCTGCACCTGCGCTATCAGTGCCTCGGCCTGGGCCATGATGCTTTCGGGGGTGGTGTCGGTGGCCATTGGTGATCCTCTGCGGTGCGGCAATCAAGGGGGCAAAGCTGGGCGTGCGGCCCTGTCACCGTAAGTAACGGGCAGCACCATCCGGTTCCCGCCGCGGGAGGCTTTTTTGCTTGCCTGGGAACCGCCTGCGGGACGCTGTTACTGATGGAGGCGTCAGCGCGCGCATGTCATCCACCGGCGGAGGCCATGGCAAGAATCGAATCCTTCAACACCTCCGTGTCCGATCGCCCAGGGCTGCAAACCCGCGCCCAGGGAGACGAGCAGGCCGCGGTAGGCCAGTTCGCGGGCCAGCAGGTGCAGGTCGACAACGGCGATTCCATGCTGTCCGACGCGGCCACGGAAATCAGCCTGCACCACGGCGAGCAGTTGGAATCCAAGCATGCAGCCGAGCGCCGCAAGGCGGGCTGGCGCGCGCTCGAGGCGCTGAGCGCCGAGGCCATACAGGCGTACATGCAACAGGCCCTGGTCTGTGCGGGCGCTGATGAGTTGGCGCAGCTGGCCCAGCGCCTGCTATCGGGCCAGGGCGATCCAGCGCGGCTGGCGCGTCAGGCGTACGGCGAGGCCTCCTCGCAGTTCATGGCATTGCATTACGCCCTGCAGCAAGGCGAGCGCGACGGTGCGGCCAAGGAGGTGCTCACGGATTTGCGCGAGTCGCTGCAGGATCTGGAGATGCTGCATGGACCGGAGATACGCGCGGATATCAATACGCTGGGGACTGCGGCCCAGGCCGGCGCGACCCGCAGGGATATCGCCCGGTTCCAGGCCGACTATCGCGATGTGGTGCTGGGCGAGGCGTCGCTGGCGGGAACACTCAAGCTGGCGCTCGAACGGTTCGGCGAGCAGGAGTTTTCCGTCGGCCTGCAGCGGCTGATCCAGGCGCTGGGTCAGGATATCGCGGCCACGCAGCCGTCGTGCGCGCCCGCGCGGCTGCAGACGCTGTCGAGCGATCTGTTCCAGCTGGGCGTCGTGGCCAGCGTGCTCGATGGTTGCAAGTCGCTGCAGTCCATGTTGATGCGGAAATATGCGCTTGCCGGCATGCCACCCGCGGAGCTGATGCGCGGCCTGGTGGATCTGAGCGCCGAGAAGTGGCCGTCTGCGCAGCGCTTCACGAGCCTGAGCGAGCGCTGCGGTGTGCGCGCTGCCGAGCCGCAAGTGCATTTCCTCACGGGCATCAAAGGACTGTTGCGCGATATGCCGCCGCGTGTGTTTGTCTCGCCCGATCAGCGCGAGTCGGTGTTCAAGGCCGCGCAGGACGCGCTCGATGCGGCGATAGACCGCGAGGAAGATGAGTACTGACATGCTGCAACTGACGAAGGTGCTGGCCGAGTTCGGCGCGGACATCGGTCTGCCGGGGCTTGCTCCCGGACGGGAAGGCAATCTGCAGCTGCGGCTGGGTTCGGGCGCGCTGCTGGGTGTGTCGACCCAGGGTGATGAAGTGGTGCTGCACCATGCCGAGCCCGTGTCCCACGACCTGGCGGCGCTGGTGCTCCAGGCCATGCAGCGCGCCGCGCGCAGCGATTCCGCAGCCGATCCGGTGCAGGTCGGCGTGCGCACCACTGCCCAGGGCCAATGGCTGGTGGTGGGCACTCGACTGCCGCTGGAGCACTTCAGCGCGCGTGAAATGCACCGGCTCGCAGCCCATCTGCAACGCTGGATCGCACAGGCGCGGGCCGGGGTCTGAGTCGGCAGGCTTTTGCGCCCGCGCCTGGAACTGTCGCCCTTGGGAGGTTACCTATGGCGCAGATGGAGAGCACGTGATCTCCAGGCCGTTGCCGGCACGCTGCACCTGAAGGACTCCCATGTCAGATATCCGCTTCAACCATCTGGTTTTCGACCGGGGCATTGAAAGCATCACGCATGCGCACCCTGAAACCGGGATGGCCATGCCCGAAAGGGGTGATGCGCCGCCTACCGACATGGGAGCGCGTGCTCAACTGGATGATCTGCTGTGGGAGTCGTCCATGGATGATTGGCTGGACGCCGCACTGCGACCGCGTTTGGAGAGCCGCGACGTGCTGTTGCCGGGGCGTTTCCACGCGACGCTGGTCGCAGTCCGCCATTGGCTGCGCCAGGCCGCGCGGCAAAGCCCCGCCGATTCCGCCAAGGCGCGGCAGCTGAACCGCGCGGGGCGCCTGCTCGATGACGAGTGCAGCTTGCGCGAGCTGGCGCAGATGTACCGCAGCACGTTGTATCAAGGCTGATGATGGCCGTCGACAGCCTCGATCTGCACGCAGTCCCCGAGGGCGCGAGCCACAAGGAGGTCGAGTTCATGGATCTGCTGGCCTATATCTACCTGCAGCACGGTCGGCCCGACAAGGCGGCGGTGCTGCTGATCGCGCGCAACCTGCTGGTGCCCGACGACCCGCGCGTGCTGCTGTCGCTGGCGTTGGCGCAGGTGCGTGCGGCCAAGCCCACCCAGGCCCTGCAGACGCTGGAGCGCCTGGCGCTGCTGGGTGCGATGGACGCCTCGTTCCATCTGGTCAGGGCCCAGGCGTTGCAGGCGCTGGAGCAATCCGCCGAAGCCGCCAGCGCGATGCGCGCGTATCTCGCGATGTTGGCGGCATCCGCCTGAATCTTGAATGGTCCTCTGATGTCGCAATCTCTCGCCTTTTCCCGCTTGCAGCGCGTGGTCCAGCTGGCCACCAGCCGCAATGACCTGATCCTGGCCTTCTTCCTCGTCGCGGTCATCTTCATGATGATCCTGCCGCTGCCGACGTGGCTGGTCGACACGTTGATCGGCATCAACATGACGATCTCGGCGATCTTGCTGATGGTGGCCATGTATCTGCCCTCGCCGCTGGCGTTTTCGTCGTTTCCGTCGGTGCTGCTGGTCACGACGCTGTTCCGGCTGGGCATCTCGATTGCCACCACGCGGCTGATCCTGCTGCAGGGCGATGCGGGCCACATCATCGATACCTTCGGCAATTTCGTCGTCGGCGGCAATCTGGTGGTCGGGCTGGTGGTGTTCCTGATCCTGACCATCGTGCAGTTCGTGGTGATCACCAAGGGCGCCGAGCGCGTGGCCGAAGTCGCGGCGCGCTTCTCGCTCGATGCCATGCCCGGCAAGCAGATGTCCATCGACGGCGACATGCGCGCCGGCACCATCGACATGGAGGAGGCCAAGCGCCGCCGCGCCATCGTGGAGAAGGAAAGCCAGCTCTATGGCGCAATGGATGGCGCGATGAAGTTCGTCAAGGGCGATGCGATTGCGGGCCTGATCATCGTCGCCGTCAACCTGCTCGGCGGCATCATCGTCGGCACCATGCAGCGCGGCATGACGGCTGCCGACGCGGCCAAGGTCTATTCGGTGCTGACCATAGGCGACGGCCTGATCGCGCAGATTCCGGCGCTGTTCATCGCCATCTGCGCGGGCATGATCGTCACGCGCGTGCAGACCGGCGACGGGCCGTCGAACGTCGGCAAGGATATAGGTTCGCAGGTGCTGGCCCAGCCGCGCGCGTTGCTGATCGCGGCGGCCGTTGCGCTGGGCATGGGGATGATTCCGGGCATGCCGCTGCCGGTGTTCCTGGTGCTGGCGGTGGTCGTCGGCGGCATAGGTTTCGTCATGATGCGCGGCATGCGCCGTGTGGTTGACGCCAAGACCGGCGCGGTGACCGAGGTGCCGGCGATGCTGGCCGCGGGCGACAAGAAGCCCAAGCCCAAGAACGATGGAAGCGACGAGTTCGCGCCCACGGTGCCGCTGCTGATGGACGTGGCCGCGGACCTGCAGACCAGCTTCGATTCCGAGGTGCTCAACGAGGAACTGCTGAAGATTCGGCGCGCGCTGTACTTCGATCTGGGGGTGCCGTTTCCGGGCATACAGCTGCGTTTCAACAAGGCGCTGGCCGCCGAGAGCTACACCCTGCTGCTGTCCGAAGTACCGGTATCGCAGGGGCGTTTGCGCCCCGGCTACCTGTTGGTGCGCGAAACCCAAGTCAACTTGAATGCCCTGCAGATTCCCTACGAAAGCGATAGCCCCTTCCTGCCGCACATTCCCACGCTGTGGGTCAGAGACACGCTGCGCGACACGCTGACGCGCGCCGGCATCGGCTTCATGGACACCAGCAAGGTGCTGACCTATCACCTGGCCTTTGTGCTGAAGAAGTATTCGGCCGACTTCATCGGCATCCAGGAGACGCGCTTTCTGCTCAGCGCGATGGAGGGCCGCTTCCCGGACCTGGTCAAGGAATCTACGCGCGTGCTGCCCATCCAGAAGATCGCCGAAATCCTGCAGCGCCTGGTCTCCGAGGACATCTCGGTGCGCAATCTGCGCGCCATTCTCGAGTCGCTGATCGAGTGGGGGCAAAAGGAAAAGGACTCCGTGCTGCTGACCGAATACGTGCGCTCCACGCTCAAGCGCCACATCAGCAACAAATACTCGAGCGGGCACAACGTGCTGCCGGCCTATCTGCTCGCGCCGGCGGTCGAGGATGCGGTGCGCGGCGCAATCCGGCAGACATCGGCGGGCAGCTATCTCGCGCTGGATCCGGAGGTGAGCAAGGCGCTCGTGGAGAACATCAAGAAGACTGTGGGCGACATCGGTGCAAGCCAGCAGCGGCCCGTGTTGCTGACCTCGATGGATATCCGCCGCTACATGCGCAAGATGATCGAGCAGGACCTGTACGAGCTGCCCGTGCTGTCCTACCAGGAACTCACGCAGGAAATCAACATTCAGCCGCTGGCAAGGGTGGACCTGTGAAGACCGCCCCGACATGGCCGGCGGCGCGCGCCTCAGACCTGGGCCAGCCCTTCGTCCAGGGTGCGGGCCACGGCGAACAGCGTGAGAAATCCGCTCATGTCGAAGACGTCGTGCACCATGTCCTGCAGCGCGGCCAGCACGATCTTGCCCTGGCTGGCACGCAGTTTCTTGCCCGCCAGCAGCACGACGCGCAGGCCTGCGGAGCTGATGTAGCTCAGCCCCGAGAAATCGAGAACCAGGCGCTGGTAGCCCGCATCGAGTTGCTCGGTCAGCAGTTGTTCGAGCTCGGGGGAGCTGCTGCTGTCGAGCCGGCCCAAGGGGCGGATGATGAGGATGTCGTCGCGGTGCTCGATCTCGATATTCATGCGCTTAACCAATTCAATGGTGATGATTTATTGAACCCCTACGCGAATCGATTGTATGTAGTGCGCATCGGGTTGGGTAGCTTAATGCGTGGCGCAAGCCGATATTGCTTGTGGCCCGGCCGCCTGCACGCGGGGTATGCATGAGGCACCATGACGCCCACTGCGGTGCTCCTGCCATGGCCGCAGATGCGCTGGCGTGCATGGAGCTTCGCATCCTGTCCGGTTGCCACCAGGGCGCGCGCCTGGACATCGCCACCGACGAGCGGCTGCGGGTCGGCGGCGAGGGGGATTGTGATGTGTTGCTCAGCGATTGCGGGCTGGACGCCGACATGTCGCTGCAGCTGTCCTGGCAGGACGGACGCTGGTTCGTGCAGGCGCCGGGCCAGGCCATGGCGACCGGCTTTGCGCTGGGGGCGGCCGCGTTGCTCGGGCAGGTGCAGGCCACGATCTGCGCGGCCCATCTGCCCTGGGAACCGCCGGCGCCGGCGGCGGTGCAAGCCCCTTCGGCGCATGCCGGCCCGGATCTGGAACCGGCCGAAGAACAGGCAGCGCCGGCCGCCGCCGTGGCCGTGCCCGCCAGGCTGCAGCTGCGGCGCCTGCGGCCATTGGCTGCGGTCGGCGTGCTGGCGCTGGCGCTGCTGGGCACGGGCTGGGCCGTATGGCGCCATGCGCCGGCCTCCGCGCCTGCCGATGCGGCCGGCGAGGGCGCAGCGCCGTTGCAACTGTCGCCGCAGGCCAGGGAAAAGGCCGTCAAGGAAGCGACCATGGCGATCGCGCTCGCCGACCCGGCGCTGCGCATGCGGGTGGTTGCCAACGCCCAGGGGGGGGTCACGGTCAGCGGCTGGGTCGACAGCGCAGAACAGTTCGACCGCCTGGCGCAAGCCCTGTCCAGCCTGCGCCCGCTGCCACGGCTCGCGGTGCGCACGGCGCAGGAAGTGTTCGATGCATTGACGGATGTGGGATCGGCGCAGGGCCTGAGCCTGCGCTTCGCGCCCATGGGGGCGGGCAAGGTGCAGGTGCGCGGCGTGGTGGTCACCGCCGACATGCAGCAGCAGACGCTGGCGCAGTTGCGCGCGCGTGCGCCCGAAGGCATAGAGATCATCGACGGCCTGCGCGTCGCGGCGCTGCAAGGCCCCGAAGTGTTGCGCTGGCTGGGCGCGCAAGGCCTGACGGCCACCGAGGCCCTGTGGGATGGCGAACAACTGGTGCTGACCGTGGAAGTCACTGCGTCGCAACGCCCGCAGCTCGAGCGTGCGCTGGCGCAGGCGCAGACGCCGTTGAGCGATGTTCCTTTCCTGCTCAGGACGCAGCTCGTCAAGGAGCCCGGCGCGGCGCGCCGGCTCAGTTTCTCCGAGGCCGGCTTGCCGTTCGCCGTGCGCAGCGTGGTGGGCGGCGCCGCGCCCTATGTGGTGCTCGCCGATGGTGCCAAGCTGCAACCAGGCGCGGCGCGCGCCGGCTGGCGGCTGGCGGCCATCGCGCCCGATCACCTGGTGTTTGACGGCCCGAAACGGGTGGAGATAAACCGATGAAATTGTTATTGCCCGACACGATGCAAACGCTGCGGCCTGAAGCCTTGAGCCCGCTCGAAGAGCGCCTGCGTGGCACGCAAGCGGCGCAGGCGCGTGAAGAGACGCTGGGGCAGCTGGCCGAGCTGCAGCAGCGCACGCGCGCCAGCATGGCTGCCGGCGTGGCGCCTGACCGCTACCGCGAGCTCGCGGCGCTGCTCGATGCCGGTCTCGCCGCGCACGAAGTGCTCACCCATTTTTCGCCCCCCCCGCCTCCTGCAGGCAACCGCTTCCCGTACCCGGGACAAGAAAGGAACTAGACCATGGCCGGATCAATCAACCAAGACTTTTCGTTAAGCTATATCGGCAACGTCGTCGGCCAGGCCACGGCCAGCCGCGAAGCCATGCTGAAGGCGACGTTGAGCTCCCTCGGCGACAATCCCTCCACCGGCCAGATGTTGAACATGCAGGCTCAAATGCAGGAGTGGTCTATCTTCGCGCAGACCCAGACCACCGTGTTCAAAGTCGTCGCGGATGTGATAAAGGATGTCATTGCCAAGTCTGCCTGAGCCGGCAGGCTCAGCGCCGCGTCGGCGACGTTGCGGCCACTACCTCCGCCACATTCAGCAGCAGCATCGGCGGATACAGGGCCAGCGCCTGCGCCGTGGGAAGATTCACCAGCAGTGAAAAGTGCTGCAGCGTCGATGCGTGAATCGCGCTGACGGGCTTTTTCTCCAGCAGTATCTGGCGCGCCATCGACCCCGCGAAGCGCCCGACGCTGGTGTCGTTGGAAAACAGTCCGAACAGGCAGCCCGAACGTCGCACTATGCTTTCCGTGGTGCAGAACGTCGGCAGCCGCTGGCGCAGCGCGGCTTCCATGACTGCGTCGCGGTGCGTGAACGCGAGCAGGGCGACCGGGCCCACGTAAAGCAGATCGGCGCCGCGCGCCGCGATCTCGGCCACCTTTCGCGCGATCTGTGCCGGGTCGGCACCGGTCCCGAGGCTGGCATCGATCACCTCCAGGCCCTGGCGCCGGGCAAACGCCTGCAGGTCGCGCAGAATGATCGACGAGTTGGGCTCGTCCGGGTTGTGCAGATAGCCGATGCGGTGAAACGGCCGATAGGCTTGAATGGCGTTGAACTGCAGGTCCAGCGGCGCGATATGGCTCACGCCCGTGATATTGCGCTCGGGCCGCTGCGGATTGCGCAGCAGGCCGACACCGACCGGGTCGGCGACTTCCGTGAAAACGATGGGCGTGTGGCGCAGCGGGTTGGCGGCGTTGCTTTCGTCGTGGCGGCCGGCGAGCGCCAGGGCCGTGGGCGAGCCCAGGGCGTAGACCAGGTCGGGGCCCAGTGCCGCGACCTGCTGGCGAAGTACCGGTTCCTCCAGCCTGTCGCCCGAATAGCGGACTTCGATGTAGCGTGCCGCGACATTTTCGCGCTGCAGGTAGCTGCGAAAACCGGCTTCGGTGCTTTGCGCCGCGTGCGGCAGCACCATCACGATGGTGAAGGACGCGGGCTGCGCAGGCGCCTGGGCGCGGGCAGCGCTGCCCAGCGCGAGCCCCAGGCACAGCCCAAGGCGCAGCACGCGGAAAAGCACGGTACGGGGTTTCATGGAACTCCTGGCAACAGCGGAAAGGAAACAGCGGAGGTTGGCGCGGCGTTGACGCCGGTTCCTGGCGCCTGGCCCTTGTAGGTCAGCGTCACGACCGTGATGTCGTCGGCCTGGGCCGCGCCGGCTTCGAAGCGCCGCACTTGCGCGACGATGTGCTCGGTCAGTTGCCGCGCGGGCCCGCGCTGATCGGGCCGGGGCTTGAACGACTGCACCACCCGCAGCAGGCGCGGATCGCCGAACAGCATGTTCTGTGCGTCGGTGGCTTCGGTGACGCCATCGGTGTAGAGCAGCAGACTGTCGCCCGGCGACAGCTGCAGCGCGCCTTCCTGGTAGTGCTGGCCGGCGAGCACGGCCAGTCCCATGTTCCTGCTCCTGGGGAAAAACTGTGCCTTGCCCTGCTGCATCAGCACCGGCGGGTTGTGGCCGGCGTTCACGTACGTCAGCTGCCCGCTGGACAGCTGCAGCACTGCATAGAACACCGTGACGAACATCATCTGGTCGTTCTCCGTGCACAACTGGTCGTTGAGCGCGGCGATGGTCGCGCCCGGCGTGCGCAGGAACAGTCCGTTGCTCTTGAGCAGGGTGCGCGAGATGGCCATGAAGAACGCCGCGGGAACGCCCTTGCCCGACACGTCGGCGATCACGATGGCCAGATGATCGTCGTCGATGGCGAAGTAGTCGTAGAAGTCGCCGCCGATTTCCTTGGCCGCAATCATCGTCGCGGCGATCTCGATCTCGGGCCGACTCGGCGTCTGGCGCGGAAGAATCGACAGCTGCATCTCGCGCGCGATTTCCAGCTCCTGTTGCAGGCTGGCCAGCATCGCCTGTGTCTGGACCGAGGCCTGCACTTCGCGCAGCAGCTTGAGCAGCCGGCTCTGCTGGGTGCTGACCAGGCCCGACATCCGGCCCAGGATGCCGGCCAGGTCGGCGAGCCCATTCGGCGCTTCGTTCATTGTCGATGCAGTGGCCACGGCCTGCGTTCCCAGGGCCAGCAGGATTTCCTCGCGCGATGTGGGGTCCAGGTTTTCGGCGAGGCTGCGCAATTGGTCGCGGATCAGGCGCTCCTGCTGGCGCCGCGTGCGCACGCGCTCCTGGCGCAGCGTCTCCAGGCTCAGCAGCTCGGAGCGTAATTGCAGCACGCCGCGGGCGACGCTGCCCGACTCATCTTGCGCATCGTCTTCGCCCGCATGCAGCGCAATGTCGGTCTGGCCCCGGGCCAGCGATTCCAGCACCTGCACATTGCGCGTCAGCGGATCGAGCGCGTGCCGCAGGAACAAGAAAAGTCCGGCGCTGACCAGCAGCAGCACCGCACCTGCGTGCATGGCCAGGCGCCGGGCGAACTGGCGCTGCTGCTGTGCGTCGGCGGAAATGGGCCGGCTCCAGACCAGGGTGCCGATCACGCTGCCGCCGGCTCCGGTCAGGGGCTGGCTGACGAGCTGCAGTGCGGGCTGCCCCGCAAGCCGCGCATCGCCTGCAGCCAGCGTCAGCACCTGTGCGTGGCGCACCGGCACCACGACCTGGGCGAAAAATTGCTCGTCGGCCGACATGCGTCTTTCTGCAATGCCGGCCGCCGCAGCGCCGGCCGCAGGATTGCCGCGCATGTTGAGAAGGTGGAATGGACCCTCGAGCCGTTGTGCTAGCGCGGGCAGGACCGCGACCGCATCCTGGCTCAGCACCAGCACATGCGGGCCTGCGCGGGTACGCCATAGCCAGCTGTAGGTGCGTGCAGACAGGGCGTGCAGACCCTGCGCGGGCAGTGCTGCCGGATCGGGCAGCGGCTCGGAATCGGCGCTTGCGGCGGTGGTGGCCAGCCTTTGTGCATTTTCGTCAAACAGGTCGATGCGCAGGCCGGGACGGCCTTTCGCCAGCGCATGCATGCGTTGTTCGAGCCCGTGCCGCGGGGCGTCGGTCAGTTGCTGCGCGGCGCGCTGCAGCGCGTCTATCTGCTGTGCCTGCCATTGTTCCCAGGCGTGGGTCAGTGTCTGCAACAGCAGCCGCCCCTGCTGTTGCTGGGCGTAGGCCTGGGTTTGCCAGACCAATGCCGCGCACAGCAGACCCAGGCAGGCAATGCCCAGCATTAGTGCGCAGAAAATTCGGGATCTAAGCGACATGTTTGTCTTTGGGATGTGCCACGCCGGCCCGGGCCAGCAGCAGCAAGGCCAGAACGGGCAGCCCGCCTTGCAGGCCGGACAGGATGGCAACGGCGCTCAACCCGGCGCCCAGCGCTGCGCCCACCCACATCCGCGCGCTGACTGCACCCTGAGGGGCCTGCGCGGCCCGGGTCAGTCCCTGGCCCAGCAGCCATCCCAATGGCAGCCCTTGCAGCACAGGCAGCAGCCATTCGAAGTTGCCGGTCCCGGGGCTTGCCGCGCCGGTGACCAGCGGCAGGGTCAGCGCGATCAAGCCGACCAGGGCCGCGGCCTGCAGGTGCCGCGGCGTGCGCCGAGTGGGTGCGTGCGGGCGCGGCCGGCTCCCTTCGCGTCGAGCCCAGACCAGGGCCAGTCCAAGGCCCAGCGCGCATTGCTGCAGCAGGGCCGTGGGCGCGTTCGTGCCGGACAGTGCAAGACCGGGCAGCACGGGACCGGCGACCAGACCCGCGGCAAGGCCCAATACGTTCCAGCGCCACGGGGCTTCGCCAGCGCGCGCCGTGGCCGCCATGCGCATCCGCCAGGGGCTGTGCGCCACATCCCAGCGCGCGGCGAAAAACAGTCCGCAGACCATAGGCAGCAGCAGCGTCGCCACGGCCCAGGCAGAGGGAAGTGCCGCATGGGCGTAATAGCCCAGCGCGGGCGCGAGCCACAGCAGCCCCACCCACCAGGCGAGCAGCGCGGCACCGGGAATGCGGGGCTGGACATGGGTGAAGAAGCGATGCGTGTCGGGGTGGCCCTGGGTACAGGTGCAGGCCGCCATCGCGGCGCCCGCGAAGCCGCCATTCCAGGCAGCAATCCAGCCGGGGTGCAGGGGGCTGTCCAGCAGCAGCGTCAAAGGCGCCGGCAGCAGCGCGGCCAGCCCCAGGATCAGCAGGGCGAGCGTGGTCATGCGCAGCCGCGCGGCCAGCGTCCAGCCCGCGGCCGCAGCGAGCGCCAGCAGGCCCAGGCATGCGGCCGGCAGCGCCTGCTGCCAAGGGGTCGGATTGTCGCTGTTCTGCGCGAGCGCGCGCAACGCGTAGGTCAAGGGCGCGAGCGCGCCAAGACACAGCAGCAGTCCCATCCACATCGACTGGCCCTGGACGGCGACGAGCCGCACAATGGCCAGATCCATGTCGGCAAAACGGTCCTTCCCTTCGACCTGCTGCAGGATCTGATCGAGGTAATCGCGCCGCAGCTGCTGCGGTTCGGTGCGCCGCAGCGAGCCGATCAGCAAGCGCATGCGCGTGACGCGCTCGTGCACGCGGCGCATGCCATGCGCCACTTCCTGCACGCGCAGGTCAAACGGCTTGCGTTGCGGCAGTACCAGCAGCTGGCGGTAGTCGCCACGCGCCACCCAGCGCGCGATCAGGCGCGTGCCGTGGTTGCGCAGCCATGGGCCCTGGGCGCAGGCGAAGAGCGCGCCGAGATAGGCCAGCGCGCTGCACAGCAGCAGTGCGGGAATGAGCAGTGCCAGGCGCTCGGCCACCCCGTGCAGGCTGTCGGCCTGCAGCTGCAGGCTGACGCGCGCCAGCGCAAAGCCTGCGGGCGCGACATCGGCGCTGCCCTCACCGAACTCGGAAGGCGGGGTGCTCTGCGAATGGTTGATCCACAGCATCCGTCCTTCCATGTCGTGCACCGCGATGCGCGTGACTTCGGGATGGCTGCGGCTCCAGCGGTCGAGGAACTCAGGCACCCCCACGAGCTCGTGCAAAGGGATGCCGGCGGCGATGGCATGCGCCAGACGCTGGCCTATGGATTGCGCCATCAATTGCGCGCGCGTCTGCGCTGCCTGGGCGCGCGCCGCCTGCATCTGGCTGTAATGGACATGGGACAGAAAGGCCGCGGCCAAGGCCAGCAGCAGGGCGGCCGCGCAGCCCAGCTTCACAGCGGTCCAATCACGCGCACTGCGCCGGGCGTTTGCGCGGATCATTCGATGCGCTCCACGACATCCAGCCGTTGCGATCCCTCGTCCAGCCGCTGGTCCGTGGTCGCGAGCTGCGCATCGATCTGGGCGATGCGGCCATGCAACTGAGCGTGCCGCAGCCGACGCTGATGGCCCGTGGCCAGCCAGACTGCGAACATGCCGGCCAGGGCCGTGGCGAGCAAGCTGAGCAGCAGCGGCGCAGACACCATCGGGCCAGAAAGCCCGGCGGCCGCATGCGAGGCATAGGTTGCGCTCACATGGCCTGCGGTGTCGCCAAACGGGGTGCGCACATCGAGCCCCATCATCGGCGTCGACTCTATGAAGGCGTTCCATGGCTGGTGGCTTGCCGCTCCCTGCAGAGCCGCTGCCTGGGCCAGCGGCGGCAGGGGTTCGCCCTCGCTGCTGCGGTCCGTGCTGAACAGCGTGCGACCGTTCTTGTCCAGTATGTCCAGACTGTAGAGCTGTGGGTCCTTGCGCAGATAGCGCTCGAGCAGGTCCTGGATGCGCGGGTACTGCTGCAGTTCCTTGCCCAGCGACAGCTCGCCTTCGATTTCATCGTGGATTTCGCGCAGTGTGAGTTCGATATGCACGCGCTCCAGGGTCTGCAGTTCCTGCTGGCGCCAATGATCGAACAGGCCGGCGATCAGCAGCACGCCGCCGAGCACGATCAGCAGCCACAGGCCGCCGACTTCGAGCAGGGGAGCTGCGAAGGCCCGGGACGGAGGATGTGGTGTGGAGGTGCTCATGTCACAATATTCAGACGCCAGCGCAAAGCCCGCTGGCAGGCCCTGCGTACCTCGTATCCAACAGTCCCTGACTCCACGGTCGCTTATGAAGAATCCCGTTTCCTTGAGGTGTGATCTGCATGGCACGGTCCAGGAACTGCCGGCATTTTTCGAACGCCTGGAAGCTTGGGCCGATTCCGCTGATTTGCCCCCGGGGCTGACGGCCAGGTTCGCACTGATGCTCGACGAATTGCTGACGAACGTCGCCATGCATGCCTATGGGGGCCAAGGGGGGCCGGTATCGGTGGCGGTGGAGTTCGTGCCGCCGCATGCGCTGCAGGCCGTGATTCGGGATCGGGGTCCGGCGTTCGATCCCACCGGTCTGCCTGCGCCAGACCTGGATGTTGCGTTGGAAGAACGGGACCTTGGAGGCTTGGGCGTGCATTTTGTGCGCAGACTGGCCGATCGCTTTTCCTATCGGCGCGAGGGCGATTGCAACGAGGTGACGTTGGGCTATTCCCCGGTAGGTAACACCAGGCGCTGAATCGTCTCGCGGGCCGCGCAATTTGCATGGGAAGGCCCCGGCCTGTCCCTTGGCCGGGCCGCGTGCTCAGGCGATTTCTGGCCCGGGCACCTGGTCGTTGACGACAAAGCGCGCGAGCGTGGCGACGGCGCTGTCGGCCTGTGCCACGTCATCGAGCACACGCAAGCTCGTGGTCCAGCGCTCGGGCGTGACTTCGGCCACTGCATAGCCACGCTTGTCGGGGCGCGCGAGCAGGATGTGCGGGTTGTTGTCGGCGATTTCCTGGGCGCGTGCGCGCGGTGTCTTGCTGTGCGACGTCAAAGACGTGCCGCAGAATTCGCTGCCGATCACCTTCGATTCCGGGTCGGAGAAATCGCTGAGCACGCGGCTCACGTAGTTCTGGTGGATGTCGCCGCCGATGACCACGGCGTTGCGCACCGCGCTCGTGCGTATTGCATCGCACACGCGCTGGCGGCTTGCGGGGTAGGCGTCCCAGGTGCTGCCGTTGAAGCTTTGCGCGGGCGCCTGCTTGTAGTTGCGCCGCGAGAACATGGTCTGCTGCGCGAGCACGCTCCAGCGGGTCTGCGCGCTCGCATCCTGGCGCAGTCCCTCGGTCAACCAGCGCTCCTGGGCCAGTCCCAGCATCGAGCGCTCGGGGTCCAGCATCTCGGCGCAGTGTTCGGGCGAGACCGAATCGGGCGGATTGCGGCCAGGCGGCCGGCAGGGCTGGGCGCTGCTGTACTGGCGCGTGTCGAGCAGGTGAAAGCGCAGCAGCCTGCCCCAGGCGTGGCGGTCGTGGACCTTCACACCGTCGGCCGTGCCAAGCCCTTCGATGCCGCGGCTGAGGCTGCAAGCGCGCAGCGGCATGTTTTCGTAGAACGCCTGATAGCCCTGGCCGCGCATGGCGAGAAACGCGTCCTGCGCGCCCAGACCTTCGAGGCCGGCGTAGTCGTTCTGCACTTCATGGTCGTCCCAGGTCACGATCCACGGACAGGCGCGGTGCGCGGCCTGCAGTTGCGCGTCGGTGCGGTACAGCGCGTAACGGTCGCGGTAGTCCTGCAGCGTTCTGGCGACCGCCAGCGTGTGCGTGCGCACCAGCGCCGGGTGGGGCGGCTTCTTCGGCATCGCGTATTCGTAGATGTAGTCGCCGAGAAACAGCACGGCGTCCAGATCCTCGTCGAGCATGTGCTGGTAGCCCGCGTAGCGGCCCTGCTCCCAGCGCTGGCAGGACACGAACGCAAAGCGCATCCTGTCCGGCATGGCGTGGATGTGGGGCGCGGTGCGCGTGCGCGCGGTCTGCGTCACGGCGTCGCCGTGCATGAAGCGGTACCAGTACCAGCGATCGGGCCGCAGCCCCGTGACTTCCACATGCACGCTATGGCCCAGCGCCTCGAGGGCCTGGGCCGTTCCGCGGCGCACGATATTCTTGAAGGCATCGTCCTCGGCGATTTCCCAGTGCACGGTCAGCGCGGGTGGCAGCGGTGTGCGCGGCGTGTCGGCGGCAACCGTGCCCGGCACCGGGCCGTCGAGCAGGCGCGTCCAGAGCACGAAGCCGTCGGCGGTGGGCGAGCCGCTCGCGACGCCCAGCGGAAACAGATCGCGTTGGCGCAGCGTTGTCGACCAGCTCCAGCGGGGCAGCGAAGTGGCGACGGCGGCGCTGGACGCCAGAAGAAAAAAATCACGGCGAAGCATGCAAGAAACTCCTGATCGGGCGCGGGCAAGGGCCGCGCCCGCAGCGATGCTACTCGCTCTGCGTGCACGCCCCGGCTCAGGCCACGGCGCGGTCCGCGTGCTGTGCCTGCCAGTGGCCGCTGACCAGCCCTTCGGGCTTGCGCGCGGCGCGCACGGTCGCGCAGTCTTCCCAGGCGTCCATCTGCACGCTCAGTCCCGCATACACGCCATAGCCCGGTCCGGCGCAGATATCGCTTTCGGCCTGCAGTGTCTCGCCGGCCTTGATCGCGCCCGCAGCGGTGATCGCACCGCGCGCGCGAATGCCCCAGTCGGCCTGCAGGTGCTTGCCGCAGTGCACGTCGCCGCCGGCATCGATGCCGTGGCTGGCGTGGATATTGCCCTGCGCGCTCAGCGCGCCGCCGCTGCGCAGGCTCTTGGCGCAGCGGATATCGCCTGCCACCTGCAGCTCCTGGCCGATCTGGCCTTCGCCGCTCAGTGTCAGATTGCCCTGGCAGTCGAGGCCCCAGCCGGTGCGCAGCTTTTCGCAGGCCAGGTCGCCCTGGGTTTCCACGCTCCACGCGGCCTTGACGGTGCCGCCGGCCTGCAGCGCACCGCCGCAGAAGATCGCGCCGCCGCTCTGGATGTCCTCACCCGCTTCCAGGCGCGCGGCGCGTATGCCTGCGCCCGCCTGCAGGCTGCGGCCCACGCGCAGCACGCCGGCGACGCGCACGTCGCCGTGGACGATCACGCTGCCCGCGAACACCAGGGCCTCGGCTTCAAGGTGGTCGAGGTGCAGTTCGGCGTCGGTGGGGCCGAACTGCGACAGCAGCCAGCATGCGTCCTCGATGCGCCCGTCGCGCACCAGGTTGTCGAGCAGCAACTGGTAGTCGCGGCCTTCGTGCTGGTGGCGAATGAACCAGCGAAACCCTGCGGCGCAGGGGCTCTTGGCTTTGAGAAAATCTTTGGAGAATTCCATGACGGTCCGCAATCAGTGGCGCGCAGTGCATGCAGCGCTGCGCCAACGTGCAGCCAGGAAAGAACCCGGGTGGTTTTGAAAATCCTGGCGTGCTCCATGCAAAGGAGCTTGCGGCGCAAGCCCCTGTGGGGCCGTGCGGGAAGTCAGTCGGCCTGTGCCGTGGTCTGAGCTTTCCGCACGGCGGCGGAAAGCAGGGCCGTAAAGCCGCAAAGGCTGATGAAGGCCGTCGGAACGCCGGTATGCCCATGCGCCAGCGCGCAGCGCTGCAGGGCAGGGCTGTGTTCGGCAGGAGAAGGGCAGGCGGTGGGCATGGCAAAGATGGTGATCAGGTGGCGCAATTATCGCATCGCATCCATTTCCCCGTGGGTCCTGGGCCCGGCGCGCATCCGTGTAAAAACCTATATACCGCTGCGCCACGTGGCGCCTCGACCCATGCCCTGCGCCCGGATTCGTTAACATGACCCTCCCTTTTCACGCCGCGGCCCCCGGGCCCCGAGCTCCTGCGGTCAGGTGCTGTGCTGAGCGGGCCCGTTGTCGGCCCGTGCGCGCGCCGACCGCGTTGATGATGGCAGAGACCCGAACATGAACTCCACTCCTCCCTCCTTCCTGTCGCGCGTTGCGCTTGCCATGAGCAGCTTCTTCGCCATCCTGGGCGATGCGCGCTTCGCCGCCAACGTCGCGCGCCTGCGTGCGGGCGAAGCCTTCGCCGCCGATATGCCCGCACCCGCCCCGGTGGCCGCCGCGCCTGCGCCGGTCGTTGCCGCCCCCGCGCCCGTTGCTGCACCCGTTGCCGCGCCCGTCGCGCCGGTGCTTGCCGCCGATACCAGCGCGCTGCAGCTGCTGGGCCTGCTGCAGCGCGAAGCGCGCTTTGTCGACTTCGTGCAGGAAGACACCACGGGCTACAGCGACGCCGACATCGGCGCCGCGACACGCGTGGTGCACGCCGGCTGCCGCAAGGTGCTGGCCGAGCATTTCACGCTGGAGCCGGTGCGCAGCGAAGCCGAAGGCAGCCGCGTGACGCTGGCCGAAGGCTTTGACGCCGCGGCCGTGCGCCTCACGGGCAACGTTGTGGGCCAGGCGCCGTTCACCGGCACGCTGGGTCACCGCGGCTGGCGCGTGAGCGCCACGCGCCTGCCCCAGCTGACCGACGCCAAGGCGGCGAGCGTGATCGCCCAGGCCGAGGTGGAACTGTGAGCGGCGCGCGCTACAGCATAGGCATAGACCTGGGCACCACGCATTGCGCGCTGTCGTGGGTCGATCAGCAGGCCAGCGACGGCGACCAGGTGGTGCATGGCGTGCTCGACATTCCGCAGCTCACGGGCCCGGCCGCGGTCGAAGCCAAGCCGCTGCTGCCTTCGTTTCTCTATCTGCCGCATGAAAGCGAACTCGCTCCCGGCGATCTTGCCTTGCCCTGGGGGGCGCAACAGGACTTCGCCGTAGGCGAACTCGCGCGTGCGCGCGGCGCAGCCACGCCGATCCGGCTGGTGAGCAGCGCCAAGAGCTGGCTGTGCCATCCCGGCGTGGACCGGCGCGCGCCGCTGCTGCCGGCCGACGCGCCCGCCGAAGTGCACCGCATCTCGCCGCTCACGGCCTCGATACGCTATCTGTCGCACCTGCGCTGGGCCTGGGAGCAGGCGCATCCGGAAGCGCCGTTCGACGCCCAGGACATCACGGTGACGATTCCCGCGTCGTTCGACCCGGCAGCGCGCGAGCTCACGGCCGAAGCCGCGCGCGCCGCGGGCTTCCAGCAGCTGACGCTGCTGGAAGAACCCCAGGCCGCGCTCTACAGCTGGATCGAAGGCAGCGCGGGCGACTGGCGCAAGCAGGTCAGCCCCGGCGATGTGATCCTGGTGGTCGACGTCGGCGGCGGCACCACCGATCTGTCGCTGATGGCGGTGCTGGAGAATGCCGGCGAACTGAGCCTGCAGCGCGTGGCCGTGGGCGAGCACATCCTGCTTGGCGGCGACAACATGGATCTGGCGCTGGCCTATGGCGTGGCGCGCAAGCTGGCTGCCGAAGGCCGCCAGCTCGATGCCTGGCAGACGCGCGCCCTGGCCCATGCCTGCCGCGCGGCCAAGGAAGCGCTGCTCAGCGACGCCGCGCTCGACAGCGTTCCCGTGGTCGTTCCCAGCCGCGGCTCCAAGCTGATCGGCGGCTCGGTGCGCACCGAAGTCACGCGCGCCGAACTCACGCAGATCCTGGTCGACGGCTTCTTCCCGCAGGTCGCCGTGAGCGACAAGCCGCTGACGCGCGCGCGCGCCGCGCTGACCCAGCTGGGCCTGCCCTATGCGCAGGACGCGGCCGTCACGCGCCACCTCGCGGCCTTCCTGTCGCGCCAGGCCGGCGCCACCGAAGCCATCGAAGGCCTGCAGGGCACGCAGCCCCAAGGCGCGAGCTTCCTGCATCCTTCGGCCGTGCTGTTCAACGGCGGCGTGCTCAAGTCGGGCCTGATTGCCGAACGCCTGCTGTCGGTGCTCAACGGCTGGCTGGCATCGGAAGGCGCGGCGCCCGCGCGGCTGCTCGGCGGTGCCGATCTCGATCTGGCGGTGGCGCGCGGCGCGGCCTATTTCGGCTATGTACGCCAGGGCCGCGGCGTGCGCATCCGCGGCGGCGCGGCGCAGTCGTACTACGTGGGTGTCGAGTCCAACATGCCCGCCATTCCCGGCATGGAGCCGCCGCTGTCGGCGCTGTGCCTGGCGCCCTTCGGCATGGAGGAGGGCACGGAAGTCGCGCTCGACGCGCAGGAGTTCGGCCTGGTCGTGGGCGAGCCCGTGCGGCTGCGCTTCTTCGGCTCGTCGACCCGCCGCAACGACCAGGTCGGCAGCCTGCTCGAGTTCTGGGGCCCCGAGGAACTGGTCGAGCTGCAGGAAATCGAGATCCTGCTGCCCGCCCAGGGCCGCGCGCCCGGCGAAGTCGTCGCCGTGCGACTGCATGCCAGCGTGACCGATATCGGCACGCTCGAGTTGCATGCCGTTCCGCTGGGCAGCGAGGAACGCTGGAAGGTGGAGTTCGATGTGCGCGCTGACAGCGCCGCCGTCTAAAAGGAGGGCGCATTGACCCAGTCCGCAGCCGCCTATATCGTCGGCATAGACCTGGGCACCAGCCATACGCTGCTGGCCTATGCGCCGGCCGACGGCAGCGCGCCGGTCACGCTGCTGCCGATCGCGCAGCGCATCTCGGGCGCGGAAATCGCCTCCGGCCCGCTGCTGCCTTCGCTGCGCTACCAGGCGGGTGCGGGCGAACTCGCGCCAGAAACCTGGAATCAGCCCTGGCCTGCTTTGTTTGCCAGCGATGCCGCGCCCGCGCTGCTGGGCCGCTATGCCCAGGATCTGGGCGCCCAGGTGCCGGGCCGGCTGGTGAGCAGCGCCAAGAGCTGGCTGTCGCATGCGGGCGTCGATCGCTCGGCACCTATATTGCCCTGGGGCGCGCCCGAAGGCGTGGCCAAGATTTCGCCGCTGCAGGCGAGCGCGAGCTATCTCGCGCATCTGCGCGCGGCCTGGGATGACGCCTTTCCCGAAGCACCGCTGGCGCAGCAGGAACTGGTGCTCACCGTGCCGGCGTCGTTTGACGAAGGCGCACGCGCGCTGACGCTAGAAGCCGCGCAACTCGCCGGCCTGCCGCCGCTGCGCCTGCTGGAGGAGCCGCAGGCCGCGCTGCACGACTGGCTGCTGATGCAGTCGGCCCAGGTGGGCGAGGCGCTGCAGGGCACCGAATGGCTGCTGGTCGTCGATATCGGCGGCGGCACCACCGATCTGAGCCTGGTGCAGGTGCAGGCCAGCGACGGCCTGCCCGAACTCGCGCGCCGCGGCGTGGGCGCGCACCTGATGCTGGGCGGCGACAACATGGATCTGGCGCTGGCCCATGGCCTTGAGGCCGAAATGGCCGCGCCCCAGCCGCGGCTGTCGGCCGCGCGCTTTGCGCAGCTGGTGCAGCGCTGCCGCGTCGCCAAGGAGCAGTTGCTGGCGGCCGATGCGCCCGAAGCCGTCACGGTCACGCTGCTGGGCAGCGGCGCGCAGCTGATGGGCGGCGCGCGCTCGGCGCAGCTGCGCCGCGAGCGAGTGCAGCAGATGCTGCTCGAAGGTTTTTTCCCGCTGCAGCCCGCCGACGCGCGGCCGCAGCAGCGCCAGGCCGGCCTGCTGGCCTGGGGGCTGCCTTATCCTGCCGATGCGGCTATCACGCGCCATCTCGCGGCTTTTCTGCATGCCCATGCGCCGCTGCTGGGACCGCAGGGCGTGCCCGACAGCGTGCTGTTCAACGGCGGGGTGTTCCACAGCCCGGCGATTGCCCAGCGCGTGTTCGAACAGCTCACGCAATGGCGCGGCGCGCCGCCGCGCGTGCTGATCAATGAACACCCCGACTGGGCAGTGGCGCGCGGCGCGGTCGCCTATGGCCTGGAGCGCGCGCAGCGCGGCCGGCCCGCCGCCGCAGCGGCCGCGCCGCGCGGCCTGCGCATTGGCGGCGGCTCGGCGCGCAGCTATTTCCTGCGGCTGGACAGCGACGACAGCCGGCTGCGCGCGATCTGCATACTGCCCCAGGGCAGCGAAGAGGGCGTGGCGGTGCGCCTGGTCGACCAGCGGTTTGCGCTGCGCCTGGGCCAGGCCGTGCGCTTTCATCTGCTGGCATCGACCGCGGCGGTCCCGGTGGCGGCCGGCGAGGTGCGCGATCTCGCGGGCCAGGAATTGGTGCATCTGCCGCCGCTCAGCGCCGTGCTGCCCGCGCCGCCGGGTCGCGAATGCGCCCAGGTCGAAGTGCTGCTGCAGGCAACGATGACCGAAGTCGGCACGCTCGAAGTGCAGTGCGTTGCCGTGCAGGACCCGGCGCAGACCTGGCCGCTGGTCTTTGCAGTGCGTGGCGAGGCCGGTGCTGCGGCAGCTGATACCGCGGCAGCCGATGCGGAGGCCGACGCCGCGCTGGCGCGCGCCATCGCGCAGATCGAGCGCGTGTTCGGCAGCCAGGACCAGAGCGTGGCCGCCAAGGAAGTCAAACAGCTGCGCGCAGCGCTGGAAAAAATATTGGGCGCGCGCGAAAGCTGGGATCTCGCGCTGCTGCGCACTTTGTTCGACGCGCTGCTGGCGCGCGCGCGCCGGCGCCGGCGCACGCCCGAGCACGAGCGCAGCTGGCTCAATCTCGCGGGCTACTGCCTGCGCCCCGGCGTGGGGGCGGAGCTCGACGAGTGGCGCATGGCCCAGGTCTGGGCGCTGCATGATCAGGGCCTGGCCCATGCGCAGGACAGCGGCAACTGGGCCGAATGGTGGATCTTCTGGCGGCGCGCGGCCGCCGGCCTTGCCGAAGCCCAGCAGATGCAATTGCTCGAAGATGTCGCCGGCCACATGCAGCAGGCCGGCCAGCGCGCCCAGGGAAAATCATCGGCGCTGGGCAGCTACGACGACATGGTGCGGCTGTTTGCGGTGCTGGAAAACGTGCCCTGGGCCTACCGGCTTGAAATGGCGCAGTGGATGCTCGAGCGCCTGGCCAAGCCCGGCGAATCGCTGCAGACCTGGTGGGCGCTGGGGCGCATCTGCAGCCGCGTGCCGCTGGGCCCCGCGGGCGCGCACCAGATCATTCCGCCCGAGCAGCTCGACCCGTTCCTTGACGCGGTGCTGGCCCAGGACTGGCGCCACAACGACAGCGCCATGTTTGCCGCGGTGCAGATTGCGCGCATGACCGGCGACAGAGCGCGCGATCTGAGCGATGCCCAGCGCGCGCCGGTGATCGCGCGGCTGGCGCAGCAGCGCGCGCCCGAAAACTGGCAGGCCATGGTGGCCGGCGTCGTGGAACTCGATGCCGCCGAGCAGCGCCGCAGCTTCGGCGAGAGCCTGCCGCCGGGTCTGGTGCTGATCGCGGGCTAGCGCGGCCTGGCCCCGCTCAGGCCGCCCTGGGGTTGTTCTTGGGATCGAGCCGGCGCGCCTCGGTATTGCGCGCGTCGGTGTCCTGCTGGCCGCTGGCGACATCGGCATGGGCCTGGCGCATTTTTTCGCTGGGCTCGCCATGGGTCATGTCGACCGACTCGTCGCGCTCGTGCGGCAGCTTGGGCGATTCGGTGGCGTCGCCGTCCTCGCGCTCGGTGGTGTCCACGCTGCGCGGCGCGTCAATGGTGTCGGTGGGCGTGGCAGTCTTCTCGGGAGTCTGTGGCTTGCTGGTCATGGTTTCTTCCTTTGCAGAGCTCCCATGCTAGGCCGGCTGCCCAGGCAGGCCTGTAGGCCGGAGTCGTCCGTAGGCGGCCTATTTCTTCACCGGAATCGGCGTGCTGCGTGGCACCGGTACGGCTGTCACGCTGTTCTGTGGCGAGCCTTCGATCACGCGGTCCGAATAGGTCATGTAGACCAGGGTGTTGCGCGGCACGTCCAGCATGCGCACCACGCGCAGCCGCTTGAACAGCAGCGAGGCGCGTTCGCTGTAGACCTCCTCCTGCTGCGGCAGCGGGGCGCTGATGGTGATGGCACCGGTCTGGTGGCAGCTGATCGAGGCTTCGGCGCGGTCCTCGGCCAGGCCCAGGCCGCCCTTGATGCCGCCGGTTTTGGCGCGCGACACATAGCAGGTCACGCCCGCCACCTTGGGGTCGTCATAGGCATCGACGACGATCTTGTGGTCCGGGCCCAGAAATTTGAAGACGGTGTCCACCGAGCCTATGGTCTCGGTCTGGGCGGCGGCGCCGCAGCCGGCCAGGGCAAGAATCAGCAGGGCTTTGAGCGTTTTGTGGGGCATGGCGGGCAGAAATGAAAAAAGGGGGCAGTGCCCCCTTTGTACCATTCGCGCCGGCGTTCAGGGCGCGGCGCTGCCCGCGGCCTCGTCCACATGCTTTTGCAAATGGGCCAGCGCCAGTTCCACCTGGTCGATCAGCACCAGGCACAGGTCGCCGGGCTGCAGGCGCGCGAGCGCGTGGTCGATGGCGACGAACTCGCCCTGGATCTCGGTGACGTAGCTGGTGCGGCTGGCGCCGGCCAGGCCCTGCTGCAGCAGGCGC
Source organism: Comamonas sp. DB36 (assembly GCF_057914905.1). NCBI lineage: Bacteria > Pseudomonadati > Pseudomonadota > Betaproteobacteria > Burkholderiales > Comamonadaceae > Comamonas > Comamonas sp. DB36. The sequence continues at coordinate 631,919 of NZ_CP196631.1, forward strand.
AACACTTCGCCGTCTTCGCGGCCGCGCTGGCAGGCGTCCTGGTAGAGGATCACGTCGTCAAAGGCATGGCCCAGGATCTTGGTCTGTTCGCTGATGTCCTGGTCGCGGCGGTCGCCCGCGCCGCTGATCACCACGCTGCGCTTCTTGGCCGGCATGGCTTCCACGGCCTGGACCAGCGCGCGCATCGCGTCGGGGTTGTGGCCGTAGTCGGCGATGATCGTCGCGCCGCGGTAGTCCATCACGTTGAAGCGTCCGGGAGCGTTGTCGCTGTCGTTGACGAAGCCCGACAGGCCGCGGCGAATGGTTTCCCAGGGCAGGTTGGCGCCCCAGGCCGCAGCGGTTGCGGCCATCACGTTCTCGACCTGGAAGCCTATGGTGCCGGCACGCGTGATCGGCACGTCGCGCAGCGAAATGGTCTCGCGCCACGAGCCTTCGGCGGCAACGATGGAGTCGCCGTCGACATAGACCACGCGGTTGCCCTGGGCGCGGTGCGTGGCCATGACGGGGTGGTGGCGGTCGGCCGCGAAGTAGATGATCTTGCCGGGGCAGACGCTGGCCATGGCCGCGACATGCGGGTCGATGGCGTTGAGCACGCCGTAGCCCGTGGGCGCGACGTTCTGCACGATCACGCGCTTGAGCACGGCCAGGTCCTCGACGGTGGTGATGAAATTCAGGCCCAGGTGGTCGCCTTCGCCCACATTGGTCACGACGGCCACCTGGCAGCGGTCAAAGCCCAGGCCTTCGCGCAGAATGCCGCCGCGCGCGCATTCCAGCACGGCAGCGTCGACTTCGGGGTGGGCCAGCACGTTGCGTGCGCTGCGCGGGCCCGAGCAGTCGCCGCTGTCGATCTGGCGGCCGTTGACGTAGACGCCGTCGGTGTTGGTCATGCCCACGCGCAGGCCATGGGCCGCGAACAGGTGGCCGATGATGCGCGCCGTGGTCGTCTTGCCGTTGGTGCCGGTCACGGCGATCACGGGAATGCGGCCGTCCTGGCCATGGGCGAACAGCTGGTCGACCATGGGCACGCCCACATGGCGCGGCTTGCCGAACGAGGGCGCGAGGTGCATGCGCAGGCCGGGCGCGGCGTTGACTTCGACCACGCCGCCGTTTTGCTCTTCCAGCGGGCGCAGCATGGTTTCGCAGACCACATCGACGCCGCAGATGTGCAGGCCAATGGTCTGCGCGGCCTCGATGGCGCGCGCCGCGATCTCGGGGTGCACGTCATCGGTCACATCGGTGGCGCTGCCGCCGGTCGACAGGTTGGCGTTGTTGCGCAGTACCACGCGCTGGCCCTGGGCGGGCACGGAGTCCGGCGTCAGGCCTTCGGCCGCGATATGCGCGACCGCGATGTCGTCGAGGCGGATCTTGGTCAGCGCCGTGCCATGGCCCGAGCCGCGGCGCGGGTCGAGGTTCACGGCATCGACCAGTTCGCGCACCGTGTGCTGGCCGTCGCCCAGCACCTGGGGCGGTTCGCGGCGCGCTGCGGCGACCAGCTGGTCGCCGACGACCAGCAGGCGGAAGTCATGGCCGGGCAGGAAGCGCTCGACCATCACCGTGCCGTATTTTTCGGCCGAAGCGTAGGCCGCGGCGAGCTGGCTGCGTTCGGTCAGGTTGACCGTGACGCCCTTGCCCTGGTTGCCGTCCTGGGGCTTGACCACGACCGGCAGGCCGACTTCAAGCGCGACTTCCCAGGCTTCATCGATCGATTCGACCGGGCGGCCCAGCGGCACGGGAACGCCGGCCGAGTGCAGCAGGCGCTTGGTCAGGTCCTTGTCCTGGGCAATGGATTCGGCCACGGCGCTGGTGTTGTCGAGTTCGGCGGCCTGGATGCGGCGCGCCTTCGCGCCCCAGCCCAGCTGCACCAGCGAGCCCGAGGTCAGGCGGCGAAACGGAATGCCGCGCGCCACGGCGGCGTCGACAATGGCGCCAGTGGAGGGGCCGATGCGCTCGTCTTCATCGAGTTCGCGCAGCGCGGTGATCGCGGCTTCGGCGTCGAAGGCGGTATCGGCCAGCGCGGCCTGCACCAGCTCCAGCGCCTTTTCCACGGCCAGCTTGCCCACGGCTTCCTCGGTGTACTCGACGACCACCTGGAAGGTGCCGTTTTCCAGCGTCTCATGCGTGCGGCTGAACGTGACCGGGCAGCCGGCCTGGGCCTGCAGCGACAGCGCCGCGACTTCGAGCACATGGGCCAGGGACAGGCGCTGGTCGGCGCCATGCGGCTGCAGCGGCGCGATGGTCGGGAAGCGCGCGCGCAGCTTCTCTTCGAAGCCGGCAATCGAGGTGTAGCACTGCTCGTTGTCTTCGCACTGCACGATGGCTTCGATGGCGGTGCTGCGGGTCCAGAGATTCGGGCCACGCAAGGCGCGGATGCGGGTGATCTGCATAGTCGGTTCTTTCAGATGGCGGGCTGGCGTGGGGCCAGCCGGGCATGCATGTCGTCGTGGTTTGCGTGAAATCAGTTGCTGTATTCGAAGGTCTTGATACCGGCGCCGATCAGATCGGGCGAGATATCAAGCGCCCAGGCCGTGGCGATCGCGGCCAGCAGCGCCGGCGTGTCGGGGCGCTTGCCGCCGGGCAGCGCGAGCGCGTCCAGCGTGCCCAGCACGCGCTCCTGCGCGCCCGTGGCCAGCACCACATTGTTGCCCTTGACCAGCACGGCGCGGCCGCCTTCGTTGTCCTGGCGGTGGGCCGCGACCACGGGGTTGGCGGCGTCCAGCGAATACAGGATCACTTCGCCGTCGCTGAGCTCGGCCAGGTCGGCGACTTCGGCCAGGTCGGCATTGAGCACGCCCGCGCCGTGGCTCAGCACCACGTCGATCTGCGTGCGGATCACGCGGCGCATCTGGCCGGCTTCGAGCACGTCGTGGTCGGCCAGCGTCTCGTAGCCGTCCATGTCGGTGACCACGCCGATCAGGCAGCGGTCATAGGCCAGGCCTTCTTCCAGGATGGAGCGCGGCGTGGTCTGGATCACCGCGGCCTCGGCCAGACGGTTGGTCAGCAGGCGGTGGGCGCCGGCCCAGTTGGCGGTATCGGTCTTCTGCGTCTGGCGGTTGGCCAGGAACATGCCTTCGCTGCTGGCCACGCCGGTGCGCTTGCCCGACAGCTGCAGCAGCCAGCCGACGAGGCGGGCGATGAACGCGTTTTCACGCGTGCCGACGATGCCCACGACGGGAATCCGGCCCGCATCGCGGTCTTCCTCGCTGCGCGGGAACAGGTGGTCGGCAATCGCCATGCCCACGGGGCGCGGCGCGCCGTTGGTCGGCTTCAGATGCATCAGCAGGCCGGGGCCGGCGTTGACTTCGAGGATGGCGCCCTGGCCCTGCATGGGCTGGGACACGTCCTTGAGGATCATGTCCATGCCCGCGATGTCCAGGCCCACGATCTTCGCCGCCAGGATCGCGTAGTACGCGACATCGGGGTGCACTTCGTCGGTGCAGTCGATCGCCATGTTGCCGTTGCGCTGCAGCAGCACCGCCTGGCCCTTGGGAATCACGGAATCGGGCGCGACATGCTGGCGGTTGAGTTCCAGCTTCACGGCGCCGGCCTGCAGGTTGATCCAGTCGAGCGGGAATTCCTGTTCGGGGCCGCGGCGCGGATCCTGGTTGAGCACTTCGACCAGCTGGCTCAGCGTTGCCGTGCCATTGCCGTAGACGCTCACGGTCTCGCCCTTGGTCGCGGCAACGACCTTGCCGCCGACCACCAGGATGCGGTGCTCGACGCCGTCGATGAACTTCTCGACGATCACGTCCGAGCCTTCGGGCTGGGCCAGCGCGAAAGCGGTCTTGACGTCGGCTTCCTCGTACAGTTCCAGCGTCACGCCGCGTGCGTGGTTGCCGTCGGACGGCTTGACGGTCACGGGCGTGCCGATTTCCTGCGCGACTTCCCAGGCTTCCTCGGGGCTGTTGACCACCTGGCCTTCGGGCACGGGCACGCCGCAGGCCGCGAGCAGGCGCTTGGTGAAGTCCTTGTCCTGGGCAATGCCTTCGGCGATGGCACTGGTCTGGTCCGACTCCGCGGTCCAGATGCGGCGCTGGGCCGCGCCGTAGCCCAGCTGCACCAGGTTGCCGTCATTGAGGCGGATATGCGGAATGCGGCGCTCGCTGGCGGCATCGACGATGCAGCCGGTCGAGGGGCCCAGGTAGCGGTCGTTGATCGCGGTCTTGATCGCGTGGATCGCGGGCTTGAGGTCGAACGGCTGGTCGTTGATCGCCGCCATCAGCAGCTGGTGGCCCATTTCGAGCGCCACGCGCGCCACGGCTTCTTCGGGGCAGCGGAACACCATGCGGTAGACGCCGGGCTTGGAAATCTCGCGTGTCTGACCGAATTCGGCGGGCAGGCCGGCGAGGTTCAGCAACTCGATCACCACATGCTCGAGCACATGGCCCATCCAGGTGCCGCCTTCGAGACGCTGAATGAAGCCGCCGCGCTCGCCGACGCCGCAGGTGTGCTCGATCAGGTCGGGCAGCCAGGCGGTCAGGCGCTCGTTGAGGCCGGGAATCTTGTTGGACGGATATTCTTCGAGCTCACCCAGATCCAGCCACACCTCGAGCACGGGCCTATAGGTCCAGACACTGGGGCCACGCAGGAAGGTTGTACGCAAGAGTTGGATGTCGTTGAGTTTCGCCATGTCATTCAGCGGTAAGAAGGTGGGGAGAACAGGAATTGCACATTCCTGCCCAAGAATGAAAGGCATTGTGCCGCTTGTCAGCCTAATCGAAGGCTCGCGCGTTGAGCAATGAGTAACGAGCGTCCGGCGCTGCCACGTTTACCATGCCGATGCGGTAGTCGGTAAGACTCTTGGAGCCGCCAGCGGCGGAGGAAAATAATTCAACATGCAACATCACCATACTGTGGACGCCTCGGCAGTCTTTGCCGGCCCTCTGGGGGACGAACTGCGAGCCAGGCTCGCTTCTGATGAGAACGTTCTAGCCATCGTCCCGGTTGACCTGAGTGCTGATTTGCAGTTTGGCAATGGTCTATTGGCCCTGACGCAAGAAAGGTTGCTGGCCTGCGACCCCAAGACCCGTCAATGGAGTGAGTGGGCACTGACCATCGATCAGAGCCTGCGCCTGCACGACCACGGCGGTGTCGGGCATCTCGAATTGCACAACCATGACGCGCGCCTGGCGCACTGGTTCGTCACGCTGAGCCACCAGGCGGCCATGGTGCTGCTGCAGCAGCAGTTCGACCGCCAGCGCGAGCGCATCGCGCGCCAGCAGGCCTACAGCGCGGTCGAAGACGAGGAAACCGCGCATTGCCCGGTGTGCCATGCGACCCTGCCGCCCAATACCGACGACTGCCCGGCCTGCGCGCGCCAGCAGGCGCCCCAGACCTCGACCTGGGTGCTGCTGCGCCTGTGGCGCTTCGCCAAGCCTTACCAGGGCCAGCTGCTGCTGGGCTTCATCCTGACGCTGGCCACCACCTGCGCCCAGCTGGTCGCGCCCTACCTGACCATTCCGCTGATGGACAAGATCCTGATCCCGTTCCAGAACGGCGAGAAGATCGACTCCAGCCTGGTGGCGTTCTACCTGAGCGCGCTGCTGGGCTCGGCGCTGCTCGCCTGGGCGCTGGGCTGGGCGCGCACCTTCGTGCTCGCCAAGGTCTCCGAGCGCATAGGTGCCAACCTGCGCACCACCACCTACAACCACCTGCTGACGCTGTCGCTCGACTACTACGGCAGCAAGCGCACGGGCGACCTGATGGCGCGCATCGGTGCCGAAACCGACCGCATCAACCTCTTTCTGTCGCTCAACGCGCTGGATTTCGTCACCGACGTGCTGATGATCGTGATGACCTCGGTGATCCTGTTCTCGATCAACCCCTGGCTGGCGCTGGTCACGCTGGTGCCGCTGCCGTTCATTGCCTGGATGATCCACACCGTGCGCGACCGCCTGCGCACCGGCTTCGAGAAGATAGACCGCGTCTGGTCCGAAGTCACCAATGTGCTGGCCGACACCATTCCCGGCATCCGCGTGGTCAAGGCCTTTGCCCAGGAAAAGCGCGAAGCCGCGCGCTTCGACGAGGCCAACCAGATCAACCTGCAGGCCAACGACAAGGTCAACAAGACCTGGTCGCTGTTCACTCCCACGGTGACGCTGCTGACCGAAATCGGCCTGCTGATCGTCTGGGGCTTCGGCATCTACCTGGTGGCCGACGGCTCGATCACCGTCGGTGTGCTCACGGCGTTCATCGCCTACATCGGCCGCTTCTACACGCGCCTCGACTCCATGAGCCGCATTGTCTCGGTCACGCAGAAGGCCGCGGCCGGCGCCAAGCGCATCTTCGACATCCTCGACCATGTGAGCAACGTGCCCCAGCCCGCCAACCCCGTGAAGATGGACAAGGTCCAGGGCGCGATCACCATGAAGGACGTGGGCTTTCGCTACGGCAGCCGCAGCGTGATCAAGCACCTGGACCTGCACATCAAGCCCGGCGAGATGATTGGCCTGGTCGGCCACAGCGGCTCGGGCAAGAGCACGCTGGTCAACCTGATCTGCCGCTTCTTCGACGTCTCGGCCGGCTCCATCCAGCTTGACGGCGTCGACGTGCGCCGCATCTCGGTGTCCGACTACCGGCGCAACATCGGCCTGGTGCTGCAGGAGCCGTTCCTGTTCTTCGGCACCATTGCCGAGAACATCGCCTATGGCAAGCCCGAGGCCACGCGCGCCGAGATCGTTGCCGCGGCGCGTGCCGCCCATGCGCATGAATTCATCCTGCGCCTGCCCCAGGGCTATGACTCGCTGGTCGGCGAGCGCGGCCAGAGCCTGTCGGGCGGCGAGCGCCAGCGCATCAGCATCGCGCGCGCGCTGCTGATCGACCCGCGCATCCTGATTCTCGATGAAGCGACTTCGGCCGTGGACACCGAGACCGAAAAGGAAATCCAGAAGGCGCTGGACAATCTGGTGCAGGGCCGCACGACGATTGCCATTGCCCACCGCCTGTCGACGCTGCGCAAGGCCGACCGCCTGGTGGTCATGGACCGCGGCGAGATCGTCGAAGTCGGCCCGCACGACGAACTCATTGCGCTGCGCGGCGCCTACTGGCGCCTGTACGAAGCCCAGGCGCGGCGTGCCGAAGAAGATGCGCAGGCCGCAGGCCTGGTGCTGCAAACCTCGCTGATCAAGGACTGAACCATGGCCGAAACATTGGATATGACCCCGCTGGACCTGCAGGTGCGGCGCGACGCCCATGGCTGCCTGGTATTGACGCTGGCCGACGGCAGCGAGCATGTGGGCGTGGTGCCGGTGCGCGCGTTTCCCATGGCCGCGCCCGAGGAAGGGCTGTCGCTGATGCGCAGCGACGGCAAGGAAGCGCTGTGGGTGGCGCACATGAGCCTGCTGCCGCCGGCCGCGCGCGTGCTGATCGAGCAGGACCTCGCCATCCGCGAGTTCGTGCCGACCATCCTCAAGATCCGCAGCGTCTCGAGCTTTTCCACGCCCAGCACCTGGGAAGTCGACACCGACCGCGGCGCGACGCAACTGGTGCTCAAGGCCGAGGAAGACATCCGCAAGCTCCACGGCCGCACGCGGCTGCGCATCGCGGGCAGCGACGGCGTGCAGTTCGCCGTGCCCGACACCACGGCGCTGGACCGTCCTTCGCAGCGCCTGCTCGAGCGATTTCTATAGCGCTGGGGGCCGATGGGCTCTGGGTTTGGGCGGGTTCGGCAAAATTTCTGCAAAAAAACCGGTTTTTTTGCAGAAATTGCTTTATTTTTGGCTGGCGCTGCCGATGAAGGTACGAGGGCGGGAAGTTTCCGCCATTCGCCATACTTTTGAGCCACCGAAGGATTCACCATGTCAATCACACCTGTCGATCGATCGTCTGCCTGGCGACCTACGGGCGCTGATTTGTACTCGACCGGCGCGTCAGGTGCCGTGCCCGTGCGCCCCATCAACCCCGTGAACGCGATCGAATCCACCGACCGCCTGGGCGAAGGCGCGATCGTGCGCGAGCCCGACAAGCCTTCGGCGCCCGACCAGGGCAACCGCGACTGGACGGCGGTCGAAGAGAAAAAGCAGGTCGAGGAAGTCGAGGAGCCGCCCAAGGAGCCCATCCACAAGCAGCTGATCGAGCATTTCCAGTCGCTGTGGCTGGCAAGCGCGCGCGTGGTGGACCAGGCCCAGCAGGTCAGCCAGACCGACGAAGCCGAGCGCAACAAGCTGATCGTCAAGGACGAGCCGCTGACCTACTCCGAGCCCAAGACCAAGCGCACGCGGGGATTGTAAAAGCCCCCCCTGAGCCGCTCAGGGGCGCCCGGCCAGGGGCGCCCGGCCAGGGACGGCACCTTTGCTGCGGGGCGGCCCTTGCTCGGTGCCCCTACGCTGTGACACGCTGGCTGCAAGCGCCGTATCCGTTCGTGGTGAGCTTCCCTGGCAGTGCGCGTCCAACCATGAACGGCCGGCGCGCAAAAAACGCAATTACTTCTTGTCCGCCTGCTGCGCCGCCTTGGCCGCGCGCTCGGCGCGGTATTGCAGCGCAAACACTTCGACTTCCTCGAAGGACACAAAGCCGTCCTTGTCGGTATCGGCCGTGTCGAAGGCCGCGGCCAGGCGCGGAAACAGCGCGACTTCGCTGCGGCTGAGCTTGCCGTCCTTGTTGAAGTCCAGCAGCTGGAAATCGCGCCTGGCCTTGATTTCGCCTTTGGTCAGCGCAGCGCCGTTGGCGCTTTCGGCGGGCGCGGCATCGGGCGCCGGGGTCTGCGCCAGCGCCAGGCCGCAGGCCGTGAGCAGCACCAGACCGCACAGCAGGCCGGCGGCGCGCTGGCGCAGGAGAAGAGGGAAATAGGAATTTGCCATGCGAACCATGGTGCCATGGCTGGCGCTGCTGCGCCCAGGCCGGCGCAATCACCCCTGGCCGAACTGCTTGCGCCTGGTTGCAGATGTTTCCTGCAGGCTGGCTGCTATGCCGCTGCGCACATGGCCCGATGGCACATGCAGCGCCGCATTGCGCACATGGCCGGTCTGGTCGTCAAAGAAGAAGTCGGGTTCGAATTCGCGCAGGAAGGCGCCCTTGCTCAGGCCGCCGAGGAACATTGCTTCGTCCACGGCGATGTTCCAGCTCATCAGCGTCTGGATCGCGCGCTTGTGCGCGGGCGCGCTGCGCGCCGTCACCAGCGCGGTGCGGATGCGCATGCCCGGCACTTCGGCGGCCATCTGCTGCAGCCGGTGCAGCGCGGCGAGCAGCGGCTTGAACGGGCCGTCGGGCAGAGGCTGGCCGTGGCGGTCGGTCTCGTGGCGCTGGAAGGCTTCCAGCCCTTCGGCCTGGAACACGCGCTCGGCTTCGTCGGAAAACAGCACGGCGTCGCCGTCGAAAGCGATGCGCACTTCGTTGGGGTGCGACAGGCTGGCCTGCACGGAATCGGTGAACACATGGGCTGCGGGGTAGCCCAGGCGCAGCGCCTCGGTCACATCGTCGGCATTCGCCGAGAGAAACAGATGCGCGCCCAGCGGACGCAGATAGCCGAACGGCGGCCGGCCCTGGGTGAAAACGCCGCGCTGCAGCGCAATGCCCGCCGATTCAGCCGAATGGAACACGCGCAGGCCGCTGACCGGGTCGTTGCGCGAGAGGATCACGACTTCGACGCGCCGGGCATCGGGCGTGTTGAACGCAAGCAGCTTCTGCACCAGCGAGAACGCAATGCCGCGCTGCGCCGGGATTTCCAGCCGCTGGCGCTGCAGCTCCAGATAGGTGGCGGCGTCGCTGCGCTCGAACAGGCGGTTCTCCTCCTCGAAATCGAACAGCGCGCGTGAGGAGATCGCGACGACCAGTTTGTCTTCGAGCGTCACGGACATGGCGCGCCTGCTTACTTGACGAACTGGTTGAGCTCGATGATGGGCATCAGCACCGCGAGCACTATCAGCATCACGACCAGGCCCATGACCACAATCAGCAGCGGCTCGAGAATGGTTGCCAGGTGCATTGCGCGGCGCTGGACTTCGGTCGACAGCTGCACGGCGGCGCGCTGCAGCATCACGGGCAACTGGCCGGTCTGCTCGCCCAGCCGGGCGAACATCGCCAGCAGGCCGGGAAAGCGTTTCTTGGCCAGGGCCGAGGCCAGCGGCGCGCCTTCGCGCACCAGCACCAGCGCGTCCAGAGCGTCGGCGCGCAGCGCGCGGTTGCCCAGCGTTTCGGCCGCGGCCTGCAAGGCCTTGAGAATCGGCACGCCCGCGCCCGCGAGCATGGCCAGCGTGCTTGCAAAGCGCGCGGCGTTGTAGCTGCGCGCCAGGCGGCCGATCAACGGCAGGCGCAGCCAGGCGGCGTCGAAGCGCTCGCGCGTCGCCGGGTTGCGCAGCATCTGGCGCGCGGCGAGCGCGCCCAGCACCAGCACGCCCAGCATCAGCCAGCCATATTCGCGCACGAAATCGCTGATCGCGAGCAGGGCCACGGTCAGCATGGGCAGCTGGCGCTTGGTGCCGACGAACACGCCCGCCACCTGGGGCACGACATAGCTCACCAGAAACAGCACGATGACGATGGCCACCAGCGACACGATGGCCGGATAGAGCGATGCGCCTATCAGCTTGGATTGCAGCGCCTGGCGTGCCTCGAGGTCATCGGCCAGGCTGGCCAGCACCAGTCCCAGGCTGCCGCTCGACTCGCCCGCGCCAATCACCGCGCAATAGATTTCGGAGAATTCGCGCGGATGCTGCTGCAGCGCGCGCGAAAAAGTGGAGCCCGCATTGACTTCGGCGCGCAGCGTGGCCAGCAGGTGGTGCTGGCGCTGGTCTTCGGCTTCATCGGCCAGCGCGCTGAGCGCACGCTCCAGCGGCAGGCCCGAAGTCACGAGGCCGGACAGCTGGCGCGTCCAGACCGCGAGCGCGCTCGCATTGAACACCGGCCGCGTGAACCAGCGTTCCTGCCATGTCAGCTCGGCGCCGGGCGCCGCGCCCGACCCCAGCGGAACGACGGACAGCGGCACCAGCGCCTGGGAACGCAGCAGATTGCGCGCCGACTTGGTGTTGTCGGCCTCGAGCGTGCCCTTGCGGGAGGCGCCCTGGGCGTCGAGGGCTTCGTAGGAAAAAGCAGGCATGGGAAACAGGCAGGGCGGGCGAAAGGAATTCAGCACATATTAGCCGCTGGCGATGACGCTGTGTGTGCGCCATTGCCGCGCCGGCGCTGCCGCGGCGCGCGCGGCTGTCAGCCGGCCATCGCCTGGGCCGCGATTTCGAGCGAACGCAGGCGCAGATCGGGGTCGAAGACATCGCTGACCAGCATGAACTCGTCGGCCTGGGTGGACTGTGCCAGCGCCTGGAAGTGGCTGCGCACGGTGTCCCGGCTGCCGATCACGCCGGCACGCAGGAAGTCGTTGATGGCCGCGGCTTCCGACGGCGAAAGCTGGGCGGCGTAGTTCTCGACCGGCGGCTGCAGCCGCGAGCGGTTGCCGGTGAGAATGCCCAGGATGCGCTGCTGGGTGCTGCTGGCGAGAAATTGCGCTTCCTCGTCGGTGGGCGCGGCGACCACGGGCACGCCGACGATCGCATAGGGCTTGGCCAGCGTTGCCGAAGGTCGGAACAGTTCGCGGTACATGTCGAGCGCCTGGTGCAGCATGCGCGGCGCGAAATGCGAGGCAAATGCGTAGGGCAGGCCCATGTGCGCGGCGAGCTGGGCCGAGAACAGGCTGGAGCCCAGCAGCCAGATAGGCACATTGGTGCCCGCGCCCGGCATCGCAATGATGCGCTGGCCCGGTGTGGCCGGGCCCAGCAGCTGCTGCAGCTCGGCGACGTCGCGCGGGAAGTCCTGTTCGGTCTCGACGCGGTCGCGGCGCAGCGCGCGCATCGTCGGGCCGTCGGTGCCGGGCGCACGGCCCAGGCCCAGGTCGATGCGGCCTGGATAGAGTTCGGCCAGCGTGCCGAAGGCTTCGGCCACGACCAGCGGTGCATGGTTGGGCAGCATCACGCCGCCCGAACCCACACGAATGCTCTTGGTGCCGCCGGCGATATGGCCGATCAGCACGGCCGTCGCGGAACTCGCGATGCCCGGCATGTTGTGGTGCTCGGCGAGCCAGTAGCGCGCAAAGCCCAGTTCCTCGGCCTTTTGCGCGGTGCGCAGCGCGATTTCCAGGGCCTGGCCCACGCTGCCTCCTTCGCGCACGGCGACGAGATCCAACAGGGAAAGGCGGATGTCTTGGAGGTTTTTCAGCATGCAGTGGGTCTTTCGTTGGGCCGAAGGGGTCACATGGCCGCAAGCCGATCAACGTGGCTTGTGGCTGCCCCAGCATCCGAAGATGCGGGTGAACGCGCCACTATCAAGGGGTGTAGCGCCGGGTGATTTCGTTCTTGCAGGTGATCCCCACCACAATGCACCAGATGAAGGACAGCACGGCAATGCCGATGTTGTTGCTGCCCATTTCCATGGCCACGAAGGACAGCGGCAGCGCGATCAGCGCGGCCAGCCTTATGCAGCGGCGCAGCTGGGTCTCCGACAGCCGGGGCTTGTAAAACAAAAGCAGCCCGTAGCTGGCAATCGCCAGCAGGGCCAACAAAAGGAAAGTCTCGCCGCCGTAGGGCGCGCTCCAGGTGCTCAGGGTTTGCATCATGGCGAACATTGTCGCCGCTGAAACAATGCCCTGCAGTCCGGCACGCGGTTGCTAGTTTCCGGCAAGCCGGCCCAGCGCCGCGCCCCGCTGCGTCAGTCGCGCGTCACGCGCAGCACCTCTTCGGGCGTGGTGATTCCCGAGCGCACCAGGCGTTCGCCGTCGTCGCGCATCAGCGTCATGCCGCTGGCCAGCGCCGCGGCGCGGATATCGGCTTCGCTGGCCTGGCTGTGGATCTGGCTGCGGATCGCGTCGTCGACCACCAGCAGCTCGAACACGCCGGTGCGGCCCTTGTAGCCGCTGGGCTCGGACTTGTCTATCTTGCGCACCAGCCGCTGGGCCAGCACGCCCAGCAGCGAGCTGCTCAGCAGGAAAGGCTCCACCCCCATGTCGATCAGGCGCGTCACGGCGCTGGGTGCGTCATTGGTGTGCAGCGTGGCCAGAACCAGGTGGCCGGTCAGCGAGGCCTGGATCGCGATCTGCGCGGTCTCGAAATCGCGGATTTCGCCGATCATGATCACGTCCGGATCCTGGCGCAGGATGGCGCGCAAGGCCTTGGCAAAGGTCAGATCGATCTTGGAGTTGACCTGGGTCTGGCCTATGCCCGCGAGCTCGTACTCAATGGGGTCCTCGACCGTCATGATGTTGCCGCTGGATGCGTCCAGGCGCTGCAGCGCCGCGTACAGCGTCGTGGTCTTGCCCGAGCCCGTGGGGCCGGTGACCAGGATGATGCCGTGCGGCTGGCGTATCAGCGACTCGATGCGCTCCAGCGTCTCGCCCTGCATGCCCACCGACTCGAGCGTGAGCTTGGAGCCGCTCTTGTCGAGCAGACGCAGCACGGCGCGCTCGCCATGGGCGCTGGGCAGCGTGGAGACGCGCACGTCGATGGCGCGCGTGCCCAGGCGCAGGCTGATGCGCCCGTCCTGCGGCAGGCGCTTTTCCGAAATGTCGAGGTCGGCCATGATCTTCAGCCGCGAGATCAGCGCCGCATGCAGCGCACGGTTGGGCTGCACCACCTCGCGCAGGTCGCCGTCGACGCGAAACCGCACGCTCGAATGGCGTTCGTAGGGCTCGATGTGGATGTCGCTGGCGCCGTCGCGCGCGGCCTGGGTCAGCAGCGCGTTGAGCATGCGGATGATGGGCGCGTCGTCGGCGGTTTCCAGCAGGTCTTCCACGGCGGGCAGGTCCTGCATCATGCGCGACAGATCGGCGTCGGATTCGACTTCGCTGACCACGCGCGCGGCGTTCGACTCGCCCTGGGCGTAGGCGGCGCTGATGCGCTGCGCGAGCTGGCCGGCGTCAATCGCCTGCCACTGCGGCACGGCGTATTTGCGCTGCACTTCGGACAGCGCCTGGAAGTCGGGCGCAGGGCCGTGCCACAGCACGGGCTGCTGGCCGTCGTCCTCGAGCAGCAGCTGCGCGCTGCGGGCATAGGCGTAGGGCAGGGGATAACGCATGGAATCAGGGCGCGCTGTAGGCGTCGTCGGTGTCGGTGAGGGGCACGATGCGCGGCCGCGCGGGCTTGGGCGCCTCGGGCGCGAACGGCACGGTGGCCAGCGGCTGGGCCGGGCCGCCGGGCTGCAGCGCGGGCAGCACGGGAGCGCCCGAGACGCTGTTGAGAATGGTGCTGGGCTGCGGCTGCAGGCCCTGCTGCGCCGCGCGAATGACTTCGTAGCGGTCGGTCATCAGCGCATCGGCCGCGGCCGCGTCGCGCACCACCACGGGGCGCAGGAACACCATCAGGTTGGTCTTCTTGCGCGCGCGGTTCTCGCTGCGGAACAGGTTGCCCAGGCCCGGAATGTCGCCGAACAGCGGCACCTTGTCCTCGGCCTGCGAGTAGTCGTCCTGCAGCAATCCGCCGAGCACGATGATGCTGCCGTCCTCGACCAGCACGTTCGACTCGATCGAGCGCTTGCTGGTGGTCGGGCCGTTGGTGTCCTTGAGCGTCGAGCTGTCGATCTTCGAGACCTCCTGGTAGACCGACATCTTCACCGTGCCGTTCTCGTTGATCTGCGGGCGCACGCGCAGCATCAGGCCCACGTCCTTGCGCTCAACGGTGGTGAACGGGCTCACGCCCGAGGTGCCGGTGGTGCTCGCGTAGGAGCCGGTCACGAAAGGCACGTTGTTGCCGATGATAATCTTGGCTTCCTCGTTGTCCAGCGTCATCAGATTGGGCGTCGACAGCACGTTGGCGTCGCCGCTGTTCTGCAGGAAGTTGGCGAGTGCGCCGAGATAGTATTTACCGTTGATGCGCGGCGCGATGCCGAAGTTCAGGCCGGCGCCGAGGTTGCCCAGCGCGGTTGCGGCCGTGGTCGCGCCACCGGCGAGTCCCGCGGTCACGCCCAGGATATTGGCGCCGCTGGTACCAGAGTTGGTGCCGATCACGCCCATGGTGCTGCCGTTGTTGCCCAGCAGCGACTGCCACTGCACGCCGAACTGGGCCAGCTTGTTGGCCGTGACTTCGACAATCAGGCTTTCGACCAGCACCTGGGCACGGCGGCCGTCAAGCTGGTCGATGACCGCGCGCAGCTGGCGATAGACCGGCGGCGAGGCGCTGATGATCAGCGAATTGGTCGAAGGATCGGCCTGGATCTGGCCGCCGGTCGAAGGTTGGTTGCTGCTGCCCAGGCTGCCGCTGTCCGTGCCCAGGCCGCTGCTGGTGCTGCTGCCCGACAGGCCGCTGGCGCTGCTGGTCTGGCTGGTGGAGGTGTTGCCCAGGCCGGTGGTGCGCATGCCGCCGCCAGAGCTGGCCGCCGCATTGCCGCCCGCGGCCTGGCTGCCGACGCCGCCGTCGCTGGCCATGGCCGCGCGCAGCGTCGTCGCCAGCGTCACCGCATCGGCGTTCTTCAGATAGACCACATGGATGTTGCCGCTGGCCGCGGCCGAGCTGGCATACGCGGGCTGGTCGAGGCGCGCGATCAGCGAGCGCACCTGGGCCAGGCGCGCGGGATTGGAGGCGCGCACCACCAGCGCGTTGCTGCGCGGCTCGGCCATGAGCGTGGTCTTGAAACCCGTGTCCGTCTGGCCCTGGGCCACGGCGCCGGGCACCGCGCCTGCGCTGCCGCCTTCGATCAGCCGGCTCACCAGTACTGCCATTTCGGAAGCCACCGCGTGCTGCAGCGGAATCACTTCGATGTCGGTGGCATTCGACACGTCCATCGCGGCGACGATGCGCGCCAGGCGCTGCACGTTGTCGGCGTAATCGGTGATGACCAGCGAGTTGTTGCCCGGGTTCACGTTGATGGTGTTGTTCGGGCTGATCAGCGGCCGCAGCACGGGCACCAGGTTGGCGGCGGTCTCGAAGTTGAGCTTGAAGATCTGCGTCACGATCTGGCCGCCGGCCGGCGAGCCGCCACGTCCGCCCTGGGACACGGCGACATTGCCCGACTGGAGCTTGGCGTCGGCTTCGGGAATGACCTTGTAGAGGCCTGCGGCCTCGACTACCGTGAAGCCCTGCAGCCGCAGCGCCGCGAGGAACTGCTGGAAGGCCTGGGCCGGGGCCAGCGGCTTCTCGCTGATCAGCGTCATCGTTCCCTTGACGCGCGGGTCGACCACCACGTTGCGCCCGGTGATGGTCGCCATGGAGCGGGCCACGGCCTCGATCTCGGCACCGGAGAAATTGAGCGTCACCGGTTCTTTGCTGCGGGGCGCGGTCTGCGCGGAAACGCCGGCACAGGCCAGCGTGGCCGCGGCGGCGAGGGAGTGGAGGGCGACGCGCAAGCGGCGTGCAGTGATGAACGTCATGGAATTTAGCCCAGGGAAATGATGGAGCGCGCGCCGCTGCGCCGCCCGATGATGTTGAGGAAGTTGGCCAGCGCGGCCTCGCGCTCGGGCGAGGCGCTGGCTTCGCCGCGAAACCGCAGGCGCTGTCCGACCCATTGGCCCGCGCCGCTGAGCTGCAGGTGGCCTTCGAGCGTGCTGAGCGTGACCTGCGGCGCATCGCCGCCGTCAAAGACCAGCCGATAGCTGCCCATGGGGCGCAGCGTCGACAGCCGGGACGAAACGCCCAGCGCATCGAGCTGCAGCTGGCCTTCGCTGCGCAGGCGGCCGGCCAGCCATTGCACCTTCAGACCCTGGGTGCGCAGCTGCAGCTGGCCCTGGATCTGGGCGGTGTTCCACGGCGTGCCCAGGCCCGTGAGCAGGGCCGCAGGCCATTGGCTCTGCTGGTCCTGGACCTGCGTTTCCACGCCTTGCCAGTGCAGCAGTATGCGCGCCTGCAGCGGCTGCGGCGTGCAGCATTCGGTGGCGAGCTGGATGCGCGCGCCGCGCCAATCGGGGCGCAACCGCCACTCCACGCGCGAGGGCAGTGCCAGCGCGTCACGGCTGCCCGCGCCGCCGCTGAGCACCAGCCGCGCCGAGCCGGTCCACAGCGTGCCTCGGGCTTCAAGCAGTTGCAGCTGGCCCTGGGTCGCGCGCTCCAGGCCCGCGGCCAGCCAGTGGGCGGGCGCGGCCAGCACCAGCGTCACCAGCGCGCCCAGCAGCGCGCCGGTGACGGCCCAGGCGCGCGGCGAGCGCACGGTGGCCTCGGCCCGGCGGCTGCGCGGCGAGCGACGCAAGGACTTCATTGCGTGGCCTCCGCCAGCGGCAAGGCCAGCACCAGACTGCCATCCCAGTGCGGTTCGCTGGCGCTGGCCTGCGCCGGGCCGGCAGTCGCCGTGAGCCGCATTTCAACGGTGCTGACCTTGAGATTCTGGCGTGCCTGGCCGAGCCACGCGGCCAGCGCCGCGGCAGGCGTGTTCTTGAGCGTGAGCTGGGCGCGTTCGCCCTGCAGCACCAGGCGTGCGCCCGGGCCGAGCTGGCTGCTGACCGAGTCCTGCAACGCGCGTTGCAGGTCGGGGCGCGCGGCAGGCAGCGCGCCGGCGGACTCGGTCGTGGGCGGCGGCAGTTCGGCCTGCAGGCGCAGGGCTTCGGCTTCGAGGCGTTGCATGCGCTGCAGCTGCAGGTCTAGCGCCGCATGCCGTGCGGGCGCGGCACGCAGTGTCTGCAGCGCGGGGGCGAGCAGCAGCCACCAGGCAAGCGCCAGGGCGATCGTGCCCGCGGCGAGGGACAGGGCCTGGCGCTCGCGTGGCGCCAGACCGGCCCAGCGCGCCTGCCAGGCGCCCAGGCGGGGAGAGCGGGCGGTATTCATGGTTGTTCCTTTGCGCGCAGCACCAGGCTTTGCGCGTCCGCGCGGGCGGCATAGCCCATCGCGGCCAGTTGCGACTGCAGCTGCTGCTGCGCCGTGGCGTCGAGCGTGAGCCCGCGCAGGCGCAGCTCCTGATCGCTGTACTCAATCGAATGCGGGCGCATGCCCCTGGGCAGGGCCTGGCCCGCGGCCGACAGCAGCGGCTCGAGCGCCTGCGCCGAAAGACTGCCGGTGCGCTGGCGCAGTTGGGCGACTTCGCGCTCCATCTGCAGCGGCGCATCGACCACCAGCGCAGTTTTCGGAAACGCCTGCAGCAGGCTCGCGCGCACTGCGGCCTGCTTGGCGGCCAGTGCCTGGCGTTCCTTCCAGGCCCAGCCATTGAGCCCGACCAGCTGGGCGACGACCAGCACGCCCAGCGCCCAGCGCGCGGCGCGCCACTGGGGGGCGCGCACGAAGGACTGGCAGGCGCTGACCACGCGCCGCAGCGCATGGCTGCGACCGCCTACGGCCAGATCGAACTGCGCGAGATTCCAGGGGCTGCGGCTGGCTTCCAGCAAGCGTTCGGCCAGTGCCTCCAGGCGCACCGGTTGCTGCAGGCGTTGCTCGGCGAGCGCCGCCACCGCGGGCGCGGCGTCGACGACCAGGCCTTCGGGCGCGCCCAGCAGCACCAGGCCTTCGGCGCTCAGCGGCGCGCAGGCCACGCCCTGGTCGGGGCCGCAGCCCGTGGCCAGCAGCCAGGCCGATTCCGGCGTGCCCATGGCCCAGAGGTGAGGAGCTTGGCCTTCGGCCGCGGGCGTCAGCTGGGCAACGATGCGGTCCACGCGCCGCTGTGCGGTTTCCAGCGCCTGCAGGTGCGAGCGCAGCCAGCCGCGGTCGCAGGCCGCGACCCAGGCGCTCTGGCCGGCGCGCGCGCCCGGCTCCAGCGCGAAGTGCAGCAGTTCGGGTTCATCGAGCAGATGTTCTTCGACCAGGCCTTCGATCACCGAGCGCAGCCGCGTGGTCGCGTTGCGCGTGCCCACGGCAATGCCGGCCGGCAAGGTGATGCGGTGCCATGACAGCGCCTGGTGGGGGATGACGGCGACGACTTCGACCGCGCGTCCCGCCGCGGGCAGTTCGGTCGCCGTGGCCGCCGCATGGCGTGCGACGGTCTGACCATCCAGGCTCAGCGCAAACGCGTATTGCCATTCAGGGCCCGCGGGCGCAAGCGGCAGTTGGAGTATCAGAAGGCTCATAGACTGGAGGTACGTGCCGGAGTGGCTACCGGCAGGGGCAGATTCTGGGAGGTCCAGTGGCCGCGTTCGCGCCACAGGGTAACGACATTCATGCCGGTGCGCTGCACCAGCGAGCGTTCGCTGACCATGGTTTCGCCAAGTCGCAGGCGACCGCGGATCTCGAAGAAAGACGATGAGAACGCGAGCAGGTCCTGCGGCGTGTCGGACGGCATGCCCAATCGTTGCAGCGCATCCGGCATGGTGCGCACGGGGCTGGCCTCGCGCGCCTGGATGAATTGGTTGGCCCGCGCCCAGTCCAGGTCCTTGACGCTGGCCCAGATCACTTCGGCGCTCGCGGTGTTGAGGTTGACCGGCGTGGGCGTGGGCAGCAGTGTGACATGCGGCTCGAGCCGCGCAATGATTTCGGGGGCGACGCCCAGCCAGCCGAGCTGGGCCAGCGTGCGCGGCATCAGCGGTGCCGTGCTTTCCGGATTGTTGCCCGCGGCCTGGGCCATGCGCAGGCCGACGACGATCTGCTGCAGCGAAGAGGCCGGCAGGCCCAGGCGCTCGAACAGGCGCGAGAACGCGAGCTCGGTGGCTTCATTGCGCAGCAGCAGGTTGCGCAGGTTCATGCGCGACTGCAGATCGATGATTTCACCCGACAGGAAAGCATTCGCGGTTTCGGTCGACGCATCGTCGACCTGGCTCACGTTGGCTTCGGCGGCGAGAAAGCTCGACAGCTTCGCTTCCTGCAGCGGCACGGCCCAGGGCTCGGCCAGGTGGTCGGGGCCGCCCGAGCGCGCGTCCTCGCGCAGCACCACGCGCGACCAGTCGAGCGCGCCCAGCAGTATCCAGGCGGCCTGGGCGCGCGCGCGCTCGGCGGTCTCGACCTCGACCGCACGCCATTGCTGCCACAGTGCCGTGGCCGCGAAGGTCGCGACCAGCGTCACGGTCAGCATCGCGGTGAGCAAGGCGGCGCCGCGCGACGGGCTGCGGGCGGCGGTGCGGAGGGAGCGCGTGGCGATCATGATCTGCTGTTCTGGCGCAGGGGGTTGACCCAGTCGCGCACGAGGCGACCGGCAATGCCCGCGCCGGCGGGAAGATCGAGCTGCAGCCGCACGCCATCGGGAATGTCGTTGTTGGTGGCGGCAGTGGTGCCGGGAGTTCCCGCCGTGCCCGCCGTGCCCGCGGTCCCTGTGGTTTCCGCGGCTGCGGCTGCATTTGCCGCGTCGGTCGCCGTGCTGGTCGTGGCATCGCTGGACTGGGGGTTGCTCCAGGCGCCGCCGCGGTAGTAATAGATGGCCCAGCCGTTGAGCGGGAACAGCGCGGTTTCGCGTGCGCGCTGGGCGTCGCTGGGATTGCGTGCCCATTGGCTGGCCTGGTTCCAGGCATCGTTCCATTCGCTGCGCGTGCGCACCGGCGGCGACTGCCAGCGCAGCCATTGGTCACGGCCCTGGCTGGTGCGCCGGGTCCAGCCCACGACCAGCGCGCCGGCTTCGGGCGCGGCGGTGTTGCGCCGCGTCAGGCGCAGCACCTGGCCGTCCCAGGCTATGGCCTGGGTGTTTTCCAGCGTCATCAGTCCGTCGAGGTCGGCGTTCCATTGGGCCAGCGCGGTCTGCAGCACCGCATGCGCGTCGGTATGGGCGCGGGTGTACTGCTGCGAGCGCAGCATGCTGTCGAGGCCGCGCCAGCCCATCAAGGCCATCAGCGCCATCGCCACCAGCGCGACCAGCAATTCAACCAGGGTAAAACCGCTGGCCCGGGACAGGGGGCGACGCGCGCGGGCCTGCATGTCAAAAACGTCCCACGATGGCGGTGATGCTCAGCACCGGAAACTGGCCGTTGCTAATCTTCACATCGGCGCGGCGAAAGCTCGGGTTGGGCGTGGGGCGCACGATCAGGGTCACGCCAAAGACCTGGCCCGCCTGCTCGCAACTGCCGCTGGTGTCGCCCACGGGGGGCATCTGCTGCGACAGGCGCATGCGCACCAGTTCGTTCTCGGCGCAGAGCTGGCCCAGCAGCATGTCTGTCTGGCGCTGGGCGTTGCGCGTCAGCGCCGACGTGGCCTGGGCGCCCGCGAGCAGCGCGATGGCGACTATGCCCAGCGCCACCAGCACTTCGATCAGCGTGAAGCCGCGGGCGGGCGCAGCGTTCCGGCGGCGCAGCGGTGCGTTCATGGCCTGCCCTCGGGCGCGAACGGCCGCAGGCCATCGGACGCAATCGACAGGCGCAGCTCGGGCGTGTCGACATGGGTCAGCAGCGTGCGCTGCGGCGGCAGCAGGGGCTCGGGGCCCAGCACCAGCACCGCGCCGTCGGCGACGCGCGTGCCCGCATCCAGCCACTGCGTGGGCAAGGTGCTGCCGGGCTGCAGGCCTTCAAAGCGAAAGCCCGCAGCCGTCGCCTGCCAGCGCACCAGCGTGCCGCTGGCGCGTGCCTGGGCGCGGCCGGCCTCGAGCAAGGCCGCGAGCCGCTCGCCTTCGCGCTCGAGCCGGCTCTGGCCGCTGTCGCGCATGGACATGGCAACGCCGGCCGTGGCCAGCGCCATGATGCTGATCACAACCAGCAACTCCAACAGGGAAAAACCGCGTGCGCGTGTCATGGCCGTATCCGGTCAGGCAGGGAGCCCACGCGCGTACGGGCGCGCTGCCCCAAGAGGGCGCATTACTGCCAGCTGCCAATGTCGGCGTCGTTGCCTTCGCCGCCGGGCTGGCCGTTGGCGCCCAGCGACATCACATCGACTTCGCCCTTGATGCCCGGGTTCAGGTACTGGTAGGGATTGCCCCAGGGGTCGTTGGGCAGCTTTTCCACATAAGGCTTCCAGTTGTTGGGCTGGGGGCCTGCAGTGGGACGCGCCACCAGGGCCTGCAATCCCTGTTCGGTCGTCGGATAGCGCTGGTTGTCCAGCCGGTAGAGCTTGAGCGCCTGCATGATGTTGGTGATGTCGGTGCGCGCCGCCGTGCGACGCGCGTCATCCGCGCGGTCGAGCAGGTTGGGCACGATCAGCGCGCCGAGCACGCCGATGATGACAAGCACCACCATCAGCTCGATCAGCGTGAAACCACGCTGTACGGCCTGGCGCAGCGGGCGCGCCGGTGTGCATTGCGGAACTGTCATGGAATTCAGTAGCTGTAACGTCATATGAACCCATGATAATGCGTCATGGTGACAAATTCGCTTCAAAATTGGCGCGTGCGTTTGTGCACGTTCATTCTCTGGGCGGTCGCGGGAGCGTGCCTGGTGTTCTGGACTCTGCGCCTGGCTTCCCCGGTCGAGGCGGCGATGGTCGCGGTTGCCGCGCCCGGCCCCGTCGCAGTGGACCTGCAGGCGCTGGCCCAGGTGCTGGGTGCGGGACCGGCCGCACCCACGGCCCAGGCGCCGGCCACGCCCAGCCGTTATACGCTCCAGGGACTGTTGGCGGGACGCGACAGTGGCCGCGGCGCAGCGGTGATCGGGGTCAACGGCCAACCCGCGCGGGCGTTTCCCGTGGGCGCGCAAGTCGATCAAGGCCTGGTGCTGCAGTCGGTCGGCGTACAGCAGGCGCGGCTCGGGCCTTCGCGCCAGGGTGAAGCCACCGTGACGCTAGAACTGCCGATCAAGAAATAAACCACTGCCCGGGCGCGGGCGCGGCCTGGGTCCACGCAGCGGCCGTCGCCGGTTTTCCGCGCTCGGTGCGCAGCCAATGCACGCAGCGCGCCACGCCCGCATGGCTGATCCAGACCCTGTCGGTGTCGGCGGGGCCCGGTTCCTCTAGCGCCAAACGCACGCGCGCGAGCATCGCGGCCAGTGCCTCGCCACCGCCGGGCGCATAGCCATGCAGGTCGGCGGCCCAGGCATCGAGTTCGGCGCGCGGCAGCGCATCCCAGGGCTGGCCTTCCCAGGCGCCGAAATCCATTTCCTGCAGGCGCGCATCCGCCTGGCTGCACAGGTCGGGCCGCAGCGCGCGCACGGCATCCGCCAATTGCACGCAGCGCCTCAGCGGTGAATGGCGCAGCAGCACGCCGCCGGGCAAGGCCTGCGCCAGTTGCTGGGCGGCCTGTTGCGTCGCCTGGGCATCGGCGTCCACATCCAGCCGGCCGTAGCAGATGCCCGGCGCGACCAGCGGCAGCGCATGGCGTACCAGCCACAGCCGCGTCATCCGGCGCCGCGCAGCACGCCGACAGCAGCGCCCAGGTAGAACGCAATCTCGCTGATCTGCTGGGTCGCGCCCAGGCAGTCGCCCGTGAAGCCCTGCAGCCGCCGGGCAAACCAGCGCGCGAGCCACAGCGCCGCGAATGCGCTGCCCAGCAGGCCCAGGCCCAAGGCCAGCACGGGCTGAGCCAGCGCGTACAGCGCCAGGGGAGCGAGGCACCACAGGCCGGCCGCGACCAGCGTGCGGGCGCTGATCTGGTCCGCCAGGGGTTTGCTCTTGGAGCGCGCGGTGTCGCCTACATGCGGCAGCAGGCGCACCAGGCACAGCGGCCAGAAGCGCGAAACCACATGCGCGACGGCCACGGCCGCGGCCGCGGCGGTCAGGCTGTGGCTGCCCAGCACCGCGAGCAGGCTGATCTTGGCCAGCAAGGCCAGCACCAGCGCCAGCGCGCCATAGGCACCCAGGCGCGAGTCCTTCATGATGTCGAGCGCGCGCTCGCGGTCGGCGCTACCGCCCAGGCCGTCGGCCACGTCGGCCAGGCCGTCTTCATGGAAGCCGCCGGTCATCCAGGCCGTGGCGATGCAACTGAGCACCGCGGCGGCCAGCGGCGCGAACACGCTGGGCGTGAGCGCGGCGCAGACTGCCGCATAGGTGCCCGCGCCGACCGCGCCCGCGATCCAGCCTATGCCGGGGAAGTGGGCCGCGCTCGCGCGCAGCATCGCCGGGCTGAAGCCCACCCAGGCGGCGAGCCGCCCGGTCACGGGAATGCGCGTGAAGAACTGCAGGGCCAGCAGGAAGTGGCGCAGGGCTTGCATGGTCGGGTGCCGGCCGCGCGAGAATTACTGCAGGAACAGGCGGTAGGCCGGATTGAGCGTTTCTTCGACCCAGGGATAGCCCACCGAGGCGAGGAAGGCGTCGAACGCAGCGGCGTCCTCGGCCGGCACCTGCATGCCGACCAGGATGCGCCCATAGTCCGCGCCCTGGTTGCGGTAGTGGAACAGCGAAATGTTCCAGGTCGGCGCCATCATGCTGAGGAACTTGAACAGCGCGCCCGGGCGCTCGGGGAACACGAAGCGCAGCAGCCGTTCTTCCTGGGCCAGCGGCGAATGGCCGCCCACCATGTGGCGCAGATGCTCCTTGGCCATTTCGTCGAACGTCAGGTCGAGCGCCTCGAAGCCGTTCTTCTGGAAGTTCTTCGCGATCTTTTCCGATTCGCCCTTGGCCGCCGTCGTCAGGCCGACAAACACATGCGCGCGCTGCTGGTGGCTGATGCGGTAGTTGAATTCGGTCACATTGCGCTGGCCGCCGGGCAGCTTGCCCACGACTTCGCAGAAGCGCTTGAAGCTGCCGCGTTCCTCGGGGATGGTGACCGCGAACAGCGCTTCGCGCTCCTCGCCGACTTCGGCGCGCTCGGCGACGAAGCGCAGGCGGTCGAAATTCATGTTGGCGCCGCACAGGATGGCGGCATAGGTCTCGCCCTTGGTCTTGTGCGTGGCCACATATTGCTTGATCGCGGCCACGGCCAGCGCGCCCGAAGGCTCGACGATGGCGCGCGTGTCGACAAACACATCCTTGATCGCCGCGCAGACCGCGTCGGTGTCGACCACCACATATTCATCGACCAGATCGCGCGCAATGCGGAAGGTCTCCTCGCCCACGAGCTTGACGGCCGTGCCGTCGGCAAACAGTCCCACATCGCCCAGCTCGATGCGCTTGCCGGCCTGCACCGAACGCGCCATCGCGTCCGAGTCGCGCGTCTGCACACCTATCACCTTGATGTCGGGGCGCACGGCCTTGAGGTAATTGGCCACGCCCGAGATCAGGCCGCCGCCGCCTATGGCCACGAACACCGCATCAAGGCGCTGGGTGCCGAGCTTTTGCAGCTGGCTCAGCATTTCCATGGCGATCGTGCCCTGGCCCGCGATCACGTCCGGATCATCGAACGGGTGCACGAAGGTCAGTCCCTGCTCCTGCTGCAGCTGCAGCGAATGCTTGTAGGCATCGGAATAGCTTTCACCCGCGAGTACCACTTCGCCGCCCAGTGCCTGCACAGCATCGACCTTGAGCTGGGGCGTGGTGGTGGGCATCACGATCACCGCGCGGCAGCCGAGCTTGCGCGCGCTCATGGCCACACCCTGGGCATGGTTGCCGGCCGAGGCACAGATCACGCCGCGCTGCAACTGCTCCTGGCTCAGGTGGGCCATCTTGTTATAGGCACCGCGCAGCTTGAAGCTGAACACCGGCTGCTGGTCCTCGCGCTTGAACAACACCTTGTTGTGCAGCCGGCGGCTCAGGTTCTTGGCGGGCTGCAGGTCCGATTCCACAGCCACGTCATAGACGCGCGCGGTCAGGATACGGGTGAGGTAGTCGGCGGGAGTGAGGTGTTTTGTCATGGTCGGCGAAAAGGCTGGGCCGCGAAGGCAAGCCCGCGGGTAGGCTGGGCCGCCATCATAGGCGTTCGAGCGTTTGCGGGTGAGTCCGACAGGTGTTCGCAGGCTTGCGATCCGCCGGTCTGCCAAGTCAATCGACCAAAAAAAAGCCCCAGGCTGTGAAGCCTGGGGCTGAATCCACCATTAGAGGAGGTGGAGGAGACAAAGGGTGCGATACAGGAATAATGTCCTGCGGTCCGCCTGAAAATTACAATCACTTCAGGTAACGCTTGAGCCAATTGTATCGCAAAAGATGCTGCGTTGCAGCAAAATCAGGGTTTACCGGAATGGCGATGCCATTTCGCAACAGTTAAAGCAAAGGAATCGGCATGGAATGCACAGTGAGTTGGACCGGTGCCAGCGGCACCCGCTCGGGAATGGGCTTTGTGGCGGAGACCGGCAGCGGCCATATCCTGGCAATGGACGGTGCGCCCGATGAAAAGAATCCGGACAACGGCGGGCGCAACCTCGCGCCGCGCCCCATGGAAGCGCTGCTCGCCGGCACCGGCGGCTGCACCGCCTATGACGTGGTGCTGATCCTCAAGCGCGGTCGCCACGATGTGCGCGGCTGCAGCGTCAAGCTCAGTTCCGAGCGCGCCGACACCGACCCCAAGGTCTTCACCAAGATCCACATGCAGTTCACCGTGACCGGCAAGGGCCTGCCCGCGAGCGCCGTCGAGCGCGCGATCGCCATGAGCCACGAGAAGTATTGCTCGGCCAGCATCATGCTCGGCAAGACCGCCGAGATCACGACGGGTTTCGATATCGTCGAAGCGTAAAAGGAAGCACCCGCCAGGCGGTGGGTGTTTCTATACGTAATGCGCGGTGGTGGTCATGACCTTGGCCGCGGCGCGCATCAGGTTCTGCACGGGCGGCGGCAGCAGCACTGCGCCGGCTTCCAGCGCGTCGGCCGCATGCCGCTCCTCGTCTTCCTTCATGCGCTGCACCACGGCGCGCGAGGCCAGGTCCTGTTCGGGCAGGCGATCGAGATGGCTGCCCAGATGCGCCGATACCTGATTTTCCGTTTCCACCACGAAGCCCAGGCTCACGCGGTCGCTGATCTTGGCGGCCACCAGGCCGATCGCAAACGCTCCCGCGAACCACAGCGGGTTGAGCAGGCTGGGACGCTGGCCCAGCGCATCCAGGCGCGCGCGCGACCAGGCCAGGTGGTCGGTCTCCTCGCGCGCCGCTTCGATCAGATGTTCGCGCAGATGCGCATCGCGCGTGACCATGGCCTGGGCGTTGTACAGCGCCTGGGCACAGACCTCCCCCACATGATTGACACGCATCAGTGCGCCTGCGAGGCGCTGCTCGGCTTCATCCAGGTCTGCCTCGGCAATGCCCTGCGCAGGCGAGGGCTGCGACGCCGCCGGGCGGGCAAACAGGGTGCGAAGCGCAGCGTCCGCTGCCGTCAAGATCTTGTCCATAGAGATAAAAAGCTGCTGCAAGGCGAAAGGCGCGGGCTGACCGGAGGCAGCGCCGCGAGAAGCCGGGACCGGGTGCGGCCCCTGTGCACGATTGTGCCGCGCATTGAAGCGGTGTTGCAACCGTGCAACGAATTCCCGGAATCGAGCGGCTTATCGGTGAATTGCTTTGCGCATCGGTCGGTCGTCTGTTGCAATAGCAAGAGCTTCCCCACCAGGAGGTTGGCGCGGGTAACCGGCGAATCCAGGGTTTGACCCTGCTCTTTTTGCCTACCGACGCCCTCTGTTAAACCTTGGAGTAATTCGCAATGAAAAAATCCCTGATTGCCCTGGCCGTGTTGGCTGCTTCCGGCGCCGCCATGGCCCAATCCTCCGTGACCCTGTTCGGTATCATCGATGCCGGCGTTGGTTACGTTGACAACGTCAATGCAGCTGGCGACAACAAGTTCGGCGTGGGCACCAGCGGCAACGCTACCAGCCGTATCGGCTTCCGCGGCGTGGAAGACCTGGGCGGCGGTCTGAAGGCTGGTTTCTGGCTCGAAGGCGAAGTTTTCGCTGACGGCGGCAATCCTGATGGCCTGAACTTCAAGCGTCGTTCGACCGTTGGCCTGGAAGGCAACTTCGGTGAAGTGCGCCTGGGTCGTGACCTGGTTGCAGGCTACAACAAGACCAGCTCGTACGATCTGTTCAGCCAAACCGGCATCGGCCAATTCTCCGGCTGGCGCAATTGGGACAGCGCTGCTGCCACCAACGGTGACGAAAACGGCATCCGTTCGAACAACCTGATCAGCTACTACACGCCTAACTTCGGCGGCTTCAAGGCTGGCGTGAGCTACGGTTTCGACGAACAAACCACCGGCAAGGCTGGTCGTTACGTCGGCGGCAACGTGTCGTATGACAACGGCCCCATCAGCGCTGCAGTGTCGTATGACCGCCTGAACGTGATCGGTGCCGGCACGCGCGGCGCTGGCGACCGTGACGCCCTGACCCTGGCTGCTTCGTACAACTTCGGCGTGGCCAAGCTGATCGGTATCGCTCAGCGTCAAGAGTACTCGTACAACGCTGGTGCTGACCGCAAGTTCAACAACTACGCTCTGGGCGTGTCGGCACCTGTCGGCGGCGCTGGCGAAGTCAAGCTGCAATACGCACGCTACGA
Source organism: Comamonas sp. DB36 (assembly GCF_057914905.1). Taxonomy (NCBI): domain Bacteria; kingdom Pseudomonadati; phylum Pseudomonadota; class Betaproteobacteria; order Burkholderiales; family Comamonadaceae; genus Comamonas; species Comamonas sp. DB36. The sequence continues at coordinate 659,925 of NZ_CP196631.1, forward strand.
CCAGAAGGCAATCAACGGCGAAGCCGACCAACTGTCGCTGGGCTACGTGCACAACCTGTCGAAGCGCACTGCTGTGTACGGCACCGTTGCTTACCTGAAGAACAAGGACGGCTCGGCTCTGGGTCTGCAGTCGAAGGGTATCAACACCACTTCCGCAGCCAACGAAAAGCAAACCGGCGTGCAAGTCGGCGTGCGCCACTCGTTCTAATGATGGGCTGAGTTCGCTCAGCTTTTCATAGAAATCAAAAAAGCCAGTCTTCGGACTGGCTTTTTTTATGGTGTTTTCGCTCAGAGGGAAACTGCTATCTAGGGAAAATCCTGCAGGGAAAACCTGTGTTGTGATGCTGCACTGCTATCTAGGCGCAATAAAAGTGGGTACTTAGAATGGATTCTCCCAGCCACACTTTTATTCATAAAGAGAGACAGCAGCATGCAAAAATCGTTTGTGAAAAATGCCATCGCATTGGCCGCCTTGGTGGTTGCAACCCCTGCCGTATTCGCCCAGCAGGGCACCAGCAGCGTTCAGCTGTACGGTATTGTGGATGCTGCAGTGCGTCATACCAATAATGAAGGCGTAGGCGGAAACTCATCGTTGACCAAAATGATTGGTGGCGGCATGTCGCAAAGCCGCTGGGGCATTAATGTGACCGAAGACCTGGGTGGCGGCCTCAAGGCCATTGCCAATCTGGAAAATCGTTTCCTGACCGATTCGGGATCGACGGCAACCGCCAACTATTGGCAGCAATCCTGGCTGGGTCTGCAAGGCGGCATGGGCCGGCTGACCATGGGTCGCCAGTACAACGTGCTGTTCGATCTGGTGACTTCGACCTATTCGTCGTTCCCCTACTCGCCTTACATGGAAGCCTACAAGCCTGAAATCGGCATGTCGCTGGGCGCGCGCGCCAACAACATGCTCAAGTACACGGCCGAGTTCGGCGCCGTGCGCGGTGCCTTGCAGTATTCGTTCGATGAGAAGGACGTGAGCGGCGCGAGCGCGAAGACCGCGGGCGGCTATCTGCGCTATTCGGCCAACGGCATTTCTGCGGGTGTGGGCTACCAAAACTATGACCTGCCGCAGAACGCCAAGGTCGATGCCTGGACCCTGGGTGGATCCTACCGCATGAATGCGCTGTACTTCAATCTCGGCTACGGCGTGAACAAACTCAAGGGCACGCCTGGACCGGTCGATTCGGCGATTGTCGGCGGCATGTGGGGCGGCGACACCAACGGCGGCTTCACGCGCGGCGCGGCCGACAAGCGCCAGATGGCCAAGATCGGTTTCGGCTACCAGGTCACGCCTCAGCTGAATGCCGGCCTGCATTACTACCATGCCAAGCAGTCGGGCAGCCCGGTGGCAGCAGACAACGGCAAGGCCAACTTCATTGTTGCCGTGGCTGATTATGCTTTCTCCAAGCGTACCGATGCCTATTTCGGTGTGGATTACACCAAGATCAAGGGCGGAACCAATATTGTGCTGGACCCGACCAGCCGCGCGCGTGATCGCACCGGCATCACTGCCGGCCTGCGCCACCGCTTCTAATCCTGATAAATCCCCGCAAGGGGATTTGCCCGGGATATATTGCGTATTCAGAGGTTTTTTGGCAGGGGTGCCTATGTTCGATGCATGAATAATCGAATATAGGCACCCCTGCTGTTTTGCTGCTCAGGTATATCGCTTGGCGTGCAGACTGTCCTTCATTTTCTGCAGCACGGGTTGCAATGGCTCGCCGATGCGCAGCGCTACGCAGGTGGCGAGCACATCGATAATCAGCAGGTGCATCAGCCGCGAGACCATGGGGCTGTAGCGATCGTAGCCTTCGGGGTGGTCGGCGGCGAGCAATATGTCACAGGCATGGGCCAGGGGCGAGCCGCTGGCCGTGATCGCAATCGTGGTCGCGCCGCGCTCGCGCGCGATGTCGGCCGCATCCATGAGGTCGCGTGTGCGCCCGGAATTCGAGATGATCAACGCGCAGTCGCCCGGTCCGAGCAACGTGGCGCTCATCACCTGGATATGTCCGTCGCTGCTCGCAAGGCTGGTCACGCCCAGCCGGAAGAACTTGTGCTGGGCATCCTGGGCAACGATGCCCGAATTGCCGGCGCCATAGAACTCGATGCGCCGCCCCTGTTGCCAGCTGCTGACGATGGCCAGCGCTGCGCGTTCGAGGTCGGGCACGCGCGCGGCATTGCGATACTGCAGGAATGCGGCCACGGCATTGTCGACGACCTTGACCAGCACATCGCCGGTCTTGTCATCGCTGTCGACGCTGCGGTGAATGAAGGGCACGCCTTCGTTGGCGTTGTTCACGAGCTTGACCTTGAAGTCGGCCAGGCCGTCATAGCCCATGCTGCGGCAAAAGCGCACGACAGTCGGCTTGCTCACATGGGCGCGCTCGGCAAGCAGCCGCACCGGCAGTTGCGCAAAGGCCTGCGGGTCGGCCAGCACGAGACGCGCCACGCGCTGTTCGGCCGGGGCCAGGGAAGGCAGGGAGGCGGTGATGCGATCTAACATGGAAGTCCTGGGCGGTAAGCGCTGCGTGCGTCAATGTAACCGCAGTTGCGGGCCTTGGCCGGCCCCTGCATGGCTGCGCCTACACTGCGCATTTGTATCGTGCTGTGTCTGCTCGCGGGTGCTGGCGCAGTGCGGTGGCCGCTGCTTGTAAGATAACAAGGCTACAGCATCGTGTCAGACAGGTGCTTTTCAAGAATGGAACAGGTCATGAGTCAGCTCGACGCGCTTCGACAGTTCACCACCGTGGTGGCGGACACCGGCGATTTTCGCCAGATTGCACAATATTTGCCGCAGGATGCGACCACCAATCCGTCCTTGATCCTCAAGGCCGTGCAGATGCCAGAGTATGCGCCACTGCTCAAGGCGACGGTGGTGCAGCGCCGTGGCCGGCCGCTGGACGAAATCATGGACCGGCTGCTGGTGCGCTTCGGCTGTGAAATCCTGGCACTCGTGCCGGGCCGGGTCTCGACCGAAGTCGACGCGCGGCTGTCGTTCGATACCGAAGCCACCGTGACCCGGGCGGAACGCATTGTCGAGCTCTATCAGGCCGAAGGCGTGCATATCGACCGGGTGCTGATCAAGATCGCTGCGACTTGGGAAGGCATCGAAGCCGCGCGCCGCCTCGAGCAGCGCGGCATCCATACCAATCTGACCTTGATGTTCTCGCTGTGCCAGGCGGTCGTCTGCGGCCAGGCCAGGGTGCAATTGGTGTCGCCGTTTGTCGGTCGCATCTACGACTGGTACAAGAAGCAGGCGGGCGCTTCCTGGGACGAAGCCGCGATGGCCGGAGCCAACGACCCGGGTGTGCGCTCGGTGCGCGCTATCTATGCGCATTACAAGAAGTTCGGCATCGCCACCGAAGTCATGGGCGCGAGTTTTCGCAACCTGGGGCAGATCACGGCGCTGGCCGGCTGCGATCTGCTGACGATCGCCCCCGATCTGCTGGCCAAGCTCGCTGCCAGCGATGCGACCCTGGAGCGCGCGCTCGTGCCCGAAGCGGCGCAGGCGCTAGACCTGCCCGCGCTGCATTACGATGAACCGGGTTTCCGCCTGGCGCTCAATGCCGATGCGATGGCGACCGAGAAGCTGGCCGAAGGCATCCGGGCCTTTGTCGCCGACACGCTGCAGCTCGAAACCCTGATGCAACAGGCGGCTGCCTAGGATGACAGTGTTGTGCCATGAGACCGCGGCCTGGAAGGCGCTGGCACGCCATTACCAGGAGGAAATGGCGGAATTCGATATCGTCCAGGCCTTTGCCGCCGACCCCCAGCGCCTCGCGGCGCTGAGCCAGCAGGCGCCGCATGTATTTGCTGATCTGTCCAAGAACCGCATCACGCCCGCAACCCAGCAGTTGCTGACAAACCTCGCACAGGAGTGCGGTCTGGCGCAACGCCGCGACCAGATGTTCGCCGGCGCGCTCATCAATACTTCCGAAGAGCGTGCCGCGATGCACTGGCTGCTGCGCATGCCGCGCGACGGCGGGCTGCTGCGCGAGCGTCCCATGGCGGCTGCGGTGCGCACGGCGCTGGACGCGGTGCATGAAACGCTGGACGCGATGCTTGCGCTGGCCGAGCAGGTGCGCGCGCGCCCCGAGATCACCGACATCGTCAATATCGGCATAGGCGGCTCGCATCTGGGACCGGAAGTCGTGGTCAATGCGCTCGAAGATTGGTGCAGCCCCTACAAGCGGTTTCATTTCGTCTCCAATGTCGACGGCCACGAGCTGGGCCATGTGCTGTCGCGCGTGCGCCCCGAAAGCACGCTGTTCCTCGTGGCCTCGAAGTCGTTCACCACGGCCGAGACCATGCTCAACGCACATTCCGCCCGTACCTGGTTTCTGGCCAATGGCGGAACGCAGAACGGCGAATGCGCGATTGCCGAGCATTTCGTTGCGCTGACGACCAATGTGGCAGCCGCAGCGCAGTTCGGTATCAGCCGCACGCTGGGCTTCTGGGACTGGGTCGGCGGGCGCTATTCGCTGTGGTCGGCGATAGGCCTGCCGATCGCGATCGCCGTGGGCGCCGCGCATTTCCGTGCGTTGCTGGCCGGCGCGCATGCGATGGATGCGCACTTCGTCACGGCCCCGCTGGCGCGCAATCTTCCCGTGCGCCTGGGCCTGCTCGACATCTGGTATCGCAATTTCCACGGTTTCGGCAGCCGCTGCATCGCGCCTTACAGCCACGGCCTGCGCCGGCTCACGGCCTATCTGCAGCAGTTGGAGATGGAAAGCAACGGCAAGCGCGTCGATGCCCGGGGACAAGCCGTGGGCGTGGCGACTTCGGCCGTGGTCTGGGGCGAGCCGGGCACCAATGGCCAGCATGCATTCTTCCAGATGCTGCACCAGGGGACAGATGTGATTCCCGTCGAGTTCATCGCCATGCGCGGCGGCGGCAAGTACCTGGGCGCGCACCAGCACAGCCTGCTGATCAACGCCGTCGCCCAGGCCCAGGCGTTGATGGTCGGACGCCGCCAGGAGTCGAGCGAGAAATACTGTCCCGGCAACCGTCCGAGCAGCTTTTTGCTGCTGCAGCAGCTCGATCCGGCCTCGCTGGGCGCGCTGATCGCGCTGTATGAGCACCGGGTGTTCGTCACCGGCGCGATCTGGGGCATCAACAGCTTCGATCAGTGGGGCGTGGAACTGGGCAAGAACCTGGCGCGCAACCTCGCGGACCGCCAGGAGCGCGGCGACTGGCAGGATGTCGATGCGTCGACGGCAGGATTGATGCGGCGCCTGATCGCCGCCGATCTGCCTTAGCAGCGGCTGGCACTGACGACAAAAAACCCGCAGTTCTTGCGAACTGCGGGTTTTTTGTTGCTGGTGGCAGCAGGTCTTTCGACCTGCCGGACCGCAATTTCCCTTGCAGGAAATTACATGCCCATGCCGCCCATGCCGCCCATGCCACCCATGCCGCCGCCCATGCCGCCCATGTCGGCACCTGCGTCAGCCTTGGGAGCGTCGGCAATCATGCACTCGGTGGTCAGCAGCAGCGCTGCGACGGAAGCGGCGTTCTGCAGAGCAGTACGCGTGACCTTCGTGGGATCCAGGATACCCATTTCGATCATGTCGCCGTAGGTGTCGTTGGCGGCGTTGAAGCCGAAGTTGCCCGTGCCCTTGAGCACGGCATCGACCACGACCGACGGTTCGCCACCGGCGTTGGCGACGATTTCGCGCAGAGGAGCTTCGATGGCCTTCAGGATCAGCTTGATGCCGGCGTCCTGGTCGGCGTTGTCGCCCTTGATCTCGCCCACGGCTTGCTTGGCACGCAGCAGAGCCACGCCGCCGCCGGCCACGATGCCTTCTTCCACAGCTGCACGGGTAGCGTGCAGTGCGTCTTCAACGCGGGCCTTCTTTTCCTTCATTTCGACTTCGGTGGCAGCGCCAACCTTGATCACGGCAACACCGCCGGCCAGCTTGGCCACGCGCTCTTGCAGCTTTTCACGGTCGTAGTCGGAAGTGGCTTCTTCGATCTGGATGCGGATCTGCTTCACGCGGGCTTCGATTTCAGCAGCTTGGCCAGCACCGTCGATGATGATGGTGTTTTCCTTGCCGATTTCGACGCGCTGGGCCTGGCCCAGGTCTTCCAGCGTAACCTTGTCCAGCGTCAGGCCGACTTCTTCAGCGATGACCTTGCCGCCCGTCAGGATGGCAATGTCTTCCAGCATGGCCTTGCGGCGGTCGCCGAAGCCAGGAGCCTTCACAGCCACAACCTTCAGGATGCCGCGGATGGTGTTCACAACCAGCGTCGCCAGGGCTTCGCCTTCGACGTCTTCGGCAACGATCAGCAGGGGACGACCGGCCTTGGCGACTTGCTCCAGCGTGGGCAGCAGGTCACGGATGTTGCTGATCTTCTTGTCGAACAGCAGCACGAAGGGGTTGTCCAGGATGGCCGATTGCTTTTCCTGGTTGTTGATGAAGTAGGGCGACAGGTAGCCGCGGTCGAACTGCATGCCTTCAACGACTTCGAGTTCGTTGTCCAGGCTCTTGCCTTCTTCAACCGTGATCACGCCTTCCTTGCCGACCTTGTCCATTGCATTGGCAATGATCTGGCCCACGGACTCGTCCGAGTTCGCGGAGATCGAACCGACCTGGGCGATTTCCTTGGAAGTGGTCGTGGCCTTGGATTGGGCCTTGAGCTGCTCGACCAGAACGGTCACAGCCTTGTCGATGCCGCGCTTCAGGTCCATGGGGTTCAGACCAGCGGCGACATACTTGGAGCCTTCGCGCACGATGGCCTGGGCCAGCACGGTAGCGGTCGTCGTGCCGTCACCGGCGATGTCGTTGGTCTTGGAGGCCACTTCCTTCACGAGCTGGGCGCCCATGTTCTGCAGCTTGTCCTTGAGTTCGATTTCCTTGGCCACGGACACGCCGTCCTTGGTCACGGTAGGAGCACCGAACGAGCGCTCGAGCACCACGTTGCGGCCCTTGGGGCCCAGGGTCACCTTGACCGCGTTGGCCAGGATGTTCACGCCTTCAACCATGCGGGCGCGAGCTTCACCACCGAAAACTACGTCTTTAGCTGCCATTTTGATTCTCCGAATTCAGTTAACTGGAATGCTGGGAAAGAGAAGATTTACTTCTCGACGACTGCGAACAGGTCGTCTTCCTTCATCACCAGCAGTTCGTCGCCATCGACCTTGACGGTCTGGCCGCTGTACTTGCCGAACAGAACGCGGTCGCCGACCTTGACGTTCAGTGCGATCAGTTCGCCCTTGTCGTTCTTCTTGCCGGGGCCGACGGCCAGGATTTCGCCCTGGTCAGGCTTTTCTGCGGCGTTGTCGGGGATAAAGATGCCGGAAGCAGTCTTGGTTTCGTTTTCCAGGCGCTTGACGATCACGCGATCGTGCAGGGGACGAAGTTGCATAACATCTCCAAATATCAACAGGTTTGAACAACAGCCTCGCGGTGCGCGGCATTCGAAAGCGTCTGGGGCTGGGTGCTGTTAGCACTCGACCCCAATGAGTGCTAATCATACGGTCATTTTTCGCGGTTTCAAGTGTTTTGCTGCAAGACACTGCGGATTGCCGGGTTCCCCCGGGGGGGATGACTATCAAATGATAGTGATTCTTGTTCGTGAAAAATGGGCCGACGATGTTGTGACTGGTGCGCACGCCATGTCATCTGCTCCCAGCTCGCTCAACACGCAAGTCACCGCGCTCTGCACCGATCACCATGGCTGCTTGCAGCAGGCCTGGCTGGCGGCGGGCAAGGCGCATGCCAGGGGAGCAGCGCCAGCTCACGCTGGCCGATGGCACGCAGCTGTGGCTCAACACCGACAGTGCGGTACATCCGCTTGGGCGCCCACGCGCAAGGTGCAATTGGGAATGCGCTACACCTTCCGACGCCGGCGCTGCTCCTGGCGCCTCAGACCGGCGCCGGCGGCGCGCTGGCCATCATCATCGTGGGCACGGCCAGCGGCAGGCCGGCGTTCCTGAAGTCGTCGAGCATGGTGAACAGCAGATCGCTGCGCACGCCGCTGGCCAGGCGCGGGCTGGCGACATAAGCGATGGCCTGGAAGATCAGGCTGCCGTTCTCTATGCCTTCGAGGCTCAGCGAGGGCTCGGGGGATTCCAGCACGCCGGGGTGGGCGCGGCAGGCGGCCAGCATCAGCTCGCGCACGCGCTTGGCGTCGGTCGACAGCGGCAGCGGCAGGCGGATCAGCACCCGGCCCTCGGTCGCGGTCAAAGTCATGTTGCGCACGGTCTTGGTGATGAACTCGGAGTTCGGCACGATGACGGTGGAGCGGTCGCCGAGCTGGATCTCGGTGGCGCGCACATTGATGCGCTTGATGTCGCCTTCGGTCGTGCCCAGCACCACCCAGTCGCCGACCTTCACGGGCCGCTCGGCCAGCAAGATCAATCCCGAGATGAAGTTCTGCACGATGGCCTGCAGGCCGAAGCCTATGCCCACCGACAAGGCGCTGGCGATCCAGGCGATGCGGTTGATGCCTATGCCCAAGGCCGACATCCCGGCCGCGACCACGAGCACGATGCCCACATAGTTGAGCAGCGTGGACAGCGAGCTTTGCATGCCCGGCTCCATCGTGGTGGTCGGCAGATAGCGCTCGCGCAGCCAGTTGCGGAACACACGCAGCGCGACAAAGCCGCCGACCAGCACGGCCAGCGCGCTGAAGATCGCTGCCGGCTTGATCTGGAACTCGCCTATGGTGAGCCCGGCGCGGATGCGGTCGGTCTGCTGCAGCACCTCGTCGGGCCGCGTGCCCAGCTGCGCGCCCAGCGCGATCAGCATGTACAGGAACAGCAGCACGCGCGCCAGCGCCGACAGCACCACGGCAGCCTGGTCCAGCGTGGCCGGCGCGAAGCCGAAGTTCTTCTGCAGGCGCTGGCCGAAGTCGCCGCGCGAGGAGACGAGCGCCATGGACAGGTCTTCGGCGAACTGGAACAGCACATAGAAGCTGATGACCACCAGTCCGGTCCACGCCAGTTGCGTGGCGACCAGGCTCGCGACGCTGATGTAGCCGATCGCGACCAGCAGCCCCACACCCAGCAGCGACAGCGTGACCAGGCCCAGCCCCAGGCCTACCCACAGCGGGCGCGGCGCGGGCGCTTCGGCGCTGTCCTGCGCCGGCATGCGCAGGCGTGTAAGCGTGGCGGCGATCAGCAGCGTCAGCGCCAGCGCGGTAATTCCCTGGCAGGCCCGCAGCGCGGGCAGGCTGAGTTCGGAGATGGTTGCCACCTGGGTGGGCGCCCAGACCAGTACGCCGACCAGCGCCACCAGCCAGGGAAAGGACCGCAGCCGCAGCGCCAGCGCATCGGACAGCGGCGGCAGCCGCCACGACGGCCGGGCGTTGGCCAGCAGCGCGCGGCCCAGGCTGGTCACGTAGACGATGTAGAGCACGGATTCGTCGACCAGTGCCACGAGCTTGCTCGACAGCGGGCCGAAGTCGGCGCGCGCTTTCACCGTCTGCAGAAAGCCTTGCAATGCCAGCGCCACCACCGCCATGTTGACGGCCACGATGGCGATGACCAGCAGCGAGCGCCGCAGCCGGCCGCCGGGCAGCACGCGCTGCGCCAGGCGCGTCAGGCCGCGTTCGGCCAGAAGGTCGCCGACGGTGATTGCCAGCAGCGCCAGCGCCAGCGCCAGCAGCACCGCGCCGCGGTGCTCGGACGTCGCCAGGCGCGCGCCCGCGGCCTGCATTTCGGCCACCATGGGCGCGAGCCGCGCGCTGTCGTCCGGCCAGGCCTGTCCCAGCTCGCGCCAGAATGCCGCGCCCAGCGGCGAAGGCGCGCGGTCGGTGAGCTGTGCCTGGAACTGATCGCGCTCGCGCGTGCGCAGCGCGTCGCTGCGCTGGCGGGCATCGACCACGATCAGCCGCGCCAGCCGGATCTCCGCATCCACGGCGTTGCGGTCGCGTATCAGCGTCTGGCGCTGGCTCTTGATGTCGGCGTCTTCACTGGTGCCCGGGGCCGGCGCCGTGCCCAGTTCGCCCAGCCGCGCGTTCAGGTCATTGAGTTCACCCGTGCGCGCTTCGATGATGCGGTTGGCTTGGGCGCTCAGCGCGCCGAAGCTCGCCTGCAGCGCGCGCACGGCGTCGTTGCCGTCGGCCGTCGCAGGCAGCCGGTCGAGCTGGCTGCGCAAGGTCTCGACATCGGGCAGCGGCTGCTCGGCGGCCAGCGCCGCACCTGGCGCGCCCGGTGCGGCGGGCGACGCTGGCGCGGCTTGGGCCTTGGCCGCAGGCTGGGCCTGGACCGTGGGCAGTGCCAGGCAGGAGAGGACGGCAAGGGCAAGAAAGAGCGCGCGGCGGTGGATCCAGGTCATCGAAGCCATCATAGGAGTCCTCCGCGGCTCTGTCTCCGGGCTAAGCCTGCCGCTGCGAGAGGTCTATGCGGCGGGACGGGCAAGGTCGGGGACAGGGCTGCGGGCTGTGTTGTCCTGCCGCAACGCACGCCAATTCAATGCGCAGGCCCTGCCTGGCACGCTGTCCTCTGTCAGGGTCAGCGAGTTCGAAAAAATGGCACCGGATTCACCTGGGAAGCGAGGTGGATAGTCGTGAATGTAAGAACATGATTCTTTAAAATTAACGCGAATCATTTCCAATCTCATTTTCATGAAAACACCATCGTTTGTCCTGCGCCCGACTGTAGGCGCCATTGCTTTGTGGGCCACCGCCTGTGCCGTGAGCGCACAGCAGGCGCCTGCGCCCACGCTGGAGACGGTGACCGTCGAGGCCAGCGCCGATGCGTCGGCCGAAGGCCTGGCCAAGCCGTTCGCGGGCGGACAGGTCGCCAAGGGCGGGCGCGTGGGCCTGCTGGGCCAGCAGGACATCATGGACACGCCATTCCAGCTGACCAGCTATACCAATACGCTGATCCGCGACCAGCAGGCCAAGAGCATTGGCGAAGTGCTGCTCAACGACCCGTCGGTGCGCGGTGCGCGCGGCTTCGGCAATTTCCAGGAACTCTATGTGCTGCGCGGCCTGCCTATGTATTCGGACGACCTGGCCTACAACGGCCTGTACGGCCTGCTGCCGCGCCAATATGTCGCGTCCGAATTCTTCGAGCGCGTCGAAGTGCTGCATGGCGCCAGCGCCTTCCTCAATGGCGCGGCCCCGGGCGGCAGCAACCTCGGCGGCTCGATCAACCTGATGCCCAAGCGCGCGGGCAACGAGCCGCTCAACCGTGTCGATCTGGGCGTGCAATCGGGCGGCCAGGCTTCGGCCGCGGTCGATCTGTCGCGCCGCTTCGGTCCCGACAACAGCACGGGCCTGCGCCTGAACGCGGTGCGCCGCGACGGCGGCACGGCCATTGACGGCGAGGACCGCAGCCTCACGGCGCTGGGCCTGGGCCTCGACTGGCGCGCGCGCGATGTGCGTGTCTCGGCCGATGTCGGCTACCAGAAGGACAAGCTCAAGGCCGCGCGCCCCAGCGTGACCCCGGGCGCGAACTTCATTCCCGATGTGCCCGACAACAAGACCAACTACGCCCAGCCCTGGACCTATTCCAATGCCGAGGACCTGTTTGCGACGGCGCGCGCCGAATGGGACCTCAACGACCAGATCACGGCCTGGGCCGCGGGCGGTGTCAAGCGCGGCAAGGAAGACAATTCGCTGACCACGCCCTCGATGGTCAACAGTTCGGGCCTGGCCAACACCACCCGCTTCGATACCAAGCGCGAAGACGACACCGCGACCGGCGAGATCGGCCTGCGCGGGCGCTTTGTCACCGGCCAGGTCAAGCACCAGGTGGTGGCGTCGGCATCGTGGTTCCGCCATGAGGAACGCAATGCCTGGTCCTACAATTTCTCGCCCGTGCCCATCAACATCTACCACCCCGTGGGCTCGGCGCCGCTGGCCAACACCACGGTCAGCCCCAACATGAACAATCCGCTGCGCTCGGCGGTGGACAACCTGCAAAGCTATGCGCTGGCCGACACCCTGTCGTTCCTCGACGAGCGCGTGCTGCTGACGCTGGGCCTGCGCCACCAGACCATAGAGCAGACCAGCTACAGCAATGCAACCGATCTGCAGACCGGCAGCTACAAGAAGTCGGCGACCACGCCGGTCGCGGGCCTGGTGTTCAAGGCCACGCCCCAGGTGTCGCTGTACGGCAACTATGTCGAAGGCCTGATCAAGGGTGAAGTCGCGCCGGCCACATCCGGCAATCTGCCCGTGCTCAATGCCGGCCAGGTGTTCTCGCCCTACAAGGCCAAGCAGAAGGAAGTCGGCGTGAAGTGGCAGCAGGGCGGCCTGGGCGCCACCGCTGCGCTCTATACGCTCGACAAGCCCGTCACCTATGTGCAGAACCAGACCTTTGGCGAGTTCGGCACGCAGCGCTACCGCGGCCTGGAGCTCAATGTGTTCGGTGAACCCGTCAAGGGCCTGCGCGTGCTGGGCGGGGTGAGCTTCATGGACGCCAAGCTCAAGACCACGCAAGGCGGCTTGTACGAGGGCAACAATGCGATTGGCGTGCCGCGTCGCCAGCTGACGCTGGGCGGCGACTGGGATGTGCCCGGCGTGCAGGGCCTGGCGCTCAATGCCCGCCTGATCCACACCTCGAGCCAGTACGCCAATGCGGCCAACACGCTGCAGGTCAAGGGCTGGACGCGTACCGACCTGGGCGTGCGCTACCTGATGGACATAGGCAACGACCGTCTGCTGACGCTGCGCGCGCGTGTCGACAACGTGTTTGACAAGCAGTACTGGGCTTCGGTCGGCGGCTATCCAGGCTCCAACTACCTGGTGCAGTCGATCCCGCGCACCTTTGCCATCAGCGCCAGCGTTGACTTCTGAGGCGGCACCGCATGCGTGAGTTCTGGACCGTGGTCCACCGCTGGCTGGGCCTGACCGTGGCGCTGTTCCTGATCGTTGCCGGCGCCACCGGCGCGGTGATTTCATGGGACCATGAAATCGACGAATGGCTCAACGCCGACATCATGCACACGCCGGGGCGCGGCGCGCTGCAGGACCCGCTGGCCCTGGCCGCGGCCGTAGAGGCCAGCGACCCGCGCGTCGAGGTGTCGTACATGACGCTGGCGCTGGAAGAGGGCCATGCGGCCTCCTTCCTGGTGCGGCCGAAGAAGGACCCGGCAACGGGCCGGGCCCATGTGCTGGGCTACAACAACGTGTTTGTCGACCCGGTGACGGCCAAGATCACGGGCCAGCGCGACTCCAAGAGCATTGCGCTGAGCAAGCGCAACCTGATGTCCTGGCTGCGCCACCTGCATGAAAGCCTGCACATGCCGGCGTTCTGGGGCAGCGACCGCTGGGGCTTCTGGCTCATGGGCGGGATCGCGCTGATGTGGCTGATCGACAGCTTTGTTGCGCTCTATCTGACGCTGCCGCGCCGCCTGGCCGCGCGCCGTGAATCGCCCGCAGCCGCGGCACCCCAACGCAGCTGGTGGAAACGCTGGCAGCCGTCGTGGATAGTGCGCTGGCGCGCGGGCGGCTACAAGCTCAATTTCGACCTGCACCGCGCGGGCGGGCTCTGGGTCTGGGCCATCATCATCGTCGTGTCGTTCACTTCGTTCTCGCTGAACCTGTACCGCGAGGTCTTCTATCCGGTGATGAGCCAGATTTCCAAAACCACGCCTGGTCCGTACGAGACGATCAAGCCCGCGCCGTTCGGCAGCTTCATCGAACCGAAGATCTCGTTTGCCGCGGCCATCGACATCGCGCGCGCCGAAGGCCAGCGCCAGGGCTTCGAGTTTCCGCCGGGCGGCATCTGGTATGGCGGCGACTTTCCGTTCTACAACATCTCGTTCTTCGACCCGGCCGACGAGCTGGGCGGCATGGGAATGGGCCTGTCGAACATCTACGTGAGCGCCGACAACGGCGCAGTGCTGGGCATGTACCGGCCCTGGCATGGCTCGGCGGCCGACGTGTTCGTGCAGCTGCAGCTGCCGCTGCATTCGGGCCGCATCCTGGGCCTGACGGGGCGCATCATGATGTCCATCATGGGCGTGTTCGTGGTGATGCTGGCGGTCACCGGCATCGTGATCTGGGAGCGCAAGCGGCGCGCGCGCAAGGCCACGGCGCGCACGCTGGTCGCCAGCGCGGCCTGATACAGAAACCGCCTCAGGGCGGTTTTTTCATGGGCTCCATGCCTGCAGCCGTCTGCTCCTTTATCCATTGGCGAAACGCCTTGAGCGGTGGATACCAGGCCTTGGACGCGGCGCAGGCGAGGTAGTAGTTGCCCTGGCTGCGACTGCGCACGTCGAGCGCCGACACCAGCTCGCCACGCTCGACTTCCGCCCTGAACAGGAATTCCGGCAGCAGCGCCACGCCCAGACCGGCGCAGGCCGCCTGAGTGACCGTGGCGAATTGGTCGATGCTGATGCCGCCCACGTTCGCGCCCTGAATGCCTTGCGACTCGAACCACTGGGTCCAGGCGTGCGGCCGCGAGGCCAGATGCAGCAGCGGCGCACGCAGTACATCCCGCGCGGATTCAAACCGGTAACGCGCCTTCAGGTCCCTGGAGCAGGCCGGGAAGATCGTCTCCTCGAACAGGAAATCGAGTTCGGCGCGCGGCCATTCGGGTGCGCCGTAGTGGAAGGCCGCATGCACATCGTGGGCCTCCATGTTGAACGGTTCCAGCCGCGTCACCAGATTGAGCGTCACCCCGGGATTGCGCTGCACGAAGCTGGGCAGCAGCGGCGCGAGCCAGCGCGTACCCATGGTCGGCAGGATGGCCAGCGTCAACGTGCCCGTGCCCGGGCTGGCCTTGATGCGCAGCGTCGAGTTGCCTATGTCGCGCAGCGACTGGCGAATCTCTGCGGCATAGATCTCCCCTGCGGGCGTGAGCCGCACGGCCTGGCGTTCGCGCACGAAAAGCGCCACGCCCACGATGTCCTCGAGCGCGCGGATCTGCCGGCTGACCGCGCTTTGCGTCAGGCTCAGCTCATGGGCGGCGCTGGTGAATTTCTGCAGGCGCGCGCAGGCCTCGAACGCCACGAGCAGGCCCATGGGCGGGAGGTATTTCCGTGAATTCATGATTTTTGGGAATGCTGCTTCCTTGGATTTCCATTTTAGGCAAATGCCTCATACGGGAATCTACGTACGCGGTGTCCGCAATCGAAACCAGTCATTCCGTTTTCGAATGCCTGGGTTCCAAACCATTGATTGACGTCAATAACCCCGCTGCCGATGATGACCGCAGCTTCATTACAACGAGAGAGACATACCGTGCCCCAGATCATTTCGCGCAAACAATTCCTGCGTTCGGCCGCGCTGCTCGGCGCCGCCATGGTGCTGCCCGCCGCGGCCATGGCCGACAGCTTTCCCAGCCGGCCGATCAAGCTGGTGGTGCCTTTCGCTCCGGGCGGCAATACCGACGTGGTGGCGCGACTGGTGGCCCAGGGTCTGACGGAATCGCTGGGCCAGCCGGTGATCGTCGAAAACATCGCGGGCGCGAACGGCTCGATTGGCGCCAGCCGCGTCGCGACTTCGCCCAATGACGGCTATACGCTGCTGTTCGGCACCGCGGGCACGCAGGCCATCAATCCCAGCCTCTACAAGAACCAGAGCGAGAAGACGCTGGACGATTTCGAGTACATCGCGCTGGTCACCTCCATTCCCAACGTGCTCGTGGTGAACGAGACCAAGACGCCCGTGAAGACCGTGGCCGAACTCGTGGCCCATGCGAAGGAGCGCCGCTCCGGCATGAGCTACGGCTCGCCGGGAACGGGCTCGACCGTGCATCTGTCGGGCGAGCTGTTCAAGAGCGCGGCCAAGCTCGATCTGGTGCATGTGCCGTACAAGGGCAGCGCGCCCGCGCTGACCGATCTCATCGGCGGCCAGATCGACCTGATCTTCGAGAACATCACGCCCGCGCTGCCTTTCATCCAGGGCAACCGGCTCAAGGCGCTGGCCGTGACCTCGGCCGAGCGCCTGCCGCTGCTGCCCAACGTGCCCACAATGAAGGAAAGCGGCTTCCCCGCGTTCGTCACCGCGACCTGGAACGGCGTGCTCGCGCCCAAGGGCACGCCAAAGGTCGTCGTGCAGAAGGTCGAAGCCGCGCTGCTCAAGGTGGCCGCCAGTGCCGACTTCAAGGCGCGCGTCGCGGCCCTGGGCGGCGAGCCGCGCCAGCTGGGCTCCACGGCGTTCCGTGACTTCGCGCGCAGCGAGTTCAAGCACTGGGGCGGCATCATCCAGGCCGCCAAGCTGGAAAAACAATGAGCCAACAGCCTCCTGAAATGCCCAGTGCACTGATCCCTGCGCTGGCCGCCATCGTCGGCGCCAGCCATGTGCTGACCGGCGACGACCTGGCCAGCTACGAGCAGGATTGGCGCGGCCGCGCCAAGGGCCAGGCGCTGTGCGTGGTGCGTCCCGGCACGACCGGGGAAGTCGCGCGGGTCGTGCAGGCCTGCGCGGCGGCGCGCGTGTCCATCGTGCCCCAGGGCGGCAACACCGGCCTGGTCGCGGGCTCGGTGCCCGACGCGTCGGGCGGCCAGGTGGTGCTGAGCCTGCGCCGCATGGCCGCGCTGCGTGCCATCGACCCGCAGAACATGACGATCACCGTCGAGGCCGGTTTCGTGCTGCAGGCGCTGCAGGAAACCGCTGATGAAGCCGGCTTTCTGTTCCCGCTGAGCCTGGGCGCCGAAGGCAGCTGCACCATAGGCGGCAACCTGGCGACCAATGCGGGCGGCACCCAGGTGGTGCGCTACGGCAACGCGCGCGAACTGTGCCTGGGCCTGGAAGTGGTCACGGCGCAGGGCGAAGTCTGGGACGGGCTCTCGGGCCTGCGCAAGGACAACACCGGCTACGACCTGCGCGACCTGTATGTGGGCAGCGAAGGCACGCTGGGCGTGATCACGGCAGCGACGCTGCGGCTGTATCCCAAGCCCGCGGCCCAGCTCACGGCCTGGGTCGCCGTGCCTTCGCTCGAACATGCCTGCGAGCTGCTGGGCATGGCGCATCAGCATCTGGCTGCGGGCCTCACGGGCTTCGAAGTGATGAACCAGTTCGCGCTGGGCCTGGTCGACAAGCATTACCCGCATCTGCGCGTGCCGATGTGGCAGCAGACGCCCTGGTGCGTGCTGATCGAAGTCTCGGATGCGGAGTCCGAAGCGCATGCGCGCGGGCTGTTCGAGCGCATGCTCGAAGCCGCGCTGGAGCAGGGCGTGATCGCCGATGCCATCGTTGCCGAGAACATGCGCCAGGCACATGACCTGTGGCATATCCGCGAAAGCATCACGCTGGCACAGGTCGAAGAGGGCTTCAACGTCAAGCACGACATCTCGATTCCCATCTCGCTGATCCCCGAGTTCGTGCGCGACGCCGACGCCGCGCTGGCCGCGGCCTTCGAGGGCATACGTTTCGTCAACTTCGGCCATCTGGGCGACGGCAACCTGCACTACAACATCCAGTCGCCGGCGGGCGTCGATGCCAAGGCTTTCGTGGCCCGGCATGAAGAGCAGATCAGCGCCATCGTCTACGACACGGTGAGCAAATACCGCGGCTCGATCTCTGCCGAGCACGGCATAGGCGAGCTCAAGCTGCACAAGCTGCCCCAGCACAAGTCGGCAACGGCGCTGGCGCTGATGCACACCATCAAGAACGCGCTCGATCCTCTCAATACCCTGAACCCGGGCCGCGTGCTGCAAGCCTGAACTGCCTTGAACTCTCCGACCACCATGTCCTCTTTCGTGAATTCCGACCAGATCCGCGATCTGTTTTCCCAATCCATGTCGGCGATGTACCGCCAGGAAGTGCCGCAATACGGCACCCTGCTCGAACTGGTCGCCGACATCAACCGCGCCACGCTGGAGCGCAACCCCGAACTGCGCCAGCAGCTGCAGGAGGCGGGCGAACTGGACCGCATCGACGTCGAGCGCCATGGTGCGATCCGCCTGGGAACGCCTGAGGAACTGGCGACCATGCGGCGCGTGTTCCGCGTGATGGGAATGCACCCCGTCGGTTATTACGATCTGTCGGTGGCCGGCGTGCCCGTGCATGCGACGGCGTTCCGCCCCGTCGACGACGCTGCGCTGCGCATCAACCCGTTTCGCGTCTTCACCTCGCTGCTGCGCCTCGAGCTGATCGCCGACCCCGCGCTGCGCGCCCAGGCCCAGGAAATCCTGGCCCAACGCCGCATCTTCACGCCGCGTGCGCTGGAGCTGACGCGGCAATGCGAGCTTGAGGGCGGGCTCGATGCCGAGCAGGCGGCCGAGTTCGTGCACGAAGCCACGCAGACTTTCCGCTGGCACAGCGAAGCCACGGTGAGCCATGACACCCACCAGCGGCTGCTGGCGGCACACCGGCTGATCGCCGATGTGGTGTCGTTCAAGGGCCCGCACATCAACCATCTGACGCCACGCACGCTGGACATCGACGCCGCCCAGGCCGAGATGCCGCGCCGCGGCGTGGCCGCCAAGGATGTGGTCGAAGGCCCGCCGCGCCGCCGCCACCCCATCCTGCTGCGCCAGACCAGCTTCAAGGCGCTGGAAGAAGCCATCGTGTTCGCTGGCGACGGCGCTGCCGGCGCGCACACTGCGCGCTTTGGCGAGATCGAGCAGCGCGGCGCGGCGCTCACGGCCGCCGGCCGGGCGCTCTACGACCGCCTGCTGGGCCAGGTGCGCTCCATGGGCAATGCGGGTAGCACGGGCAATGACTATGAAGCCCGGCTCACGGCAGTGTTCGCTGAATTTCCCGATGACCTCGAAGCCATGCGCGAACAGCAGCTGGCGTTCTTCCGTTACGCCGTGCGCGACCCGGCGGCCTTGGCCCGGGCCGCGGCCAGCGGCGCGGGCTTCGATCTCGCAGCGCTGCTGCGCGAACATATCGTCCAAGCCCGCCCCATCATCTATGAAGACTTCCTGCCCGTGAGCGCAGCCGGCATCTTCCAGTCGAATCTCGGCGGCGCCGAGCAGAAGAGCTATGCGGCGAATGCGGCCAAGGAACTGTTCGAGGCCGCGCTGCAAGCCCCGGTAGCCGACGAAATTGCGCTGTATGCGCAAAGCCAGCAGGCATCCATCGATGCCGTGCGCAGCGCCTATGAGGCGCTGCAGCCCGCATAAACCGCAAAGCGCGCGAGCAGCGAGGCCGCGTCGGGCGTGGGCCCGGCCTGCGCGGGCGCGCTCTTGAGGTGGGCGATGTAGCCCTGCATGGCCTGGGCGTTGAATTCCGGATGGAACTGCACGCCCCAGCAAGCCGCGCCCATGCGAAACGCATGCACGCCTTCATGGGCATTGCGCGCCAGCAGCACGGCGCCGGGCGGTGGCTGCAGCACGCTCTGGTAGTGCACGGCGTTGGCGGCAAAGGCCGGCGGCAGCGCGTGCCACAGCGGATCGGCGGCGGCGGCCGGAGTAGCTTCTACCGTCACCGTGCCCAGCTCCAGCCCCCGCGGATTGGGACCGACCACGCCGCCCAGCGCATGGCCCAGCAGCTGGTGGCCAAAGCAGATGCCCAGCACGGGCACGCCACGGTCGACGGCGGCACGCAGCCAGGCGGCGCAGGCCTGCATCCAGGGCAGCTCATCAGTCACCATCGCATGCGAGCCGGTGATCACAATGCCCGCGACCTGCGACCAGTGCGGCCAATGAAATTGCGGCGCTGCGGCCTGATCTGCCTGCAGCACCTGCAACGGGCATTGCAGCGGGCCCAGGCCGGTTCGCACCCAGTCTTCGAAGTCGCCCTGTGCAGGCACCAGTTCGGGTAGCGTGCTGCCGGTCTTGAGAATCCACAGCGCCGCGGTGCGCTCGGGTGAAAAGTCAGCAGTAGTCATGGCAGGCATTTTGCAAGTTCCATGCCCGGCGTCGGAATACAAAAAGGATCCCGCAGGACCCTTTGTCAGAGCGTCAACAGCCCTGCGGCTCAACCAGGAGCGCGTCAGCGTTGCTGCTGCTGTTTGTTGGAAGAAGGATTGGACTGCTGCTGTTGCCCCGTGGATGAGGTCTTGCTGCCCGGCTGCTGGTTTTGGCCGCTTTGCTGTTCATGCTGCTTTTGCATCTTGTCAGCAGGATTGGCCTGGTTTTGATTCTTTTGGTTGCTGTCTTGGTTGTGTTGCTGAACCATAGTCATATCTCCAAAAAGTGAAAAAACCGCTGACTGCGAATCAATCAGCGCCACTCCATGGTGCCCCCCTGGAAAACCCTTGGGTGTAGGACTTCGCCCCCCCGGCGCGGTTTTTGGTTAGCGTTTGAAACCCGTGTTTCCTCGGGTTGAATCAAGCGCGTCGAACGCTTGCGTTCGGCTTCCGTTGCACGCGCTTTATTGCGCTTGCAAGGCCAGGTTTTGCAGCGCCTGGCCAGTGAGCCGGTAGCGTATCCATTCGTTCTGCGGCTCGGCACCCAGGCTGTCGTAGAACGCGATAGACGGCGCGTTCCAGTCGAGAACGCTCCATTCGAAGCGCCCGCAGTCGCGCTCGACGGCGATGCGCGCGAGGTGGGCCAGCAAGGCCTTGCCCGCGCCCTGGCCGCGGCTGTCGGGCGAGACATAGAGGTCTTCGAGATACAGGCCGTGACGGCCCTGCCAGGTCGAATAGTTGAAGAAATACACGGCAAAGCCCAGCGGCTGGTCGCCGTTCATGCACATCAGGCCGTAGACCGCAGGCTGCGCGCAAAACAGCGTGCGGTGCACATGCTCGGGCGTGGCCAGCACTTCGTGCTCGGCATTCTCATAGATCGCCAGATCGCGGATGAAGCGCAGGATCTGTTCGGTATCGGCAATGGTGGCGGGGCGGATCAGCAAATCGGACATGTCTACGGAATCAGTGGGGCAAAGGGGCGGAGCAGGTGTTTTCCAGGCAGCGCTGGATCACATGGAAATGGTCTTCGAAGAAACAGGTTTCGAGCTGCGCCAGCTGCGCCAGCGGCACCCAGCGCGCGAGCGCGGCGTCGTCGTCGCCCTGCACGGCCGGCAGCTGCGCACGCTCGCCCAGATCGAACACATGCACATGGGTGATGGTGCGCCCGCGCAGGCTGCGGTCGGGGTGGTCGAACACCTGCACGCCCTGCAGCGCGGCTTCCAGGGTCGCGGCATCGAGCGCGCAGCCGGTTTCCTCGCGCAACTCGCGCAGGCAGGATTGCCAGAGGCTGTCGCGCGGCTCGACAAAGCCGCCGGGCAGCGCCCACAGGCCCTTGCCCGGCGCCTGGCCGCGCTCTATCAGCAGCAGATGGCTGTTGCACAGCAGCAGCGCATCGACGGTGACGAACACCGGCGGGTAGGGCGCGCCGGCCCAGGCTTCGCGGTACTTGCGCAGCATCGCGGCTTCGAGCTGCATGGCGCTGTAGTCGGGCGTGTCCATCCAGGACCGCAGGAAGTCGAGCACCGGCGCGGGCACCTGCGGCGCGAGCGCCGCCAGCACTTCGGCGCGCGGTGCGGCGTCCGCATTCCAGTAAATTTCCCGCAGCGGCGTGGCGTCAAACGCGCCCAGTCGCGGCAGGCTCAGCAGCTGCCAGCCGGGAAAGCTCTGCAGGTAGCTGCTGCTGCTGTCCTTGAAGTGACCGACCAGCGCCACGGCGGCGCCCGGCGGCACCAGCGCCTGCACGCCGCTGCGCACGGCTTCGACCCAGCGCGCTTCGTTGTAATGGTCACGCACGGGAATGCAGTGCACGCGCGCGCGCTCGGCCGGCGCCAGGCAGGCCTGCACCATGGCCGCGCGCTCCTGCCAGGTGAACGGGTTCTTGGGGCTGCGCGCCTGGTGGGCGCTGCCCAGCACCACCACCACCTGCTGCGCCTGCTGCAGCGCCGCCTGCAGCAGCGCCATATGGCCGTTGTGCCAGGGCTGGAAACGCCCGATCAGCACGGCGGTGTGCGGCGGCGAACGGTCTGTATCGGGGGAAAGGGCCATGCTTGTCTCTTCGGGTGCGGACGCGCCGCAATCCGCCATTTTCGGCCAAAAACACGCGCGCGCCGCGGCGCTTCAGGGGTAGTGTGCGGCGATAGGCATCTGGCGGCCCGTGCCGAACGCGCGCGGACGCACCCGCAGTATGGGCGGCGCCTGGCGGCGCTTGTACTCGCTGCGGTAGATCATGCGCTGCACCTTGTCGACCAGCGCCGGTCCTTCGGGCTGCAGCAGCAGCGCGTCGACGAACTGGCGCGCGCTGGCGTATTCGAGGCCGGGCAGGTGCGCGCCTTCGATCAGCAGCTTGAGGATTTCATCGAGCACGGCATAGGGCGGCAGGCTGTCCTCGTCCTTCTGGTCGGGAGCGAGCTCGGCCGACGGCGGCTTATCGATGATGACCTGCGGAATCAGCTCGCGTCCGGCCGTCGCGTTGATGTGGCGCGACAGCGCGAAGACTTCGGTCTTGTAGATGTCGCCCAGCAGCCCCAGGCCGCCGTTGGTGTCGCCGTAGAGCGTGCAATAGCCGACCGAGACTTCGGACTTGTTGCCGGTGGTCAGCAGCAGGTGGCCGAAGGCATTCGAATGCTCCATCAGGATGGTGCCGCGGATGCGCGCCTGCAGATTCTCCAGCGGCAGACCCTGCAGCGGCTGGCCGAAGCTGCGCGCAAAGCCCTGGGCGTAGCCGTCGACGAGTGCGCCTATCGGGTGCTGGTGCAGCGTGATGCCCAGGTTGGCGCACAGCGCCACCGAGTCGTCGACCGAGCCCGCCGAGGAAAAGCCCGAAGGCATGGTCACGCCGACGACATTCTCCGCGCCCAGCGCCTCCACCGCCAGCGCCAGCGTCAGCGCGCTGTCTATGCCGCCCGAGCTGCCGACCACGGCCTGGGAAAAGCCGCAGCGGCGCGCATAGTCGCGCAGGCCCAGCACGATCTGCTGGCGGTAGAACTCCATTGTCGGCAGGCCTTGGGCCGGCACGGCCGGCAGCGCGGCGCCATCGGCGCGGCCGAAACGGCCGTTTTCAAAGACCAGCGTGTTCACGCATTCGCAAAAGCGCGGCGCTTCCAGCACCACGCCGCGCTCGGGCTCGACGGCAAACGAAGCGCCGTCAAACACGATCTGGTCCTGGCCGCCGATCTGGTTGACGTAGAGCAGCGGCAGCGCGTGGCGGCTGGCCGCGGCGCTGAAGACCTGGTGGCGCTGCTCGCGCTTGCCCAGATGGCTGGGGCTGGCGTTGATGCTGACCACCAGGTCGGGCGCAGCATCGGCCATGCGCCGGAAAGGATTGGTCGCGTAGTCGGCGCCGCTGTCGTTCCAGCCGTCCTCGCAGATCAGGAAGCCGACCTGCGACTGGCCAATGCGCAACACCTTGGCCACATCGGGGCCGGGCTCGAAATGCCGGCGTTCGTCAAAGATGTTGTAGGTCGGCAGCAGCTGCTTGTCGTACTGCAGGCGCAGCTTGCCGCCCTGCAGCACCAGCAGGCTGTTGTGCAGCGGCTTGCCCGGGCCCGCGGCGCGCGTCGGCGCGCCGACCACCCAGTGCAGATCGGGATACTCTGCCGAAGCGCTGCGCAGGGCTTCCAGGCCCTCCTGCACGCGCTGCATGAACGTCGGCTCGTCCAGCAGGTCGCTGGGGTAGTAGCCGCTGAGCGAGAGTTCGCTGAACACCACCATGTCGGCCTGCTCGGCATGGGCCTGGCGCGCGGCGGCACGCATGCGCTCTACGTTGCCGGCGATGTCGCCAACGGTGTAATTGAGTTGGGCCAGCGTGATGCGCAGCATGGAAGCTCCTTGATGTCAGTGGGAAAGGGGCTCGGGGTCGGGAATGTCGAACACCTGGCGCAGATAGGCCAGATAGGTCTCGTCGGTGCACAGCGTCTTGCCCGGGCTGTCCGAAATCTTGGCCACGGGCTGGCCGTTGGCATGGGTCAGCTTCATCACGATGTTCAGCGGCGTCAGTCCCATGTCGTTGGTCAGGCGCGTGCCTATGCCGAAGCCCAGCTGGATGCGGTCGGCAAAGCGGTGGTACAGCTGCAGCGCGCTGTCGAGGTTCAGTCCGTCGGAGAACACCAGGCGCTTGCTGTGGGCGTCTATGCGCAGGCGCTGGTAGTGGGCCAGCGCCTTCTCGCCCCAGGCAAACGGGTCGCCCGAGTCATGGCGCAGGCCGTCAAACAGCTTGGCGAAGTACAGGTCGAAGTCGTGCAGGAAAGCGTTCATGCCCACGGTGTCCGTGAGGGCGATGCCCAGGTCGCCGCGGTATTCCTGTACCCAGTCCTCGAGCGCGGCGTTCTGGAAGTCGCGCAGGCGCACGCCCAGCGCCTGGTAGCTTTGCATGTACTCATGGGCCATGGTGCCTATGGGCACGATCTGCAGGTCGCGCGCCAGCAGCACGTTGGACGTGCCCTTGAACCATTGCGGCGTCTCGGTCGCGAAGCGCTGCACGACTTCGCGCTGCCAGGCGCCCGAGAAACGCCGGCGCACGCCGAAGTCGAACATTTCGAACGGATGGCGGCGCTGGGCCGCGCCGGCCAGCGCCTTGAGCTGCTCGACCTTGTGGGTGAGCCGCACGCGGCCTTCGCGCAGCGCGGCTGCGGCGTCGAAGCGGCGGAAGTACAACTCGTTGACGATGGCCAGCACATAGATCTCGAAGCCCATCACATGCACCTGCGGGCCGTGGGCGACGATCTGCAGCGTATCGCCTTCGGCGCGCGCTTCGATGAACGCGCGCTGGAAGCGGAAGATGCGCAGGAAGTCGATGAAGTCGCTCTTGATGAAGCGCAGCGAGCCTATGTAGTCGAGTTCGTCCGGCGCAAACGACAGCGCGCACAGCGCATCGAGTTCGCGTTCGACTTCGGGCAACAGCTCGCTCAGCGGGTACTCCGGCGTGTTGCGGCAGACGAATTCATAGCGCGCCTGGGTCTGCGGATGGCGGTGCAGCATCGCCTGCCACATGGTGAACTTGTAGAGGTCGGTGTCGAGCAGGCTGGAAATGATGGGCGGCATGGTGCAGGCAGGGCGTTCAGTCGGTCAATGTCAGGGTGTCGCTGGTGGCGAATTGCACGCCTCGGGCGCGCATGGCGGTGAAGAACTCCTGCTCGGCCGACTCGAAGCCCGCGACCGGGCCCATGCAGTCGGTCAGCAGCAGCAGGCGCTGGGCATGACCTTCGGGCAGGTATTGCACCAGGTGTTCGACGGTGGCGCGCACGCAGTGGCTGCTGGCTTCGCCCGCGATCACCAGCAGGTCGGCCCGGGCCAGGCGTTCCAGCAGCACGCTGTTGAGCGCCGTGCCCGGGTCGGTGGGGTCGACGACTTCGGCCATCAGCGCGCTGTAGTGTTCGGTCCAGGGGTTCATTCCCTTGAACACGCTGCAGACCGCGCGCTGGCGCTGCATCTGCCAGGCCGCGCAGGCGTCCAGCAGTTCGGCATGCAGGCCATGGCCCCAGCTGCCGATTTCGCAGTGCACGGGCCAGACGATCAGCGTATGCCGGCCCTGGCTTTCAAGCG
Organism: Comamonas sp. DB36; assembly: GCF_057914905.1. Taxonomy (NCBI): domain Bacteria; kingdom Pseudomonadati; phylum Pseudomonadota; class Betaproteobacteria; order Burkholderiales; family Comamonadaceae; genus Comamonas; species Comamonas sp. DB36. The sequence continues at coordinate 685,174 of NZ_CP196631.1, forward strand.
CATCGAGATAGGCCAGCGCGAGCGCGAGGTGCAGGGGCTCGCGCGGAATGAATTCAGCGCTGCGCACCTGCTGTGCGGAAATGGCAGTGAAGGGCGCGACCGGCTGGCCATCGGCCTGCTGCCAGAAAACGGGGTGGGCGATGTCGAAACGCTGATGGGAGTCGAGCGTGACCGTGATTTCATCGATATGCGCGGCCTGCGTGCGCACCCAGTGCGCGAGGCGCTGCATGTGGCGATGGGCGCCGGCCACGGGAAGGCTGGGTGCAGTTGTGCCGCGCGTCGGATGGACAGGCCACCAGTCTGCGGGCACATCGCAAAAGTCATTCTGCGGGTCTATGGCCAGCAGCTGGATGGAACGCGTCATGGAGCCAGTGTAGACGCGCTGTCGCCACGCCGCCGCGTTGACCTGGGCAGCGGCGCGGCGAATCGGCGGGAGACGGCGATTACTTGAGCGCCTTGCGAGCCGCGCCCACGCCCAGCACGGCAAGCACCACGAAGATCACGGCCAGCACCAGGAAGACGATGAACAGCAGCTTGGCAATGCCTGCCGCGCCTGCGGCCACGCCGGTGAAGCCCAGGGCGCCGGCCAGCAGCGAGATGACGGCGAAGATGATGGCGTATTTGAGCATGGTGTTTTCCTTGGAAGCTGAGGGCGTCGGTCAATGCGCCGACGAGCAGTTGCTACGTTAGCGTTTGCAACCGGGCTCGGCTGTGGGCCGGACAGCGCTGCTGGCGTAGGAACAAACCTGCGTCGCCCGCCAAAGAAAAAGGCCTGCACGCTGGCAGGCCTCGGGGCTTAGAACGGACAATGCCCGTTGTCCAAGTTAACGCAAGCCGGCAGCGGCGCGCAGCAAAGCGGCCTTGTCGGTCTTTTCCCAGGTGAATTCGGGCTCTTCGCGGCCGAAGTGGCCGTAGGCCGCGGTCTTGCTGTAGATCGGGCGCAGCAGGTCGAGCATCTGGATGATGCCCTTGGGACGCAGGTCGAAATGTTCGGCCACGAGCTTGGCGATCTGGTCGTCGGGAATCACGCCCGTGCCTTCGGTGTAGACCGTGATGTTCATCGGGCGCGCGACGCCGATCGCGTAGGCGACCTGGATCTGGCACTGGCGCGCCAGCCCTGCGGCGACGATGTTCTTGGCCACGTAGCGCGCGGCGTAGGCGGCCGAGCGGTCGACCTTGGTTGGATCCTTGCCCGAGAACGCACCGCCGCCATGGGGGCAGGCGCCGCCGTAGGTGTCGACGATGATCTTGCGGCCGGTCAGGCCGCAATCGCCTTGCGGGCCACCGACCACGAAGCGGCCCGTGGGGTTGATCAGGTACTTGGTGTCCTGCAGCCACTCGTTGGGCAGCACGGGCTTGATGATTTCCTCAATTATGGCTTCGGTGAAGCTGGCCTTCATCTTGGTCGCGGTTTCCGACTGGTCGGGGCTGTGCTGGGTCGACAGCACCACGGTGTCTATGCTGTGCGGCTTGCCGTCGACATAGCGCATGGTCACCTGGCTCTTGGCGTCGGGGCGCAGGAACGGCAGGCGGCCGTCCTTGCGCAGCTGCGCCTGGCGCTCGACCAGACGGTGGGCGTAATAGATGGGCGCGGGCATCAGCTCGGGCGTTTCATCGCAGGCATAGCCGAACATCAGGCCCTGGTCGCCGGCGCCCGTGTTGAGTTCGTCGTCGCTGGCCTTGTCCACGCCCTGGGCGATGTCCTGGCTCTGCTTGTCATAGGCCACGAGCACGGCGCAGCCCTTGTAGTCGATGCCGTATTCGGTGTTGTCGTAGCCGATGCGCTTGATGGTGTCGCGCGCGACCTGGATGTAGTCGACATTCGCGCCGGTGGTGATTTCACCCGCCAGAACCACCAGGCCGGTGTTGGTCAGCGTCTCGGCTGCCACACGCGAGTGGGGGTCTTGGGTGAAAATGGCATCCAGGATCGCATCGGAGATCTGGTCGGCCACCTTGTCGGGGTGTCCTTCAGAGACAGATTCCGAAGTGAAAAGAAAATCGTTCGCCATTGAATAAACTCCTGTGTTCCAGCATTTGAGGCGTTGCCCAAGCTGACGGAGCCCGGCGAACGCTTTAGCAGAATTTTTTTACGTCGCCCTGCAAGTTGCTCATTTAACTCAGCGACCTTTCTATTTTAATGCCAAGCCTGTTCCACTTGTTCTCGTTGCTGCCTTTATGGCTTTTGCATGGTGTCGGTGCCGCCCTGGGGTGGCTGGTATTCCTGGTTTCCGGCACCTACCGCCGGCGCTTCCTGCAGAACGTGCATCAGGCGGGCTACCGCTTTGCCGATGTGCGCGCTGCCGTGGGCCATGCGGGCCGCATGGTCGCCGAGCTGCCGCGCATGTGGCTGCGCTCCGAACCCCCGGCCTGCGAAATGGTCGAGCCCGAGCGCGTGGAGCAGGCCTGGGCCAGGGGCCGCGGTCTGGTTTTCCTCACGCCGCATCTGGGCTGCTTCGAGCTGTCGGTGCAGGCCGCGGCGCGCCGCTGGAGCGCCGAGCGCGGCCCCATCACCATTCTTTACCGGCCCGCGCGCCAGGCCTGGCTGGCCCAGGTGATGGAAACCGCGCGCAACCGGCCCGGCGTGCAGGCCGTGCCGACCGCGCTGGCGGGCGTGCGCCAGATGATCAAGGCGTTGCGCCGTGGCGAAGCCGTAGGCCTGCTGCCCGACCAGGTGCCGCCTGATGGACAGGGCCTGTGGTCGCCGTTTTTCGGCCGTGACGCCTACACCATGACCCTGGCGGCGCGGCTGGTGCAGCAGACCGGTGCCAGCGTGATCATCGCCCGCTGCGAGCGCAAGTCCTGGGGCCGCGGCTATACGCTGTATTTTGAGGAGTTGCCCTTGCCTTTGTCAGATTCGTTGGAGACCGCTGTGCTGCAGCTCAACCAGGCCATGGAGCAGACCATTCGCCAATGCCCGTCGCAATACCTCTGGGGCTATGCACGCTACAAGAAACCCCGGGCCGAGCAGTCCGCCGCCGCGCAGGTGGCTCCATGAGCGCGCGCTTCGGTGTCTGGCTGATGGGCGCGCTGGGGCGTCTGCCGCTGCGCTGGCTGCGCGCGCTCGGCTGGCTGCTGGGCCGCGTGCTGTTCGTGGTCGCCGTACCGCGGCGCAAGATCGCCTTGCGCAATCTGGAGCTCTGTTTTCCGCATCTATCGCTTGCCGAGCGCCAGGCGCTGGCCCGGCGCAATTTCGTGGTGTTCTGCCAGACCTGGCTGGACCGGGGCTGGCTCTGGTCGGCGCCCGAGGCCGTGGTGCGCTCGCGCGTGAAGCTCGAAGGCGCGCTGCATGAACTCGAAGGCGATACGCCGACCATCGTCTTCGCGCCGCATTTCTACAGCATGGACGCGGGCGGGCTCACGCTGCCGCTCAACACCACGCGCGCGTTCACCTCGATCTTTTCGACCCATCCCAATCCGACCATAGACGACTGGTTCATGGGCGGGCGCCAGCGCTTTGGCGACGTGCGCATGCTCAACCGCGCCGACGGCGTCAAGCCCATCATCTCGAGCCTGCGCCAGGGCGGGCTGCTGTATCTGCTGCCCGACATGGATTTCGGCAAGAACGACTCGGTGTTCGTGCCGTTCTACGGCGTCACGGCCGCGACCATCCCCTCGCTGTCGCGCTTTGCGCGCCTGGGCCGGGCCAAGGTCATAGGCATGTATACGCGGCTCACGCCCGAAGGCTATGTGGCGCAGATCACGCCGGCCTGGGAAGACTTTCCGACCGCGGATGCAGTCGCCGACACCGCGCGCATGAATCGCGAGCTCGAGAAGTGGATAGACACCATGCCCGAGCAGTACTACTGGGTCCACAAGCGCTTCAAGACCCGGCCCGAGGGCGAGCCTTCGCTGTACAGCTAGCGTTTCTACGCCGCAAGGCGGTGCTCGTCGAACTGCTGCTGCACGAAATGCTCGAGCTCGTCGATCACGCGCGCCGGGCGTTCGTGCACCACCCAGTGCGAGGTGTTGCGCAGGTGCTGGATCTGCAGCCGCGGCACCCATTCTTCCAGCCCGTCCAGAAGTCCCGGGCGCAGCGCCGGGTCGCTCATGCCCCACAGCACCAGCGTGGGCACATCGACGCGCAGTGCGGAATCGGGCAGTTGCAGGTGTGCGAGATGGTCGGGCTCGCCCGGTGCCGGCGGATAGAGCGGGCTGGCACCGTAGTAATGGCAGGCGCCCTGCATGCCGCGCGACCAATGCTTGCGGTAGCGGGCCTGCAGCGCGGGCGTGAGCCAGGCGGGCAGCCGGCCATCGGGTTGGGCGAAAAAGCCGAACGCGCGCCGGTAGTCGTGCTCGGCGAGCAGCGCGGGCGCGTCGGCGCGGCGCAGAAAGCGCATGTAATCGCTGGCCTGGCGTTGCTCTTCCTGTTCGCGCAGCTCGCGCAAAAACGCCCCCGCGTGGGGGGCGTTGAGCACCATGAGGCGTTCCATGCTGTCCGGATGCTGGCTGGCCACGCTCCAGGCCAGCGCGCCGCCCCAGTCGTGGGCGACCAGGCAGGCCAGCGGGGCATCGGGGCTTTCCAAGGCAATCAGTGCGCGGATGTCCTGCACCAGATGGCGTGCGTGGTAGGCCGTGACTTCGGTCGGGCTGCTCGACTTGCCGAAGCCGCGCAGATTCGGCGCGACGCAGCGAAAGCCGCCGTTTTCAGGCGCCGAGAAATGCGCCAGCAGCGCATCCCAGATGAATGCGCCTTCGGGAAAGCCGTGGAGGAACAGCAGCACCGGCCGGCCCGGCGTGCCCGCGGTGCGGCAGCGCAGGGTGGTGCCGTGGGGCAGGACATGGTCGCAAGTCTGGATCATGGAGCTACTCTCTCGGTAGCCTCCAGCCTTGGCTGAACCTGCTGGAAGCTAGTTGGCCTGGGGTTCGTCAGCGCTGTCCGACGCGGTGGACGGCGCTGCGGGCGTGGCTTCGTCCGGCGCCGTGGCGGGCACTTCCGGATGCGACCAACGCCATAGTAGCTGAGCCACATCGTCCACACCCTGTTTCTTGAGTGCCGAGAACAACATTGCCTCGCCGCCGCCGGCCTGCAGGCGCGCGATGGACAGCGCCTTGCTCTGCTCGGCGCGCGTGAGCTTGTCGGCCTTGGTCAGCAGGATCAGGAACTTCATTCCGTCTTCCACACGTGGGCGCACGGCTTCGAGCAGCGCCTCGTCGAGTTCGGTCAGGCCCAGGCGCGGATCGCACAACAGCACGATGCCGGTGAGGCTGCTGCGGGTAATCAGGTAGTTGACCATCACCTGTTGCCAGCGTATCTTGTCCGAGCGCGACACTGCGGCATAGCCGTAGCCCGGCAGATCGGCCAGCACCGCATCGGTGACGCCTTGGCGTCCCAGCGAGAACAGGTTGATGTGCTGCGTGCGGCCAGGTTTCTTGGATGCGAAAGCCAGCTGCTTTTGCTGCGTCAACGTGTTGATGCAGGTGGACTTACCGGCGTTGGAGCGGCCGACAAAGGCGATTTCCGGGACGTCGATAGCAGGCAGGTGGTGCAGTTGCGCGGCGGTGGTCAGAAAGCGCGCAGTGTGCATCCAACCCATGGCGAGCTTGCCATCGATAACGGGAGAAGGCTTGCCCGCAGCCGGTGCGGGAGATGAGTTCGTCATGGGGGGTATCTATGCTTTGGAGCCTCATTGTAGAATTGTGCGGTTCAGTGCACCTAACAACAGACCCTCGATATGAAGTTGCTCGCCTCTATGCTGATGGCTGCCTTTCTGGCAGCACCAATTCTCCCGGCCGTTGCGGCAGGAGAAAAGCCTGCGGCGCCGCAGGCAAGCGCCAAGCTTGATCTTGCGCAAGGAGCCGCAAGGTATTCTGAAGTATGCGTAGCATGCCACGCAGCGGATGGCAACTCGACCATTGTGGCTAATCCTGTGCTGGCGCAGCAGCATCCCGAGTATCTCGTCAAGCAACTGCAGGACTTCAAAAGCGGCGTCCGCAAGGACGCCGTGATGCAGGGTTTCGCCTCCATGCTGTCCGACCAGGAAATGAAGAACATTGCGGGCTGGCTCGCAACGCAAAAGTCCAAGGGCGGTTTTGCCAAGGACAAGGAACTGGTCATGCTGGGCGAGCGCATCTTCCGCGGCGGCATCCAGGAGCGCAATATCGCGGCCTGCGTCGGCTGCCACAGCCCCAACGGCGCCGGTCTGCCTGTGCAGTACCCGCGCCTGGCCGGCCAGCACGCTGACTACACTATTAAACAACTGGTAGAGTTTCGGGACGGCAAGCGCGGCAACAGCCTGCCCATGACCCAGGTGGCGGCCAAGCTCAACGACCGTGAAATCAAGGCGGTTGCGGATTACATCGCCGGCCTGCGTTGATGCGTTGAACGGTTTCAGCGGGTTGTTGGCCAGGCGCTGAACGGTTTCACTCCAGCGCAGGGAACCAAACGCCAATCACAAACCCCAATGGGCGGGTCCATCCTTTGCTGAGGTGGCCCCGCTTTTTTGCTTTCGGGCTTTGCGTTATTTCCTCCATGTCAGATACCTCTTCCCGCGCGACTTCTTCCTTCGGCTCACAGGCTCGGCGCGCGACCGTTGAGCTGCTGTCGTCGATGCGCTTTGCGATTGCCTTGCTCACGGTGATCTGCATCGCTTCGGTGATCGGCACGGTGCTCAAGCAGCACGAGCCCGCCGTCAACTATGTGAACCAGTTCGGTCCGTTCTGGGCGCAGCTGTTTCTCGCGCTCAAGCTCAACGCGGTCTACAGCGCCTGGTGGTTTCTGCTGATCCTGGCGTTTCTGGTGGTCAGCACCAGCCTGTGCGTGGCGCGCAATGCGCCAAAGTACCTGGCCGACCTGCGCACGTACAAGGAAAACATCCGCGAAAAAAGCCTCGAAGCCTTTCGCCACCGCGCCCAGGCCGACGTGCGCGGCAACCCGCAGGAAGCGGCCCAGCGCCTGGGCAAGCTGCTGGTCACGGGCGGCTGGAAAGTCAAGCTGCAGCCGCGCGATACCGCCGCAGGCCAGGGCTGGATGGTCGCGGCGAAGGCCGGCGCGGCGCACAAGCTGGGCTACATTGCGGCGCACAGCGCCATCGTGCTGATCTGCCTGGGCGGGCTTTTTGACGGCGACCTGATCGTGCGCGCGCAGATGCTGTTCGGCGACAAGACGCCCTACACGGGCGGCGGCCGGGTATCGGATGTCGCGCCCGAACATCGTCTGTCGGAGCGCAACCCCACTTTCCGCGGCAACCTGATGGTCGCCGAAGGCACGCAGTCGAGCACTGCCATCCTGAACCAGTCGGATGGCGTGCTGCTGCAGGAGCTGCCTTTCGCGGTGGAACTCAAGAAATTCATCGTCGAGTACTACTCGACCGGCATGCCCAAGCTGTTTGCCAGCGAAGTGATCATTCACGACAAGCATACGGGCGAGCAGACGGCGCAGCGCATCGAAGTCAACCATCCCGCGCATTACAAGGGCGTGGAAATCTACCAGTCGAGCTTCGATGACGGCGGCTCGGCGGTCAAGATGCGCGCCGTGCCCATGGACGGCACGGGCAAGCCGTTCATGGTCGAAGGCGTGATCGGCGGCACCAGCGAATTCACGCGCGCGGGTGCAGGCCGCGGCAATGCCGACGACACGCTGACGCTCGAATACACGGCGCTGCGCACCATCAACGTCGAGAACTTCGGTGCTGCAAAGGGCGCGGGCGCGCTGGCCTCGGCCACCGATGTGCGCAAGGTCGATCTCAAGTCGGCGATAGACGCGCGCCTGGGTGCGGGCCACAAGACCACGACCGAAAAAGAGCTGCGCAACATCGGCCCCAGCATTGGCTACAAGCTGCGCGATGCCTCGGGCCAGGCGCGCGAATACCAGAACTACATGATGCCGGTCGACACCGGCGACGGCAACCCGGTGTTCCTGCTGGGCGTGCGCGACAACCCGGTCGATGCCTTCCGTTTCCTGCGCGTTCCGGCCGACGCCGAAAGCTCGATGGACACGTTCCTGCGCCTGCGCGTGGCGCTGGCCGATCCGGCGCTGCGCGAGCAGGCCGCGCGCCGCTATGTGGCGACGGCGGTCGATGCGTCGCGCCCCGATCTGCGCGAGCCGCTGATGCAGTCGGCGCTGCGCGCGCTCGAAATGTATGCGGGCACGACCGACGACGCGGGCGAGAAGGTCGGCGGCCTGCAGGCGATTGCGCGCTTCATGGAGCAGAACGTTCCCGAAGCCGAGCGCTCGCGCGCCAGCGAAGTGCTGGTGCGCATTCTCAACGGCGTGCTGTTCGAGATGGCGCAGTCGCTGCGCGAGAAGAACGGCCTCAAGCCCATGGAAAACGACGCGCAGACGCTGGCGTTCATGACGCAGGCGGTGTTCTCGCTGAGCGACGCCCAGTTCTACCCCGCGCCCATGACGTTCATGCTCGACGATTTCACGCATGTGCAAGCCAGCGTTTTCCAGGTCACACGCGGACCCGGCAAGAACGTAGTCTATCTGGGTTGCCTGTTCCTGATTCTGGGGATCTTTGCCATGCTCTACGTGCGTGATCGACGCCTGTGGATCTGGCTGGCCCCCGCCGGCGAGGGCAGCAGCCACGCCACCGTGGCCCTTTCCACCAACCGCCAGACCATGGAAGGTGACAAGGACTTCGCCATGCTGACCGAAAAACTCATTGGGGCCCAGCCGATTGCGCGCCGCCCGGGAGCTTCTGAATGACGACCGCAACGACCGACCCCTCCGAGACCATCACCCTGCATTCGGGGTATTTTTCGCGCCGCAACTGGTTCGACTGGCTGTTCGCCGTGATTGTCACGGCCGGCGGGCTGTTCGCGCTGCAGCGCTACGCGGCCTATATGGATGTCTATGAGAAGGCCATTCTGCTGGGCACCATTCCTGCGCTGATCTGGCTGTGCTGGTTCTGGCGTCCGCTGCGCGTGCTGGTGCTGGCCGTCGCCGGCTTCTCGCTGCTCGCATTGAGTCTGTACCAGGTGGATGGCGCGGGCGATCTGGCGCGCGCCGACGCAGTGTTCGGCCTCAAATATTTCCTGTCGAGCCAGTCGGCCATCCTCTGGATGAGCATGCTGTTCTTCATGAGCACCATCTTCTACTGGATAGGCATGTTCTCGCGCAACGAGGGCCGGACCATGTCGCTGCTGGGCTCGCGCATCGCCTGGGTGGCGGTCGCGATGGCGCTGATCGGCACCATGGTGCGCTGGTACGAAAGCTATCTGCTGGGTGCCGACATCGGCCACATTCCGGTCAGCAATCTCTACGAAGTGTTCGTGATGTTCTGCTGGATGACAGCGACTTTCTACCTCTACTACGAGGAAAACTACGACACCCGCGCGCTGGGCGCATTCGTCATGCTGGTGGTCAGCGCGGCCGTGGGCTTTCTGCTCTGGTACACGCTGGTGCGCGAAGCGCATGAAATCCAGCCGCTGGTGCCGGCGCTCAAGAGCTGGTGGATGAAGCTGCATGTGCCCGCCAACTTCATCGGCTACGGCACGTTCGCGCTCGCGGCCATGGTCGCTTTCGCCTATCTGATCAAGCAGCAGGCCGGCGAGACCCGCTGGTACAAGCTCGCGCCGCTGTGGCTGCTGGGCATCGTGCTGTGCTTCGAGCCCATCGTGTTCCGCCAGGGCGCGACCGAGAACGGCGGCAGCTACTGGACTGTGTATTTCGGCATCTCGGCGCTGATCGTCGCCGGCATCCTGCTGGCGCGCAAGCACATCGCCGCGCGCCTGCCGTCGTTCGAGATCCTCGACGACGTGATGTACAAGTCGATTGCCGTGGGCTTTGCGTTCTTCACCATCGCCACCGTGCTGGGCGCGCTGTGGGCCGCCGAAGCCTGGGGCGGCTACTGGAGCTGGGACCCGAAGGAAACCTGGGCGCTGATCGTCTGGCTCAACTACGCGGCCTGGCTGCACATGCGCCTGGTCAAGGGCCTGCGCGGCACGGTGTCGGCCTGGTGGGCGCTGACCGGCCTGGGCGTGACCACGTTTGCCTTCCTGGGCGTCAACATGTTCCTCAGCGGGCTGCACAGCTACGGCGAATTGTAAAGACACCCCCTGAGCGCCTTCGGCGCTTCCCCCTCTCAACCTTCGGTGGAGGGGGCGCCCGGCTAGGGACGGCAGCCTCGCTGCGGGGCGGCCCTTGCTCGCTGCCCCCATGCTGGGGCACGCCAGTTGCATAAGCTGCTCATAATGCCTGGGCCTTCAATCTCTCGTTACGCAAAAGGAGCGTCCAGCGATGGGCGCTCTTTTTTTGTTGCCGCGCAGGTTGAACCAACCGCGGTCACAATGCATCAGACAAGGAAATTTGTCCAAGGAATTGCCATGCTGATAAGAACCGATAGCGACGGCTTCAACCATCCCCGGGGCAGTGAGATCACGCCCCAGCCGGTCTACGAGGCACGGCGCCAGTTGTTGCGCACCATGGCTGCGGGGGCGGCCGGCGGCACGCTCGCGGCCTGGGCCGGGCGCGATGCACTGGCCGCGGTGCCGCGTCCGGGCAAGCTGGCCGCATTGCCCGGTCAACCCAGCCAGGTGGTGGGCGCGAACACCATGGAAGCGCTGACGCCCTATGCCGATGCGTCCCAATACAACAACTATTACGAGTTCGGTCTCGACAAGGCCGATCCCGCGCGCAACGCCCACACGCTCAAGACCACGCCCTGGAGCGTCAAGGTCGAAGGCCTGGTCGCCAAGCCCGGCACCTTCAGCCTCGAAGATCTGATCAAGCTCAGCCCGCAGGAAGAGCGCATCTACCGCCTGCGCTGCGTCGAAGGCTGGTCCATGGTCATTCCCTGGGTCGGCTACTCGCTGGCCCAGCTGCTGCGCCAGGTGCAGCCGCTGGGCAGCGCCAAATACGTGGAGTTCGTCACGCTGGCCGATCAGAAGATGATGCCCGGGCTGCGCTCCAACGTGCTCGACTGGCCCTACACCGAAGGCCTGCGCCTCGACGAAGCCATGCACCCGCTGACGCTGCTGGCGTTCGGCATGTATGGCGAAGTGCTGCCCGCGCAGAACGGCGCGCCCGTGCGCCTGGTCGTGCCCTGGAAGTACGGCTTCAAGAGTGCCAAGAGCATTGTTGCCATCCGCCTGACCGACAAGCAGCCCGGAACGGCCTGGAACAAGGCGGCGCGCAATGAGTATGGCTTCTACTCGAACGTCAACCCCGATGTGCCGCACCCGCGCTGGAGCCAGGCCACGGAGCGGCGCATTGGCGAAGGCGGGCTGTTCGCCAAGAAGCGCAAGACGCTGATGTTCAACGGCTACGGCGAGCAGGTCGGCCAGCTGTACGCAGGCATGGACCTCAAGCAACAGTTTTGACCGCCACCCCGCAAAAGCGCGCCTTGCCCGCGCGCTGGAAAACCTGGTTCATGCACCCGGCGGCCAAGCCCCTGGTGTTCGTGCTGTGCCTGCTGCCGTTTGCCCAGCTGCTTTACGGCGCGGTGTTCGACACGCTGGGCGCGAACCCGGCCGAGGCGCTGATCCGCGCGACCGGCGACTGGACGCTGCGCTTCCTGTGCGTGGTGCTCGCGGTCACGCCGGCGCGCATTGTGCTGGGCCTGCCCGCGCTCGCGCGCTTTCGGCGCATGCTGGGCCTGTTCGTGTTTTTCTATGCGACGCTGCACCTGCTGTGCTACTCGGTCTTCGACCAGGGGCTGGACTTCGCGGAGATCTGGCGCGACATTGTCGAGCGGCCGTTCATTCTGGTCGGCATGCTGGCGTTCGCGCTGCTCACGGCGCTGGCCGTGACTTCGCCGCACCGCGTGCTGCGCTGGATGGGCGCGCGCCGCTGGCAATGGCTGCACCGCAGCGTCTATGCGATCGCCGGCCTGGCCATCCTGCATTTCTTCTGGATGCGCGCCGGCAAGAACAACTTCAACGAAGTGTTTGTCTACGCCGCCATCCTGGCCCTGCTGCTGGGCTGGCGCCTGCAGCGCGCCTTGCGCAAGCGCTGGGCCGCGAAGCCGGAAGCGATCAGCCGTTGACGGCGCGCAGCGGCGCGCGCGTGAGGCGCGAGATCGGGTCGATCACGGCATTCGACTGCTGGTAGGCGCGCTGGTCGAACAGGTCTATGCCGCAGGCCAGGGTCTCGAGCCAGTCGAAGAAGGCCTCGATCGCGGGCCGGCCCTGGATGGGTGCGCCGTGCTGGGGCACGATCATCGCGATATCGAGCTGGCGCGCCATGTGCAGCCACAGCCGCAGGATCTTGTTCGACACCATGTAGCGCCGGTGAAAGCCTTCCATGTGCGCAATGTGCGGGCCCAGGTCGGTCACGGGCACGGAAGCCTGGGCGCCGGTCACCATCGACGCCCCGAGATCGCCCGTGAACAGGATGCGGCTGACCGGATCGTAGAAGTGGAAATTGCCTTCGGAGTGCAGGAAGTGCGCGGGCAGCAGCAGCAGCTCGTTGCGCCCCAGCGGCAGGCGCCCGCCCGCGTCGGGCACGCCGATGATGCGCTCGTCGGTCTTGCCGACCTTGGCGAAATGCGGCACGAAGCGCTCCCAGACGCGCGAGATCACCAGCGAAGCCTTGGTGCTGCTCATCCAGCGGTCGAGCGAGGCAATGATGTCGGGGTCGGCATGCGAGGCGATCACATACGACAGCTTGGCAGGCGCGAAATGGCGCACCATGCCCATGAACAATTCGTTGAACGCGAGGTTGCCGCCGGGGTCGATGATGGCGCCGGTATCACCGTCGACGATCAGGAACTGGTTGGCCTGCACGGCCTGGCCATCTTCCTCGATCAGGTCGCAGAACATTAGGCAGGCATGGTGCTTGTCGCGGTACAGCTCAATCGGCATGGCAGGGCAATCCAGCGGAAAATCCCACTGTAGGCTCTGGCGCAGCCTGCGCTGTTGACCTGGATCAAGCAGGCCGGGATCAGCGGGCGTTCGCGGGCTGAACGGGGGCGCGCACCGGCGCCGTGGCGGCATCGTCGAAGATCTGCGAGCGCAGCGTTTCGGGCAAGGTGGCGCGTTGCGCGGCCTCGGGTGCGGTGGGAAGATACAGGGGGCCGCGCTGGCCGCAGGCACCGAGTGACGCCGCACACAGCGCAAGGGCAAAAGACCTGACTAGAATTTGGGAAGCTCTCAACATGTGCGGATTGTAATGAACGACCTAGAATTTCTCGATTGCGCTGAAAAGCTGCTGCTCGCGGTGGAGCAGGGATGCGACCGCATCAATGACGAATCGGACGCCGATATCGATGCCCAGCGCGCGGGCGGCATGGTCACGCTGTCCTTTCCCAACCGCAGCCAGATTGTGATCAATCTGCAAAGACCTCTGCACGAAGTGTGGCTGGCGGCCAAGGCCGGCGGCTTTCATTTCCGCTATGACGCCGACCAGGCCTGCTGGCTGGACACCAAGGGCGAAGGCGAGTTCTTTGCCTGCCTGAGCCGCTATGCGTCGCAACAGTCGAATCTGCCGCTGACCTTCAGCGCCTGATCGCGCTTGCGCCGGACATGAAAAAGCCCCTCGCGAGGGGCTTTTTCCATGGGGCGCACGGCTGTCAGTTGCGGAACAGGTCCAGGATGCGGTTGCGCTCTTCCGAGGGCGGCGGCGCCGATGGACTGCCTTCGGTCGCGCCTTCGGGCACGCCCAGGCTGCTCACGCCCGCATTGCGCGCGAATTCCTCGTAGAACCATTCGCCACCGACGTTGACCACACCAGGCGGCACGGGCAGCTCGGCCACGGGAACGCCCTTGAGCGCGTGCTGCATGAAGTCGATCCAGATCGGCAGGCTCAGACCGCCGCCGGTCTCGCGCGAGCCCAGATTGCGCGGCGTGTCGTAGCCGATCCAGGTCACTGCCGCCAGCGTGGGCTGGAAGCCGCCGAACCAGGCGTCGACCGAGTCGTTGGTGGTGCCGGTCTTGCCGTAGAGGTCGGGGCGCTTGAGCGTGGCCTGGGCGCGCGCCGCGGTGCCGACCCGCGCCACGTCCTGCAGCATGCTGTTCATGATGAACGCATTGCGCGGCGGAATGGCTTCGGGCAATTGTTCCAGCGGCTGGGGCTGGAACTCGGACAGCACGCGGCCCTTGTGGTCGGTGATGCGCGTGATCAGCCAGGGGTTGACGCGGTGTCCGCCGTTGGCGAACACCGAGTAGCCCGCGGCCATCTGCATGGGGGTGACCGAGCCCGCGCCCAGTGCCATCGTCAGGTAGGGCGGGTGCTTGTCGGCGTCGAAGCCGAAATGCGTGACCCATTCCTGGCCGAACTTTGGGCCTATGGCCTGCAGCAGGCGGATCGAGATCATGTTCTTCGACTTGTTCAGGCCGGTGCGCATGCTCATCGGGCCGTCGTAGCGGCTGTCGTAGTTCTTGGGCTCCCAGGGCTGGCCGCCCGTGGTGCCGGCGCTGAAGAAGATGGGCGCGTCGTTGATCATCGTGGCCGGCGAAAAGCCTTTCTCGAGCGCAGCCGAGTAGATGAACGGCTTGAAGCTCGAGCCGGGCTGGCGCCAGGCCTGGGTCACGTGGTTGAACTTGTTCTTGCCGAAGTCGAAGCCGCCGACCAGCGCGCGGATCGCGCCGGTTTTCGGGTCGAGCGCGACGAATGCGCCTTCGACTTCGGGCAACTGGGTGATTTCCCAGGTGTTCTTGGGCGTCTTGACCACGCGGATCACAGCGCCGGCGCGCAGCTTGATATTGGGCGGTGCCTTGTCGCTGAGGCCCGACTGCGCGGGCTTGAGGCCGTCGCCCGTGATCTCGAACTTTTCGCCATCGGCGCGCGTGGCGACGATCTTGCGCGGGTTCGCGTCCAGCACCACGGCCGACATCACGTTGCCGTTGTCGGGGTGGTTGGCGAGCACGTCGTCGATCGCATTTTCCCGCTCTTCGGCATCCTGGGGCAGGGCAATGAAGCGTTCCGGGCCGCGGTAGTGCTGGCGGCGCTCGTAATCCATGATGCCCTTGCGCAAGGCGGTATAGGCTGCGTCCTGTTCACCCGCGTTGAGCGTGGTATAGACATTGATGCCTCGCGTATAGGCTTCGTTGCCGTACTGGGCGAAGATCAGCTGGCGCGCCATTTCGGCCACATATTCGGCGTGCACGCGCGTGTTGTTGCTGCCCGAACTGATCTTGAGCTCTTCCTGCTTGGCCTGCTGGGCTTCGGCGGAAGTGATGAAGCCGTTTTCCTCCATGCGCTCGATGATGTAGAGCTGGCGGCTGCGCGCGCGCTTGGGGTTGCTGATCGGGTTGTAGGCCGACGGTGCCTTGGGCAGGCCGGCGAGCATCGCGGCTTCGGCAATGGAGATCTGCTTGAGCGGCTTGCCGAAATAGGCTTCGGACGCGGCCGCGAAACCGTAGGCGCGATTGCCCAGATAGATCTGGTTCATGTAGATCTCAAGGATCTGGTTCTTGGTCAGCAGATGCTCGAGCTTGAACGTCAGCAACACCTCGTAGATCTTGCGCGTGAATGTCTTTTCCGAAGAAAGATAGACATTGCGCGCGACCTGCATGGTGATCGTGGACGCGCCCTGGCTCTTGCCGCCCGCGCCGAGGTTGGCGAGCACGGCGCGGGCAATGCCCTTGTAATCCACGCCGCCATGCTCGAAGAAACGCGTGTCCTCGATAGCGAGCACCGCATCGGTCATGACCTTGGGGATTTCCTGTATGGGCGTGAGCGTGCGGCGTTCCTCGCCGAACTCGCCGAGCAGCGCGCCTTCGGCTGAATAGATGCGCAGCGGCAGCTTGGGACGGTAGTCCGCGAGTTCGGAGACGTCGGGCAGGTTGGGGTAGGCCATTGCCAGCGCCACGGCCACCGTCAGCAGCACACCCACGACGCCGGCCACAGCGAGTCCGATCAGCCCGAACAGGACTTTGGTCAACCAGTGGAGGGGAGGGCGGGGAGAAGACGCGCGGGACGGCGAGGACTTTTCGGTTTTTTCAGAAGTCGGCATGGCGCAGCATAAGGAGAAGAACTGGCATTATAAAAATCGCTGCGATCCGGGGTCGGCGCAGCAACGCAATGCCATGAGGGAGAAATGCTCCAGCCGGAACTGGCGTGGACCAAGTGTCGACGAAGTGAGGATTCCTTCGCATGTAAACGTCTTATTTAGGCCACGCAAAGGCGATACAGTTGATACAACCTTAGGTTTTCATTGAGCGCTTGCTGATAGCATCAACGCGAAATGTGAGACCTTGTTGCATTTCTTACAGGCTCGGGAGGGCACGTTGATCACAGTAGGTTCCCTGTTCAGTCGCCAGCCTGCATCTTTGTTAGGTATTGACATCAGTTCTTCGAGCATCAAGCTCGTTGAGCTTGGCCGCGATGCGTCAGGGACGCTGGTGTTGGAGCGTTGCAGTATCGAGCCGCTGGAGCGCGGCTGGATTGCCGACGGCAATATTGAAAAATTCGATGAAGTCGCCGAAGCGCTGCGCCGCTTGGTGAAGAAAAGCGGCACGCGCAGCAAGAACGTGGCCATGGCGCTGCCGCCTTCGGCCGTGATCACCAAGCGGATTTCGCTGCCCGGAGAAATGAGCGAGCAGGAACTTGAAGTCCAGGTCGAGTCCGAAGCCAATCAGTACATTCCCTTTTCGCTCGACGAAGTGAGCCTGGATTTCTGCGTGATCGGCCCGACCGCGAATTCGCCCGGAGATGTCGACGTGCTGATCGCGGCCTCGCGCCGCGAGAAGGTCCAGGACCGCCAGGGCCTGGCTGAAGCCGCGGGCCTGACGCCGGTGATCGTCGATATCGAATCGCATTGCGCGCGCCTGGCCGCGGGCCGGCTGATCGATAACCTGCCGAAGAAAGGCCAGGATGCGATCGTCGCCTTGTTCGAAGTCGGCGCGCTCACGACCAGCATGCAGGTGCTGCGCAACGAAGAAGTGCTCTATGAGCGCGACCAGGCGTTCGGCGGTGCCCAGTTGACGCAATTGATTGCGCGCCAGTACGGCTTTTCGCTTGAGGAAGCCGAAGCCAAGAAGCGCAATGCCGAATTGCCCGAAGACTATTCGCAGGTCGTTCTCAAGCCGTTTGTCGAAAGCATGACGCAGGAAGTGGCGCGCGCGCTGCAATTTTTCTTCACCAGCACGCCCTACAACCGCGTCGACCACATTCTGCTGGCCGGGGGCTCGGCCCCCCTGCCTGGTCTGGTCGAGGCCATCACTCAACACACGGGCTTTGCCTGCGGCCTGGTGAACCCGTTCGATGGCATGCAGATCGGCAGCAATGTGCGGCTCAAGAAGATGGCGCGCGAGGCCCCGTCCTATCTGACGGCCTGCGGCCTGGCCCTGAGAAGGTTTCTCCAGTGATACTGATCAACCTACTTCCCCACCGCGAAGCGGCGCGCAAGCGCCGCAAGCAGATGTTCCAGACCACGATGCTGCTGTCGTTCGTCTGTGGGCTGCTGATCGCGGGACTGATCTACTCGATGCTGCAAAGCCAGATTGCCGACCAGCAGGGCAAGAACAGCCTGCTGCAATCGGAAATCACGGTGCTGGAAAAGCAGATCGTGGAGATCGCCGGACTGGAAAATGAAATCACCGCCCTGCGCGCGCGCCAGAAGGCGGTCGAGGACCTGCAGTCGGACCGCAATCTGCCGGTCCATCTGCTGCATGAGCTCGTGGCCCAGTTGCCTGACGGCGTCTACATCACCAGCCTCAAGCAGGATGGGCAGGTGATCAGCATGCAAGGCATGGCCCAGTCCAACGAGCGTGTCTCGGAGATGCTGCGCAACCTGTCGGAAAACACGCCCTGGTTCTCCAAGCCTGAGCTCACGGAAATCGTCGCGACCAATCTGTCGCTGACGGCCAAGGACCAGCGGCGCGTGGCTTCGTTCAATCTGCGCTTTCGGCTGATGCGCACCAGCGAAGCGCAAAAGGCGATGGACGCCGTCCCGCCAGCTGCGGGCGGGAGATAAGCGATGGCCAAGAAAACCCGCAAGGGCCCGGATTTCGCCCGGCTGCAAGCCGAGCTGAAGAAGCAGTTCAGCAACCTGCATCCCAACGACCCGTCGCAATGGCCGGTCGTTCCGCGCACGCTGCTGTGCATTGCGATCGCCGTCGGCGTGGCGGTCGTGCTGTGGTTCGTGCAGCTGAGCGACTACCGCGATGAACTGCGCATGGAGCAGGAGCGCGAAGCGACGCTGCGCCAGGACTTCCAGAAAAAACTGACAAAGGCCGTGAGCCTGGAGGCGCTCAAGCAGCAGCGCGAACAGGTGCAGCAATACGTGATCCAGCTCGAGAAGCAGTTGCCCAGCAAGGCCGAAATGGCGGCACTGCTGTCCGATATCAACCAGGCGGGGCTGGGGCGCAGCCTGCAGTTCGAACTGTTCCGTCCCGGCCAGATGGTGGTCAAGGACTACTACGCCGAGCTGCCTATCTCGCTCAAGGTCACTGGCAGCTACCACGACATCGGTGCATTCGCCTCCGATATCGCCCACTTGTCGCGCATCGTGACGCTCAACAACATTGCCATTGCGCCGGTCGCCAAGGATGGCAACGGCACGCTGACGATGGATGCGACGGCGCGCACTTTCCGCTACCTCGATGCGGATGAGATCGCGACGCAGAAGAAAGCGGCTTCGGGGAAGAAGAAATAATGCATCAACGACCGCTGATCCTCGCGCTGGGACTGTCCGTGGTGTTGCTCGGCGGCTGCGCCGACACTGAACAGGAAGAGCTGCAGCAATGGATGGCGCAGCAGCGCGCCCAGGCACGGCCCCGGATCACCCCGATCGAGGAACCGAAGAAATTCCAGCCCCAAACCTATGCGGTGGATGGTGGTGCCGATCCTTTCGATTCAGGCAAGCTGACCCAGGCCCTGCGGCGCGACGCCAAGCAAGGCGGGCAGCAGGCCGGCCTGATGCAGTCGGAACTCAATCGCCGCAAGGAACCGCTGGAAGCCATGCCCCTGGACGCAATGGTGATGGTCGGCAGCCTGCAAAAGCTGGGCCAGCCGACCGCCCTGGTCAAGGTGGACCGGCTGCTCTACCAGGTGCGGGTAGGCAATTACCTCGGCCAGAACTACGGAAAAATCATCCGGATCACGGAAAACTCCATCCAGCTGCGTGAAATCATCCAGGATGTCACGGGAGAGTGGATTGAGCGCAATACCGAACTGGTGTTGCAGGAGACACAGAAATGATGAACAACATGCACGGAAATCTGGCGCAGCGCTTGCTGGCGCAATGCCGACACGCGGCGGTGACGGCAGGGCTGCTGCTTTCGTCATCGGCGTTTGCTCAGGGCGCCATCCAGTCGGTGGCGGGTTCTCTGCAGGACGGCAGCGAGGTGCTGCGCATCGAGCTGTCGGAGCCGCTCGCCAAACCGCCCACAGGCTTTGCCATCCAGTCCCCAGCGCGCATTGCGCTCGACTTCCCGGGAACGCAGAACGCGACCGGCCAGTCGCAGGTCGAACTCAACCAGGGCAATCTCAAGTCGGTCAATGTGGTCGAAGCCGGCGGTCGTTCGCGCGTGGTGCTCAACCTCAAGACCGCGACTTCCTACAGGACCGATATCCAGGGCAAGAGCCTGTTCGTCATTCTGGCGCCCGTGCCTTCGGCCGCGACCGCACAGGCCGCGGCCGAGCCGCGCGTGTTGACCGCCCGGCCTGCGGGCAGCGATGTGCTGCCTATCCGCGACGTGGACTTCCGCCGCGGCGCCGACAGCTCCGGGCGCATCGTGATCGGGCTGGCCAGCAATCAGGTGGCCGTCGACCTGCGCCAGGAAGGCAAGGCGCTGGTCGCCGATTTCCTGCGCTCCTCGCTGCCTGAAGGCCTGCGTCGAAAGCTCGATGTGACCGACTTCGGTACGCCCGTGCAGACGATCACCACGACCGAGTCCGGCGGTCGCGTGCGCATGCGCATAGAGCCCACAGGGGACTGGGAACACAGTGCCTACCAGAGCGACAACCAGTTCGTCATCGAAGTGCGGCCCAAGAAGGTCGACGCATCGAAGCTGAGTCAGGGGCCGGACTACACGGGTGAAAAGCTGTCGCTGAACTTCCAGAGCATCGAAGTGCGTTCGCTGCTGCAGGTCATCGCGGATTTCACGAATTTCAACATCGTGACCTCCGACACCGTCACGGGCTCGCTGACGCTGCGCCTCAAGGACGTGCCCTGGGACCAGGCGCTGCAGATCATCATGGACGCCAAGGGTCTTGGCATGCGCAAGTCGGGCTCGGTGCTGTGGATCGCGCCCAAGGATGAAATCGACGCGCGCACCAAGAAGGACTATGAGGCAGCAATGGCCATTCAAAAGCTCGAACCCCTGCGCACCCAGGGCTTCCAGCTGAATTACGCCAAGGCGACCGACATGATCAAGCAGATCGCGAGCCATTCGAGCGGCAGCGGCTCCACCACGCGCTTTCTGTCGGAACGCGGCTCGGCAATCGCCGAACCGCGCACCAACCAGCTGTTCGTGACCGACACGCCGACCAAGCTCGAGGAAGTCAAGACCCTGCTCGCAACACTGGACATTCCCGTGCGCCAGGTGCTGATCGAAGCGCGCATCGTCGAAGCCCGCGACACCTTCGGCCGTTCGCTGGGCGTCAAGCTCGGCGGTGGCGATCTGCGCGCGCAGAACGGCGGCAACGGCGGCTATTCGATAGGCGGCGGCAACCGTGTCGGCATAGGCACCAACTACGGCAATGCGACCGCGACGGGCGGCGTGGGCACCACGGTCGATACATCGGGCACTTTCGTCAACCTGCCGGCGTCGTTGTCCAACGTGCAGTCTGCGGGGACGTTCGCGCTGTCGATCTTCAATTCGGCCGCCAATCGCTTCCTGACGCTCGAACTCTCGGCGATGGAAGCCGACGGCAACGGCAAGGTGGTGTCCAGCCCGCGGCTGATCACCGCCGATCAGACCAAGGCGCTGATCGAGCAGGGCACGGAGTACCCGTACTCGGTCACGGCGCCGAACGGCGCGACCACGATAGCGTTCAAGAAGGCCGTGCTCAAGCTCGAAGTCACGCCGCAGATCACGCCCGAAGGCAACATCATTCTGGATCTCGACGTCAACAAGGACAGCCGTGGCGAGACCACGAGCCAGGGCGTGGCGATCGACACCAAACATATCCAGACGCAGGTGCTGGTCGAGAACGGCGGTACGGTGGTGATTGGTGGCATCTTCGAAATGGAAGAAACCAACAACGAGACCAAGGTGCCGCTGCTCGGCGATGTGCCGGTTCTGGGCAATCTGTTCAAGAGCCGCACGCGCGAGACGTCGAAGCGGGAAATGCTGGTCTTCATCACGCCCAAGATGCTGATGCAGAACAAGAGCGCGCGCTGATTTTTCCATTGAGAGACATGTATGAAGATCTATAACTGTGTATTGGCGGTCGTGATGACTGCTGCCTTGGCGGCTTGCGGCGGGGGCGGCGGCAGCGGCGGCACGCCCGGATTTGGCGGCAGCACGGGCAACGGCAGCGGCACGTCCGCAACCTATGTCGTGCAACTGCAGTTGCAGACGAGCGCGGG
The DNA here is from genome assembly GCF_057914905.1 of Comamonas sp. DB36. Classification (NCBI taxonomy): domain Bacteria; kingdom Pseudomonadati; phylum Pseudomonadota; class Betaproteobacteria; order Burkholderiales; family Comamonadaceae; genus Comamonas; species Comamonas sp. DB36. The sequence goes on from NZ_CP196631.1 coordinate 706,533, forward strand.
CGTGGACCTCGCCAGCAACTCCTTCGCAGCATCGGACTCGGTGCGGCTGCTGGCCACGCTCAAGACGGCGGCCGGTGTCGCCGTACCCAATGAAATCGTGACTTTTTCCGAAAGCGGCAGCGGATTGCTGCAATTCACTCCCGCGGCCGCCACGGCGCTGACGAACGCCAGTGGCCAGGCCGTGATCGAAGCCAAGGCCGGCGCACTCGATGCGCTGGGCGCGACGACCGTCACCGCGACGGCCACCCTGGCTGCCAAGCCCTATGCCGCATCGCGCAACCTGGCGGTCACGGGCGCCGTGGTCGAGGGCGTGGATCCGCAGACGCTGGCACGTGGCGTGAACTTTGTCTCGGCCGTGCCGGCCGACAAATCCATTGTGATTGCCGGCGCGGGCGGCAACGGCCGTTCCGAAACCGCCATCCTGCAATACAAGGTGGTCGATGGCACCGGCGCTGCCGTTCCCGGCGTGCGTGTGACCTTCGAAGCGATCCCGGCCAATGTGGTGACGCTCAACAGCACCACGGGCACGACCGATGCCAGCGGCGTTGTCTCTGCTTCCGTGTCTTCCAAGACCTTGCCGACTTCGGTGGTCGTGAAGGCCACCGTGACCGGCTCCACGCTGCTCACCCAGTCCGACACCTTGACCGTGACCACGGGTACGGCCGTTCCTGGCGCCTTTGATCTGTCGGCCACCAAGTTTGTGCTCAACCGCGATATTTCGGGTGACTCCAGCATCATTCGCGTGGCCGTCTCCGATGCCAATGGCAACCCGGTGGCGGACGGCTTCCCCGTGGTGGCAACCACCACCTACGGCCGTGTCGGCACCTCCGATCGCGGTGGCTGCACGACCATCAACGGTCTGTGCGACATCGAATACCAGGTGCAGAATCCACGCCCCCTGGACGGGGTACGCATTCCCGTGGTGGTGAGCGGCCAGGCCTTCTCCGCGGCTGCTGGCAAGGATGTGAGCATTTCCGATACCATCTACTTCAATGCCACGAGCGTGAGCGAAGGCGGTCTCTACAGCGGCAATTCGCTGGTGACGTCGTTCGATGGGCTGGCGTTCGATGGAACCTGCAAGGCCATCTGGACGGGCAGCGTGGGCACGGTCAAGGGCTTTGCCTTGCCGGCCGGCAGCACGCTGTCGATCGAATCGCTGTCGACTGTCGCTTCGGCCAGCGTCCTGTCCGGCTCGCCCGTGCTGGATGCTCTGAATGCGCGTGCGCCTGAGCAATCTTCGCCCAACACCCGTACGGCAGTGGCACTGACATTCAGCCTGACCAAGGCTACAGCACCGGGAACAGCCAACCTGCTGTTCAAGCTTACGGCCGGCACCCGCGTGCAGCAATTCGCCATTCCGGTGAACTACCCCGCCTGTACGCCTGCGGCTTGATACAGGTCATTTCCATGGGCCCGGAAGTCAGCGCCCGCCACTTGCGCTAAGCTCGGCGGCGGCGACTTCCTCGGACCTTCAGACAAATCCGCCTTAGGGCGGATTTTTTCCATCCCATGTACACATTGATCGGCCTTCCGGGCAGCGGAAAAACCACCATCGGCAAGCAACTCGCCCATCTCTGGGGCATGGGCTTTGTCGACAGCGATCATGTGATCGAGCAGCGCCTGGGCTGCACCATAGCGGACTACTTCAGCGCGCATGGCGAAGCGGCATTCCGCGATGTGGAGCAGCAGGTCATCGACGAGATCACGGCCGTGCCCCAGCCCTTGCTGCTGTCCACGGGCGGTGGTGTGGTGCTGCGCGAGGCCAACCGCATCCATCTGCATTCGCGCTCTACCGTGTTCTATCTGCAGGCCGCACCCGACGATATCGCGCGGCGGCTGCGCAACGACACCACCCGACCGTTGCTCAAGGGCCAGGACCCGGCCCTGCGTCTGCGCGAGTTGATGCAGCAGCGCCATGCGCTCTATCTGGCGACCGCGCATTACACGATCAAGACCGCACGGCTGTCCGTGACCCAGGTGGTGCGCAAGCTCGCGATGCAGGCCGAGCTCGGTGAATATGATTTTCCCGCGCCGCACGGCGGTGCGATGGCCACGCCGCGATAGATGTTCTGCGCCGCTGGGCGTCGCTTGCGGCTACGATAGAAGGCTTGGGGCGACGCGCCGCCGCCTTTGACCACGATACGCGCACTTGCGGTGCTTTTTGAGAACGGACGGAACACAATGGATCTGAGCGCAGTGGCAGGTTGCCAGCACCAGGTGAATATTGATTTGGGCGAGCGCTCCTACCCGATTCTGATTGGCAGCGGTCTGCTGTCCGATCCATCGGTCTACGCCGCCTTGCCGCGCGCGCGCACCGCGCTCATCGTGACCAATGAAACGGTCGCTCCGCTGTATGCGGCCCAGCTCCAGGCCGCGCTGGCGCCGCATTACCCGCAGGTGCAGGTGGTGACGCTGCCCGACGGCGAAGAACACAAGAACTGGCAGACGCTCAACCAGATCTTCGACGCGCTGCTGGGCCAGGGCTGCGACCGCAAGACAGTGCTGTTCGCGCTCGGCGGCGGCGTGATTGGCGACATGACGGGATTTGCCGCCGCCTGCTACATGCGCGGCGTGCCTTTCGTGCAGGTGCCGACCACGCTGCTGTCGCAGGTCGATTCCTCGGTCGGCGGCAAGACGGCCATCAACCACCCGCTGGGCAAGAACATGGTTGGCGCGTTCTACCAGCCGCAGCTCGTGGTCTGCGATCTCGACACCATGGCCACGCTGCCGCCGCGCGAACTCGCTGCGGGCCTGGCCGAAGTCATCAAGTACGGTCCTATTGCCGACATGGAATTCATGGCCTGGCTCGAGGACAACCTCGATGCGCTGCTGGTCGGCGACAAGGCGGCGCTGGCGCATGCGGTCAAGCGCAGCGTGGAGATCAAGGCCTGGGTCGTGAGCCAGGACGAGCGCGAAGGCGGGCTGCGCGCGGTGCTCAACTTCGGTCATACCTTCGGCCACGCGATGGAAGCCGGCATGGGCTATGGCGTCTGGCTGCACGGCGAAGGCGTGGCCGCGGGCATGGTCATGGCCGCGCGCCTGTCGCGCCGCCTGGGTCTGGTCGACGAGGAATTCGTGCAGCGCCTGGTGCGCCTGATTGCGCGCGCGGGCCTGCCCACGCGCGGCGCGATCATCGCCAGCCGCGACAACGCGGGCCACTACCTGCAGCATATGCGTGTCGACAAGAAGGCCGAAGGCGGCGAGATCCGTTTCGTGCTGATCGCCGAGCCGGGCAAGGCCATGGTGCGTTCGGCGCCCGACAAACTGGTGCGCGAAGTGATAGACGCTTGCTGCCTCTGAGCAACAACCAGCCCATGGACGCGCATCCGACAGGCCTGGCGCGCTGGGCCTGCAGGCCCGCGGACACGCGTGGCCGGCTGCACGAGGAGGCGCCCGCGCCCACGCGTTCCGATCACCAGCGCGACCGCGATCGTATCGTGCACTCGTCGGCGTTTCGCCGGCTGGTCTACAAGACCCAGGTGTTCCTGAACCACGAGGGCGATCTGTTTCGCACGCGGCTCACGCATTCGCTCGAAGTCGCGCAGTTGGGCCGTTCGATCGCGCGCTCGCTGCGGCTCAACGAAGACCTGGTTGAAGCCATCTGCCTGGCGCACGACCTGGGTCATACGCCGTTCGGCCACGCGGGCCAGGATGCGCTCAATGAATGCATGCGCGAGTGGGGCGGTTTCGAGCACAACCTGCAAAGCCTGCGCGTGGTCGACCGGCTCGAAGAGCGTTACCCCGGCTTCGACGGCCTGAATCTCACTTTCGAGACACGCGAAGGCATTCTCAAGCACTGCTCGCACGCCAACGCCGAGCGCATAGAGCAGCGCGAGCCCGGCGGCATTGCCCAGCGTTTTCTGCGCGGCGAGCAGCCTTCGCTCGAAGCCCAGCTGTGCAATCTGGCCGACGAGATTGCGTACAACGCCCATGATGTCGACGACGGCGTGCGCTCGGGTCTGATCGGCATGGAGCAGCTGCTGGCCGTGCCGCTGTTTGCGCGCTACCACGCGCTGACGCTCGATCAGTACCCGCAGATTGCGGCGCAGCCGCATGGCCAGCGCCGGCTGCTCTACGAAACCATACGCCGCATGCTCAGCGACCAGGTCTATGACGTGGTGGCCGAGAGCCAGGCGCGGCTGGCGCTGACAGACCCCGCCGACGCCCATGCCGTGCGGCTGGCGCCGCCGCTGGTCGCCTTCAGCGCTTCGATGCGCGCCGAATCCACGCAGCTCAAGCGCTTTCTGTTCCAGAACCTCTACCGTCATCCTCAGGTGATGCAGACCACCGACCTGGCCCAGGTCGTGGTGCGCGAGCTGTTTGCGATTTACCTTGTACGCCCGCAGGAAATGAAGCCGCGCTATGCCGAGCGCGCGCACGACGCGGGCGACGCCACTGCGCTGGCGCGCGTGGTCTGCGACTTCATTGCGGGCATGACCGACCGCTATGCGGCGCGCGAGCACGCCAGACTCACCGGCAGGCAGCTGCTGAGCTGAAGGCGCGCGCGCGATTGCCCGTGGCCCAGCGCCGGCGCGCCGTGATCGCTACAATTGCCGACCCCCACCAACGCTTTCGCATGGCCGCGCCGCCCACAATGCGCGCAGCCCTGGCGCACGCGTGCACGACAAGGCTTTCCCATGACCGAATTTTCCTCTGCGCCTGATCTGCAGGCCTATCCCACTGACCTGGTCATCGAAGACACCCGGCGCTGGCTCGAAAAGGCGGTCATAGGACTGAACCTGTGCCCGTTCGCCAAGGCGGTGCATGTCAAGAACCAAGTGCATTACGTGGTCAGCGAAGCCACGGATGCGCGCGGCGTGGCCGAGCAGCTTCAGGTCGAGCTCGAGGCACTGGCCGAAATCTCGCCCGAGAAGCGCGACACCACCTTGCTGATCGTGCCGCATGCGCTGCAGGACTTCCTCGATTTCAACGACTTCCTGGAACTGGCCGACGAGCTGGTCGAAGCCATGGACCTGGGCGGCATCCTGCAGGTGGCCTCGTTCCACCCGCAGTTCCAGTTCGAAGGCACGGAAGTCGACGACGTGACCAACTGCACCAATCGCGCGCCGTACGCCATCCTGCATCTGCTGCGCGAAGACAGCATAGACAAGGCCGTGGAAGCGTTTCCCGAAGCCGAGGCCATCTACGAGAACAACATGCAGACGCTGGAAAAGCTGGGCATCGTCGGCTGGCTGGACCTGGGCGTGGGGGCGAGCTGCCCGGTGACGGGCCATACGGCGGCCGCCAAGGAAAGCGCATAAATGGCGCGACAGGACAAACAGAGCGCGAAGAAGGCGCCGCAGGATCCGTTCGCGCAGCTCGAGCTGCGCCCCGGCCAGTCCATCGAGCTGCTCAAGGCGCTGCACATTCTCACGCGCGAAGGCAAGATCAACCAGGATTCGCGCCGCAAGCTCAAGCAGGTCTACCACCTCTATCAGTTCATTGAGCCCTTGCTCAAGGAGCTGTCGGCGGACGAGCACGCGGTGACGCTGGCCGACCATGGCGCGGGCAAGTCGTACCTGGGCTTCATTTTGTACGACCTGTTCTTCAAGGCCCTGGGCCGCGGCCAGATCTACGGCATCGAAACCCGCGCGCCGCTGGTCGAAGCTTCGCAGGCGCTGGCCGCGCAGCTGGGCTTTGACCGCATGCACTTCCTCAACATGTCGGTGGCCGAATCGGCACGTCTGGAATCCATGCCTGAGCGCTTTGACGTGGTCACGGCCCTGCATGCCTGCGATACCGCGACCGACGATGCGATTGCGTTCGGCCTCGAGAAGAAGGCCAGGGCGATGGTGATCGTGCCCTGCTGCCAGGCCGAAGTCGCGGCCTGCCTGCGCGAGACCAAGGCGCTGAGCCTCACGCGCACGCCGCTGGCCGAGCTCTGGCGCCATCCCATCCACACGCGCGAAATGGGCAGCCAGATTACCAATGTGCTGCGCTGCCTGTTTCTCGAAGCCTCGGGCTACCAGGTCACCGTGACCGAGCTCGTGGGCTGGGAGCACAGCATGAAGAACGAACTGATCGTCGCGCGCTTCACGGGCAACCGCAAGCGCAGCGCGGCCGAGCGCCTGCAGCAGCTGCTCAAGGAATTCGGGCTCGACAGCCTGGGCGAGACGCGGTTTCGGTTGCCGTCCGTGGCCCAGGACTGATCCGCCAGCCTTGCCGGGATAATGGGGTTGCGCCCTTCGACAAGCTCAGGGCGAACGGCGGGTGGATTCCGTTCGCCCTGAGGTTCTATGGTTTTCGTCAAGCGTTTACCGCCATCCGTGAACCATCGAAGCAGCTTTTCTGCTTGAACAGCGCGAACGCTACACGCAGCAGTTTTCGAGCAAGCACGATCAGCGCAGCTGTCGTGCTCAATCCCTTTTTGCGCTGAGCCTCATACAACCCGCTCCAAGTCTTGGTTCGCGCAGCTGACATCGCGGCTGCAAACAGCAGGCGCCGGATCTCCGGCCAACCCCGCTTGGACAGCCGCCTTTGGCCCATCTTCTTGCCCGAATCATTCGGGCGTGGGTCCAGTCCGGTGAATGCAACCACTGCATCCGAACTACGTTCTTGCATACGCCCGAACAGCATCACAAGCAGCGATCCGCAGACCAGACCCAGTCCTGGTACAGAGGTAATGTGTTCGAATGCCTGTTGGCTGGGTGGGTCCATCTTGATGGCCGCAGCAAGTTTCGCATCGACGCGCTCGATGGCTTGCTTCAACGCCTGAAGCACCGGGGCATCCAAGCTCTTGAGCATCTTGCTGTGGCTGCCCGCTTGCGTCAGCGCGCTGCGCTGACGCACCAAGGTTGCGCGGTGGCCAATGAGTTCACGCACTTCTTCTTGGGTCTGTGTGGGCGGCTGCCATTGGCGCAGTTGCTCATGCTCACGGCAAACGTAGCGCGCCAGCATAAGGGCATCAATGCGGTCGGTCTTGCCGCGCTGGCCCACAGACTGCGCATAGCGGCGCGCGTCCAGCGGGTTGAGCACATAAACGCTCAGGCCTGCTGCATGTGCAGCCTGTGCCAGCGCCTGGTGATAGCGGCCTGTCGATTCAAGCCCTATCGCGCATCCACAAGGCAGTGCGCGCAGCAACTGGGCTATACCTTTGGCGGTGTTGTCGAATCGCTGCACACGAGTCTGTCCCTGAATGGCGACGTCCAAATGCGCGCTTGCCACATCCACACCAACAAAATTAGTAGCTTGTTGGATCTTCATCGCTCAAAATACGAGTGCCGGGGTGGACCCTGCTGTCGGCGTGAGCTTGCAAGAATTGGCGATCGAGACTGCAAATGCAGGTGACGTCGCCAGGTTCCTTATCGACGCTCGGCGCAGGGATGGGGTAATGACTCAAGAAGTCGGTCCGTTGGGTCTAAAGCAACGGCCGATGCCTGTCGATGTCCCTCCATCCCGGCTCCTCGCCCTTTCTTGAAGTTTGGTTGATGGAGACCAAACCATACAAGCTTGTCGAAGGGTGAACGGCCCTGCCTCAAGGCAAAGGCATGTATCTCCATTCCCAGAGCGTTCCTCCAACATGGCCCGTCTCCCCCGCCTGACCCTCGCATCCCTGCCGCACCACATCATCCAGCGCGGCAACAACGGCGCGGAGATCTTTGTCGACACCGCCGACTGCAACCAGATGCTGGACCTGCTGCGCGAGATGGCCAGGCGCTTCGCGGTCGACATCCATGCCTATGTGCTGCTGCCCGACCAGTTCCAGCTGCTGCTGACGCCCGAGACCGACACCGGCCTGCCGCAGTTCATGCAGTCGGTGGGGCGCAGCTATGTGCGTTACTTCAACAACCGCCATGGCCGCAGCGGCACGCTGTGGAACGGGCGCTACCGCGCCAATGTGGTGGACCCCAACCAATATCTGCTGGCCAGCATGGTCGCGCTGGACTGGAGCCCGGTGCGCGCGGGCCTGGCGCGCGAACCCGCCGACTACGCCTGGTCCAGCTATGCGCACAACGCGGGCCTGCGCTACACCACGCTGGTCCATCCGCATCCCTCGTTCTGGGCGCTGGGCAATACGCCGTTTGCGCGCGAAGCCGGCTACAAGGCCGCGGTCAATGAAGGCCTTTCGGCCGAGAAGCTGGAGAGCATAGAACAGGCCGCACTGCGCGGCTGGGCCCTGGGTTCGCCGCAGTTTGTCGCCGAGCTGCAAAGCCGCACCCAGCGCCGCGTGGTGCGCCAGCGCGCGGGCCGTCCGCCGAAAAACCCTTCAGAAATGCCGAACTGACGCGGCTGCTTGAATTCCTTGCTTGCCAAATAAGGGTTTCTTGCTCCTGATTTTGATGTGTCCCTAATTTATTATCCGAATAAAATCATCGGGTAATAATTGAATCTGACCCCAATTATATTTTCTTGCATAGGTTGATGCACTGTCGTAATCTCGGGCTCCCTGCGAAAATAACTGAGGATTCCGCCATGACTACGGCTGCCGAGATCACCCATCTCCAAGAACACGGTCTGTATTCCAAGAGCAATGAGCACGACGCGTGCGGCTTGGGATTTGTCGCCCACATCAAAGGTGAGAAGCGCCACGACATCGTGACCGGTGCGCTCAAGATCCTCGAGAACATCGACCACCGTGGCGCCGTGGGCGCAGACAAGCTCATGGGCGACGGCGCAGGTATCCTGATCCAGATCCCCGACCAGCTGTACCGTGAAGAGATGGCGCTGCAGGGCGTCGCGCTGCCGCCCGCGGGCGAGTATGGCGTGGGCATGATCTTCCTGCCCAAGGAACACGCTTCGCGCTTGGCCTGCGAGCAGGAGATGGAACGCGCGATCAAGGCCGAAGGCCAGGTGCTGCTCGGCTGGCGCGATGTGCCCGTGAACCTCGACATGCCCATGTCGCCCACGGTGCGCGCCAAGGAGCCCGTGCTGCGCCAGGTGTTCATCGGCCGCGGCAACGACGTGATCGTGCAGGACGCGCTCGAGCGCAAGCTGTATGTGATCCGCAAGACCGCCAGCGCCGCCATCCAGGGCCTCAAGCTCAAGCACAGCAAGGAATACTACGTTCCCAGCATGAGCAGCCGCACCGTGGTCTACAAGGGCCTGCTGCTGGCCGACCAGGTGGGCGTTTACTTCAAGGACCTCGAGGACGAGCGCTGCGTCTCGGCCATCGGCCTGGTGCACCAGCGCTTCTCGACCAACACCTTCCCCGAATGGCCTCTGGCCCACCCCTACCGCTACGTGGCGCACAACGGTGAAATCAACACCGTCAAGGGCAACTACAACTGGATGCGCGCGCGCGAAGGCGTGATGGCTTCGCCCGTGCTGGCCGAAGACCTCAAGAAGCTCTATCCCATCAGCTTTGCCGACCAGTCCGACACCGCGACGTTCGACAACTGCCTCGAGCTGCTGACCATGGCCGGCTACCCCATCAGCCAGGCCGTGATGATGATGATTCCCGAACCCTGGGAACAGCACGAGTCCATGGACGAGCGCCGCCGTGCTTTCTATGAATACCACGCCGCGATGATGGAACCCTGGGACGGCCCGGCATCGATCGTGTTCACCGACGGCCGCCAGATCGGCGCCACGCTGGACCGCAACGGCCTGCGTCCTTCGCGCTATGTGATCACCGACGACGACCTCGTGATCCTGGCTTCCGAAGTCGGCGTGCTGCCCGTGCCCGACAGCAAGATCATCCGCAAGTGGCGTCTGCAGCCCGGCAAGATGCTGCTGATCGACCTGGAGCAAGGCCGTCTGATCGAAGACGAGGAGCTCAAGGCCAACATCGTCAACACCAAGCCCTACAAGCAGTGGATCGAGAACCTGCGCATCAAGCTCGACGACGTCGGCGGCAAGGGTTCGGTCCAGCCGCCCGTCGCCACGCTGCCGCTGCTCGAGCGCCAGCAGGCCTTCGGCTTCACGCAGGAAGACATCAAGTTCCTGCTGGCCCCCATGGCCGCCAAGGGCGAGGAGGGCGTGGGCTCGATGGGCAACGACAGCCCGCTGGCCGTGCTGTCGGACCGCAACAAGCCGCTGTACAACTATTTCCGCCAGATGTTCGCCCAGGTGACGAACCCGCCCATCGACCCGATCCGCGAAGCGATCGTGATGTCGCTGGTGTCGTTCATCGGCCCCAAGCCCAACCTGCTGGACATCAATCAGGTCAACCCGCCGATGCGCCTCGAAGTGCACCAGCCGGTGCTCGACTTCGAAGCCATGGACAAGCTGCGCAACATCGAGCAGCACACCCAGGGCAAGTTCAAGAGCGTGACCATCGACATCACCTACCCGCTGTCGTGGGGCAAGCAGGGCGTCGAAGCCAAGCTGGCTTCGCTGTGCGCCCAGGCCGTCGATGCGATCCGCGGCGGCGCCAACATCCTGATCATCAGCGACCGTGCGCTGTCGGCCACCCAGGTCGCGATTCCCGCGCTGCTGGCGCTGTCGGCCATTCACCAGCACCTGGTGCGTGAAGGCCTGCGCACCACAGCCGGTCTGGTCGTTGAAACCGGTACGGCGCGCGAAATCCACCATTTCGCCGTGCTTGCCGGCTACGGCGCCGAAGCCGTCCATCCCTACCTGGCGATGGAAACTCTGCTGCACATGGGCAAGGACCTGCCCGACGACCTGTCGGGCGAGAAGGCCGTCTACAACTACGTCAAGGCCATCGGCAAGGGCCTGTCGAAGATCATGTCCAAGATGGGCGTGAGCACCTACATGAGCTACTGCGGCGCGCAGCTGTTCGAGGCCATTGGCCTGAGCACCGACACCGTCGACAAGTACTTCACTGGCACGGCCAGCCGCATCGAAGGCATCGGTGTCTTCGAGATCGCCGAGGAAACCATTCGCAACCACCTGGCCGCGTTCAGCGACGACCCGGTGCTCGAGACCATGCTCGAAGCCGGCGGCGAGTACGCCTGGCGCGCGCGCGGCGAGGAGCACATGTGGACGCCCGACGTGATTGCCAAGCTGCAGCACGCGACGCGCTCCAACAACTTCAGCACCTTCAAGGAATACGCCCAGCTGGTCAACGACCAGAGCCAGCGCCACATGACGCTGCGCGGCCTGTTCGAGTTCAAGGGCGACCCGGCCCAGGCCATCGCGCTGGACGAAGTCGAGTCGGCGGCGGAGATCGTCAAGCGTTTCGCGACCGGCGCGATGTCGCTGGGCTCGATCTCGACCGAAGCCCATGCGACGCTGGCCGTGGCCATGAACCGCATCGGCGGCAAGAGCAACACCGGCGAAGGCGGCGAGGATCCCAAGCGCTATCGCAACGAACTCAAGGGCATCCCGATCAAGCAGGGCGAAACCCTGGGTTCGGTGATCGGCGCCGACCAGGTCGAAGTCGATGTTCCGCTGCAGGACGGCGATTCGCTGCGCTCCAAGATCAAGCAGGTCGCGTCGGGCCGCTTCGGTGTCACCGCCGAGTACCTGTCGTCGTCGGACCAGATCCAGATCAAGATGGCCCAGGGCGCCAAGCCCGGCGAAGGCGGCCAGCTGCCCGGCGGCAAGGTCACCGAATACATCGGCCGCATGCGCCACTCGGTGCCGGGCGTGGGTCTGATCTCGCCCCCACCGCACCATGACATCTACTCGATCGAAGATCTGGCACAGCTGATCCACGATCTGAAGAACGTCGCTCCGCATGCCGACATCTCGGTCAAGCTGGTGTCCGAAATCGGCGTCGGCACGATTGCCGCGGGCGTCACCAAGTGCAAGAGCGACCACATCGTGATTGCCGGCCATGACGGCGGCACCGGCGCTTCGCCGCTGTCGTCCATCAAGCATGCTGGCGGTCCCTGGGAAATCGGCCTGGCCGAAACCCAGCAGACGCTGGTGCTCAACCGCCTGCGCGGTCGTGTGCGCGTCCAGGCAGACGGCCAGATGAAGACCGGCCGCGACGTGGTCATCGGCGCACTGCTGGGCGCCGACGAGTTCGGCTTCGCCACCGCTCCGCTGGTGGTCGAAGGCTGCATCATGATGCGCAAGTGCCATCTGAATACCTGCCCCGTGGGCGTGGCCACGCAGGACCCCGTGCTGCGCAAGCAATTCAGCGGCAAGCCCGAGCATGTCGTGAACTACTTCTTCTTCGTTGCCGAAGAAGTTCGCCAGATCATGGCCCAGCTGGGCATTCGCAAGTTCAACGACCTGATCGGTCGCTCCGACCTGCTCGACACCCGCAAGGGCCTGGAGCACTGGAAGGCCCAGGGCCTGGACTTCAGCCGCCTGTTTGCCCAGCCCATCGTTCCCGCCGACGTGCCGCGTTTCCATGTCGACACGCAGGATCACCTGCTGGACAAGGCGCTCGACGTCAAGCTGATCGAGCGCTGCAAGCCCGCGATCGAGAACGGCGAACCCGTGCGCCTGATGGAAGTCGCGCGCAACGTGAATCGTTCGGTCGGCGCGATGCTGTCGGGCGCCGTGACGCGCTCGCATCCCGAAGGTCTGCCGGATGACACCATCCGCATCCACTTCGAAGGCACGGGCGGCCAGTCGTTCGGCGCCTTCCTGTGCAAGGGCATCACGCTCAACGTCACCGGCGACGCCAACGACTACACCGGCAAGGGCCTGTCGGGCGGCCGCATCATCGTGCGCCCCAGCCATGCCTTCCGCGGCGCTTCGGTGTCCAACACCATCGTCGGCAACACCGTGATGTTCGGTGCGACCAGCGGCGAAGCCTTCTTCAGCGGCGTGGCCGGCGAACGTTTCGCGGTGCGCCTGTCGGGCGCGACGGCCGTGGTCGAAGGCACGGGCGATCATGGTTGCGAATACATGACCGGCGGCACCGTGGTGGTGCTGGGCAAGACCGGCCGCAACTTCGCGGCTGGCATGAGCGGCGGCGTGGCCTATGTGTATGACGAGGACGGCAAGTTCGCCCAGCGCTGCAACACCGCGTCGGTGACGCTCGAGAAGGTGCTGCCGCACAGCGAATTCGCGACCACCGTGAACCCGGGCATCTGGCACCGCGGCGAAAGCGACGAACAGCAGCTGCGTGCGCTGGTCGAAGCCCACAGCCGCTGGACCGGCTCCAAGCGGGCGCGCGAGCTGCTCGACAACTGGGCCGCGGCGCGTGCCAAGTTCGTCAAGGTCTTCCCGTCCGAATACCAGCGTGCCCTGTCTGAAATCCATGAACGAAAAGCGAAGGAAGCCATTGCTGCGAAAGCAGAACTAGCTACAGAGTCCGAGCCAGTCGTGGCCATTTGATCGCCCGACAAGCCAAAGCCATTCGCCAATCATTCAAGGACAGTTTCATCATGGGAAAAGCCACCGGTTTTCTGGAGTACGAGCGCATCGAAGAGGGCTACAAGCCCGTTGCCGATCGCCTCAAGAACTACAAAGAGTTCGTCATCGCGCTGACGCCCGAGCAGGCCAAGGTGCAGGGCGCGCGCTGCATGGACTGCGGCACGCCGTTTTGCAACAACGGCTGCCCGGTCAACAACATCATTCCGGATTTCAATGATCTGGTGTATCGCGGCGACTGGGAGAACGCGATCAAGGTGCTGCACAGCACCAACAACTTCCCCGAGTTCACGGGCCGCATCTGCCCCGCGCCCTGCGAAGCCGCCTGCGTGGTGAACATCAACGCCGCGCCTATCGGCATCAAGAGCATAGAGCACGCGATCATCGACCGCGCCTGGGCCGAAGGCTGGGTCAAGCCCATGCCCGCGGCCGTCAAGACCGGCAAGACCGTGGCCATCATCGGCGCCGGCCCGGCCGGCATGGCCGCGGCCCAGCAGCTGGCGCGCGCCGGTCACAGCGTGACGCTGTTCGAGAAGAACGACCGCATCGGCGGCCTGCTGCGCTACGGCATTCCCGACTTCAAGATGGAGAAGTCGCACATCGATCTGCGCGCCAAACAGCTCGAAGCCGAAGGCGTGACCATACGCTGCGGCGTGCTGGTTGCGGGCGCCGAAGGCCTGGGCAAGGACTCCAAGGTCACCAACTGGGCCAAGGAAACCGTCTCGCCCGAAAAGCTGATGGCCGAATTCGACGCCGTGCTGCTGTCCGGCGGTGCCGAGCAGTCGCGTGACCTGCCCGTTCCCGGCCGCGAACTCAATGGCGTGCATTTCGCCATGGAGTTCCTGCCCCAGCAGAACAAGGTCAACGCCGGCGACAAGCTCAAGAACCAGATCCGCGCCGACGGCAAGACCGTGATCGTGATCGGTGGCGGCGATACCGGCAGCGATTGCGTCGGAACCTCGAACCGCCATGGCGCCGTGAGCGTCACGCAGTTCGAGCTGATGCCCATGCCGCCCGAGCAGGAAAACAAGCCGCTGGTCTGGCCCTACTGGCCCTACAAGCTGCGTACCTCTTCCAGCCATGACGAAGGCTGCGAGCGCGAGTTCGCCATCGGCACCAAGGAATTTCTCGGCGAGAAGGGCCAGCTCACGGGCGTCAAGACCGTGCGCCTGGAATGGAAGGACGGCAAGATGACCGAAGTTCCTGGCTCCGAGCAGATTCTCAAGGCCGACCTGGTGTTCCTGGCGATGGGCTTTGTGAGCCCGGTGGCGTCCATCCTGGAATCGTTTGGCGTCGAGAAGGACCAGCGCGGCAACGCCAAGGCCACGACCGACGCCGCCGTGGGCTACGCCACCAGCGTGCCCAAGCTGTTTGCCGCCGGCGACATGCGCCGCGGCCAGTCGCTGGTCGTCTGGGCGATACGCGAAGGCCGCCAGGCCGCGCGTGCGGTCGATGCCTTCCTGATGGGCAAGAGCACGCTGCCGCGCTGAGCTACTTAGGCCCCGCCAAAAGGCGCTTCCGTTAGGGGGTGCCTTTTTCGCTTTCACAGCATGCTTTTTCTGCGGGCAGGAGCCGGGTCTCGGCCCGGCAGCCGAGGTACTTTTCTTTGCTTCGCCAAAGAAAAGTACCCAAAAGAAAGGCGAGCCCTGCTGTCTGCGACCCTGCGCTGCGCTCCGGGCAACCTGTCGTGCTCGGTCCCGGGCTGCGCCGCGGAACTCGCTACGCGCCTGCGGCGCTGCGCTCGGACAACCGCGGCGAGTCAGATGACGAAGCCTCCGTGTCCTTCGGCACTCCGGCCAGCCCGGGCCCTGCGCGCGCCAGGCGCAGCCAGAAGGGCGGGGGGCGGGATAGCTTCTTTGTGATGCTTACGTCATGTGCCGTTATTTAGCGAAGCAGTCGCAGGCGTGGGATGGCGTCCGCTCCGCACCAGACCACGGCGTTCTGTTCGTAGGTCCGGCCCCATTCGCTTGCCGCTTGTTCGCTCATTCCTTCGACAAGGCAGCCGGGTTCAGGCGGCCAGCCATTGGTAGGATGCCGGCCCACGGCAGGCAGCCAATGCCAGCCGGCCTGTTGCAACTCCTGCTCCAGCCGGGCCTGGCGCGCCTGATTCTCGGCATGGGGCAAAGACTGGCTAAAGGGATTCCAGGCCGTGATCACGCAGCCCGCGGCGATATGACGGCGCGTGTAGTACGTGGCCAGCGCAGCACAGGGCTGGTCGATGCGCAGCACGAAGTCCGGCCCGGCGTGGACGATGTAATCGGTCTCGCGATAGGCCCGTATCGTTGCGGGATCCATGAAGATACGTTCAGATGGTGGCATAGTGGTGGAAAACACAAGTGAAACCAGGGGAGGTTTGACGCGCCCTTATGCGTTTTGAGCAGGTCTGGGCGACAATAGCTGCCTCCCTTGCATGTCGGCAGGCGCAGCGCGCGCCTCTCGCACACTGCTTTTGCCGTGTTTCCTCATTTTTACCGCCATGAAAAAACGTAATCTCGTCGCGATGCTGGCCCTGAGCGCCATTTTGGCTGCCTGTGGCAAGAATGAGCCCAAGCCTGCCACCGATGTGGCGCCTGCGCCTGCGGCTGCCGTGACCAAGGTGGTGGTCGGCCTGGACGACAACTTCCCGCCCATGGGCTTCCGTGACGAGAAGAACGAACTGGTCGGTTTCGACATCGACCTCGCCCGCGAAGCCGGCAAGCGCATGGGCCTGGACATGCAGTTCAAGCCCATCGACTGGAGCGCCAAGGAAGCCGAACTCGCGGGCAAGCGCGTGGACATGCTGTGGAACGGCCTGACCATCACCGAGCAGCGCAAGGAAAAGATCGCGTTCTCCACGCCCTACATGGAAAACCACCAGATCATCGTGGTGCTGGCCAACGGCGGCATCAAGACCAAGGCCGATCTGGCGGGCAAGGTCGTGGGCGCGCAGGACGGCAGCTCGGCCGTCGACGCGATCAAGAAGGACGAAGCCGTGGCCAAGAGCTTCAAGGAATTGAAGACTTTCGGCGACAACATCACCGCGCTGATGGACCTGTCCGCAGGCCGTCTCGATGCCGTGGTGGTCGATGAAGTCGTTGGCCGCTTCCACGTCGCCAAGAAGGCCGAAGAGTACCGCGTGCTCGACGAGAACTTCGGTGTCGAGGAATATGGCGTGGGCCTGCGCAAGGAAGACACGGAACTGCTGACCAAGCTCGAAGCCTCCATGGCTGAAATGAAGAAGGACGGCAAGGCCGCAGAAATTGCCACCAAGTGGTTCGGCAAGGACATCATCAAGTAAGCAGACAGTCCAGCGCCAGGCACCGGCTGCGCCCTCATAGGCCTGCCGGTGTTTTGCGTTTCTGGACCACAAGGCAATTGCATGGAATACGTTCTCTCCCTCCTGGGGCCCCTGTCCCAGGGGGCGCTGGTCACACTGAAGCTGTTCGTGGTGACGCTGGTCCTGGCGGTGCCGCTGGGGCTGGCGCTGGCGCTGGCGCGCGTCTCGCGCTTCCGCGCGCTGGCGCGGCTGGTCAACGGCTATATCTGGCTGATGCGCGGCACGCCGCTGATGCTGCAGATGCTGTTCATCTACTTCGCGCTGCCGTTCGTGCCCGTGATCGGTGTCCGCTTTGACGACTTTCCCGCTGCTGTTGTCGCCTTCTCGCTCAATTACGCTGCCTACTTCGCGGAAATCTTCCGTGCGGGCATACAGTCGATAGACCGTGGCCAGTACGAGGGTGCAAAAGTGCTGGGCCTGACCTATGGCCAGACCATGCGCCGCATCGTGCTGCCGCAGATATGGCCGCGCATCCTGCCGCCCATGAGCAACGAGACCATCACGCTGGTCAAAGACACTTCGCTGATCTACGTGCTCGCGCTCAACGACCTGCTGCGCGCCGCGCGCGGCATCGTGCAGCGCGACTTCACGACCACGCCGTTCATCGTGGCCGCGTGCTTTTATCTTGTCATGACCCTGGTGCTGACCTGGGGCTTCCAGTACCTGGAGAAACGCTATGCCAAATACGACGCTTGAGAAGACGGCCGCGTCGGCGGCAGGCAGCGACGTGATGATCAGCGCGCGCGACATCTGCAAGGGCTTCAACGGCCTGCCCGTGCTGCGCAATGTGTCGCTCGACCTGCTGCGCGGCGAGGTCGTGGCGGTCATCGGTCCGTCGGGCTCGGGCAAGAGCACGTTCCTGCGCTGCCTCAACCACCTCGAGACCATAGACAGCGGTCACATCCATATCGAAGGCGAGCTGCTGGCTGAAACCAGCGCCGCGGGCGTCTGCAGCTATGTGCCCGACGCGCAGATCCGCCACATCGGCCGCAAGATGGGCATGGTGTTCCAGTCGTTCAATCTGTTTCCCCACCTCACGGTGCTGGAGAACGTGATCGAGGCGCCGATGGTCGTCAAGGGAATGGCGCGCGGCCAGATCGTGCCGCGCGCCGAAGCGCTGCTGCAGAAGGTCGGCCTGTTGGAAAAGCGCAACAGCTACCCCGCGCGCCTGTCGGGCGGGCAGAAGCAGCGCGTGGCGATCGCGCGCGCGCTGGCCATGGAGCCCGACATCCTGCTGTTCGACGAACCGACGTCGGCGCTGGACCCCGAACTCACGGGCGAAGTGCTGCGCACCATGCGCGAGCTGGCCCAGGAGAGCATGACCATGCTCGTGGTCACCCATGAAATGGGCTTTGCGCGCGAAGTCGCGCACCGCGTGGCGTTCATGGACCGCGGCGAACTGATCGAATCGGGGCCGGCCGCGGAATTCTTTGCGCAGCCAAAACACGCACGCACGCAGGCATTTCTGCACAATATGCTTTAACCCAATTGCCGCTGCAGCCCCTAAAACGGGGGCTGTTTCCGGAAGGTTAGTGTCAGCAAACATACATGGATGTATGTAATCGTTTAACATCACGTACGTGATGAATTCTTGTTTTTTCCTGTAGGAACCGTCGGTCCATGACAGCACCCGCGCCACTGGTCGAACTGCGCAACGTAACGTTTGGTTATGGTGAGCGGGTGATCCTGCGCGACCTCAGTCTGCAGATACCGCGCGGCAAGGTCACGGCGCTGATGGGGGCATCGGGCGGCGGCAAGACCACGGTGCTGCGCCTGATCGGCGGCCAGCAGCGTGCCCAGCAGGGCCAGGTGCTGTTCGACGGCCAGGATGTCGGCGCCATGGACCAGGCGCAGCTCTATGCCGCGCGCCGGCGCATGGGCATGCTGTTCCAGTTCGGCGCGCTGTTCACCGACATGAGCGTGTTCGACAACGTGGCCTTCGCGCTGCGCGAGCACACCGACCTGCCTGAAGCGCTGGTGCGCGACATCGTGCTGATGAAGCTCAATGCCGTGGGCCTGCGCGGCGCGCGCGGCCTCATGCCCAGCGAGATTTCGGGCGGCATGGCGCGGCGCGTGGCGCTGGCGCGCGCGATCGCGCTGGACCCCGAACTGATCATGTATGACGAGCCTTTCGCCGGCCTGGACCCGATTGCGCTGGGCACGGCCGCGCACCTGATACGCGAGCTCAATGACGCGATGGGCCTGACCACGGTGCTGGTCTCGCACGATGTGTTCGAGACCTTCCAGGTCGCCGACCATGTGATCATTCTCGGCCCGGCCTGTGTCGCGGCCCAGGGCACGCCTGCCGAAGTCATGGCCAGCACCGACCCGCTGGTCGACCAGTTCGTGCATGCGCGCGCCACGGGTCCCGTGCCATTTCATTACCCAGGCCCCGATGCGGCCCAGGACTTCGGTCCGGGAGGTCGCGCATGAACCGCTTTCACCCGGCGCGCATAGGCCGCGCCGCGCGCGAACAATGCACCGCCATCGGCCAGGCCACGCGCCTGCTGCTGCGTCTCATAGGCCTGCTGGGCGCGACGCTGCGCCGGCCGCGGCTGATGGGCGACCAGATCCATTTTCTCGGCAACTACTCTCTGGCCATCATCGGCGTGTCGGGCCTGTTCGTCGGCTTCGTGCTGGGCCTGCAGGGCTATTACACGCTGCAGCGCTATGGTTCGGCCGAAGCGCTGGGCCTGCTGGTCGCGCTGTCGCTGGTGCGCGAGCTCGGCCCCGTGATCACGGCGCTGCTGTTCGCGGGGCGCGCGGGCACGGCGCTGACGGCGGAGATCGGCTTGATGAAGGCCGGCGAGCAGCTCAGCGCGATGGAGATGATGGCCGTGGACCCGGTGCGCCGCATTCTCGCGCCGCGTTTCTGGGCCGGCGTGATCGTGCTGCCCTTGCTTGCCGCGGTGTTCAGCGCCGTGGGTGTGATCGGCGGCTGGATTGTCGGCGTGCTGATGATTGGCGTGGACGGCGGCGCATTCTGGGGCCAGATGCAGCAGGGCGTCGACTGGTGGGCCGATCTGGGCAACGGCGTTCTCAAGAGTCTGGTGTTCGGCGTGGCCGTGACCTTCGTGGCGCTGCTGCAGGGTTATCTGGCCAAGCCTACGCCCGAAGGTGTTTCCCGCGCGACAACGCGCACCGTGGTGATGGCCTCGCTGGCCATCTTGGGGCTGGACTTCCTGCTCACCGCGACGATGTTCAGTATTTGATGCTCCCACCAGGTGGGTGAGAGGAAGATTCATGCAGCAATCCAAAAGTGACGTGTGGGTGGGCCTGTTTGTGCTGCTTGGCGCAGCGGCCCTGGTGTTCCTGGCCTTGCAGTCGGCCAATCTGCTGAGCCTGAGCTTTCAGCAGACCTATTCCGTGAGCGCGCGTTTCGACAACATCGGCGGGCTCAAGCCCAAGGCCGCGGTGCGCAGCGCCGGCGTGGTCGTGGGCCGCGTGCAGTCGATCACGTTCGACGACAAGACCTTCCAGGCCAGCGTCAACCTGGCGCTGGAAAAGCAATACAGCTTTCCCAAGGACAGCTCTCTCAAGATCCTGACCAGCGGACTGCTGGGCGATCAATATATAGGCATAGAGGCCGGAGCGGATGAAGCCGTGCTCGCTCCCGGCGACCGCATCATCGCCACCCAGTCGGCCGTGGTGCTGGAAAACCTCATTGGACAGTTCCTTTACAACAAGGCGGAAGATGGTGGCTCCAGCGCTCCTGCACCGGAAAAACAATGACCACAACCAACTTGGCGGGTGCGCCCCGCAAACCAATTCTCCTGGCTCAGCGTGGCCTGTGTGGCGCCGCACTGATGCTGGCGCTCGCGCTCACCGGTTGCGCCACCACGGCCGACCCCCGGGCCGCGGGTGACAGCGCGACGCCCACCACGGCGTCCAATCCTGCCGACCCGTTCGAGTCGTTCAACCGCAGCATCTACAGCTTCAACACTGCGCTCGACGACGCGGTGCTCAAGCCCGTGGCCACCCTGTACCGCGATGTCACGCCCGCAGTCGCGCGTGACGGTGTCGGCAATTTCTTCTCCAACCTCGGCGATGCCTGGTCGTTCGTCAACAACCTGGCCCAGGCCAAGGGCGAAGGCGCCTATTACAGCATCGTGCGCTTCAGCGTCAACACGGTGTTCGGTATCGGCGGGCTGTTCGACGTGGCCAGTGAAATGGGGCTGCCGCGCCGTCCCCAGGACTTCGGCCTGACGCTGGGCCGCTGGGGCGTGCCCACCGGCCCTTACGTAGTGCTGCCGCTGCTGGGGCCGTCGACGGTACGTGACACCGCGGCCATGCCTGTCGACGTCAAGGGCAACCTTCTTGGATATACCCATGACGTGCCGGTGCGCAACAGCATGGCGGTGCTGGGTCTGGTCGACAAGCGCGCGCGCCTGCTGCAGGCGGGCGACATGCTCGATGCCGTGGCGCTCGACAAGTACAGCCTGACGCGCGATGTCTACCTGCAGCTGCGGGGTCAGCGTGCCCCGGGTGACGGGCTTGACGCCGATGATTTCAGCAGCGACGACGATGCCGGCATGCTGCCGCCCGAAGAATAAGGGCTGCTTGCATCTGCTTGCATCCCTTGACATGCGCGTCATCATCCACACGGCGCGCTCAAGCACAATTGGAAGCGACGAGGTCTGCAAGGCCTGCGCTTCAAAAAGGAAAATACGATGATGAATCGACGTATCTGGGCCACCACCGCTGCCGCCTGGCTGGCTTTGTCGGCGGCCCTGCCGATGGCGGCGCAGGCCGCCGAAGAAACTCCCGACGCGCTGGTCAAGCGCGTGTCGGCCGATGTGCTGGACACGATACGCAATGACAAGACGCTCAAGTCCGGCGATGTGGCGCGCGTCAGCGCACTGGTCGACAAGGTGGTGATGCCGCATGTGAACTTCCAGCGCATGACTTCCGCGGCGGTGGGCCCCAAGTGGCGCGAAGCCACGCCCGAACAGAAGCAGCGGCTGCAGGCCGAGTTCAAGGCCTTGCTGATCCGCACCTATTCGGGCGCGCTGGCCCAGGTCAATGACCAGACCGTGGTGGTCAAGCCCATGCGCGCCGCAGCCGGCGACAAGGATGTGCTGGTGCGCACCGAAGTGCGCGGCAAGGGCGATCCCATTCAGCTCGACTACCGGCTGGAGCAAAAGGACGACGGCGCCTGGAAGATCTACAACCTGAACGTGCTGGGCGTGTGGCTGGTCGAAACCTATCGCAGCCAGTTTGCCCAGGAAATCAATGCGCGCGGCATCGACGGCCTGATCCAGGCGCTGGCTTCGCGCAACAAGGCCTGAGGCGCAGCGCAATGGAGGCCGCACGCCTGCAACTGCCCGCCGAACTGACGCACGCGCAGGCGCGGGCCTGCGCGCAGACGCTGTCTGCGCAGATAGCCGCCGCATCCGAAGTCCGTCTGGACGTCGATGCGTCGGCGCTGGTGAGCTTCGACTCGTCGGCGCTGGCGGTGTTGCTGGAATGCCGGCGCGCGGCGCTTGCGGCCGGTAAATCGCTGGCGGTCGCGGGCCTGCCCGCGGGCTTGCAGTCCATGGCCAGGCTCTATGGCGTGCAGGCGCTGCTGGTGCCCGACGGCGCGCTGCCGGCCGCTTAAGGCGCGCAGCACCGTCGGCGCACGCGGCTTTCGGCGCACCGGCAGCGAACAATGCGGGGTCGGGCTTAAAATGCCAAGTTCCCATGCCCGCTGTCTCATTCCAATCCATCTCCAAGACCTACCGCACGCCCAAGGGCGTGTTCCGGGCCCTCAATGACGTCAGCCTGGACATCGAGGAGGGCGAGTTCTTCGGCCTGCTCGGGCCCAACGGGGCGGGCAAGACCACCTTGATCAGCATTCTGGCTGGCCTGGCGCGCGCCGACAGCGGCCATGTGCTGGTCCAGGGCAGCGATGTCCAGGCCGATTACGCCCAGGCGCGCCGCAAGCTGGGCATCGTGCCGCAGGAACTGGTGTTCGATCCGTTCTTCAATGTGCGCGAGGCGCTGCGCTTCCAGTCGGGCTACTTCGGCGTCAAGCACAACGATGCCTGGATAGACGAGCTGCTGCACAGCCTGGGCCTGACCGACAAGGCCGATGCCAACATGCGCCAGCTCTCGGGCGGCATGAAGCGCCGCGTGCTGGTCGCGCAGGCGCTGGTGCACAAGCCGCCCATCATCGTGCTCGACGAACCGACGGCCGGCGTCGACGTCGAGTTGCGCCAGACCCTGTGGCACTTCATCGCCAAGCTCAACAAGCAGGGCCATACCGTGCTGCTCACCACCCATTACCTCGAAGAGGCCGAAGCGCTGTGCAGCCGCGTGGCCATGCTCAAGCAGGGCGAAGTCGTCAAGCTGTCGAGCATGTCCGACCTGCTCAAATCGGCCTCGGCCAATGTGCTGCAGTTCAAGACCAACAGCCTCCTGCCCGAACACCTGCGCGCCGCGGCGCGCGTCACCGGGCGCATCGTGCAGATGCCCGCGCATGACGCGGGCGACATCGAACGCTACCTGTCCGCGCTGCGTGAAGCCGGCGTGGTGATCGAAGACATGGAAATCCGCCGCGCCGATCTGGAAGATGTATTCCTCAACGTCATGGGCGAAGCCAAGGCCACGGCGCAGACCGGGAGCGTCGCATGAGAGGCTGGCAGACCCTGTTCTACAAGGAAGTGCTGCGTTTCTGGAAAGTCAGTTTCCAGACCGTGGCCGCGCCCGTGCTCACGGCCGTGCTGTACCTGCTGGTGTTCGGCCATGTGCTCGAAGGCCGGGTGCTGGTCTATGACCGCATCAGCTACACCGCGTTCCTGATTCCCGGCCTGGTGATGATGAGCGTGCTGCAGAACGCGTTCGCCAACAGTTCCTCGAGCATCGTGCAGAGCAAGATCATGGGCTCGATGGTGTTCATCCTGCTGACGCCGCTGTCGCACTGGGCCTGGTTCACGGCCTATGTGGGCTCGTCGGTGCTGCGCGGGCTGCTGGTCGGTCTGGGCGTGTTCATCGTCACGCTGTTCTTCGCCGTGCCCGAATTCGCCGCGCCGGTCTGGATCCTGGTGTTCGTGGTGCTGGGCGCCGCGCTGCTGGGCACGCTGGGCGTGATTGCCGGGTTGTGGGCCGACAAGTTCGACCAGATGGCCGCGTTCCAGAATTTCCTGATCATGCCCATGACCTTCCTGTCGGGCGTGTTCTATTCGATACAGTCGCTGCCGCCGTTTTGGCAGACAGTAAGCCACCTGAACCCGTTCTTCTACATGATCGACGGCTTCCGCTACGGCTTCTTTGGCCAGAGCGATGTATCGCCCTGGGTCAGCCTGGCCATCGTCGGCGGTGCCTGGCTTGCCGTGAGCGCGCTGGCCGTGCATCTGCTGCGCACCGGTTACAAGATTCGCCATTGAGTCGCTTCGCGATGACTCTTTTTGTTTGCCCCCTTGCCCCGGCCTCTGTGGCCGAGGCTTCGCAGGCCGCGACAGCGGCGCTGCGCGAGATCTGACATGACTGCCGACCAACTCAAAGCCATCATCAGCGCAGGCCTGGCCTGCGAAATCCTGGAAGTCGAAGGTGACGGAAGTCACTGGTACGCGACCATCGTCAGCACCGCCTTCGAAGGCCAGCGTCCGCTGCAGCGCCAGCGCCTGGTCTACGGCACGCTGGGCGACCGCATCCAGACCAATGAGGTCCATGCACTGTCCATGAAGACTTTCAGCCCCGCCGAGTGGGCCAACAAGGCCTGAGGCCTGCGAACAACGCCTTCGCGCCTGCGTTCAAGGCCGTTTTAACTTTTATTTAGGCCTACCAGCCATGGACAAACTCCTGATTCGCGGCGGTCATCCGCTGCACGGTGAAGTCTCGATTTCCGGCGCAAAGAACGCCGCCTTGCCCGATCTGTGCGCCGCGCTGCTCACCGACGAGCCGGTGGTGCTGCGCAATGTGCCGCGTCTGCAGGACGTGTCGACCATGCTCAAGCTGATCCGCAACATGGGCGTCGAGGCCGAGCATGCGTCCGACGGCTCGGTGCGCATAGACGCCAGCCGCCTGTCGACACCCGAAGCCCCGTACGAGCTGGTCAAGACCATGCGCGCCTCGGTGCTCGCGCTGGGCCCGCTGCTGGCGCGCTTCGGCGAAGCCACGGTGTCGCTGCCCGGCGGCTGCGCGATCGGCTCGCGCCCCGTGGAGCAGCACATCAAGGGCCTGCAGGCCATGGGCGCGCAGATCGTGGTCGAGCATGGCTACATGATCGCCAAGCTGCCCGCGGGCCGCACGCGCCTGCAGGGCACGCGCATCACGACCGACATGGTGACCGTGACCGGCACCGAGAACTTCCTGATGGCCGCGTCGCTGGCCGAAGGCGAAACCGTGCTGGAAAACGCGGCAATGGAGCCCGAAATCGTCGATCTGGCCGAAATGCTGATCAAGATGGGTGCGCGCATCCAGGGCCATGGCACCAGCCGCATCACCATCCAGGGTGTGGAGCGCCTGCACGGCTGCGATCACCAGGTGGTCGCCGACCGCATCGAAGCCGGTACCTTCCTGTGCGCCGTTGCCGCCACGGGCGGCGATGTGCTGCTGCGCCATGCGCGCGTGGACCACCTCGGCGCCGTGCTCGACAAGCTGCGCGACGCGGGCGTGCACATCGAGGAAGTCGAAGGCGGGTTGCGCGTGCAGTCGCAAGGCCGTCTCAAGGGCCAGAGCTTCCGCACCACCGAATACCCGGGTTTCCCGACCGACATGCAGGCCCAGTTCATGGCGCTGAACGTCATTTCCAACGGTGCGGTGTCGGTCACCGAAACGATTTTCGAGAACCGCTTCATGCATGTCAACGAACTGGTGCGCCTGGGCGCGAAGATCCAGATCGACGGCAAGGTGGCGCTGGTCGAAGGCGTGGAACGCCTGTCGGGCGCGACCGTGATGGCCACCGACCTGCGCGCTTCGGCCAGCCTGGTGATCGCCGGCCTGGTCGCCACGGGCGAGACCGTGGTCGACCGCATCTACCACCTCGACCGTGGCTACGACTGCATGGAAGCCAAGCTGCGCGCGATCGGCGCCGATATTGAAAGAGTCTGATGATTACCCTTGCCCTGTCCAAAGGCCGGATCTTTGAAGAAACCCTGCCGCTGCTGGCGGCCGCCGGCATCGAAGTGCTGGAAGATCCCGAAAAATCGCGCAAGCTGATTTTGACCACCAACCAGCCCGACCTGCGCGTGGTGCTGGTGCGCGCCACCGATGTGCCGACCTATGTGCAATATGGCGGCGCCGACCTGGGCGTGACCGGCAAGGACACGCTGATCGAGCATGGCGCCCAGGGCCTTTATCAGCCGCTGGACCTGCGCATCGCGCAGTGCCGCGTGAGCGTCGCCGTGCGCGCCGATTTCGACTATGCGCTGGCCGTGAAGCAGGGCTCGCGCCTCAAGGTCGCGACCAAGTACACCGAGATCGCGCGCAACTTCTTCGCCAGCAAGGGCGTGCACGTCGACATGATCAAGCTCTACGGCAGCATGGAACTCGCGCCGCTCACGGGCCTGGCCGACGCCATTGTCGATCTGGTCTCCACGGGCAATACGCTCAAGGCCAACCATCTGGTCGAAGTCGAGCGCATCATGGACATCAGCTCGCATCTGGTCGTCAACCAGGCGGCACTCAAGCTCAAGCAGGCGCCCATGCGCCGCCTGATCGACGTGTTCGCGCGCGCCACGCAGGCCCAGGCCTGAACCCACGCCCTCATTGAAGCCGGAAAAAATGAAAGCCACGCCTCTTCGCCTGCGCACCGACAGCGCCGATTTTGAAACCGCCTTCCAGGCCCGCCTGCATTGGTCGGCCGACACCGATGCGGCCATCGAGCAGCGCGTGGCCGACATCCTGGCCGACGTGCAGCAGCGCGGCGACGCCGCGGTGCTCGAGTACACGCAGCGCTTTGACGGTCTTGCAGCCACCGACATGGCGGCGCTGGAACTCACGGCCGAGGAACTCAAGGCCGCGTTTGACGGCCTGCCCGACGAGCAGCGCCAAGCGCTGCAGTCGGCCGCCGAGCGCGTGCGCCGCTATCACGAGGCGCAGAAGAAGGCCAGCGGCGAAAGCTGGAGCTACCGCGACGAGGACGGCACGCTGCTGGGCCAGAAGGTCACGCCGCTGGACCGCGTGGGCATCTATGTGCCCGGCGGCAAGGCGGCTTACCCGTCGAGCGTGCTGATGAACGCGATTCCGGCGCATGTGGCCGGTGTCGGCGAAATCATCATGGTCGTTCCCACGCCCCAGGGCGCGAAGAACGCGCTGGTGCTGGCCGCGGCCCACGTGGCCGGCGTGCACCGCGCGTTCACCATAGGCGGCGCCCAGGCCGTGGGCGCGCTGGCCTACGGCACGCAGACCGTGCCCAAGGTCGACAAGATCACCGGCCCGGGCAATGCCTATGTGGCCAGCGCCAAGAAGCGCGTGTTCGGCACCGTGGGCATAGACATGATTGCCGGCCCTTCGGAAATCCTGGTGCTGGCCGACGGCAGCACGCCCGCCGAATGGGTGGCCATGGATCTGTTCAGCCAGGCCGAGCATGACGAGCTGGCGCAAAGCATTCTGCTGAGCCCAGACGCCGACTACCTCGACGCCGTGCAGCGCGAGATCGACCGCCTGCTGCCCGAGATGCCGCGCGCGGCCATCATTGCCAAGAGCCTCAACGACCGCGGCGCGCTGATTCTCACGCGCGACATGGAAGAAGCCTGCGCGATCAGCAACCGCATCGCGCCCGAGCATCTGGAAGTCTCCAGCCAGGACCCGCACCGCTGGGAGCCGCTGCTGCGCCACGCGGGCGCGATCTTCCTGGGTGCCTACACCAGCGAATCGCTGGGCGACTACTGCGCCGGCCCCAACCACGTGCTGCCCACCAGCGGCACGGCGCGCTTTTCCTCGCCGCTGGGGGTCTACGACTTCCAGAAGCGCTCCAGCCTGATCGAAGTCAGCGAAGCCGGCGCGCAGACGCTGGGGCGCATTGCCTCGGTGCTGGCGCATGGCGAAGGCCTGCAAGGCCATGCGCGCGCCGCCGAAATGCGCTTGAAAGACTGATTTTTCCCGGATCCTGCCGCAAGGCAGCCAAGCCACGGTCTTGCAGCAAGCCGTGGCTTTTTTATTGCACGGCAAAAATGCACGAAAACCGTGAGACACGAATTTCGTGTCACACGAAGTTCGTGTAAACTTGCAGCCATGAAGAACGTGACCATCACCGTGGACGACAACGTGCTTGAATGGGCACGCGTGGAAGCGGCCCGGCGTGGCACCAGCGTGTCGCGCATGGTCGGCGACTTCCTGGCCGAAATGCAGCGCCGCGAAGACGCCTACGAGCGCGCCTACCTGGCCTGGCGCACCGACGAACGCACCTGGGAGGCGGGCGAGGCCAGCCCCGCGGCGCGCAGCGTGTGCTTTGCGCGCACCGGAGACGCCGCATGAGCCGGCCCAATCCGCTGCGCCAGCCGGTGTTTGTCGACACCTCGGTGCTGGTGTGCGCCGAGAACATTGCCGATCCCGCGCAGGCCGCCGTGCTGGCCTGGCTGGACCGCCTGTGGCGCGAGCGCCTGGGCCGCGTGAGCGCGCAGGTGCTGGCCGAGTTCTACGAAACCGTGACCGGCGCACGCCAGCCGCCCATGCCCCAGGGCGATGCGCGCGCGGCCATGCGCCGCTATCAAACCTGGACGCCGTGGCAGATCGATGCCGCGACGTTCGAGACCGCCTGGGCCGTCGAGGCCCGCCACCAGCTCGCCTGGGGCGATTGCCTGGCGCTGGCCGCGGCCCAGCACAGCGGCTGCGAGACGCTGCTGTCGCTGCAGCTGCCGCACGGCGCGCAGTATGGCGGCGTAGAGATCATTCATCCCGTCCAGCAGCCCGTCGTGGAGTTGGCTGGCGCCGGGGCAGAGGACTGAAGTCATGACACAACCGCAGAATCTTTCGCGCGCGCTGGAGCGCATCCGTGCCGACGTTCGCGCCATGCACGCCTATGTGGTGCAGCCCGCGACCGGCATGCTCAAGATGGACGCGATGGAAAATCCGTTCGGCCTGCCGTCCGGATTGCAGGCCGCGCTGGGCGCGCGCCTGGGCGCCTTGCCGCTGAACCGTTATCCCGGCGAGCGGCTCGAGGACCTCAAGCAGGCGCTGATGGACTACGCGGGCGCGCCCGCGGGCTCGGCCATCCTGCTGGGCAACGGCTCGGACGAGATCATTTCGCTGCTGGCCCTGGCCTGCGCCCAGGCGGGCGAGCGCGCCAAGCTGCTCGCGCCCATGCCGGGCTTCGTGATGTACCCGATGAGCGCGCAGCTGCAGGGCCTGGACTTCGTCAACGTCTCGCTGGACGCCGATTTCGCGCTCGACGAGGCCGCGATGGTCGCGGCGATTGCCGAGCATCGTCCGGCAATCACCTATCTGGCCTACCCCAACAATCCCACGGCCACGCTCTGGGACGAAGCCGTGGTGCAGCGCGTGATCGACGCCGCCGGCGCCCAGGGCGGCCTGGTGGTCATGGACGAAGCCTACCAGCCGTTCGCCAGCCGCAGCTGGATCACGCGCATGCACGCCGAGCCCGAGCGCAATGCGCATGTGCTGCTGATGCGCACGCTCAGCAAGTTCGGCCTGGCCGGTGTGCGCCTGGGCTATCTGATCGGCCCCGCGGCCCTGGTCGGCGAGATCGACAAGGTGCGCCCGCCCTACAACGTGAGCGTGCTCAACGCCGAAGCCGCGCTGTTCGCGCTTGAGCACACCGAGGTGTTCGCGGCCCAGGCCGCCGAACTGTGCGCAGCGCGCGGCGAACTTCTGAGCGCGCTGCGCGCCATGCCCGGCGTGCACAAGGTCTGGGACAGCGAAGCCAACATGGTGCTGATACGCGTGGCCGACGCCGCCGGCGCCCATGCGCGCATGAAGGCGCGCGGCGTGCTGGTGAAGAATGTTTCGGCCATGCACCCCTTGCTCGATCAATGTTTGCGTCTGACCGTGGGCAGCACGGCCGACAATGCCCTTATGCTTGCCGCATTGGAAGCTTCGATATGACCTCCTCCGCCCTCATTCCCTCCTCCGCCAGCGCGCCGCGCACCGCGGAAGTCAGCCGCAACACGGCCGAAACCCGCATCACCGTGCGCATCAACCTTGATGGCACGGGCCAGAACCAGCTCAGCAGCGGCATCGGTTTTCTCGACCACATGCTCGAGCAGATCGCGCGCCACGGCCTGATCGACATGGACGTGCAGTGCGAAGGCGACCTGCACATCGATGGCCACCATACGGTCGAAGACATAGGCATCACGCTGGGCCAGGCCTTTGCGCGCGCCGTCGGCGACAAGAAGGGCCTGCGCCGCTATGGCCACGCCTATGTGCCGCTCGATGAGGCGCTGTCGCGCGTGGTGATCGACTTCTCGGGTCGCCCGGGCCTGCACATGGACGTGAAGTTCACCGCCGGACGCATTGGTCAGCTCGACACGCAGCTGGTCTACGAGTTCTTCCAGGGCTTCGTGAACCATGCAGGCGTCACCGTGCACATCGACAATCTCAAGGGCTTCAACGCCCACCACCAGTGCGAGTCGGTGTTCAAGGCGTTCGCGCGCGCGCTGCGCGCCGCGCTGGAAATTGACCCGCGTGCGGCCACCACCATTCCCTCGACCAAGGGCTCTCTGTGACAATGGGGATGACGGCGCGCTGATGCGCGCTCCAATCTCGATCCGACAGCTATGAATATGCAAGCAAATACCGTCGCCGTGGTCGACTATGGCATGGGCAATCTGCGTTCGGTCTCGCAGGCCGTCAAGGAGGCAGCAAAGGGCACGGGCTGGCAGGTCGTGGTGACCGCCGATCCCGACGTGGTGCGCGCCGCCGACCGCGTGGTGCTGCCCGGCCAGGGCGC
This sequence comes from Comamonas sp. DB36, assembly GCF_057914905.1. Classification (NCBI taxonomy): domain Bacteria; kingdom Pseudomonadati; phylum Pseudomonadota; class Betaproteobacteria; order Burkholderiales; family Comamonadaceae; genus Comamonas; species Comamonas sp. DB36. The sequence goes on from NZ_CP196631.1 coordinate 736,862, forward strand.
GATTCCCGACTGCATGCGCGAACTCACGGATTCGGGCCTGCGCGAGCCGGTGCTAGAAGCCGCACGCAGCAAGCCGCTGTTTGGCGTCTGCGTCGGCATGCAAATGCTGCTGGACCACAGCGAGGAGGGCGATACGCCCGGCCTGGCGCTGATTCCCGGCGAAGTGCGCAAGTTCCAGCTCGAAGGCCGTACCCAGCCCGATGGCAGCCGCTTCAAGGTGCCGCAGATGGGCTGGAACCGCGTGCACCAGACTGTGCATGGCGGCCAGGCCCACCCCATCTGGCAAGGCGTGCCCGACGACAGCTTCTTCTATTTCGTCCACAGCTTCTACGCGCAGCCGCTTTCGGCCGCGCATTGCGCGGGCGAGGCCGACTACGGCGGTCGCTTTGCCGCGGCCATTGCGCGCGACAATATTTTCGCCACCCAGTTCCATCCCGAGAAAAGCGCCGACCAGGGCCTGGCCCTGTTTCGCAATTTTCTGCACTGGAAACCCTGATTCCTGTTCCCCGCCGGCCCTGCCGGCAATCTTTCCTCTCCAATCATCATGCTGCTCATTCCCGCCATTGACCTCAAGGACGGCCACTGCGTTCGCCTCAAGCAGGGCGACATGGACCAATCCACCACTTTCGGTGAAGACCCCGGGGCCATGGCCCGCAAGTGGGTCGATGCGGGCGCGCGCCGCCTGCATCTGGTCGATCTCAATGGTGCGTTCGCGGGTGCGCCCAAGAACAATGCGGCGATCAAGTCCATTCTTGCGGAAGTCGGCAACGAGATTCCGGTGCAGCTCGGCGGTGGCATTCGCGACCTCGACACCATCGAGCGCTACATCGACGCCGGCATGCGCTACGTGATCATCGGCACGGCCGCGGTGAAGAACCCCGGCTTCCTGCAGGACGCCTGCACGGCGTTCGCCGGCCACATCATCGTGGGCCTGGACGCCAAGGACGGCAAGGTGGCCATCGACGGCTGGAGCAAGCTCACGGGCCAGGACGTGATGAGCGTGGGCAAGCGCTTCGAGGACTGGGGCGTCGAGTCCATCATCTATACCGACATCGGCCGTGACGGCATGCTGTCGGGCATCAACATCGATGCCACGGTCAAGCTCGCGCAATCGCTGACGATTCCCGTGATCGCTTCGGGCGGCCTGGCCGGCATGAGCGACATCGAGCAGCTGTGCGCCGTGGAGAAAGAAGGCGTGCAGGGCGTGATCTGCGGCCGTGCCATCTATTCGGGCAACCTCGACTTCGCGGCCGCTCAGGCGCGCGCCGATGAACTCGCCGGTGCTTGAATCGGGCTTCGCCGCCTGCGCCGCCGACTGGCAGGGCCTGCCGGCCATCTGCCTGACGCTGCCCGGCGGTGACAGCGCGCTGGTCGCGCTCCAGGGCGCCCAGGTGCTCTCCTGGGTGACCGGCGGGCAGGAGCAGCTGTTCCTGAGCCCGCATGCCGCCCATGATGGCCATACGCCCATACGCGGCGGCATTCCCGTGTGCTTTCCCCAATTCAATCAGCGCGGCCCGCTGGTCAAGCATGGCTTTGCGCGCACGCTGGCCTGGCAGGCCCAGGCCGACGCTGCGCGCATTGACGGCGACGGCCTGCGGCTCGTGCTGCGCCTGGCCGACAGCGCCGCGACGCGCGCCGTATGGCCGCAGGCGTTCGCGGCCGAACTGAGCGTCTGGCTGCAGCCCGCGGCGCTGACCGTGGCGCTGACGGTACACAATCCGGGCGACGCCCCGCTGGCCTTCACGGCCGCGCTGCATACCTATCTGCGCGTCGATGACGTGGCCGCGACCACGCTGTCGGGCCTGCAAGGCCTGCGCTACTGGGATGCCGTGGCCGACACCCATCCCTTGCAGGAGGGCGAAGTGCGCTTCGGCCCCGAACTCGACCGCGTGTATCCGCGGCCCGCGCAGGCCATGGCCTTGCACGCGGGCGGCGCGCCGCGGCTGCGCATCACGCAGGACGCGGGCTGGGCCGATACCGTGGTCTGGAATCCCGGCGCCGCGCTGTGCGCGCGCCTGGCCGACATGCCGGCCAACGGCCATGCCCATATGCTGTGTGTGGAGGCTGCGGCCATCGATGCGCCCGTGGTGCTGGCGCCGCAAGCGCATTGGCAGGCCGCGCAGAGGCTGGAGCGGCCGCAGGCCGCGCCGGGCGGCGCCCATGGTATTGCGTCCGCGTGCTAATCTTTTCACCCGTCCCTTTTCCAGAGATCCCAGCGCCATGCTTGCCAAACGCATCATTCCCTGCCTTGACGTGACCGGAGGCCGTGTCGTCAAGGGTGTCAATTTCGTCGAGCTGCGCGACGCCGGCGATCCGGTGGAAATCGCCGCCCGCTACAACGGCCAGGGTGCGGACGAACTGACTTTTCTCGACATCACCGCGACCAGCGATGGCCGCGACCTGATACTGCCCATCATCGAAGCCGTCGCCAGCCAGGTGTTCATTCCGCTCACCGTGGGCGGTGGCGTGCGCACCGTCGAAGATGTGCGCCGGCTGCTCAACGCGGGTGCGGACAAGACCAGCTTCAACTCGGCGGCGCTGGCCAATCCCGACGTCATCAACGCGGCATCGCAGAAATACGGCGCGCAGTGCATCGTCGTGGCGATCGACGCCAAGCGCCGCACGCCCGAAGACGCGCAGCGCGTGGGCGCCAACGGCCTGCCCGTGGGGCCGGGCTGGGATGTCTACAGCCATGGCGGGCGCAAGAACACCGGCCTGGACGCCGTGCAGTGGGCCAGCGAAATGGCACGCCGCGGCGCGGGCGAAATCCTGCTGACCAGCATGGACCGCGACGGCACGAAGTCGGGCTTCGACCTGGCGCTCACGCGCGCCGTGAGCGATGCCGTCAGCGTGCCCGTGATCGCTTCGGGCGGCGTGGGCAATCTCGATCACCTCGCCGATGGCGTGCAGCAGGGCGGCGCCGACGCCGTGCTCGCGGCCAGCATCTTCCACTATGGCGAATACACCGTGGGCCAGGCCAAGCAGCGCATGGCCGAACGCGGCATTCCGGTACGGATTTAAGCAATATGAACTGGCTCGATCAAGTGAAATGGGACGCGCAGGGGCTGGTGCCCGTCATTGCGCAGGAGCGCGCCACGGGCGATGTGCTGATGTTTGCGTGGATGAACCGCGAGGCGTTGGCCAAGACCGCGGAGCTGGGCCGCGCGGTGTATTTCAGCCGCTCGCGCAACCGCCTGTGGTTCAAGGGCGAGGAGTCGGGCCATGTGCAGCTGGTGCATGAAATGCGCCTCGACTGCGACAACGACGTGGTGCTGCTGAAGATCACCCAGCAAGGCCACGAGCCCGGCATTGCCTGCCACACGGGCCGCCACAGCTGTTTCTACAGCGTGCTCAAGGACGGCGTCTGGACCCCCGTGGATCCGGTGCTCAAGGACCCTGAATCCATTTATCGGTGAATGTTCATGACAGCTTCTGACAATTTTTCGGCGTCTAGCGAAGGCGCGCTGGCGCGACTGGCCGCGGTGATAGAAAGCCGCAAGGTGGCCAATGGCGGCGACCCCGAGAAAAGCTATGTGGCACGGCTGCTGCACAAGGGGCCCGACGCTTTCCTCAAGAAGATTGGCGAGGAAGCCACCGAGGTGGTGCTCGCCGCCAAGGACGCCGACCATGGCGGCGACAAAGCCAAGCTGCTGTACGAGGTCGCCGATCTCTGGTTTCATACGATGATTGCGCTGTCGCACTATGGCCTGACACCCGACCAGGTGGTCGCCGAGCTCGAGCGCCGTGAAGGCACGAGCGGCCTGGCGGAAAAGGCCGCGCGCCCGGCCCAGTAGCCTACCCCGTAAGGAGATTTGCATGCGTGATGACATCATAGAAGTCCGAGCCGTGGACCCCCAGCAGATGGAGGGTCTCAAGGCCTGGGGCTGGGTCAGCTATGTGCTGCACCTGATCGTGGCCGTGGCCGCGGTCCTGCCCAGCGCCCAGCCCAGCATCGTGCTGCTGGTCATCGCCCTGATCATCGACCTGGTCAAGCGCAGCGATGCCGTAGGCACCTGGCAGGCCAGCCATTTTTCCTGGCGCATTCGCAGCGTGATCTGGGCCGGGGTGCTGTACCTCGTCACCGCACCGCTGTGGCTGCTGCTGGTGTTCCCCGGCTGGATCGCCTGGGTGGTGATTTCCATCTGGTTCCTCTATCGCATCGTGCGCGGCATGGTGGCGATGAACAGGAACCAGGCTATCGAAGCTTGATGAACCGGATCTGATTGACATGCACGACCCCGACTGCCTTTTCTGCAAGATCATTGCCGGCCAGATTCCCTCGCGCAAGGTGTACGAGGACGATCAGGTCTTTGCCTTCCATGACATCCATCCAGGCGCTCCCATCCACTTCCTGATGCTGCCGAAAAAGCACATCGCGTCGATGGCCCAGGTGCAGCCCGAGGATGCGGGCCTGCTGGGCCACATGCTCACGCTCGCCCCGCGGCTGGCCCAGGAACAGGGCTGCAATCCCTATCCCGAAGGCGGCTTTCGCGTGGTGATCAACACCGGCACCGAAGGCGGCCAGGAAATCCACCACCTTCATATGCATGTCATGGGCGGCCCCCGCCCGTGGTTGAAGGGCTGATGCCGTCTGTGTGACAAAAAGGGCGATTCATCAACGCTTCACGCGCGCCCGTCTAAAATGTTCTGAATTCGTTAGGAGATACTCATGGGTTCCTTTTCCATCTGGCACTGGCTGATCGTGCTGCTCATCGTCGTCATGGTGTTCGGCACCAAGAAACTCAAGAACCTGGGCTCCGATCTCGGCGGCGCGGTCAAGGGTTTCAAGGACGGCGTCAAGGACGGCGGCACGGATGCAGCAGCAGCGCCTGGCGCTACGCCCGCTCCCGGCCAGGTCCTGAACCAGACCGCGGCTGACAAGACCACGATCGACGTCGAAGCCAAGCAGAAGAGCTGAAGCGCCCAGGCGCTGCTTCCATGATTGATATTGGCCTGTCCAAGATGGCGCTGATCGGCGCGGTGGCATTGATTGTCATCGGGCCGGAAAAGCTGCCGCGCGTGGCGCGAACCGTGGGGACCTTGCTGGGCAAGGCCCAGCGCTATGTCGCCGATGTAAAAGCCGAGGTCAACCGCTCGATGGAGCTCGACGAGCTCAAGAAGATGAAGGAAACGGTGGAAGGGGCTGCGCGCGATGTCGAGCAGACCATTCATACCAGTGCCAGCGACTTCGAGAAGGACTGGAACGCCAGCACCGGCGACGGACTCGACAACGCGTCCAGCAGCTATACGTCTTCCTATGAAGACGCCGGCCGCAACGTGGTGCCAGCCTATGCCAAGCCGCGCAAGAACTGGCGCATCAAGCGCACTGCCGTGCCCCAGTGGTACAAGGCGCGCGCAGGTGTGCGCAGCAAGGCACAATCAGGCGCTGCCCGCGTGGCGCGCTTTCGTCCGCAGAAGTTCCGCTAGGCGCTTCGCCGGGCGACAGGGCTGGGCGGTCTCGCAGCGCAGGCACCGCGCTGCGGGCGTGCTTTTTTACTGGTCTTTCCGAAAAGTGTCAGGGCCTGAGGGCCCGCAATCCCCACCATGTCAGACATTCCATCCAAAGACGACGAGCTGGCCGGCACCGAGCAGCCATTTGTGCAGCATCTGCTGGAGCTGCGCAATCGCCTGCTTTATTGCATCTACGGCGTTGCGCTGGCGGTGGCGCTTCTGGCAATGTGGCCAGGCCCCAACGGGCTGATCGATTTCATTGCCCTGCCGATCAAGGCGCATATGCCGCCCGATGCCAAGCTGATCGCGGTCGGCGTGTTCACGCCGTTCTTCGTGCCCATCAAGGTGCTGGGCATGGTCGGCGTGCTGGCCGTGCTGCCTTGGATCATGTACCAGATGTGGGCTTTCGTTTCGCCCGGCCTGTACAGCCATGAAAAGCGCTTCGCGCTGCCGCTGATCCTGTTCGGCAGCCTGCTGGCCTATGTGGGCATCGCGTTCGTGCAGTTCTTCGTGCTCGACAAGATGTTCGGCTTCATCCAGGGCTTCACGCCCGACAGCGTCGCCGCGACGCCCGATATCGCCTCCTATGTCGAAGCCATCCTGTCGCTCTATCTGGCCTTCGGCATGGCGTTCCAGGTGCCCATCGTGGTGATGCTGCTGGTGCGCTTCAAGCTGGTCGAGATCGAGAAGCTCAAGGCTTTCCGCGGCTACTTCGTCGTGGTGGCATTCGTGATCGCCGCCGTGGTCACGCCGCCCGATGTCATCTCGCAGCTGGCGCTGGCGATTCCCATGTGCATCCTGTACGAAGTCGGCATCCTGGGCGCGGGCTGGTTCAGCCGCGTGTCGCGCTCGCCCGACAGCGAGGAAGACGAGACAGAGGCGTCGACGGAAAAATAATCTGCGGTATCTGCAGACATGAAAAAAGCGGCCATTGGCCGCTTTTTTCATGGGTGCCGGAAGTCAATCAGCGGCGCTGCTGGGCGCCGCGCTGCGCCTGGTTGGGGCGCGCGGTGGGCGTGACCTTGATCGTGACTTCGCTGTCGCCGCGGCGCAGCTGGAAGTCGGCAGCGGTGCCGGGAGTGAGGCTGGCAACCGTGGTCAGCAGCTCGGAGACCGTGCGCACCGGCTTGTCTGCGACCTGCAGGATCACGTCGCCGGGGCGCATGCCGGCCTGGGCCGCGGGGCCGGCCTGCAGCACGCCGGTGACGATCACGCCCGCGCCGGGCTTGACGCCGAAAGTCTCGGCGAGTTCAGGCGACAGTTCGTTGGGCTCGACGCCAATCCAGCCGCGCGTCACATGGCCGTCCTTGACGATGCTGTCGAGCACCATCTTGGCCGTGGACACGGGAATCGCGAAGCCTATGCCCATGCTGCCGCCCGAGCGCGAGTAGATGGCGGTATTGATGCCCATCAGGTTGCCGTAGACATCGACCAGCGCACCGCCCGAGTTGCCGGGGTTGATCGCGGCGTCGGTCTGGATGAAATTCTCGAAGGTGTTGATGCCCAGTTGGCTGCGGCCCAGCGCGCTGACGATGCCGCTGGTCACGGTCTGGCCCACGCCGAACGGGTTGCCTATGGCCAGCACCTGGTCGCCGACGTCGAGCTGGTCGGAGTTGCCCAGCACGATCACCGGTAGCTTGTCGAGCGCGATCTTGAGGATGGCCAGATCGGTCTCGGGGTCGGTGCCTATCACGCTGGCCTTGGCCTGGCGGCTATCGGGCAGCGTGACTTCGATGTCGTCCGCGCCTTCGACCACATGGTTGTTGGTCAGGATATAGCCGTCGGGGCTGATGATCACGCCGCTGCCCAGGCCGGTCTGCTCCTGCGTTCCCTGGTCGCCGAAGAAGAACTGGAACCAGGGGTCGTTGCTGCGCGGATGGCGCACGGCCTTGCTGGTGTTGATGCTCACGACGGCGGGCGCGGCCTTGCGCGCGGCGCCGCTGAAGCTGCCCGGGGCGGGCGTGCCTGCCGGGGTGGCCGGGGCCTCGAGCAAGGCCACGCCGGCGCCGGAGCGGGTCATTCCGCCGCGCAGCCAGTCGGGTTGCAGGGTGGCGACAACGAAGTAGGCGGCAACCAGGATGGTCACGGCCTGGGAAAACAAAAGCCAAGAGCGCTTCATGAAATCCATCAGCAAAGGTCAAACAAGTAGCCATTGTGCTGCAAGGCCCGATGCTTGCAAGTGCCGACTGCGCATTGGCGAGTAGTGGGGTTGTCCATGCAGGTTAAGTAGAAACCCTAGAATGACCTTTGACTGCGCCAGGCTGCGTTCACTACGGCTCCGTCCTATCTGTTCGGGCTGCTAGATATTCTTTCCTCACCCAGGCATTGGAAGAACCGGTTGCCGACCACCTATCCGGTGGGTCGGCAGCTGCGCTGTCTTGTTGTTGACTTTTTCCTGCGAACACCATGACTACGCTTGACTACTCCACCGGCAAGGCCTTGCCCGACGGTGCGCCGGCCCGACCGCTGACCAAGAAGGACTACAAGACCCTGGGCCTGTCGGCGCTCGGCGGCACGCTCGAGTTCTACGACTTCGTCGTCTACATCTTCTTCGCCAATGTGCTCGGACGGCTGTTCTTTCCCGAGCAGATGCCCGAATGGCTGCGCCAGCTGCAGACGCTGGGAATCTTTGCCGCGGGCTACCTCGCGCGCCCGCTGGGCGGCATCATCATTGCGCACTATGGCGACATCCTGGGTCGCAAGAAGATGTTCACGCTGTCGATTTTCCTGATGTCGCTGCCGACGCTGGTCATCGGCCTGCTGCCGACCTACGAGGCGATCGGCATCGCCGCGCCGCTGCTGCTGCTCGCGATGCGCGTGCTGCAGGGTGCGGCCATCGGCGGCGAAATGCCCGGCGCCTGGGTGTTCGTTGCCGAACATGTGCCGCAAAAGCATTACGGCCTGGCCGTGGGCACGCTCACGGCCGGCATCACCGGCGGCATCCTGCTGGGCTCGCTGATCGCCGTGGGCATCAACAGCTGGTACAGCACCAGCGAAATCAATGCCTATGCCTGGCGCATTCCGTTCATCCTGGGCGGCGTGTTCGGCATGGTGTCGGTCTATCTGCGCCGTTTCCTGGAAGAAACCCCGATTTTCAAGGAGCTTGCCGAGCGCAAGAAGATCGGCCGCGAACTGCCGCTCAAGACCATCCTGCGCGAACACCGCCCCGCCATCGTGCTGGTGGCGCTCATGACCTGGGTGCTGTCGACGGCCATCGTGGTCGTGATCCTGTTCACGCCGGCCTATCTGCAGAAGGTGTTCCAGATTCCCGCCGCGCTGTCGCTGCAGGCCAACGTCGCCGCGACGCTGATGCTGACCATTGGCTGCCTGTTGACCGGCTGGGCCACGGACCGCTTCGGCACCAAGGCGGTGATGATCGTCGGTTGGGGCGGCATGACCGTGACCGCCTATCTGTTCTATCTGGGCCTGCCGGGAACGCCCACGTCGCTGATCGCGATGTATGCGCTGGTCGGCTTCTTCGTCGGTTCGATTTCGCTGTTGCCCATCGTCGGCGTACGGGCTTTCCCGCCCGCCGTGCGTTTCTCGGGTCTGTCGTTCTCCTACAACATGGCCTATGCGGTGTTCGGCGGACTCACGCCCGTGCTGATCAGCGTCGGCCAGCAGTATGACCACCTGTTCCCCGCCCATTACGTGGGCGCGATGGGCCTGTTGGGCGTGGCGCTGGCGTTCTGGCCGCTGTCGTACAAAGGCTGGCAAGTGCGCGACGGCGCCAAATCCTGAAATCCGTCATCGGGGTGCGCGGCAGTGGATGCGACAATCGCGCCATGACCCTCTCGCGACAAGACCTGCTGGGCAGTCTCGACGACCTGCTGCAGCCCCAACGCTTCAAGGACTACGGGCCCAACGGCCTGCAGGTGGAAGGCAAGCCCCGCATCTCCCGGCTGGTCAGTGGCGTCACTGCCAGCCGCGCGCTGATCGAGGCCGCCATCGACCTGCGCGCCGATGCCGTGTTCGTGCACCACGGCCTGTTCTGGCGCGGTTATGACGGCCGTGTCACGGGCTGGATGAAGGAGCGTCTGCGGCTGCTGCTGGCGCACGACATCAACCTGTTTGCCTACCACCTGCCGCTCGATGCCCATCCCGAACTGGGCAATAACGCCCAGCTGGGCCTGCGCCTGGGCTGGGAAGGGCGGGGGCGCTTTGGCGAGCAGGAACTCGGCTGGCTGGGCGCCTCGACCATGGGCGAGGCCAGCGCGGAAGATCTCGCCGCCCATGTGGAGAACGTGCTGGGCCGCAGCGCTACCTGCCTGCCGGGCGACGGCCGACCGATTCGCCAGCTTGCCTGGTGCACGGGCGGTGCCCAGGGCTTCTTCGAGTCCGCGATTGCCGCCGGCGCCGACCTGTTCCTCACCGGTGAAATCTCCGAGCCCCAGGCCCACCTGTCGCGCGAAACCGGCGTGGCCTTCATCGCCGCCGGCCACCATGCGACCGAACGCTACGGCGCACCCGCGGTCGCCGCGCATATCGCCGCGGCCCACGGCCTGGACCACGTATTCGTTGAAATCGACAATCCCGCCTGAGTTTCCTGTTTCTGGAGTCGTTCGTGCTTTCCTTGCCTGATCACATCGCGGCCGTGCCGACCGGTCGCAGCATTGCCATCACCCAGGGCGACTGCGCAGGCATAGGCCCGGAAACCATCGTCAAGGCGTTTCGCGATGCGCCCGATGCCTTGCGCGGCTGTTTCATCGTCGGAGAAGTTGCGACGCTGCGCCGCGCGGCCGCGGTTGTGTTGCGGCATGGCGACACTTCCATGCCGGTCGCTGTTATCGGAAACCCGGACGAAGCCTGGTCCGTGCCGCCGCGTTGCCTGCCGGTGCTGGCGCTGGCCGGCCTGGCCGGACCCGCTCCCTGGGGGCAGATTTCGCGCGAAGCGGGCGAGGCGGCGGCGCGCTGCGTCGAATGGGCGGCGCAGGCGGCGCTCGACGGCCGGGTCGCCGCGCTGGTGACCGCGCCGCTGCACAAGGAAGCGCTGGCGCTCGCGGGCGTGGATTTTCCCGGTCATACCGAATTGCTGCAGGCCGCGGCCGCGGCGCACGCGGGCGTGGCGCTGGCCGACATGCCGGTGCGCATGATGCTGGCCAACGACGAACTGCGCACGGTGCTGGTGAGCATCCATGTCGCGCTGCGCGCGGCGCTGGACGCCGTGACCCGGCCGCAGATCCTGGAGACGCTGCGCATCACCCACGCAGCGCTGGCGCGCACGCTGGGCCGCGCGCCGCGCATTGCGGTGGCCGGGCTCAACCCGCATGCGGGCGAGGGCGGGCGTTTCGGCCGCGAGGAAATCGACACCATCGTGCCGGCGATCGAGGCCGCGCAGGCGCTGGGCATGGACGTGCACGGGCCGTTCGCGCCCGACACCGTATTCATGCGCGCGCGCAACGCGCCGGGTCATCCCGGCGAGTTCGACGTGGTGCTGGCGATGTACCACGACCAGGGCCTGATTCCGGTCAAGTACCTGGGCGTGGAGAAGGGCGTCAATGTGACGCTGGGCCTGCCGCTGGTGCGCACCAGTCCCGACCATGGCACGGCGTTCGATATCGCCGGCCAGGGGATTGCCGATGCGTCCAGCCTGATCGAGGCCGTGCGCATGGCACGACAGCTCGCGGGCTGAAGCCGCTCAGGGCGTCTGGCGGTTCAGGCTGTCGCGGATCTCGCGCAGCAAAACGATGTCTTCGGGCGTGGCGGGCGCCGCGACCGGTGCTGGCGGAGCGCTGCGCTTGAGGCGGTTGATCTGCTTGATCATCAGGAAAATGATGAACGCCAGAATGATGAAATTGACGGCCACGGTGATGAAATTGCCGTAGGCCAGCACCGGAACGCCCGCCTTGCGCAGGCCGTCCAGCGTCTGCACCGTTCCTTCGGGCACCGTGCCCAGCACCAGGAACAGGTTGGAGAAATCGAGCTTGCCGAACACCAGGCCGACGACCGGCATGATCAGATCGGACACCACCGAGTCGACGATCTTGCCGAACGCGCCGCCGATGATCACACCGACCGCCAAGTCAATCACGTTTCCCTTGACCGCGAATTCGCGGAATTCTTGCATCATGCCCATACGCTCAGCTCCTTTTGTTCAAACGAAGATCTGAGTATTGCTTGACTTGCGTCAGTGTCAACTGGCAAACAGCGCATGGAATAACCCCACTCACTCCGCTACAATTTGTAGCTGACCCCCAAATAATAGCGATCTACATCGAGGATCCCCATGAGTGATACTCCAATCGACTCCAGCAAGCGCACGTGGATCATCACGTCGGCCTGTGCTGGTGCGGTGGGCGGCGTGGCAACAGCCGTACCCTTTGTGAGCACCTTCCAGCCGTCTGAAAAGGCCAAGGCTGCAGGCGCGGCAGTAGAGGTGGATATTTCCGCCCTCAAGCCCGGCGAGAAGGTCACGGTGGAATGGCGCGGCAAGCCCGTCTGGATCATCAAGCGCTCGCCCGAGCAGTTGGCCGAGTTGCCGTCGCTCGACGGTCAGCTCGCCGATCCCAAGTCGCAGCGCAAGCCTTCGGAACTGACGCCCGAATACGCGCGCAACGAACACCGCTCCATCAAGCCCGAAATCATGGTGGCCGTAGGCATCTGCACCCACCTGGGCTGCTCGCCGGTGGACAAGCTGCACGCGGGTCCGCAACCCTCGCTGCCCGACGATTGGAAAGGCGGCTTTCTGTGCCCCTGCCATGGTTCGACCTTCGACCTGGCCGGCCGTGTGTTCAAGAACAAGCCCGCGCCCGACAATCTGGAAGTGCCGCCCCACAAGTACCTGTCGGAGACCAAGCTCCTGATCGGTGAAGACAAGGCCTGAGGGAAAACGACATGGCTCACGAATTCAAGGACATCTCTCCGAACGCCACCGCGGGCGCGAAGGTCACGAACTGGTTTGAGAACCGGTTTCCCACGGCTTTCGACGCGTATCGCGTTCACATGTCGGAGTACTACGCTCCGAAGAACTTCAACTTCTGGTACATCTTCGGCTCGCTGGCGCTGCTGGTGCTGGTGATCCAGATCGTGACCGGGATCTTCCTGGTGATGCACTACAAGCCCGACGCCGCCAAGGCGTTCGAGTCGGTCGAGTACATCATGCGCGACGTGCCCTGGGGCTGGCTGATCCGCTACATCCACTCGACCGGGGCCTCGGCGTTCTTCATCGTCGTCTACCTGCACATGTTCCGCGGCCTGCTCTACGGTTCGTACCGCAAGCCGCGCGAGCTGGTCTGGATCTTCGGCTGCGCCATTTTCCTGGCGCTGATGGCCGAAGCCTTCATGGGCTACCTGCTGCCCTGGGGCCAGATGTCGTACTGGGGCGCACAGGTGATCGTCAACCTGTTTGCCGCGATTCCATTCATCGGTCCTGATCTCGCGCTGCTGATCCGCGGCGACTATGTGGTCGGTGATGCGACGCTCAACCGCTTCTTCGCCTTCCACGTGATCGCCGTGCCGCTGGTGCTGCTGGGCCTGGTCGTGGCCCACCTGCTGGCGCTGCACGATGTCGGCTCGAACAACCCCGACGGCGTCGAGATCAAGGGCCCCAACGCTCCCAAGGATGAAAAGGGTCGTCCGCTTGACGGCGTGCCTTTCCATCCGTACTACACGGTGCATGACATCCTGGGCGTGTGTGTGTTCCTGTTCCTGTTCTCGGCCGTGGTGTTCTTCGCGCCCGAGTTCGGCGGCTACTTCCTCGAGTACAACAACTTCATCCCGGCCGATCCGCTGAAGACGCCGTCGCACATCGCTCCGGTCTGGTACTTCACGCCGTTCTATTCGATGCTGCGCGCGATCACCACCGAGATGATGTACGTGCTGATCGCCTGCGTGGCGCTGGGTGCGGGCTTTGGCGTGTTCAAGTCGCGACTGCCGTCGGTGGTCAAGGGCGGGGTGGCCATAGTGGCGCTCGTGGCCATCGCGCTGATGCTGTCGATCGACGCCAAGTTCTGGGGCGTGGTCGTGATGGGCGGCGCCGTGATCATCCTGTTCGCGCTGCCATGGCTGGACCACAGCCCGGTCAAGTCGATCCGCTACCGTCCCGACTGGCACAAGTATGTCTACGCGGTGTTCGTCGTCAACTTCGTGGTGCTGGGCTACCTGGGCGTGAAGCCGCCGTCGCCGGTGTTCGAGCGCATCTCCCAGGTCGGAACGCTGTTCTATTTCGGCTTCTTCCTGCTGATGCCCTGGTGGAGCCGCCTGGGTACGCCCAAGCCCGTGCCTGACCGCGTGACGTTCAAGCCGCATTGAGCCGGAGAAAAATAATGAAGAAACTGATACTCACGCTGATCGCTGCCTTCGGGTTTGTCGCGGGCGCCCAGGCTGCCGAAGGCGGCATCGCCTGGGACAAGGCGCCGGTCGACACGACCAACCAGGCTTCGCTGCAAAACGGTGCCAAGCTGTTCGTCAACTACTGCCTGAGCTGCCACTCCGCGGCATTCATGCGCTACAACCGCCTGCAGGACATCGGTCTGACCGAGCAGGAGATCAAGGACAACCTGCTGTTCACGACCGACAAGGTCGGCGAGACCATGAAGGCTGCGATCGATCCCAAGCAGGCCAAGGACTGGTTCGGCGGCAATCCGCCCGATCTGACGGTGATCGCGCGCTCGCGCGCCGGCGCCGGCGGCTCGGGCGCCGACTATCTCTACACTTTCCTGCGCACGTTCTACAAGGACGAGACCAAGCCCACGGGCTGGAACAACCTGGCCTTCCCCAGCATAGGCATGCCGCATGCGCTGTGGCAGCTCCAGGGCGAGCGCCGCGCGGTGTTCGAAGAGCATGACGTCCATGGACAGAAAACCCAGGTTTTCAAAGGCTGGGAACAGCTCAGTCCAGGGTCAATGACGCCTGTGCAGTACGATCGGGCCGTTGGCGACTTGGTGAATTACCTCCAATGGATGGGTGAGCCTGCACAAAACAGCCGTGTACGCATAGGCGTGGGCGTGCTGATCTTCCTTGGAATTTTCATCGTGATTGCCTGGCGCTTGAACGCTGCATTCTGGAAAGACGTCAAGTAACGGACGGTCCACACGCCTGAAGGCGCGCTTGCCGCGTGCCTTCGGACGGATCGGTACAGAGTGGGCGCTTCAGGCGTTCCACTCTTTTTGATTTTTAGGAGCCTTCACCATGATGGTGCTTTACTCGGGAACAACCTGCCCCTTCTCTCACCGCTGCCGCTTCGTGCTGTTTGAAAAGGGCATGGACTTCGAGATCCGTGATGTGGACCTGTACAGCAAGCCCGAAGACATCAATGTGATGAACCCCTACGGCCAGGTGCCCATCCTGGTCGAGCGCGACCTGATTCTGTACGAGTCGAACATCATCAATGAGTACATTGACGAGCGCTTCCCCCATCCCCAGCTGATGCCCGGCGACCCGGTGGACCGCGCCCGCGTGCGTCTGTTCCTGCTGAACTTCGAGAAGGAACTGTTCGTGCACGTGAACATCCTCGAGGCGCGCAACGTCAAGGGCAACGAGAAGGCCATCGAAAAGGCGCGCGCGCATATCCGCGACCGCCTCACGCAGCTGGCTCCGGTGTTCCTCAAGAACAAGTACATGCTGGGCGAGAACTTCTCCATGCTCGACGTGGCCATCGCTCCGCTGCTGTGGCGCCTGGACTACTACGGCATCGAGCTCAGCAAGAATGCTGCGCCCCTGCTCAAGTACGCCGAGCGCATCTTCTCGCGCCCGGCCTACATCGAAGCGCTCACACCTTCCGAAAAGGTGATGCGCAAGTAAGCGCCTGCCTGCTGCCAGAGACCCCGCCATGAATGCATTGGAATCCAGTTCTACCCGGCCCTACATGATCCGCGCGCTCCACGAGTGGTGCACGGACAATGGGCTGACGCCTTATCTCGCGGTGCGCGTGGACCATACGGTCCAGGTGCCGCAGGAGTTCGTCAAGGACGGGGAAATCGTGCTCAACACCAGCTATGACGCCACCGGCGGGCTGCAGCTGGGCAACGACTTCATCGCGTTCAAGGCGCGCTTTGGCGGCCAGCCGCGCGATATCTCGGTGCCCGTGGAGCGCGTGATCGCGATCTATGCGCGTGAAACCGGCGAAGGCATGGCGTTTCCGCTGGCCCCGGAAGCATCAGAGCGCAAGCCCGCGGGCGCGACGCCCCCGGCACTGAGCTCCGTTCCCTCCGAGGCCGGCGCCGATGCGCCCATCATGCAACTGGTGCAGGACGACGACGATGCACCGGTGCCGCCGCGCACGCCGCCTTCGGGTCCGCGTCCGGCGCTCAAGCGCGTCAAATAAATACGCGCTTTTGGATTTTTGCCCATTTTCTATGCGCTAGAATTCGGGCTTCGCCGGTTTAGCTCAGTTGGTAGAGCACCCGCCTTGTAAGCGGTAGGTCGTCAGTTCGATTCCGACAACCGGCACCATCTTTTCGACGAATACGCCCGTTCCGGCCCAGGCATTCACTGCCCGGCGCTCAGGACTTCACTCTCAGGCGTATTTCAGTCACATCCCACCCCTTTACGCGCAGATGCGCAGCAAACGCCGGCAGCAGCTGGCGCAGCTTGGCCGCGGCCGCATTGCTGTTGACCAGCAGGCACCAGCAGCTGCCTTCGATAGGCCCGGCCTGCACCACCTTGCGCAAGGTGATGGGTATCAGCGGCTGTATCGCCTGCAGGCGTGCCGAGGAGTCCTGCGTCATCGCCACCAGCTTGGACAGCGTGGGAGAGGACTGGGCGGCCTGCTGCAGGGAAATAGGGTAGTTGCGTCGGGTCATTGGCCTGGGAAAATCGGTGCCGCAGCGCGCCTGCGCGCCGGCTGCAAGGGGAATGATGGGCAAAAGCCCGCTGGCTCTGGAGCGCTTGCGACTGCGCTTTGCGCAGGGATGTGGGCTGCAGGCATGTGCCGTACGAGATCAGGCAGTTAGAATCATTGAATCAGTCTTCCGCATTATGGGTTCTTGCTGTAGAAATTCCATGGCGCGGCCCCATCTGAAATACATTCTTCTTAGGGACTCTGGTTTCCTTGAATGCCCTGGTGCAGGCAAGGTGAATCTGTTTGCATGGCCACCAACTTCCTCACCAAATTATTCGGCAGCCGCAATGACCGGCTTCTCAAGCAATACCGCAAGACGGTGGCTCGCATCAATGCGATGGAGCCCGAACTTGAAAAGCTCAGCGACGATGCCTTGCGCGCCAAGACCCAGGAGTTCAAGGAGCGGGTGAGTCAAGGCCAAAGCCTGGACGATCTGCTGCCCGAAGCCTTCGCGGTCGTGCGTGAAGGCTCCAAGCGCGTCATGAAGATGCGCCACTTCGACGTTCAGTTGCTCGGCGGCATGGCCTTGCACTACGGCAAGGTCGCTGAAATGCGCACCGGCGAAGGCAAGACCCTCACGGCAACGCTGCCCGTATACCTGAACGCGCTGGCAGGCTTGGGCGTGCACGTCGTGACCGTCAACGACTACCTCGCCAACCGCGATGCGCAGTGGATGGCGCGCCTGTACAACTTCCTCGGCCTGACGGTGGGTATCAACCTGCCCAACATGCCGCGCGAGGAAAAGCAGGCGGCCTACCAGGCCGACATCACCTACGGCACGAACAACGAGTACGGCTTCGACTACCTGCGCGACAACATGGTCTACGAGTCGGGCGACCGCGTGCAGCGCCAGCTGAACTATGCGATAGTCGACGAAGTGGACTCGATCCTGATCGACGAAGCGCGCACGCCGCTGATCATCAGCGGCCAGGCCGATGACAACACCGCCATGTACCTGGCGATGAACACCATCGTGCCCATGCTGCAGCGCCAGATCGGCGAAGCCGATCCGCGCACCGGCGAAGGCGTGACCACGCCCGGCGACTTCACGCTCGACGAGAAGACCCAGCAGGTGTTCCTGACCGAGCAGGGCCATGAAACCGCGGAGCGCGTGCTGGCCAACGCCAAGCTGATTGCCGAGGGCGCTTCGCTCTACGATCCGGCAAACATCACGCTGATGCACCACCTGTACGCCGCGCTGCGTGCCAATCACCTGTATCACCGCGATCAGCACTATGTGGTGCAGAACGGCGAGATCGTGATCGTCGATGAGTTCACCGGTCGCCTGATGTCGGGCCGCCGCTGGAGCGACGGCCTGCACCAGGCCGTGGAAGCCAAGGAAGGCGTGACCATCCAGGCCGAGAACCAGACGCTGGCCTCGATCACCTTCCAGAACTACTTCCGCCTCTACGGCAAGCTCGGCGGCATGACCGGCACGGCCGACACCGAAGCCTACGAATTCCAGGAAATCTACGGTCTCGAGACCGTGGTCATTCCGCCCAATCGCCAGAGCCGGCGCGAAGACCAGCTCGACCGCGTCTACAAGACCACGGCCGAGAAGTACGCGGCTGCGATCAAGGACATTCGCGAATGCTATGAGCGCGGCCAGCCGGTGCTGGTCGGCACGACGTCGATTGAGAACTCGGAAATCATCGACGAGCTGCTCAACGAAGCCAAGCTGCCCCACCAGGTGCTCAACGCCAAGCAGCATGCGCGTGAGGCCGACATCGTCGCCCAGGCCGGCCGCACGGGCATGATCACCATCGCCACCAACATGGCGGGCCGCGGCACCGACATCGTGCTTGGTGGCAACCTCGAAAAGCTGCTGAGCGTGGTCGAAGCCGACACCTCGCTGGACGAAGCAACGCGCGCGCGCCGCCTGGAAGAAGTGCGCGCGCAGTGGCAGATCGAGCATGAGAAAGTCGCGGCCCTGGGCGGCCTGCGCATCATCGCCACCGAACGCCACGAGTCGCGCCGCATCGACAACCAGCTGCGCGGCCGCTCGGGCCGCCAGGGTGACCCCGGCTCCTCGCGCTTCTACCTGAGCCTGGACGACACGCTGCTGCGCATCTTTGCCGGCGACCGCGTCAAGGCGATCATGGAACGCCTGAAGATGCCCGATGGCGAAGCCATCGAGGCCGGCATCGTCACGCGCTCCATTGAATCGGCGCAGCGCAAGGTCGAGGCGCGCAACTTCGACGTGCGCAAGCAGCTGCTCGAATACGACGACGTCGCCAACGACCAGCGCAAGGTGATCTACCAGCAGCGCAACGAGATCCTCGATGCGGTCGACCTGAACGAGCTCATTGGCGTGATGCGCGAAGAGACCGTGACCGACATCGTGCGCCAGCATGTGCCCGCCGACTCGATGGAAGAGCAATGGGATCTGCCGGCGCTGGAAAAGCACCTCAACGACGAATGGCGACTGGACCTGCCGCTGGTGCAGGAAGTCGGCGCGGCCGAAGCCATCACCGACGAGGAAATCCTCGAAAAGGTGTTGCAGGCCGCTCAAGCCGCGTTCGACGCCAAGCTGGCGCTGATCGGCCACGAGAACTTCACCCAGTTCCAGCGCGCCGTGCTGCTGCAGAGCTTCGACTCCAACTGGCGCGACCACCTGGCCGCGCTCGACTACCTGCGCCAGGGCATCCATTTGCGCGGCTACGCGCAAAAGCAGCCCAAGCAGGAGTACAAGCGCGAGGCCTTCGAGCTGTTCCGTCAGCTGATCGATCAGGTCAAGAACGAAGTCACGCGCGTGCTGATGACGGTGCAGGTGCAGTCCAACGAACAGCTGGACCAGGCCACCGAAGTGCTGGGCCAGCGCGCCGAGCACATCGCCAACGTGACCTACACTTCGCCCACCGAAGACGGCAGCCAGACCACGGTGCGCGCCGATGAAGCCGAAGCCGCTGCTCCTATGATGCGCGTGGGCCGCAACGATCCCTGCCCTTGCGGCAGCGGCCTGAAGTTCAAGCAATGCCACGGCAAACTCGCTTGAGCCTGCGCTACCGGCGCTGAAACAGCACGCACGGGCTACGGCCCGTGTTTGCATTGGCGCCGGGCATTTTTCCGGATAATCCCTTCGACATCCTTTTACGAAAGACATTCGCATGCCTGTGAATCTCTCCGCCCCTGTTGCCGCCGAGCTGCTTGCGATCGACGGTGTCCGTATTGGCGTCGCCGAAGCCGGCGTGCGCAAGGCCAACCGCAAGGACCTGACGGTGTTTCTGCTCGATGAAGGCGCGGCCGTGGCCGGCGTGTTTACGCAGAACCGTTTCTGCGCCGCGCCGGTGCAGGTCAGCCGCGAGCATCTGGCCCAGGGCGGCGCGGTGCGCGCCATGGTGATCAACACCGGCAACGCCAATGCCGGCACGGGCGCGCAAGGCCTGGCCGCCGCACGCGCCACCAGCGCCGCGCTGGCCGAGCTGCTGGGCGTGGCCGCACACCAGGTGCTGCCGTTCTCCACGGGCGTGATCATGGAGCCGCTGCCGGTCGAGCGCATCGTCGCCGGCCTGCCGGCCGCGCTGGCCGACGCCCAGCCCGCGCACTGGGCGCGTGCCGCCGAAGGCATCATGACCACCGACACCCTGCCCAAGGCCTTCAGCCGCCAGGTGCAGATCGGTGAGGCGACGGTCTCGATCACCGGCATCAGCAAGGGCGCAGGCATGATCCGCCCCAACATGGCGACCATGCTGGGCTTTCTGGCCACCGATGCGAACATCGCGCCCGAGCTGCTGCAGCCGCTGGTGTCGGGCCTGGCCGAAGCCTCGTTCAACCGCGTGACCATTGACGGCGACACCTCGACCAACGACTCGTTCGTGCTCGTGGCCACCAACCGTGCCAAGCATGCCCAGATCACATCGCTGTCCAGCGCCGAAGGCCAGGCCCTGCAGGCCGCGCTGCTGGAAGTCTCGCAAAAGCTGGCCCAGGCCATCGTGCGCGACGGCGAAGGCGCGACCAAGTTCATTACCGTGCGTGTCGAAGGCGGCAAGACCGGCGCCGAGTGCCGCCAGGTGGCCTATGCGATCGCGCATTCGCCGCTGGTCAAGACCGCGTTCTACGCCAGCGACCCAAACCTGGGCCGCATCCTGGCAGCCGTGGGCTATGCGGGCATTGCCGACCTCGACCAGACCGGCATCGACCTGTACCTCGACGACGTGCATGTGGCCGTGAAGGGCGGGCGCAATCCCGACTACCGCGAGGAAGACGGCCAGCGCGTGATGAAGCAGCAGGAAATCACCGTGCGCGTGCTGCTGGGCCGCGGCGATGCGGTCGACACCGTCTGGACCTGCGACTTCAGCCACGACTACGTGACCATCAACGCTGACTATCGTTCCTAAGCGCCTGCCGATGGATTGAACCGTTCGTGGTGAGCTTGTCGAACCACACCCTTCGACAAGCTCAGGGTGAACGGATATTTTTGACTGGCGTCGGGCTCTGAGGGGCTTGCGACCAGAACCGACCGAGACACGAGAGCTCTGCCATGACCCTGCCTGCCGATACCAACCCTCTCGAGCGCCTGGTGGCGCGTGCCGAACAGCTGATGCAGCGCATCGAAGCCGTGCTGCCCCAGCCGCTGCAGTCGCCCCAGGACTGGAGCGAGGCGATTGCCTGGCGCTACCGCAAGCGCGCCAATGGCTGCGGTCTGCTCGAGCCGGTGCGCCATATCGGTGCGATGGAACTGTCCGATCTGCAGAACATCGACGGGCAAAAGGAAAAGATCGCGCGCAACACCGAGCAGTTCGTGCAGGGCCGCACGGCCAACAACGTGCTGCTCACGGGCGCGCGCGGCACGGGCAAGTCCTCGCTGATTCGCGCCTGCCTGCATGCCTATGCGGCCCAGGGCCTGCGCCTGATCGAAGTCGATAAGCAGGACCTCACTGACCTGCCCGACATCGTCGACGTGGTTGCTGGCCGCCCCGAGAAGTTCATCATCTACTGCGATGACCTGAGCTTCGAGGAAGGCGAGCCCGGCTACAAGGCGCTCAAGTCGATTCTCGACGGTTCGGTCTCGGCCGCAAGCCCCAACGTGCTGGTCTACGCGACCAGCAACCGCCGCCATCTGCTGCCTGAATACATGACCGACAACCTGTCGGTGCAGCGCGGCGACGACGGTGAAATCCATCCCGGCGAAGTGATCGAGGAGAAGATCTCGCTGTCGGAGCGCTTTGGCCTGTGGGTCAGCTTCTACCCGTTCAGCCAGGACGAATACCTGCGCGTGGTCGCGCAGTGGCTGTCGGCGCTGGGCGTGGATGCCGCGGCGATTGCCGCGGCGCGCGCCGAAGCCCTGGTGTGGGCATTGGAGCGCGGTTCGCGCAGCGGCCGCGTGGCCCACCAGTTCGCGCGCGACTATGCGGGCCGCGACACCCATGCGGTGGCCGGCAGTGGCATCGCCGATGTCAGCGGCCTGTCCGAGGAATCCGAGCTGTGAACGCGCCGCGCAAGCACACGGAAGTCGCCGTGGGCGTGCTGATGCGCGCCGACGATGCGCTGCTGCTGACTTCGCGTCCCGCAGGCAAGCCCTGCGCGGGCTTCTGGGAGTTTCCCGGCGGCAAGCTCGAGGCCGGCGAGACGGTCGAGCAGGCGCTGCGCCGCGAGCTGATCGAGGAGCTGGGCATCACCATTGGCGCGGCCGAAGTCTGGAAAGTCACCGAGCATGACTATCCGCATGCGCTGGTGCGCCTGCACTGGTGCAAGGTGCGTGAATGGCAGGGCAACTTTGAGATGCGCGAAGGCCAGGACATGGCCTGGCAGCAGCTGCCGCTCGATGTGAAGCCCGTGCTGCCCGGCGCGCTGCCGGTGCTCGAATGGCTGGCGCAGGAGCGCGGTCTGGCGTTTGACGCCGAGTACTACACGCGCGAACTGCCCGCCACGGCCTGAGGCCGCCGGCGCTTAATCCTGTTCCCTGGGGTCGCCGTGCGGCGCGCCTTCGGGCGGAATGGGGGAGGGCACGCGAAACTCTTCATTGGCCCAGGCGCCCAGGTCGATCTGGCGGCAGCGCTCGCTGCAGAACGGGCGCCAGCGGTTTTGCGGTGCAAACACGCTGGGGCCGCCGCAGGTGGGGCAGCGCACGATGGGAGCTGCCGGCTTGGAATCGTTCGTCATGGGCGTTTCAGGCACACAGGGTGATTTCGAAATTCGCGTCTTCGGCGCAGGGCTGGAGCTTGCCGTTGGCATCGGCGCGCATCAGGCGCACCGAAACCAGCAGCCGGTTGCCGCTGATCTCGGGCACCAGATCCAGCGCGGGATCGATGCGCAGGCGCAATAGCTGGAAGCTGCGTCCCGTGGGCAGGTTCTGCTGGAACTGGCCGTTCTCCGCGGCCACGCGCTGCGGCACGCCGGTATCGCGCAGCATCTGCATCAGCACGAACAGCGCATCGGCCAGCGGCGTGAGCGCCGCGGTCCAGCCTTCGAGCGCGCGCTGGCGCGCCTCGCTGTCCTGGTGCTGCCAGGCGTGATAGGCGGGCAGATCGAAGCCGCAGGTGCCGCCGGGAATGCTGATGCGGCTGCGAATGGCCATCAGCCAGTCGTTTTCCGTGAGGATCTGGCCGGTCTTGCCGTTCTGCGCATTGAGCGCGGCAAAGCACTCGTCCATGCGGCCTATGATCTGGTCTAGCAGTTCCGTCGCGATCGAGGGGTTGCCGCGGTAGCTGTCGAGCAGCGCTTTCTGCTTCTCGAGGTCCTTGAGCACATCGGACTTGAGGTCGACGCGGGCGGCGACATCCATGATCTCGAAGATCGTGACCAGTGCGAAATGGTGATCGGTCGGATAGGGGCGTGCAATCAGTTCGCCGAGACGGCGGAACAGGGACTCGAGCCGGAGATAGGTTCTCAGGCGTTCGTTAAAAGGGTATTCGTAGAGGATCACGCTTGCAGGGCTCCTAGGGCCTGTTCACCTTGTTTTCATCGGCGCAAACAGGACAAAACCGCGCCAATCCAGCGCGTAAAGACGCCCAGGCCGGCCGCCCGGGCCCTGCGGCATCAGCCAAGCCATGTCCCATCATAGCCCGAACAACGCAGCGATCCGAACCGCTTGCGCGCGCAAACGCTCCAGATCCTGTGTGTCATTGTAAATAATCATATCGGCAACCGCTCTGCGCGCCTTGCGCGTGGCCTGGGCGGCAAGGATGCGTTCTATGGCGGCACGCGTCAACTGGTTGCGTTCGATCACGCGGCGGATCTGCGTCTCCTCGCTGCAATCGACCACCAGCACCTGGTCGAGCGCGCCGCTCCAGCGGCCCGATTCGACGAGCAGCGGAATGTCCAGCACGATCAGCGCCGCACCCGCCTGTTCGGCCTGCACGATGCGCTGTGCCGTTGCCTGGCCCACGAGAGGGTGGACGATGGCTTCGAGGCGCTGGCGTGCCGAGGCATCGGCAAAGGCCAGTGCGCGCATGCGTTCGCGGTGCAGGCCGCCGTCTTCGGCGATCAGTTCCGCGCCGAAGGCCGCGGCAATGGGTGCCATCGCCAGGCCGCCCGCGGCCGTGACGCCGCGCGCTATCTGGTCGGCGTCGATATGGATGGCGCCGCGCGCGGCCAGCAGCGCCGCAAAAGTGCTCTTGCCGCTGCCTATGCCGCCGGTCACGCCCAGGCGTGGCGTGCGCCAGCGGCTGGTCGGCAGCATGCTTGCGGGAATGCGGTCCATCACAAGCCCAGCAGTCCCAGAAAGCGCTCGAGCATGCGCTGCGGACCGAACAGCAGCGCGGCGAAGCCCGCACCCGCGAGAAACGGGCCGAACGGGATATAGCCGCCGGCGCGCAGCTGGCTGCGAAACTTCATGACGATGCCGATGATGGCACCTATGACCGATGCCGCGAGAATGATGGGCACCAGCGCCTGCCAGCCGAACCAGGCGCCGAGCGCGGCAAACAGCTTGAAGTCGCCATAGCCCATGCCGTCCTTGCCGGTCGCGAGCTTGAAAGCCCAGAAAACCAGCCACAGCGACAGGTAGCCCGCGGCCGCGCCCCAGACGGCATCGGCCAGCGGCACGTCCGTCCAGCGCAGCGCTGCGGCGATCAGTCCGGCCCAGAGCAAGGGCAGGGTGATGTCGTCGGGCAGCAAGGTCGTATCCCAGTCGATCAGCGCCAGCGTGAGCAGCGCGGCGCTGAAGCCGCACCAGGCAAGACCCGCAGGGCTGATGCCCCATTTGCCCAGGCAGAAGGCAAACAGCGCGGCTGTCGCCAGCTCTACCAGCGGATAGCGCGCGCTGATGCCCGTCTTGCAGCCCGCGCAGCGACCGCGCAGCGCGAGATAGCTCAGCACCGGAACGTTCTCATACCAGCGGATCGCATGGCCGCAGTGCGGGCAGCGCGAACGCGGCGCACTGAGGCTGATGCGTTCGCCGGCCGCCGCTGCCGGCGCTGGCAGGCCCGCGGCCAGAGCCTGTTCCTCGGCGTGCTGCCGGCATTCGTCGGCCCATTGCTGCTCCATGATCCTGGGCAGCCGGTGGATCACCACATTCAGGAAACTGCCGATGAGCAGCCCCAGCACGCCGCCCAGGGCGGCTCCTTCCCAAGCTATCGACATCAGACCACCTGTCCCAGCTGGAAAATGGGCAGGTACATGGCGACCACGATGCCGCCGATGATGACGCCGAGAAACACGATTATGATGGGCTCCATCAGGCTCGACAGCCCGGCGACCATCTCATCGACTTCCTCCTCGTAGAAGTCGGCGGCCTTGCCCAGCATGTGGTCGATGGAGCCCGACTCCTCGCCGATCGCGCACATCTGCAGCACCATGGACGGGAATACGTTGGCCGAAGTCATCGCCGAAGTCAGGCTGGTGCCGGTCGACACTTGCTGCTGTATCTTCTCGGTCGCGAGCGCATAGACCGCGTTGCCCGAGGCGCCGCCCACCGAGTCGAGCGCTTCCACCAGCGGCACGCCGGCGGCAAACATCGTCGACAGCGTGCGCGTCCAGCGCGCGATGCAGGATTTCTCGACCAGGATGCCGAAGATCGGCAGGCGCAGCATGAGCCTGTCCATCGTCATCTGTATGCGCGGGCTGCGCCGCCAGGCCTGGAGGAAGAAATAGGTGCCGCCGCCTATCAGGCCGAAGATCAGCCACCACCACTGCACGAAGACTTCGCTGATCGCCATGACCAGCAAGGTGGGCGCGGGCAGGTCGGCGCCAAACGAGCTGAACACGTCCTTGAAGGCCGGCACCACAAAAATCATGATCACCGCGATCACGGCGAAGGTCACGATGATCACCGCGCTCGGATACATCAGCGCCGATTTGATCTTTCCCTTGATGGCCTCGGTCTTTTCCATGTAGACCGCGAGCCGGTCGAGCAGCGTTTCGAGAATACCCGCGGACTCGCCGGCTTCCACCAGATTGCAGTAGAGGCTGTTGAAGTACAGAGGATGCTTGCGGAAGGCCGCGCTCAGCGAGGTGCCCATCTCGACGTCCGTGCGTACGTCGTTGAGCAGCCGGGTGACGCTGGTGTTGGTGTTGCCGCGCCCGACGATGTCGAACGACTGCAGCAGCGGCACGCCGGCCTTCATCATCGTCGCCAGCTGGCGCGTGAACAGCGCGATGTCCTTGGGCTTGATCTTCTTGCCCGAGCGCGTGCGGCGCTTCTTGATCTTCGTGGGAAAGATGCCCTGGCGCCGCAACGTGGCCTGCACCTGGTTTTCGCCGCCCGCGCGGGTTTCGCCGCGCACGATCTTTCCGTGCCGGTCCTTGCCTTCCCATTCGAAGACAAAATCCTGGATGCCTGCAGTCGCCATGCGATTCCCTCTCGTGTGCTGGGCTGTTTTATTCGTTGGTCACGGCCAGCACTTCTTCGAGCGATGTCAGCCCCTGGCGCGCCTTGTGCAGGCCGGACGCGCGCAACGAGCGCACGCCTTCGAGCTTGGACTGGGCGGCGATTTCAAGGGCACTGCCATCGCGCAGGATGATGCGCTGCATTTCTTCGGTGATGGGCATCACCTGGTAGATGCCGACCCGGCCCTTATAGCCGTTGTTGCAGGCCTTGCAGCCCACCGCCTTGTAGGTGACCCAGCTGCCGTCTATCTCGTCCTCTTCATAGCCGGCATCGAGCAGCGCCTGGTGCGGAATGTCGGCGGGCTGCTTGCATTGCGGGCACAGGCGGCGTGCCAGACGCTGGGCCGTGATCAATATCACGCTGGACGCAATGTTGAACGGCGCTATGCCCATGTTACGCATGCGCGTGAGCGTGGCCGGGGCGTCGTTGGTGTGCAGTGTGGACAGCACCAGGTGACCGGTCTGCGCGGCCTTGATAGATATGTCGGCGGTTTCGATATCGCGGATTTCGCCGACCATGATGATGTCGGGATCCTGGCGCAGAAAGGCCTTGAGCGCGGTCGCGAAGCTCAGGCCGGCCTTCTCGTTGACGTTGACCTGGTTGACGCCGGGCAGGTTGATTTCGGACGGGTCTTCTGCCGTGGCGATGTTGACGCCGGGCTTGTTCAGCAGGTTCAGGCAGGTGTAGAGCGACACCGTCTTGCCCGAACCCGTGGGGCCGGTGACCAGAATCATGCCGTAGGGACGGCCGATGGCGTGCATCAGGCGTTCGCGCTCCTCGGGCTCGTAACCGAGCGCATCGATGCCCATCTTGGCGCTTTCGGGGTCCAGGATACGGATCACGATCTTCTCGCCGAACAGCGTGGGCAGGGTGCTGACCCGGAAATCGATGGTCCGGCCCGGGCCGACCTTGAGCTTCATGCGGCCGTCCTGCGGCACGCGTTTCTCGGAGATATCCAGGCGTGAAATGACCTTGATGCGCGACGCGAGCTTGTCCTTGATCGCAATCGGCGGCGAGGCAATTTCGCGCAGCTCGCCGTCGATGCGAAAACGCACGCGGTAGTTGTGCTCGTAGGGCTCGAAATGCAGGTCGGACGCGCGCATGTGGAAAGCGTCGAGCAGCATCTTGTGCAGGAACTTGACGATGGGCGCGTCTTCCACGTCCGAGGCCGCGGCGTTGGCGCTGTCGCTGGCTTCCTCGGTATCTTCAGCCTTGATGTCGTCGAAATTGAAGTCACCCGTGGCGGTGTAGGTCTGCAGCGATTCAGCCACCGTCTTGTGCGTGGCTTCGCACAGCTGCACGAGCTTGTCGTATTCGGCAATGATCCAGTCTATCCCCATCTGGGACGTGAACTTGATGCGTTCGGCGGCTTCCTGGTCCGTGGGGTCGGCCGCGGCAATGGTCAGGCGGTTGTTGCGCTTGCTCAGCACGACCACGCGGTAGGTCAGGCACAGCTTCGCCGGCAGCAGCCCCTGCGGCAGCGTCGCGGGATCGACGGCGTCGAGATCGAGCAGGGGCGCGCCGAATACGGTCGACAGCGTATGCGCCAGATCGGAGGAGGTGACGGTTCCCGAGCCTATGAGTTCGGCAATGAAGCTGGTGCGCGCCGTCTGCGATTTCCGGTGCAGCTCTTCGGCGATTTCTGCGGTAATGGTGCCCGCAGAAATCAGTGCGCGACCCAGTCCGGGGAGCGCCTTGCCGGATGAGGACGAAGAGACGGATTCAGCAGCAGGCATGAAGCAGGTGATTGGAGGCGAAGTGAAGTCTCCCTATCATCCCTCATTCACGGCGGGCTGCATAGCTGCGTGGAGCATTTTGCAAGGACTTGTACCAAGGCGCCTGGCTGGCGCACACGCCGGCGCGCGCGCCACCGCGTCCCGGTCAGCGCCTGGCAAACAGCTTGTCCACGGCTTCGGTCGCTGCCTGCCGGCCCGCGCGCAGCGCTGCCTCCCCCAGGGCCGTGCCTTCTACCGTGACGAAGTGCAGGTCGTGCAGGCCAATGGTCGCCAAGGTATGGCGCAGATAGGGCCGCATAAAGTCGGGCTGGCGTGCGGATTCGCCCGTGATCAGGCCGCCGCTGGAGATCGCCACGTAGACCGGGCGGTCGCGCAGGCTGCCTATCTTGCCTTGCGGCGTCACGCTGAAGGTCGCGCGTATGCGCACGATATGGTCTACCCAGGCCTTGATCGACGATGGCAGCGTGAAGTTGTGCATAGGCGTGGCGATGACCACGGCGTCGGCCGCGGCCAGTTGCGCGATCAGCGCGTCGGATCGGTGCAGCGCGCTGCCCGCGGCCGCTGGAGTTTGCGGGTCTTCGCGCGCCGCCAATGCGAGGGCATAGCCGCTGTCGACCGCGGGCAGTTCGCTGGTGTCCACATCGGTCAGCGCCACGCTGCGCGTCGCCACCAAGGCATCGACGATCTGCTGCGACAGGCGCCGGCTTTCGGAGGCCGCGCCGCGCGGGCTGCCCAGGACGCGCAGCAGGCGCAGGGGCTGGTCGGGTGAGGTGGTATGCACGTATTTCCTTGTTTGAAGTGAAGGTCGGCGGGGCTTAGCCGCCACCCAGCATTTTTTGAAAGCGCAGCGCGCCGGTGTAGAGCCCGGCGCGAAAGTAGAAGCGCTGGGCGCGTGCATTGGCCAGACCTGTGTCGAGCACCAGCTGCGCGCAGCCTGCGGCGCGCGCCACACGCTCGAGTCCCTGCAGCAGCCGCGCGCCCCACTGGCCGCCGCGCCGGGACGCGTCCGTGACCAGATCGTCGACATAGAGGAAGCGGCCGTAGATGAGGTTTTCCTGCAGCCGATAGCCTGCGAGCGCGGCCAGGCTGCCGTCGGGCGCGAAAGCGCCGATGAGCTGGTAGCCCTGCAGGCGCTGGCGCTGCACGCGCGCGGCGAACTCGGCCGCGCCGTCCAGCTGGGGGCGCAACTGCTGCATCAGCGGCGCCGCAAGGCGCAGGTCGCTCGCGGAGTCGAGCGGGCGCAGCGCGCTGTCTGCCAGATCCAGGATGCTGGGCGCAGGCCAAGGGGAGTGGGCGTGTGAGGCGTTCATGGACTTGACTTTACAAGTCGCATGCCACAATGCCTTGAGCCAAGACTGTACTTATGGACTAGACCATGACGCCTGCCATTTCGCCGCCTGCCTTCGCGCCGCTGGCCGGGGAAAGCGGCACGCCGCTGTACCGTCAACTGTATGACCGCGTGCGCGCCTCGATCGCGGCCGGCGACCTCGCGCCGGGCGACCGCGTGCCTTCGGCGCGCGCGTTGGCCAAGGAGCTGGGCGTGGCGCGCGGCACGATAGAGCTGGCCTACGAGCTGTTGACTTCCGAAGGCTATCTGCTCGCGCGCGGCCAGGCGGGCACGGTCATCCATCCCGCGTTGCAACCGGCCGCGGCGGCGTCCCCGCCAGCCGTCACGCCACAGGAAGCCCCGCCCACTTCGATGCGGGATTCGCTGTGGCGGCCCGCGCAGCTGCTGCCTTTCCAGCTGGGCGTGCCGGCGATGGATGCGTTTCCGCGCAAGATCTGGGCGCGGCTGGGCGCGCGCTACCTGCGCGGCATGCAGGCCGCGGACCTTGACTACCCGCCGCCGCATGGTCTGCCCGCGTTGCGCAGCGCGATCGCTTCATATCTGCAGGTGGCGCGCGGCATCGATTGCGGCGCCCACCAGGTGTTCGTCACCACGGGTTACCGCGCGAGCCTGCAGCTGGCCGCGCTGGCGGTAATGCAGGCCGGCGACCGTGCCTGGGTCGAGGATCCGGGTTACCCGCCCACAAGGCAACTGCTGCGCGAATCGGGCCTGCTGCCGGTGCCGGTGCCGGTCGACGCACAGGGCCTGATGGTGGAGCGCGGCATCGCGCTGGCACCCGACGCGAAAGTGGTGACGGTCACGCCCGCGCATCAAAGTCCATTGTCGATGTCGCTTTCCTTGCCGCGCCGGCATGCGCTGCTGGAATGGGCTGCGGCGCAAGGCGCGTGGGTGGTCGAGGACGATTACGACGGCGAGTACCGCTACGCCAGCCGGCCGCTGCCGGCGCTCGCGAGCCTGGACCGCCATGGCCGCGTGCTGTACGCAGGGACTTTCAGCAAGGTGCTGTTTCCCGGAATCCGGCTCGCCTATCTGGTCGTGCCGCAGGCGCAGGTCGCGGCGTTCGAGCGCGTGGGGCGCATTTTCTTTGCCGCGGCGACGCCGGCCATCACCCAGGCCATCGTCGCTGACTTCATTGCCGAAGGGCATTTTTCGCGCCACATCCAGCGCATGCGCAAGCTCTATGCCGAGCGGCGCGCGGCCACCATCGCCGCGCTCGAGCGCGGTCTTGGCGGGCTGCTGCGCACCGAGCCCCAGCCCGGTGGCATGCATCTGGTGCTGCGCCTGCCCGGCGAGCGCAGCGACCAGCCGCTGGCCGAGAAGCTGCTGGCCCATGGCATGGCCGTGCAGCCGATGTCGCGCTGGTGGGCTTCGGAGTGCACGGATTCGGCGCTGCTGCTGAGCTTCACCAACTGCACGACCGCCGCCCAGGCCGAACGCCTGGGCCTGCTGATACGGCAGTCGCTCTAGATCAGGACAGACCGGCCTTGTCGAGGCCGTAGACCTTGTCGGCCGAACCGGGCACGGCGCGAAACGCCACGCTCAGCCGGTTCCAGCCATTGATGGCGACGATCAGGAAGGACAGGTCGGCCAGCTCCTCGTCCGACAGCTCGGCGCGCACGCTGTCGAAGATCGCGTCCGATACGCCATGCGCGCCCAGCTGGGTCAGGGCTTCGGTCCATTCGAGGATGGCGCGCTCCTTGGCGCTGAACAGCGTCGACTCGCGCCAGACCGTCACATGGTGCAGGCGCAGTTCGCGCTCGCCGTGGATCCTGGCTTCCTTGACATGCATGTCCACGCAGAATGCGCAGCCGTTGAGCTGCGAGGCGCGCAGCGTCACCAGATGTCCGTACTGCGCGAGAAACGGCTTCTTGTGCAGCAGGTTGTTGAACTCCATGTACTTCTGGGCAGCGTCGGGAGAAAGCTTGTAATAGTCGAGGCGTTGGCTCATGGTCGGTTCCAGTCGAGAGTGAGAGTTGCAGATTCCACGCACCGGCACAGGCCAGTGAAGGGCCTCAAGGCGCTGTCCCGGTGACGCGTTTGAGGCAATTGTGGTGCTGCAATGGACTGGTCTGTGAGGGCCATGAATGGTGTTTTTGTCTAGGCCATGTCGACTGCGCCGCTTCAGCGCACGTAGGTCAGCGGCAGGGCCGTGGTGTATTTGAGCTCCTCCATCGCAAAGCTCGAAGAGACGTCGAGCAACTGGGTGCCCGCAATCAGCCGCTTGTAGACCTTGTCGTAGGCCGCGATATCGGGCACGACCACGCGCAGCAGGTAATCGACATCGCCGCTCATGCGGTACAGCTCGACCACTTCGGAAATGGCCGCGACCGTGGCGTGGAACTGGTCGAACCATTCCTGGCTGTGGGTGCTGGTGCGCACGGCGACAAACACCGTGACGCTGACGTTGGCGTGGTTGCGGTCCAGCAGCGCGACGTTGCGCGTGATCACGCCGCCCTCCTTGAGACGCTGGATGCGCCGCCAGCACGAAGTCTGCGACAGGCCCAGTTCGGCGGCCAGATCCGCGACCGGGGCATCGGCGTCTTGCTGGAGTTTTTCCAGCAGCTTGCAGTCTATGGAATCTATTTTCATTTTCTATCTTTTATTTGGAATTTTGTCGCGCAATGATGTGAAATCAAGCGGTATTTTGCAAGACCTGTACGGGGCCTCTGGTGGAAAATTTCTCCCATGGAAATCTATCTCGACGCGAACGCCACCACGGCCGTCTTTCCCCCGGCCCGCGAGGCCGCGCTGGCCGTCATGGCCCAGGGCTTCGGCAATCCCAGCAGCATTCACGGCAGCGGCCTCAAGGCGCGCGCCGTGGTCGATGGCGTGCGCGCCAGCGCGCGGCGCGTGCTCGATGCGCCGACCGGACAGCTGTTCTTCACCAGTGGCGCGACCGAAGGCATACAGACCAGCGTGCTGTCGGCGCTGTGCGAACTGCGGCGCCGACGCGATGCCGGCGAGCCCGCAGCCCAGGCGCTGCTCTATGGCGCGACCGAACACAAGGCCGTGCCCCAGGCCCTGCACCACTGGAATGCGCTGCTGGGGCTGAATCTGCCGGTGCTGGCCATCCCTGTGGACCGCATGGGGCGCCATGACCTGGCCTGGCTGCGCGCGCACGCGCCGACCGCCGGCCTGGTCTGCACCATGGCCGCGAACAACGAAACGGGCGTGATCAGCGACCTCGACGGCATTGCCGACATCCTGCGCACGAGTCCCGCGCTGTGGCTGGTCGACGGCGTGCAGGCACTGGGCAAGCTGGCGCTCAAACTGATCGAGCGCGGCATCGATTACGCGCCGTTTTCCGGCCACAAGTTCTATGCGCCCAAGGGCATAGGTCTGCTTTATGTGCGCGCCGGCGCGCCTTTCACGCCGTTGCTGACGGGCGGCGGGCAGGAAGGCGGGCTGCGCGGGGGCACGGAGAACATCGCGGGCATAGCCGCGCTGGGCGCGGTGCTGCAGGCCTGGGAAGCCGGCGATGTGTTTCAGCCGCCCGCGGCGCTGGCCGCGCATCGCGCCCAACTGGTTGCGGCCTTGCGCGCGGCGTTTGCCGGGCTGGAATTCAACGCTCCTGACGCTTTGAGCCTGCCGACCACCTTGAACTTCGCGGTGCGCGGCGTGAGCTCCAAGGTGCTGCTGGATCTGTTCGATGCCGCCGATCTGCGCGTCAGCGGCGGCTCGGCCTGCAGCGCCGCCAAGGCCGAGCCCAGCTATGTGCTGCAGGCCATGGGCCTGGAGGAGTGGCAGACCCAGGCCGCGGTGCGCCTGTCGTTTGGCGCGCTGGACAGCGACAAATTCATTGCCGCGGCCTGCGCGCGCCTGCAGCGCTGCGGTGAGGTCCTGCGCGCGCGCGGCCTGAGCGACGCGGCGCCGCGGGAGGCTTTGGCGGCGTTTGCCGGCCTGGCGCTGGCCGACGACCTGGCGGACAGCATGGACGTGGTGCTGGACCAGTCGGCCGCGCTGGCCTTGCTGCAGGCCCAGGCGGGCGGCCTGTGGGTCGATGTGCGCGAAGCCTACGAGAGCGAGGTCCAGGCGCGGCGCGGTCTGCTCGCGAATGCGCAGGCCGTGCCGCTGTCGGCCTGGCTCTCGGCCGTGCCGCAGTGGCTGGCGCTGGCGCCCCAGGTGCCGGTGGTGTTTTATTGCCGCAGCGGCAACCGCAGCGCCCAGGCCGCGCGCGCGCTGCGCCGCCTTGGACATGCATCGGCCTGGAGCCTGGCCGGCGGTCTGGCGATGTGGAGCGAGCCGTCGCTTGAAAGTGCAGACGACTGCCTGGCTGGCGCGCGCTGATTTGCGCCAGCCCAACGCAAAAAGCCCAAGTGAGTGCATCACTTGGGCTTTTTGCATGGATTCCTGGTCGGGGTGAGAGGATTCGAACCTCCGGCCTCTACGTCCCGAACGTAGCGCTCTACCAGGCTAAGCTACACCCCGCAGCGGTCCTGTCAGGCACAAAACCGGCACGGGTTTCAAGTGCGTCTGTCGAGGAGCTGAGCTGCCAATTGTAGCAAATTTGCAGTGTGTTCATTGTCAGGCAGCTGGCTCAAGGCATCGATGGCGCGATGGGCTTCGGCATGCGCGGCAGCGCGCGCCACGTCGAGCGCGCCTGTTTCCTGCACGATGGCAATCACCGTGGCGAGCTGTTCGGTCGAGCCCTGCTCGATGGCCTGGCGCACGATGGCCGCCTGTTCGGGCGTGGCGCGCTGCATCGCGGCGATCAGCGGCAGCGTGCATTTGCCTTCGCGCAGGTCATCGCCGAGGTTCTTGCCCATTTCTGCAGTGTCGCCGGTGTAGTCCAGCACGTCGTCGATGATCTGGAAGGCCGTGCCCAGTGCCTGGCCATAGGTGGCGCAGGCTTCTTCCACGGCCGGGCTGCTGCCCGCGAGCACGGCGCCGAGCTGGGCGCTGGCTTCGAACAGCTTCGCGGTCTTGGAGCGGATCACATGCAGATAGCCGTCCTCGTCGAGCGAAGCGTCGTGCATGTTCATCAGCTGCTGGACTTCGCCTTCGGCAATGATGTTGGTCGCATCCGACAGGATCTGCAGCACGCGCGTACTGCCCGCCGCGACCATCATCTGGAACGAACGCGTGTGCAGGAAGTCGCCCACCAGCACGCTGGCCGGGTTGCCGAACGCTTCATTGGCCGTGGCGCGGCCGCGGCGCATGGTCGATTCATCGACCACGTCGTCGTGCAGCAGCGTCGCGGTATGGATCAGTTCGACCACGGCCGCGAGGTTGAAGCGCTGGCTTCCCTCGTAGCCCAGGGCCTTGCAGATCATCAGCAGCAACGCGGGCCGCAGCCGCTTTCCGCCGGCGGCAATGATGTACTGGGAAATCTGCGAGATCAGCGGAACACTGGTGTGCAGGCGGTCGGCGATGACGCTGTCCACCTCGCGCATGTCGTTGGCGATCAGGGAAAGGGGATTGGTGGGGGTGATAGCTGTGGTCAAAATGGTGGCCGCCATGTGAGCCTTGGATTATAGGAACTGTCGGCCCGAAATGAAGGCAGTCGGCGTTGGCCGCGGCAAACGGTCTGCACAAGCAAACCCAATGCATGAGAAATTCAGCCATGGTACAATCGCCGGCTCTGCGGAAATTCGTCTGCAGAACTCTCAATTAAAGAGGTCATACATGTACGCGGTCATAAAAACCGGCGGCAAGCAGTATCGCGTTGCTTCCGGCGAAAAAATCAAAGTAGAACAGATTGCTGCGGACGTAGGCCAGGAAATTGTGATCGATCAGGTTCTGGCAGTCGGCAACGGCACAGACATCAAGATCGGCGCACCCCTGGTGTCCGGCGCAACTGTGAAGGCAACTGTGGTTGCTCACGGCAAACACGACAAAGTGCACATCTTCAAGATGCGCCGTCGTAAGCACTATCAGAAGCGTCAGGGTCACCGTCAACAGTTCACCGAACTGCAGATCGTGGCAATCGTAGCTTAATAGGAGCTGAGTCATGGCACAGAAAAAAGGCGGCGGCTCTACGCGAAACGGGCGCGATTCCAAGCCCAAGATGCTCGGCGTGAAGGCTTTCGGCGGTGAGTTGATCACGGCTGGTTCCATCATCGTTCGCCAGCGCGGCACCAAGTTCCACCCCGGCGACAACGTCGGCGTGGGCAAGGACCACACGCTGTTTGCCTTGGTCGAGGGCCACGTGTCCTTCTCCACCAAGGGCGCACTGTCCAAGCACATGGTCAATGTGACGCCTGCATAAGGTTTGTCACTTCGACTCGCAGCGAAGCCCCGACCTGTCGGGGCTTTGCTGTTTAAGGGGTATTTTTGCCCTGCCCCGTTCGACGGGGCTTTATGCTTTTGCGCGCGGCGGGCTACGCTGTACGCTGCACGAAAGCACACTGTTTTGTAAACTGGATGCCTCATGAAGTTCGTCGATGAAGCTTATATTGACATTGCTGCCGGTGATGGCGGCAATGGCTGCGTCTCGTTTCGACACGAGAAATACAAGGAATTCGGCGGCCCCAATGGGGGAGACGGCGGCCGCGGCGGCCACGTCTTCGCGGTAGCGGATTCCAACCTGAATACCCTGGTCGATTTCCGCTATGCGCGCCGCCATGAAGCCAAGCGCGGCGAGCACGGCATGGGCTCGGACATGTTCGGCGCCGCCGGCACCGACATCACCTTGCGCGTGCCCGTGGGAACGATCTTTTCCGACCAGGAAACCGGCGAAGTGCTGTACGAACTGCTGACGCCGGGCGAAGTCGTGACCATCGCCAAGGGCGGTGACGGCGGCTTCGGCAACATGCGCTTCAAGAGCGCGATCAACCGCGCACCGCGCCAGAAGACGCCGGGCTGGCCCGGCGAGCGCAAGAGCCTCAAGCTCGAACTCAAGGTGCTGGCCGACGTGGGCCTGCTGGGCATGCCCAATGCAGGCAAGTCGACGCTGATCACGGCCGTGTCCAATGCACGCCCCAAGATTGCCGACTATCCGTTCACCACGCTGCACCCCAATCTGGGTGTGGTGCGCGTCGGCCCCGAGCAAAGCTTCGTGATTGCCGACATTCCGGGCCTGATCGAAGGCGCGTCCGAAGGCGCGGGCCTGGGCCATCTGTTCCTGCGCCATCTGCAGCGCACGCGTCTGCTGCTGCATGTGGTCGACATGGCGCCGTTCGACGAGACCGTCGATCCCGTGGCCCAGGCCAAGGCCATCGTGGGCGAGCTCAAGAAGTACGACGCCGCGCTCTACGACAAGCCGCGCTGGCTGGTGCTCAACAAGCTCGACATGGTGCCGACCGAAGAGCGCGCCGCGCGCGTCAAGGACTTCGTCAAGCGCTTCAAGTGGAAGGGCCCGGTGTTCGAGATTTCCGCGCTGACGCGCGAAGGCTGCGAGCCGCTGATCAAGACCATCTTCCAGCATGTGCAGGCCCAGCAGCGCGCCGAGAACACGCCCGAGGAAATCGATCTGCGCTTCGTGGGCGATGCGCCGGCGGAAGTCGATCCGCGCGACCCGCGTTTCGCCGACGACGAAGCGAAGTGAGAGTTCCGGTCAGGCCGCAAGGCCGGCCGGGGTGGGGGCCCTAGGGCCATTGACTGACCAGCGCCTGTGGCCTGCGAGGCAGGCGCCCAAGAACAATCTGAATCATGGCTTCCAGTGTTTTGCGTGACGCACGGCGTATCGTCGTGAAAGTAGGCTCCAGCCTCGTGACCAACGAAGGCCGGGGTCTGGATGAAGAGGCGATCGCGCAGTGGAGCCAGCAGCTCGCCGCCCTGGTGCGTGGCGATGCCGACGGCGTGCGCCGCGAAGTCGTCATGGTCTCGAGCGGAGCGATTGCCGAAGGCATGAAGCGCCTGGGCTGGAAGACGCGTCCCAAGCAGGTGCATGAGCTGCAGGCGGCCGCGGCCGTGGGCCAGATGGGCCTGGCGCAGATGTACGAGACCAAGCTGCGCGAGCAGGACGTGGGCAGCGCCCAGGTGCTGCTGACCCATGCCGACCTCGCCGACCGCGAGCGCTACCTCAATGCGCGCACCACGCTGCTGACGCTGCTGAGCCTGGGTGTGGTGCCGGTCATCAACGAAAACGACACCGTCGTCAACGACGAAATCAAGTTCGGCGACAACGACACGCTGGGCGCGCTGGTCGCCAATCTGGTCGATGCCGACGCGCTCGTGATCCTGACCGACCAGAAGGGCCTGTACACGGCCGATCCGCGCAAGAACCCCGATGCGCGCTTCGTCGACGAAGCCCAGGCCGGCGACCCGGCGCTGGAAGCCATGGCCGGCGGCGTGGGCTCGAGCATAGGCAGCGGCGGCATGATCACCAAGATCCTGGCGGCCAAGCGTGCCGCGGGCTCGGGCGCATCCACGGTGATCGCCTGGGGGCGCGAGCCCAATGTGCTGGGTCGGCTGGTCGCGGGCGAGGCCATTGGCACCCTGCTGCTGGCGCAGACGCCGAAAAAGCAGGCGCGCAAGCAATGGATTGCCGACCATCTGCAGCTCAAGGGCGCGGTCAGCGTAGACCAGGGCGCGGCCGACAAGCTGCAGGAAGAAGGCAAGAGCCTGCTTCCCATAGGCATGACGGGTGTGGAAGGCAATTTCTCGCGCGGCGATGTGATTGCCGTGCGCAATCCGCAGGGCCGCGAAATTGCGCGCGGCCTGGCCAACTATGCGAGCGCGGAAGCGCGGCTGCTGTGCCGCAAGAGCTCGGCCGAATTCGAGCGCCTGCTCGGTTACAGCGCCGAATCCGAAATGATCCACCGCGACAACATGATTGTCTCCGGCCACTGAAAGCCTGCGCCAGGTTTGCCTGGCGTCGGTTTCAGGGGTGTTTGGTGTTGCCGGCCGCGGCGCGCTGGCTGGCTGCGGTCAGATCGGTCTGCGGATCGGGATCGAAGCTCGCTCCGGGCGGAAGCTCGAGTCCCGGATGCAGCAGGCCCAGCGTGTTGCGTGACGGCAGTGTGGTCATGGGCACCATGGTGCCTTCCTGCTCGCGGTTGCGCATGCCGCTGCGCAGATAGCGATTGCGCTGCTCCTGCCGTGGCAGATAGCGCGCCAGTTCGGTCAGCGCCATCTCATAGACGCCACGCTTGAACTCGACCACGACTTCCAGCGGAACCCAGTAGTCGTTCCAGCGCCAGGCATCGAATTCCGGGTGGTCTGTGGCCCTGAGGTTCAGATCCCAGTCGTGGCCCAGCAACTGCAGCAAATACCAGATCTGCTTTTGGCCCCGGTAATGTCCACGCGCATCGCGTCGGATATACCGGTCTGGCACCTCGTAGCGCAACCAGTCCCGGGTTCGGGCGACCACGCGGACGTGATCGGGCTTCAGACCCACCTCTTCGTGCAATTCCCGGAACATGGCTTGCTCCGGAGATTCCCCCCGGTCTATGCCGCCTTGCGGGAACTGCCAGCTGTGGGTGCGGATGCGTTTGCCCCAGAACACCTGGTTCTTGTGGTTGAGCAGGATGATGCCGACGTTCGGGCGAAATCCGTCCCGGTCAAGCATAATCGAACCCCAATTTTTTGAATTGCGTCCATTATGCATGGTGCCATGCCCCCGGCAAGCGCGCCCGCCTGATTTCCGCTGTACTCTGCCCCCATGAAAGCCTCTCAATTCTTCATCTCCACCTTCAAAGAAGCTCCGGCCGACGCCGAAGTGGTCAGCCACAAGCTCATGATGCGTGCGGGCCTGATCAAACGCTTGGGTGCGGGTGTGTACAACTACATGCCCATGGGCCTGCGCGTGATCCGCAAGGTCGAAGCCATCGTGCGCGAAGAGATGAACCGCGCGGGCGCGGTTGAAATCTCCATGCCTGTGGTCCAGCCGGCCGAGCTGTGGCAGGAAACGGGCCGCTTCGAGAAGATGGGCCCCGAACTGCTGCGCATCCAGGACCGCCACGGCCGTGACTTCGTGATCCAGCCGACCAGCGAGGAAGTGGTAACAGATATCGCGCGCCAGGAACTGCGCAGCCATAAGCAGTTACCAAAGAATCTCTACCAGATCCAGACCAAGTTCCGGGACGAGCGCCGTCCGCGCTTCGGCCTGATGCGTGGCCGCGAATTCATCATGAAGGACGCCTACAGCTTCGACAAGAGCCGCGACGCGGCCCAACTGAGCTACCAGAACATGCGCCAGGCCTACCAGCAGATCTTCGATCGCTTCGGCCTGCGCTACCGCGCCGTGCGCGCCGACAGCGGTGCGATCGGTGGCGACCTGAGCGAAGAATTCCAGGTCATTGCCGCGACCGGCGAAGACGCCATCGTCTACTGCCCAGACAGCGACTACGCTGCCAACCTCGAGAAGGCCGAAGCGCTGGCGCCCGCGGGCGAGCGTCCCGCCGCCACCGTGGCGCTGACGCAGACGGCCACGCCCGGCAAGAGCACCTGTCCCGATGTTGCCGAACTGCTGGGCGTGCCCTTGTCCACGACCGTGAAGTCGCTGGTGCTGGCCACCGACGAGCTCGACGACAAGGGCATCCTGGTCAAGAGCCAGGTCTGGCTGCTGCTGCTGCGCGGCGACCACGACATGAACGAAATCAAGGTTGCCAAGGTGCCAGGTCTGGACGCCGGCTTCCGTTTCGCGACCCAGGCCGAGATTGAAACGCACTTCGGCTGCAAGCCCGGCTACCTGGGCCCGCTGAACCTGCTGCAGCCCGTGAACCTGGTTGTCGACCGCGACGTGGCCGTGATGGCCGACTGGATCTGCGGCGCCAACGTCGAAGGCTTCCACATGATTGGCGTGAACTGGGGCCGCGATCTGCCCGAGCCAGCCGTCATTGCCGATCTGCGCAACGTGGTGGCCGGCGACCTGTCGCCCGACGGCAAGGGTGCGCTTTCCATCGAGCGCGGCATCGAAGTCGGCCATGTGTTCTACCTGGGCGACAAGTACTCCAAGGCGATGAACGCCACGTTCCTGGCCGAGAACGGCAAGCCCGCGTTCTTCGAGATGGGTTGCTACGGCATTGGCGTGACCCGCCTGCCGGCCGCGGCCATCGAGCAGAACCATGACGAGCGCGGCATCATCTGGCCGGACGCGATCGCGCCGTTCACCGTCGTGCTGTGCCCCATCGGCATGGCACGCAGCGAAGCCGTGCAGACCACCGCGGGCGCGCTGTACGACGCGCTGATCGCGCTGGGCGTGGACGTGATCCTGGACGACCGCGACGAGCGCCTGGGCGCGATGCTGGCCGACTGGGAACTGATAGGCGTGCCGCACCGCGTGGTGATTTCCGACCGTGGCCTGAAAGAAGGCACGGTCGAATACCAGCACCGCCGCGAGACCGAAGCCAGCAAGGTCGCGCAGGACGGCATCCTCGACCACCTCAAGGCGCGACTGGGCCTGTGATGTCCCCAGGCCGCGCCGCCGCACCCCTGCCGCGGTCCGCGGCCGCGGGGCTGCGCCGGCGCAGCCTGCTGACCGCGCTGCCGGCCTCGCTGCTGGCGGTGGCCCTGCCTGCGCATGCGGGCGGGCAACTCGAAGAACCTCTGGCCGACTCGGTGCGCACCGCGCTGCGCGCGGCCGTGGCCAGCGCCGGCCCGCCCGAGCTGGCGTTTGCCTCGACCGAAGCCAAGCTGTCGTACCTGCGCTGGCTGGCTGCGATGAGCGACCGGCTCTACAGACGCAAGGCCGATGCCGAAGTGCGGCGCGAGTTCCTGCAGACCGTCTGGTACGAGGCGCGGCGCGCGGGCCTGGATGTGAGCCTGGTGCTGGGTCTGATCGAAGTCGAAAGCGCGTTCCGCAAGTTCGCGATCTCCAGCGTGGGCGCGCGCGGCTATATGCAGATCATGCCGTTCTGGATGCGCGTGATCGGCGATGGCGACGCGGGCAAGCTGTTCCATATGCAGACCAATCTGCGCTTCGGCTGCGTGATCCTGCGCCATTATCTGGACCGGGAACGCGGCGACATGTTCATGGCGCTGGGCCGCTACAACGGCAGCCGCGGCAAGCCGCCTTATCCGAATGCGGTGTTCGCGGCGCAGCGCAAGTGGCTGTTCGACCCCGAAGCCAGGGCCTGATCAGGCGGGCGTGGCCGCAGCGGCCGGCGCCGATGTCTCCGTATCGAGCCTGGACACCATCACCTGGTCGATGCGGTAGCTGTCTACGTCCAGCACTTCGAACTTGTAGCCGCCCCAGTTGACGCTGTCGGTGCGGCGCGGCACGCGCCGCAGCATGACCATCAGGAAGCCGCCCAGCGTCTCGTATTCGTCATCATGCGGCAGCGAGTCGAGCGACAGCGCGCGCAGCACGTCCTCGATGGGCGTCACGCCGTCGATCAGCCAGGAGTTGGCATCGCGGCGCACGATCTGCTCCTCGTCGTCCATGTCGACCATGTCGCCCATCACCGTGCTCATCACGTCGTTGAGCGTGACCACGCCGACCACCAGGCTGTATTCGTTGAGAATGATCGCGAAGTCTTCATGCACCTGGCGGAACTGGTCGAGCACTTCGGTCAGCGTGAGCCGGTCGGGAACGACCAGCGCCTTGTGCACCAGCGTGTCGTCGCGCAGCGAGATCGGCTGGTTGGTCAGCGCGCGCTGGAACAGGTCCTTGGCGTCTACATAGCCGATCACATGGTCGATGTCGCCTTCGCAGACCGGGTAAGTGGAGAACGGCTCGGCCGCAATGCGCAGGCGCACCACCTCCTCGGAGTCGTCGCGCAGGAAATAGGCAATGCGGTCGCGCTGCGTCATGGCCGAGGAC
Organism: Comamonas sp. DB36; assembly: GCF_057914905.1. Taxonomy (NCBI): domain Bacteria; kingdom Pseudomonadati; phylum Pseudomonadota; class Betaproteobacteria; order Burkholderiales; family Comamonadaceae; genus Comamonas; species Comamonas sp. DB36. The sequence goes on from NZ_CP196631.1 coordinate 778,592, forward strand.
ACGGTGCGCGATTCGAGCTCGAACACATTGGCGATCATCTGCTGCTCGCGCTGGCCCATCATGCCGGTGCGCGCGCCGGCTTCGGTCATCGCCAGGATGTCGTCGGAGGTGATGCGCTCGTCGCGCTGCGTGGGCAGGTCGAGCACCTTGAAGAAGCCGTCGGCGGTGCGGCTGTAGAGCCAGACGATGGGCTTGAACAGCGTCATGAAGGTCTGCATGGGCCCGACCACACGCAGCGCCACGGCTTCCGACTCGGCCATGCTCAGGCGCTTGGGAATCAGGTCGGCAAAGACGATGAACAGCGATGTGATGATGAAGAACGAGGCCAGAAAACCCAGCGTGGCGGCCGTGCTGGCCGCAAACCAGAGCTCGAACACGCGCGTGAAATACGGGCTGAAAGCGCCTTCGCCGACGATACCGCCGAGGATGGCGATCGCGTTCTGTCCAATCTGCACCACCGTGAAATAGTTGCCCGGCTGCTCCTGCGTGCGCAGCACGGCGTCGGCGCGCGCATCGCCTTCATCGGCCAGCAGCCGCAGCCGCAGGCGCCGTGAAGCGGCCAGCGAGATTTCGGCCATGGAGAAAAATGCACTGACGGCAATCAGCACGGCAACGGTGATCAGACTTTGGGACAGACTCATAGGCAAAAGAACGAAACGCCGCGAAAAAGACCTCGCAGCAGGGCCATGGAAGGCATTTCATCATAAAAGATGCCAATTCCTCGAAGTGCCGGGACTGCGGCGCGCCGTGGCGCCACGCTCCTGCGGCGGCAAAAAAGCCGCCCTGAGGCGGCTTGATTGGCATGGGTGCAGGCTCAGGCCTTGTTGTCCAGCAGTTGCTGGAGTTCGCCGGATTCGTACATCTCCATCATGATGTCCGAGCCGCCGATGAACTCGCCCTTGACGTAGAGCTGGGGAATGGTCGGCCACTGGCTGTATTCCTTGATGCTCTGGCGGATTTCCTGGTCTTCAAGAACGTTCACCGTGGCGATGGTCTTGGTGTCTACGCCGCAGGCCTTGAGGATCTGCAGCGCGCGGCCGGAAAAGCCGCACTGGGGGAAACTCGCGTTGCCCTTCATGAACAGCAGGATTTCGTTGTTCTTGACGAGGTCGTCGATGCGTTGGTGGGTAGTGCTCATGGTTGACTCCAAAAGGGGGGCGGCCGCGCATGCGGCATGGCTACACCCGTGATTATTTCACTGTCTGTTCAAATCCGTCATGCACCCGCCAGTGCAACGGGCAATGCCGGCCAGGTCGTTGCGGCTTTGCACGGCGCCAAAGCCCGCGGCGCGCAGCAATTCCTGCACCGCCAGCGCCTGGTCCCAGCCATGTTCGATCAGCAGCCAGCCGCCGGGTGCAAGATGTGCGGGCGATTGCTCGATGATCGCACGGATGTCGTCCAGGCCGTCGGCGCCGCTGGCCAGCGCACTCAAAGGCTCGTGGGTCAGCGCCGCGAGGTGCGGGTCGTCGGCGCAAATATAGGGCGGGTTGGTGACGATGGCATCGAACTGCTGATCGGGCGCCAGCGCCCGCAGCCACGAGCCCTGGGCGAACTGCAGGCCCAGCCCCAGGCGGCGCGCGTTGCCCTGCGCCACGGCCAGCGCCTCGGCGCTCGCATCCACGGCCCAGACGCTGGCGTCGGGGCGCTGCTGCTGCAGCGCCAGCGCGATCGCGCCGCTGCCCGTTCCCAGGTCGACGACGCGCGGCGCATTCCAGTCGGCCAGCACTTCGAGCGCCCAGTCGACCAGCGTCTCGGTGTCGGGCCGCGGGTCGAGCACGCGCGCGTCGATCTGCAGCTCCAGTCCGTAAAACTCCTTGCGGCCCGTGAGATAGGCCACGGGCTCGCCCGCGAGGCGGCGCGCCGTGAGGGCGTCGAACGTCTGCTGCTGATCGGGCGTGAGCGCGTCGGTGTCGTGCGTCAGCAGCCAGGCGCGGCCGGCATTGGGCCGGCCTACGCTATGCAGCAGCAGCAGCTGCGCGTCTATGCGCGACAGACCCGCCTGCTGGGCCTGGAAGAGGGCTTGCTGCAGTGTCATGCTCAGCCGTTGACTTCGAGTTCTGCCAGCTGCTCGGCTTCGCGCGCATGCTGCAAGGCCTGCAGCACGTCGGTCATGTCGCCTTCCATGATGTACAGCAGCTTGTACAGCGTGAGGTTGATGCGGTGGTCGGTGAAGCGGCCCTGGGGAAAGTTGTAGGTGCGGATGCGGTCGGAGCGGTCGCCGCTGCCGATCAGCCCCTTGCGCTGGGCGGCTTCCTTGGCCGCGCGCTCGCTGCGCTCCTTTTCCTGGATGCGCGCCTGCAGCACCTGCAAGGCCTTGGCCTTGTTGGCGTGCTGGCTGCGGCCGTCCTGGCATTCGGCGACGATGCCCGTGGGCAGGTGGACCACGCGCACCGCGGAGTCGGTCTTGTTGATGTGCTGGCCGCCGGCGCCGCTGGCGCGGAACGTGTCTATGCGCAGATCGGACGGGTTCAGCGTGATCGCCTGGGTCTCGTCGGGCTCGGGCATCACGGCCACGGTGCAGGCGCTGGTGTGGATGCGGCCCTGGGTTTCGGTCGCCGGCACGCGCTGCACGCGGTGGCCGCCGGACTCGAAGCGCAGCTTGCCGTAGACCTGGTCGCCCGAGACATGCAGCACAATTTCCTTGTAGCCGCCGAGTTCGTTCTCGTTGGCGCTCATGACTTCTACCTTCCAGCCCACGCTGTCGCAGTAGCGCGTGTACATGCGCGCCAGATCGGCGGCAAACAGCGCCGACTCGTCGCCGCCCGTGCCGGCGCGGATTTCGAGGTAGGCGTCGCGCGCGTCGTCGGGGTCCTTGGGCAGCAGCAGGCGCTGCAGCTCGTCTTCGAGCTGGGCCAGTTCGGCCGTGGCGCTGGCGATTTCTTCCTGCGCCATGTCGGCCATCTCGGGGTCGGACTGCATTTCCTGGGCTTCGGCCAGGTCGGCCTCGCGCTGCACGTAGCGCGCGTAGCGCCCGGCGACGGCCGTGACGTCGGCATGCTCGCGCGAAATCTTGCGGTACTGGGCCATGTCGCTCATGATGTCTTCGCGCGACAGCAGGAAGTCGAGTTCCTCGAGGCGCTGGGCGAAACGTTGCAGCTGGCTGCGGAGAAAATTTTGCATGGCAAAGAGCGGTTGTGCGCTATGCGGGGCATAGCGTAAAAGAAGGCTGGGGAGCAATGCCGGCGCGCGGCCGGTGAGACTGGCGCCCAGGCAGGCGCTTGTCCGGGTCGCAGCTAGAGCGCGTTCTTGTCGCCCTGCGAGCGCAGGAACAGCCGCGAGACGGTCTGAACGGTCTGGGCGCGCTGCTCGGCATCGCCCGAATGCAGCTCGGCCATGGTGCCGTGCAGCATCTTCTGCGTGAGGCCGCGCGACAGCGCCTCGAGCACGGCATCCATGTCTTCGCCCTTGGCCAGGCGCTTCTTGGCGCGCGCGATTTCGGCGGCGCGCCAGACATTGGTCTGCTCGTGCAGTTGCTGGATCAGCGGCACCACGCCGCCTTGCGGGCTGCGCTGGTCCATCCAGTGCAGAAAGCTCTGCACGCCGGTGTCGATGATGGCTTCGGCCTGGGCCACGGCCGCCTGGCGGTGGGCCTGGGCGGTCTGCACCACATGCGCGAGGTCGTCGACGGTATAGAGGTAGACGTCGCGCAGCGCCTTGACTTCGGGTTCGATGTCGCGCGGCACGGCCAGATCCACCATGAACATGGGGCGGTGCTTGCGCTTTTTCAACGCGCTCTCTACCGCGCCCAGGCCGATGATGGGCAGGCTCGACGCCGTGCAGCTAATCACCGCATCGTATTCATGCAGGTGGTCGGGCAGCTCGGACAGGCGCATCACGTCGGCGCCGAAGCGCGCGGCCAGCTTCTCGCCGCGCTCCATGGTGCGGTTGGCAATCGTGATGTGCTGCGGATTCTTGGCGGCGAAATGGGTGGTCGCGAGCTCAATCATCTCGCCCGCGCCGACAAACAGGATGCGGATCTTGCCCAGGTCTTCGAACAGCTGGCCGGCCAGGCGCACGGCGGCCGCGGCCATGCTGATGCTGTGCTCGCCGATCTCGGTCGAGCTGCGCACTTCCTTGGCCACGGCAAAGCTGCGCTGGAACAGCTGGTTGAGCGTGGTGCCCAGCGCACCCGCGGTCTCGGCGGCGCGCACGGCGTTCTTCATCTGGCCCAGGATCTGGGCTTCGCCCAGCACCATGGAGTCGAGGCCGCTGGCGACGCGGAATGCGTGGCGTGCGGCAAAGCCTTCTTCGAGCTGATAGGAGTGCGAGCGCAGCACCTCGGGGCTCACGCCGCCGCTGCGCGCGAGCCAGTCAAGCGTATGGGCAATGGCCGGGGTGTTGGCCGCGCAGTAGATTTCGGTGCGATTGCAGGTCGACAGGATGGCGGTTTCGACGCCGTCGTGGCGACCGCTGCCTGCCAAAGATTGGCGCAGGCCTTGCAGCGTCGGTGCGATCTGGTCGAGCGCAAACGCAAAACGACCCCGCAAATCAAGCGGAGCCGTGTGGTGGTTGATGCCTAAAGCCCAGACTGCCATAGACGGTCATTATAAAATTTATGCGCCGACTTGGCATCCTCTGCTTACATAAGCCTTGATTTAGGTCATATGCCATGGGTTTTCCCGCCGCGCTCGCGCATCTGCTGAACTTTGTAGCCCCGGCCCTGGCGTTGGCGCTAGGCCTTGCCGTAGCCGGCCGCTGCATGGTGTCTAAAGCTAACCATATCACTGGCTGGTGGGCTCAGGTAGCTATCAATTTCGCCGTCGGTTGCGGCGTTCTGCTGGCCGGATTGGTGCTGTTCGAGCACGATGGCAAGCTGGCCACCTATGCGGCACTGGTGCTGTCATGTGCCTGCTGCCAGTGGGTTCTCTCGGGTGCCTGGCGGCGCTGATCCGCTGGCCGACGCGGCCTGCTGCAGCAGCCATTCGCGGAAATCGAGCAGCGCGGGCGTGGGCGTGCGCCCCGCGGGCCGGCACAGGAAATAGCCGCGCTCGATCTGCACGGCCTGGTCCATGGCGATGACGATGCGGCCCGCGGCCAGGTCGTCGTCGATCAGGCAGCGCTGCACCACGGCCACGCCCATGCCGGCAATCACCGCCTGGACCAGCATGGACACCAGCTCGAAGTCGGCGGCCGGCGCGGGCACTTCGCCGCTGCCACCGACATGTGCCCACCACTGGGCCCAGTTGCGCTGGTAATTGGTATGCGCGAGCAGCGGGCGGCGCAGCAGGTCGGCGGGTTGGCGTATGGCCTGCGGGCCCTGCAGGTCCTGCGGCCGGCAGATCGGCACCAGCTCGCGACCGACGATGTAGTCGGCCACGATATGCGCGGCCCAGGGGTCCTGGCCTATGCGCAGCCAGCCGTCGATCTCGGGCGCGCTGACCGGGTCGTCGCGCCGGTAGGGCGCAAACGACAGCATCACGCCCGGAAAGCGCGCGTTGAAGTCGGGCAGGCGCGGAATCAGCCAGTGGCTGAACAGCGTAGGCGTGACCGACAGCCGCAGCTGCGCGCCTGCGTGCGGGCGGCGCAACTGGGCCGATGCCGACTCTATGGCCAGGATCGCCGGACCTACCGCGTCCAGATAGGCGCGGCCCGCGCTGGTCAGCACGCTGCGCCGGCCATGGCGCTCGAACAGCGCCAGGCCCAAATGGTCCTCGAGACGGGCGATCGCGCGGCTGATCGCGCCTTGCGTGACATGCAGGTCATCGGCCGCGAGCGAGAAATTGCCCAGACGCGCCGCGGTCGCGAAAGCGTGCAATTCAGAAAGGGAGGGGGAGTGCATGCGCATGGCGCGGGCAATTATGACGGTTGGTAATAGTTGCGTGCCATTTTGTCTCTTTTCGCCGGGGCACGGTCTGTCCAGAATGACCGCTTCGAACCACATCCCCCGAGAGGATCTCCCCCATGGCACTGCGTCGTACCCTGTTGTCCAGCCTTGCAGCCTGCGCTGCCACCGCCCTGCTGGCGCCCCTGGCCCATGCCCAGGCCGATTACCCCAATCGTCCGCTGCGCCTGATCGTGCCGTTCGGTGCCGGTGGTTCGACCGACATGGTCGCGCGCCTGCTGGCCGACAAGATGGGCCAGGTGCTGGGCAAGGCCGTGGTGGTCGAGAACCGCGGCGGCGCGGGCGGCTCCATTGGCGCCGATGCAATTGCCAAGGCCGCGCCCGACGGCTACACCATAGGCATGGCAACGGTGTCCACGCATGGCGCCAACCCGGCCATCATGGCCAAGTTGCCCTACGACGCCGTCAAGGACTTCGCGCCCATCACCAATGTGATGTCCGTGCCCAGCGTGTTCGTGATCCACAACAGCGTGCCGGCCAAGACCATGCAGGAATTCATCGCGCTGGCCAAGGCCCAGCCCGGCAAGTACACCTTTGCCTCGCCCGGCAACGGTTCGCTGGGCCATGCGAACATCGAGAACTTCATGAACCTGGCAGGCATAGACATGCTGCACATCCCCTACAAGGGTGCAGGCCAGGCGATCAACGACGCGCTGGCCGGCCAGGTCACGGCCATGACCGACAACCTGCCCTCGACGCTGCCGCACATCAAGTCGGGCAAGCTGCGCCCGCTGGCCGTGCTCGCGCTCAAGCGCAGCGAGGTGCTGCCCGATGTGCCGACCTACTCCGAGCTGGGCTTCCCCGGAATGGGCGACGGCGGCTGGTTCGGCCTGGTCGCGCCCGCGGGCACGCCCCCGGCCATCATTGCCAAGCTCAATGCAGCGGCGCACAAGGTCATGGCCATGCCCGACTACCTCGAGAAGCAAAAAGGCATTTCGGGCGAATCCATGGGCAATACGCCGGCCCAGTTCAGCAAGCAGATCACCGCGGCCATCGACCGCTATACAGCCGTTGCCAAGCGCGCCAACATCAAGCTCGATTGATGCCTTTGCCTGATTTCCTGCAGCCCCGCCCGGATACTCCGGTCGAGGTGTTCGCGCCGACCGTGGCCGCACTGCCGCTGGTCTGCGACTCGCCGCACAGCGGCACGGCCTATCCGGCGGACTTCGGTCACTGTGTCGACATGGCGCTGCTGCGCCGCGGCGAGGACACCGATGTGCACAAACTGTGGCAGCGCTGGCCCGCGCATGGCGCGACGCTGCTCGCGGCGACATTTCCGCGCACCTACATCGATGTCAACCGCTCGGCCGACGACATCGACCCGGCGCAGCTGGCCACGGCCTGGCCGTCGCCGCTGGCGCCCGGCGTGAAGACGCGCCAGGGGCTGGGACTGATCTGGCAGCGCATCGTGCGCGACGGTCAGCCCACGCCGCTGTACGACCGCAAGCTCAGCGTGGCCGAAGTGCAGTCGCGGCTGGCGCACTACTGGCAGCCCTACCATGCCGCACTGCAGCAGGCGATAGACGACAGCGTCGCGCGTTTTGGCGGCGTCTGGCATCTGAATCTGCACTCCATGCCCAACGACGTCTATCGCCGCCTGGGCCGCACCGACGCCACGCTGGCCGACTTCGTGCTCGGCGACCGCGACGGCACGACCTGCGCGCCGGAGTTCATCCGCCTGGTCGGCGATCTGCTGCAGTCCGGCGGCTACAGCGTGGCCTACAACGAGCCCTACAAGGGCGTGGAGCTGATAGGCCGCATAGGCCAGCCCCAGCTGCAGCGCCACAGCCTGCAGATCGAGATCCGCCGCCCCATCTACATGGACGAGGACACGCGTGCGCCCAATGCCGGCTTTGCACCGCTGCAGGCGCATCTGGACAAGGTGATGCAGGGCGTGGCCGACTATGTGCGCACCCAATTGCCTTTGGGCATCGCGGCCTGACTTTCAGGTAATCAAAAAAAACCCGGCCTGGCCGGGTTTTTTCTTGGTGGGTGCCAGGTTCAAGCAGCCGCGCTGAACAGATCCACGCGATCGCTGATGATGCCGTCGGTGCCCAGGTCGAGCAGGCGCTGCACGGCCCACTCGTCGTTGACGGTGTAGCTGATGCAGCGCATGCCCAGGCCGTGGACCTGGGCGACACGCGCAGCATCCCACAGCGCGTGGTTGAAGACCATGGCCACGCAGCCCAGGTCTTGCGCGATCTGGAAATCGGCGCCGTCTGCGGCAAGCTTGTCGACCAGCAGGCCGCGCGGAATGTGCGGCGCGGCCAGCTTGGCGGCCTGTAGGGCTTGGGGCTTGAAGGACGTGAAGAACGGCTGCACGGCATCCGCCGGCCAGATGCGGTGCATCAGCTCGGCGACCACGCGGCCGGTCTCGGCTTCCTGGCCGGGCGTGGGCTTGATTTCCACGTTCAGGAAGAAATGGTTGGCCAGGCACCAGCGCGCCAGCGCCTCCAGCGTGGGCAGGGCTTCGCCCGCGTAGGCGCGCGAATGCCAGCTGCCGGCGTCAAGCTGGGCAATCTCGCCCAGCGTCAGGTCGCTGCCGGTGCCGCGGCCGTTGGTCGTGCGCTCCAGCGTCGCGTCGTGCAGCAGGAACGGCACGCCGTCGCTGCTGAGCTTGGCGTCGCATTCGAACATGCGCCAGCCATGGGCCGCGCCCAGGCGGAAGGCGCTCATGGTGTTCTCGGGCGCGAGCTTTCCTGCGCCGCGGTGGGCGATCCAGCGGGGATAGGGCCAGGAGGTCGAGGGGGCGGTCATCGCAAATCCAGTCAGTACGTTATCCATGGGGCAGCCCATGAAACTGGCGCGATCCAGCAAGGAGACGCCGAGCAAGGGCCGCCCCGCAGCGAGGGCGTCGTCCCCCTCCACCGAAGGATGAGAGGGGGAAGCCGCGAAGCGGCTCAGGGGGTGCGTTTCCCAGTTTCTGCATTGAACCAATGCAGTCGGCGCTCCTCGCGCGGCTGGATGCGGATGGTGTCGCCGGCCTTGGGGAAGCTATGGGCTTCCTCGATGCGCACGGTGACCATCTCGCCGCCCACGGTGCCGTAGACCAGGCGCTCGGCACCCAGCAGTTCGACGGTGATGACTTCCATGGCCCAGCCACCCGAGGCAACGATGTCGATATGCTCGGGACGGATGCCCAGGATCTGGCCGGGCTTGCCGCCGGGCGCGTTCTTCAGCAGGTTCATTGGCGGCGAGCCGATGAAGCTGGCGACGAAGGTCGTGGCCGGGGTGTTGTAGACCTCTTCGGGCGTGCCGAACTGGTCCATCACGCCGCCGTTCATGACGATCATGCGCTGCGCCAGGGTCATGGCTTCGACCTGGTCATGGGTCACGAACAGGCTGGTGATGCCCAGTTCGTGGTGCAGCTTCTGGATCTCGATGCGGGTCTGGGCGCGCAGCTTGGCGTCGAGGTTGGACAGCGGCTCGTCAAACAGGAAGACCTTGGGCTGGCGCACGATGGCGCGGCCCATGGCCACGCGCTGGCGCTGACCGCCCGAAAGCTGGCGCGGCTTGCGGTCCAGCAGGTGGCCCAGCTCGAGGATCTTGGCGGCCTTGTCGACGCGCTGCTTGATCTCGTCTACGGGCACCTTGGCGATCTTCAGGCCGTAGGCCATGTTTTCGAAGTTCGTCATGTGCGGGTACAGCGCGTAGTTCTGGAACACCATCGCGATGTCGCGCTGGGCCGGCTCCAGGTTGTTGACCACGCGGTCGCCGATGGAGATGTCGCCGCCGGAAATTTCTTCCAGGCCGGCAATCATGCGCAGCAGCGTCGACTTGCCGCAGCCCGAGGGGCCGACGATGACGATGAATTCGCCGTCCTTGATTTCAGCGTTGACGCCGTGGATCACGGGAACTGCGGTCTTGCCGCTGCCGTAGCGCTTGACGACGTTCTTGAGGGTAATGGATGCCATGAGAGTATTCGTTCAGATCGTTCAGAGGTTCAAAAGGAGCGGTGCTGGGCTTATTTCTCGGTGTCCACCAAGCCCTTTACGAACCACTTTTGCATCAACATCACCACCGCTGCGGGAGGCAGCATGGCGACAATGGCGGTGGCCATCACGATGTTCCAATCCACGGCGGCTTCACCGCCGGCGAGCATGCGCTTGATACCGATGACCACCGGGTACATGTCTTCGCTGGTCGTCATCAGCAGCGGCCACAGGTACTGGTTCCAGCCATAGATGAACTGGATCACGAACAGTGCGGCGACCGACGTCTTGGACAGCGGCACCAGCACATCCTTGAAGAAGCGCATGGGGCCGGCGCCGTCGATGCGCGCGGCTTCGACCAGCTCGTCCGGCACCGTCAGGAAGAACTGGCGGAACAGGAAGGTGGCCGTGGCCGAGGCGATCAGCGGCAGCGTCAGGCCCGCGTAGCTGTTGAGCATGCCCAGTTCAGCCACGACCTTGTAGGTCGGCAGGATACGCACTTCGACCGGCAGCATCAGCGTCAGGAAGATGGCCCAGAAGCACAGCATCTTGAAGGGGAAGCGGAAGTAGACGATGGCAAACGCCGACAGCAGCGAGATCGCGATCTTGCCGACGGTGATGATCATCGCGGTCATGAAGCTGACCCACATCATGTGCATGACGTTGGTGTTCGAGCCCAGCTTGCCCGAGCCGAACAGCGCGGCCTTGTAGTTCTCCCACATGTGCGCGCCGGGCAGCAGCGGCATCGGGGACTGGACGATCGCATCCGCGGTGTGCGTGGAGGCGACAAAGGCCAGGTACAGAGGGAAGGCCACGATCAGCACGCCCACGATCAATACGAGGTGGGACAGGACGGTGATCCAGGGACGGCGGTCAACCATGGGAGGACTCCAGATTCAAAACAGGTGCGGTAGAGAGGGCGGACATCAGTACTGCACCTTCTTTTCGACGTAGCGGAACTGCACCACCGTCAGGGCCACCACGATGATCATCAGGATCACCGACTGGGCGGCGGAACTGCCCAGATCCAGCGACTTGAAGCCGTCCTGATAGACCTTGTAGACCAGGATAGAGGTCGATTGGCCGGGGCCGCCGGCCGTCGCCGCGTCAATGATGCCGAAGGTATCGAAGAACGCGTAGACGATGTTGATCACCAGCAGGAAGAAGGTGGTCGGCGACAGCAGCGGCAGCTGGATGTTCCAGAAGCGGCGCCATGGGCCCGCACCGTCGATGGACGCGGCTTCGATCAGCGATTTCGGAATCGACTGCAGGCCGGCCAGGAAAAACAGGAAGTTGTACGAGATCTGCTTCCACACCGAAGCCAGAACCACCAGCGCCATGGCCTGGTTCTCGTTCATGATGTGGTTCCAGTTGTAGCCCAGTTCGCCCAGATAGTGGGCGACCACGCCCAGCGAGGGCGAGAACATGAACATCCACAGCACGCCGGCAATCACGGGAGCGACGGCGTAGGGGACTATGAGCAGCGTCTTGTAGAGCATGGCCGCGCGCACGATGCGGTCGGCAAAGATCGCCAGGATCAGCGAGATCGCGATACCCAGGCCCGCCACCAGCACCGAGAACAGCGCGGTGCGCATGAAGGAGTTGAGGTAGGTCGGATCGTCAAGCAGGTTGGCGAAATTCTCCAGACCCACCCATTCCGTGCTCATGCCGAAGGCATCTTCGATCTGGAACGACTGAAGCACGGCCTGGGCCGCAGGCCAGAAGAAGAACACACCAATGATCAGCAACTGGGGCAGCAACAGCACCCAGGGCAACCATGTCGAGCGGAAAAGTACGCGTTTTTCCATGGGATTCACAAACAAAAAAAACCGCCGAACCCCTTGTCTTGGGATTCGGAGGATTGGAAGGCGCCGGCCACCTTGGGTGTGAAAAGCGAATCTAAACGAACCGAGTCGAAGCGCTTAATCCAGCGAATATGCGCGTATTGTGCCTAGCTGGCAGCCGCTGTGCCAGCGTAAAACCCGCTATATCGTCAAATATAGGGGTTTAGCCTTGTATAAATTGCTTACTTCTTGTTGGCGCGTTCGAAACGCACCAGCAGTTCGTCGCCACGCTTGACGATCGAGTCCAGGGCTTCCTTGCCGGACTTCTTGCCGCTCCACACCTGTTCGAGTTCTTCGTCCTCGATCGTACGGATCTGCACGTAGTTGCCCAGGCGGATGCCGCGCGAGTTGTCGGTGACCTTGCGGATCATCTGTTGCACGGCCACATCGGTGCCGGGGTTCTTTTGGTAGAAGCCCGACTTTTCGGTCAGGTCGTAGGCGGCCATGGTCACAGGCAGGTAGCCGGTGCGCTGGTGGCTCGCGGCCTGGACTTTGCTCTGCGACAGGAAGTCGAAGAACTTGGCCACGCCCTTGTACTCTTCGGCCTTCTTGCCGGCCATGACCCACAGCGAAGCGCCGCCGATGACGGTGTTCTGCGGTGCGCCCTTGACGTCAGGGTAGTAAGGCAGGGGAGCCAGGGCGTAGGCGAACTTGGCGTTCTTGGCCACGTCGCCGTAGAAGCCCGACGACGTCTGGATCATCGCGCATTCACCGGAAGTGAACGAAGCCTGTGCGGAGGACGCACGGCCCTTGTAGACGAACTCGCCCGCAGCGGCGGCCTTGCCCAGGTTGTCGATGTGCTTGACGTGCAGCGGCGAGTTGGTCTTCATGCGCGCGTCCATGCCGCCCATGCCGTTGGCCTTGGTCGCGAATTCGACGTTGTGCCAGGTCGAGAAGCTCTCGAGCTGGGTCCAGCCCTGCCAGGCCAGCGTCATGGGGCAGCTGTGGCCGCTGGCCTTGAGCTTCTTGGCGGCTTCGAACACTTCGGGCCAGGTCTTGGGCGCGACGTCGGGGTTCAGGCCGGCCTTCTTGAAGGCGTCCTTGTTGTAATAGAAGATCGTGGTCGAGCTGTTGAACGGGAAGCTCAGCATCTGGCCGTTGGGCGCGGTGTAGTAACCGGCGACGGCGGGGATGTAGGCCTTGGGGTCGAAGCTCAGGCCGGCGTCGGTCATGACCTTGCCCACGGGCACGGTCGCACCCTTGGAAGCCATCATCGTGGCCGTGCCCACTTCGAACACCTGCAGGATGTGGGGAGCGTTGCCCGAACGGAAGGCGGCGATCGCGGCCGTCATGCTTTCATCGTAGACACCCTTGAAGGTGGGGACGATCTTGTATTCCTTCTGGCTTTCGTTGAACTGCTTGGCCAGGTCGTTGACCCACTCGTTGTTCACCGCGGTCATCGAATGCCACCACTGGATCTCGGTTTGGGCTTGGGCGGAGACGCAGGTGGCAGCGATGGCTGCAGCAATGGCCAATGGTTTGAAATTCATGAAAACTCCTCGAATCGAGACGAAAGAACAATCCGCCCATGCTAGGCACAGGGCGTGACAGATTTGTGTCATGGATTGTGCGCATATGCCGGGTGTCACATCAACGCGTAAACCCGCAGCCTCCCGTGGGCGGATGGGAATTCGTGGCAAAAATGTGAAAGAAGCGTAACGCGGGCGAAATCGCATTCTAGGCCACGGCCCCGGCCTCAACCGCGCGCAAACATCGGGAAAACACCGATTGCGAATGCATCGGTTCGTTTCCTTTTGGCTCGTTTTTGTTTGCTGCAAACGCCAGCAGCGCCGGGGGCCATCATCAGCGCGGATGCATCAAGTAACACTGCGCGGCTTAAAATCTAGACCCCCATGGCAAAGGGCGTGCAAGAAACGCCCAACACGGTCCACCCCATGAACTTTCCGATTGCGCAGGCCGCCTTGATGGCCAAGGCTGCCGAACCTGCCCGTCTCCGAGAAATCCCATACAACTACACCTCGTTCTCCGACAGGGAGATCGTGATCCGGTTGCTGGGCACGTCCATGTGGGACGTATTGAACCAGCTGCGCGAAGAGCGCCGCACGGGCCGCTCCGCACGCATGCTCTATGAAGTGCTCGGTGACATCTGGGTGGTGCAGCGCAACCCCTATCTGCAGGACGACCTGCTCGACAACCCCGAGCGTCGCAAGTCGCTGGTCGATGCGCTGCAGCACCGCCTGGCCGAAGTCGACAAGCGCCGTGAGCCCGGCACCGACCCCGAACGTGATGTGCTCGTGGGCCAGCTGGTCGAAGCCGCACGCGGCGCGATCGCCGAATTCAACACCACCTTCGAGGCCGCGGCCGAGCTGCGCCGCCGCGTGCAGCGCACGCTGCGCCGCCTCACGGCCAAGGACAACATCAAGTTCGACGGCCTGTCGCGCGTGAGCCATGTCACCGACGCCACCGACTGGCGCGTCGAGTATCCGTTTGTCGTGCTGACGCCCGATACCGAGGCCGAGATGGCCGGCCTGGTCAAGGGCTGTATCGACCTGGGGCTGACCATCATTCCGCGCGGAGGCGGCACGGGCTACACCGGCGGCGCGATTCCGCTGACCTGGCGCAGCGTGGTGATCAACACCGAGAAGCTCGAGGCCATGACCGAAGTCGAGATGCTGCGCATTCCGGGCCAGGCCCAGGAAGTGGGCACGATCTGGACCGAAGCCGGCGTGGTGACGCAGCGCGTGGCCGATGCGGCCGAGCGCGGCGGCTTCGTGTTCGCGGTCGATCCGACTTCCGCCGAAGCCTCGTGCATAGGCGGCAATGTCGCGATGAACGCCGGCGGCAAGAAGGCCGTGCTGTGGGGCACGGCACTCGACAACCTGGTCAGCTGGCGCATGGTCACGCCCGATGCGCAGTGGCTCGAAGTCACGCGCACCGACCACAACATGGGCAAGATCCACGACGCCGAAGTGGCGACGTTCGAGCTGCGCTATTTCGAGGCCGACGGCAAGACGCCGGTGCGCAGCGAGACGCTGGCGATTCCCGGCAAGAGCTTCCGCAAGGAAGGCCTGGGCAAGGACGTGACCGACAAGTTCCTGTCGGGCCTGCCGGGCATACAGAAAGAGGGCTGCGACGGCCTGATCACCAGCGCGCGCTGGGTCGTGCACCGCATGCCCCAGCACACGCGCACCGTGTGCATGGAGTTCTTCGGCAACGCCAAGGACGCCGTGCCCAGCATCGTCGAGATCAAGGACTTCATGTTTGCCGAGCAGAAGCGCTCGGGCGTGCTGCTGGCCGGTCTCGAGCATCTCGACGACCGCTACCTCAAGGCCGTGGGTTACGCGACCAAGAGCAAGAAGGGCAACGGCCACCTGCCCAAGATGGTGCTGCTGGGCGACATTGCCGGCGACAATGCCGACGACGTGGCGCGCGTCTCCGCGGAAGTCGTGCGCATTGCCAACTCGCGCAACGGCGAAGGCTTCACGGCCGTGAGCGCCGAGGCGCGCAAGAAGTTCTGGCTGGACCGCAAGCGCACCGCCGCGATCTCGCGCCACACCAACGCCTTCAAGATCAATGAAGACGTGGTGATTCCGCTGCCGCGCATGGCCGAGTACACCGACGGCATCGAGCGCATCAACATCGAGCTGAGCCTGCGCAACAAGCTCGCGCTGTGCGACGCGCTGCACGAGTTCTTCGCCCACGGCAGCCTGCCGCTGGGCAAGCAGGACGACGCCGGTGAGATTCCATCGGCCGAACTGCTGGAAGACCGGGTCCAGCAGGCGCTGGAGCTGATTGACGGCGTGCGCGCCCAGTGGGCCGGCTGGCTCGCCGATGTCGAGACGCTGTTCCCCGAGCTGCAGGACCACAGCCTGCGCGCGAGCTGGAAGACCCAGATCCGCGCGCCGCTGGCGCAGATCTTCGCGGGCGGGGCGTTCAAGCCCATCCTCGACGAAGCCCAGGCCATCCACCAGAAGGTGCTCAAGGGCCGCGTGTGGGTGGCGCTGCACATGCACGCCGGCGACGGCAACGTGCACACCAACATTCCGGTCAACAGCGACAACTATGAGATGCTGCAGACCGCGCACGAGGCCGTGGCGCGCATCATGGTGCTGGCACGGCGCCTGGATGGCGTGATCTCGGGCGAGCATGGCATTGGCATCACCAAGCTCGAGTTCCTGACCGACGCGGAACTCGCGCCGTTTGCCGCCTACAAGCAGCGCGTCGACCCCGAAGGCCGCTTCAACAAGGGCAAGCTGATCCGCAACGCGCATCTGACGGCCGGCGAACTGCGGCACGACGGCCATGCGGCGCGCGAATCGCTGATGTATTCGGACCTGACCAACGCCTATACGCCGAGCTTCGGCCTGATGGGCCATGAGTCGCTGATCATGCAGCAGTCGGACATCGGCGCGATCGCCGACTCCGTCAAGGACTGCCTGCGCTGCGGCAAGTGCAAGCCGGTCTGCGCCACGCATGTGCCGCGCGCCAGCCTGCTCTACAGCCCGCGCAACAAGATTCTCGCGACCTCGCTGCTGGTCGAGGCCTTCCTCTACGAGGAACAGACGCGGCGCGGCGTGTCGATCAAGCACTGGCAGGAGTTCGAGGACGTGGCCGACCACTGCACGGTCTGCCACAAGTGCGCCAATCCCTGCCCGGTCAAGATCGACTTCGGCGACGTGACCATGAACATGCGCAACCTGCTGCGCAAGATGGGCAAGAAGAGCTTCAATCCGGGCAACAAGCTCACGATGACCTTCTTGAATGCGACCAACCCGGACACCATCAAGGTGATGCGCAAGGCCATGGTCGGCGTGGGCTTCAAGGCCCAGCGCATGGCTGTCGACCTGTTCAAGTCCGTGAGCCGCCGGCAGACCGCGCGCCCGACCTCGACCGTGGGCAAGGCGCCGATCAAGGAGCAGGTGATCCACTTCATCAACAAGAAGCTGCCCGGCAACCTGCCCAAGAAGACTGCGCGCGCGCTGCTGGACATAGAGAACAAGGACTACGTTCCCATCATCCGCAACCCGCAGTCGACCAACGCCGACACCGAGGCGGTGTTCTACTTCCCCGGCTGCGGCTCGGAGCGCCTGTTCAGCCAGGTGGGCCTGGCGACCCAGGCCATGCTGTGGCATGCGGGCGTGCAGACCGTGCTGCCGCCGGGCTATCTGTGCTGCGGCTATCCGCAGCGCGGCAGCGGCCAGTTCGATGTCGCCGACAAGATGATCACCGACAACCGCGTGCTGTTCCACCGCGTGGCCAACACGCTCAACTACCTCGACATCAAGACCGTGGTGGTGAGCTGCGGCACCTGCTACGACCAGCTCCAGGGCTATGAGTTCGACAAGATCTTCCCCGGCAGCCGCATCATCGACATCCACGAGTTCCTGCTCGAAAAAGGCATCACGCTGGGCCAGGCCGGTGGTTATCTGTACCACGACCCCTGCCATACGCCAATGAAGCTGCAGGACCCGATGAAGACCGTCAAGGGCCTGATGGGCGACCAGGTGCTCAAGAGCGAGCGCTGCTGCGGCGAGTCCGGCACGCTGGGCGTGAGCCGTCCCGACATCTCGACGCAGATCCGCTTCCGCAAGGAAGAAGAACTGCTCAAGGGCCAGGCGCAGCTCAAGGCCGCGGGCGCGCTCGATGCCCAGGACAACGTCAAGATCCTGACCAGCTGCCCGAGCTGCCTGCAGGGCCTGAGCCGCTATGGCGACGACCTGAAGAACGGCCTGCTCGAAGCCGACTACATCGTGGTCGAGATGGCCAACAAGATCCTCGGCGAGAACTGGATGCCCGAATACGTGGAGCGTGCCAACGCCGGCGGCATCGAGCGGGTGCTGGTGTGAACGCGCAGGCTTGCCACGATCCGGCCTGCGTGCTGTGCACCGGCGCGGGCGGCACGCTGGTCTGGCAGGGCGCGCGGCTGCGCGTGATCCGTGCCGACGAGCCGGGTTTTCCGGCGTTCTACCGCGTGGTCTGGACGGACCATGTGGCTGAGTTCTCCGACCTCTCGCAGCAAGAGCGGGGTCTGTGCATGGACGTGGTGGCCGCGGTCGAGCGCGTGCTGCGCGCGCAGCTGCAGCCGACCAAGATCAATCTCGCGGCACTGGGCA
This sequence comes from Comamonas sp. DB36, assembly GCF_057914905.1. Lineage (NCBI taxonomy): Bacteria > Pseudomonadati > Pseudomonadota > Betaproteobacteria > Burkholderiales > Comamonadaceae > Comamonas > Comamonas sp. DB36. The sequence goes on from NZ_CP196631.1 coordinate 796,284, forward strand.
ACATGGTCGCGCATCTGCACTGGCATGTGATTGCGCGCTTCGACTGGGACAGCCACTTTCCGGCTGCCATCTGGGCGCCGGCGCAGCGCGAACGCCGGCCCGAGCGCGAAGCCGCGCTGGCTGCGCAGCTGCCGCAGCTCGATGCCCGCCTGGTTGCAGCTTTGCAGCCCTGGTCCTGAATTTTGAAGAATAGGTGACGTCATGGCAGGCTTGAAGCCCGGAATCCCCACCCCCGAATCCCTCACGGTGCATGGCGCTTCGCGCGTGCTTGAAGTGGGTTACTCCGACGGCGCGCAGTTCCGCCTGCCTTTCGAGCTGCTGCGCGTGTATTCGCCTTCGGCCGAAGTCCAGGGCCATGGCCCGGGCCAGGAAGTGCTGCAGTACGGTAAGCGCAATGTCGAGATCGTCGCCGTCGAGCCCGTGGGCAACTACGCGATCAAGCCGATCTTCAGCGACGGCCATGAAAGCGGACTGTTCACCTGGGTCTATCTGTACGAGCTGGGCAGCCAGCAGGAACAGCTGTGGGCGCAATACCTGCAGCGGCTGGAAGCGGCGGGCGTGGACCGCGACACGCCTATGCCGGGCAAGTCGTCGGGCCACGGCTGCGGCAGCCACTGAGCAAAGCCGGCTTCTGGCCAAAGCTTGTTCACCGCTTCGACGCGGCTGCCCAGGCAGGCTCGGGGCGAACGGGGACAAACCGTTCTGGTGAGCCCGTCGAACCATGAACGTCCTTTCCTCATGACTTGTGCGCAGTCAGTCATCCTTTGACGCGGCCGCCCCGGCGGGAAGCGCGGACGGCGGGAGGGACGCAGCGCGAGGCTACGGACAATCCCTGCCTTGGCGCACCGAGGATGCTATATTAATAGTAGCTTCGGCCGCAGATTCGGCCTGCGCTGTAGACGTTTTTTCTTTTTGCTGCAGGCCTGGCAAGCCCTGCGACGCCACGGGGTTGTCGCTGTACGCCAGGCGCATGCTTGCTTAGCATTGATTGCATATGAGCACCACACATTTCGGTTTCGAGTCGGTCGATGAACAGGACAAGGCACGCCATGTGCGCGGCGTCTTCGATTCGGTCGCGTCCAAGTACGACGTCATGAACGACCTGATGTCGGGCGGTCTGCACCGCGCCTGGAAGGCCTATACCGTGATGGTGGCCAACCTGCGCGAAGGCAGCAAGGTGCTCGACATCGCGGGTGGCACGGGCGATCTGTCGCTGGCTTTCTCGAAGAAGGTCGGCGCGAGCGGCGAAGTCGTGCACACCGACATCAACGAAGCCATGCTGCGCGTGGGCCGCAGCCGGCTGATCGACAAGGGCGTGCTGCTGCCCACCCTGGTCTGCGATGCCGAGCAGCTGCCGTTTCCCGATGCGCATTTCGATGTCGTGAGCGTGGCCTTCGGCCTGCGCAACATGACGCACAAGGACGCAGCGCTGCGCGAGATGTGCCGCGTGCTCAAGCCCGGCGGCCGGCTGCTGGTGCTCGAGTTCTCGCGCGTCGCCAAGCCGCTGACCAAGGCCTATGACTGGTATTCGTTCAAGGTGCTGCCCACGCTGGGCAAGCTGGTTGCCGGCGATGACGCCAGCTACCGCTATCTCGCCGAATCGATACGCATGCATCCGAGCCAGGACGAGCTGAAGACGCTGATGAAGCAGTGCGGCTTCGGCCATGTCGACTACCACAACATGACAGGCGGCATCGTGGCGCTTCATGTGGGTATCAAGTGCTAAGTAGGATAGAGAAAAACGCAAACAACACGACAAGGCAACGCAACGACGCAGCAAGGGTTGTGTGGGCCAATTTAAAACGAACAACGGAAGGAAGATGACATGATGAAGCTCTGGTCGGTAGTACTGGTGGCAATGCTGTCGGTGGTCCACCTGGATGCCGATGCCAAGCGCATGGGCGGCGGCAAGTCCATGGGACAGCAATCGAGCAACGTGACGCAACGCAATTCCGCAGCGCCCGGCGCGCCCGGCGCGCCCGGCGCTCCCGCGCAGAACGCCAGCAACGCGGCCCCGGCCAAGCCCGGCGCAGCACCTGCAGCCGCGGCTCCGAAGAAGCCCTGGGGCGCAATGCTCGGCGGCCTGGCCGCGGGCCTGGGCCTTGCATGGCTGGCGCATTCGCTGGGCCTGGGTGAAGCTTTCGCCAACATGCTGATGTTCGGCCTGCTGGCGATGGCCATCATGGTCGTCGTGGGCATGGTGCTGCGCGCGCGCAAGGCCAAGGCCGACAACGCCGCCGCAGCCCGCAGCCCGTTTGCCTTCCAGGGCGCGGGTGCCGGTGGTACAGGCGATGTGCCGATGGCGCGCCAGTACAGCCCCGACAAGGTCGGCAACGACGCGTCCGCGCGTCCCTGGGAAAGCCAGTCCACGGCCTTCGAGACGGCCGCGCCCGCGGCTGCTCCTGTGGTCGGTTCGGCCACGGGCTCGCTGATCGGTTCTGCCCTGCCTTCGACCTGGAGCGTGCCGCAAGGCTTTGACGCCGAAGGTTTCCTCACTGCCGCGAAGCGCAACTTCGTGACGCTGCAACAGGCCTGGGATCGCTCCGACATCAACAGCCTGCGCGCGATGATGACCGACGGCATGCTGTCGGAAATCCGCACGCAGCTCGCCGAGCGCGAAGCCGAGCATCCCGGCGCCGTGAACCAGACCGACGTGCTGATGATCGAAGCCCAGCTGCTGGGCATCGAAGACCTGGGCGACGGCTACATGGCCAGCGTCGAGTTCTCGGGCATGATCCGCGAAGAGGCTTCGGCCAGCCCCAGCCCCTTCCGCGAAGTGTGGAACATGACCAAGCCCAAGAGCGGCAACAGCGGCTGGCTCGTCGCCGGAGTGCAGGCTTTGCAGTAATTTCCACGCGGGCGCTCGGCAGAACCCAACGCAACGTCGGTTCAAGGGTTTTGCCGGGCGCAGTAACTAGGGAATAATCGGGGACTATGGCAACACAGTCCCCTTTTTCTTTCCTGAACGGCCTCCTGGAACGCGTTGTGTCAGGCCCGCAACTTCCGTCCTGGCTGGTGCACGAAGTGCAGCAGCGCACGGTGCTGTTCCTCAATCATGTGCTGATGCAGGAGAAGGCGGCGATGGAGCGTCTGGTGCGGCAAAAAGGCCGCGTCGCGCGCGTCCAGTGGCGCTCGTTTGCGATGGCGCTGGTCATCACGCCCGCGGGCCTGCTTGATCTTGCCGAAGCCGATGCCGTGCCCGATCTGCAGCTCGAAGTCACCGACACCTCGCCGCTGGCACTGGCCCAGGCCGCGCTGCGCGGCGACAAGCCCGCGATCCGCATCGAAGGCGATGTGCAGCTGGCCGCCGACATCAACTGGCTGGTCGACAACGTGCAGTGGGACATCGAGGAAGACCTGGCGCGCGTGATCGGCGATGCGCCCGCGCACACCGTGTCGCAGGTGGCGCGCAAGGCCGCACAGACATTGCGCCAGTTCGTCGGCGCGCGCACCCGCGGCGCGGCGGCGCAGACAGGCGAGACACTTCCAGGCGAATTCGGCGGCCGGAATCAGCCATGAGCCGCTTGCTGCGTGGGGTGACCATCCTCTGGGTGGTGTTCCGGTACGGACTCGATGAACTGGTGCTGTCCGGCTTCAAACATCCGTCGCTGCGCCTGCTGAGCCGGGTGCTGACATTCGGCCGGCGCTTCCACACGCCGCGCGGCGTGCGCCTGCGCCAGGCGCTGGAGCAGCTCGGGCCCATTTTCGTCAAGTTCGGCCAGGTGCTGTCGACGCGCAGCGACCTGCTGCCGCCCGACGTGGCGCTGGAGCTCGCCAAGCTGCAGGACCGCGTGCCGCCGTTCCCGGCAGAGATTGCCGTCGCCACCATCGAACGCTCGTTCCAGCGGCCGCTGGCCGACATCTTTGTGAGCTTCGAGCAGCAGCCCGTGGCCAGCGCGTCGATTGCCCAGGTGCATTTCGCCGTGCTGCGCGACCGCAACGGCGTGGAGCACGAAGTTGCCGTCAAGGTGCTGCGCCCCGGCATGCTGGCCGTGATCGACAAGGATCTGCAGCTGATGCACATGATGGCGCGCTGGGTCGAACGCCTGTCGGCCGACGCCAAGCGCCTCAAGCCGCGGCAGGTGATCGCCGAATTCGACAACTACCTGCACGACGAACTCGACCTGATACGCGAAGCCGCCAATGCCGCGCAATTGCGCCGCAACATGGAAGGCCTGGACCTGGTGCTGATTCCCGAGATCCACTGGGACTTCTGCCATCCGCAGGTCATGGTCATGGAGCGCATGAAGGGCGTGCCCATCAGCCAGGTCGAGCGCCTGCGCGAAGCCGGCGTCGACATTCCGCAGCTCGCGCGCGACGGCGTGACGCTGTTCTTCACCCAGGTGTTCCGCGACGGCTTCTTCCACGGCGACATGCACCCGGGCAATATCCAGGTCAGCCTCGATCCCCAGACCTTCGGGCGCTACATCTCGATCGACTTCGGCATCGTCGGCACGCTCACCGAGTTCGACAAGGAATACCTCGCGCAAAACTTCACGGCGTTCTTCCGCCGCGACTACAAGCGCGTGGCGCAGCTGCACATAGAAAGCGGCTGGGTGCCGGCGACGACGCGCGTCGAGGAGCTGGAGTCGGCGATACGCTCGGTCTGCGAGCCGTATTTCGACCGTCCGCTCAAGGAAATCTCGCTGGGCATGGTGCTGATGCGGCTGTTCCAGACCTCGCGCCGCTTCCAGGTCGAGATCCAGCCGCAGCTGGTGCTGCTGCAGAAGACGCTGCTCAACATCGAAGGCCTGGGCCGCCAGCTCGATCCCAACCTCGATCTGTGGAGCACGGCCAAGCCTTTCCTCGAGAAGTGGATGCTCGAGCAGATGGGGCCGCAGCGCCTGTGGCGTGAACTGCGCAACGAGGCGCCGACCTATGCCAAGCTGCTGCCCGAGCTGCCGCGCCTGCTGTACCGCGCGCTGCAGAACAACAACGACGACCAGAGCAAGGCGCTGCAGGAACTGGTCAAGGCCCAGCACCGCACCAACAGCCTGCTGCAGGCGCTGGTCTATGGCGGCGTGGGCTTTCTGCTGGGGCTGCTGGTGATGCAGGTGCTGGCGCGCGTGCGATTCTACTGATCGCTGCCTGGCGGCCCGGCCGTCAGGCGCGCCCGCGCGGCAACACGCCCGCATGGTTTTTCAGTCGGCGCATCATTTGCACCACAGCACTGGATGGAGGACGCCTATTGCCTCGATAATCCGCAGCGGTTTTGACAATACCCGGGGTTGGGGAGAGGTGCCATGCTGATCACGTTCATCGTTCTGTACTTGCTTGCGTCCATAGGCATAGGCCTGTATGCGGCCACGCGCGTCAAGAACACGGCCGACTATGCGGTGGCCGGCCGCAGTCTGCCGCTGGCGGTGGTGATCGCCACCACGTTCGCCACCTGGTTCGGCTCGGAAACGGTGCTTGGCGTGTCGGCGCAATTCGTCAAGCAAGGGCTGGGCGGTGTCGTCGAGGATCCGTTCGGCGCGGGCATGTGCCTGGTGCTTGTGGGCCTCTTCTTTGCCTACAAGCTCTACCAGAAGAACCTGATCACCATCGGCGACTACTATCGCCTGCGCTTCGGTCGCACCATAGAGATGCTGTGCTCGGCCATCATCATCTTCAGCTACCTCGGCTGGGTGGGCGCGCAGATCACCGCGCTGGGCCTGGTGTTCAATCTGCTGACGCAAGGCGCGATGTCCATCACGGCAGGCATGATCGTGGGCACGCTGATCGTGCTGATCTACACGCTTTACGGCGGCATGTGGTCGGTGGCGATGACGGATTTCGTGCAGATGATCGTGATTTCGATAGGTTTGCTGCTGATAGGCTGGTATGCGGCCGATCTTGCCGGCGGCGCGGGCCGCGTGATCGACTTCGCGGCGCGTGAAGGCAAGTTCCGCTTCTTTCCCGAAAACGCCGGCACGCGCGAATGGCTGTTCTTCGTCGCCTCGGCCATCACCATGATGCTGGGCTCGATTCCGCAGCAGGACGTGTTCCAGCGCGTGATGTCGTCGAAGAACGCTTCGGTGGCGCAGCGCGGCCCCATCATCGGCGGCATCCTGTACATCCTGTTCGCATTCGTGCCCATGTTCGTGGTCACGGCTGCGGTGCTGGTGATGCCCGAGACCGCCAAGGCACTGCTTGCCGACGATCCGCAGAAGCTGCTGCCCACGCTGGTGATGGAACGCATGCCGCTGGCGCTGCAGATCGCGTTCTTCGGCGCGCTGCTGTCGGCCATCATGTCGACGGCATCGGCGACGCTGCTCGCGCCCTCGACGGCCTTTGTGGAGAACATCCTGCGCAACCTGCGGCCCGACATGACGGATGCCGCGACGCTCAAGGCCATGCGCCTGTCGGTGCTGGGCTTCACGCTGTGCGTGCTGGCCTATTCGATCACCATGCAGGGCAGCTCGATCTATGAAATGGTTTCGGGCGCCTACCAGGTGCCGCTGGTCGGCGCACTGGTGCCGCTGGCCGCAGGCCTGTACTGGAAACGCGCCACGACCCAGGGTGCGCTCGCTGCGGTGGTCATGGGCCTGGGCGGCTGGCTGCTCGTCATCTGCGTGCCCGGATGGGCCGAAGTGTTTCCGCAGCAGCTCGCGGGCCTGCTGTGCGCGGCCAGTGGGATGTGGGCCGGATCGCTGCTGCCGCAGTGGCTGGGCAACCACCGTGAAGCCGGTCATCACTTCGCGCAGACTGCGGTCTGAACATTCCGCCAGCGTCTCGCACACCCCTGCAAGCCCGGGGTTCGAGGCGCACGCCTATAATTGAGGGTTTTGCACTTTCCCTCGATTCAAAGCGCTATGCCCATTTACGCCTACAAGTGTGGTTCCTGTGGTCACGCCAAGGATGTGCTGCAGAAAATGTCCGATGCTCCGCTGACGGAGTGTCCGGCCTGCAATGCCCAGGCGTTCTCTAAGCAGCTGACGGCCCCGGGCTTTCAGCTCAAGGGCACGGGCTGGTATGCCACCGATTTCAAGAACGGCGGCAGCAAGCCTGCGGCCGCTGCAGCAGCTGCGCCTGCGGCAGATGCCGCCCCCGCGGCACCGAGCGCAGCCCCGGCGCCAGCGCCTGCCGCAGCCCCGGCCGCCGCAGCTGCGACCGCCGGCGCAGCCCACTGAGCCCGCCCATGTCTGCACTGCGCAAATGGCTGTTCACCGGCTTGCTGGTCATTGTTCCCGGCGTCATCACCGTTTGGGTGCTGAACTGGATCGTGGGCATGCTCGACCAGACGCTGACCATACTGCCCGAAGCCTGGCAGCCTGACCGCCTGCTGGGCCTGCATATTCCCGGCTTCGGCGTGCTGCTGACGCTGGCCATTCTCCTGGTGGTGGGCGCGGCGGCCAGCAATTTCGCCGGCCGCACGCTGGTATCCTGGGGCGACGCCGTGGTCAGCCGCATCCCTGTGGTGCGCTCGATCTATTCCAGCGTCAAACAGGTGTCCGACACGCTGTTCTCCGAAAGCGGCAATGCATTTCGCACCGCCGTGCTGGTGCAATGGCCGCGTGAAGGCGTCTGGACCGTGGCGTTTGTCACGGGCTCGCCCAGCGGCGAAATCGCCGCCTATCTGCGCGACGAATACCTCAGCGTGTTCGTTCCCACGACTCCGAACCCCACCGGGGGCTATTTCGTGATCGTGCGCAAGAGCGACTGCATCGAGCTCGACATGAGTGTCGATGCGGCGCTCAAGTACATTGTTTCGATGGGCGTGGTGACGCCACCCGACACCACGCTCGCGGATCCCAAATAACAAACCTTGTCGCGTCCCAAGAGGGCGCAGGAAGACTAGCCATGGCCATGCGCTCCCATTATTGCGGTCTTGTGACCGAAGCCCTGTTGGGCCAAACCGTCACCCTGTCGGGTTGGGTCAACCGTCGCCGCGACCACGGTGGCGTGATTTTCATCGACCTGCGCGACCGCGAAGGCCATGTGCAGGTGGTCTGCGATCCCGACCGCGCCGAGATGTTCCAGACCGCCGAAGGCGTGCGCAATGAATTCTGCGTGCAGGTCAAGGGCCTGGTGCGCGCGCGTCCCGCGGGCACGACCAACGACAAGCTCAAGAGCGGCCAGATCGAAGTGCTGTGCCACGAGCTGAACGTGCTCAACGCTTCCGTGACGCCGCCGTTCCAGATCGACGACGAGAACCTGTCGGAAACCGTGCGCCTGACGCACCGCGTTCTCGACCTGCGCCGCCCCTACATGCAGAAGAACCTGATGCTGCGCTACAAGGTCAGCATGGAAGTGCGCAAGTTCCTCGACGCCAACGGCTTCGTCGACATCGAGACGCCCATGCTCACCAAGAGCACGCCCGAAGGCGCGCGCGATTACCTCGTGCCCAGCCGCGTGCACGACGGCCAGTTCTTCGCGCTGCCGCAGTCGCCCCAGCTGTTCAAGCAGCTGCTGATGGTTGCCGGCTTCGACCGCTACTACCAGATCACCAAGTGCTTCCGCGACGAAGACCTGCGCGCCGACCGCCAGCCCGAATTCACCCAGATCGATATCGAAACATCGTTCATGGATGAGCAGGAAATCCGCGACATGTTCCAGGGCATGATCAAGACCGTGTTCCAGACCGCGCTGGGCGTGGATCTGGGCGAATTCCCGGTCATGAGCTACCAGGAAGCGGCCCGCCTCTACGGTTCGGACAAGCCCGACCTGCGCGTCAAGCTCGAGTTCACCGAGCTGACCGATGTCATGGCCGATGTCGACTTCAAGGTGTTCTCCACTCCTGCGACCACGCCCGGCGGCCGCGTCGTGGCGCTGCGCGTGCCCGGTGGCGCGGCCATCAGCCGCGGCGAAATCGACGGCTACACCGACTTCGTCAAGATCTACGGCGCCAAGGGCCTGGCCTGGATCAAGGTCAATGAAGCCGCCAAGGGCCGCGAAGGCCTGCAGTCGCCCGTGGTCAAGAACCTGCACGACGCCGCGCTGGCTGAAATCATCAAGCGCACGGGCGCCCAGGACGGCGATCTGATCTTCTTCGGTGCCGACAAGGAAAAGATCGTCAACGACGCCATCGGCGCGCTGCGCATCAAGGTCGGTCACAGCGATTTCGGCAAGAGCCACGGCCTGTTCGAGGACCGTTGGGCGCCGCTGTGGGTGGTCGACTTCCCGATGTTCGAGCACGACGAGGAAAACGACCGCTGGGTCGCCGTGCACCACCCCTTCACGGCGCCCAAGGACGGCCATGAAGACCTGATGGTCACGGATCCCGGCAAGTGCATTGCCAAGGCCTACGACATGGTGCTCAACGGCTGGGAAATGGGTGGCGGTTCGGTCCGTATCCACCGCGCCGAAGTGCAGAAGAAGGTGTTCGACGCGCTCAAGATCACGCCCGAAGACGCACAGCTCAAGTTCGGCTTCCTGCTGGACGCGCTGCAATACGGCGCGCCGCCGCACGGCGGCCTGGCCTTCGGCCTGGACCGCATCGTCACGCTGATGACCGGCGCCGAGTCGATCCGCGACGTGATCGCCTTCCCCAAGACCCAGCGCGCCCAGTGTCTGCTGACGCAGGCGCCCAGCCCGGTCGATGAAAAGCAGCTGCGCGAACTGCACATCCGTCTGCGCAACCTGGACGCAGCCAAGGCGTAATCGCTTCCTGCGTTGCCGAACAGCGGCACCCGCTTGACCCTAGGGCCAGGCGGGTGCCGTTTTTTCATGTGCGCCGGCCTGGTCCACAATGGCCCATGGCGAAAATTCCGCAATCGGTGCTGGTCGTGATCCACACGCCGCAACTGCAGGTGCTGCTGCTGCAGCGCACCGGCCAGCCGGAGTTCTGGCAGTCGGTCACCGGCAGCAAGGACTTCGAGGACGAAGACTGGGCGGCCGTGGCCGCGCGCGAAGTGCGCGAGGAGACCGGCATCGATGCCCATGGCCCGGGCTGCCATCTGGTCGACTGGCAGCTCGAGAACATCTACACCATCTACCCCGAGTGGCAGCACCGCTATGCCCCGGGCGTATGGCACAACACCGAGCGGGTGTTCGGCCTGGAGGTTCCGTCCTACACCTGTGTGGGCTTGAATCCTCGCGAACACACCGCATTTGCTTGGCATGCTTGGCACGAAGCGGCGGACCGCTGTGCGGCTGCATCGAATGCAGAAGCCATCTTGCTTTTGCCGCGCTTCGCTTCCTCTCTTATTGTTTGAACCGCTGTACATGACTGTTGCCCATCCTTCCGACTCCGGCATCCTGCGTGTCGCGACCTACAACATCCACAAGGGCGTCCAGGGCCTGGGCCCGGCGCGCCGGCTCGAGATCCACAATCTGGGCCTGGCCGTGGAGCAGCTCGACGCCGACATCGTGTGTCTGCAGGAAGTGCGCAAGATGAACCGGCGCGAGGCGCAGTACTTCGACCGCTGGCCCGAAGTGTCGCAGGCCGAGTATCTTGCGCCCGAAGGCTATGAATCGATCTACCGCACCAATGCCTATACGCGCGACGGCGAGCATGGCAATGCGCTGCTCACGCGCTGGCCGGTGCTGGGCCACAAGCATGAAGACATCTCCGACCACCGTTTCGAGCAGCGCGGCCTGCTGCATGTCGAGATCGACATCCAGGGGCGCAGCGTGCACGCCATCGTCGTTCACCTGGGTTTGATACGCGGCAGCCGCATGCGCCAGATCGCGCAGTTGCAGCGTTTCATAGAGCGCGAAGTGCCGCCGGGCGCGCCGCTGGTCGTGGCCGGCGACTTCAACGACTGGGGCGGCCAGATCAAGCGCATGCTGGGCGGTTTCGGCCTCTACGAGTTCGAGGACGCGGCGGGCATGATGACCTATCCCTCGCGCCTGCCGCTGGCCCAGCTCGACCATGTCTATGTGCGCGGACTCACGCCCTGCGGCCTGCATGTGCCCAAGGGCAAGATCTGGTGGCGCATGTCCGACCACCTGCCGCTGATTGCCGAGTTCAAGCTGTAAGCGGCCGGTGCGCAATGCCCGGCTTTGCGGCGAAAATCGGGGAAGTCCTTTGCAACTGCAAACAGCGCAATCGCTGGTAGGATGCCCGCATGCTCAGAGAACTCGCTGCCGCCGACATGAATACAGCCAGCCCCGACGAAGGGACGCCGGTTTCCGTGAAAATCCGTGAGCGGCTCGCTGCAGCCCGCAAGCGCTACAACGCGAACGACAACATCGCGGAATTCATAGAACCCGGCGAACTCGAGAAACTGCTCGATGAAGTCGAGTCCAAGATGCAGGGCGTGCTCGACAGCCTGGTGATCGACACCGCCAAGGACCACAACACCCGCACCACGGCGCGGCGCGTGGCCAAGATGTATGTCAACGAAGTGTTCAAGGGCCGCTACACGCAGGCCCCGGCAATCACCGAGTTCCCCAATGCCGAGCACCTCAACGAACTGATGATCGTCGGACCGATCACGGTGCGCAGCGCCTGCAGCCACCATTTCTGCCCGGTCATCGGCAAGATATGGATAGGCGTGCTGCCCAACGAGCACACCAATGTGATCGGCCTGTCCAAGTACGCGCGCCTCGTCGACTGGGTCATGGGCCGTCCCCAGATCCAGGAAGAGGCCGTGGTGCAGCTGGCCGACCTGATCATGGAAAAGACCCAGCCCGACGGCCTGGCCATCGTCATGGAAGCCTCGCACTTCTGCATGTCCTGGCGCGGTGTGCGCGAGATGGACTCGAAGATGCTCAACTCGGTCATGCGCGGCGTGTTTCTCAAGGACTCGAACCTGCGCCGCGAATTTCTGTCGCTGATTCCCGGAAGGAACTGATACATGCTGGTGCGCCTGATCTATGCAAGCCGAGCCGCAGATGCGTCTGCCGCGGCGATCGAAGCCATCCTGACCCAGGCGCGCGAGCACAACCCGGCCACGGGCATCACGGGCGTGCTGTGCTACGGCGGCGGCGTGTTCCTGCAGGCGATCGAAGGCGGACGCTCGCAGGTCAGCGCGCTGTTTGGCCATATCCAGCGCGATGTGCGCCACCAGGATGTGGAACTGCTGCACTACGAGGAAATCGACGAGCGCCGCTTTGGCGGCTGGACCATGGGCCAGGTCAATCTGTCGCGCATCAACCATTCGATCGTGCTCAAGTACTCCGAGACCATCGAGCTCGACCCCTATGCGGTGTCGGGCAAGATGTCGCTGGCGCTGCTGGAAGAGTTGATGGCGACGGCGTCGATCATGGGACGAGCCTGAAGTTTAGTATTTGCGCTTTCACTGGAGAGCAGGCCGTTCATCCTTCGACAGGCTCAGGACGAACGGTTTGATGATCGCTGCGCTCTCTTTGTACCGTTCACCTTGAGCCTGCCTCGGCGGCCCCGTCCGAAGGGTGCAAAGGTCTACAGAAGCGTCTGAAAGCCTTTCCATGCCCACTCCCGAAACCCTCATTGCGTTCTTTGGCGTTGCCGTGCTGCTGGCTTTCAGTCCCGGCCCGGACAATGTGTTTGTGCTGCTGCAGTCGATCCGCCATGGCGCGCGCGCGGGTCTGGCGGTGGTGGTGGGGCTTTGCGCCGGCCTGGTCGTGCATACGGCCGCCGTGGCGCTGGGGCTGGCCGCGGTGTTTGCCTCGTCGCCCCTGGCGTTCACCGTGCTCAAGTACTGCGGCGCGGCCTATCTCACCTATCTGGCCTGGCAGGCCTGGCGCGCTCCGGTCACCCAGGCCGATGCCGCAAGCCGCACGGCCGCCGTGCCGCACGATGGCCGCGCGCTGCGCCGCCTGGGTGCGCGCGGTATGCTCATGAGCCTGACCAACCCCAAGGTGCTGATGTTCTTCCTGGCGTTCCTGCCGCAGTTCGCCGACCCGGCGCGCGGCAGCCTGGCGCCGCAGATCATGGTGCTGGGCGCGGTGTTCATGCTGGCCGCGTTTCTGGTGTTCGGCGCCATGGCCTGTTTTTCGGGCGTGTTCGGTCGCCTGCTGCAGAAATCGGCGCACGGCCAGCGCTGGCTCAATCGCCTGACCGCGCTGGTCTTTGTCGGCCTGGCGGTGCGCCTGGCCTCGTTGCAGCGCTGAGCGCTCTCAGGCCCAGGACAGGGCAGACAGGTCGTTGACGAACACCGGCATGTCCTTCCACAGGCCGCGCAAGCCTTTCTTGGCCACCGTGACCCATTGGGGCTGGTAGAGGAAGGCGTGCACGGAGTCTTGCGCAATCAGGCGCTGCGCTTCGCCCAGCAGGCGCGCGCGGTCGGCGGGACGCGGCGCGCGCTTGATCTGGTCGAACAGCGCGTTGAACTGCGGCGACTGGTAGCCCCAGTAGTAGTCGGGCTTGGCGAAGTTGCCCAGGTCGAAGGGCTCGACATGGGAAATGATCGTCAGGTCGTAGTTCTTGTTGCCATAGGTGCCGCTGAGCCATTGCGCCCACTCGACGTTCTGCAGCTTGACTTCGATGCCGATCTTGGCGAGCTGGGCCGCGATCACTTCACCGCCCTGGCGCGCATAGGGTGCGGGCGGCAGCGTCATGGTCAGCGTCATAGGCAGTTTCACGCCGGCCTCGGCCAGCAGCGCCTTGGCCTTGTCGAGATCGTAGGGATTGATGCCCGTGGTGTCGACATAGCCGAAGGCCGAAGGCACGTAATAGCTGCCGATGGGAACGCCGTAGCCTTCGGCCGCGCCGTCGATCACGGCCTTGCGGTCGATCGCGGCGGCGATCGCGCGGCGCACGCGCACATCGTTCAAGGGCTTGCGCGCGTTGTTGATCGCCATGATGGTCTTGGCGCGCGAACCGCTGACCAGCACCTGGAAGCGCGCGTTGGCCTTGAATTGCGCGACGCTGCGCGGTGACACGCGCGGAAAGCAGTCGACGTCACCGGCCATCAGCGCTGCCACCTGGGCACCGGGGTCGGGAATGAAGCGGAACGTTGCGCGCTGGATGTGGATGTCCTTGGCCGTGCGGTAGTCCTTCCAGGCGGTGAGGGTGACGGACGCACCCTTGCTCCAGCGGCCTATCTGGTACGGGCCGGTGCCCACGGGCTGGGTGGCATTGGTCCCCGCGCTTTTGGGCTCGACGATGATGGAGGTGGCCTGGCCCAGCACGAACAGGAAATCGGGGTCTATGTCCTCGTTGGTGATCACCACCGTGTGGGCATCGACGATCTGCGTGCGCATGCTGGCGAAAGTGCGCTTGTCCTTGTTGGTGCTGCGTTCGCTCGCGGCGCGCTCGAACGAGAACTTCACGGCATCGGCATTGAATGGCACGCCGTTCTGGAACTTGACGTCCTTGCGCAGCTTGAACGTGAAGGTCTTGAGATCTGTGCCGACTTCCCAGCTCTCGGCGAGCAGCGGCGAGACGCTGCCGTCGGAATTGATCTTGGTCAGCGTCTCGAAGATGTTGTATTGCACGATCTCGGCAATCGACGAGGCCGCGCCCGCCGTCGGGTCCAGCCCTGGCGGCTCCAGCGTGAGCGCGAACACCACGCTGTTCTTCTTTTCCTGGGCCAGGGCGCTCCAGGGCGCGAGCAAGGTCGTGCTGGCCAACGTGCTGGCGGCCAATACACTGCGGCGATTCAACATGGGGATTTCTCCGGGCGAAATGTTCGGGGGCGCGCAGCCCTTGCGGGCCGGCGGTCCATCCCCCTTTTTACACTATTGCGGCGCTGGCCGCGGCGCGCTCGCGGCGGCGCGCGCGCGCGCGTCCCGGCGCGATGCGCGGCACGGCCGCCACCAGCGCGCGGGTATAGGGATGCTGGGCGTCGCTGAACAGCTGCGCGGGCGCGCCGCGCTCGACGATGCGCCCCTGGTACAGCACCACCACTTCGTCGCACAGCTGCTGCACCACGGCAAGGTCGTGGCTGATCAGCAGATAGCCCAGGCCATGCTGCTGCTGCAGATCCTGCATCAGATTGAGCACCTGGGCCTGTACCGACACGTCGAGCGCGCTCACGGGCTCGTCGGCGACGATCAGCCGCGGGCGCGTGATCAGTGCGCGCGCGATCGCAATGCGCTGGCGCTGCCCACCCGAAAATTCGTGCGGGTACTTGTCGAGATCGCTGGCACGCAGGCCGACTTCGGCCAGCGCCTGCGCCACCTGTTCGCGCTGCTCGGCGCGGCTTCCCAGGCGCAGCGCCTGCAGCGGCTCGGCGACGATGCGCGCCACGCGCTGGCGCGGGTCCAGCGAGCCGTAGGGGTCCTGGAACACCATCTGGAAATCACGCCGCGCAGCGCGCAGCGCAGGGGGCGCGAGCCGGTGCAGATCCCGGCCCAGGACTTTCACCTGGCCCGCGTCGGGCTGGTCCAGCGCCATCACCAGCCGGGCCAATGTGGACTTGCCCGAGCCCGACTCGCCGACCACGCCCAGGCTGCGGCCGTTCTCCATGCGCAGGCTCACGCCGCGCAGCGCCTCGATGCGCGGCGGCGCGCTGAACAGCTTCTCGCGCGGCAAGCGGTAGCTGCGCGCAAGATCCGTGACTTCGAGCAGCGGCGGTACGGGGGGCGTGACGGGAGACATCATGGCAAGGCGGCAGCCGGGAAGGGTGCATGCACGACTTCGGGCAGCAGGCAGCGCGCCCAGTGGTCGGCGGCGGCGTCGACGCGGATGGCGGGCGGGCGCTGGCGCGCGCACGCGGCAACGGTATGCGGGCAGCGGCCCGCGAACGGGCAGCCGGCCGGCATGTCGGCGAGTTCGGGCACGCTGCCCGCAATCGTCGGCAGCCGGTGCCGGGCCGCGCTCATCTGCGGGCGCGCGCCCAGCAGCCCGCGCGTATAGGGGTGGCCCATGTGGCGGAAGATGGCTTCGGTCGCGCCGCTTTCGACCACGCTGCCGCCATACATCACCAGCAAATGATCGACGTTCTGCGAGACCACGCCCAGATCGTGGGAGATCAGGATCAGCGCCATCTGGCGCTCGTCGACCAGGTCGCTGATCAGATCGAGGATCTGCTGCTGTATGGTCACGTCCAGCGCGGTCGTGGGCTCGTCGGCAATCAGCAGATCGGGCTCGCAGGCCAGCGCCATGGCGATGGTGATGCGCTGGCGCTGGCCGCCCGAGAACGCGTGCGGATAGGCGTCGAAACGCCGCGCGGCGTCGGCTATGCCCACGCGGTCGAGCAGGGCCACGGCGCGGCGCCGGGCTTCGCTGGCTGACAGGCCGCGGTGGCGGCGCAGCGGCTCGGCCACCTGGCGGCCTATGCTGTGCAGCGGATTGAGCGCGGTCATGGGCTCCTGGAACACCATGGCGATGCGGTTGCCGCGCAGCGCAGCGCGTTCGGACTCTGGCATGCCCATCAGTTCCCGGCCTTCGAAACGCATGCTGCCCGCGAGCTGCGCGCGCTCGGGCAGCAGGCCCATCAGCGCCATGGCCGTGAGCGACTTGCCGCTGCCGGACTCGCCGATGATTCCCAGCGTGGCGCCGCGTTCCAGCGTGAAGTCCATGTCGCGCACGGCCGTGACCTGGCCGCGCGGCGTGGCCAGCGTCAGCTGCAGGTTGGAAACTTCAAGCAATGCCATCGTGGTGCCAAGGTACAGGGTTCAGCGCGAACGCGCCAGCCGCGGGTCAAGAAGGTCGCGCAGGCCGTCCCCCAGCAGGTTCAGCCCCAGCACCGCCAGCGCGATTGCCAGGCCGGGCCAGATCGCCAGCAGCGGCGCTTCGAACATCAAGGTCTGGGCTTCGCTGAGCATGCGCCCCCATGAAGGCTGGGGCGGCTGCGTGCCCAGGCCCAGGTACGACAGCGCGGCCTCGGCCAGGATGGCTAGCGCGAACTGTATGGTCGCCTGCACGATCAGCATCGGCAGGATGTTGGGCAGCACATGTTCACGCGTGATCGCCCAGCGGCTCCTGCCGCAGGCGCGCGCCGCCAGAACATATTCGCGCGCCCAGACCGCGTTGGCCGAAGCGCGCGTGACGCGCGCGAAGGTCGGGATATTGAAGATGCCGATGGCGATGATGGAGTTGACGATGCCCGCGCCGAACACCGCCGTGAGCATGATCGCCGAGAGAATCGCGGGGAACGCGAACGTGAAGTCGGCCAGGCGCATGATGGCTTCCTCGACCCAGCCGCGGCGCGCCGCGGCCAGCAGGCCCAGCGCCGTGCCCAGGCCCAGGCCTATGCCCACGGCGATCACGCCCACCAGAATCGAATTGCGCGCGCCCACCAGCAGCAGCGAGGCGACATCGCGGCCGTAGGCATCGGTGCCCAGCCAATGCGCGGCGCCGGGCGGCTGCAGTTTGGAAGGCAAATCCATTTCGTAGGGCGACCAGGGGGTCCAGACAAACGACAGTCCCGCGGCGAACAGCAGCAACAGCGTCAGCACGGCGCCGAGCATGAAGCTGCGCTGGCGCAGCGCACGCTGCCAGACGGTAGGGGCGCGGGGCATCATAGGTCGCTGGCTTTCAGGCGCGGATCGATGACCGCGTACAGCAGGTCGACAATGAAGTTCACCAGCACCACCATCGCGGCCAGCAGCATCACGCAGTTGCGCACCACGATCAGGTCGCGGTTGGCGATCGACTGGAAGATCAGCCGGCCCAGACCGGGCAGGAAAAAGACGTTCTCGACGACGATGGTGCCGGCGAGCAGATTGGCGAACTGCAGGCCCATCACCGTGACCACGGGCACCATGGCATTGCGCAGCACATGGCCCCATAGCACGGCGCGCTGCGAAAGTCCCTTGGCGCGCGCGCTGCGCACGAAGTCCTCGCGCAGCACTTCGAGCACGGCCGAGCGCGTGATGCGCGCCAGGATTGCGGCCTGCACCACGGCCAGCGAGATCGCGGGCAGCAGCAAGGCCTTGAGCGCGGCCCAGAAGCCGCCACCGGCTTCTTCGGTCCAGCCCGGAAAGCCGCCGGCCGAGAACCATTGCAGCTTCACCGAAAACAGCAGGATCAACAGGATGGCAAACCAGAAGTTGGGAATCGCTATGCCCAGCTGCGCCAGGCCCATGACGCCAACATCGCCCCAGCGGTTGTGGCGCGCGGCCGCATAGACGCCCGCGGTCAGGGCCAGCGCAGTGGTGATCAGCATCGCCAGCACGGCCAGCGGCACCGTGAGCGCCAGGCGTTCGAGCACCAGATCGCGCACCGGACTGCCGTAGGCATAGCTGTCGCCCAGGTCCAGCACCAGCAGGCCCTGGACCCATTGCAGGTAGCGCTGCCAGGCGGGCTGGTTCAGCCCCAGCTGTTCGGCCAGGGCCTGCACGGCTTCGGGCGCGGCATCGGGGCCCATGAGCACCTGCGCGGCGTTACCGGGCAGAATTTCCAGCACCACGAACACCACGGCCGACGTCGCCACCAGGGTGGCGATCAGCGTGAGCAGGCGTTTGAGGAGAAAGACACTCATGGGCGGGACGGTTCAGCGGGCAGGGCAGAGCATAGCGGCAAAAAGCGGCCGGAACAGACCGCGCGGCATGGGCATGTCCGCTGCTGCTGCGGGACTATTGATCTGGGCCGGATAATTGCGGCTATATGAAACCTGTGCCGTCTTCTCCATTGTGTTGCCAGGCGCGGCTTTGCGCGCGCGGGGTGCCGACATGGCCTTGATGATCACCGACGAGTGCATCAACTGCGACGTGTGCGAGCCCGAATGCCCGAACGACGCGATCTACATGGGCGAGCTGATCTACGAGATCACGCCGTCCAAGTGCACCGAATGCGTAGGCCATTTCGACGAACCGCAATGCGTGCAGATCTGCCCCGTGGCCTGCATTCCCGTGCACCCCGACCATGTGGAGAGCCGGGAGACGCTGTTCGAGAAGTTCACACGGCTCGAAGCAGCGAAGGCTGCGGGCGTTTAGAGTTGGCGTCATTTTCCCTGTGCTCCTGAAACTGGCGCGATCCAGCTTGGGGGCAACGAGCAAGGGCCGCCCCGCAGCGAGGTTGCCGTCCCCCTCCACCGTAGGTTGAGAGGGGGAAGCGGCGTCAGCCGCTCAGGGGGTTGGGGATTTTCGGCCGGGGCGGCTTGGTGGTGTGGATCTGCAGCGTGGCCTTGTCCATGTCGCCGGCCTGCAGCAGGCGCCAGGACTTGAGCGAGTGGTTGATGCTGTCTTCGATCAGCGTGCGCTGGTCGGGCGCGGGCTTCTTCAGCACCCAGTTCGCGACTTCCGCGCGGTCGCCGGGGTGGCCGATACCGATGCGCAGCCGCCAGTAGTCCCCCGTGCCCAGCTGGGCGTGGATATCGCGCAGACCGTTGTGGCCGGCATGGCTGCCGCCGCGCTTGAGCTTGGCCTGGCCTGGAACAACGTCGAGCTCGTCGTGCACCACCAGGATTTCCTCGGGCAGGATCTTGAAGAAGCGCGCCAGCGCACCCACCGACTTGCCCGAGAGGTTCATGAAGGTCTGGGGCTTGAGCAGCCAGACATTGTTGCCGTCCACGCTGGTGCGCGCGACCAGGCCGAAATAGCTGCGCTCGGGCTGCAGCGACACCTTGAGCTCGCGCGCCAGTTCGTCAATCCACCAGAAACCGGCGTTGTGGCGCGTATCTTCGTACTCGGGGCCGGGATTGCCCAGGCCGACAAACAGTTTGATCATGTGTGAATTATCTCCATGGGCCGCGGTCTCCCCAAAGCGAACGGCCCACGCGCATGAAGCGGTGGGCCGTTGGCTTTGGGGCAGCGCCCCGGCCTTGCGGCCCGGGCGCTGCACTCAAGAAGTGATTACTTCTTGCCCTTCTTGGCGGGAGCAGCGGGTGCGGCGCCTTCGACGGGAGCGACGAGTTCATCGGCGGGAGGCACGATGGAAACCAGTGCAGGGTTGCTTTGCGTGCCGCGCACGTGAGCAACCACGCCCTTTGGCAGCTTGACTTGCTTGAGCGTGAACGAGCCGCCCTTTTGCAGGTCGCTCAGGTCCACCGTGATGAACTCGGGCAGGTCCGAAGGAACGCAGACCACGGGCAGGGCGGTGACCAGAGGCGTCACGATGCACTTGTCCTGGGCCACTGCGGGCGACTTGTCGGCGCCTTCGAAGTGCAGGGGCACGTTCAGGTGCAGCTTGGTGTTTTCGTCCACGCGTTGGAAGTCAACGTGCAGCACCAGTTGCTTGAAGGGGTGGAATTGCACGTCACGCAGCACAACCTTGCTGACTTGACCGGCGATGTCCATTTCCAGAACGCTCGAGTGGAACACTTCCTTCTTCAGGGAGTGCCACAGATCGTTGTGGTCCAGTTCGATGGCCAAAGGCTCGGCGGAACCGCCAAACACGATGCCAGGGGTCTTGCCCGAATTACGCAGACGGCGGCTCGCACCCGTACCTTGCTTAGCGCGCTCTGTAGCGACAATGTTCATAATTAACTCCTGTGTGAGTCGACCGCGACCAGTCAGACTCGTTTGATAAAAAGACAGACCGGCACATGCCCGACTGTCCTTGAGATGCTCTGAAACACACAAAACCTCCCGAAGGAGGTTTACGCCAGCCCGGAGGCTGGAGATCTCGCAAGCGAGGTCTTATTCCGAGAACAAGCTGAGTACCGAATCACCCGTGGAAATGCGCTTGATCGTTTCGGCGATCAGCGGAGCCACGGAGAGTTGGCGAATCTTGTTGCATGCCTGGGCTTGTGCGCTCAGGGGAATGGTATTGGTCACCACGACTTCGTCGAGTGCCTCGCCACCGGCGATGCGCTCGATGGCCGGGCCCGAGAAGATCGGGTGGGTGCAGTAGGCATAGACCTTCTTGGCGCCGCGCTGCTTGAGCACTTCGGCAGCCTTGACCAGCGTGCCGGCGGTGTCGATCATGTCATCCATGATCACGCAGTTGCGGCCATCGATGTCGCCGATCACGTGCATGACTTCGGAGACATTCGCCTTCGGGCGGCGCTTGTCGATGATCGCCAGGTCGCAGCCCAGCTGCTTGGCCAGGGCGCGTGCGCGCACCACGCCACCGACGTCGGGCGAGACCACGATCAGGTCTTCGTAGTTCTTCTGGCGCAGATCGCCCAGCAGCACCGGCGAAGCGTAGATGTTGTCGACGGGAATATCGAAGAAGCCCTGGATCTGGTCAGCGTGCAAGTCCATCGTCAACACGCGTTCCACGCCTACGGCCTGGAGCATGTTGGCGACGACCTTGGCCGTGATCGGCACGCGCGACGAACGCGGGCGACGGTCCTGGCGGGCGTAACCGAAATAGGGGATCACTGCGCAGATGCGTTCGGCCGAGGCGCGCTTGAGCGCGTCGACCATCACCAGCAGTTCCATCAGGTTGTCATTGGTCGGCGCGCAGGTCGGCTGAACGACGAAAACGTCGCGGGTGCGAACGTTCTGCTTGATCTCGACGGTGACTTCACCATCGGAGAAACGGCCAACTTCCGCAGCGCCAAGCTTGGTGCCGAGATTGCTGGCAATCTCTTCGGCCATGCCACGGTTGGCATTGCCGGTAAAAATCATGAAGTCTGAATGATTGGTCTGCATGAGCGTCCCAGTGTTTATGGGTTTGCTTGTACGCAATAAGACATTTGGCAGGGGAAGAAGGACTCGAACCTTCGCATGCTGGAATCAAAATCCAGTGCCTTAACCAACTTGGCGACTCCCCTACACGGGTCAATTGCGTATGCAACCAACCGGTAACCTTTAATCTCTTGCCCAGCCGCGAAGCGGATGAACGTCGAGATTTTCACAAACTTTGACAGTCCAGTCGCTGGGTGCGTCTTTCATATCAATCGTTTGCTTCATCGGTGCAAACACTGCACTTCCTGAGCCCGTCATTCTACCATGCAATCCGTGCGATTCAAGCAAGTTTATTGCTTTTTTCACATCGGGGCACAAGGTTTGTGCGACCGGCTGCAAGTCGTTATGACCGAAGTCAAAGTGCTTTGCAGCGAAGACCGGCATTGTAGCATGCTCGGAATCCCGTTTCAGGGAAGGGTGGGAAAAAATCAATTTTGTTTCCAGCCCCGCATCCGGCTTGACCACAACAAAGCGCTGCCGCGGCAACGCTTTTTCGAGTGGCGTGATTATATCGCCTATGCCTTCGACCCAGGCGTTGTGCCCGCGCAGAAAGAACGGCACGTCGGCGCCCAGGGCCAGGCCTATGGTTTCCAGCGCCGACCGCGGCAGATCGAGCTGCCACAGGCGATTGAGCGCCAGCAGCGTGGTCGCCGCGTCGGACGAGCCGCCGCCCATTCCGGCCTGGGCTGGAATGCTCTTGTCTATGCCGATATGCGCGCCCGCGCTGCAGCCCGTAGCCTGCTGCAAGGCGCGCGCGGCGCGCACTATCAGGTCTTCGTCGGGCAGGCGCATGCCGCTGAGGTCTTCGCGCGTGATCGCGCCATCGGCGCGCAGCTCGAAATGCAGACGGTCCTGCCAGTCGATCAGCATGAACACCGATTCGATCAGGTGGTAGCCATCCGGGCGGCGGCCGGTGATGTGCAGGAACAGGTTGAGTTTGGCCGGGGCCGGCACATCGAGGAGCGAACGCATGGAATGGAAACCAGAAATCAAAAAAAGAGGGGCCGCGGACTTCAGCGGTCCAGCACCAGGCGCAACGTGGCGCGCGGCAGCGGGTCCGTGCGTTCGGCGCGCAGACGGCCTTCGGGCAATTGCGTGAGGTCGGCCTGCCAGCCGGGCGCCGACGCCTGCCGGCCCGCGAGCCAGGCAAACAGCGCGCCTATGGGCAGCGGCGTGCCTACGGTGTCCTGCACCAATGCGTCGAGCGACGGCGATTCGCGCAGCTGGCCGCCCTGGCGCAGCTGTGCGCCCGCGGGGCTCCACTGCAGTTCGGCCAACACCGCGCCGAACGGGCTCAGCAGCAGCAGCTGGCCCGCGCGCTCGGCGCCCTGCAGCTCGAACGAGGCGCTGAACGACTGCTCCTGGGCCTGGGGGTCGTGCAGTTGCAGCGCCAGACGGCCGCTCCAGTAGGCCGCGGCATCGGCGGGTGCGGGGCGCGCGGGTGGCTGGGCGCAGCCCGCGAGCCACAGCGCCATCGGAGCGGTGGCGAGCAGCAGCGCGCGGCGCCGTGCGCGCACGGGCCCGGCCATCATGGCTTGACGCCCAGGCGCTGCAGCGTTTCGCGCAAGGTTTCGTTGTCGGCGTTCAGCGCCAGGCCCTTGTCCCAGATGGCGCGCGCCTGGCGCTGCTGGCCGCTGCTCCAGAGCACTTCACCCAGATGGGCGGCGATCTCGGCGTCGGGGCGCAGCGCAAAGGCTTTCTCGAGCAAGGCCTGCGCCTGGGCCGCGTTGCCGCTGCGAAATTCGGTCCAGGCCAGGCTGTCCATGATGAACGGGTCGTTGGGCGCGGCTTCGAGCGCCTTGGTGATCAGCGCGCGCGCTTCGTCCAGGCGCACGCCGCGTTCGGCAAACGAAAAGCCCAGCGCGTTGTAGGCGTGGTGAAAGCCCGGGTCGCGCGCGATGATGTCGCGCAGCAGGCTTTCCATTTCCTGGAAACGGCCGATTTTCTCGGCCAGGATGGCGGTGTCGTAGGCAATCTCGTTGTCCTGCGGGAACTGCTGGTGCAATGCGGATTGCAGCGTGAAGGCCAGCGCCGGTTGACCGGCTTCGCGCACCAGCTGCACTTCGGCCTGCTTCTTGAGCCGCTGCTGCTGTTCGGTGCCCGCGGGCACGGCCTGGATCACGGCGCGCGCCTGGTCCAGCTGGCCCTGCTGGGCGAGTATCGAGGCGCGGCGCACCTGGACGTTGAGCAGCTGGGCCCCCCCCTCGATGCGCTCCAGCCATTCGAGCGCCTGCGGCAGGCGGCCCTGTTTCTGGGCGATCAGCGCGTGCTGCAAGGCCGACTCGGTGCGCGCGTTGCGCTGTATGCCCGCATTGGGCAGCTGGGGAATCAGGGCGTCGAAGCGCTGCAGCGAAGCTTCGGCCGCCTGCCAGCGCTGGGTCTGGACCTGCATGCGCGCCAGCGTGAACCAGGCGTCGGCGTAATCGGGGTTCTCGCGCGTGATCGCCAGGAGCTGGGCTTCGGCGGGCTCGAGCCGCTCCTGCCCCAGCAGGATGCGCGCGTAGGCCATGCGCATGTCGGCGCCGCGCTGCTTGTCGACATAGCGCGCAACGATGGGCTCGGCGTCGCGCTGGCCGTTCTCCAGCAGCTCGAGCGCCAGCAGCGCCGCCGCGCCATTGCCCGGCGACAGCGCTTCGGCGCGCTGTATGGCGTCGAGCGCGGCCCTGGGCTTGCCCGCCGCCAGTTGCATGTGGCCTATCGCGGCATAGGCCGAAGGGCCCGAGGCCGGATCGGTCAACTCGCCTTCGAGCGCCTGGGCAACGATGTCGGCCGCCAGGGCCTTGTCGCTGACGCGGCTGAAAAGCTGGGTGATCGACAGAAATGCCACGGGCTTGCTCGGCGCGGGCGTGGAGGCGATTTCCTGGCGCAGATAGGGCAGGGTGTCGCCTATGCGGTTGAGCGCCACCAGGATCTGCAGCACATAGCGGTTGGCATTGCGCGATTCGGGAAAGGCCTGGCGCCAGGCCTGGGCCGCAGTCAGCGCCTGGTTGCCGGCACGCGCCTGCAGCGCCATTTCGGTGGCGCGGCGGTACAGCTGGGGATTGTTGCTCTGGCGCGCGGCATTGAGCATCAGTGCCTGGCCGCTGCCCGGATCACCGACGCCGGCGGCCATTTCGCCGACCAGGATTTCATAGAACAGCTCGGCGTTGAGCGCCGCGGGGTCGTCCGCGTCGTTGTCCGGCTGGGGTGCCAGGGTTTCGGCGTCCGAGGGCACTGGCGCCGTTTGGCTCCAGGCGATTGCGGGGGCGACGACCAGTGCGGCGGCCAGCGCCAGGGCCCGAGGGCGTAGAGGATGAACCATCGAATGATAATAATCGAACGGGGTCCCCCTGCGCGCAACCGGGTGCAGCTTGCATTGCCGCAAAACCGCCCCAATTGCAAAGAATATTGCCGCACGTGGCGTGTCTTGCAGCGTCCCAAGGCGGCCCATTTTCCAGGATTGCCATGCCCGAATTACCCGAAGTGGAAGTCACGCGCCGTTCGTTTGCCCCGGCCATCGCGGGCGCGCGCATAGAATCCGCGCGCCTGGGCAAGCCCTTGCGCTGGCCGCTGGGGCTGGCGCCCGAAGACCTGGTGGGGCGCGAGGTGCTGTCCGTGCGCCGCCGCGGCAAATATCTTCTGCTGGACATGAGCGAAGGCCTGCTGCTGCTGCACCTGGGCATGTCGGGCAGCCTGCGCTTTGCGTCCGCCCAGGGCCTGCCGCCCGCAGGCCCGCACGATCATTTCGATCTGGTCACCAGCCAGGGCGTGCTGCGCCTGCACGATCCGCGCCGCTTCGGCGCCGTGGTCTATGCCGCGGGCGAGGCCGATCCGGTGGCGCAAAAACTGCTCAGCCGCCTGGGCATGGAGCCGCTCGAGGATGGGTTTGCGCCCAAGGCGTTCTACGCCGGCCTGCAGGCCAGCCGCACGCCGATCAAGCAACTGCTGCTGGGCGGCAAGCTGGTGGTCGGCGTGGGCAACATCTACGCCTCCGAAGTGCTGTTCACGGCGCGCATCTCGCCGCTGGCGCCGGCCAACACCATAGGGCCGCGGCGCGCGCTGCGGCTCTACGAAGCCATACGCCGCGTGCTCGCGGCCGCGGTGGAGCAGGGCGGCACCACGCTCAAGGACTTCTCCAATGCCCACGGCATGCCTGGGCATTTCCAGCTGCAGGCCCAGGTCTACGACCGCGAAGGCCTGCCCTGCACGCAATGCGCGGCGCCGCTGCGCATGCTGCGCCAGGGGCAGCGCAGCACTTTCTACTGCACTTATTGCCAGAAGCTTTGAGCAGCCCCGGACGGCCGCAGGCTTGCCGTCCCGGGCCAGGGTCACGCCGGTATCATGGGCAGGTGCCGCGTATCGTTGGTTGGCACTTGCTATATATTTTGTGAAGTCGGGCGCCCTGTCCGCAGTACATCCGCGGGAGAGCCAAGTTGTCCACACCATTCAATGCGCAGTTCGATCAGCACGGCAGCTGGCGCCGTGATTTCGCACGGCAGCTGCATCAGTTGCGCGAATGGCTTTCGGGCCACGAACTGCTGGACGCGGCGGTCGACGAGCGCCTGCAGCGCCTGCAGGCCCAGGTGCGCGGCGACAAGGTCACGGTGGCTTTCGTCGCCGAGTTCTCGCGCGGCAAGTCCGAGCTGATCAATGCAGTGTTCTTCGCGGGCTACGGCCGGCGCCTGATGCCCGCGGGCGCGGGCCGCACCACCATGTGTCCGGCAGAGCTGGGCTGGGACGAAGGGCTGGCGCCCTGCCTGCGCCTGCTGCCCGTGGAAACCCGCGAACATGCGCCCAGCCTGGCCGAATGGCGGCTGCGGCCCGAAGCTTGGCAGCAGTGGCCGCTCGATGTCGACGACAGCGCGCAGCTCGCGCAAATGCTCGCCAAGGTGGCCGAAACGCGCCGCGTGCCGCTGTCCCAGGCCCGCGCCTGGGGCTTCTGGCAGGATGAAGCCCATCCCAACGAGCAGCCGGTGCTCGATGAACAGGGCCTGGTCGAAGTGCCGATGTGGCGCCATGCGCTGATCAACCTGCCCCACCCCTTGCTGCGCGAGGGGCTGGTGATTCTCGACACGCCCGGCCTGAACGCCGTCGGCGCCGAGCCCGAACTGACCGTGAACCTGATTCCCCAGGCGCATGCGGTGGTGTTCCTGATTGCCGCCGACACCGGCGTGACGCAGTCCGACCTGGCCGTCTGGCGCGCGCATCTCGCGCCCAGCGACAGCGGCGATCTGTCGCGGCTGGTGGTGCTCAACAAGATCGATACGCTGTGGGACCGGCTCAGCACCGGCCAGCAGGTGCATGCGCAGATTCAGCGCCAGCGCGCGATATCGGCGCAGACGCTGGGCCTGTCGCTCGAGCGCGTGCTCGCGGTGTCGGCGCAAAAAGGCCTGGTCGCGAAGATCGCCGCCGACGACGCGCTGCTGCGCGCCAGCGGTCTGATGGCGTTCGAGCAGGCGCTGTCAGAAGGCATCATGGGCCAGCGCCAGCATGTTCTGCGCGCGGCCGTCGCCACCGGCGTCGCCCATCTGCAGACTGAAGTGGTGCGCCGGCTCACGATACGCCGGCGCGATCTCGACGACCAGATGGCCGAGCTGCGCAGCCTGCGCGGCAAGAATTCCAGCGTGATCGTCTCCATGCGCGCGCGCATAGAGCAGGAGCAGACGGAGTTCGACGCCAGCGCGGCGCGCATCCAGGCGCTGCGCAGCGTGCAGGCGCGCACGCTGCAGAGCGTGCTGCAGTCGCTGGGCGCGGCCGCGATCGAGGCCAGGCTCGCGCCGCTGCGCGAGTCGCTGGCGCGCGGCGGCCTCAAGCTCGGCGCGCGCAAGGCCTATGTCGCGACGTTCGAACAGCTGCGCGCCGCGGTCGACCAGGTGCTGGTCGATGCCGGCGAACTGCAGCAGATGGTGGTCGCCTCGTTTCGCGCGCTCAATGCCGAGTTCGGCTTTTCGCTGCAGGCGACCGCGTCCTGGCCCTTGCAGGATCTGGCGCGCGACCTGGCGCAGATCGAGCGCGGCTACCTGCATTACCTGGGCCTGGGCCATGCGCTGCAGCTCGCGCGCGCAGATTATTCGCAGCGCCTGATCCGCGCGCTGGCCGAGCGCCTCGCGGGCGTGTTTGGCGCCGCCGGCCAGGAGCTCTCGCTGTGGAGCCAATCGGCGATGGTGCAACTCGATGCACAATGGAAAGAGCGCAAGCGCAGTTTCACGCGCCGCATAGAAGCGGTGGACCGCATCCAGCTCGCGGCCAGCAGCCTGGTCGAGCGCATCGCCGAAATCGATGCCGCCGAGCAGGAGATCGCGGCGCTGACCGAGCAGTTGGCCCAGCTGTGCCGGGAGCTGTTAGAGCCGCCCGTGCCGCCCGCGCCGCATTCAACGCCTGCAGAACAAGACCCCACATCGGTAATCTGATTTTGACGACTTCCTCGATCGCCGCTGCCGTCGTGCAGTGGCAGGCCTCGCATGGCCGCAATCATCTGCCGTGGCAGCAAACGCGCGACCCGTACCGGGTCTGGCTTTCCGAGATCATGCTGCAGCAGACCCAGGTCGCGACCGTGCTCGGCTACTACCCGCGCTTTCTCGCCCAGTTTCCCGATGTCGCCAGCCTTGCGGCCGCGCCCGAGGACGCGGTGCTGGCGCTGTGGAGCGGCCTGGGTTACTACAGCCGCGCGCGCAATCTGCACAAGTGCGCAAAGGCCGTGATGGCGCTGCACGGCGGGCGCTTTCCCGAGACCGCCGAGCAACTCGCGACGCTGCCCGGAATAGGCCGCTCGACCGCGGGCGCGATTGCCGCGTTCTGCTTTTCCGAGCGCGTGCCGATTCTCGACGCCAATGTGCGGCGCGTGCTCACGCGCGTGCTGGCGTTCGATGCCGATCTGGCCGTGGCGCGCAACGAGCGCACGCTGTGGGATCTGGCCACCGAGCTGTGCCCCGATCCGCGCGAACTCGATCTGCAGGACGCGATGCCGCGCTACACGCAGGGCATGATGGACCTGGGCGCGAGCCTGTGCCTGCCGCGCAAGCCGGCCTGCCTGCTGTGCCCGCTGCAAAGCCAGTGCCGCGCGGCGCGCGCCGGCAATCCCGAGGACTATCCGGTGCGCACGCGCAAGCTCAAGCGCAGCTCCCAGTCGTGGTGGCTGCTCGTGGCCCAGGACAGCGCCGGGCGCATAGGCCTGGCCAAGCGGCCGTCCACGGGCATCTGGGCCGGGCTCTACAGCCCGCCGGTGTTCGAGGATGCGGCGGCGCTCGAAGCCGCCGTGCAGGCGCGCTGGCCGCAGGGCGGCGTGCAGCTGGAGCACCAGCCCGCTTTCCTGCATGTGCTCACGCACCGCGATCTGCACCTGCATGCGGTGGTGGCACGCATAGGCACGGCCGAGCCCGAAGCCGATGACTGGTATACGCGCGCCCAGTGGACCGACATGGGCCTGCCCGCGCCAGTCCGCAAGCTGCTCGAGCGCGAAGGCTAGATTTCCGCGGCGGGAGTGCGCGCGTCGAGTTCCCGGTGCCGGGTCAGCGTGGGCCAGTCCTTGCCGAAATGCGCGGCGAGCTGTTCGACCAGGTAGACCGAGCGGTGGTGGCCGCCGGTGCAACCAATGGCCACGGTGACATAGCTGCGGTGGTTCTGCTCGAGCAAGGGCAGCCAGTGCTCGAAGAACTGCGCGATCTGCTGCTGCATCTGCTGCACTTCGGGCTGCTGGCGCAGGAAGGCCTGCACTGCCGCATCCTTGCCCGAAAAAGGCCGCAGCTCGGTGTCGTAGTACGGATTGGGCAGCATGCGCACATCGAACAGATAGTCGCAGTCGGCCGGCAGGCCGTACTTGAAACCGAACGACTGGAACACCAGCGTCATCTGTCCCTGGGGCAGGGTCACCAGGCTCTTCACATAGCTTTGCAGCTGCGACGGCCGTATGGTGCTGGTGTCTATCACCTGCGACTGCTCGCGCAGGTCGGCCAGCAGTTCGCGCTCCCATTCGATGGTCTGCACCAGCGCGCGGCGGCCATGCTGCAGCTCGTCGCCCGACAGCGGGTGGCGGCGCCGGGTTTCCGAAAAGCGCCGCACCAGCGTGCCGGTGGTGGCGTCGAGAAACAGCGACTGCACCACCGCGCCCTGGCTGCGCAGCAGCGCCAGCTGCGCCGGCAGCTGCGGCAGTCCGGTGGCGCTGCGCGCGTCGATGGCGATGGCCACGCGGTTGCCATGGTGTGCATGCTCGAGCGCGACGAACGAGGCCAGCAGCTCGGGCGGCAGGTTGTCGACGCAGTAGTAGCCTGCGTCCTCGAGCGCATGCAGCGCCACGGATTTTCCGGAACCGGACATGCCGGTGACCAACACGATTTCAAGTGACATGCATCAACCTTTGCGCGCCGGCACGGTCGCTTGCTGCAGCATTTCGCGCGCGTGTGCCATGGTGGTTTCGGACAGGCGCTCGCCGCCGAGCATGCGCGCGACTTCGGCCACGCGCGTCTCGGGCACGAGCGCGGTAACGGTGCTCGTGGTGGCCTGCTTGTCGCGCTTCTTGGCAACGACCAGATGGTGATCGGCGCAGGCCGCGACCTGAGGCAGATGGGTCACGGCCAGCACCTGGCGATCGCGGCCGAGCTTGTGCATCAGCTTGCCCACGGTTTCTGCCACGGCCCCGCCCACGCCCGAGTCCACTTCGTCGAAGATCAGCGTCGAGGCTTCGCCCAGTTCGCTGGTCGTGACCGCGATCGCCAGCGAGATGCGCGAGAGCTCGCCGCCCGATGCCACCTTGCCTATGGGCTTGGGGCTGGCGCCGGGATGGCCGGCAACCAGAAACGCGAGCGTATCCATGCCGTGCGGGCCGGGTTCGTCGGCCGCGGTCTGCGCAACCTCGAAGCGCCCGCCCTGCATTCCCAGGCCCTGCATCGCCAGCGTGATGGCGCGCGACAGCTTGGGCGCGGCCTTGGCGCGCTGCTGCGACAGCGCCTTGGCGGCCTGTTCGTAGGCGGCATAGCCCGCATCGACCTGGGCGCGCAGGCCCGCGATGTCGACCACGGCGTCGAGCTGGCGCAATTCTTCCTTCCAGCCTGCGTACAGCTGCGGCAGTTCGGCCGGCAGGCGCTTGTAGCGGCGCGCTAGCTGCATCCACAGCGACAGCCGGCTGTCGAGTTCGGCCAGCCGTTCGGGGTCGAGTTCGGTGCGCCGCAGATAGGTCTGCAGCGAGTGGCGTGCATCGCTGATCTGCGCCAGGCCCGAGGCCAGCACTTCGGCGATTTCCTTGAATTCGGGGTCCAGGTGCTCCTGGTCCTGCAGGTCGCTGTGCGCGCGGCCCAGCGCCGCGAGGCCGCCGGTTTCATCGTCCTCGATCGCGAACAGCGCGCCCTGCGCGGTGTCGAGCAGCGCCTGGGCATGCGACAGCCGCGTGTGCTGGGCGTTGAGCTCTTCCCATTCGTCTTCACCCGGGTCGAGCTTTTCGACTTCGCTGATCTGCCACTGCAGGCGTTCGCGTTCGCGCTGCAAGGTGTCCTGCGCGGCAATCGCGTGCTCCAGCGCCTGGCGCGCATTGCGCCACACGGTCCAGAGATTGCGCAGCGGCTGGGTCTGCAGGCCGGCATAGGCGTCGAGCAGTTCGCGCGCCGCGTCGGGGCGCGTGAGGCTTTGCCAGGCGTGCTGGCCATGGATGTCGAGCAGTTGCTCGCCCACGGTGCGCAGCTGCGTGGCCGTGGCCGGCGCGCCATTGATCCAGGCGCGGCTGCGGCCCTGGGCGTCGATCACGCGGCGCAGCAGCAGGCTGTCCTCGAGCGCGAAGCCGCCTTGTTCCAGCCAGGGCTTGAGCCGCGCCGGGCATTCGAACTCGGCGCAGATATCGGCCTGGGGCGCGCCTTCGCGCACCACGCCGGCGTCGGCGCGCGCGCCCAGCGCAAGCTGCACGGCGTCGATCAGAATGGATTTGCCCGCGCCGGTCTCGCCGGTCAGCGCCGTGAAGCCGCCATGCAGGTCGAGGTCCAGCGCCTGGACGATGACGAAGTCGCGCAGCGCAATGCGTTTGAGACCCATCTCAGTTGACTCCCTCGTTCCAGCCGAGCTTCTTGCGCAGCGTGGCGAAGTAGTTCCAGCCCTTGGGATGCAGGAAGCGCACCGAATGCTCGGCCTTGGTCACCAGAATGCGGTCGCCGTGCAGCAGCGAGGCCAGCGACTGCATGTCGAAATTGGCGCTGACATCGCGCCCGCCGACGACTTCGATCACGACTTCGGTCGCATCCGACAGCACGATGGGGCGGTTGGAGAAGGTGTGCGGCGCGATCGGTGCCATGACCCA
Organism: Comamonas sp. DB36; assembly: GCF_057914905.1. Lineage (NCBI taxonomy): Bacteria > Pseudomonadati > Pseudomonadota > Betaproteobacteria > Burkholderiales > Comamonadaceae > Comamonas > Comamonas sp. DB36. The sequence goes on from NZ_CP196631.1 coordinate 827,851, forward strand.
GCCGGGAATCGACGGGTGCATCATCGGCCCGCCGACCGACAGCGCATAGGCTGTCGAGCCCGTGGGCGTGGCGATGATCAGGCCGTCGGCGCGCTGGTTGGCGACGAAGTGGCCGCCGACTTCGACGCGCAGCTCGACCATGCCCGATGTGGCACCGCGATTGACCACGACGTCGTTCATTGCCAGCGCCTCGAACACCAGCTGATCGCCGCGCATCACGCGCGCCAGGATCATGGGCCGCAGGTCTTCCTCGTATTCCCCTTGGAGCATGGGCGTGAGGGTGGTCTGGTAATCTTCGAGCGGGATGTCCGTGACGAAGCCCAGGCGCCCCTGGTTGATGCCTATCAGCGGCGTGCCGTAGCGCGCCATGTGGCGGCCTATGCCCAGCATGGTGCCGTCGCCGCCGACGACCAGGCCCAGGTCGCAGTGCGCTCCCAGGCCGTCGACATCCATCGAACGGTAATTCTGTATGCCCGCGTTTCTGGCGGTTTCGGCGTCGACAATGACTTCGCATCCCTGGCTGCTGACAAAGCTGGCAATATCCTGCAGCGCGTGGCGTGCGCTGTCGGGGCTGGCGCTGCTGGATGCGGGCGACTGGTATTTCCCGATCAGTGCGACTCGGCGGAACTTAGACGTCATTTTGAAATTACATCATTAAAATCACTACATGCTCGATGACCGTGCCAAGTTGTTACTCAAAGCGCTGGTCGAGCGCTACATCGCCGACGGCCAGCCCATAGGTTCACGCACGCTTTCGCGTGCCTCGGGCCTTGAATTGTCGCCTGCGACGATACGCAATGTGATGTCCGACCTTGAGGAACTGGGGCTGATCGTCAGCCCGCACACCTCGGCGGGCCGCATTCCCACGGCCAAAGGTTACCGCTTGTTCGTCGACACCATGTTGACAGTGCAGCGCGACGACTTCCACGCGCCCGCGCTGCCGGCCGAACAACCGCAGAAAGTCATCGCCAACGCGGCGCATCTGCTGTCGAGCCTGTCGCAGTTTGTCGGTGTGGTGATGGTGCCCAAGCGCACTTCGGTGTTCCGCCAGATCGAGTTCGTGCGGCTGTCCGAAAAACGTTTCCTGGTGATCATCGTCTCGCCCGAGGGCGACGTGCAGAACCGCGTGATCTTCACCGAAGTCGACTACACCTCGTCGCAGCTGGTCGAGGCCGCGAACTTCCTCAATGCCAATTATGCGGGCCTGGCCATGGAGCAGGTGCGCGAGCGCCTCAAGGGCGAAGTCGAACTGCTGCGCGGCGAAGTCGCGGCGCTGATGCAGGCGGCCGTCAATGTGGGCAGCGAAGACCAGAGCAACGAGGCCGATGTGGTGATCTCGGGCGAGCGCAACCTGCTGGCCGTGAGCGACTTCTCCAGCGACATGGACCACCTGCGGCGCGCGTTCGACCTGTTCGAGCAGAAAACCCAGATCCTGCGCCTGCTCGACATCTCCAGCCAGGCCGAGGGCGTGCGCATCTACATCGGCGGCGAAAGCCATGTCGTGCCGTTCGAGGAACTGTCCATCGTGAGCGCGCCCTACGAAGTCGACGGCAAGATCGTCGGCACCCTGGGCGTGATCGGCCCGACGCGCATGCACTACGACAAGATGATCCAGATCGTCGATATCACATCGAAGCTGGTCACCAATGCCTTGAGTCATCGCAGATAGGCTCTACAATAGTCGAGTTTTGCTGAAATGCCTTGTGCATTCAGGCGCCCAGTCAAGGGCCTCTAGCTCATGCTTGGTTAGAGCAGCGGACTCATAATCCGTTGGTGCCGTGTTCGACTCACGGGAGGCCCACCAAAAATCCAACCCTTGCGGGTTGGGCAAAAGCCAACCTTCGCGGTTGGCTTTTTTTTGCCTGTCGCCAGCGCGGATTTGCCGATTCCGCCCGCAGCAATGGCGCAGTTGTCGAACGGACTGCCTGCCTTTGCCTCTTGCCCGCGTTTCGCGCCGCAGATGGCCGGTGCAGTCCGGGCCTCGTTCGCCAGCCAGGGGGCGTTTGTGCGGCAGTTCCTTGGGCTGCTTTGCGCATCGTTGAAATGCGGCGCTAAAATGCAAATAAGAATTATTACTGATGGCGCTCGCAGCGTTCGTCAGGCTTTGCAATCCGCCCAATCCTTCCCTTATGCCCGCTCTCGACAGCGTAGTCAGCCGCGAGATCACCACGCTGTACTCGGATCATCACCGCTGGCTGCAGGCGTGGCTGCGCAGAAAGCTGGGCAATGCCTTCGACGCGGCCGATCTGGCCCAGGACGCCTATCTGCGGCTCATGGGGCGCGACGTACAGGAGATCCGTGCGCTGCGTGAGCCGCGCGCCATGCTGGTCACCATTGCGCAGGGACTCGCGGCCAATCTTTACCGCCGCCGCGCCATCGAGCAGGCCTACCTGGAGACGCTGGCGCTGCAGCCGCAACCCACTGCGATCTCGCCCGAACAGCGCGCCATCGTGCTGGAAGCCCTGGTAGAGATCGACCGGCTGTTGGGCGAACTGCCCTTGCCCGTGCGCCAGGCATTCCTGCTGTCGCAGATCGAGGGCATGAGGCAGGCCGATATCGCCGTCGAGCTGGGGGTGTCGCTGCCGACCGCACGGCGCTACATCGCCCGGGCCGTGGTGCAGGTCTGCTTCCTGAACGATTCCGCGGCATGAGCGCCGCCATTGCGCCCGCGGTGCAGCAACAGGCCGCTCTTTGGCTGGTGGAGTTGCAGTCGGACGAACTCACTGCGCACGCGCGCGGACAATTGAACCAGCGCCTGCAGGCCTGGCGCCAGGCGCATGCCGACCACGAGCGCGCCTGGCAGCGCATAGAGGCCATGGGACTGCAACTGCAGCCGCTAGCCGGAACTGCGGCCAGCGCGGCCCTGGCGCATGCGGCGCGCAGCGCAGGGCGCGGTCGGCGCGTGGCGCTGCGCAATCTGGCGCTGCTGCTGTTCAGCGGCGCCGGGGCGGGCACGCTGGCGTGGCAGGCGCAGGGCGAAACTTCGGGCGTCTGGCTGGCCGGCGCCGATGAAAGCACGGGCACGGCTGAACGCCGCGCCATCACTTTGCCCGACGGCACGCAGCTGGAACTCAACGCCCGCAGTGCGCTGGACGTGCAATACGACGAGCGCTGGCGCCTGCTGCGCTTGCGCGCCGGCGAGATCCTCGTGACCACGGCGCCGGGCTCGACCGCGCTTGCCCAGCCGCTGGTGGTCGAAACCCGCCATGGCCGCATCCGTGCTTTGGGAACGCGCTTTGGCGTGCGCGAGCGCGGCCTGGGCAGCACCCAGGTCATGCTGTTCGAAGGACAGACGGAAATCACGCCGCAGCGCAGCCCGGCGCGCCGCTTCATTCTTTCCAAAGGGGAGCAGGTGCGCTTTGATGCGCAGCACGCAGAGACGGTTGAATCGGCCGACGCCAGCGCCATCGCCTGGACGCGCGGCATGCTGGTGGCGCAGGACATGCCGCTGGCCGAGTTCCTCGCGGAGCTTGCGCGCCATCGCCCCGGCTATCTGGGGTGCGATCCCGTGGTCGCGCGCCTGCCGATCAGCGGCACCTACCCGCTCGCGGACACCGACCGCGTGCTCGACATGCTGCTGGCAACCCAGCCCCTGGCCCTGCGCACGGCCACGCGTTACTGGGTCAGCGTGCAGCCGCGGTAATTTCTGGGACCTTTGCTGATCACTTTTCCCATCTCGCGGGGCAATGGAGGTGAAGCGCCATGCATGGCGCGGCATTTCGTCGACCACCCCTTACAGACAGAGAGAACATCATGGGTCACCACCCGATTTTGCGCGCCACGCGCCTGGCCTTCGCCCTGCGCCCGATGGTGCTGACATTGCCCGCGGCAGCCTGCCTGATCGCTGCGCCATGCGCCCATGCCCAGGCCGCGGCAACGCAGCGCTATGACATTCCCGCCGGACCACTGACGGCCACGCTCAACCGCTTCGGCGTCGAGGCCGGGATCATGCTGTCGCTGTTCACTGCGGATACGGCGGGCAGGCAAAGCCCGGGCGTGCAAGGCGAGATGACCGTGGCCCAGGCCCTGGCCGCGCTGCTGGCGGGAACCGGGCTGGATGCGGTGCCGCGCGCGGGTGGGGGTTTTCTGGTGCGGGTCACGCCCGCCGTGGGCGCGGCCAGCGCGCTCGCGGAAGTGCGTGTGAGCGCGCAGGCCGAGCCCGGCGGCGCCACCGAAGGCACGGGCAGCTACCGCGCCATAGGCCGCAGCGCGACCGGAACGCCGCTGGCGCTGGGTGCGAAGGAGACGCCGCAATCGGTCTCGGTGATCACGCGCCAGCGGCTCGACGACCAGCACCTCGACACCGTGAACGAGGTACTGGAGTTCACCACCGGCGTCACCGCGTTCCGCCAGGGCATGGGAACGGATCTGGAAGGCATCTGGTCACGCGGTTTTTCCGTCTCCAACTACCTGCTCGATGGCATGCCCAGCGCGGTGGCGGGCTCGATGCAGAACACCGTCATGTACGACCGCATTGAAGTCGTGCGCGGCGCGAACGGGCTGATGAGCGGCATGGGCAATCCGTCGGCCAGCATCAACATGGTCCGCAAGCGCCCCATGGCCGAGCGCCAGATCAGCGTCAGCGCCGAGGCCGGCAGCTGGGACCGATATGGCGTCGGGGCCGACATCTCCTCGCCGCTCAATGACAGCGCGAGCCTGCGCGGCCGGCTGGTGGTCGACGCCAAGCAGCAGCATTCTTGGATAGACCGTTACCATAAGAAGAGCGATGTGGTCTACGGCATCGTGGAATTGGACCTGGCGCCCTCGACCCTGCTGACCGCAGGTTTCAGCGCGCAATCGGACCGGAATGATGCGTCAATGCGCACCGGTTTCCCGTTGACCTACAGCAATGGCGTGGCGACAAACTTCGCGCGCTCGATCAACATCGGACCCAACTGGGCCTACCACGCGCCGCAAGTGGACAGCGTGTTCGCCTCGCTGGCACATGACTTCGGCACCGGCTGGCATGCCAAGATCGACTATGCGCATTTGCGCTCGGCATACGACAGTGCGCTGTACTTTCTGACCGGCAGCATAGACCAGGCCACGGGTCTGGGCGGCGCGCTGTGGCCTGTGCGCTGGCAAAGCACGGACCGCCAGAACAGTGTCGATGCGCAGCTGAACGGGCCGTTCTCGCTGTTTGGGCGCGCGCACGAAGCAGTGGCCGGCGTCTCGCTGTCCCAGCTGCACAGGGACACCGGCGACTACGGCGGCTGGATGGGACCATGGACTGGCTACGACGGCAGCATAGGCAACCTGCATGACTGGGACGGCAATGCCAACGTGCCGGTTTTCGTCAAGGCCAGCGATACCGCGACCAGGGAAAACCAGCTCAGCGCCTATGTCACTGCACGCTGGAGCCTGGGCGATTCGACCACGCTGATCACGGGCGCGCGCGCGATCGACTGGAAACGCGTGGCCGACACCACCACCGTGGCCGGTGCGCAAAGCCGCACCGAGCTGCGCGAGCGCGGCGTGGTCGTGCCCTATGCGGGGCTGGTGCATGCACTGGACGAGCGCTGGTCGCTTTACGGCAACTACACCCAGGTGTTTCAGCCCCAGGCCGCATCGGTGCGCGACGTGAGCAACCGGCCACTGGCCCCCGAGCAGGGCACAAGCTACGAAGCCGGCGTCAAGGCCGGCTGGCTCGACGGTCGGCTCATCACCAGCCTCGCGGTCTTCCGTTCCAGGCAGGACAACCTGGCGGTCTACAACGCGGGCACGGACGCCTATGATGCGCTGCAGGGCATCACCACCCAGGGCCTGGAACTCGAGGCTGCGGGTGAAGTCGCCAAGGGCTGGAACATGAGTGCCGGTTATGCCTATACCTCGAGCAAGGATGCCGATGGTACGCGCGCCAACACCCCGATTCCGCGCCACGGGCTCAAGCTGTTCACCACTTACCGGTTGCGCGGTGAACTCCATCCGCTGACCATAGGCGGCGGTGTCAACTGGCAAAGCGAATACGGCTATGTGGGCGAGCCGGCGCAAAAGAGCCATGCCGTCGTCAACCTGATGGCGCGCTACGCCGTGAGCCGGCAGCTGTCGGTGTCGCTGCATCTGAACAACGTTTTCGACAAGCATTACTACAGCGGCCTGAGCAACTACGGTGCAATGTATGGTGCGCCGCGCAATGTGATGGCGGCGGTCAAGTACGCCTTCTGACGCCGGGCGCGGGTCGGCGCTGCGGGCCGGCAGCGGCGCCTGCCCCGGGTCCTGCGGCGAACCGCGCCTGCCATGTTTCCCATGGCAGGCATTTTTTTTGGGAGGAAGAGCGGCCCGCAAACTGCGGAGCCTGGCACCGGCGCAAGCGCCCGCCCGGTTGCTGCAGACTGTTCAATTTCCGCGTAAACCGGCAAACTGCCGGTTGAAGAGTCGCCGTGCCTGGGCGCGCGTGTCGCCAGGCGAATTGCAACCCGATGCGCTGCATCGCATTCACGACAAAGCGGTATGAGTCTGAGGATTTCCAAAACAGTGCTGCGGCGCATCGTTCTCGGCAATCTGCTGGTGGCATGCCTGCTGTGCCTTGCGACCGGATTGAACCTGCATGCCAACTACCAGGCCGACATGGACCTGGGCATCGCCGTGACGCGCAATCAGGCCCGCAGTCTGGGGCTGGAGCTCACGGCGGAGCTGCGGCTCGTGGACAACGCGCTGTCGTCCATTACGAACCGGTTTCGCATGCGTTCCATCGACGGCCTGCCCGCGGCGCAATCCGCACTCGAGGAAGCGCTGCAGGAACAGCGCGCGCTGATTCCGTTCGTGACGGCGCTCAGGACCACGGGCCCCGATGGCCAGGTGCTGCTGGTGCCCAGCGAAGTCACCGTGCCGTTCTCGATCGAGAGCCGGCCGTATTTCGAGCAGGCCCGGGATACGGACCAGATGGTCGTGTCCTCGCCGCTGGTGAGCCTGTCCTTCGACAAATGGGCCATCGTGCTGGCCCGGCGGCTGCAGGACGCGGATGGCGGCTTTCAGGGCGTGGTCTATGCCGTCGTCGCGGCCGAGCATTTCCAGCGGCTGTTCAGCCAGCAATCGCTGGGACCGGACAGCGCCATGGCGCTGCGCACCGACGATGCGCGCCTGGTCGCGCGCTTCAATGCGAACCAGCCCTACTCCGAGCAAGGCCTGGGCGACGACCTGGTGTCCGCGCAATACCACGCGGCGCTGCGCAGCAATCCCGAACATGGCTGGTACATCACGCCCACGCTGCTCGATGGCGTGGAGCGCATCACCGCCTACCAGCGGCTGACCAACTATCCGCTGACGGTCGCCGCCGGTCTGGGCACAGAGACCTATCTGGCGATGTGGCGCGCGTCCGCCTGGCGCGCCTGGGGGCTCACGGGACTGTGCATTCTGCTGATCGCGCTGGGCTCGGTGAGCCTGTACCGGCTGCAGGCGCGCGAGCGGCTGGCGAAGATCAGGATGACGGAACTGCTCAAGGAGCAGGAGCTGTTCATCGACAATGACCTGATCGGCATGGCGCGGCTGCGCGACCGCAAGGTGCTGTGGACCAACCAGGCGATGCAGCGGCTGGTCAAACGCTCGGCCGGGGACCTGCAGGGCGCACCGATCCGTAGCATCTATGCCGATGAAGCCATTTACCAGCAGGTGGGCGAGCAGGCCTATGCCGCGCTGCGCGCCGCGGGCAAGTTCCACACCCAGATACAGCTGCTGAGCAGCGATGGCCAGACGCTGTGGGCGGACGTGAGCGGCGCGCGGCTCAACGACGTGGAGTCGCTGTGGATCTTCGTCGACATCGACGGCCTCAAGCGAGACGAGCAGACCGCGCGGCATCTGGCCACGCATGATGCGCTCACGGGCCTGGCCAATCGCCGCGCGCTGGAGCAGACGCTGGAGCAGGCATTGTCCGCCGCTACCCATTCCGCACAGGCGCTGGTGGCCTTGTGTTTCATGGATCTCGACGGCTTCAAGCTGGTCAACGACACGCATGGACACGATGCCGGCGACGAAGTGCTGCAGGTCGTCGCCGCGCGGCTCAAGGCCCAGGCGCGGGCTTCCGATTGCGTGGCCCGGCTGGGCGGCGACGAGTTCGTCGTGCTGCTTGCCGGTCTGGGCTCGACCCAGGAAGCCGTGGAGATCATGGAGCGCTGCCTGGCGGCCATCAGCCAGCCCATACGGCTGCAGCATGGCGCCGTGGTGCATGTCGGCGCAAGCATGGGCCTGGCGCTCAATCTCGCGGCCGACGACTCATCGGCGCAGCTGCTGCAGCTGGCCGACGAGGCGATGTACGCCGCCAAGCGGGCCGGCAAGGGGCGCATCGTGGTGGCGCGCAGCCCGCAGGCCCTGGCCGAGAACCCGGCCTAGGCGAAGCGCTGTCAGCCGCGGCCGACGAAAGGCATCTTGGTCGCCATGACGGTGTGGAACAGCACGTTGGCTTCGAGCGGCAGGCTGGCCATGTAGAGCACCGACTGGCCGACGACCGCGACATCGATCATGGGCTCGACCGCGATGTCGCCATTGGCCTGGGGCACGCCCTTGGCCATGCGCGACGCCAGGTCGGTCATCGCATTGCCGATGTCGATCTGCCCGACGGCGATGTTGTACGGGCGGCCGTCGAGCGCGGCCGTCTTGGTCAGCCCCATCACCGCATGCTTGGTCGCAGTGTAGGCAATGGAGTTGGGGCGCGGCGCATGCGCGGAGATCGAGCCGTTGTTGATGATGCGTCCGCCCTGGGGGCTCTGGCCCTGCATCACCTTGAAGGCCTGCTGCAGGCAATAGAACATGCCGTTGAGATTCACATCGACCACTTCGCGCCATTGATCCGGCGTCCAGTCGACGAAGGACCCCGGAGGGTTGCCGCGGCCCGCGTTGTTGAACAGCAGGTCGACGCGGCCGAACTTCGCGACCGCGCTCGCGAACAGCGCGGCGACGGCTTCGGGGTCGCTCACATCGGTGGGCACGCAGTGCACGCGCTCGCCCAGGCCGTGCTGCGTCTGCGCTTCTGTCTTGACCTGCTCGAGCAACTCGGCGCGGCGCCCGGCAAGCACCACATGAAAGCCTGCCGCAAGCAATGCCTGGGCCACGGCCTTGCCTACGCCGGAGCCTGCGCCCGTGATGACCGCTACCTTCTTGTCTGTCATTGTCAAATTCTCCAGGTGATGTAGAACCCCATTGTGAGTTCATTGCGGCCGCGCAGGAACTATGACCGTGCCTGGGCAAAAGCCTGGACAATGGCCGCATCCACCATTGGAAGAAAGCTCCCATGCGCACTACCGGCTCTGGCCTCTCCACCGCATTTTCCGCGGCCGCGCTGCTCGCGGCCCTGTTCTCTCCGGCCGCGCATGCGGTGCTCAAGGTGGGCGATGCGGCCCCGGCGTTCACCACCCAGGCGGCCGTTGCCGGCAAGCCTTTCGCGTTCGACATGAAAGCGGCGCTGGCCAAGGGGCCGGTGGTGCTGTATTTCTTCCCCAAGGCCTTTACCCAGGGTTGCACGCTCGAGGCGCATGCGTTTGCCGAAGCCTCGCCGCAGTTCAATGCGCTGGGCGCGCAGGTCGTGGGCATGTCGCATGACGACATCGCCACCTTGCAGCGCTTTTCCACCGAAGCCTGCCGCGACCAGTTTGCGGTCGCCTCCGATCCCCAGGCGCGCACCATTCGCGCCTACGATGCCTCGGCCGCGGCCAACCCCCAGCGCGCCGACCGCATCTCGTATGTGATCGGCCAGGACAGCCGGATCAAGTTTGCCCATGTGGGTTCCGATCCGGCAGAGCATGTGGAGCAGACCAAGGCAGCAGTGCAGCGCTTGCAGAACAGCTTGAAGAAGTGAGGGCATGCTTAGGGTACGGTCTTTCGATATGGAGCAGACTTCGGTGTGACACGATGTAAAAAGTACATCGGTTCGGAAACCTTTGCCATTTGACCCATGCCCGGATTGCGCCTCTCAGAATTGATTTCTGCCTTGAGCCATGCGCTCGACATCACCGAAGGACAACCCGAGGGACACTGCACCCGCTGCTGCTGGATTGGCATGCATGTGGGGCGGCGCCTGGGGATGTCGGACGATGAACTCTGGGGCCTGTACTACACCTTGCTGCTCAAGGACCTGGGCTGCAGCAGCAATGCGGCGCGCATCTGCGAGCTCTACCTGACCAACGATCTGGCGTTCAAGCACGACTTCAAGACCGTGGGCGACAGCCTGCCCCAGGTGCTCAATTTCGTGCTCTCGCACACGGGCCTGCGCGCGCCGCTGGCCGAGCGCTTTCGCGCGGTGATGAACATCCTGCGCAACGGCAAGGAGCTGGCCGACGAGCTGATCCAGACGCGCTGCCAGCGCGGCGCAGAGATCGCGCGCCTGCTGCGCTTTCCCGAGACGGTGGCCCAGGGCATTTATCACCTTGACGAGCATTTCAACGGCAAGGGCCGGCCCGACGGGCTCGCCGGCCAGGCGATACCCTTGTATTCGCGCATTGCGCTGCTGGCCCAGGTGGCCGATGTGTTTCACACCGGCGGCGGGCCGCAGGCCGCGCTGGCCGAATTGCAGCGCCGCCGCGGCCAGTGGCTGGACCCTGAATTGATCGATGCGTTCAGCGCGGTCGCCGACGACGCGTTCTGGGCACAGCTCGCGGGGGCGGACATCGACGCCGCGGTGCTGGCGCTCGAGCCCGCTTCCCATCTGGTGCCGCTGGACGAGGACTACCTCGACGACATCGCCACGGCGTTCGGCCAGGTCGTCGATTCCAAGAGCCCTTACACCAGCGGCCACAGCGCGCGCGTGGCGCTGTATGTCGATCTGATGGCCGAGACCATGGGCCTGGATGCCGACCGGCGCCGCTGGCTCAAGCGCGCGGCGCTGCTGCACGACATCGGCAAGCTGGGCGTGAGCAACAGCATTCTCGACAAGCCCGGCAAGCTCGATGCCGAGGAGTGGGCCGTGGTGCGCACCCATGCGATGTACACCGAAGCCATCCTGTCGCGCATCGATGCGTTTGGCGAGCTGGCGCGCATCGCGGGCGCCCATCATGAACGTCTCGACGGCCAGGGCTATCCCCGGGGACTTTCGGCGCAGGATATCGATCTCGAAACGCGCATCATCACCTGCGCCGACATCTTCGACGCGATCACCGCGGCGCGCCCCTATCGCGGTGCGATTCCTGTCGACAAGACGCTGGAAATCATGGGCGAGTCCGTGGGCACGGCGATAGACGCCGAGTGCTTTGCGGCGCTCAAGGCAACGCTGCACCGCCTGCCTGCAATGACGCAATGAAGTGAGCCGTGGCGCGCGCGCCACGTGAAAAAGCCTGCGATGGCATGCCTCGCAGGCTTTTTCGTTGCGGGGGCGCGCGCGCCCCGAGGGCTCACTTGTCGGCGACGACGATCTTGCCCGTGGGCCGCGGGCTGTGGCAGTCGTTGTAGAAGTACTCGCCGGGCTGCGTGAACTTGTAGTTGGCCGACTCGCCGGGCTTGAGGCGGAAGTTGAACACGCCTTCGAAGAACTGCGTGGCGCAATGCTCGTTGGCATTGCCCTCGGGGTTCTTGAACGTCACGGTGGTGTTCAGCGGCACCGTCATGAAGGTCGGCGTCATGGCGTTGACGGCCGTCGATTCCTGCGCTCCGGGGGCATTGGTCGCGGTCTGCACCCGGCCCAGATAGACGGTGTTGGGCGTGGGCAGGCTCGCACCGCTGACGGCCGAGCCGGACACCGGCCGGCGCACCAGCGGCGGAATGGGCGTGGCCGCGGGCGCGACCTTGCCGCCGACCTTGAACGCCCACAGGAAGTCGCCGCGCGGCGCATCGCTGTAGGGGATGGACGAGCCGCCCGCAAACACCGCGATGTACTGCTCGCCGTCGATCTCGTAGCTGACCGGGCTGGCATTGATCGAGGCGCCGGTCTGGAAGCGCCAGACTTCGTTGCCGTTGTCGCCGTCCATGGCGATCAGGTTGCCGTCGGGCTGGCCTATGAACAGCAGGTTGCTGGCCGTGGACAGGATGCCGTTGCCATGGGCCAGCGAGTAGGGCATGGCCTTCTTCCAGCGCACGCGGTTGGTGCTCGGGTCGACGGCGACCACGCCGCCGGTCTGGTAGGTGCCCGGCGGGCGCAGGCCGTTGCTGGCCTCGGTCAGCGAGTGCGCTGCGCCCACATAGCCATAGCCGGTGTAGACCAGTCCGGTCTTGGGGCTGAACGACTGGTGGTTCCAGTTGGCGCCGCCGCCGTGGCCGGGCACCGACAGGATAGGGATGTCCCAGTGCGGGTCGAACAGGCAGCCCTTCTGGTAGTTCGGGATGGCGCGGTTCGGGTCGCCGGGCACGGCCGTGCCGAGCTGCTGATCGACCACGCAGGTCTCGGTCCATGCGCCCTGGCGCGGAATCGGCTGCGTGGGCCAGGTGGCCTGGCGCGCGTCCTGCTTGACCGGCACCTCATCGATGCCCAGCGGCGCCGAGCCGTCCTTGCGGTCAAGGATGTAGTACATGCCGGTCTTGCTGCCGTAGATCACGATCTTGCGCAGCACGCCGTCGATCTTCACGTCGGCGAGCACCGGCGACATCACGTTGTCCATGTCCCAGATGTCGTGGTGCACCGACTGGAAGTGCCATCTGTACTCGCCCGTGACCGTGTCGAGGGCGACGATGGAGTTGGCAAACAGGTTCAGGCCGGGGCGCTTGGAGCCGTCCTGCGACGAGCCGCCGCGCACATTGCCGAAAGTCCAGTAGACCAGCTTGAGTTCGGGGTCCACGGCCGGGTGTATCCAGGGCGTGGCACCCGTGCGGTCGGCCTCGGCCGCGCCGCCCCAGGTGTCGTAGCCCTTGGTGCCGGGCTTGGGCACGCCCCAGAACACATTGAGCACCTTGCCGTCGGTGGCGTCGGCGGTGAAGGCCGCGCCGCGGTTGCCGTCGTTGGTGCCTATGTACAGGCGCTTGTCGTGGTAGACCAGCGCCACTTTCTGCACCGAGCCCAGGTAGTTGGCGTCGGCCGTGTCGTTGGGATATTCCTTGGTCCAGGCGACTTCGCCGGTGGCGATCTTTAGCGCCACCAGGCGGTTGCCCTTGGCAACCGTGTAGACCAGGCCCAGGTCCTTGGCCACGGCCACGCCGCGGCGGGTGATGGTGCCATGCGGGGTTTCCCATTTCCACTTGGTGACGCCGGTCTTGCCGTCGACCGCGACCACATTGCCCAGCGCGGTCTCGAGATAAATGACACCGTCGACGACCACCGTCGTGCTCTGGTTGGTGCCGGTGTTCAGCCCGCCTTCGACGCGGTTGACCCAGGCGCCACCGAGCTGGGCGATGTTCTTCTTCTCCAGCGCGGACAGCGCGCTGTAGTTCTGGTTGCCGAGGTTTCCGCCCACCTTGGGGAAATCCTTGCCGCCGGGCGTGCAGCAGTCGTTGAGATCCGCCGTCGGCGGCGGCGTGACGGCCGGCTTGTCATCCCCATTGCCGCCGCAGCCTATGAGCACCACGGGCAGGCAGATGATGGCCGCTGCAATCGCAGAAAGCGTGTAAGAGCGAGATTTCACGGATTTCCTCCAAAGTGGGCGCTGGGCTTACTTGGCCGGCGTGGCGGGGGAGCTGGTGCAGAAGTCGGTCAGGCCCATGGTGGACTTGACGGCCTGCACCACCATCTTCTGGAAGTCCTGCGCGCCCGGCGCCGCGGAGTTCGCGGTGAAGTGGTCGGCGGCGTGGCCCAGCGTGCTGAGCCAGGCGCGGCCGCCGTCGTAGTACTGGCACCAGGCGACGGGGTGGAAGTCCTTGTGGCCGGGATGGGGCGCGGCCGTGAGCGGGTTCAGCGTGGAGGTATCGACCTGGGCCAGGAACTTCACGTTGGTCGGGAACGGCGCGAGGTTGTACCACTCGTCCTTGAACGCGAAGCTCAGCGCCACGCCTTGCGTGGACGGGTCCTGGCCCATGATCTTCACCACGCCGTCGCGGTTCGGGCCGTGGTTGTAGAAGTTGGCATTGCCCAGCAGGCCTTCGTAGTAGGGCCAGTTGTACTCGGCGCCGAACGCGTTGTGCAGGCCGACGAAGCCGCCGCCGCGGCGCATGTAGTTGCGCAGCGCGGTGCGCGCCGCGTCATTGCCCGTGGCCACGGCTTCGTTCCACAGCGTGTCGCGGTTGGAGCTCGCGAAGATCACGGTCTTGTAGTTGTTGATGCGCCCGGCGAGCACCGTCACGTCTTCGGTCCAGTCGGCCTGTATGCCGGCTTCTTCCATCATGCGCTTGAGGCCCGCCTGCATGACGTTGTCGGCGTTCATCTCGGGGTTCAGCCCCGCGGCCATGGGCGTGCCCAGGTTGGCGTGGCGCGGTCCCGCGGTGCGCGAATAGATCAGCACGCGGTTGGGCGTGGAGGCAAACGCGCCCCAGTCGTTGTAGCACTTGGAGTCGGTGCCGCGGCAGACGTTGTAGTAGGGGTCGAAGCTGCTGTCGACCGCCGCCTCCTCGTCCTTGGGCGGCTCGTTGTTGTCGTCGCCGCCGCAGGCGCTCAGGCCGGCAAGCAGGGCCGCCGCCATGGCGGTGTAGGCAAATTTCCGCTGGAAAGATCTCATTCGCTGTCTCCGTTGAAGTTGTGTCGAACAGGTGCTTTGGAAAGACTCAGGCGCGCATTGCTGCCTTGTGTTGCAGCATGGACAAAATGTAATAAATCCGGAAAACATTTCCATAATGGAAATCCCTTCCTGTTTATTTTTGTGAGTTTCGCCTACAGCAGCCCTGTTTGCCGACAGCGCTTCACGCCCGCGCGGGCCCGGGCATGCAGCGCAAAGTGGCTCCCCAGAAGATCAGCGCCAGCAGGCTCACGCCCGCGCCCAGCGCGCACACGCCTTGCCAGCCCGCATGCGCATAGGTGACCGTGGAGGCGATTGCGCCCAGCCCGCTGCCGACCGCGTAGAACAGCATGTAGAGCCCCACCAGGCGGGCATGGGCGTCGGGCCGGGTGCGCAAGATCAGGCTCTGGTTGGTCACATGCAAGGCCTGGCCGCCCAGGTCCAGCAGCACGATGCCCAGCACCAGCGCCCACAGCGACCAGCCCATCAGCGCCAGCGGCCACCAGGCAAGCAGCAGCGCCAGCAGGGCCGCGGCGCTGGTGCGCTGGCCCCGGCCGCGGTCCGCCCATTGCCCGGCGCGCGCCGCCGCGAGCGCGCCGACCACGCCCACCAGCCCGAAAGCGCCTATGGCCGTGTGCGAGAGCGCGAATGGCGGCGAGCTCAGCGGCAGCACCAGCGCGCTCCAGAAGATGTTGAACGCGGCAAACATCAGCAAGGCCAGCATGCCGCGGATCTGCAGCACGCGCTCCTGGCACAGCAGCGTGAGCATCGACGCGATCAAGCGAAAGTAGCTGCTGCGCATCGCCGGGGCGGGCAGGGCCGGCAGGCGGCGCCACAGCGGCAGCGCGACCATGAGCATCAGCGCCGCCGCGCCGACATACACGCCGCGCCAGCCGGCCAGGTCGTTGACGCCGCCCGCGAACACGCGCGCCAGCAGCAGGCCGATGAACACCCCGCCTTGTGCGCCGCCCACGACCCGGCCCTGTTCATGCGGCGCGGCGGCGCTGGCGGCATAGGCGATCAGCCCCTGCGTCATGGCCGTGCCCAGCAGGCCCACGCCCAGCATTCCCAGCAGCAGCACGCGCGCCGAGGGCGCGTTCGCGACCAGCAACAGCGCCGCGATCAGGGCCAGCAGCTGCGCGCCCATCAGATGGCGCCGGTCCAGGCGATCGCCCAGCGGCACCAGCAGCAGCAGCGCCAGCGCCGAGCCGAGCTGGGTCGCGCTGACCACGCCGCCGACGGCCGCATGACTGATGCCGAAGTCGGCGGCCAGCGCGTCGAGCAGCGGCTGGGCGTAATAGACGTTGGCGACGCTCAGGCCGCTGGCGGCGGCAAACAGCAGCACCAGCGAGCGCGGCATGGCCACAGGGTTCGGGGAAGCAGGGGCAGGGGTTTGCATCACGGGCCGTTTCTTCAATCTGGTTTCAAAACAAAACCAGTTGAATTCTAGGCATGATGGTTTTAAAATGCAACCAACTCATTTGATGGAACGCCGCATGCCGAGTCGCAATCTCTCCGCAGACGAACCCTGTCCGGTCGCGCGCAGCGTCGATCTCGTCGGCGATCGCTGGTCCATGCTGATCGTGCGCGATGCATTCGATGGCATAAGCCGGTTCAGCGACTTTCAGCGCAGTCTGGGCATGGCGCGCAATATTCTTTCGGACCGGCTGCGCAAGCTGGTGGACGCGGGCATTCTCGAAACCCGGGCCGCATCCGATGGCAGCGCCTACCAGGAATACGTGCTGACGGCCAGGGGCGAAAGCCTGTTTCCTGTCGTCGTGGCCTTGCGCCAATGGGGGGAACGCCACCTGTTCGCCAAGGGCGAAGCGCATTCGCAGCTCGTCGACAAACGCGCGGGCCGGCCGCTGGCGCGCATGGCGCCGCAGGCCGGCGATGGCCGGGTGCTGCGTGCCGCGGATACCGAAGTGCGCAAGCTGCGCTGACTGCGCCATGACGACGGGCTGGCAGGGCGATGCACGTTTCCATATGCGAACGGTTCTCAGTAGAATGTCGCCACCTGTGCCGCACCCGGCGTTCATCTGTGTCGGATCTTCTTGCCCGCTTCAACCATTTCTTCTGCCGCGCGACTGCATGCCATGACGGGTTCAAGGCGTGCATCGGCGTGGCCGCTGAAGCCTGGAGGCAGGGCATGAAACGCGACTTCATGCCGGGCGAAGGCGCGCCGCCGCCGACCGCGAGCGATCAGCTGGGGCATCTCTATGCCCGCTGGCGCGCTCCGCTGGCGCGCATGATGCGCCGCTACTTCGGCTCGGCCGCCGAAGTCGAGGACGCGACGCAGGAAGTGTTTGCGCGCCTGGCCGCGACCGGCAAGTCGATTGCGCCGGGCGACGAGCAGCCTTATCTGCGCCGCGCCGCGCGCAATGTCGCCATCGATGGCTGGCGCAAGAGCGCGCAGCGCGAAGGCCTGCAGCGCGTCGCTCTCGAAGAGGATTCCGACACGCCCGACCTGTCTACCGACGCCGGCCACACCGCTGCCCACGCGGCCCATTCCCAACTGCTGTCCCGGCTCGATCAGGCCATACAGGAGCTGCCCGCGCGCCAGCGCGAAGCGTTCACGCTGCACCGCATAGAAGGCCATACGGTCGAGGAGACCGCGCTGCGCATGGGCATATCCACGCGCATGGTGGTCAAGCATCTGAGCCGCGGCCTGGCCTACTGCCAGGTGCGCGTGAGCTATGCCAGCAGCGCGCAGATGCGCCAGATGCATGTGGTGCTCAGCGGTGCCGAAGAAGCGGCCGACGCCGCCGACGGGGACGCTCCATGAAGCCCATTCCCGCGGGCACGACCCACAGCGCGCTGCTGCAGCTGCACCGCGAGGTGGCCGACTGGTGCGTGCGCCGCGCCCAGGCCGGCTGGACGGCCGCCGACGAACGCGCGCTGCAGACCTGGCTGGCCGCCGATCCCGCGCGCCGCGACATCATGGATTCGATGGGCCATACCGTGCAGCTCGCCGGCCAGCTGAAGCAATACCGTAGCGCGACTTGCGCCACGCCAGCACGGTCGACGGCAGGCGCGGCGCCCGCGGCCGGCCTGCGCTGGCTGCCCTGGCTCACACCCGCACGCCGGCGCAGTTTTGCGCCGGTGCTTGCCGCGACCTGCGTGGCGCTGGTCGCGGCGGGCTGGTTCCGCTGGGATGCAACTCCCAGCTACCGCCTCGATGTCGCCACCGGCCCGGGCGAGACGCGCGCGGTCGATCTGCCCGACGGCTCGCAGATTGCGCTCAACGTGGGCACGGCGGTGCAGGTGCGCTACTTCCCGCGCCGGCGCGAAGTGCTGATGGGCGAAGGCGAGGCCTTCTTTCGCGTCGCACCCAATGCCAATCAGCCGTTCACGATCGACCGCGGCGACAGCCGCGTGCGCGTGGTCGGCACGGCGTTCAACGTGCGCGCCACGGCGCAGCAATTGACCGTCAAGGTGCTTGAAGGCAAGGTCGAAGTGCAGCCGCGACGCAGCGTGACGACCGACCCCGCGCTGCTGCTGGGCCCGGGCGTCGGTGTCGCGATCGACACCGCCACCGGCAATCACCAGAGCCTGCGCGCCGCGCCCGAGGAAGTGGGCCGCTGGCGCACGGGGCAGATCCATTTCAGCCGCACCACGCTGGGCGAAGTCGCGCAGGAACTGGGACGCTACCTGGGCAAGTCGGTGGTGGTCGATGACGAAGGCTTGAAGGCCATGACGATCTCGGGCTTCCTCATGATCCACTCGGCCGATGACTTCATCCAGGCGCTGCCCGACGTGGTGCCGGTGCGCGTCGAGCGCGATCCTGTGGGCAACTGGCGCATTTCCAGGCGTTGAGGCTGCGCCGTGCCAGTGCGGCGCGGGCCTCAAGCACCGCGTTCGTGGTGAGCTTGCCTGGCCGGTCGCGTCGGCCTGTCCTCATGCCTGGAGCGCAGGCCGTTCATCCTTCGACAGGCTCAGGACGAACGGGGTGAGCCAACGCCTTGTGAGGCCTCGCCTCGCTTACCTCGCTCAGGACGAACGGTTGGCGACGAAAGGCTTGTGGCCGTAAGCCTTGCACCTCGCAATCGCCAGTTGCGCACCCCTACCCCACGCCGCAAAAAATAATTTGAATTATTTGCATTCCGCGGGTTCCATGTTTGCGCCGATTTCCGTTCTACCTATTGAGGGCGCGGAAATTCTTCCATGCTCCGGCTGCCAGCCACGGACCAGAAGGGTGACCTTCGTTCTTCCGCCAACAGCCACGAACACAGCGCGCGCCTGGCGCGAAGTGCTTGCAGTGGGCTGATGCTTCCCGGAAACGGGGCGACTTCCTGCCAAGCCGCTTCGACCAGACGCCGTACGAAGATGGAAACAGTGCAATGCGGCAAGGTCAAGGCAGCGAGAGCGCCCACTCCAGCAGGGGGCGGGCAGGGCGGGGATATCCGGCATCCACGGTGATGGCCTGGCTGGCCTGTGGCGTGCTGCTGCCGGCTGCGGCGCAGGACCTCCGGCCCGCGCCGCAGCCGCCGCGCCACGCGGGCGTGCAGGAATCGCGCGTTGCCGTGAGCATTCCTGCCCAGCCGCTGGTGAGCGCGCTGCGCGCCTTCGGTCTGCAGACCCAGTCCCAGGTGCTGTTCCACGAAGCCCTGCTTTCCGGGCGCGAAGCCGTCGCCGTCTATGGCGCCTATACGCCGCAGGAAGCGCTGGAGCTGCTGCTGGCGCGCACCGGCCTGACCATTGCCACGGTGCGTGCGCGCTCGTTCACGCTCAAGGCCGCGCAGACGGGCCCGCAGGCGCGCGGCGCGCTGCGCTGGGCCGTGCCGGCAATCACCATTTCCTGAGCCGGAGCACGCCCATGTTTTCTTCGCTTCGCCAGTGCACTTCCTGGCTGCACACCTGGACCGGCCTGATCGTCGGCTGGGTGCTGTTCTTTGTCTTCGTCACCGGCACGCCCGGCTATTTCCAGACGGAAATCACGCGCTGGATGCAACCCGAGCGGCCCATGGTCGAGGAGATTGCGCTGACCGACCGCGCCGGCGCGTTCGATCGCGCGCTCGATCGCCTGCAGCAGATCGCTCCGGGCGCCGCGAACTGGCGCATCAACCTGCCACATGACTCGGTGCCGTCGCGCAACTGGCAGGAGTTCGGCATCGCCTGGCAGGAGATGCCGCCCGAGGGCCATGACTTCGGCCCCGCGGGCAGCGAGCGGCTCGACGTGAACACCGGCGCGGTCCTGCCTTCGGGCGTGGAGCCGCGCGCCACGGCCGGCGGCAACACGCTGTACCGCATGCACTATCTGCTGCACTACATGGATTTCGACCTAGGCATTCGCATTGTCGGCATCTGCACCATGCTGATGCTGATGGCCATCGTCACCGGCGTGATCACGCACAAGAAGATCTTCAAGGACTTCTTCACTTTCCGTCCCGGCAAGGGTCAGCGCAGCTGGCTGGACGCGCACAACGCGGTGAGCGTGATGGCGCTGCCGTTCTTTCTGATGATCACCTACAGCGGCCTGGTGTTCTTCATGTATTCGTACATGCCCGCGGGCATCAACGCGCTCTACGGCAGCGACCAGCAAAGCCGCAAGCCGTATTTCTCGGAGCTGTTTCCCGAGTTCAACCGCAAGTCCGTGGCCGTGACGCGTCCCGAGACCGCGCTGACTCCGCTGGTGGAAAAGGCCGAGGCCGTCTGGGGCCCGGGCAAGGTGCGCAGCATCACCTTGATGCACCACCAGGGAGAGGGCGAACGGCTGGCACTCACACTCAACCGCGTCAACGAAGGCTCGCTCGATATCCACCGCTCCGACACGCTGCGCTTCGATGCGCGCAGCGGCGAGCCGCTGGACCCCGAGCCGCTTGCGGGCGGCGCGGCGCGCACCACGCAGAGCGTGATGCTCAACCTGCATGAAGGCCTGTTTGTCGGCGCCTGGGGCCGCTGGGTGTACTTCCTCGCGGGCCTGCTGGGCTGCGCGATGATAGGCACCGGCATGGTGCTGTGGACCGTCAAGCGCCGCAAGCACCATCTGGGCAGCGGCTTCGAAGGCCAGGAGCAGTTCGGCGTGCGCCTGGTCGAGAACCTCAATGTCGCCACCATTGCCGGCCTGCCGCTGGCCGTGGCCGCGTATTTCCTCGCCAACCGCCTGCTGCCGCTGGACATCACCGACCGCCCGGCCTGGGAAGTGCACAGCATGTTCGCGGTCTGGCTCGCAACGCTGTTCTACGCGCTGGCGCGGCCGCTGCACCGCGCCTGGATAGAACTGTTCTGGGCGGGCTGCGCGGCCTATGCGCTGGTGCCCGTGGTCAATGCATTGACCACCGACAGGCATCTGCTCAACAGCCTGCGCGCCGGCGACTGGGTGTTCGCGGGCTTCGACCTGACGATGTGGGGGCTGGCCGCGCTGCTGGCGCTGATGGCCGTGAAGGTCAAACGCCGGCTCGACCCGGCACGCGCTGCCGCCAAGGCCGCGGCTGCACTGCCCGTGCACGAAGGGAGTGTCGCATGAGCAACGCTGTTCCATTGACCCGCGCCTACCGCCTGGCGGTGGCGTCGCGCGTGATTGCTGCGGCTTTCGGCGGCTATGCGCTGGCTTCGGCCGCGACCGTGCTGCTGGCCCTGGTCTGGCCCGGACCCCAGCCCCAGGCGCTGCTGTGGGCCAGCATGCTGAGCTTCGCGATCTACAGCGTGGCCGTGATCGGAGTGTTCGTGGCGCGCAGCGCCACGCGCGCCTGGGTCGGCATCGTGCTGATCACCGCCGTGGTCGCGGCGCTGGCCTGGCTGCTCAAGAACGGAGGCGCGGCATGACACCGGTGCATCTTGCAATCCTGCTGATCAGCCTCGCGGGCTTTGCCGCGCTGGCGCTGGCCACCGAACGCCATGCCGAGCATCTGCTGGGCCGCGTGCCCGCGCCCCAGTGGCGGCTGCTGGCCCGCGCCACCGGCTGGGCGCTGCTGGCGATCGCGCTGGCGCTGGGCATCGCCTCCATGGGCACGGGCGTGGGCATCACGCTGTGGCTGGGCTGGCTCAGCATCGCCGCGCTGGCGCTGGTGTTTGCCTTTCCCAAGTGGCCCTGGCAGCCGCAGCAGCGTGCGGCGGCACGCCCGGCGCGCCCGGCGCGCGCCGCGCAGGCCGCCGCCCTGCCGCCCGCGCCGCCGCGCCTGCGCCGCTGGCTGGCCGCCGCGCTGCTGGCCGCCGTGCCCGTGGTCTTCCTGCTGGCCCTCAAGGCGACGCCGATCGCGCCGCTGCTGCGCGCCGATGCGTTTGCCGGCCAGGTCGGGCCGTGGAGCTTCCGCCTGGCCGAAAGCAACCACAACGTACCCGATCTGGTGGCCATGGACATTCCCATGAAGTCCTACCAGGTGCGTTTTTGCGAGGACTGCGACGCGCAGATCCGCGCCGCCTACCTCAAGGTCAACAAGCCGCGCTCGCTGCGCGCCGCCGGCATCGTGCTCAACGGCGCGCGCTGGAACCGCACTGTCGACATCCAGCTGCCGGCCAACACCACGGCCGACAGCATGCTGTGGCTCACCGTGGTCGGCAAGGACGGCGAAATGCACCAGGCTCCGGTGCGCCTGGCCGATGTGTCGCCGGCGACGGTGGCCTGGTTCAAGCAACGCGAAGACAAGCCGCAAGCCGGGCGCCAGGCCCCGCAGCAAGCCCAATAGAAAGGCCATTGAAATGACATCTCTCCACTTTGTTTGCCGCGCGCGCCAGGCGCTTGCTGCCGGCGCGCTGCTGCTGTCGGCCTCGGCCTTCGCGCACAACCCCGTGGTCGAGTGCCGCCAGATCTCGGCCGACACCATCCAGTGCCGCGGCGCGTTTTCCGACGGCTCGCTGGCGCCCGGCGTGCGGCTTGACGTGATGAGCTACGAAGACAAGGTGCTGGTGTCGGGCAAGCTCGACAAGAGCTCGATGCTGAGCTTCAAGAAACCCAAGGGCGATTTCTTCGTGCTGTTCGACGCGGGTCCTGGCCATGTGGTCGAAGTCGATCACGCCGAGATCGTTGCCGGCGCGGCGCGATGAGCATGAGCACCCAGATCGTGCGGCCGGCCGGCGCCGGCAACGAGACGCTGGCCGTGCTGGCCGGCTGCGCGCTGATACTGGCCATGGCCGGCACGGTGGTGACGCTGCGCGCCGCGCCCGCGCAAAGCCATGCGGTGGCGGCCCACCAGCTCGATGCACGCCGTGACCTGACAGCCGCCGAGCAGGGCATCTACGCCGACCTGCGCATCGCGCTTGAAGAGATCGACGCCGAGCGCGCGGGCGCGGCGCGCCTGCCCGCGGTCGCCGCATTGGCCGACATGGGCCTGCCGCCGTTCGCGCAGGACGCGAGCAGCGCGCAGCGCGGCGACCATGTCTGGACGCTGCTTGCCGACGGCCAGACCCAGGGCTATCTGGGCCTGAGCGCCGACAGCGCCGTTGCGGCCTCGGTGCTGCTGCGCGTGGCCGCGCCCGCGCATGGGCATGACCACGCCGAGCATGCGGCCGAAGACCAGCCCGACATCTGGATGCATCGCAGCGCCCAGGCCGCACCCGCGGCGCTGGACGCCGCGCAGCTCACGCGCGCCGGCTGGCGCCAGGTCGTTGCGCGCTTCGATGCGGGCGTGACCCGCCAGCAGCGCTAGCGCCACTCATCGCCGCGTCGCCGCTTTTTCCCCTGATGCTTTTTCGCTGCCTGCGCGCAGCGTGCCTTTTCGTTGGAGTCGTACGCCCATGTCCCCCATTTTCAGCCGCCGCCGTTTGCTGCAGACTGGCCTGGCCGCCACCACCGCGCTGACGCTGCTGCCCCTGTCCGCCCAGGCGCGCCGTCTGCGCATTGGCATCACGCTGCACCCGTACTACAGCTATGTGAGCAACATCGTCGGTGACCTGGCCGAAGTCGTGCCGCTGATTCCGGCCGGCTTCAACCCGCATGCCTACGAGCCGCGCGCCGAGGACATCAAGCGCATTGGCGGACTCGATGTGGTGGTGCTCAACGGCATAGGCCATGACGACTTCGCCGAACGCATGATTGCCGCCAGCAGCAAGCCCAAGCTGCCGGTGATCGAGGCCAATGCCCAGGTGCCGCTGCTGGCCGCTGTCGGCGCCTCCGCGAACGCGGGCCGCAGCGGCAAGGACAGCTCGGGCCAGGTCGTGAACCCGCACACTTTCCTGTCGGTGGCGGCGTCGATTGCCCAGGTCAACACCATTGCGCGCGAGCTCGGCAAGCTCGATCCGGCCAACGCCGAGGCCTACCGCACGAATGCGCGTGTCTATGGCCAGAAGCTGCGCAAGCTGCGCGCCGATGCGCTCGCGGGACTGGCGCAGGCGCCGGGCCGCAGCCTGCGCGTGGCGACCATCCACGGCGCCTACGACTATCTGCTGCGCGAGTTCGGCCTCGAAGTCACGGCCGTGGTCGAGCCGGCGCATGGCATCGAACCCAGCCCGGCCCAGCTCAAGGCCACCATAGACCAGATGCGCAATCTGGATGTGAAGGTGATCTTCTCGGAGATGGACTTTCCATCGGCCTATGTCGACACCATTCGCCGCGAGACCGGCGTGCGCCTCTATGCGCTGACGCATATCTCTTACGGCGACTACACCGCGCAGAAGTTCGAGCAGGACACGGCGAAGAATCTCGCCACCGTGGTGCGCGCCATCCGCGAGGCCGGCCAATGACGCCGTCGCAGGGACCGGCAATCGCGTTCGATGGCGTGGGGCTCAGGCTGGGCCAGACCACGGTGCTGCGCGATGTCTCGCTGCGCGTCGTGCCGGGCAGCGTGCATGCGCTGGTCGGGCCCAACGGCGCGGGCAAGAGCTCGCTGATCAAGACCTTGCTGGGGCAGACGCCGCACCAGGGCCGCGTGGCGCTGGAATGGCAGGGCGCGCCCGCAGTGATGGGCTATGTGCCCCAGGCGCTGGCGTTCGACGCCGGACTGCCGATGACCGTCGACGACTTCATGGCCGCGATGACCCAGCGCAAGCCCGCGTTCCTGGGCTTTGCGCGGGCGCGCGTCGACGAGATCACCGCGGCGCTGGAGCGCGTGGGCATGGCTGACAAGCGCCGCCGCCGCATGGGCGCGCTGTCGGGCGGCGAGCGCCAGCGCGTGCTGCTGGCCCAGGGCCTGGTGCCGGCGCCGTCGCTGCTGGTGCTCGATGAGCCCATGGCCGCGCTGGACGAGGCCGGTGCGCGCGTGTTCGAGCAGCTGCTGGTCGACTGGAAGAAGGCCGGCGTGACGGTGTTCTGGGTCGAACACGACCTCGAAGCCGTGGGCCGGCTGGCCGACCATGTGACCGGGCTGAACCGCGGCGTGCTGTTCGACGGTCCGCCGCGCGAAGTGCTGACGCCGCAGACCCTGCTCGATTTGTTTTCCACCCGGCCGCGCGCCGCCAAGGGCCGGGAGGCCGCAGCATGACGTTCTTCGATACCCTGCGCCTGGCCATTCAAGGCTGGGCCGAAGCCGGCGCGCTGCCCGGTGCGCTGACCTACGGCTTTGTCGTCAATGCCGTGCTGGCCGGCCTGATCATAGGCCCGGTGCTCGGCGGCCTGGGCACGCTGGTCGTGGTCAAGCGCTTTGCGTTCTTCTCCGAAGCCGTGGGCCATTCGGCGCTGACCGGCGTGGCAATAGGCATCCTGCTGGGCGAGCCCTATACCGGCCCCTACGGCAGCCTGTTCGGCTACTGCCTGCTGTTCGGCATCAGCCTGAACTACCTGCGCAACCGCACCGGGCTCACGCCCGACACGCTGATCGGCGTGTTCCTGTCGGTGTCGCTGGCGCTGGGAGCGAGCCTGCTGCTGCTGCTGTCGGGCCGCATCAACATCCACATCCTGGAGAACGTGCTGTTCGGCTCGGTGCTGACCGTCAACAGCCAGGATCTCGCGGTGCTGGCCGTGGTCGCGGCGCTCACCGTGGCGCTGAGCCTGCCCAACTACAACCGGCTGATGCTGGCGAGCTTCAACCCGCAGCTGGCGGCGGTGCGCGGCGTGCCGGTCAAGGCCATGGACTATCTGTTCGTGGTGCTGGTGACGGTGGTGACCGTGGCTTCGGTCAAGGTCATAGGCGCGATCCTGGTCGGCGCGCTGCTGGTGATTCCGGCCGCGGCCGCCAGGCTGCTGAGCCAGTCGCTGCGCGGCTTCTTCTGGCTCAGCGTGCTGATCGCCACGTTCAGCACGCTTGCGGGCATTTTGCTGCCCATCGAATTCGCACTGCCCCTGCCTTCGGGCGCGGCCATCATCCTGGTGGCCGGGGCGGTATTCATGCTGGCCGCGATCCTGCGCGGCCTGGTTCCCGGATTGAAAGGACAGCCGTCGTGAAACCCTTGTTGACTCTGCTTCTCGCCGCTGCGGCGACCCTGTTCACGGCCGCCACGGCGCAGGCGCAGGCGCAGGCGCCGGCCGCGGCGGCGCCCGCCAAGTCGGTTCAGGTTCTTGTCGGCCACCCGGTGGCCCATGGCCTGGCCGCGCAGCTGACCGAAGGCAGCGGCATCACGCTGGCGCGCGCCGCGCCGGCCAATCTGCCGCCCGCGCGCCAGCTGGCCTACTTCGAAGGCCGTGGCGCCAAGGCGCTGGCCCAGGCCGCGGCCCGGTCCGATGCGGTGATCACGCTGCGTTCGCTGTGGCCGCAGGACCCTTTGTTCCCGCTGGCGCGCCGCGCCAATATCCGCATGGTCGAGATCGACGCCGCGCGGCCGATTGACGGCGCGCTGCCGGGCATTGCGCTGCAGCCGGGCGCGGAGCTGGGCAGCTATCCCTGGCTGCACCCGGTGAATCTGGGCCGCATGGCCGACATCGTTGCCGCGGATCTGGAGCGGCTTGCGCCCCAGGACGCGCCCGTGCTGGCGCGCAATCTCGCGGCGCTCAAGCAGCAGCTGGTCGCGCTGTCGGGCCAGACCGAGACCGCGCTGCTGGCCGCGCCCAACCTGACCGTGGTGTCGCTGTCGCCGCGCCTCGATTACCTGGCTTCGGCCTTCAATCTCGAACTGGTGCCGGGCAGCACCGATCCCCAGGCCCTGGCCGCGCTGATCCGCAGCGAAGGCGTGGCCGCGGTGCTGCACCACGAGGAGCTGACGCCGGAACTTGCCCAGGCCGTGACCGGCGCCGGCGCCACCGTGGTGGTGCTGGCCACCGACGGCCAGCAGCCGGTTGCCGACATGACGGCGCTGGCCGCGCGCCTTGTGCAGGCGCTGCGCCCGCGCTGAGCCGCTCAGATTCCTTTCATTTCCGTTCATCCCATGACCGCATTCCGTATTTCCCGCAGCTGCGCGCCCGTTCTTGCCGTGCTCGCGCTGTCCCTGTCGCTGGCCCAGTCGGCCCATGCCGACTACCTCTGGCTGCAGCGCGCTGGCGCCCAGGCCCGCGTGTTTGCCGGCGAACTGCCCAAGCCGCTGGCGCAACTGCCTGCGCTGCGCGATGCCAAGCCGGTCGCGCCCGAAGGCCAGCCGCTGGCGCTGGAGACCGCGGCCAATCACTTTGCGTTCACGCCGGCCGGACAGGGCGATGCGCGCTTCACCGCGACCCGCACCGACGCCGATGGCGTGCTCACCTACTTTCAGGCCAAGTTCGGTCGCAGCGAGACCAAGGCCGTCAACGACCTCGAACTGGTGCCCACCGAAGCCGGCGGCAACACCTTCCAGCTGGTGTTCAAGGGCCGTCCGGTTGCGGCCAGCCAGGTCAATGTCGACACCTCGGAAGGCTGGCGCCGCGTGCTGACGCCGGCCAAGGACGGCACGGTCAGCTTCGAGCCTTCGTTCCCGGGTCTCTACGTGCTCGAAGTCTCGGCGCGCGTGGACAACGGCTCGGTGACGCTGGACGGCAAGAAGTACACCGACGTGCGCCACACGGCCACGCTGAGCTTTGAGGTGCCTCGCTGAAATGACTTCGCCTGATTCGCGTTCCTTGCGCCGCCGCCCTCGCGCCGCGCGCTATTTGATACCGCTGGCGGCCGTGGTCGCGCTCGGCGGGCTGTGGCTGGCGCTGCGCCCGGCCGCGGCCTCGCCGTGGCAGACCGTGACCGTCGCCCGGGGCGACATCGAGGCCAGCGTGGCCGCCATAGGCACGCTGCAGCCGCTGCGCTCGGTCGATGTGGGCGCCCAGGTCTCGGGCCAGATCACGCGCCTGCTGGTGCGCGCCGGCGACGCGGTCGAGAAGGGCCAACTGCTGGCCGAGATCGATGCCAGCGTGCTGGCGGCCACCGTCGAGGCCGGACAGGCGCAGATCGCCAGCCTGCGCGCCCAGGCCGACGACGCGCGCGCCCAGCATGAACTCGCGCAGCAGCAGCACGCGCGCCAGCAGCAGCTGGCCAGCGACGAAGCCACGCGCCTCGAAGACCTGCAGACCGCGGCGGCAACGCTCAAGTCCGCGGCGGCGCGCATCGCGCAATACGAAGCGCAGATCAAGCAGACCGCGGCCAGCCTGCGCGCCGACGAGGCGCGGCTGGGCTATACGCGCATCTACGCGCCGATTGCCGGCACGGTCACCGGTCTCGATGTGAAGGAAGGCCAGACGCTCAACGCGACCTACCAGACGCCCACGGTGCTGCGCATTGCCGACCTGAGCCGCATGACGGTCTGGACCGATGTGTCGGAAGCCGACATACGCCAGGTGAAGTCGGGCATGCCCGCCTACTTCAGCACGCTGGGCAGCGACCGCCGGCGCTGGAGCGGCACGGTGCGCCAGGTGCTGCCCGCGCCGTCGGCGGCGGTAGGCGCGCCTGCGGCCGCACAGGGCGGCATGCCGCCCGCGGGCACCAAGGCCGTGCAGTACACGGTGCTGTTCGACGTCGACAACCCCGACGGCGCGCTGATGCCGCAGATGACGGCCCAGGTCACGTTCGTGTCGGCCGCCGTCAAGGGCGTGCTCACGGCGCCGCTGGCGGCGTTCACCGCGCTCGACGGCGAGTCGGGCTCCTATGAGGCGCGCATCCTGGCCGAGAAGTCGCCCGACCAGCTGGTCGAAGTGCGCCGCGTGCAGCTGGGCACGCGCAACCGGCTGCTGGCCGAAGTGACCGGCGGCCTGGAGGAGGGCGAACGCCTGATCACCGGCGAGGCGCCGCCCGACAGCGGCGTGCGGAGATTCCAGTGGTAGCCAGCATCACGCCGCTGATCGAGCTGCGCGGCATACGCAAGCGCTATGGCGGCGCGCAGGACGCAGACGGCCAGCAGCCCGAAGTCGAAGTGCTGCACGGCATAGACCTGACGATTCACGCGGGCGAGTTCGTGGCCATCGTCGGCGCCTCGGGCTCGGGCAAGTCGACGCTGATGAATCTGCTCGGTTGCCTGGACCAGCCCAGCAGCGGCACCTATCTTTTCAACGGCCGCGATGTCGCGTCGCTTGACGCCGATGAAAAGGCCTGGCTGCGGCGCGAGGCCTTTGGCTTCGTGTTCCAGGGCTACCACCTGATCGCCACCGAATCGGCCAGCGAGAACGTCGAGATGCCGGCCATCTATGCCGGCATGTCGGGCGAGGCGCGCGCGCGCCGCGCGGCGGCGCTGCTCGAGCGCCTGGGCATGGGCGACAAGCTGCACAACCGGCCCAACCAGCTGTCGGGCGGCCAGCAGCAGCGCGTGTCGATCGCGCGCGCGCTGATGAACGGCGGGCGCATCATCCTGGCCGACGAGCCCACGGGCGCGCTCGATTCGAAGAGCGGCGCCGAAGTCATGCGCCTGCTCAACGAACTCGCCGATGCCGGCCACACCATCGTGCTGATCACCCATGACCGCACGGTGGCCGCGCAGGCCCAGCGCGTGATCGAGATCCACGACGGCGACATCGTTGCCGACAGCGCCAGCGACCCGCGCCGCGCGCTCATGGCCCTGCCGGTGCTCGACATGGCGCGCGCCGCGGGCGACGAAGGCGCCTCGCTGTGGCAGGACCTGCGCGAAGCCGCGCGCACCGCCTGGCGCGGCATGCGCATCAACCGCTCGCGCACCGTGCTGACGCTGCTGGGCATCGTCATCGGCGTGGCCTCGGTGATCGTGATGCTGGCCATAGGCGAAGGCGCGCGCCAGAAGATCGTCGCCCAGATGGGCACGCTGGGCACAACCATCATGTACATGGGCAGCAAGGCGCCGCCCACGGGCGGGCCTGCGGGCCAGATCACGCCCGAAGACCTGGACGCGCTTGCCGCGCTGCCGCAGATAGGCACCGTGATGCCCGTGATCGGCGATCCGATCACCGTGCGCCGCGGCAACGTGGACCGCCAGATCTATGTCTTCGCGGCCAGCGAACGCATGCCCGCGGTGCACCACTGGCGCCTGGCCCAGGGCCGCTACTACACCGCGGCCGAGGACCGCGAGCTCGCGCCGCTGGTGGTGCTGGGCCACAAGGCCAAGGAGCATTTCTTTCCCGACACGCCCGACCCGCTGGGCCAGCAACTGCTGATAGGCACCTCGCCATTCATCGTCATCGGCGTGATGACCGAGCGCGGCGCCGAATCGGCCGCGCAGAACTACGACGACATGGTGTTCATTCCCTACCAATCGGGCCGGGCGCGCGTCTACCAGGCGCAGACCCAGCCCGACTATGTGGTGGTCGATGTCGCCTCGTCGGACCAGGTGCTTGAAGCCGAGGCCGCGATGCGCAAGGTGCTGCTCGCGCGCCATGGCGGGCGCGAGGATTTCGGCATCAGCAACGCCGCCGCGCGACTGCAGGCCGAAGCCGCGACGCGCGAGAGCATGACCATGATGCTGGGCCTGATTGCCGCGGTGTCGCTGGTGGTCGGCGGCATTGGCGTGATGAACGTGATGCTGATGACGGTGCGCGAGCGCACGCGCGAGATCGGCATACGCATGGCGACCGGAGCGCGCCAGCGCGACATCCTGCGCCAGTTCCTGACCGAGGCCGTGCTGGTGACGCTGGTCGGCGGCACGGCGGGCGTGCTCGCAGGCCTGGCCATAGGCGCGGCGCTGATCATCGCGGATGTGCCGGTGGTGTTTTCGGCGACCGCTATGGCGGGCGCCTTCGGCTGCGCGGTCGCGACCGGCCTGCTGTTTGGCTTCATGCCGGCCAGAACCGCGGCGCGGCTCGATCCAGTGGTGGCACTGGCGGGGAAATGAGGATGAACATGAGACTGAACAGCAAGATGAATGCGTTGCTCATGGCAATGTCGTTGGCGGGCTGCGCGGCGCCGCTGCCGCCGCCCGTGGCCAGAACCTCGGCGCTGCCCGCGCAGTGGCATTCGGCGCCGCAGACCGACGCGCAGGCGGGCGTGACGGCCGACTGGTGGCGCAGCTTCGGCAGCGCCGAACTCGACGCCCTGGTGAACCAGGCGCAGGCGCAAAGCCTCGACATGGCCGCGGCCGTGGCGCGCGTGCAGCAGGCCGGCGCCGCGGCGCGCATTGCGGGCGCGGCGCTGCTGCCCGAAGTCGGCGCGAGCCTGAGCGCCAGCCGCCAGCAGCGCCTGGGCGGCAACGCCAGCGTGGACGGCAACCTGTTTGGCGCGGGCCTCAACGCCAGCTACGAAGTCGATTTCTGGGGCCGCCACCGCGCGGGCCGCGACAGCGCGCTGTCCACGCTGCAGGCCAGTGCTTTCGACCGCGACACGCTGCAGCTCACCGTGACCGCGGGCGTGGCCACGACCTGGCTGCAGGCCGTGGCGCTGCGCGAGCGCATCGCGATCGGCGAGCGCAACCTGCAAAGCGCGGGCCGGCTGCTGGCGCTGGTTGAATCGCGGGTGCGCGCCGGCGCGGCCACGCCGCTGGAACTCGCGCAGCAGCGCGGCCTGGTCTCGGCCCAGCGGCGCGGCGTCGAAGCGCTGCGCCAGCAGGCCGGCGATGCGCGCAGCGCACTTGCCTTGCTGCTGGGCCAGGACAGCGGCCCGGACATCGCCACGCCGACGCTGGCGGCGCTGCAGGCGCCTTCGGTCGCCGCGGGCCTGCCCGCCGAACTGCTCACGCGCCGGCCCGACATCGCGCGCGCCGAGGCGCAACTGGCCGCCGCCGATGCGAACCTGCTGGCGGCGCGCGCGGCGCTGCTGCCGCGCCTCACGCTGACCGGCGGCATCGCCTCGGGAGGCGACGCGCTGCGCCGCGTCTTCGACAATCCGCTGTATTCGCTGGCCGCTGGCCTGGCCGCGCCGGTTTTCGACGCCGGCCGGCTGGCCGCGGGGCGCGATCTGGCCCAGGCCCGGCGCGAGGAGCTGCTGGCCGGCTACCGCGCGGCCATCGTAGCGGCCTTTGCCGATACCGAAGTCGCGCTCAATGCCGTGGCCGGCGTGGCCGCGCAGGCCGCGGCCCAGGCCGAGGAGCTGGCCCAGGCGCAGCGGGCCTTGACGCTGGCCGAGCGCCGCTACCGCGCGGGCGCCGACAGCCTGCTGACGCTGCTCGACGCGCAGCGCACGCTGTATGCGGCGCAGGATGGCGCCGTGCAATTGCAGGCGCAGGGCCTGCAGGCGTCGGTGGCGCTTTACAAGGCGCTGGGCGGCGGCTGGTCACGGCCGGCCATGACGGCCGCCGCCACGAATTCTTCGTCCCTTCAGGGCTTGACTCCATGAGTACCGTCAGCATGACCATATTGCAGAGCCTGCGCGCCTCAGGGTTGACGCCGACTTCCGCACGCATAGGCGTGCTCCAGGTAATGGCCGCCCATGATCCGCGGCGGCTCAACAGCGAGGAGATCTTTCGCGAAATGCGCCGCCGCGGCATGCGCACCAGCCTGAGCACGGTCTACCGCATTGCGCAAAAACTCTATGCGGTCGGCATGCTGCTGCGCGAGATGGATGACACCGGCAAGGTGCATTACCGCTTGCCGCCGGCGGATGCCGACACCCAGGGCGTGCGCCTCATCTGCCGGCGCAGCGGCCAGAGCGTGATGCTGGAGGATGCGCAGCTGCATGCGGGCCTGATCGCGGCCGCGGCGCGCGAAGGCTTGAATGTGTCCGGGCAGACGCTGGTGCTCGAAGTGCATTCTCTCTAAACCCTTGCGCTGAAAGAGGGCGCGCCTTGCATGGCTTGGCAGATGACTGTACATTTGTACAGTGGAACTGCAAACCAAACTCGCCATCCTGGCCGATGCCGCCAAGTACGACGCTTCCTGCTCGTCGAGCGGCAGCGCCAAGCGCAATGCCGTGGGCGGCGGCATGGGCTCGACCGAAGGCGCGGGCATCTGCCACAGCTACACGCCCGACGGCCGCTGCATTTCGCTGCTCAAGATCCTGCTGACCAATTTCTGCGTCTACGACTGCAAATACTGCATCAACCGCGTCAGCTCCAACATCCCGCGCGCGCGCTTCTCTGTGGCCGAAGTCGTCAATCTCACGCTCGACTTCTACCGGCGCAACTGCATCGAAGGCCTGTTCCTGTCGAGCGGCATCATCCGCAGCCCCACCTACACCATGGAGCAGCTGGTGGGCGTGGCGCGCTCGCTGCGCCTGGACCATGGCTTCAAGGGCTATATCCACCTCAAGACCATTCCCGATGCCGATGCCGAGCTGCTGGCCCAGGCGGGCCTGTACGCCGACCGGCTGAGCATCAACATCGAGCTGCCCACGGTCCAGGGCCTGGCCCAGCTGGCGCCCGAGAAGGACAGCGCGACCATCCACCGGGCGATGGGCCAGCTGCACGACCACATCGCCACGTCCAAGGCCGAGCGCAAGGACGCCGCGAGCCGCGCCATCGTCTCCATGCCGCAGTCGCGCCGCACGCGGCCGACCGCGCCCAAGGCGTTCGCGCCCGGCGGCCAGAGCACGCAGATGATCGTCGGCGCCGATGGCGCCGACGACGGCGACATCATCGTCACCAGCTCCAGGCTCTATACCGGCTTCGGCCTGCGCCGCGTCTACTACTCGGCGTTCAGCCCCATTCCCGACGCCACGGCCGATCTGCCGCTGATCGCGCCGCCGCTGGTGCGCGAGCACCGGCTCTATCAGGCCGACTGGCTGATGCGCTTCTACGGCTTCGAAGCGCATGAAATCGTTCCGCCCGGCGCCCAGGGCAGGCGCATGCTGTCGCTGGAGCATGACCCCAAGCTCGCCTGGGCGCTGGCCCACCGCGAGCAGTTTCCCGTGAACCTCAACACCGCGCCGCGCGAAATGCTGCTGCGCGTTCCCGGCCTGGGCGTGGCCAGCGTCGACAAGCTGCTGGCCGTGCGCCGCTGGCGCCAGCTGCGCAGCGCCGACATCGAGCGCCTGCGCGTGCCGCAGTCCAAGGTGCTGCCGTTTGTCGAATGCCAGGGCTGGAGCCCGGGGCGCAGTCTCGACGACCCGCAGCTCGCGGCGCGGCTGGTGCAGCCCATGGCGCCGGCACCCGTGCAGGCCAGCCTTTTCTGAGTATTCCCACGCGCCATGATCACCCACACTTTCATCCTGCCGCGCGACGGCTGCGACTTCGCGCACTGGCGTGGTCTGGCGCGCTGGCTGTGGGCCCAGCAGGTACCGCCCGAAGCCGTGGTCTGGCATACCGAAGATGCGCAGGCGCGCACTCCCGACCTGTTTGCGCCGCCGACGCGCGCGACGCAGCTCGCGGATCTGCCGCCTGCGCCCGAGCGGCCGCTGAGCGTGCCGCGCAGCTGGCTGGCCGAGGCCGAGCAATGCCTGCTGCACCGCGCGCCCTCGCGCTTTGCGCTGCTGTACCGGCTGCTGTGGCGCATGCAACTGACGCCCGGCCTGCGCCACGACCTGCTCGATGCCGACAGCGTGCAGATGCAGCACTGGATCCATGCCGTGCGCCGCGAAGTGCACAAGACCCATGCCTTCGTGCGTTTCCGGCCCGTGGCGCTGGCCGACGACCCGATCGACGGCTGCGGCCCGCTGCATGTTGCCTGGTTCGAGCCCGAGCACCATATCGTGCAGGCCGCCGCGCCGTTCTTCGTCAATCGTTTTGCCAACATGCGCTGGGCGATTCTCACGCCCCAGTGCAGCCTGCGCTGGTGGCCGCAGGCGCCCGACATCGCGGCGCTGGCCGCCCAGGGCGTGCAGCCGGGCTTTGCGCAGCAGCCGCTCACCGGCCGCCCCGGCGTGCTCAGCTGGGGCCCGGGTGCCAGCGCCGACGACGCGCCCGCGGCCGACGCCGGCGAGGGCCTGTGGCTCACCTATTACGCGCACATCTTCAATCCCGCGCGGCTCAAGATCGCGGCGATGCGCAAGGAGATGCCGCGCAAGTATTGGCACAACATGCCCGAGA
Source organism: Comamonas sp. DB36 (assembly GCF_057914905.1). Lineage (NCBI taxonomy): Bacteria > Pseudomonadati > Pseudomonadota > Betaproteobacteria > Burkholderiales > Comamonadaceae > Comamonas > Comamonas sp. DB36. The sequence continues at coordinate 862,401 of NZ_CP196631.1, forward strand.
CGCAGCTGATCTCGCCACTGGTGCAGGCCGCGCAGGCGCGCAGCGCGGCCATGCTCGCCAACGCGCCCACCACCCCGCAGCGCAAACTGCCGGCCAGGCCCGCGCAATAGGCCGGCACGCAGGCCCGCACTGTAGGCCAGCGCCGCCTTGTGCCGTACTGCGCGCCGTGGGCTGTTGACTGCACTGCGCTCAGCACGGGTTAATGCAGGTTCCCACAAAAAAAGGAACCGCGATGAACCGCCTTGAAATGCCTGCCATCAAGCGCCGCGATGCGCTGATCGCCTGCGCCGCCACGGCCGCCGCGGCCCAGGCCACAGCGGCGACGCAGACGGCCTCGGCGCCCGTTGCAACGGCCCGCGGCGCAGCGCCGACGCCCGTGTCGCTCACGGTCAATGGCCAGCAGCGCAAGCTCGAACTCGACACCCGCACCACCTTGCTCGACGCGCTGCGCGAGCACCTGCACCTCACGGGCAGCAAGAAAGGCTGTGACCACGGCCAGTGCGGCGCCTGCACGGTGATCGTCGACGGGCGGCGCATCAATTCCTGCCTCACGCTGGCCGTGATGCACGAAGGCGCGCAGGTCACGACCATCGAAGGCCTGGGCACGCCCCAGCAGCTGCACCCCATGCAGGCGGCCTTCGTCAAGCACGACGGGTTCCAGTGCGGCTATTGCACGCCGGGCCAGATCTGCTCGGCCGTCGCCGTGCTCGATGAAATCAAGCAGGGCATTCCCAGCCATGTGAGCACCGACCTGGGCGCGCAGCCGCTGCTGTCGCTCACGGAACTGCGCGAACGCATGAGCGGCAATCTGTGCCGCTGCGGCGCGTACTCGAACATCGTCGACGCCATGGCGGAAGTCGGAGGTGCGGCATGAAACCGTTCACCTACGAGCGCGCCACTACGCCCGCCGCGGCCGCTGCCGCCGTCGCGCGCCAGCCCGGCGCGAAGTTCATTGCGGGCGGCACCAACCTGCTCGATCTGATGAAGCTGCAGATCGAGGCGCCCCAGCATCTGGTCGATGTCAACGCGCTGGCGTTCGACAAGATAGAACCCACGGCCGAAGGCGGGCTGCGCATCGGTGCGCTGGTGCGCAACACCGATCTGGCCGCCGACCTGCGCGTGCGCCGCGACTACGCGCTGCTGTCGCGCGCCTTGCTGGCCGGCGCTTCGGGCCAGCTGCGCAACAAGGCGACGACCGCGGGCAATCTGCTGCAGCGCACGCGCTGCGCCTACTTCTACGATACCGACCAGCCCTGCAACAAGCGCCAGCCGGGCAGCGGCTGCAGCGCGCTCGGCGGCATCACGCGCCAGCATGCGGTGATAGGCGCGAGCAGCGCCTGCATCGCCACCCATCCCAGCGACATGGCGGTTGCCATGCGCGTGCTCGATGCCGCCGTGGAAACCGTGCGTCCGGACGGCCAGGCACGCGTGATTCCCATCGCCGACTTCTACCGCCTGCCGGGCCAGACACCCCATGTCGAGACGGTTCTTGAAGCCGGGGAGCTGATCACCGCCGTCACGTTGCCCAAGCCCCTGGGCGGAAAGCACATCTACCGCAAGGTGCGCGATCGCGCCTCGTATGCGTTCGCGCTGGTCTCGGTGGCGCTGGTGCTGCAGCCCGACGGCTCGGGCCGCGTGGGCCTGGGCGGTGTCGCCCACCAGCCCTGGCGATCGCCGGCTGCCGAAGTCCTGCTGCCACAAGGCGCGTCGGCCGTGACGGCGCAACTGCTCGCTGGCGCCGCACCCACGCACGACAACGCCTTCAAATTGCCTCTGGTCGAGCGCACGCTCGCCGCGGCCCTGCTGCAAGCGAAAGCCTGACCATGAAATTCGACACTCCCGCGACCACCAATCCCATCGATCAGCTGCAGTACATCGGCAAGGCCACCGACCGTGTCGACGGCAAGCTCAAGACCACGGGCACGGCGCCCTATGCCTACGAACGCCATGACGCCGTGGCCGATCCGGCCTACGGCTGGGTGGTCGGCGCAGGCATCGCCAAGGGCCGCATCGCTTCCATGGATCTGAAAGCCGCGCGCGCCGCGCCCGGCGTCCTGGCCATCGTCACGGCGCGCAATGCCGGCAAGCTGGGCAAGGTCAAGAACAACACCGCGCCGCTGCTGGGCGGCCCGGAGATCGCCCACTATCACCAGGCGCTGGCGCTGGTCGTCGCCAACACGCTGGAGCAGGCGCGCGCCGCGGCGCAGCTGGTGCGCATCACCTATGCCTCGGCCGACGGCAAGTTCGACCTGGCGCAAGAGCGCGACGCCGCGCCGCGCCCGCCGGGCTCCAAGGACAACCCCGCGCTGTCGGTGGTCGGAGATTTCGCCAGCGCCTTCGACAAGGCCGAGGTGACGCTGGACGCCACCTATACCACGCCCGACCAGTCGCATGCGATGATGGAGCCGCATGCATCGATGGCTGCATGGCAGGGCCAGCAGCTCACGCTGTGGACTTCGCACCAGATGATCGCCTGGGGTGTGGACGATGTCGCAAAGACGCTGGGCATCCCCAAGTCCCAGGTGCGGCTGGTCTCGCCGTTCATCGGCGGCGGCTTCGGCGCCAAGCTCTGGGTGCGCGCCGACGCCGTGCTCGCGGCGCTGGGCGCGCGCGCCGTCAAGCGCCCGGTCAAGGTCGCGCTGCAGCGGCCGCTGATTGCCAACAACACCGTGCACCGGCCCGCGACCATACAGCGCATACGCCTGGGTGCGACGCGCGCAGGCCGCCTCACGGCGCTGTCGCACGACAGCTGCTCGGGCAATCTGCGCGGCGGCTCGACCGAGCCCGCGGTCGACCAGACGCGGCTGCTCTATGCCGCGCCGAATCGCGAAAGCGGCGTGCGGCTCGCCCAGCTTGATCTGCCCGAAGGCAATGCCATGCGCGCGCCCGGCGAAGCCAGCGGCCTGAGCGCGCTCGAAGTGGCGATGGACGAACTCGCGCAGCGGCTCGGCATCGATCCCATAGAGCTGCGCGTTCTCAACGACACCCAGGTCGACCCCGAGCATCCCGAGCGGCCGTTCTCGCAGCGCCAACTGATCGAATGCATGCGCACCGGCGCCGAGCGCTTCGGCTGGAGCCGGCGCCAGGCCCAGCCGGGCCAGGTGCGCGACGGCCGCTGGCTAGTGGGAATGGGCATGGCCGCGGCGTTCCGCAACAACCTGCTCATGACCTCGGGCGCGCGCGTGCGCCTGGACAGCCGCGGCGTCGTCACGGTGGAGACCGACATGACCGACATAGGCACGGGCTCGTACACCATCATTGCCCAGACCGCGGCCGAAGTCATGGGCGTGCCGCTGGAAAAGGTGTTTGTGCGCCTGGGCGACTCGGCATTTCCCGCGTCGGCCGGATCGGGCGGCCAGTGGGGCGCGAACAGCGCGACTTCGGGCGTGTACGCGGCCTGCATGAAGCTGCGCGCGGAAGTCGCCAGGAAGCTGGGCTTTGCCGCCGGCGAAGCGCAGTTCGCCAACGGCCAGGTGAGCGCCGCCGGGCGCAGCGCTGCGCTGGCCAGCGCAGCGGGCGAGGGCGGGCTTGAAGTCGAGGACAAGATCGAATTCGGCGACCTCGCCAAGAAACAGCAGCAGTCGACTTTCGGCGCGCATTTCGTCGAAGTCGGCGTCGACATGGACACCGGCGAGATCCGCGTGCGCCGCATGCTGGCCGTGTGCGCCGCGGGCCGCATTCTGAACCCCAAGTCGGCGCGCAGCCAGGTGATAGGCGCGATGACCATGGCCGTGGGCGCGGCGCTGATGGAAGAACTGGCGGTCGACAAGCGCAAGGGCTTCTTTGTCAACCACGACCTCGCGGGCTATGAAGTGCCGGTGCATGCCGACATTCCGCACCAGGAAGTGATCTTTCTCGAAGAGACCGATCCGCAGTCCTCGCCCATGAAGGCCAAGGGCGTGGGCGAGCTGGGCATCTGCGGCGCGGCCGCGGCCGTTGCCAATGCGATCTACAACGCCACCGGCGTGCGCGTGCGCGACTACCCGATCACGCTGGACAAGCTGCTGGCCGGGTTGCCTGCGGTGGCGTGAGGCAAGTTACCCAATGCAGCGAAATGGAGGACCCGCCGTTCCTGCAGCCCCGCTATAGTCGAAAAAACAGCGGGAGCAGGGCACAGGCCCTGTGATTTGGAGGGTCCTATGAACGAAATCGAACTGAAATTCCAGGTGCCGGCGGGCAAGCGCCAGCCGCTGCTGCACGCGCTGACGCAGACCAAGGGCAAGGCCAAGGCGAATGTGAAGACGCTGCGCCTGCAGGCGCAATACTTCGACACGCCCGATCAGCGGCTGGCGAAAGCCCATGTCTCGCTGCGTTTGCGCCAGGAGGGCGATGACTGGGTGCAGACGCTCAAGTGCCCGGGCGAGAACCGCTGGACGCGGCTCGAGCATGAAGTGCCGCGCGCGGCGCACGGCGGCGAGCCGCGGCTCGACACGGCGCTGCATGCGGGCACGGCCGCAGGCGAGCAGCTGGCCGCGGCCCTGGGCGATCAGGCCGCGAGCCTGCAGGTCTACTACGCCACCGATGTGCAGCGCACCCTGCGCATGATACGCAGCACCGGCGTGCTGGCCGAAGTCGCGCTCGACGTGGGCGAGATTCGCGCCGGCAGCGACACCCGGGCACTGCACGAAATCGAGTTCGAATTGAAGAGCGGCTCCGTGGACGCGCTGGTGGCGCTGGCCGCGCGCTGGGCAGCGCGCCACGGCCTGTGGGTCGACGTGATCAGCAAGGCCGAGCGCGGCCAGCAGCTCGCGCGGCGCGAGTCGGCCGTGGCGCCGGTGTATGCGCAGGACGTAGTCCTCAAGGAACCGCATTCGCCCGACGCCGCACTGCGCCAGATGGTCGCTGCCTGCCTGGCGCATCTGCTGCCCAATGCCGCCGAAGTGGCGGGCGGCGCGGCCCAAGCCGAACATGTGCACCAGACCCGCGTGGCCTTGCGCCGCCTGCGCACGGCACTGCGCATCTATGGCGACTGGTCGCCCGCGGTCGATGCCGACTGGGAGCCGGCGCTGGCCACGCTGTTCGGTCAGCTGGGCGGCGTGCGCGACCGCGACGCGCTCGAAGCCGATTTGCTGCCTGCATTGCGCGCGGCCGGCGCACCGCTGGCCGAACTGCCGGCCGAAGCTGCAGGCCTGGCCATAGACGAACTGCTGCGCGCCCCGGCGACCACCCGCTTGTGGCTGGCGCTGATCGCATTTTCCCAAGCTGCGCCGGCCGAGACCGAAACGCCTGCGCCCGTGGGCGGCTTGCGCGCGCTGGCCGCGGCCAAGCTCGATCATCTGCACCGCCAACTGGCCAAGGATGCCAAGTCCTATGCCGATTTCGCGGACGAACAGCGCCACCGCGCGCGCCGGCGCATCAAGCGCCTGCGCTATGCCGTCGAGTTCACGGCCTCGCTGTTTCGCGCGAAGAAAGTCCAGTCCTATGTGCAGCGCCTCAAGCCCGCCCAGGATGCGCTGGGCGAGTACAACGATCTCGTGGTCGCCGAGCAGGCATTCACCCAGCTGTTGCCCGCCCAGCCCGAGGCCTGGTTCGCGCTGGGCTGGCTTGCCGCGCAGCGCAAGGAGTTGCTCGATGCCTCGGAGCACCGTCTGGGCAAATGGGCCAGGAAGCCGGGATTTTGGTGATCCGAACAAAAAAAGCCGGGTTTTCTCCAAAAGGCCATTGAACTGCGGCTAGAATACGAAGCTTAGCGGCTGTAGCTCAGCTGGATAGAGTACTTGGCTACGAACCAAGGGGTCGTGGGTTCGATTCCTGCCAGCCGCACCAAACGTGAAACCTCAGAGTAGAAATACTCTGAGGTTTTTTCGTATGCGCGATCGGTCCTGCCCAGCGCAGCCACCGCCAGCATTTCGTCTGCTCTGCATGCGAGACGCCCTTCGACAGGCTCAGGGCGAACGGCCATTTGCTCAGGGCGAACGGCCATTTGCTCAGGGCGAACGGCCATTTGCTCAGGGCGGACGCCACGCAGCGTGCATGGCGCAGGATGTTTAGCCTGCCGGCAGCACCAGCGTGAACATGCTGCCCGCGCCCGCGCTGCTCGCCACTTCAATTTGTCCGCCGTGGCGCATGACCACGGTGTGCACGAATGCCAGGCCCAGGCCCACGCCGCTGGTCTGGGCGTTGTTCTGGTTTTGCAGCCGGTCGAAGGCCTGGAACAGCCGGCCCTGCTGGTCGGCGGGAATGCCAGGGCCCTGGTCGCGCACCGACAGCGCCCAGGCGTTGCCGCGTGCCGCCAACGTGCATTCGATGCGCGCGCCGCCGGCCGCGGGCTGCGCCGGGCGGCCGTACTTGATCGCATTGCCTATCAGGTTGACGATGGCGCGGCGCAGCAGCGAAGCGTCGCCCTGCAGCATGGCGGCTTCTTCGGGCGGCAGGAACGACAGCTCCATGCCTTGCGCCTGCGCCTGGGCCCAGCAGTCGTCTATCGCCTGTTCCAGCACCCAGGCAAGGTCGACCGCTTCCTGGCGCAGCGGCTGGTTCTGCGCGCGCGCGAGGTGCACGAAATCGTCGGCCAGCGTCAGCGAAGACTGGGCATAGCGTTCTATGCGCTGCAGCAGTTCGGCGCTGGCCGGGCCGGCGTTGGCCTCGCGCATGTCGAGCAGCGTGATGATGGCGCCTATGGGCGCGCGGATGTCGTGCGAGATGAAGTGCATTGCCTGATCGCGCTGGGCCAGCGCCTGGCGCATGGCGCTCAGATCGACCAGAGTGATGATCCAGCCGCTGGCCGTGCCCGTGGCCAGCGGTTTACGCAGCAGCATCAGGCTGCGGCCCTGGCGGTCTTCGCCTTCGAGGTGCAGCGGTGCCTCGGCGCTGCGCAGACTGTCGGGCGTGAGCAGCGCGGCACCGCTGTCGCGGTCGCGCAGGCCTTGGAGCAGCGTCGGCAGCGCCAGGCCCGTGACCGCGCGCTGGCCCACGCCGGCCGCGTACTGCTGGGCCAGCGTGTTGGCCAGCAGCACCCGGCCCTGGTCGTCGCAGACAAAGGTCGCCGAAGGCAGCTGCAGCAGGCTTTCGCTGACGAAATGGTGCAGGCGGCGCAGTTCGCGCGATGCATGCTCGACCGCGCTGATGCGGCGCGCGAGAAAGTCGCCGCCGGTCTGGGGTGCGGGCTGCATCATTGGCAAGCCTTTTTGCAGGTCCTGCATTTCGAGGCCCAGGAAATGGGCCGCGGCGTTCAGGCGCCGCCAGCTCCACAGCGGGTATATGAAAGCCAGCGCGACCAGCGCGGCCGCGGGCGCGAACTGCACGCCGAAAGCCAGCGGCGCGAGCGCCGCGGCCAGCAGCGTCAGGCCCAGCAGCCCGGCGCAGACTGCAAGCGCCGATGACGGACCGAGCACCGCCAGGCCGACCAGCGCCAGCAGCACGGGAAACGCATTGAACAGCCGGTTGGCCCAGGGCGTGGCGGCCTGCAGGGGCCGGTGCTGCAGCGTGTCGTTGAGCACATGGGCCAGCATGTCCACGTTCGGCAGCTGCCGCAGGCCGGTGCCCGACGGCGGCGAAAAACCCGGGCCCAGGCCGGTGGCGGTGGCACCGATCAGCACATATTTGTCGCGGAACGCCGCCGCGGGAATGGCGCCGCGCAGCACGTCGATATAGGAATAGCGCGTGAATGGCGGCTGCGGCTTGGCGTAGCGGATGATCTCGCGCTGCAGGCGTTGCCAGCCGGCATCGGTGGCGGAAGCAGTCGAAGCGGCCGCCGCGGGCGCGCAGGCCGGGGCGGTGGTCTCCACCATGCAATGCATGGCCAGGGCCAGATGCGGCCAGGGCTGCTGCGGCGGCCCCTGGTAGGCGTAATAGCTGCGCGCCACGCCATCGCCGTCGACCTGCACATGGACATGGCCCAGCGCGCGCGCGCCTTGCGCCAGCGCGGCCAGCGGAAGGTCGGCGGGGCTGCGCGCTCCGGGGTTGCTGCGCACCACGGGCAGCACCACGCGCGCGCTTTGCGCGATGGCCCGCGCCAGCATCAGATCGTCGCCGGGGTAGTCGAGGTCCTCTTCATTGAACAGGATGTCCATGCCTATGGCCAGCGGCGGCTGCCTGGAGAGCTGCTGCAGCAGCTGCGCGTGCAGCGCGCGCCGCCAGGGCCAGCGGCCGATCGCGGCAATGCTCGCGTCGTCGATGGCAATGATGACGATGTCGGGCGCTGCGACGGGCTGGTTCAGGCCCGTGGCGATATCCTGTACGGCGGCGTTGGTGCGCGCGAAGTGGCCCGGTCCGCTGAACCAGAGCACCAGTGCGAAGATCGCCAGCGCCAGCGCCGCCCATTCGAGACGCTGCCAGCGCAGGCGGCGCCGGGCAGGGGCAGTGGGCGGCACCAAGGCGGCGCCTTACTGGCGATGCAGCGGCATGTCGGCGCCGGTGCGCAAAATCGCGCCCGAGCCGTCGCGCACGGTGTTGCCGGCGGCAAACTCGCGCGGCGCGGAGAAGCGGCTGCGCAGCCCGCTGCGGTCGATGATCTGCAGCTGCACGTAGTAGCGCCCGGGCGGCAGCGTGCTCGCGGACCAGTGCGGCTGCTGCAGCACGGCGTCATGCAGCACCTGGGCAAAGGCCAGATCGCTGGCGACCATCAGCCTGTAGCTGTGGCCGGACTGGCCCGGCCAGCTCAGCTGCGCCGTGTCGTCCTGCATGCCCAGGACGATGTCGTTGGCGGCCAGCGCCGCGGGAGGGGCGGCCACGGTGAACGGCTGGCCCGCGGCAAACGGCCCCTGGTCGGCGGCATCGGCGGGCGTGCTGCGTATGCTGGCCGCGCGCCACTGGTAGGCGCCTGCCGGCAGTTCGGCGACCGACAGCCGGCAGTCGCCGTCTACGCGCGCATCGCGCAGCGGCTGGGCGAAACCGGCTGCGCCCGCGACCTGGATGCGGTAGGCGATGGCGCCGGGCACGCCGGTGCATTGCAGCATGCCTGCACCCTGGGCCAGCACGCCTGCGGCCACCGGGGTCTGGTAGAGCGGCGGCACGGGCTGGGATTTGATGCGTATGCCGCGCTGTGCCAGGCGCCCGGGAATCCCCTGGGCGTCGAGCGCGCGCAGCGCGAGAAAGTAGTCGCCATCGTCCAGGGCCGCAAAGCGCTGCTGCGGCGTCTCGCCGGTCGCGCTGCGCAGCACCTGGCTGAATTGCGCGTCGCGCGCGACCTGCAGCTGGTAGCTGCTGGCACCGGCAATCGCCGGCCAGGAGAGGTCGAGCCAATGCGCATCTTCGAAGCGTTCGGGCAGCGCAGCCAGTTCGGGCGCGGGCAGCAGCGCGCCGGGCGCGCCCACGATGGCATCGGCGGAAACCGCCAGGCCCTGGCCTGCATCCAGCACGGCCGCCGGCCTGGCGCCCGGGCGCGCAGCCGCGGCGCTGGTCACGGCGACCGAGCCTTGGTCCACGGCCGCAATGGTGCGGCCCGAGTCGGCTATCTGTACATTGAAACGCGTGCCGCGCACGCTGGTCGAGGCCACGGGAGTGCGGATCTCGAAGCGCGGCGGGCTCGCGGGCGCGGGCGTGACCGTCGCGTCCAGCGCTCCCGAGCGCAGGTCCAGCACCGACTGCATGCTGCCCGCGCGGCCGCGCCGGCGCATCTGCTGTATCTGCACGTCGGACTGGGCCTGTACCCGCACCAGCGAGCCGTCGGCCAGGCGCACCGAGACAAAAGAATCGGCGTCGAGTTGCAGCTGATCGCCTTCCTGCAGCGTTTCACCGGCCTGCACATTGCGGCGCTGCGGCGCGGCCGGTGCCTGGCTGTCGCCGGCGCGGCGCGCAGGCGAGATCGCCACGGCCGGGCCGCGCACAAATTCTATCGATGCCGTCGCCATCTGCAGCAGGCGGTCGGGAAAACGCAGCGTGAAGCCCGGCTGCAGGTGCAGTGGATTCGCGACGCGGTTGAACGACTGCAGTTCAGGCCACAGGCGGTGGTCGCCCAGATACTGGCGCGCGATCTGCTCCAGCGTGTCGCCCGGCGCGACGCGGTGGGCGATCAGGCCGTCGACCACCAGCGTGGGCGTTTGCGCGGACGCGGCGCAACTCCAGGCCAGCAGCAGGCCGCTGATGCAGCACAGCGCGGGTCGGGACAGGGGGGAGCGGGGGCGGCGAAGCATCATGGGCAGGACAGGCCGTCAGGTCGGTGATGGCAGGGCCACGGGCGCATCGCGTGCATCGAGGCGGTAGCCATAGCCATAGATGGCCGAGATGGTGTAGCTCTGGCCGGGGCGCAAATTCAGCAGCTGGCGCAGGCGCGAGATATGGGTGTCGAGCGTGCGCGACAGCACTTCGGCGCTGTGGCCCCAGACCGCATCGCGCAGGTGGTCGCGCGACATCAGCCGGCCCTGGTTCTGGAACAGCAGCTTGGCGAGCGCGAACTCGCGGTGCGTCAGCTCGACGGGCTGGCCGTTGAACTCCAGCGATTGCGTCGAGGAGGTGAAGCGGTAGGGGCCGAAGTCCTGCACATCTTCGTCGCTGTCGGGATAGGCCCGGCGCAGCAGCGCATGGATGCGCGCGCTGAGTTCGCCCATGCGCACCGGCTTGACCATGAAGTCGTCGGCGCCGCTGCCCAGGCCGGAAACGATGTCGCACTCTTCGCTGCGATGGGTGATGAACAGAATGGGCATTTCATTGCCGAACTGCTCGCGCACCCAGTGCACCACCTGCGGACCCGAGGTATCGGGCAGCTCCCAGTCGACGATCAGCAGGTCGAAAGTCTCGCGCCGCATTTCCTGCATGAGCGCGGAGCCCGTGGCGTGCGTGCGGCAGACATGGCCGGCGCCCTGCACGACCTGCTGCACCATTTCCAGGTACAGCGGGTCATCATCCAAGACAGCTATTCGGCGCATCTTCGCTCCTTTTCATGGCTCACATCGGATTGCAACGCCTTCAGGCGTTGGCCGCAGCCAGCAGTTGATCGAGTGCCTTGGCGACTTCGTCCTGGCCCACGCCATCGACGGGCGCCAGACGCGCAGCCAGCTCGGCCAACGCGGCCGTGCCCTGCTGCTGCAGTCGGGCAATGCTTTGACCGGCTTCCTTGGGGGCGTCGAAGGCCGTGCTTTGCAGCAGCAGCTGACCCGAAGCCGAGACCAGCTTGAAATAGAACTTGCCGTCGGCTTCGCGATACTGCTTGAACTGGGGCAGGGCCGACTTCTGCGCCTTGTCGGCTTTCGGCGCCTGGATTTGCGCCAGGCTGCGCAGGCCCACGGCTTCGCGCAGTTGCTGGGTGAACGGCGTGGCCAGCGCGCGCGCTCGCTCGCCGCCGACGCGCAGGATCTTCTCGATCTGCGCGGGGTCGGCCATCAGGCTTTCATAGCGCGCACGCATGGGCGCGATTTCCTGGTCCAGGCGCTCGAACACGCGTTGCTTGGCGTCGCCCCAGGCAATGCCTTGCGCGTACTGCGCGGCCAGCGCCGCGGTCTCCTCGGCCGAGGCAAAGGCCTGGAACAGCTGGAACAGCGCCGAGCCTTCGGTCTCCTTGGGCTCGCCGGGCGCGCGCGAGTCGGTGGTGAAGCCGTTGATCAGCTTGCGCAACTGCTCGCGCGGCGTGAACAGCGGGATGGTGTTGTTGTAGCTCTTGCTCATCTTGCGGCCGTCGAGGCCGGGCAAGGTGGCGACGTTGTCGTCGATCACGACTTCGGGCAGCACCAGCAGTTCGCCGTAGAGGTGGTTGAAGCTCGAGGCGATGTCGCGCGCCATTTCCAGGTGCTGGACCTGGTCGCGGCCCACGGGCACCTTGTTCGCCTTGAACATCAGGATGTCGGCGGCCATCAGCACCGGGTACATGAACAGGCCGGCGGTGACATCGGCGTCGACGTCATTGCCCGCGGCGACGTTCTTGTCGACCGACGCCTTGTAGGCATGGGCGCGGTTGAGCAGGCCCTTGCCGGTGACGCAGGTCAGCAGCCAGCACAGCTCGGGAATCTCCGGCACGTCGGACTGGCGGTAGAGCATGACCTTTTCGGGGTCCAGGCCCGCGGCCAGCCAGCTCGCGGCAATCTCCAGCGTCGAGCGCTGCAGGCGCTGCGGGTCGGCGCCCTTGATCAGGCCGTGGTAGTCGGCGAGGAAGTAGAAGCTCTGCACGTCGGCGCGCTGGCTCGACTGCACGGCCGGGCGGATCGCGCCCACATAGTTGCCCAGATGGGGGGTGCCCGAAGGTGTGATGCCGGTGAGAAATCGGGTAGTAGCCATGGAAAAACCAATACGTCGCAATAAACAAAAAGGGGGGCGCTCAGCGCAGCAGCGCGAGCAGCGGGGTCAGCAGCAGGTCGATGGCGCTGTAGCCCAGGGTCATCAGCGGGCGCAGCCAGATGGTGCCGACGACGCCCATGACCACCAGCGCGAGCACGATGAAGAAGCCGAACGGCTCTATGCGCGCGACCTGGTTGGCGAGCTTCCAGGGCAGCAGGCCCACGAGAATGCGCCCGCCGTCGAGCGGCGGCAGCGGGAACAGGTTGAACGCCCACATCACCAGATTGACCAGAATGCCGGCGCGCGCCATCTCGACGAAGAAGCGCTCCTGCACGCCCTGGGTCACCAGCACCACCAGCACGATGGCCCAGAAAATGGCCTGGAAGAAGTTGGACGCCGGCCCGGCCAGCGCGACCCAGATCATGTCGCGCTTGGGGTTGCGCAGGTTGCCGAACTGTACCGGCACGGGTTTTGCGTATCCGAACAGGAACGCGCCCGACGTCGCGAAGTACAGCATCAGCGGCATCAGGATGGTGCCTACGGGATCGATGTGCTTGAGCGGGTTGAGCGTGATGCGTCCCAGCATGTGCGCGGTGTTGTCTCCGAAGTAGCGCGCGGCATAGCCATGGGCGGCCTCATGGACCGTGATGGCGAACAGCACGGGGAGGGCATAGATGAGTACGGTTTGGATGAGATTGGAGAAGTCCACGCGATGATTGTCTCAGACCGGCGCGTTTTCCGTGCGCTAGCGTCGGCTGCGGGCATGTCCTGAGCGGCAAATTGTCAATTTATTGCAAAATGCAATTGGATCTGTGCCTGCACTGTCGTCTGGCAGGTCATTCCTACAACCACTACAACACTGAGACAGTTGCGCCTGGCGCAGAAAGAGGCACAGACATGGGATTCGGTAGCTGGAAGATTGGTACGCGGCTGGTAATTGCTTTCGGCGGCATCTGCGCGTTGATGGTGGCGATGATGGTGGTTGTCGCCTGGTCCCTTGGCGCGGCCGATCACGCACTCGAATCGGGCGGTGCGACCGATGTGGCCCAGGCCGCGGTGCAGCAGGTGCGCTGGTGGGTGCTGGGTCTGGGCAGCGCGGTCTGCGCGCTCGCAGTCATCGCCTGGGTCAGCCTGCGCCAGGGCATAGTGCGGCCGCTGCAGCAGGCGATCCTGATTGCCGAAACCGTTGCCGCCGGCGATCTGAGCCAGGAGTTCAGCTCCGATCTGCAGGGCGACTTCGGCCGCCTGCTGGGCGCGCTGGGCACCATGGAGGACACGCTGACCGAGCTGGTGGGGCGCATCCAGCAGTCCAGCGATTCGATCTGCGTGTCGGCCTCGGAGATCGACGCCGGCAATGTCGACCTGTCGCGCCGCACCGACGACCAGGTGGCGGCGCTGACGCAGACCGCGGCCAGCATGGAGCAGCTCACCGCCACCGTGCGCCAGAACGCCGACCGTGCGCAGTCGGCCAGCGGCCTGGCCGTGGGCGCTTCGGCCACGGCCGAACGCGGCGGCATCGTCGTCGGCCAGGTGGTGCAGACCATGGAAGCCATCAGCGGCAGCTCGCGCAAGATTGTCGACATCATCCAGGTGATCGAAGGCATTGCGTTCCAGACCAACATCCTGGCGCTCAACGCCGCCGTCGAAGCCGCGCGCGCGGGCGATCAGGGCCGTGGCTTTGCCGTGGTAGCGAGCGAAGTGCGCAGCCTGGCCGGACGCTCGGCCGAGGCCGCCAAGCAGGTCAAGGCGCTGATCACGGCCAGCGTGGACCAGGTGCAAAGCGGCTCGGGCCTGGTGGGCCAGGCCGGCAAGACGATGCAGGAAATCGTCGGCGCGGTCGGCCAGGTCACGGGTCTGCTGGGCGAAATTTCCCAGGCGCTGACCGAGCAGAGCGAAGGCATTGCCCAGGTCAACCTGGCCGTGGCGCACATGGACGGCGCGACCCAGGAAAATGCCAGCCTGGTCGGCCAGGCCGGTCATGCGGCCCAGGCGCTGTCGGAACGCGCACGCGATCTGCAGCTTGCGGTCGGGGCGTTCAAGCTCGATGACGAAGAGGGTGGCGCCGCAACGGTAGTGGTCAGCCGCGCCGTTTCAACGCGTCCGGCGCTGGCGCTGGCGGAGTGATCGAACGGTTTTTCGTTCGCCCTGAGCGGGGTAAGCGAGCCGAGGTCTCGCAAGGCGTTCAAAAGAAACAGCGGGCCTCGTCCCCCGTTCGTCCTGAGCTTGTCGAAGGATGAACGGCCTGCGCTCAAGTCATGGGGACAGGTCGTTCATGGTTCGACAGGCTCACCACGAACGGTTTAGAGGCGTTCGTCGCTGTTTGCGCAAATCGAGTGCTTTCTAAGTACTTGATTTAATTGTCGAAGAAACTGTTTTTTGAGAGCCTGTCGAAGGGCGTTTCAGGACGCAGCGGCAGTACGTCGCAACTTAAAGCCCCAACGGTCCCAGCTCTCCGCGTCCCTGGCGCACCAGCGTCGCATCGCCGCCATTGGCCATGGTCGTGAGGTCCAGCACCGTGGTCGGCTCCTGCGGGCAGGCGCCGGCGTCGACGATGCCGTCGAGCAGCTTCTCGAAGCGCTCGCGGATTTCCTGCGGGTCGTTCAGCGGCTCGGTCTCGCCCGGGGGAATGAAGGTGCAGGCCAGCAGCGGCGCGCCATGCAGTTCGAGCAGCAGCAGCAGTCCCTTGCGATCGGGAACGCGCAGGCCTATGGTCTTGCGCTGCGGATGGCTCACGCGGCGCGGCACTTCCTTGGTCGCATCGAGGATGAAGGTATAGGGGCCTGGCGTGCCCAGCTTGAGCAGGCGGTACTGGCGGTTGTCGACCTGGGCGTAGTTCGCCAGCTCGGACAGGTCGCGGCACAGCAGCGTCAGATGGTGCTTCTCGTCGATCTGGCGGATGCGGCGAATGCGCTCCACGGCGTCGCGGTCGTCGAGATGGCAGACCAGCGCGTAGCTCGAATCGGTGGGCACGGCGAGCACGCCGCCTTTTTGCAGCAGCGTCGCAGCCTGCTTGAGCAGGCGCGGCTGGGGGTTGTCGGGGTGGGCTTCAAAGTACTGGGCCATTTGCAAGCGCTCCGTGGCAAGGGAAAGAGGACGTCAGGGCTGCTGAATGCGCTCGGCCAGCAGTTCCCAGACAGGGGTCAGCGTACCGGGCAGCAGGGGCAGGGCCCCGAGGTCGGTGCGCGATTCGTGCGGGCTGTGGAAGTCGCTGCCGCGCGAGGCGGCGAGGCCGAATTCCTGGGCCATCGAACCATAGGTAATGTATTCGGCGTTCGTATGGCTGCCGGTCACGACTTCGACACCCTGGCCGCCATGCGCCTTGAATTCGGAAAACAGCGCGTATTCCTCGTTGGCCGAGAAACGGTAACGCGCGGGGTGGGCGATCACCGCCACGCCGCCCGCGGCCGTGATCCACTGCACGGCGTCCTGCAGCCGCGCCCAGCGGTGCGGCGCGAAGCCGGGCTTGCCTTCGGTCAGGTATTTGCGGAACACTTCGCCCATGTCGCGGCAGACCTTGGTCTCGACCAGAAAGCGCGCGAAGTGGGTGCGTGAAATCAGCGCCGGGTTGCCCACGTAGCGCAGCGCGCCTTCGTAGCTGCCGGGAATGCCCGCGAGTTCAAGCTGGCGCGCCATTTCGAGCGCGCGCGGGCCGCGGCCGCCGCGAGTTTCTGCGAGTCCTTGCTCCAGCGCCGCGTTGTCGGCGTCGAAGCCCAGGCCCACGATATGCACGGTCTCGTTGGCGAACGTCACCGAGATTTCCACGCCCGTGAGATAGGCCATGCCCTCGGCACGCGCCGCGGCCGCAGCCTGTTTCTGGCCGCCGATCTCGTCATGGTCGGTCAGCGCCCACAGCTCCACGCCGTTGGCGCGCGCACGCGCCGCCAGCTCCGGGGGAGTCAGCGTGCCGTCCGAGAAAATGGAGTGGCAGTGCAGGTCGGCGTTGAGGTAAGTGGTCACGGACCCATTGTAGGCCGGGCTTTGCGGCCTGGGAGCGGGTCAGGCCATAGTCCTTGCCGCCGCCTTCAGCCGTTGGTCTGTGCGCCTTCCAGAAGGAATTGCACGCGGCGCTCGCCGCGCCATTCGTTGACGTCGAGGCGAAACGCGATCAGTACGCGCTCGGGCAGCGGGTCGGTGTGGCCGAACCAGATGCCGTCGACCGGCTGACCGCGGTGGCGCAGCTTGAGCGACAAATGTTTCTCTCCGACCAGGCGCTGCGACAGCACGTCGACTTCCTCGCTGAACGTGGGCGCGGCAAAGCCCTGGCCCCAGACCTCCTGGTGCAGCTTGTCGACCAGGTCGGCATCGCAGTACTCGGGTGCGAGCGGGCCATCGGTCTCTATGCGCCGCGTGAGCGTCGCGGCGTCCAGCCATTCCTTGGCGACCTGGGCCAGCGCCTGGTCGAAGACCTCGAAGTGCTCCTCGGCAATGGTGCAGCCCGCGGCCATGGCGTGGCCGCCGAAGCGCAGCAGCACGCCGGGGTGGCGCTTGGCCACCAGGTCCAGCGCGTCGCGCAGGTGAAAGCCCGGAATAGAGCGGCCCGAACCCTTGAGCTCATGCTCGTGGCCGGGCGCGGCGCTGGCGGCAAACACAAAGCTCGGGCGGTGCAGCTTGTCCTTGATGCGCGAGGCGACGATGCCGACCACGCCTTCGTGGAAATCGGGATCGAACACGCTCACCGCCGGCGGCGCCTCGTCGCCTTCGTCAAACAGGCTTTCGACCATCAGCAGCGCCTGCTCGCGCATGCCGCCTTCGATCACGCGGCGTTCGCGGTTGATTGCATCCAGCGTGTGCGCGAGCTCGCTCGCACGGCCGCGGTCATCGGTCAGCAGGCATTCGATGCCCAGCGTCATGTCGGCCAGCCGGCCCGCGGCGTTGATGCGCGGGCCCAGCGCAAAGCCGAAATCGAAGGTGGTGGCAACGCGTGACTTGCGGCCCGCGGCGTCGAACAGCGCGGCGACGCCGGGCTGCATTTGGCCCTGGCGTATGCGCTTGAGTCCCTGAGCCACGAGGCGGCGGTTGTTGGCGTCGAGCCTGACCACGTCGGCGACCGTGCCCAGCGCGACCAGCGGCAGCAGCGGCTCGAGCCGCGGCTGGCTGGCCTGGTCGAAGACGCCGCGCGCGCGCAGCTCGGCGCGCAGCGCCAGCAGCACATAGAACATCACGCCCACGCCGGCCATCGACTTGCTCTCGAACGTGCAGCCCGGCTGGTTGGGATTGACCAGGGCCTCGGCCTCGGGCAGCGCAGGGCCGGGCAGGTGGTGGTCGGTGACCAGCACCTGCATGCCCAGCGCGCGCGCCTGGGCCACGCCTTCGACGCTGCTGATGCCGTTGTCGACAGTGATCAGCATGTCTGCGCCGCGTTCCTTGACGCGCCGCGCGATCGAGGCAGTGAGCCCGTAGCCGTCGACCACGCGGTCGGGCACGAGATAGTCGACATGGCGCGCGCCCAGCAGGCGCAGGCCGCGCACCGCGACCGCGCAGGCGGTCGCGCCGTCGCAGTCATAGTCGGCGACGATGCACAGCCGCCGGTCGCTGGCGATGGCATCGGCGAGCAGCCGCGCCGCGGCGTCTATTCCCATCAGGCCCGAAGGGGGCAGCAGGTGCTTGAGCGCATCGTCGAGCTCCGCCGCCGAGTGCACGCCGCGCGCCGCGTAGAGCTGGGCCAGCAGCGGATGTATGCCCGCCTGCTGCAGTTCTGACAGCATGGCGGCGGGAATGTTGCGTTCGATGATGTTCATAGCATGGAGGGCAGGTCGGGCAAGCCCTTTGGCTTGAAGATATTCTGGACTTTTTGCCAGGCGCCGGGGCGCTGCGGCCGCCAGGTCAGCGCATGGCGTTCGCCGCTGAGCGTCAGCTCCACGGCCGCGCCGCGCAGATGCGCGGCCAGCAGCTCGCGCAGCAGGCCCGCGTCCAGAGCCTGCCAGGCCTGGCCCCAGGCGGGCCAGTTTTCCTGCAGCGCGGCCAGGCGCAGCGCGCTCAGTTCGGGATGATCGGGCAGCGGCTGCACGGGCACCGGCGCCTGCAGCCGGCCCGCGCCATGCAGCCAGAAGGCGTTGACCGGCGCCAGGCCGCGCGCGGCGCGCTGGTCGTTGAACGCATGGGTGTAGAGCAGCATCTGCACTTCGCTGTGCAGGCGGTTGACAGTGCGCGCTGTCTTGGCGTCGGGCAGCCAGCGGCGCACGTCGCGGCCCAGCACCCGGTCCAGCGAAGCCGTGCGCAGGCCGTCCAGCGGCGCGCCGCTGGCCAGCCAGCGGTCGGGACGCTCGTACTGCAGCGTGATGCCGTCTTCGGCAAACCAGGGCGCGAGAATGTCCAGCAGCGTGCGCGACTGTTCCTCGTCCAGGCCCAGTTCCGCGGGGTCGGTCATGTGCACGGTGTCGGCGCCAATGCGCCAGTGGCAGGGCGACATCCAGGCCCAGGCCCGCGCTTGCGGCGCGGGGTCTGCGGCCTGCTGTGCCCATGCGGCCCAGGGCACGCCGCTGTCATCGACCGGCAATTGCAGCGCGCGCGCCCAGGCGCGCTCGTGCGGCGGGCAGAAGTCGGTTTCCTCGCCCAGGTCGCTGCGCACCAGCGCCGCATGCTGGAGCAGCTGCTGCAGGTGCGGCAGCTGCAGCGTGGGCCACAGCGCCGCCGCGCCTTCGGCAGCGCTGGCAAAGGCAATCGTGTGGGCGGGGAGGGCGCTGGCAGGCGAAGACAGGGAAGCGGTCGGGGTCGGGGACATGCCGCTATTGTCGGGCAGCGCGCGTGTCCGCTTGCGGCCTGGGGTCGTGCTCAGCGCTGCGGCATGTCCGCGGCCGAGCAGACCAGGCTCACGCTCGCATCGTCGGGAATGGCGGGCATGGTCGCATTCCAGGCTTCCCAGTCGGCGCGCATCGCGGCCAGGCGTTCGGGCTGGGCTTGCGCCTGGTTGGCGCGCTCGCGCTCGTCGTCGGCAATGTTGAACAGGTAGTCGTGGCCGTCGACGCGCAGGTATTTCCAGTCGCCGTCGCGCAGCGCGCGCTGACCGCGGTGGTTCATGCGCCAGTGCAGGGCGCGCGCGAACTCGGCGTTCTCGGCGCACAGCACCGGCAGCAGCGAGACGCCGTCCAGCGGATGGTCCGCATCGCCGGCGACGCCGGCCGCGTCCAGCACCGTTGCCGACCAGTCCATGGTCATGCACTGCTGGCGGCTGCGCCGCCCCGCGGCAATCCGCGCCGGCCAGTGGGCGATCCAGGGCACGCGTATGCCGCCTTCGGTCAGGTCCATCTTGCCGCCGACCAGCGGCCAGTTGTCCGAGAAGCGCTCGCCGCCGTTGTCGCTGGTGAAGACGATCAAGGTGTTGTCGAGCTGGCCGTTGGCGCGCAGCGCGTCGACGAGCCAGCCTATGCCTTCGTCCATGTGGTGGATCATGCGGCGGTACTGTTCGACGTTGCCGCCCGCGAGGTGGGTGATGCTGGCCAGCGTCTGCGCGCTCGCGCGGTCATCGCGCGTTTCCCAGGGCCAGTGGGGCGCGGTGTAGTGCAGGCTCAGGAAGAACGGTGCGTCGCCCGCGGCCATGCGGTTGACATAGTCGACGCTGCGCTGCGACAGCAGGTCGGTGAGGTAGCCCTCGTCGTGGTGTTCCTCCTCGCCCACCCAGAGGTCATGCTGGCCCGACGAGCTCTGGTGCGTGAAGTAGTCGACACCGCCCGACATCGGTCCGAAATATTCTTCGTAGCCCGAGCGCAGCGGACCGAACAGCGGCGGATAGCCCAGGTGCCACTTGCCTATCAGCGCCGTGCGGTAGCCCGCGCCCTTGAGCAGCGCGGCCACAGTCGGCACTTCGGGCGGCAGGCCCAGCCTCGCGCCCAGCGGCGTGCCGCGCGTCTTGCTGTTGATCGGCTCCTCGGCCGCGCCGCGCAGGCGGTACTGGTAGCGCGCCGTCGCCAGCGCGAAGCGCGTGGGCGAGCACACGGGCGAGTTGGCATAGCCCTGGCTGAACTGCAGGCCGCCACGCGCGAGCTGATCGAGCACCGGCGAGACCGGGCCGAAGACGGCGTCGCGGCCGCCGTAGCAGCCCAGGTCGGCATAGCCGAGGTCGTCGGCGACGATGAAAACAATATTGGGACGTGTCATTGCGTGCTTCTTCTGTGGCAAACGGTTCATTCCATCTTCATGCCCGCGGCCTGTATCACCACGCGGTAGCGCTCGGCAACCGCCTGCAGGCGCTGGGCCGCGGCGTCGCCGGTCAGGCCTTCGTGGAACAGGTCGTTGGCGCGCAGGCGCTCCTGCAGCTTGCCGTCCTTGAGCGCGCGTTCGAGGTGGGCCTGGATCTTCTGCACCAGCGGCTCGGGCGTGCTCTGCGGCAGCCAGACGGCGAACAGCACTTCCTGCTCCAGCGCCTTGTAGCCGAGCTCGCCGACGGTGGCCACCTGGGGCAGCAGCGGGTTGCGCTGGCGCGTGGTCACGGCCAGGGGCACGACCTTGTCGCCCGCAAGATGGGGCAGCAGCGCGGTGGAGCTGATGATGCCGCCGTCGACTTCGTTGGACAGCAGCGCCGTGGTCGCCGGCGCATTGCCTTTGTAGGGCACGTGGTTGACTCTCGCGCCCGTGCTGTGCGCAAGAATGGTCGCGCCCAGGTGGCCTGGCGTGCCGTAGCCGGCCGAGCCGAGATTGAGCGTGCTTTTCTTTCCATGGGCAATGAACTGTTCGAGCGACTGGATGCCGGTCTGCGGGCTCACGGCGACGAGCATGCCTTGCGAGGCCATGACCATCACCGGACGCAGCTCGCTGTTCCTGAACGGCATGCTCTTGTAGATCAGCGGGTTCACGGTCAGCGTGGTGTCCAGGCCGACCAGCCACTGGTAGCCGTCGCCCGGGGCCTTGGCGACCGCGCCGGCGCCGATGTTGCCGCCCGCGCCCGGGCGGTTCTCGACGACAAAGGCCTGGCGCGTCTCGCGCTGCAGCACTTCGCCCAGGCCGCGCGCAATCAGGTCGGCCGCGCCGCCCGGCGCAAACGGCACCACCATGCGCACCGCCTTGGCGGGCCAGGCGGCGGCGTCGCCTGCGGGCTGGGCCGGCGCGGGCAGCGCGGCCAGGCCCAGCGCCAGTGCGATCAGGCCGGGGACCAGGGCCGCACGGGCCAGGCGGGAAGAGACGGTGGGAGAAAACATGGTCGATCAGCTTCCTGCAAAAGGTGGAACACGCGCTTTGCGAAAATCACGCCGCGCAGACCCTGAGCCGCATGCCTCGCACCGGTAGGGAACCCGAATCTAGAAGACCCGGGCTCAATTGTTCTAATCAACCCATGTCCATGAATACCCGCAAGCCTCCCCAAGCCATCCAGCAGATGCTGCTGTTTCGCGTCAGCCGTTTCTTCGGTGCGGCCGGCGGCCTGGCGACGCGCGTCTGCGAAGCCGGGTTCGGCCTGCCGCGCCGCGAGTGGGGCGTGATGGCCACGCTGGCCACGCACGAAGGCCTGCTCTCGTCGGAGCTGGCCGCGCTGGCGCGGCTGGACCGAGCGCGCACTTCGCGCGCGCTCAGCCGCCTCGAGGAGCGCGGCTGGGTGCAGCGCACGCCCATCCAGGGCGACCGCCGCCGGATTGCCGTGCACCTGACCGAAGAGGGCCGGCGCATGTATGCGCTGATCCTGCCGCGCATGGCCCAGCTGCATACCGATCTGGTCGCGGCGCTGGATGACACCGAACTGGCGCAGTTCGATGCCATGCTCGCCCGGCTGCAGCAGCAGGCACAGGCGCTGGAGAACGACAGCCGCTATGCGAGCCTGCCGCGCGTGGAGCGCAGCAAAGGCCAGCGCTGAGCCTATATCCGTAACCTCCCGCGCATTGCCAGGGACATGTCCTGGCAATGCCACAATGCGACCACCATGCAAATACCCTATGAGCTGGCCTTGGGCTGGCGTTACACCCGTGCGGGACGCGCTACGCGCCGCAATGGTTTCATCTCCTTTATCTCCGGTGTGTCCATGCTGGGCATTGCGCTGGGCGTTGCCGCGCTGATCATCGTGCTCAGCGTGATGAACGGCTTCCAGAAGGAAGTCCGCGACCGCATGCTCGGCGTCGTCTCGCATATCGAAATCTTCGCGCCCCAGGGCGCGGCATTGCCCAGCGTCGAGCGCACGCTGGCCGAAGCCCGGAAAAATCCCGCAGTGGTGGGCGCGGCGCCGTTCGTGTTTTCCCAGGCGCTGATCGCGCGCGGCGAAGACATGAAAGGCACGCTGGTGCGCGGCATCGATCCGGCGCTGGAGCACGAAGTCACCGATCTCGCTCCGGCCAACGCCGAGGCGATCAAGCAGCTGGTTCCCGGCGAGTTCCGCGTGGTGCTGGGCGTGGAGCTGGCGCGTTCGCTGGGCGTGCGCACGGGCGATGCGGTCACGCTGATCGTTCCCGGCGGCCAGGTCACGCCGGCCGGCGTGGTGCCGCGCCTCAAGCAGATGACGGTTGCCGGAACGTTCGACTCCGGTCACTACGAATACGACTCGGCGCTGGTGATGCTGCACCACGAGGATGCGCAGCGGCTGTTCCGCCTCGAAGGCCCGACCGGCATTCGGCTGAAGATCAAGGACCTGCACGAGGCGCCCCAGGTGGCGCGCGAGCTCGCCGACTCGCTGACCGACCAGCTGCTGATCCGCGACTGGACGCAGCAGAACAAGACCTGGTTCTCGGCCGTGCAGCTCGAGAAACGCATGATGTTCATCATCCTGACGCTGATCGTCGCCGTCGCGGCCTTCAATCTGGTCTCGACCCTGGTCATGACCGTGACCGACAAGCGCGCCGACATCGCCATCCTGCGCACGCTGGGCGCGAGCCCGCAGAGCATCATGACCATCTTCATGGTCCAGGGAGCGATGGTCGGTGTAATCGGCACGCTCGCCGGCCTGGCGCTGGGCTTGGGCATTGCGCTCAACATCGATGTGATCGTGCCGGCCATCGAGCATGCGTTCAACGCCAGCTTCCTGCCCAAGGACATCTATCTGATCAGCAAGATGCCCAGCGAGCCGCAAAGCTCGGACATCGCGCCGATTGCCGTCATTTCCCTGATCCTGTCGTTCGTGGCGACCATTTATCCCAGCTGGCGTGCCAGCCGCGTGAACCCTGCGGAGGCGCTGCGTTATGAATAATTCCCAAGCTGTTGTATTGCAGGCGCGCGCGCTGAGCAAACGTTTCACCGAAGGCCGGCTCGATGTGCAGGTGCTGCGCAGCGTCGATCTGTCGGTGGCCGCGGGCGAGACCCTGGCCATCGTCGGCGCCTCGGGCTCGGGCAAGAGCACCTTGCTGCACCTGCTCGGCGGCCTCGACGCGCCCAGCGAAGGCAGCGTCTGGCTCAAGGGCCAGGAGCTCAATACCCTGACGCCGCAGGCACAGGGCAAGCTGCGCAACCAGCACCTGGGCTTCATCTACCAGTTCCACCACCTGCTGCCCGAGTTCAGCGCGCTCGACAACGTCGCCATGCCGCTGCGCATACGCCGCCTGCCCGTGGACGAATGCCGCGAACGCGCGCGCCAGATACTGACCCTGGTGGGCCTGCAGGACCGCGTCCAGCACCGCCCCTCCGAGCTGTCGGGCGGCGAGCGCCAGCGCGTGGCGATCGCGCGCGCGCTGGTCACCGAGCCGGCCTGCGTGCTGGCCGACGAACCTACCGGCAATCTCGACCGCAGCACGGCCGACGCGGTGTTCGCGCTGATGCTGGGCCTGGCGCGCGACAAGGGCACGGCGTTCGTGATGGTCACGCACGACGAATCGCTGGCCGCCAGGTGCGACCGCGTGGTGCGCATCGTGCAGGGACAGCTGGGCTGAGCCACGGCGCGGCAATGACGTTCTGGATAGACACCCACTGCCACCTCGACGCGCCTGAATTCGACGCGGACCGCAGCGCAGTGCGTGCTGCGGGTCGCAGCGCGGGCGTGGGCCATTGCGTGATTCCCGCCGTGGAGCGCAGCAACTGGGCCACCGTGCGCGAGCTCGCGCATGCGGGCGGCGACAGCTATGCGCTGGGCATACATCCGCTGTACACGCCCCAGGCGGCCGACGAAGACCTCGATCTGCTGGCGCAGGAGCTGGCCGCAAGGCGCGCCGATGCGCGGCTGCTGGCCGTGGGCGAGATCGGCCTGGATTTCTTCGTTCCCGGACTCGACGCCGAAAGGCAGCTGCAGATCTACCGCGCGCAGATCGCGCTCGCGCGGCGCTTCGATCTGCCCGTGATCCTGCATGTGCGCCAGTCGAGCGACAAGCTGCTGCAGCAGCTGCGCGCCACCCCGGTGCGCGGCGGCATTGCCCATGCGTTCAACGGCAGCGCCCAGCAGGCGCAGATGTTCATCGATCTGGGCTTCAAGCTGGGCTTTGGCGGCGCGGCGACCTATGAGCGCGCGCACAAGCTGCGCCGGCTTGCGGCCGAGCTGCCGCTGTCGGCGCTGGTGCTGGAGACCGATGCTCCCGATATTCCGCCGCATTGGGTCTACACCACGGCCGAGCAGCGCGCCGCGGGGCTGCCCCAGGGCCGCAACAGCCCGGCCGAGCTGCCGCGCATCGCGCAAGTCATTGCCGGGCTGCGCGGCATGCCGCTGGCCGATCTCGCCGTGGCGACCACGCGCAACGCCTGCGCGGCGCTGCCCGGCCTGGCGGCGCTGAATACCGCCTGACCAGCGCGCAGCACTGGTTTCGGGCCAGAATGCAGGCAGATGACTGTGCCGCCGCGATCGCTTTCCCCTTCTGCCGCCATGCTGCCGGCGGACTACGCACGTCTGCAGGGCCTGGCTCCCGTGGTGGGTGCGCGCACCCAATTGCTGGTGCTGGGCAGCTTCCCGGGCGTGGCCTCGCTGGCGCGCCAGCAGTACTATGCCCATCCGCAAAACCAGTTCTGGCGCCTGCTGCAGGCCTTGTGGCCGCAGCATCCCCAGCCCGGCGCGCAGGACTACGCGGGGCGCTGCGCCTGGCTGCTCGAGCGCGGTCTGGGCGTCTGGGATGTGTACGACAGCTGCGAGCGCCAGGGCAGCCTGGACGCGGCCATACGCCGGCCGCAGGTCAATGATTTCGCCGCGCTGCGCGCCCGCTGCCCGCAGTTGCGCGTGCTCGCGCACAACGGCGCCGAAAGCTTTCGCCATGCGGACGCGGCGCAGGCCGCCTTGCACCTGCCCGGCGCCGCGCCGCTGCAGGCGCTGAAGCTGCCTTCGACCAGTCCCGCGAACGCGGGCTGGAGTTTTGAACGTAAACGCGCGGCCTGGCATGAAGCCATGGTCGCCGCTGGATTGGTGACAACGTGACGACCCGCAAGAAAAATGACAGCGTAGAGCTGCCCGAAGTCAGTGTTTCGGACGATGGCGAAGTGCGCCATCTGCACCTGGGCACGCCCTGGATCCAGGGCTCGATGCGGCTCAAGGAGCCGTTCGCGCTCGAACTCGAATATGTGCAGCGCATGATGGCCTGGCTGCTGTTTGTCGACCCGGCGAGCGTGACCAAGCGCTACGCCGTGCAACTGGGCCTGGGCGCGGGCGCGATCACCAAGTTCTGCCACAAGAAGCTGCGCATGCAGACCACGGCCATCGAGCTCAACCCGCAGGTGATCGCCGTCTGCCACAGCTGGTTCAAGCTGCCGCCCAACGGGGCGCGCCTGCAGGTGGTGCTGGCCGACGCGGCCGAGGAGATCCGCCGCCCCGGCTGGGAAGACCAGGTGGATGCGCTGGCCGTCGATCTCTACGACCACGACGCGGCCGCACCGGTGCTCGACAGCGCCGAGTTCTATGCCGACTGCCGCGCGCTGCTGACCGAAGACGGCTGCATGACCGTGAACCTGTTCGGCCGCTCGTCGAGCTACGAGAAAAGCCTGGCCAAGATGGCCGAAGCGTTTGGCGAGGACGCGCTGTGGGCGTTCAAGCCCACGCGCGAAGGCAATACCGTGGTGCTGGCCCAGCGCACCGCTTCGCGCCCGGCGCGCGCCGTGCTCGACGAGCGCGCGCAGATGATCCAGTCGCGCTGGGACCTGCCGGCTGCAAAGTGGCCGCGCGGCTTCAAACCTGTCGTAAAACGCTGAAAGGCAGTGGCGGCAGGCGGGTGAACAGGGGCACAATGGCAGACATGCAAGTCAGCTCCACCTCCTCCACTTCGTCCTCGCCGGCCAGCAACTCCCGCGCCACGGCCAGCCAGATTGCACAACTGCAAAAGCAGATCCAATCCTTGCAGAAAGACCTCAAGGAACTCGCGACGTCCGAGGGGGATGTGAAGGTCAGGCAGGAAAAGCAGAAGCTGCTGCAGGCCCAGATCATGGCCGTGCAGGCGCAGATCGAAGCTCTGCAGCGCGCCCAGCAGCAGGCGCAGCTGCAGAAGGCCCAGGCCCAGCAGCCCGAGGCCAAGACCGAAGAGAAGGACAGCGAGCGCCGCACCCAGGCGGTGAGCACGCTGGGTTCGCAGGTTGACACCTTCGCCTGACGCCGCGCGCCTGGTCGCAGAACGGCCCGAGGCCGGGCTGCTGCAGTGGCGCAGCATCGTGCGCTGGCTGCAGGCCGACGGCATCATCACGGCCGAAGAAGCCGAGCGCACCATCGTGCGCTGCTCGCAGGCCGAAAGCAGCCTGCACCCGCTGGTGCGGCTGGCCCATGTGGCGATGGAACGCGCCGACGGCGCGCCGCCGTTCGATGTCGAGGCGCTGACGCAATACGTGGCCCAGCGCTGCGGCCTGCCTTATCTGCGCATAGACCCGCTGCGCGTAGACGCCGGCCGTGTCGCCGAGACCATGAGCGCGAGCTACGCCGAGCGCCACAAGGTGCTGCCGGTACAGGTCACGCCCGATGAAGTGGTGGTTGCCACCTCCGAGCCGCTGATCGACGACTGGGTCGCCGAAGTCGAGCGCCAGGCGCGGCGCAAGGTGCGCCGCGTCATGTCGAATCCGCTCGACATCAAGCGCCTCACCGCGGAATTCTTCGCACTCGCCAAGTCGGTGCGCGCCGCGCAGAAAACCGGCGGCGCGGCGAGCACCGCGAGCTTCGAGCAGCTGGTCGAGCTGGGCAATACCAACAAGCAGCTCGACGCCAACGACCAGGGCGTGGTGCGCGTCGTCGACTGGCTGTGGCAATACGCATTCGATCAGCGCGCCAGCGACATCCATCTCGAGCCGCGGCGCGAGCAGGGCGTGATCCGCTTTCGCATCGACGGCGTGCTGCACCCGGTTTATCACCTGCCCATGGGCGTGCTCAACGCCATGGTCGCGCGCGTCAAGCTGCTGGGCCGCATGGACGTGGTCGAGAAGCGCCGCCCCCAGGACGGCCGCATCAAAACCCGCAATCCGCGCGGCGTCGAAGTCGAAATGCGGCTGTCCACGCTGCCCACGGCGTTCGGCGAGAAGATGGTGATGCGCATCTTCGATCCCGACAACGCGGTCAAGAATCTCGCCGGCCTGGGCTTTGCGCCGCATGACGCCCAGCGCTGGGAGTCGCTGGTGCGCAGCCCGCACGGCATCATTCTCGTGACCGGCCCCACGGGCTCGGGCAAGACCACCACGCTGTACGCCACGCTCAAGCGCATCGCGACCGAGGAAGTCAACGTCAGCACGGTCGAAGACCCTATCGAAATGATAGAGCCCAGCTTCAACCAGACCCAGGTCCAGACGCAGCTCGACTTCGGCTTCACCGAAGGGCTGCGCGCGCTGATGCGCCAGGACCCCGACATCATCATGGTCGGCGAAATCCGCGATCTGGCCACGGCCGAGATGGCGGTGCAGGCCGCGCTCACCGGCCATCTGGTGTTCTCCACGCTGCACACCAACGACGCGCCCAGCGCCGTGAGCCGGCTGATGGAGCTGGGCGTTCCGTCCTATTTGATCAACGCCACCTTGCTGGGCGTGCTGGCCCAGCGGCTGGTGCGCACGCTGTGCCCGCAGTGCAAGCAGCCCGACGAAGCCGCGGCGCGCGACGACCTGGCCGAAGCGGTCAAGCCCTGGAAGCTCAACGGCGGCTACCGTCCCTATCAGCCCGTGGGCTGCACCGACTGCCGCATGACGGGTTTCAAGGGCCGCACTGGCCTCTACGAGCTGCTCACCGTGAGTGAAGCACTCAAGGAAATGATCCATGCCGCGCCGTCGATCGACGGCCTGCGCCGCCAGGCGGTGGCCGACGGCATGCGCCCGCTGCGCCTGGCCGGCGCGCTGCGCGTGGCCGAAGGTCTGACCACGCTGCCCGAGGTCATAGGCGCGACGCCTCTGCTGGGCTGATTTCAACCCCGGGGGAAACCCTTGGGTGGCTGCGCGCTGGCCCTTCCTGAAATCACGACAACCCAGGCTGCATGCGGGCTGCGGGCCGATTCTCTGCCTCGAAATGTAGTGTTTTGGGAATCGCCTTTGTAGGTGGAATCCACATTCGGACACAACTTTTCAGGCCCCACAATCGCGGCATCGTGATTTCCGTCTAGGAGACATTTTTGTGAAAATCAAGAGTCAAAAAGACTTTTTTTCCGGGTTGATGTTCTTGGTCATCGGTCTCGCTTTCGCGATCGGTGCAGTGGACTACAACGTTGGTACGGGTGCGCGCATGGGTCCCGGGTACTTCCCGCTGATCCTGGGCGTGTTGATGTCCATTCTCGGTATTGCCATCGGCGCCAAGGGCCTGATCGTCGAAACCGCTGACGGCGACAAGATCGGCAAGTGGGCGTGGAAGCAAGTCTTCTTCATCCTGGCTGCCAACTTCGCGTTCGGCATTCTGCTGGTCGGTGTTCCTGCCCTGGGCATTCCCCAGTTCGGCCTGATCGTCGCGATCTACGGCCTGGTGTTCATCGCCAGCCTGGGTGGCTACTCCTTCAAGACCAAGGAAGTTGCCATTCTGGCGACCTGCCTGGCTGTGGGTAGCTATGGGGCTTTCGTCTGGGCGCTGAATTTGCAGTTCCCCGTGTGGCCTAGCTTCATCACGGGTTAAGGGAGCATCGTTCGTGGAACTTCTTGACAATCTGGCACTCGGCTTCGGCGTTGCCTTTACCTTCCAAAACCTGATTTACTGCTTCATCGGCTGTCTGTTGGGTACCCTCATCGGCATCTTGCCGGGCATCGGCCCCGTGGCGACCATCGCCATGTTGCTGCCCGCGACCTACGCTCTGCCTCCCGTGGCGGCGCTGATCATGCTGGCCGGTATTTACTACGGCGCGCAGTACGGCGGCTCGACCACCGCGATTCTGGTGAATCTGCCGGGCGAATCCTCGTCGGTGGTGACCGTGATCGACGGCTACCAGATGGCGCGCAAGGGCCGGGCGGGTCCCGCGCTGGCGGCTGCCGGTATCGGTTCGTTCTTCGCTGGTTGCGTCGGCACCATCATCCTGGCTGCGTTCGCTCCTCCACTGACGGAAGTCGCGTTCAAGTTCGGTCCTGCTGAATACTTCTCGCTGATGACCCTGGGCCTGATCGGCGCCGTGGTGCTGGCTTCGGGTTCGCTGCTCAAGGCGATTGCCATGATCGTGCTGGGCCTGCTGTTCGGCATGGTCGGCACCGACGTGAACTCCGGCGTTGCCCGCTACAGCTTCGATATCCCTGAACTGACCGACGGCATCGACTTCGTCGTGATCGCCATGGGTGTGTTCGGTTACGGCGAAATCATTGCCAACCTGTCCAAGCCAGAAGACGAGCGCGAAGTGTTCACCGCCAAGGTGACGGGTCTGATGCCTACCGCAGAAGACTTCAAGCGCATGATTCCCGCAATGCTGCGTGGTACGGCTCTGGGTTCGGCTCTGGGCATCCTGCCTGGTGGCGGCGCAATGCTGTCGGCCTTTGCTGCCTACACCATCGAAAAGAAGACCAAGCTCAAGCCGGGCGAAGTTCCTTTCGGTCAAGGCAACATCCGTGGCGTGTGTGCTCCCGAGTCGGCCAACAACGCCGGTTCGCAGACTTCGTTCATTCCCCTGCTGACGCTGGGCATCCCCCCGAACGCCGTGATGGCGCTGATGGTGGGCGCGATGACGATCCACAACATCCAGCCTGGTCCCCAGGTGATGACCAGCAACCCCGAACTGTTCTGGGGCCTGATTGCCTCGATGTGGCTCGGCAACCTGATGCTGATCATCTTGAACCTGCCGCTGATCGGCGTCTGGATCAAGCTGCTGACGGTTCCTTACCGCTGGCTGTTCCCCGCCATCGTGCTGTTCTGCGCGATCGGTGTGTACGGCACGAAGAACAGCGAGTTCGACGTGTGGATGGTCGGTATCTTCGGTTTCGTGGGCTACGTGTTCCACAAGCTGGGCACCGAACCCGCACCGCTGCTGCTGGGCTTCATCCTGGGCCCGATGATGGAAGAAAACCTGCGCCGTGCGCTGCTGCTGTCGCGCGGCGACTGGAGCGTGTTCGTGACGCGTCCCATCTCCGCGAGCTTCCTGGCACTGGCCGTGCTGCTGCTGATCATCGTGCTGATGCCGGCAGTCAAGAACCGCCGCGAAGAAGCCTTCGTCGAAGACTGATGAAACTGCAGGCCCCACGCGCTGGGGCTGGCACAACGGAAACGGCACCTTCGGGTGCCGTTTTTTTTCGTCCCTGCGCGGCGCCGGAAAATGTCGACCACCATGGCTGCGCCGCTGCGACAGGCCACAATAGGGGTTGGTATCACAAGGTTCCCATGCTTGCTCCGACTCCCCCGGCGCAGCACCCGCAGCGGGTGCTGCTGCACAATGAAATCCATGCGCGTCCCGCCGAAGTGATGGCCGCGCCGCTGGCCATCACGCAGGTCGTGATGTGGGCCGACGCCGCCCAGCGCGAAGCCAGCCGCAGCCATGTGGCGCGCCTGCTGCGCGACCACCATCAATCTCCACCCGACGACAGCACCACGCATCTGCGCTGCGACCTCGGTGCGTTCCGCCTGCGCTGGGAGCTGCACACCGAATTCGTTTCCTGGACCTTCACCGTGGCACTGGACGACGCCAGCGAACTCGACGCGCGCGCGCCGCGCAGCGCGCTGTCCCAGGTGCCGCGCGAATGGCTTGCGGCCCTGCCGGGCCAGTGCCTGAGCAGCCTGCACCTTTGGGCGCTCACGCCCGCCCAGGAGCAGGGCCAGCGCCTGGTGCGCCACATGCTGCACGAGGAGAACGTCGTCGCTTCGGCCGTGGTCGACGGCGCGGCGCAGCTGTTCACCGATTTTTCCATTCACGCCGACGGCAGCTCGCGCATGCTGGTGTTTGTCCAGGAGCCGATGTCGCCGCAGCGCCTGGGCCGGCTGGTGCAGCGCCTGCTCGAGATCGAGGCCTACCGTATGGCCGCGCTGCTGGGCCTGCCGGCCGCGCGGCGCGCGGCCGAAGTGCTGGCCACCGCCGAGCGCGACCTCGCCGAGCTGGCCCAGGCGATACGCCTGGCCGACCGCGACAGCGAGCCGCTGCTGCTCGATCGCCTCACGCGGCTCGCGGGCCAGGTCGAGAGCGAATACGCGGCCACGCACTCGCGCTTTTCGGCGAGCATGGCCTATTTCGAGCTGGTCGACCGGCGCATCCACGACATCAGCGAAACGCGGCTGCCGGGCATGCAGACCATCCAGCAATTCATGGACCGGCGGCTGTCGCCCGCGCGCAGCACCTGCGAATGGGCCACGCGCCGGCAGAACGCGCTGTCCGAGCGGGTCTCGCGCGTGAGCCAGTTGCTGCGCACCCGCGTCGACATCGAGCAGCAGCAAAGCAGCCAGGCGCTGCTGGGCACGATGAACCACCGCCAGGGCATGCAGCTGAAACTCCAGTCCACCGTCGAAGGCCTGTCGGTCGCGGCCATCACCTATTACATCGTGGGCCTGGTGAGCTACCTCGCCAAGGGCGCGCAGAAGATAGGCTGGCCCTGGTCGCCGGAGTCGACGGCGGCGGTGGCGATTCCGGTCGTGGCGCTGGGCGTATGGTGGTCGTTGCGACGGCTGCACCACAAGCTTTTTCACGGCCGCGGTTGAACCCGGGCGCAACTATATTCAATGACAGGCGCGACCCGAGGGCGCGCGATTTTTCAACGGCAACGGAGGTTTTCCATGGATTTGGGTATTGCAGGCAAGTGGGCGCTGGTATGCGGCGCGAGCAAGGGTCTGGGCTATGGCTGCGCGCAGGCGCTGGCCGGTGAAGGCGTGAACCTGGTGATCAACGCGCGCAACCCCGAGGCGCTGGCCGAAGCCGCGGCGCGCCTGGCGGCGCTGCCGGGCGCGGGCAAGGTGATTGCCGCCGCCGCCGACATCACCACGCCCGAAGGCCGCGCAGCGGTGCTGTCGGCCGCGGGTGGCCCGGGCGTGGACTTCGACATCGTCGTGACCAATGCCGGCGGCCCGCCACCGGGTGATTTCCGCGACTGGGACCGCGACGCCTGGATCAAGGCCGTGGACGCCAACATGCTCACGCCCATCGAGCTGATCAAGGCCACCGTGGACGGCATGGCCGCGCGCGGCTTCGGGCGCATCGTCAACATCACGTCGAGCGCCGTGAAGGCACCGATCGACATCCTGGGCCTGTCGAACGGCGCGCGCAGCGGCCTGACCGGTTTTGTCGCCGGCGCCGCCCGCAGCTCGATCGCGGGCAAGGGCGTGACCATCAACAACCTGCTGCCGGGCAAGTTCGCCACCGACCGCCTGCAGGGCACGATGCAGGCCGCGGCCAGCAAGACCGGCAAGAGCATCGACGAGATCAGCGAAGCCAGCATGAAGCAGATTCCCGCGCGCCGCTTCGGCAATGCCCAGGAATTCGGCGCGATCTGCGCTTTCCTGTGCAGCCAGCATGCGGGCTACATGACGGGCCAGAACATCCTTCCGGATGGCGGCCTGTACCCAGGCAGCTTCTAAGCACCAGCAGCCCGGTCGCCGTACCGGGCTGTTTTACTTGCAACGCGTTGGAGGAGACAGGCAATGAACATGGCAGTACAAATCGCCGCGCCCGGCGGACCCGAGCAATTGCAACTGGTCGAGGTCGCGGTAGGAGAGCCCGGTCCGGGCGAAGTGCGCATACGCCACAAGGCGATAGGGCTCAACTACATCGATGTCTATCAGCGCAGCGGCCTGTATCCGCTGGCCATGCCCCTGAACCTGGGCATGGAAGGCGCGGGCGTGATCGAGGCCGTGGGGCCGGGCGTTGCGCATCTGCAGGTCGGCGACCGCGCGGCCTACACCAGCAATCCGCCGGGCTCGTACTGCGAAGCGCGCGTCATGCCCGCCGATCGCGTCTGCCGCCTGCCGGACGACATCGATTTCGAGACCGGCGCGGCGATGATGCTCAAGGGACTCACGGCGCAATACCTGCTCAAGAAGGTCAAGCCGGTCGAAGGACTGGAAGCCGGAGACTTCGTGCTGTTTCATGCGGCCGCGGGCGGCGTGGGCCTGATTGCCTGCCAATGGGCGCGCGCCCTGGGCCTGCAGTTGATTGCCACGGCCGGCAGCGACGAGAAATGCCAGCTGGCCCTGGCCAACGGCGCGGCCCATGCCATCAACTACCGCAGCGAGAATTTCGCCGAGCGCGTGCAGGAGATCACGGCCGGCGCGGGCGTCAAGGTGGTCTACGACTCGGTCGGCAAGGACACCTGGGAAGGCTCGCTGCAGTGCCTGCGCACTTTCGGCCTGATGGTCTGCTTCGGCAATGCCTCGGGGCCGGTGCCGGCGTTCGCGCCTTCGCTGCTCGCCGCGCGCTCGCTGTACATCACGCGCCAGACGGTCTACAACCACATCGCCACGCGCGCATCCTGCCAGGCCATGGCCGACGAGCTGTTCGCCGTGGTGCAAAGTGGCGCCGTGAAGATCCATATCGCCCAGCGCTATGCGCTGCGCGACATCCAGCAGGCCCACCGCGACCTCGAGGCGCGCAAGACCACGGGCTCGACCATCCTGACCCTATGAGCGCCTCGCCGGTTCCCGAATGGGTGGCGCGCACGCGCGCCATCGCCTGCGCCGCGCCGCTGCAGCCGCGCGAGACGCTGCATGTCGCGGGCCATGCCGTGGGTTCGGTGCAGCGCGGCCTGCTGCCCGATCTGGGCCTGGACAATCTGCGCGCCATGGGCATAGCGCTGATGCAGCGGGACGGCGCCTGGTGGCTGCAGGCCGAAGCGGGCGACAGCGCCACGCTGGCGCTCAACCGCCTGGCCCAGGTGCTGCGCGCCGACGGCCGCTGCGGGCCCTGGCGCGATGAGCAACTGGCGGTGCGCAACGCCCAGGGCGAGTCCATCGCCACCGTGGAGCGCGGCGCGGTGCGCGTGCTGGGCCTTGCCACGCTGGCCGTGCATCTGGTCGGCGTCGCGCCCGACGGCCGGCTGTGGGTGCAGCAGCGCGCTGCCGACAAGGCGATGTTTCCCAACCGCTGGGACACGCTGATGGGCGGCATGGTGTCGGCCCAGGACGATCTCGATACCGCGCTGGCGCGCGAGACCTGGGAAGAGGCCGGACTGCGGCTGGACGCGCTGCACGAGCTGCGCCATGGCGGATTCTTTGAACTGAACCAGCCCAGCGACGAAGGCGACGGCTGCGGCTATATCCGCGAGCGCATCCACTGGTATGTGGCGACCGTGCCCGACGGCGTGCTGCCCGACAACCAGGACGGCGAAGTCCAGGGATTTGCGCTGCTGCCGGCCGATCAGGTCCAGGCCTGGGCGGCGCAGGAGCGCTTCACGCCCGAGGCGGCGCTGGTCTGGGCGGGATATTGGGGCTGGTAGACAGCCCCGACCGGTTCATTCCTGCTTTGCCAGCGGCTTCTCACGCAATCGGCTGGGCGCGAGCGCTCCGGCCGATTCGAGGATGGGATAGGCCACAGAGCACAGCAGCGAGTTGATGCGCTTGAGTTCGCTGATCATGTCGATGTGCAGCGAGCTGGTCTCTATGCTGGGCATGGTGTTGTCCGACAGCCGCGCGAGGTGGGAGGCCGAGTAGGCGAGTTCCAGGTCGCGAAAGCGCGCCTTTTCTTCCAGCAGCTTCTGCGCGTCGCGCACGTTGCCCGTGAGGAAAACGCTCATTGCCAGCCGCAGGTTGTCGAGCAGGCGCGCGTGCAGGTCGTTGATTTCCTGCATGCCGGCCGCCGAGAACTGCCGGCCCTTCTTGATCTTCTTGGCTTCGATGTCCTGCAGCACGCGCTCGATCAAATCGCCGATCTGCTCCATGTTGATGGTGAAGCTGATGACTTCGGTCCAGCGCTGGCCTTCCTTCTCGTCGAGCTCGGCGCGCGAGATCTTGGTCATGTAGTACTTGATGGCCGAATACAGCTCGTCGACGGTGTCGTCGAGATGGCGCAGCTCCGCCGACAGCTTGAGGTCGTCGTTGACCAGCACCTTGTGCATGCCTATCAGCATGGCTTCGACGATGTCGGCCTGGTGCAGCGCTTCGCGCGCGGCGCAGGAAATCGCCAGCGAGGGCGTGGACAGCGCCGAGGCGTCGAGGTGGCGCGGACGCAGCGGATTGCCCGAGCCCGGCGCGGGCTTGGGCAGCAGCGTGGTCACCCATTTGGCGACCATGTTGGTCATGCCTATGAAGAACAGCGTGTTGAAGATGTTGAACGCGAGGTGGAACAGCACCACGTTGCTCGCGCCGTCGCCGATGAGGGGACGCACATGCTGCATCCACGGGCCTATGGCCGGCAAGGCCAGCGCCACGCCCATGATCTTGAACAGCATGTTGCCCACGGTCACCTGGCGCACTTCGACGCTGGACTTGGCCGTGGTCAGCACCGCGACCAGGCCACTGCCCAGGTTCGCGCCCAGCGCCAGGCCCAGCGCGACTTCGAGCGGCACGGCGCCGGAGCTTGCCATGGCGGCGATCAGCAGCACGATGGCCAGGCTCGAATAGGCCATGACCGCGAGCACCGCGCCCATCAGCAGTTCGAGGAAGATATCGCTGGTCATCGAGCCCAGCAGCGTGCGTATGACGTTGGACTCGACCAGCGGCTCGGTGGCTTCGACCACCAGGCGCAGCGCCAGCAGCATCACGCCCAGGCCGATCAGCACGCGGCCTATGCGCCCTGGCGTGCTGTCCTGGCGCGTGATGAACAGCACCACGCCGACGAAGATCAATAGAGGCGAGAGCCAGGACAGGTCGGTGGCGAACAGCACCGACATCATTGCCGTGCCCACGTCGGCGCCGCGCATCACGGCCAGCGCCGAGGGCAGGGTGATCAGCCCCTGGCCCACGAAGGACGAGGTCATCAGCGAGGTCGCGGTGCTGGACTGAACCAGCGCGGTCACACCGATGCCCGAGAGCACCGCGGACACGCGGTTGCCCATGCTGCGGGCAAGGAGGTTGCGCAGGTTCGCACCGAAGACGCGCAAGACCCCGGTTCGAACCATGTGGGTGCCCCACACAAGCAGTGCAACGGCGGCCAGTAGGTTGAGTAAGTGTTTCATGGGCAGAACCAAGCACTATAGCGCGGTGGCCGAGTCTGTGCCGCGAGAGTGGTTGAAATGGCGCGTTTTCGCGCGTTTATGCGCGTTTTGCCTACATTATGTGCGATTTGAGCACTCTTTTTCCTTGCGAAGCTACGGGTAAACCCGTGGCTCCCGCCGGCTTGCGGGGTGCCTGCCTGCTGCCTGGGCAAAAAAAACGGCCTGTGCCAGGGGCGCAGGCCGGTGCACGATCAGGCGCCGCTCTTCCTGCGCATGCGGCGCAGTTCGTCAAGAACCAGCAGCACCGCGCCTATGCTGATCGCCATGTCGGCCACATTGAACGCCGGGAAGTGCGAAGCCCCCCAGTAGAAGTCGAGAAAGTCGACCACATAGCCGTGCTGCAGGCGATCGACCACATTGCCGATCGCACCGCCCAGGATGCTGGCCAGCGCCAGACCCAGCAGGCGCTGGCCGCGATGGGCGTGCAACTGCCAGACGATGACCACCGTGGCGACCACGCCTATGCCCGTGAACAGCCAGCGCTGCCAGCCGCCGGCGTCGGCCAGGAACGAGAACGCCGCGCCGGTGTTGTGCGCGCGCACGATGTTGAAGAAGCCCGTGATCGGCGTGAAATCACCGAGCTGGTAGTAGGCCAGGATCCACTGCTTGGTGATCTGATCGACCACGATCAGCAGCAGCGCCCAGGCCAGCCACGGCCAGATGGCCGGGCGCGCCGTGGTGGGAATGGCGCTGGCCATCAGGCGATCTTCCGGTCTTCGCCGGCGCCATGCAGATTGCTGTCGCAGCGGCCGCACAGCGTTGGGTGGGCGGGGTTGACGCCCACGTCCTCGCGGTAATGCCAGCAGCGCTCGCACTTTTCATGGGCGCTGGGCGCGACCGTCGATTGCAGCGCCGCACCGGACTCAGCAGCCACGGCCTGCGCGGCCGAGGTGATCAGCACGAACTTCAGGTCGTCGCCCAGGCTTTGCAGCAGCGCCAGGTCTTCGGGCTCGGCGGCCAGCGTGACTTCGGCCTGCAGCGACGAGCCGACCTGGCCCGTGGTGCGCACGGCTTCGATGTCCTTGTTCACCAGATCGCGGATCTCGCGGATGCGCGCCCACTTGGCGAGCAGCGCGGCGTCGCCCGCGGGCAGGTCGCTGAACTTTTCCAGGAAGATGGTTTCGCTGTCGCCGAAGATCTTCCAGGCCTCCTCGGCCGTGAACGACAGGAACGGCGCCATCCAGCGCAGCATCGCATGCGTGATCTGCCACAGCGCGGTCTGCGCCGAGCGGCGCGCCAGGCTCTTGGGCGCGCTGGTGTAGAGCCGGTCCTTGAGCACGTCGAGGTAGAAGCCGCCCAGGTCTTCCGAGCAGTACAGCTGCAGCTTCGCGACCGCGGGATGGAACTCGTAGTCGTGGTAGTGGCCGATGATCTCCGTCTGCAGTTCGTGGGCGCGCGCCAGCGCGTAGCGGTCGATCTCGAGCATCTGCTCGAAAGGCACGGCATCCTGCGCCGGGTCGAAGTCGCTGACGTTGGCCAGCAGGAAGCGCAGCGTGTTGCGGATGCGGCGGTAGGCATCGACCACGCGCGCCAGGATCTTGTCGTCGATCGCCAGGTCGCCCGAGTAATCGGTGGAAGCCACCCACAGGCGGATGATTTCCGCGCCCAGCTTGCTTGACACGTCCTGGGGCGCGACGGTGTTGCCCACCGACTTGCTCATCTTCTTGCCCTGGCCGTCAACGGTGAAGCCGTGGGTCAGCAGGCCGCGGTAGGGCGCGCGGCCGTAGATGGCCGAGGCCAGCAGCAGCGACGAGTGGAACCAGCCGCGGTGCTGGTCATGGCCTTCGAGGTACAGGTCGGCTTCGGGGCCGCTGTCGTGGTGCATGGCGGGGTGGGTGCCGCGCATCACATGCCAGAAGGTCGAGCCCGAGTCGAACCAGACTTCGAGAATGTCGGTGCTCTTGGTGTACTGGGCGGCTTCCTCGGCGCCGAGGATTTCCTCGGTGCTCACGCGGCTCCAGGCCTCGATGCCGCCTTCCTCGATCATGGCCGCGGCCTGGTCGATGATTTCCATGGTGCGCGGGTGCAGTTCACCCGAGTCCACATGCAGGAAGAACGGCAGGGGCACGCCCCAGCTGCGCTGGCGCGAGATGCACCAGTCGGGCCGCCCGGCAATCATCGCGCGCAGACGTTCCTTGCCGTTCTCGGGATAGAACTGGGTCTGCTCGATGGCCGCCAGCGCGGTCTCGCGCAGCGTGCCCGGCGCCTTGTCCTT
Source organism: Comamonas sp. DB36 (assembly GCF_057914905.1). Taxonomy (NCBI): domain Bacteria; kingdom Pseudomonadati; phylum Pseudomonadota; class Betaproteobacteria; order Burkholderiales; family Comamonadaceae; genus Comamonas; species Comamonas sp. DB36. Next base: position 901,063 of record NZ_CP196631.1, read on the forward strand.
GGTGAACACGCCTTCGCCCTCGTCCATGCGCACGAACCACTGGGCCGCGGCGCGGTAGATCACCGGCGTCTTGTGGCGCCAGCAATGCGGATAGCTGTGGGTGATGGTCTGGCTGTCGAGCAGGCGGCCGGCTTCGCGCAGCGTCTCGATGATGACCGGCGCGGCCTTCCAGATGTGCTGGCCGGCAAACAGCGGCAGTTCGGGCGCATAGACGCCGTTGCCCTGCACGGGGTTGAGGATGTTGTCGTACTCCATGCCGTTGCTGACGCAGGAGTTGAAGTCATCCACGCCATAGGCGGGCGCCGAGTGCACGATACCCGTGCCGTCGTCGGCCGTGGCGTAGTCGGCCAGATACACCGGCGACAGGCGGTCGTAGCCCGCATCGACTTCGGCCAGCGGATGGCGGAAGTTCAGGTGGTCGAGCTTCTCGCCCAGCGCCGTGGCCAGCACCGTGCCTTCGAGGTTCCAGCGCGCCAGGCACTTCTCGACCAGCGCGCTGGCGACGATCAGCACGCCGCGCTCGGTGTCGACCAGGCTGTATTCGAGCGCCGGGTTGACGTTGAGCGCCTGGTTCGCGGGGATGGTCCAGGCGGTCGTGGTCCAGATGACGATATAGGCGGTCTTGGACAGCTGGGGCAGGCCGAAGGCCGCGGCCAGCTTCTCGGGCTCGGCCGAGGGGAACATCACGTCCAGCGTCTGGCTCTTCTTGTCGGCGTATTCGATCTCGAACTCGGCCAGCGACGAGCCGCAGTCGAAGCACCAGTACACGGGCTTGAGGCCGCGGTACACGTAGCCGCGCTCCATGACGCGCTTCAAGGCGCGCAGTTCGGCGGCCTCGTTGGCGTAGTTCATGGTCTTGTACGGGTTGTCCCAGTCGCCGAGCACGCCCAGGCGCTTGAAATCGGCCATCTGCTGGGCGATCTGCGCGGTGGCGAAAGCGCGGCTCTTGGCCTGCATCTCGTCGCGCGGCAGGTTGCGCCCGTGCAGCTTCTCGATCGCGTTCTCGATCGGCAGGCCGTGGCAGTCCCAGCCCGGCACGTAAAGCGCGTCAAAGCCTTCGAGCTGGCGGCTCTTGACGATCATGTCCTTGAGCACCTTGTTGACCGCATGGCCGATATGGATCTGGCCGTTGGCATACGGCGGGCCGTCGTGCAGGATGAACTTGGGCGCGCCGCAGCGCGCGTCGCGCAGCTTCTTGTAGATGCCCTTGTCGTCCCATTCCTTGGCCCAGCCGGCTTCCCGCTTGGGCAGGTCGCCGCGCATGGGAAACGGGGTGTCGGGCATGTTCAGGGTGCTGCGATAGCTGCTCGCAGCGGCGGGGGTGTTTTTGGCTTGATCGGACATGGAAACCTTCAAAGCGAAGCGTTGCCCGGGGAAGTGGCCCGGGCATGGAAAGCGGGGCGGGAGTGGAGCACGGGCGACCTGCCCGGGCTCCTGCAGCGCAGGGCGCGCGTCAAATTCGATCGCGAGTCGTCTGGCGACGGGTTTCGGTGTACGTGGGCGCAGGCAAAGCGGCAAACAGCGCGCGCGCGTCGTCACAGTCCTTGGCAATCCCCGCGGTCAGGGCTTGCAGACTGTCGTACTTCAGCTCGTCATGCAGTTTGTGCAGAAGTTCCACGCGGATGATTTTACCGTATGCCCCTTCAGCCCCCAGGTGGGCGGGCCAATCGAGGCAATGGGTCTCGAGCAGCACGCGCCCGCCGTTGACGTCGTTCGGGTCCAGAGAAGGGCGCACGCCCAGATTGGCCACGCCCTGCAGCGGCTGGTCGGACAGGCCGTGCACATGCACCGCGAAAATGCCGCCGGCCGCGGGCTTCCAGTGTGCAAAGCGCAGGTTCAGCGTGCGGAAGCCGTCGCTTGCGCCCGGGCGGGATTCGGCAAGCTGGCGTCCCAGTTTGCGGCCGTGCAGCACATGGCCGGAGATCGTGTAGGGATGGCCCAGCAGGCGCGCGGCTTCGTCCATCCGGCCCGCGGCCAGGGCCTCGCGCACCGCCGAGCTCGACACGCGCAGGCCGTGCACTTCGTAGCTGTTCATGCGCGCCACGTCAAAGCCGCTGCGCTGGCCTGCGGCGTCGAGCATCGCGTAGTCGCCGGCGCGCTTGGCGCCAAAGCAGAAATCGTCGCCGACCAGCACATAGCGCGCGCCCAGACCGGCGAGCAGCACTTCGTCGATGAAGGCCTGGGGCGACTGGCTGGCCAGCCGCTGGTTGAACGGCAGTACCACCACCTGGTCCACACCGCAGCGCTCGAGTGCTTCGAGCTTGTCGCGCAGCGTGCAGATGCGCGCCGGCGCGAGCCCGGGCTGGTGGAGCACCTTGGCGAAATAGTCGCGCGGATGGGGCTCGAAGGTGAGCACGCAGGTGGCGACGCCGCGCTGCCGGGCTTCGCCCGCCAGCAGGGACAGCATGGCCTGGTGACCCCGGTGGACACCGTCGAAATTGCCAATCGTCAGGGCACAGGCGGGTTCACGCCCCGAGTGCTGGAAGCCGCGGAAGATCTTCATCAATATGCTTTGGTTCTGCGAGCGGTGCGCGCCTGTGCATCCAGCGCGGCCTACGGGTTTTCGCTCAAAGCGAGTATATTGCCTGAGACAGGTGGGCCCAGACCGGCGGGTTGTTCCCTGCGGGCCCACGTTCCTTGGCGATGGTGATTGCAAAGGAGGCATGTTGTGAAGGTGCTGAAATTGTCCGCGCAAGGGCTGCCCCAGTCCTGGCTCACGCTTGAACAGGCGGTTCTCTATTACGCCGCCGACGCCGTGCGCTGGGAGTCCGGGGCAGAGATCGCCTGTTTCCGCGGCGGCCACAACGCGCGCACCGGCCTGCAGTCGGTGATACACGTCAACAGCATCATCGGCACGCGCGGCATGCCCGCCATCAATCCGCATGCGCTCAAGCCCGGCCTCACCAACAGCAAGCTCTTTGCGCGCGACCGCTGCGTCTGCGCCTACTGCGGCCAGCTGTTCGACGACAGCGAGCTCACGCGCGAACATATCCTGCCCCAGGCCGCGCGCGGCCAGGACCACTGGATGAACGTGGTCACAGCCTGCCGCCCCTGCAACCACCGCAAGGGCGCGCGCACGCCCGAGCAGGCGCGCATGCCGCTGCTCTATGCCCCCTATGTGCCCAGCCTCTGGGAAGACTTCATCCTGCGCAACCGCCGCATTCTGGCCGACCAGATGGAATTCCTCACCGCGCATCTGCCCAAGACTTCACGCATGCGCTTGGGGCATGAGATGGAAGCCTTGGCTTAGGAATCCTTGCCCTGCGGAACCAATGCCTCGGCAAAGTGCCGCGCGGGCGCGGGCAGGTCGGCAAAGCGCGTTGCATACAGGTTGAGGTCGCGTTCTGCCCAGGCGTCGGTCAGCGGCACGGCGTGCAGTTCGCGCGTCTCGCCCAGGCGCTGGTAGGCGCCTTCAGGCATCACGCCCACGCCCAGTCCGCATTCGATCATGCGGCACATCGCGCTCAGGCTGTCGACTTCGATGCGCTGGCGCAGCATGCGCCGGCCCGAGCGCGCTTCGCGGTCCAGCGTTTCCTGCACGATGGAGCTGTCGCGCAGGCCGACCTGGGCATAGTCGAGCGCTTCTTCATACGCCAGCTGCGCATGGCACGCGAGCGCATGGCCGCGCGGCATGATCAGCACCATGCGCTCGCGTCGGTAGGGCATGGATTCGAGGCCTTCGGCTTCGTCGCAGGGGCTGCACACGCCCAGGTCGGCGAGATGATCGCGCACCGCGCGCGCCACATTGCGGCTGGTTGCCTGGCGCAGGTCGATGCGGATGTCGGGGTGGCGCTGGGCGAACTGCGCGATGTGCTCGGGCAGGAACTGCTCCACGGCCGAGGCGTTGGCGCTCAGCCGCACCAGGCCGCGCACGCCGCGCGCGTATTCGATCAGGTCGTCGCGCAGGTGTTCCACGTCGAGCAGGATGGTGCGCGCGTGTTCGAGCAGCAACTGGCCTGCGGGCGTGGCGCGCACGCCGCGCGCATGGCGCAGCAGCAGCGGCGTGCGCGCCAGCGATTCGAGCTCGGCAATGCGCTTGCTCACGGCCGAAGCCACCATGCCGCCATGCTCGGCCGCGCGCGCGATGCTGCCGCACTCGCAGATCAGCACGAAAAGATCGAGCGAAGCGAGGTCGATCTGGCGCAGAAAGCTGCGCGAGGAGGTGAAGTCGGATAGGGACATGCGGCATGAGCCATCGCGGATGGGAACGGCTGTAGGAATTTTAGCCACTTCTGGTTGGACCGCTGGCTTCTTACCATGGCGTTTTGCCCACGGATACGTTCATGCTTCTTTCCGACTCCGACGCCCCGCGCGTTGCCCAGGCCCTGGTGGGGCTGGGCGCGGTGCGCATTGCCGCGCACCAGCCGTTCTTCTATACATCGGGCTGGGCGAGTCCGGTCTATGTGGACGCGCAAGTCCTGATGTCGGATGTCGCGCTGCGCGGCTCAATCATGGACCTCGCGGCGCGCAGCGTGCGGCCGGTGATCGCCGCGCGCGGCATCAATGCCATCGTGGGCACGGAAAGCTCGGGCATAGCGTTTGCGGCATGGCTGGCCGAACGCCTGGAACTGCCCATGCTCTACCTGCGCAAGCGCCCCGTGGGCTGGGACATCACGGCCCAGCTCGAAGGCCGGCTGCCGGCCGACGCCAGGGTGCTGCTGGTCGACGACGTGACCACCGACGGCCGCTCCAAGGCCGGCACCGTCGCGGCGCTGCGCCGCGCGGGCCCGGTGGTCGAAAATGTGCTGGTGCTGCTTGATTACGCGCTCTACGCCCAGGAAGCCAGCACGCTGGCCGAGCATGGCCTGTCGCTGCACGCGCTGGCCACCTGGAAGCATCTGCATGAAGCGCTGCTCGCCAGCGGACAGCTCAGCAGCGCCCAGCAGGCGACGCTGGCCGACTTCTCGGCCTCGCCCGTGGCCTGGTCGCTGCGCAACGGAGGCACAGGCGCATGATGGACTGCACCACCGCGACCGACACCCGCGCTCTGGCCGAAGCGCTGCTCGCCGAGATCCGCGCAGCCACGCGCGACGGCCTGGGCGTGACGCGCGAAAGCTATGGCCAGGGCGAGAACACCGCGCTGCGCATTCTCGCGGCCAAGGCCGCTGAACTCGATCTGCGCTGCGAGACCGACCGTGCGGGCAACCTCTGGCTGAGTCTGCCCGAAGACCAGCGCGAGGCCCCTTTCCTGGTGGTCGGCTCGCACGCCGACTCCGTGCCGCAGGGCGGCAATTTCGACGGCCTGGCCGGCATCGTCGCCGGCATGCTGATACTGGTCGGCCTGCGCGGGCGCCATGAGGATGCGCTGCCGGTGCGCGTGCTCGCGTTGCGCGGCGAGGAAAGCGCCTGGTACGGCAAGGCCTATCTGGGCTCGCTGTCGCTGCTGGGCAAGCTGCCTGCGGCCACGCTCGCGCGCCCGCGCCGCGACGGTCTCGACACGCTGAGCGAAGCCATGACGCGCTGCGGCGCCGACGTCGCGGCAATCGGCCGCGGCGAAGCGCTGATTGACATCGCCGACATCGCCGCCTACCTCGAAGTGCATATCGAGCAGGGCCCCATCATGGTCAACCGCGGCTGGCCCGTGGCGCTGGTCACGGGCATACGCGGCAACGTGCGCCACAACCTGATCCGCTGCATAGGCGAGTCCGGCCACTCGGGCGCGGTGCCGCGCTGGCTGCGCAAGGACGCGCTGCTGGCCGTGGCCGAACTGCTGTCGCGCATGGACGAACACTGGCGCGTGCTGCTGCAGATGGGCATGGACATGGTGATGACCACGGGCATCTGCTCGACCTCGCCGCAATCGCACGCGGTCTCGGTGATTCCCGGCGAAGTCGCCTTCAGCTTCGAGGTGCGCAGCCAGGACACGCAGACGCTGGAGCGCTTCTATACCTTGATGCGCGAGGAATGCGCGGCCATCGAGCGCGCGCGCAACGTGCGTTTCGAATTCGATGACCGCCTGTTCACCGAGCCGGCGATCATGGATGCGGGCTGGCTCGATCGCATGGAGGCGGTCGCTGCCCCGGGCGACAAGCTCGAACGCATCGCCAGCGGCGCCGGCCATGACGCTGCCGTGTTTGCCAATGCGGGCGTGCCTTCGGGCATGGTGTTCATACGCAACGACAACGGCTCGCACAATCCGCATGAAGCCATGGACATAGACGACTTCCTGCTGGGCGTCGAATTGCTGACGCGGGCGATGACGGCCAAGGCCTGAAGTCCGGGCCCTGGTGCCGCCGTCAGCGCCTTTGCCGGCAGCGGCTTCCGATATGATGGCTCCATCCTTTTCAAGGCTTACCGCGAGAGAGGAAGGAGCTACCCGTGATGCCGACTCCCACGTCATCTGTTGCACTGCGCTGGCGTCGGCTGCTGGGTGGCTGCGTGGCGGCCTTGGGCGCATGCTGCGCGCTGGCACAGCCCGCAGCCCCGCTGAGTTTTGTCGACGCACAGACCGCGCTGCTCGAGCGCTCCGACCAGCTGGCCGCAGCGCACAGCGCCGTGGACAGCGCACGCCTGCGCCGCCAGGGCGTCGATGGTCTGGGCGGGCCTTCGGTGTCGGTCACGGGCATGGCCTACCGCTATTCGGTCAATGCCGAAATCAATCTCGATCCCGCGCGCCGCATGCTCGACGGCGCGCTGGGCATGCTGCCTCCTGAGTTGGGGCAGCTGCTGCCCGGTACGCCGCAGCTGCCCTCCAATGTCGGGCTGCAGCGCGAGAAGAACAATGCGTCGGCCAATCTGTCGCTGATCTGGCCGCTGTACATGGGCGGCGTGTCGGACGCCGTGCGTTCGGGGCTAGACGGCGCCACCGACGAGGCCCTGGCCGACGCCGCCAGCAGCCGCGAATCGCTGCAGTCGCTGCTAGTCCAGCGCTACTTCGGCGCGCAGCTCGCCGAGCGCGCCGCACAGTTGCGCCTGCGTGCGCTGGATGCGGTGCGCCAGCACGACAGCGCAGCGCAAAGCATGCTCCAGGTCGGCGTGATTGCCAAGGTGGAGCGGCTGCAGGCCCAGGCCGCATTGGCCGATGCCGAGCAGCAGGCGCGCAAGGCGCACGACGACGCCCAGCTCGCGGCCACGGCGCTGGCGCGCACCGTCAAGGCCCAGGCCCTGGTGCAGCCCACGTCGCCGCTGTTCGTCAGCAGCCGGCCGCTGGCGCCGCTCGCGGAGTTCGTGGCCGCCGCCCAGCGGCTGCATCCCGGTCTCGACAAGGTGCAGGCCAAGCGGCGCCAGGCCGAATCGCTGCACGACGCCCAGGAAGCCTTGCGCAAGCCCCAGGTGCTGGCCTTCGGCCTGCACGAGCTGGCGACCAGCGGCAAGCCCAACTGGGTCGCGGGCGTGGCCGTGCGCTGGACGCTGTGGGACAGTCTGGACCGCGATGCGCTCGCGGCGTCGTCGCTGCGCAAGATCGACCAGGCCGAATCGATGCAGGCCCAGGTGCGCAGCGACCTCGCGCTGCTGGTCGAGAAGAACTGGCTGGGCGTGGAGCAGGCGCGGCGCCAGTACCTGGCGCAGCAGGCGCAGGAAGACCTGGCGCGCGAGTTGCTGAGCCTGCGCGAAGCCGGACTCAAGGAGGGCACGAGCACCGTTCTTGACCTGATCGACGCCCAGACCAATCTTGCCAAGGTGCAGACCCAGCGCGCGGAAAGCGCCAATCTGTATGTGCAGGCATTGGCTGCGCTGCTCGAAAGCTCGGGCCAGAGCGATGCCTTCGCGCGCCACATGGCCCAGGCCGACATCCAAATTCCCGCCGACGCACCATGACCTCTACTCCATCCGAACCCCAATCTCCGGCGCCTGCGGCGTCGCGCGCCAAGCGTCCCGTGCTGGCCGTCGTGCTGGTGCTGCTGGTGGTGCTGCTGATTGCCTGGGGGTTCTGGCGCGCGGCCCAGCCCGCGCCGCTGTATTTCCAGGGGCAGATGGAAGCGCGCGAGTCGGACATCGCCTCCAAGGTCACGGCGCGCATCTCCAAGGTGCTGGTCAAGGACGGCCAGAAGATCCAGCCCGGCGACCTGCTGATCGAACTCGACAGCCCCGAAGTGCGTGCCAAGCTGGCCCAGGCCGAAGCCGCGCGCGACGCGGCCCAGGCTGTGGCCGACAAGGCCCAGGCCGGTGCCCGGCCGCAGGAAGTGCAGATGGCGCGCCTGAGCTGGCAGCGCGCCCAGGCCGCGGCCGAGCTGGCCGAGACGTCCTACCGGCGCGTGCAAAGCCTCTACGACCAGGGCCTGGTCGCGGCGCAAAAGCGCGACGAGGCCTTCGCCAACCACCGCGCCTCGCGCGACCAGGCGCTGGCCGCCAAGGCGCAGTTCGACATGGCCGCGTCCGGCGCGCGCACCGAGGACAAGAGCGCCGCCCAGGCCCAGGCGCGCCAGGTGCAGGGCGTGGTCGCGGAAGTCGAGGCGGCCAGCGCCGAGACGCAGCTGCGCAGCCCCGTGGGCGGCGAAGTCGGCCAGATACTGGCCAAGGAAGGCGAGCTGTCGCCGCAGGGCGTGGCCCTGGTCACCGTGGTCGATCTGAGCGACCAGTGGGTGGTTCTGAACGTGCGCGAAGACCATCTCGCGCGCTTCGCCCAGGGCAGCCGCTTCTCGGCGCGCCTGCCTGCGCTGGACAACCGTCAGGCCGAGTTCGAGGTGTTCTACCTGGGCGTGCTGCCCGACTTCGCGACCTGGCGCGCGACGCGCGCCGGCCAGGGTTTCGACGCGCGCACGTTCGAGGTGCGCGCCCGGCCTGCCGCGCCCATTGAAGGCGCGCGCCCGGGCATGAGTGTCGTGGTCGAGGAAAGCCGCGCAGGCGGATGATGGGCCCGCTGCTTGTCAGCCTGCGGCGCGAAGCAAGGCTGCTGCGCGCGCGTCCCTGGGACCTGGCCATGGTCAGCTGGGTGCCGCTGCTGTCGGTGCTGCTGCTGGCCTGGATCTTCTCGGCGGGTCTGCCGCAGCGGCTGCCGATCACCGTTTGGGACCAGGACCACAGCAGCGTCTCGCGCCAGCTGGTGCGCTTTCTGGAGGCGACGCCGGGGCTGGCGGTGCGCTCGCAGGCGCTCAATGCGTCCGAGGCGCAATGGGAGCTGCAGTCCATGGCATCCTATGCCGTGGTGCAGATTCCGCCGGGCTTCGCGCGCGCTGTGAAGCGCGGCCACGCGGCCAATGTGGTGCTGCTGCACAACGCCCAGCTCGCCACGCATTCGAGCCTGATACAGCGCGACCTGCGCCAGGTGGTCGGCGTGCTGTCGGCGGGCATAGAGATGCAGGCGCGCGCCAAGCGCGGCGACCCGCAGCAGGTGCTGCGCGTGCGCATGGAGCCGGTGCAGACCAATCTGGTGTCCTTGTTCAACATCTCGACCAATTACGAGCAGTTCCTTGCCGCGGCGCTGATTCCGGCGCTGCTGCATATCCTCGCGATGACTGCGGGCGCCTGGTCGGTGGGGCGCGAGCTGCGCGACCGCACGCTGGGCGACTGGCTGCAGGCGGCCGCAGGCCCGCGGACCGCGGGCTGGTCGGTGCTGCTGGGCGCGCTGACGGGCAAGCTGGTTCTTCCCTGGCTGAGCCTGAGCGCCTGCGGCTGGACAGGCTTGCTGTGGCTTACGCTGGGGCGCGGCTGGGCCGTGGCCGGCAGCCTGGCGTGGGTCGGCCTGGGGCTGGCGGCGCTGGTCGCCGTGAGCCTGGCCGCGGGCGCGCTGCTGGCCGCGCTGACGCTGTCGCTGCGCACCGCGCTGTCGGGCGCGGGCCTGCTGTCGGCGCCCGCGTTCGCGTTCAGCGGCGTGGGCTTTCCGCTGCTGGCCATGCCGGCCGCGGCGCGCGGCTGGGCGGTCTCCATGCCCTACACCCACTATGCGCGGCTGCAGATCGAGCAGTTCCAGATGGGCGCGCCCGTGGTGCAGAGCCTGCCCATCGTGTGTTCGCTGGCGCTGGCCACGCTGGTGCTGTTGCTGCTGGCGACGGCGGGCCTGGCCAGGGGCCTGCGCAGTCCCGACAAGTGGGGCGGGCGCTGAACATGGCGCGCCAATCCTCCTTTGTCCGCAGCCTGACCGGCACGCTGCGCGCGGCGTTCGGCGATGTCGGCGTGCTGCTGCTGCTGGTCGGCGCTCCCGTGCTGTACGGTTTCTTCTACCCCTGGTTCTATGCCGATGAAGTGGTGCAGCGCGTTCCGGTCGCCGTGGTGCAGCTGGACGGCAGCGGCCTGGCGCGCCAGACGCTGCGCTTTGCCCAGGCCAGTCCGCGCATCGCCGTGACGCTGGTGACCGGCGATGAAGCCGCGGCCCAGCAGGCGCTGCTGCGCGGCGAGGTCATGGGCTATGCGGTGCTGCCCCCCGACTTCAAGCGCAAGGTGGTGCGCAGCGAGAAGGTCGTGGTGACGGTCTATGCGAACGGTGCCTATCCGCTGGTCGCCAAGCAGGTGCAGTACGGCTTTGCCGAAGCCGTGGGCACGGTTTCGGCGGGCATAGAGCTCAAGCGCCTCGGCGCCAGCGGGCAGAGCAGCCTGCAGGCCGCAAGCAGCCGGTCGCCGGTCAACCTGCAGCTGCAGGCGCTGTTCAATCCCACCGAAGGCTACGGCAGCTTCGTCGTCGCGGCGGTCGCAGTGCTGATACTGCAGCAGACCCTGCTGATGGGCGGCGCGCTGCTGGTCGGCACCTGGCGCGAGCGCGGCGAGGCCGCGGCGCCGGCATCGGTCTGGCTGGGCCGGCTGCTCGCGCTGTGCCTGATAGGCTGGCTGTCGGGCCTGTACTACTTTGGCTGGATCTTTGTCTGGCACGACTTCCCGCGCGGCGGCAACCCGCTGGGCGCCTTGGCGCTGCTCGCGGTCTTCGTCCCCGCGGTCGTCGGGCTGTCGGCGCTGCTGGGCTGGTGGTTCGCGAGCCGCGAGCGCGCGATGCAGGTGATTCTGTTCACCTCGATTCCTCTGGCCTTCGTGGGTGGCTTCAGCTGGCCGGCCGAAGCCCTGCCCACCGCACTGCAATGGCTGCGCTGGCTGTCGCCCAGCACGGCGGGCATACAGGCTTCGCTGCGGTTGAACCAGGCCGGCGCTCCGCTGCAGGCCGCGCTCTGGTATCTGAGCGTGCTGCTGGCTTTGGCGCTGTGCAGCTGGCTGGTCGTGCTGTGGCTGGGGCGCAGGAAGGCCGGGCGCTAGCCGCGGCGCGGCGCGGCCAGCCGTGCGATCTGCCGGTCCTGCCAGCGCGCCAGCGTCAGCAGCGCGGCCAGCGCGCCCAGCAGGGCAAACGCCATGTCCGATTGCGTGTCCCAGGGATCGCCCTGCGTGCCCAGGAATTCGTCCGCGCCCTGGCCCAGCGCCAGCGCCGCGGCCCATTCGATCAGCTCGTAGCTGGCGCTGATCGCCAGCACGATGCAGACGACCACAAAGGCCAGCATCTTCCTGCCCTGGACATAGCCGCCGCGCAGCAGGATCTCGCGCGCCACCAGCGCCGGTATGAAGCCCTGGGCAAAGTGGCCTATCTTGTCGTAGGGGTTGCGCGACAGATCGAGCCACGACTGCAGCTCGAAGCCGAACGGCACGCGCGCATAGGAATAGGTGCCGCCGACGATCAGCACCAGCGCATGCAGGCCTATGCAGGCATAGAGCAGGGGGGTGAGCGGGAAACGCCTGCGCGTGGCCCAGAGCATCGGCAGCGCAATCAGCACGGGCGCGACTTCCAGCCACCAGGTGGTGCGGTCGAACGGATTGAGCGACGAGATCGCGAGGGCAATCAGGCAGAACAAGGTCAGCGCGGATAAATGCTTCAAGGCCGAATTTTCCATTCCCATTGCGCGTCCTGTCCGTGAAGTGACCTGTGCCGCAGAGCATGCGCAGGCCGCGCCATCTCTATCCAGAGAAGCGCGCATGGCCTTGTGCTCTGCTCAATAATGCCCGGCTATGCAAAAAATGCCGAAGGCGTGCCCGTCGGAGATTGCATTCTAGTATCCGTTTTTTCCAGACTGCACCCCCCGCAATGATCGTTCGCGAGCGCCCGGCCGGCTTCCGGCTTTTCCTCATCTTGCGGGGCTCTGTGTTGCAGCGCATTCGCCTGTCCCTGGCCATCAACACGCTGCTGGCCATTCTCGTGACGCTGGCCCACGGCAGTCTGTTTTCCGTGAAGATCACGCTGACGCCGATTCCCTTCACGCTGATCGGCCTGCCGCTGGCGATCTTCCTGGGTTTTCGCAACAACACCGCCTACGACCGCTACTGGGAAGGGCGCAAGCTCTGGGGCGAGATGGTGATACAGACGCGCACGCTCGCGCGCCAGTGCCTGGGCCTGATACGCCTGCCGCAAGCCGTTGATGCCGGCCGGCGCGACAGCGACGTGCGCGTGCGCATGATCCACCGCGCTATCGCCTACGCGCATGCGCTGCGCCTGCAGCTGCGCGACCAGCCGCAAACCGACGACCTGCAGCGCTGGCTCACGACCGAGGAGTGGCAGGCGCTGCGGCGCAAGCCCGTGGGCCGGCGCGCCGATGCGCTGATGATGACCATGGGCCAGGAGCTGGGCGACTGCGTGCGCCGCGGCGAGATCGACCCCTGCCTGGCGACGCGCTTCGACACCACGCTGACCGAGATGCTGGGCGCCGCGGCCTCGTGCGAACGCATACGCCACACGCCCATGCCGTTTTCCTATGCGCTGCTGCTGCATCGCACGGCCTATATGTATTGCTTCCTGCTGCCGTTCGGCCTGGTCGACATCACGGGCTTCATGACGCCGTTCGTCGTCGCCATCGTCGCCTACACGTTCTTCGGCCTCGACGCGCTGGGCGATGAACTCGAAGAGCCGTTCGGCATGGAAAGCAACGACCTGCCGCTGGACACGATCTGCCGCGGCATAGAGATCACGCTGCTCGACGCCTTGAACGCCCCCGACATTCCCGAGCCGCTGCGCCCGGTCAACTATCTGCTGACCTGAGGCCGCGGCCTGCGCGCTTCAAGCGCTACCCGGCGAGCGCGCCGATGATCGGCACCTGCGGCGCGGCCCCGGCCGGCAGATGGCCTGTGAGACGGGGATCGGCCTGCACTTCGACGCGCACCGCATAGGGGGTGAAGCCGGCGTTGATATAGAAGCGCAGCGCCGAAGGGTGGTCGTAGGTGCAGGTATGGACCCACATGCGCTCGATGGGGCGCGACCAGGCCAGCGCAATCGCCTGCTGCATCAGCGCGCGGCCCAGGCCTTGGCCGGTGCACTCGGGTGTGAGGCCCAGAAAGCTCAGCTCGCAGGCGAGCGGCGTGCGGAAATCGAGTTCCAGCAGGCCCACGTCTTCATCGTCGCGGCGAACGATGCGCACCACGACATCGGGGTCGTTCAGAATGCCGGCCAGTTCGTCGTCGGCCATGAACAGCCGCGAGTACCAGAGCCAGTCGGCGCCGACCTTGCGAAACAGCGCGCGGTAGGCATCGAGGCTGCCATGCGCCAGCGGCGCGAGCGCGAACCCTGGGGGCAGCGCGTGATCGGCGGGCGCGGGGCGGGCGCGCATTTCGAGATCGGTGACAACGCTGGCCACATGGCCGGCAGCGACGTCGGTATAGCCAAGGGGAACGGTGCTCATGGGTGGCAAGCGCTGCGTCCCGGCTTGAACGACAGGGAAAGAAGAGGTTTGGTCATGCCGAAACATTAGCACGGCATGGTGTGCACGCTGGCGCCCGCCCATGCAGGCAGCGCGCCAGGATGCAGACACAGGCTAGGCAAACACGCCGGCCGTCTCCTGCATTCCCGCCGAGACTTCGCCCAGATGGTGCAGGCTGTCGCCGAACGTCATTTCCAGCTGGGTCAGGCGCTTGAAGTAGTGGCTCACGATGTATTCGTCGGTCACGCCTATGCCGCCGTGCAGCTGCACCGCCTGCTGACCCACGAAGCGCATCGCCTGGCCCAGCTGCACGCGCGCGCGCGCCATCGCCAGGTGGCGCTCGGCGGCCGGAGCGGTCATCTTCAGGCTCGCGTAGTAACTCATCGAACGTGCGAGCTCGAGCTGCATCTTCATGTCGGCAACGCGATGGCGCAGCGCCTGGAAGCTCGCGATCACCACGCCGAACTGCTTGCGCTGGTTCATGTAGTCGACGGTGATGTGCAGCGTCTGCTCCATTGCGCCCACGGCTTCGGCGCACAGCGCGGCATTGGCCACATCGGAGGCCAGCGTCAGCGCCGTGAGGCCATGCTGGGTCAGCAGCGTGGCCGGTGTGTTTGTGCACTGCAGCTCGGCTGCGCGGCCGCCGTCCTGTGTGCCATAGCCGCGCAGCGCCACGCCGCTGGCGCCGCGCTCCACCAGGAACAGCGCGATCTGGCCGTTGAGCTGTGCGGGCACGAGGAAAGCGTCGGCATGGTCGCCCACGGGCACCAGGCTCTTGTGCGCGTTGATCACATGGCCGCTGCCGCTGGTGGTTGCCGTGGCGCTGCAGACGTCGAGACGATGGCGCGCCTTGCGCTCCTGGTGGGCCAGCACGACCAGCGCTTCGCCGCTGGCGATCTTCGGCAGCCACTGCGCCTGGGCGTCGGCCGGCGCGTACTGGCTCAGCACGGCGCTGGCGACCACGGCCTGGGCCAGCGGCTCCAGCACGATGCCCCGGCCCAGCTCTTCCATTGCCACCATCACGTCGATCGGGCCCTGGCCCAGGCCGCCATGGGCTTCGGGCACGGCCAGCGCCGTCAGGCCCAGCTCGGCAAGCTCGTTGTAGGCGGCGCGTGAAAAGCCGCCTTCGGCCACGATTTCACGCCGGCGCTCGAAGGTATAGGCCTTGCTCACCCAGCGGCGCACGGCGTCGCGCAGTTGCTGCTGGTCTTCGGAAAAATTGAAATCCATGATGTCTCCTCAGCCGAACACTGTTTGAGCGACGATATTGCGCTGGACTTCATTGCTGCCGCCATAGATGGTGGTCTTGCGCATGTTGAAGTAGGTCGAGGCCAGCGGCGCGTTGGCCGCTTCGCCGCCGGGGAAGTCGCCCTGCCAGCCGGCTTCCATCGCTTCCTCGATGAACGGCAGGCTGAACGGGCCCGCGGCCAGCATCATCAGCTCGCTGTAGCGCTGCTGGATCTCGCTGCCCTTGATCTTCAGCAGGCCCGCGATATCGAGCGGGTTCTTGCCCGAGGTCTCGGCCGAGAGCACGCGCAGCACCATCATTTCCAGCGCGATCACATCGATTTCGAGCAACGCGATCTGGTCGCGAAAGCGCTGGTCTTCCCATACGCCTTCGGCCTTGGCGATGCGCTTGAGGCGCTCGAGCTCGCGCTTGGAGCGGTTCACGTCGGCAATGTTGGTGCGCTCGTGCGACAGCAGGTGCTTGGCATAGGTCCAGCCCTGGTTCTCCTCGCCAATCAGGTTCTCGACCGGCACCTTGACGTCGTCGAAGAAGACTTCGTTGACTTCGCATTCGCCGTCGAGCAGCTTGATCGGGCGCACGCTCACGCCCGGCGATTTCATGTCGATCAGCAGGAAGGAAATGCCGGTCTGCGGCTTGCCCTCGGTGCTGGTGCGCACCAGGCAGAAGATCCATTCGCCGTACTGGCCCAGCGTCGTCCAAGTCTTCTGGCCGTTGACCAGATAGTGGTCGCCCTGGCGTTCGGCGCGGGTCTTGACCGACGCCAGGTCCGAGCCCGAGCCCGGCTCGCTGTAGCCCTGGCTCCACCAGACTTCGCCGCTGGCGATGCCCGGCAGAAAGCGCTGCTGCTGCTCGGCATTGCCGAAAGCCATGATCACCGGCGCAACCATCACCGGGCCGAAGGGAATCACGCGCGGCGCACAGGCCAGCGCGCATTCTTCCTCGAACAGATGCTTTTGCACCGCGGTCCAGCCCGGACCGCCGAAGGCCGTGGGCCAGCCATGGCCCAGCCAGCCGCGGCTGCCCAGTATCTTGGACCAGCGCTGCAGGTCGTCGCGCGACAGCCTCAAAGCGTTGCGCACCTTGTGCGCGATGTCCTCGGGAAGATTGCTGCGGACCCAGGCGCGAATCTCTTCGCGGAAGGCCTGCTCTTCAGGGGTGAATGCGAGATCCATGCGTCAGTCTCCTGTGATGGGAGATTTGTAGCACGCCCGTGCTTTTTTGTGCTGTCCGCAGCGGGACACCCGGCGCCGGGCTTGTCGCGCGCTGCTCAATCCTGCGTCGGTGCGGACGTCGGCTCCACGCCCAGCTGCTGGCACAGCGCATGGAGTTGCGCTTCGAGCTGCTCCACGCGCGCTTCTAGCGCCGCAATGCGCTGCTCGGCTGCGCTGCTGGTCGCAGCGCGCGCGGCCGGCGCCGCGGGCAGGGCCGACAGATCGATGGGGCCGGTGAGCAGCGTTGCCCAGCGCGGCTCGCGCGCGCCCGGCGCACGCGGCAGCAGCACCACCAGCGGGCCGCCTTTTTCCTCGCTGCGCTCCTGCAGTTCATCGAGAAAGGCCTCGACCGAGGAAATATCGGCAAAGCGGTGCCAGCGCTCGGCGTTCAGCCGCAGCTCGGCCGCGGTCTGCGGGCCGCGCAGCAGCAGCAGCGACAGCAGCACCGCCGACTGCTCGGGCACGCCCACGCCGCGCGGGAAGTTGTGCTCCCAGCGCTGGGTGCGGTTGCCGCTCACGGGCGTCACCAGGCTCTGGCGCAGCAGATCGTCGAGCGCCTGCTGCACATCGCCTTCATCGAGTTCCATGACGGGATCGCGGCTGCTTTTCTGGTTGCAGCCGTTGACCAGGGCATTGATGGACAGCGGATAGCTGTCGGGAACCGTGCGGGCCTTTTCCATCAGCGTGGCAAGCACGCGCGCCTGGACGGGATTCAACGGGGTGGAGCGTGGGTCAAAGGGCATGGATGAGACAATCGGTGGCAATGAAAAACATCGTGATTTTGATCTCTGGCGGCGGCTCCAACATGGCAGCCATCGTGCAGACCGCCCGGCAACAGGACTGGGCCCGGACCTTGAACGCGCGCGTCGCCGCGGTCATCAGCAACAAGGCCGACGCCAAGGGCCTGGAATTTGCGCGTCAGCATGGCATTGCCACCGACGTGCTCGACCACAAGACCTTTGCGAGCCGCGAAGCGTTCGACGCGCGCCTGAGCGAAGTCATAGACCAGTACCAGCCCGCGCTGGTGGTGCTGGCCGGCTTCATGCGCATTCTGACACCAGGCTTCGTGAACCATTATGCGGGCCGGCTGGTCAACATCCATCCTTCGCTGCTGCCGGCCTTCACCGGCCTGCACACGCACCAGCGCGCGATCGACGCGGGCTGCAAGTTTGCCGGCGCCACGGTGCATGAAGTCACGGCCGAGCTGGACGTAGGCCCCATCCTGGAGCAGGCCGTGGTGCCGGTGCTGCCGGATGACACGGCGCAGACGCTGGCCGCGCGCGTGCTGGTGCAGGAGCACGCGATCTATCCGCTGGCAGTCGCGAACTGGCTCAGAAAGCAGGGCTGAAGCGTTCGCTCTGGCCTCAAGGTCAGAGCGTCATGCGCGCGCCGCGCTTTCGGCTTCGGGCGAGTAATCGCCCAGCCGCGTGAACCGCAACTGGTGCCGGCCGTCGATTTCCACGCTTTCGCCGAACATCGCCGCGGGCCGCACCCACAGGCCGCGCGCGCCGTAGAGCGCGCGGTACAGCGTCATGGCTTCGAGCGTTTCGCTGTGGCGCACCATGTCTATCACCTGGTAGAGCCCGCCCTTGTAGTGGCGGTAGAGGCCGGGCGGCGTGGCGTTGAGCGGGGGCAGGTCGGAGTCGGTGGCGGTCATTGTCGGCAGTCGTACTGAAACGCGCACAGTACCAGCGAATGCCGGGGACACTCCGCAAATGGGACAATCGCTCCCATGCATCCCAACGCCCTCCTTGATGCTTGCTCCGAACTGGTCAAGCGCACCCTGACATTTGAACACCCGGCCGACGCCGTGGTGTCCCGCTTTTTCCGTGAAAACCGTGGACTGGGCCAGCGCGAACGCGCCGCCCTGGCCGAAACGGCCTACACCGTGCTGCGCAAGAAACTGCTGTTCGAAAGCCTTGCGCGTTCGGGCAGCGGCCCGCGCGAGCGCCGCCTCGCGATCCTGGGCTACCACGGCCCGCGCGACTTCCTCAAGGCCGCGCTCAACGACCAGGAAATCGCCTGGCTGGCCCAGTGCGACGCGGTCAAGCCTGAAGAACTGATGGAGCCGCACCGCCACAACCTGCCGGCCTGGCTGGTCGAGCCGCTCAAGGCCCAGCTGGGCGACGGCTTCTGGCCGCTGGCGCAAAGCATGGAAGAGGGCGCTCCGCTCGACCTGCGCGTCAACGCGTTGAAGGACAAGCGCGCCGATGTGCAAAAAGAGCTGCTCAAGGCCGGCATACGCTCGGTGCCCACGCCGTTCTCCCCCTGGGGCCTGCGCGTCGAAGGCAAGCCTGCGCTGACGCGCTATGACGTGTTCACGCGCGGCGCCATCGAAGTCCAGGACGAAGGCTCGCAGCTGCTGGCCCTGTTGCTGGACGCCAAGCGCGGCGAGATGGTGGTCGATTTCTGCGCGGGCGCGGGCGGCAAGACGCTGGCCATAGGCGCGAGCATGCGCAGCACCGGCCGTCTGTATGCGTTTGACGTGTCGGGCCACCGCCTCGAAGCGCTCAAGCCGCGCCTGGCGCGCAGCGGGCTGTCGAACGTGCATCCCGCGGCGATCGCGCATGAGCGCGACGAGCGCGTCAAGCGCCTGTCGGGCAAGATCGACCGCGTGCTGGTCGATGCGCCCTGCTCGGGCCTGGGCACGCTGCGCCGCAATCCCGATCTCAAGTGGCGCCAATCCGAAGAGGCGATTGCCGAGCTGACCGTCAAGCAGGCATCCATTCTCGACAGCGCCGCGCGCCTGGTGAAGTCGGGCGGACGCCTGGTCTACGCGACCTGCTCCATCCTGCCCGAGGAAAACGAGGCGATCGCCGAAGCGTTCAGCGCGGCCCACCCCGACTTTGTTCCGCTCGAAGCCGCGGAACTGCTGGAGCAGCTCAAGGTGGCTGCGGCGGCCAGCCTGTGCAGCGGCGGCGAGTCGGGTGGCCGCTACCTGCGCATGTGGCCGCATCTGCATCAAACCGACGGCTTCTTCGCCGCGGTGTGGGTGCGCAAGTAGCCTCTTGTTGCCAATGACCTGTAAGTGCGGGTAATTGGCAGGCATCCTCCACGGGCCTGGCCCTAAAATGAAACACCGCTTTTTCAGGCGGTGTTGCTTTTTGGGAAGGTCGTGCCATGTGGAATTTCAATGGAGCGTTCTCGGGCGCGATGCTCGACTGGCTGGGCCATGGGCTGCTGCGCCTTTCCTGGTGGCAGCTGCTGCTGGTCGCACTGGCCACCACCCACCTCACCATCGTCGCCGTCACGGTCTTCCTGCACCGCTGCCAGACCCATCGCGCGCTGGAGCTAGGCCCCATCCCGTCGCACATCTTCCGCTTCTGGCTGTGGCTGTCCACGGGCATGGTCACGCGCGAATGGGTCGCGGTACACCGCAAGCACCACGCCAAATGCGAAACGCCCGACGATCCGCACAGCCCGCAGCAGCGCGGCCTGCGCACCGTGCTGTGGCGCGGCGCCGAGCTCTACCGCAGCGAAACCACCAATGCGCAGACCTTGCGCACCTATGGCCAGGGCACGCCGGATGACTGGCTAGAGCGCCGCGTCTACGGCCGCTTTCCCGGCCTGGGCATCGCGCTGCTGCTGGCGATCTACCTGCTGCTGTTCGGCTTCGCTGGGCTGGCGCTTTGGGCGGTGCAAATGGCCTGGATTCCATTCTGGGCCGCGGGCGTGGTCAACGGCATAGGCCACTACTGGGGCTACCGCAACTTCGAGGTCAAGGACGCGAGCCGCAATATTTCGCCCTGGGGCCTGCTGATCGGCGGTGAAGAGCTGCACAACAACCACCATACCTATCCGACCGCGGCCAAGTTCTCGGTCAAGCGCCATGAGTTCGATATCGGCTGGGTCTACATCCGGCTGCTGCAGCGCCTGGGCTGGGCGCGCGTCAAGAAGCTGCCGCCGCGCTGGCAGGAAGGCGAAGTGCGCGCCGAAGCCGATGAAGCCACGCTTGAGGCCTTGATTGCCCACCGCTACGAAGCCATGGCGCGCTATGCGCGCGGCCTGCGCGCGGCCTGTGCCGTCGAAGTCGAGAGTCTCAAGGCGCGGCGCGCCGACCGCGCCCAGGTCTCCTTGCTCAAGTCCGTGCGGCGCTCGCTGGTGCGCGACCAGGAGCGGCTTCCGCAGCGCGCGCGCGCGCAGATCGATCAGGTGCGCGCCGCGCATCCGGTCATAGACCAGATGCTGACCATGCGCGAGGAACTGCGCCAGCTGTGGCTCAACACTTCGCACACGCGCGAGCAGCTCACGGCCGATCTGCGCGCCTGGTGCCGCAAGGCCGAGGCCAGCAATATCCGCGTGCTGCAGGAATTCTCCATCGCGCTGCGCGCGGTGCGCGTCTGACTACGGCGCCGTGACCAGGCCCTGACCCACATCGGATTCATCGGTGTTGGCGACAAACACGTTCTTGCGCGCATTCGAGATCAGCCGTGCCGAGACATTGCGTGCCGTGGGCTTGATGTCCGCCTGGCGCAGGAACTGCCACCACAGCGCGGCAACGCCGGCCACATGCGGGCAGGCCATGCTGGTGCCGCTGATGGTGCGCAGTCCCCCTCCGGGCCAGGCCGAGGTGATGTCGACACCGGGTGCGGACAGCCGCGCCTGGATGTTGGAGAAGTCCGCGACCATGAACTTGCCGTCGGTGCGCCCGACGGCCGCCACCGAGATCACATCGTCCGCCGAGGCCGGCAGCGAGGTGGCAATGCGGTATTCGCGCTTGAGCGCGCGCCGGCTTTCGTTGCCGGCCGCGGCAATCACCAGCGGCGCCACGCCAAACGCCGCCTGGGCCTTGAGCACGGCCATGATGGCATCGAACATGCGCAGATTGCCGCCATAGGCTTCTAGCGCCGTGGAAGTCGCCAGGTCCAGCGGCCAGCCGTCGGCCATGAGGCGCGAGACCATTCCGGGAAAGTCAAAGCCCAGCGACATGGAGATGATGTCGGCCTGCTGCTCCATTGCCCAGGTGAGCGCGTGGAACACCATCTCCGACTGGCCGGCGCCGTCGTCGCCCAGCACCTTGCCTATCAGCGCGCGCTCCACGCCGCGCGCCACGCCCACGCGCTGCTGGCCGTCGTTGCGCCCGAAGATGGTGCCCGCGCAATGCGTTCCATGGCCGTTGCGGTCGCCATTGCCGTGGTCGCTGAAGTCCTTCTCGACCAGCGTCATGCCGGCAAACGCGGGATGGTCGCGGTCTATGCCGGTATCGAGCACGGCAATGCTCACGCCGGCGCCGTCGTAGCGGCTCTTGTCGGCACGCACCGCCCGTATGCCCCAGTTGCTGGCCAGCGCCGTGCGCGGCAGCACGGGCTTCAACTCGACCGGGCTGATGAGCCGCGTGGGCATGGTGGGCACCACCAATTGCACCTGGGGATCGTTCTTGAGCTCACTGACCGCATGTTCGGGCAGGTGTTCGGTGGACACCGCGGGCAGAGCGCTTTCCAGCGAGAGTATGCCGGTGTCGAGTTCACGTTTGCTGATGCGGCGCTGATAGACGTATTTCAGAATGATGTAGCGTTTCATTTGCGCTCCACGGGGCGGTCTGCAGCAGCCGAATGACCTCCCATTCACAGCTTTGTCTGCCGATCATCGATAGTGTGCGCTCACTTGGATGAGGCCGCAATACGGAGCACAGGAGGGTGTGCCCTAGTTGCTGGGGAGTGCAATGCAGTATGTGCGCCAACGAAAAAAGGACACCGAAGTGTCCTTTTTCAAGAAGCTTGAGAGCGTGCAGCCTGAGCCGCGGCCACTCTTGGGAAGCGCTTACTTGAGCTTCATTTCCTTGTACTCGACATGCTTGCGAGCCTTGGGATCGAACTTCATGATCAACATCTTTTCAGGCATTGTCTTCTTGTTCTTGGTAGTGGTGTAGAAGTGACCGGTACCCGCAGTGGATTCCAGCTTGATCTTGTCGCGTCCGCCTTTAGATGCCATGGTATTTCTCCTTCAGGGAATTAGGCTTGGCCACGGGCACGCAGGTCTGCGAGCACGGCG
Source organism: Comamonas sp. DB36 (assembly GCF_057914905.1). NCBI lineage: Bacteria > Pseudomonadati > Pseudomonadota > Betaproteobacteria > Burkholderiales > Comamonadaceae > Comamonas > Comamonas sp. DB36. Next base: position 923,052 of record NZ_CP196631.1, read on the forward strand.
TCGATACCGTTCTTGTCGATCAGGCGCAGAGCAGCGCTGGAAACGCGCAGGCGCACCCAACGGTTCTCGGTTTCCACCCAGAAACGACGGTACTGCAGGTTAGGCAGGAAACGACGCTTGGTCTTGTTGTTGGCGTGGGAAACATTGTTTCCCACCATGGGCTTCTTGCCCGTTACATCACATACGCGTGCCATGAGGACACTCCGATAGTTTTTTTACAGCCGTGGTCACCGAGCCCTGCACAGTTGCGCAGGTCGTGTCCATGGCCTCACCTCGCCAGAATTCGGGTGGCGGTAACCCGTCGCTGAACCTGTGGCAAGCCTTGCACGCCCCCTGTGGGGCATGCTCAAATTCAGCAAAGCCTGCGATTATAGGCGCCGCGCCTCGGCGCGTGCCAGCGAAAGACCTTATTCCTGCTCGAGGAAGCGTTGTGCGTCGAGCGCGGCCATGCAGCCCGTACCGGCGCTGGTGATGGCCTGGCGGTAGACATGGTCCTGCACGTCGCCCGCGGCGAACACGCCGGGAACGCTGGTCTGCGTGGCAAAGCCCTTGAGGCCGCCCTGCGTGACGATGTAGCCGTTTTCCATTTCCAGCTGGCCCTGGAAGATGTCGGTGTTGGGGGAATGACCGATGGCGATGAAGCAGCCTTGCAGCGCGATGTCTTCGGTATGGCCGTCCTGCGTGCTCTTGAGGCGTATGCCGGTCACGCCGGATTGGTCGCCCAGCACTTCGTCGAGCGTGAAATGGGTCTTGAGCTCGATCTTGCCGGCCTTGACTTTCTCGTGCAGCTTGTCGACCAGGATGGGCTCGGCCTTGAACTTGTCGCGGCGGTGCACCAGCGTGACCTTGCTGGCGATGTTGGACAGATACAACGCTTCTTCGACGGCCGTGTTGCCGCCGCCGACCACGCAGACCGGCTGCTCGCGGTAGAAGAAACCGTCACAGGTCGCGCAGCCCGAAACGCCGCGGCCCATGAAGGCCTCTTCGGAAGGCAGGCCCAGGTACTTGGCCGAAGCGCCGGTGGCAATGATCAGCGCATCGCAGGTATAGGTGCCCGAGTCGCCGGTCAGCGTGAACGGGCGCTGGCTGAAGTCGACCTTGTTGATATGGTCGAAAACGATTTGCGTCTGGAAGCGCTCGGCATGCTGCTGGAAGCGCTGCATCAGTTCGGGGCCTTGCACGCCCATCACGTCGGCCGGCCAGTTGTCCACGTCGGTGGTCGTCATCAGCTGGCCGCCCTGGGCCATGCCGGTCACGAGCAGCGGCTTGAGGTTCGCACGGGCGGCATAGATGGCGGCGGAATAGCCTGCGGGGCCGGAGCCGAGAATCAGAACTTTGGCGTGTTGCGTAGTGGACATGGTTGCACTCATGGAAAACATGCCGACGGTCGGCATGTGGAGGTAGACAGATGGTGGAGTATCTCCCGCACGCGGAGTTTCCGTGTGCGTGGCGCTTCAATCACCGGCATTGTAAAAAATCATCAAATGCTTGAAATTTGAACGTCTTGTTGCAAGTGTCTGCGTTCTCCCACACGGCAAGTCCTGTGCGCGGGCGGGCGGTGGGGTAAGCTCCCGCTTGCGTATGACTTACACATTGAATGCCCTGAACGGTTCCTCAGGGAAATCATCCACCCGCACCGGCCTGGCCCGCTTCGGCCATGAAGTCAGCCTCATCGTGGGGCTGCTGGCGCTGGTGTTCCTGCTGCTGTCGCTGCTGAGCTATTCGCCGCAGGACCCGGCATGGTCGACCTCGGGCGCGCTCGAAGGGGGCTGGGTGCACAACTGGTTCGGGCGCTCGGGCGCCTGGCTCGCCGACACCTGCTATTTCGGCTTCGGCTTCTCGGTCTGGTGGCTGGTGCTGGCCGCCGTGAGCAATTGGCTGGGCTCGCTGCTGCGCTGGACGCGCGGCGGCGTCGCGCCGGCCGACCCGCTGTGGCTGCGCCGCCTGCGCTTCTGGGGCGGGCTGGCGCTGCTGCTGATGGCCAGCACTTCGCTGGAATGGTCGCGCATGTACCGTTTCGAATCGCTGCTGCCCGGGCACGCGGGCGGCGTCGTCGGCTATGTGTTCGGCTTGCACGGCATGCAATGGCTGGGCTTCACCGGCTCGGGCCTGGCCGGCATCGTGCTGCTGGTGCTGGGCACGGCGCTGGTGTTCGGCTTTTCCTGGGGCCAGCTCGCCGAGCGCATGGGCAAGCGCATCTATTCCATGGTGCGCGTGAGCCGCGCCCAGCATGAGAAAGCCAAGGACGTCGCCGTGGGCCGCAAGGCCGCGCGTGCGCGCCAGGTCGATGTGCAGGAAGAGCGCACCGAAAGCGTCGAGAGCCATCCGCTGCCGGTGCAGATCATCGAGCCGGTCATGGAGGCCGCGGCCGCGCCCAGCGAGCGCGTGATCAAGGAAAAGCAAAAGCCGCTGTTCCACGAGCTGCCCGACACCAAGCTGCCCCAGGTCGAACTGCTCGACGCGGCGCAGCAGCGCCAGGAAACGGTCTCGGCAGATACGCTGGAAATGACCAGCCGCATGATAGAGAAGAAGCTCAAGGATTTCGGCGTCGAAGTGCGCGTGGTCGCAGCCATGCCCGGCCCGGTGATCACGCGCTACGAAATCGAGCCGGCGACCGGCGTCAAGGGCTCGCAGGTCGTGGGCCTGGGCAAGGACCTCGCGCGCTCGCTGTCGCTGGTCTCGGTGCGCGTGGTCGAAACCATTCCCGGCAAGAACTACATGGCGCTGGAGCTGCCCAACGCCAAGCGCCAGTCGATACGCCTGTCCGAAGTGCTGGGCTCCAAGGTCTACCACGATGCCAAGAGCATGCTGACCATGGGCCTGGGCAAGGACATCGTCGGCAATCCCGTGGTCGCCGACCTGGCCAAGATGCCGCATGTGCTGGTCGCGGGCACCACCGGTTCGGGCAAGTCGGTGGGGATCAACGCCATGATCCTGTCGCTGCTCTACAAGGCCGAGGCGCGCGACGTGCGCCTGCTGATGATCGATCCAAAGATGCTGGAAATGTCGGTCTACGAGGGCATTCCGCACCTGCTGTGCCCGGTGGTCACCGACATGAAGCAGGCGGCCAACGGCCTGACCTGGTGCGTGGCCGAAATGGAGCGCCGCTACAAGCTGATGAGCAAGCTGGGCGTGCGCAATCTTGCGGGCTACAACGCAAAAATCGACGAAGCCAGAGCCAAGGAAAGCTTCATCTACAACCCGTTCAGCCTCACGCCCGAGTCGCCCGAGCCGCTGGACCGCCTGCCGCACATCGTGATCGTGATCGATGAGCTTGCCGACCTGATGATGGTGGTCGGCAAGAAGATCGAGGAGCTGATCGCGCGCCTGGCGCAGAAGGCGCGCGCCGCGGGCATCCACCTGATTCTCGCCACCCAGCGCCCCAGCGTGGACGTGATCACCGGCCTGATCAAGGCCAACATCCCGACACGCATTGCCTTCCAGGTCAGCAGCAAGATCGACAGCCGCACCGTGCTCGACCAGATGGGCGCCGAAGCGCTGCTGGGCATGGGCGACATGCTCTACATGGCCAGCGGCACCGGCCTGCCGATACGCGTGCACGGCGCTTTCGTCAGCGATGAGGAAGTGCACCGCGTCGTCAACTACCTCAAGGAACAGGGCGAGCCCGACTATATCGAAGGCGTGCTCGAAGGCGGCGTCGTCGATGGCGATGGCGAAATCGGTGGCGATGGGGATGGAAACGGCGAAAAAGACCCCATGTATGACCAAGCTGTCGAAGTGGTCCTCAAGGACCGCAAGGCCAGCATCTCGTACGTGCAGCGCAAGCTGCGCATAGGCTACAACCGCTCGGCGCGCCTGCTGGAAGACATGGAAAAAGCCGGTCTGGTGAGTTCGCTCACGACCAGCGGACAGCGCGAGGTGCTGGTGCCGGCGCGCAATGAATAGGTGCTTGCGCCATAGGATGGAGAGTGTATGAAGCGATTTGTGACCAGTATCTTGTTGGTGGCCGCAGCCGGCCTGGCCCAGGCCGACGGCCTGCAAAGCCTCGAGGCGTTCATGCAGGGCGCGCAGGCGGGCAAGGCCGACTTCACGCAGACCGTGACGGCACCGGCCAAGGACGGCCAGGCGGCGCGCAGCAAGACTTCGAGCGGCCAGTTCTCGTTCCAGCGGCCAGGCCGTTTCAAGTTCGAATACCGCAAGCCGTTCGAGCAGGTGATCGTCGCCGACGGCAAGACGCTGTGGATGTACGACGCTGACCTGAATCAGGTCACGCAGCGCGCCCAGGCCAAGGTGCTCGACGCCACGCCCGCGGCCATTCTCGCCTCGGCGGCCAGCGTCCAGGCATTGCGTGCCGATTTCGACCTCAAGGCCGCGCCCGACCAGGACGGCCTGCAATGGGTGGAGGCCTTGCCCAAGGCCAAGGACGGCCAACTCAAGAGCGTGCGCGTGGGCTTTGCGGGCGACAAGCTTGCGGCCGTCGACATGCTCGACAGCTTTGGCCAGCGCTCGCTGATGCGCTTCACGGGCGTGCAGACCAGCGCCAGCCTGCCCGCGGAAACCTTCAAGTTCGTCGCGCCCAAGGGCGCTGACGTGCTCGCGCCTTAAACCGTTCTCAGGCGCGCGCGCGCACCGGCTGCAGCCTGTCCATCAGCGCGCAGGCCATCAGTGTGGCGGCCACGGGCAGCAGCCAGCCCAGGCCCATCGCGGTGCCCGGCAATTGTTCCAGCCATTGCGGCGTCCAGCCGCTCATGCCTATGGCCTGCAAGGCGTTGAGCAGGCCAAACACCAGCGCAACCAGCATCACGGGCACGAACACGCGCGGCGCCGACTTCCACATGCCTGACAGCAGGCTCAGGCAGACCAGTGCGATCGCCATGGGGTAGATCGCCACCAGCACCGGCACCGCGACCGTGATCAACTTCTCCAGTCCCTGGTTGGAGAACAGCAGGCTCACCAGGCTCAGCGCGACCACCATGCCGCGATAGGACGATCCCGGGACCAGGTCGCTGAAATAGGTGGCGCAGGCGCTGACCAGGCCCACGCCCGTGGTCAGGCAGGCCAGAATGATCACCGCCGCGAGCAGCACCATGCCGGCCGTGCCGAAAGTGTGCTGCACGTATGCCGTCAGGATCTGCACGCCGCTGCTGGCATCGGGAACCATGGAGCCGCTGTGCGCGCCCAGGTGCATCAGCGAGATGTAGACCAGGCACAGCCCCAGGGCTGCGATCATGCCCGCGATGATTGCGTAGCGCGTCTGCAGGCGCGCATCGGTCACGCCCGTGTCTTTGATGGCGTTGACGATCACGATGCCGAACACCAGCGCACCCAGCGCATCCATGGTCTGGTAGCCCTGGGTGAAGCCTTCGGCCAGAGCGGCCTGCTGGTAGTCGCCTGTACTGGGAAGCATGCTGCCCGCGGGCAGCAAAAACGCCGCACCGCCAAGCACGGCCAGCGCCAGGATCAGCACCGGGGTGATGATCTTGCCGACGTTGTCCATCAGCTTGCCGGGAAACAGCGCCAGCAGCATGACCAGCGCGAAATAGCCGCAGGTGTAGCCGAGCAGCGCGCCGGCGCCATGGCCCACGAATGGCGCCAGGCCCATTTCAAACGAAACGGTGGCGGTGCGCGGCGTGGCGAACAACGGGCCTATGGTCAGATAGACTGCAACCCCGAGCAGCGTGCCGCCGACGCGGCCCAGCGGTGCGGTGATCGCATCCATGCCGCCGCCCACGCGCGCCAGCGCGACCACGGTCAGCAGCGGCAGGCCCACGCCCGTGAGCAGAAATCCCAGCGCCGCGCTCCACAGGTGCTCACCCGCGGCCAGGCCCACCATGGGCGGGAAAATGATGTTGCCAGCCCCCAGGAAGAGCGCAAAGGTCAGGAAGCCAAGCGCGATCAGGTCGCGCGTCTGTAGGGTCTGCATAAGAAGGAATTTGTTCCGGATGCTGTCTGCCGGTGCACGAAAAGGGTTGGATTCTAAGTGGGCGCCCACTGGTTGGTAGGACAAGGGCGGCATGGCCTGTCGGCGGGCCCAGGTTTGACCGGGCCTATTGTCTGCGCTGCGTGCCTGCACGCCGGCAAGCGGCTAAGCTTGGTGGCACAGCTTCGCTGCTGCGTTCCATTACTGCCATGCATATTTCTCTTCACTGCTACTTACCTGCGGCCCTGCACCTGGAGGCAAGCCATGCCTGACCTTTTCACGCAGGATCCGGTGGCGCCGCTGGCCGAAGCCCTCAGGCCCAGGACGCTGGACGACGTCGTCGGCCAGTCGCACCTGCTGGGCGAAGGCAAGCCGCTGCGCCTGGCCTTCCAGTCGGGCAAGCCGCATTCGATGATTTTCTGGGGGCCTCCCGGCGTCGGCAAGACCACGCTGGCGCGGCTCACGGCCACGGCTTTCAAGTGCGAGTTCATCGCGCTGTCGGCGGTGTTCTCCGGCGTCAAGGACATACGCGCGGCGATGGAGCAGGCCCAGCAGAACCTGGCGCTGGGCAAGCACACCATCCTGTTCGTCGACGAGATCCACCGCTTCAACAAGTCCCAGCAGGATGCGCTGCTGCCCTATGCCGAAAGCGGCCTGGTGACGTTCATAGGCGCAACCACCGAGAACCCGTCGTTCGAAGTCAACTCGGCGCTGTTGTCGCGCGCCCAGGTCTATGTGCTCAAGTCGCTGACCGACGACGAACTCAAGCTGCTGCTGCAGCGCACGCAGGAAAAGGCGCTGGGCGAGCTGTCATTCGACGAACCGGCAACGGATACCCTCATCGGCTATGCCGATGGCGACGCGCGCCGCTTCCTGAACCTGCTCGAGCAGACCAGCACCGCAGCCCGCACCTCGGGCATCACGCGCATCACGGCGGAGTTTCTCGAAAACGCCTTGACGCTGAACGCGCGGCGCTTCGACAAGGGCGGCGACAACTTCTACGACCAGATTTCGGCGCTGCACAAGTCGGTGCGCGGTTCGCACCCCGACGCCGCGCTCTACTGGCTCACGCGCATGCTCGACGGCGGCGCCGATGCGCGCTATCTGTCGCGTCGCATCGTGCGCATGGCCTGGGAAGACATAGGCCTGGCCGACCCGCGCGCCATGCAGATCGCCAATGATGCCGCGCTGACCTACGAGCGGCTGGGCAGCCCCGAAGGCGAGCTGGCGCTGGGCCAGGCGGTGATCTATCTGGCGATCGCGGCCAAGAGCAATGCAGGCTACAACGCCTACAACCAGGCCAAGGCCTTCGTGAAGCAGGACAAGAGCCGCGAAGTGCCGGTGCATCTGCGCAACGCGCCCACCAAGTTGATGAAGGAGCTGGGTTACGGCCACGAATACCGCTATGCGCACGACGAGCCCAATGCCTATGCGGCCGGTGAAACCTATCTGCCCGACGGCCTGGCCGAGCCCGGCTGGTACCGGCCCGTGCCGCGCGGCCTGGAAAGCAAGATTGGCGAGAAGCTGGCGCTGCTGAGGAAATGGGACGAGGAAGCCGGCAAAACGTAGGCCTCAACCCGGGCCCAGGGTGCTGGCGCCAAGGAAATGGGGCAGGGCCGAGGCCATCAGCGCGATGCCCGAGCTGGTGAGCAGCAGCAGCACCATCTGGCGAAAACGCGCTTCGCTCAGCCGCACATAGAGTTTCGCGCCCAGCAGCGTGGGCACCAGCATTGCCGGGGCAACGATGGCGAAAAAGGGCAGCATGTCGCGGGTGACGATGCCGGTGGCGAGATAGGTTCCCATGGTGACCAGCAGCATGGACAGGTTGAAGTTCTGGATCACCGCGCGCTGCGCGTCCTTGTCGAAGCCCTTGAGCGTGCACCACAGCGTGGGCACGGCGCCGGTCATGCCGCCGATTCCGCCCATCACGCCGCCCACCATGCCGGCCACGGCATCGCCCAGGCGACCGCCGGCCTTCCATCGGGGCAGCTTGCCGGCAAACAGCATGCAGGGGCACCAGATCACCAGCAGCGTGCCCAGCAGCAGCTTGAACCAATGGATGCTCAGGTGCGGAAGAACCGCCACGCCCAATGGAACGCCTGCCAGGCCGCCGAGCACGAACGGCAGCAGCAGCTTCCAGTCAAAGCCGCGCCGCACGCTCAACGCGGCAATGATCTGGCCGGTCAGCGCGCCGAACACCGTCAGTGCTGCGGCCAGTCGCGGCTCCAGCGTCCAGACCCAGAAGGACATGGCCACCATGCCGAAGGCAAAGCCCGACAGCCCCTGCACAAAGCCCGCAGCGATCGCTCCCACGGCCGCCCAGACATAGACCTGTTCCATTGTTCTCCCCCTTGTCTTGATGGGGGTGATTGTCCGGCTGTCTCATAAGTAGATAAATTGGAATTCATATATATCGATATGAATTTTCTTATGTCGTCACGCATTTCGGATCTACCCGCCACGGGACTGGCCCAGCGCCTGGCCACGCGCCTTCGGATGAAGCACCTGCTGCTGCAGGCGATCCGCGCGCACCGCTCGCTGACCCGGGTGGCCGAGCAGATGGCGACCAGCCAGCCCGCCGTGACCCAGAGCCTGGCGGAGCTCGAGGCGCTGTTTGGCGCGCCGCTGTTCCAACGCACTTCGCAGGGCATGGTGCCCACGCCGACCGGGGAGCTGGTGCTGTCGCGCTGCGAGACCATGCTGGCCGATCTGCGGCACTGGGCCGACGACATTGAGGCCGTGGGCCAGGGACGCGCGGCGCACCTGCATGTGGGCGTGATTCCTTTCCTGCCGGGCAAGCTGCTCGCGGCGGCCATAGCGCGCACCCGCGCGCAAGGCCGGGAAGTCACGGTCACGCTGTATGAAGACACCAGCGACCAACTGCTGCAGAAGCTGCGCGCGCATGCGCTTGACTGCGTGATCGGCCGCACATCGGCGGTGCTCGACATGTCGCAGCTGCGCCATGAGATCCTGTATGCGCAGGAACCCCGCCTCATTGCCCACCGCCGCCTGGCGGCGCGGCTGGCGCGGCGGCCGCTGCAGTGGAATGAGCTGACCGGGCTGGATTGGGTGCTGGGGCCGCGCAGCACGCCCATGCGCGAGCAGATCACCGATTTTTTCTTGCGCGCCGGCGTCAAGCCGCCGCCGCCGTTTGTCGAAAGCCTGTCGGCCAAGCTGATTGGCGAGCTGGTGGCCGCCAATGAGCGCGCGGTGTCCATCGTGCCTCTCGATGTGGCCGAGGAACTGGTGCGCATTGCGGGCGTGGCCATTGTGGCGCATCGTTTTGACTGGAGCCTGCCGCCGATCACGCTGTTCCGGCGCGAGTCGGGCGCTGAATACGACGAGGTGAATGTGTTTGCGGCAGCGCTGCGTTCGGTCAGCGCCTCCATTGCAACGCAAGCGCCGAGCCGGGTGCAGCCCGCGCAGGTTTCCCATTTGCCTTGAACTTTCACTTCCAGGATTGCGCTGAACCGCTTCGGTTTGCATTAAATGCACTCGCGAATCGATTCGACCCTGCGCGATTCAACGTGTTTTTTTGCGATTGTTTTCGGTTGTGCGCAATCTGGCACAAATCGTGCAACGGCTTATGACATATTTTTGTCTTTTGAGTGAAATTCTACGCTGAAGCCTGTCACATTCGGGGTGTTCCACGCCTACCCTTTCTGGCTTTTTCGGGCTGTTGGTTTTATGACTCACAGCGCCGCAAGCCGCAGCCCGCCTTGATATTCAGCTCCCGGCGCCGAGGGCGGCAAGGTTTGCGCAAGCGCTCATTCATCGCATATGCGTTCGATTACGAGACTATTACATTGCCCGGAGTACACTTCGCCCCGTTGACGCCGGCAAGCCCCTGCCCAGCATTCGTGTGTGTGTATGTTCGCCTGCGTGCCCGTCAGAAACCCTGGTAAGGAATCCCATGCTATTTGGCAAGCTGCTGCCACGCGAAGGTAATTTTTTTGAAATGTTCAACCAGCACGCGGATCGCATTGTCGAAGCCGCGCATGCGTTCTCGCAGCTGGTGGCGAACTACAACGACCTGCATCTGCGTGAAAAGTATGGACAGGACGTCGACAACGCCGAGCGCGCTGCCGACCGTGTGACCCACGACGTGAACAAGGCCTTGCACCGGACCTTCATCACGCCCCTGGACCGTGAGCAGATCCACTCGCTGATCAACACCATGGACGACGTTGCCGACCTGATCCAGGACTCGGCTGAAACCATGGCGCTTTATGACGTGCGTCATATGACAGACGAAATCAAGCGTCTGACCGACCTGAACGTCAGGTGCTGCGAGCGCGTGCGCGATGCCGTCAAGATGCTGGACCGCATCTCCGACGCCAACACCGCCGAAGCCGCGCTCAAGACCTGCGAGGAAATCGACCGCCTCGAATCCGATGCCGACCGCGTGATGCGCTCGGCCATGAGCAAGCTGTTCCGTGAAGAGCCCGATGTGCGTGAAGTGATCAAGCTCAAGGCGATCTACGAACTGCTCGAAACCATCACCGACAAGTGTGAGGACGTGGCCAATCACATCGAGGGCATCGTCCTCGAGAATTCCTGATACGGCGCGGAGTCCTGAAATAATGGAAACCGTACAAGCCGCCCTCTGGGTCGTGGTCTTGCTGGTGGCGCTGGCCTTGCTGTTCGATTTCATGAACGGCTTTCACGACGCGGCCAACTCGATTGCGACCGTCGTCTCCACCGGCGTGCTCAAACCCGCGCAGGCCGTGGTCTTTGCCGCCTTCTTCAATGTCGTCGCGATCTTCGTGTTCCACCTGAGCGTTGCCGCGACGGTGGGCAAGGGCATAGTGCAGCCGGGCATCGTCGACATCCATGTGGTGTTCGGCGCGCTCGTCGGCGCGATCGCCTGGAACCTGATTACCTGGTACTACGGCATTCCCAGCAGCTCCTCGCATGCGCTGATCGGCGGCATCGTCGGTGCAGTGATTGCCAAGGCGGGTGCTGGCTCGCTGATCGCCAGCGGCATCTGGAAGACCGTGGCCTTCATCTTTGTGTCGCCGCTGCTGGGCTATCTGCTCGGTTCGCTGATGATGGTGCTGGTCGCCTGGATCTGCCGCCGCGCCAGACCCAACAAGGTCGACAAGTGGTTCCGGCGTCTGCAGCTGGTTTCGGCCGGTGCCTACAGCCTGGGTCACGGCGGCAATGATGCGCAAAAGACCATTGGCATCATCTGGCTGCTGCTGATCGCCACGGGCTACACCAGCGTCAACGACGCTTCGCCACCTACCTGGACCATCATTTCCTGCTACATCGCCATTGGCCTGGGCACGATGTTCGGTGGCTGGCGCATCGTCAAGACCATGGGCCAGAAAATCACCAAGCTCAAGCCCGTGGGCGGCTTCTGCGCCGAAAGCGGTGGCGCGCTGACGCTGTTCATCGCCACGGCCATGGGCGTGCCGGTCTCGACCACGCACACCATCACCGGTGCCATCGTGGGCGTGGGCTCGACCCAGCGTGCCAGCGCGGTGCGCTGGGGCGTGGCCGGCAACATCATCTGGGCCTGGGTGCTGACCATTCCGGCCAGCGCGTTTGTCGCCTCGATTGCCTACTGGGTCAGCCTGCAGATCTTCTGATCTTGCGTCGCACCCTTATGAAAGCCGTCGTCCTCTGGGGCGGCGGCTTTTTTCATTTCAGTTCTGCGGCTGGGAAATCCTGCGCGCTTCCTCGATCTGATACTCGAAGTAATGCTGAAAGCTGTAGGCCAGGCTGGCCATGAGCACCGTGGCACCCATCATCAGCGACAGACCTATGCCGAACACTGTGAACCAATGGGTGCGGCCTGGGGCGGCGTCGGCGCTCGCGCCAGGGTTGAAGCGTGCGTTCCAGGCGTCGGCCGGCGTCAGGCCGTACAGGATGGCGCGCAGCGCGCAGCCGGCAATGGTGAAGCCCAGCAGCGGAATCAGCAGCCAGCTGAGTTGGTCATCCTGGCCCAGTTGCTGCACGCGCTGAATGCCATAGATGCCCAGCGCCGTGGGCAGCGGCAGCAGCCAGCCGCGCCAGTCGCCCAGGCCGAACAGGTAGAAACGGTGCAGGCCCAGCGGCCCGCCGAGGAAGGCCAACCAGGCGGCCAGGGTCTTGCTTTTCATGGGGCCATTATTGGTGCGAAGCCCCGGCCCGGCTAGCCCGGGATTACGCCTTGTCGACCGGTGCCGTGGTGTCCCCTTCGCCCAGCGTCTTTTCCATCAGCACGATGTCGAGCCAGCGGTCGAACTTCCAGCCCATGGAGCGCATCACGCCGATTTCGCTGAAGCCGGCCGCGCGGTGCACGCCGATGGAGCCGGCGTTGGCCGAGTCGCCGATCACCGCCAGCAGCTTGCGCACGCCCGCGGCCTGCGCCTGGTCGCAAAGCGCCTGCAGCAGCAACCGGCCCACACCCTGGCCGCGTGCGGAATCCGCCACATAGATCGAGTCCTCGGCCGAGAAGCGGTAGGCCGGCCGCGGCTTGAACCAGTTGGCGTAGCTGAAGCCCAGGACCCGGCCGTCGTCACCTTCGGCCACGAGGTAGGGCAGGCCGCGCGAAAGCACATCGGCGCGGCGTGCAGTCATGTCCTGCTCGTTGGGTGGGTCAATCTCGAAAGTGCCCGTGCCATGCAGCACGTGGTGGCGGTAGATTGCGGTGATTGCAGGGATGTCTGACTCGTGGCTGGTGCGGATATTAGGCATAAATGAAAGAAGTCGATATAATCGTGAGCTTTGCTGCGTGTCGCTGGCCGGGTGGCCATGTCGCGTGTCTCAACGTGGCAGAAAACATTGCAGCAATTGCTGCAAACCACCCAAAGGATAAATTATGGTCGTCATTCGACTTTCTCGCGGCGGCTCCAAGGCCCGTCCTTTCTATAACATCGTTGTGGCTGACAAGCGCACCCGCCGTGATGGCGCCTTCATCGAGCGTCTGGGTTTCTACAACCCAACCGCACGTGGCGGCGAAGAAGGTCTGCGCATTGCGCAAGACCGTCTGACGTACTGGAAGAGCGTGGGCGCACAATCGTCGCCTACGGTGGACCGCCTGATCAAGCAAGCCTCCAAGGCAGCTGCTTAATCTGACGCTTCCCTGAAGGCGGGTTCCGTGGCTTATGCTTGCGGAACCCGCCTTTTTTTGTTTATCAAGATTTAGCACCATGGCCCTTTTTCCTGTCTTCGAACCCGCTCAACTGCCTGCCGACGCCGTAGAGGTCGGCCGCATTGCGGACGCCTGGGGTGTCAAGGGATGGTTCAAGGTGCTGCCTTTCAGTGCCGACGCCGAAGTGCTGCTGTCTTCCAAGCAATGGTTTCTGCAGCCGTCCGAGCGCGGCGCGCGCACGTTCACCGGCACCGTGCTGATGCCGGTCAAGCAGTCGCGCGAGCATTCGGGCTCCATTGTCGCCACCGCCGAGGCCGTGGTCGACCGCACGGCGGCCGAGTCGCTCAAGGGCGCACGCATTTTTGTCTCGCGCGCCGAGTTTCCCCAGGCCGCCGAAGACGAGTACTACTGGGTCGACCTGCTGGGCCTGGACGTGATCAACCGCGAAGGCCTGGTGCTGGGCCAGGTCAAGGACCTGATGTCGACCGGCCCGCAGACCGTGCTGGTGATTGCCTACGAGGAAGATGGGAAAACGCTGGAGCGCATGATCCCGTTTGTGTCGGCCTATGTGGACAAGGTCGAACTGTCGGAGCGTCGCATCACGGTCGACTGGCAAACGGATTATTGATGGCCTGTGTTTCGTTGACGCTGCCCATGCCGTGCAGGAAGGGTCCAAGCCATGCGTTTTGACATCATCACCTTGTTTCCGGAACTGTTCGCGCCGTTTCTCGCCAGCGGCGTCACGCGCCGCGCCTATTCCTCGGAGCAGGTCAAGGTACGGCTGTGGAATCCGCGCGATTTCGCTCAGGGCAATTACCGCCGCGTCGACGACCGGCCGTTCGGCGGCGGCCCGGGCATGGTGATGATGGCCGAGCCGCTGCAGGCCTGCCTCGATGCCATTCGTGCCGACCGCGCAGAAGGCCCGGACGCACAGGCGCCGCTGGTGCTGTTCTCGCCCATTGGCAAGAAGCTCGACCACCCATCGGTGGAGCATTGGGCGCAAGGCCCGGGCGCGATCCTGCTGTGCGGCCGCTATGAAGGCATTGACCAGCGTTTCATCGACACCCATGTGAACGCGCAGATCAGCCTGGGCGACTTCGTGCTGTCCGGCGGCGAAATCGCCGCCATGGCTCTGCTCGACGCGGTCACGCGGCTGCAGCCCGGCGTGCTCAACGACGAAGGCAGTCACCAGCTCGACAGCTTCAACCCCAGCCTCAACGGCCTGCTCGACTGCCCGCATTACACGCGTCCCGAAGTCTGGCAGGGCCAGGAAGTGCCGGCGGTGCTGATGTCGGGCCACCACGCGCTGATCGAGCGCTGGCGCCGCGACCAGAGCCTGGAGATCACGGCGCGCAACCGGCCCGATCTGCTGGCCCAGGCGCGCGAAGCCGGGCATCTGACCCGCAAGGACGAAGCAGTTTTGGCAAAAATAGCAGACGGGCTATAATCGAGGGCTGTCGATCCTCTGCCGGCCGCTGCATTCGAGGAGCCCGAGCTCATAGCTCTGGGCAAGCAATGCAGCCATACAGCACCAATCCCGGTGCTTGCCAATTGTGGCGCGGACAAGATCGTTGGATGTAACCATGAATCTGATCCAGACTCTTGAGCAGGAAGAAATTGCCCGCTTGAACAAGACCATCCCCCCGTTTGCTCCTGGTGACACCGTCATCGTGAGCGTGAACGTGGTTGAAGGCGCGCGCAAGCGTGTGCAGGCCTACGAAGGCGTCGTGATTGCCAAGCGCAACCGCGGCCTCAACAGCGGCTTCACTGTTCGCAAGATCTCCAGCGGTGAAGGCGTGGAGCGTACGTTCCAGACGTACAGCCCGCTGATCGCCGGTATCGAAGTCAAGCGCCGCGGTGACGTGCGCCGTGCCAAGCTGTACTACCTGCGCGAGCGCAGCGGCAAGTCGGCACGTATCAAGGAAAAGCTGCCAGCTCGCAAGACGGCAGCCGCGCCTGCAGCAGCAGCGCCCGCTACCGCCGCCTGAATCGCCTAGGCGCTTCGGGAAAGCCGCTACAGTTCGCTGTAGCGGCTTTTTTATTTTTGCGGGCGCTCCGCATTTTTTCCGGGACAGGTCTGTGCTCCCTTCTACCTCGGTTTCTCCCCGCCCCAGCCTCCTGGCGCCGGGCTTCGATCCGCGTTCGGTGCCGGTGCTGGCGGTGGACAGCCATCTGCCCGCCGTGCCCGCAAGTGCGCAGACGGCGCAGGCGCTGCGCCACCGCTTCGCGGCGCCGCCGCTGTGGTCGCCCGAGATCGAACGCGAACGCCGCTTGTCCGATCGCGCGCCGGCCGAAGCCGCGGTGCTGATCGCCATCGTGCAGCGCGCCGAGCCCATGGTGCTGCTGACCGAGCGCACGCTCCATCTGTCCGCGCATTCGGGCCAGGTGGCGTTTCCGGGCGGCAAGCGCGACCCCGAGGATGCGGATGCGACCGCCACGGCGCTGCGCGAAGCCCAGGAAGAGGTCGGTCTGGACCCGGCGCTGGTCGAAGTGCTGGGCAATCTGCCGCCCTACGTGACCGGCACCGGCTTTGTCGTGACGCCGGTCGTGGGCCTGGTGCCGGCCGATGCGCGCTACCAGCCCAACCCCTATGAGGTGGCGGACCTGTTCGAGGTGCCGCTGGCCTTCGTGCTCGACCCCGCCAACCACCAGCGCCATGCGCTCGATCGCCCCGAAGGACGGCGCGAATGGTTGTCCATGCCCTACCAGGACGGCGCCGTGCAGCGCTATATCTGGGGCGCCACCGCGGGCATGTTGCGCAACTTCTATCGCTTCATGCAGGCTTGAAAAGCTCCGACCCTGGCGAGTTGAGGTCCACCTGTTGCAGAGGCAAAGTATGATGGCCGCATGAGTTTCTTCGCCATCCTGTTTGCCTTGCTGATCGAGCAGGCCCGCCCGCTGGCCCGCAGCAATGCCGTTCACGCCGGATTGCGCGCCTGGACCGTCTCCGTGCGCCGCAATTTCGATGCAGGCCAGTCGTATCACGGCTGGGTCGCCTGGGGCCTTGCCGTGCTGGCTCCGGCGTTGCTCGCCCTGGGCGTGCACCTGTTGCTGACGTGGCTTGTGGGCTGGCCGCTGGCCCTGGTCTGGAATGTTGCCGTGCTCTACGTGACGCTGGGCTTTCGGCAGTTCAGCCACCATTTCACGCGCATCCGCGATGCGCTCGAAGGGGCCGATGAATTCACCGCGCGCGAAGAACTCGCCCAATGGCAGCAGGTCGACACCACCGAGGTGCCGCGCAGCCAGGTGGTGCGCCATGTGATCGAGTACTCGGTGCTCGCGGCCCACCGCCATGTGTTCGGCGTGCTGTTCTGGTATTCGGCGCTCGCGGCGCTGGGCCTGGGGCCCATGGGGGCGGTGCTGTACCGTTCGGCCGAGTTCGTTTCGCGCTACTGGTCGCGCCAGGGCTTCATGGGCGCCCAGCCCGTGAGCGAGCGCCTGCAAAGCGCGGCGCGCCAGGCCTGGATGTGGATCGACTGGCTGCCCGCGCGCCTCACGGCGCTGAGCTTCGCGGTGGTCGGCAGCTTCGAGGAAGCGATCGACGGCTGGCGCTTCCATGCGCAGCGCTTTCCCAACGACAACGACGGCGTGCTGCTGGCCGCCACGGCGGGTGCGATCAACGTGCGCCTGGGCGGCGAAGCGCTGAAGGCGCGCGAGGATGCATCGCTGATGCCGGGCTTCGATGGCGAGGCCGACTTCGACGACAGCGACTCCACACCGGGCCGCCTGCCCGAGCTGAGCCACCTGCGCAGCGTGGTGGGCCTGGTCTGGCGCTCGGTGGTGGTGTGGCTGCTGCTGCTGGCACTGCTGACGCTGGCGCGCCTGCTGGGCTAGTTCCCCGCGCCCCGAATGGGGCGCTTTTCAATAGCGCCGCTCGGCGCTCAGTTCCTCGAACAGGTCCTGGTAGATCCGGTAGCGGTTGGCGCTGATGTGGTGCGGGCTGTCCTTGGCGTCGACTTCGGCCATCACCGCGCAGCCCGGCTCGTGCAGGTGGGTGCAGTTGTAGAACTTGCAGTCGGCCGCGCGTGCGCCTATGTCGGGCATGCAGCGCGCGAGGTCCATGGGACCGATGTGGTGCAGGCCGAACTCCTGGAATCCCGGCGAGTCGAGCAGCGCGGTCTGGCGCTCCTCGTCGACCCAGTACCAGGTGGTGCTGGTCGTGGTGTGCTTGCCCGAGTTCAAGGCCTGGGAGATTTCACCGGTCTGCGCGCGCGCGCCCGGAATCAGCAGGTTGATCAGCGTGCTCTTGCCCGAGCCCGAGGGGCCCAGCACCAGCGTGGCCTTGCCCTTGAGGTGCTGCATCAGCGCCGCGCGGTCGGTCTCGCTCGATTCGGTCAGCGACAGCGGCAGCACGCCGTAGTTGAGCTGGTCGCTGCCGTGGCGCATGTGGCGGTAGGGCAGCAGCCGTTCCCAGGCGCGCGCGAACGGCTCGACCAGATCGCTCTTGTTGAGCGCGATCAGCGGCGTGATGTGCGAGGCTTCGGCGGCAATCAGCGCGCGCGCGAGCTGGCTTTCGGAAAACACCGGGTCGGCCGCGATCAGGATCAGCACCTGGTCGATGTTGGCCGCAAACGACTTGGTGCGGATCTCGTCCTGGCGGTAGAACAGGTTGCGCCGCGGCAGCACTTTTTCTATCGTGCCTTCGTCGCCCTGGCCCGCGTTGGGCATGATCCAGCGCACATGGTCGCCGACCACGGCCTGGCTCTTCTTGCCGCGCGGGTGACAGATGCGGCGCGAGCCGTCCGGGGCTTCGACCACGCAGTGGCGGCCGTGGCTCGCAACGACCAGGCCTTCGGGGCGGGTGCTGTCCTGCGTCATGCGAGCAAGGCGTCGACGCGGCGCGCGCAATCGAAGTCCGTGGCCGAGACGCCGCCCACGTCATGGGTGTTGAAGCGCACGTGGCAGCGGTTGTATGACACCTTGAGGTCCGGATGGTGGTCCTGCTGGTGGGCGATCAGCGCCACGGCATTGACGAAGGCCATGGTCTCGTAATAGTTCACGAACGAATAGGTCTTCTCGATCGCCACGTCGGCGCCGTCGCCGCTGAGTTGCCAGCCTTCGGTCTGTGCGAGTTGCGAAACCAGTTGCGTGGCGGAGAGTGCGCGGCGTGGCTGGGTGGACCAGTCCTGTTGCTTGAGTGGGGTGGTTGTCATGATGCGTTGGGTGCCAGGGCAGGAGCGGGCGCCGGCAGGCGCGCCAGGCGCTCTATGGCCGGTGGGTGCGAATAGTAGAAAGCGACGTAGGTCGGGTCGGGCGTGAGCGTCGAGGCGTTGTCTTCGTAGAGGGTCAGCAGTGCCGACGCCAGCGCGCCGCCCTCGGCCTGGGCCGCGGCGTAGGCATCGGCCTGGAACTCGTCGCGGCGCGAGAAATAGGACATCAGGGGCGCGAGAAAGAAGCTCAACACCGGCACCACCAGCATGAACAGCAGCAGCGCGACGGCTTCGTTGCCGGCCAGGGCGCTGGCGCCCGAAAGCAGCATGTCGAGGCTGGGGCGCACGCCCAGGCCGGTGTAGAACCAGGGCTGCTGCGACAGCCAGCCGAGCAGGGCCAGCGCGGCCAGGCTCATGGCGAACAGGCCGACCAGGCGCTTGGTGATGTGGCGGTGCTTGAAATGGCCCAGCTCGTGGGCCAGCACGGCTTCGACTTCGTTCGGCGCAAGCTGCTTGAGCAGCGTGTCGTAGAACACCACGCGCTTGGCCGAACCAAAGCCCGTGAAGTAGGCGTTGGCATGGGCCGAGCGGCGGCTGCCGTCCATGACGAACAGGCCCTTGGCCGAAAAGCCGCAGCGCTGCATCAGCGCCGTGACGCGCTGCTGTATGGCCTCGTCCTTGAGCGGCTCGAAGCGGTTGAACAGCGGCGCGATCACGCTGGGGTACAGCCACATCAGCAGCAGATTGAAGCCGGCCCAGACGATCCAGGCCCAGAGCCACCAGAGCGCGCCGCTCGAAGCCATGAGCCAGAGGATCAGTGCGGCCAGCGGCAGGCCGATCACGGCGCCGACCAGCGTCGACTTGACCAGGTCGGCAAGCCAGAGCCTTGGCGTGAGCTTGTTGAAGCCAAAGCGCTGCTCGACGACAAAGGTCTGGTACAGCGACAGCGGCAGGCCGGCCAGGCCAGAGATCAGCGTGAACGCGGCCAGCAGCGCGAGCTGCTGGTGCAGGCCCTGGCCCAGCCACTGCAGCAGTTGTTGGTGCATGGCGTCGAGGCCGCCGAGCAGCGTCCAGGCCAGCAGCAGGGCGGTGGACAGCGCGAGGTCGATCAGACCCACACGCGCCTTGGCCAGCGTGTAATCGGCGGCCTTTTGGTGGGCCGCGAGCGGCACATGCTGGGCAAACGCCGTGGGCACTTGGGCGCGGTGGCGCGCTACATGGCGCACCTGGCGCGACAGCAGCCACAGGCGTGTGAGCAGTTGCAGCACGAGCAGCGCGGCAAAGCCCAGAGTCAACAGCAGCGAAGGTGAAAATGGGGTAGGCGAAAGCATCTGCGGGCAGTGTAGGCGACAATTCGCGCCATGTCCGATGCCCCCATCTCCAACCCTCCCGTGCTTGCGAAATCCGATTTGAATCTCGTCTGGCTAGACTGTGAAATGACCGGCTTGCAGCCCGAGACCGACAGGGTGATCGAAATCGCCGTCGTGGTCACCAATTCCGATCTGTCGATACGCGTCGAAGGCCCGGTCTTCGCCATCCATCAGAGCGATGCGCTGCTCAATGGCATGGATGCCTGGAACAAGGGCACGCATGGCCGCAGCGGCCTGATCGAGCGCGTCAAGGCGTCGGAAGTCGACGAAGCCCAGGCCGAGCGCGAGCTGATCGCGTTCCTGTCGCGCTATGTGCCCAAGGGCAAGGTGCCGCTGTGCGGCAACAGCATAGGTCAGGACCGGCGCTTCCTGGTCAATTACATGCCCAAGCTCGAAGCCTTCTTCCACTACCGCAATGTCGATGTGAGCACTTTCAAGGAACTCGCGCGCCGCTGGAAGCCCGCGGTCTGCGCGTCGTTCAAGAAAGCCCAGCGCCACACCGCATTGGCCGACGTGCACGAGTCTATCGACGAACTGATCCACTACCGCGCGCACTTCCTCGCGCTCGAGCCGCTGGCCGCCTGAGCGCTGTGCCAAGGGTCTTGGCCTTGGCGATTTGAGGGCAATATCCGGCCAGGGCTTGCGCAAAACAAGACAAACATGTCATAATTCGCAGCTTGCCCCTACCCTTTGGGGTAATTTGCGCATCTCCCATCACTCACCGGGCCCCGCTTTTTGATTCGTGCACCTTGCACGACAAAGCAACTTATGCCCAGCCGCCTCATCTTGAGCCGGCCTCGTTTGACGGTTGATGTTTTTTAACCGTCATTGAAGCACCGCAGACATCTGTTCGGTGGCGCTTCATCGTGAGAAACAAATGAACGACAACATTATTGAGCAGGGCGTCGCCGCCTCTGCAGAATCTTCTTTGGACCATTCCATTCTGAATGCAGCGCCTTTCGCTGCCGACGACGCTGCCATCGTTGCAGACGCCGCCTCCATCATTGCCGATTCCGATTCGCTGGAAACCGAAGCTGAGCCAGCTGAAGTCGTCGAGCAGAAGCCCAACGGCTTCGTCGAACTGGGCCTGGCCCCTGAACTGGTTCAGGCCGTTGCCGACCTGGGCTATACCCAGCCTACCGCCGTGCAAGCCAAGGCCATCCCCCTGGCAATGAACAAGGGCGCGAATGCGACCGCCTTTGTCGACCTGATGGTGTCGAGCCAGACCGGTTCGGGCAAGACCGCTGCGTTCCTGCTGCCCGTGCTGCACACGCTGCTCGAGCAGCAAGCCGAAATCGAAGCCGAAGGCCGTGCCGAATTCGAGCGCGCCTGCGCCGAAGCCGCCGCCAATGGCGAACCGGCTCCCAAGCGCAAGCGCAAGGACCCGACCAACCCGCGCAACTTCAAGGCTGCCGCTCCCGGCGCCCTGATCCTGTGCCCCACGCGCGAGCTGGCCCAACAGGTGGCGCATGACGCCATCGAGCTGGTCAAGCATTGCCGCGGCCTGCGCGTTGCCAACGTGGTCGGTGGCATTCCTTACCAACTGCAGATCGCCAAGCTGCAGAACGCCAATCTGGTGGTGGCCACTCCCGGCCGTCTGCTGGACCTGCAGCGTTCCATGCAGATCAAGCTCGACAAGGTGCAATTCCTGGTCGTCGACGAAGCCGACCGCATGCTCGACCTGGGCTTCTCGGACGACCTCGCCGAAGTCAACCAGATGACGGCACAGCGCCAGCAGACCATGATGTTCAGCGCCACGTTCGCGTCGCGCATTCAGCAGCTGGCCATGCGCGTGATGCATGACAACGGCGCCGGCGTCAAGAAGATCCAGATCGACTCGCCGCAGGAAAAGCATTCGAGCATCAAGCAGGTGCTGTTCTGGGCCGACAACGCCCAGCACAAGCGCAAGCTGCTGGACCACTGGCTGCGTGACACCACGATCAACCAGGCCATCGTGTTTGCTTCCACGCAAGTGGAATGCGACGGTCTGGCCACCGATCTGCAGCAGGAAGGCTTCTCGGCCGTTGCTCTGCACGGTGCGCTGAGCCAAGGTCTGCGCAATCGCCGCCTGCAGGCGCTGCGCGGCGGCCAGGTGCAGATCCTGGTGGCTACCGATGTGGCGGCTCGCGGCATCGACGTGCCCACGATCACCCACGTGTTCAACTACGGTCTTCCCATGAAGGCCGAAGATTACACCCACCGTATCGGTCGTACCGGCCGCGCCGGTCGCACGGGTCTGGCTGTGACGTTCGCTGAGTTGCGCGATCGTCGCCGCATCTTCGACATCGAAGCTTTCACCCGCCAGCAGTTCACCGCGGAAGTGGTGCCTGGCATGGAGCCCACACAGCGCGCTCCCCAGGGCGGTCGCCCTGACGGCCGTGGCCGTGGCGGCGAAGGCCGTGACTACTCGCCACGTGGCCGCAGCGGCGGCTTCGGCGGCGGTGGTGGCGGTCGCAGCTTCGGCGGCGGCGGTGGTGGCGATCGTGGCCGCAGCTTCGGCGGCGGTGACCGCGGCGGCTTCGGCGGCGGCGACCGTGGTGGTGATCGCGGCGGCTTCGGCGGCGGCGGTGACCGCGGTGGTTTCGGTGGCGGCGACCGTGGTGGTGATCGTGGCGGCTTCGGCGGCGGCGCTGACCGCGGCGGCTTCGGTGGCAACGACCGCGGCGCGGGCTTTGCTCCCCGCGGCGGCGCACCCCGTGACGACCGTGGCTTCGGCGGCGCTCCACGCCGTGACGGCGAAGGCTTTGCTCCGCGCAAGCCCGCATTTGCCGACAACCGTGGTGGTGATCGCGGCGGCTTCGGCGGCGGCGACCGTGCTCCCGCACGTGAATACGGTGCGCGTCCAGCCTTCGCTGGCAAGCCCGCAGGCGGCCCTGGCGGCAAGCCTTCGTTCACGCCCCATGACGCCCGCAAGCGTCCCGCACGCCCAGCCCGCTGATCTTCAGCGCTGAGCATGCAAAAAAACCGGCCTCAGGGCCGGTTTTTTTATGGGCGATGCGTGGTTGCCGCTGCCCGTGCTCAGTCCTCGGCGCTGCGCCGCCCGATATCGGGCCAGCGCCAGTGCAGGTAGATCCAGGCGCCCAGGCCGATCAGCATCAGCGACATCGAAGACACCGCCAGCCCCAGGGTGGAGTGCATGACCAGGGGCGCGAGCAGGCCGGCAACCAGGCCGTTGGCGGCCGAGCCTATGAAGGCCTGCAGCGATGAAGCCATGCCGCGGCGCTCGGGGTACAGGTCCAGCACCAGCAGCGTGACGACCGGCACCATCAGCGCCCAGCCCAGCGAGAACAGCGCGATCGGCAGCATGGCCCAGCTCGCGTGCATCGGCAGCAGCACGGTGGCGATCACGTTGAGCACCGACATCAGCAGCATGATCACGAAGCCGTGGCGGATCTGGCGCTTGGGCGGAATGCGGCCCGCGAGCCGGCCACTGAGCCAGGCGCCGGTCATGATGCCCGAGATGATCAGCAGGAACAGCCAGAAGAATTCGGTCGGCCCCAGCCCCAGGTGGTCGCCGAGAAACGCGGGCGCGGCCATCACGTAGAGGAACATGCCGTTGAACGGCACGCCGCTGGCCAATGCGAGCAGCAGAAAGCGCGGGCTGGTGCCGAGCTTCCAGTAGCCGCGCATCAGGTGGCGGGTGTTGAACGGCTGGCGCAATTCAGCATGCAGGGTTTCGGGCAGCAGCCGGAAATTGATGCTCCACAGCAGCACGCCGATCAGCGTCAGGAACCAGAAGATGCTGTGCCAGCCCGCGAGCACCAGCAGCCAGCCGCCCGCAATCGGGGCGATGGCCGGTGCGGCGCCGAAGAACAGCGTCACCTGGCTCATGACCTTCTGCGCTTCCGAAGGCGGGTACATGTCGCGTATCACCGCCCGCGAGACCACGATGCCCGCTCCCGTCGACAGCCCCTGCAGCGCGCGAAAGAACACCAGCTGGCCGATGTTCTGCGACAGCGCGCAGCCCGCCGAAGCCAGCGTGAACACCGCCAGGCCCCAGAGCACGACCGGGCGGCGCCCGAAGCTGTCGGCCAGGGCGCCATGGAACAGGTTCATGAACGCAAAGCCGAACAGATAGGCCGACAGCGTCTGCTGCATCTGTACCGGCGTCGCGCCCAGCGCCTGGGCAATGCCCGAAAAGGCGGGCAGGTAGGTGTCTATGGAGAACGGCCCGAGCATGCCCAGCAGGGCCAGCAATATGGACAGGGTCCAGCGCGGGCCGCGCCAGAGTTGTTGGGCTTGAGGGTGCATGGGTGAGGCTAAGGGGGAGGGCTGGTGCACCGGGCTGGTGCGCAGGACGATTGTGCCGTGCAATGCGCAAGTGCGCAGCGCGCCGAGTCTGGGCCGCGGGTGTTGCACCCGGGTGACAGGAAAAACCCCAGGCGCTGAATGTCACATTCTGCGAGGAAGACAGATGTGACAATCTGCCGCAATTGTTAATAGGATTTTCCATGTCGCTTTCCCTTCGGGCCCGTCTTATCGCGCTGAGCATTGCCGTTGTCACAGTGGCCATGCTGGCGCTTGCCGCGGCCAATTTCCTGACCGTGCAGCGCCATGTCCGGTCCACCGTCGATGCCGAGAGCCGGCAACTGGTGGCCGCGCAGGCGCGTGCGCTCGGCGATTGGGTGGAGACCAAGCGGCTGCTGACCCATACGCTGACGTTGGCCATAGACCAGCCGGACCCGCGTGGCGTGGTCCAGGCGCTGCGCGACGGCGGCGGCTTCTCCGATGCCTATGTCGGCTTTTCCGACAAGCGCATGATTTTTCTCAACCCCATGCCCGACAGCTACGACGTCACATCGCGGCCTTGGTACCAGCAGGCAGTCAAGGAAGGCAAGCCCATCCTGACCACGCCTTATCTGTTTACCTCGCCGCCTGAAGTCGGCGTGACGTTTGCCGAGCCGGTCGGCCCCGCAGGCAATCCCACGGCTGTCGTCGGCACCGATGTGCTGCTGACCACCGTGGTGCGCAACGTCGCGGCCATACGGCCCACGCCCGACAGCTTTGCCTTCCTGGCGAATGGCGCCGGAGCGATCGTGACCCACCCCGACACTGCCTTGACGCTCAAGCCCGTCTCCGAGCTGTCGCCCAACCTCCAGCCTGCGACCCTGGGTGAACTCGCGCAGGCGGGCAGCGGCATGCGCGCCGAAATCAAGGGTGTCGACTACCTGCTCTATGGCAGCCCCGTTCCCGGCACCGACTGGCAGCTGGTGATTGCCGTGCACCGCGCCCAGGCCCTCGCTTCCATCGATACCCTGCTCAAGGTGTCGGCGCTCACGGTGGTGGTCTCGCTGGCGCTGGCCATCGTGGTGCTGGGTGCGGTGATCGCACGTTCGCTGCGCCGCCTGGCGCTGGTGCGCGACGCGCTCGACGACATCGCTTCGGGCGAGGGCGACCTGACGCGCCGCCTGTCCACGCATGGCCATGACGAGCTCACGCAGATTTCGCGCGCGTTCAACCAGTTCGTCGACAAGATCGCAGCCGTGCTGCTGCGCATCCGCGAGTCGTCCGAGGCCGTGCGCCTGGCATCCACCGAGATCGCCAGCGGCAACCAGAACCTGTCGAGCCGCACCGAGCAGCAGGCCAGCTCACTGGAAGAGACCGCGGCCGCGATGGAGCAGCTCACGGCCACGGTGCAGCAGAATGCCGAGAACGCGCGCCAGGCCAATCAGCTGGCCGTGGGGGCGTCGGAAGTCGCTTCGCACGGCGGAACGGTGGTCGCCCAGGTAGTGCAGACCATGGGCGGCATCGAGACCTCGTCGCGCAAGATAGCCGACATCATCGGCGTGATCGACGGCATTGCCTTCCAGACCAATATCCTCGCGCTCAACGCGGCCGTCGAAGCGGCGCGCGCGGGCGAGCAGGGGCGCGGCTTTGCCGTCGTGGCCAGCGAAGTGCGCACGCTGGCGCAGCGCAGCGCCACGGCAGCCAAGGAGATCAAGGACCTGATCGGTGAATCCGTGCAGCAGGTCAACGCCGGCAGCCGCCTGGTGCATGACGCGGGCACGACCATGGAAAAAGTGGTCGACAGCGTGCGCCGCGTCACGGCCATCGTCAACGAGATCAGCCATGCCAGCCAGGAACAGAGCACGGGCATCGTCGAGGTCAACACGGCCGTGAGCCATATGGACCAGTCGACGCAGCAGAACGCGGCCCTGGTCGAGGAGGCGACGGCGGCCGCGCAGTCGCTGCAGCAGCAGGCCGCGCAGCTCGCCGATGCGGTTGCGGGCTTCAAGCTCGACAACGCGGTGCGGCGCCTGCCGCGCTGAAGCCGGAGCTGGGCGGCAAATGCTGCTCAGGAGGCGTCGGCGGCAGGGCTCGAGGAAGCCGTTTCGATGTGGGTGATGGCGAAGTTGATGAACCGCACCTGTTCCAGCGCGGGCATCTGGCTCAAGGCCGTTACCTGATCGTCGTCATACCGGACCCACTGCGCATCCTTGGCATAGACCACGCAGTGGCCAGACTGGTGCGTGCCGCGGAACTCGATGACCTCGCGGGGTTCCAGCGTCAAGATGGTCGTGAGATTGCCTTCGGTGGCATGCAGTCGCACAGGCTGGTTGAAATCGAAGTTCCGGTTGCTGAGCAGGTGCCGGCCCTGCGCATCGTGCATGGCGTTTTCCAGGCGCACGGTCAGGTGCGGCCGGGGCCGCTGCAGCAGCAGCTGCCAGTCCGCGGCCGGGGTACGGTCCAGCACCGCCTGCAGCGTGTCGTCCGGGCTTGCAGGCTGCAAAATGGTCCAGTATTGGCCTTCGCTGCGCAGCGTGTCGAGGCCGCCGTGCAGCGTGATCTCGCTGGCGTAAAGCGCATGCAGTTGGAAGGACTGCGACAGCTTCGTCAGAAACTCGTCCGTATCCTGCTGCCGGCCCACGATGGGGAAGTCCAGCGCATTGTCGGCGTTGATCGCCGAGAAGGCGGGAAGCTGCTGCACTGCGGCAAGTAAGTCCGACAGCTGCTGGCGCGTGGGCCCGGTTTCGGAGCAGGTATCGGCAATCAGTTGCATGAAGCCTTGTGCGGCCTCGCGCTGCTGCGCGTCGCCATCGGCCGCAAAGGCTCGCAGGTGCTGCGTCAGGCGCTGCGGGCCTATCGAGTGAATCAGGAACTTCAATGCGGCATTGGCGTAGCAGGTGCTGCCCAGGTTGTCGAAGCCTGCCATGGCACGCAGGCCTTGTTCGGGAGGCTGCATGCTTGAAGCGCTGATGCTGGCAGGGGTGCGCGCCGGCGTATCCGCGGCGGCGGTCAGTGTCGCCGCCCGGGCAGTCAGGATGGTCTGCGCTCTGGCTGGAAAGTTCTCAAATGACCCGTCTGCTTCACCGCCGCAGGCGGCAAGCATCAATGCAGCACCGAGCACGCAAAGGTGGCGGATGAATGGCGGGTGGATCATGGCGTCTTCCTTCTTGGCAAACAATGGATGCAAGGTAAGTTCCACAATCAATCGATAGGTTCCAGCTATCGCTATTATTTCTCAATAATTGCTTTGTTGCCACAGGCCGCGAGGTTCTGTCGCGCGCAAGGATACGGCCGCCGACGACAGCGCGCTGGCTGAACGCCAGTCTCAACGTCTATTTGTTCCGGACCCTGTGCCCGAGCCGCGCTCCTGCTTCATGTGCCGCCAGCTGCAGCGCCTTGGGCATAGGAGCATCCCAGTCTGGCGTCAATTCCTCCTCGTGTCCGATCAGGGTCAGCACCGCGACCACGTCGCCATCGGCATTGAACACGGGAGCGCTGTAGGCATTGATGCCGGGTAGTGGGCGACCTATGGTACGTGTCATGCCTTGTGCCTGTACCTCTGCGGTGGCGGCTTTCAGTTCTTTGGCGATGCGCGCAGCCGAACTGTGCGCAGCCTCATTGAGAGGGCCTTGCAAGGCTTGTTCGACACGGTCTTTGGGCAAGGTTGCAGCAAAGGCGCGTCCGGTAGCGGTGCCGAGAATGGACAGCACGTTGCCAGGCCGCAGTGCGATGTACAGCGGGCGCCGGGCCTCCAGCAAACGTACGGCCGTCGGGCCGAAGTTGCCCCAGACCGCAATCGCCACCGCCTGTCCTGTGTCGGCCGCCAGGGCTTCGGCCGCGGCATTCACCGGTTTCATCGGGTCGAGTTGGTACAGATAGGTCAGACCGAGCTGCAATGCGGCCGGTCCCAGCGCATATGCGCCGCTGCCTTGCAATTGCTCGATCAAACCCAGCTTGCCAAAACTCACCAGATAAGGATGGGCGCGCGAGGGGGGTAAATCCGCCGCCGCAGCCAGATCCTTGAGGGCCATTGGCGCCGGGCTGTTGGCCAGTGCCATCAGCAGCCGTCCACCCACTTCGACAGATTGCACGGCACGTTGTTCGCGAGGAATGGGCATAGGGAGTCAGGTTTCCATGTTTGTTATTTGGTAAGCAGTTTGCCATGGTCGAATTTGCTATGCATAATGCGGGGGAAATTTGTTATCAGCAAATTTATTTGCTGAGTTGTCAGACCTGCGAGCCGTTGCATATCCGGAGACCCCACCATGAGCCAACCTAAAGCCTTCGCCTCTCAAGCCGATCTGGAGGAGAAGAAAGTCAGCTTCACCAAGCTGTCCGAAAACGCCTACGCCTACACCGCCGAGGGCGACCCGAACACCGGCATCATCATTGGCGACGACGCAGTGATGGTCATCGACACCCAGGCCACGCCGGTGATGGCGCAAGACGTGATCCGTCGCATCCGTGAAGTGACAGACCTGCCCATCAAGTACGTGGTGATGAGCCACTACCACGCGGTGCGCGTGCTGGGCGCGAGTGCCTACCAGCCCGAGCAGATCATCGCCAGCCAGGACACCTATGACCTGATCGTGGAGCGCGGTGCGCATGACATGAAAAGCGAGATCGAGCGTTTTCCACGGCTGTTCCGCGCCGTCGAAACCATTCCCGGTCTGACCTGGCCCAGCATCACCTTCGAGGGCCGCATGACGCTGTGGCTGGGCAAGCTGGAAGTGCAGCTGATCCAGTTGGGCCGCGGCCACACCAAGGGCGACACCGTGGTCTGGCTGCCGCAGCAGAAGATACTGTTCAGCGGTGACCTGGTCGAGTTCGATGCCACGCCGTACGCGGGCGACGCCTACTTCAAGGACTGGCCGCAAACGCTGGACAACATCGCGGCCCTGCAGCCCGTCGCCCTGGTGCCCGGCCGCGGCGCCGCGCTGACCACGCCCGAGATGGTGCAAGCCGGCCTGGCCGGGACCAAGTCCTTTGTGCAAGACCTGTATGCCAATGTCCAGGCCGGTGCCGCCGCCGGCAATGACCTCAACCGCATCTACAAGGACACGCACGCCGCCCTCAAGCCCAAATATGGACATTGGGTGATCTACGACCACTGCTTGCCATTTGACGTGACTCGGGCCCTGGACGAGGCGACGCAGCATCCCGATCCGCGTATCTGGACTGCCGAGCGCGACAAGGCCATGTGGGAATCGCTGGAAGCCTGAGTCCGCGCCGGAGGAGACAAAAATGCAGAACCAAAAAAACTTGCAGACGGACTCAGTGGCGGACTACCAGAAGCTGGTGTTTCCGTACCGGCGCACGCCCGACCAGGATGTGACGCCGCCGGCGCGGCACCCGGTGGTGGTGGTCGGCGCCGGCCCGGTGGGCCTGGCCCTGGCGATCGATCTGGCGCAGCAGAATATTCCCGTGGTGCTGTTGGACAACGACGATCGCTTGTCCAGCGGTTCGCGGGCGATCTGCTTTGCCAAACGCACCTTGGAGATTTTTGAACGCCTGGGCTGCGGCCAGCGCATGCTCGACAAGGGCGTGTCATGGAATGTCGGCAAGGTGTTTTTCCGCCAGCAGCAGGTCTACAGCTTCGACCTGCTGCCCGAGGCGGGACATCAGTTTCCGGCCTTTATCAATCTGCAGCAGTATTACGTCGAAGGCTATTTGGCCGAGCGTGCGGCAGAATTGCCGTTGATCGATATCCGCTGGAAGAGTGCCGTCAGCGGTTTGGAGCAGCACGCCGACTTTGCCCGTCTCACCGTCACGACGCCCGATGGCCCGTACCAGCTGGACGCCCAATATGTGGCCGCCTGCGACGGTTCGCGTTCGGCGCTGCGCCAGCTGGTCGGCCAGGAAAGCCATGGCCGCACCTTCAAAGACCGCTTCCTGATTGCCGACATCAAGCTCAAGTCCGGGCATTCGGGCATCGATCTGGCGGCCGAGCGCTGGTTCTGGTTCGATCCGGAATTCCACCCCAACCAGAGCGTGCTGCTGCACATGCAACCTGACGGCGTGTGGCGCATCGACTTCCAATTGGGCTGGGATGCCAACCCGGAAGAAGAAAAAAAGCCGGAAAACATCATCCCCCGCGTCAAGGCCTTGCTGGGCCCGGAGGCACAGTTCGAGCTGGAGTGGGCCAGCGTCTATACCTTCTCCTGCCTGCGCATGGACAGCTTTCGCCATGGCCGGGTGCTGTTCGCGGGTGACTCGGCGCACGGCGTCTCGCCCTTCGGCGCGCGCGGTGCCAACTCGGGAGTGCAGGATGCCGAGAATCTGGCCTGGAAGCTGGCCGCGGTGCTGCAGGGCCGGGCCGGGCAGGCCCTGCTCAACAGTTATGGCGGGGAGCGCGAATACGCTGCGGACGAGAACATCCGCAATTCCAGCCGTGCGACCGACTTCATCACTCCCAAAAGCGCCATCAGCCGTCTGTTCCGCGACGCAGTGCTGGAGCTGGCCAAGGACCATGCGTTTGCCCGCACCATCGTCAACAGCGGCCGGCTTTCGGTGCCCGCGACGTTGCACCAGTCGCCGCTGAATACGCTGCAAGCCGATGATTTCAGTGGAAGCATGGTGCCCGGTGCTGCAGCCGCGGATGCGCCGGTGCTGTGGCGGGGCCAGGCCGATTGGCTGCTGCGCCATCTGTCCACAGGCTGCTTTACCGCGCTGGTGTTTGGCGCGGTGGACAGCGCGCTGGACTGGTTGCCCGATCCCGGTCTGACACCGCTGCGGGTGCTGCACATCGCGCCAGCGCAAGGAGAAGCAGGCGCCGAGACCCTGGTCGATAGGGATGGCCTGGCGGCACTGCGCTACGACGCCCAGCCCGGCACCGTGGTGTTGCTGCGCCCCGACCAGCATGTATGCGCCCGCTGGCGGGCTCCCACGGTCGCCAACGTACACC
Source organism: Comamonas sp. DB36 (assembly GCF_057914905.1). Classification (NCBI taxonomy): domain Bacteria; kingdom Pseudomonadati; phylum Pseudomonadota; class Betaproteobacteria; order Burkholderiales; family Comamonadaceae; genus Comamonas; species Comamonas sp. DB36. The sequence continues at coordinate 953,665 of NZ_CP196631.1, forward strand.
AGGCGCTGGAACGCGCCCTGGCTCTTGCTTGATGGACGCACTTATGCAACTCAATACTGAACCCAATCTGCAAGCGCCCGACGATTTCTACGAGGCGCTGATTGATGCCCACCATGATCTCAGCAACGAGGCCAGCCAGGCACTGAATGCCCGACTGGTTCTGCTGCTGGCCAACCACATCGGGACAACCAGCGTGTTGAAGCAGGCGCTGGACGCAGCCCGTGCCAGTGCAATTTAAAAAACTAAACGGAGACAAAATCATGGCTAAAAATAATCTCTTGCGTGCGCTGGGCGCCGCGCTGCTGGCACCGATCATGGCGTTGGGCTCCCCGGGCGCGTCGGCTCAGGACAGCAAGCCCATAGAGTGGGTCGTCGGCTACGCGCCCGGGGGCGGCTCGGACGTAGTGGCGCGATCCCTGGCGGAGGCCATGGGAAAGACCCTGGGCCAAACCATCATCGTCGCCAACAAACCCGGTGCGGCGACCAACATCGCTGCCGACTATGCCGCCAAGGCACGGGATGTGGAGCACACGGTTTTGTCCGCCGACTTTGCTACCCTGGCTGCCAATCCGGCCTTGTTCAGCAAGCTGGCGTACAACGCCGAGCGCGACTTCGCTGCGGTAGGGCTGCTGGCACGCTTCCCCTTGATTCTGGTGGTGGCACCGAGTACTCCTGCCCGTAACTGGAAGGAGTTCCTGGCTTGGGCCAAGGCGAACGCCGACGGCACTAGCTACGCGTCGGCGGGCATAGGCAGTCCCCACCATCTGGCGGCCGAATTGCTGCGCGAACGCACCGGGCTCAAGTTCTCACATGTGGCCTACCGGGGTGCGGCGCCCGCCGTGCAGGACCTGATGGGGGGCCAGGTGCCGTTCATGTTCGTGGATTCCGCCAGCGGCTACCAGTTCATCGCGTCAGGCAAGCTCAAGGCCATCGGTGTCGCCAGCCCGGAACGTATGAAGACCATGGCCGAAATCCCGACCCTGGCTGAACAGGGCCTGACGGGTTTCGAAGCCTGGGCCTGGCAAGGGCTGGTGCTGCCGGCAGCGGCAAAACCGGAAACCGTTGCCCGCTTGAGCGCAGCCTTGCAGACGGCTTTTGCAAGCACCGAGATCAAGGCCCGATTCCAGGCGATAGGGGTGGAGGCCATGCCTGGCACGCCCGCACAGATGGCTGCCTACGTCAAAGCCGAACGTGAACGCTGGGGTCGCCTGATCCGCGACAACGGCATCAAATTGGATTGATGCAGGAGCCTGCAAGCGCACTTCCCAGCCCCTTCTTTGCAGTACCAAGGCGCAGGGGCGCGAGCAGGCCCGCAACCAGGCGGTTGGCGGCCTGGCCTATGAAGGCCTGCAGCGAAGTGGCCAGGCCGCGGCGTTCGGGGGGGAGGCCGAACACCGGCAGCGTGACGAGCGGCACCCTCAGCGCCCAGCTCGCTTGCACCGGCGGCAGCACGCCGATCAGCGTCAGGAATCAGGAGATGCAGTGTGAACAAAAAGCCCGCTGCGTATGAAGCGGGCTTTGCGATAGGGCATTGGCGGGTGAAGACCCATGCTTTCGCTCATTCTTTCAGCAAGAACTCCTGCGGCAATGCATTTATTTTTCGTTGAAAATCATCAATTCGATTCCATTTTCACCACGGAAAAACTGATCAATTCAGGATAATTATTCTCCTGGATTTCAATGCCATCTGCGACGCTCCAGTCGTTGTGAAGCGAAAAACCTTTTCCATCATATTTCAGATAAGAAACGTAATGCGTCACTCCGGGCTGGCTGCTTTTGGGGAAGACAATGGCTTTCGCCTTGAGCGTGGCAGTGAATTTTTTCCCGCTGATCCTATTGACCACGGGAATCGTCACAGTGTCATTGAAATTCAGCTGATCTGTTTTCGATCCAACGCCAGGACCCACCATGAAATTCACGGTTTGCACGGCCTTTTCATCTGACGTCTGGAATTGATATCGCTGGGTAGACGAGGCGTCTGTTTTCCTGGAGTAAGTGTTGACAAGGGCTTGCAAGTCCATGTCGTCTGCATCTGGCAGGAGAATGTGCAGAATGTCGCTTTGCTGCTCGACTTTCTTGCTTCCATCAGCCCTTATGGACTCTCTGGTCAACGACAAGTCACCATTATTGATTTTTTCGATCTCAAATAATCTGTGCATTGCGTCGTAAAAGTAGGAGGTGCCCTGTGCTGTCCCTATGATTTTTCCCAGATAGAAATGATTTGTTTTGTCTAGAGTGGTGAAAAAGCTTTTCATCACACCCGCAGTTGATTGTTGGGGTGTGTGCGCCGTTCTTATCAGGTTGACAAATTCCTGCAGGGATTCCATTTTTTCCGGAGGGAAGCTCGCCGAAATATTTTCCAGATGGGAAATCATCGCCGCGGGCCCAATGGAGTGAATGAGTAGTTTGAGCGCGGCATTGGCGTAGCAGGTTTGGCCCAGGTTGGCAAAGCCAATCATTTTCTTGCCGGAAAAGTCATCTGCGGGCGCAGGACCGCTGCCGGCCGCTTGATTCGAGCTTGTCGGTGTCAGGGCGGAGGCGGGCGACGATGGAGCGATGGCAGCGACGCTGGGAATTGCCGGGATGGAGATGGCAGGAATGGCGGGAATGGGTGGGGTGAAGGGGCTTGCCGGTGTGGGGATTGCAGCGACGGTCGGGATGGGTGGAGTGCGGATGGCAGTCACGCGGGCGGGTGCAATCTGCGCAGCGGAAAGAGGTGCGTATGCGGCGGGTGCAGCGACGGGCGTCTGCGCAGTCTTGCCTGCCGGTACGGGAGCTTCGGTGGCCATGGGCTCCCTGGTGATGACCGGTGCAGCCGAGAAGATCTCCAGGTGCGGCGCCGGAGGTTCTGCAGCCTGCGCAGCAACGGCGGCCGCAGACTCCGGCGCAGCGATGAGGTGGGCCTCGAGTGTGGGATCGTAAAGCTCGGAATCCCCGCCGCAGCCCAGCAACATGACCGCTGCAGCGACGCTTGCGCACAGCGCATTCCATTTTCCATACAACATGATTCAGTTCCCTTTTGTTCGGGTGGCAGTGCATGTTTCGGTGGAAAACCTTATGCACTCCAACTAATTGAAATCATAAATCAATAGTCTTTGACTATTTTGTAGGTTGATGCCGCGCCGTTCAAAGGGGCGGAGTCTGCTGTCGCGTGGGCGGGGGATGCGTCTGGCGATGCGCTTGGGGTCGGGAGCCATGTCGATGTCGCTGCGCGTGCAGCAGCAGGCTGCGCCGGCCATGGTGTGGTGCCAAAACAAAAAGCCCACTTCTTGCGAAGTGGGCTTTTGAATTGGTGGGTCCTGAGTGATTCGAACACTCGACCTACGGATTAAGAGTCCGCTGCTCTACCAGCTGAGCTAAGAACCCAATTATTTTGTTGAACCACTGAATTGAAAGTGGTGGGTCCTGAGTGATTCGAACACTCGACCTACGGATTAAGAGTCCGCTGCTCTACCAGCTGAGCTAAGAACCCATCTTGAAGGAACAAGGCCCAATGGCCTCGAACTTCCAAAACGTTGTGCAGTGATCTTTCGACCAAGGCGCTGAAAAAGTGGTGGGTCCTGAGTGATTCGAACACTCGACCTACGGATTAAGAGTCCGCTGCTCTACCAGCTGAGCTAAGAACCCACTTTTCCCTTGCGTTTGCAAGCGAGAGCTGGATTATGCACTATTTTTTTCACGCCTGCAGAAAAAAATCAGCCCATGGCGTTGCGGCTGGCCAGTTCGACAAACAGCCCGCTGTGGTCCAGGTCGCCCAGGCCATGGGCAACGCTGTCGGCGTACAGCTGCTCGAACAGCCCGGTGATCGGTGCATCGAAGCCGATTTCCGCGGCCGTGGCCAGCGCATTGCGCAGGTCCTTGAGCTGCACCGTCATGCGCCCGCGCGGCGCGAAGTCGCGCTCGAGCATGCGCTGGCCGTGCAGCTGCAGGATGCGGCTGTCGGCAAAGCCGCCGCCTATCGCTTCGCGCACCTTGGCCATGTCTGCGCCGCCTTTGGCAGCGAGCAGCAGTGCTTCGGCAACCGCGCCTATGGTGATGCCGACAATCATCTGATTGGCGAGCTTGGCCAGCTGGCCAGCGCCGTGCGGTCCTACATGGGTCGCGCGTCCCAAGGCGCTGAAAACCACGCGTGCGCGTTCAAAGTCGGCAGGCCTGCCGCCGGCCATGATGGCCAGCGTGCCGGCCTCGGCGCCCACGGTGCCGCCAGACACCGGAGCGTCGAGATGGGCGATGCCGCGTTCGCCCAGGCGCGCCGCATGGTCGCGGGCTTCGCTGGGCTGGATCGATGCCATGTCGATGAACAGGCTGGCGTCACGCATGGCGGCCGCCGCGCCCTGGCTGAACAGCACGTCTTCGACCACCGGTCCGTTCTCGAGCAGGCTGATGGCGATATCGGCGCCCGCCACGGCCTGTGCCGCCGTGTCGTGGACTTGCGCACCGTCATCGGCCAGCGGCTGGGCGCGGGCGCGGGTGCGGTTCCAGGCATGGACTTCGTGGCCGGCCTGGCACAGACGGCGGGCCATGGGCAGACCCATCATGCCGGTGCCCAGTACAGCAATCTTCAACGGGTGAGGGTGCATGTCTTCAAACATCCTTGACGAAGTGCGGCGGGTACCCGCGAATTCATCGTGTGCACCGCAATGGAAAAAGCCCGGGGCATGCAATGCCCCGGGCCTCTATCATCACCGCGATCGGCGCGCCAAGCTGTCACTGAGCTTGCAGCGCCGCGGCGGGCTTCACATCAGCAGATGTTCGCCCGCGTTGTCGCCGCCCAGCGTCACATAGTTGACCTTGCGGATGTCCATGAGCTTCTTGCCGCCCGAGTAGCTGATCGAGCTCTGGATGTCCTGCTCCATCTCGATCAGCGTGCTGGCCAGCGTGCCCTTGACGGGTTCGAGGATGCGCTTGCCTTCGACATGCTTGTACTCGCCCTTGTTGAAGTCCGAGGCCGAACCGTAGTACTCCTTGAACTTCTCGCCATCGACCTCGACGGTGTTGCCCGGCGATTCCTCGTGGCCCGCGAACAGCGAGCCGATCATGACCATGCTGGCGCCAAAGCGTATGCTCTTGGCGATGTCGCCGTGGCTGCGAATGCCCCCGTCGGCAATGATTGGCTTGGTCGCGACGCGCGCGCACCACTTGAGCGCCGACAGCTGCCAGCCGCCCGTGCCGAAGCCGGTCTTGAGCTTGGTGATGCAGACCTTGCCCGGGCCTATGCCGACCTTGGTCGCGTCCGCGCCCCAGCTTTCGAGTTCGATCACGGCTTCGGGCGTGCCGACGTTGCCGGCGATCACGAAGGCCTGCGGCAGCTTGAGCTTGAGGTAGGCGATCATGTTCTTCACGCTGTCGGCATGGCCGTGGGCGATGTCGATGGTGATGTACTCGGGCACCAGTCCCAGTTCGACGAAACGGTCGACCGTGGCGTAGTCGGGTTGCTTGACGCCCAGCGAGATCGACGCAAAGCAGCCCTTGGCGTGCATGTCCTGCACGAACTGCACGTTGTCGAGGTCAAAGCGGTGCATCACATAGAAGTAGCCGTTCTGCGCCAGCCAGGTGCAGATAGCCTCGTCGACGACGGTCTTCATGTTGGCCGGCACGGCCGGGATGCGGAACGACCGACTGCCCAGCGTCACGCTGGCATCACATTCCGAACGGCTTTCCACACAGCACTTGCGGGGCAGCAGAAGAATGTTGTCGTAGTCGAAGATTTCCATGAATTTCCAAGCTCCATAAAGGGTCGCCGCGGAACAATTTCCGTGGCGATGGGGCGCTTGGCCTGGAGACCGGTTTGCGGACGCTGCCGCTGGAGGCGGCCACCGCGGGCCCGCAGGACGCGGGCACAAAAAACCGGACCACAAGAAACTTGGGCCCGGTGATTGATTCTACCCGTACTGCATACCTCGCGCCAATGCCCCCGGGATGGCGGCACGCGCAACAGGGCCGCAAGGCTTTTGATTGCGCACATGTGCAGGGCGGGGCGGGGTTTCTACAATCGCAGCATGTTTCCTCTTGACCTGCTTTCCAGCAGCGCGCCCGTCGCCGCGTCTGCATCTCCCCTGCTTGCCGACCTCAACGAGGAGCAGCTCGCGGCCGTGACGCTGCCCGCAGGCCATGCGCTGATACTGGCCGGCGCCGGTTCGGGCAAGACCCGCGTGCTGACCACGCGCATTGCCTGGCTGCTGCAGACCGGCCAGGCCACGCCCGCGGGCATACTGGCCGTGACCTTCACCAACAAGGCGGCCAAGGAAATGACGGCGCGGCTGTCGGCCATGCTGCCGGTGAATGTGCGCGGCATGTGGATAGGCACCTTCCACGGCCTGTGCAACCGCCTGCTGCGCGCGCATCACCAGGCCGCTGGCCTGCCCCAGGCGTTCCAGATCCTCGACATGCAGGACCAGCTGTCGGCCGTCAAGCGGCTGTGCAAGCAGCACAACGTCGACGACGAGCGCTTCCCGCCCAAGCAGCTGCAGTACTTCATCGCGGGCTGCAAGGAAGAAGGCCAGCGTCCCGGCGACGTCGCCGTGAAGGACCCCGACACGCGCAAGAAAGTCGAGTTCTATCAGCTCTACGAGGAGCAATGCCAGCGCGAAGGCGTGGTCGATTTCGGCGAACTGATGCTGCGCAGCTTCGAGCTGCTGCGCGACCAGCCGCAGCTGCGCGCCCACTATCAGCGGCGTTTCCAGCACATCCTGGTCGACGAGTTCCAGGACACCAACCGCCTGCAGTACGCCTGGCTCAAGCAGCTCGCGGGCGACGAGGTCGGCGGCCAGATGCGCACCCAGGGCTCGGTGATCGCCGTGGGCGACGACGACCAGAGCATTTACGCTTTCCGTGGCGCACGCGTGGGCAACATGGCCGACTTCGTGCGCGAGTTCGACGTGCAGCGCCAGATCAAGCTCGAGCAGAACTACCGCAGCTTCAGCAACATCCTCGACTCGGCCAATGCGCTGATCAGCCACAACAGCCGCCGCCTGGGCAAGAACCTGCGCACCACGCAGGGCCCGGGCGAGCCGGTGCGCGTCTACGAGTCGCACACCGATCTGGCCGAAGCGCAGTGGATCGTCGATGAAATCCGCCAGCTCGTGAAGAACGACGGCTTCGAGCGCCAGCAGATCGCCATCCTGTACCGCAGCAATGCGCAAAGCCGGGTGATAGAGACCGCGCTGTTCAATGCCGGCGTGCCCTACCGCGTCTACGGCGGCCTGCGCTTTTTCGAGCGCGCCGAAATCAAGCACGCGCTGGCCTATCTGCGCCTGCTCGAGAACCCGCATGACGACACCAGCTTCATGCGCGCGGTGAACTTCCCGCCGCGCGGCATAGGCGCGCGCACGGTCGAAGTGCTGCAGGATGCGGCGCGCAGCGCGGGCTGCTCGCTCAGCGATGCCGTCACGGCCGTGCCCGGCAAGGCGGGCGCGAATCTGGGCGCGTTTGTCGCCAAGATCGAAGTGCTGCGCGAGCAGACCCAGGGCAAGAATCTGCGGTTGATCATCGAGGCCGTGCTCGAGGAGAGCGGCCTGGTCGAGCACTACCGCAACGAAAAGGAAGGCGCGGACCGCATAGAGAACCTGCAGGAACTGGTGAATGCGGGCGAGAGCTTCGTGACCCAGGAAGGCTTTGGCCGCGACGCCGTGGCGCTGCCGCTCGACGAGCATGGCCAGGCGCTGCGCCAGAGCCCGGTGAGCCAGGGAATCGATCCCACGCAACCCATGCTCGACCAGGTGCTGCCGGGATCGCAGCCGGCCGCGGGCATGGTCGACATCGATACCGGCGAAACGCTGTCGCCGCTGGTCGCCTTCCTCACGCATGCCGCGCTCGAAGCCGGCGACAACCAGGCGCAGGCGGGCCAGGATGCGGTGCAGCTGATGACCGTGCATGCGTCCAAGGGCCTGGAGTTCGACGCGGTGTTCATCGGCGGCATGGAAGAAGGCCTGTTTCCGCACGAGAACGCGATGAGCGACAGCGGCGGCCTCGAGGAAGAGCGCCGGCTGATGTACGTGGCGATCACGCGCGCGAGAAAGCGCCTGTACCTGAGCCATTCGCAGACGCGCATGCTGCACGGCCAGACGCGCTTTCACATCAAGAGCCGCTTCTTCGACGAGCTGCCCGAGAGCGCGCTCAAGTGGATCACGCCCAAGCAGCAGGGCTTTGGCACGTTCACGCCCCAGTCCGCGGGAGGTTACGGCGGCGGAGGTTACGGTGGCGGCCGCGGCGGCTTTGGCGCCAAGTCCGAGACTTTTGCCAGCCCGCCCGTGCCGCCGCAAAAGGCCGCGCCCAGCCATGGCCTGCGTGCCGGCATCGCGGTGTTCCACAACAAGTTCGGTGAAGGCAAGGTGCTGGCCATCGAAGGCACGGGCGACGACGCGCGCGCGCAGGTGGATTTCCCGCGCCACGGCACCAAGTGGCTGGCGCTGGCGATCGCCAAGCTGACCATCGTCGACTGAGTTCGAGCAGGAGCGCGCGCATGGAAAAAGAAAAAGACCCGGTCCAGGCGGCCTCCAGGACCCGTGCCGCGATCCACCTGCTGCATCCGCAGCAGTTGCAGGACAGCCTGGCGCTCGCGCCGCAGCTGTCGCTGCGCATCGCACTGATTGCCGGGCTGCAGGCCAGCCTTGCGGTGCTCGCGGCGCTGGTGCTGACGCTGTTGTCGCCCTGGCCCGAACTCGTGGGCTTTCCCGCGCTGGGCGCGCTGGCCGCGCTGTTCGGGCGCTTTGCGCCGCTGGCGCGGCGCCGGCGCATCGTTGCCGCGGCGGCGCTGCTGCTGCTGGCGGCCGTGCTGTTTCCCTCGCTCGCGGGGTTGTTCGGCGCCAGCGAATGGGCGCTGGTGCTGGTGCTGGCGCTGGTGGCCGGGGCGTCGACCGTGGCGGTGAGCCGCTGGAATATCGGCGGCCCGGGCGCGGTGATCATCGTGTTCGCCGCCGGCGCTGCGCTGCACCCGGTGGCCACCTGGCAGGAGCTGGCCGCGCGCCTGCTCGCGACTGCGGCGGGCGGGCTGATAGGCTGGCTGGTCTGCTCGCTCACCGACCGCCTGCGCGCGCAGGAGGTCAGCGCACTGCAGATTCCCGTGGTGCGCATTCCGCCGATGTCGCATCAATGGATAGCGGGCGCGCGCATTGCCGTGGGCGCGGCCATTGCGGCGCTGCTCGCCTGGGCCGCGGGCGGACAGCATCCTGCCTGGGCGGCCATCGGGGCCACCGCTGTCATGCAGGGCAGTCATCTGCATGTGACCATGAGCCGCGCGCTGCAGCGCCTGGGAGGCACGGTGATCGGGGCCTGCCTGGTGTGGCTGATACTGGCCCAGCACCCGCCGCTGTGGGTCATCGTGCTGGCTGTCGTCGTGTTCCAGTTCCTGACCGAAGTGATCATCGGCTTCAACTACGCACTCGGGCAGATCACGGTCACGCCGATGGCGCTGTTGATGACAATGCTCGCGTCGCACGCGCCGACAATGGGAAACATGCCTGTCGAGCGTGTCATCGACACCTTGCTGGGCGCGGCCGTGGGCATTGCTCTGGCGGTGCTGTTTTCCAGCGTGGATGACCGTGTTCACCTCGCCAAGCTGCGGCGCAACAACGCCTGATCGGGCCGGCAACCTGTCTTGTGTCGGGTTTCACGCTATCGTCATATTGATTTCCTAGAGTGGCGGCACCCGTCGATGAATCGACAAAACCAAGAGAGCCGCCACGTGAGCAAATCCATTTCCGACAAGGTTGTTCGCAACCACAGCGACAACGCGCCCTTCAGTACCATTCTCGAGGCAAGCCTCTCGCGCCGTGCCGTGACACGTGGCAGCCTGGGTGCTGCAGTGGCCCTGATGGCGGGCTTGAGCCTTTCGGCCTGTGGCGGTGATGGCGACCCGGCCCCCGTCGATCCCGTGAAGCCGGTCGAGCCGGAACTCAAGCTGGGCTTCGAGTCGCTGCCCAACTCCATGACCCATGGCTGCGTGGTGCCCGCAGGCTATACGGCCCAGGTGCTCGGCGCCTGGGGCACGCCGCTCAACGACAACGCCGCGGCCTGGGATCGCAACGGCAACAACAGCTCCAACGATCTGCTGAACTCGACCGGCATGCACCACGACGGCATGCACTTCTTCCCCATCGCCGGCAGCTCGACCGAAGGCCTGCTGGTGGTCAACCACGAGTACATCGATGAGTTCGCGCTGCATCCCGCAGGTCCGACCAAGGTCGCGGGCAAGCGTCCGGCCGAAGAGGTGCGCAAGGAAATCAATGCCCATGGCGTGGCCGTGATGCATGTGCGCAAGGAAGGCAAGAACTGGAACATCGTTCTCAATTCCAAGTACAACCGCCGCTTCACTTCGGGCACGCCCATGCGCCTGGCCGGCCCGGTCGGCGGCACGGACTGGGTCAAGACTCCGTTCTCGCCCAACGGCACGCAGGTGCGCGGCACCAACAACAACTGCGGCAACGGCACCACGCCCTGGGGCACCTACATCACCGCCGAGGAAAACTGGGCGGCCTGCTTCCTGAACACCGGCACGATTCCCGCGCACCAGAAGCGCGTTGGCGTGTCCAGCACCAAGGGCCGCTACGAGTGGGAAACCGCTGCCGGCGACGCCACCGAAGTCAACGGCGAGTTCGCGCGCTTCAACGTCACGGCCAGCGGCGCGGATGCGCTGTCCGACTGGCGCAACGAAGTCAACGGCTTCGGCTACCTGGTCGAAATCGATCCCTACGATCCTTCGAGCATCGCCACCAAGCGCACGGCGATGGGCCGCTTTGCGCACGAAGGCGCGGCCTATGGCAACCCCGTGGCCGGCCAGCCGCTGGCGTTCTACTGCGGTGACGACTCGCGCTTTGAATACGTCTACCGTTTTGTCTCCGAAGCCGTCTGGGATCCCAAGGACGCCACGCGCAGCGACCGCCTGGCCGTGGGCGCCAAGTACCTTGACAAGGGCACGCTGTATGTCGCGCGCTTCAACGACAACGGCTCGGGCGAGTGGCTGGCACTGGCACCGAACACCGTCGGCAAGGGCGGCAAGACGCTGGGCGCCGAGTTCGGCAGCCTGGAGGCGATCCTGATCAACACCCGCGGTGCGGCCGACTTCGTCGGTGCCACGCCCATGGACCGCCCCGAGTGGACTGCGGTACACCCGACCAATGGCGATGTCTACCTGACGCTGACCAACAACACCAGCCGCAATGCGACCACCGGCACCAACGGCGCCAACCCGCGCCTGAACAATGCCAACGGCCACATCATCCGTTGGCACGATGCCAGCGGCTCGAACGCCTTCCGCTGGGACATCTTCGTCTTCGGCGCGGCCGCGGGCGCGAATGCCGACACCAACCGTTCGTCGCTGACCGCGGTGAACCAGCTCGCCAGCCCGGACGGCATGTCGTTCGACAGCCGCGGCATCATGTGGATCCAGACCGACAACGGCCTGGACGGCGGCCGCAACAACGACGTGGCCAAGGCGACCAACGACCAGATGCTGGCCGTGATTCCCAAGCCCATGTCGGCCAGCACGGGCACGGGTCCGGTGATCAATGCCAGCAACCAGGCCGAACTGCGCCGCTTCTTCGTCGGCCCCAACGAAGCCGAAGTGACAGGCGTTGCGTTCTCGCCCGACAACACCAGCATCTTCCTGAACATCCAGCATCCAGGCAACTGGCCTGCGTACGACACGACCGACGCCACGGTGCTGGCCAGCGGCACGGTGCGCCCGCGCTCGTCGACGGTGGTGATCCAGCGCGTAGACGGCAAGCCCGTCGGCGTCTGAGGCGGTTTCGCCCAGTCCACGCAGCGAAGCGATTCCCCAGTAAAAAACGCCCCTCGGGGCGTTTTTTTCATGGGGCTCGAAGGGCGACCGCGAGGCGCTCAGGCTTCATGCAGTTCGGGATCGGTCGCGTCCGAGGGATCGGGCGCGGAAAAGCTGTCGCGGAACGTGAACACCACCGAGGTGAAGAACATCGCCGCCAGGATCATGGCAGCGCCCGCCATGATGCCGGCGGCCATGCCGCCGATCAGGCTCGCGAGAATGCCGGTGACCAGCGCCAGCACGATGCCGCAGGCCATGAAGAAGACCATCCAGGCCAGGCAGAAGACCAGATAGGCGCGCCAGTTGCGCATGCAGGCCACCAGGCTGAAAAACAGCGCCTTGGCGGGCGGAATGCCATGCCAGTGGATCAATCCGGGCGCGTGCCAGAACATCAGCGACAGCGGGATGTACAGCGCCATCGACAGCCACATCGCGGACTGGAACGCGGGATCTTCGGCGATCTCGCGCGTCATCGGCTCGCCGCCCAGATAGACCTCGGCGAACGTGCCGCCATCGATCAAGGCCGACAGCCCCATGATCGCGAGAAAGCCCACGGCGTACAGCAGGCCCAGCGTGACCATGGCGTTCAGACGCTGGCGGCCGGTGCGAAACGCGACCAGCAGCAGCGCCGGCGTGGGAAAGCGGCCCTGGGTGGCTTCGGCGGCCGCGACCATCATCGCCAGCGAGGTCGCGGGCAGCAGCGCCAGCGCCAGCGCGGGGCCGATCAACGGCACGATGCTGATCAGCGACATGCCGACAATGGCCAGAATAAAAATCGCGGCCAGGGCCAGGGGTTGGCGCCAGAAAGTCTGGACGCCGAGTTTGACCCACTGGACACCTGTGCGGGCGGGAACGATCTGGAGTTTCATGAAGCAGTCAAAGTCCTGGGCAAGCAGTAACGGGCGCTTTCGGGCGCCGATGGCGTTACTGTACCGCAGGCTTTTTTGACCGCTGAAGACAAGGGCAGCTTGCTGCGCGCGGCGCCGGCAGGCCGAATCTCAATCGGCGCGCGAATCGGCGCTGTCGGGCAAGGCAAAACAGTCGCGAAAACTGAAATAGATGCACGACATGAAGATGACATTCAATAGATGTATCACGCAGATCCCGAACTGCGTGGAGATTGCCGTGAACGCGAAGCTCCCGGGTGCGGGCAGCCGGATCAGCATGATCAGGGCCGTGCCGAAGACGGCATAGATGAGCCCCCACAGCACAAAGAACAAGGAAAACGCGCGCCAGTTGAGTCGCACCGCATGGCTGCTGCACCTGAGTGCCTGCAGCGGGGACAGGCGCTGCCAGTGGATCAGCCCGGGGGCATGCCAGAACTGCAGCGTCGCCAACCCAATGAGAACAGCGGCCGCGACCATGAGCATGGCCAGCGCAATGTGCGCGTCGGCCTGGGCCGCCATCGCCGACAGGGGTGCAGCGACCCTGATCCCCACCACGAAGGTGACGCTCAGAACGAGCCAACTGATTCCCACGTACAGCGCGCCCAGCCGCAGCAGCCGCCAGAACTCCTGGCGCAATGCGCGCCCGGCGGCTTGCAGCACGGCGCGCAGGGGCTGGGCGCCTCTGTCGGCCTGGGCCGTGACGACCATTGCCAGCAGCATGGCAAACGGCAAGAAAACGATGAGCATTGAGGCGATCATGCCCAGGCCCAGCACCAGCGGCTGGCGCCTGAAGGTCTTGAAGCCCATCTGCAGCCAGCGCAAGCCGTTGCGGGCGGGGACGGCGCGGGACTCGCAGGGCAGTCGGTTGCCTGGTGGCGCAGCGGGGGCAGGCCTTGCGCCCGAGAACAGCGTGCGAAAGGCAAAGAACCAGGAAATACTGAAGATGGCGGAGGAAAGAAAGACCAGGCTGTCGGCAAGTGCCTGCAGTGCAAATTCGCTTGTCGCCGGCATGGATTCCATCAGCCATGTCAGCAGCCTGATGAGCAACTGGCCGACGACTGCCTGGACCAGGATCAGCTGCAGAATGGCGCGCCAGTTGCGCAGGCAAGCCGCGGCGCTGGACCGCATGGCCTGCAGGGGGCCGAGGCCGTGCCAGTGCACCAGCGCGGGAGCGAAAGCCAGCAACGCGGCCGGTGGCACTACCAGCATGTCCAGCCACGCGAGCATCCGTTCAGGCCGCTCGCCGTCCAAGAGCCCATGGTGGCCCTGCAGATGACGATAGGCAAAGCCCTGGTCGAAGAGCGCGGACAGCAGCATCAGCGCGAGCAGGAAAACAACGAGCTGCACCGCGCTCAACGCGAGCAGACCGCGCAGCGGCCCGCGGAACGCGCGCAATCCGGACCACAGCAGGGCGGACGTTGACCTGTGGCCGCTGGAGGCCCGCGCCACCACGATCAGCATGATCAAGGCGGTGATGGGCTCGATGGCGGCCGACAGCGGAGTGCCGACAAAGGGAATGCGGCACAGCAGCACATGGCAGATGCGCAGCAGCCCGGCCAGCAGCACGAAGGCCAGGGGATTGCGGAAAATGGTCTGAAGAACGAGTCCCAGCCATTGAAGGCTGGCATGCGCAGGCGCAATGGAGAAATTCATGGCAGTTGCAGATGTGGAGTTGCATGCCGTGAACCGTTGATAAAAGCCCAAGCGCATTCAACATTGATAGTCTTAAGCTATCGATTATAGTTTTAATTTGAAAATTACAATTGATTTGTGCTGCACTGCAGGCGCGGCAGGCTGGAAAACCAAGTGCGCCGGGGCGCAAAGCAGTCGCGAAAGGAAAACAGCTGGGAGATGGAAAGGATGACGGCCGGAATCGTGATGACCCCGGCCGCGCCTTCGATGAGCGCGGCATTCGCCGCGCTGGCGGTTGCGGGCAGAAAGGCCAGGATCAGCATGACCCCCAGCAGCGGGCCGGCGACCAGGACGGTACGTATCACGCCGAACAGCAGAAACGCACGCCAGTTGCGCAGGTAGGCTGCGGCGCTGAGGAAAATGGCCTGGCCCGGCGTGGCGCTGTACCAGTAGACCAGCGCCGGAGCAAAGCCGAACAGCACTTGCGGCACGATCGCCAGCAGCTTGATGATGTCCACCTGCGCGGGACCGGACTCGCCTCCAGGGGATAGCTGCAGGGCCATGGGCAGATGCTCCAGCGCGAAGCCGCGGTCCTGCACCAGCGACACCATTGCCACGATGCAGCAAAGGGCCAGCGCATGCATCGCGCCCAGCGTGATCAATGCGCGCAGGTGCGTGCGAAAGGCTCGCAGCGTCAGGACGATCAGCGCCGGCAGCGATGTGGTGCCGGAAAATGCCTGGGACGCGACGATCATCGTCATCAGGCTGTGAAAAGGCAGGACGGCGTTATAGAGCACCGTCTCGATGACGGGACTGGGGCTGGCCAGCAGATAGCAGATGGCCAGCGGGAAGCTCAGCAGTATGGGGAGCAGCACAAAGGCCAGGGGCCGGCGGCAGAAGGTCCTGAAACCCAGCCCAAGCCACTGAAAGCTGCTGCGCGCGGGAACGATTTCGATGTCCATGGCAGGATGAACCGCTTGCCTGCCTTGGATGACGCGTTCCGGCGGATGATGTCCGGGGGGAACGCGCAGGCGCAAAGGAAGAAAAGCAGTGGATTGAGTTAAAAACTATCGAAATATAGATTTCAATAGTCTTTGATTTTGTAGTCCAGCTGCTTGTCTTCAGCGCCGTTTTTGCTGCACCGCGTGTACCGCGGCCGGCCTCATGTCAGTTGCACTGGCGCGGCAATGCGCTGGCGCAGCACGCGCTCGAAATGGCGCGGGTCGTGCGGCGTGAGCATCGCGGCTTCACGCGGCAGGTAGAAGTCCCACAGGCGCGAAATCCAGAAGCGCAGCGCACCGGCGCGCAGCTGTGCGTTGAGCAGCTGGCGCTCGGCGCCCGTGAGCGGGCGCACGCGCTGGTAGGCGGCGAGCATGGCCTGGGCGCGCGGCGCGTCGTGCGCTCCCGTGGCGTGGTCTATGCACCAGTCGTTGAGACAGACCGCGAGGTCGAACAGCCAGCTGTCCACGCCCGCGAAATAGAAGTCGAAGAAGCCCGTGAGCTGCTCGCCCTCGAACATCACGTTGTCGCGGAACAGGTCGGCATGCACCGGGCCGCGCGGCAGCGCGGCGTACTGCGACGAAGCTGCGATATGGTTCTGGAAGGCAAGTTCGGACTGCAGCAGGTCGACCAGGCCGCTGTCCAGATGGGGCATGACCACGGGAGCGGTTTCGTTCCACCAGGCAAGGCCGCGCAGATTGGGCTGCTGGCGCTCGAAGTCACGGCCCGCGAGATGCATGCGCGCGAGCATGTCGCCGACGGCCGCGCAGTGCACGGGCGCGGGAGCGAGCTGGCTGCTGCCGCGCAGGCGATTGACCACAGCCGCGGGCTTGCCGCACACGCGCAGCAGGATGTCGCCGCTTTGCTTGTGCGCCTGCGGGTCGGGCACGGGAATGCCGGCGTGCGCGAGATGCTTCATCAGGTGCAGATAGAACGGCAGCTGTTCGGCCGTGAGCCGTTCGAACAGCGTCAGCACCCATTCGCCCTGGTCGGTCGTCAGGAAGTAGTTGGTATTTTCAATACCGCCCTGAATGCCGCGCAGGCTCTGGAAGGTTCCCAGCGGCAGGTGGCGCAGCAGGTCGCGCGCCTCTTTTTCGGAGACTTCGGTAAAAACGGCCATGGCGAGAAGCGCGCCCCGAGGGCGGCGCAGGAAAGAAGAGGAAGAAAGGGGGGAGCGCTGGGAAGCTCAGAACTTGCGGATGTTCCACACCCGCGGGCCCGTGGTGTCCGAGCTGCTGCGGCTGCGGTTGCGCACGCCTTCGCTGGGTTGCACTTCGTAGGCGGGCATGTCGCTGACCTTGGGGGTCACGGTGATGCTGCGGGTCTGGCCGCCGATGCGCACTTCGTCGACGCGGCTGCCCTCGTCCTCGACGCGGATACGTTCCACGCGCTGGTTGTTCTTGTCGCCCTGGGGGGCGGTACGCGGTTCGGCCGCGTCAGTAGCGGCCTGGACGGCAGTGCCAGGCGGATTCTGGGCCAGCAACGGGCTGGCAGCCAGGCTGAGGAGGAGGAGAAGTGGGGCGGCGCGCATGGGGTGATTGTAGAGCCAGTGTTCAATTGATCCCGTGGGGAAATCCAGCGCGCAGGCCGGGCCGCGCCGTGCACAATCCTGGCATGAGCAATTCCAAGACATTGGTGCTGGTCGATGGCTCCAGCTATCTGTACCGCGCCTACCACGCCATGCCCGATCTGCGGGCCCGGCCCGGCGACCCGACGAGTCCCGCCACCGGCGCGATCCGCGGCATGATCAACATGCTGCAGTCCCTCAAGAGGGAAGTGCCTGCCGATTACGCGGTCTGCATCTTCGACACCAGCGGTCCGACCTTCCGTGACGCGCTCTACCCCGAGTACAAGGCCCAGCGCTCGCCCATGCCCGACGACCTGCGCGCGCAGATCGAGCCCATCCATGCCGTGGTGCGCATGCTCGGCTGGCCCGTGCTGGCCATCAAGGGCGTCGAGGCCGACGACGTGATAGGCACGCTGGCCCAGGTCGCATCGCGCCAGGGCGTGCGCGTGGTGGTCTCCAGCGGCGACAAGGATCTGAGCCAGCTGGTCGACGAGCACATCACCATCATCGACACCATGAACGGCAAGGTGCGCGATGTCGCCGGCGTCACCGCCGAGTTCGGCGTGCCGCCGTCGCTGATGGTCGATTTCCAGACGCTGGTCGGCGATACCGTGGACAACGTTCCCGGCGTGCCCAAGGTCGGCCCCAAGACCGCGGCCAAGTGGCTCAATGAATACGGCTCGCTCGACGCCTTGCTCGCGCGCGCCGACGAGATCAAGGGCGTGGCCGGCCAGAACCTGCGTGACAGCCTCGCATGGCTGCCCACGGGCCGCCAGCTGGTGACCATCAAGACCGATTGCGATCTGGTCGAGGAAGTGGTCGGCCTGCCGTCGCTCGACGGCCTGGCCTGGCGCGCGCCCGAGAACAAGGCGCTGCGCGACTTCTACCTCGAGTACGGCTTCAAGGGCCTGGCGATGGCGCTGGAAAACCAGGCCGAAGCCGCAGCGGAAGAGCCCAAGGCCAAAGCCAAGGCCGCCAAGCCGCGCGCCGACCAGGACACGGGCGACATGTTTGCCGAGCAGCAGGAATCCACCGAGGCCACCGAGGAAGCGCAAGCCGCGCAACAGCGCAGCGTGGACTACGACGTGATACTGACCTGGGCCAGCTTCGATGCCTGGCTGGCGAAGATCGAGGCCGCGCCGCTCACGGCGCTGGACACCGAAACCACCTCGCTCGACGAGATGCGCGCCGAGATCGTGGGCCTCAGCTTCAGCGTCGAGCCCGGCGCCGCGGCCTATATTCCACTGCGCCACGCGGGCCTGGACGTGCCCGAGCAGCTGCCGTTCGACGAAGTGCTCGCGCGCCTCAAGCCCTGGCTCGAGAATGCCCAGCGGCCCAAGCTCGGCCAGCACGTCAAGTACGACCGCCATGTGTTTGCCAACCATGGCATCCAGGTGCAGGGCTATGCGCACGACACCATGCTGCAAAGCTATGTGCTCGAAGTGCACCGCCCGCACGGGCTGTCCAGCCTGGCGCTGCGCCATACCGGGCGCAGCGGCACGAGCTACGAAGATCTGTGCGGCAAGGGCGTGCACCAGATTCCGTTTGCCCAGGTGCCGGTCGACAAGGCCGCAGCCTACTCGTGCGAGGACTCGGACCAGACGCTGGACGTGCACCGCGTGCTCTGGCCCCAGCTCGAGGCCGAGGCCGCGCTGCGCGCCGTCTATGACCTCGAACTGCAGACCAGCGAAGCGCTGTTCCGCATCGAACGCAACGGCGTGATGATCGACGCCGCGACGCTGGCCAAGCAGAGCAACGAGCTGGGCCAGCGCATCGTGCAACTCGAAAACGAAGCCTATGAGATCGCGGGCCAGCCGTTCAACCTGGCCAGCCCCAAGCAGCTGGGCGAGATCTTCTTCGACAAGCTGGGCATGCCCGTGGTCAAGAAGACCGCGACCGGCGCGCGCAGCACCGACGAGGAAGTGCTGGAGAAGCTTGCCGCCGATTACCCTCTGCCGGCCAAGCTGCTGGAGCACCGCAGCCTGTCCAAGCTCAAGGGCACCTACACCGACAAGCTGGCCCAGCTCGCGCTGCCGGCCACGGGCCGCGTGCACACGCATTACGCCCAGGCCGTGGCCGTGACCGGCCGGCTGTCGAGCAACGACCCCAACCTGCAGAACATTCCCATCCGCACGCCCGAAGGCCGGCGCGTGCGCGAAGCCTTCATCGCGCCCGCGGGCCGCGTGATCGCCAGCGCCGACTATTCGCAGATCGAGCTGCGCATCATGGCCCACCTGTCGGGCGACGAGTCGCTGCTCAAGGCTTTCCAGGACGGCCGCGACGTGCACCGTGCGACCGCCGCCGAAGTGTTCGCCGTTGAAGTCGACCAGGTCAGCAGCGAGCAGCGCCGCTATGCCAAGGTGATCAACTTCGGCCTGATCTACGGCATGAGCAGTTTCGGCCTGGCCAAGAACCTGGGCATAGAGACCAAGGCCGCGGCGGCCTATATCGACCGCTATTTCCAGCGCTATCCCGGCGTCAAGCGCTACATGGACGAGACCGTGGAGTTCGCGCGCGCCCATGGCTATGTCGAGACCGTGCTCGGCCGGCGCCTGTACCTGCCCGACATCAACGGCGGCAACGGCCCGCGCAAGAAGGCTGCAGAACGCCAGGCGATCAACGCCCCCATGCAGGGCACGGCCGCCGACCTGATCAAGATGGCCATGGTCGCGGTGCAGGCCGAGCTCGACGCGCACAAGCCCGACATCAAGGTCATCATGCAGGTGCACGATGAACTGGTGTTCGAGCTGCCGCAGGGCGACGAGGGCTGGATACGCAGCGAGATTCCGCGCCTGATGGCGGGCGTGGCCGAGTTGAAGGTGCCGCTGCTGGCCGAAGTGGGCGTGGGCCCCAACTGGGACCAGGCGCATTGAAGCTGGCACGGGCGGGATTCCGAGCAACGCGCTCTAAATCCCGATGACCGTTCGCCCTGAGCCTGCCACGGCGGCGCCGTCGAAGGGCGTTTCAGGGAGCGTGGCATGCCTGCGGCGAGGCTGCACGATGGCTTGAGGGCCGGTCGTTCATCCTTCGACAAGCTCAGGACGAACGTGGGGAGGACGGCATCAAGCGCCATAGTCCACCGCCGTTTTGCATTGCCGCCAACGGCGGCATGCGTCTTCTGCGAAAATCAGCGGGATCGGCCTTTGTGGCCCATCAAGAAAAGCAAAAACAGCTATGACTTTGGCAGCAATCATTTTGGCCACCTTGGCCGCGGGCATTGGTAGCGTGTGGGTCGCTGCATTGCTCATGCGCGTGGGCGTGTCCTCCAACAACGGCGGCATGATGCCCCAGCGCCTGCTGAGCCTGGCTGCGGGGGCCTTGCTGGCGACGGCTTTCATGCATCTGCTGCCCGAAGCGTTCGAGAGCGAGGCCAGCGCGCACGACCTGTTCCTCACGCTGCTGATCGGCGTGGTGTTCTTCTTCCTGCTCGACAAGGCCGAACTCTGGCACCACGGCCATGAGCATGGCCACGGGCATGACAACCATCCGAGCCACGGGCATGGTCACGCGCATGGCCATGGCCACAGCGATGGCCATAGCCACGACCATGGCAAGACCACGGGCGGCTGGGCGGTGCTCACGGGCGACAGCGTGCATTGCTTTGGCGACGGCGTGCTGATCGCTTCGGCGTTCCTGGCCGACATGCGCCTGGGCCTGATCGCCGCGGCGTCGGTGCTGGCGCATGAAGTGCCCCACCATATCGGCGACCTGGTGGTGCTGCGCCATGCGAGCGGCAACCGGCGCGTGGCGCTGGTCAAGGTTTCGCTGGCGGGCGCGGTGACTGCGCTGGGCGGCATCGCGGGCTACTTTCTCGTCGGTCAGCTGCAGGACTGGCTGCCGTATTTCCTCGTGCTGGCGTCGAGCAGCTTTGTCTATGTGGCGCTGGCCGATCTGATTCCCCAGCTGCAAAAGCGCCTCACGGCGCGCGAGACCTTCGCGCAGATCGCCTGGCTCGTTGCGGGCATGGTGCTGGTGACGCTGGTCAGCGGCCTGGCACATTCACACTGACGGCTCGGGCTGATCGCGCAGCGCCGCGCGCACCGCGGGCAGCTGGCGGCGCGAGACCGCAAGCGGCTCGTCTATGCCGTCCAGGCGCACGGCCCAGCCATCGCCTTCCTCGGCGTCATGGTGCTTTTCCAGCGCGCGCAGCGCGCGGCGCGCGACCAGCGCGTTGCGGTGTATGCGCAGGAACTGCGCGGCATGGCGCGTTTCGAGTTCGCCCAGAGCGCTGTCGAGGATGTAGCTGTGTTCGGCCGTGCGCACGGTCACGTATTTGAGCTCGGCCTTGAAATAGACCACTTCGGCCAGCGGCACGCGTTCGGTACGGCCGCGGTCCTGGATCAGCAGCGTGCCCGGGCTTTCCTGCGCGGCGGCCGCGGGCAGCCGCTGGCGCAGCAGCTTGGCCAGCATCTGCTGCAGTCGCGCGAGGCGCACGGGCTTGGTCAGGTAGTCGAGCGCATCGAGCTCGAAGGCATCGACCGCATGCTGGCTGTTCGCGGTGACGAACACCAGCGCGGGCGGCTGGGCCAGGCCGCGCAGGCGTTCGGCCAGAGACAGCCCGTCCTGGCCCGGCATGTGGATGTCGAGCAGCAGCAGCTCGATCGCGCAATCGGGCGCGTCGAGCAGCGCCCAGGCCTGGGCGCTGTCCGCGGCTTCATGCACGACCAGCGGCGGCAGCGGCGGGTCGCTGCGCGCGGCGTCCGCCAGCAGCGTACGCAGCCGGCTGCGCGCCAGCGCTTCGTCATCGACCAACAGAATGTGCAAGGGGCGATTCATGCCACGTCCTCCAGCGGCAGGATGATACGCACGCGGTAGCGGCCCTGGTGGCTGCCGGCGCTGAAGTCGGCCTGCAGATCATGCAGCAGGGACAGGCGCTCGCGCACATTGCGCAGCGCCATGCCATGGCCGGGCGTGGACCGGGCCGAGGCCGGCGGCAGGCTGTTGACCAGGGTGATCTCGACACGGCCGCGGTGCAGCCGCGTGGTCAACTCCAGGCTGCCGCCGTCGGGGCTGGGCTCCACACCGTGGCGTATCGCATTTTCCACCAGCGGCTGCAGCAGCAGCGGCGGCAGCCGCGCGCCGCCCGCCGCGGGGTCGAGTTGCCAGTGCGCGCGCAGTCTTGCGCCAAAGCGCACCTGCTCGATGGCGAGATATTGCCGCGCCAAGGCGATTTCCTCGGCCAGCGTGGTGCTGGCGCGGGGTTCGGCCAGCGCGCAGCGAAACAGGTCGCTGAGGTCTTCCAGCAAGGCTTCGGCCTGGGCCGGCTCGGCGCGCACCAGCGCAATGGCGCTGTTGAGCGTGTTGAACAGGAAATGCGGGCGTATGCGCGACTGCAGTTCGGCCAGCCGCGCCGTGGTCGCGGCCGGTGCGCGCGCGCGCGCGCGCAGCTGCAGCGCGGTCACCAGCAGCGCCGACAGCAGCGCGCCCGAGGCCGCGCTGGCCAGCCAGAACGAGGCCGGCGCGTCATCGACCAGCCACAGCATGGCGCAGGCATAGAGGCCGCACAGCGTTCCCAGCCCCATGCCGGCGAGGACCTGGGCCTGCCGGGGCAGGCGCTGCAGCAGGCGCTTCATGCCGCAGGCAACGACCAGCCACAGCAGCGTTGCGGGCAGCGTGCCGCTGGTGACCAGCGCCATGCCGGCCAGCCATTCAAGCGCGCTGTCGGCGCCGAAAAGCGCGGCCGTCGCGACCACGCTCTGCACGAACAACACGGCCCGCAGCACCACGCCGACATGACAGGCATCGAACACCAGAACGCGCTGCGCCGCACCGGCCGTGGGGGCTAGTACAGCACCGGATTCGTCGGATCCGGCCGGGGTCGATAAAATTTGCATATCTTGCATTGCGGCATCCGGTTGTTCCGGCTGTCCTGAACCCTCTGATTATTGCCCGTCCATGTCCAACAACTCCAGCACGCAACCTTCCCACAATCAGCTCGATACCAAGGCCCAGGCATGGTCGGCGTTGTTCTCCGAGCCCATGAGCGACCTCGTCAAGCGCTACACCTCGAGCGTGTTCTTCGACAAGCGCCTGTGGCAAGCCGACATCATGGGCAGCCTGGCGCATGCGGAAATGCTGTCCGCCCAGGGCATCATTTCCGCCGAAGACCATGCGTCCATTGAAAAGGGCATGGCCCAGATCACGGCCGAGATCGAGGCCGGCGGCTTTGAATGGAAGCTCGATCTCGAAGACGTGCATCTGAACATCGAAGCGCGCCTGACGCAATTGGTCGGCGACGCGGGCAAGCGCCTGCACACCGGCCGCAGCCGCAACGACCAGGTCGCGACCGACGTGCGCCTGTGGCTGCGCGGCGAGATCGACGTGATCAGCGGCCTGCTCGGCGAGCTGCAGAAGTCGCTGGTGGAAACCGCCGAGCGCCATGTCGAAGTGATACTTCCGGGCTTCACCCACCTGCAGGTGGCCCAGCCCGTGAGCTTCGGCCACCATCTGCTGGCCTATGTGGAGATGTTCAAGCGCGACGCCGAGCGCATGGCCGACGTGCGCCGCCGCGTCAATGTGCTGCCGCTGGGCTCTGCCGCGCTGGCCGGCACCACCTACCCGCTGGACCGCGAACGCGTGGCGCGCAGCCTGGGCATGGAAGGCGTGTGCCAGAACAGCCTGGACGCGGTGAGCGACCGCGACTTCGCGATCGAGTTCAGCGCCGCGGCCGCGCTGTGCATGGTGCACATCAGCCGCTTCTCCGAAGAGCTGATCCTGTGGATGAGCCAGAACTTCGGCTTCATCAAGATTGCCGACCGCTTCACCACGGGCTCGTCGATCATGCCGCAGAAGAAGAACCCCGACGTGCCCGAACTGGCGCGCGGCAAGACCGGCCGCGTGGTCGGCCACCTGATGGGTCTGATCACGCTGATGAAGGGCCAGCCCCTGGCCTACAACAAGGACAACCAGGAAGACAAGGAGCCGCTGTTCGACACCGTCGACACGCTCAAGGACACGCTGCGCATCTTCAGCGAAATGGTCGGCGGCCAGCTCAACCCGGCCACGGGCGTCAAGGAAGGCGGCATAGGCGTGAACGCCGAAGCGATGGAGCGCGCGGCGCTCAAGGGCTATGCGACGGCCACCGATCTGGCTGATTATCTGGTCAAGAAGGGCCTGCCGTTCCGCGACGCGCACGAGACCGTCGCGCATGCGGTCAAGGCCGCGATCACCGAAGGCGTGGACCTGTCCGAGCTGCCGCTGGCGACGCTGCAGGGCTTTCACCCGCAGATCGAGCAGGACGTGTTCGAGTGCCTGAGCCTGCGCGGTTCGCTCAATGCGCGCAACACGCTGGGCGGCACGGCGCCGGCCCAGGTGCGCGCCCAGCTGGCGCTGCACAAGGCACGTCTGGCGTAAATCCAGCCGCGCGCGGCCGCGGCCGCGCCGGCGTTCTTCTGATTCCACTGGAGTGATCCTTCATGCGTCTTTCACGTCGCCGTCTTCTGTCCCATGCCGCCGTGGTGTCGTCCGTGGTGGCCTGGGGCGCCAGCGCCCATGCGGCCGATCCCCAGCCGATCCGCATTCTCGTGGGCTTTCCGCCGGGCGGCGGCACGGACGCGATCGCGCGCCTGCTGGCCGAGAAGCTGCGCGATGAACTGGGCACCACGGTGCTGGTCGACAACCGCCCGGGCGCGGGCGGACAGATCGCGGCCCAGCAGCTCAAGGCGGCGCCGGCCGACGGCCATACGCTGTTCCTGACGCACGACCACACGATTTCCATCCTGCCCCAGGTCGTCAGAAAGCCCGGTTTCGACCCGGCCCAGGACTTCGTTCCCGTGACCGGCATTGCCACCTTCGTCAACGCGCTCGCGGTGTCCAGCCAGACGCCGGCAAAGAACCTTGCCGAATACGTGCAGTGGGTGCGCCAGCAGGGCGGCAAAAGCGCTGTGGGCATTCCCGCGCCCGCGTCCACGCCCGAGTTCCTGGTCAAGCAGCTGTCCAACCGCTTCCAGCTCGATCTCGTGGCCGCGCCGTATCGCGGCAGCGCGCCCATGCTGGCCGACATGCTGGGCAACCAGATTCCTGCGGGCATTGCCGCAGTGCAGGACTTCATCGAGCACCAGCGCGCGGGCAAGATGCGCGTGATCGCGGTGCTGGGCGACCGGCGCCAGGCGTCCATGCCCGATGTGTCGACGCTGGCCGAGCAGGGCGTCAAGGGTTATGAAGACATGCCGTACTACGGTTTCTATGCGCCCAAGGGCACGCCCACGGCGTTCATCGAGCGCTTCTCGGCCGCGACCGCCAAGGTGTTGCAGATACCGCAAGTCCATGAACAACTGGTGGCGCTGGGCCTGACCGTAGGCCATATGTCGCCGCAGCAGCTCGCGCAGCGCGAGCAGGCCTATACGCGGGCCTGGACGGCCATCATTCGCAACAGCGGCTACCAGCCGCAATAAGCGTCCTGCACTGAACGAAAAGCCCCGCAATTTCTGTGGGGTTTTTTTGGCAAAGCGCTCCGGCCCACCCATGATCGGCCGATACGCCGCAAAAAGCCGCCATCGAGCGGCCCAGGCAGCACCGGCCCGGCCGGATCGAGAGGGTAAGACGTGGGAATAAAACATTGGACAGGCGCCGCGCTGGTGCTGTGGGCCGGCAATGCGCTGGCGTTGGCCGTGGGGCAATTCAACCCGCAAGGCGAAGTTGCGCAGGTGGCGCAGGTGCGGGTGCAGTTCGACAGCGCCGCGGTGCGCTTTGGCGACCCCAAGGCCGCGGCGCCGCTGCAGCTGTCATGCAGCGACGCCTCGGCCGCGGCCGGAACGGGCCGCTGGACCAGCGAGCGCGAATGGGTGTTTGATTTTTCCAAGCCCTTGCCGCCGGGCGTGCGCTGCACGGCGCAGCTGCTCGCCGGCCTCAAGTCGCCCACGGGGCAGGTGTTGTCGGGCACCACCCGCTACCAGTTCAGCACCGGCGGCCCGCAGGCGGTTTCCATCCTGCCGCCCACATATGAAGCCATCGACGAGTCGCAGTTCTTCGTGCTGCGCTTCAACGGCCCGGTGGCACGCGAGACGCTGCTGGCCAACGGCTATTGCGCGCTCGAAGGCGTGGGCGAGCGCATTCCGCTGCGCTGGATCGACGGCGACGAGCGCCAGGCGCTGCTCAAGATGCGCGGCTGGGACAAGCCGGCCGCGGCCGCGCCGCTGCAGTACGCCACGCTGGCCTGCAATCGCACGCTCACCCCCGGCGCCAAGCTGCGTCTGGTGCTGGGCAGCGGTGTCGCCACGCCCAGCGGCGTGGCCACGCGCAA
The DNA here is from genome assembly GCF_057914905.1 of Comamonas sp. DB36. Lineage (NCBI taxonomy): Bacteria > Pseudomonadati > Pseudomonadota > Betaproteobacteria > Burkholderiales > Comamonadaceae > Comamonas > Comamonas sp. DB36. The sequence continues at coordinate 979,767 of NZ_CP196631.1, forward strand.
TGCGCAGGAGTTCGCGTACAGCGTGCGTGAACCGTTCTCGGCCGAGATGCGCTGCGAGCGCGAGAACGCCCAGGCCGCCTGCCTGCCGATACGGCCGATACGGCTGTCGTTCAACGCGCCCGTGTCGCGCGCGCTGGCTGAAGCGGTACGCCTGCAGGGCGGCGGCGCGACGCTCAAGCCGGTGATCGACGAAGGCGACGACCCTTCGGTGCGCCCCGACCCTCAGGGGCTGGTCGACGGTTTGCGCTTCGAAGGCCTGGCGGCTCAGACCAGCTACCAGCTGCAACTGCCCAAGGACTTCAAGGACGCGGCCGGGCGCACGCTGCGCAATGCCGCATCCTTTCCGCTCACGGTGGCCACGGGCGACATGCCGCCGTTGGTCAAGTTCGCGGCTTCTCCGTTCGGCATCGTGGAGCGCTTTGCCGAAGGCCCCGAGGGCCCGGCGCTGCTGCCGGTGACGGTGCGCAAGGTCGAAGCCGCGCTGAAAGGCCAGCAACTGCAGCCGGGCAGCGAGGTCAGCCTGCTCGAGCCGCGCACCGATGCCGACATCATTGCCTGGCTGCGCAAGCTGCAGAACTATGAACGCGACCAGGTCACGCGTGCCCAGGCGCGGCGCGACGTGCAGGGCGCGCTGCCGCCGGTGATAGACCCCGATCAGCGCCAGAGCGTGCAGACGCGCATGCTGTCGCTGCTTGCCGGCCAGTCCAATGTCAAGGCCATGTCGCTGCCCGCGGCCCAGGCCGGCGATCCGCGGCCGTTTGAAGTCGTGGGCATTCCATTGACACCCGGTTTCCATGTGGTCGAGATCGCCTCGCCGCTGCTGGGCGCGGCGCTGCTCGATGAACGCTATGGCGAGAAGCGCAGCATGTATGTGCGCAGCTCGGCGCTGGTGACCAACCTCGCCGTGCATTTCAAGCTGGGCCGCGAGAATTCCGCGGCCTGGGTGACCACGCTCGACAAGGGCCAGGTCGTTGCCGGCGCCAAGGTCCAGGTGTCGAGCTGCAATGGCGAAGTGCTGGCCTCGGCCGTGACCAATGCCCAGGGCATCGCCCAGTTTGCCGATCTGTCGCCCCAGCCGCCGCAATGCCACGGCGACGGCTACCGCAATGCCGCCTATTTCGTCAGCGCGCGCGCCCAGACCGCGGCCGGCCCCGAGCTGGCGTTTGCCTGGAGCGATTGGCAGCGTGGCATAGAGCCCTGGCGCTTCAATGTGCCTACCAGCTCCAGCGAGAAGGCCGACATGCTCGCGCACACGGTGTTCGATCGCACGCTGCTGCGCGCCGGCGAAACCCTGGCCATGAAGCATTTCCTGCGCCAGCAGAACGGCCAGGGCCTGGCGCTGCCGCCGCAGCGTCCCAGCGAGCTGCGCATCACCCATCTGGGCAGCGGCCAGAGCTTTCGCCAGCCCCTGGTCTGGCGCGAGACCGGCAGCGGGGGCTTGAGCGCCGAAAGCCGCTTTCCCGTGCCCGCGGGCGCCAAGCTCGGCGAATACCAGGTCGAGCTGCGCGAGCCGCAGGATGGAGCCAAGTTTCGCGCGCTGACCAGCGGGTCGTTCCGCGTCGAGGAGTTCCGCCTGCCGGTGTTCGAAGGCCGGGTCGGCCCGGTCAACGCCAAGCCGCTGGTGCGCGCCGAGAAGCTGCCGGTGCAGGTGCAGCTCAACTACCTTTCGGGCGGACCGGCCGACGGCCTGCCGGTGCGCGTTTCGGCCATGGTGCGCGCCAAATCGCTCGATTTTGCGGGCTATGACGACTTCCACTTCGGCCCGCCGCGCGCGGCCGCAGACAACGCGCAAAGCGACGACGAGGAGGCCAGCGCGGCGCAGGACACCAAGGTGGTTGCCGACGCGCTGCCGCTGGTGCTCAATCGCCAGGGTGCGGGTCAGGTCGAGCTGCAGTCGCTGCCGCGCGGCAACCAGGCGCGCGAACTGCTGGTCGAAGCGACCTATGCCGACCCCAGCGGCGAAGTGCAGACGCTGCGCAGCACGCAGACGCTGTGGCCCGCGGCCGTGGTCGTGGGCATACAGGCCGAGAACTGGGTCTCGACCGAGCGCGAAATGCAGTTCTCGGCGCTGGCGCTGGGCCTGGACGGCAAGCCCCAGGCGGGCGTGGCGCTCAAGGTGCAGGCGCTGGCGCGCATCACCACCAGCAGCCGCAAGCGGCTGGTCGGCGGCTTCTACAGTTACGACAACCAGACTACGCTCAAGGACCTGGGCACGCTGTGCTCGGGCAAGAGCGACGCCCAGGGCCGGCTGCACTGCACGGCAAAGATCGCCCAGGCGGGCGAAGTCGAACTCGTGGCCACGGCCAGCGACAGCGCGGGCAACGAAGTCCAGGCTGCGACTTCGGTCTGGGTCACGCGCCAGGGCGAGCTGTGGTTCGGCGGCGAAGACCATGACCGCATGGAACTGCTGTCCGAGCAGCGCAGCTACCAGCCCGGCGAGACCGCGCGCCTGCAGGTGCGCATGCCGTTCCGCTACGCGACCGCGCTGGTGGCCGTCGAGCGCGAAGGCATTTTGAGCACGCGCGTGGTGCAGCTCGAAGGCCAGAACCCGACGGTCGAATTGAAGATCGAGGAGAGCTGGGGGCCCAACGTCTACGTGAGCGTGCTGGCGCTGCGCGGGCGGTTGCGTGAAGTGCCCTGGTACAGCTTCTTCACCTGGGGCTACCAGGCGCCGCGTGCCTGGTGGAATGCGTTCTGGCACGAAGGCCGCGAATATGTGGCGCCTACGGCCCTGGTCGATCTGAGCCGCCCCGCGTTCCGTCTGGGCATGGCCGAGATCAAGGTCGACGCCGCGGCGAACCGGCTCGCGGTGCAGGTCAGCGCCGACCGCGAAACCTATCCGGTGCGCGGCACGGCCCAGGTCACGATCAGCGCCAAGCTGCCCAATGGGCAACCGGCGGCCGGGGCCGAAGTCGCGCTCGCTGCCGTGGACCAGGCGCTGCTCGAACTCATGCCCAATGGCAGCTGGAACCTGCTGGACGCGATGCTGCCGCGCCGCGCCTGGGGCGTGCAGACCGCGACCGCGCAGATGGAAGTGATAGGTCGGCGCCACTATGGGCGCAAGGCCGTTGCCGCGGGCGGCGGCGGCGGGCGCAGTCCGCGGCGCGAGCTGTTCGACAGCGTGCTGCTGTGGCAGCCCAGCGTGGTGCTCGACGCCAAGGGGCAGGCGCGCGTCACGGTGCCGCTCAATGATTCGCTGACCACGTTCGAGATCGTTGCCGTCGCCGATGCGGGCGTGCAGCTGTTCGGCACGGGGCGCACCAAGATCCGCAGCACGCAGGACCTGCAGATCATCAGCGGCCTGCCGCCGCTGGTGCGCGAAGGCGACCGCTTCCGCGCTCAGGTCACGCTGCGCAACACCACGCAGCGCGCGATGCAGGTCCAGGTGCAGCCGCGCGCCGCGCCGCTCACGCTGGCCGCGCAGCGCATTGCGCTGGCCGCGGGTGCTTCTCAGGAAGTCGCGTGGGAGGTCACGGTGCCGGTGAACGCCGCGGGCAGCAGCGCGCTCGAGAACCTGGCCGCGGGCCTGGACTGGGAAATCGACGCCCAGGACGTGACGCCGGGCGCGCCGCCGGCGCGCGACGCGATTCGCACGCGCCAGCGCATCGAGGCCGCCGTGCCGCTCACGGTGCAGCAGGCGACGCTGGTGCAGATCGATGGCTCATGGCAGCTGCCGGTGTCGCCGCCGGCCGACGCCCTGCCGGGCCGCGGCGGACTGCGCCTGGCGCTCGCGCCCAAGCTGGCCGACGGCATGACCGGCGTGCGCGACTGGTGGCTGCGCTACGCCTACACCTGCCTGGAGCAGATCAGCAGCCGCGCGCTGGGCCTGGGCGACGCCGCCCAGTGGCAGCAGGTGATCGCCAAGATGCCCAGCTATCTCGACGAGAACGGGCTGGCGTCGTATTTCCCGCCGCGCGCCGGTGCCCCGCACCGCGGCAGCGACACGCTGACCGCCTATCTGCTGGCCGCCAGCCACGAGGCCGCGCGCCAGGACCCGCGCCTGGCCCTGCCCGAAGCGCTGCGCGCGCAGATGGAAAGCGCGCTGATCGCGTTTGTCGAAGGCCGGCTAGAACGCCCGCTGAACAATCCGCGCAACGACCAGGCGCTGGCGCTGGAGCTGCGCAAGCTCGCGGCGATCGAGGCGCTGTCGCGCAACGGCCGCGCCGTGCCGCGCATGCTTGAAAGCATTCGCGTCGCGCCCACGCAATGGCCCACGCACGCGCTGCTGGACTGGGTGCAGATCCTGCAGCGCATGCCCGAAGCCGCGCAGCGCGATACGCGTCTGCAGGAAGCCAAGCAGCTGCTGCAAAGCCGGCTGTCGTTCCAGGGCAGCCAGGTGGTGTTCAGCACCGAGAAGGACGACAACTGGTGGTGGCAGATGCAGGGCGGCGACAGCAATGCCGCGCGCCTGCTGCTCACGGCGCTGTCGCTGCCCGAGTGGAAGGACGACGTGCCGCGCCTGGCCCAGGGACTGATCGCGCGCCAGCGCGGCGGCGCCTGGACCACGACCACGGCCAACCTGTGGGGCGTGCTGGCGCTGCAGGCGTTCTCGCGCGAGCGCGAAAGCACGCCGGTCGCGGGCCGCACGCTGGCCCAGCTGGGCACGCAAAGCGTGGTCAAGGAATGGCGCGGCATGGGAGCGCAGCCCGCGGTGACTATGGGCGCCGTGCCCGCAGCCGGCGTGCCGCTGGGCGCGACGGCCGTGGGCGCACCCACGCCGTCCGCATCGGGCGCCAGCTCCCTGTTCCTGCCCTGGGCGCCGGGCCCGCTCACGGTCACGCACGAAGGCGCGGGCAAGCCCTGGCTGAGCCTGCAATCGGTGGCGGCGGTGCCGCTGAGCAAGCCGTTCAGCGCGGGCTACACGGTGCGCAAGACCGTCACCCGCGTCACGCCGTCGCAGCTGCCCGCGGGCAGCTACCAGCGCGGCGAGGTGCTCGATGTGACGCTTGACGTCACCTCGACGGCCGACATGGGCTGGGTCGCTATCACCGATCCGATTCCCGCGGGCGCGACCATTCTGGGCAGCGGCCTGGGGCGCGACTCCGAGATCGCCCAGCAGCAGGGCGCGACCGACAGCGGCGACCAAGGCAGCCAGCCCACGTTCGAGGAGCGCAGCTTCTCGTCGTGGCGCGGCTACTACGAGTGGCTGCCGCGCGGCAGCATCAAGCTGCGCTACCGCGTGCGCGTGAGCAATGTCGGCGAGTTCGCGCTGCCGCCCACGCGCGTCGAGGCGCTGTACGCGCCCGAGATGTTCGGCGAGGCGCCAAACGCGCCGGTGAAGGTCGTTCCCGCGCCCTGAAGCGTCACAGAACGCTCTCCTTGCATGTCACATACCCCGTGGCCTGCAAGGAGGGGTCTGCATGACTTCAGGGCAAGCACCTAGAAAATTGACACGCATCCGTCACATGACTTGCCTAGACTAGGCACTCATGTCCTTGATAGAACTCGATGGTGTCGCAAAGTCCTGGGGTGCAACAACGGCGCTGCGCGCGCTGCACTTGCGCATTGAACCGGCAACTTTCTGCGTGCTGCTCGGGCCTTCGGGCTGTGGAAAATCAACCACCCTGCGCATCATCGCCGGGCTGGAAACCGCGACCGCGGGCAGTGTGCGCATCGATGGCCGCGAAGTCGGCCACCTGCCTCCCGCCGAGCGCGGCATCGCCATGGTGTTCCAGAACTATGCGCTGTTTCCCCACCTCACGGTGGCGCAGAACATAGGCTTCGGCCTGTCGGTGCGCAAGGTGGCTGCGGCCGAGTCCGCCAAGCGCCTGGCCGAGACCGCCGAGCTGCTGGGCCTCACGGCCCTGCTCGATCGCCGGCCCGCCCAGCTGTCCGGCGGACAGCAGCAGCGCGTGGCGCTGGGGCGCGCGCTGGTCGCCCAGGCCAAGGTCTGCCTGATGGACGAACCCCTTTCCAATCTCGATGCCCAGCTGCGCCAGGAAATGCGCAGCGAGCTGCGCGAACTGCAGCAGCGCCTGGGCCTCACGGTGGTCTATGTGACCCATGACCAGGCCGAAGCGATGAGCATGGCCGACCAGGTGGTGCTGCTGCACCAGGGCAGCGTGGAGCAATGCGCGACGCCGCGCGAAATGTATGCCCGCCCGGCAAGCCGCTTTGCCGCGCGCTTCATCGGCACGCCCGCAATGAATCTGATCGCGCTCGAGCATGGCCGCATCGCTGGCAGCGACGTGGGCGTGGGCGGCGGCAGCGCGCGCTGCATGGGGCTGCGCCCCGAAGCGATTGCTGTCGTTGACGCCGCGCAGCGCGGCATAGACGCCCAGGTGGTCGGCCAGGAGTATCTGGGCGCCGATCTGGTGCTGCGCTGCCAGGTGGGCAGCGAAGTGCTCACGGTGCGCGCTCCCGGCCCGCAGCAGGTGCCCACGGGCGCGCAGGTGCGCCTGGCGTGGCAGGACCACGACACCCATTTCTTCGGCGCCGACGGCCTGCGCCTGGGCACGCGCGCCGGCTGATTTTCGCCTTCGGGTTTTCGGGCCTTGCCGCGGCAGCGCCCGTCATTCATTGCATTTCTTTCAGGAGCTTTCATGCAGCGCAAGACCTTCCTCCAGACCCTGGCCGTCGCCGGCGCAATGGGCACCATCGGCATGTCCGGCCAGGCCCTGGCCCAGGCACAGGTCGAAGTGCCGTTCTACTATCCCGTGGCCGTGGGCGGCGCGATTGCCAAGACCATAGACGGCTTTGCCGCCGATTTCATGAAGGCCAACCCGAACATCAAGGTGACGCCGATCTACGCCGGCACCTACCAGGAAACCATCGTCAAGGCGCTGACCGCGCACAAGTCGGGCAAGCCGCCCGCAACCTCGGTGCTGCTGTCGACCGACATGTTCACGCTGATCGACGAAGACGCGATCGCCCCCATAGACCAGTTCGTCAAGACCGCCGACGACCAGGCCTGGCTCAAGAGCTTCTACCCGGCCTTCATGGCCAACAGCCAGACCGGCGGCAAGACCTGGGGCGTGCCGTTCCAGCGCTCCACCGTGGTGATGTACTACAACAAGGATTTGTTCAAGCAGGCCGGGCTGGACCCGAACCGCGCGCCCCAGACCTGGAAGGAACTGAGCGAGGCGGCGCAAAAGCTCACGCGCAAGGACGCCAGCGGCAAGGTGGTGCAGTACGGCATACAGATTCCATCGACGGGCTTTGGCTACTGGATGCTGCAGACGCTGACCACGCCCAACGGCGTGCTGCTGGCCAACGACACCGGCACCAAGGTCACGCTCGACAATCCCAAGGTCATCGAGGCGCTGGACTACTGGGTCAATCTGGCGCGCAGCGGCGTGCACCCCAGCGGCGTGGTCGAGTGGGGCACTACGCCCAAAGACTTCATCGAGCAGAAGGCCGCAATCATCGTCACCACCACGGGCAACCTGACCAACCTCAAGGCCAATGCCAAGTTCGACTTCGGCGTGGGCCAGATCGCGGGCAATGTGCGCAAGGGCTCGCCCACGGGCGGCGGCAATTTCTACATCTTCAAGAAGTCGACGCCGGCGCAGCAGCAGGCGGCGTTCGAGTTCATCAAATGGGTCACCCAGCCCGAGCGCGCCGCGCAGTGGAGCATGGACACCGGCTATGTGGCGGTCTCGCCCGCGGCCTACGACACGCCGGTGCTGAAGAAATACGGACAGGATTTCCCGCAGGCTTTGGTCGCGCGTGACCAGCTGCCGGTGTCGGTCGCCGAGTTCTCCACGCACGACAACCAGCGCGTGACCAAGCTGCTCAACGACGCCGTGCAGGCCGCGCTCAACGGCAGCAAGACCTCGGCCCAGGCGCTCAAGGACGCCCAGCGCGAAGCCGACCGCCTGCTGCGCAGCTACCAGTAAGACCATGGCCGCGGGCACGAACTTCGCCGCGCCGCGTGCTGCAGTCAGCCAGCATGCACTGCATGCCTGGCTGCTGCTGCTGCTGCCGGCGCTGGCGCTGCTGGTGGCGTTCACGCACTGGCCCGCGCTGGCGACGCTGATCGACAGCTTCTTCTCGACGCCGCGCGGCAGCCGGCCGGGCCACTGGGTGGGGCTGGAGAACTACCAGGTGATGGTCGATGACCCGGTGTTCTGGCAGGCGGTGCGCAACAACCTGTGGTTTGCGGGCGCGACCATTCCGCTGTCGATAGGCCTGGCGCTGGCGATGGCGCTGTGGGTCAACGAACGCATGCACGGGCGCGCATTCCTGCGCATGGCGTATTTCACGCCCACGGTGCTGCCCATGATTGCCGTGGCCAATATCTGGCTGTTCTTCTACACGCCGCAATACGGCCTGCTCGAGCAGATCACGGGCGCGCTGGGCCTGCCGTCGCACAACTGGCTGGGTGATCCTTCGACCGCGCTGGCCTGCATCACGCTGGTCGCGATCTGGAAGGAAGCCGGCTTCTTCATGATCTTCTACCTCGCGGCGCTGCAGACGCTCAACCCCAGCCTCAAGGAAGCGGCCGCGATAGAAGGCGCGTCGCGCTGGTATTACTTCCGGCGCGTGCAGTGGCCGCTGCTGATGCCGACCACGCTGTTCGTGCTGGTCAACGCCGTGGTGAATGCGTTCCGGCTGGTCGACCATGTGTTCATCCTGACGCGCGGCGGCCCCGACAACGCGACCAGCCTGCTGCTCTACCACCTCTACGAAGTCGGCTTCAAGTTCTGGGACGCGGGCTATGCGGCGGCAATCACCGTGGTGCTGGTGGTGGTGCTGGCCAGCGTCGCGCTGTTCCAGTTTTTCGTGTTGGACAAGCGGGTGCATTACAAATGAGCGCAGTCAAGGATTCGCCGCGCCAGGGCCCGGCGCTGTACACGGTCTCGTGGCTGGACACGCTTGCCGCCTGGCTGCTGGCGCTGCTGTGGATACTGCCGCTGGTCTACGCGGTCTGGACGGCGTTTCACCCCGCGGAGTTCTCCACGCGCTTCGATCTCGCCGCGCCCTGGACGCTGGAGAACTTCCGCCATGCCTGGCAGGCCGCGCCGTTTGCACGCTACTTCCTCAACACCACGCTGCTGGTGGCCATGATCCTGGCCGCGCAGCTGGTGCTCAGCACGCTGGCCGCCTATGCATTTGCGCGGTATGAATTCCGCGGCAAGAACGTGGCGTTTGCGCTGGTGCTGGTGCAGCTGATGATCATGCCCGACATCCTGCTGGTGGAGAACTACCAGACCATGGCGAAGCTGGGCCTGGTCGACAGCCTGCTGGCCATAGGCCTGCCTTACTTCGCCTCGGCGTTCGCCATCTTCCTGCTGCGCCAGACCTTCATGGGCATTCCCAGGGAGCTCGACGAAGCCGCGCGCGTCGAGGGCGCAAGCGCGCTGCAGACGCTGTGGCGCGTCTATGTGCCCCTGGCCAAGCCGGTCTACACCGCGTTCGCGCTGGTCTCGGTGAGCTTTCACTGGAACAACTTCCTGTGGCCGCTGATCATCACCAACAGCGTGGAGTCGCGGCCGCTCACCGTGGGCCTGCAGGTGTTCTCGTCGGTGGAGCAGGGCGTCGAATGGTCGACGATCACCGCCGCGACGCTGATGACCTCGGCGCCGCTGCTGATTGCCTTCCTGCTGTTCCAGCGCCAGTTCGTGCAAAGCTTCATGCGCGCGGGCATCAAGTAGCGCCGGGACCGGGACGCTCAGACGGCATTTGCTGGCTTGGACCGCTGCCGCCTTGGGGTGTAATGCTTGCATGAAAATCCTCAGCTGGAACACCCAATGGTGCTGTGGCCTCGACGGCCTGGTCAGCCCGCAGCGCATCATCGAACGCGCGCGTTCTCTTGCCGACGCCGATGTCCTGTGCCTGCAGGAAATCGCGGTCAACTATCCGGGCCTGCAGGGCGCTCCCGGCGACCAGCTCGCGCAGCTGCAGAAGCTGCTGCCCGGCTGGCAGCTGTTCTTCGGCGCGGCCGTCGATGAGTTCACGACCACCGGCCGCCAGCGCTTCGGCAATCTGATCGCCACGCGCCTGCCCGCGCTGCAGGTGCAGCACTATCCGCTGCCTTACCCGGCCGATGCCGGCGTGCGCAGCATGCCCCGCATCTGCACCGTGGTCACGGTGATGGACGCGCGCCTGGGCGCGGTACGTGTGATGACCACCCACCTCGAGTACTACTCCAAGGCCCAGCGCATGGCCCAGGCGCTGGCGCTGCGCAGCCTGCACCTCGCGGCCTGCAGCGTTGCCGATGCGCCGCCGCAGGAATGCCGCGACGGCTCGCCGTTCCAGACCAAGTCGCATACGCACCAGGCGGTGCTGTGCGGCGACTTCAACTTCGAGCCGCAGGAGGCCGAGTACGCGGCGCTCACGGCGCGCTGGGCGACGGGCGAGGAGGGCGCACTGCAGCCCGGCCAGTGGCATGACAGCTGGCGGCTGCTGCACCCCGACGACCCCCAGCCGCCTACGTTCAAGCTGTTCGATCGGCGCTACGGGCCCGAGCCCGTGGCCTGCGACTTCATGCTGGTCAGCGACAGCCTGCAGTCGCGCGTGCGCGACTGGCAGACCGATGGCCACACCCAGGCATCGGACCACCAGCCGGTCGTGCTGACGCTGGGCTGAGGCCATGGAGCAGCTCAAGCGCGCGTGGCGCGCGGCGGCATTGTGGTGCCTGGCGTGCATGGCCGCCCCCGCGGCCTGGGCCGTTCCCAGTTATGACGAAGTGCGCGCTGCCCACCGCCCCTCCGAGACGCTGGTGCTGTCGCGCGAGGGCGAAGTGCTGCAGCGGCTGCGCACCGACGCCAGCGTGCGCCGCGGCGAATGGGTCGCGCTGCAGGATGTTTCGCCGGCGCTGCGCAATGCGCTGGTGCTCAGCGAGGACCACCGCTTCTACGAACACAGCGGCGTCGACTGGTCGGCGGTGTCGTCGGCCGCCTGGGGCCGGCTGTGGCACCAGCGCACGCGCGGCGCAAGCACCATCACGATGCAGCTCGCGGGCCTGGTCGACGGCGACTGGCGCCGCGGCCCGGGCGGGCGCACCCTGGTGCAGAAGGTCGGCCAGACCGTGGCCGCGCAGGTGCTTGACCGGCGCTGGCGCAAGGACCAGATTCTCGAGGCCTATCTGAACATGGTGCCGTTTCGCGGCGAGCTGGTGGGCATAGACGCGCTGGCGCGCACGCTGTTCGGCAAGGCCGCCCATGGGCTGGACGCGCGCGAAGCCGCCGTTGCCGCGGTGCTGGTGCGCGCGCCCAATGCCGCGCCGCAGCGTGTCGCGCAGCGCGCCTGCGATCTGCTCGAAAAGCTGCAGGCGCGCAAGATCGATTGCGCGGCGCTGCAGCTGTTCACCGAAAGCAGCCTGCAGCAGCGCCAATGGCCCGCGGCCGAAGGCGTGGCGCCGCATTTCGCGCGGCGCGTGCTCGCGCAGGCCGTCCAATCTTCGACAGGCTCGGGACGAACCGACGCCGGCCAGGAGCTGCCCGCGCGCCTGCGCAGCACGCTCAGCGCGCCGCTGCAGCGCCAGGCGATGCGCAGCCTGCAGCAGCATCTGCGCGAGCTCCAGGGCCGCAATGTCGAGGACGGCGCGGTGCTGGTGCTCGACAACGCCAGCGGCGAAGTGCTGGCCTGGGTGGGTTCATCTGGCGCGCTGAGCCAGGCGGGCGAAGTCGACGGCGTGCTCGCCCTGCGCCAGCCCGGCTCCACGCTCAAGCCGTTTCTCTATGGCCAGGCGCTGGCCGAGCGCCGGCTCACGGCGGCCTCGCTGATCGAGGACTCCTCGGCCCACATTCCGACGGCCGGCGGCCTCTACATTCCGCAGAACTACGACCGGCGCTTCAAGGGCTGGGTCTCGGTGCGCACGGCGCTCGCGGCCTCGCTCAACGTGCCGGCGGTGCGCACGCTGGCCATGGTCTCGCCCGACGCGTTCTTTGCCCAGATGGGCGCGCTGGGCATGCCGCTGCGCGAAAGCGGCAGCTACTACGGCTACAGCCTGGCGCTGGGCAGCGCCGAAGTGCCGCTGCTGCAGCTGACCAATGCCTATCGCGCGCTGGCCAACGGCGGCTGCTGGCGGCCCGTGGCCGAGGCGACGCTGCCGGCAGCGCCACGGCCTGCGCCGGCCTGCAGGAGCGCGCTCGATGCGCGTGCGGCGTTCATCGTCGGCGACATCCTGTCCGACGGCAACGCGCGCGCGCCCACGTTCGGCACCGACAGCGTGCTGGCCACGCGCTTCTGGACGGCGGTGAAGACCGGCACCAGCAAGGACATGCGCGACAACTGGGCCGTGGGCTGGTCGCAGCATTACACCGTGGGTGTCTGGGTCGGCAACGCGGGCGGCGAAGCCATGCATGGCGTCAGCGGCAGCAGCGGCGCCGCGCCCATCTGGGCCGAGCTGATGGGGCTGCTGCATGCGCAGCGGCCCAGCCGCGCGCCCCAGCCGCCGGCTGCTTCTGCCAGGCAGCCCGCGCTGCTGCGCGCCGATGTGCGCTACGGCCCCGATCCGGCCAGCGGCGAGCCGCTGGCCGCGGCGCGCAGCGAATGGTTTCTGCCGGGAACGCAGCAGGCGCTGTTTGCGCTCGAGCAGGGCGCTGCCCCCTCGCTGGCGGCCGTAGCGCAAGGCCGGATCGCGCGGCCCGCGCCCGGCACCATCATCGCGCTAGACCCCGACATTCCGCCCGATCGCCAGCGCCTGCAGTTCGCCGCCCGGCTCGCGGCCGGCGACACGCGCGCGCTGCGCTGGTGGCTCGACGGCAAGGAGGTCGCGCGCGGCGCGCACTGGGCCTGGCTGCCATGGCCGGGGCGCCACCGCATGGAGTTGCGCGATGCCAAGGGGGTGGTGCTCGACAGCGTGGCATTCGAGGTGCGCGGGGCCGGGGTGCGGTAGGTCTGGCTGAGGGCGGGCCGTTCATGGTTCGACGGGCTCACCACGAACGGGCTGCAGACATTGCGCTCAACGGGCCTCCCCGTTGGGCCTGAGCTTGTGGCCCTTCCCCGTTCGCCCTGAGCTTGTGGCCCTTCCCCGTTCGCCCTGAGCTTGTCGAAGGGTGAACGGCGGACGCAAACAACGGCCGCCGCAAACAACAGTCCCGTCCTTTGTTCGAGCACGGGCCGCTCATGCCGCGATGGGCTCAATACGAAGCTGGCGGCGGAGAAAATTTCACGTCCCCAGAAATCCTTTCAGCACCCCAGCCCCCACGGCGGCGGCGCCGCGCATTACGATGCAGCCTGATTAAAAAAGGGGGCACAGTGGCATCCGATCTTTCCAAAATCACCTGCATAGAAGACCTGCGCGCCGTGGCCCAGCGCCGCGTGCCGCGCATGTTCTACGACTATGCGGATTCAGGCTCGTACACCCAGGGCACCTACCACGCCAACGAAGACGACTTCCGGCGCATCCTGCTGCGCCAGCGCGTCGCCGTGAACCTCAGCGGCCGCAGCACGCGCAGCACCATGCTGGGCCAGGACGTGGCCATGCCGGTGGCGATCGCGCCCACGGGGCTCACGGGCATGCAGCATGCCGACGGCGAGATCCTGGGCGCGCGCGCGGCCAAGGCCTTCGGCATTCCGTTCACGCTGTCGACCATGAGCATCTGCTCGCTCGAGGACGTGGCCCAGGCCACTGACCGCCACCCGTTCTGGTTCCAGCTGTATGTGATGCGCGACCGCGAATACATAGAGAACCTGATCGATCGCGCCAAGGCCGCCAACTGCTCGGCGCTGCAGATCACGCTCGATCTGCAGATCCTGGGCCAGCGCCACAAGGACATCAAGAACGGCCTGTCGACGCCGCCGCGGCCCACGCTGCGCAACCTGATCAATCTCGCGACCAAGCCGCACTGGTGCCTGGGCATGCTGGGCACGCAGCGGCGCACTTTCGGCAACATCGTGGGCCATGCGAAAGGCGTGTCCGACCTGTCGTCGCTGTCGGCGTGGACCGCCGAGCAGTTCGACCCGCAACTGAGCTGGGCCGATGTCGAATGGATCAAGAAGCGCTGGGGCGGCAAGATCATTCTCAAGGGCATCATGGATGCGGAAGACGCGCGCCATGCGGTCGACAGCGGCGCCGACGCGCTGGTGGTGAGCAACCACGGCGGGCGCCAGCTCGACGGCGCGCCCTCGTCGATTGCGGCGCTGCCCTCGATCGTGGAGGCTGTGGGCAGGAACATCGAAGTCTGGCTGGACGGCGGCATTCGCAGCGGCCAGGACGTGCTCAAGGCCCGCGCTCTGGGCGCGCAGGGCACGCTGATCGGGCGCAGCTTTCTCTACGGCCTGGGCGCCTACGGCCAGCCCGGAGTGACGCGCGCGCTGGAGATCATCCAGCGCGAACTCGACATCAGCATGGCGTTCTGCGGCCGCACGCAGATCGACCAGGTGGACCGCTCCATCCTGGTGCCGGGCAGCTATCCCTTGCCCTTTCCCGCGGCTTGATCGGCGCCGTCGCAGCAATCGCTGATCGCTGCGGCGCGCCTCGCCAAAAGCGCAGCCGCGCGCAGGCGGCGGGCGCTATGCTCGGCGCAGGGGCATTCGGCCCCATCTTCTGGTCCGCCGCATGTCCTCCTCTCTGATCGATTTCTCCTGGCTCTGGGTTCCCATGGTGCTGTTCGCGGCCCTGGCCCAGACCGCGCGCAACGCGGCCCAGCGCTCGCTGACCCAGGCCATAGGCACTCTGCCCGCGACGCTGGTGCGCTTTCTCTACGGCCTGCCGTTCGCGCTGCTATGGCTGGGCCTGCTCTATCTGCTGACGCCGCGCGCCTTGCCGCATTTCAGCCTGGCCTATCTGGCCTGGATCGCGCTGGGCGCGCTGTTCCAGGTGGGCGGCACGGCGATGCTGCTGCTGGCAATGAAAGAGCGCAACTTCGCGGTGGCGGTGACGCTGTCCAAGACCGAAGTGCTGCAGGTCGCCTTGTTTGCCAGCGTGTTCCTGCACGAACTGCCGACGACGCTGGCCGTGGTCGCCATGGTCATCGCCACCATAGGCGTGTTCACGCTGTCGCTGCCGGCGCGCGACAAGCGCTGGTCGATGTCGGCCTGGTTCAGCCGCTCGGCGCTCTACGGCCTGGCCTGCGGCGCCTGCTTTGCAATTGCCTCGGTGGGCTTTCGCGGCGCCGCGCTGGCGCTGGGCGAATCGTCGCCCTGGATCAACGGCGCCTGGGGCGTGACGCTGGCCCAGACGCTGCAGTCGCTGGTGCTGGGCGCCTGGGTCGCCTGGCGCCATCCCGGCGGCATTGCGCCCGTGTGGCGCGCCTGGCGCGTGTCGCTGGTCGCGGGCAGCATGGGCGCGGCCGCGTCGCTCGCCTGGTTCAGCGCCTATGCGATGCAGGGCGCGGCCCAGGTGCGCACGCTGGGCATGGTCGAGGTGGTGTTCAGCTACCTGGTCTCGCGCCGCGTGCTGCGCGAGCCGCTGAGCTGGCCGGAAAAGATCGGCATGCTGCTGATGCTTTGCGGATTGGTCATGGTCACGCTGGAGTATTGATGGCCTGCCGGCGCGCCCGCGCCGCTGCCCGCACAATCCCTGGGTGACTGCCGAAACGCCCCTGCCGCGCCGCATTGCCCATCTCGACATGGATGCGTTCTACGCTTCCGTCGAACTGCTGCGCTACCCGCAGCTCAAGGGCCTGCCGCTGGTGATAGGCGGCGGCCGGCGCGCACCCGACAACGCGCTGCTGCAGCGCTATGCCGGCCAGCCGCTGTCGTCCATTCCGGTCGAGGAGTTTCCGCTGCTCAAGGACTACACCGGCCGCGGCGTGATCACCACCGCGACCTATGCGGCGCGCCAGTTCGGCATAGGCTCGGCCATGGGCCTGATGAAGGCCGCGCGCCTGTGCCCGCAGGCCATCCTGCTGCCCGTGGACTTCGCCGAATACCGGCGCTATTCGCGCTGGTTCAAGGAGATCGTGCTGTCGATGGCGCCGCTGATGGAGGACCGCGGCGTCGACGAGGTCTACATCGACTTCACCCACGTGCCCGGCGGCCAGCGCCAGGGCGGGCGTTCGCTGGCCAAACTGATGCAGGGCGCGATCGCCGATGCCACGGGGCTGAGCTGCTCGATCGGCGTCGCGCCCAACAAGCTGCTGGCCAAGATGGCCAGCGAATTCAACAAGCCCCAGGGCATTTCCATTGTCCAGGCCGAAGACCTGCAGGCGCTGATCTGGCCGCTGGCCTGTCGCAAGATCAACGGCATAGGCCCCAAGTCCGAGGCCAAGCTGCAGGCACTGGGCATAGAGACCATCGCCGATCTCGCGGCGCGCCCGCGCGCCTGGCTGCTGCAGCATTTCGGCAAGGCTTATGGCGCCTGGCTGCACGAAGCCGCCTGGGGCCGCGACGACCGCCCCGTGGTCACCGAAAGCGAGCCCGTGAGCATGAGTCGCGAGACCACGTTCGAGCGCGATCTGCATGCGCGCGAAGACCGCGCGGAACTCGCCCAGGTCTTCACCGCGCTGTGCGAACAGGTCGCTGCCGACCTGCAGCGCAAAGGCTATTCGGGCCGCACCATAGGCATCAAGCTGCGCTACGCCGACTTCAAGACCGCGACGCGCGACATGACGCTGGAGCTGCCGATTGCCGATGCCGCGGCGATTCGCCGCGCGGCCGGCCAATGCCTCAAGCGCGTGCCGCTGAGCCAGCGCCTGCGGCTGCTGGGCGTGCGCGTGGGCGCGCTGGTCAAGGCGGGCGAGCAGGCCGCTCCGCTCAAAGCCCCTGCCCGGCGCACGCGCCCGGAAGCCGACCCTTTTACTGCGTCGCTGTTCTAGCCGGGGAAAGCCGGGCGCGCTATGCGATGATCGTGGGTTAGACCCTCGAGAGGGGCTGGGCGCGGCCAGGTCGTGCCTGTACAACACATAAAACAAGTCATCCCGAGGAGTACTGCGCATGCGTGTCAATTTGCCCGTCAGCCAAAACAACCATGATTTTTCTGACGGTGAGCTTTTGGTGTCTACCACCAATACCAAGGGCGAAATCACCCATTGCAACGCCGCTTTCGTGCGCGTCAGCGGTTATTCCTATGAAGAACTGATGGGCCAGCCGCACAACCTGGTGCGCCACCCCGACATGCCGGCCGCGGCTTTCAAGGACATGTGGCGCACCATCGCCCATGGCTATCCCTGGACCGGCCTGGTCAAGAACCGCCGCAAGAACGGCGATCACTACTGGGTGCGCGCCAACGTCACGCCGATCATGCAGAACGGCAAGCCCAACGGCTATATGTCGGTGCGCAGCAAGCCTGGGGCCAACGAAGTGCGCGAAGCCGAGGCGCTGTATGCGCGCATGCGCGCCGAGGAGGCCGCGGGTCAGGCGACACTGCGGCTGCGCGGCGGCGAGGTGCGCTACCTGGGCTGGCGCTCCATTGCGGGTCTGTGGCATGACCTGGGGCTCACGGCGCGCATGGCGCTGATGCTGGCCGTCGTGGCCTTGCTGACGCTGCTGCCCGATGTTCTCGGCTGGTCCGGGCCCCTGGCCTGGGGCACGCGCCTGCTGGTGCTGGCGCTGGGCTCGGCCTGGGTGCTGTGGCGTTTTCAATCGCGCTGTGCCTCGGGCCTCGAAGCCGCGGGGCAGTTTGCCTCCGACCTTGCGGGCTGCAACCTCATGACCGCCCCTGACAACCGCTACGCGGGCGAAATGGGCAACCTGCTGCGGCGCATGCAGCAGATCCAGATCAATCTGCGCGCCGTGCTCGGCGATCTGCTGCACGATGTGCAGAGCTTTGCCCAGACTTCGCAGGAAATTGCCCAGGGCAGCGCCGACCTTGCCAACCGCACCGAATCGCAGGCCACGAGCCTGCAGCAGACCGCGGCGTCGATGGAGGAACTGTCGGGCACCGTGAGCCAGACCGCCGAGACCGCGCAGCGCATGGCCGGTGAAAGCGAGCAGAGCACCCAGGTGGCCAGCCGCAGCGGCGCGGCCATCCAGGAAGTCGGCGCAGCCATGGAGCGCATTCGCGGCTCTTCGACGCGCATGCGAGAAATCATTGGCGTGATCGAAAGCATTGCCTTCCAGACCAATCTGCTGGCGCTCAACGCGGCCGTCGAAGCCGCGCGTGCGGGCGAGCAGGGCCGTGGCTTTGCGGTGGTGGCCGGCGAAGTGCGTGCGCTGGCGCAGCGCAGCGCGGCTTCGGCTAAGGAAATCGGCACGCTGATCAACAGCACCGTCGAAGGCATCAACGACGGCAATGCGCGCATGGCCCAGGCCGGCGACACCATCCAGGGCATGGTCACGGCCGTGGATCGCGTGGGCAGCCTGGTGCACCAGATCAGCATTGCCACGCGCGAGCAGTCGGCGGGCATAGGCCAGGTCAACGAAGCCGTGGCGCGGCTTGACGCGGTGACGCAGCAGAACGCCGCGCTGGTCGAGCAGTCGGCCGCATCGGCCGCTTCGCTGGGCAACCGCGCGCAGATGCTGCGCCGGTCGGTGGCGGTGTTCAGGCTGGATTGAGGTTTTTCACCGGGGGGCTGAGCGCCCCGGAGCGAGCTACGCGTAGTGAGCCAGCGTGGGGGTCAGACAAGCCGCCGCCGGGCCGCCCAGACAAAACGCATCTGGGGGGCTTCGCCCCCCCAGCGCAGCTACGCGAAGCGAGCCAGCGTGGGGGTCATATTCATTGTCTTGCGTTGCGGACGTTCGCCGGCAGCGCCTGCGGATGGCTGGTGCGCAGCGGGTTGATGTCCAGGCCGCCGCGGCGCGTGTAGCGCGCGTAGACCGACAGCTTGAGCGGAGCGCAGCGCCGCCAGATGTCCATGAAGATGCGTTCCACGCACTGCTCGTGGAATTCGTTGTGGTTGCGAAAGCTCACGATGTACTGCAGCAGGCCTTCCTCGTCTATTTTCGCGCCCGTATAGCGGATCTGCACGCTGCCCCAGTCGGGCTGGCCCGTGACCAGGCAATTGCTCTTGAGCAGGTTGCTGGTCAGCGTTTCGGTCACTGCGGGCTGGCTGTCGTCGGCGCGCAGCAGTTCGGGCGCGGGCTGGTAGTGCGTGCATTCGACGTCGAGGCGGTCGAGGCTGATGCCGTCGAATTCATGCACCTGCTGGCGGTCGAACATCTCGGGCGACAACAGCGTCACGCCCACGCTGGAGCCTTGGTCGCTGCCGCGCCAGGCGGCTTCTCCCAGGTCGGCGCGCAGCCGCGCCAGCACTTCCGAGGCATCGGCGAAGCGCGCATTGTTGAAGCTGTTGAGATAGAGCTTGAACGACTTGCTCTCGATGATATTGGGCGTCTCGCAGGGAATGGTCACATGCGCGAGCGCGACCTGGGGCTTGCCGCGCAGGTTGAGCCACGACAGCTCGAACGCGGTCCATAGGTCGGCGCCGAAGAACGGCGGCTGCGCGTCCAGTCCCAGCTCGGCGCGCTTGGTTTGGCGCGGCAGCGGAAACAGCAGGCTGGCGTCGTACTGGTCGATATACGCAGAGGTCTTGCCCAGCTGCGAGTGTTCAGGGGTGTTCATTCGGAAAATCTTTGGAGATGCGGCGCCGAGGCGCCGAAGTGGGCCGGCCAGCCCGGCAGTAGCGGCCAGATCCCGGGCGCAAGGCCCGGCTTAATCAAATCTGCCTTCGCGCAGCCATTTGGTGGCAATCCATTTTTCGCCCTTGATCACGGGCGCGCCGCCGTGCAGCGTGCGCGTGCCGGGATCGGGCTGGTCGTAGCTGAAGAACACCGCATGGCCGCGCTGGGGCACGACCTGCAGCGCCGATTCGGGGAAGATCGTCGCGCCGCCCTGCTCGGGTTCGTTGAGGTAGATGATCAGGGTGCCCACGCGCTGGCCGCCGCGGCGCAGGATGGTCGCCGTGCCGGGCTCGTCGGGCGCGAAATAGTCGTGGTGCGGCTTGTACTCGGCGCCCGGGCCGTAGCGCAGCACCTGCAGGCCTTCGCCATTTTCAATCGGCCAGTTGAGCAGCCGCGCAATGCGCTCCTCGAGCTGCTGCACCAGCGGCAGCTCGCCGCGCTGGAAGAACATGCCGTCGCTGGTGCGGTCAGCGTTGATTTCCTCGCCGCCCGACGTGGTTTCAACGGTCAGCGAGCGCGAAAGCCTGGGCTTGGCGGCATCGATCAGCGCCGCGCATTCGGCATCGGACAGGATCTGGCCGAACAGCACCACGCGCGGCGCCTTCATGCTCATCAGCACGCGCACCTGGCGATCGCCGACATCGATCATGCCGGGCTCGCCCGCGAGGTTGGGTTCGGGCAGGCCCGAGGTGGGCGCGGCGCGCTGGGCCGGCCCCTGCAGGGCTTCACGCGCCACGGCTTCATTCCAGCCCGCGGCGGTCATCGCCGTGAGCATGGTGGCGTCGAGCACGCCGATGCGGCGCTGCTCGTCTATCCATTGGAGCAGTTGCGGGGAGGCGCCGGCAACAGCCTGGCCTTGCGCTGACGAGGAGGAAGTCATGGATTGGGACATGGCAATCAGGGGGGATGCGGCCTGGGCCTGACCGCCTATTTTCACCTGAGCGAAAAAAAGCGGGTCCGGTGTGGATGCGATCAGTCGGCCCGGCGACGGAACACCAGCCGTTCGGGCGTCGAGACCGCATCGGCAAAAGCATAGCCTTCGGCCGCAAAACCCTGCAACTGCGCGGGCCGCGTGAGGCGCTCGCGCACCGCGTGGCGCGCCATCATGCCGCGCGCGCGCTTGGCGTGGAAGCTGATGATCTTGTACTTGCCGGCCTTGAAGTCCTCGAACACGCACTCGACCACGCGCGCGCGCAGGTGCTTGCGGTCCACCGACTTGAAGTATTCCTGCGACGCGAGATTGACGACGACCGGATCGGTCTGGTCCTTCTGGCGCTCGTTCAGGTGCTCGGCAATCTGCCGGCCCCAGAACGCATAGAGGTTGCTGCCCGCGGGCGTCGCCAGGCGCGTGCCCATCTCGAGCCGGTAGGGCTGCATGCGGTCCAGCGGGCGCAGCACCCCATAGAGGCCGCTGAGCATCGCCAGGTGATCCTGGGCCCAGGCGATGTCGGGCTTGGACAGCGTGCCCGCCTGCAGGCCTTC
This sequence comes from Comamonas sp. DB36, assembly GCF_057914905.1. Taxonomy (NCBI): domain Bacteria; kingdom Pseudomonadati; phylum Pseudomonadota; class Betaproteobacteria; order Burkholderiales; family Comamonadaceae; genus Comamonas; species Comamonas sp. DB36. The sequence goes on from NZ_CP196631.1 coordinate 1,000,641, forward strand.
ATAGACGTCGCCGTTGAACGCAAACAGCGCCTGGCGCGCGTTCTCGGCGGTGAACTCGGGACTCCAGGCCGCATAGCGCGCCACATTCAAGGCCGCGAGCTTGTCGCTCAGTCCCATCAGTTCGGCCAGCGACTGCGGCGTCTGCAGGCGCAGCACATCGATGAGTTCGCTCGATTGCGCGATGAACGGGGGCAGCGTGTGTTTGAGGCCCGCGGGCAGCGGGGTTTCGTAGTCGAGCGATTTGGCGGGGGACAGCAGCAGCAGCATGGACGGAAAGCGGAATCAATGGAAACAACAGGCCCAGAAACAACCAGGGGCCCTGAAGGCCCCTGGTTTCAGCGCATTTAAGCGTTGCTGGACTGCTCGAACGGCAGAGTCATGTCGCGCAGGTCACGACGGGTCTCGACCAGCACCAGCGGGCCTTCGTCGAGCACCACGGGCGCGGGGCGCTCGCGCGGCACATGCACGGGCTTGGGTTCGGCGGCGATCGCTGCCTGGACGGCGGCAATCTTCGCGGCGTCCGAGTTCACCCATTCCAGGCCCGATTCACGCGCAATGCCATGCAGCGCATCGACGGGCAGCGTGAAGCTGGCGATCTGCGGCAGACCGGCGGCGACGGGCGCTGCAGCCTGAGGAGCTGCTACGGGAGCTGCTACGGGAGCTGCTACGGGAGCTGCGACCGGGGCGATCTCGACCGGCGCGAGCACCGGAGCTTGTGCCACGGGAGCGGCGACCGGTGCGGCCACGTCGGCCTCTACAGGCGCTGGCGCCACGGGCGCGGCTGCGACCGGTGCCGCAACTGCGGGCGCTGCGACCACGGGCGCGACTGCTGGCTGGGCTGCAGGTGCTGCGGTTTCGGCGGGGGTGGCGCTGAAGTAGCTGCGGCGCGCGGGCTCGGCGTCGTTCTGCTCGGGCACAAACACCTGGGCCTGGCCTTCGGCGGGCTCGGCGGCATCGAATGCCGGCTGGGCAGCGGCGTCACGCGCGGGGCGCTCGCCGCGCTCGCGGCGATCACGGCCGTAGCGGTCGCGCGAACGGCGCTGGCGGGGTTCGCCTTCGGCATTCGTGGCCTGGGGCAAGCCTTCGCCTTCGACCACAGCCGCTTCGAGCACGGGAGCGTTCAGGTCCTGGGGCTGGCCTTCGGCCGCTGGGGCCTCGGCAGGGCGGGGAGCGCGTTCACGGCGCTCGCCACGTTCACGGCGGGCGTTGCCTTCGGGGCGCTCTGCGCGCTCGCCGCGTTCGCGACGGGGTGCGCGTTCGCCGCGGCCATCGGCCTCGAGCGAGACTTCGCCGTCCACCGCACCGACTTGCGCCAGATGTGCGGCGGCTTCCAGCGGCTGGCGTGCTTCCTGTTCACGGCCTGTGCGGTCACCACGTTCGCCGCGGTTGCGGCCGTTGCGCTCGCCTTCGGGGCGGCTGTTGCGTTCGCCTTCAGGGCGGTCGTTGCGGCTGTTGCGGCCTTCGGCGCGTTCGCCGTCGCGGCCCGGGCCGTTGCGACCGTCGGCGCGCTCGCCACGGCGACCACGGCCTTCACCGGCGTTGCTGCCATCACGGCCGCCATCGCGGCCACCTTCACGGCCGCCTTCGCGCGGGCCGTTGCGCTCGCCGGGGCGGCCCTCGCCGCGGCGACCGCGGTTCTCGCCAGGGCGACCGTCGCGGCGGGTTTCACGCGCTTCGCGCGCTGCCGGCGTTTCGGGTGCGGGCGTGACCGGCGCGGCTTCCACTGGAGCGGTGCCAAAGCCGAACAGGTTCTTGAGCCAGGCGAAGAAGCCTTGCTCGCGCGGTGCGGCGGCCGTAGCGCGGGGCGCGGCCGCCGGGCGGGCCGCAGCGCCTGCAGGGCGCGCAGCGGCGCCCGCGGGTGCGGCAGCGCGCGGCGCGGCTTCGGGACGCGGCTCGGCGACGGGAGCGGGCGTATCGCGCAGCACGCCCTTGATGAGCGGCGTCTGCTTGTTGGTCGGCTCCTGCGAGCGGCGCGTCACGGCGGTGTTGGCTTCGACTTCGTCGGCGAGCTTGTAGCTGGCGTCGAGGTTCTCGAGGCGCGGGTCGTCGTGCTTGAGGCGCTCGAGCTTGTAGTGCGGGGTTTCCAGCGACTTGTTGGGCACCATCAGCACCGACACGCGCTGCTTGAGTTCGATCTTGGCGATCTCGGTGCGCTTTTCATTGAGCAGGAACGAAGCCACTTCGACCGGCACCTGGCAGTGCACGGCGGCCGTGTTGTCCTTCATGGACTCTTCCTGGATGATGCGCAGGATCTGCAGCGCCGAGCTCTCGGTGTCGCGGATATGGCCCGAACCGCCGCAGCGTGGGCAGTTGATGTGCGCGCCTTCGGATAGCGCGGGCTTGAGCCGCTGGCGGCTCATTTCCATCAGGCCGAACTTGCTGATGCTGCCGAACTGCACGCGGGCGCGGTCCTGGCGCAGCGCATCGCGCAGGCGGTTCTCGACTTCGCGGCGGTTCTTCGACTCTTCCATGTCGATGAAGTCGATCACGATCAGGCCGCCCAGATCGCGCAGGCGCATCTGGCGCGCGACTTCGTCGGCGGCTTCGAGATTGGTGCGCGTGGCCGTTTCCTCGATGTCGCCGCCCTTGATGGCGCGCGCCGAGTTCACGTCCACCGAGACCAGGGCTTCGGTGTGGTCGATCACCACCGCGCCGCCCGAGGGCAGGGTCACGGTGCGCGAGTAGGCCGACTCGATCTGGTGTTCGATCTGGAAGCGGCTGAACAGCGGGGCGTCGTCGCGGTAGCGCTTGACCCGGGCAGTGTGCTCGGGCATCACGTGCGCCATGAACTGCTGGGCCTGTTCGTAGATGTCGTCGGTATCGATGAGGATGTCACCGATCTCGTTGTTGAAGTAATCGCGGATGGCGCGTATCACCAGGCTCGATTCCTGATAGATCAGGAACGCGCCCTTGCCCTTGGTCGCGCTGTCGATGGCGCTCCAGAGCTTGAGCAGATAGTTCAGATCCCATTGCAGTTCGGGAGCGCTGCGGCCTATGCCTGCGGTGCGCGCGATGATGCTCATACCCTTGGGGTATTCGAGCTGGTCCATCGCTTCCTTGAGTTCGGCCCGGTCTTCGCCTTCGATGCGGCGCGAGACGCCACCGCCGCGCGGGTTGTTGGGCATCAGCACCACATAGCGGCCGGCCAGCGAGATGAACGTGGTCAGGGCCGCGCCCTTGTTGCCGCGTTCTTCCTTTTCGACCTGGACCAGCATTTCCTGGCCTTCGCGGATCACGTCATTGATGCGCGCCTGGCTGGCGGGAACGCCTTCGGCGAAATACTGGCGCGAGATTTCCTTGAAGGGCAGGAAACCGTGGCGGTCTTCGCCGTAGTCGACAAAGCAGGCTTCGAGCGATGGCTCGACGCGTGTCACGACTGCCTTGTAGATGTTTCCCTTGCGCTGTTCGCGGCCTTCGATTTCGATTTCGTAGTCGAGGAGTTTTTGACCGTCGACGATGGCCAGGCGGCGTTCTTCGGCCTGCGTAGCGTTGATAAGCATCCGTTTCATGATGCGTTTCCTTTATTCGTTATAAGACGCGCCTATCGGCAGCCATACGCTGTCGTAGCGGCACGTCTGTGACTCTCAATCAAAGACGGGCTCTGTCGGAGCCGATGATGCCGGACTGACGTCTTGAAACGAAAAGGAATGGCCGGGGATGCCGCGGGTTGCTGACCATCATTGAGTTATGTCAGCAAAGGGGGCAAAGGCGCGTGGATGGGAGCGAGTAAATGCGCGCGCAGTTTCACCATGGTGCGTGAAAGTGGCAACGCCGGGGAGGCGGGAGTCCTGAGAGCGCGGACGGCCGAGTGCGGAGGTGAAGACCTCCGACCCATAAAGACCATCCATGCATAAAAGATCCACATGCTCGCTTTGATCCGTTGGCAGGTTGCGAACGCTTGAGGTTCGCCGAAAGCCGCCAACTGTGAGATTCCGTTGTTTCAATTCGTCAGAATGCCCGGTGTGACACAGGCCAATACAGGCATCTGGCCTGCAATCTGCGTGTGCGAAACCGGCTGGCATCGACCTGCCTGCGCAGCGGGAAATGGCTGGGTGGACTAAACTCCATGCAAATCAACCACTTACACTAGTATCGCGCAGGTGAAACACATTATAGAGGGCAAACCGGCGATGGACCGAGCCCAAGGCATTGCAATTCCCGCTGCACGCCTCATCGCAGTCGACGCCGATTCCGCTGGCCAGCGCCTGGACAACTTCCTGATACGGCACCTCAAGGGCGTGCCCAAAACCCATGTCTACCGCATCATTCGCAGCGGCGAAGTGCGCATCAACAAAGGCCGCGCCAGCGCCGACACGCGCGTGGCCGAAGGCGACAGCGTGCGCCTGCCGCCGGTGCGCATTTCCGAGAAAGTCGCTGAAAAGGCGGCCCATCCGGCACCGGCACGCGAATTCCCGCAGCTGCTCGAGGACGACCATGTTCTGGCCATAGACAAGCCCGCGGGCGTCGCCGTGCACGGCGGCAGCGGCGTGAGCTTCGGCGTGATCGAGCAGCTGCGCCAGGCGCGTCCCGAGGCCAAGTTTCTCGAACTCGTGCACCGGCTCGATAGGGAAACCTCGGGTATCTTGCTGGTCGCGAAGAAGCGCTCGGCGCTCACCGGCCTGCAGGACCAGTTCCGCGAGCGCGAGACCGGCAAGACCTATCTGGCGCTGGTGCAGGGCAGTTGGCCCGCGAACAAGAAGGTCATAGACACGCCGCTGCACAAATATCTGCTGCCCGACGGCGAGCGCCGCGTGCGCGTGACCACGCCCGACGACCCCGACGGCATGCGCTCGGTGACGCTGGTCAAGGTGCGCAGCCAGATTGCCGCGCGGCCGCTGCAGGGCCTGCCCGCGATGAGCCTGCTCGAAGTCACGATCAAGACCGGGCGCACGCACCAGATCCGCGTGCACCTGTCGTCGCAGGGCCATGGCATTGTGGGCGACGACAAGTATGGCGATTTCGATCTGAATCGCCGCGTGCAAAAGCACGGGCTCAAGCGCATGTTCCTGCATGCGTGGCGTTTACAGTTCAACCATCCGGCTTCGGGCGAGCGCGTCGAACTGCGCGCCGAGTTGCCCGCCGAGCTCGCCAGCTTTGTGGCCTGAAGGCCTTGTTGATTTCCGACGGAACTGCCATGTCTTTTGTTTCCCCCCGCCGCTTTGACCTGATTGCCTTTGACTGGGACGGCACGCTCTACGACTCGACGGCCGCCATCACCAAGAGCATCCAGGAAGCGGTGCGCGATGTCGGCGGCCAGGTGCCTACCCAGGAGGCCGCTTCCTATGTGATCGGCATGGCGCTGACCCAGGCCCTGGCCCATGCGGCGCCCGATGTACCGCCCGAGAAGTACGCCGAACTGGGCAACCGCTACCGCTACCACTACCTGCAGCACCAGAACGACCTGACGCTGTTCGACGGCGTGGTGCCGCTGCTCGAGACGCTGCGCGAGCGCGGCTATCTGCTCACCGTGGCCACGGGCAAGAGCCGGCGCGGGCTCAATGAAGTGCTGGCCAGCGTCGCGCTCAAGGGCCTGTTTGACGGCTCGCGCACCGCCGAGGAGACCGCGGGCAAGCCGCATCCGCTGATGCTGCAGGAATTGATGGCCGAATTCGGCGTCGAGCCCGAACGCGTGCTGATGATTGGCGACACCACGCACGATCTGCTGATGGCGCGCAACGCGGGCTGCGCGCGCGTGGGCGTGTCGTACGGCGCGCATGCGACCGGCGGCTTTGGCGAGTTCGAGCCGCTGTACGTGGCGGAATCGGTGGCCGGGCTGCACCAGTGGCTGCTGGCCAACGGCTGAGCCTGCAATGCCGGCGGTCTTCCTGTGTCGCAGCGAGGATTTGGCCGAGGGCGGCCTGGCCCAGCCCTTCGATGTGCTTTACGCCGGCCAGCGCTGCCGGGCCTTCGCGGTGCGCTTCCAGGGCGGCGTGCACGCCTATCTGAACCGCTGCACCCATGTGCCCATGGAACTGGACTGGCAGCCCAACCGGATATTCGACGATTCCGGTCAATGGCTGTTGTGCGCAACCCACGGTGCGGCCTACGCGCCCGACACCGGTGCCTGTGCGGGCGGACCCTGCCGCGGCGGTCTGGTGAAAATAGTAGTGTGCGAAGCTCAGGGTGTGGTGCACTGGCATACTTCCCAAGACCTGCACCCTGTCGAGCTCTGACATGACCACCCCTTTGCCTCCTGGAACCCCTGGCTCCGAACCCGTCCACCCCGCAGCCCCCGATCTGTGGGCGCAGGCGCGGCCCGAAAGCGCCGCCCCCGCATCCGCGTCCTCCGCTGCGCAGTCGCCGGGCTGGGAGCGCGAGGTGCTTGAAAACCTGGTCATGGCGACCATTCGCGAGCAGCGCGCCGCGCGCCGCTGGCGGCTGTTCGGCCGCATGTCGTGGCTGCTGGTGCTGCTGGCGCTGGGCTGGATGATGTTTGGCCGCGACGTGGCCACCACAACTGTCAGTGGCCCGCACACGGCCGTGGTCGACATCAAGGGCGAGATCGCCACCGGCGCCGAAGCCAGCGCCGAGTTCGTGGTCGCCGCGATGCGCAGCGCCTTTGAAGACTCGGGATCGCGCGCCGTGGTGCTGCTGATCAACTCGCCGGGCGGCAGCCCGGTGCAGGCCGGCATCATCTACGATGAGATCCAGCGCCTCAAGGCCAAGCACAGCAAGCCGGTCTATGCGGTGGTCGAGGAAACCTGCGCTTCGGCCGCCTATTACATTGCCGCCGCGGCCGACGACATCTTTGTCGACAAGGCCAGCATTGTCGGCAGCATAGGCGTGCTGATGGACGGCTTCGGCTTCACGGGCACGATGGAAAAGCTCGGCGTCGAGCGCCGTCTGCTCACCGCCGGCGAGAACAAGGGCTTTCTCGACCCGTTCAGCCCGCAGACCGAGGCCCAGCGCCTGCACGCGCAGTCGATGCTCAATCAGATCCACCAGCAGTTCATCAACGCCGTGAAGACCGGCCGCGGCGAACGCCTGAAGATCGACTCCGACACCTTCAGCGGTCTGTTCTGGACCGGCCAGCAGGCCGTGGAGATGGGCCTGGCCGACAAGCTCGGCAACCTCGACTACGTGGCGCGCGAAATCGTCAAGGTCGAGGAAGTGATCGACTACACGCGCCGCGACAACGTCGCCGAGCGCCTGGCCAAGAAGTTCGGCGCGGCCATCGGCGGGGGAGCAGTGCAGACCATGCGCTCGGCCCTGCCGGTCTTGCGCTGAGCCTACCCGCCCCCGTTCGCCCTGAGCCTACCCGCTGCGTTCGCCCTGAGCCTACCCCCCCCCGTTCGTGCTGAGCTTGTCGAAGCATGAACGGCCAGCGCTCATGGCATTGGGGCGTGCCCGACCACCACCTCCGCCGCGTCGTGCATCTTGGCGAATTCGCGCGCGGGAATCGGAATCTCCCCGCGCGCCATGCGCATCAGCAGCGCATGCAGCATTTCCGACGACAGCCCGTGCAGCACCAGGCGGTAGGCCGCATACAAGGTGGTCATCGGCACCAGCGGGTGCTTGTTGTTGAGCAGCACCAGGTGCTCGGGTGAAGCCAGGATCTTGGCGCAGTAGATCGCCACGGTCTCGTCGAGCTGCAGCGAATTGCTCGCGCGCCAGAAGTCGTTGTCGGTCAGCAGCAGCTGGTAGACCGGCGTATAGATCTCGATGGCGCTTTGCAGGTCCAGCAGGTTGAACCGGCCGCGCGGCATGTCCTCGAGCCGCAGTTCTGGCTCGTGCAGCATCGAGAAGTCGGGCTCGGGCACGGGCACCAGCTCCTTGTTTTCCGCGCGCAAGGCCTTGTTCAGGCGGATCACGAAATTGAACAGGTTCAGGTCATGGCGCAGGAACAGCTCGTCCTTGACCTCGTCTATGGTCATGGGCTTGAGCGGCGCGGTGCTGACCGGCACGGGCGAATTCGCCGAGACAAAGGACAGCACCTGCGAGCCCAGGTGGAAGTGCCGCATGATCAGCCAGTTGGCCTCGGGCGAGACAAAGCGGTTCATGCTGAACGCCAGCAGCCGGTGCAGCAGCATGGAATGCGACCAGCGCTTGGGCAGGAAGATCTTCAGCAGCTGGATGATGATCATCGACACGCGCGCCATGGGGCGCACCAGCGGCAGGAAGAACTGGCGCGAGCTGCCGCTGCAGTCGCGCAGCCACGCGGCCTTGACGTCGTCGGGAAGGGGCGTGCTCTGGTCGAGGTACAGCGCCAGCCAGGGGCTGGGATCGCGCTCGTCCCAGTGATGATCGGTGTATTCGTTCTTCATGGGATCTTCCTCACTGTTCGAGCACATGCTGGAACTGCATCAGATACATCGCCGCCGTGTGGCGCGCGGTCTGCAATATCGCCTGCTGGGCCGTGCCTGTGCTGTCGAGCTCCAGCGTCATCTGCACCGCCATCAGCCAGCGCTCGAGATGGTGCTCGTCGTTGGCGCCGTGGTATTCGAGGAAGCGAAAGGCGTCGGGCGGCAGGGCCAGCGCGGCGCGCAGCAGCGGCAGCAGGCTGGGAACGATGCGCTGGCCCGTGCCTTCAATGATGTAGATCGCGCCCAGCAGGCCTATGGGGTTGGGTGTCGCCGCCAAGCTGTGCAGATAGGCATTGAGTGCCTCGCCGCCGGGATTGCGTCGCAGCGCGGTGATGTCGGTCTGCGTGCCGCCGGTCTTGAGGTAGTCGCTGTACAGGATCTTGAAGTCGTTCTGTTCCTCGCCCGCATGCAGGTCGATCAGCGAAGCCAGCGCTGCATAGTCGCCGGTCAGCGAGGCCGCGCCTTCGCGCATCCACAGGCTGCCTTCGCGCACCTGCGGAATCCACTGGCTCATCCAGCGCACATAGTCGCCGGTGTGCAGCTGGCGCGTGCGTATGCGCTGCAGCAGCGGCGTGCGCCAGACGCTGGAGCGGTAGTCCTGCCAGATGCTGGCAAGTTCGGTCAGCAGCGGGGCCAGCGCCTTGGGGGCCGCTGCCGGGTCATGCGGCGGCGCAATGGTGCTGACATCGGGCAGGGCGTCATGGGCAATGGCGTCGCCGGCCTGGGCGGGCGGGCACGGATAGGCGGCCAGGGCGGGAGCCGGGGTGTCCGCCTCTACCTCCCACAGCATGTAGCCGGCCGTGAAGCGGCCGGACTCGGGAATGAAGCACAGCACGCTGTCGCCGGCTTTCAGGCTGGAGCCCTTTTGCTGCAGGAACTCCGACAGCATGATGAAGATCGACGCCGCGCCGGTGTTGCCGCGCCAGGCCAGATTGCTCCACCAGCGATCGCGCGGAATGCTCAGCTGGGCCTTGCCCAGCAGGTCATCGACCACGGGTATGAAGCGCTCGGACGAGTAGTGGCACAGGAAGTGGTCTATGCCGCGCTCTGGCACCCAGCCCTTGTGCGCGAGATCGGCGTATTCGTGGATGCAGACGTCGAACAGGTGCGGCAGCAGGCGTATGTCCTGGCGCAGCGCCAGCGCGCCCGCGGCCTCGGCATCGCCCCAGGCAGGGAAATCGAGGTGGCTCTGGCTGCGGTCGGCCGTGAGGCCCAGCTGCATGCACACCGGGTAGTCGCCGGCAAAGCTGCGCAGGTGGGTCCACTTGAGTTTCAGCCGCAGGCCGTTGACCTGCGGCAGGGCCTGGGGGCCGCCCAGCAGCACCGCGCCCGCGCCGTCCGACAGCATCCAGCGCAGGAAGTGGGCGTCGAAGTCGGTGTCGTAGCCCTGGGCCGCGAAGCGCGAGCGCTTGAACAGCCGCGAAGGCATTTCGCTGGCCACCGACAGCGCCAGGGAATGGGCGCCGCTTTCCACGGCCATGGCCGCGGCCTGCAGCGCGCCCACGCTGGCCGCGCAGACGCCGTGCACCGACAGCGTCTCCATCGGCGGCGCGGCCATCTCGCCCTGGATCATGCTCGCAAAGCCGGGCATCAGCGCATCGCCGCCCGACGAACCGCTGGACAGAAAGCCGATATCGGCCAGCGACCGGCCCGCGCCCGCCAGCGTCGCTTCGATCGCGCCGGCGGCCATCTGCGCGTTGCTGAACACGGTCGCGCCCGCGCCGTCGATCGCGTAGTGGCGCGTCAGGATGCCGTTCTCGGCCAGGATGCGGCGCTTGAGGCGCTCGGAGATGCGATTGAGCGGAGCGACAAACGCATCCATGCCCGCGTTGTCCACGGGTGCGCCGGGCAGGAACATTCCCGCGGATTGAAGATAGACGTTGGAATAGGCGACAGGCATGGCGTATTGGTTGTTGATTATTGGATGGCGTTGGCAGGCATCTGCGCCCGGGTGCGCGCCGCGGGCCAGACCAGGCCCAGCACGAACACCCGGCCCATATAGGGCAGCAGGCCGCGTTCGTTGAGATCCGGGTGCACGCGTGTGCGGTAGTGGTCGGCATGCAGCCGCGTCAGCTGCGACCAGTGGGCCTGGGGGTGCTCATGGTGGGCCGTGTGCAGGCCGATGTTGAACAGCAGCGGATTGACCCAGCCTTCGAAATTGCGCGCGTAGTTCAGCGGCGTGCCGGGCATCTTGCGCTGCGCGCGCGTCAGCGGCCGGCCGTCGGCATGCGCATGCTGCAGGTAGTTGGTCGCGAGCAGCCAATGCAGGCCGTGCAGTTGCGGCACGATCACCAGCAGCAGCGCCTTTTGCCAGTCGAGCGCCAAGAGGATGGCCCAGCTTCCCAGCCACAGCGCGTATTGGCCCATGCAGTAGCGGAAGGCGCCGGGCGAATGCCGCCGCAGGCGCGCCAGCCAGCGCAGGAACATCGGGTAGAGCACCAGGCCCGCCTGCAGCGGGTGGATCAGATAGCCCCACAGGTGGTTGGTATCGCCGCCGAATTCGGGCCGGTAGGTGCGCGCGATATCGCGCGGGCCATGGCGAAAACGGTGGTGGTTGCCCACATGCGCGGGCCAGAACACGAACGTCGGGTGGCCTTGCAGCAGCGTGAGCCAGTAATCGGTCAGGCGGTTGGCGCGGCGGCCATGCCACATGCGCAGGTGCGTATGGTTGTGGTGGATCACGCCCGTGCCCAGCGTCAGGAACAGCGTCAGGCCGTAGAGCAGCCAGTGGAAGCCATGGGTCCATTGCCACCAGACCAGCAGCGGCAGCGCAAGCATGTAGGCCACCGATTGCCAGTCGCGCCCATGGCGCAGCCGGGGAAGGCGCCGCGCCATCTAGCGCGCGCCCGGCGCGGTCTTGACCTGGGTGCGCATGAGCCGGTCCATGAATGCGAGTGCAAAGCCGTAGTTGCCGGCCGGGCGCGCATGGTGCAGATGGTGGCGCCGGCTCGCGGCCAGCGGGTGGGTGTCGGAGACTGATGGAAAGAAATCGTAATTAGCGTGACCAATTACATTGAGCAGCAGGCTCAGCACGGGCACGCTGGCCAGCGACCAGAACGAGAAGTCATGCACCAGCATGGGCAGCAGGATGATGTTGCCCAGCATCATGGCTTCTATGGGGTGGAAACTGTAGGTCGACCAGGGCGTGGTGACCACCGAGCGGTGGTGGTCGCCGTGAAAGCGCACCAGCCGGCGCGTGTGCAGCAGCCGGTGGTTGATCCAGAAGTGCACGTCGTTCCATATCAGCAGCACCACGATTTCGAGCGCAATGCGCCCGGCGCTGGCGTCGGGCGTCAGGCGCGCCCAGCCCAGCTGCAGAAAACCCCAGGGCACGATCATTCCCAGACCGAACACCAGCACCGAGTGAAACGACTGGCGCCATTCGCGCCGCAGCTGGTCGGGCTTGAGTGCGCGGGTATCGAGCGGCCGGCCTATGCCCAGCCGGGCCAGGGTGCGCGTCAGCGCCGACATGCCCCAGCCGCCGAGGCAATACAGGCCGCCGAAAAACACCAGCCCCAGCGCCATGACCTGCCAGGCTGAGAGTTGGATGAACCAGGTACCAGTGTCCATGAAGTCTCCGTGACGTGAGCGCCTCCCGGCCGGGCGCGATGAGGGCGGACAGGACGGTCAGCGCGTCAGCGTCCTATCGCGAACACCACGGGAGTGCGGTTGTCGGCGGGCATGGGCAGCTGCTTCCAGTCGCGCACCAGCCGGCTCTCGATGCGCGCCGTCGCCAGCGTCAGGCCCGCGGCCAGCGCCAGGCGGCTGTTGGGCTGCAGCGTCTGCAGCAGCGCCTGCCACAGCGCGGGGTTGCGGTAGGGCGTCTCGATGAACAGCTGGGTCTGGCCCTGGCGCAGCGCCAGCGCCTCGAGCTCGCGAATGCGCTGGCCGCGCGCCGCGCTGTCCTGGGGCAGATAGCCGACAAACGCGAAGTTCTGGCCGTTGAGGCCGCTGGCGGCCAGCGTCAGCAGCAGCGACACCGGACCGACCAGCGGTACCACCGCCAGGCCCAGGTCATGCGCGGCGCGCACGATGGAGCTGCCCGGGTCGGCAATTGCCGGCATGCCGGCTTCGCTGACCAGGCCGATGTCGTGGCCGGCGAGCGCGGGCGCGAGCAGCTGCTTGGCGTCGAACACCGCGCTGCCCTTGTCGCCGTGGTCGCCCTTCTTGTGCGCTTCACGCGGCAGCTCGACGATGGACTGCTCCTGCAGCGTTGCCGCGAGCGGGAAGAGGGGAGCGATGCGGTTCAGGTAGCCGCGCGTGCTCTTGGCGTTCTCGCAGATCCAGTGCGTGAGGCCGGCGGCGCGGCGCAGCGTGGCTTCGGGCAGCACATCGGTCAATGGGGACTGGCTGTCGCAGCCGAAGTCCAGCGGCGCGGGAACGAGGTACAGCGTGCCGCGCCCAGGCTTGGTGGAAGTGTTCATGGCAATTGCATTCCTGCGGCGCGCAGCAGCGCGGTGGTGCGGATCAGCGGCAGGCCGATCAGCGCGGTCGGGTCGTCGTTGAGGATGCGCGTCAGCAGGCTGATGCCCAGGCCTTCGCTTTTGGCGCTGCCCGCGCAGTCGTAGGGCTGCTCGGCGCGCAGATAGCGCTCGATCTCGTCGTCCGTCAGGTCGCGAAACTGCACTTCGACGGTGGCCAGCTCGGTCTGCGCAAAGCCGCTGGCCTGGCACACCACGCTCACGGCGGTCTCGAACAGCACCGTCTGGCCGCGCATGGCCTGCAGCTGGCGCACCGCGCGCTCGTGGGTCAGCGGCTTGCCCAGCGGCTGGCCCGCGAGGTCGGCCACCTGATCGGAGCCGATCACGATGGCTTCAGGGTGCAGCGCGGCCACGGCGCGGGCCTTGGCTTGTGCCAGGCGCAATGCAAGCGCGCGCGGCGCTTCGCCGGGCAGCGGCGTTTCGTCGACTTCGGGCGAAGCGGTCTCGAAAGGCAGGCCCAGACGGGTCAGCAGCTCGCGGCGATAGCGCGAGGTCGAGCCCAGAATCAAGGGACGCTGGCGCAAAGGGTTCGGAGTGGCAGGGGATTCAAGCATGGGCCGATTCTCTTACACTGGCCGCCATGACCAAGGAATTTTCCCCGGAACGGCTCGATGTCAAGGCGTTTGCGCAAGCGCAGGCGCACATCGAAGGCCAGGAACCGCTCTCGCAATTCAATCGCCTGGCGCTCGAAGCCCAGGGCCCGCACGACGGTGTGCAAGTACGCTGGGCCGCCGAGGGCGAGCTGCGCGCCGAAGCCGGCGCCGAGCCCCAGATCTGGCTGCACCTGCAGGGCGAGACCGACCTGCCGATGATCTGCCAGCGCTGCCTCACGCCCGCGCCTATCGCCCTCGACGTGGAGCGGTCTTTCCGCTTTGTCGCCGATGAGGCCACGGCCGAAGCGCTCGACGACGAAAGCGAAGAGGACCTGCTCGCGCTGAGCAAGGAATTCAACCTGCTCGAACTGCTCGAGGACGAACTGTTGATGGAGCTGCCCGTGGTTCCGTTGCATGATGAGTGCCCCGAAGCTGTGCCCCTGGCTTCGAGCGACGAGGATTTCGAGCAGGCCAACAGCGAGAAGCCCAATCCTTTTGCGGCGCTTGCCGGCCTGCGCATTTCCAAGCCCAAGCCATAATTTCCCGCTGCACGCACACCTAAAACAAGACACAGGAGCCGCCTGCGGCGAAGCCGCTTCGGGGGTTATTTACGCTTTCTTCATGTTTGCGTTATACTCTTAGGCTTCTCGCGAATCCCCTCGTGTCTTCAATGGGCTGATCGCGTTTTTTACCAACCCCTTCAAGACTCAGGAGCCATCATGGCTGTTCAGCAAAACAAAAAATCCCCTTCCAAGCGCGGCATGCACCGTTCGCACAACGCTCTGAACGTGCCCGGCATCGCTGTCGAGCCGACAACGGGTGAAACCCACCTGCGTCACCACATCAGCCCTACCGGTGTCTACCGCGGCCGTCAGGTGCTGAAGAACAAGTCTGAAGCCTGATCTTCGACCGCTCCCACAGGGCCCGCGGCTACAAAAAAAGTAGCGCGGGCTTTTGTGTTTTTGAACGCATGATTTTTTCTTTGAGACCTCAATGCAGGTCCGCAAGTCGCCCATGATCACACTGGCTGTTGACTGCATGGGGGGCGATCACGGCCCCCGCGTCACGCTCGCGGCGTGCCGTCAGTTTCTCGACAAACATCCTAAGGCGCGGCTGCTGCTGGTAGGCAAACCTGAAAGCCTGGAGTCGTTCCAGCATGAGCGCGTCACCCTGGTGGCGGCGTCCGAAGTCGTCGGCATGGATGACCCCGTCGAGGTCGCGCTGCGGCGCAAAAAAGACTCTTCCATGCGTGTGGCCATTGAGCAGGTCAAGTCGGGCGCCGCGGCCGCTGCCGTCTCGGCCGGCAATACCGGTGCGCTGATGGCCATCGCGCGCTACGTGCTCAAGACGCTCGACGGCATAGACCGTCCGGCGATTGCCGCCCAGCTGCCCAACAGCAAGGGCCATGCGACCACGGTGCTCGATCTGGGCGCCAATGTCGACTGCACCGCCGAGCATCTGCTGCAATTCGCCTTTATGGGCACGGCCCTGGTCTCGGCGCTCGAGGAAAACTCAAAGGTCTCGGTCGGCCTGCTCAACATCGGCGAGGAAGCCATCAAGGGCAGCGATGTCATCAAGCGCAGCGGCGAGCTGCTGCGCAAGGCCGGCCAGGCGGGTGAAATCAATTTCTTCGGCAATGTCGAAGGCAATGACATCTTCAAGGGCACGGTCGACATCGTGGTCTGTGACGGCTTTGTCGGCAACGTGGCGCTCAAGACCAGCGAAGGCGTGGCCTCGATGATCAGCAACGGACTCAAGCAGGAGTTCAAGCGCAACATCCTCACCAAGCTCGCGGCCGTCGTCGCCTATCCGGTGCTGTCGGCGCTGATGAAACGCATGGACCACCGGCGCTACAACGGTGCCGCGCTGCTGGGCCTGCGCGGCCTGGTTTTCAAGAGCCATGGATCAGCGGATGCGATTGCTTTCGAGTACGCATTGACCCGGGCGTATGATGCGGCCTGCAATAACTTGCTTGACCGCGTTCAGTCCCGGATTGCCCGTGCAGCTCCTTTGCTGGACGCCGTGCCAGCCACTCCGGTTCCGGCAGTGTCGGCGTCTTGAGCTTAAAAACAGATGAGAATTTATTCCCGCATCACCGGCACCGGAAGTTATCTGCCTCCGCGGCGCGTGACCAATCAGGACATGCAGGCCGACCTGGCCACGCGTGGCATTGAAACTTCCGACGAATGGATTGTCGAGCGCACCGGCATCCGGGCACGGCATTTCGCCGAACCCGATGTCACGAGCAGCGACCTGGGTCTGGAGGCCGCGCGCAAGGCGCTGGAGGCCGCGGGCCGCAGGCCCGAGGAAGTCGACCTGATCATCGTCGCGACTTCCACGCCCGACATGGTCTTTCCTTCGGCCGCGACCATCCTGCAGCACAAGCTTGGCGCCAACGGCTGTCCGGCCTTTGACGTGCAGGCCGTGTGCAGCGGCTTCGTCTACGCGATCACGGTGGCCGATGCGCTGATCCAGACCGGTTCGGCCAAGTGCGCGCTGGTCATAGGCGCCGAAGTCTTCAGCCGCATTCTCGATTTCAACGACCGCACGACCTGCGTGCTGTTCGGCGACGGCGCGGGCGCGGTGGTGCTCGAAGCTTCCGAGCAGCCCGGCATCCTGGCCAGCGATCTGCATGCCGACGGCAAGCACAGCGCCATCCTGTGCGTTCCCGGCAACGTCTCGGGCGGCCAGATCCTTGGTGACCCGGTGCTCAAGATGGACGGCCAGGCGGTGTTCAAGCTGGCCGTGGGCGTGCTCGAGAAAGCCGCGCGCGCCACGCTCGACAAGGCCGGCATGACCGATGCCGACATCGACTGGCTGATCCCGCACCAGGCGAACATCCGCATCATGCAGAGCACGGCCAAGAAGCTCAAGCTGCCGATGGAAAAAGTCATCGTCACTGTGGATCAGCATGGCAATACCTCGGCCGCATCGATTCCGCTGGCGCTCGACCATGGCGTGCGCTCCGGCCAGATCAAGCCCGGCCAGAACCTGCTGCTCGAAGGCGTGGGCGGCGGCTTCACCTGGGGCGCGGTGCTGCTGAAGCTGTAAGCCGCTGCAAGCTACCCGGGGCGGCGAGGCCGCCCTTTTTTTCACCAAAATCAAAGCAAGACCATGAGCATGAAGAAATTTGCATTTGTCTTTCCTGGTCAGGGCTCGCAGTCCGTGGGCATGCTGGACGCATGGCAGGACCACCCCGTGGTGGTCCAGACCCTGGCCGAGGCCTCCGATGCGCTCGGCGAGGACGTCGCCCGCCTGATCCATGAAGGCCCCAAGGAAGCGCTGGCGCTGACCACCAACACCCAGCCGGTGATGCTGGTCGCGGCCATCGCCGCCTGGCGCGTGTGGAACGCCGAAGGTGGCGCCCAGCCCGCGGCCCTGGCCGGCCATTCGCTGGGTGAATACTCGGCGCTGGTCGCCTCGGGCGTGCTGACGCTGGCCCAGGCCGCGCCGCTGGTGCGCCTGCGCGCCCAGGCGATGCAGGAGGCCGTGCCCGTGGGCACGGGCGCCATGGCTGCCATCCTGGGCATGAATGCCGATGCCGTGAAGGCCAGCTGCGCCGAAATCACGGCCAGCCTGGGCGGCGCCGAAGTTGTCGAGGCCGTGAATTTCAACGATCCCTCGCAGACCGTGATCGCGGGCAGCAAGCTGGCCGTCGAGAAGGCCTGCGAGGCCCTCAAGGCCGCGGGCGCCAAGCGCGCGCTGCCGCTGCCGGTGTCGGCGCCGTTCCATTCAAGCCTGATGAAGCCCGCGGCCGAAAAGCTGCGCGTCGCGCTCGCGCAGACCACGTTTGCCGCGCCCCAGATTCCCGTGATCAACAACATCGACGTCGCGGTGCAGACCGAGGCCGATGCTGTTCGTGATGCCCTGTACCGCCAGGCCTTCGGCCCGGTGCGCTGGGTCGAGTGCGTGCAGGCCATGAAGGCCCGCGGCATCACCCATCTGGTCGAATGCGGCCCGGGCAAGGTGCTCGCGGGCCTGACACGGCGCATCGACGCCGAACTCGTGGGCGCAGCCCTGTACGATCCGGCCACGTTGGCCGAAGTGAAGGAATTGTTCGCATGACAGAAACCAAGCCCCAAATCGCTCTTGTGACCGGTGCCACGCGTGGCATAGGCGCGGCCATCGCGCTCGAACTGGCCGGTCGCGGCTACCACGTGGTCGGTACGGCCACCTCCGACAGCGGCGCCGAGCACATCACCGAGGCCCTGGCGGCATTTCCCGGTTGCCGCGGCGTCAACCTCAACGTCACCGACGGCGCGGCCGTCGAGGCCTTGGTGGACGGCATCGTCAAGGCCCAGGGCGGCCTGCATGTGCTGGTCAACAACGCGGGCATCACGCGCGACCAGCTGGCCATGCGCATGAAGGACGAAGACTGGGATGCGGTGATTGACACCAATCTCAAAGCGGTCTTCCGCGTGAGCCGCGCCGCGATCCGCCCGATGATGAAGCAGCGCTTTGGCCGTATCATTTCCATCACCAGCGTGGTCGGCGCATCGGGCAACCCCGGTCAGGCCAACTACGCCGCGGCCAAGGCCGGCGTTGCCGGCATGACGCGCGCGCTGGCGCGCGAGCTCGGCAGCCGCAACATCACCGTCAACTGCGTGGCCCCCGGTTTCATTGAAACCGACATGACCGCGCAGCTGCCGCAGGAGCAGCGCCAGGCGCTGCAATCCCAGATTGCCCTGGGGCAACTGGGTCAGCCGTCCGACATCGCACACGCTGTCGCCTACCTCGCATCCACGGGTGCGGGCTATGTGACAGGCCAGGAATTGCATGTCAACGGTGGCATGTACATGTAATTGTCAAGAGTCACGCCGTATGTCCGAGCGGCGAGTTGTGCAGGGGTTTTGCCCTGAGCAGCTAGAATCGCGGATTCATTCACAACCCCCAGAGGGAAACCATGAGCGATATCGAAGCACGTGTCAAAAAAATCATTGCCGAACAACTTGGCGTGGAAGAGTCTCAAGTCACCAGCGAAAAGGCCTTCGTGGCTGATCTGGGTGCAGACTCCCTGGACACCGTGGAACTGGTGATGGCTTTGGAAGACGAGTTCGGCATCGAGATCCCCGACGAAGACGCCGAGAAGATCACGACGGTGCAAAACGCCATCGACTACGCCAATACCCACCAAAAGGCCTAAAGGCCTGCGCACACTGCGCGTTCAGTAGAAAGTTTTACGCATGAGCCGTCGTCGCGTTGTCGTGACCGGCCTGGGTTGCATCAGCCCCGTGGGTAACACGGTGGCGGATGCCTGGGCCAATATTTTGGCCGGCCAGTCCGGAATTGACCTCATCACGAAGTTCGATACTTCGAACTTCTCCTGCAAGATTGCGGGTGAGGTCAAGGGGTTTGATGTCGAGTCCTATATCAGCGCAAAAGATGCGCGGGGAATGGACAGCTTCATCCACTATGGCATTGCGGCTGCGGCGCAAGCCGTGCAGGATGCGGGCTTGCCTACGGGCGAAGCCTTGTCCGACGAACTTGCCACGCGCATTGCGTGCGTGGTCGGTTCAGGCATTGGTGGCCTGCCTCTGATTGAAAACACCCAGATCGAACTGGGTAACCGCGGCCCGCGCCGCATCACGCCGTTTTTCGTGCCCGCGTCCATCATCAACATGGTGGCCGGACATGTGTCCATGCGTTTTGGCTTCAAGGGGCCGAATATCGCTGTGGTCACGGCGTGTACCACCGGTTTGCATTGCATCGGTGAAGCGGGTCGCATGATCGAGTACGGCGACGCCGACGTGGCGATTGCTGGCGGCACGGAAGCGACAGTCTCGCCTTTGGGCGTCGGCGGTTTTGCCGCGATGCGCGCGCTTTCCACGCGCAATGACGATCCAAAGACCGCTTCGCGCCCCTGGGACAAGGACCGTGATGGTTTTGTGCTGGGCGAGGGTGCAGGCATGCTGGTGCTCGAAGAGTACGAACATGCAAAGGCCCGCGGTGCCAAGATTTACGCCGAACTGGCAGGCTTCGGCATGAGTGCCGACGCCGGTCACATGACGGCGCCCAACATGGACGGCCCACGCCGCGCCATGCTCAACGCCATGCGCAATGCAGGAATCAACGCCGACCAGGTGGATTACCTCAATGCCCATGGCACCTCCACGCCTCTGGGCGACCTCAACGAGACCAACGCCATCAAGGCGGCGCTCGGCGACCATGCGAAAAACATGGTGGTGAGTTCGACCAAGTCGATGACCGGCCACCTTCTGGGTGGCGCGGGCGGCATCGAAAGCGTGTTCACCGTGCTCGCGCTGCACCACCAAAAGGTGCCGCCGACGATCAACATCTTCTCGCAGGATCCGGAATGCGATCTTGACTACTGTGCGAACACCGCACGGGACATGAAGATCGACGTGGCGCTGAAGAACAACTTCGGTTTCGGCGGGACCAATGGCTCGCTGATCTTCAAGCGGATCTGATCACTTTTCAGCCGCGCACCATGCCCAGGCGCCGTACTCCCGCAAATTTGCCGGCGAGTCGGCGCTTTTTTCATGGGGCGGCGCGATGACACGCAGCGCACCGGGGCGCCTGCGGTATGCGCTGGTGCGCCCACCGCCGGCGCTTGGCTGGGGGCTGGCGGCCTTGGCAGGCGTGGCCGCGGCCGGGCTGCTGGCCTGGGCGCAGCAGGGCGCAAGTCCCTGGCCTGCGGCCGTCGGCCTGCTGCTGTGGCTGGCGGTCGGCGCGGGCGCGCTGCAATGCTGGCGGCAGTGGTCCGAGGGCTGGCTCGAATGGGATGGCGGCCAGTGGTGGCTGCAGCGCCGGCGCGGCGCGTTGCCCCAGGCATTGCCCGCGGCGCCCTGGGTCTGCTGGGACGGCCGGGACTTCCTGCTGCTGCATGCGAGCGGGCGTCTGCGCGGCGGCGGCTGGCTGTGGCTGCACCGCGCCAGCGCGCCCGCGTCGTGGGGGGATCTCAGGCGTACGGTATATTGGCGCCCCGACCTGTCTGCATGACGCCGCGCATCCGGACTGTCATGCGCGATACTAGGCCGGCCCCGAACGATTCAATGAACCCTTCCGTGACCCCTCCCTCCACCAGCGACAGCGACCTCCAATTGGTGGAGCGGACCAATGCCGGTGACCAGCGGGCCTTCGAGCTGCTGGTGATCAAGTACCAGCGCCGCATCGAACGCCTGATCGCGCGCATGGTGCGCGACACCGATCAGGTCCAGGACATCGCCCAGGAAACGTTCATCCGCGCCTATCGCGCGCTGCACCAGTTCCGCGGCGAGGCCCAGTTCTACACCTGGCTCTACCGGATCGCGGTCAACACCGCGAAGAAGGCGCTGCTCGACATGAAGCGCAATCCGGTGGTATCCGAATCGGCTTTACGCAGTCAGAGCGATGAAGATGAAACTTCTCACCTCGGACAAGAACTAACCACGGACGAGACACCGGAAACCGTTCTTGCGGCACAGGAAATCGCGCAGGCGGTGAATGCCGCGATGCAGGCCTTGCCCGAAGAGTTGCGTCAGGCGGTGACGCTGCGGGAAATCGAAGGTTTGAGCTACGAGGAGATTTCCGCAGCGATGGGGTGTCCGATCGGCACGGTGCGTTCGCGCATCTTTCGTGCACGTGAGGCGATTTCCGCGCGGGTCAAACCCATGCTGGAAAACCAGACGGGCAAGCGTTGGTAGTGGTGGACGTAGCCGGCTCTGAGCAGCGGGCGCAGGTGGATGACATCATGAATGAAGATCTGAACCAAACTCAAAGAGAACAGTTGTCGGCGCTGGCCGACGGAGAGCTCGCGGCCGACGACATCGCGCAGGCGCTGGCGTTCGCCGACAGCGATGAGGGTCGACAGACCTGGCAGCTGTATCAGCTGGTCGGCGATGTGCTGCGTTCGCCCGAACTGGCCCACCATGCCCAGCACGACGTGCTGTCGGGTGTGCGTGCCCAGCTCGCCAAGGAACCGCGGCCCAAGTTGCAGCCCGCGCCGCTGGTGCCTATTGCCGCGGCGCGCGGTCCCGACAGGGCGGCGAACAGCAGCGTGTTCCGCTGGAAGATGGCTGCGGGCATGGCTTCGGTCGCGGCTGTGGCCGCGCTGGGCTGGAGTTCGCTGCTGACCGACGGCGCGGCGTTCTCGGCGGGCGTGCAACTGGTGCAGGGCGGCGCGCCCCAGCAGTCCGTGCCCACCGAGGTCGTGGCCATGCAGGCCGGCGACGGCGCGCCCGTCATGCTGCGCGATCCGCGCCTCGACGAGCTGCTGGCCGCCCACCGCCAGTACAGCAGCGTCGCGGCGCTGCAGATGCCGGCCAACTTCCTGCGCAACGCGAATTTTTCGCAAGCTTCTGCGCGGCGCTGAGCGGCCGCGCGCGCGCTGCAAACGGCGGGCAATCGGTGCATGATGGCGTGCAAGGGCGCCAGCAGTGCTTGCTGCAGGGAACCAAATCGCTGTAACGCTTTCCAAACTGTGTTTGCTTCGAGAATTGTGAAAGGTTGAGAATGTCCCATACCTCCTGGAGATCTGCCCGTTCCTACGTGCTGGCATCGGTGATGACGGTCGCCTCCGTCGGTGCAATCCTGCCTCTGCCCGCGCTCGCACAGGCGCCAGCGGCGGCCGTGCGCGGCCTGCCCGATTTCACCGAGCTGGTCGAGCAGGTCGGGCCTTCGGTGGTCAACATTCGCACCTCGGAAAAAGTCGCGGCCCGCGGTGGCGCGAGCGGCATGGACGAAGACATGCTGGAGTTCTTCCGGCGTTTCGGCGTGCCGATTCCCAATCTGCCGCAGCGTCCCCAGCGCCCCCAGCAGCCGCAGCAGCCCGAAGAAGAGCAGCCGCGCGGTGTCGGTTCGGGCTTCATCCTGACCCAGGACGGCTACGTGATGACCAATGCGCATGTGGTCGAAGGCGCGTCCGAAGTCATCGTGACGCTCACCGACAAGCGTGAATTCAAGGCCAAGATCATCGGTTCGGACAAGCGCACCGACGTGGCCGTGGTGAAGATCGACGCCACGGGCCTGCCCGCGGTCAAGGTCGGCGACGTCAACCGCCTCAAGGTCGGCGAGTGGGTCATGGCCATCGGCTCGCCGTTCGGCCTCGAGAACACCGTCACCGCGGGCATCGTCAGCGCCAAGCAGCGCGACACCGGCGAATACATTCCGTTCATCCAGACCGACGTGGCCATCAACCCCGGCAATTCGGGCGGCCCGCTGATCAACATGCGCGGCGAAGTGGTGGGCATCAACAGCCAGATCTACTCGCGCTCGGGTGGCTTCATGGGCATTTCCTTTGCCATTCCCATGGACGAGGCGATTCGCGTGAGCGACCAGTTGCGCACCACGGGCAAGGTCACGCGCGGGCGCATAGGCGTGCAGATCGGCGCCGTGACCAAGGATGTCGCCGAATCCATAGGCCTGGGCAAGGCCCAGGGCGCGCTGGTCAGCGCCGTGGAAGCCGGCTCGCCCGCCGAGAAGGCCGGCATCGAGCCCGGCGACGTGATCACGCGCTATGAAGGCAAGGCCATCGACAAGTTCGGCGACCTGCCGCGCATGGTCGGCAACACCAAGCCCGGCACCAAGAGCGCCATCACGGTGTTCCGCCGCGGCAGCCAGCGCGATCTGACGATCACCATCGCCGAAGTCGAGCCCGACGAGAAGACCGCTTCTGCGACCGCGCCCAGCGAAGAGAAGGCACCCAAGGCATCGGCCGCGGCCCAGCAGCTGGGCCTGGCGGTCGCCGAGCTGACCGAAGCGCAGAAGAAGGAGCTCAAGATCAAGGGCGGCGTGCGCGTGGTGTCCAGCGAAGGCGCGGCGGCGCGCGCCGGCCTGCGCGAAGGCGATGTGCTGCTGGCCGTGGCCAACACCGAAGTTTCTGGCCTCAAGAGCTTTGAAGCCGCGCTGGCCAAGGCCGACAAGGCCAAGCCCATCAACCTGCTGGTGCGCCGCGGCGAATGGGCACAATACGTGCTGATCCGCCCGACGCGCTGAAATGCCGACGGTGGCCGCAGCCTTTCCCAGGAGAGGCGCTTGCGCCACCAATAGGCGACTCGTGGCGCATTGGGTAGAATCGCCGGTTCCGGCCTTGACGGGCTGCAGCCAGCGCGCGCCGGAAAATTCCCGGGCGCGCAGCGCGGGCGCAGCCGCCCGCACGCATTACCCATGTCGGCATGAGGCAATTCCCTTCGGGGGGCGGCGGCCGGGCTTTTGAAGATGGGCTTTTTGCCTACAATGAAGCCCCAACCATCGCAGTTGCCCTAGATTGTTGGTTCAGGGCGCGTCCTTCAGTCGACGCGCCCTTTTTTCTTGCACGCGCTCTCCTTGTTTTTTTTCTTACCAGACGCCCTTCGTTGATGAAGCACATCAGAAATTTTTCCATCATTGCGCATATCGACCATGGCAAGTCGACTCTTGCGGACCGACTGATCCAACGCTGCGGCGGTCTCGCCGAGCGCCAAATGGAAGCGCAGGTGCTGGACTCGATGGACATCGAGAAAGAGCGCGGCATCACCATCAAGGCCCAGACGGCGGCGCTGCAGTACAAGGCCAAGGACGGCCAGGTCTACAACCTGAACCTGATCGATACGCCCGGCCACGTCGACTTCTCTTATGAAGTCAGCCGTTCGCTGTCGGCCTGCGAAGGCGCGCTGCTGGTGGTCGATGCCTCGCAGGGCGTCGAAGCCCAGACCGTGGCCAACTGCTACACCGCGCTCGATCTGGGCGTGGAAGTGGTGTCCGTGCTCAACAAGATGGATCTGCCCAACGCCGATCCCGACAATGCCAAGGCCGAGATCGAGGATGTGATCGGCATCGACGCGACCGACGCGATTCCCTGCTCGGCCAAGAGCGGCATGGGCATAGACGAGATTCTCGAAGCCATCGTCGCCAAGATTCCGCATCCCAAGGGCGAGCCCGAAGCGCCGCTGCGCGCGATGATCATCGACAGCTGGTTCGACTCCTATGTGGGCGTCGTGATGCTGGTGCGCGTGGTCGACGGCCAGCTCAAGAAGAACGAGCGCATCAAGCTGATGGCCACGGGCGCGGTATTCGAAGCCGGCTCGCTGGGCGTGTTCACGCCGGCCAACGAGCCGCGCGATGCATTGCGCGCGGGCGAAGTGGGCTATGTGATCTGCGGCATCAAGGAATTGAAGGCCGCCAAGGTCGGCGACACCATCACGCTGGAAAAGAAGCTGCCCAACAACCTGGGCCCGGCCACGCAGGCGCTGCCCGGCTTCAAGGAAATCCAGCCCCAGGTGTTTGCCGGTCTGTACCCGACCGAAGCCAGCGAGTACGACTCGCTGCGCGATGCGCTCGAGAAGCTGCAGCTCAACGACGCGTCGCTGCAGTACGAGGCCGAAGTCTCGCAGGCGCTGGGCTTCGGCTTTCGCTGCGGCTTCCTGGGTCTGCTGCACATGGAAATCGTGCAGGAGCGGCTCGAACGCGAGTTCGACCAGGACCTGATCACCACCGCGCCCAGCGTGGTGTATGAAGTGGTCAAGGCCGATGGCGAAGTGATCATGGTCGAGAACCCGTCCAAGATGCCCGACCAGGGCCGGATGGAGGAAATCCGCGAGCCCATAGTGACCGTCCATCTGTACATGCCGCAGGAGTATGTGGGCCCGGTGATGACGCTGGCCAATCAGAAGCGCGGCGTGCAGCTCAACATGGCCTACCACGGCCGCCAGGTCATGCTGACCTATGAGATGCCGCTGGGCGAGATCGTGCTCGACTTCTTCGACAAGCTCAAGAGCGTCTCGCGCGGCTATGCCTCGATGGACTACGAGTTCAAGGAGTTCCGCGCGTCCGACGTGGTCAAGGTCGACATCCTGCTCAACGGCGAGAAGGTCGACGCGCTGTCCATCATCGTGCACCGCTCGCAATCGGCCTACCGCGGCCGCGCCGTGGTCGCGAAGATGCGCGAAATCATCAGCCGTCAGATGTTCGATGTCGCCATCCAGGCGGCCATCGGTGCCAACATCATCGCGCGCGAAACCGTCAAGGCGCTGCGCAAGAACGTGCTGGCCAAGTGCTACGGCGGCGACATCAGCCGCAAGCGCAAGCTGCTTGAAAAGCAGAAGGCCGGCAAGAAGCGCATGAAGCAAATCGGCGCGGTCGAAGTGCCGCAGGAAGCCTTTCTGGCGATTTTGCAAGTGGAGGATTGATGCGAGCAATGCAATGGATCACGGCGGCCGTGCTGGCTGCTTTCTTGGGATACATAGGCGCCTGGTACCTGGGGATTCTGCAGGGCAACTTCTCGCTGCTGCTGTTCCTGGCCACGGTGGTGACCGGCGTCTACTGGATTGCCGAGCGCCTGTACTTCTGGCCGCGCCGGCGCAAGGCCGCGGCCTTGCTGGAAGAGTCCGTCATTGCGCGCCGCGCCGAGCTCGACCGCAAGGGCATTGCCAAGCTCGATCTCGAAGTCAGCCCCGAAGCCCGTGGCCGCGTGCTGATGCAGCCCTGGTGGCTGGACTGGACCGCGGGCCTGTTCCCGGTGATCGCCATCGTGTTCGTGCTGCGCTCCTTCCTGTTCGAGCCGTTCAAGATTCCTTCGGGCTCGATGATTCCCACGCTGATGATCGGTGACCTGATCCTGGTCAACAAGTTCACCTATGGCGTGCGCCTGCCCGTGATCAACAAGAAGATCATCGATGCCGGCAGCCCCGAGCGCGGCGACGTGATGGTGTTCCGCTATCCGCCCCAGCCCAACCTCGACTACATCAAGCGCGTGGTCGGCGTGCCGGGCGACGAAGTCGCTTACCTGAACAAGCGCCTGACGATCAACGGCCAGCCGGTGGAAACCAGCAAGCTGCCCGACTTCTTCGACAAGGACGAAATGCGCTATTTCCAGCAGTTCGAGGAAAAGATCGGCGACAAGCCGCACCGCCTGCTCAACAACGCCAACGTTCCGGCCTTCATTCAGGGCGCGAGCAATTTCGCCTTCCGCGAGAACTGCCGCTACAGCGTCGAAGGCGTGAGCTGCAAGGTGCCTGAAGGTCATTACTTCGTAATGGGCGACAATCGCGACAATTCGCTGGATTCGCGTTACTGGGGTTTCGTGCCTGACGAGAACATCGTCGGCAAGGCATTCTTTGTCTGGATGAACTTCGGTGACCTTCAGCGCATCGGTGGCTTCCACTGAACGCTGCCGCATATATTGGCCTGGGCCGAGGGGGCCCGCGACGAGGAGACGGGAACATGAGAATGCAAAGCATCGCCCGCCGCACGCGCCAGCGTGGGCTGTCCTTTCTGGGGCTGGTGTTTCTGGCGGTGGTCGCCGTCTCGGTGGTCGCGATTGGAGGACAATCCGTTCCCATCTTCATCGAATACCAGGCCGTGATCAAGGCCGCGAAGAAGGCCGCCCGCGAGGGCGCAACGGTGCCGGAAGTACGCGCCATCTTCGATCGGGCCGCCACGATCGACACCATTACTTCCATTCAGGGCAAGGACCTGGAGGTGACCAAGCACAACGAACGGGTGCAGGTTGCCTTCAGCTATTCCCGCGAGATCCATCTCGTCGGGCCCGCCTATCTCGTTTACCGTTTTGAGAAGCAGACTCCCTAGGTGCAACCCGGACTTATCGCATTGCAGCAGCGCCTGCAGTACACATTCAAAGACTCTGCCTTGCTGCAGCGTGCGCTGACGCACCGCAGTTTTTCGGCGGACCATAACGAACGCCTCGAGTTTCTCGGCGACTCGGTGCTCAGCCTGGCGATTTCTAGCCTGCTGTTCGAGCGCCTGCGCTCGCTGCCCGAAGGCGACCTGTCGCGCGTGCGCGCCAACCTCGTCAAGCAGGACACACTGCACCGCATCGCCGTGCGCCTGCAGCTGCCCGACGTGCTGCGGCTGGGCGAAGGCGAGTTCAAGTCGGGCGGCAAGCAGCGCCCGTCCATCCTGGCCGATGCGGTGGAAGCCGTGATCGGCGCCGTCTACCTCGATGCGGGCTACACGCCGGCCGAAGTGCTGGTGCACCACCTGTTCGAGAAGGTGGAAATCAATCCGCAGATGGATGCCGCCGCCAAGGACGCAAAGACCGCACTCCAGGAGTGGCTGCAGGGCCGCAAGATGAAGCTGCCGCAGTACCGTGTGGTGGCGACCACCGGCGCGGCGCACCGCCAGCAGTTTGAAATTGAATGCGCCATCGCCGAGATGGACCTGGTCGAGCGTGGCATGGGTGGATCCCGCCGCGCGGGCGAGCAGGCCGCGGCCGAGGCCATGTTGACCACATTGAAAGCAAAAAACCATGAATGACGCTACCCACGACGTAGCCGGCGACGCAGGCGAAGAGAACCCTGCGCAGGACGATATCGGTGCCATGCTGGCCGCGGCCGGCGCCCCGGTCCATGTCGAAGGCCAGCGCTGCGGCCTGATCGCCATTGTCGGCAAGCCCAACGTCGGCAAGTCGACGCTGATGAATGCCCTGGTCGGCCAGAAGATCAGCATCACTTCGCGCAAGGCCCAGACCACGCGCCACCGCATCACCGGCATCGCCACGCGCGAAGCCACGCAGTTCGTGTTCGTCGACACGCCGGGCTTCCAGACCCAGCATTCGACCGCGCTCAACAAGTCGCTGAACAAGACCGTCATGGGCGCGATCAGCGACGTCGACCTGATCCTGTTCGTCGTCGAAGCCGGCAACTTCACGCTGGCCGACGCCAAGGTGCTGAGCCTGTTCAAGCCCGGCATCCCCACGCTGCTGCTGGCCAACAAGCTCGACCAGGTGCACCGCCGCGCCGACCTCGCGCCCTGGCTCAAGAGCATGCAGGAGCGCCACCCGTTCACCGAATTCGTGCCCATGTCCGCGAAGAAGCGCGACGACATCCAGCGGCTGTTCGGCATCTGCGAGAAGTACCTGCCCGAGCAGGCCTGGTTCTACGGCCCCGACGAACTCACGGACCGCAGCGAGAAGTTCCTGGTCACGGAAACCGTGCGCGAGAAGCTGTTCCGCTTCACCGGCGATGAATTGCCCTACACCTCCACCGTGGTGCTGGACAAGATGACCGAGGAAAAGAGCAAGGAGCACAAGCGCTTCGTGCGCACCGCCGTGACCATCGTGGTCGAGCGCGAAGGCCACAAGGCGATGGTGATCGGCGACAAGGGCGAGCGCCTCAAGCGCATCAGCACCGAAGCGCGCCAGGAACTCGAGCGCCTGCTCGACGCCAAGGTGTTCCTCGAAGTCTGGGTCAAGGTGCGTTCGGGCTGGGCCGACGACGAAGCGCGCGTGCGCTCCTTCGGCTACGAGTGATTCCAGGCCAGCATGGCCGCCAAGCGCGTCTCCGACGAACCCGCGTTCGTGCTCCACAGCTATGACTGGAGCGAATCCAGCCTGATCCTGGAGGTGTTCACACGCCACCGGGGCCGGGTCGCGCTCGCGGCCCGGGGCGCGAAGAAGCCCACTTCGAATTTCCGTCCGGTGCTGCTGCCGCTGCAGCCGCTGCGCGTCACCTATACGCTGGGCGCCGAAGGCAATGCCGAGATCCACACGCTCAAGGGCGCGGAATGGGCCGGCGGCCATGTGATGCCCATGGGCGAGGCCCTGCTGTCGGGCATGTACCTCAACGAACTGCTGCTGCGCCTGCTGGCGCGCGACGATCCCTATGCGGCGCTGTTTGACGTCTACAGCGGCGTGGTGCGCGTGCTGGCCGGCACCCAGGGAGAAGCGCTCGAGCCCGTGCTGCGCGCCTTCGAGCTGGTGCTGCTGCGCGAGCTGGGCCTGCTGCCCGGGCTGGCCGAGGAAACCATGACGCTGTCGACGCTGGCCGTGGGCAAGCGCTACATGCTGGTGCCCGAAGGCGGTCTGCGCCAGGCCGCGGCCGGCGAGCGCGCGGCGCTCACGGGCGCGCAATGGCAGGCGCTGGAGCAGGCCCTGGGCACGGGCCATTCGCCCCAGGCCTATACCGCCACATTGCGCGCCGCCGCGCCCGTGGCGCTGGCCCTCAAATCCCAACTGCGCGCGCTGCTGCAATACCATTGCGGCAGCCCTTTGCTGCGCACCCGCCAGCTGATGATGGATCTGCAAAACCTATGACCACTTCCGCCACCTCTCCAACGACGCGCACCGCGCTGTCGGTCAATGTCAACAAGGTTGCGCTGGTGCGCAATACACGCCACCTGGGCATTCCCAGCGTGACGCGCGCCGCGCAGCTGTGCCTTGAAGCCGGCGCCCAGGGCATCACCGTGCATCCGCGGCCCGACGAGCGCCATATCCGCGCCAGCGACGTGCAGGAACTGCACGACCTGCTGCAGCAGTGGCCGCAGGCCGAATACAACATCGAAGGCAATCCCTTCCACAACCTGATGGACTTCATCCGCGCCCAGCGGCCCCATCAGGCGACCTTCGTGCCCGATGGCGAAGACCAGTTCACCAGCGACCACGGCTGGATCTTTCCCCAGGACGCCGAGCGCCTGGCGCCGCTGATTGCCGAATGCCGGGCCCTGGGCGTGCGCGTGAGCCTGTTCATGGACCCCATCCCCGAGCAGATGGCGGCCGCCAAGGCCGTGGGCGCGGACCGTGTCGAGCTCTACACCGAGCCCTATGCCGCAGCCTGGGGCACGCCGCAGCAGGCGCAGCAGCTTGAAAGCTACCGCGCCGCGGCCCAGGCGGCGCTGGATGCGGGCCTGGGCGTCAATGCGGGCCATGACCTGAGCCTGGACAACCTCGCGGTGTTTGTCGCTGGCGTGCCTGGCCTGCAGGAAGTCTCCATCGGCCATGCCTTGATTGGCGATGCGCTCGAGCGCGGTTATGCGGGCGCGGTCCAGGCGTACCAGCAATGCATTGACGCCGGCATGGCGCAAAAGAACGGCTGACACCATGATCTACGGCATAGGCACCGATATCTGCGATGTGCGGCGCATACGCGCGAGCCTGGAGCGTCTGGGCGATCGCTTTGCCGAGAAGGTGCTGGCCGAAGGCGAGCTCGCGACCTGGCGCGCGCGCAGTGCGCGCTGGCCGGACCGCGGCGTGCGCTACATGGCCACGCGCTTTTCGGCCAAGGAGTCGTTCAGCAAGGCCATAGGCCTGGGAATGCGCATGCCCATGACCTGGCGCCACTGCGAGATCGTCAACCTGCCCAGCGGCCAGCCCAGCATCGTGCTGCATGGCGCGTTGAAAGACTGGTTCGAGGCGCGCGGCCTGCAGGTGCATCTCACGGTGACCGATGAAAGCGACTACGCCGCAAGCTTCTGCGTGGTCGAGAAAAAAGCCGGATAGTTGCCGCCTGCGCCAGCGGTGCTGGCATCATCCGGGGCTTGATTGATTCTTGAAGGCCGGACATGACCGAGCACGCTCCCCTCATCATCGACATCGCGGGCACCGAACTCACGCCTGCCGACCGTACGCGCCTCGCGCACCCGCTGGTCGGGGGCATGATACTGTTCGCGCGCAACTGGCAGGACCGCGCCCAGCTGCTGGCGCTCACGGCCGACATCAAGGCGGTGCGCGCAGACCTGCTGATCTGCGTGGACCATGAAGGCGGGCGCGTGCAGCGCTTTCGCAGCGACGGCTTCACGCACCTGCCGCCCATGCGCGCCTTCGGCAGCATGTGGATGGACGACGGGAAGGGCGCGAAGCAGCGCGCAGGCAGCGGCGCGCTCCATGCCATGGACGCGGCCACGGCCGCGGGCTATGTGCTGGGCAGCGAGCTGCGCGCCTGCGGCGTCGATTTCTCGTTCACGCCCGTGCTGGACCTCGACTGGGGCGAGAGCGGCGTGATCGGCGACCGCGCCTTCCATTCGGATGCGCGCGTGGTCGCGGCGCTGGCCAAGAGCCTGATGCACGGCCTGCTGCAGGCCGGCATGGCCAATTGCGGCAAGCATTTTCCCGGCCATGGTTTCGTCAAGGCCGATTCGCACACCGACATTCCGGTCGACAGCCGCGGTCTGCAGGCCATTTTGGCCGACGACGCCGCGCCCTATCCGTGGCTGGCTTCGGTGCTGACCAGCGTCATGCCCGCGCATGTGATCTATTCCAAGGTCGACAAGCGGCCTGCGGGCTTCTCGGCCAAATGGCTGCAGGACATATTGCGCGGGCGGCTGCGCTTCGACGGCGCGATCTTCAGCGACGACCTGAGCATGGAAGCCGCGCGCCGGCTCGATGGCCGGACCCTGGACTTCACCGCCGCCGCGATCGAAGCCCTCAACGCGGGCTGCGACATGGCGCTGCTGTGCAACCAGAGCCTGGGCGACGGCGCTGCCGTGGATGAGTGGCTCGATGGCATGCAGGCCGCGCGCGACCAGGGCCGCTGGACGCCCAGCCCCGACAGCGAGTCACGCCGCCTGGCGCTGCTGCCCGAAACGCTGCCGCAGAACTGGGACGAACTGATGCTGCAGCCGGCCTACCGCAACGCGCTCGACCGTCTGCCCTGAAATGCGGTGTCAGGCGACGCTGCCATGGCGGCTCATGCGCGGGAGGACGCCATTTCGAAGAATGCGGGCACGCCGGGCGTGGCCTGACCCGACACGATGAAGTCCTGCCAGGCCAGGCCCAGGTCGGCCGTCTTGGCGAGCAGCACGGCCAGCTTTTCGGCATCGAGCGTGTGCAGCGGGCGGCGCACATTGAGGCTCACGGTATCGTCCTCGGGCAGCATGCCCAGGGTGGCGCCGGAGATTTCGGTCCAGAGGTGGTTGGCCTGCATCAGCGCGCGCGCGACCTCGTCCCAGCGGTCTTGGCCCGGCGCCGCCAGCAGGCTGCACAGCACCACTTCCGCGCGCTCGCCTTCGCCCTGAAGCTGCAGACCTATCGCCAGGTCATCGATGATGATTTCCTCGGTGGCAATCAGCGACATGGCCTCCAGCCCTATTTCTTGCGCAAGCATCGTCAAAAGATTCTGGTAGGACTCGGGCATGGGCGTTTCCTGATGGGAAATATGGACCGTGGTGAGTAACCATCGGTCCCCGCGAGTTCCCTTGCCCGGTCGGAATTTCAGGAGCGCGTGGTCAGTGCCAGGGCGGCGGCTTCTTCTTCGGGCGACGGCGGCGCATCTTCGGGAATGTGGGCATGGATTCCGCCTTTCCAGCGGCGCACCACGCGCTGGAAGATCAGCGAATTGGGAATCTGCAGCAGCGCGCCTTCGCGGTGGGCGGCGGATGCATCTTCCAGCGTGGTGTAGAGCATGTTGATGTCTACCACGCGGCCCTTGGCGCCGGGCTTTTCCGCGGTGTCGAGCAGTTCAATGTAGTCGCCCAGCCGGTAAGGGCCCACGGTGACGATCAGCAGCGCGCAAAACAGGTTGGACAGCACGCTCCAGGCCGCAAAGAACGCGACCGCGCCCACGGTCGCAAAGCCCGTGAAGGCCGTCCACAGCACGGTCGCGGAAACGCCCAGGCGTTCGAGTATCAGCAGCACGGTCGCGGCAATGATCAGCCAGCGGATCACGCCGCGCAGCGGCACCAGCAACTCGCGCGGCAGCGCATAGTGGGCTCCGGCGCGATAGATGACGCGCTTGAAGAACAGGTTGATCAGCCAGGCGGCAAACAGGATCAGCAGGATCTGCGAGGCCGGAATGAGTATTTCCAGCCAGTCCTGCAGCCAGCTGGGCAGGTGAATTGAAAGACGACGCATAGCTCCAATGGGGGTCAGCAAACAGAAAAGGTGGCCCCAAGCCTATCAGCTATCGCCTCATGCGTGACTGTTCATGCACCCTTCGGCAGTCTCAGGGTCAACGGCAGCGCCGCTTCACGCACTCTGTGCGGTTCAGGGAGTGCTTCTTTGTTCGATGGTGTCCATCTGCATCTCGAAGCTGAAGAAGCGGTCGCGCCCCTGTGCCTTGGCCGCGTACAGCGCCTGGTCGGCGCGCATCACCATGCTTTCGGCGTTGGTGCTCTCGTCGGGAATGCAGGTGGTGATGCCGCCCGAAAGCGTGAGCACCTCGCCCAGCGGGGAGTCGGGGTGGTGGATGGCGCGCACACGCAGCATCTTGCCCAGCGCGCGCGCGAACGTCATCGCGCCCGAGCGCGGCGTGTTGGGCAATATCATCGCGAACTCCTCGCCGCCATAGCGCGAGGCGACGTCGCGCGGGCGCATGCAGACATCGCGCAGCAGCTTGCCGACGGCGCGCAGGCACTCGTCGCCTTTGACATGGCCGCAGCTGTCGTTGTAGCGCTTGAAGTGGTCGAGATCGCAAAGCATCAGCGTCAGCGGCTTGTTGTCGCGCTGCGCCGAAATGATTTCCGCGTGCAGGATGCGGTCGAAGCCGCGGCGGTTGACCAGCCCGGTCAGCGCATCCATCTCGACCATCTCGTTGAGCCGCTGGTTGGCCAGATGCAGCTCGGCCGACATGGAAATCAGCCGGCGGCGCATGTCGAGCAGGCGGCGCATGGCACGCAGCTTGGCGACCAGCACGATGGGCTTGACCGGTTTGACGAGGTAGTCGTCGCCGCCGGACTCGATGCCGCGCCAGACGTCGAGGTCGGTGTCCAAGCCCGAAAGGAAAATGATCGGAGTCCAGTCGCCGGCCTCGGATTCGCGCATCTGGTGGGCCACGCCATAGCCGTCGAGGCCGGGCAGCCGGATGTCGAGCAGCACCAGGTCGGGACGGCGCAGCTTGAACAGCTGCAGCGCGATCTGGCCGTCGGCAGCTTCCATCACTTCGGTCACGCCCGCGTGCTGCAGTTCATGCACCAGCGAGGCGCGCATGGACGCCTGATCCTCCACGACCAGAACCGAAAATGGTGCGGTGTCCGTGGAGTGCGCGGTGAAACGGGCTGCGTGGGGCTCGATGGCTGGAGGAGGCTGTGTCGGTATCACATCGGTTTCCTGTGACTGGTGCCGGTTCGCAGGGTTTGTGTCCTTGCGAACCGGCCTGACCATTGCATGCAATGGCCCGCCAGCCTGAGTATGCCTGCCTGCAAAATGGCGGGAAGACGATACAAGTGTAAACGGGCGCCGCAACGCCGTCACAAGTTAACCGACAACAGTGCCTCAGTGTTCTCGGCGCAACGCTGGGAACAGGATCACGTCGCGGATGCTGGCGCTGTCCGTGAGCAACATCATCAGGCGGTCCAGGCCCACGCCGCAGCCGCCCGTGGGAGGCATGCCGTATTCGAGCGCGCGCACGAAGTCGTGGTCGAAGAACATGGCTTCGTCATCGCCGCTGTCCTTGGCATCGACCTGGGCGTTGAAGCGCGCGGCCTGGTCTTCGGCGTCGTTCAGTTCGCTGAAGCCGTTGCCGAACTCGCGGCCCGTGATGTAGAGCTCGAAGCGCTCGGTCACTTCGGGGCGCTCGTCGTTGGCGCGCGCCAGCGGCGAGATTTCGGTCGGGTGTTCCATGATGAACGTCGGGTTCCAGAGCTTTTCCTCGACCAGTTCCTCGAAGTACAGCACCTGCAGGCTCGCGAGCGTGCGGCCGGCCAGCTTGTTCTTCTCTTCGGTCAGGCCCAGCTTGCGCAGCGCGGGAATCAGCCAGTCGCGCTGGTCGACGTTGTCGCCGGCTTCGGTGTACTTGAGGATGGCTTCGCGAATGGTCAGGCGCTCGAACGGCTGGGCCAGGTCGACGGGCTTGCCGCCATAGGTCAGCTGCAGGCTGCCGACGGCCTTCTGCGCGGTGTCGCGGATCAGCTTCTCGGTGAAGTCCATCAGGTCGCGGTAGTTCCAGAACGCGGCATAGAACTCCATCATCGTGAATTCGGGGTTGTGCCGCACCGAAATGCCTTCGTTGCGGAAGCTGCGGTTGATTTCGAACACGCGCTCGAAGCCGCCGACGATCAGTCGCTTGAGGTAGAGCTCGGGCGCGATGCGCAGATACATTTCCTGGTCGAGCGCATTGTGGTGCGTGACGAACGGCTTGGCGTTGGCGCCGCCCGGAATGGGGTGCAGCATGGGCGTCTCGACTTCGAGGAAGTTGTGCTCGACCATGAACTCGCGCACACCGCTGATCGCCTTGGAGCGCGCGGTGAAGCGGCGGCGTGCGGCTTCGTCCATCATCAGGTCGACATAGCGCTGGCGGTACTTCTGTTCCTGGTCAGCCATGCCGTGGAACTTGTCGGGCATGGGGCGCAGGCTCTTTGTGAGCAGGCGCAGCGCCGTGACCTTGATCGACAGCTCGCCGGTCTTGGTCTTCATCAACGTGCCGTTGGCACCGATGATGTCGCCCAGGTCCCAGCGCTTGAACTGCGCATACAGCTCCTCGCCGATCGCGTCGCGCGTGATGTACAGCTGGATGCGGCCGCCGGTCGCGCCCAGCGAGCCGTCCTGCACCGTGGCGAAGCTGGCCTTGCCCATGACGCGCTTGAGCATCATGCGGCCGCCCACGCTCACGCTGACCGCAGCGGCTTCGAGGGCTTCGGCATCCTGCTCGGCATGCGCCGCCTGGATGTCGGCCACATGGTGCGTGGGCTGGAAGTCGTTGGGGAAAGCCACACCACCGCCCTGGGCCTGGGCTTCGCGCAGGCTTTTGAGTTTTTCGCGGCGCTCGGCGATCAGTTGGTTTTCGTCCTGCGGGGCGGCGGTATCGGCCGCGGAAGTGGTGTTGTTGTCAGACATGAAAAGAGCGCCAGCGGGCAAGCGCTGGTGGAACGGGGCCAAAACCCTTGATTTTAGTTTTTTTAGCCGGCTTGGGGCGAACCCATGTGCAATGGCCGTGGGGCCATTTGGGTTCGAGCCCGCAACCGTGCGCGTGCGGGCTCAAAAACCTATGCCCGTGCGTTCGAGCACATCGGCCACCAGTTCGAGCCGGACCAGCGGATTTTCAAGCTCCATCAGTTGCTGGCGCAGTGTCGTGGGCAGGGGCAGCAGCTCGCACCAGCGGTTGGCGACCCAGCCGCAGTCGTTCAGATGCAGGACATCGGGCAGGGCCAGGCCGGGATCATCGGCATGCTGGCTGCGCAGCGTGTGCAGCAGCTTGTCCAGCGCCTGGGCCGCGGCCTGCAGGTCTTCGGGCACGGGCACGGCCAGGTCGGCA
Organism: Comamonas sp. DB36; assembly: GCF_057914905.1. Lineage (NCBI taxonomy): Bacteria > Pseudomonadati > Pseudomonadota > Betaproteobacteria > Burkholderiales > Comamonadaceae > Comamonas > Comamonas sp. DB36. The sequence goes on from NZ_CP196631.1 coordinate 1,036,853, forward strand.
TCGATCATCTCTACATCGGCGACCCACAGGCCATGCGGCAGGCAGCGGCGCTCGCGTATGCGAAAGCGCTGCGTGCCCTGGCACAGCACATGCATCAACCCGGCCTGTGGAAACTGCAGTTGGGCAATCGTGGCCAGCGTTCCCACGGCGTGGAACTGCTCCGGCGGCGCGCCCGCATGGCGCACTTCATGGCCATCGCTGAGCGCCACCACGCCAAACGGCGCGCCGGCGCGCGCGCATTTGCGCACCATGTCCAGGTAGCGCACTTCGAACACGCGCAACGGCAGCCGCCCGCCGGGGAACAGCACGCTGCCCAGGGGGAACAGCGGCAGGGAAGTGAGGGTCAAGGGTAATGTCATGATGATACGCGCTGGCCCACTATCATCCCATGCTGAACCCGTCGCTGTCTTGCAGGCTCAAGCGACTGTCTTAGCCCATTCAATTCCTACATGTTTTTTCAAATCATCACCTTCTTGCTGGACGTCGTCGTCGGCCTGCTCACGGGCCTGTGCCTGCTGCGCCTGTACATGCAGGCCCAGCGCATCCCCTTCTCCAATCCCGTGGGCCGGCTGGTGTTCGCGCTGACCGACTGGATCATCCTGCCGCTGCGCAAGATCGTGCCCGCGTCCGGCCGCTGGGACGCATCCAGCGCAATCGCCGCCTACCTGCTGCAGATGCTGCAGTACGTGCTGCTGTGGCTCATGATGGGCGCGGGCGGCGGGCAAGCCCTGTGGCTGCCCTGGCTCGCGCTGTGCGGCGTGCTGCGCGTGGCGCTTTCGGGCTGCGTGGGCATCGTGCTGATCTACACCATTCTTTCCTGGGTGCAGACGCGTTCGCCCATTGCCATGGTCATGGAGCGCCTGGCCGAGCCGCTGCTGCGCCCGGTGCGCAAGGTGATGCCGCTGATCGGCGGCATCGATCTGTCGCCGCTGGTGCTGCTGGTGTTGCTGCAGATTGCATTGATGGTGCTGGGCTATGTTCAAGCTGGCGTGCTGATGTAACCCTTGTGGGCGTGGTTACAACATGCCTCTGCAGAGGGCAGGAGCCGGGTCTCGGCCCGGCAGCCGACTCACTTTTCTTGCTCGCACAAGAAAAGTAAGCAAAAGAATGCGGCCCTGCTGTCTGCGACCCTCCGCTGCGCTCCGGGCAACCTGCCGTGCTCGGTCCCGGGCTGCACCGCGGAACTCGCTACGCGCCTGCGGCGCTCCGCTCGGACAACCGCGGTGAGTCAGTTTACGTGGCCTCCGTGTCCTTCGGCACTCCGGCTCAGCCCGGGCCCTGCGCGCGGCAGGCGCAGCCAGAAGGGCGGGGAGGTTGGCACGCGCTGTGACGAAGCTGTGCAGCCTCTGAAACTGGCACGGCGCAGCAGGGGGACACCGAGCAAGGGCCGCCCCGCAGCGATGGTGTCGTCCCTGGCCGGGCGCCCCCCTCCACCGAAGGATGAGAGGGGGAAGCGCCGAAGGCGCTCAGGGGGTGCTTTTAAGCTACTGCGTCAGCCGGCAAACGCTGCAGCATCGCCAGGCTGTTGGCGATGGTGTCGCGCAGCTGGCGACGCTCGACGATCATGTCGACCGCGCCCTTTTCCTGCAGGAACTCGGCGCGCTGGAAACCTGGCGGCAGCTTGACGCGCACCGTGGTCTCGATCACGCGCGGGCCGGCAAAGCCGATCAGCGCCTTGGGCTCGGCAATCACGATGTCGCCGACAAACGCAAAGCCGGCCGACACGCCGCCCATGGTCGGGTCGGTCAGCACGCTGATGTAGGGCAGGCCCTTCTTGGCCAGGCGCGTGAGCGCGGCATTGGTCTTGGCCATCTGCATCAGGCTCAGCAGGCCTTCCTGCATGCGCGCGCCGCCGGTGGCGGTGAAGCAGATGAACGGCACCTTCTGCTCGATCGCGGTCTCGACGCCGCGCACGAAGCGCTCGCCGACCACCGAGCCCATGGAGCCGCCCATGAAGTCGAATTCAAAGCAGGCCACGACCACGTTGACGCTTTTCACGGCGCCGCCCATGACGATCAGCGCATCGGTCTCGCCGGTGTTCTCCAGCGCTTCCTTGAGGCGTTCGGGGTACTTGCGGCTGTCCTTGAACTTCAGCGGGTCGACGGGCACGACTTCCTGGCCGATTTCATAACGCCCTTCAGCGTCGAGGAAATGGTTCAGGCGCGCGCGCGCGCCGATGCGGTGGTGGTGGCCGCAGGTCGGGCAGACGTTCTGGTTCTTTTCCAGGTCGGCCTGATACAGCACGGTCTCGCACGATGGGCACTTGATCCACAGACCTTCAGGGATCTGGTGGCGTTCCGTCGGGTCGGTATGCTGGATTTTGGCAGGCAGCAGTTTTTCAAGCCAAGACATAAGTATTTCCTCTTTGCGCACCGCGCCCCCAAAGGGCGCGGTGCGGGGGTGCATTATGCGTCCAGAGCCTTGCGCACGCCGCGCAGGAAGTCAATGGTCAGCGGGACGACTTTTTCATGCGGCTGGTCGTTGAGCATTTCAATGATGCGGCTGCCGATGACCACCGCATCGGAAAACTCGCCTATCGCCTGGGCGGTCTGGGCATCGCGTATGCCAAAGCCCACGCCCACGGGAATGCTCACATGCTTGCGAATGCGCGGCAGCATCGCCTCGACGGCCGCCGGGTCCAGCGCCGACGAGCCGGTCACGCCCTTGAGCGAGACATAGTAGACATAGCCGCTGGCCACGCGCGCGACCTGTTGGATGCGCTCGTCGGTGCTGGTCGGCGCGAGCAGGAAGATCAGGTCCATGTCGCGCGCGCGCAGCGCGGCCGCAAAAGCCTCGCATTCCTCGGGCGGGTAGTCGACGATCAGCATGCCGTCGACGCCGGCGCTGGCGGCGTCGTTGACGAAAGCACCTTCGCCGTGGACCTGGTCATAGCGTTCGACCGGGTTCGCGTAGCCCATCAGCACCACTGGAGTGCTGTCGTTCTTCTGGCGGAATTCGCGCACATAGGCCAGCACCTGGACCAGACCCACGCCCAGCGCCAGCGCCTTGTCGCCGGCCTTCTGGATGGTCGGGCCGTCGGCCATGGGGTCGGAGAACGGAATGCCCAGCTCGATCACATCGGAGCCCGCTTCGACCATGCCGTGCATCAGCGCGGGCGTGATCGCGGCAAACGGGAAGCCGGCCGTGACATAGGGGATCAGGGCTGTGCGGCCTTCGGCCTGGAGTTTTTCAAATGTGGTGGCGATGCGGCTCATGCGGCAGGCCCTCCCTTGACAGTCAGACCGCGCATCGAAGGGCGGTCATAGAAATCTGCGCCCGACAGGTCGGCAACGGTGCCTATGTCCTTGTCGCCGCGGCCCGAAAGATTGACCAGGATGGACTGGTCGGGGCGCATCTGCTTGGCCAGCTTCATCGCATAGGCGACGGCATGGCTGGACTCGAGCGCGGGAATGATGCCTTCGGCGCGGCACAGGTAGTGGAAGGCCTCGAGCGCTTCGGTGTCGGTGATGCCCACATATTCGGCGCGACCGATTTCCTGCAGCCAGGCATGCTCGGGGCCCACGCCCGGATAGTCGAGGCCGGCGCTGATGCTGTGCGTCTCTATGATCTGGCCGTCATCGTTCTGCAGGATGAAAGTGCGGTTGCCGTGCAGCACGCCCGCGCTGCCGCGCTGCAGCGACGCCGAATGCTTGCCCGAATCCAGGCCTTCGCCCGCGGCTTCGACGCCGATCAGGCGCGTGGCCTCGAACGGAATGTAGGGATGGAAGATGCCGATCGCATTGCTGCCGCCGCCCACGCAGGCCACGACCGCGTCGGGCTGGCCGCCGTTCAGGAACTCGGGCATCTGCGTCAGGCACTCGGTGCCGATCACGCTCTGGAAATCGCGCACCATCATGGGGTAGGGGTGGGGGCCCGCTGCCGTGCCGATGATGTAGAACGTGCTGTCGACGTTGGCGACCCAGTCGCGCATGGCTTCGTTGAGCGCGTCCTTGAGCGTCTTGCTGCCCGATTCCACGGGCACGACGGTCGCGCCCAGCAGCTTCATGCGGTAGACGTTGGGGCTCTGGCGGCGGATGTCCTCGGCGCCCATGTAGATGATGCACTCGAGGCCGTAGCGCGCGCAGATGGTGGCCGTGGCCACGCCGTGCTGGCCCGCGCCGGTCTCGGCGATGATGCGATTCTTGCCCATGCGCTTGGCGAGCATCGCCTGGCCGATCACGTTGTTGATCTTGTGCGCGCCGGTGTGGTTCAGGTCTTCGCGCTTCAGGTAGATCTGCGCGCCGCCCATTTCGCGGCTCATGCGATCCGCGTGGTAGACGGGCGAGGGACGGCCCACATAGTGGTTGAGCTCGGACTCGAACTCGGCGACGAATGCGGGATCGTGCTGGTAGCGCGCGTAAGCGTCGCGCAGTTCGATCAGCGCATGGGTCAGGGTTTCACTGGCAAAGCTGCCGCCATAGCGACCGAAATGCCCGGATGCGTCGGGGTGCTGGTATTCAAACATTACAAATTCTGCCGTGGTTGGGCATCGGCCGCACGCACAGCGGCAACGAAGCGGTGGATCTTGTCGGCGTCCTTGACGCCTTTGAGAGGTTGGCCGTCGGGGCCCGTGGCTTCTACGCCAGAGCTGATATCAACGGCAAGCGTCTTGCAACGCGGGCGCACCTGCCGAATGCCATCGGTCACGTTTGCAGGCGTGAGTCCACCAGACAAAACGAGGTGAGAGGCTACGCTTGGAGGAAGGAGTGACCAATTGAATGCCTTGCCGCCGCCGCCATATCCGTCCACGTGGGCATCGAGCAATATGGCTTGGGCATGAGAGTAACGCTGAGCATATTCTACGAGGTCGAAGCCGGCTGCGGCGTCACCAAGGGGAATCCTTGCTGCGCGCAGGAAAGGCCGCTGGCCGCCGCTGGCTTCGAGGCATTGCGCGGGCGTCTCGTCGCCATGGAATTGCAGGCAGGCGCCGGGAATTTCCGCGCAGGCCTGCTGCACGCGTGCCGCGGTCTCGTTGACGAACAGCAGCACGGGCGTGACGAACGGCGGCAGGCGGCGCGCGAGTTCGGCGGCGCGCGCGATGCTCACCGCACGCGGGCTGGGCGCGTAGAGCACGAAGCCGATCGCGTCGGCGCCCGCGGCCACGGCCTGGTCCACATCTTCTTCACGCGTGAGGCCGCAGATCTTGATGCGCGTGCGCAGCGCTGTAGCGATGGTCGTATTCATGGCAGCCAATCGAATGCCGCGGCGCGCGTCGGCAGGCCCCAGGCCGGATCGTAGACCGGACCGAGGAAGTAAAGCCCGTCGGGCGAGAAGGTGGGGGCCGCGGCATCGCGCGAACGCGCCGCGAGCACGGTCTGCATCCAGTCCACGGGCTGTTTGCCCTGGCCGATGGCGATCAGGCAACCCATGATGTTGCGCACCATGTGGTGCAGGAAGGCGCTGCCTTCGAACTCGAAATGCCAGTAGCAGGTTTCCATCGGCGGATCACCGGGACGGCCCAGGCCATGCAGTCGGCTGAGCGCATCGCCCGCGGGTGCGGTGCGGCGCGAGATGTCGAGCCGGTGCAAGGTCTTGATGGGGCTCTTGGCCTGGCAGGCCGACGCCCGGAAAGACGAGAAGTCATGCTCGCCCAGCAGCTGGCGGGCCGCGGCCTGCATGGCCGCGCCATCGAGTTCATGGAACACCCAGCCCACGCGGCCGGCCTCGACGCTGGGGCGCACCGGCGACTGCAGCAGCACATAGGCGTAGCGCCGGCGCGTGGCGCAAAAGCGCGCGTGGAAGTCGTCGCCCACGGGCTGGGCCCATTGCACGGCGATGTCGGCGGGCAGGAAGGTGTTGGTGCCGCGCACCCACGAATAGGGCGTGCGCGAAAGGTCGGTGTCGAAATGCGCGACCTGCATGATGCCGTGCACGCCCGCATCGGTGCGGCCGGCGCAGACCGTGGGCACGGCCTGGGTGGCAAAGCGGCCCAGCGCCGCTTCGAGGTGGTCCTGCACCGTGTTGCCCGAGGTCTGGCTCTGCCAGCCGTTGTAGCGCTGGCCGTTGTAACTCACTCCCAGGGCTATGCGCATGGCAAGTCCTTGCCGCGGGCGCCAGGCGCCGCGTTGATCTGCAGAAAAAACATCAATCGATTTCGGAAAGCAGGCGCTGGGCGCGTTCTTTGAGTTCACCTTGCGATTCTTCGATGACTTCCTCGATCAGCGTGCGCGCGCCGTCGCTGTCGCCTATGGCCGCGAACTCCTGGGCCAGCGCCAGCTTGGTCGCCAGCGGGTCCTCGGCCGCGGCCTGGCTGCTTTGCGACAGCGCCTCGGCGGGAGCGTTATTGCCCAGGTCCAGGGAAAGGCCGCCCAGGTCGAATTCGAGGAAGTCGAAGGCCGGCGCCGCGGCGGGCGCTGCCGCTGTGGGGCCGGGCTTGGCCGCGTCGCTGTCCTCGAGTTCAAACAGCGGGGTGTCGAAGGTCGGTGTCGGTGTCGGTGCAGCGTCGGCAACGGCGGGAGCCTCGGCCGGCGTCAAAGCGGGCTCGGACAGGCTGAAAGGTTGCGGTGCAGGCGCTGGTTCAGGCAGCGGTTCTGCGGCGGCCGGAGCGGCAGCGGCCGCCGCGGCACCGGCCGCCGCGGCACCGGCCGCCGCGGCATCGGCCGGCGACGTTGGTGCCTCCTGGTCGAGCGTGAACTCGAGATCGGGCAGGGCGCTGCCGGCCGCTTCGGGCTGGTCCGGCACGGGCGGCAGATCGGCCAGAGCCTCGAAAGTGATTTCAGGCTCTGCGGGAACTGCGGGCTGCGTCGCGGAGGCGGGCTGCTTCCAGATGGGCTCGATAGGCTCGAAGTCGATGTCGCGCGGCGTTTGCGGCGCAGGTTCCACGGGGGACTGTACAGTGGCGGGCACTGTCGGTTCGGTCGCAGCGGAAGGCAGATCGAGGTCCAGGCTCAGGTCCAGGCCGGGCAGCGCCGTGGGTTCGGCGGGGGCGGATGGCGTCGCTGCAACTGCGGCTGCGGCCAGCGTGCCCGCAAAGGACGCCTGTGCGAGCGCGCGGTCGTCCACCGCGCTGCTGCCGTGCGGCCCATCGGCGGCGGCCTGGTACAGCGCATTGGACGGATCGAGTGCGCGGCCCTGTTCGGCCAGATGCAGCCACTCCGCGCCCTGGCCATTGGTCAGCATGAACACGGTCTGGGCCACGGCTTCGAAAGCCTTGCGATCCTGGCGCTTGGCGTAGATGTCGGCGAGTTTCTGGTGCAGTGCCAGGCGTTCGGGCTGGCTGCGCAGCGCTTCCTTGAGGATTTCTTCGGCTTGCAGGTCGCGACCGTAGGCCAGATAGACATCGGCTTCGGCCACCGGGTCGACTTCGCCGCCGGTATCGAGCTGGCTGTGCGAATAGGCCGTGGAGCTGCCGAATTGCGTCTGCGCCGTGTCGACCTGCTGGCCCTGACCGGCGGCAAACACCGAATCGGGGTGCAGCAGGCTGTCGCCTGCGGCATCCTGCTGGCGGCGCTTCTGTACGCGGCGGTAGCCGGCATAGCCGAGCAGCAGGGCCAGCAGGCCCGCACCCGCGAGCGGCAGCATGGGGTCTTCGCTCAGCGTGTCGATGAAGCCCGGCGGTTCGGGCGTGGCCTGTGCGGGTGCGACGGGAGCTGCAACTGCCGGCGCCGCAGCCGGCGCGGGAACTGGAGCGGGGGCCGCAGCGGCAGCGGCATCCGTGGCAGCGGCTGTGGTATCTGCCGGGGCGGCGTCGGCTGGCGGCGTGGCACCATCGGCTGTCGCCGGAGTGCCCGGCGTCGCAGCGGCGCTTGCCGCGGTGGCCGGTGCAGGAACGACCGCCGCGGGCACAGCCGGCACGCCCGGCGCAGGGGCTGCGCCGGCTGCTGCGGTCGCCGCAGTGCCGGCCGCGGCAGCGCCCGCCGCCGGGGCACCGGCCGCGGGAACGCCCGCCGCCGGGGCGCCGGCCGCCGGGGCGCCGGCCGCAACATTCTGCAGCTCGTTGAGGTTGCGTGAGAGTTCGGAGAGCCGCTCGGACTGGCTCTGCGCCTGTTTTTCCCGGGCCAGGCGTTCGTCGGCGTTCTGGCTGCCCTGGAGCGCGCCCTTGGACAGCGTGAGCTTGTCGGGTGCGGCGGTCGAGGCTTTCTTGTCCTGGACCTGGGCTTCGACGTTGCCGCTGGCGCTGCGCTGGGCCGCGGTCACGGCCGCGAGCGGCGCCGCGCCCGCGAGCCGGCGGCGATATTGGTTGAAGTCCTGGCTTTGCGCGGCGACGATCTGCCGCGCTTCGCTGGCCGATACGGCTTGCGCCGCGGCTTCATCAGGCATTTCGACCACGGCGCCCGCCGTCATGCGGTTGACATTGCCGCTGATGAACGCATGCGGGTTGGCGCGCAGCATCGCGACCAGCATCTGGTCCAGCGACACGCCTGCCGGGCGATAGCCCTGGGCCAGCCGGCTCGCGGTATCGCCCGGGCGTACCGTCAGCGAGGACGGCTTCTGCGTGCTCGCCGGCGCCTTGCGCGCTGCCGCGGTGACCTCGGCCTGCGCCGGCACGCGCGCCGGCGTGCCGCGCGCGGAAGCCGATGGCTGGGAGGCGGGGGCGCTGATTTGCGCTGCCGAGGACATTTCCTGGACGGACTGGCGTCCCGCGGGCGGGTCGAGCAGCAAGGTATAGCTGCGCACCACATGGCCTGCGGCCCAGGAGGCGTCGATCACCAGGTCGACAAAAGGCTCGGCGACGGGCTGGGTGCTGGTCAGGCGCAACAGGGCCGAGCCATCGGGGCGGCGCTGCAGCTGCACCTGGAACTGGCTGGCGGTGGCCGTGTATTCCATGCCCTGGGCGCGGAAAACGGCGGGCGTGGCGATGGTCGCGCGCAGGCTGTCGGCTTCGGCCGCAGTGATCTGCGGCAGCTCCACTTCCGCGCGCAGGGGTTCTCCCAGCGCGGACTGGATGCTGATGCGGCCCAGCGCCAGCGCCCAGGCTTCAGTGGCCGTCAGGCTGACAGAGACGAGGGCCGCTGCGGCCAGCGCAGAGAGTTTCCAACGATGCATGGTGGCGTCGACTTCTGTGGTTGTGCGGCCCGGGCGAGCGGCATAGTTGTTCTCAGGAATGACCGCCGTGCCGGCACAGCGTGCGAATCATAGTGAAAAATACCTTAGCAGCAATGCATAGCAGTGACAAGCCAAGGTGAAGAGGGCATTGTCCAACACCTGACGGGCAAGGCAGGGCGACACGCCCGGGGAACGCGCCAGATGTTGTCCCTGGGCAACGAGAAACCGCCCCCCAGCCCATTTTGCATGGTCCGGAGGGCGGCAATCGGCAGAAAAGGCTGCGGCGCAGGCCGCGGCCCGGTCCCAGCTTACTTGTCGAGCAGGATGCGCAGCATGCGGCGCAGCGGTTCGGCCGCGCCCCACAGCAGCTGGTCGCCGATCACGAAGGCCGACAGGTACTCGGGGCCCATGTTGAGCTTGCGCACACGGCCCACGGCGACTTCGAGGCCGCCGGTCACGGCCGCGGGCGTCAGTTCCTTGACGGTCACGGCGCGGTCGTTGGCGACGAACTTGACCCAGGGGTTTCCTGTCTGGATCAGCGTCTCGATCTCGGCCAGCGGCAGGTCATGCTTGAGCTTGATGGTCAGCGCCAGCGAGTGGCAGCGCATCGCGCCTATGCGCACGCACAGGCCGTCGACGGGAATCACGGCGCTGGTGCCGAGGATCTTGTTGACTTCGGCCTGGCCCTTCCACTCTTCCTTGGACTGGCCGTTGGGCAACTGCACGTCGATCCAGGGGATCAGGCCGCCGGCCAGCGGGGCGCCGAAGTATTCGGTGGGCACATCGTTGCGGATGGTGTGCGCGACCTGGCGGTCGATGTCGAGAATGGCCGAGGCGGGCGTCGCGAGGGCGTCGGACACGGCGGCGTGCACCACGCCCATACCCTTGAGCAGCTCTCGCATGTGGTTGGCGCCACCGCCCGAAGCTGCCTGGTAGGTCATGGAGCTGACCCATTCGACCAGGCCGGCCTTGAACAGTCCCGAAAGGCCCATGAGCAGGATGGAGTTGGTGCAGTTGCCGCCGATCCAGTTCTTGCCGCCTGCGGCGAGCTTGGTCTGGATCAGGTCGTCATTGACCGGATCGAGAACGATGACGGCATCGTCTTCCATGCGCAGCGACGAGGCGGCATCGATCCAGTGGCCTTGCCAGCCGGAAGCGCGCAGCGGGCCGAACACGGCCTTGGTGTAGTCGCCGCCCTGGGCGGTGATGATGATGTCGCAACGGGCCAGTGCCGCGATGTCGTTCGCGTCCTGCAGCGTGGTGTGGGTGCGGGCCTGGGCGGGCGCCTTGCCGCCGGCGTTCGACGTGGAGAAGAAAATCGGCTCGATCAGATCGAAGTCACCTTCGGCCTGCATGCGGTCCATCAACACCGAGCCGACCATGCCGCGCCAGCCTACCAAACCTACCAACTTGCTCATTTTCAACGCCCCTGTGGTTTAAGAAACAATGTTCGACCAGACTGGGACCCGGCTCGTCTGGCCGGGAGAGGGCGCGCGACGAACCGGGCTGGGTCAGCCTTTAATCGTCGTAATGGTGATTGCGCGCGCAGCCACGGCTGCCGCAGACGCAGCTGCCGTGCAGGCAGTGGTCAAAGGGGCGGTGCGGGAATGGGCGGCAAACATAGTTCGGTATTGTAATGGATTCCCCGCAGGCGCAGTCAAGCTGCGCACCTGCATGGTTGCAGGACGGCTGTCAGCCGGCGATGCTCATGACGCGACCGGCTGACAGCCTGCAGCCTCAATAGGCCATCACGGTGGCGCTGTGGCCCAGGTGGTTGTGCATCGACAAGCCTTCGAAAGCGTACGCCGCCGTGTAGTCCGCGTCGAAGTCTTCCAGGCCTTCGGCGGCTGCAAACGCATTCATTCCGATCTGCACGACTTCTTGCGCGCCGTCGAAATAGTCATGGTCATCGCCGGGAGCGCTGGAATCGCCTTGCGCGCTGCTGCCCAGGCTGGCCGCCAGCACCGAGGTCGACAGCACTTCGACGGGGACCAGGTTCGTGACCTGGGCCATGGCCGCGTGATCGAAATCAACGGCGAACGCGTCGAACTCCATAGGCTGGCCCGAAAGCACGGTCCAACCGTCCTTGGCCGCATCCGCGGCCAGGCCGGCCAGATGTTGGGCATCCTGCAGCAGCGCATGGCCCAGCGCCGGGGCCTGGACCTGCACTTCAGCCCAGATCGCCGAACCGGCTTGCGCGGCCTTGTCGGACAACAGGGCGTAGCCGCTCTTGAGCGCGCTGTAGCCGAAGTCCAGCAGCTTGCTGCCCGCTGCGCCGGCGAGTTCGGCGGCCATGATGGCGCTGCTTTTTGCCGGGGCATCGGCCGCGCTGCCGAATTGCCAGGCGTGGGCGCCGACCAGTGCCTTTTGGGCCAGATCCTTGACGCCATAGGCCAGGACCGGTGCGGCATTTGCCACTTCGCCCACGGCGTCGAGCGCTGCCTTGCCTACCTTGTCGGCAGCGGCTGCCGCTGCCAGCACGGGCAACAGGGCGACATCCTTCGCCAGATTGGTCGAGGTGGTCCAGTTGATGTTGTTGCTGTTGCAGTACTTCGCGATTTGAGGGAAGTAGGACGGTGCAGCGTTCCAGAGGCTGCTCAGGTTGTTGTAAATGAAGCTCATGGGTTAAAAAGTTTGATTGCATGAAATCAGGGTGCGCGTCTGGCTCACCCCGGAGGCTTTGCTGTGTGCAACCGTCTGCGAGGTCTTGCGGACCAGGCAGCTAGCCGCGCTACAGTGGGTTTATGTTCGCGCAATCAAAAAATAATATTGATAGGATAAAACTATCAAGGGTCGTAGGAATTGTCTTGCACCACAGCGCGGCCGGATCGGTTGCGGCAGGTCGTTGTCAGAACACAGGGGCAAAAAAAAGCAGCCATTGCTGGCTGCTTCTTGCTGGGAGGATGGGGGGTCAGCGCAGGGCCGCAACCACGGCATCACCCATTTCGGCGGTGCCCACGCGGGTCGTGCCTTCGCTCCAGATGTCGGGCGTGCGCAGGCCCTGGGCCAGCACGGCCTGCACCGCGTCTTCGATGCGCTGGGCCGCGGCTTCCTGGTTCAGGCTGAAGCGCAGCATCATTGCGGCCGACAGGATGGTGGCCAAGGGGTTGGCGACGTTCTTGCCCGCGATGTCGGGAGCGCTGCCGTGGCTGGGCTCGTACAGGCCCTGGCCCTTGGAGTTGAGGCTGGCCGAAGGCAGCATGCCGATGGAGCCGGTGAGCATGGACGCTTCATCCGAGAGGATGTCGCCAAACATGTTGCCCGTGACCACGACGTCGAAACGCTTGGGTTCCTTGACCAGCTGCATGGCGGCGTTGTCCACATACATGTGGTCCAGCTGCACGTCGGGGTATTCCTTGCCGACTTCGGTGACCACGTCCTTCCAGAACTGGAAAGTCTCGAGCACGTTGGCCTTGTCGACGCTGGTCACGCGCTTGCTGCGCTTTTGCGCGGCCTGGAAGGCCACATGCGCGATGCGCTCGATCTCGGGGCGCGAATAGCGCATGGTGTCGAAGGCTTCCTCGGCACCGGGGAAATGGCCGTCGGTGGCGACGCGGCGGCCGCGCGGCTGGCCGAAATAGATGTCGCCCGTGAGTTCACGGATGATCAGGATGTCGAGGCCCGCGACCAGCTCGGGCTTGAGGCTGGAGGCGTGCGTCAGCTCCTTGTAGCAGATGGCCGGGCGGAAGTTGGCGAACAGGCCCATGTGCTTGCGCAGGCCCAGGATGGCCTGCTCGGGGCGCAGCGGACGGTCCAGCGTGTCGTACTTCCAGTCGCCGACGGCGCCGAACAGCACGGCATCGGCTTCCATGGCCAGCTTGAGCGTGGCTTCGGGCAGGGGGTGTCCCGTGAGGGCATAGGCTGCGCCGCCGACCGGCGCCGATTCCATTTCGAAGTCCAGATCGAGGGCGTTGAGCACCTTGACGGCTTCCGCGACGATTTCGGGGCCGATGCCGTCGCCGGGCAAGACTGCAATTTTCATGGGAATTCTCTGTCGAAGTAAAAAATCGGGGGCTGCGGGCGCCGGCTTGGGCCGGAAGTCCCGCAGCAGGTCAAGCCATCAGCCCTGGACCAGGGTGTGGGCCAGCCAGGGCTTGGTTGCCAGGCGTTGGGCTTCGAAGGCCTTGATCTTGTCGGACTGGCGCAGCGTCAGGCCGATGTCGTCGAAGCCGTTGAGCAGGCAGTATTTGCGAAACGCATTCACCTCGAACGGGATTTCCTCGCCCTGCGGACGCACGATGACCTGGCGCTCGAGATCGATGGTCAGCTGGTAGCCGGGGAAGGCTGCGACTTCATCGAACAGCGCGGCGACCGTGGCTTCGGGCAGCACGATGGGCAGCAGGCCGTTCTTGAAGCAGTTGTTGAAGAAGATGTCGGCAAAGCTGGGCGCAATCACGGCGCGGAAGCCGAACTGGTCCAGCGCCCAGGGCGCGTGCTCGCGGCTCGAGCCGCAGCCGAAGTTCTTGCGTGCCAGCAGGATGGATGCACCCAGGTAGCGCGGCTGGTTCAGCACGAAGTCGGGGTTGGGCTTGCGGCTGGCCGGATCCTGGCCGGGCTCGCCGTGGTCCAGATAGCGCCATTCGTCAAACAGGTTCACGCCGAAGCCGGTCTTCTTGATCGACTTGAGAAACTGCTTGGGAATGATGGCGTCGGTGTCGACGTTCTCGCGGTCCATCGGGGCCACGAGGCCTTGTTGTACGGTGAATTTTTGCATGGAAATTATTCCTCGAAAGGGGAGCTCGGCGTTGTGGCGGTCGTTCAGACGAAGCGGCGCACGTCGACGAAATGACCGTGCACCGCGGCGGCCGCGGCCATCGAGGGGCTGACCAGATGGGTGCGTCCGCCCGCGCCCTGGCGGCCTTCGAAGTTGCGGTTCGAGGTCGAGGCACAGCGCTCGCCGGGCTCGAGCCGGTCGGCGTTCATTGCCAGGCACATCGAGCAGCCGGGCTCGCGCCATTCGAAGCCCGCGGCCTTGAAGATCTGGTCCAGGCCTTCACGCTCGGCCTGCTCCTTGACCAGACCCGAGCCGGGAACCACCATGGCCAGCTTGACGTTCTTGGCAACCTTGCGGCCGAGCTTCTGCACCATGGCCGCGGCTTCGCGCATGTCTTCGATGCGGCTGTTGGTGCACGAACCGATGAACACCTTGTCGATGCTGATGTCGTTGATCGCCTTGCCGGGCTCGAGGTTCATGTAGACCAGCGCGCGCTCGATCGCGCCGCGCTTGTTGCTGTCCTTTTCCTTTTCGGGATCTGGCACGACGGCGTCAATGCCCAGCACCATTTCGGGCGAGGTGCCCCAGGTGACCTGCGGCACGATCTGCGTGGCGTCGAGCGTGACCACCAGGTCGAACTGCGCATCGGCGTCCGACTGCAGCGTCTGCCAGTAGGCCACGGCCTGGTCCCATTCGACACCTGTGGGAGCGAGCGGCCGGCCCTTGACGTAGCGAATGGTCTTTTCATCCACGGCCACCAGACCGGCGCGCGCGCCGGCTTCGATCGCCATGTTGCAGACCGTCATGCGGCCTTCCATCGACAGGTCGCGTATGGCCTGGCCCGCGAATTCAATGGTGTAGCCGGTGCCGCCGGCCGTGCCGATCTTGCCGATGATGGCCAGCACCAGGTCCTTGGCGGTGACGCCGGGCGCGGCCTTGCCGTCCACGCGCACCAGCAGGTTCTTGGCCTTCTTGGCCAGCAGCGTCTGCGTGGCCATCACGTGCTCGACTTCCGAGGTGCCTATGCCGTGCGCCAGCGCGCCGAAGGCGCCGTGTGTGGAAGTGTGGCTGTCGCCGCAGACCACGGTCATGCCGGGCAGCGTCGCGCCTTGCTCGGGGCCCATCACGTGGACGATGCCCTGGCCCTTGTCCATGAACGGGAAGAACGCCGCCGAGCCGAACTCGCCGATGTTGTCGTTGAGCGTGGTGATCTGTTCCTTGCTGATCGGGTCGGCAATGCCTTCGTAGCCCAGTTCCCAGCCCGTGGTCGGTGTGTTGTGGTCGGCCGTGGCCACCACCGAGCTGATGCGCCACAGCTTGCGTCCCGCGACGCGCAGTCCTTCGAACGCCTGTGGGCTGGTCACTTCGTGCACCAGGTGGCGGTCGATGTAGAGGATGGACGTGCCATCTTCTTCGGTGTGGACGACGTGTTCGTCCCAGATCTTGTCGTACAGGGTGCGTCCCATGGCGTTCTCTCGGCTTTGTGGTTTCAGGTGGGTGGGTGATTTTAGGCGGCGGCCAGATGCTCTACCAGCAGCCGCGAAGTCATCGGCAGGGTCTCGAAATCGCGGGCCACGAGCAGCACTTCGCGCTCGGCCCAGTCGTCGGTCAGGACCACGGCGCGCAGGTGGCCCACGCCATGCATCAGCGCGAATGCGCGGTCGGGCAGCAGGCCCAGGCCCAGGCCGTTGTCTATCATGCGGCACATGGCGTCGAGGCTGGTGACCTGGATGCGCTGGCGCAGCGGCTTGCCCGCGTGTGCGGCCGCGGCCTGCATCGCCAGGCCTATGCTGGAGTCGGCCTTGAGGCCCACGATGTCCCAGTCGAGCACCTGGGCAAAGGCCACGCTGGGCGTGGACGCAAGCGGGTGGGCTTCGGGCACGACCACCACCAGGCGGTCGCTGCGGTAGGGGCGGGTCTGCAGGTCGCCCGCGCCGCCCGTGCCCAGCGTGCAGATGCCGATGTCGGCCGTGCCTTCCTGCACCGCATGCAGCACTTCGGCGCTCAGCCGCTCCTGCAGGTCGATCTTGATCTGGCTGTGGGCGCGCGCGAAGCGTCCCAGGTCTTCGGGCAGGAACTGCAGGATGGCCGACATGTTGGCGTGCATGCGCACATGGCCGCGCACGCCTTCGGCGTATTCGCTGAGTTCGCCCTGCATGCGCTCCAGGCCGAACAGCACGGTGCGCGCATGGTGCAGCAGGCTTTCGCCGGCCGGCGTCAAGGTCACGCCGCGGCTGTGGCGGTAGAGCAGGGCGGTGTCGACCGCGGCTTCGAGGTCGGACAGGCGCTTGCTGACGGCCGAGGCGGCAATGAACTCGCGCTCGGCCGCGCGCCCGATGCTGCCCAGCTCGCAGACGGCGACAAACAGCTGCAGGGAAGTGAGGTCGATGCGGCGCGCAAAACTGCGCTCGGAATTCTTCATGGGTTTTATATGCTTCTCGAAAAGAGAAGTTGGAGGTATTTTCGCTGATTATTTTGGCTCTGCCATCGTAAACGACGATGGCATGAATGTCTTTCAGCGAATCGTTCCCATCCCGTCACCCTCAGTGGCATTGCTAGACTGGTCACCGCCAGGTGTCTAAAGCCTGCGAGGAAGTGGAATGAAGTTCTGGAAAAAGCTGTTTGGTGCCGCCGCGCCTGCGCACCCTGAGCGCATGGAGCCTGACCGCACCGATGCGCAGGCACGCGCCCGGGCTGCGGCGGGGTTCGATGCGTTCATCGCGCTGTTGACGAACGCCAGCGCCGAAGAGGAAGCGCAGCGTATCCGCGGCGTCGCGCGTGCGGCCTGGCAGGCGCGCGCGGCCCAGGATGCGGCCGCCGGGGCGTTTGACGCCGTCGATGCCTATCAGGTGCTGGAGGAGGTGGCTGCGGGAGAGGATGGCCAGCGTCCGGGTCAGTGGCTGCTCATTCATCTCGACTGGAAAGCGACGGACGAGATCGGCTGGCAGGTCGCGGACATCCTGGCGCAGCGCGCTGTCGCGCCGACCTGGTCCGGGATCGAAGCGGAGTTCGACACCGTGCCCGCGGCCTTGATGGACCTGGCGCAATGGCTGCACCCGCGCGGGCTGGCGCTGCTGGACATAGAGACCGATGCAGATGCGTTCTGTTCCTTCATCGTCGATGCCGCGCAGGTCACGCACGCCAGGCAGCTGGCGGCAGCCGCGCGGCTCACGGTCTACGATGCCGAGGAATTCGCCGCGCGCAACTGAGCGCGGTCGAAAAAAAGCCCCGCGAGCGGGGCTTTCAGGGAGTTCAGCTGAAGAACTTCTTGAGCTTGTCGGTCCAGCTTTCGCCGCTGGGCGAATGCCGGCCGCCACCCTTTTGCAGCGATTCCTCGAGCTCGCGCAGCAGCTTGCGCTGGTACTCGGTGAGCTTGACCGGGGTCTCGACCACGATGTGGCAATACAGATCGCCAGGGTAGCTCGCGCGGATTCCCTTGATGCCCTTGCCGCGCAGGCGGAACTGCTTGCCGGCCTGGGTGCCTTCGGGAATGTCGATCGCGGCCTTGCCGGCCAGCGTGGGCACTTCGATCTCGCCGCCCAGGGCGGCCGTGATGAAGCTCACCGGCACCTGGCAATGCAGGTCGTCACCTTCGCGCTCGAAAATGTCGTGCTTGCGGATGCGGATCTCGATGTAGAGGTCGCCCGGAGGGCCGCCATTGGTGCCTGGCTCGCCGTTGCCCGTGGAACGGATGCGCATGCCATCGTCAATGCCCGCGGGAATCTTGACTTCGAGCGTCTTCTGGTGCTTGACCTTGCCCTGGCCGTTGCAGGTGGTGCAGGGCTCGGGAATGATCTTGCCCGTGCCGCGGCAGTGGGGGCAGGTCTGCTGCACGCTGAAGAAGCCCTGGCGCATCTGCACCGAACCCTGGCCCGCACAGGTGGTGCAGGTCTTGGCGCTGGTGCCGGGCTTGGCGCCCGAGCCATGGCAGGTGTCGCAGCTGTCCCACGAAGGGATGCGGATCTGCGCGTCCTTGCCCTTGGCCGCTTCCTCGAGCGTGATCTCCATCGCGTAGCTGAGGTCGTTGCCGCGGTAGACCTGGCGTCCGCCGCCGCGCCCGCCGCGTCCCTGGCCCTGGCTGAACATATCGCCGAAGATGTCGCCGAAAGCTTCGGCGAAGCCGCCATAGCCTTCGCCGCCGCCCATGCCGCGGTTCGGGTCCACGCCGGCGTGGCCGTACTGGTCATAGGCCGCGCGCTTCTGGGCGTCCGAGAGCATCTCGTAGGCCTCCTTGGCCTCCTTGAAATTCTCTTCGGCCTTGACGGCCGTGTCGCCCTGGTTGCGGTCGGGGTGATGCTTCATCGCAAGCTTGCGATAAGCCTTCTTGATTTCCTCGTCCGAGGCGTTCTTGGCAACGCCGAGGACTTCGTAATAGTCGCGTTTGGACATGTTGTTTCGTGGAGCCGGTTGGAACAGGAACGCCGCGCCGCCCCGAAAACGGGACGACGCGGCGGCGGTCAGTCACTGAAGACCTGGCGCGTCAGTCCTTCTTGACTTCCTTGACTTCAGCGTCGACGACGTTGTCGTCATGGGGTGCCGAAGCACCCTGGGCCGCGCCTGCTGCGCCGGCCGCACCGGCCGCAGCCGCTGCCTCGGCACCGCCCGCGGCCTGCGCGTCGGCGTACATCTTCTCGCCGAGCTTCTGGCTCACGGTCATCAGGGCCGTGGTCTTGGCATCGATCGCGTCCTTGTCCTCGGCCTTGAGCGCTTCCTCGACTTCCTTGACGGCCGCCTCGATCGACGCCTTCTCGGCGGCATCGAGCTTGTCGCCGTGCTCGGCCAGGCTCTTGGTCACACTGTGCACCGCGGCTTCGCCCTGGTTCTTGGACTGCACGAGTTCCAGCTTCTTCTTGTCATCGGCCGCGTTGAGTTCCGCGTCCTTGACCATTTGCTGGATCTCTTCTTCCGACAGACCCGAGTTCGCCTTGATGGTGATCTTGTTTTCCTTGCCCGACGCCTTGTCCTTGGCGGACACGTTCAGGATACCGTTGGCGTCGATGTCGAAGGTCACTTCGATCTGCGGCACGCCGCGGCTGGCTGGCGGGATGCCTTCGAGGTTGAACTCGCCGAGCATCTTGTTGCCCGAAGCGATTTCGCGCTCGCCCTGGAACACCTTGATCGTCACCGCGGGCTGGTTGTCGTCAGCCGTGGAGAACGTCTGCGCGAACTTGGTCGGGATGGTCGTGTTCTTGGTGATCATCTTGGTCATCACGCCGCCCAGGGTCTCGATGCCCAGCGACAGCGGAGTCACGTCCAGCAGCAGCACGTCCTTGCGGTCGCCCGACAGCACCTGGCCTTGCACGGCAGCGCCGACGGCCACGGCTTCATCGGGGTTCACGTCCTTGCGGGGTTCCTTGCCGAAGAATTCCTTGACCTTTTCCTGCACCTTGGGCATGCGGGTCATGCCGCCGA
Organism: Comamonas sp. DB36; assembly: GCF_057914905.1. Classification (NCBI taxonomy): domain Bacteria; kingdom Pseudomonadati; phylum Pseudomonadota; class Betaproteobacteria; order Burkholderiales; family Comamonadaceae; genus Comamonas; species Comamonas sp. DB36. The sequence goes on from NZ_CP196631.1 coordinate 1,055,964, forward strand.
CCAGGATCACGTCATGGATGTCGGACACGGAGATGCCGGCGTCCTTGATGGCCATGCGGCAAGGCGCAATCGTGCGCTCGATCAGTTCGTCGACCAGGCTTTCGAGCTTGGCGCGCGTCAGCTTGATGTTCAGGTGCTTGGGACCCGAAGCGTCGGCGGTGACGTAAGGCAGGTTGATGTCGGTCTGGGCCGAGTTCGACAGTTCGATCTTGGCCTTTTCGGCAGCTTCCTTCAGGCGTTGCAGCGCGAGCACGTCCTTCGACAGATCAACGCCTTGTTCCTTCTTGAACTCGCTGATGATGTAGTCGATGATGCGCTGGTCGAAGTCTTCGCCGCCCAGGAAGGTGTCACCGTTGGTCGACAGCACTTCGAACTGCTTTTCGCCGTCCACGTCGGCGATTTCGATGATCGAGACGTCGAACGTGCCGCCGCCCAGGTCATACACGGCGATCTTGCGATCGGCCTTGTCCTGCTTGTCGAGGCCGAAGGCCAGGGCTGCAGCCGTAGGTTCGTTGATGATGCGCTTGACGTCGAGACCGGCGATGCGGCCTGCATCCTTGGTGGCCTGGCGCTGTGCGTCGTTGAAGTAGGCCGGCACCGTGATCACGGCTTCGGTCACGGGCTCGCCCAGGAAGTCCTCGGCGGTCTTCTTCATCTTGCGCAGCACTTCGGCGCTGATCTGTGGAGGTGCCATCTTCTGGCCGCGCACTTCGATCCAGGCGTCGCCGTTGTCAGCCTTGGTGATCGTGTAGGGCATCAGATCGATGTCCTTTTGCACTTCCTTCTCGTCAAACTTGCGGCCGATCAGGCGCTTGGAAGCGTAGATCGTGTTGCGTGGGTTGGTCACGGCCTGGCGCTTGGCCGATGCGCCGACGAGAATCTCGCCGTCTTCCTGATAGGCAATGATCGATGGCGTGGTGCGCGCACCTTCGCTGTTTTCGATCACGCGGATGGTGTTGCCTTCCATCACAGCCACGCAGCTGTTGGTGGTGCCCAGATCGATACCGATGATTTTTCCCATGTTCTTCTCCGAAATATTAAATATATGAATGGCTGATAGCTTGTGGCGCGCGGGCCTGCTTCAAGCCGCCCGGCCGAAATTTTTCAGCTAGTTGGGGGCCGTGACGGTCACGAGTGCGGGGCGCAGGATGCGGTCGGCAATCGAATAACCCTTTTGCAGCACGGCGACCACGGTGTTGGCGGCCTGATCGGCGGGCACCACGCTGATCGCCTGGTGCAGGTGGGGATCGAACTTGTCGCCGGCCGCGGGATCGATGGGCTGGACCTTGTTGCGCTCCAGCGCCGAAATCAGCTGGCGGCGCGTGGCGTCGGCGCCTTCGCGCAACTGCTCGGACGTGGCCGACTGGATGGCCAGCGCGGCGTCGAGGCTGTCGCAGACGGGCAACAGGCTTTCGGCAAAGCTTTCAATGCCGAACTTGCGGGCCTTGGACACTTCGTCCTCGGCGCGGCGGCGTGCATTTTCCGCTTCGGCCTTGGCGCGCAGGAACTGGTCGGCCAGTTCGGCGCTCTTGGTCTTGATCTCCGCGAGCTCGGCCTGCAGGCGGGCGATTTCGTCCGCGCTGTGGGCAGCCATTGCGGCTTCCACTTCTTCAGGCGAGGCATCTGCCGGGGCAGGGTGGGCTGTAGGATTCTGTTCAGACATGGATTAAGGCTTCAAGAATAAGAGGAATTAAACAACTGCTGCGCAGATGGGGCGCCTTCCGGCGGATTTCAAGACCGGCTGCAGCAGCGCATCCGTGGAGTGGTAAACCGCCATCTGGCAAGGACATCTCAAGGCGGGAGTGTACAAGCGTAACCAAGCGACGCTATAATTGCCTGCTTTGCCTTGCCACACCGCTACAGACGCAGCGGGGGGCCCAACCCAAAAGGGAGTTTACATGCGTCATTACGAAATCATTTTGTTGATCCACCCGGATCAAAGCGAACAAGTTCCAGCCATGCTGGAGCGCTACAAGGGCATGATTACCGCCGGCGGCGGTAAGGTGCACCGTGAAGAAGACTGGGGTCGTCGTCAACTGGCCTACATGATCAACAAGCTTGCCAAGGCCCACTACCTGTGCCTGAACATCGAAGCTGATCAAGCCGTGATGGCTGAACTGGAACACGCGTTCAAGTTCAACGACGCCGTGCTGCGTCACCTGACCGTGCAAAAGAAGAAGGCTGACACTGCACCTTCTTCGATGATGAAGACTGTCGAGCGCGAAGAAGCCCGCAAGGCTAACCAGGCCGAACAGGCCTAAAGCTCAGCGTCTCATCACGCCCACGGAGTGGAAAACCACGTTGTCCTGACTGCCTGTATCGCCGAGGTCGAACCCCTGCGCTACACGCCCGCCGGACTGCCAGCGCTGGATCTGCGAATCGAACACGAGTCGCAGCAGCAAGAGGCAGGTACCCAGCGGAAAGTCACGGCAGCTGTCAAAGCGGTGGCCTTCGGTGCACTGGCAGAGCGTCTGGCTCGTCAGGCCCCGGGCAGCAGCTGGAAGTTTCAAGGCTTCCTCGCTACCCCGCGCAACAGCAAGACAGTGGTGATGCACATCCAGGATATTCAACAAAATTAATTTTCAAGAGGTCCAGCAATGGCCACGTTCAAGAAATTCAACAAAGACAAGCGCCCCAAGCGCAACACCCAGTCGCTGCTGTTCAAGCGCAAGCGCTTCTGCCGCTTCACCGTGGCTGGCGTTGAAGAAATCGACTACAAGGATGTCGACACGCTGCGCGATTTCATCGGCGAAAACGGCAAGATCGTGCCCGCACGTCTGACCGGCACCCGCGCCATTTATCAGCGTCAGCTGAACACCGCCATCAAGCGCGCGCGCTTCCTGGCCCTGGTGCCTTACAGCGACCAGCACAAGATCTAAGGAGCACGAACCATGCAAATCATTCTGCTCGAAAAGGTTGTGAACCTGGGTAACCTCGGCGATATCGTCAAGGTCAAAGACGGCTACGCCCGTAACTTCCTGATCCCTTCCGGCTCCGCACGCCGCGCGACCGAAGCCAACAAGGCCGAGTTCGAAGCCAAGCGCGTTGAACTGGAAAAGGCTGCTGCTGAAAAGCTGGCTGCTGCACAAGCTGAAGGCGAAAAGCTCGCCGGCAGCAATGTCAAGCTGTCGCAAAAGGCTGGCGTTGACGGCCGTCTGTTCGGCTCGGTGACCAACCACGACATCTCGGCTGAGCTGAACAAGCAAGGCTACAAGGTTGTGAAGTCGCAAGTGCGCCTGCCCAACGGTCCCATCAAGACCATTGGCGATACCACCGTCAGCGTGTCCCTGCACACCGACGTGGTCGTCGACGTGACCGTTTCGGTCTACGGCGAAGCCGCCTAATCAGCGCCTCGGCCCTGAACGAAAGCCGCCTTAGGGCGGCTTTCGTGTTTTTGTCCCTCCCCTTTGGTTGCGGCTGCAAGCCATAGCCGCGTCTGACGTGCGTGCAACGCGCGTCAAGGATGACGCCGGCGCCCGCTGCGGCTAGGATGGAGGGCTTGCCCCCAAGGAAATTCATGTCCTCTGTTATGCCTCCCCTCGAGCTCGATGATGCTTTTTCTCCGCCGGATCGCCAGGTCGCGCAACTGCGCGTGCCGCCGCATTCCATGGAGTCCGAATCGAGCGTGCTGGGCGGCCTGCTGCTGGACAACAATGCCTGGGACCGCGTGGGCGACCTGCTGTCGGACGGCGATTTCTATCGCCACGAGCACAAGCTGATCTATGAGGCCATAGGCAAGCTGATCAATGCGAGCAAGCCCGCCGACGTGATCACGGTCTACGAGAACCTGCAGACCATGGGCAAGGCCGAGGAAATCGGCGGCCTGATGTATCTGAACCAGCTGGCCCAGTACGTGCCCAGCGCGACCAACATCCGCCGCTATGCGGAAATCGTGCGCGACCGCTCCATCCTGCGCAAGCTGATCACGGCCAGCGACGATATCGCGACCAACGCGTTCAATCCCCAGGGCAAGACCGTGGAGCGCGTGCTCGACGAAGCCGAGTCCAAGATCTTCGCGATCGGCGAAGAGGGCGCGCGTAACAAGCAGGGCTTCCAGTCGCTGGATACGCTGGTCGTCGACCTGCTGGACCGCGTCCAGGAAATGGCCGACAACCCCATGGACGTGACCGGCGTGCCCACGGGCTTTGCCGACCTGGACCGCATGACTTCGGGCATGCAGGCCGGCGACCTGGTGGTGCTGGCCGCGCGTCCTTCGATGGGCAAGACCGCGCTGGCGGTCAACATCGCCGAGCATGTGGCGCTCAACGAAGGCCTGCCCGTTGCGATCTTCTCCATGGAAATGGGCGCGGCCCAGCTCGCGGTGCGTATCGTGGGCTCGATCGGCCGCGTGAATCAGGGCAATCTGCGCACTGGCAAGCTCAATGACGACGAGTGGCCGCGGCTGACCGAAGCCATCGAGCGCCTGCGCACGGTGTCGCTGCACATCGATGAAAGTCCGGGTCTGACGCCGGGCGAGCTGCGCGCCAACTCGCGCCGTCTGGCGCGCCAATGCGGCAAGCTGGGCCTGATCGTGGTCGATTACCTGCAGCTGATGAGCGGCTCGGGTTCGGCGGCGAGCTCCGACAACCGCGCGACCGAACTGGGCGAAATTTCGCGCGGTCTGAAGATGCTGGCCAAGGAGCTGCAATGCCCGGTGATCGCGCTGTCTCAGCTCAACCGCTCGGTCGAGCAGCGCACCGACAAGCGCCCGATGATGTCCGATCTGCGTGAATCGGGCGCCATCGAGCAGGATGCCGACATCATCATGTTCATCTACCGCGACGACTACTACAACAAGGACTCCAAGGAGCCCAATATCGCCGAAGTCATCATCGGCAAACAGCGTAACGGACCCACGGGTACCGTGAAGCTGTTCTTCCAGAAGAACCAGACGCGCTTTGAAAATCTGGCAATGGGCGCGGATGATTTCTGACGTGCTTCCCGAGTTGGCGCGCGCCAGTTCATGGACTGCGCAATAAAAAAACGGCCCTGAGGCCGTTTTCTGTTTTTGGGGCGGGCGCGCTGCTCAACCCATGCGCCACACCGCGATCGCCAGCCCGACCACGGTCACCCCCAGCGCCACGCAGGCCCAGGCCAGGCGCTGGGCGCCGGTGCGCAGCAGGTCGACGGTGCGTATCACCTGGGCGTTCTGCTCCGCGAGTTGCTGGATCAGCTCGGCCGACTGCTGCTGGCCCTGTTCGAGCTGGCGTATGCGGCCTTCGAGCGACTGGATCAGCTGCAGCGCCTGCTCGCCCGAGGAGTGGGGCGTCGAGAGCCTGCTGGACGCCGCAGGCGCGGCGGCTTCTTCGGCCGCGGCGTCCTTCTTGCGCAGCAGGCCCTTGGCGGCCTTGACCACCTGGGGCGTGGCTTCGATGACATCGCCCCAGGGAACGAGCTTCAGTGCGGTGATCCAGCTGATCGCCATGGCTTAGAGCACCTCGCTGGCGAAGTCGGCCAGACGCGAGCGCTCGCCGCGCGCCAGCGTGATGTGGCCGCTGTGCGGCCAGCCCTTGAAACGGTCCACCGAGTAGGTCAGGCCCGAAGAGCCTTCGGTGAGGTACGGGGTGTCGATCTGCGCCAGGTTGCCCATGCAGATGATCTTCGTGCCCGGGCCGGCGCGTGTGATCAGCGTCTTCATCTGCTTGGGCGTGAGGTTCTGCGCCTCGTCGAGGATCAGATACTTGTTGAGGAAGGTGCGCCCGCGCATGAAGTTCATGCTCTTGATCTTGATGCGGCTGCGGATCAGCTCGTTGGTCGCGGCGCGGCCCCATTCGCCGGCATTGCCGCCGTCGCCCTTGGCCAGGAACTCGAGGTTGTCGTCGAGCGCTCCCATCCAGGGGCCCATCTTTTCCTCTTCGGTGCCCGGCAGGAAGCCTATGTCCTCGCCCACGCTCACCGTGGCGCGCGTCATGATGATCTCGGTGTAGCGGCGTTCGTCGAGCACCTGGGTCAGGCCCGCGGCCAGCGCCATCAGCGTCTTGCCGGTGCCGGCCGTGCCGGTCAGCGTCACGAGGTCGATTTCCGGGTCCATCAGCAGGTTCATCGCGAAGTTCTGCTCGCGGTTGCGCGTGGTCACGCCCCAGACCGCGTTCTTCGCATGGCCATAGTCGCGCAAGGTCTTGAGCACCGCTGTGCGGTCGCGGATCTCGGTCACGCGCAGGAACAGGCTGGGCTCGCCCGGCGCTTCGTAGTAGACGAACTGGTTGATCATGAACTGGCCGACGATGGCGCCCGTGACCCGATAGCAGGTGTAGGGGCCTTCGTTCCAGCTTTCCATGCCCTTGCCGGCCTTGGTCCAGAAATCCTGGGGCAGCGGCATCAGGCCGGAGTACAGCAGGTCGCCGTCCTCGAGCACCTTGTCGTTCTGGTAGTCCTCTGCGGCCAGGCCCAGCGCGCGCGCCTTGACGCGCATGTTGATGTCCTTGGACACCAGCACCACGTCGCGGCCTTTGCGCTGCTGGCGCAGCGCTTCGACCACGCCCAGGATCTGGTTGTCGGCCTTGCCCTGGGGCAGGCTGGTGGGTAGCGTGCATTCCAGCGCTTCGGTCTGGAAGAACAGCTGGCCGGTGGCGCTGCGGTGGCCCGAGGCGGACAGGCTCAGGCCCTTGTCGAGGCTGGTCTCGCCCTGGGCGGCGACCAGCGCGTCAAGGCTGCGGCTGACCTGGCGGCCGTTGCGTGCGACTTCGGTCATGCCCTTCTTGTGTGCATCGAGCTCCTCGAGCACCACCATCGGCAGGAAGATGTCATGTTCCTCGAAGCGGAACAGGCTGGTCGGGTCGTGCAGCAGCACATTGGTGTCGAGCACGAACAGCGTGGTGTTGTCCGAGCGCGACTTGCGCTTGCTGACCTTGGTGGCGACCACGGGTGCCGGGGCTGGCGCGGTCGGCGCCGCGGCCACCGGAGCCTTGGCCTTGGCCTCGATGGCCGGGGCTGGCGCGCTGTCGCGCTTGGCACGGCGCGCGCGCGCTGCAGGGGGCGCCACCGCAGCGGGTGCGGAAGCGGCCACCGGAGCCGCAGGCGTGCGCACTGTGGTTTCCACCTGGATCATGGGGGCGTCGGCATCCACGCTGGCGCTGCGCCGGCGTGCCGGGGCGGCGGGGGCAACCGCGGCAACCACCTCGGGGAGGTCGTCGAAGTCGTCGTCAGCAATGTTCGGGCGCGTGTCCTTGCGCTGTGCGACTACGCTGAAAGCTTCGGCAGGGAGAGTGGCCGCGCGGCGGCTGGGTGCAGGAGGCAGTGGCATATTCGGCAGGCCCAATCAAAAAACAGCGGAACAAAAAGCACAAAGCCGCCACGGAGACCGGGGCGGCTTGGGATTGGAAACACAGGATGAAACGAAGCTCAGGAGCATCGTTCCATTATGCATACCTCTGTGACAGACAGAGGCATTCAGGGGCAGCGGCGGAAAATCAGGCCGCTTCCTTCTTCAGCGACTTCAAGGACTTGACGGCCTTGAGCACTTCCTCGACATGGCCGGGCACCTTGAGGCCGCGCCATTCCTGGTGCAGGATGCCGTCGGCATCGATCAGGAAGGTGCTGCGCTCGATGCCCTTGACCTTCTTGCCGTACATGATCTTGTTCTTGACCACGCCGAACATGTGGCACATCTTTTCTTCGGTGTCGGCGATGAGTTCGAAGGGCAGCTCGAGCTTTTCCTTGAAATCATCATGGGATTTCATGTTGTCGCGCGACACACCGAAGACAGCGGCACCGGCTTTGACAAAATCCTTGTATTTATCCCGAAACTGCATCGCTTCGGTGGTACAACCGGGCGTATTGTCTTTAGGATAGAAGTAGAGAATCACAATCTGGCCGTTGTGGGAGGTGTTGGACACCTTGAGCCCGCCGGTTGCATTGGCTTCGAATTCAGGGAGTGGTTTGTTGACAACGATCGCCATGCGCTTCTATCTCTCGGGTGTAGTCGTTGAATAGTTGAGGGCAAAGGTCTGTTATTGCTTTGGTGCAACCCCCAACCGCAGCCGTGTATTTTACCCTGAATTGATTTACAGCGTCTAAACACAACCCTTGAGGCGTCGTTGTGCGGGCTTGCCGCGCCTGCAGCGCAAATACTGCCCTGTGGTTTTGACCACGTCGGGCGCATTTCTTTTCGCTGGAATTACTCCAGCAGCAATGCCGCGACCACGTTTCTGCCTTCTCCGGCGAGGATGTTGTAGGTGCGGCAGGCGGCCTGCGTGTCCATGGTCTCGAGGCCGATTCCCTTGGCCATCAGCGGCTGCAGCCAGGCGGGCGACACGAAGCGGTTGCGTGTGCCGCTGCCAAACAGCACCAGCTCCGCGGGAATTTCGGCGAGCGCGGCGAAGTGCGCGGGCGTCAGATCCTCGAAACGCTGGCAGTTCCAGTCCTGGCGCAGTCCCTGCGCGCTGATGATCAGGCTGTGGCTGAATTTCTCCTGCTCGATGGCGATCCAGCCGGGGCCATAGCCGCGTATGGTCTGTGCTTCGGAGCGGTCGGGTTGGAATTTCATGCTGCGCTCGGTTGTGGCTGCTCGGGCAGCCGGCGTGAAAAGTGCATGCCCATGGGCACGATGGTGCAGTGCGGAACTGTGGTCAAATTATAGGTTTCACCAGGGGGTCTTTGCCCTTTGGCGTGTTCTGCAGTAACTACTCCCTACCAGCATGAAGACCGTCCTCAAATCCGCCAAACTTGCCAACGTCTGCTATGACATCCGCGGGCCCATCATGGACGCGGCCAAGCAGATGGAGGAAGACGGCCACAAGATCATCAAGCTCAACATCGGCAATCTGGCGGTGTTCGGCTTCGATGCGCCCGAGGAAATCCAGCAGGACATGATCCGCAATCTGCCCAATTCCGCGGGCTATTCGGACAGCAAGGGCATTTTCGCGGCGCGCAAGGCGGTGATGCACGAGACCCAGCACCAGGGCATCAAGGGCGTGACGCTCGACGACATCTACCTGGGCAACGGCGCGTCCGAGCTGATCGTGATGGCCACCAACGCGCTGCTCGACAACGGCGACGAACTGCTGCTGCCCGCGCCCGACTATCCGCTGTGGACGGCGGCGGCGAGCCTGTCGGGCGGAACGCCCGTGCACTACATCTGCGACGAAGCCAACGGCTGGATGCCCGACCTCGACGACATCCGCGCCAAGGTCACGCCGCGCACCAAGGGCATCGTGGTCATCAACCCGAACAATCCCACGGGCGCGCTGTACTCGACCGAACTGCTCAAGGGCATCGTCGAGATCGCGCGCGAGCACGGCCTGGTGATCTTTGCCGACGAGGTCTACGACAAGGTGCTCTACGACGGCGCCAAGCATGTGCCGCTGGCCAGCCTGTCGACCGATGTGCTGACGCTGACGTTCAATTCGCTGTCCAAGGCCTACCGTTCGTGCGGCTACCGCGCGGGCTGGCTCGTGGTGTCGGGCGACAAGAAGCCCGCACGCGACTACATCGAAGGCCTGAACATGCTGTCGAACATGCGGCTGTGTGCCAACGTTCCCGGCCAGTGGGCGGTGCAGACGGCGCTGGGCGGCCACCAGAGCATCGACGACCTGGTGTGTGCGGGCGGGCGGCTGCGCGTGCAGCGCGACCTCGCGCATGAACTGATCACCGCGATTCCGGGCGTCAGCTGCGTCAAGCCCCAGGCCGCCTTGTACATGTTCCCCAAGCTCGATCCCGTGATCTATCCGATCAAGGACGACCAGCAGTTCTTCCTCGAAATGCTGCAGGAGACCAAGGTCATGCTGGTGCAGGGTACGGGCTTCAACTGGCCCGAGCCCGATCACTTCCGCATTGTTTTCCTGCCGCACGAGGCCGACCTGCGCGAAGCGATCCGCCGCGTGGCCGTGTTCCTCGAAAAAGCGCGCCTGCGTTTCGGCACGAACTGATTCACTGCTTTCCCCCTGCTGCGCACCGCAGCGTTTTTTGACTGGCAATTTGTATATGAAACCGATCCAAGTAGGCCTTCTGGGCATTGGCACCGTGGGTAGCGGCACTTTCAACGTGTTGCAGCGCAATCAGGGCGAGATTCGCCGCCGCGCAGGTCGCGGGATTGAAATTACCATGGTGGCCGACTTGGACACAGAGCGCGCCAAGAGCGTGGTCGGTGACGCTATCCGCGTGGTCGGCGACGCGCGCGAAGTCATTGCCAATCCCGACATCGACGTCGTGGTCGAGCTGATCGGCGGCTACGGCATCGCCAAGCAGCTGGTGCTCGAAGCGATTGCCGCGGGCAAGCATGTGGTCACGGCCAACAAGGCGCTGCTGGCGGTGCACGGCACGGAAATCTTCCAGGCCGCGGCCGACAAGGGCGTGATGGTGGCCTATGAAGCCGCGGTCGCGGGTGGCATTCCCATCATCAAGGCGCTGCGCGAAGGCCTGACCGCCAACTCCATCCAGTGGCTGGCCGGCATCATCAACGGCACGACCAACTTCATCCTGTCCGAAATGCGCGACAAGGGCCTGGACTTCGACGTGGTGCTCAAGGAAGCCCAGCGCCTGGGTTACGCCGAAGCCGACCCGACCTTCGACATCGAAGGCGTGGACGCCGCCCACAAGGTCACGCTGATGAGCGCGATCGCGTTCGGCATTCCCGTGCAGTTCGAGAAGGCCTACATCGAAGGCATCACGGGCCTGGCCGCGGCCGACATCCGCTACGCCGAACAACTCGGCTACCGCATCAAGCTGCTGGGCATCACCAAGCGCACCGACAAGGGCATCGAACTGCGCGTCCACCCCTCGCTGGTGCCGTCCAAGCGCCTGATCGCGAACGTCGAAGGCGCGATGAACGCCGTCGTGGTGCATGGCGACGCCGTCGGCACCACGCTGTACTACGGCAAGGGCGCGGGCTCCGAGCCCACGGCCAGCGCCGTGATCGCCGACCTGGTCGACATCGCGCGCCTGGCCGATGCCGACGCCGCGCACCGCGTGCCGCCGCTGGCCTTCCAGTCGAACACGCTCGAAGGCGCGATGAGCAGCCTGCCCGTGCTGCCGATGAGCGAAGTCGTGACCAGCTACTACCTGCGCCTGCGCGTGTCCGACGAAGCCGGCGTGCTGGCCAAGGTCACGGGCATCCTGGCCGGCGCCGGCATCAGCATCGATGCCGTGCTGCAGCGCGAAGCCGACGAAATCGGCGGCGAGGGCTCGACCCAGACCGACCTGATCATTCTCACGCACGATACGCGCGAAGGCGACATGGACGCCGCCCTGGTGCAGATCCAGGCGCTGCCCACCGTGCTGGCTCCTATCAACCGCATCCGCAAGGAAGAGCTGAACTGAAAGCCCCGCCATGCTGTACCTTTCCACCCGTGGTCATTCCGAACGCAAGCGTTTTTGCGACATCCTGCTTGAAGGCCTGGCGCCCGACGGCGGCCTCTATCTGCCCGAGAGCTATCCGCAGATCGACGACGCCCAGCTGAGCGAGCTGCGCCGCGTCTACCACGAGCAAGGCTATGCCGAGCTCGCCTTCCGCATCCTGTCGCTGTACATCGACGACATTCCGGCCGACGACCTGCGCGCGCTGTGCGCCAAGACCTATACGGCCGAAGTCTTCGGCACCGGCGAGATCGTTCCGCTGCGCCATGTCGAGGACGGCCTGTGGCTCGAAGCCCTGTCCAACGGCCCGACGCTGGCCTTCAAGGACATGGCGATGCAGCTGCTGGGCAACCTGTTCGAATACGAACTCGCGCGCCGCGGCGAAACGCTCAACATCCTGGGCGCGACCAGCGGCGACACCGGCAGCGCGGCCGAGTACGCGATGCGCGGCAAGAAGGGTGTGCGCGTCTTCATGACCAGCCCGCACGGCCGCATGAGCCCGTTCCAGCAGGCGCAGATGTTCAGCCTGCAGGACGAGAACATCCACAACATCGCCATCGACGGCGTGTTCGACGACTGCCAGGACATCGTCAAGGCGGTCTCCAACGACCACGCGTTCAAGGCGCGCTACAAGATCGGCACGGTCAACTCGATCAACTGGGCGCGGCTGCTGGCCCAGGTGGTGTACTACTTCGCGGGCTACCTGCAGGCCACCGAGAGCAACGACCAGAAGGTCAGCTTCTGCGTGCCCAGCGGCAACTTCGGCAATGTCTGCGCGGGCCATGTGGCGCGCCAGATGGGCCTGCCCATCGAGAAGCTCGTGGTCGCGACCAACGAGAACGACGTGCTCGACGAGTTCTTCCGCACGGGCATCTACCGCGTGCGCGGCAGCGCCAATACGTACGAGACATCGAGCCCGTCGATGGACATCAGCAAGGCCAGCAATTTCGAGCGCTTCGTGTTCGACCTGCTGGGCCGCGACGGCGAGCGCACGCGCCAGCTGTTCAATGAAGGCGTGGCACGCGACGGCTTCTTCGATCTGAGCGCCGATCCGCTGTTCGCCGAAGCGGCCGGCCGCTACGGCTTCGTCAGCGGCAAGAGCACGCATGCCGACCGCCTGGCGACGATCCGCGATGTCGCCGAGCGCTTCGGCATGGTGATCGACACCCACACCGCCGACGGCGTCAAGGTGGCGCGCGACCAGCACTCCACGGTGCCGATGATCGTGCTCGAGACCGCTTTGCCGATCAAGTTTGCCGAGACCATCCAGGAAGCGCTGGGCCGCCTGCCCGACCGTCCGGCGAAGTTCGTCGGCATCGAAGACCTGCCCAAGCGCGTGCAGCGCATGCCGGCCGACGTCGAGCAGGTCAAGGCCTATATCGTCGCGCATTGCGACTGAACGCCTCTCCTGATGGCGATGCGCAAGAAGGGCCGGCCATGAAAGTGGTCGGCTTTGCCGGTTATTCCGGCGCGGGCAAGACCACGCTGGTGGAGCAGGTCATAGCGCGCCTGCGCGCGCGCGCACTGCGCGTGTCGGTGGTCAAGCATGCCCACCACCGCTTCGACATCGACCAGCCGGGCAAGGACAGCTGGCGCCATCGCCAGGCCGGGGCGTTCGAGGTGCTCGTGGTCTCGGACCAGCGCCTGGCGCTGATGCGCGAGTTCGAAGCGCCCGCCGCGCTCGATATCCACGCCATGCTTGCCGAGCTCGATGCCGGAGTCGACTGGGTGCTGGTCGAAGGCTTCAAGCATGGCGACCTGCCCAAGATCGAGGTCTGGCGCGCGCCGGCCGCGGGCGAACCCGAGCGGCCGCTGCGCTGCACCGAGGACGCCGGCGTGCTCGCGCTGGCGACCGACGATCCCGCACAGCTGCCGGTCACGCTGCCAGCGCGGCTGACCCTGCTGGATCTGAACCGGCCCGAAGCGGTGGCCGACTGGCTGATTGCCGCAGGCGCGCGCTTCGAATACCGTTCCCTGAATGAAAGCTGATATGCGCGATTCCCTGACTTCCCTTGATTCCGCGCTGGCCGCCGTGCTGGCACAGGCGCGCACGCTGGATGGCAGCGAGCAGGTCAGCACCTTCGATGCCGACGGCCGCGTGCTGCTGGCGCAGGCGGTGTCGCCGCTGCAGGTGCCGCCGCACGACAACAGCGCGATGGACGGCTATGCGCTGCGCAGCGCCGATGTGGCGGCTGCCGGCACGCTGCTGCCGGTGTCGCAGCGCATTGCCGCGGGCCAGATGGGCCAGGCGCTCGCACCCGCGTCCGCGGCGCGCATCTTCACCGGCGCGCCGCTGCCCGCAGGCGCGGATGCGGTGGTGATGCAGGAAGACTGCGAAGTACAGGCCGACGGCAGCGTGCGCGTCAACGCCCAGCCCCGCGCCGGCCAATGGGTGCGGCGCGCGGGCGACGACATCGTGCGCGGCGCCGTCGTGCTGGAAGCGGGCACGCGGCTCACGCCGGCCGAGCTGGGCCTGGCGGCCAGCATCGGGCTGGCGCAGCTGGAGGTCGCGCGCCGCCCGCGCGTGGCGCTGTTTTCCACGGGCGACGAACTGGTGATGCCCGGCAGCGTGCGCCCCGAAGCCATGCCGCCGGGCGCGATCTACAACAGCAATCGCTTCTTTCTGCGCGCGATGCTGCAGCGCCTGGGCTGCGAAGTCACCGACCTGGGCATTGTTCCCGACCAGCGCGAAGCAACCGTCAACGCGCTGCGCGACGCGGCCAGCGCGCATGACCTGATTCTGACCAGCGGCGGCGTGTCGGTGGGCGAGGAAGACCATATCAAGCCTGCGGTCGAGCAACTCGGCGAGCTGGGGCTGTGGAAGATTGCGATCAAGCCCGGCAAGCCGTTTGCCTATGGCCGCCTGGGCCCGCAGAACGCCACGCATTTCATGGGCTTGCCGGGCAATCCGGTGTCGAGCTTCGTGACTTTCCTGCTGCTGGTGCGGCCCTTTGTGCTGCGCCTGCAGGGCGTGGCCGATGTCGCGCCGCGCAGCATTGCGGCGCGCGCCGATTTCGACTGGCCGCGCGGCGACCGCCGGCGCGAGTTCCTGCGTGTGCGCTACAACGAAGCCGGCGGCCTGGAGCTGTTCCGCAACCAGACCTCCAACCTGCTGACGTCGGCGGCCTGGGGCGACGGCGTGGTCGACAACCCGCCCGAGAATGCAATTGCGCGCGGCGATACGGTGCGCTTCCTGTCCTTTGCGGAGCTGATGGCATGACAACCCCGATCACGGTCACCGTGCGCTACTTCGCCTCGATACGCGAGGCGCTGGGCAGCAGCGAAAGCTGCTCCACGAGCGCCGCGACGCTGGGCGCGCTGCGCGATGAACTGATTGCGCGCGGCGGCGCCAGCGCCCAGGTGCTGGCGCGCGACAAGGCGGTGCGCATGGCGCACAACCAGGTGCTGAGCGACGAGTCCGCACCCTTGGCTGCGGGCGATGAAGTCGCGTTCTTTCCCCCCGTGACCGGAGGCTGAGAATGGCCAAGGAAACTTCCGCGCCGCTGTCCGTCAGCGAGCGTACGCGCGCCGCGCTGGCCGAGGCCAAGGCGCGCGGCGTGGTGCTGGGCAGCGCCGGCACGCGCAATCTGCAGGCCACGCTGGAAAAACGCACGGCCTCGGCCGATGAATTCGCGCGCCTGCAGCAGCCGGTGTTTGCCGAGTTCCAGGCGCGCGGCCTGACGCACCGCGAAATGGCGGCCGAACTCAACCGCCGCGGCATTGCTGCCGCGCGCGGCGGCGAATGGACGCATGGGCAGGTGCAGCGGATGTTGAACAGGCTGGCATCCCAGACCTGAGGGCAGGCCGTTCAGGCCTGCGCCGCCGCGCCGCCTTCCGGCGCGCTCAGCGCCGGGCATTTCCATTCCAGCAGCTCTGCCAGCCGTTGCACCACCCAGCCGGCTTCGGCGGCGCTCAGCAGGCTTTCGTCGGCGCGCAGCGCGGCATGCATGCCCAGCAGCACGCCGGCTTCGGACGGCGCTTCGCGGTGATAGAGGATCTGCGCCTGTTCCACCAGATGGCTGGCCAGGTCTTCGCAGAATTCATAGCGCGCCAGCACTTCGGCCAGCGCAGTGCGCACCCGGCCGCTGCGGTCGGCGTAGAGCGCCGCAAAGCTGGGCGCGACGGTCAGTTGGTTGCCTTCGGACATGGCTCAATCGGGCGTGAAGTTTTTTTCGAAGTGGATGGCGTCATCGACCTGCTCGAAGGTCGCGAGCTGCCCCATCTTCATGTCCTTGAGCCGGCAGGCGGCAAACAAACTGTACTTGCCCTTGAAGCCGTAGCTCGGCAGATCGATCAGTTCGTAGGGGTAGGGCACGAAGACTTCGAACTCGAAGACCACGCGGTGTTCATTGCGCGGCGACGGGAAAAGCTTGTAGTGGCTGGTGGTGATTGCGAGAGAGGCCATGGTCTGAAGGTTACAGTGCGGGTCAATGCTAACGAAAATGGCATTGCCGTTTTGACTATGAGAGGGCGCCATGGCGCACAACAAGAATGAATGGGCCAACAAAGTGTTTGGCCTGATACGCGCCGGCAATGCTGGCGCAGCTTCCGCACAGATCAAGGTGGCGCCCACCGTGGGCGATCTCCAGCGTCTGCAGGCCCTGGTGGTCGGCTTGCCGAACACCAAGGAGAACCGCCAACTGGCCACCGTGGTGGAAGAGGAACTGGCGCTATTGTCGGCCCCGCGGCTGCACCGTGCGCCATGAAGGATATGGCGGTTGACGTGCCTGCGGTGCATATCGCCGTGCAGCCGCAGGATTTCGACGCCAGCGCCGAGCTGGCGGCGCTGCGTGCGCAGGATGCGCGCGTGGGCGCGGTCTGCTGCTTTGTAGGCTGCGTGCGCGACCGCAACGACGGCGACGCCGTCGCGTCGATGGAGCTCGAACACTATCCGGGCATGACCGAGGCGTCGATCGCGGCCATCGTCGACCAGGCGATCGCGCGCTTCGGCATTTTCGGCGCGCGTGTGATCCACCGCGTGGGTCTGCTGCAGCCGCTGGACCAGATCGTGCTCGTGGCCGTGAGCGCGGCCCACCGCGGCGCGTCGTTCCAGGCCTGCGAGTTCATCATGGACTATCTCAAGACCCAGGCGCCGTTCTGGAAAAAGGAGCAGACGCCCCAGGGCGCGCGCTGGGTCGACGCGCGCAGCGCCGACGATGCCGCGCTCGCGCGCTGGAACCGCGACGCGGTTTGAGTGCTGGCGCGGCAGGGTGTTCGGGCCCTTGTCTGTCAACCGTACGCGTCTTTTCTGGGTTGAAATAGTGGGATTGCGCCCCACCTGTGGAGCAATTCGGAGGTATTTCACCCATGCGTATAGATAAACTGACGACAAAATTCCAAGAAGCCCTGTCTGAAGCCCAGACGCTTGCGCTGGGCCACGACCATTCCAACATTGATCCCCTGCACCTGCTGCTGGCCTTGCTGCAGCAGGACGACGGCCCGCGCTCGCTGCTGCAGCGTGCCGGCGCCAATGTGAGCGCGCTGCAGGCCGCGATGCAAAAAGCCGTCGACGACCTGCCCAAGGTGCAGGTCCAGGACCAGGTGCAGGTCGGCTCCGACCTGGGCCGGCTACTGCAGGCGACCGAAAAGGAAGCGCTCAAGCGCGGTGACCAGTTCATCGCCAGCGAACTGTTCCTGCTCGCGCTCAGCGACAGCCCGACGCGTGCCGGCCAACTGCTCAAGCAGCACGGTCTGTCGCGCAAGAGCCTCGAGTCGGCAATTGAAGCCGTGCGCGGCGGCAACAGCGTGGACAACGCCGAAGCCGAAGGCCAGCGCGAAGCCCTGAAGAAATACACGTTCGACCTGACCGAGCGCGCGCGCAGCGGCAAGCTCGATCCGGTGATAGGCCGCGACGAGGAAATCCGCCGCGCCATCCAGGTGCTGCAGCGCCGCACCAAGAACAACCCCGTGCTGATCGGCGAGCCCGGCGTGGGCAAGACCGCCATCGTCGAAGGCCTGGCCCAGCGCATCCTGGCCGGCGAAGTGCCTGAAAGCCTCAAGAACAAGCGCGTGCTGTCGCTCGACATGGCAGGCCTGCTCGCGGGCGCGAAGTACCGCGGTGATTTCGAGGAACGCCTCAAGGCCGTGCTCAAGGAGCTGGGCCAGGAAGAAGGCCGGGTCATCCTGTTCATCGATGAAATCCACACCATGGTCGGCGCCGGCAAGGCCGATGGCGCCATGGATGCGGGCAACATGCTCAAGCCCGCGCTGGCGCGCGGCGAGCTGCACTGCATTGGCGCGACCACGCTCGATGAATACCGCAAGTACATCGAGAAGGACGCGGCGCTCGAGCGGCGCTTCCAGAAAGTGCTGGTCAACGAGCCCAGCGTCGAGGACACGATCGCCATCCTGCGCGGACTGCAGGTCAAGTATGAAGCCCACCATGGCGTGGATATCACCGACCCGGCGATTGTCGCCGCGGCCGAGCTGAGCCATCGCTACATCACCGACCGCTTCCTGCCCGACAAGGCCATCGACCTGATCGACGAGGCCGCGGCCAAGATCAAGATCGAGATCGATTCCAAGCCCGAAGTGCTTGACCGGCTCGACCGGCGCATGATCCAGCTCAAGATCGAGCGCGAGGCGATGAAGAAGGAAAAGGACGAGGCCTCGCAAAAGCGCCTGTCGCTGATCGAGGAGGAGCTGGCCAACCTGGAGCGCGAATACGCCGATCTGGAAGACATCTGGAAAAGCGAGAAGGCCAGCGCCCAGGGATCGGAGCAGATCCGCAAGGACGTCGACCAGATACGCATCCAGATCGAGGAATTCAAGCGCAAGGGCGACTTCAACAAGGTCGCCGAGCTGCAATACGGCAAGCTGCCGGCGCTCGAGCAGCAACTCAAGGAAGCCCAGGAGCATGAAGACGGCGTGGGCGCCGGCGGCGCGCCCGCGCACCGGCTGCTGCGCACCCAGGTGGGCGCCGAGGAAATCGCCGAAGTCGTGAGCCGCGCCACGGGCATTCCCGTGGCCAAGATGATGCAGGGCGAGAAAGACAAGCTGCTGAAGATGGAAGACAAGCTGCACGAGCGCGTGGTCGGCCAGGACGAGGCCATTGCCGCGGTTGCAAATGCGATCCGGCGCTCGCGTTCGGGCCTGTCCGATCCCAACCGTCCCACCGGTTCGTTCCTGTTCCTGGGCCCCACGGGCGTGGGCAAGACCGAGCTGTGCAAGGCGCTCGCGGGCTTCCTGTTCGACAGCGAGGACCATCTGATCCGCGTCGACATGAGCGAATTCATGGAGAAGCACTCGGTCGCGCGGCTGATAGGCGCGCCGCCAGGCTATGTGGGCTACGAGGAAGGCGGCTACCTGACGGAAGCCGTGCGCCGCAAGCCTTACAGCGTGCTGCTGCTCGATGAGGTCGAGAAGGCCCATCCCGACGTGTTCAACGTGCTGCTGCAGGTGCTCGACGATGGCCGCCTCACGGACGGCCAGGGACGCACCGTGGATTTCAAGAACACGGTGATCGTGATGACCAGCAATATCGGATCTTCGCTGATACAGGCCATGGTCGGCGAGGATGCAAGCGACATCAAGGATGCGGTGTGGGGGGAACTAAAAAACCATTTCCGACCCGAATTCCTTAACCGCATCGACGAAACTGTGGTCTTCCATGCGCTGGATGCGAAAAATATCGCGTCGATTGCACGGATACAGCTGCAACTGCTCGAGAAGCGTCTGGCGAAAATGGACCTCACCCTCGAGGTCTCGCCCCAGGCCGTGGACGAGCTGGCCAAGGTCGGTTTCGATCCGGTGTTCGGTGCGCGCCCGCTCAAGAGGGCAATACAGCAGCGCATCGAGAACCCGCTGTCGCGCTTGCTGCTCGAAGGGCGTTTCCCGCCCAAGAGCGTGATCGCGGTGCAGGTCGATCCGGTGCTCGAGCCGGGCGTGTTCCAATTTACATTGGCTGAACCGGAGTAAACCTCCTGGTCGGCGAGAAAGGGCCCTCACTTTGAATGACTTCATGACTCTGGTGGTCCGCTGGTCGGTGCGCATTTTCCTGCTCATCGCCGCGACTGTGTTCTTCCTCAGCCTGTTGGCTGCGGCCAGCTTGCTGGCGCTGGTATGGGGCGCGCGTGCGCTCTGGGCCAAGCTCACCGGTCGGCCGGTCACGCCATGGGTCATGGGTGTCAATCCGGGTGCGGCCTGGAGCACCGTCTACCGTTCGCGCACCGTATGGACCGGCGCGGGCGCCGCGGCGCCCGCGCCGGAAAGTGCGGCGGACAGTCTGCGCCATCGCGGTGGAATCCTGCGCGGCAACGAGGAAATCGTTGACGTGCAGCCGCGTGAGATCCGTGAACATTGAGTAGCCCGCAAGGTTCGTGCGGGTCGCTTTCCACAGCCCCTGAGCCGGCGTCGCCCCACGGGGGTGCCTGGCGCAAGGGTCCCGCGGGGGCGCAGTCGCCCGGCGGGTGTTTACCATTTGATGAGTCTGAATGAATCCTGCCGATCTCCATCGTTTGTTCGAGGCCCAGCATCAGGCCAGTCGTGCCCAGGTCGAAGTACCTTTGCTGGTGCGGCGCGAGCGCCTGCTGCGCATTCGCAAGATGCTCGACGAAAATGGGGCGGTACTCGCTGCCGCGGTGCAGGCCGATTTCGGCATGCGTTCGCCACGGCTGACCGAGGTGGCCGATTTCTTCGTGCTGCGCAATCTGCTCAATCAATGCCTGCGCAAGCTCTCGCGCTGGATGCGGCCGCAGCGCGTGCGCACGCCTTTGTATCTGCTGCCGGCGCGCGCGCGCATCGAGCGCCAGCCGCTGGGCGTGGTCGGTGTGATCTCGCCCTGGAACTATCCCGTGCAGCTCGCGCTCGCGCCCGCGATCACGGCGCTGGCCGCGGGCAACCGCGTGATGCTCAAGCCCAGCGAGCTCACGCCCCACACGTCGGCCCAGCTCGCGGCGCTGGTCGAGCAGTTCTTTTCGCCGGACGAGTTCTGCGTGGTGCAGGGTGATGCGAGCATCGCGACCCAGTTCTCGGGCCTGCCGTTCGATCATCTGGTGTTCACCGGCTCCACGGCCGTGGGCCGGCGCGTGGCCCAGGCCGCGGCCGTGCACCTGACGCCCACCACGCTGGAGCTGGGCGGCAAGTCGCCCTGCCTGATCGCGCAGGATTGCGACCTCGAAGATGCCGCGCTGAAGATCGCGCACGGCAAGCTGCTCAACGCGGGCCAGACCTGCATCGCCCCCGACTATGTGCTGCTGCCGCGCGGGCGCGAACAGGCGTTTGCCCAGGCCTACCGAGCGGCCGTGGCGCGGCTGTATCCGACCATCGTCGGCAATCCCGATTACGCTTCCATCCTGACCAAGCGCCATCTCGCGCGGCTGCGCCAGATGCTGCGCCAGGCGCAGACCCTGGGCGCGCGCATCGACGTGATGGGCCCGGCCCATTCCCAGCCCGGCGAGGCCGCGGCGAGCCTGTGGAGCGATGCGGCCGAGCGGCAGATGCCGCCCGCGCTGGTGTTTGGCGCGACCTCGGAAATGCAGTTGATGCAGGAAGAAATCTTCGGTCCCATCCTGCCGGTGATCACTTACGAGCGCCTCGACGACGTGGTGACGGCGCTCAATGCCGGGCCCCGGCCCTTGGCTCTATACTGGTTCGGCAGCGATGAAAATGTGCGGGACGGTATACTCCGGCAAACTGTCAGCGGCGGGGTGACGGTCAACGACACCCTGATGCATATAGCGCACGACAACCTGCCGTTTGGCGGGGTTGGCGACAGCGGCTGGGGGGCGTACCACGGAGAGCAAGGCTTTCTGCGGTTCAGCCACCAGAAGTCGGTGTTGCTGCAGTCGCGCTGGTCCATGGGAGCGTTGTTCTATCCTCCCTACGGGCCTAGGCTTGACCGGGTGATGGGGCTGCTCCGGCGCTGGTTATAGCGCCTGTACAGCCTGCGTCAGCCGCAGGATTTCAGGCCCGAGCAAGGCATTTTTGTCACCATCCATCGAACGTTGAAGCCTGTCCGGGTTGGCCAGGCCGACGCCGGTGTTTGCCTGTTTTGCAGGCGTTATCACATCGGCTTTTGCAGGGCAAGGCGATCAAGACAGCCGTACTCGCGTGAATGGCTACACATTCGCGCAAGCCGGCAAAAAAACGTTTGCGGCGACAATTGCCGCTTTTCCCATTTTCACCTGTTTTCGTTTCGGTATTTCCATGTCCAGTTTCCAGGTTCGTCCCGCCACGCTTCGCGATGCCAAGGCCATTGCACAGATCCATACCGCTTCCGCTACGGAGGCATACCGAGGGCTGGTTCCTGACGATCAGTTGAAATCCATGTCGTCGGTTGAAAAGCGCCAGGCGTACTGGCGTGAAGCCATTGAATATTGTGAGCCCCAGGTCCAGGTCGCCATCGATGGCGACAAGATCGTGGGCTTTGTCGGCTTCGATCGCTCGCGCGATGAGAAGTCCCGTCCTACCACCGGCGAGATCTGGGCCATTTACGCGGCTCCCTCGCATTGGGGCCAGGGCGTGGGTGTGACCCTCTGGGACGCAGCCCGCGACGGCCTGGCCGAAGAAGGCTGCACCAATGTCACCGCCTGGGTGCCGCTGCGCAATGAACGCGCTCTGCGCTTCCATGAGATGGCCGGTTTCAAGCGCGAAATGTCGACCGCCAAGACTGCTGTCATTGGCGGCATCAAAATTGAAGAAGTGCGCCTCAAGCGCCCATTGAACTGAAAGCCCCGATGCTGCATTGGCATGAAAAAAACAAGGAGCGCAGCGCTGTCTGGCGCTCCGAAAGCGGTCTCGCGGCACCCCGCAAGGTGGTCATTGCCGACGACACCCTGTCTGCCGATGCGGCCCATCGTCTGGCCTGCGAAGGGACCTCGCTGCTTTGGCGCGGCGACTTCCAGAACGCGCGTCTGCTGCTGCAGGCGTTGATGCGCCGCCAGGAGCGCGATCCGCGCAAGTCGTCGGCCAAGGCGCGCCATCAGAAGCGCCAGGCCGCGCAGAAGCAGGAAATCCTGCCCGAAGAGACCTTCCCGCATGCGTTTCACCTGCACCGCCAGGCCCAGGCCCAGCGCGCGCGCGTGCTGTCGAGCATTCTGATCGAGCTGCAGCCCGACTATGTGATCAGCCTGCGCCGCGCGCCCGATCTGCGCCTGCCGATCACCGAAGGCTGGGGCCAGCCCGGCAAGCTCGACCAGACCATAGTCACGCCGCTGCGTGAGCTGCTGGGCCTGGTCGGTGCGCACGAGTGGCGCAAGAAGGGCGTCGAAGTCGAAGCCCTGGGCATTGCGCCGAACAACCGCATCTACCCGCACTACGCGGTGTTCTCGCCGGTGCGCGCCGAGTATGTGGGCCTGGTCGCCGAAGCGCCGCTGCCGCCGGGCGCACAGACGCTGGCCTATGACATCGGTGTCGGCACGGGTGTGCTCACGGCCGTGCTGTCGCGCCGCGGCGTCAAGCGCATCGTCGCCACCGACATGTCGGCGCGCGCCATCGACTGCGCACGCCAGAACCTGCAGACACTGGGCTGCCTCAACAAGGTCGAGCTGCTGCAGACCGACCTGTTCCCCGCGGGCCGTGCGCCGCTGGTGGTCTGCAACCCGCCCTGGGTGCCGGCCAAGCCCAGCTCGGCGCTTGAACATGCGATCTACGATCAGGACAGCAAGATGCTGCGCGGTTTTCTCGGCGGTGTCGCCGAGCATCTGACGCTCGACGGCGAAGCCTGGCTGATCCTTTCGGATCTGGCCGAGCACCTGGCATTGCGCAGCCGCGAAGAACTGATGGGCTGGATCGATGCTGCGGGCCTCAAGGTCGTCGGCCGTCTCGACGCCAAGGCCCAGCACGGCAAGGTCGCTGACACCACCGACGCGCTGCACGCCGCGCGCGCGGCCGAAGTCACTTCGCTGTGGCGGCTTGCGGTGCGCTGATCCAGCGCCTGCGTGAAATCCGCGAAGCCGGGACTCCCATGGGAGCCCCGGCTTTTTTCATGGCGCATGGTCATGGGATTCCAGGCTCCAGTCGGGCACCAGATGCACCAGCTGCTGGCTCAGCTGCGTGGCGCGCTCGGCACCCGCATGCTGGGCGACGGCGTTGAGCATGCTGTCGCAGACGCTGCGCAGCGCCTGCGCATCGCGAGCCTCGCGCAAGGCCTGGCGCAGCCGGTCGGCAAGCAGTTGCTGGCGATTGGCAAACAGCCGCTCGACCATGTCGAACAGATACATGCGCGTGCCGGCCAGCGTCATGGCAGCCGGCGCGGGCGGGGCCGGAGTTGGGGCCACGGTTGCGGGCGCAGGGCCGGGCGGGACCGCATACGTGTTGCGGCATTCCAGATAGCCCGATTCCAGCAACTGGCCCACCAGGGCCTGGCCCTGGCCGTGGTACATCTGCGCCAGCTGCATGTACGGCGTGCCTTCGGCGAGCAGCAGCAGCGAGCGCTGGCGCAGGTTCAGGCTGCGCGCGCCGGGTGCGAGTTCCTGATGGGCTTTGGTCGTCTTGTACAGCAGCATGGGCAGACCATCGATCCGAGAAACGCTGATTGCACTCCATGCAGATGACGGGGCTGTGACTTGCGTGGCGGCGGGACATGCGCCTTGGCGCGACAATGCGGGTCGAATCAGTGGGAATGCGGAAATATTTATGAATAACAGGGTGAGCAGGGTGGGCCAATGAAGCTGTTGCTTGCGCCCATGGAAGGGCTGCTGGATTTTGTGCTGCGCGATGTGTTGACGCGTGTCGGCGGCGCCGACCGCTGCGTGAGCGAGTTCATTCGCATCACGGGCAGCGTGCTGCCCGACAAGGTGTATCTGCGCACCATGCCCGAGCTGCGCAACGGCAGCCGCACGCTCGCCGGCGTGCCGGTGCGCGCCCAGCTGCTGGGCTCGGACCCCGAAAGCCTGGCCGAGAACGCGGCCAATCTCGCGCGTCTGGGGCCTGAAGGCATTGACCTCAATTTCGGCTGCCCGGCCAAGGTGGTCAACCGCCACGGCGGCGGCGCGGCGCTGCTGCAGGACCCCGAACATATTGCGCGCGTGGTCGGCGCGGTGCGCGCCGCCGTGCCCGCTCACATGCCGGTATCCGCCAAGATGCGCCTGGGCTTCAACGACACCAGCCTGATGCGCGAATGCGCCCAGGCCATGGCCGCGGGCGGGGCCTGCGAGATCGTGGTCCATGCGCGCACCAAGCTCGATGGCTACCGGCCGCCGGCTTACTGGGAGCTGATTCCGCGCATCCGCGAGGCCGTGGCCGTGCCCGTGATCGCCAATGGCGAGATCTGGACGGTGGAGGAAGCGCTGCGCTGCCGCACGCAGTCGGGCTGCGACGACCTGATGCTGGGCCGGGGCATAGTCGCCGATCCCGGGCTGGCGCTGGCCATACGCGCCGCGGTCGACGGGCCCCAGGCACAGGCGGCGCTGGTCGAGGTCAGTTGGGCGTCGCTGCTGCCGCAGATCGCGCGTTTCTGGGAAATGGTCTGCGAAGACCTTGAGCCGCGCCAGCGTGCGGGCCGGCTCAAGCAATGGCTCAACCTGCTGCGCCGACGTTATCCCGAAGCCGAAATCGCGTTCCAGGAAGTGCGCGTGCAGACCGATCAGGCGGCGATCACGCGCTGGGTCGAAGGTCTGCCCCATCGCTGGGGCTAGGCCGGGCGAGAGCTGCCAGGCTTGGGGGCCAGGCGGCCCGCCTTACAGCAGATGATCGGGCGCCAGCGGGCCCAGCAACTTGAGCATCCAGCGCAGCGGCAGGCTCGCGTCGGGCTCGGTATGCGCGTCTTCGAGGCCGCTGCCCTGCGGCGCGCGCCACAGCAGCTGCTGGTCTTCGGTCAGCACCACGTTCCAGGCGCTTTCGGCCAGGCCGGCTTCGATGTTTTCCGTGGCCTGGCGCCCCAGCGCCTGGCTGGCAATCAGCAAGGCAATTTCGGTGTTGTGCAGCTGCGAGCGCATGTCGAGGTTCATGGAGCCGACCGCCACCAGGCCGCCGTCAATCACCAGCAGCTTGGAGTGCAGCATGGCGCGTGAGGCGCCGGCGCCGCTGCCCGACGACAGACTGTCGCGCAGGCCCGCGCGTTCGCTGCGCATCTCGTAGAGTTGCACACCCATGTCAAGCAGCTCCTTGCGGTGGCGCACATAGCCTGCATGGGCCACGGGTGCGTCGTTGGAGGCCAGGGAGTTGGTCAGCACACGCACGCGCACGCCGCGCTTGCGCGCCGCGGCAAACGCCTGCTTCATGTCGTCGCCGGGAACGAAATAGGGCGAGACCACGAGCAGATCGCGGCGCGCCTGGCGTATCAGCGCCAGCAGGCCGTCGACCACGGTATCGGCCTGCAGGCCCACGGCCGCCAGGTTGCCGCCCGAGCGCACGGCCATGGTGCCGGTTCCGGGGCGCAGGCCCGGCGGCTGGGTGGTGGTGGCGCTTGCCGCGGGCGCATCGGCTTCATCGCGTGATTCACCGGGCTGGCGAGTCGCTGCGGCCGCGGCCGCCGTGCTGGCAACCGTGGGCGTAGGGCCTTCGCCTTCCAGTGCGATCTTGGCGGGCTTGTCGGCCAGCACCGCGGCGCGCGCCCAGACCCAGGGCGCCTTGTCCAGATCCATGGGTGTCTGGTCCCAGATGGTGGAAGAAGGCTTGTCGGGCGGCGGAGGTGCCGCCGCCGCCGCAGGCAGCAGGCTGTCGCCGGTGGCCGGCGCCGGCGCCGGCGCCGCCTGCGGCATGCCGTTGGGCAAGCGGGCCTGGGCCGCCTTGCGCGCCGCGGCCTGCTCGGAAGTCTCCATGCGCTCGAGCTCCTCGCGGCTGACCAGCGATTGCACGGGATAGGCGCGCTGGTTGTTCCAGTAGCTGTCGAAGCTGCGCGACAGGTCCTGCACGATGGGGCCGGCGGCCATCACGTCGAGATCGACGAAATTGCCGCTCTCGTCCTGGTCGAAATAGGCATCGCCCAGGTTGCGTCCGCCCGCGATGCCGATGACGTTGTCCGCGAGGAACAGCTTGTTGTGCATGCGCTGCTGGGCGCGGTGGAAGTCGGTCAGCGTGCTCAGTGCGCGCATCACCGTGGAGTTGCGCGGTCCGGGAACGGGGTTGAACAGCCGCATCTCGATGTTGGGCACATAGGCCAGGCGCAGCACCTGGGCGTTGTTGCCCACGCTGTGGAAGTCGTCGAGCAGGATGCGTACGCGCACGCCGCGCTCGGCGGCCGTGACCAGGCCGCGCAGCAGCCGCCCCGAGCTCGCATCGGCATGGATGGCGTAGTACTGCAGGTCCAGCGTCTTTTGCGCGCCTTCGATCAGCGCGAGCCGGCTGCCATAGGCCGCGGGCGCACCCGAAAGCAGCATGAAGGCCGAAGGGTGGCGCGCCTTATCGGCTACCTGCCGCTGGCGCACCCATTGTCCCAGCGCGGTCTGGCTGGGCTGGTCCCAGGCCTGGGACACGGGACGCACCACGTCCTTGGGAAGACTGCCGCAGGCGCTCAGGCCCAGCGTCAGCAGCACGGTGCACAAGGCCCCGCGCCAGCGCAAGCTCCTCGGA
This sequence comes from Comamonas sp. DB36, assembly GCF_057914905.1. Taxonomy (NCBI): domain Bacteria; kingdom Pseudomonadati; phylum Pseudomonadota; class Betaproteobacteria; order Burkholderiales; family Comamonadaceae; genus Comamonas; species Comamonas sp. DB36. The sequence continues at coordinate 1,082,709 of NZ_CP196631.1, forward strand.
CGGGGGATCGTGTCCAGCCGGTTTTCGGGGGCAGTAGGCATAAGGAGGGGCGCAGCAGAGGTGGGATGGAGGGCCGGCGTCAAGCCAGCCCCGCTGCCCTAGGTATAGCTGGAGTTGCCAGGCTTTCTTGTAAGACAAGGCTGGCTTGCGCGAAGTTCAGGCGCTGGCAGCAGGCCTGTCCATCATGCGGCCTACATAGCGCGCAATCAGATCGATTTCAAGGTTGACCAGCGAGCCGGCGCTCAGCACGCCCAGCGCGGTGTTTTCCACCGTGTGCGGAATCAGGTTGATGCTCAGTTCGCAGCCGTCGGCCTGATCGCGCACCTGGTTGACCGTGAGGCTCACGCCATTGACGGTGATCGATCCCTTGTAGGCCACATAGCGCGCGAGCTCGGCAGGAGCATGGATGCGCAGCTCCCAGCTTTCGCCCAGCGGCGCGAAATGTGTCACGCGGCCCAGGCCGTCCACATGGCCCGAGACCAGATGACCGCCCAGACGATCATGGGCCTGCAGGGCTTTTTCGAGATTGATCGGGCCGGTCTGCGCCAGGCCCGAAGTCTTGTCCAGCGATTCGGCGGAAATGTCGACCGTGAAGGTATTGGCGGACTTGTCGAAGGTGGTGACCGTCATGCAGGCGCCGTTGAGCGCGATGCTGTCGCCCAGGCCGACATCGTCGAGGTAGCCCGCGGGCGTTTCAATGACCAGGCGCTTGCCGTGGGCCGCAGTGTCGCCAAGCGACTGCACGGCGGCAATGCGCCCCATGCCGGTGATGATTCCAGTAAACATGTGCTTGATTGTGGCAGGTGAAAAAAAGAAGGGCAGGGCCAGGGCTAGAACGCGGGGCGCTGGGCGAAGCGCGCAAGCACGCGGATATCGGGGCCTACGCTGGTCACGCCGTGGAACGCGAGTTCGGGCCCGTCGGCCAGCGCGCTCAGCGGGCCGATATGGCAGATGCCGCGGCCCGAGCCCAGCAGCTTGGGCGCGAGGTAGAGCAGCAGTTCGTCGACCAGGCTTTCACGCAGCAGCGAGCCGTTGAGCTGGAAGCCGGCTTCGACATGCAGTTCATTGATGGCGCGCTGGCCCAGGTCGCGCAGCATGGCTGCGAGGTCGACCTTGCCCTGGGCATTGGGCAGGTGGATGACGACCGCGCCCAGCGCCTGCAGGGCCTGGGTCTTGGCCGCGCTGTCGCTGGCGGTGTAGATGTAGCAGTTGCGGCCGGGCACGAACAGCTTGGCGTCCAGCGGCGTCTGCAGGCGGCTGTCGACGATCACCACATGCGGCTGGCGCGGGGTGTCCAGGCCGCGCACGTCCAGGCGCGGGTTGTCCTGCAGCACCGTGCCTATGCCGGTGAGCACGGCGCAGGCCCGGGCGCGCCAGGCATGGCCGTCGGCCCGCGCTTCGGGCGAAGTGATCCATTGGCTCTGGCCATTGGCCAGCGCCGTCGTGCCGTCAAGCGAGGCCGCGGCTTTCATGCGCACCCAGGGCGTGCCGCGGACCATGCGGCTCAGAAAGCCGATATTGAGTTCGCGTGCTTCCTGCGCGCCGGTACCGACCTCGACCGCCACGCCCGCGGCGCGCAGCCGCGCAAAACCCTGGCCCGCGACCAGCGGGTTGGGGTCTTCGAGCGCGGCGACGACGCGGCCGATGCCGGCCGCGACCAGCGCATCGCAGCAGGGTCCGGTGCGGCCCTGGTGGGCGCAGGGCTCCAGCGTCACATAGGCGGTCGCGCCGCGCACATCGTTGCCCAGCGCCGCGGCGTCGCGCAGCGCCATGACTTCGGCATGCGCTCCGCCCACGGGCTGGGTGTGTCCCTGGCCCAGTACGCAATGGCCGTCGGGCGCGACGATCACGCAGCCGACGCGCGGATTGGGATTGCTCGAATGAAGCGCCCGGGCGGCTTGCGCCAGCGCTTGTTGCATAAAGTCAGGAGAGGCCGTCATGTGGCCGCCATCCTAGCGCACAAGTGCCTGGTTTTCGCGCGCGCTCAGCGGTTCCAGCAGTCGGCCGAGGTCACTCCCGATTTCATGCCGGTATTGTTGCGCTCGCCATTTTGCGCCAGCGTGAACGTGCCACATTTGTCGCCCACCTGGGCATTCTGCGGTGTCGCGGTCAGCACAAAGGCGGTGGTGGTGCTGCTGGCCGCCGGCAAGGCAATGGCGTAGCGGTTGGACGGCACGCTGCGCAGTCCGGAGGGAAAGAAATTCGCATTGTTGGTGTTGGCCACGGTCGGATAGACGCCGGAGACCGTCGCCGCGCGCTCCATCCACTGCGCGGCCTGCAACAGGCCGGCCTTGGCTTCGGAGCGCGCGCCGCGGCGCAGGTATTCCTGGTAGTTGGGAAGGGCCACGGCCGTGAGAATGCCGACCAGGGCCACGACAATCATCATTTCAATCAGCGTGAAGCCGCGTTGGGAAATTGCTGGCATGAATCTGGCCTTTGTGTGGGGGGGGCGCCTTCAGCGCAACTGGCGCCAGCTGGGACGCAGCGGTTGTTCGGGCAGCTTGTTGAACGCGTCGACGATGTTGTCGGAGCCGGTGCGGATTTCCTTGCTCTGGTTGCTGGCCTTGCTTTCCTTGACCGAAGCCGTCATGCGCGAGGTCCCCCTGTCCGTGGTGCTGTTGTAGATGCCGTCGCCGTTGGTGTCCATGAGTTGCACGCTGGGCTTGCGGCCGTCCATGATGTTGATGAAAGTGCGGAACAGCTTGGGCACGGTGGCCGGCGGCGAGCAGCTTTCCTCGAGCACGCTGCTGCCCGAGCCCGGCACTTCGGTCAGCACTTCGAGGATGTTGCTGCCGTCGAAGAACGATGGGGTGGCCAGCAGCCGTTCGCCGGTCACGGGCAGATGCAGGTACCAGCCCTTGCGCGCGTTGCTGCCGGAGAACTCCACCGTGTTCTGACTCACCGTGTAGAAGGTGCGCGCGCTGCTGCTTCCCGTGCCGGGAATCGCGACGTTGGAGATGGTCTGCTGCACCAGGTTGCCCCAGCCCGTGCCCACGGGCTGGGCCGCGCCCTTGGCCGAGTCGACGGCGAGCTTGCCGTCGACAAACTTGTAGACCGTGCTGTCTAGCACCGAGTAGATCGACTGCACCGATGTGTCGGTGCGGTCGCCTTCGGTGATGTTGCGGCCGGTGCCGAAGGCGACCATCAGACCCAGGCCGTCGCGGTCGTTGAGCTTGACCACGGGAGCGGCGGTGATGGGCTGCACGCTGCTTGAATTGCCCGAGGTGTAGACCGCGGAATACAGCGGGCGGCTGCTGAACGCCGTGTTCCACAGACCCGGGTCGGCGGCGCCTATGTCGAACTTCCACAGATTGCCGCGCAGGTCGCCCGCATAGACGATGTCGGGCGTGCCGTTGCCGTCGAGGTCCACAAGGCGCGGCGCCGACAGGCCGTTGCTGGCCGCGTTGTCGCCGGTCGTCGCGGCCACCAGCGTCTTGAGTTCCCTGGCGCCGTCGAGGTACTGGATCAGCAGCACGGGGCGCTCGTTGCGGCTGTTGTAGCCATTGCCCATGACCACGGCCCAGCGGCCGTTGTTCAGGCGCACGACCTGGGTCGATTTCTGCGGATTGTTGTCTTCGACGATAGGCGCGGCGAAGATGTGGCCGATGTCGGCGGCGTCGCCCGTGGCGGCGTCGCCGGCCACGGCGGTCTTGTCCATGACCACCAGGCTGGTGGCATTGGCCGCGGAAAAGTTGCTGGCCACGGCCGTGGCGCCTGTGGTCGCGGTGCTGCCCGGCGTGGTGATGTCGAGCACGAAATAGCCTTTGCCCCCCGCGCCCAGTGTGCCTATCAGCATGGTGCGCCAGTTGGGCGCGGTGCTGCCTGTGTCCACGTCGCCGCTGAACGGCGAGCCGTCCACATAGTAGCGGTGGGTATAGCCGGACAGGGCCAGGTCCTTGAGGTTGGGAACCACGCCCTTGGGCACATAGGCGATCCTTTCCGCGCCATTGAGGGCCGAGAAGCCATGCAGCATGCCGTCGTTGCCCCCCACATAGACCATGGGGCTGCGTGCCGCCTGCTGGGCGGCAAATGCGCGGTAGCCGTCATAGGTATGGTTGCTCACGGGCGGGCCCACGTACCAGAGCGCCGAGTTGACGATGTCGCCCTGGCGTGACTTGCGCTGGCGCACCGTGCCCGTGCCTTCGGTGCTGCGATCGCCGCGCAGGAAGTTGACGCGTGCCGTTGCGCTGGCGTCGGTTTCTGCCGTGGTGAGCTTGATTGCGGCTTTCTGCGTGGTGCCCAGGTTGGCCCAGGTGAAGGCCACGGGCGCTTCGGCGCTGTTGGTCGCGGTGGCCGTCGCGGTGGTGAGAATCAGCCGGTTCGTGATGTCGCCGGCGCTGAGTGCATCGAGCTTGTCGGCCGTCGTCGTGGCGTTGGCGGGTGCGGCCACGCCGGCCTTGACGCCCCAAAGGGGGTTGGGCGTCGCGGCCGCCGTGCCCCGGGCCAGCGTATCGGAGCGCACATAGCCGGTCCAGCCGTCGGCGTTGTAGCCCGATGAAAATTGCGAAGTTCCGCTGCGTGTCACCGACGAGGAGGCGCTGGTGAAACTGGTGACCGGCGTGGAAGTGTCCTCGACGATGTTGCTGACGATATCCTTGAATGCCTTGGTCAGTTCATCGGCCGTGGGCGCGGGCGTGAACTTGCCGCGGCCGTTGAGCGCCGCATGCCACAGTTCGATGCGCCGGCCGTTGTCCTTGGCGGTGGCGGCGTAGCCGGTGCTGCCGTCACAGGCGTTGTTGCCGCTGCCGGTGTTGTTGTTGCCGCACAGCGGAGAGGGCCAGCTGAGGTCGCCGGTCACGAGGCGGTTCAACTCGCCGGAATAGGTGTCGCTGCCGAAGGTCGGGCTGCCGCTCCAGGCCGAGGCCCCCGTGCCGAAGCCTATGGTGTAGGTCGTCATGTGCTGCCAGGTCGCGGGATTGTTCCTGGGGTTCCAGAACTGCGGCAGCGTCGTGGTCTTGAGGCTGCTGCCCGCGCCCGACGTGAAGGTTTCGTCGCCGCTTTTCTTGATCAGCGGCTTGATCTCGTTGGCAATGCCGGGCTGCAGGTCGGTGGCCCAGTAATGGAATGCCAGGTCGGACAGCGTATTGAGGCCGTAGGTGGTTTTTGTGACGTCCTTGCAGATCAGGAACAACGTGCATTCGCGCTCGACGGTGGTCGTGGTGTTGAAGCCCCAGTCGTCCTTGTAGAGCCGCGAGGTCACGGCCGCGGGGTTGTAGGCGGTGCTGCCGTCGCCCAAGGTCGTCGCCGTATTGTCGATATTGCCGATGTTGTTGATCGCCTGGTAGGCCGCAAGATCGCGGTCGCCGTCGACATGCTGCGAGGTATTTGCCGTGCCGCTGTTCCAGGCGCCGTCGGTCATGAAGATATGGTACGAGCGCCGGCAACTGATCAGCGGCGCTTCCTTGGTGCCGGGGTCGGAGGCCCAGGGGCTGTTGATTCCCAGGTCGGTGCGCTTGAGGTAGTCGCCCGCATTCCTGACCATGCGGTGCGACGGCGTGCCGCCCGAAGGCGTGAGTGTCTCGACCCAGCCCAGGAAGTTGGTGCGGTGCGTGCCCTTGAGGCTCTTGAGCGCGTTCTTGCAGTTTGTGGTGTTGAGCGGAATGGTGTCGCAATCGCTGTTCATCGACTGCCAGCTCAGGCGTATCAGGCCGTCCGCGACGTTCTCCGAGGAAAAGGTCTGGCGCAGCGCGGCCTTGAGCGTGTTGATGCCCGTGGTTCCCATGCTTCCCGAGTCATCGACCGACACGATGACATTGGGTGCGGGTTCGCGGCTGGCGGTGCCTGCCGGGTATTGCACCAGGCCCAAAGGCGCGGCCAGCGCGGGCTGCAGTGCGGCGCCCGCAGCGGCCAGCAGGACGGCGCCTGGCAAAAGGGATAGGTTGTTCATGCGCACTCCCTCAGTCCTTGATTTTCTGCCGTGCCAGCGTCGACTGCAGCACCACCTGGGTGCCTGACTTGAGCCCCTGGGCAATGGCCGTGATGCGGTAGACCAGTGCCGGTTTCAGATTGAGCATCAGTGGCTCGGCGCGCGGGTTGTTGGTGATCAGCGCGCCCGCGCTGGAGGCATAGGGCATGACCTCGATCCAGTACCAGGCACCCGCGCCGTCGGCCGTGGCCTGCAGGATGGGATTGCTGTAGCTGCCTTTTTGCGCGCCGGTATACATGCCGTAGCGTGCGCCCTGGGCGCGCATCTTGACGAGCAGTTCCTTGTCGTTCCAGAAGTCCTGTTTGCCGGTGCGCTTGGCGCAGATGGCGTCGAGGCAAGGTACATTCGGCGCGGCTTCGAGCGTGGCCAGCAGCGCGACGAAATCCTTCTCCTCGCCTATGAACCAGACCTTGCCCGCAGTGCGACAGACCTTGGCGTCGCTGGTGGGCACGCAGGTGCTGCCGTCGATGTTCTGTCCCAGAATGTCCTGTTCCGCGTCCTGGAGCATGGCTTGTGCGGCTTCGAACGCGCGCTGGTAGTCGGCGTCATTGCCGACGATCAATTCGTTGAGCAGCGCCGTCTTGGATGCCCAGACGGTCATCAGCATCGTCAGCAGCACGACGACGATGACGATCAGCAGGGAGACGCCGCGCTGGCGTTGGCGGGCGAATGTCATGGCGGCGGGGTGCTGGGACGGCCCTGGCTGCGCAGCTGATAGGTGTTGCGAAACACCATGCGCAGCCGGCTGCCGCGCGCGACGGTCTGGTTGGCGCAGTTCACGTACTGCGTGGCGCCGGTGTCGGTCTGGTTTTCCGAGCCTTCCATTTCAAGGCAGATCTCGACCGCATGGATGCGCGGCCAGGCATCGGCGGCGACCGCTTCGGCCGTGCGGTACTGCATGGTGGGAATTCCGGTGGCGACATTGGCCTGCTGTTCAACGAAGCGCACGCGGAAATCGGCCACGTTCGCGATCACGGGCTGGCTCACGTCATTGGTGCCCGCGCAGCGCAGCTCGCCGCTGGTCGCGCCCACGGCCTTTTCGAGCACGAAGCCGCTGCGAATGGCGCTGGTCGACGGCGCCTGGCCCAGGCAGTCGCGGAACATCGACTGTTCGGTGGCGCTGCCGACCACGCTCTCACTGTAGTTCTGGTAACCGAGCACCAGCTGGTACTCGTTCTTTCCCGGAGCACTTTTGCCGCCCACCGTCGTGACCCCCTTGGGCACTTCGAACGCCACGCTGTCGCCGGCGTCTATGGGCTGGGTGCCGTCCTTGGCGATGGCCAGGTTCAGGCGCACCGAGCCCGCCTGGCGCGCCTGCTGGCCTATGGTGCGAAACGCCTGCGCCGCCTGCTGCTGCAGCTGGCTCGCATCGTTGACCGTGCCCGACACCTGGCGCGATATCACCAGCGTGCCTATCGCCACCGCGATGGTCAGCAAGCCTATGGTCAGCCCGACCAGCAGCTCGATCATGCTCAGACCGTGCTGGCGCTGCGGGCGGCGAGGGGCGTGCGGGGCGCGCATGGTGTCAGCCCGGGCAGATGGCCAGATTGGAGCCCGCGGCGCCCGCGCTGTAGGGCAGGCAGCGCGCGCTGGGCTGGATGTACTGCAGATGGCAGCTGCGGTCGGGCGGGCAGACCGGCTTGTTGGCGCCGGTGGCCACGGGCTGCAGCACCGCGCGGTACCTGGCCTGCTCGGTCTTGTCGGCGGCGGAAGTGCCCGAGGGCAGCTTTTCGTTCTCGCGCCAGCTGATCATCACGCCCAGCTGCCGGCGGTTGGCATTGTTGGTTTCGTCGGCCGCGAGAAAGATGGTGGCATCGCCCAGCGGCAGCGTCTGCTGGACATTGGCCAGCCACAGGTTTCTGTCGTCGGTCGCCAGATTGGAGCTGGTGCAGGCGGCGGCCGTGCAGTTGCCGGCCTTGGCCGGCTTGGTCTCCCAGGCGACGACGTACTGGTTCAATTCGGCCAGGCCCCGCGGGTTCATGCGTATGCGTTCGCTCAGGTCTTCGATCAAGCGCACGGCCTGGGCGCGCCGCACGCTGGTCTGGCTGTCGGCCAGCGTGCGCAGCTGCACGCCCAGGATGCCGAGCACGCCCAGCGCCATCACCACGATGGCGGCCAGGGACTCGAGCAGCGTGATGCCGCGCTGGTGGCGTTTCAGCATGTCGCCCCGATTTTCTCGGCGATGCGCCCGCCCGCGGAAACGCACAGAGTGCGGGTGACCGGTGAGCCCGTTCCTTCGGCGTACGGGTAGACGATGATGCTCTTGGCGTTGATGCCGTCCATGTTGCCCCAGCGGTTGATGGCGATGGTCTCGGCGTTGGTTCCGGCCGCACCGAGAACATGCGTCACGCCGACTCCCGGGGGCACGCGCGCCGCGAGCAGGACTTCCTCGCCTGCGGTGTAGTTGCCGCTGGCATCGCTGTCGACAAACAGCCGCCAGCCGCAGCCCCAGTCGACCGCCAGAGGAGCGGTCGTGCAGCCATCGGTGTTGTTGGGCATTTTCTGCACCACCACATTGCCGCCGCGCTTGATCGCTTCGGTGCGTCCCAGCCGTATGGTGTCCGTGACCGCGCCCTCGGCCTGGCGCACGCGCCAGCGATCGAGCAAGGGCTTGAACGAGGGCACGGCCAGCGTCATGAGCAAGGCCACGATAGACAGCGTCACCAGAATCTCGACCAAGGTCAGCCCTGCCGCAGGGCGCCGGCAAAAAGTTGCTGGGCTGGAAGATCGGATCTTCATGCGTGCACTTGAGCACACAAAGACATGCTGTTCCAGCAAATTGCCGACAGGCGGCATGATGCACCCGACCAGCGGAGCAGATCGGGCCTCAGCGCCGGCCGGATGCGGCGCGCGGCGGCGCTGCAGCGTAGCCCAGGCAGGCGCCCGCATTGGGCAGGCCGCGGCATTCGCGCGCCAGGCGGCGGTCGCGCTGCGCGCGGCTTTCTTCCGAGGGGCTGGGAAGATGCACGATGCGGGGTTTGCGCCGGCTCGCGCGTTCGCGGTGATCGGCAGCCAGCGCGCTGCTGCGCGCGTCCGGCGGAGCTTGCCTGGTGGCTGCTTCAGCGGCGGCATCGCCCAGGAACAGCGCCAGCGCGATGCCGCCCAGTGTCAACATGGAGGGCATGGCAGGCCTTTCCAATGGGAAAATGGACGGCGGAAATTGTCTTCCCGGGCAGCCTGCCGCAGCGCATTCGACCCTGGCCGCATCGCGGCAAAGCGGCCGGCCATCGAAGTCGGAAAACACCGCGCGCTATAATCACGGGGTTTTGCATGGTGCAAGACGCACGCCGATGGCCGTTCCAGCCGCCGGCGCAAGTCATCAGGGGCGCGTTCACGCCGCTCCACATACAGGAAAAAATAATGATCGCATCCTCTATCAAGGCCGAAGTTGTCAAGGCCAATGCCCGTGCTGAAAACGACACTGGCAGCCCAGAAGTGCAAGTCGCGCTGCTGACCGCTCGCATCAACGAACTGACCCCCCACTTCAAGCAACACGCCAAGGACCACCACGGTCGCCGCGGCCTGCTGCGCATGGTGAGCCGTCGTCGTAAGCTGCTGGACTACCTCAAGTCCCGCGATGCAGACCGTTACACCGCGCTGATCGCCAAGCTGGGCCTGCGTAAGTAAATCGAGTCAGAGATAAAAACGCCTGAGTTAGCCTGCTAGCTCAGGCGTTTTTTACTTCGGAGGATGGATAACAGAGCGAAGCTATGTCATTCCAACAGCCCTGTGGGGCCCTGCAAGCCACTGGTCTGCTGGAATGGCATCGTGTTCTGGATTGTCCTCCAAACTATTGCTGACTATGAATAGTTGGCTATCAATCTAGGAGCAAAAATGAGCATTTTCAACAAAGTGACCAAGACTTTCCAATGGGGCCAGCACACGGTCACCCTGGAAACCGGCGAAATCGCCCGCCAGGCATCCGGCGCGGTGCTGGTCAACATCGACGACACCGTGGTGTTGGCAACGGTCGTGGCCTCGAAGAAGGCCAAGTCGGGCCAGGATTTCTTCCCGCTGACCGTGGACTACATCGAGAAGACATACGCCGCAGGCAAGATCCCCGGCAGCTTCTTCAAGCGCGAAGCCAAGCCCAGCGAACATGAAACGCTGACCAGCCGCCTGATCGATCGCCCGATCCGCCCGCTGTTCCCCGAAGGCTTCTACAACGACGTGCATGTGGTGATCCACACCGTGTCGCTGAACCCCGAAGTCGATGCCGACATCGCCGCGCTGATCGCCTCGTCGGCCGCGCTGGCCATCTCGGGCATCCCATTCAGCGGCCCCATCGGTGCCGCCCGCGTGGGTTACATCAACGGCGAATATGTGCTCAACCCCGGCCAGACGCAGCGCAAGGGCTCGCAGATGGACCTGGTCGTTGCCGGCACCGAAGCCGCCGTGCTGATGGTCGAGTCCGAAGCCCAGCAGCTGTCGGAAGAAATCATGCTGGGCGCCGTGGTCTTCGGCCACGAGCAAAGCCGCATTGCCATCGACGCCATCCATGAGCTGGTGCGCGAGGCCGGCAAGCCCGTCTGGGACTGGCAAGCTCCCGCCAAGGACGAGCCGCTGATCGCCCAGGTCGGTGCACTGGGTGAAGAAGCCCTGCGCAACGCCTACCAGATCCGCAACAAGCAAAGCCGCACGCACGCCTGCCGCGATGCCTACGCCGCCGTCAAGGCCGGCCTTACGGCGCAAGGCGTGGTGTTCGACGAAGTCAAGGTCGAAGGCATGCTGTTCGACATCGAAGCACGCATCGTCCGCAGCCAGATCCTGGCCGGCGAGCCGCGCATCGACGGCCGTGACACACGTACCGTGCGCCCCATCGAGATCCGCAACTCGGTGCTGCCCCGCACCCACGGTTCGGCCCTGTTCACGCGTGGCGAAACCCAGGCGCTGGTCGTGGCCACGCTGGGCACGGAACGCGACGCCCAGCGCATCGACGCGCTGGCCGGCGAGTACGAAGACCGCTTCATGATGCACTACAACATGCCTCCCTTCGCCACCGGCGAAGTCGGTCGCATGGGTTCGACCAAGCGCCGCGAAATCGGCCACGGCCGTCTGGCCAAGCGCGCGCTGATCGCCGTGCTGCCGACCAAGGAAGAGTTCCCCTACACCATGCGCGTGGTGTCGGAAATCACCGAGTCCAACGGTTCCTCGTCGATGGCTTCGGTCTGCGGCGGCTGCCTGTCGCTGATGGACGCCGGCGTGCCGATGAAGGCCCACGTGGCCGGCATCGCCATGGGCCTGATCAAGGAAGAAAACCGCTTTGCCGTGCTGACCGACATCCTGGGTGACGAAGATCACCTGGGTGACATGGACTTCAAGGTGGCCGGCACGACCAACGGCATCACCGCGCTGCAGATGGACATCAAGATCCAGGGCATCACCAAGGAAATCATGCAGGTTGCACTGGCCCAGGCCAAGGAAGCGCGCATGCACATCCTGGGCGAAATGCAGAACGCCATGGGCGAAGCCAAGACCGAAGTCTCGAACTTCGCTCCCAAGCTGTACACCATGAAGATCAACCCTGAGAAGATCCGTGACGTGATCGGCAAGGGTGGCTCGGTGATCCGCGCGCTGACCGAAGAGACCGGCTGCCAGATCAACATCGACGAAGACGGCACGATCACCATTGCCGCGACCGAAGCCGCCAAGGCCGACGAAGCCAAGAAGCGCATCGAGCAGATCACGGCGGAAGTCGAAATCGGCAAGATCTACGAAGGTCCCGTGACCAAGATCCTCGACTTCGGCGCGCTGATCAATCTGCTGCCCGGCAAGGACGGTCTGCTGCACATCAGCCAGATCGCCCACGAGCGCGTCGAGAACGTCAATGACTACCTGCGCGAAGGCCAGATCGTCAAGGTCAAGGTCATGGAAACCGACGAAAAGGGCCGCGTCAAGCTGTCCATGAAGGCCCTGGCCGAGCGTCCCGCAGGCGAGCAGCGCAGCGACCGTCCGGCTCCCGCCGAGCGCCGCGAGCAGCGTGATTCGCGCGAGCCCCGTGCGCCGCGTGCCAATGACCAGCAGCAGCAACAGCAGCAATAATCCGCTGCTCCGCTGAGAAATCGGCCTCCGTCATGGGAGGCCGATTTTTTGGTTTCTGCCAGGCCCGTAACTGCGGCTGCAGTTGACGCCCGAATTTCTTTCCCTTTTTCGTGAGATTGCCCATGCGCGCTGTCGAAATCACATCCCCCGGAGGCCCTGAGGTTCTGCGGCTGACCGAGCATCCGGCCCCCGTGGCCGGTGCTGGCGAGTTGCTGATCCGGGTTGCGGCCAGCGGCATCAACCGTCCCGACGTGCTGCAGCGCAAGGGCCGTTACGCTCCGCCTCCGGGCACTTCGGAGCTGCCCGGCCTCGAAGTCGCCGGCGTGGTCGAAAGCGGCGATGCCCAGGCCATGGCGGCTGCGGGCCTCGCGGTCGGCGACCGTGTCTGCGCGCTCGTGGCCGGTGGTGGTTACGCCGAGTATTGCGTCGCTCCCGTGGCGCAGTGCCTGCCCGTGCCCCAGGGCCTGTCGGATGTCGAGGCGGCTTCGCTGCCCGAGACCTATTTCACCGTCTGGAGCAATGTGTTCCAGCGCGGCGCGCTGCAACCGGGCGAGACGCTGCTGGTGCAGGGCGGCAGCAGCGGCATAGGGGTCACCGCGATCCAGCTGGCCAAGGCCTGGGGCGCGCAGGTGATAGTCACCGCGGGCACCGATGCCAAGTGCGACAACTGCGTCGCGCTGGGCGCCGACCACGCAATCAACTACGCCACCCAGGATTTCGCGGCCGAGGTGATGCGCATCACCGAAGGCCGGGGCGTGGACGTGATCCTCGACATGGTCGCCGGCGATTACGTGGCACGGGAAGTCAACTGCCTCGCGGAAGACGGGCGGCTGGTGATCATTGCGGTGCAGGGCGGCGTCAAGGCGCAGTTCGATGCGAGCCTGGTGCTGCGCCGGCGCCTGGTGGTCACGGGCTCGACCCTGCGTCCGCGCCCCGTGGCCTTCAAGGGCGAGATCGCCAAGGCCTTGCGCGAGAATGTCTGGCCCTGGCTGGAATCGGGCAAGGTGCGCCCGGTGATCTTTCGCCAATTCGCCGCCGAAGAAGCCGTGCAGTCGCATGCGCTGATGGAATCGAGCGAGCACACCGGAAAAATCGTTTTGACATGGTAATCATGAAGAAAAAACTCATCGTCGGAAACTGGAAGATGAACGGCAGCCTGGCTGCCAATGCCGCGCTGATCGCCGCGCTCAAGGATGGCCTGGCCGCGCAGTCGGGTGACTCCGGCTGCGGCGTCGCGGTCGCCGTGCCCGCGCCGTATCTGGCGCAGGTCCAGGCGCTGGTCGACGGCAGCCGCATCGCGCTCGCGTCGCAGGACGTGTCGCAGCATGCGGTCGGCGCCTTCACCGGCGAGACTTCGGTGGAAATGTTGCGCGAATTCGGCGTGCGCTATACGCTGGTGGGGCACTCCGAGCGCCGCCAGTACCATGGCGAGACCGATGCGGTCGTGGCCGCCAAGGCGCAGCGCGCGCTGGCCGCGGGCATCACGCCCATCGTCTGCGTGGGCGAGACGCTTGCCGAGCGCGAAACCGGCGAAACCGAGAGCGTGGTCAAGCGCCAACTCGCGGCCGTGGTGCACGCGGTCGGCCATTGCGTGACCGAACTGGTCGTGGCCTACGAGCCCGTCTGGGCCATAGGCACCGGCCGCACGGCCACGCCAGAGCAGGCGCAGGAAGTGCATGCGGTGCTGCGCGCCCAGCTGGCCGCGGCGACCACCCATGCCGACGGCATTGCGCTTTTGTATGGTGGCAGCATGAACGCGGCCAACGCCGCGCAACTGCTGGCCCAGCCCGATATCGATGGTGGTCTGGTGGGCGGCGCGGCGCTCAAGGCCGCCGATTTCCTGCAGATCATTGCCGCCGCCGACTGAGGCGCTGCACTTTTATTGTTAGTTGAGGAGTTGAAGAAATGAATGCATTTGCAAGCGTGATCCTGGCCATCCAGATGTTGACCGCACTGGCCATGATCGGCCTGATCCTGATCCAGCACGGCAAGGGTGCCGACATGGGTGCGTCGTTTGGCGGCGGCAGCTCGGGCAGCCTGTTCGGTGCCTCGGGCAGCGCCAACTTCCTGTCGCGCACCACCGGCATCCTGGCCGCGGTGTTCTTTGTCGCGACCCTGGCGCTGGCCTATATCGGCAACCACCGCGCACCGACCACGGGCAGCGTGCTCGAAGGCGCAGCCGTGAGCGTGCCGGTTCCTGCGGCTGGCGATGCTCCCGCAGCGGTGCCCGCAGCACCGGCCGAAGGCGCGGCGCAGATTCCAACCAAGTAATTGGAAAATTCTGAGAAATCTCTTTTAGTAGGGGTTTTTCAGAGTAGAATACTTAGATTGTCCGGGAGGTCAAAGTCTTACAAGACACCTCTAGCTTCCCGGAAGAAAAGATTGAGACGAAGCCGTCGTGGTGAAATTGGTAGACACGCTATCTTGAGGGGGTAGTGGCGAAAGCTGTGCGAGTTCGAGTCTCGCCGACGGCACCATAATATATGCAAAGCCTGCCCAGATGATCAGGCTGTGATCGTGCTGGGCGTGCCTTTGAAGAAGGTATGAGCCCCAGATGAACATCGATCAGTATCTCCCCGTTCTTCTGTTCATCCTGGTGGGTGCATCCATCGGCATCCTGCCTCTGGCATTGGGCTATCTGCTTGGCCCCAATCGTCCGGACGCCGCCAAGAATTCCCCCTACGAATGTGGCTTTGAAGCCTTCGAGGACGCACGTATGAAATTCGACGTGCGCTACTACCTCGTGGCCATCCTGTTCATCCTGTTTGATTTGGAAATCGCTTTTCTCCTTCCTTGGGCAGTGTCGCTCCAAGAAGTGGGTCTGGCAGGTTTCGCCGCTGTCGTGATCTTTCTGGCCATTCTGGTCGTCGGCTTTGCCTACGAGTGGAAAAAAGGTGCGCTGGACTGGGAATGACCGGTATTCAATAAGGAAACACGATGATCGAAGGCGTGATGAAGGAAGGCTTCATCACCACGAGCTATGACTCCGTGGTGAATTGGGCCAAGACCGGTTCGCTCTGGCCCATGACCTTTGGTCTGGCCTGCTGCGCGGTCGAAATGATGCATACCGCCGCGGCGCGCTATGACCTGGGTCGTTTCGGCGCCGAGGTGTTCCGTGCCAGCCCGCGGCAATCCGACTTGATGATTGTTGCCGGTACGCTGTGCAACAAGATGGCTCCGGCCCTGCGCAAGGTTTACGACCAGATGTCGGAGCCGCGCTGGGTCATATCCATGGGATCCTGCGCCAATGGTGGTGGCTACTACCATTACAGCTATTCCGTGGTGCGCGGTTGCGACCGCATCGTCCCGGTGGATGTCTACGTGCCTGGTTGCCCGCCAACCGCAGAAGCACTGATCTACGGGATCATCCAGCTGCAGCAGAAGATTCGCCGCACCCATACCATCGCCCGCGTTTAAAGGCTCGATGATGACCGCAATTGCAATTCAGCCCGAAAAACTTCGGGATCTGGTGGCTGCTGCTTTGGGCGATCGCGCCCGCAGCGTGACCGTGGCCCTGGGTGAAGTGACCGTCGAAGTGGCCGCAGCGCATTACCTGCAGGCCATGTCGGTGCTCAAGGACCACGCCGACTGCCGCTTCGAGCAGCTGATCGACCTGTGTGGCATCGACTACTCGGCCTATGCCGAAGTCGGTCGCGACGGCCTGCGCTATGCCGCGGTGTCGCACCTGCTGTCGGTGAGCCTCAACCAGCGCGTGCGCGTGCGCGTGTTCTGCCCGGACGACGATTTCCCTGTCGTGGCTTCGGTCAGCGACATCTGGAACTCGGCCAACTGGTTCGAGCGCGAAGCCTTCGATCTGTTCGGCATCGTCTTCGACGGCCACAACGACCTGCGCCGCATCCTGACCGACTATGGTTTCATCGGCCATCCTTTCCGCAAGGATTTCCCGCTGTCCGGCCATGTCGAAATGCGCTACGACGCCGAACAGCGTCGCGTGGTGTACCAGCCCGTCAGCATCGAGCCGCGTGAAATCACGCCGCGCATCATCCGCGAAGAGAAGTACGGAGGCCTGCATTGAGATGCTTTGCATCTTGAGTAGACGCACATGGCTGAAATCAAAAATTATTCCCTGAACTTTGGACCGCAGCACCCGGCAGCGCACGGCGTGCTGCGTCTGGTGCTTGAGCTCGACGGCGAAGTGGTGCAACGCGCCGATCCGCACATCGGCCTGCTGCACCGCGCGACCGAAAAGCTCGCCGAGCACAAGACCTACATCCAGTCGCTGCCTTATATGGACCGACTGGATTATGTGTCCATGATGTCCAACGAGCACGCCTACTGCCTCGCGATCGAGAAGCTGCTGGGCCTCGAAGTGCCCAAGCGCGCGCAGTACATCCGCGTGATGTTCGCCGAAATCACGCGCCTGCTCAACCACCTGATGTGGCTGGGTTCGCACGGCAATGACTGCGGCAGCTCGACCATCCTGATCTACACGTTCCGCGAACGCGAAGACCTGATGGACATGTACGAAGCGGTGTCGGGCGCGCGCATGCACGCGGCCTATTTCCGTCCGGGCGGCGTCTACCGCGACCTGCCCGAAAGCATGGCCCAGTACAAGGTCAGCAAGGTCAAGAACGCCAAGGCCATCGAACAGCTCAACCGCAACCGCCAGGGTTCGCTGCTCGACTTCATCGACGACTTCACGCAGCGCTTCCCGCATTGCGTGGACGAGTACGAAACCCTGCTGACCGAGAACCGCATCTGGAAGCAGCGCACCGTGGGCATCGGCGTCGTGCCGCCCGAGCGCGCGCTGAACCTGGGCATGACCGGCCCCATGCTGCGTGGCTCGGGCATTGCCTGGGACCTGCGCAAGACCCAGCCCTACGAAGTCTATGGCGACCTGGACTTCGACGTGCCCGTGGGCGTGACCGGCGACTGCTACGACCGCTATCTGGTGCGCGTGGCCGAAATGCGCGAGTCCAACCGCATCATCAAGCAATGCGTCGACTGGCTGCGCGTGAATCCCGGCCCGGTCATCACCGACAACCACAAGGTGGCGCCGCCATCGCGTGAGTCGATGAAGTCCAACATGGAAGAGCTGATCCACCATTTCAAGCTGTTCACCGAAGGCTTCCACGTGCCCGAAGGCGAAGCCTATGCGTGCGTCGAGCATCCCAAGGGCGAGTTCGGCATCTACCTGGTGAGCGACGGTGCCAACAAGCCTTACCGCCTGAAGATCCGCGCGCCCGGCTTCGCCCATCTGGCGACGCTCGATGAGATGGCCCGCGGCCACATGATTGCCGATGCCGTGGCAATCATAGGCACTATGGATATCGTGTTCGGAGAGATTGACCGATGATGACTGAAGCGACTAAAGCGCGCTTTGCGCGCGAGGTGGCCAAGTACCCGGCCGACCAGAAACAATCGGCTGTGATGGCCTGTCTGTCCATCGTCCAGCAGGAAGAGGGCTGGGTCAGCGCCGAGAACGAGGCCATCATTGCCGACTACCTGGGCATGCCCCAGATCGCCGTGCATGAAGTGACCACGTTCTACAACATGTACAACCAGCAGCCCACAGGCAAGTACAAGCTCAACGTTTGTACCAACCTGCCGTGCCAGCTGCGCGATGGCTACAAGGCCTTGCACCACCTCGAGTCCAAGCTGGGCATCAAGATGGGCGAGACCACGCCCGACGGCATGTTCACGCTGCAGCAGTCCGAGTGCCTGGGCGCCTGCGCCGACTCGCCGGTGATGCTGGTCAATGACCGCTGCATGTGCAGCTTCATGACCAATGACAAGCTCGACGAGCTGGTCGACGGCCTGCGCGCCGCGGAAGGTCAAGAATGAGCCGCGCTGCACAAGACGTTCTGGCGCGCTTTGCCGCCACGGGCAACGAGACCTGCTTCCACGACCGCCACATCGAGCCCCAGATCTATGCGGGCCTGGACGGCAGCAACTGGTCGCTCAAGGACTATGTCGCGCGCGGCGGCTACCAGGCCCTGCGCAAGATCCTGGCCCAGGACGGCGGCGAAGGCCTGACCCAGGACCAGGTGATTGCCACCGTCAAGGAATCGGGGCTGCGTGGCCGCGGCGGCGCGGGCTTCCCCACGGGCCTGAAGTGGAGCTTCATGCCCCGCCAGTTCCCCGGCCAGAAGCACCTGGTGTGCAACTCGGACGAGGGCGAGCCCGGTACCTGCAAGGACCGCGACATCCTGATGTTCAACCCGCACATCGTGATCGAAGGCATGGCCATCGCGGCCTACGCCATGGGCATCACGCTGGGTTACAACTACATCCACGGCGAAATCTTCGAGGTCTATGACCGTTTCGAAGCCGCGCTGGAAGAAGCCCGCGAAGCCGGCTTCCTGGGCGACAACATCATGGGCAGCGCGTTCAGCTTCCAGCTGCACGCCCACCATGGTTTCGGCGCCTATATCTGCGGTGAAGAAACCGCACTGCTCGAGTCGCTCGAAGGCAAGAAGGGCCAGCCGCGCTTCAAGCCGCCGTTCCCCGCGAGCTTCGGTCTGTACGGCAAGCCTACGACCATCAACAACACCGAGACCTTCGCGGCCGTGCCCTGGATCATCCGCAACGGCGGCCAGGCCTACCTCGAGTGCGGCAAGCCCAACAACGGCGGCACCAAGATCTACTCGGTCAGCGGTGACGTCGAGATGCCTGGCAACTACGAAGTGCCCATGGGCACGCCGTTCTCCAAGCTGCTCGAGCTCGCCGGCGGCGTGCGCAAGGGTCGCACGCTCAAGGCGGTGATCCCCGGCGGCTCGTCGTCGCCCGTGCTGCCCGCCGACGTGATCATGCAATGCACGATGGACTACGACTCGATCGCCAAGGCCGGCTCCATGCTGGGCTCGGGCGCCGTGATCGTCATGGACGACTCGCGCGACATGGTCGAGTGCCTGCTGCGCCTGTCGTACTTCTATTCGCACGAATCCTGCGGCCAGTGCACGCCTTGCCGTGAAGGCACGGGCTGGCTGTGGCGCGTGGTCCACCGCATTCAGAACGGCCAAGGCCGGCCTGAGGATATCGAGCTGTTGGACTCGGTGTCCGTGAACATCATGGGGCGCACGATCTGTGCGCTGGGCGACGCGGCTGCCATGCCGGTGCGCGCCATGATCAAGCATTTCCGCCCAGAGTTTGAAGCGAAGATCCAGAGCGCTTCCAAACAGACCGCCACGGCGGCCTGATCGCGAGACAAGCATATGGTTGAAATTGAACTGGACGGTCAGAAGGTAGAGATTACCGAGGGCAGCATGGTCATGCATGCCGCCGAGAAGGCCGGTACCTACATTCCTCACTTCTGTTATCACAAGAAGCTTTCCATTGCGGCCAACTGCCGCATGTGCCTTGTGGACGTGGAAAAGGCGCCCAAGCCCATGCCCGCCTGCGCCACACCCGTGACGCAGGGCATGATCGTGCGCACCAAGAGCGAAAAGGCCATCAAGGCCCAGCAGTCGGTGATGGAGTTTCTGCTCATCAACCACCCGCTGGACTGCCCGATCTGCGACCAGGGTGGCGAATGCCAGCTGCAGGATCTGGCCGTGGGCTACGGTGGCAGCTCCTCGCGCTATGAAGAAGAAAAGCGCGTGGTGTTCAACAAGGACGTGGGTCCGCTGATTTCCATGCAGGAAATGACGCGCTGCATCCATTGCACCCGTTGCGTGCGCTTTGGCCAGGAAGTGGCCGGTGTGATGGAACTGGGCATGATCCACCGCGGCGAGCATTCCGAGATCACCACGGTCGCCGGCGACACGATAGACTCCGAGCTCTCGGGCAACATGATCGACATCTGCCCCGTGGGCGCGTTGACCAGCAAGCCTTTCCGCTACAGCGCCCGTACCTGGGAACTGTCGCGCCGCAAGTCGGTGAGCCCGCACGATTCGACCGGTGCCAACCTGATCGTTCAGGTCAAGAACCACCGCGTGATGCGCGTGCTGCCGTTCGAGAACGACGCCGTCAACGAATGCTGGATCGCCGACCGCGACCGCTTCTCGTACGAGTCGCTCAACAGCGAACAGCGCCTGACCCGCCCCATGATCAAGCAGGGCGGCGAGTGGAAGGAAGTCGACTGGCAGACCGCGCTCGAGTACGTGGCCAACGGCCTGCGCCAGATCAAGCAGGACCATGGCGCGAACTCCATTGGCGCGCTGGTCAGCCCGCACAGCACGCTCGAAGAGCTGCACCTCGCGGGCCAGCTGCTGCGCGGCCTGGGCAGCGACAACATCGATCACCGCCTGCGCCACGCTGAGTTCGCCCCGGCTGCGGGCGTGCAATGGCTGGGCACTTCGGTGGCCTCGCTGTCGCTGCTGCAGTCGGCGCTGATCGTCGGCTCCAACCTGCGCAAGGACCATCCGCTGTTTGCCCAGCGCATCCGCCAGGCGACCCGCAAGGGCTGCAAGGTGCATGCCATCAACGGCCAGGAATACGACTGGGCCATGCCCGTCGCGCAATCGGTGGTACATGCCGCCGACTGGGAACAGGCGCTGGCCGATGTAGCCGCCGCCGTGGCCCAGGAAAAGGGCGTGGACGCACCGGTGCAGGTTGCTGCCTCGAACGACCAGGCCCAGGCAATTGCCAAGGCGCTGCTGTCGGGCGAACGCAAGGCGATTTTGCTGGGCAACGCCGCTGCCCACCATGCACACGCTTCGAGCCTGCTGGCCCTGGCGCAGTGGATTGGCGCGCAGACCGGCGCGAGCGTCGGCTACCTGACCGAAGCCGCGAACACCGTGGGCGCGCAATGGGTCAAGGCCCAGCCGCAAGCCGGCGGCCTCAACGCCGGGCAGATGCTGGCTGCGGGCGGCCTCAAGGCCGCACTGCTGCTCAACACCGAGCCCGCGTTTGACGCGGCCGGCGGTGCGCGCGGCCTCGACGGCGCGCAGATGGTGGTCACGCTGAGCCCGTTCAAGGCCAACATGGACATCAGCGACGTGCTGCTGCCCATCGCGCCGTTCTCGGAAACCCCGGGCACGTTTGTCAACGCCGAAGGCCTGATCCAGAGCTTCCACGCCGTCGTGCGTCCGCTCGAAGACACGCGTCCGGGCTGGAAGGTGCTGCGCGTGCTGGCCAATCTGCTGGACGTGCCTGGCATGGCCTACGAAACGGCCCAGGAAGTCCTGGCCGAAATTGCGCAAGGAGCATCGCAGGTGCCTGCCGAGAGTTTGAACAACGCTGCACTCGCGCCTGTGGCCGTGCGCCGCGAAGCCATGGCCGAGCCGGTCGTGGCGAGCATCTATCAGCTCGACGGCCTGGTGCGCCGCGCGGCTTCCCTGCAACTGACGGCGGACGCACGTCTGGTCCGTGACGGAGGTGCCGCATGATCGACGCCATCTACAACGGCGGCCTGGGCCTGTTCTCGGGTGGCTGGTGGACCGCCGTGGTCTGGCCGGTTCTCTGGATCCTGCTGAAGATCGTCTGCATCGTCGCCCCGCTGATGGGCGCCGTTGCCTACCTGACGCTGTGGGAGCGCAAGCTGCTGGGCTTCATGCAGGTGCGCCACGGTCCCAACCGCGTCGGTCCCTTCGGTCTGCTGCAACCCCTGGCCGACGGCATCAAGCTGCTGACCAAGGAAATCATCCAGCCCACGGCCGCAAGCAAGGGCCTGTTCTTCCTGGGTCCGGTGATGGCCATCATGCCGGCGCTTGCCGGCTGGGTCGCGATTCCCTTCGGTCCCGATGTCGCGCTGGCCAACGTCAACGCGGGCATCCTGCTGATCATGGCGATCACCTCGATCGAAGTCTACGGCGTGATCATCGCCGGCTGGGCTTCCAACTCGAAGTACGCTTTCCTTGGCGCGCTGCGCGCCTCGGCGCAGATGGTCAGCTATGAAATCGCCATGGGCTTCTGCTTCCTGGTGGTGATCATGGTCTCGGGCAGCATGAACCTCACGGCCATCGTCATGAGCCAGGGCACGGGCATGGCCGCCAACATGGGCGCCAGCATCCTGTCGTGGAACTGGCTGCCGCTGCTGCCTATCTTCATCGTCTACCTGATCTCGGGTGTCGCTGAAACCAACCGCCATCCTTTCGACGTGGTCGAAGGCGAAGCCGAAATCGTTGCCGGCCACATGGTCGAGTACTCGGGCATGGGCTTTGCGGTCTTCTTCCTGGCCGAATACGCCAGCATGTGGCTGGTGTCGATCCTGGCCGTGCTGATGTTCCTGGGCGGCTGGCTGCCACCGTTCGACTTCCTGTCGTTCATTCCCGGCTGGATCTGGCTGGGTATCAAGACCTTCGTCGTCGTGTCGATGTTCATCTGGATCCGCGCCACCTTCCCGCGCTTCCGTTACGACCAGATCATGCGTCTGGGCTGGAAGATTTTTATTCCCGTCACCCTGGTGTGGCTGGTCATCGTGGGTGCATGGTTGCACTCGCCTTGGAATATCTGGAAATAAGCGGGGACACAAATGGCTGCTGTTGCTGCTACATCTTTTTCTATCAAGGATTTCTTCAAGAGCTTCATGCTCTGGGAGCTGGTCAAGGGCATGTCTCTGACAGGTCGCTACGCTTTCCGCCGCAAGGTGACGGTGCAGTTCCCCGAAGAGAAGACGCCTCTGTCGCCGCGTTTTCGCGGCCTGCATGCACTGCGCCGTTACGACAACGGCGAAGAGCGCTGCATCGCGTGCAAGCTGTGCGAGGCCGTGTGCCCCGCGATGGCGATCACCATCGAGTCGGAAGTGCGGGATGACGGTTCGCGCCGTACCAACCGCTACGACATCGATCTGACCAAGTGCATCTTCTGCGGTTTCTGCGAAGAGAGCTGCCCGGTCGACTCGATCGTCGAGACGCACATCTTTGAATACCACGGCGAGAAACGCGGTGACCTGTACTTCACCAAGGACATGTTGCTGGCCGTTGGCGACCGCTACGAAGCCGACATCGCCGCCGCCCGCGCGGCAGATGCCAAGTACCGCTGAAGCGGCGCCTGAACTCCCAAGAAGACTCGATTCATGGACGCCAAAACTGCTTTTTTCTATCTGTTCGCGGTCGTGCTGCTCGTCGCCTCGTTCCGCGTGGTGACGGCGCGCAACCCCGTGCACGCCGTGCTCAACCTGATCCTGGCTTTCTCCCAGGCAGCGGCCATCTGGCTGCTGCTCAAGGCCGAGTTCCTCGCGATCGCGCTGGTGCTGGTCTACCTGGGCGCCGTGATGGTGCTTTTCCTGTTCGTGGTGATGATGCTGGACATCCGCATCGACGCGCTGCGCCAGGGGTTCTGGAAGCATTTCCCGCTGGCGGCCTTCATCGGCGTGCTGATCGTGTTCGAAATGGGCATGGTGCTCATGGGTGGCTTCAGCAGCATCGATGAACCCAAGGCCATTCCGGCCATGGTGCTCAATGCGGCCGGACAGCCCGAAGCCTATTCCAATACCAAGGAACTGGGCCGCCTGCTGTACACCGAATACCTGTATCCGGTGGAAATCGCGGCCACGATCCTGCTGGTGGCGATGATTGCCGCGATTGCTCTGACCCTGCGCAAGCGCAAGGACAGCAAGGCGATCAACCCCTCCGAACAGATTCGCGTGCGTTCCAAGGACCGCCTGCGCATGGTGAAGGTGGCGGCCACGCGTGCGCCCCAAGTACAAGAGGACGCAGGCGACGCTGCTGCGCAGGAGACCAAGGCATGACGCTCACACTCGGGCATTTCCTGACACTGGGGGCGATGATGTTCGCCATCGCTGTCATCGGCATTTTTCTGAACCGCAGAAACCTGATCGTTCTGCTCATGGCCATCGAGCTGATGCTGCTGGCCGTGAACATGAATTTCGTGGCCTTCTCCCACTATCTGGGTGACATGCACGGCCAGGTGTTCGTGTTCTTCATCCTGACCGTGGCCGCTGCGGAATCGGCGATTGGCCTGGCCATCTTGGTGTTGCTGTTCCGTAACAAGTCCAGCATCAACGCGGAAGATCTCAACACCCTCAAGGGTTGAGCGGCCGCAACTTGCAAGGTTCTCCAGAATGAGTCAAACCCTCTCCGCATCCACCCTGCTGGCCGTGCCCCTGGCACCGCTGGTGGGCTCTGCGCTCGCCGGCCTGTTCGGCACGGCCTTCGGCGGCAACCGCATCGGCCGCGCAGCCAGCCACACGCTGACCATCCTCGGCGTGTTCATCGCCTTCGTTCTGTCCGCCCTCACGCTCAAGAGCGTGGCGATGGACGGCGCGAGCTTCAACGAAACGCTCTACACCTGGATGCAGGTCGGCAGCCTGAAGATGGAAGTCGGCTTCATGGTCGACAGCATCACCGCGATGATGATGGTCGTCGTGACCTTCGTCTCGCTGATGGTGCACATCTACACCATGGGCTACATGAAGGAAGACGACGGCTACAACCGTTTCTTCGCCTACATCTCGTTGTTCACCTTCTCCATGCTGATGCTGGTGATGAGCAACAACCTGCTGCAGCTGTTCTTCGGCTGGGAAGCCGTGGGCCTGGTGTCGTACCTGCTGATCGGCTTCTGGTACAACAAGCCCACCGCGATCTTCGCCAACATGAAGGCCTTCCTGGTCAACCGTGTCGGTGACTTCGGCTTCATCCTGGGCATTGGCCTGATCGGCGCCTACGCAGGCACGCTCAACTACACCGAGATCTTCGCCAAGTCGCAGGAACTCGGCGCACTGAGCTTCCCCGGCACCGACTGGATGCTGATCACCGTGATCTGCATCTGCCTGTTCATCGGCGCGATGGGCAAGTCGGCGCAGTTCCCGCTGCACGTCTGGCTGCCTGACTCGATGGAAGGCCCCACGCCCATCTCCGCGCTGATCCACGCCGCGACCATGGTCACGGCCGGCATCTTCATGGTGTCGCGCATGTCGCCGCTGTTCGAGCTGTCGGACACCGCGCTGAACTTCATCCTGATCATCGGTGCCATCACCGCGCTGTTCATGGGCTTCCTGGGCATCATCCAGACCGACATCAAGCGCGTGGTCGCCTACTCGACGCTGTCGCAGCTGGGCTACATGACCGTCGCGCTGGGCGCTTCGGCCTACTCGGTCGCGGTGTTCCACCTGATGACCCACGCGTTCTTCAAGGCGCTGCTGTTCCTTGGTGCCGGTTCGGTCATCATGGGCCTGCACCACAACCAGGACATGCGCTGGATGGGTGGCGTGCGCAAGTACATGCCCATCACCTGGATCACTTCGCTGCTGGGCTCGCTGGCCCTGATCGGCACGCCGCTGTTCTCGGGCTTCTACTCGAAGGACATGATCATCGAGGCCGTGCACTTCAGCCAGCTGCCCGCTGCCGGCTTCGCGCACTTCGCCGTGCTCGCCGGCGTGTTCGTGACCGCGTTCTACTCGTTCCGCATGTACTTCCTGGTCTTCCACGGCAAGGAACGCTACGACCAGAACCCCGACGCGCACCACGACGACCACCACGCGCATGACGACCACCACGGCCATGGCCACGATGCCAAGCCGCACGAGTCGCCCTGGGTCGTGACCGTTCCGCTGGTGCTGCTGGCGATTCCCTCGGTGTTCGTGGGCTTCTTCACCATCGACCACATGCTGTTCGGTTCGTTCTTCGACGGCGTGATCACGGTCGACGGCGCCAAGCACGGCGCGATGGCCGGCATCGAAGGCATGTTCCACGGCGCGCTGGCCATGGCCATCCACGGCCTGCAGACCGCTCCGTTCTGGCTCGCACTGGCTGGCGTGGCGCTGTCGTACTACATGTACATGGTCAACCCGGCGCTGCCCGCGGCGATCAAGCGCAACTGCATGCCCATCTTCAACCTGCTCGAGAACAAGTACTACCTCGACTGGTTCAACGAGAACGTGCTGGCACGCGGAACGCGCGCCCTGGGCACGCTCCTGTGGAAGGTCGGCGACCAGACCATCATCGATGGCGCCGTGGTCAACGGCTCCTGGAAGGTCGTTGCGCGCATCGCTGCCTGGGCACGTGCGCTGCAGACCGGCTATATCTACCACTACGCGTTGGTCATGATCCTGGGCATCTTCCTGCTCATGACCTACTTCGTGTGGCTCAACAAGTAAGGAAGAACAAAAATGGGTTTGTTGAGTCTTGCCATCTGGACCCCGATCGCATTCGGTGTCCTGCTGCTGGCCCTGGGCCGCGACGAGCACGCACGTGCCGTGCGCTGGCTTGCGCTGGTCGGTGCCCTGGTCGGCCTGGCGGTCACGCTGCCGCTGTATCAGGGGTTCGACAACGGCACGGCCGCCGCGCAGTTCGTCGAAAAGGTGCTCTGGATAGAGCGCTTCAACGTCAATTACCACCTGGGCCTTGACGGTCTGTCGTTCTGGTTCGTGCCGCTGACGGCCTTCATCACGGTGATCGTGGTGATCGCGTCGTGGGAGTCGATCACCGAGCGCGTGAACCAGTACATGGCCGCGTTCCTGATCCTGTCGGGCCTGATGATCGGTGTGTTCAGCGCGCTCGACGGCATGCTGTTCTACGTGTTCTTCGAAGCCACGCTGATTCCGATGTACCTGATCATCGGTATCTGGGGCGGCCCGAACAAGATCTACGCCGCGTTCAAGTTCTTCCTGTACACGCTGCTCGGCTCGCTGCTGATGCTGATCGCGCTGATCTACCTGTACGTGCAGTCGGGCGGCAGCTTCGATCTGAAGACCTGGTATGCGATGCCGCTGTCGGCCTCGGCCCAGACCTTCCTGTTCTTCGCCTTCTTCGCGGCGTTTGCCGTGAAGGTGCCGATGTGGCCGGTGCACACCTGGCTGCCCGACGTTCACGTCGAAGCGCCTACCGGCGGCTCGGCCGTGCTGGCGGCCATCATGCTCAAGCTCGGTGCCTACGGTTTCCTGCGCTTTTCCATGCCCATCGCTCCCGACGCCGCGCGCGAATGGGCCTGGCTGATGATCGCGCTGTCGCTGGTCGCCGTGATCTACGTGGCCATGGTGGCGCTGGTGCAAAAGGACATGAAGAAGCTGGTGGCTTATTCGTCCGTTGCGCACATGGGCTTCGTGACCCTGGGCTTCTTCATCTTCAACGACCTGGGCGTGTCCGGCGGTCTGGTGCAGATGATTGCCCACGGCTTCGTGTCGGGCGCGATGTTCCTGTCGATCGGCGTGCTGTACGACCGCGTGCATTCGCGTGAAATCGCTGCCTACGGCGGCGTGGTCAACACCATGCCCAAGTTCGCTGCGTTCGCGCTGTTCTTCGCGATGGCCAATTGCGGCCTGCCCGCGACCGCCGGTTTCGTCGGCGAGTGGATGGTGATCCTGGGTGCCGTGAAGTTCAACTTCTGGATCGGCCTGGGCGCTGCCACGGCGCTGATCTTCGGCGCGAGCTACACGCTGTGGATGTACAAGCGGGTCTACCTGGGCCCTGTCGCCAACGACAACGTGCGTGGCCTGACCGACCTCAATGCCCGCGAATTCCTCGTGATGGCAGTGCTGGCGGTGGCCGTGCTCTACATGGGCGTGTACCCCAAGCCCTTCACGGATGTGATGGACGTTTCCGTGGCCCAGCTGCTGCAGCAGGTCGCACTGTCCAAGCTTCCCTGACCAGACTGAACTGAGAGACTCGAGATGATTGACAACATCAGCTGGCTTGCGATCTACCCGGAGATCATTCTCCTGGTCATGGCATGCGTGATCGCCCTGGTCGACCTGGGCGTGAACAGCCCGCGCCGCACCGCTACCTATGTGCTGACGCTGCTGACCCTGGCGGTGGTGGCCGTGCTGCAAGGCTTCTACGCTTCGAGCGGCCAGACTTTCTATGGCTGGGGCAACATGGTGGTCAGCGATGCCATGGGCAACTGGCTCAAGTGCTTCGCCACCGTGGCGTTGATGGTGACCCTGGTCTACGGCCGGCCCTACGCCGCCGACCGCGACATGCTGCGCGGCGGTGAGCTGTTCACGCTGTCCATGCTCGCGCTGCTGGGCATGTTCATCATGATCTCGGGCAACAACTTCCTGGTGCTGTATCTCGGCCTGGAACTGCTGACGCTGTCGAGCTATGCGCTGGTCGCGCTGCGCCGCGACAACGAAGCCGCCGTCGAAGCCGCGATGAAGTATTTCGTGCTCGGCGCGATGGCCAGCGGTTTCCTGCTGTACGGCATGTCCATGCTTTACGGCGCCACGGGTTCGCTCGATATCGGCCAGGTCTTCAAGGCCATCAACTCGGGTGCGATCCGCCATCAGGTGCTGGTCTTCGGTCTGGTGTTCGTCGTCGCCGGTCTGGCGTTCAAGCTGGGTGTCGTGCCTTTCCACATGTGGATTCCCGACGTCTACCAGGGCGCTCCCACGGCGATCACGCTGCTGATCGGCGGCGCGCCCAAGCTGGCCGCGTTCGCGATCTCGATCCGCCTGCTGGTCGATGGTCTGCTGCCGCTGGCAATCGATTGGCAACAGATGCTCGCGGTGCTGGCCATAGGCTCGCTGCTGGTGGGTAACCTCGCGGCCATTGGCCAGAGCAACCTCAAGCGCATGCTGGCCTACTCGACGATCTCGCAGATGGGCTTCGTGCTGCTGGGCCTGCTTTCGGGCGTGGTCAACGGCCATGTCGATCCCGCCACCGTCGAGAACGCCTACAGCTCGGCCATGTTCTATGTGGTCACCTATGTGCTGACCACGCTGGCCACGTTCGGCGTGGTGCTGCTGCTGGCGCGTGAAGGCTTCGAGAGCGAAGAGATCTCCGATCTGGCCGGTCTGAACCAGCGCAGCCCGCTGTATGCCGGCGTGATGGCGATCTGCATGTTCTCGATGGCCGGTATACCTCCGCTGGTCGGCTTCTACGCCAAGCTGTCGGTGCTGCAATCGCTGATCGCTTCGGGCGAAACCGCCTACATCGCACTGGCCGTGTTTGCGGTCGTGATGTCGCTGATCGGTGCGTTCTACTACCTGCGCGTCGTCAAGGTCATGTACTTCGATGAACCCATCACCGCGACCAGCGTGTCGGCGCCGCTCGACGTGCGCGTCGTGCTGTCGATCAACGGCGCGCTGGTGCTGCTGCTGGGCGTGATGCCCGGCGGACTGATGTCGCTGTGCGCGGACGCCATTGTCCGTGCCCTGGCTTCCTGAGAAAGCATGACCAAAGCGTGACCCAGACAGCCTCCATCTGGCTGGTGATATTGGCGGCCCTGGTGGCCGCCAATTTGCCATTTGTCAATCACCGCTGGTTCATCGTCGGACCGGTGGCAGCCGGGCGCAAGCCGCTGCCCATGCGCCTGTTCGAGATGCTGCTGCTGTATTTCCTCGTCGGCGGCCTGGCGCTGCTGCTCGAGCGCCGTGTCGGCCAGATCGCACCCCAGGGCTGGGAGTTTTACGCGATCACCGCTACACTGTTTCTGACGCTGGGCTTCCCCGGCTTCGTCTACCGCTACCTGGTCAAGCGACGTCAATAGGACAGCTAGGCCGGTCCGGTCATTCGCCATGAAGGTCCTTGATCTCGGTTGCCAGCACGGCCATGTCTTCGAAGGCTGGTTTGCGTCGGAAGACGATTTCCAGTCGCAGAAGGCGCGCGCCCTGGTGCTGTGTCCCATGTGCGGCGACTCCCATATCGACAAGCGCCTGAGCGCGCCGCGGCTGAACCTCGGCGCTGCGGCCCCCGCGCCCGCATCCTCTTCCTCTCCCCCGGCTGCGCCCGCCGCAGCCTCACCCCAGGCCCAGCAGGCGGCCTGGCTGCGCATGGCACGCGAAGTCATGGCCAGGACCGAAGACGTGGGCGAGCGCTTTGCCGACGAGGCGCGGCGCATGCACCATGGCGAAATCGAAGAGCGTGCGATCCGTGGGAAGGCCAGCGTGGCCGACGCCGTGGCCTTGCTCGAAGAAGGAATAGGCGTGCTGCCCCTGCCGATTTCCGACAGCTCCAAGGAAACGCTGCAGTAGCTTTCGAGGCCGAGAGCAGGCGGCTCAATTGTCGCCTGAGCGTCTGTTTTCAGCCTTTTCGCGGCCGGAAATGTTGTTTTCGATCAAGCTTGGCAACATTTTTGCCGGCGCTCTGCCGCATGCATGTTTGCAGGCACTTCGCTTGCAAGCCAATGCAGTCCGTGCCCGCTCGCCTGCTCTCGGTGCGGCGACAGGGCGATTAAGCGTTTGTACGGGCGTGTTTGCCCCAGTGTTCGCCGAGAGGTCGCGGCATACGATGCCATGCATATATCCCCCCAGGGACTGCCGCAAGGCAGACCATGGACGGTTTTGCAGCATCCACCGGAGCGGCCAGAGCGCACATGAGCGACGTCATTCTTGAGACCAGCCACCTGACCAAAGAGTTCAAGGGCTTCACCGCGGTCAGCGATGTGAACCTGTCGGTCCGCCGCGGCGCCATCCATGCGTTGATCGGACCCAATGGCGCAGGCAAGACCACTTGCTTCAACCTGCTGACGAAGTTCCTCGAACCGACTTCGGGCAGCATCCGTTTCAACGGCCAGGACATCACGCGCGCCCAGCCATCGCAGATCGCGCGTCTGGGCGTGATCCGCTCGTTCCAGATTTCGGCGGTGTTCTCGCACCTCACGCTGCTGGAGAACGTGCGCGTGGGTCTGCAGCGGCAGTTGGGCACGGCCTTCCATTTCTGGCGCAGCGAAAAGTCGCTGGACCAGCTCAATGACCGTGCCATGGCACTGCTGGCCGAAGTCAATCTCGAACACCTGGCCGATGAGCTCACGGTGAATCTGCCCTATGGCCGCAAGCGCGCGCTCGAGATCGCGACCACGCTGGCGATGGAGCCCGAGCTGATGCTGCTCGACGAGCCCACCCAGGGCATGGGCCATGAAGACGTGGACCGCGTGACCCAGCTGATCAAGAAGGTCTCGGCCGGCCGCACCATTCTGATGGTCGAGCACAACATGAAGGTGGTGTCCAGCATTGCCGACTGCATCACGGTGCTGCAGCGCGGCGCGGTGCTGGCCGAAGGCCCGTATGCCGAAGTCTCGAGCAATCCGAAAGTGATGGAAGCCTATATGGGCACGACCGACGGCCAACTTCAAGGAGCCCATTGAGATGGCCGCAAGCAACACGAAGGCGGGACAGCCCGCACTGGAAATCAGCGGCCTGCAGGCCTGGTACGGCGAGTCGCATGTGCTGCACGGCGTCGACATGACGGTGCAGCCCGGCGAAGTGGTGACGCTGCTGGGGCGCAACGGCGCGGGCCGCACGTCGACGCTGCGCGCGGTCATGGGCCTCACTGGAGCGCGCAAGGGCTCGGTCAAGGTCAATGGCGTCGAAACGATTCAGATGCCCACGCACCGCATTGCCCATCTGGGCCTGGGCTACTGCCCCGAAGAGCGCGGCATTTTCGCCAGCCTGACCTGCGAAGAAAACCTGCTGCTGCCGCCCGAACTCAAGACCGGCGAGAAGGGCATGTCGGTAGAAGAAATCTACGCGATGTTTCCCAATCTTGCCGAGCGCCGCCACAGCCAGGGCACGCGCCTGTCGGGCGGCGAGCAGCAGATGCTGGCCGTGGCGCGCATCCTGCGCACCGGCGCGCGGCTGCTGCTGCTCGACGAGATTTCCGAAGGCCTGGCGCCGGTCATCGTGCAGGCGCTGGCGCGCATGATCACCGCGCTGCGCGAGAAGGGCTACACGGTGGTGATGGTGGAGCAGAACTTCCATTTCGCCGCACCTCTGGCCGACCGTTTCTACGTCATGGAGCACGGCCGCATCGTCGAGCGTTTCGGCGCCGCCGAGCTCCAGGCCAAGATGCCCGTGCTCAATGAATTGCTGGGCGTGTAGTCCGGTGTTTTGTGGGTGTCCGCGCCGTGCGCGGCCCCGATTTTTTTCTGTCCTAGCCTTTATCCATCCAGGAGATATTCCCATGAAGACTTCGTTGACCACACTGGCTTGCGTACTGGCTGCTGCAGGTCTGGTGACCCCATTGGCCCAGGCCCAGGAAAAAGTGAAGATCGGTTTCGTGACCGATATGTCGGGCCTCTATGCCGACGTCGAAGGCAAGAACGGCGCGCTTGCCATGCAGATGGCCATCGACGACTTCGGCGGCAAGGTGCTGGGCCAGCCCATCGAGCTGGTCTCCGCCGACCACCAGAACAAGGCCGACATCGCGGCCAGCAAGGCGCGCGAATGGATAGACACCCAGGGCGTGACGCTGGTGTTCAGCGGCACGAACTCGGGCACGGCGCTGGCCGTGTCGCAGGTGGCGAACGAGAAGAAGCGCGTGCACATCAACAACGGCGCGGGCTCGTCGGCGCTGACCAACGAGCAGTGCAACCCCTACACCGTGCACTATGCCTATGACACCGTGGCGCTGGCCAAGGGCACGGGCGGCGCGGTCGTCGACCGCGGCGGCAAGGACTGGTTCTTCCTGACCGCCGATTACGCTTTCGGCCAGGCGCTGGAAACCGACACCACGGCCGTGATCAAGGCCAAGGGCGGCAAGGTGCTCGGCGGTGTCAAGCACCCGCTCAACGCTTCGGACTTCTCCTCGTTCCTGCTGCAGGCCCAGGCCTCCAAGGCACAGATCCTGGGCCTGGCCAACGCCGGTGGCGACACCATCAATGCGATCAAGGCGGCCAAGGAATTCGGCATCAACAAGACGATGAAGACCGCCGGCCTGCTGGTGTTCCTGACCGACATCCACAGCCTGGGCCTGAAGAACACCGAAGGCCTGCTGCACACCACCAGCTGGTACTGGGACATGAACGACGCCTCGCGCGCCTTTGCCAACAAGTTCTTTGCCAAGACCAAGCGCATGCCTACAGACGTGCAGGCCGCAGACTACTCGGCCGTGATGCAGTACCTCAAGGCCGTGCAGGCGGTCAAGACCACCGACGCCGACAAGGTCATGGCCTACCTCAAGAGCACGCCGCTGTCGGACTTCTACGCCAAGGGCAACATCCGTGCCGACGGCACCTACGCGCACGACATGTACCTGGTCGAAGTCAAGAAGCCTTCCGAGTCGAAGAAGCCCTGGGACTACCTGAAGGTGCTGTCGACGCTGCCCGGCGACCAGGTCTTCACCACCAAGGCCGAAACCAAGTGCGCGCTCTGGAAATAAGAGCCATCGGCATGGCCCTGGAGACCTTGTTCTCCCGGGCCATCTGAGCCGCTCGCAGCCGCGCTTTCTTCTCTTACCTTTCGCGTATACCCCATGGAAATTCTCGGTGTTTCTTTGCCGGGCCTGATGAGCCAGCTCCTTCTGGGGCTGGTCAACGGCTCGTTCTATGCGATCTTGAGCCTGGGCCTGGCGGTGATCTTCGGCCTGCTCAACGTCATCAATTTCGCACATGGGGCGCTGTTCATGCTGGGTGCCGTGAGCACCTGGATGGCGATGAACTACTTCGGCATCAACTACTGGGTGATGCTGCTGGTCTCGCCGCTGCTCGTGGGCCTGCTGGGCGTGCTGATCGAGCGCTTTCTGCTGCGCTGGATCTACCGCCTCGATCACCTCTACGGCCTGCTGCTGACGCTGGGCCTGTCGCTGCTGATCGAAGGCCTGTTCCGCTCGGTCTACGGCGTGTCGGGCCTGGGCTATGACACGCCCGAGTTGCTCGAAGGCGCGACCGACCTGGGCTTCATGATGCTGCCCAACTACCGCGCCTGGGTGGTGCTGGCTTCGGTCACCGTATGCCTTGCGACCTGGTTCGTGATCGAGAAGACGCGGCTTGGCGCCTATCTGCGCGCGGGCACCGAGAACCCGCGCCTGGTCGAGGCTTTCGGCGTCAACGTGCCGGTGATGATCACGCTGACCTATGCGTTCGGCGCGGGCCTGGCGGCGTTTGCCGGCGTGCTTGCGGCGCCGGTCTACCAGGTGACTCCGCTGATGGGCCAGAACCTGATCATCGTGGTGTTTGCCGTGGTGGTGATCGGCGGCATGGGCTCGATCATGGGCGCCATTCTCACCGGCCTGGGCCTGGGCGTGATCGAAGGCCTGACCAAGGTGTTCTATCCCCAGGCTTCCTCGACCGTGGTGTTCGTCATCATGGTCATCGTTCTTCTGATTCGCCCCGCCGGCCTGTTCGGCAAAGAAAAATAAGGGGCCGCCAACATGAACACCAAGCTTCTTGCCAAGATGGGCTACGGCCTGCTGCTGCTGGCCCTGATCATCGCGCCGTTCGCCGGCGCCTACCCGGTATTCGTGATGAAGCTGATGTGCTTCGCACTGTTTGCCGCGGCCTTCAATCTGCTGCTGGGCTATACCGGCCTGCTGTCCTTCGGCCATGCGGCTTTTCTGGGGACCGCAGCCTATATCACCGGCTACAGCATGAAGTTCTGGGGCCTGTCGCCCGAGCTGGGCATGCTGGCCGGCACGCTGGGCGGCGCCTTGTTGGGCCTGCTGTTCGGCTGGCTCGCGATCCGCCGCCAGGGCATTTATTTCTCGATGATCACGCTGGCGCTGGCGCAGATGGTGTTCTTCGTCTGCCTGCAGGTACCTTATACCGGCGGCGAAGACGGCCTGCAGGGCGTGCCGCGCGGCAAGCTGTTCGGCCTGATCGATCTGGCCGACGACCTGACCATGTACTACGTGGTGCTGGCCATCGTGGTCGCGGCCTTCCTGCTGATCGTGCGCACCGTGCATTCGCCGTTCGGCCAGGTGCTCAAGGCCATCAAGGAAAACGAGCCGCGCGCGATTTCGCTGGGCTATGACACCACGCGCTTCAAGCTGCTGGCCTTCGTGCTGTCGGCTGCGCTCACGGGCCTGGCCGGCTCGCTCAAGACCGTGGTGCTGGGCTTTGCCACGCTGTCGGATGCGCACTGGACCACGTCGGGCCATGTCGTGCTGATGACGCTGATGGGCGGCCTGGGCACGCTGTCCGGGCCCATCGTCGGCTCGGCGGTGGTGGTGCTGATCGAGAACAAGATAGGCGAACTCGGCACCTTCCTGGGTCGCATCACGGGCTTCGAATGGTTCAACACGCTGGGCGAGTCGGTGACCATTGTGACCGGACTGATCTTTGTGGTCTGCGTGCTGGCCTTCCGCCGCGGGATCATGGGGGAGATCAATGCGTGGCTGGCGCGGCGCAAGGCTTGAGTTGATCGCTTCTTGTTGCCGCATGCCTCTGCCGAGGGCAGCAGCCGGGTCTCGGCCCGGCGGCCAAAAGAAAGGAGAGCGGGGGCCCCTGGTTCCTGCTGTCTGCGACCCTGCGCGCGCCAAGGCTGGGCGCCCCCGCGCAGCCAGAAGGGCGGTTACCGATACCGCTCGCCCCAAGAGCGTTGCCCACCGATTCCGTTCGCCCTGAGCGCAAGCGCTGACCGTTCGCCCTGAGCCTGTCGAAGGGCAGTCTCTCAGAGCTTCAGCCGCTGCGCATATCCCGTCATTTCCAGATACCCGCGCCCGCGCAGCGCGCCGCCATCGGCTGCGCGCAGATCGCATAGACCTTCCCAGTAGATCGTTCCCGTCGAGGCGCGGCTGTCGAGTTCCTGGGCGTCGAGCAGGGCGTCTACCTGCCAGCTGCCCGCGGGCGTGGTGACGCGCCATTCGACGGGATAGCGCGCGCCGCTGGCCGGGCTGGTCCACCAGCGCTGCGGCGTGAACACCACTTCCCCGGCCGTGAAGATGCGCGCGGCCTGGCCCGGTGCGCGCCAGGAGCCGCCGGCCCAGAGAGTGCTGCCGTCGGGGCGGCGCAGGCGAAAGGCGGTGAGCGCGCTGCCGTCGTCGAGATTCATGCCTATCCAGTCCCAGCCCTGGGCTTCGGGGTGCATCAGCGCGTCGCTGACTTCATGGTCCAGCCAGGCGCGGTTGTGGGCGCTGGCGTCGATCGCCAGCGTGCGGCCGTCGAGGGTGATCGTGCCCGACACATCCAGCTGCGGCTGGCTGTAGTAGTAGCTCGCCTGCACCGCATCGGGGCCCTTGCGCGACAGGCCGGCGTTGCCTTGCAGCAGCACCGGCTGGGTGGTCGCGAGCTGCAGTGCGAGATCGAAGCCGTCGCCCGCGATATGCGCGGCATAGCGGCTGGCCTGTGCGGCCGTGCCGGAAGGCGCGGGCCTGCGGCGCAAGAACCAGTCGCCGAGCTGAACATCGGTATCGCCTTCGCGTGCCTGCGCCAGGCCCATGCCTGCGCGCGCGCTGCGCTGCGCATGCAGCTGGTGCCGGCCTGCGACATCGGTCAGCGCGGCGTGCGCGAACACCAGCTGGCGCGCGGCAAAGGCCGAGCGCAGATTCTGGGTGGAAGGCACGCGCGAACGGAAGAACGTCAGCTGGAAACCCAACAGCCGGCCAGCGGCCTGGACATGGCCCGTGATGTACCACCATTCGGTGCCCAGCCCGGGGTGGCTGCCGAAGTCGCGCGGGAATTCGAGCACCCTGGCCGGCAGCGCGCTGGCGCGGGGGGGCAGGGCAAGGATTGCGGCGCCGGCCGCGGCCTGGGTCAGCCAGCGGCGGCGCGGGTCGGAAAGCGGCGGGCGGGTCACAGACATGGCGTCTGCCAATGTAGCGCAAGCCCGCTGCTGGCGCTCACGTTCAGTACGTCATCTTCAGCTGGAAGATCGCGGTCGTGCCGCTGACTTCATTGCCGACGATCAGCAGCGGCTTGCCGTTGGGCGAGGCAGCCGCGGGCACGAAGTGCAGTCCCTCGGGGCCCAGGTCGCCGACCTTGTCGAGGTTCTTTGCCGGGTCCAGGTCCCAGCCTTCGCGCGTGTTCAGGTAGTCCATCTGCAGCGGCGCCCTGGGGTTGGTGATGTCATAGACCAGCACGCCGCCCATGCGCTCCAGACCGACGAAGGCAAAGGTCTTGTTGCCGACCTTGCCCACGGTCAGGCCTTCGGGTTCCGGGCCCTTGGCGCTGCTGCGTGCATCGGCCTTGGCGAGGGCGTCGTGGCCGGTGTTGAAGTAGGTCTTGCAGGGGATGCTGCGCGCGCTGCCCAGCTTGCAGGCGTCGCTGGCGAGGAACGTCTCTATCGCCGCGCCCGAATCCCAGACCAGGGCGCCGTTGTCGTCCCAGATCGAGAACGAGCGGCCGCCGAAGGCATACAGGTTGTCGTACATCAGCCGGTCGCCCGTGGGGCTGGCCACGCCGGCCGCGGTGTACAGAACGGGCGTGCCGTCGGCGTTCTGCTGGTAGCCCTGGGTCCAGGTGACCTTGAGGCGGCCCAGCACATCATCGTCGCGGCACTTGCCCGGCGTGCCGGCGGCGGCGCCGCAGTAGGCAAAGGTCGCGGGGTTGAGCAGTCCGCCCGCTGCCAGGGCGTTCAGATGGGCCGGCAGGTCGTCGCCCTTGCGGCCGCTCCAGCCCTTGGCATTGGTCAGGTGCTTGACGCGGAATTCCTCCATGAAGCCCTTGCCGGTGTCGCCGTTCACATAGGCCGGATTGTTCTCGCCCCAGGCGCGTGCATCGCCTTCGTTGGCAGTGACGAGATAGGTCTTGCCGCCCGCATCGTAGGCCGCGATGCTGTCGGGCATGTAAAGGCTGCGCAGCCCGGCCCAGGTCGTGATGTTGATCTTGCCGTCTTCGTCCTGGATGTCGAGCGCGTTGGCTGCCAGGCTGTTGTCCTTGTAGCCCAGCGCGGTCACCGAGGTCACCTGTGCCGATGCCAGATCGATGCGCGCCAGCGCGTTGTTCTCCTGCAGCGTGACCCAGGCCGTGCGGCTGTCGGCCGACACGGCGATGTATTCGGGCTCGAAGTCCCTGGCGGCCGTGGCCTTGGGGCCGAAGATGCGCACGCCGCGCGCGCGCAGCGCGGCTTCCTGGCCGTTGAATTGTGTGAAGCCGGCGGTGCGCGCCTGGGGCTTCTTGGCGTCGCTGACATCGATCACGCTGACCGAACCTTCGGGGTCGATCTGGTAGTCGTCGCTGGGCTCGCCTTCGTTGGCGACCAGCACATACTTGCCATCGGGCGTGAACGTCACCATGTCGGGCTGGGCGCCGATCTCTATCTGGCTGATCAGCGCCAATGTGTTGGCGTCGTAGAGCGCCATGCGGCCGTTGTCGGTCTTCACCTTGGCCTGCATGGCCACGGCGACAAGGCCGTTGCGCACCGCGACGCTGTTGATCTCCGCGCCCGCGAGCACGGACTGGCCTTCGATGCGGCCGACCTTGACGGGCTTGGCCGGGTTGCTCAGGTCCAGCACATCGACCGCGCCGGCCAGTGCGTTGACCACGAAGCTGCGCTTGCTGACAGCGTCGTAGGCCGTGATTTCGGCCGCGCTCTTGACGAACTCACCGGTGGCGTAGCTGCCTATCTTTTCGAGCGCCACGGTCAGCGGCGTGGCTTCGACGGCGGGCGGGGGCGGGACTATGGCTTGCGGCGTGCCGTCGCTGCCGCCGCAGGCGGCGAGCAGTGCGGTGGCAAGAACGCTCAGCGCGAACAGGCGGGAGTGGGCAGGAAGCGAGCGCAGGGAAGAAGCCATGGTGGGTAGACGCGGATGCAGTAGCGAAGCCTGCGTTGTAGCGGGCGTTCGTGACACTGGCGTGAATCCGCGCCGCTACCAGTCTTCCTTGACGGCCAGCACCGCGTCGCGTCCGGCAGCGGCCCGGCCTGCGAGCCAGGCGGCCAGCGTGCCTGCGGCCGTCACGGCCAGCGCCAGCAGCGTCAGGTGCAGCCAGGGCAGGCGCAGCTCCATGGTCCAGTGGAAGCTCTGCGGGTTGACCACATGCACCAGGATCACCGCCACGCCCAGGCCCAGCAGTGTGCCGGCGATCGCGCCCAGCGCGCTCCAGACCGCACCTTCGCCCGCGACCACGCCCAGGATCTGGCGGCGCGTGAGGCCCAGGTGGGACAGCAGGCCGAACTCCTTGCGCCGCGCCAGCACCTGGGCGCTGAAGCTGGCGGCAATGCCGAACAGGCCTATGCCTATCGCCACGGCCTGCAGCCAGTAGGTCACGGCAAAGCTGCGGTCGAAAATGCGCATGGAGCGTTCGCGCAGTCCCTGGCTGCTGAGCCACTCGAGCGCGCCATAGGTCGGCGCGAGCGCCTGGATACCGGCCTGCAGCGCGGCGAGATCGGCGTTGGGGCTGGGCCACAGCGCGATCTCCGAAACCCGCGTGTCGCCCGTGAGGCGCTGGTAGTCGGCGCTGTCGATGGCGACGGCGCCGAACTGGCGCACGTAGTCGCGCCAGATGCCGGCAACGAAAAAATCGGGCGCGGCCGCGCCGGCCTGGGCAAACGCCGGCTGCAGCGCGTTCCAGCGCTGGCCGGGCCGCAGGCCGTAGAGCTGGGCCGCGGCTTCGCTGACATGCACGCCTATCGCGCCGGGTGGCACGGCCAGCGGCGGCGCGAGCCAGGGCAGGGCCTGGGCCTGCGCTCCCTGCAGGGGCCGCACCAGCAGTGCCATGGCGGGCTGGTCGCTGGCCAGCGACAGGCTCGCGTTGCGCTGGGCCTGGGCGCGCGCCACGCCGCGCAGGGCGCGCACGGCTTCGGTGAGGCCCGCGTCGCGCAGGCCTGCATCGCCTTGCGCGCCGCTGGCGCGCACATAGGCGGGCGCGGGCAGCGCGGTATCGAGCCACTCGGCCATGGAGCCGCGAAAGCTGCTGACCATCACCGTGAGCGCCACGGCCAGGCTCAGGCTGGCGACCACACCGCCCACGGCCACGCTGGCGCCGGCGCGCATGCGCCGCGCGCGCTCGAAAGCCAGCAGCCACAGCGGGCGCTGGCGCGCAAACTCCGGCAGGCGCTGCAGCAGCCGGCCCAGCAGCCAGGGCAGGGCGGCCATGCCGCCGAGCAGCAGCAGTCCCACCGAGACATAGGCGGCCAGTGGAATCCCGGCAATGGGCGGCAGCCAGGCCAGGGCTGCGCTCGCGGCCAGCAGCAGCAGGGGCAGGCGCGCTCCGGCTTGCGGGATCTGCAGCGCGCCCAGCCCCTTGAGCGTCGCGGCCGCGGGCAGCGATTGCGCGGCGCGCGCCGGCCACCAGCCTCCGGCCAGCGTCGAGGCCAGGCCCAGGCCCGCGAAGACCAGCGCGCCCGCGCCGCTCCATTGCAGAGTGGGCTGCACGCCAGTGAAATAGCCGCCGCCCAGATCGCCGCCGAGCAGGCGCAGCGCGAGTGCCGCCAGGCCCAGGCCCAGCGCGATGCCGCCCACGCTGCCCAGCAGCCCCAGCACGGCCGACTCGGCCAGCACCAGCGCCAGGCGCTGGCGGGCGGTGAGGCCCAGCACTGCGAGCAAGGCAAATTGCGGCGCGCGCCGCGCCACGCTCAGCGACAGCACGGAAAACACCAGAAAGGCACCGGTGAACAGCGCCACCAGCGCCAGCACCGTGAGATTGACGCGGTAGGCGCGCGACATCTGCGCCACGCGTTGCTGTTCGTTGCCCGGCACGCTTGCGAGCACGCCCGCGGGCCAGCCGGGCGCGGCGCGCAATTGGGCCAGCAGGCGCTGGCCGTCGGCCCCGGGCGCGAGCAGCAGATCGACGCGGCTGATTTCGCCCCAGCGCTGCAGCAGGTCCTGGGCCGCGCCTATGTCCATCAGCGCCAGCGGCGGGCCGCTGGCCGCGACCGTGCCCGCGACGCGCACCGCGACGGGCGCGCGCGCATCGCCCGTGGCCGATGCCGGCAGGCGCCACCACAGCTGCGCACCCACGGCCTGGCTTTCGTTCAGGTCCAGGGCCTGCAGCGCTGCGGCGTTGAGGAACACGGCATCAGGAGCGAACAGATCGAGGCGGTCATGGCCGGCAAACAGCCGCGGCATCAACGCCGGCGCGAGCGCGCCGAACTGCAGCGCGTCGCCGCCCAGCAGGCGCAGCGTGACGGCGGGCTGGTCAGCGGTCGGAGCGCGCCGCGCCTGCACCGACGCCTCGAGCCAGGGCGCGGCGCGCGCGACCTGCCGCTGTTCGCGCGCGACCAGGCCATAGACCTGCTCGGGCAAGGCGCCCTGCATGGCGCGCAGTTCGAGATCGGGCTGGCCCTGCACGCTGCGCACCGCGCGCGAGAACTCGTCGAGCGCCGAGGCATTGATCACATGCACCGCAAAGCCCAGCGCCACGCCCAGCACCACGGCCAGCAGCGCGCTGGCCGTGCGCCAGGGGTGGTGCAGCAATTCCTGCAGGGAGAAAGTGCGCAGCAGGGCGAACATGGATGAAGGCTTCAATGAATGTGGTCGCGCGGGCCAGGTCCGTGCCAGTCAGGGCCGGGATCGGTCTGCTGGCGCTGCGCGATCCTTGAAAAAAGGGCGCGCATGCCCACAATTTAACAGCAGGTCCTCGCGGCAATGCGCTGCGAGCGGCCAGGCGCCACACGCCGGCCTGACGGGCGTGGAATTTGCAGGAGGAATGACATGAACGCATTGATCGGTCGTGGTGGTTTGCTCGACGAATTCTTCAAGGATGTGAACCCCGGCTTCTATATCCGTCCGCTGCACGGCGATCCGCTGCCTTCGCCTTCGCAGATCAAGGTCGATGTGAAGGAAAACGATGCCGCCTACACCGTGCACGCGGAAGTGCCCGGCGTGGCCAAGGAGGACATCCAGGTGGCGATCGACGGCAACGTGGTGAGCCTGCGCGCCGAAGTCACGCAAAAGGATGAGCAGACGAAGGACGACAAGCTGCTGCGCAGCGAGCGCTTCTACGGTGCGGTGGAGCGCAGTTTTCAGTTGCCGCTGGAGATCGACTCCGCCCAGGCCAAGGCGCGCTATGACAACGGCGTGCTGACGCTCACGCTGCCCAAGAAGCAGGGCACGCAGACGCGGCGGCTGGCCATTGAATGAGGAGTCTCAGGCCGCGCCTGAGCCGGCCGCACCTCGCCGGCCGCACCTCGCCGGCCGCACCTAGCCGGCCGCTCCCATGCCGTCCGCACGCAATTGCAGCACGCGGTCGGCACGCAGGGCGGCTTCGCGTGAATGGGTGGCCAGCACCAGCGCCGCGCCGGCGGCGCGCGCCTGGGAGGTGAGCAGGTCGAGAATGCGCGTGGCGGTTGCCGGGTCCAGGTTGCCCGTGGGTTCGTCGGCCAGCAACAGGCGCGGGCGGTGTACCAGCGCGCGCGCAATCGCCACGCGCTGCAGCTGGCCGCCGCTGAGCTGCTGGGGCAGGCGCGTGCCCAGGCCCGCGAGGCCCACGGCGGCCAGCATTTCTTCGACGCGCGCGAGCGCGGCCGCGTCCAGCCGCCCGCCCAGCAGCATCAGCGGCAGGCCCACGTTCTGCGCCACGTCGAGGTGGGGCAGCACATGAAATGCCTGGAAGACGAAACCCAGCTGGGTGCGACGCCAGATGGCGCGCTGGTCCTCATCGAGTCCGCCCAGATCCGTGCCGGCGTGCACGATGCGGCCTGCATCCCAGTGATCGAGCCCGGCCAGGCAGTTGAGCAATGTCGATTTGCCCACGCCCGACTCGCCGACGATGGCGACGAACTCGCCGGGCGCGACATCGAACGAGACCGCGCTGAACACGCTCGCGCCCGCATAGTGCTTGGCGAGATCCTGCACGGAGATGGCAGGGTGAGTGGACAGTGGCGCTGCGTGCATGGCGTGGGCCGATTTAGTTCTTGTGCGCGGCCAGATGGTCGAGCACGGCCTGCACCAGGGCCGGCGTCGCATCGGCCGCGTCGCAGGCGATCACCTGGCGCTGCGGCATGCTGCGCAGCCAGGTGATCTGGCGCTTGGCGAGCTGGCGCGTCGCGGCAATGCCTTTTTCGCGCAGCAGATGGCGGTTGAGTTCGCCGCCGCGCCGCGTCTGCCAATCCATCTCGTCCCAGACCTGGCGGTAGCCCACGCAGCGCATCGATGGCAGATCGGCATGCAGGTCGCCGCGCGCGCGCAGTCCCGCGACTTCGGCGACCAGGCCCGCATCAAGCATGGCGTCGAAGCGCTGGGCGATGCGCGCATGCAGCCAGCTGCGCTCGGCAGGCTCGAGAGAAAACAGCGTCGCGATGGCCGGGGCGTGCGCGCCGGCCGCGTCGGCCGTGACCGCGCGCGCGCGCGTGTGAAAGTGCGACAGCGGCTGGCCCGAAATCATGAAGACTTCGAGCGCGCGCTGGATGCGCTGGCTGTCGCCGGGCGCCAGGCGCGCCGCGGTTTCGGGGTCGACCTGGGCGAGTTCGGCGTGCAGGCCATGCCAGCCTATGAGCGCGGCGCGCTCCTCGAGCTGGGCGCGCACTGCGGCATCGGCTGCGGGCATGTCGTCTATGCCGTCGAACAAGGCCTTGAAGTACAGCATGGTGCCGCCGACCAGCAGCGGCAATGCCCCGCGCGCGCGGATTTCAGCGATCAGGCGCTGGGCATCCTGCACGAACTCGGCTGCGCTGTAGGCCTGCAGCGGATCGCGGATGTCGATCAGGTGATGCGGCACGGCGGCCTGCTCGGCGGCCGAGGGCTTGGCCGTGCCTATGTCCATGCCGCGGTAGACCAGCGCCGAATCGACGCTGATGATTTCCACGGCCTGGCCGCGCGCGCCCAGCACGGCCGCAAGCGCCATGGCGCCCGCGGTCTTGCCCGAGGCGGTGGGTCCGGCGATGGCGATGCAGGGCAGGAGAGGGGGGGCGGTCATGTCGCTCATAGTCACAAAACAGCGGCCCGGCCGCAAGGGGCAGGGCCGATAGGGTCATCGAAAAAGGGTGAAGCGGGAATTTCAGAGGTGGCTGGTCTGGCCAAAGCGGCGCACCAGCAGCCAGGCCGTGAGCGCGGTGCACGCGCCCCAGAAGGCCACGCCCGCGGACAGGGCCATGGTGCTGCCGTCGAGGTGCAGGCCCAGCCAATGGCCCATGGCAAACGCGACCAGCATCATGCCAAAGCCGTTGACGGCCGACGCCGTCCCGGCCGACTGTGGAAAAGGGGAAATCGCATTGCTCTGCCCGCAGGGCATGTGCACGCCGTGGGCCAGTTGAAACAGCAGAAAAGGCAGCGCATAGGCCCAGACGCTTTGCAGTCCGGCGAGTGCCGAGGTCAGCATCGCCAGGCCGGCCAGCGCGCTTGCCAGGCCGGCCCAGGCCACGCAGCGCTGCACGCTCCAGCGGCGCAGCATGCGCCGGCACAGAACCGTGCCGCCGATGTAGAACAACGCGTTGGCGCCCATCATCAGGCCGTAATGGCTGCGCTCCATGCCCAACACTTCGATATAGGTGAACGACGAGGCCGCGAGATTGGTGAAAAGTCCGGCGTAGCTGAAGATGGTCAGCAGGTTGTAGGCCTGGAAAGTCGGATGGCGCACGATGCGCGCCCAGTTGCGTGCCAGCGCCAGCGGCTGCAGCGCCTGCGCATTGCGCTGGGGCAACGACTCCTGAAAGCGCAGTGCCGCGAACAGCAGCACGACCGCGCCCAGCAGCGCTTGCGCGACCATGGTCGAACGCCAGCCCAGCAGTTCGACCAGCAGACTGCCGCTGACCGGCGCGAGAAAAGCGATCATGCCCAGGCCGCTGAGCGCGCGCGACATGGCCTGCGCGCCCTGTACCGGGCCGTAGAGATCGCGCACCACGGCGCGCGCGCACATCACGCAGGCGCCGAGCGCCGCTCCCTGCAGCGCGCGCCAGCCTATCAGCGCGCCCATGGAGTCAACTGCGGCGCAGCCCAGAGCGCCGATCACATAGCCCGCGACGCCGGTCAGCAGCACGGGCCGGCGGCCCCAGCGATCGGACAGCGGCCCCCAGAGCAACTGGGAGCAGCCGAA
Organism: Comamonas sp. DB36; assembly: GCF_057914905.1. Classification (NCBI taxonomy): domain Bacteria; kingdom Pseudomonadati; phylum Pseudomonadota; class Betaproteobacteria; order Burkholderiales; family Comamonadaceae; genus Comamonas; species Comamonas sp. DB36. The sequence goes on from NZ_CP196631.1 coordinate 1,127,041, forward strand.
GGCCAGCAGCAGCGCGGTGAGCGTGAGCTGCACCTGCGCGATCGGCGCCGAAAAACCGGCTTGCAGCGCGGGCAGCGCTGGCAGATAGAGGTCGGTGGCCAGAGGCTGCAGGCCCAGCAGCAGACCGAGCAGAAGCACCACCAGCGCGGGCGACATCGTGGCGCCGGAGGCGGGCGCGGAAGTGAGCGGGGACACGGGCATAGCCGGCGAGCGTAGCAGACGCCAGAGCGCGGCGCGCGCAGTGCGTCCGAACGGGCTGACTGAAGTCAGGGCGCGGCCGGCAGGTCGAACAGTTCCTTCAGCGCCACGCGGTACTGCGGCAGTCCGATGGCGTTGGTGTTGTGGTGGCTGCCGCCCTCGACCAGCACCCAGCGCTTGGGCGATTGCGCGGCCGCATAGAGCTGCTCGCCCAGCGCCGGCGGAATCAGCCGGTCGCCGCTGCCATGCACCACCAGCAGCGGCGAGCCTATGCGCGCCACGCGTTGCTGCGAGTCAAAAGTCTGGGTGAGCAACGGCCCCACGGGCAGCCAGCCCCAGCGCATGCTGCCGATCACATCGGTCATGCGGCTGAACGTGCCTTCGACCAGCGTGCCGCGCTCGTCGTCGACTTCGCTGGCCAGTGCGATCGCGATCGCTCCGCCCAACGAGTGGCCGAACAGGTAGCGGTCGTTGCGCGGATGCTGCCTTGCCAGCCAGTCCCAGGCCGCGCGCGCGTCCTCGATCGCAAGCTTTTCCGAGGGCAGGCCGGCGCTGCTCTGGCCGAAGCCGCGGTAGTCGATGGCCAGCACCGAAAAGCCCAGCGACTGCATGCGGCGAATGCGCTGCGACGAGCCCGAGACATTCCAGCGCGCGCCGTGCAGATACAGCAGCACGGGCGCGTTGGCGCTCTTGGCCGGCAGCCACAGCGCATGCAGGCGCACGGCCTCGCCGCTCAGGCGCGAATCGAAGTCTATCCAGATGTCTTCCATGCCCGTCATGTCGGCGTTCTGCCAGCTGCGCTGGCTGGGCTGGAAGATCCATTCGCGCTGCTTGGCGTCGAGCAGCGCGCAGCCGCTGGTCGCCAGCAAGGTGCAGCAGGCGGCGGCAAGAACAAGGCGGGCAGGGCGCATAGGATGGATGAGGTTGAACGTGGCGCGGGAATTCAAGGATATGCTCTTGTTTATTGGCCGGCCCGGCTACGGGAATCGGTCTGCGTTCGGCTGTTTTTTTCGAGAGAGATCTATGCGCTTGGGTTTAGCTGCGAACCGTCTTCACCACCAGGCCGAGGACGCGGCCCTGTTCTCCTGGCTGCGCGCCTGCGAGTCCGGCATACGCGAACTGCAGCTCGGTCTGCACGCCGTGGGACGCACCTACGATGCGATCCAGGCCGCGGGCATGCTGCACGCGTATTCCGGCATGCGCCGCTATCCCTATGGCCGCGAAGGCGGGCTGATGAAGCTGGTCGCCGAAGTCGTGGGCCTGGAGGAAGATGAACGCCGGCTTGATGGCGCCATCTATTTCATCGACCCGGTCGATCCGTCGTCGATCTTTCCCGAAGCGCTGGCCTTGAAGCGCCAGTGCGTGATCCATGGCAAGCCTTTCCTGTCGACCGTGGCTTCGGCGCGCGACTGGATAGAAGTCGAACGCCTGCACCGCGGTTTGGTGCCCGATGTCGGCGCCCAGCGCTTTTATGCGCTCGAGTCGCAGACGCTGGCGCTGATCGCCCACGATGCGCTCAAGCCTGCGATGCTGGAATTCGCCGAGCGCAATTTCGCGCTGCTGTCGCGCTTCGCGCGCCGCGTGGGCACGGGCACCACGGGCCAGAAGCTCAACGAGATGGCCTGGAGCAAGGGCTGGCCCGCGGACCGGCCCTGGGTGGACCGCTACCAGAGCGGCCCGCTGGGCGGCGATGCGCAGATTGCCGATCTGGTGCTCGAGCGCCGCTGCCAGCGCGTGATCTTCTTCGAGGACCCGCATGTCGCGCGCCAGCACGAGGCCGACATCCAGCTGCTCGAGCGCGCCGTCACCACGGCCACGCACGAGACCGTCTGCATGACCACGCCCCAGGTCGCGCAGCGCTGGTGCGATGCGGCCTTGCTGCGCAGCAAGTAATCCTGGAAATACAGGCATGAAAAAGGGACCTTGCGGTCCCTTTTCTTTTACCTGCGCAGCGTGATTACACGACGCCCTGGGCAATCATCGCATCGGCGATCTTGACGAAGCCGGCGACGTTGGCGCCGTCGATGTAGCTCACCGTGCCGTCGGCGCGCTTGCCGTACTTCAGGCAGGCTGCATGGATGCCCTGCATGATCTGCAGCAGGCGGGCGTCGACTTCTTCGGCAGGCCAGGAAATGCGTGCCGAGTTCTGGCACATTTCCAGGCCCGAAGTGGCCACGCCACCGGCGTTCGAGGCCTTGCCCGGTGCGTACAGCACGCCCGCGGCTTCGAAGGCCTTGGCGGCTTCGATCGTGGCGGGCATGTTCGCGCCTTCGGCGACGCAGCGCACGCCGTTGGCGATCAGCGTCTTGGCGTCATCCAGGTCCAGTTCGTTCTGCGTCGCGCAGGGCAGTGCGACGTCGACCTTGATGCCCCAGGGCGTCTTGCCGGCGATGAACTCGACGCCGGGCACCAGCGCGGCGTAGTCGCTGACGCGGCCATAGCGGTGGTTCTTGACGTCCATCAGCAGCGCGAGCTTGGCGCTGTCAAAGCCTGCGGCGTCATAGACCGTGCCCGACGAGTCGGACACCGACACCACCTTGGCGCCCAGGGCCATGGCCTTTTCGACGGCGTACTGGGCGACGTTGCCCGAGCCCGACACCGAGACCGTGAGGCCTTCGAACGACTGGCCGCGGGTCTTGAGCATTTCCTGCGCGAAGTAGACCGTGCCGTAGCCCGTGGCTTCGGGGCGGATCAGCGAGCCGCCGAACGACAGGCCCTTGCCCGTGAACACGCAGGCCGCGCTGTTCGTGAGCTTCTTGTACATGCCGGCCATGAAGCCGACTTCACGGCCGCCCACGCCGATGTCGCCTGCTGGCACATCGGTGTCGGGGCCGACATGGCGGAACAGTTCGGTGACGAAAGCCTGGCAAAAGCGCATGACTTCGAGCGGGCTCTTGCCCTTGGGGTCGAAGTCCGAACCGCCCTTGCCGCCACCCATGGGCAGCGTGGTCAGCGCGTTCTTGAACGTCTGTTCGAACGCCAGGAACTTGAGCACCGACAGGTTGACCGAGGGGTGCAGACGCAGGCCGCCCTTGTAGGGGCCGATGGCCATGCTGTGCTGGATGCGGTAGCCGCGGTTGACCTGCACCTGGCCGCGGTCGTCGATCCAGCTCACGCGGAACATCACGGTGCGCTCGGCTTCGACCAGGCGTTCGAGCAGGCCGTTCTCAGCGTACTTGGGGTTCTTCTCGATGAAGGGCCAGAGGCTTTCCATCACTTCAGTGACGGCTTGCAGAAACTCGGGTTGGCCGGGATTGCGCTGTGCCACTTGTTCAAGGAAATGGCCGACGGACTCGTACTTCATGGAGAGAACTTTCTGACTAAAAAAACGGCTGCGTGAAAACGTGAAAAAAGATTATGCCAAAAATGTATGCCCTTATGCATCTTTTTGGGGAGGTCTTGTGCATGACTGGTGCGTTATTGGTTTTTTTGGTGCGTACGCGCGCCGAGATTGCCCTGTAATGGGGCGTTTTTGCAGATGGACGGCCAGGCCTGAAATTTGCTTTTCTTTTATTGGTGAGTGAAAATATTTTTTCATGCACCGTGGATTCCATATCAGTCCCTGCCCGGCAGTCGCTGCCGGGTTCAATCGGAGATCTCCCATGGCCGGTGAAATTCCCCTGTCGTCGTCCGCTGGCGCCACAGGCGCACAGATGCAGCAGCTGGAAAATGCGCTCAACCAGATCGGTGTGACGCGTTCGCACAAGAGCATCATCTTTCTGGTGGTGTGCGGTGTGCTGTTCGACGTGTTCGAGCAGAACGCGGTCGGCCTGGTCGGGCCGCTGCTGCGCGAGCAGTGGGGACTCAGCGCCACCGACATCGGCTTTCTCAACACCATCACCTTCATCGCTGCCGCGATCGGCCGCCTGCTGTCGGGCTACATGGCCGACCGTTTCGGGCGGCGCACCATGCTGAATGTGAATCTGGCGCTGTTCACGCTGGGGGCGATCGGCTGTGCGCTCGCGCCGGGCTACACCATGCTGGCGATTGCGCGCTTTGTCGTCGGCTTCGGCCTGGGCGGCGAGATCACCACCGCCGTGACCATGCTGGCCGAGTTCTGCTCGGCCAAGTTTCGCGGCACGGCCGTGGGCCTGATCAACGTCGGCGGCGGCGGCCTGGGCAATATGCTCGCGCCCGCGTTCGCGCTGGGCGTGTTCGCGCTGTTTCCCGGCGAGAACGCCTGGCGCTGGCTGTTCGGTTGCCTGGTGCTGCCCGCGCTGTTCATCGTCTTCTACCGGCGCTTCATTCCCGAGACGCCCCGCTATCTGCTGTCCAAGGGCCGGGTCGACGAGGCCAACCGCGTGCTGTCGATGCTCGCCAGCGGCAAGCTGGCCAATGCCGCGTTTCCGGTGCATGCCTACATCACCGCGAGCCGCGATGATCAGGCCCCGACCAGCGTGCGGCGCAATTCGTTTGCCGATATCTTTCGCGGCGGCTATGCGCGCCGCACGATTGCCGTGGGCATTGCGTCGTGGATGACGTTCGGTGCCCAGCTGTCGGTGCTGACGCTGATGCCGACCATCCTGGTCGCCCAGGGCTACTCGATCACCAAGAGCTTCACCTTCACCATCATCATGCAAAGCGGCAGCCTGCTGGGCGCGCTCGCCGCATCCACCATGGGCTACTACTTCCCGCGCAAGCGCGTGCTGACCGCGGGCGCGCTGGCTGCGTGTCTTGCCGGCCTGGCGTTCGGCAACTTCACCAGCAGCGTGGCCGTGGTGCTGCTGTGCGGCGCGCTGTTCCAGTTCTGCGTGCTGACGCTCAACACCTCGATCTGGATCTACGCGCCCGAGCTGTACCCGACACGCATACGCGGCCTGGGCACTTCGTTCCTGCTCGCGCTGGGCACGATCGGTGGCGCGATGTCGCAGGTACTCGCCGGAAAGATGTTCGATCTGTATGGCGTGGCGGGCATGTTCGGAATGATCGCCGCAATGTATGTGCTGTTCGCCATCGCCGTGCAGTTCGCGCCCGAGACCTTTGGCCGTTCCATCGAGGAGGAGCAGACATGACCCAGCGCGCGGCGCCCGCAGCCCAGCTGTTGCTGATCAATCCGAACACGTCCGAGGCGACGACCGCGCTGATGGCGCAGCTCGCGCGCCAGCGCCTGCCCGCCCGGGTGGAGCTGCTCACTGCGACGGCGCAGGAAGGCGCGCCGTTGATCACCGACGAAGCTTCGCTGGCGATCGCAGTGCGCCAGGTGGTGCGCATGGGGGAGGATTTCGCGCGCCAGCGCCAGACCGCGGGCGCGCGGATTCCGGCGGTGATCGTGATTGCCGCATTTGGCAATCCGGGTCTGGCGCAGTTGGCTGCGCAGGTGTCTCACATGCCGGTGCTGGGCCTGGGCGCGGCGGCAATGCGCGCCGGCGCGCAGGGCGGGCGGCGTTTTGGCATCGCGACGATCACCCCGGGTCTGGAGGCGTCGATCGCGCAGTCGGTGGCCGACCTGGGCCTGGCGGCGCAGTTTTGCGGCACGCGCATTCCGCCGGGACTGCCCCAGGCGCTGGCCGCCGACCCGGCGCTGCTGCGCGAGCGGCTGGCGCAGGCCGTGGCGCAATGCATTTCAGTGGACGGTGCCCAGGCCGTGGTGATAGGCGGCGGGCCGCTGGCCCAGGCGGCCGGGGAGCTCGCGCCACGCTTTGCCCAGCCGGTGATCTCGGCTGTGGACGCGGCCGTGGATGAGGCGCTGGGTCTGCTGGGGCTCCAGGGAGACTGCTTAGACTATTGACTGCCGTTCGCCCTGAGCTTGTCGAAGGGCGTTTGCAGGGCGTGGCGTATGCCTGGCCTACAGCTCTTCGAGCCTTTCGTGCCAGGTCTCTATCGCCCCCATGCGCCGACGCCCGGCAGCGCCCGCGAAGTGCATGGTCTGGCTCGCGATCAGGTGGCACAGCATGGTCAGCGCCATGTGGTTGTCGAGCGGCCCCGGCGCCTGGGTATGGCAGCGCAGCAGCCAGTCGGCGGGCAGTGCCGGGCTCGCATGGTCGGTGATGCACAGCACGCGCGCCCCGGCGCGCTGTGCCTGTTCGGCGAAGCGCTCGACCAGCGGCACGCTGCGGCGCAGCGCGAACACCACCAGCATGTCCTGGTCCGTCAGCGAGCCGCCGTACTCGGCCAGCGTCTCGCCGGGCCCTGGAAGCACCTGCGGCGGCAGGGGCAGCACCTGGGTGAGCTGCCAGCGCAGGTAGGCGGCGAAATTGCGGTTTTGCCGGTAGCCGAGAAAGAACACCTGGCGCGCGTCGAGCAAGGCCCGGGCGACGGTGTCGATCAGCGTCTGCGGAATGCTGGCCAGCGTGGCCGCGAGGTTCTCGTGCGCCTGCTGCAGCTGCAAGGCCATGGCCGTGGCCGTGCCCGAGACCGAAGCCGGCGCCGTGAACAGCGGCGAGCCCGTGCCGCCCTGCAGGCGCGCGTGGCGGCGCGCCTCCTCGTAGCTCTCATAGCCCAGGCGCTGCACCAGCCGCGTCACGGTGGCGTTGGACACGCCCGTGAGCTGGGCGATCTCGGAGGCGCTGTAGCTCGAAAGATTGCCCGGAAAGTCGAGCATGAAGTCGGCGAGCCGGCGTTCGGTGGGCGGCAGTTGCGCGAGCGTATCGCGCACGCGGGTGATGAAGGAGTCGGACATCGATGAAAAAGGGTTGGGCTCAGCGGCCGCGCAGGAACAGCGCGTCAAGTTCGCGCATCGACATCTGTCGCCAGGTGGGACGGCCATGGTTGCATTGGTCGGAGCGCTCGGTGACTTCCATCTGCCGCAGCAGGCCGTTCATTTCGTCCAGCGTGAGCTTGCGGTTGGCGCGCACCGCGCCGTGGCAGGCCATGGTCGCGAGAATTTCATTGCGCGCGCGCTGCACCACGGTGCTGGCGTCGTGCTCGCCGAGTTCGCCCAGCACGCTGCGCGCGAGCTCGACCGCATTGCCCTGCGCCAGCGATGCGGGCACGGCGCGCACGGCCAGGGTCTTGGGCGAGAACGGTGAAATCTCCAGGCCCAGCTGGCTCAAGGTGTCGGCGTGGGCTTCGGCGGTCGCGACTTCCTGCAAGGTGGCGGCAAACGTCGCGGGAATCAGCAGCGGCTGGCTGGGAATGCGTTCGTCGGCCGTGATCGAGGACTTGAGCCGCTCGTAGACGATGCGCTCGTGCGCGGCATGCATGTCGACCAGCACCAGGCCCTGGGCGTTTTCCGCGAGGATGTAGACGCCATGGATCTGGGCCACGGCCCGGCCCAGCGGCCAGTGGTTGGGAGTGTCGGCGGCGGCCGGCGCGGGCTGGGCCACTTCTTCGGCGGCCGCCGCGGCAAGCTCTGCCGATCGTGCAGGCATTGGCGCCAGGTTGGAAGGCTCAGCTGCTGCGGCGGCTGCGGGCAGCGGTGGAAACTCCGAAGCCGCAGGCAGTTCGGCGGGGGCCGCGGGCGCGCGCATCGGCGCCCAGAGCGCGCCCATGTCGCTCACGCGCTGGCCCGGCAGCGCATTGCCAAACGGCATATGCGTCTGTTGCGGGCGCGGGGCAAGACTGAATGCGGCTGCGGGCGCCGCCGGCGTCGCGGGCGCAACGCCGGCGCTTTCAGCAGCGGCTGCCGCAGCCGCATCGGCGGCGGCCTGGGCGCGCGGCACGGCCAGCGCATCTTCGATCGCGTGCTTGACGGCCTGGTGGACTTCGCGGCTGTCGCGAAAGCGCACTTCGATCTTGGTCGGGTGCACGTTGACATCGATGCGCGCCGGATCGATGGTGATGTAGAGCGCGTAGATCGGCTGCTTCTGGCCGTGCAGCACATCCTCGTAGGCGCTGCGCGCGGCGTGCGTGATCACCTTGTCGCGCACGAAGCGGCCGTTGACATAGCAATACTGGTGGTCCGGGCGCGAGCGCGCGGCATCGGGCACGCCCGCGCGGCCGGTCACGCGGATGGCGCCGCCCTCGCGGTCCACGGCCACCGACTGGCTGACGAAGTCTTCGCCCAGCACATCGGCCAGCCGGCGCGCCAGCGCTTGCGCGGGGTCGGCGACGTTGACCGCGCGCCACTGCTCGACCAGCTTGCCTTCGTGCCAGATGGCAAAGCCGACTTCGGGGCGCGCCAGTGCATGGCGGCGCACGGCCTCGACGCAATGCGCGAGTTCGGTGGCGTCGGTCTTGAGAAACTTGCGGCGCGCGGGCGTGGAGAAGAACAGTTCCTTGATCTCGACGCTGGTGCCCTGATTGCGCGCTGCCGGACGCAGCTCGCCGCTGCGCGCATCGAGCAGGTAGGCGCTGTCCTGGCCCGAGGGGCGCGAAAGAATGGAGGCTTCGGACACCGAGGCAATGGCGGCCAGCGCCTCGCCGCGAAAGCCCATGGTGACCACGGTCTCGAGATCGTGCAGATCGGCGATCTTGCTGGTCGCATGGCGGCGCAGCGCGACGGGCAGTTCCTCGCGCGGAATGCCCGCGCCGTCGTCTTCGACAGTGATCAGCCGCACGCCGCCCGCGAGCAGGCGCACGGTGATCTGCGTGGCGCCGGCGTCGAGCGCGTTGTCGACGAGTTCGCGCACCACCGAAGCAGGACGCTCCACGACTTCACCGGCCGCGATCTGGCTGATGAGTTCATCGGGCAGGTCGCGTATCGGGCGACGGGAAGAGGTGTCGGTGGAGGAGGAAATAGAAGCGTTCACCCACAGGATTCTAGGGGTTCGCCGCGTGGGACGGGGGCCGGTGGGCGCGCGCCATTGGCGCGCGCAGGGGCAGGCCGTGAACTATCAGCGGCGGCGGCCGCGTCCGTCCTTGCTCAGTTCATTGCCGATCAGCGCGCCGGCAGCCGCGCCGCCGACCGTGCCCAGCGTCGAGCCGAACAGCGCGCTGCCCGCGACGCCGCCGACCACGGCACCCGCGCCCGTGCCGATCTGCGAGCGGCTGGGGCCGTGGGCACAGCCGGCCATGGAGAGAATTGCCAGGGATGTCAGGCCGGCACAGGCGATTTTCTTGAAGGTGTTGGTCATGGAGTGACTCCTGTAGTTCTGTCGAGGAAACGGTGCGGTATGCACCATGGACTCGACTGTGCCAGCCGTTTGTAAAGTCCTGAGGTTCGTTGGGCGCCTATTTTGCAAAGAAGCGTAGAACTGTGCTGAAGTTGTAACTCCTGTCAGCGCAAACCGCGCGTCCGGCGTTGGGGCTTCCTTTTCCCACAAAAAATGGCGCGCAGCCGTCCCGGGCCATTGCTGGCTGGCGCTACAGTGGCGTGTTCCCCGGCGCTGGCCGGCTGCTTCTGGTTTTTGAAAGCATTGTTTTGGAAATCTTTTCGTTTTTTATCGACGCTGCGGCGTTCCTGATGGATTTCATCTTGAACATCGACAAGCACCTCGAAGCGTTTGTCGTCACCTACGGACCCTGGGTCTACGCGCTGATCTTCGCCATCGTTTTTGTCGAGACCGGCGTGGTGGTGATGCCGTTCCTGCCCGGCGATTCGCTGCTGTTCATCATAGGCGCGCTCTGCGGCATAGGCCTGATGGACTATCCGCTGGCCTGTGGCGTGCTGCTGGTCGCGGCCATTTTGGGAGACCAATGCAATTACCAGATAGGGCGCACGTTGGGGCCCAAGGTGTTCCAGTGGGAAAACTCGCGCTGGTTCAACCGCAAGGCCTTCGATCAGGCGCATGCGTTCTATGAACGCTACGGCGGCATCACCATCGTGCTGGCGCGCTTCATGCCTTTCATTCGCACGTTCGCGCCTTTCGTGGCCGGCGTGGCGCAGATGGACAGACGCAAGTTCACGGCCTTCAACGTGGGCGGCGCGCTGCTGTGGGTCGGCAGCCTGGTGACCGCGGGCTATCTGTTCGGCAACCTGCCCTGGGTGCGCGAGAACCTCGAGAAAATCATCTGGGGACTGATCCTGGTGCCGGGACTGATTGCCATTTTTGGCGCCTGGCGCGCAGGCCGCAAGGACAAGGCGCAGACCCTGTCCTGAACGAAAAAAAGCCAGCAGACGCTGGCTTTTTTTTGTGCGCGCCGCATTCCACGGCGCGGCACGATCAGCGGCGCTGGTCGCTGCGCTTGCCGACCTCATTGCCGATCAGCGCGCCGGCGGCCGCGCCGCCCACGGTGCCCAGCGTGCCGCCCAGCACGGCATCACCCACCACGCCACCGGCGACAGCGCCTACGCCTGTGCCCAGCTGGGCATTGTTGGCGCAGCCGCCAAGGGTCAGTGCAGCGGCGGTTGCGGCTGCCAGGAAAAGAGTGCGAGTATTCATGGTCATTCCTTTTCGTGCGGCAAGATGCCGGAAGAAGACCCGTAGCGGGTCTTGGTTCCAAGCATGCCCCCTGCGAGCAGTTCTCAGTGCGGGCCTTGTCCGGCAGCGGGTGTAGGACGAGGCCGGACCAGGGCCGCGCCGCCGCCGAAAGAGACGTTCAGACGGCTCTGCTGCGCGCCAGCGGCGGGTTCTTCGCGAAGTAGCCGCGTATGCCGCGCATCAGTGCATCGGCCAGCTGGTTCTGGTAGGCCGCGCTGCGCAGCTTGGCTTCCTCGCCGGGATTGCTGATGAAGGCGGTCTCGACCAGCACGCTGGGAATGTCGGGCGCCTTGAGCACGGCAAAACCGGCCTGCTCCACGCGCGGCTTGTGCAGCTTGGCAAAGCCGCCGATCTCGCCGAGCAGCGCGCTGCCCAGCTTGAGGCTGTCGTTGATCTGCGCCGTGGTGCTCATGTCGAGCAGCATGCGCTGCACCTGCCGGTCCTGCGAGCCGACATTCAGGCCGCCGACCAGATCGGCCTGGTTTTCCTTGTTCGCCAGCCAGCGCGCGGCGGTGCTCGATGCGCCGCTCTGGCTCAGCGCGAACACGCTGGCGCCGCTGGCCGCGGGCGTGGTGAACGCATCGGCGTGGATGCTGACGAACAGATCGGCCTGCACGCGCCGGGCTTTTTCGACGCGCGTGCCCAGCGGAACGAAATAGTCGCCGTCGCGCGTGAGAAAGGCGCGCATGGGGCTGCCGTTGATTTCCGAGCCGTTGATGCGGTCGCGCAGCAGATGCGCGACCTTGAGCACCACGTCCTTTTCGCGCGTGCCGCCCGGGCCTATCGCGCCCGGGTCTTCGCCACCGTGACCGGGGTCGAGCGCAACGATGATGATGCGATCGGTCTGGCGCGCCGTGGCCACCGAAGGCCGCGCGGGAGCGGGGGCGGGGACCGGCGTGCGCGCCGGGCGCGGCGGCGGCGGCGCCTGGGCAATCACCGTGGGCGGCAAGGGCGCGACCGCGGCTGGCGGGGCGCCGGCAGGCGCGGCAGACTCCGGCCCCTGGCTGTGCTTGGCGATCAGGTCGCCCAGCAGATCCGGGGCGGCTGCGGCAGGGGCGGGCGCCGCAGCGGCCGCAGCGGCGGCGACGGCCGTGGGCGTGCCCGGGCCGGCGTCGCGCAGGCGCTCGGTGATCAGTGCCTCAAGAGGGTCGACGGCTTTTTCAGGGTACAGATCGAATACCAGCCGGTGCTTGTAGGCCGCGACGGGCGCGAGCGTGAACACCTGGGGGACGGCCTTCTGCTTGAGGTCTATCACCAGCCGCACGACATTCGGCGAGTTCTGGCCGACGCGGATGGAGGCGATGTTCGGATCATCGGGGCGCACCTTGGCCACGAGTTCGCGCAATGCGGGATTGAGGTCTATGCCTTCGATGTCGACGGCCAGGCGCGGCGGCGACGGAATGAAAAACTGCTTGGCGACCAGCGGCGTGTCGGATTCGAGCGTGACGCGCGAGTATTCGGGCGCAGGCCAGACGCGCACCGCCATGATGGACGCGCCGCGGGCGATCTGCTGCGTCCCCAACAGCAGGGCCAGCGTGCCGGCCTGCAGCAGGCTGCGCCGGGAAGGGGAAGGAGGAAGAACGTCGTTCATTCGGGCCAGTGTGCAAGCAGCTCGCTGCCGGCAGGTGTGTGGGCCACCAGCGTCACGCTGCGCTGCGTTTCGTCGATTGCTTCAATATGAATAGCTACATCAGCAGGCGGCGTCATGGCTGCTGCTTTTTCCGGCCATTCTGCCAGCTTGAGGCCGGGGCTGGCGAAAATGTCGCGAAAACCCGCGTCTTCCCATTCGCGCGGGTCTTCGAGGCGGTAGAAGTCGAAGTGCCAGATGGACAGGCCGGGCACTTCATGCGGCTCGACCACGGCATAGGTCGGGCTCTTGATGCGGCCTTGCACGCCGAGCGCGCGCAGCAGGTGGCGCACCAGCGTGGTCTTGCCCGCGCCCAGGTCGCCGTGCAGGGTCAGGTAGGCATTGTGCAGGCCCGGCCATTGCGCGAGCCGGGCCGCGAAGCGCGCGGTGTCGTCTTCGGCCAGCCACTGCAACCGGCGGGTCGCCGGCAGGTGGGGCTTTTGTTCGCTTCCTACAATCGCAGGGGTATGGTGTGCAGCAGTCAACTCTTTCCTTTGATGCAAGGCTGGGCCCGTGGGCTGGGATTTTCCCAAATCGGGGTCGCGGGCGTGGATTTGTCCTCATCCGAGCCTGGGTTGATCCAATGGCTGGCCCAAGGGTTCCATGGCGATATGCATTACATGCAGGCCCATGGGCTCAAGCGTGCGCGTCCGGCCGAACTCGTGCCCGGCACGGTGAGCGTGATCACGGTGCGCATGGACTATCTGCCGCGCGACACCCCCCAGGACTGGCAGGCGCTCGAATGGTCGCGCCTCGAACGTCCGGGCGAAGCCATCGTTTCCGTCTATGCCCGTGGACGTGATTATCACAAGGTGTTGCGCGCGCGTCTGCAAAAGCTCTGCGATCTGATTGCCGCCGAAGTCGGTCCGTTCGGCCACCGCGTGTTCACCGACTCCGCTCCCGTGCTCGAAGCCGAACTCGCGCGGCGCAGCGGCCAGGGCTGGCGCGGCAAGCACACGCTGGTGCTCAACCGCGAAGCCGGCTCGATGTTCTTTCTCGGCGAGATCTATGTCGATCTGGCGCTGGAGCCGACCGCGCCGGTCACGGCCCATTGCGGCAGCTGCCAGGCCTGCAGCGATGCCTGCCCCACGGGGGCCATCGTCGGGCCGCAGCGCGTGGACGCGCGCCGCTGCATTTCCTATCTGACGATAGAGCACGCGGGCGCGATTCCCGAGGAGCTGCGCCCCGCCATGGGCAACCGCATCTACGGCTGCGACGACTGCCAGCTGGCCTGCCCCTGGAACAAGTTTGCCCAGCGCAGCAGCCTGCCCGATTTCGATGCGCGCGCCGGCCTGGTGGGCGCTCAATTGGTGCAGCTGTTTGCCTGGGACGAAGCGACTTTCTTGCGCTGCACCGAAGGCAGCCCGATACGCCGCATCGGTCACTCGCGCTGGCTGCGCAATATCGCCGTGGCGCTGGGCAACGCCTGGCGCGAGACCGGTGACAGCGCCGCGCAGCAGGCCTTGCTCAGCCGCAGCGAGCATCCCGATGCGCTGGTGCGCGAGCATGTGCAATGGGCTTTGGCGCAGCGCGAGATGGAAACTGCCGGCGCACGCTAGTGGTGCAAATCCTAGGGTAAACACCCATGAATTAATGCCTGCAGGCGCTTTGCCGATCGGGGTCCTACCCTTAGCATTCCAAAGTCTAAAAACCCTAAAAGGTGACTTTTATGTCTCAACGCAATCGCTGGCTCGGCCTTACCCTGGCACTCGCGAGTTCGGTTGTCATGGCCCAGGCCTACCCAACGAAGCCCATCAAACTGCTGGTTCCCTTTGCGGCCGGCGGCACCACCGACATCATTGCGCGCGTGATTGCCGACCCGCTGGGCAAGGAGCTGGGCCAGGTCGTCGTGGTCGACAACCGCGGCGGTGGCGGCGGTGCGATCGGTGCGCTCGAGACCGCGCGTCAGAAGCCCGATGGCTACAACCTGGGCATTGCCACGCTGTCGAGCATGGCCACCAACCCGGCCATCAACCCCAAGACGCCTTACGACCCGATCAAGGACTTCACGCCCATCATCAACATTGCGGCCACGCCCAATGTGATCGCGGTCAACCCCAAGTTCCCCGCAACGGACTACAAGTCGTTCGAAGCCCTGCTCAAGAAGAACCCCGGCAAGTACTCGTACGGTTCGTCGGGCACGGGCGGCGTGCAGCACATGCTGATGGAGCTGTACAAGAGCCTGACGCAGATCGACATGGTCCACGTGCCTTACCGCGGCGCGGGCCCGGCGCTCAATGACGCCGTTGCCGGTCAGATCCCCATGGTGCTCGACAACCTGCCTTCGGCCCTGCCCTTCATCAAGGACAAGCGCCTGATCGCGATTGCCGTGGCCGCTCCGCAGCGCCTGGCCGTTCTGCCCGACGTGCCGACCTTCAAGGAAGTCGGCCTCGAGCAGGTCAACCGCATGGCGTTCTACGGCATTCTGGGCCCCAAGAACATGCCCAAGGAACTGGTCGACAAGATCAATGCCGCGACGCGCAAGGTGCTGCAGGACCCCGCAGTGCGCAAGCGCATCGAGGACACCGGCTCGCTGGTCGTCGCCAACTCGCCCGAAGAGTTCGCTGCCGAACTCAAGAACGAACTGGCCGTCTACAAGGACGTGGTTGCCAAGCAGAAGCTGACGCTCGACTGAGCGTGCGCTTGGGGCTGTCGCCGGGCGCGACGGCCGACGCCATCAAGACCCGCAGCATCGGCCCCGCGCCGGCGCTGCGGGTTTTTCGCATGCGGCTTACGGTGTAGGCTTGGCGCATGCCGACTCCCTTGCCTTCATCCTCAGCGATGCCCCCCCTGCCCGAAAGCCAGTCGGCCATCGATGCCTTTGTCGATGCGCTGTTTCTCGAGGATGGGCTGGCGCGCAACACGCTGGCCGCCTACCGGCGTGATCTGACGCTTTATTCCCAATGGCTGGCGCAACTGCCCGAGCCGCTGGCGCTCGACGCCACGCAGGAGCCTGAACTGCAGGCCTACTTTGCCGCGCGCATCGAGCAGACCAAGGCGACCAGCGCCAACCGCCGGCTCACGGTGCTGCGGCGCTACTTCCACTGGGCGCTGCGCGAAAAGCGCGTGGCCGCCGATCCCACGGTGCGCCTGCTGGCCGCGCGCCAGCCGCCACGCCTGCCGCATACGTTGACCCAGGCCCAGGTCGAGGCGCTGCTCAACGCGCCCGACGCCGCCACGCCGCTGGGCCTGCGCGACCGCAGCATGCTGGAGCTGATGTATGCCAGCGGCCTGCGCGTGAGCGAGCTCGTGGGCCTGCAGAACCACCAGGTGGATCTGCGCGCGGGCGTGGTGCGCGTCACGGGCAAGGGCCAGCGCGAGCGCCTGGTGCCGTTCGGCGACGAGGCCGCGTGGTGGCTGCAACGTTTTCTGCAGGAAGGGCGCCAGGCCATCCTGGGCGGCCAGCACAGCGACGACCTGTTCGTGACCCAGCGCGGCAGCGGCATGTCGCGCGTGATGTTCTGGCTGCTGGTGAAGAAGTACGCGCAGCAGGCGGGCATCACCGCGCCGCTGTCGCCGCACACGCTGCGCCATGCGTTCGCGACCCATCTGCTCAACCACGGCGCCGACCTGCGCGTGGTGCAGATGCTGCTGGGCCATGTAGACATTTCGACCACCACGATCTATACCCATGTGGCGCGCGAACGCCTCAAGAAGCTGCATGCCGAGCACCATCCGCGCGGCTAGATCAGGGTTTGAATGGATGGTTTGCGTTGCGGTTTTATGACAGTGATTAGCGTTGCTTACGTGGCCTAAGGCAAAATGCAGGCCTTGCGCCGCGACCGGCCTGTGCGGTCGCGCCTGCCTTCCCCTACATCTTGATTTCGGAGTGGTAATGACAAATTCCTTGCGTCGCAGCTGGCTCGCCGCCGGTGCGCTGGCCGTGCTGCCCATGATGGCCTGGGCCCAGCCCCAGAGCTGGCCTGCGCGTCCCGTGCGCGTGGTGGTGTCCTATCCCGCGGGTGGCGTGAGCGACGTGGTCGCGCGCGCGCTGGGCGACAAGCTCACGGCGCAGCTGGGCCAGCCCATCGTGGTCGAGAACAAGGCCGGCGCCGGTGGCGCCATCGGCCTGGACCAGGTCGCCAAGGCCCAGCCCGACGGCTATACGCTGGGCTTCTCGGCGATCAGCCCGCTGGCGCTGAGCCCGCACCTGGGCAAGCTGCCTTTCGATCCCGCCAAGGACCTGGTGCCCGTGGCCAGCGTGATGTACTCGCCCGTGCTGCTGCTCGCGACCAAGCGCAGCACAGCCAAGGATTTCGGCCAGCTGATCGATCAGGCCAAGAAGGACCCGGGCAGCATA
This sequence comes from Comamonas sp. DB36, assembly GCF_057914905.1. Classification (NCBI taxonomy): domain Bacteria; kingdom Pseudomonadati; phylum Pseudomonadota; class Betaproteobacteria; order Burkholderiales; family Comamonadaceae; genus Comamonas; species Comamonas sp. DB36. Next base: position 1,143,407 of record NZ_CP196631.1, read on the forward strand.
CGCTGGGCCACGGCCGGTCTGGCTTCGCTGGGCCACATCATGCTCGAGCAGATCGCCTATTCGGCCAAGGCCCAGATCACCCATATCCCCTACAAGGGCGGCGGCCAGCAGCTCAACGACGGCCTGAGCGCGCAGTTCGAGGTGCTGTCGACCAATGCCGGCCCGGCCGTGCTGCAGCACATCAAGGCCGGCTCGTTCCACCCGCTGGCCGTGGGCGCGCCCAAGCGCCTGGCCTCTTTGCCCAATGTGCCCACGCTGGGCGAGCTGGGCTACCCTGCGGCCAACCTGTCGTCGCTGTTCGGCGTGTTCGCGCCGGCCGGCACGCCCACGGCCATCGTCGAGCGGCTGAACACCGAAATCAACAAGGCGCTGGCCAGTCCCGACCTGCAGGCCAAGCTGACGGCGACCGACAACGTGTCCACCGGCGGCAAGGCCGCCGAGTTCGCGCGCCAGATCGCCGAAGAGTCGCAAGCCAATGCGCGCATCATCCGCGCGGCAAACATCAAGCTCGACTGAGCATTGTGCGCTGCGCAAAAAGGCCGGCTGTCCTCACGGGCAGCCGGCCTTTTTTTGCGAGAGCGTCGGGTGAGACAGCGCGGCATCCGCAAAGGGCGAATCGAGCCGCCGCCGGGCCGTCCCTAGGCGGCGAGGGCCCCAGTGCAGCTGCGCGAAGCGCGCAAGCGTGGGGGCAATTATTCCGCGTCCAGGTTTTCTGCCCAGGCCAGCGCCTGCAGGTGGGCCCAGTTGACCTGGTGGTTGGTCAGATGCAAGGCGTTGGCATTGCGCGCAAAAGTGGCGTCGTCGCCGCTTTCGCAGGCCTTGGTCAGTTCGAGGAAAGGCGCGAACACGCCCGTGCCGTGCAGCAGCGCATCGATCACGGGCTGGGGCAGGGCCACCGATTCCAGCGCCTTGTTCAGCGGCACGCCCAGCATCACGTCGAGCAGCGAGAACACGCCGACGACAAATGCGTTGTCGGATTCCTCGGGCGGCAGCAGCTCGGCGGTGAGCAGTTCCATCAGCCGCCCGCGCACCACGGCCGTCTGGCCCACGGCCGGTGACGAGCCGCCGCCGCGCGAGGTGGTCATCAGCAGCGCGGCCCAGCGAAACAGCTTCTTGATGCCCAGGATCATCACCGCATGGCGGAACGAGGTGATCTCGCACGACAGCCCGAAGCCCGAGGAGTTGATGAAGCGCAGCAGATTGAAGGACAGCGTCGGGTCCTTCTTCAGCAGGTCTTCGATCTCGGCGGTACCGGCCTGCTGGCGCAACAGGTTGATCAGCTGCAGGATGGTGGCCTGCGACGGGCGTATGGTCTGGGCGCGCACCAGGTCGGGCTTGGCAAACCAGTAGCCCTGGAAATAATGCACGCCGAGCTCGCGCATGTGCTCGAACTGCTCGGCGGTCTCGACTTTTTCGGCGACGATCTTGGCGTTGGAATAGGTGCGCGCGAAGTTCACCAGCGACTGCGCATCCTTGAGCGCGAACGACTGCAGGTCGAGCTTGATGAACGAGGCCATGGGCAGCCAGCTCGAATAGGCGCGGCGCAGCAGGTTCTGGTTGAACGCCAGGCGGAAACCGCGTTCGCGCAGCGCATTGAAGATGCTCAGCCGGGCTTCGATCTCGGCCTGGGTCGCCCCTTCGTCGAGCGTGGGCACTTCGAGCACGACCTTGTCGGGATGGATCAGCTCAAGGTGGCCGCCGGCAAGACTCTCCTGGGTGCAGTTGATGAACACCAGTTTCTGGCCGACCAGCGCTTCGGCACCCGCATATGACAGCGCATTGAACAGCAGCGCGGCATCGCTCGCGGCGGTATGGGCATCGCGCGCGGTCGAGCGGTCGAACAGCTCGTAGCCGTAGACCTCGCGTTTCTCATTCACGATGGCCTGCCTGGCGATGACGGCCAGATTGTCATCATCGACGCCTTGGGGCAAGGCGGGCGAGGCAAGGGCACCGGGGGCAATGAAACTCATTGTTGGATTATGAAGGCAACTGCGTCGAGGGCGTGTGCATTGGATGGACAGGGGGCATGTTACAGCGGATCGGTCAGATGATCGGTCCAGGCAAGGGCCTGCAGGTGGGCGCCGTTGATCTGCGTGCTGTTGAGTTCGAGGCTGCGCGCGGCATGGTCGAAGGCTTCGTCGTCGCTGGACTCGCAGGCCTTGGCCAGCGTCAGCAGCATGGCCAGCTGGCCTTCGCCCTGCAGCAGCGCCGCGGACACGGCTTCGGGCAGGTTGATCAGCGCCAGTGCGGGCGCCAGCTGCAGCGGCAGCATCGCATCGAGCAGCGAGAACAGGCCGGTCACGAACGCCTGGTCGGCCACCTCCGCACCCATGTTTGCCTCGAGCGCCAGCAGCTCCATGAGCCGGCCACGGACCACGGCGGTCTGGCAGATGGCCGGTGGCGGGCCGCCATCCCGCGTGGCCGTGAACAGCAGCGCGGCCCAGCGGAACAGCTTGCGCAGGCCGAGAATCATCACCGCTTCGCGGAACGAGTTGACTTCACGGCGCAGACCGAAGCCCGCCGAGTTGATCAGCCGCATCAGGTTGAACGCCAGCCCTGCATCTTTCTTCAGCACTTCTTCGATGGCTTCGGTGGTGGCCTGGGTGCGCAACAGGTTGATCAGTTCGATGATGTGGGCCTGGGCCGGCGGCAGCAGCTGGGTGTGCACTTCCGACGGCCGCGCGAACAGATAGCCCTGGAACAGCTCCACGCCGTGGCGGCTCGCGGTCTCATAGTGCTGCTGGGTTTCGACTTTCTCGGCAATCAGCTGGGCCTGGGTGTTGCGGCGCGCGTACTGGACCAGCACCGCGAGCTGATCGAGCGCCAATGCCGACAGGTCGAGCTTGATGTAGTCGGCCAGCTGCAGCCAGGGCGCATAGGCGGAGTCGAGCACGCTGTGGCTGAACGCCAGGCGAAAGCCCTGGGCGCGCAGCTCGGCCAGGATGGGCAGGCGCGCGGTCACCTCGTCGCTGGCCGCATGCCCCAGCGGTGGAATCTCGAGCACCATCTGCGCCGGATTGAGCAGGTCCAGGTGACCTCCTGCAAGGCTTTCGTGCGTGCAGTTGACGAACAGCAGCTTGGTGCCCACGATGTCTTCGGTGCCCACATGCGACAGCGCGGTGAACACCAGCAGCACATCGGATGCGGCGGTGTGCACGGAAGCACCGCGCGAGCGGTTGAACAATTCGTAGCCGACCACCTGCCTGAGGTGGTTGACTATGCACTGCCGGGCAATCAGGGGCGGGGCGGAGGCGGGGACAGTGGTCGAAGGAATCATGGGTCGCAATCTAACAAGGCGAATCAGGGCATTTGCCCGAGCGCATTGATTGTAGGAACAAGTTTCGCGCCCGGGGGGTCTCAATGCGTGCGGCGTTCAGCTTTGTTCCAGCCAGCGCAGTTCGTTTTCGCTGAAGCCGGCAGCGCGCCTGGCCTGGGTGTTGAAAGGCGGGCGCAGGCGCGGCGCCTCGTAGCGACGCATCAGCTCGATGAAATGCGCTTCGGGCTCGAGGCCGTCGCGCGCGCAAAGCCAGCGGTACCAGTGATTGCCTATCGCCACATGGCCGACTTCCTCGCGCAGGATCACGTCGAGGATCTCGACTGCGGCCAGCGCGTCGGGCGTGCCCACCTGGCGCAGCTTGGCCTGGATCTGCGGCGTCGCGTCCAGCCCGCGCGCTTCCATGGTGCGCGGCACCAGTGCCATGCGCGCGACGATGTCGTCCTGGGTCTTCTCGCACATGGTCCATTGGCCCTGGTGGGCGGGAAAGTCGCCATAGTCGTGGCCCTGGGCGCGCAGGTGGGTGCGCAGCAGGTTGAAATGCTTGGCTTCCTCGGCCGCGACCTGCAGCCAGTCGCGGTAGAACGCCTGGGGCATGCCCGGGAAACGCCAGATTGCGTCCAGCGCGAGGTTGATGGCGTTGTACTCGATATGCGCGATCGCGTGGATCAGCACCGCGCGGCCATGGGCCGTGGCCGGCGAGCGCCGCGCCATTTCCGTGTGCACGCGCAGCTCGGGGCGTTCGGGATGGCCGGGCAGCGTGGCGCCGGGCGCGGGCACAAGTTCCGCGGCCGGATCTATTGAAAAATCCTGCTGCGCATACATATGCAGCGTCTGGCGGGCTTTGTGCTCGGGGTCGGCAAGGCATAAAGCCTCAAGGGCGTGTTGACGTAACTCCATCCCTACAATTCTAGGTTTTACATAACAAACGGAGACAAACCCGATGGCGATTTATGAACTCGAAGGCCGTGCGCCGCAAATGGCTGCCTCGGCCTGGGTCGCTGACAGCGCCCAGGTGATTGGCGATGTGGTGCTGGGCGAGGACGTGAGCATCTGGTTTGGCAGCGTGCTGCGTGGCGATACGGCGAACCTGCACATTGGCGCGGGCAGCAATATCCAGGATGGCAGCGTGCTGCACGCCGATCCGGGCCAGCCGCTGGTCGTGGGCGAGCGCGTCACGGTGGGCCACCAGGTCATGCTGCATGGCTGCACCATTGGCGACGAGTCGCTGATCGGCATCGGGGCGGTGATTCTCAATGGCGCGAAGATCGGCAAGAATTGCCTGGTCGGCGCCGGCGCGCTGGTCACCGAAGGCAAGGAATTTCCCGACGGCTCGATGATCATCGGCAGCCCCGCCAAGGCGGTGCGCGAGCTGAGTCCCGAGCAGATCGACGGGCTGCGCAAGAGTGCGCAGCATTACATTGACAACGCGCGCCGCTACAAGAGCGGCTTGCGCAAGCTCGGCTGAAAACCGGGCATTTTTCCAGGAACTCCTGCGTGTCTGAACTCCATAAATTCCTTTTCGATGGCCTGCCCGTGCGCGGAATGATCGTGCGCCTGACCGATGCCTGGACCGAAATCCTCGCGCGCCGCGCGGGCAACAGCGACACCGGCGCCTATGCGCCGCCGGTGCAGGCGCTGCTCGGCGAAATGGCGGCCGCGGGCGTGCTGATGCAGTCGAACATCAAGTTCAATGGGGCGCTGGTCATGCAGGTGTTCGGCGACGGCCCGGTGAAGCTCGCCGTGACCGAGGTCCAGCCGGACCTGAGCGTGCGCGCCACGGCAACGGTGCGCAGCGACCGTCCCGTGGCCGACGACGCCCATCTTGCCGATCTGCTCAATGTGGCGGGCGGCGCGCGCTGCGCGATCACACTGGATCCCAAGGACCGCCAGCCCGGCCAGCAGCCCTACCAGGGCGTGGTGCCGCTGGAGGACGCCAACGGCCGGCGCTTCGAGCGCCTGTCGGAGGCGCTGCAGTTCTATATGCTGCAGTCGGAACAGCTCGACACGGTGCTGGTGCTGGCCGCCAACGACCAGGTCGCCGCGGGCCTGCTGATCCAGCGCATGCCGGTCAAGGGCGAAGCCAACCTCGCGGCCGCGACCGAGAGCGCGGAGTCGGGCCTGGACCAGAACGGCCTGAACGAAGAGTACAACCGCATCGCCACGCTGGCCTCCAGCCTGACGCGCGAAGAGCTGCTGACGCTGGACGTCGACACCATCTTGCGCCGGCTGTTCTGGGAAGAGAAGCTGGTGCGCTTCGCGCCCCAGGAAGGCGATACCGCGCCGCGTTTTGCCTGCAACTGCAGCCGCGAACGCGTGGCCGGCATGCTGCGCACGCTGGGCCTGGACGAGATCGAAAGCATCGTGCAGGAACGCGGCCAGATCGAGGTCGGCTGCGAGTATTGCGGCCAGCAGTACCGCTTCGACCCCATTGATGCCGCGACGCTGTTCACGGGCGTCGAAAAGCAGCCGCCGAGCTCGGAAGCGGTGCAATAAGCCGCAGCATCATCCGGCGGCGTGCCGGGTAAACAAGCGCCTTTCGCAATCCGGATCGCTGCACTGCTCGCACATGGGCCGCAGCCGCTGGGCGGCCTGGCCGGGCCGGTGGCGCGCCGTGGCCTCGCAGGGCGCGACCGCGTCAATGGCCTGCAGCGCCTGCGACAGCCGCTGCTGCGGCGTAGTGCCATAGACCACGCGAAACACCAGGCCGGCGCGCGCGAGCCGGGCGCGCAGCGCTGCGTCTTCGTGCTGCTGGCGCGCCTGCAGCGGCGGCGGGCAGTCGAGATCGAGCCCGCACAGCAGCCAGCATTGCAGCGGCTGCGAGGAAAGTGGGGGAGTGGGTTCGCCCAGCCAGGCCAGGCTGGCGTTCAGCACGCTGCAATGCGGCAGCGCCAGCGCCAGATCGGCGCACAGCGCTTGTGCGCCGCTGTGGCAGGCGCCCAGCACATGCACCAGGCAGCCGGCGGGCGCGGCGGCAAGGGAGTCTGGCGCCATGGAATGCAGGTCAGCGGTGCGTGACCTGCACGAAGATTTCATTGGGCTTGAGCATGCCCAGTTCGCTGCGGGCCTTGGCCTCGACCATTTCAAGACCGTTCTTGAGGTCGTTGACCTCGACCTGCAGACGCTCGTTGTCCTGGCGCACCAGGGCGTTCGCGGCGTTCTGTCCGTCGATCTGCTCGCGCAGCTCCTGCACATAGGCCACGCTGCCATGGCCCAGCCACAGCTGCGCATGGACGGCGGCGAGAAGCACCAGCAAAACCAGCGGAACGATGCGATTGACCATGGAGATAGTGTCGGTAGCGGGGTGCGGGAAACAGTGGCGGTGAAGAAGCCCTGGCCTCTTCACCGTGGGCTGCGCCCAGCCCCTGCCTTTTTAACGCAGGTTGTAGAAAGCGTCGCGGCCGGGGTAGACGGCGATTTCGCCCAGGTCTTCCTCGATGCGCAGCAGCTGGTTGTACTTGGCCATGCGGTCCGAGCGCGACAGCGAGCCGGTCTTGATCTGGCCGGCATTGGTGCCCACGGCGATGTCGGCAATCGTCGAGTCCTCGGTCTCGCCCGAACGGTGCGAGATCACGGCCGTGTAGCCCGCGCGCTTGGCCATTTCAATGGCGGCGAAGGTCTCGGTCAGCGTGCCGATCTGGTTGATCTTGATCAGGATGGAGTTGGCGATCTTCTTGTCGATGCCTTCCTTGAGGATCTTGGTGTTGGTGACGAACAGGTCGTCGCCCACCAGCTGCACCTTGGCGGCCAGGCGGTCGGTGAGGATCTTCCAGCCGTCCCAGTCGCCTTCGGCCATGCCGTCTTCGATCGAGATGATGGGGTACTTGTCGCACCAGCCGGCCAGCATGTCGGTCCACTGCGTGGCCGTCAGCGTCATGTTGCCTTCGCCGGCCAGCACATACATGCCGTCCTTGTAGAACTCGCTGGCGGCGCAGTCCAGGCCCAGGGCGATCTGTTCGCCGGCCTTGTAGCCCGCGGCCTCGATGGCGTCGAGGATCAGCTGGATCGCGGCTTCGTGGTTTTCCACGGAAGGCGCGAAACCGCCTTCGTCGCCCACGGCCGTGCTCATGCCCTTGTCATGGATGATCTTCTTGAGGGCGTGGAACACTTCTGCGCCCCAGCGCACGGCTTCGCGGAACGTGGGTGCGCCCACGGGAATGATCATCAGCTCCTGCAGGTCGAGCGAGTTGTTGGCGTGCGCGCCGCCGTTGATGACGTTCATCATGGGCACGGGCAGCTGCATGCCGCCCATGCCGCCGAGGTAGCGGTACAGCGGCAGGCCGGCTTCTTCGGCGGCGGCGCGGGCCACGGCCATCGACACGGCCAGCATGGCATTGGCGCCCAGGCGACCCTTGTTGTCGGTACCGTCGAGGTCGATCAAGGTCTTGTCGAGGAAGGCCTGTTCGGAGGCGTCCAGGCCCAGCACGGCTTCCGAGATTTCGGTGTTGATGTGTTCCACGGCCTTGAGCACGCCCTTGCCCAGGTAGCGGCTCTTGTCGCCGTCGCGCAGCTCGATGGCTTCGCGCGAACCGGTGGACGCGCCCGACGGCACGGCTGCACGGCCCATCACGCCCGATTCCAGCAGCACATCGCATTCGACGGTAGGGTTGCCGCGGCTGTCCAGCACTTCGCGGCCAACGATATCAACAATCGCACTCATGATTTTCCTTTGAAGGTTTTTTGAATCAGGTCATCCAGCCACGAAGCGGGGCAGGGCCCCGGCCGCTGGAATCAGGCAGGGGTCTCAGGCGCCAAACTGGTTTTCGAGGAAACCGTTGCGCTTGGTCACGTCGTCGAGCGCCACCAGCGTTTCGAGCAGCGCGCGCATGTGCTTGAGCGGCACGGCATTCGGGCCGTCGGACAGCGCGTTGCAGGGATCGGGGTGGGTTTCCATGAACAGGCCGGAAACGCCCACCGCCACGGCCGCGCGCGACAGCACCGGCACCATCTCGCGCATGCCGCCGCTGGTCTCGCCGTTGCCGCCGGGCAGCTGCACGCTGTGCGTGGCGTCAAACACCACCGGGGCGTTGGTCTCGCGCATGATGGCCAGCGAACGCATGTCGCTGACCAGGTTGTTGTAGCCGAAGCTCGCGCCGCGCTCGCAGGCGGTAAACGAATCCTCGGGCAGGCCGACCTCGAGCGCCGCGGCGCGCGCCTTGGCGATGACATGCTTCATGTCGTGCGGGGCCAGGAACTGGCCCTTCTTGATGTTCACCGGCTTGCCCGACTGGGCGACCGCGCGGATGAAATCCGTCTGGCGGCACAGGAAGGCCGGCGTCTGCAGCATGTCGACGATGCTGGCCACATAGGGCACTTCCTCGACCGTGTGCACATCGGTCAGGATGGGAACGTTGAGTTCCTTGCGCACCTTGGCGAGGATCTCCAGGCCTTTTTCCATGCCCGGGCCGCGAAAGCTCGCGCCCGAGGAACGGTTGGCCTTGTCGAAACTGCTCTTGAAGATGAAGTTGATGCCCAGGCTCGAGGTGATTTCCTTGAGCTGGCCGGCCACGTCCATCTGCAGCTGCTCGGACTCGACCACGCAAGGTCCGGCAATGAGGAAAAAGCGCTGGTCCAGACCGATGTCAAAGCCGCAGAGTTTCATGGGAGTTTCCTTTGAGGAGGCTATCAGGCCTTGGCTGCGCCAACGCGCTGCTTCTGGTGCACGAGCGCGGCCTTGATGAAGGCGTTGAACAGCGGGTGGCCGTTCCAGGGCGTGGACTTGAACTCGGGGTGGAACTGCACGCCGATGTACCAGGGGTGGACGGTGCTGGGCAGCTCGACGATTTCGGTCAGGTTCTCGCGCTGGGTCAGCGCCGAGATCACCAGGCCGGCGTCGCGCAGCTTGTCCAGGTAGTTCACGTTGGCTTCGTAGCGGTGGCGATGGCGCTCGGTCACGACCGGGCCATAGATGCTGTGGGCCAGCGTATCGGGCTGCACGTCGGAGCTCTGCGCGCCCAGGCGCATGGTGCCGCCCAGGTCGGAGTTCTCGTCGCGCTTCTTGATCGTGCCGTCCTCGTCCTTCCACTCGTTGATCAGCGCGATCACGGGGTGGGGGGTCGTGGGGTCGAACTCGGTCGAGTTGGCCTTGTCGAGGCCGGCGACATGGCGCGCGTACTCGATGGTGGCAACCTGCATGCCCAGGCAGATGCCCAGGTAGGGCACCTTGTTCTCACGCGCAAAGCGCGCCGTGCAGATCTTGCCTTCGACACCGCGCGAGCCGAAGCCGCCGGGCACCAGAATGGCGTCGTACTTGGCGAGCTTCTCGCTCGCATCCGCGGCTTCGATGGTCTCGGAGTCGAGGTGGTCGATCTTGACGCGCACATGGTTGCGCATGCCCGCGTGGCGCAGGGCTTCGTTGACCGACTTGTAGCTGTCCGACAGGTCGACATACTTGCCGACCATGGCGATCTTGACTTCGCCCTGGGGATGCTCGGTCTCATGCACCAGCTCGTCCCAGCGCTTGAGGCTGGTGGGCGGAGTGTTCAGGCGCAGCTTGTCGCAGACCAGGCCGTCAAGACCTTGCTCGTGCAGCATGCGCGGCACCTTGTAGATGGTGTCCACGTCCCACATCGAGATCACGCCCCATTCGGGCACGTTGGTGAACAGCGAAATCTTTTCGCGTTCCTCGGCGGGCACGGGGTGCAGCGCGCGGCACAGCAGCGCGTCGGGCTGGATGCCGATCTCGCGCAGCTTTTGCACCGTGTGCTGGGTGGGCTTGGTCTTGAGCTCGCCGGCCGTGGCGATCCAGGGCAGGTAGGTCAGGTGCACGAAGGCCGAATTGTTCGGGCCCAGCTTGAGGCTCAGTTGGCGCACGGCTTCGAGGAAGGGCAGGGACTCGATGTCGCCCACCGTGCCGCCGATTTCGCAGATCGCCACATCGACGGCGTCGGGCGTGCCTATGCCGGCGCCGCGCTTGATGTAGTCCTGGATTTCATTGGTCACGTGCGGGATGACCTGCACGGTCTTGCCGAGATAGTCGCCGCGGCGTTCCTTCTCGAGCACGCTCTGGTAGATGCGGCCGGTGGTGAAGTTGTTGGACTGCTTCATGCGCGTTTCGATGAAACGCTCGTAATGACCCAGGTCCAGATCGGTTTCGGCGCCGTCGTCCGTCACGAACACTTCACCGTGCTGGAACGGCGACATGGTGCCAGGATCCACGTTGATGTAGGGATCGAGCTTGATCAGAGTGACTTTGAGGCCGCGCGATTCGAGGATCGCAGCAAGGGAGGCGGAGGCGATTCCCTTGCCCAGGGAAGACACCACACCGCCGGTGACGAAGACAAATTTGGTCATGTCTTTATAGAAGCTCTGCGCAGATCGAGCGGCAAGTGGACGTGAATGCACACGGCGCGACAGTTGCGCGAAGCTTGCCTTATAGGTGTTGGTAAAGAAGGATTATAGATGCGTGCCCATTTCACCCGCCCGATACGGCACCGATATACCCTGTCAAGCGCGGCCTTGTCTGCTAAATTAGGTGCATGAAAGAGTTCGCTGGCAAACATCTGGTTCTGGGTCTCAGTGGAGGCGTAGCTTGTTACAAGTCGGCGGAGCTGTGTCGGCTGCTGATCAAGGCCGGCGCGACCGTGCAGGTCGTGATGACCGAGGCAGCCGAGCAGTTCATCACGCCCGTGACCATGCAGGCGCTGTCGGGCCGCACGGTCTACGGCTCGCAGTGGGATGCGCGTGAAGCGAACAACATGCCGCACATCAACCTGAGCCGCGAAGCCGATGCCATCCTGATCGCGCCGTGCAGCGCCGATTTCGCCGCGCGCCTGGCCCAGGGCCGGTCCGACGAACTGCTGAGCCTGCTGTGCCTGGCGCGGCCCATCGAGCGCGTGCCGCTGCTGCTGGCACCCGCAATGAACCGCGAAATGTGGGTCCATCCCGCGACCCAGCGCAATTTCGCCCAGGTGGCGCGCGATGGCGCCACGGTGCTGGGCGTGGGCACGGGCGAGCAGGCCTGCGGCGAGACCGGCAACGGCCGCATGCTCGAGCCGGCCGAACTGATGGAAGAGCTCAGCGCCTTCTTCACGCCGCGCAGACTTGCGGGCCAGCATCTGCTGGTCACGGCCGGCCCGACCTTTGAAGCCATAGACCCGGTGCGGGGCATCACCAACCGCTCCAGCGGCAAGATGGGCTTTGCCATTGCGCGCGCGGCGCGCGAAGCCGGCGCCGAAGTCACGCTGGTCGCCGGCCCCGTGCATCTGCCCACGCCGCGCGGCGTGCGCCGCATCAACGTGGAGTCGGCCGAGCAGATGGGCATGGCCGTGGAGCAGGCGGTCGACGCCGCCACCGTCTTCATTGCCACCGCGGCCGTGGCCGACTGGCGCCCGGCCCAGGCTTCGCAGCAGAAGATCAAGAAGGACGGCTCGGGCGAAGTGCCGGCGCTGGCCTTTGTCGAGAACACCGACATCCTGGCGCGCGTCGCCCAGTCGCCGCGCGCGCGCGCCGGCCAGCTGTACTGCGTGGGCTTTGCCGCCGAAAGCCACGACCTGCTGGCCCACGCCACCGCCAAGCGGCTGCGCAAGCAGGTGCCGCTGCTGGTCGGCAACATCGGCCCGGCGACGTTCGGCCAGGACGACAACGCCCTGCTGCTGATCGATGCCCACGGTCACCGTGAACTTCCCCATGCGTCCAAGCGCGTGCTGGCCCAGCAGCTGGTTGCCGAGATTGCCCAGCGCCTGGGCGGCGCGCAGTCCACGCTGCGCCCCGGCGCTTCACAGGTGCTCACATGAACCCCTGGACCAACAACCTGCCGCCTTTCAAGGGCCGCGGCAAGACGCCGCTGGGCCCGCAGACGCCGGTAAGCCTGACCAGCTCCGATTACAGCGGCCCGGCCGACGGCGACTTCGTGCGCTATGTCGAGCAGCTGCTGTCGAACGCCGAAAGCCAGCGCCTGGCGCATGCCCGCCCGAGCGCGCCGGTGCATGACGCACGCGCGCCGAAAGCCCCCGCGACCGGCAATCCGGCCGGCGCGCGCCGCCACCCGGCGCAGGCCTCCAAGACTGCCGCGGCCGACAGCCTCGAGCGCCTGCGCTCCCAGGCGCAGCAGGCCGCCAACAAGCCCGCGCTGAAAGTCGGGCTGAAGCTGTTGCCGCTGCTGATCTGGCTGCCGGTGGTGGTGGCGCTGTTCTTCTGGCAGGGCGGAATGATCTGGCTGATCGGCCTGATCCTGATCGGCAGCTGGATAGTCAATATCTTTCGCAAGCTGCTGGGCAGCAAGAAGGGCTGAACGCGCGCGCCCTGGCATGGGTCAGTCGATCACGACGTTGGCTTCCCTGGACAGCCGGGCGTACTTGGCAGTGTCCGACTTGATCTGCTCGGCCATCTGCTCGGCCGAGTTGCCAATGGGCTCGGCGCCCACATCCGCCATGCGCTTCTTGAAGTCCGGCGAGTGGATGATCTTGACCATCTCGCCGTTCAGCTTGGCGACCACGTCCCTGGGCGTGCCGGCGGGTGCCAGGATGCCGAACCAGGTGCCCTGGTCGAAGCCCTTTAGACCGGCTTCCTCCAGCGTCGGGATGTCGGGCAGGCTGCTCGAGCGCCTGGCCGTTGTGACGGCCAGCGGGCGCAGCTTGCCTGCCTTGATGAAAGGCATCACGGGCGTGAGCGTATCGAACGACATCGTCACCTGGCCGCCCAGCAGATCGGTGGTCAGCGGCGCGCTGCCCTTGTAGGGCACATGCAGCAGCTCTATGCCCGACAGCGCGGCAAACTGCGTGCCGACCAGATGCTGCAGCGTGCCGTTGCCGTTCGAGCCATAGGCCAGCTTGTCCTTTGCCGCCCGGGCTTCGGCCACCAGGCCCCTGACATCCGTGGCCGGCGATTTCGCGTTGATCACCAGCACATTGGGCACCATGGCCAGCGTGGTGACGGGCGCAAAGCTCTTCTCGAAGTCGTAGGGCAGCTTCTTGTAGACGCTGGTGGCAATCGCGTGGTGCACCGCGCCCAGCAGCAGCGTGTAGCCGTCGGGCTTGGCCGCGGCAACATACGCCGCGCCCAGCGTCGCGCCCGCGCCGGGCCGGCTTTCGACGATCACCGGCTGGCCCAGGCTCTGCGACAGCTTGTCGGTGAGCGCGCGTGCCAGCACGTCGGAGCTGCCGCCGGGCGGGAAGGGCACGACCAGCGTGATCGGCTTGGCGGGAAAGCCCTGGGCGGCGGCCAGCGCCGAAGTCAGGCCGAGGGCAATGGCCACGAAGGTGGCGCGTGGACGAAAGAAAGAGGTCTTCACGGTTTGTCTCCTTGTTGTTGATTTCATTCTGGGCTGGCAAGGCGGCGAGCGGCCGGGCGCGAAGTTAATGCGTCTTTAACCTCAAGAAAACAATCATGGCGGTTTGTCCCGATGGCTCGCTGAGGGCAGACGCGTTAACTCAGGCGATCTGCGCGATGCGCAGCAGATTGGTCGTGCCCGAGGTGGCGAACGGCAGGCCAGCGGAAATCACCAGCGTCTGGCCGACCGCACCGAAGCCTTGCTGCAGCGCCGTGCGGCTGGCCAGGTCGGTCATCTCGGGAACGTCGGCGACGTCGTGGCACAGCACCGCGTGCACGCCCCACACCAGCGCCAGGCGGCGCGCGGTCGCCAGGCGCGGGGTCATGCCTATGATCGGCGCCTGCGGCCGCTCGCGCGCCATGCGGATCGCGGAATAGCCCGAGCTGGTATAGGCCACGGTCGCGGCCGCATTGAGCAGGCGCGTCACATGGCGCAGCGCGAAACCGATGGCGTCGGCGGCGAGCGGCTGGGGCTCGGCGCGCGCGGCCTCGATCGCCGCCTGGTAGTTGGGGTCCGACTCGGTATGGCTGATGATGCTGCTCATCATGCGCACTGCCTGCACGGGGTAGCGGCCGCTGGCCGATTCCGCGGACAGCATCACCGCATCCGCGCCCTCGTAGATGGCCGTGGCCACGTCGGAAGCTTCGGCGCGCGTGGGCACGGGCGCGCTGACCATGGATTCGAGCATCTGCGTGGCGACGATCACCGGCTTGCCGGCCTTGCGGCAGGCCCGGACGATGCGTTTCTGGATGGACGGCACCTGCTGTGCGGGCATTTCCACGCCCAGGTCGCCGCGCGCCACCATGATCGCGTCGGCCTCGGCGACGATGGCTTCCAGCGACGCGATCGCCGCGGGCTTCTCGAGCTTGGCGACGATGGCGGCGCGCCCCTCGACCAGGGCGCGCACTTCGATGATGTCCTCGGGCCGCTGCACGAACGACAGCGCGACCCAGTCGACACCCAGGCGCAATCCGCAGGCCAGGTCGATGCGGTCCTTTTCGGTGAGGGCCGACAGCGGCAGCACCACGCCGGGAACGTTGACGCCCTTGCGGTCCGACAGCGGGCCGCCGTTGATCACCCGCGTCTGGGCGAAATCGGCGCCGAACTGCTCCACGCGCAGCCGCAGCCGGCCGTCGTCGAGCAGCAGTTCGGTGCCCGCTTCGAGCGCCGCGAAGATTTCCGCATGCGGCAGCGCGACGCGCATGGCGCTGCCCGGCGTGGCGCTGTCCAGATCCAACCGGAACGCCTGGCCTTCGACCAGGGTGACGGGGCCGTCGGGAAACGTACCTATGCGCAGCTTCGGGCCTTGCAGGTCGAGCAGCACTCCTATGGGGCGGCCGCTGCTGCGTTCGATCTCGCGGATGATCTCGAGCCGGCGCTGGTGGTCCTCATGCTTGCCGTGGCTGAAGTTGAGGCGAAAGACATCGGCTCCGGCCTCGAACAGCGCCAGTATGGTCTCGCGGTCGTCGCTGGCCGGGCCCAGGGTCGCCACGATCTTGGCGTTCTTGTTTCTGCGCATGCTATGGCTTCCCGTGCGCGCTGCGGTCCGGGCCGGCATGGGCCTGGATCAGCAGGGCGCGAAAATCGTTGACATTGGTGTGCGTGGGGCCGGTCACCACCGTGTCCCCCAGGCGCTCGAAAAAGCCGTGTCCGTCGTTGTCGTCGAGCTGCTCGCGTGGCCGCAGTCCGCACTCCCAGGCGCGCGCCAGCGTGTCGGGCGTGAGCAGCGCGCCGGCAATCTCTTCCTGGCCGTCGACGCCGTCGGTATCGCCCGCGAGCGCGAAGACGCCGGGTTCGGCATCGAGCGCCAGTCCCAGCGACAGCAGGAATTCGACATTGCGTCCGCCGCGGCCTTGGCCGCGCAGCGTGACCGTGGTCTCGCCGCCCGACAGCAGCACGCAGGGTGCGCGCAGGGGCTGGCCGCGGCGCGCGATCTGCAGCGCGACGCCGGCCAGGGCCCGGGCGACTTCGCGCGCTTCGCCTTCGATCGCGTCGCCCAGGATGTGCGCGTCCCAGCCGGCCTGGCGCGCGACCTGCGCCGCGGCCTCGAGCGCCTGCTGCGGCGTGGCGATGAAGCGCGTCGTGATCTCGGGCAGGCGCGGGTCGCCGGGCTTGAGGCTTTCGCCTTCCTGGCTTTGCAGCAGCGCCAGCGCGCGCGGCGCAACGTCGATCCGGTAGCGGCGCAGGATCTGCAGCGCGTCGGCGCAGGTCGTGGGGTCGGGCACGGTGGGGCCTGAGGCGATGTCTATGGGGTCGTCGCCCGGGACATCGGACAGCAGCAGGTTGAGCACCCGCGCGGGATGGCAGGCCGCAGCCAGCCGCCCGCCCTTGATCGCGGAAAGATGGCGGCGCACGCAATTCATTTCGCCTATGCTCGCGCCGCTGGCCAGCAGCGCGCGGTTCAAGGCCTGCTTGTCGGCCAGCGTCAGGCCGGGCAGGGCCAGCGGCAGCAGCGCCGAGCCGCCGCCGGAAATCAGGGCGATCACCAGGTCGTCGGCGCAGAGTCCGGCAACCAGGGCCAGCATGCGCCGCGCCGCGTCTTCGCCCGCGGCGTCGGGCACCGGATGCGCGGCTTCGACGATTTCCACGCGCTCGCAGGGCACGCCGTAGCCGTGGCGCGTGACCACCAGCCCGGTCAGCGGGCCGGGCCAGTGCTTTTCCAGTGCGCTGGCCATCGCGGCCGAAGCCTTGCCTGCGCCTATCACCACCAGCCGGCCTTTGGGTGGCTGCGGCAGATGTGGCGGCAGGCAGACCGCGGGCTGGGCGGCCGCGATGGCCGCGTCGAACATGGCGCGCAGCAGGGCGCTCTCGGGGGAAGATGACATCGATGGGTCCTCAACAATGATGCCGCGGGGGGCATGCCGGGCCTTCGGGCCAGGCGAGCTCGAGAGGCCTGCCGGGCCCGCACCTGCCCGGCGAGCGAGCGGCGCGCTGCCGCTGGGGGACGATCAGGCGGCCTGCAGCGCCGTGGCGGCCAGCTGTTCGCAGACCGCCTGGGTGACCTGGGCCGTGGTCGCCGTGCCGCCCAGATCGCGCGTGTGCAGCGCCGGGTTGGCGGTCACGCTTTCCACGGCCTGCATGACCTGGGCCGCGGCCTCGTGCTCGCCCAGGTGTTCGAGCAGCATTACCACCGACCAGAACGTGCCGACCGGGTTGGCCAGGCCCTGGCCCATGATGTCGAACGCCGATCCGTGGATGGGCTCGAACATGGACGGGTAGCGGCGCTCGGGATCGATGTTGCCCGTGGGCGCTATGCCCAGGCTGCCGGCCAGGGCCGCGGCCAGGTCGCTGAGGATGTCGGCATGCAGGTTGGTGGCGACGATGGTGTCCAGCGTCGCCGGGCGGTTGACCATGCGCGCGGTCGCGGCGTCGACCAGTTCCTTGTCCCACGTGACGTCGGGGAACTCCTTGGAGATCTGCACGGCAATCTCGTCCCACATCACCATCGCGTGGCGCTGGGCGTTGCTCTTGGTGACCACGGTCAGCAGCTTGCGCGGACGCGACTGGGCCAGCTTGAACGCGTAGCGGATGATGCGTTCCACGCCGGCGCGCGTCATCATCGAGACATCGGTTGCGGCTTCGATCGGATGACCCTGGTGCACCCGCCCGCCCACGCCCGAATACTCGCCTTCGGAGTTCTCGCGCACGATCACCCAGTTGAGGTCGTCGGGGCCGCAGCGCTTGAGCGGGCCGTCGATGCCCGGCAGGATGCGCGTGGGGCGAACGTTGGCGTACTGGTCGAAGCCCTGGCAGATCTTCAGGCGCAGGCCCCAGAGCGTGATGTGGTCGGGAATATGCGGGTCGCCGGCCGAGCCGAACAGGATCGCGTCCTTGTTCTTGAGCGCTTCCAGGCCGTCGGCGGGCATCATCTCGCCGTGTTCGCGGTACCAGTCGCCGCCCCAGCCGAAGTTCTCGAATTCGAACTGGAAGCGGCTGCCAGCGCGCGCCAGCGCCTGCAGGACTTCCTGGCCCGCGGGCACGACTTCCTTGCCTATGCCGTCGCCGGGAATGGTTGCAATGCGGTATGTCTTCATGGTTGGTTTCCGTGGGAGAGATGGATGGCCTGACTTTAGGCACTCGACACCGGTTGCGAGCGCCGCTAAAGTGAATCCAGTATTTACTTGAAATTAACAGTGAGGCCTCTTCATGGGCAACGGCATACAACCCGCGGACCTTGGTTTCTTCTCGGTGCTGGCCGGCGCCGGCAGCCTCAGCGCGGCCGCGCGCGAACTGGGCATCACCACGCCCGCGGTCAGCAAGCATTTGGCGCTGATGGAGACGCGCATGGGCGTGTCGCTGGTCAGCCGCACCACGCGGCGCATGAGCCTGACGCAGGAAGGCGAGGTCTATCTGGAGCATGCGCGCCGCATTCTGGGCGAGATCGACGACATGGAGCAGCTGATAGGCGGCGCCAAGGCCTCGGCCCGGGGGCTGTTGCGCGTCAATGCGACGCTGGGTTTCGGCCGCACCCATGTCGCGCCCCTGATCTCCCGGTTCGTCGCGGATTTTCCCGATGTCGAAGTGCAGCTGCAGCTGTCGGTCAATCCGCCGCCGCTGACCGAGGATGCGTTCGACGTCTGCATACGCTTTGGCGCGCCACCCGACGCGCGTGTCATCGCGCGGCATATCGCACCCAATCGCCGGCTGCTGTGCGCCTCGCCCGCGTATATCGCCCGACACGGCCTGCCCAAGGTCGCGAGCGAGCTCGCGCGCCACAACTGCATAGGCATACGCCAGGGCGAGGAAGCCTATGGCACCTGGCGGCTGACCAGCGGCCGCGGCCGCGCGACGCTCACCGAAGTCGTCAAGACGCGCGGCAACCTGACGACCAACGATGGCGAGATCGCCGTCAACTGGGCGCTCGACGGCCATGGCATCCTGATGCGCGCCGAATGGGACATCGAAAGGCATCTCGCCAGCGGCCGGCTGGTGCAGGTGCTGCCCCAGTGCCACACGCCCGACGCCGCCATCCACGCCGTCTATCCTCAGCGCCACAAGAACGCGGGCCGGGTGCGCGCCTTTGTCGACTTCATCACGCGCGCGTTCGAGCAGCGAGGGGAGGCGGACGAAAATCCCCGGGCCCGCGACCCGGCGCGGTAAATTCAGCGATGATGGCGGCCGCAACGCCCCAGCCTGCAGCCGCAGCCCTGGGGCCGCTTCTTTTTCGACAACCCCGACCTTTCCATGAACGTTGACCTCAAGATTCTCGACGCGCGCCTGCGCGACAACATGCCCGCCTATGCCACGCCCGGCAGCGCCGGCCTGGACCTGCGCGCCTGCATGGACGCGCCGCTGACGCTGGCGCCCGGCGAATGGCAACTCGTGCCCACGGGCATGGCGATCTACCTCAAGGACCCGGGCTATGCGGCCATGATCCTGCCGCGCTCGGGCCTGGGCCACAAGCACGGCATCGTGCTCGGCAACCTGGTCGGCCTGATCGACAGCGACTACCAGGGCCAGCTGATGGTCAGCGCCTGGAACCGTTCGCCCACGGCGTTCACGCTGCAGCCCATGGACCGCCTGGCACAGCTGGTGATCGTTCCCGTGGTGCAGCCGAGCTTCCGCCTTGTCGCGGATTTCGAAGCCGCGTCGGAGCGCGGCGAAGGCGGCTACGGCTCCACGGGCAAGGCCTGATCAGAGGTCGAGTGAACGCTGGCGCCAGAACGCCGGCTCGGGAATCACGCCCTGGCCGGCACGCGCGTTGTCGGCCATGTGCTCTGGCCGACTGGTGCCTGGAATGACGCAGGTGACCGCGGGGTGGCTCAGCACAAACTTCAGCAGCACCTGCGCCCAGCTGCTGCACTCGATTTCTGCGGCCCAGGCCGGCAGCGGGCGACGCTCCAATTGGCGCAGCAGCCCGCCGCCGCCAAACGGCTGGTTCACCAGCACCGCCACGCCCTTGTCCGCGGCCAGCGGCAGCAGCCGCTGCGCTGCGCCCTGGTCGTCAAACGCGTAGTTGATCTGCAGGAAGTCCAGCGGCTCGCTCCTGAGCACGGCCTCGACTTCGGCAAACGCCGATGAGGTGTAGTGCGTGATGCCCAGATAGCGCACCCGGCCCCGGGCCTTCCAACCGCGCAGGGTGCGCAGATGCGTCTGCCAGTCGACCAGATTGTGGATCTGCATCAGGTCGAGTTTCTCGCTGCCCAGCAGCGCCATCGATTCCTCCATCTGCCGGATGCCGGCCTCGCGGCCCGAAGTCCAGACCTTGGTCGCCAGAAAGGCCTGGCCGCCGCGGCGCGACCTGGCCAGCAGTTCGCCCGTGGTCTTTTCCGAGCGGCCGTACATGGGCGAGCTGTCGAGCAGCGTTCCGCCCGCGTCGAACAGCGCTTCGAGCACGCCCGGCAGGCGCGCGTATTCGGGCGTGCCGGGCGCGTGGCCGAAGCCGCGCCAGGTGCCGCAGCCGACCACAGGCAGGGCTTCGCCGCTCGATGGAATGCTGCGCTGGCGCATCGCGCGCGCCGGTGCCGCGGCCTGGCCCGGGCCCAGGCCCATGGCCAGGGACGCGGCCAGCGTGGCGCGCAGGAACTGGGCGCGGTTGATGGCGGATAGGTCAACGGTGGGTTTCATTTTTCCTCCGGAAGTTGGGCGGCGCGGGGTGCGGGCTGGGCAATGTTTCCTGGCGCCGCGCCAGCCACACGCACAGCGCGCACCAGGCGGCCGACAGCGGAATCGCCAGCAGGGCGATGCCGGCCAGCCCCATGCCCAGCGCCGAGAGTGCCGCCGACAGCCAGCCGCTGAGCGCATCGCCGCCGCGGTAGACCAGGGTCTCGATCGCGTTCTTGGCCTTGTATTTCTCCTCGCGGCTGATCACCGTGAACAGCACTTCGCGCGCCGGCCGGGCAATCGCGTAGTCAAGCGCGCGCCGCAGTATCTGCACGCCCGCCAGCACTGCCAGCGTGGGCGCCCAGGCCAGCGCGCCGAACGCCGCCAGCGTCACCAGCGGCAGCAGGGCCAGGCACAGCGCCAGGCCGAATTTTCGCATCAGCAGCCCCGTGACCAGCAGCTGCAGCGCCAGCGTCAGCGCCGATACGCAGAAGTCGACCAGCGCGAAATAGCGCGTGCGCGCCGCGGTATCGGCCAACGCCGCGCTGACGATGCGGCCTTGCTCGAAGTACAGAAAGGTCGACGCCGCGGTGTGCGCCAGCAGGTACGCGCAGATGCCCAGCAGATAGGGAGAACGCGCAATCAGCGACAGCCCGGCCCACACCTGGCCGCCCAGCGCGCGCGCCGGTGCCGGCGCGCTGGCGCTGCCGTCGTGGACCGGGTAGATGCCGCGAAAGCAGCGCAGCGCAAGTTCCAGCAGCAGCGCGGCCAGCAGCGCCAGCGCCATGGTGCCGAACACGCTCGCGGCAGCGGCGGCCAGCAGCGGGCCGAGCACCGTGCCCAGCGTGCCGCCCGCGGCAATGAAGCCAAACAGGCGCCGGCCCTGTTCATTGCTGAAGCAGTCGTCGAGCACGCTCCAGAAGATGCTGACGATGAACAGATTGAAGACGCTGACCCAGACAAAGAAGGTGCGGCCCAGCCAGGCGCTTTGCACGTCCAGCGCCATCCAGGCGCTGAAGGCCAGCAGCGTCAGCGCGAAGAAGCGGTAGACCCAGGGCACTAAGCGGCGCGGCGGCAGTCTGCTCACCAGCCAGCCAAATGCCGGCACCAGCAGCAGCATGGTCACGAAGGTGGCGCTGAACAGCCAGCGCAGCTCCTCCACGCCGCCCGCCAGACCCAGGGCATCGCGCAGCGGCCGCAGCAGGTAGTAGCCCGAAAGCAGGCAGGCAAACCAGGCAAAGCCCAGCAGCGTGGCCCGCACTTCTTCGGGGGCGATGCGGACCAGGCGACTGAGCAGCCGGTGGGCGCGGGAGGTCGTCATGGCGGGCGTGGCTTTCTCATGGGTGGAGGACGAGGTTCACCAGCGCGACCATAGACTATTTGCGCGACAACGGGGGGCCGGGCCTATGGCGCGCGCCGGCGTAGTGGCGCTAAGCTTGCTGCAAATACCTTGCAGGCAACAGGCCGAGCTGGGCGCTTGGAAGGGAGCGGACTTGAAAAACACATCGACGAAGCAAAGGCCGGGCCGGCGCAGTTCCTGGACGCGCATTGCGCTGCCCGCCGAGCAGCAAATGCGCCGCCAGCTGCAAAGCCGCCATTGGCTGCGACTGCATGCCTGGCTCACCGGGCTGTTCACGCTGGCGGTGATGGCGGCACTGAGTTCCATCCTGCTGCATGTCGGCATGCACAGCATGGCCTTGCGCTACGGACTGGTGCTGGCCGCGGGTTATGGCGCCTATCTGCTGCTGGTGCGGCTGTGGGCCGAAGCCATGCTGCGCCGCTCCTGGGATGGGCCCGCCGACCTGCCGATAGAAGTGCCCTGGCCTGGAGGCGCAACGCCGGGCGAAGCCAGCGCCGAGTTGAGCGGGCAGGGCGGCAGTTTTGCCGGCGGCGGGGCTTCGGGCGGCTGGGACAGCGGCGGCGAAGCGCTGGGCAGCGTTGCCGAGAATCTGGCCGAGGGCGCAGGCGGTGTGGACCTGTCGGCAGGCCTGGACGCCGCCGATGCCGAGGGCGTGGTCCTGCTGCCCGTGCTGCTGGTGTTTGGGCTGCTGCTGTTGGCCTTGACCGGCGCGGGCTCGCTGCTGTGGCTGATGTTTGGCTCCGAGCTGTTTCTGGCGGTGGCCGTCGAAGTCGCCTTTGCGCTGCTGATGGCGCGCACGCTCTATGTGGTGGAGCGCGAAGGCTGGTTACTGGTCGCCCTGCGCCTTACCTGGAAGCCGGTGCTGGGTGCGCTGCTGGTCACGGTCGCGCTGGGCTGGGCCGGTGATTTCTTCTTTCCCCAGGCCGATTCGCTGGCGCAGGTGGTGGCGGCGCTGCGCGGTCGCTGAGACGTATCCGAAAGCACTATGTGTGAGGAAGTGTCAAACCTGTCGGCTGGGGATGTTGGCCTACCGTTATAGGTGGACAGGCCGGTCAAAATGGGACAGGCCCATGCCGAAGACGGGAGTCCCTCGACCCTGGATCGCATCGGCATGTCGCAACAGGAGAAATATCCATGCAAAAAATTCAACGTTGGAGCCGCTTGGCAGGTGCAGGCGTCGTTCTCGCCGCGCTGACCGCATGCGCCGGTTACCCCCAGGGCGGCTATAACCAGTCGGGCTATCCCAATCAGCCCGTTTCCAGCTACCCCACGCACTCGTATCCGTCCACGGCCTATCCGAACAACCAACCCGTGTACAACCAGGGCTACCAGACATATGCCCGCGTGATCAACATCGAGACCGTGCGCGTGCAGGACTCGAGCGGCATCGGTGCCGGCGGCGCCATTGTCGGCGGTGTGCTCGGCGGCCTGGTCGGCCACCAGATCGGCGGCGGCTCGGGCAAGACGCTGGCCACGGCCGCCGGCGTGGTCGGCGGTGCGCTCGCTGGCAGCGCCGTGCAAAACCATGCGGGTGGCGGCAGCGTGCGCGATATCTATCGCGTGACCGTAGAGACCCGCGACCGCAGCCTGCGTGCGTTCGACTATCCGAATCCGCCGCCGTTCAACATCGGCGACAACGTGCGCATCGAGAACGACCAGCTCTACCGCTGAGTCGATTCCACGCAAAAAAGGGACTCCGCGGAGTCCCTTTTGCGTTCAATGCAGCGTGTCGTTGCCCGGAGCCTGGGGCGGCTGGATGCGGAAGAAGCCCGTGCCCGAGCTGCCGCGGCCGATTTCCTCTTCGGTCGCTTCGCGCACGCCTTCGACCTTGAGGTGCAGGCGCAGCGCGATGCCGGCCAGCGGGTGGTTGCCGTCAAGCACCACATGCTCGGGATAGATATCGGTCACGGTGTAGAGCGCATCCTTGGGCGCTTCGGCGTTGGTGCCCGCGGGCAGCGCATGGCCTTCGAAGGTCATGCCTTCCTCGATTTCGGCGGGGAACAGCGTGCGCGGCTCCAGGAAGATCAGCTTTTCGTTGTAGTCGCCAAACGCGTCTTCGGGTTCGAGGTGCAGGTCGAGCTTGGCGCCCATGCCGTGGCCTTGCAGCGCGCGCTCTATGGCCGGCAGCAGGTCATCGCCGCCGACCAGGAAATCCACCGGTTCTTCGAGCACGTCGAGTTCTTCACCCAGGGTGTCCTTGAGGGTCCAGGTCAGAGCGACCACGCATTGTTCTTTGATGTCCATGGGTTTGCAGCCTTGTGAGTGGGAAAAGGCCGACCGCAGCGCGATCGGCCCGTATGGCGTCGATTTTCCCACGCCTGTCAAGGCCAGCGCCCCGCGGCGGGCTTATGCCGCCCGCCACTCCTCTCAGAAGGGGTAATGGCGCGGTGTGGTCTGCATCGTGATCCAGCGCGTGTCGGTGAACGCGTCGATGCCGGCCTGGCCGCCGAAATGGCCGTAGCCCGAGCTCTTGACGCCGCCGAAAGGCATTTGCGCTTCGTCGTGCACCGTGGGGCCGTTGATGTGGCAGATGCCCGATTCGATGCGCGCCGCGACCTGCCAGGCACGCGCGGTGTCGCGGCCGTAGACGGCAGCCGACAGGCCGAACTCGTTGTCGTTGGCAATCGCAATCGCTTCCTCGACATTCTTCACGCGCACGATGGCCTTCACGGGAGCGAAAGTCTCCTCGTAGAAGATGTCCATCGCCGAGGTCACATGGTCGAGCAGTGTCGCCGGCATCAAGGTGTTGTCGGCCTTTCCGCCGCACAGCAGCTTGGCGCCCTTGGCAAGCGCATCGTCGATCAGCGCGTTGACGCGATCGACCGTGGTCTGGTCGACGACCGAGCCCAGCACCACCGGGCCCTGGCGCGGGTCGCCCAGCGGCAGCGAAGTGGCGCGCGCGACCAGCTTGGCGATGAATTCATCGGCGACTTTCTCGTCGACGATGATGCGCTCGGTCGACATGCAGATCTGGCCCGAGTTGGCGAACGCGCCGAAGGTCGCGCCGGCAACGGCCGCGTCGACATCGGCGTCGTCGAGCACCAGGAACGGCGCCTTGCCGCCTAGCTCCAGGATCGCGGGCTTGAGGTATTTGGCCGCGGTCTGGCCGATGATGCGGCCCACGCGCGTCGAGCCCGTGAAGTTCACGCGGCGCACGGCCGGGTGGGCAATCATGGCTTCGACCACGGCGCCGGCATCGGCCGGGGCGTTGGTCACGAAGTTCACCACGCCCGGCGGCAGGCCGCCTTCCTGCAGCGCCTCGATGATCAGGCCATGGGTCGCGGGGCACAGCTCCGAGCCCTTGAGCACCACGGTGTTGCCGCAGGCCAGCGGCGTGGCGATGGCGCGCACCGCCAGGATGATGGGCGCGTTCCAGGGCGCGATGCCCACGACCACGCCCGCGGGCTGGCGCACGGCCATGGCCAGGCTGCCGGGAACGTTCGAGGGAATGACCTGGCCGCTGATCTGCGTGGTCAGCGACGCGGCTTCGAGAAACATGTCGGCCGCGAGGTGCACGTTGAAGCCGGCCCAGATGCCCGACGAGCCAGTCTCGGCGGCCATGGCCGCGGCAAAGGCTTGGCCCTTGGCTTCAATCGCCGCGGCAGCCTTCATCAGCAGGCCGCGGCGCTCGCCCGGGCCCATTGCGGCCCAGGCGGGAAAGGCCTTGGCGGCGGCGTCGATCGCGGCGCGCGCGTCGTCGGCCGTGGCGGCCGGCGCACGCGTGGCGACCTGGCCGTCCAGCGGGTTGCGGCGCTCGAATGTGGCACCACCCGTGGCGCCCACCGATTGGCCGCCGATCAGCATCTGTTGTTCGATCATGGAACTTCCTTCACAAAAAAATCAGTGGGCTGCGCCCAGATACGCCTGTCGCACGGCAGGGCTGGCTTGCAGTTCTGCGGCCGTTCCCTGGCCCACGACAAGCCCGGTTTCCAATAGATAGCCGCGGTCGGCAATTGCCAGGCTCTGGCGCGCGTTCTGCTCGACCAGCAGCACGCCCACGCCCAGGTTGCGGATGCGCGCCAGCGCCGAAAACAGTTCCTTGCACATCAGCGGCGACAGGCCCAGCGACGGCTCGTCCAGCAACAGGATATCGGGCGCCGACATCAGCGCCCGGCCCACGGCCACCATCTGCTGCTCGCCGCCGCTCATGGTGCGCACGGTCTGCGCCATGCGCTGGGCAAGCTTGGGGAACAGGTCGAGCACACGCGCCAGGCTTTGCGCTTCGAGCGCGCGTGCCCGCTTGGGGTGGGCGCCCAGCTGCAGGTTCTCGCGCACCGTCAGGTCGCCAAACACGCCGCGGCCTTCGGGCACCAGCGCGAGGCCGGCCTCGACCACCTGATGGGCCGGCAGCCGCGTGAGCTCCTGGCCCGCGAGCAGCACGCGCGCGCCGTCCTGCGGCCGCACCATCGCGCCAATCGCCTTGAGCAGCGAGGACTTGCCCGCGCCGTTGGCGCCCAGCATCACCACCAGCTCGCCCTTGGCGACCTGCAGCGACACGCCGCGCAGCGCCTGGTGCTTGCCATAGGCCAGCGAAAGATCGTGCACTTCAAGCATGGGCGCTCTCCTGGATGTCATCACTGCTGCCCAGATAGGCCTCGATCACGCGCGCATCGCTGAGCACTTCGCGTGTCGGGCCGTCGGCAATGCGGCTGCCGGTGTTCATCACCACGCAGCGGCTGCACAGCGCGTGCACCGCATCCATCACATGTTCGACCATCAGCACCGTCATTCCTTCATCGCGCAGCGCGGCAATCAGCGCAATGCCCTGCTGCAGCTCCGTGGGGTTGAGCCCGGCCAGCCACTCGTCGAGCAGCAGCAGCTTGGGCGCGAGCGCCAGCGCGCGCGCCAACTCCAGCCGCTTCTGGTCGATATAGGTCAGCTCGGCGGCCGGCAGCCCGGCCTGGGCGCCCAGGCCCACGCGCTCGAGCAGTAGCTGCGCCGCATGTTCCGCGGCGCGGCCGTGCAGGCCGCCGGGGCGAAACGCCAGGCCCGCGGCGACGTTGTCGCGGCAGCTCATGCCGCCGAGCACGCGCACCAGCTGAAAGGTGCGCGCCACGCCCAGGCGCGCGATCTGGTGGCTGGCCAGGCCGCTGATGGTGCGGCCGTCAAAGCGCACTTCACCGGCGTTGAGCGGCAGGGCGCCCGAGACCAGGTTCATGGCCGTGGTCTTGCCCGAGCCGTTGGGGCCCAGCAGGCCCACGACCTCGCCCGCGTGCACGTCAAACGACAGGTCGTTGACCGCGACCAGGCCGCCAAAGCGCTTGCTCAGGCCCTTGAGTTCCAGCAGCGGCTTCATTTCCCGCCTCCGTTGTGCTTGCGCCGGCGCAGCCAGCCCGAGATGCCGTGCGGCACTGCATAGACGATGACCATGAACACCAGGCCGACAAGAATGGCGAAATGGTTGGGGAAATTCGCCGACAGGAACTCGAACAGCAGCACCAGCGGCACCGCGCCCAGCAGCGGCCCGAACAGCGTGCCCGCGCCGCCGAGCAGGGCCATGATCAGCGTCTGGAACGAGATCGCGGGTGCAAACGCAATCGTCGGGTCGAGGTAGGTCCAGCGCGGCGCCATGATCGCGCCGGCCACGGTCATGAAGGCCGCGCTCAGCGTGAACAGCAGCACCTTGACGCGCGTGGTGTTGATGCCCACGTGCACCGCCACGGTCTCGTCCTCGCCGATCACGCGCAGTGCCAGGCCCAGCCGCGTGCGCGCTATCCAGGCACGCAGGCCCAGCACCAGCGCCAGCAGCACCAGCAGCTGCCAGTAGATGTCCTGGGCCGTGATGTCGACAAACACATAGCGGCCCAGGTCCTTGGTGATGTTGACTTCGTACCAGGTCACGAGCTGCTTGACCAACTCGGCCAGGCCGAAGCTGAAGATCACGAAGTACACGCCCGACAGCCGCAGCGTCGCCAGGCCCACGACCAGCGCCATGGCCACGCCCACGCCCAGGGCGATCAGCAGCACCGCGGCCCAGGGCAGCGCTTCGCCGAACACCGCCGTGGTGTAGGCACCGACGCCAAAGAACGCCACGGTGGCCAGCGACACATAGCGCGTGGGTCCGGAGAACAGCGCCCAGGCCGAGGCCAGCACGCTGTACATCAGCACGCTGATCAAGAGCGACAGGTAGTAGTCGTTGTGCATCCATTGGGGCACCGTGGCCAGGCCGGCCAGGGCGAGGGCGCCCGCGCCCCATGCCATTGCATCGCGGCGGCTCATCGTGCGCCCTTTCCAAACAGGCCCGTGGGGCGCAGCAGCAGCACGCCGAGGAACAGCGCGTAGTTGACGGCCAGCGTCAGCCCGGGGTCTATAAAGGTCGCGACCAGCGTTTCGGCAAAGCCCAGCATCATTCCCGCGAGCAGGCAGCCCATCAGGTTGCCCACGCCGCCCATGATCACCACGATCAGCGCCTTCATCGCGAACATGGTGCCCATCGCCGCGGAGAACGGCAGGAACATGCTGACCAGCACGCCCGAGGCCGCGACCATCGCCCCGCCCAGGCCGAAGGCCAGCGCCGCGGTGAAGCGCACGTCGATGCCGACCAGCGGCGCAAAGCGCGGCGCGACCGAGACCGCGCGCACCACCGTGCCCATGCGGGTGCGCGTCAGCAGCAGGTACAGGCCCAGGCCCAGCGCGATCGCCACGCCCAGCACCAGCAGGCGGTTGGCCGCGACCGTGCTGCCGAGGATCTGCACTGGCGTCGAGAGATAGGTGTAGCTGTGGTAGTTGCCGCCAAACGCGACCATCATCACGCCCTGCACGACAAACATCAGGCCGAAGGTCGCGAGAATGGAGTCGACTTCCAGCGCCGGCCCCGCGCCCGTGCGCCGCACCAGCGGCGTCAGCAGCAATTGATAGACCAGCCACTGCACGATGAAGCCCAGGGGCAGCACCAGCAGCAGCATCAGAATGGGTGACAGCCCCCAGGCGGTCACGCCCAGATAGGCCAGAAAGGCCGGCGCGATCAGGAACTCCCCATAGGAGAGATTCATGATGCGCGCCACGCCGTATTGCAGGGTCAGCCCCATGGCGATCAGCCCGTAGAGGCCGCCCAGGGTGCTGCCCGCGAGCAGGATGTCGAGCAGGTTCATGGGGCCGGGACTTCAGTTCTTCCAGGCCGGTTTCGGGATGATCGCCGGCTTGGCGCCCGCGCGGTTGCTGGGCGCTACGCCATAGAACTCGCCGTTTTGCCACTGGCCCACGTACCAGAGCTTGGTCAGCATCTGGTTCTCGAGCTTGACCGGGCCGATGATGGTGTCGAAAGTACCGGTCCTGATTTCCTGCGTCACGGCCGCGCGGTCCACCTTGCCCACGCGCTCTATGGCCTGCTGCAGCACCTGCAGCGTGGTGTACTGGATGGTGCTGGCAAAGCGGTCGGGCTCGTAGCCGGCCGATTCCTTGTGGCGCTTGAAGTAGTCCTTGATCGCGGGTGCGTCGAAGTCCACGCCGCCCGGCGCCATGATGCCTTCGGTGGCCGCGCCGAACTTGGCCTTGAACATCGGAAACTGCGTGCCCACGCCCGTGAACATCACCTTGGGGTTGAGGGCGTTGATGCGCGACTGCTCGGTGATCAGCATGGTGTCGGGCGGATACGAGTAGGCAATGAACACATCGGCGTTCTTGCTCTTGATCTCGGTCAGCAGCGGCGTCATGTCCTGCGTGCCTATCGGATAGCTCTTGTCGTAGACCAGCTCGAAGCCATGCTGCTTGGCCGCCTTGCGCGTGGCGTTGGCCAGCTCCACGCCAAAGCCGTCGGCAATGTTGATCATCGCAATCTTGTTGCCTATCTTGCCTTCCTTCTTTGCGCTTTCCAGGTAGCTCACCAGCGACTCGGCATAGCCCGCGCCCGTGCCCAGGAAGAAAAACGCATGCTTCCAGCGCTTGGCCAGCTCGGGCGCCTTGTCGGTCACTGCAGTCGCTGCCAGCAGCGGGTACTTGTGCTTTTCGTAGGTCGGACCGACGGCCAGGTTGCTGCCCGTGCTCCAGGGCGGCAGCACGAAGTCGACCTTGTCCTGTGTCATCAGGCGCTCGGTGGCGCGCACCGCTTCCTCGGTGCTCGAGCGGTCGTCGTATTCGACGACTTCGATGGGCACGCGCTTGCCGTAGGCCTTGAGCATGATGCCGCCCGCGGCATTGATCTCCTTGACCCACAGCTGGTAGTTGGGCATCACGGTGGCCGCGGTGCCGCCGGCGTTGTGGCCGGTCTTGGCAATCGCCCAGCCTATGCGCACCGATTTCGGTGCTTCCTGCGCCAGGGCCAGCGGGCCCAAAGTGGCGATGGCGGCAGCCGCAGTCACCTGCCTGAGCCAGAAACGTTTGCTTGCTGTCTTCATGCTTGTCTCCTTGGTCGCTCTTTTGCTGAGCGTGCAAGCATGCTAGGGCGTGGCCCGCGGCGTGGCTGTACTGAGCATGCACTAAGTCCTTGACTGTGAATGCACGGCGCTCAGGGTTTTCCAGTGCTGGCCCGCATGCCTGGATAATCGGCAGCCAACCCCGGGGAGGTAGCGAAGATGGACAGCAGCTTGAGCACCGATGGCCTGTCGGCCCAGGAAGCCGTGCCTGCGTGGCAGGACTGGATGGCCACGCTGTTTTCGGGCCTGGGCACCGACCTTTACGGCGACACGGTGTTCGAAGGCCATCTGCAGCGCTCGCAGGCGGGTGCCGTGGTCATGACGCGGCTCGAGGCGGCGCGCCACCGCGTGATCCGCAGCGTCCAGGGGCGGCGCTCGCACGACCCCGACTATGTGAAGATCGTCGCCCCCTGGCAAGGGCTGGCGGCCGTGAGCCAGCAGGGCCGCGAAGCCAGCGCGCGCAGCGGCAGCTGGGTGATCTACGACACCAGCCAGGCCTATGAAGTCGCCAACCCCGAATGGTCCGAGCACCTGATCGTGATGCTGCCGCGCAGCAGCCTGGTGCAGCGCGGCATCCGGCTCGAAGGCCTGATGGGGCGCAACGTCGGTGGCAGCTCGGGCATTGCGCGCGTCGCGCTTGAAGCCATGCGCAGCACCTACCAGGAGCTGCCCACCATGGCGCCGGCGGTGGCCGAGCGCGCGGGCGAGCTGCTGATCGATCTGGTGCATCTGTCGCTGCAGGAGCTGTCGGGCCGGGGTACGGCGCTGACCCAGCAGGAAGCGTTCAAGGACCGCATCCGCGCCCATGTCGCGGCCCATGTGCGCGAGCCGCGGCTGTGCATAGACGACATCGCCCAGGCAATGAACTGCAGCAAGCGCCATCTCTACAACGCCTTTGCCGACGAACCCCTGACGCTGGCCGCCTGGATACAGCAGCTGCGCCTGGAACTGTGCATGCGCGAACTGCGCGAGGCGCGCGGCGCGCAGCGCACCATCACCGACATCGCTTTCGGCTGCGGCTTCAGCAACAGCGCGCATTTCAGCCGCGCGTTCAAGGCGTATACGGGGATGGCGCCTAGCGAATTCCGGGCTTTGCGTTGAGGGTATTCGGCAAGCTTAGCTCCAGGGCCTTGTGTGCGATTTCTAGGACAGGCCGTTCATCATTCGACAAGCTCAGGACGAGCGGAACCACCGACCACGTCTTTTGTGGCTGCAGTCGCTCGGAATATGTCCCCCGTTCGTGGTGAGCCTGCCTGCGCGGCCCGGTCGAACCATGAACGCCCTGTCCTCCTCGGCAAGCCTGCCTCCATTGAGGGAAAGCAAACAGCCCCGGCAGCATACATAGGACAATGCAGCCTGTTTCTTAGATCGCGACCCCGTTGACCACCATGGATATTGACCAACCCCTCGCCCTGCTTGGCGGAATGACCGCTTCCCAGTTCATGCGCCGCCACTGGCACAAGAAGCCGCTGCTGGTGCGCCAGGCCGTGCCCGCGATGGTCGCGCCCGTGGGCCGCGACGCGCTGTTCGCTCTCGCCGGCCAGGACGGCGTCGAATCGCGCCTGATCCGCCAGCAGAAGAAGGGCTGGACCATGGACCACGGCCCGTTCGGCACCAAGGACCTGCCGGCGCTGAGCCAGAAGGCCTGGTCGCTGCTGGTGCAGGGCGTGGACCTGCACGATGCGGGCGTGCACGCGCTGCTACAGCAGTTTCGCTTCGTTCCCGAAGCCCGGCTCGACGACCTGATGATCAGCTACGCCACGGACGGCGGCGGCGTGGGCCCGCATTTCGACAGCTACGACGTGTTCCTGCTGCAGGCCCACGGCAAGCGCCGCTGGCGCATAGGCCAGCAGAAGAACCTGACGCTGCAGGAAGGCGTTCCGCTGAAGATCCTTGCCGATTTCGAGCCCGAGCAGGAATTCGTGCTCGAGGCCGGCGACATGCTGTACCTGCCGCCGCGCTATGCGCACGACGGCGTCGCCGAAGGCGAGTGCATGACCTATTCGATCGGTTTCCGTGCGCCGGCGCGCGAGGAACTGGCGCGCGAGCTGCTGCTGCGCA
Organism: Comamonas sp. DB36; assembly: GCF_057914905.1. Lineage (NCBI taxonomy): Bacteria > Pseudomonadati > Pseudomonadota > Betaproteobacteria > Burkholderiales > Comamonadaceae > Comamonas > Comamonas sp. DB36. Next base: position 1,175,266 of record NZ_CP196631.1, read on the forward strand.
TGTCGGACGAACCCGACGAACCAGAAGCCCCCGTGCTGTACCGCGACCCCAAGCAGGAAGCCGTGGCAAATCCGGGCGAAATTCCCGCGGCCATGGCCGACTTCGCGCGCAAGGCGCTGGAACGCGCTCTGGCCGAGCCGCTGGCGCTGGAGCGCGCGCTGGGCGAATATTTGACCGATCCCAAGCCCAATGTCTGGTTCGAGGCCGGCGAGGAGGGCGTGATGCTCGAGGCCCTGGTGCTCGATCGCCGCACGCGCATGATGTACGACGCGCGCCATGTGTTCATCAACGGTGAAAGCTATCTGGCCGCGGGCCGTGACGCCAAGTTGATGCGCCTGCTGGCCGACCAGCGCGCGCTGTCGGCGCGCGATCTGGCCAAGGCCAGCGACGATGCGCTGGAACTGCTGGCGTCATGGCACGAAGCCGGTTGGGTGCGTAGCGCTGTCTGACACGCGCACGGGCAGTTGTCTGTCAGCCTGGCAGACGGCTGGCGCGTTGAAAGAACAGGCCTCGATGATGCCTTTGCCGCCGCAAGCGGGGAAACCCGAAAAAAAGTTGTGGACAAATGTAGAAGTGGCGTCAGGAATCGTCAGGATTCCTGAAATCTCCCTATAATTGCCCGCTGTGTCGCAGTAATTTTCTTGCGACTCTGCCGCGACGTTCCATGGCTGCAAGAGGCTGGCCGTTAATGGCATATCGAATTCTCACTGCTCCTCAATTAGGAAAACTGACATGAAGAACTCTCTCGTTCTGGCTACCGTGATCGCTGCTGCTGCCCTCGTCGCTTGCGGCAAGAAGGAAGAAGCTGCTCCCGCTCCCGTGGCCGCTCCCGCTGTGGAAGCTCCTGCTGCTGCTCCCGTGGAAGTCGCTCCTGCTGCTCCCGCAGCTGCTGCTGACGCCGCCGCTGCTGGCGCTTCGGCCAACGCTGCTGACGCTTCGGCCGACGCTGCCAAGGCTTCGGAAGAAGCTGCCAAGGCTGCTGCCGACGCTGCCGCTGCCGCTGCTGCTCCCAAGTAATGCATGCGCCGCTGGAGTCCGGTTCGCCGGGCTTCAGTCAGGCAAAAAAGCCCTGGTCTCGCGATCGGGGCTTTTTTTATGTGCGCTCGCGCCATCGGCAGCCGATGCGCAGATGAAAAAAAGCCACCGCATGCGGTGGCTTTTTTTGACCGGCCCTTGCGGACCGTCAGCTTTGCAGCTTACTTCAGATCGTCGGTCAGCACGCGCACGATGCGCTGGGCATTGGCCGATGTCTCGGGTGCACCGGCCGTGGTCAGCACCGACACCGTCGAGCGTTCGCCTTCGGAGCGCACCTGGACCTGGTACTTGACTGGCGCCGAAGCTTCGCCGCCCTGGCTGAAGATGCGGCTGAAGAAGCCCTTGGCCTTCTGCTCTTCGGGCGAGACGTAGCGCACGTAGTAGATGCCGCGGCTGCGGTCGCGGTCCTCGACCGTGAAGCCGGTGCGGTCCAGCGCCAGGCCCACACGGCGCCAGGCGCGGTCGAAGCCTTCGTCGAGCAGCACCACGGGCACGTTGTTGATGGTGTCCATGCGGGCGCTGGGCGCGGCAGGCGCGGCCTTGACCGAAGCCGCGGCGGCCTGGGATTGCTCCTGGGTCAGGCCCAGCTTGACCATGAGGCGGCGCAGGAACTCGGTTTCCAGTTCCGTATCGGCGGGGCGTGGCTGCCAGGCCGTGGAATCCTTTTGCTGCGTCGAGTAGACCTCGATCATGCCGCGGTGGGTGATGTACACCTCGGTGCCGCCGTCGGGCTTGCGCTCCAGGCGGGTGCGGAACTTGTCGCGCTCGCCCGTGGAGTACAACGAGTCGAACACCTTGCCCAGCGCCGAGCGGATCACGTCCTGCGGCAGCTTGGCGCGGTTCTCGGCCCAGTCGGTTTCCATGATGCCCAGCTTGGCGTCGTCCTGCACCAGCACGAAGCCGTTCTCGAGCCAGAACTCGCGCACCGGATCCCAGAGCTTGTCGGCAGGGCGCTGGATCACGAGCCAGCGCTCATTGCCCACGCGTTCGATGCGCACATCGCCCACGGAGTTGACCACGGTCTGCGCGCCGCTGGGCGCAGGCGCGTTCTGGCCGGCCTGCAGCGCATTCGCCGAGACCACGCCACCGGGCACGTTGTAGCGCGTGTCGCGCGTCAGCTGGCTCAGGTCGGGTGGAACTTCGAGCGTAGGCGCCTTGACGGCGCTTTTGTAGTCGATCTTTTCCGAATTGAAAGTGGTGCAGGCAGAAAGCGCCATGGCAAGGCCCAGCAGGCCCAGACGTGCAGTAATTGGTTTCACGCGAAAAATCCTCGGTGCTCTGGTAAGGAGGGGCGCAGGCTCAGATGAGCTCTGCGGAGCGCAGCGCGCTCTCGACCAGGTCCACATATTGGGGGCTCAGGTCGGTCATTGGCAGGCGCATGGTTGCACCGCACAGGCCCAGGCGGGCGACGGCCCACTTCACGGGGATGGGGTTGGCTTCGACGAACAGGTTCTTGTGCACCGGCATCAGCTGGCGCTGGATCTGCATCGCGCGCTGCACGTCGCCGGCCAGCGCCGCCTTGCACAGCTCGCTCATCAGGCGCGGCGCCACGTTGGCGGTCACGCTGATGTTGCCATGGCCGCCGCACAGCATCAAGGCCACGGCGGTCGGGTCATCGCCCGAGTACACGCCGAAGCCGGCGGGCACATCGCGGATCAGCCATTGAGCGCGCTCGATGTTGCCCGTGGCTTCCTTGATGCCGATGATGCCCGGAACCTGGGCCAGACGCAGCACGGTGTCATGCTGCATGTCGGCGACCGAACGGCCGGGCACGTTGTAGAGAACCGTGGGCAGGTCGCCCACGGCTTCGGCAATCGCCTTGAAATGCTGGTACTGGCCCTCTTGCGTGGGCTTGTTGTAGTAGGGCACGACCTGCAGCTGGCTGTCGGCGCCCACGGTCCTGGCGAACTGGGCCAGCTCGATCGCTTCGCGCGTCGAGTTGGCGCCGCAGCCGGCCATGATGGGCACGCGCTTGGCAGCCTGCTCGACGGAGACGCGAATGATCTCGCAGTGCTCTTCCACATTGACGGTGGGGGATTCGCCGGTGGTGCCTACCACGCCGATGCAGTCAGTGCCTTCGGCGATATGCCAGTCGATCAGTTTGCGCAGGCTCGGGTAGTCGACACTACCGTCTTCGTGCATGGGTGTGACGAGGGCAACAATGCTGCCAGTGAGGGCGACGGTGGAAGAGGTCATGTCCGCAGTTGAAAACGGGAAAGAGACATTCTAACGATTGCGCGCAAGCCGCAGCGTGCTCGCAGTCGTACGAAGGGAATGGGGACTGTTTCTGGACAGAAAAAGTGCAGGCATTGAAGGCCTAGAGCCTGGCGGGCGTTTCGCTGCCGGGCAGGGTTCTGACGGCCGCGATGCGCTGCACGCAGCGCGCGGGATCGTCGAGAAAACCGTCTTCGTAGGCCACCACGCGCAGTTCATTGCCGCAGACGCGCAGCAGTTCGCCGGGCTGCAGCAGGAAGTCGGGGCGCGAGGGCTTGCCGAAACGCGCATTGCCTTCGGCAAACGTTTCGTACAGCAGCACCCCGCCCGGAGCGACGCTGGCCACCAGCGTGGGCAGCAGCGCGCGCCACAGGTAGTTGGTAACCACGACGGCCGCGAACTGCGCGCCCGGCAGAGGCCAGGCGCCTTGCTCGATATCGGCGCACAGCCGCTGCGCCGACGCCGGCAGCGCCGCGAGCGCCTCCTGCGAGCGGTCGATTCCAAGACAGGGGTGGCCGCGCTGGGCAAACCAGTGCACGTGGCGCCCCTGGCCGCAGGCCACGTCGAGCACGCTGCCGCCCGCGGGCACGAGGTGGCTGAAGCGTTGTATCCAGGTCGAGGGCGTCATCAGAAGCAGGCCCAGACTTGATCGGCCATCAACAGCATGAATTGGGGGTCGGTATAGAGGCCGAACACCGCGGCCAGCACCAGCGCGACCAGGGTCCAGCCCAGGCCCGTGAGCAGGCGCTGGCGCCAGGCGTGATGTGCGGTCATGGTTCAGGCCGCCGCGGGTGTGTGGCGCTGCAGCGCGGCTTCGCGCACCGGCAGATTGATCAGCGCCGCGAAGACGCCTAGCGCAATCGACAGGTACCAGACGATGTCATAGCTGCCGCTGCGGTCATAGAGGTAGCCGCCCAGCCAGACGCCCAGGAAGCTGCCGACCTGGTGGCTGAAGAACACGAAGCCGCCCAGCATCGACAGATGCTGGATGCCGAAGATCTGCGCCACGGTGGCGTTGGTCAGCGGCACCGTGGACAGCCACAGAAAGCCCATGGCCGCGGAAAATGCATAGACCGACGCGGGCGACAGCGGCACCAGCAGGAAGGCCACGGTGACCACCGAGCGCGTGAGGTAGATGCCCGCGAGCAGGTAGCGCTTGGGGAAATGCTGGCCCAGGTTGCCCGCAATATAAGTTCCGAAGATGTTGAACAGCCCGACCAGCGCCAGCGAATAGCTGGCGACATGCGGCGCCAGGCCGTAATCCTTGAGGTAGCTGGGCATGTGCACGCCGATGAACATCACCTGGAAGCCGCAGACGAAATAGCCCGCGGTCAGCAGCAGGAAGCTGGGCGTGCGGAAGGCTTCGGCCATGGCCTGGCCCACGGTCTGCTCGCGCTGCGGCCGCGGGCTGCTGGAAGAAAAGCCGGGCTCGCGCAGGCCGAAGGCCAGCGGCACGATCATCAGCACCAGCATCGCCAGCACGATCAGCGCATTCGACCAGCCGATCTGGGCAATCAGCGCGCCTTCGACCGGCACCATGAAGAACTGGCCGAACGAGCCCGTGGCAGCGATCACGCCCATGGCCCAGGAGCGCTTCGTCGCGGGTATCTGCCGGCCGAGCACGCCGAACACCACGGCATAGGTGGTGCCGGCCTGGGCCGCGCCTATCAGCAGCCCGGCCGTGAGCGCGAACCAGGTCGGCGTGGTCGACAGCGCCATGCCGGTCAGGCCCAGCGCATAGGCCGCGGCGCCGGCCAGCAGCACGCGGAACGCGCCGAAGCGGTCGGCGATGATGCCGACGAAAATCCCCATGATCCCCCAGGCAATGTTCTGGATGGCGATGGCCATGGCGAAGGATTCGCGCGTCCAGCCCATTTCCTGGGTGATGGGCTGCAGCCACAGGCCGAAGCCGTGGCGAATCCCCATGGACAAGGTGACGACTGCGCCCCCGCACAGCAGCACCTGCATCATGGACAGTGGTGTTGGTAATGTTTTTTGCATGATGATGCGACTGTAGCCAAATTGGCCCCAGGATGCTGGCGCGCAGGCAGCATTGCGGGGGCGCGCCACAGAGGCCGCAAGGCCATGCTGTTTGCCCATACAGCTTTCTGGATCACGCAGCACTACAATCCCAGCCCATGGCAGCTAAACCTTCATCCTCCTCCACGAGCGCTTACTCCGAAGGCTCTATCCGCGTGCTCAAGGGCCTAGAGCCCGTCAAGCAGCGGCCGGGCATGTACACGCGTACCGACAACCCACTGCACATCCTGCAGGAAGTGGTGGACAACGCGGCCGACGAAGCCTTGGCCGGTTACGGCAAGAAAATCAAGGTCATCCTGCATGCGGACCATTCGGTCAGCGTGGAGGACGACGGTCGCGGCATTCCCTACGGCCTGCATCCCGAAGAAAACGCCCCGGTGATCGAACTGGTGTTCACCCGCCTTCACGCGGGCGGCAAGTTCGACAAGGGCCAGGGCGGCGCCTACAGCTTTTCCGGCGGCCTGCACGGTGTCGGCGTCTCGGTGACCAATGCGCTGTCCACGCGCATGGAAGTCACGAGCTTTCGCGACGGCCACAGCGCGCGCCTGGTGTTTTCCGCGGGCGACGTGATCGAGCCGCTGCAGACCGTGCCGCTGGCCAGCGGCGAGCGCAAGCGCGGCACCACGGTGCGCGTCTGGCCCGACGCCAAGTATTTCGAGACCGCCCAGCTGCCCATGGGCGAGCTGGTCCACCTGCTGCGCAGCAAGGCCGTGCTGATGCCCGGCGTCACGGTGACGCTGGTCAACGAGAAGACGCGCGACACCCAGACCTGGCAGTACAAGGGCGGCCTGCGCGACTACCTGCAGCAGAACCTGCACGGCGAGCCCGCGATTCCGCTGTTCGAAGGCGAGGGCTTTGCCGACCGCCACCACGACAGCTTTGCCGAAGGCGAAGGCGCGGCCTGGTGCGTGGCGTTCACCGAAGACGGCGCGCCGGTGCGCGAAAGCTATGTCAACCTGATTCCCACCACGGCCGGCGGCACGCACGAAAGCGGCCTGCGCGACGGCCTGTTCCAGGCGGTGAAAAGCTTCATCGACCTGCACTCGCTGCTGCCCAAGGGCGTCAAGCTGATGCCCGACGACGTGTTCGCGCGCGCCAGCTATGTGCTCAACGCCAAGGTGCTCGATCCCCAGTTCCAGGGCCAGATCAAGGAGCGCTTGAACTCGCGCGACGCCGTGCGCCTGGTCTCGGGCTTTGTGCGCCCGGCGCTCGAGCTGTGGCTCAACCAGCATGTCGAGTGGGGCAAGAAGCTCGCCGAACTCGCGATCAAGGCCGCGCAAAGCCGCCAGAAGGCCGGCCAGAAGGTCGAGAAGCGCAAGGGCTCGGGCGTTGCCGTGCTGCCCGGAAAGCTCACCGACTGCGAAAGCCGCGACCTGCTGCACAACGAAGTCTTCCTGGTCGAGGGCGACTCCGCGGGCGGCAGCGCCAAGATGGGCCGCGACAAGGAAACCCAGGCGGTGCTGCCGCTGCGCGGCAAGGTGCTCAACACCTGGGAAGTCGACCGCGACCGGCTGTTCGCGAACAACGAAATCCACGATATTTCAGTGGCGATCGGCGTCGATCCGCACGGCCCCAACGACTCTCCCGATCTGTCGGGCCTGCGCTACGGCAAGGTCTGCATTCTTTCGGACGCCGACGTCGACGGCTCGCACATCCAGGTGCTGCTGCTGACGCTGTTCTTCCGCCACTTTCCCAAGCTGGTCGAAGCCGGCCACATCCACGTGGCGCTGCCGCCGCTGTTCCGTGTCGACGTGCCCGCGCGCGGCAAGAAGCCCGCGGCCAAGGTCTACGCGCTCGACGAGAGCGAGCTGGCCGCCATTTTCGAGAAGTGCGCCAAGGACGGCGTGCCGCGCGAGAAGTGCCAGGTCAGCCGCTTCAAGGGTCTGGGCGAAATGAACGCCGAGCAGCTCTGGGACACCACGCTCAACCCCGACACGCGCCGTCTGTTGCCGGTGCAGCTGCTGAACATGGACTTCGCGGCCTCCGAAGGCGTGATCACCAAGCTCATGGGCAAGGGCGAGGCCGCGGCCAGGCGCGAGCTGATGGAACTGCACGGCGACGCCGTGGAAGTCGACATCTGAAGAACGCCTGAGCCATGCCCGGCATCGCCCGCTCACTGCCTGCGCTGGACCACAGCCTCGGCCAACGCCTGCTGGCGGGTGGCCTGCTGTGCCTGGCGCTGGTCGCGGGCGCAGCGCGCGCCGATCTGTGGGCGTTTGTCGATGCGCGCGGCATCACGCATTTCGCGGCCGAGCAGCTCGATGAGCGCTACGAGCTGTTCTTTCGCGGGGCGAGCTTCGATTCGCAGCGCGATATCGGCGCGCAGGCCGGCGCCGCGGATGAGAATCCGGGCGCGACGCTGGCGGCCAGGGCGCGCGTGCAGTCGTATTTCGACATACTGCCGGCCTATAAGAGCGTGCGTCCGCACCTCAGGCGCGCGGCCGAGCGCAGCGGCATCGACTATGCGCTGCTCAAGGCGGTGATCGCGACCGAGTCGGGCTTCGACGCGCATGCGGTCTCGGCCAAGGGCGCGCTGGGCCTGATGCAGCTGATGCCGGCGACGGCGGAGCGCTTCGGCGTCGCCGCCGCGGGCAGCCGCACGCTGGCCCAGCAGCTGCATGATCCGGCCGTGAACGTGCCCGCGGGCGCGCGCTACCTGCGCCATCTGCTGGACCTGTTCGACGGCCGGCTCGACCTGGCCCTCGCGGCCTACAACGCGGGCGAAGGCGCGGTGCGCCGTGCGGGACAGAAGATTCCGCCGTTCAAGGAAACCCAAAACTATGTGAAGACCGTGCTGGCGCTGTACCGCCAGCTCCAGCCGCTGGCGCCGGCTGACGGTACGCCGGCCGCCGGTACGCCGGCCGCCGGTATGCCGGCCACCGGTATGCCGGCCACACCTTCTTCACGCATCCGCATGACGCTGCCTGCGGGCAGCGCGCGGGAGTCTATTGACGAGAAACGAGAACAATGAGCGATCAAGACACTTTAGATCTGGCTGCGCCCGCCAATGGCGATGCGCTGGACCTCGGAACCTATGCGCAGCGCGCCTACCTCGAATATGCACTGTCGGTCGTCAAGGGCCGGGCCCTGCCCGATGTCTGCGACGGCCTGAAACCCGTGCAGCGGCGCATCCTCTATGCGATGGACCGCATGGGCCTGAGCTACTCGGGCAATACCGCGCCGCGGCCGGTCAAGAGCGCGCGCGTGGTCGGTGATGTGCTGGGGCGCTTTCACCCGCATGGCGACCAGTCGGCCTATGACGCGCTGGTGCGCATGGCCCAGGACTTCGCCCAGCGCTATCCGCTGGTCGACGGCCAGGGCAACTTCGGCAGCCGCGACGGCGACGGCGCGGCGGCCATGCGCTACACCGAAGCGCGACTGTCCAAGATCACCGGCCTGCTGCTCGACGAGATCGACGAGGGCACGGTCGACTTCGTGCCCAACTACGACGGCTCCACGCAGGAGCCGCGCCAGCTGCCCGCGCGCCTGCCGTTCAGCCTGCTCAACGGCGCCAGCGGCATTGCCGTCGGTCTGGCGACCGAGATACCCAGCCATAACCTGCGCGAGATCGCCGACGCCTGCGTGGCGCTGATCAAGAAGCCGCTGATGAGCGCGGCCGATCTGGCCCTGCACATTCCCGGCCCCGACTATCCCGGTGGCGGCCAGATCATCAGCAGCCCGTCCGACATCGCCGATGCCTATCGCACGGGCCGCGGCAGCCTCAAGGTGCGCGCGCGCTGGAAGATCGAGGAACTGGCGCGTGGCCAGTGGCAGATGGTGGTCACCGAGCTGCCGCCCGGCGTTTCGACGCAGAAGGTGCTCGAGGAGATCGAGGAGCTGTCCAACCCCAAGATCAAGACCGGTAAGAAGGCACTGACCCAGGACCAGCAGCTGCTCAAGGTCAACCTGCTGGCCGTGCTCGACGGCGTGCGCGACGAGTCGAGCAAGGATGCGCCGGTGCGCATCGTCATCGAGCCCAAGAGCGGCAAGGTGCGCCAGTCCGATCTGTCGCACATGCTGCTGGCGCACACCAGCCTCGAAACCTCGAGCTCGATCAACCTGACGATGATTGGTCTGGACGGCCGGCCCGTGCAGAAGTCGCTGCTGCAGATGCTGCAGGAGTGGATAGAGTTCCGCCAGGCCACGATCACGCGGCGCTCGCAGCACCGCCTGGCCAAGGTGCTGGACCGCGCCCACATCCTCGAAGGGCGGCAGATCGTGCTGCTCAACATCGACGAAGTGATTGCCATCATCCGCGAGAGCGACGAACCCAAGGCCGCGCTGATCGAGCGCTTCGCGCTGTCGGAGCGCCAGGCCGAGGACATTCTTGAAATCCGCCTGCGCCAGCTCGCGCGGCTCGAAGCCATCAAGATCGAGCAGGAGCTCGCCGCGCTGCGCGAAAGCCAGGGCAAGCTCGAAGACATCCTGGGCAATCCGGCGACGCTGCGCCGGCTGATGATCAAGGAGATCGAGGCCGACGCCAAGCAGTTCGCCGACGCGCGCCGCACGCTGATCCAGGAAGAGAAGAAGGCCACGGCCGAAGTCAAGGTCGCCGACGAACCCGTCACCGTGGTGGTCTCGGAAAAAGGCTGGGTGCGCGCGCGCCAGGGCCATGGCCATGAAGCCGCGAGCTTCAGCTTCAAGGCAGGCGACGCGCTCTACGGTACGTTCGAGTGCCGCACCGTCGACCAGTTGCTGGCGTTCGGCAGCAACGGCCGGGTCTATTCGGTTCCGGTGGCGCAATTGCCCGGCGGGCGCGGCGACGGCCAGCCCGTGACCACGCTGGTCGAACTCGAAAGCGGCACGCAGCTGCAGTACTACTTCGCGGGCCCGGCCCAGGCTTGCCTGCTGCTGGCTTCCTCGGGAGGCTACGGCTTCCTGGCGAATGTCGAAAGCCTGGTCTCGCGCAACAAGAGCGGCAAGGCCTTCGTCAATCTGGCCGAAGGCGAGACGCTGTGCGCGCCGTCGCTGGTGAGCGGCGGCTCGGGCAGCGTCGTCGTGCCCGCCGCGACCCATGTCGCCGTGGGCTCGGTCGGCGGCCGCATCCTGACGTTCGAGATCGGTGAGCTCAAGACCATGACCAGCGCCGCGCGCGGCCTGATGCTGCTGGCGCTCGAAGCCGGCGACCAACTGGCGGGCGCAGCCGCCTATACGCGCAGCATACGTCTCGAAGGCACGGGCCGCGGCGGCAAGGCACGCGACGAGACGCTGGAGATCCGCAGCCTCAACAACGCCCGCGGCAAGCGCGGCGCCAAGGGCAAGGCGGCCGACCTGGGCTTCAAGCCGGCGCGCATCACGCGCGTGGAATGACGTCGCTCGCCACGCTAGGCTGAGGCCGTAAGCGCAGCCCTTCACTGAAACCCCGCCTCTGGCGGGGTTTCGTCCATGCAGGAAAGACGTCCGTTTTTTGCAAATCTTGCCAAATTTTGCCAACGTGTCTAAGCTTGTCTGCATGAGCACGATGAACATTTCCCTGCCTGAAAGTCTCAAGTCGTTTGTCGACGATCAGGTCAGCCAGCGTGGTTATGGCACCAGCAGCGAGTATGTGCGTGAGTTGATCCGCAAGGACCAGGATCGCCTGCAACTGCGCGGGCTGCTGCTTGCAGGCGCTGCCTCCCCGCCTGCGGCAATCGCCGACGGCACGTATTTCTCGGGACTGCGCGACCGCGTGCTTCGGAACGCCAAGGGAGGCGCTCCGAAATGAGCGCCAAGCCGGTGGTGCCGCGCGAGCAGGCCAACCGGGACGTTGAAGAAGCCATCGCCTATTACTTGGGCGAGCATGCGCCGAGCGCTGCCCTGGGATTCATCGACGCATTGGAGCAGGCCTATGTGCATATCGCCCAGCACCCGGGAACGGGCTCACCGCATTGGGCTTATGAGCTTCAGTTGCCGGGTCTGCGTGCCTGGCCTTTGAGCCGCTACCCGCATCTTGTGTTCTATCTCGAGCGCCCTGACCATATTGATGTCTGGCGCGTACTCCATGGGCAGCGCGATATTCCGGCGTCGATGCAGCCAGCCCAGCTGCTTTGAGCAGCATCAGGCTGGAGGCCGGCGCAGCAGTGCACGCCGCGCCTGCATGCAGGGTGTGCTCAGCCCAGTTCAGCGATCAACTCGATTTCCACGCAGGCTCCCATGGGAATCTGCGCCACGCCGAATGCGCTGCGTGCATGCTGACCCTTGGTGCCGAAGACTTCGCCCAGCAGTTCGCTGCAGCCGTTGGTCACCAGGTGCTGCTCGGTGAAGTCGCCGGTCGAATTGACCAGGCTCATCACCTTGACGATGCGCTGCACGCGGTTGAGGTCGCCGCCGGCCGCATGCTGCAGCGTGCCCAGCAGGTCGATCGCCACCGCGCGCGCCGCCGCCTTGCCTTCTTCGGTGCTGATGTCGCGGCCCAGCTGGCCGGCCCAGACCTTGCCGTCCTTCTTGGCGATATGGCCGCTGAGGAACACCAGCGCGCCGGTCTGCACATAGGGCAGGTAGGCGGCGGCGGGCACGGCCAGCGCGGGCAGTTCGATCTGCAGTTCGTTCAGCTTGTTGTAAACGCTCATCACGGTTTCCTTTGGCAAAAAATCAGGGAAAAGGGGTCTGCGTGAGTGTGACATAGGCATAGCCAATGCTGGCCGCAGGGACAGCGTTGGCATTGCCGGATGGCGCTGGCTAGCATCTGCGCCATGCGCTGCGCGCTTCCTTCCCCGCCGACTCCAGCGGCCGTCTTCCGGCCGCTGCGACCCTGGTCTGGCTTTCAGGCGGCGCTCGTGGGTCTGGTCGCGGGCGCGGCCTGGCAGGTCACCCAGCCCGCGCTGTGGCGTGCCGAGAGCTATGCGGGCCTGTTGCTTGCGGCGCTGGCGCTGGGCGCCGCAGTCTGGATCGCCCAGCGCCGCGCGCACCGCAGCGTCGTCTGGCTGCTGTGCGCGCTGGCCGCCGGCCTTGCGATGGGCGCGGGCTGCGGCGCGCGCGCGCTCGCCTTCCAGGCGCAGGCGCTGGACATCGCACTCGAAGGCCAGGACCTGCGCCTCACCGGAATCATCGCCGCCATGCCCGAGCCCGCGCCCTGGGGCACGCGCTTTCGCTTTGCAGTGGAGCATGCCCAGCGGGCGGGAAAGAAAGAGGCGCGGCCGGGTCGGCCGGTGGTGGTGCCGCCGCTGGTCGAGCTGAGCTGGCCGGGCGCGCGCGCAGGTGATAGCGCCATCGCACAGGCCCCGCTCAAGCCCGGTGAGCGCTGGGAGTTGAGCGCGCGCCTCAAGGCCCCGCACGGCCTGCGCAATCCCCATGGCTTTGACCAGGAACTGTGGCTCTGGGAGCAGGGCGTGCAGGCCACGGGCTATGTGCGCCTGGGCCGGGCCCAGGCCAGACCGCAGCGACTGGCGCAGACCGGGCGCCATCCGGTCGCGCGGCTGCGCCAGCAGCTGCGCGATGCCATCGTCGCGCCGCAGGATGCGCAGCCGGCATGGCAGCGCGCGCGCGGCGTGGTCGCGGCGCTGGTGGTGGGCGATCAGAACGCAATTGCCGCCGACGACTGGGAGCTGTTTCGCGCCACCGGCGTAGCGCATCTGATGAGCATTTCGGGCCTGCACATCACGCTGTTTGCCTGGCTGGCGGCGGCGTTGTTGGCACGGGCCTGGCGCTGCTCGGCGCGCTGCTGCCTGTGGCTGCCTGCGCCCACGGCGGCGCTGGTCGGCGGCGTGCTGCTGGCGCTGGCCTATGCACTGCTCAGCGGCTGGGGCCTGCCTGCGCAGCGCACCGTGGCGATGCTGACCGTGGTTGCGGTCCTGCGCCTTGCAGGGATACGCTGGCCCTGGCACCAGATCTGGCTGCTCGCGCTCGCGACCGTGGTGCTGGGCTATCCCTGGGCGCTGTGGCAGCCGGGCTTCTGGCTGAGCTTTGTCGCCGTCGGTGTGCTGTTTGCCGCGTCGGCGCGCGACGAAGGCGTGGCGCAGGGCCTGCGCGCCCGGGCTCTGGCGCTGCTGCGCACCCAGGCCGTGGTCACGCTGGCGCTCACGCCGCTGGGCGTGCTGCTGTTCGGCCAGGTCTCTCTGGTCGGGATCGTGGCCAACCTGCTGGCCATTCCCTGGGTCACGCTGGTGGTCACGCCACTGGCCTTGCTGGGCATGTGCTGGCCGCCGCTGTGGCAGCTGGCCGCGCTGTGCGTGCAGCCGCTGATCGCGCTGCTGTCCTGGCTGGCGCAATGGCCTGCGGCGCAGTGGTTTCCGCCCGCGGCGCCGGCCTGGGCCGCGCTGGCGGCGGTCGCCGGCGGCATCTGGCTGGTCCTGCGCCTGCCCTGGACGCTACGGCTCATGGGCCTGCCGCTGCTGCTGCCGGCGCTGTGGTGGCAGCCGGCGCGGCCCGCGCCCGGCAGCTTCACGCTGCTGGCCGCCGATGTGGGCCAGGGCAATGCGGTGCTGGTGCGCACGCATGGGCACAGCCTGCTCTACGACACCGGCCCGCGCCACGGCCCGGACAGCGACGCCGGTCGGCGCGTGCTGGTGCCGCTGCTGCATGCGCTCGGCGAGCGCCTTGATGTGCTGATGCTGAGCCACGGCGACAACGACCATATTGGCGGCGCCGGCGCGGTCTTGCGCGCCCAGCCCCAGGCCATGCTGCGCGGCGCTGTAGACCCGCAGTGGCCGGCATCCATGCAGCGTTCGGCCACGGCCTGTGTGGCCGGCCAGCGCTGGCAATGGGATGGCGTGGCGTTCGAGGTGCTGCATCCCCTGTCGATCGCATCGTCGCACGACGCGGCGCCCAATACGCAAAGCTGCGTGCTGCGCATCGTTGCCGCCAACGGCACCACAGCCCTGCTCGCGGGCGATATCGAACGCGCGCAGGAGGCCGCGCTGCTGGCCGAGGGCCTGCCACTGCGCGCCGACTGGCTGCTGGTGCCGCACCATGGCAGCAAGACTTCGTCGAGCGCCGAGTGGATTGCCGCCGTCGCGCCGCGCCATGCGCTGGTGCAGGCCGGCTACCGCAACCGCTACGGTCATCCGGCCGCGCCCGTGGTGCAGCGCTACCGTGCGCAGGGTGTGGAGGTGGTGACCAGTGCAGGCTGCGGCGCGGCGCAGTGGACTTCCGCGCGGCCGCGGCACATGGCCTGCGAACGTAGGTCAAAGCCGCGTTATTGGCAGGCGCAGCCTATCGCCGTCAATTGACATGCAACGAGCGTAACAATCCTCTGGCGCGCTGGGTACACTGAAGCGCCAGGCAAGCGCGCAGCCGTATCGGGCCCGAAGTTTGCTTGGATGAGCTGCAGGAGGCTCCGCTGATGCAAAGATTCGACGAAATGTATGCAACCACGCCCTTTGAGGGCAGTGATGTTCGACCGCATTACAAGGACTACCGCCAATGGCTTGCACGCCAGCCGGGGGCGGCCATGGAGGCGCGCCGCGCCGAGGCGGAAATGATTTTCCGCCGGGTCGGCATCACGTTCGCCGTTTACGGCGCAAAGGACGAGGGCGGAGCCGGCCGGGAGCGGCTGATTCCTTTCGACCTGATACCGCGCATCATTCCCGCGCAGGAGTGGTCGCACATGCAGCGCGGCCTGGTGCAGCGCGCGACGGCGCTCAACCGCTTCATCCACGATGTCTACCATGACCAGGAGATCCTGCGCGCGGGCATCGTCCCCACCGATCTGGTGCTGCAGAACGCGCAGTACCGTCCCGAGATGGTGGGCGTGAATGTGCCCAATGACATCTATGCGCAGATCGCGGGCATAGACATCGTGCGCGCCGCGAATGCCGACGGCGTGGGCGAGTACTTTGTGCTCGAGGACAACCTGCGCGTGCCTTCGGGCGTGTCGTACATGCTGGAAAACCGCCGCATGATGATGCGCCTGTTTCCCGAACTGTTCGCCCAGCATTCGGTGGCACCGGTCGCGCATTACCCCGATCTGCTGCTCGACACGCTGCGCGCCGTCGCGCCCGCGAGCGCGCCCGAACCCACGGTGGTGGTGCTCACGCCGGGCATGCACAACAGCGCCTATTTCGAGCATGCCTTCCTGGCCCAGCAGATGGGCGTGGAGCTGGTCGAAGGCCAGGACCTGGTGGTCGAGCACGACACCGTGTTCATGCGCACCACGCGCGGCCTGCGCCGCGTCGATGTGATCTACCGGCGCCTGGACGACGACTTCCTCGACCCCGAAGTGTTCCGCGAAAGCTCCACGCTGGGCTGCCCCGGCCTGATGCGCGCCTACCGCGCGGGCAACGTGGCGATCTGCAATGCGGTCGGCACGGGCGTGGCCGACGACAAGTCGGTCTACCCCTATGTGCCCGACATGATCCGCTTCTACCTGGGCGAAC
Source organism: Comamonas sp. DB36 (assembly GCF_057914905.1). Lineage (NCBI taxonomy): Bacteria > Pseudomonadati > Pseudomonadota > Betaproteobacteria > Burkholderiales > Comamonadaceae > Comamonas > Comamonas sp. DB36. Next base: position 1,190,847 of record NZ_CP196631.1, read on the forward strand.
AGCCGCTGCTGTCGAACGTGCCGACCTGGATGTGCCGCAAGAGCGACGACCTGGCCTATGTGCTGGACCACCTGCACGAGCTGGTGGTCAAGGAAGTGCACGGCGCGGGCGGCTACGGCATGCTGATCGGCCCGGCCGCGACGCGCGCCGAGATCGAGGATTTCCGCCGCGCGCTGCTGGCCAACCCCGCGGGCTATATCGCCCAGCCGACGCTGAGCCTGTCGAGCTGCCCGACCTATGTCGAAAGCGGCATTGCGCCGCGCCACATCGATCTGCGGCCGTTCGTGCTCAGCGGAAAGACCGTGAAGATGGTGGCCGGGGGCCTGACGCGCGTGGCCTTGAAGGAAGGCTCGCTGGTGGTCAATTCATCACAGGGCGGAGGCACCAAGGACACCTGGGTGCTCGAAGGCGCGGACGACGCCGGCCTCGAAGGGAGTGTTGCATGCTGAGCCGTACCGCCGACCATTTGTTCTGGATGTCGCGCTATGTCGAGCGCGCCGAAAACACCGCGCGCCTGCTGAGCGTGGCCTACGACACCTCGATGCTGCCGCAGGCGCCGGGCCAGGCGCGCAAGGCCTGGCAGGGGGTGCTGTCGATCAGCGAGCTGGTGCCCGCCTATCAGGAACTGCATGCGGAAGTCGCGCGCGACAAGGTGCTGCATTTCCTGGTGCAGGACGAAAGCAACAGCGCGTCCATCATCTCCTGCCTGCGCGCGGCGCGCGAGAACGCGCGCGCGGTGCGCGGCGCCCTGACTACCGAAGTCTGGGAAACGCACAACCAGACCTGGCTCGAAGTGGGCAAGCAACTGGACCAGGGCGCGTTCGAGCGCGATCCCGCGCAGTTCTTCGAATGGGTCAAGGACCGCTCGCACCTGTCGCGCGGCGTGACGCAAGGCACCATGCTCAAGGACGAGGCCTATCGCTTCCTGCGCCTGGGTACGTTCCTCGAGCGCGCCGACAACACGGCGCGCCTGCTCGACGTGAAGTTCCACGCCATCGAGCGCGACTACCACGGCAGCGTGCGCGGCAATGGCGTGGTGCAGTTCGACTTCTACCACTGGAGCGCGCTGCTGCGCAGCGTCTCGGCCTTCGAGGTCTACCGCAAGGTCTACCGCGATGTCATCACGCCCGAGCGCGTGGCCGAACTGCTGATGCTGCGCGCCGACATGCCGCGCTCACTGCTGGCCTGCCTGCAGGAGGTGGTCGATAACCTGGCGCTGGTGGCGAACGAGCAATCGGGCGAAACCCAGCGCAAGGCCGGGCGGCTGCTGGCCGACCTGCGCTATGCGCGCATCGATGAAATCCTCGCCACCGGGCTGCATGCCTATCTCACGCAGTTCCTCGAGCGCGTCAACGCGCTGGGCGCGGACATCAGCCGGGATTTTCTGGTGCCGAGTTGAACCAAGGCCGCCCTGAGCCGCTTTGGCTCAGGGCGACGTTGCGTCCCCCGTTCGTCCTGAGCTTGTCGAAGGATGAACGCCCGGCTCAAGAGAGCAGGGTGAATGGCGCCACATCCGCCTCAGCGGTTCCTGGGGATTCTTGCCTCAGCGCTTGCCGCCTGTCCTGCGCTGCTCGCGCAGCATGAACAGATACAGGCTCTCGACCTTCTCGCGCGCCCAGGGTGTCTGGCGCAGGAACTTGAGGCTCGAATTGACGCTGGGCTGGCTCTGGAAGCAGCGTATGGGCACCAGCCGCGCCAGCTCTTCCCAGCCGTAGTGGGCGTGCAAGGCTTCGACAATGGCGGCCAGCGTCATGCCGTGCAAGGGGTTGTTGGCTTGCTTGGGGGGAGCGGGAGGCGTCTCGGGCGGATTCTGCATGGGCGCGAGCATAGCGAGATTGGCGCGCTGCGTGGCATTCAGGGACAAGCCGGCGCAAAAAAAGCGGGCCAGGCCCGCTTTCAATCTGTCTCGTGGAAGTCTTATTCCAGCTCACCCATCTGCGATTGCAGATAGTTCTGCAGGCCGACCTTGTCGATCAGGTCGATCTGGGTCTCGAGGAAGTCGATGTGCTCTTCGGTGTCGTCGAGGATCTTCTGCAGCAGGTCGCGCGAGACGTAGTCGCGCACGGACTCGCAGTGGGCAATGCCGTCCTTGATGGTCTGCTGCGCGCCCAGCTCCAGGCGCAGGTCGCAGGCCAGGCATTCAGGCACGTCTTCACCGATCTGCAGCTTGCCCAGATCCTGCAGGTTGGGCAGGCCGTCCAGCGTGAAGATGCGGTCCATGAGCCAGTCGGCGTGCTTCATTTCGCCTATCGACTCTGCATATTCCTTCTTGGCCAGCTTGTCGAAGCCCCAGTGCTTGTACATGCGGTAGTGCAGGAAGTACTGATTGATGGCCGTGAGCTCATTCTTCAGCTGTGCCTGCAGGTGGGCAATGGCTTGTAAATCGCCTTTCATGGGGAACTCCTTCGCTTTATGTGAATACCTTGATTGTCGCTGTTCGCAACGTGGTTGTAATGGCTTGCCCCTGCAAATTCGGTCTGTCTGCGTTTGATGATGACTCGCGTTCTCGTTGTAAAGCGATAGTCTGCACGGGCTATGAATTGCGGTATTCGATAGTCAAATTAAATTAACATAATAAAGTCAATTGATTGGATATATCCTGTGAAAGCTCTAAACTTCATACCTGTGTTCAGTCGCATCACTTAAAGGAAGCAACCATGTCCGTCATCAATACCGAAATCAAACCTTTCAAGGCCAGCGCATTCAAGGCCGGCAAGTTCATCGACATCACTGAAAAGGACGTGCTGGGCAAGTGGGCGGTGTTCGTTTTCTACCCCGCCGACTTCACTTTCGTCTGCCCCACCGAGCTGGGCGACGTTGCTGACCACTACGCAGAATTCCAGAAGATGGGCGTGGAGATCTTCTCCGTGTCCACCGACACCCACTTCGTGCACAAGGCCTGGCACGATGCATCGGAAACCATCGCCAAGATCCAGTACACCATGATCGGCGACCCGACCATGGCGATCTCGAACAATTTCGAAATCCTGCGCGCTGACCAGGGCCTGGCCAACCGCGGCACTTTCATCATCGACCCACAGGGCGTGATCCAGGCCGTGGAAATCACCGCCGAAGGCATTGGCCGCGATGCCACCGAGCTGCTGCGCAAGGTCAAGGCTGCCCAGTACGTCGCCGCCCACCCCGGTGAAGTCTGCCCCGCCAAGTGGCACGAAGGCGAAGCCACGCTGGCTCCTTCGCTGGATCTGGTCGGCAAGATCTAAGCAATTGCCCTTGAAAAGCCCGGGGCGACCTGGGCTTTTTTTGAAGCACTTGAACTTTAGCTATCAATAATAAATTTTAGTAGGATTTGACTATTATGCTCGACGCCACCCTCAAGACCCAACTCAAGGCATACCTGGAACGGGTGCAAAAGCCCATTGAAATCGTCGCCACGCTCGACGACGGCAAGGCGTCTGGCGAAGTCAAGTCCCTGCTCGCCGACCTGGTCGCGCTGAGCGACAAGATCACCGTGGTGGAGAACAATGCGGCCGATGTGCGCAAGCCTTCGTTCCTGATCACCAATCCCGGCGTGGACACCGGTCTGCGCTTTGCGGGCGTGCCGCTGGGCCATGAATTCACCTCGCTGGTGCTGGCGCTGCTGCAGGTCGGCGGCCACCCCTCGAAGGAGTCGGCGGAACTGCTGGAGCAGATCCGCGCCATCGACACGCCGCTGAACTTCGAGACCTATTACTCGCTGTCGTGCCATAACTGCCCCGATGTGGTGCAGGCGCTCAACCTGATGAGCGTGCTCAACCCCAACATCACCCACACTGCGATCGACGGCGCACTGTTCCAGAGCGAAGTCGAGTCGCGCGAAATCATGGGCGTGCCCACGGTGTTCGTCAACGGCGAGCGCTTCGGCCAGGGCCGCATGGAGCTGGCCGAGATCGTCGCCAAGGTCGATAGCGGCGCCGCAGTGCGCGAAGCCGCGAAGATCAGCGCCAAGGAGGCGTTCGACGTGCTGATCGTCGGCGGTGGCCCGGCCGGTGCGGCTGCGGCTGTCTACGCGGCGCGCAAGGGCATTCGCACCGGCATTGCCGCCGAACGCCTGGGCGGCCAGGTGCTCGACACCGTGGACATCGAGAACTTCATCTCGGTGCAGAAGACCGAAGGCCCGCAGTTTGCCGCGGCGCTCGAGCGCCATGTGCGCGACTATGAAGTCGACATCATGAACCTGCAGCGCGCCAAGGCGCTGGTGCCGGCCAAGGAAGAGGGCGGCCTGATCACCGTGGAACTGGAGTCGGGCGCGACGCTGCAATCGAAGACCGTGATCCTGTCGACGGGCGCGCGCTGGCGCAACATGAACGTTCCTGGCGAGGAGCAGTACCGCACCAAGGGCGTGACCTATTGCCCGCATTGCGACGGCCCGCTGTTCAAGGGCAAGCCCGTGGCCGTGATCGGTGGCGGCAACTCGGGCGTGGAAGCCGCGATCGATCTGGCCGGCCTGGTCAAGCATGTGACGCTGCTCGAGTTCGGCGCCGAACTGCGCGCCGATGCCGTGCTGCAAAAGAAGCTGCGCAGCCTGCCCAACGTGACCATCATCGTCAACGCCGAGACCACGCAGGTCAACGGCGACGGCAAGAAGGTCACGGGTCTGACCTACAAGGACCGGGTCACGGGCGAAGTCAAGGACGTGGCGCTCGAAGGCATCTTCGTGCAGATCGGCCTGCTGCCCAACACCGACTGGCTCAAGGGCACGGTCGAGCTGACACGCTTCGGTGAAGTCATCATCGACGCCAAGGGCCACACCAATGTGCCCGGCGTGTTTGCCGCCGGCGACTGCACCGATGTGCCGTACAAGCAGATCATCATCGCCGCGGGTGCGGGTGCCACTGCGGCGCTGTCGGCCTTCGATCATCTGATCCGCCATTGATCTGCCCGGCCGGGAACGGCCAGGCACTGAAGCAAGAAGGACTGCCCAGGCAGTCCTTTTTTGCGCCTGCGCGCTGTCGCTGTTTTTACGGCATGTCGTTGCTGCTAGCGGAGGGCGCCGTTAGACGAAGCAGAGCGTCAGAAAAGGTCACGCTCCGCCGCCGCCGGGCCGTCCCAAGGCGGCGGACGGCCCCCTCGGGGGGCAGCGGCTACGCGAAGCGAGCAAGCGTGGGGGCTAGTACCCCAATCGTTCGGGCTTCACATCCTGCAGGATGGTGGTGGCGATTTCCTCGATCGACTTGTTGGTGCTCGACAGCCAGCGAATGCCCGTGCGGCGCATCATGGCTTCGGCTTCGGCGACTTCGTGGCGGCAGTTCTCCAGGCTCGCGTAACGCGAGTTGGGCCGGCGCTCGTTGCGGATGTCGGACAGGCGCTGCGGGTCTATGGACAGGCCGAACAGCTTCTTGCGCAGCGGCAGCAGCGCGGGCGGCAGCTGGCGCCGGTCGAAGTCTTCGGGAATCAGCGGGTAGTTGCCGACCTTCATGCCGAACTGCATCGCCAGGTAGAGGCTGGTCGGGGTCTTGCCGCTGCGGCTCACGCCCACCAGGATCACGTCGGCGCCCGCGAGGTCGTGGTGGGTCTGGCCGTCGTCATGGGCCAGGCTGAAGTTGATGGCCTCCATGCGGTCCAGATATTCCTTGCTCTGGCTGATGTCGGAAAAACGCCCCACGCGGTGGTGGGACTTGAGGCCCAGCTCCTGCTCCAGCGGGTTGACGAAGGTGCCGAACATGTCGAGCAGCATGCCCTTGCAGTTCTCGCGGATCACATCGACCACCTCCATGTCGACCAGCGTGGTGAAGACGATGGGCTTCTTGCCTTCCACTTCGCCAGTGTGGTTGATCTGGCGCACGGTCTGGTGCGCCTTGTCCACGGTGTCGACAAAAGGAATTCGAACGAAGCGCGCGCTCACGTCGAACTGCGTCATCAGGGCTTTGCCGAACGTCTCGGCGGTGATGCCTGTGCCGTCGGAGATCAGGAATACGGTGCGCGTGTGCATGGTGCTCTGGGGATGAAGTGAATAACGAGCCGGACGCGCGGAAACCGGACGCGGGCCTACAATGGCGCCCATTATTCCCAATTTCACGTTCATGCTCATCGGCGGCCCACAACCACAAGAGCAAAGCCTGCGCAGTGCAGCATGGACCAGACCCGCGCCACCGGATGGCGCGGATCGCAGCGGTTTTTAACTTTGGAGCTTTCCCATGTCTGCACTGTTTGAAGCGACCGCCCTGGTCGTTCCGTTCGAGAAACTGAGAATGAGCGACGTCGAGTCGGTCGGCGGCAAGAACGCCTCGCTCGGCGAAATGATCTCCCAGCTGCCCGAGGGCGTGAAGGTCCCCACGGGCTTTGCGACCACGGCGCACGCATTCCGCGAATTCCTCGCGTTCGAAGGCCTGGCCGACCGCATCAACGCCAAGCTCGCCACGCTCGACATCGAAGACGTGCGCGCGCTGGCCGTCGTCGGCGCGGAAATCCGCGCCATGGTCGAGAACCAGCCTTTCCCCGCCGACCTGCAAAAAGCCATTGGCGAAGCCTTTGCCACGCTGAGCGCGGGCAACAGCCAGGCCTCGTTTGCCGTGCGTTCCTCGGCCACGGCCGAAGATCTGCCCGACGCATCGTTTGCCGGCCAGCAGGAAACCTTCCTCAACGTGGTGGGCATCGATGATGTGCTGCACAAGATGAAGGAAGTGTTTGCCTCGCTGTACAACGACCGCGCGATCTCCTACCGCGTGCACAAGGGCTTTGCGCACGACGTCGTGGCGCTGTCGGCCGGCGTGCAGCGCATGGTGCGCTCGGACACCGGTGCGGCCGGCGTGATGTTCACCATCGACACCGAATCGGGCTTTGAAGACGTGGTGTTCATCACCTCGAGCTACGGCCTGGGCGAGACCGTGGTGCAGGGCGCCGTGAACCCCGACGAGTTCTATGTGCACAAGCCCATGCTCAAGGCCGGCAAGAAGGCGCTGATCCGCCGCAACCTCGGCTCCAAGCTGGTGCAGATGGTGTTTGCCTCGCCCGAGGAAAAGGCTGCGAGCGGCAAGCTGGTCAAGACCACCGACGTCGCTCCCGAGCTGCGCAACCGCTACTCGCTGACCGACGCCGACGTCGAGCAGCTGGCGCGCTACGCGCTGGTGATCGAGGACCACTACGGCCGTCCCATGGACATCGAGTGGGGCAAGGACGGCAGCGACGGCCAGATCTACATCCTGCAGGCACGTCCCGAGACGGTGAAGAGCCAGTCCAAGGGCCAGGCCGAACTGCGCTACAAGCTCATGGGCACGGGCGCCGTGCTGGCCGAAGGCCGCGCCATCGGCCAGAAGATCGGTACCGGTCCCGTGCGCCTGGTCAGCGACATCTCGCAGATGGACCAGGTCCAGGCCGGCGACGTGCTGGTCACCGACATGACCGACCCCAACTGGGAGCCGGTGATGAAGCGGGCTTCGGCCATCGTCACCAACCGCGGTGGCCGTACCTGCCACGCGGCCATCATCGCGCGTGAACTGGGCATTCCGGCCGTGGTCGGCTGCGGCAATGCCACCGACCTGCTCAAGGCCGGCACGCTGGTGACCGTGTCCTGCGCCGAAGGCGACACCGGCAAGATCTACGACGGCCTGATCGAAACCGAAGTCACCGAAGTGCAGCGCGGCGCGATGCCCGAGATCAAGACCAAGATCATGATGAACGTCGGCAATCCCCAGCTGGCCTTCGACTTCGCCCAGCTGCCCAACGACGGCGTGGGTCTGGCGCGCGTCGAGTTCATCATCAACAACAACATCGGCGTGCACCCCAAGGCCATCCTCGACTACCCCGCCGTCGATGCCGACCTCAAGAAGGCCGTCGAATCCGTGGCCCGCGGCCACGCTTCGCCGCGCGCCTTCTATGTCGACAAGGTCGCAGAAGGCGTGGCAACCATTGCCGCGGCGTTCTACCCCAAGCCCGTGATCGTGCGCATGTCGGACTTCAAGTCCAACGAGTACCGCAAGCTGATCGGCGGCAGCCGCTACGAGCCCGAGGAAGAGAACCCGATGCTGGGCTTCCGCGGCGCGGCGCGCTACATCAGCGCCGACTTCGGCGAAGCGTTCAAGATGGAATGCGAAGCCCTGCGCCGCGTGCGCGAGGACATGGGCCTGACCAACGTGCAGATCATGATTCCCTTCGTGCGCACCTTGAGCCAGGCCGAGCGCGTCAACCAGCTGCTGGCCGACAACGGCCTCAAGCGCGGTGACAACGGTCTCAAGCTGATCATGATGTGCGAAGTGCCCTCGAACGCCATCCTGGCCGACGAGTTCCTCGAACACTTCGACGGCTTCTCCATCGGCTCCAACGACCTGACCCAGCTGACGCTGGGCCTGGACCGCGATTCCGGCCTGGAACTGCTGGCCGCCGACTTCGACGAGCGCGATCCCGCAGTCAAGAAGCTGCTCGAACGCGTGATCGCCGCCTGCCTGGCCAAGGGCAAGTACGTGGGCATCTGCGGCCAGGGCCCTTCGGACCACCCCGACTTCGCACTGTGGCTCGCGGACCAGGGCATTGCCTCGATATCGCTGAACCCCGACAGCGTGGTTGCGACCTGGCAGCAATTGGCTGCTCGCTGAAAAGCGGTTGCCCCATGAAAAAAGCGGCCTGGGCCGCTTTTTTTCATTTGCCAGGAGGTCTTAGACCGCCAGCAGTTCCACGTCGAACTTGAGCGTGGCGTTCGGGGGAATCACGCCGCCGGCGCCGCGGGCGCCATAGCCCAGGGCTGCGGGGATGATCAGCGTGCGTGCGCCGCCAACCTTCATGCCCTGCACGCCTTCGTCCCAGCCCTTGATGACCATGCCTGCGCCCAGGGCGAAGACGAAGGGGTCCTTGCGGTCCTTGCTCGAATCGAACTTGGCGCCTTGCACGCCTTCGTTGTAAAGCCAGCCGGTGTAATGCACCGTGACATTGCCGCCGCGCTTGGCTTCGGCGCCGTCGCCCACAACGGTGTCTTCGTATTGCAGGCCGGATGCGGTGGTGGTGAAAGCCATGAGAAATCCTTGAAATATGCGTCTGTGAAAAGTGCCCGCAGAGGGCACATGACCGCGGACTCGAAGTCCGCGCGTCGCCATACCGTACTTTACTTCTTGGCGCGCGCCGCGACCCAGCGGTTGGCAAAAGCCTGTACGTCGCTGAGTCGTTTGAGCAGATCCTGGCCCGACAGCGTCACGATGTAGCCATCGCTGCCGTGCTCGAGCAAGCCGCATTCGCGCAACTCCTTGATGCGGGTGTTGAGCGTGTTGGGCGTGATGCCCCCCACGCTGTCCTGCAGCAGGCGAAACGTCTGGGGATGGCCATCCCGGAGCGCCCACAGCACCCGCAGTGCGTAACGGCATTCGAGCCGCTCGAACAGCTGGTTGATGGCGACATTTTCCTTGGGGCTCATGGACGCTTCTCCTTGCGCGATGGGGTTGAGCGAGGCGTTGGCCAGCTTCGCCAAGTCGTGATTCACTATAGCGTGGAAACTATCTTGCTACAAGTTTAATAGCTTCTAAGCCACGCCTGTCAGGCGCAGACGCGCAAAATTCCGCAAAATCCAGCCAATTGTTGCTGCCAAGCCACGATGGCGCGCAAGCCCTTATTGCGCTGCGTCTGCGGGCTGCGCGGCCGGCCCGCAGGCATGCAGATGCGCGACCAGCAGCCGCGCCGCCGGACTCAGCTGGTCCTGGCTGCGAAAGCAGATCGCGAAGCGCCGGCGCGCCCAGTCGTCGGCCAGCGGCACCAGCCGCAGCCCGTAGGCCTGGGCAAACGGCTGGGCGATTTCGGCGGGCATCACGCTGATGGCCAGGTTGGCGCGCACCACGCGCAGCGCGGCGTCGAAGTGCGAGACCTGCATGCGGTGCTGCAGCACCTTACCCTCGACCGCGGCGGTGCGCGTGAGCAGCTGCTGCACGGCGCTGAGCGCGGGCATGCTCACGTATTCGTAGTCCAGCACATCGGCGAAATGCACTTCGCTGCGCGTCGCGATGGGGTGGCTGGCGTGGGCGCAGATCGCCAGATGGTCGCCGCGGTAGCTCTGCGTCTGCAGGCCTTCGAGGTCGGCCGCGTCCCAGCAGATGCCCACCGACGCGCTGCCGTCGCGCACGCCGCGCGCCACCTCGGGGCTTACGCGCTCCTCGAGGCTGACCTGGATGCGGCCATGGTCGGGGTGCTTGAGAAAGGCCGCCACGTCGTCGGCCAGCGACTCGGCCATGACGGATGCCGTGACCAGCAGCCGCACATGGCCGCGCGTTCCCTGGGCATAGCCGGCCATGTCGCGCGCGATCAGCTCGCTGCGCGCCAGCAGCGCACGCGCATGCTCGAGCAGGGTCTCGCCCGCAGGCGTGGGCGCGACGCCGCGGCGCTTGCGCACCAGCAGCTGCGTGCCCACCTGGTGCTCGAGCTGGGCCAGGCGCTTGCTGATCGCCGAGCCGACCATGGCCTGCTGCAGGCCCGCGGCGGTGATGCTGCGCTGCTCGCAGACGGCAATGAACAGCCGCAAGGTCGTCAGGTCCAGGTCGCGCATCTGAGGTGTTCCATTTGGGAAGGCTAGAAGTTCCAAAATTGATTATCCGTTCCGGCCAGGAATTCCTAGAATCCTCGCATTCCCTTAGAACAACGATTTGGAGACTGCATGCCGACGACTGCTTCCTACGCCTCTGGTCCGCGCCATGCGGTGATCCGTGAAGTCGGTCTGCGCGACGGCCTGCAAAGCCTGGCGCCGACCATGCCGACGGAGCACAAGATCGCCTGGATCGATGCCGCCTACGCCGCAGGCCAGCGCGAGATCGAAGTGGGCTCGTTCGTGCCCGCGCGCCTGTTGCCCCAGCTTGCCGATACGGCCGAGGTGTTGGCGCATGCGAAGACGCTGGCCGGCCTGTTTGCTTCGGTGCTGGTGCCCAACCTCAAGGGCGCGCAGCGCGCGCTCGAATGCGGCGCCGATCTGCTGGTCGTGCCGCTGTCGGCCAGCCATGCGCACAGCCTGGCGAACCTGCGCAAGACGCCCGACGAAGTGGTGGCCGAAGTCGCGCGCATTCGCGCCGAGCGCGACGCGGGCGGCCATGCGACGCTGATCGAAGGCGGCGTGGGCACGGCGTTTGGCTGTACGCTGCAGGGCGAGGTGGCTGCCGGCGAAGTGCTGCGGCTCATGGTCGCGCTGCTGGACGCCGGCGCCGACCGCGTGAGCCTGGCCGACACCGTGGGTTTTGCCGACCCCGAAAGCGTGCGCCGGCTGTTTGAAAGCGCGCGCCGCGAGGTGGGCGACAAGCTGGCCTGCGCGCATTTCCACGATACGCGCGGCATGGGCCTGGCCAACGCCTATGCGGCCTGGCAGACCGGCATCGAGCGCTTCGATGCCTGCCTGGCCGGCATTGGCGGCTGCCCGCACGCGCCGGGAGCGAGCGGCAATGTGACGACCGAAGACCTGGCGTTCATGCTCGAGCGCATGGGCGTGGTCACGGGATTGGATGTCCAGGCCCTGCTGGCTTTGCGCCAGCGACTCGGGGCCTGGTTGCCGGGGGAGACCCTGCATGGTGTGCTGTGGCAGGCAGGTCTGCCACAGGTGCTCAATGGCGCGGCAGCAGTGGCTGCCTGAGCCGGTTTTGGATGGAATGCGATGACTGAGAATTCAAAGGCTGGCGCTGCGGCGCTGCCGCTGGCGGGACTGCGGGTGGTGGAGTTTTCCCATATGGTGATGGGCCCGACCTGCGGCATGGTATTGGCCGACCTGGGCGCGGAAGTGATCAAGGTCGAGCCCGTCGAGGGCGACCGCACGCGCCATCTGCTGGGCGCGGGCGCGGGTTTCTTCCCTATGTTCAACCGCAACAAGAAAAGCATTGCCCTGGACCTGCGCCACCCCGATGGCCTGCAGGCGGCAATCCGGCTCGCCTCGTCGGCCGACGTGGTGGTGCAGAACTTCAAGCCCGGCGTGATGACCAAGTACGGGCTCGACTACCGTGCGCTGTCGCGCCTCAACGAGCGGCTGATCTACGTGAACCACGCGGGCTTTCTGCCCGGCCCCTATGAAAAGCGCACGGCGCTGGACGAGGTGGTGCAGATGATGGGCGGGCTGGCCTATATGACCGGCCGTCCCGGCGACCCGCTGCGTGCGGGCTCCAGCGTCAACGACATCATGGGCGGCATGTTTGGCGCGATCGGCGCGATGGCCGCGCTGATGCAGCGCGGCATCACGGGCCGGGGCCAGGAAGTCGACTCGGCGCTGTTCGAGAACAACGTGTTCCTGGTCGGCCAGCACATGATGCAGTACGCCGTCACGGGCGAAGCCGCCGCGCCCATGCCCGAGCGCATCTCGGCCTGGGCGGTCTACGATGTGTTCAGCGTCAAGGACGACGGCCAGATCTTTCTTGCGGCCGTGAGCGATGCGCAGTGGAACACGCTGTGCACGGCCATGGGCTTTGCCGATCTGCAGGCCGATCCGGCGTTCGCCACCAACAACGAGCGCGTGCGCGCCCGCCCCACGCTGCTGCCCGAGCTGCGCCGGCGCCTGGCGGCCTACAGCACCGAGCATCTGTCCGAAGTGTTCGAGCGCAACGGCCTGCCCTATGCGCCCATCGTGCGGCCCGAGCAGCTGTTCGACGACCCGCACCTCAATGCCACGGGCGGCCTGGCCGAGATCACGCTGACCGACGGCGAGCGCGCGGGCCAGACGGCGCGCACCACGCTGCTGCCGATACGCATGGACGGCCAGCGCCCGGGCATTCGCCACAACCCGCCGACGCTGGGCGAGCACACCCGCCAGCTGCTGGAGTCGCTGGGCTACGGGCCCGACGAAGTCACCTCCATGGAAGCTGCGGGCGCCGTGGTGTAGCGCCCTTCAGGCCTGCTGCGCAGGCTTTTTTGTATTCATAACAACGAGCTGGAGACAAAAAAATGCAATTTCCCACGAATTCCCGCCGCGGCATTCTTGCGCTGGCCGCGGCCGGCCTGCTGGCCCCCTTGGGCGCGCTGGCCCAGGGCGACAAGCCGCTGCGCGTGATCCTGCCGCTGTCGGCAGGCTCGGGCGCCGACGGCGCGATACGCGCGATCAGCACCCAGCTGGCCAAGGCCGCGGGCCATCCCGTGGTGATAGAGAACCTGCCGGGCGCGGGCGGCATCACCGGCACGGCGCAGATCGTGCGCGGGCCCAGGGACGGCTCGATGATTGGCGTGGTCTCGAACAACCATGTGGTCAATCCCAGCGTCTATCCGTCGATCCCATTTGACGCGATCCAGGACATCGCGCCCATCACCATCATTGGCGCGACGCCGTTCGTGGTGGTTGCCAATCCTGCCGTGCCGGCGCGCAACATCCAGGAGTTGGTGGCTCTGGCCAAGGCCAAGCCCGGCACGCTCAACTACGGCTCGTCGGGCAACGGCACCATCCTGCACCTGGGCGCGGCCATGCTGGTCGACCAGGCCAGGCTGGACATCAAGCACATCCCCTACAAGGGCATGGGCATGCTGATGAACGACCTGCTCAGCGGCCAGGTCCAGTGGGGCGTGGTGGCGCTCGCGCCCGCGGCGCCGCACATCAAGAGCGGCACGCTGCGCGCGCTGGGCGTGACCACGGCGCAGCGCGTGCCGTCCATGCCCGATCTGCCCACGGTGGCCGAGCAGGGCCTGCCCAACTACGCGCTCGAAGGCTGGATCGCGGCCATAGGCCCCAAGGACCTGCCCATGGCCGAACGCAACCGCCTGCACCAGGCGTTCCAGCAGGCGCTGGCCCAACCCGAGGCGCGCAATGCACTGATTGCCCAGGGCTATGAGATCAAGCTGACCCCGCCCGAAGCCACGACGGCCTTCATGCGTTCGGAACTGCAGCGCATGGCCGAAGTGGTCAAGAACGCGCGCGTGAAGGTCGACTGACGCCGGCCGCGTTCAGGCCATCTGGCGCAGCGGCTGCGCGGCCTGCCAGCTGCGCAGCTTGCCCGGATTGAGCAGGCCCAGCGGATCGAAGCGCTGCTTGGTGCCGACCACGGCCGGGTCCAGGTTGTTCTGCTTGCCGTCCTCGACAATGTAGACATGCGGGTTGTTGATCTGCACGCCGTGGTCGCGGTAGATCTGCATGATGGCGTTGAGCCGCTCCTCGGTGGTGTAGCGGATGATCTGCAGCCCGCTGCAGTTGAACGCGCCTTCCTTGGTGCGCAGGAACTCCAGGTGCATCATCACTTCGCCGCCCAGCGCGGCTTCTAGCGCCTTGACCTGCTCTATGCGCCGCGCGGGGTTGAAGCCGCTCTGGATATAGGTAAGGCCCTTGTCGACTTTCAAGGCATGCAGCGTGGTGTGGTTCCAGGTGTATTCGACCAGCGTCTTGTTGCCGGCCTGCACTTCGTCGGCCGTCTTGCGGTAGGTGATCTGGCCGCCATGTTTGGCCACCATGTCGCGCATGCCGGCCTCGGAATGCGGCGCCACCAGCAGCAGCACCGCGTGGCAGCCCGTGGGCAGGTATTCGGCCAGGCTGGTGAAATACTCGGGAATCGGTGCAGCCAGAAAGCAGACTTCCTTCTTCTCCAGGCCCGGCGCGCTGCCAAACCGGTCGGCGAATTCCAGCGCCGCATCGAAATCCTCGAAGGTCGCAATGCACTCGGTCCAGGGCACGGCGGGCGTGAGCGCGACTTCGAGTTCCAGCACGATGCCGTTGGTGCCGTAGGTGTGGTGCAGCAGCATGGCCTCGGCACCGCGCAGCTCGATGATCTGCGGCTCAGGTTCCACGGTCATGGCGCGCACCGCCAGCACGTTGCCGGGCGCGGCCAGCGGGCCGTGGTTGATCGAGCCCGCGCCGCCAAAGCCGCCGCCAAACAGTCCGCCCAGAGTCGCGCTGCGGTAGGTCGAGGGCAGCCAGCGCAGCTCCTGGCCCAGCGGCTTGGCCTGGGCGTCGAAATCGGCCAGGCGTATGCCGGCCTGGGCCCGGCCCACGCCGCCGCGCACCCAGCCAAAAGCGTTGTAGCCCGACAGGTCGAGGATCACGCCGCCGTGCAGCGGCGTGCACTGGCCATAGTTGCCCGTGCCGCTGCCGCGCACGGTGATGGGAATGCCCGCGCTGGCGCAGGCCGACACCACCTGGCGGATCTCGGCTTCGCTGCGCGGGCGCACGGCAATGTCGGCGCGCTTGCCGGCAAGCTCGCGCTTGAGCACCGGGCTGAACCAGGCGAAATCCTGCGACAGCCGGCCCACGCGCAGCGGGTCGGCGATCCAGTCGAGGTCGGGAAGTTGTTCGGGCAGTTGGTGGGCGGTGGTGGTGTAAGTCATGTTGTTTTCCTGGTTTTCAGGCAAGGCGCGGCCTGCACCGCGCGTCGTGCGCGGCGTGGTGATGGAATCAAGTGGGATCAGTTCTCGCTGGAATGCCAGCTGCCCAGCGCCAGACGGCTAAGCCAGGCCATGGCGACAAACATTCCCACGCCGGTCAGCGAGATCAGCAGCAGCGCGGCAAACATGCGCGGGATGTTGAGCTGGAAGCCCGCCTGCAGGATCTGGTAGGCCAGGCCCGCGCCCGAGCCGCCCGTGCCGGCGACAAACTCGGCGACGACGGCGCCGATCAGCGCCAGGCCGCTGGAGATGCGCAGCCCGCCGAAGAAGTAGGGCAGGGCGCTGGGAATGCGCAGCCGCACCAGGGTCTGCAGCCGCGTCGCGCGGTTGAGCTGGAAGTAGCTTTGCAGATCGGGCTCGACGCTGCGCAGGCCCAGCGTGGTGTTGCTGATGATGGGAAACAGCGCGACCAGCGCCGCGCAGATCACCATCGACGCCGTCGGGTCCTTGACCCAGATGATGATCAGCGGGGCAACGGCCACGATGGGCGTGACCTGCAGCAGCACCGCATACGGGAACAGCGCCATCTCGATCAGCTTGCTCTGCACGAACAGGAAGGAGATCAGCACGCCGGCCACGGTCGCGGCGAGAAACGCCAGCACCGTGATCTTCACCGTGACCCACAGCGAGGCGCCCAGCGCCGCCCAGTCGGTGACCAGCGTCTCCAGCATCAGCAGCGGCGAAGGCACGAGATAGGGCGGCAGCTCCAGCCCCGTGACCAGGCCTTGCCACAGCGCAATCAGCACCAGGCCGACCAGCAGCGGGTAGAGGATGCGCTGCACGCGCGGCCGGGCCAGCAGCGGCTGGCGCGCGCGCCTGGGCGCGGCGGCGGCTTTCCTGGCGGCTGGCGCTGCGGGCGCAGGCGCTGCAGCCAGGGGCACGGCAACGGAAGGAAATGGGGTGCTCATGCGTGGGCCTCCGCGGTGTCTGCGCTGGCGCGCAGCAGGCTGTCCTGCAGCAGCTTGGCGTAGCGGCTGAATTCGGGCGAGACCATGAAGTCGGCGCTGCGCGGATAGGGCGCATCGATGCGGAATTCCTCGACCACCCGGCCCGGGCGCGCGGCCATCATCACCACGCGGCTGGAGAGAAACACGGCTTCATGGATGGAGTGCGTGACGAAGATCACGGTGAGCTTCTTCTTGCGCCACAGGTCCAGCAGATCGGCGTCGAGCTTGTGGCGCGTGATCTCATCGAGCGCGCCGAAAGGCTCGTCCATCAGCAGCAGGTCGGGCTGGGTCACCAGGCCGCGCGCGATCGAGACGCGCATCTGCATGCCGCCCGACAGCGCGCGCGGCAGCGCCGCGGCGAACTTCGCCAGGCCCACCAGGGCCAGGGCCTCGGTCACGCGCGCATCGGCCTCGGCGCGCGGCACGCCGGCCAGGTCCAGCGGCAGACGCACATTGGTCTGCACGCTGGCCCAGGGCATGAGCGTCGGCGACTGGAACACAAAGGCCATCTTCTTGCCGCTTTCGTCCAGCTGCGCCACGGGCTTGCGCCACAGGTGCAGCCGGCCGTCGGTGGGCTCGAGCAGGCCGGCGACCATCTTCAGCAGCGTGCTCTTGCCGCAGCCCGAAGGCCCGAGCAGGGTGACGAATTCGCCTTCCTCTATGCATAGGTCCACGGGCAGCAGCGCCTGCGTGCCGTTGGGGTAGGTCTTCTCGGCCGACAGCACTTCCACGGCGGGCGTGGCGGCATTCGGGGTCTCAGCGGGGTGCATGGTCGCCTTTCGATGAATGAGGACTGGCCTCTGTTTCAGGGCAGATGAAAGTTCAGGGCAGAACCTTGAGGTCCTTGACGAAGCTGGTGGTGTAGGTGTCGGCAAGCTTGACCTTGGCCGGGTTGATGAGCTTGGTCTCGACCAGGAAGTCGTAGCTGGCCTTGGCGCGCGCGTCGGTCAGCACGCCGATTCCCATGCTGGCCGCGTCGCCGCCCGTGACCATGCCCATTTCCTTGAGCTTGGCGACGCTGTAGGCCAGCTGTTCGTCGCTCATGTTGGGGTTGTCCTTCTTGATCAGCGCATTGCCGGGCGCGGGGTCGGCGAGGTAGCTTTTCCAGCCTTCCATAGACGCCTTGACGAAGGCGCTCACCGCGTCGGAGCGGGTCTTGAGCGTCTTGTCCATGCACGACACCGTGGTCGCGTAGGCGGGGTAGCCCTGGTCGCTGAACATCAGCGTGGTGGTCTTGACGCCGGCCTTGGCAATCGCAAACGGCTCCGACGTCAGATAGCCCTGCTGGGCGGTGTTCCGGTCGGCGACAAAAGGCTGGATGTTGAAGGTGTAGGGGCGGGTCTGGGCATCGGTGAAACCGTACTTGGCCTTGAGCCAGGGCCAGTAGCCGCGCTGGGCCGAGGAGCCGATCAGAATGGTCTTGCCCTTGAGGTCCTCGAACTTCTTGACGTCGTCGTGCGCGATCAGCACCTGCAAGTCCTTCTGGAACACCGCGGCGACATTGGTCACGGGAACGCCGCCTTCGCGCATCTGGATCATCTGCAGATCGCTCGATCCCATCACGCAGTCGGCCTGGCCCGCGGCCATCATCTGCACGATGTTGACCTGGGGACCGCCCATCTTGATGGTCGCGTCCAGGCCGTATTTCTTGTACAGGCCCGTGGCCAGCGCCTGGTAGAAGCCGCCGTGCTCGGCCTGGGCGTACCAGTTGGTCATATAGGTGAACTTCTCCTGCGCCTGCGCGGTGCCCAGGGCACCAAGAGCGAGCAGGGCGGCTGCACCAAGTTGGGAAAGGCGGGAAGCAGTCTTCATCATGGCAATACTCCGAGAGGGGCAGGGCAGAGGCGGAACGGGAAAGGATTCGCAGGTTTCAGGCCAGCGCCGAGGAGCTCTCGACATGGCCCGTATGGTTGGCGCGGCCCCAGGTGGGCTCGGGGCGCGCCGCCCATTGCAGCTGGTGCAGCTCGGTGATGGCCGCGGCCCAGCTCACGGCCAGCGATTCGAGAATCGCCAGGCCCTGTTCGGCGGTCGCGGGCAGCGGGTCGCCGATGATTCCGCTGGCGCCGAAGTCGCGCGCGCTCCAGGCGCAGGCGGGGCGGCCGTCGGGCGACAGCAGCGGCGAGTCAAACACCGGCGGGTAGTTGGTCACGGCGCGCTCCATGTGCACGGTGTCGGGCGCGAGCGCCAGCATCAGCGCGGTCTCGGCATGGCCGGCATGCATGGCCAGCTTCTTCTCGGTGTCCGAGAGGTATTTGCCGGCCACATGCGGCACGCGCCAGGTGAAGCTGGGCACGACAATGAAGTCGCCGTGGCGCAGGCGCAGCTCGCGCGCGCACATCTCCATCACCTGGGGCTGGCCGCCGTGGCCGTTGACGAACAGCAGCTTGCGAAAGCCCGCGCGGTAGACCGACTCGCCGATCTCGTTCATCGTTGCCAGCAGCGTCTCGCCGCTGAGCGTCACCGTGCCCGGAAAGTGCAGATGCTCCTCCGACTTGCCGTAGGTGATCGGCGCCATCGCGAACGCCGGCACATGGGCCGGCAGGCGCGCCATCGCGTGGCCGACGACGCCGGCGCTGATCACCGTGTCTACGGCGCAGGGCAGGTGCGGGCCGTGCTGTTCGGTGGCGCCCGTCGCCAGCACGATCACGGTGTTTTCCTTGTCGGGCAGATCGGCGATCTCGGTCCAGCTCAGGTAGGGCAGATAGCGGTGGGGCGGGGTGTAGCCGTGCAGCATGGGATGGGTCTTTCTTGGGGTTTTCAGCGCTGGGGCAGCCAGGCCGTGGCCTCGACTTCGATCAGGATTTCGGGCGTGGGCAGCATGGCGCTGACCTCGACCACGGTGGAGGCCGGCGGCTCGCCGGGGAAGAACAGCTTGCGCACCCGGCTGTATTGCGGGAAGTGGTCCAGGTTCCTGAAGTACTGCACCAGCTTGATCACGTCCGACATCTGGCCGCCCGCGGCCTCGATGGTCAGGCGTATGCGGTCCAGCACATACCAGCTTTGCGCCAGGATCGGGCCTTCCTTGATGTCGCTGCTGAACTCGCCGCTGCGGCCGATCAGCGTCGCGGCGTCCTCGGGAATGTCGGCATAGCCGTGCACGATGCGGCCGGCCGCGGGATCGACGGCAATGATTCCCGAGAGAAACACCATGTCGCCCGCGCGCCGCCAGGCCGCGTAGCGCGCCAGCGGTTGGGCAATTCCGGGTGGGTTGGCGCTCATGCGAGGCTCCTTGCAAGTGGGGAAATCGAAGGGGAGGCGGTGAACCAGGCGGCATTTGCCTGGCCGCTCGCGAGCCGGCCCTGGCGCAGCACCAGACGCGATTGCGCGCGCGAGGGAAAGCCGCAGGCATCGGCCTGGTGGAAGACGATCAGGTCGGCGCTGCTGCCTGCCTGCAGCGGCAGCGCCGGCGCGCCGCGGCGCAGCCAGTCGGCGCGGCACAGCGCTTGCGACCAGCGGTCGAAAGGCGCGTCCAGCTGCGCGGCCAAAACGCCCGTGGCCAGGGCTTCGAGCGGATCGAAGCTGCCCACGGGGCAGAACGGGTCCTGCACGTTGTCGCTGGCAATGAGCAGCGGAATGCCGCGCGCCTGCGCTTCCTTGACCAGCGTGAGCCCGCGCTGGCGCGGCGTGCGCCCGGTCACCGCGTCCTGCAGCAGCAAATTGGTGATGGGCAGCGTGACCAGCGTGATCGGGCATTGCGCGACGGCGTCCAGCGTTGCCAGCGCCGTGGCTTCGGGCTGCGCGGCCAGCGCGCAGCTGTGGCCGCAGACCACATGGCCGTCGAAGCGCAGCGCCTGCAGCAGCGCGGCCGTGGTCGCCAGGCCCTGGGCGGCGGGCTGCAGTTCCTCATCGACATGCAGATCGACATTCAGGCCATGGATTTGCGCCGCCTCGAACAGATGGCGCAGCGCCTGGGGGTTCCAGTTGGTCGAATGCACGAAGCCGCCGAGCAATGCGCCCGGGCCGCTTTCGGCCACGCTGCGCGCCAGGCGCAGCGCGGTATCACGCTCGGCAAACAGGTGCAGCGGAATCAGCGCCACGCGCTCGAGCACCAGGCGGCCGGCCCATTCCTGGGCAAGTTCGCGCAACACGTTCCAGGCCAGCGGCTGGGCCTGGGGCTCCCACCAGTCGCAGTGGGTGCGCAGGTGCACCGTGCCGGCTTCATGGGCCCACTGCAGCGCGCGGCTGGCGCGCGCACGCACGTCGGCTGGCGTCCAGCTGCGGCGGTCGACCATCATCGCGTCAATGGCGCCCAGCAGGCCGGGCTGCACGGACCCCATGCGTGCCAGCGTGAAGGCCTTGTCCAGATGCGTGTGGGCATCGACCAGGCCGGGCAGCACCAGGGCGCCGGCCAGGTTCCAGGCCGTGCCCGCGGGCGGCGTGAATTGCGCGTCGTGCGGCGCCAGGCCCAGTACCCGGCCCTGGGTCAGGTGCAGGTCGGCCAGCGCGGGCCGGCCGCCATGCTCGGGCCACTGCGCGGGCAGCAGCCAGCGTGGCAGGCGCGCGGCAAGAAGATGTTGGGGAGCGTGCATGTCGAGTCCTTCAGGCAAAGCGCGCCATGGCCTCGCCCACGCGCGCCTTGAAGGCCTCGAGGCGCTGCGGCGTGGCGACGTTCAGGTGGTAGCAGGCGTGGTAGTCGACGCGCGCCTTGCCGCCCGTGAGCAGGCGCAGATAGCGCGTCACCGACTTGCGCGGCGGGTCGCCCATCAGCAGCGCGGTCCAGCGCGGCCGGCCATAGGTGACCACGGCCGAGATGCGCTTGAGGTGCGTGAGCGCGGGCTTGACGTTTTGCGGGTCGCTGATGTCAAAGGCCACGCCGGGCATCAGCACGCGGTCGAAGAAGCCCTTGAGCATGGCCGGCATGCCGAAGCACCAGGTGGGAAAGCAGAACACCACGGCCTCGGCGCGCAGCAGCCGGTCCACGTAGCCCTGCACCGGCAGGCGGTTGCCGGGCACCTCGTGATAGCCCAGGCGCTCGGCGCGGCTGAGCACCGGATTGAAGTCCTCGGCGTAGAGGTCGCAGTCGTCGACTTCATGCCCGGCGCTGCGCAGGTTGAGCAGCACTTCGGTATGCAGCGCCGCCTGGTAGCTGGTCTCGACCGGATGGCAATAGATCACAAGAACGCGCATCGCCGCTCCTCAGAGATCGAGCGTCAGCGCCGGGCCGTGGCTGCGCGCGCAGCAGACCGCGACATGGGTGCGCTGCTCCTCGGCGCTCAGGCAGCTGTCGCGGTGCTCGGGCGCGCCATCGAGCCAGCGCGTGACGCAGGTGCCGCACACGCCTTGCTCGCACAGCGTGTCGATGGCGATGCCGGCGAGCTGCAGCACGTCGGCCATGCTTTCGCCGGGCGCTACGCTCAGGCGCAACTGGCTGCGCGCCAGCACCAGTTCAAAAACGTGTTCGCTGGCGCAGGACAAAGGGGCAGGGGCGGTGATTTGCATTTTTGACCATTTGATTTGATCGAACGGTCAAACTATTGCAAATGCTGTGCCAGCCTGCTGCCCTCTCTGAGCGGGGCGGCAGCGCGACCCGGGTGCCCGCGAACGTGCAGGCCGTGCTTATTCTGGTGCGAGCCCGCAGCCCAGCAGCACAAAAGTGGTGAGCTCGCGCATGATGGGTTCGCGGTCAATGGCGGCGTCGGGCGCGACGCCCAGCATGATGTGCACCTGCACGCCGTAGTCGGCGTAGTGCTGTGTCATTCCCCAGATCTGCATCAGCAGCACCGTGGGATCGAGCGCGCGCATGCGGCCTTCGGCAATCCAGCGGTTGATCAGTTCGACCTTCTGCTGCGTGGACTTCACGGCCACGGGCCAGTACTTGCCCAGGTTGCGCCCGCCGCCCAGCACCTCGGACGTGAAGATGCGCGACAGCCCCGGGTTGTCGAGCGCGTAGTCGAGCTTCTTGCGCACATAGCCGCTGAGCACGGTTTTCGGGTCGTCACTGTCGATATCGAACACAAAGGCGCTGGACCAGCCATTGAGCACCGAATACAGCAGCTCCTCGTAAAGCTCTTCCTTGCTGCTGATGTAATAGTGCAGCTGGGGCTTGGTCAGGCCCGCGCGCTCGGCAATGGCCTTGGTCGAGGCGCCCTTGAAGCCGTGGCGGCTGAACTCGGCAATGGCCGCCTCGCGGATCGCGCCCAGGATGCGTTCACGCCCTTGCTTGGCGCGGCTGGTGAGCGCGCCGGCGGGCGCGCTGTCTTCGGGTTCTATCATGGGCAGGCCGGTGGAGAGCAACGCTGCCGATTCTGCCTGCATCAGGCTTTCCAGAAGCCGATATGGGGAACGCTGGCTTCCTCTATCATCGTCGGGCCCAGGCACTCGATCTCGTGCGGCGAGGCCGCGAACACGTCGCGGCAGGACAGCTCGGCGTCGCGCTGCTCGGCATGCTCGCCGCGAAACACGCGCAGGCGCACGGCATCGATGCCGAACACCACCCGGCCTATGCCCGACCAGAAGATCGCGCCCGCGCACATCACGCAGGGCTCGGCCGAAGAATACAGCGTGGCCTGGGCCAGCACGTCGCGCGCCACGCGCGGGCTCAGCTGGCGCACGGCATTGGTCTCGGCATGGCCCGTGCAGTCGCCGGTCTCGGTGGTATTGCAATAGGCTTCGGCCAGCAGCTTGCCGTCGGCATCGACGACCACCGCGCCAAACGGCCGGTTGCCGCGCGCGCGCGCCGTGGCCGACAAGGCAATGGCCTGGCGCAGATAGCGGCCGTCGGTGTCGCCTACGGGCGTGGGTTCTTCAAGAAAATCAGGGCTGGCAAACATGAGTGCGGGCATGGCGGTCTCCGGCGTTGAGAAAAGCGCAGGCAGGGCTGCGGCGGTCTGCGCCATGCACTTTGCATGCCAGGCAGGCACCCTTCTTGCTTGGCTTTTGCCAGGAGTAGAAGCGTTCACTGTGCGGTCCATGGGGCCTGGCCAGCCGGAAATTGCTCCTGAAGCCTGCATGTCCTGGCTTCAGGAAAAGCCGGATGGCGCGCGCGCCTGTCCGGCTGGCTGAAGCCGGGAGCGGGAAGACTTTTGTTTGACTTCCATCTTCTGGAGAACCGCATGACCACCGCCACCTACGACCTGACCGAGCTGCAGAAGGAAACGCGCATGGGCGCGCTGGGCTCGGAAAGCAGCCGCCGCGAAATCCGCCGCATCGATCTTTCCGACTTCGCCGCGCGCAAGCGCGAGATTGCCGAGCAACTCTGGGACGCCGCCGTCGATGTCGGCTTCTTCCAGGTCGTGAACCACGGCATCGCGCTGGACGACGTGCACCACGCGTTTGCCATGACCGAGCGCTTCTTCGCGCTGCCCGATGCCGTCAAGGCCCAATACCCTTTGAAGAAGGCGCTCAACGTCGGCTGGGAAAGCCGCGCCCAGGTGCGGCCGTCGACGGGAACGCCCGACCAGAAGGAGTCCTACCAGATCACGCGCCCGCACATGCAGGGCCTGTGGCCCAGCGAGGAGGAGCTGGCGGGCTTCCAGGCCACCATGCTGGCGTTCGAAGGCCAATGCTGGCAGGTGGCAATGCAGGTGCTGTCGTGCTTTGCCTGGAAGCTGGGCTTTGACGACGGCTTCTTCCTGCGCGCGCATGACCCGGCGCAAGCCAGCTACCAGAGCACCCTGCGCCTGCTGCATTACTTCGCCACGCCGCCCGAGCAGCAGGCCAATCTGGGCCTGTGGCGCGCCGGCGCGCACACCGACTTCGACTGCCTGAGCCTGCTGTTCCAGCGCCAGGGCCAGGGCGGGCTGCAGGTCTGCCCGGGCAAGGAAATGGACAGCCAGGAGTGGACTTCGGTGCAGCCCGATGAAAAAGCCATCACCTGCAATATCGGCGACATGCTGATGCGCTGGAGCGACGACCAGCTGCCGTCGAACTTCCACCGCGTGAAGAACCCGCTGCCCGGCGAATACATGGGCCCGCGCTACAGCATGGCGTTCTTCGCCCAGGCCAACCGCGATGCCATCATCGAAGGCCCGGGCCGCAAGTACCCGCCGATTGCCGCGGGCGACTACCTGAACCAGCGCGTGGCGGCGAACTTCAAGGCGTACTGAAAGGCGCGCGAGCGCGCGCCTTTCATCGCGCGGCGCGTTGTCAGGCGACGGCGACGGCGCCGGCTTCGGCCAGCGTCGGGTAGTCGGTGTAGCCTTGCGCGCCGCCGCCATAAAGCGTCTTGGGATCGAGCGCGGCCAGCGGCGCGCCGGACTGCAGGCGTTCGACCAGATCGGGGTTGGCGATGAACGGCCGGCCGAACGCAAACAGGTCGGCCTTGTCTTCGGCCAGGCGCTTGGAAGCCAGTTCGAGGTCATAGCCGTTGTTGGCCATGTAGGTGTTGCGAAAACGCTTGCGCAGGCTCGCGTAGTCGAACGCTGCGACATCGCGCGGCCCGCCGGTCGCGCCTTCGACCACATGCAGGTAGACCAGGTCCAGCGCGTCCAGGCCGTCGACGATATGGTCGAACTGCGCTTGGGGCTCGCTGCAGCTGATGCCGTTGGCCGGCGACACCGGCGAGATGCGAATGCCCGTGCGCTTGGCGCCGATCTCGCCCACGACGGCGGCCGCGACTTCGAGCATCAGGCGCGCGCGGTTCTCGATCGAGCCGCCATAGGCATCGGTGCGCTGGTTGGCGCCGTCCTTGGCGAACTGGTCAAGCAGATAGCCGTTGGCGCCATGGATCTCGACGCCGTCAAAGCCCGCGGCAATGGCGTTGGCCGCGGCATGGCGGAAATCGTTGACTATGCCCGGCAGTTCGCGCAGCTCGAGCGCGCGCGGCGCTGAGACTTCCTCGAAGCGGTTGTTGACAAAGGTCTTGCCTTGGGCGCGTATCGCCGATGGGGCCACGGGCGCGGCGCCGCCGGCCTGCAGGTCGACATGCGAGATGCGCCCCACATGCCACAGCTGCAGGAAGATGTGGCCGCCCTTGGCGTGCACCGCATCGGTGACCTTGCGCCAGCCCGCGATCTGCGCGGGCGTGTAGATGCCGGGCGTGTCCTGGTAGCCCTGGCCCTGCTGCGAGATCTGCGAGGCTTCGGAGATCAGCAGGCCCGCGGAGGCGCGCTGGCTGTAGTAGGTGGCGGCGAGATCGCTGGGAACGAAACCCGCGCCCGCGCGGTTGCGCGTCAGCGGCGCGAGCACGATGCGGTTGGCGAGCGTCAGCGCACCGAGGGAATAGGGCTGGAACAAACGGCTGTCGGACATGCTTCTTTCCTTGGGGTAGGTAAACAGGCGGCTGCGCGCCGCCGCAAAGGGTAGGGAGTGTTTATTGCGCGGCGGCGTCGTCGTCGAAACAGGCGATGCCGTCATCGAGCAGTTCGTGCAGCGCGGCGACGCGCTCCACGCCCAGGCGTTCATTCAGTGCGAGCTGCGCGAGCTTCCAGGCGCGCTGGCCTTCGACGCGCTTGGCGCGGCCGGCGTCGGTGATTTCCACCAGGCGGCTGCGCGCGTCTTCTCCCGCCCCGATGCGCAGCCAGCCCTGGGCGACCAGGGGCTGCATGTTGCGCGTGAGCGTGGAGGCATCCATCTGCATGCTGCGCGCCAGATCGCCGGGGCGTATGGGCCCGAGCTTCTCCACATGCGACAGCAGCGAGTACTGCGTCGTCTTGAGCCCGGCCGCTGCGGTGTAGTGGTCGTAATGGCGCGTGACCAGCCGGGTCAGCTGGCGCAGCTTCAGATTGGTGCAGCCTTTTGGAGTGTTCATCTGCTATATTGTACTTGCAATGTTTGTATATACAATGATTTGACAAGGAGCATGTGATGGAGATGGTAATGGACCCTGTTGTTGCGCGCTGGACGGCGCAGGAAATCGAAGTGCGCTCGCGCCTGAACGTCGATGCCGGCGCGCCCGCATCGCTGGCCGGACTCACGGGAATGGAGCTGTTTGCCGCGATCTTCGCCGGCGATATCCCGCCCGCGCCCATAGGCCTCACGCTCGACTTCATTCCCATCCACATGGAGCCCGGCGTCGCGGTGTTCCAGGGCCGGCCGCAGCGCAAGCATTACAACCCGCTGGGCAGCGTGCATGGCGGCTGGTTTGCCACGCTGCTGGACTCGGCCGTGGGCTGCGCCGTGCACACGCTGCTGCCCGCGGGCAAGGGCTTCACCACGCTGGAGCTCAAGGTCAACATGGTGCGTGCCTTGAACGACAGCGTGCCGCTGGTGCGCGCCGAAGGCAAGGTGATACACCAGGGCCGCCAGGTCGCCACGGCCGAAGGCCGCATCGTGGGCCCCGACGGCAAGCTCTACGCGCATGCGACCACGACCTGCCTGATCTTCGATGTGCCCGCCAACGCCCAGGAGTCCTCCCATGTCCGCCAATGATCGCGCGCTTTCCTACCTTGACGACCTGGAGCCGGGGCAGCGCTTTGTCGGCAGCGCGCGCCTGCGCGTCGACGAGGAGCGCATCAAGTCCTTTGCCGCCGAGTTCGATCCCCAGCCTTTTCATCTTGACGACGAAGCCGCGCGCGCGACGCTGTTTCGCGGCCTGGCCGCCAGCGGCTGGCACACGGCCGCCGTGACCATGCGCCTGCTTGTGAGCCATGATTTTCCGCTCGCGGGCGGCATCATAGGCGCGGGCTTCGACGAGCTGCGCTGGCCGCTGCCGGTGCGCCCCGGCGACACGCTGCGCGTGGAATGCGAAGTGCTGGAAGTGCGGCCTTCGAAGTCGCGCCCCGAGCAGGGCCTGATCAAACTGCGCACCACGACCTTCAACCAGCATGATCAGCCGGTGCAGATTTCGGTGGGAAATCTGGTGGTGCCGCGGCGTTCGCCCTGAGCAGGAAAGGCAAACTCCGCACTTGCGTTTGCCCTGTCGAAGGGCGTTTGAGCCCAAGCGACATGCGGGTGCTCGAGCGCCCATGAAAAAAGCCATCCCTGAGGATGGCTTTTTGCTGTGCCTTTAAGGCGCGTCGCTTAGAGCGAGTCGATGAAGCTGCGCAGCTTGTCCGAACGCGAAGGGTGCTTGAGCTTGCGCAAGGCCTTGGCTTCGATCTGGCGGATGCGCTCGCGCGTCACGTCGAACTGCTTGCCGACTTCTTCCAGCGTGTGGTCGGTGGACATTTCAATGCCGAAGCGCATGCGCAGCACCTTGGCTTCGCGCGGCGTCAGGCCGTCGAGGATGTCCTTGACCACGTCGCGCAGACCGGCCTGCATGGCGGCATCGATGGGGGCGGTGTTGGCACCGTCCTCGATGAAGTCGCCCAGGTGGCTGTCGTCGTCGTCGCCGATGGGCGTTTCCATGGAGATCGGCTCCTTGGCGATCTTCATGATCTTGCGGATCTTGTCCTCGGGAATCTCCATCTTCGCGGCCAGGATGGACGCATCGGGCTCGAAGCCGAACTCCTGCAGATGCTGGCGGCTGATGCGGTTCATCTTGTTGATGGTCTCGATCATGTGCACCGGAATGCGGATGGTGCGTGCCTGGTCGGCGATCGAGCGCGTGATGGCCTGGCGGATCCACCACGTGGCATAGGTCGAGAACTTGTAGCCGCGACGGTATTCGAACTTGTCCACGGCCTTCATCAGACCGATGTTGCCTTCCTGGATCAAGTCCAGGAACTGCAGGCCGCGGTTGGTGTACTTCTTCGCGATGGAGATCACCAGGCGCAGGTTGGCCTCGATCATTTCCTTCTTGGCATCGCGCGACGCACGTTCGCCGTCGTTCATGCGCTTGTTGATGTCCTTGAGGCCTGGCAGGGGCACGACAACGCGCGTCTGCAGGTCGATCAGGTTCTGCTGCAATTCCTGCACGGGCGGAATGTTGCGCTCGAGGATGACGCTCCACGACTTGTTCGACGCGGCCTGCTTGACCACCCATTCGAGGTTCAGCAGGTTGGCCGGGAATTCCTTGATGAAGGTTTCCTGGGGCATGCCGCACTTGTCGACGATGATGCGGCGCAGTTCGCGTTCCTTCTTGCGCACGTCGTCGACCTGGGCGCGCACCAGGTCGCACAGCTTCTCGATGGTCTTGGCCGTGAAGCGGATGGTCATCAGCTCTTCGGTCAGCGCGGCCTGCACCTTCATGTACGCAGGAGTGCCGTAGCCTTCCTTGTCGTAGATCTTGTGCATCTTCTCGAACAGCTCGCGCATCTTGTCGAAGCGCGACAGGGCGTCGTTCTTGAGTTCTTCGAGCTTCTTGGTCAGCGCCTTGGAGCCGCCCTTGCCGTCGTCGTCGTCTTCTTCGTCGAATTCGTCGAAGTCTTCTTCGGCCACGTAATCGTCGGCTTCGTTGGGGTTGGAGAAACCGTCAACGATGGTCGAGATGACCACCTTGCCGCTGCGGATTTCCTCGGACATGTTGAGGATTTCGGCAATCGTCGCAGGCGATGCGCTGATCGCCTGCATCATGTCCTGCAGTCCGCCTTCGATGCGCTTGGCGATTTCAATTTCACCTTCGCGCGTCAGCAGCTCGACCGTGCCCATTTCACGCATGTACATGCGCACCGGGTCGGTCGTGCGGCCGAATTCGGAGTCGACGGTCGACAGCGCGGCTTCGGCTTCTTCTTCGGCTTCCTCTTCGGTCGTTGCCGACTGGCCGGTGTTGTTCAGCAGCAGCGTCTCGGCGTCGGGCGTCTGTTCATAGACGGCCACACCCATGTCGTTGAGCATGGAGATCACGACTTCCAGCGTTTCGGCATCGACCAGCTTGTCGGGCAGGTGATCGTTGATTTCGCCGTGCGTGAGGTAGCCGCGGGTCTTGCCCAGCTTGATCAGCGCCTTCAGGCGCTGGCGGCGGGTCAGCATTTCTTCTTCGGTCAGGACGGTTTCGTCCAGGCCGAATTCCTTCATCAAGGCGCGTTCCTTGGCCTTGCTGATCTTCATGCGCAGCGGCTTGACCTTTTCGGTCGTCGTCGTGGTCGTGGTTTCGACGGCTTCGACTTCGCCTTCCAGATCGGACTCGATGTCCGACAGGTCGGTGTCGTCCATGTCGTCGCCGTCTTCCTTGGACTTGGGCTTGCGGCCGCGCTTGGCCGGCGTCTTGTCGGCAGCAGCCACCGCCTTCTTGGCCGCGGGGGCCTTCTTCACGGCGGGTTCGGCGCCGTCTTCGGCCGCAGCCTTGGGCTTGCGGCCGCGCTTGGCGGGGGCGGCTGCCGCGAGCAGGGCGTCGGCGGCGGCGATGAGTTCAGCAGAGGTCTTGGTGGCCACGGATTTGACTTTCTTGGCAGCAGCTGGGGGCTCAGCCGCTGTTGGGGTCGCAGATGTTACGGTCTTGGCCGATGCCTGGGGCACGGCCTTGGCAGCTGCGGTTGCAGGCACAGATTTTTCGGAATTTGCAGCGGGGCCAATGGCAGACTTGGGCAACTTCGGGGACTTTGGAACAGGCATGGACACCTCGGATTCAAAATCAAACACACAAAGAAAACACAAGCGCCTAAGATTCCGGCGCAATGGATGCGATCCCGCCATAGGCAGGTTGAGCATCCGGAGAAAGATCTCCCGGGCAAGATGTCTGGGCGAACATTTGGGGTGCAGTCCTTGCGGTAAATTGGGTCCATGCAGTTGCTGCAATGACGTGTTTTTCACGTTGACCCGGTCCGGAGGTGCTGCTGTCGCTCTTGCCGCTAGCCTTTAATTATATCTTTGTCCAGCGATTTCAAGAGGGGTTGCGCGTTTCATTTTCTAAAAATTGTAAGCGAGTGTATATATCTCGCAGTTGCTGTGCGGCATGGGGGTCGGTGGAGATCGCCATCGCGACCGTATGGGTCTGCTGCTTGAGGTGGTCGATCAGCACGCGGTTGAGCACGCCGCGCAGTTCACGGCGCAATTCGGGCAGCTCGCCTTCAGGCTGGGCATGCGGGCCGGTCATCAGGCGCTCGGCCAGGGGCGCCACGCCCGCGTCCATGCATTCCTGCAAGCGCTCGCGCAACACGGCCCAGGGCTGGGCGCCATATTCCTGAAATTGGGCTTCGAGCCACGAAAACAAGTGACCGTGCGGCGCGCCGCAGCGCGCCAGCGCGTCGAAATCCTCGTGCGTGAGCTCTTCCATGAATTCCATGTGCGCCATAAGCAGTCGCGCGGCCTGGTCGGTCTTGGTGGCGGGTGCGCCGCGCGGACCGCGCGAAGCGGCGTCGAAACGGTTGGCGGGCTGGCGGTCGCGCCCCCAGCTGCCTTTTTCCCATTTCTTGCCCTTGCCCTGCGGCGGGCTCCAGGCGCCGCTCTGGCTGCCGGCGTTGTAGCCCCCGCCTTGGCCGCCGCTGTAGCCGCCCGCGCCGGGCGGCATGTCGTTGCCCCAGTCCATGTCAGGCGCGGCGCCCGCGCTGAAACCACCAGCGTCATGGCCGGGCGCGGCGGCGCTGCGCATGCCGGGGCGCGCGGGCTCCTTGCTCCAGAGCTCGCTCAGATCCTGCAGCTGCAGCTGCGCCAGCTCGGCAATTTCAGCGATCAGCTGGCGCTTGAGCACGCCGTCGGGCAGCAGCGTCCACAGCGGCCTGGCATTGCTCGCCATGTGTGCCCGGCCTTCGGGCAGTCCCAGGTCGCAGCCTTCGCTGGCGGCGTCGATCAGAAAGCGGCTCAGCGGCTTGGCGTCGCCGACCTGGCGCGCAAACGCATCGGTGCCGAATTCGCGGATGAAGCTGTCGGGGTCGTGCTCGGACGGCAGGAACAGGAACTTGAGGCTGCGCGTGTCGGTCGCGTAGGGCAGCGCGGCTTCGAGCGCCTTGTGCGCTGCGCGCCGGCCCGCGCCGTCGCCGTCGAAGCTGAACACCACGGCGTCGGTGAAGCGGAACAGCTTTTGCACATGGTCGGGCGTGCAGGCCGTGCCCAGCGTGGCGACGGCATTCGCAAAGCCCAGCTGGGCCAGCGCGACCACGTCCATATAGCCTTCGGTGACCAGCGCATAGCCCATTTCGCGCAGCGCGTTGCGCGCCTCGTACAGGCCGTAGAGCTCGCGCCCCTTGTGGAACACCGGCGTTTCGGGCGAGTTCAGGTACTTGGGCTTCTCGTCGCCGAACACCCGTCCGCCAAAGCCTATGCATTCGCCCTTGACGTTGCGGATGGGAAACATCAGCCGGTCGCGAAAGCGGTCGTAGCGCTTGTTGTCTTCCTCGTTGACGATCACCATGCCGCTTTCGTGCAGCAGCGGGTCGTCATATTGGGCAAACACGCTCGCCAGGCTGCGCCAGCCTTCGGGCGCATAGCCCAGGCCGAAGCGCGCGGCCGTGGCGCCCGAGACACCGCGGCCCTTGAGATAGGCGATGGCGTGCGGCGAGTCCTTGAGATGGCGGCGGTAGGCATCGCCGGCCTTCTCGAGCACGTCGGTGAGCGTTGCCTGCTTTTCCTTTTGCGCGGCCTGGCGCTGGCGCTCCTGGGGACTGATGTCGTCCTGGGGCACGACCAGGCCGACCTGGCCGGCCAGATCCTGCACGGCTTCTATGAAGCCCATGCCCGCATGCTCCATCAGGAAGCCGATGGCGTTGCCGTTCTTGCCACAGCCGAAGCAGTGATAGAACTGTTTGGAGGGGCTGACGCTGAACGACGGCGACTTCTCGCCATGGAAGGGGCAAAGCCCCATGAAGTTCGCGCCGCCTTTGCGCAGCTGCACATAGCGGCCGACGATGTCGACCACGTCCACGCGGGACAGCAGCTCTTGGATAAACGATTGGGGAATGGACACCGGGCGTATTTTGAACTATCCGGCGCTAATTTGGCTGCTCAGGGGCAAGGTGCGGCGCGCGCAGCAGCTGATCGGCATGGCCGCGCATCCAGCCGGCGAGCGAATCCAGCGTGGGCCGCAGGCTCCGGCCCAGCGCGGTGATTTCGTATTCCACGCGCGGCGGCACTTCGGCGTAGACCGTGCGGCGCACCAGGCCGCGCTGCTCGAACAGGCGCAGCTGCTTGGTCAGTTCCTTTTGCGTGATCGGCGCGATCGCGCGCTGCAGTGCGCTGAAGCGCACCGGCGCGCCAATGACGATCAGCCGGTACAGGATGGGAATCGCCCATTTGCCGGAAATCAGGTTCACGAAGTCCACCATGGGGCAGCGTTGCGTGTCGGGAGCGTTCATGGTTATTCATCCGCCTGTTTAGTATCCAGTATCCAAATGGTGCCTACTATGCAAAGGATACTATTGATTGAACAATGCGGCTTTGTTTCTTCTGGGGATTCAAGGACATGGCCAGACTTCAAGGCAAATACGCACTCATTACAGGCGGCACGGGCGGCATAGGGCTGGAGACCGCACGCCAGTTTCTCGCCGAAGGCGCGACGGTGGCGATCACCGGGCGCAACGAGGCGGCGCTGTCGGCCGCGGGGCGCGAACTTGGCGATCGGGCGCTGCTGCTGCAAAGCGATGCGGGTGACATTGCAGGCCAGCGCACGCTGGCGCAGCAACTCGCGCGGCACTGGCCGCGCCTCGACGTGCTCTATGCGAATGCGGGCGATGTGACGCATCGCCCCTTGCAGGATTGGGACGAAGCCGCCTACGACCAGCTCATGGGAGTCAACCTCAAGGGCCCGTTCTTTCTGCTGCAGGCCCTGCTGCCGCTGCTGGCCAATCCCGCGTCGGTGATTCTTTGCGGCTCGGTCAGCGCGCATATCGGACTGCCGCAAAGCAGCGCCTACGCCGCGAGCAAGGCCGGGCTGCTGTCGCTGGCGCGCACGCTGTCGGGCGAATTGTGGGAGCGCGGCATACGCGTCAACGGCCTGAGCCCCGGGCCCACCGAAACCGCGGCGCTGGGCAAGCTGGGTCTGCCGCCCGAAGAGGAAGCGGCGCTGCGCGATCAAATACGCAAGCTGGTGCCGATTGGCCGGCTGGGAACGCCGCTTGAACTGGCCAAGGCCGCGGTGTTTCTGGCCAGCGACGAGTCAAGCTATGTCGTGGGCACCGAGCTGCAGGTTGACGGCGGAGTGGGGAATCTGTGAAGCGCTGGAAATAAAAATGGCCCGCACCTTGCGATGCGGGCCGGTCTCCTCCGCCCCGGTACATGCCGGGGTGGTCCTCTGTTGTCTGTTGATTCCGGGCCGATTTTCTCGCCACCGCCGGGGCCGGCGAAAGCGGCGGGGCAGGGCGTCATGCGGGAACGAATGCAATTGTAGGAAGCTCCCGGCCTTGCTGCCAGGCTTTTATTTTAATAAATGATGTTTTATATAAGACATGAGACTTGGATAGCTGCAGTCTGCCGATGTCCTGAATATTTATTCTCTTAAGTAATTGTTTTATCAGCTGATTTTCTTGTTTCAGAAAATGCTGAAACACCTGGATTGAATGAATCAGCTCAATTCTTGAGAGATTCAAGGGGGCAATGGTGTGGTGAAAAGGGGTATTCAATGCCCTGACAAAGTTCAGGATGAATGGTTTTTCGCTGCGGCATTAAGTTTGATTGCGCGGGCATGAGGATGGGCCGTTCATGGTTCAACGGGCGCGCCTGGCGAGGCTCGCCACGAGCGGGTCGCGGCAAAAGATGAACGACCTGACCTCAATGCCCCGTGGAAGAAGAAAACAGCTGGATCACCAGCACGCCCGCGATGATCAGCCCCATGCCGATCAGCGCCGCGGCGTCCAGCGTCTGGCCCTGCCAGAACCAGGCGATGGCCGAGACCAGCACGATGCCCGCGCCCGACCAGATCGCATAGGCCACGCCCGTGGGCACGGTGCGCAGCGTCAGCGACAGGAAGAAGAAGGCCAGCGCATAGCCCGTGGCCGTGATCAGCGAAGGCCACAGCCGCGTGAAGCCTTCGGCGCTCTTGAGGAAGGAGGTCGCGATGACTTCGCAGACGATGGCCAGCGCCAGATACAGATAGCTGATCGACATGGATGTCAGAGCGCTGCGTAATCGCCCGTGCCTTCGGGCCAGGGCG
This sequence comes from Comamonas sp. DB36, assembly GCF_057914905.1. NCBI lineage: Bacteria > Pseudomonadati > Pseudomonadota > Betaproteobacteria > Burkholderiales > Comamonadaceae > Comamonas > Comamonas sp. DB36. Next base: position 1,224,807 of record NZ_CP196631.1, read on the forward strand.
TGAGCACTTCGTAGCCGGTCTCGGTCACGCAGACCATGTGCTCCCATTGGGCCGACAGCGACTTGTCGTTGGTGATCACGGTCCAGCCGTCGCTGAGCTCGCGCGTCGCGGCCTTGCCGGCGTTGAGCATGGGCTCGATGGTGAAGATCATTCCTGGCTCCAGCCGGAGGCCCTGGCCGGCCACGCCGTAGTTGAGCACGTCGGGCGTGTCGTGGTAGATCTGACCAATGCCGTGGCCGCAGTATTCCTGCACCACGGTGAAGCGTTCGCGTTTGGCCACGCTTTCGATCGCATGGCCGACATCGCCCAGCGTCGCGCCGGGGCGCACGGCCTGCACGCCTGCGCGCATCGCTTCATAGGCGGTGCGCACCAGGCGCCTGGCCTGGGCGCGCGGCTCGCCGACCATGTACATGCGGCTGGTGTCGCCGAACCAGCCGTCCTTGATCAGCGCCACGTCGACATTGACGATGTCGCCGTCCTTGAGGATGTCGCGGTCCGACGGTATGCCGTGGCACACCACATGGTTGACCGAAGCGCAGATGGTCTTGGTATAGCCGTGGTAGCCGATGTTGGCCGGAATGCAGCCCAGAGTGTCGACGATGTAGTCGTGGCACAGCTTGTCGAGATCATTGGTGCTGACGCCGGCGCGCACATGGGGCACCAGCATGCGCAGCACATCGGCGGCGAGATGGCCCGCCTGGCGCGACTGGGCGATGTCGGAAAGGGTATGGATGGGCGTGGAAATGGAGCGTTTCATTGCGCGGCTCCAGGCGTCTGTTGGGCCTGGAGGCGCGGCGGCACGGGCAGCGCAAACGACGCTGGCGTGCTCGCGTGCTGGATCAGCAGCTGGCAGATGTCGGAGTAGGTCAGCTGCGGATGGAGTTCGGCCATCATGCCGACCCGCAGCCAATGTTCGGCCTGTGCGTTGATGGAACGGCTCAAGGCCGTGCTGGCGGTGCGCACGCTGTCATGCAGTGCGTCGGATATTTTGACGATTCCCATGCGGCGCGATTATACGTTCCATTACGTTTCGTATACTACGCGTGATCAATCACAGCAGCCATTCGATCGGCAGCCAGCCCAGCAGCCGCAGCCAGGCGCGTTCGAACCAGCGGCTTTCGGGCTCGGTGTGGTGGATCGGCGCCGGGTTGCCGGCACCGCCCTGCCATTCGAGCCGGCCTTGCGCGTCGAGGCGCACGCGCCAGCTGCGCAGCGGAATCTGCTGATCGAAAGCGTCGGACACCTGGCCGGCAAGCCGCGGGCTGTCGATCACGAAACCCAGCTCGGTATTGAGCAGCGCCGAGCGCGGGTCGAAGTTGAACGAGCCCACGAACACGCGCTGCGCGTCGATTGCGAACGTCTTGGCGTGCAGGCTTGCCCCCGAACTGCCCAGCGGTCCCGAGCCCTGTTCCTCGGCCGCCTCGCCGGGGCCGGGGCGCATTTCATAGAGCTCCACGCCTTGGTCCAGCAGCGCCCGGCGCCAGCGCGCATAGCCCGCATGGACTATGGCCACGTCGGTCGCCTGCAGCGAGTTGGTCAGCACGCGCACGCGTATGCCGCGCTGGCGCAGCTGCGCGAACGCCGCGACCCCGGCCTGCGTGGGCACGAAGTAGGGCGAGACCAGATCCAGCGAATGCTGCGGCGTGCCGATGATGGGCGCGAGCTGCGTCACCAGCAGCCCTGGGGGTGTGGCCCGCCCCAGGCCCTTGGCCGGGTCGTCGCTGACCATGCGCACGCGCGCCCATTCGAGCGGCAGAACGCCCTGCAGCAACTGCTGCAGAAACGGCGTGCGCACCACGGCGCTGCGGTAATTCTGCGTCGCGGGCGCGGCGGCGGCTTGGCCTAGCCTGGCATCCAGGCGCTGGCGCTGGTCGGGGTGGGACGGCAGCAGCGGCGCCACGGGATAGGATGAGTCGCTGGCCCAGTAGCGGTCGAAGTCCTGCGAGACTTCGGGAACGATGGCGCCCACGGCCAGCACGTCGAGGTCGGCAAACAGCACGCCGTCGGTCGCACCGAAATATTCGTCGCCGATATTGCGCCCGCCTATCACCGTCGCCTGGTTGTCGGCGGTCAGCGACTTGTTGTGCATGCGCCGGTTGGCGCGCGCGAAATCGGTGAGGTAGCCCAGGGCCTTGGGCCGGCGCACGACCATGGGGTTGAAGAGCCGAACTTCGATCAGCGGGTGCTGGTCGAGCGCGCTCCACTGCGCATCCAGCCCTGAAGTGCCCACGTCGTCAAGCAGCAGGCGCACGCGCACGCCGCGCCCGGCCGCGGCCAGCAGCTCCTGCGTCAGCAGCGCTCCGGTGGTGTCGTCGTGCCAGATGTAGTACTGCACGTCTAGCGTGCGCTGCGCGGCGCGCATCAGCAGCGCGCGCGTGGCAAAGGCTTCGAGCGGATCGGACAACGCATAGATGCCGCTGAGTCCGGGATGGGCTGCGATCTGCGGGGCGAGCGCCCGGCCCAGCGGGGTGTCGGCGGCAGTTTCGTGCACGAGCGCCGCGCTTGCCGTCCGGTGATCGAGCGGCGGCAGACTGCAGGCGCTGAGTGTGCTCAGCGCGCTGCATGCGGCGAGCAGCAGCGCCGGCCCGGGCCGGTGCCAGCCGGAACGCACAAGGGGAAGCGCCATGCCTCAGTTGCCCATCACGCTGCCTTCGCGGCGCGCGTCGGAGCCGCTGAACCACATGGGCTGGCCATGGGCGCTGCCGCGCACGATCACCTGCAGGCCGCTGGTCATCTCGATCTGCTGGACTGCACCGCCGCGTGCCTGCAGCGCCCGCACCGTGGCCGCGGGAAAACGCTGCTGCTCGAGTTGCGTCGGGCCGCTGATGTTGCCGAAGTTGGGCAGGTCTATGGCCTGCTGGGGCATCAGCCCCCAGTGCAGCATGGCGTAGAGCGCCTTGCCGGTGTAGTGGATGATCTGCGCGCCGCCGGGGCTGCCGGCGCTGGCGAGCAGCTGGCCCGTGGCGTTGTCGAACACCAGCGTGGGTGACATCGACGAGCGCGGGCGCTTGCCGGCTTCCACGCGGTTGGCGACGGGGGCGCCATTGGCGCCGCGCGGGCTGAAGCTGAAATCGGTCAACTGGTTGTTGAGCAGAAAGCCGCCGCTGCGCGGGCGTTCGCTGCCCAGGCTGGTGTTGACCATGCGGCGCGCGCCGAACTGGGCTTCGATGGTGGTCGTGAGCGCCAGCGCATTGCCATGGGCGTCAACGATGCTGATGTGGCTGGTGCCGTATTCGGGCTGCTGTGCCATGGGCGCGAACGACACGCGCGCGGGCTGGGGCGATGGCGTTCCGGCCGCGGCCGTGGGCATGTGACGCGGGCCTATGAGCTGGGCGCGCTGGCTCAGATAGCCGGGCGCGAGCAGGCTGTGCCAGCTGCCGGCCGGCGGCCGCACGAAATCGGGGTCGGCGAGATAGAGCGCGCGGTCGGCATAGGCCAGGCGCGCGGCTTCGCTGTAATAGTGCAGCCATTCGGCGCCCGGCAGGCCGTCGTCGCCCAGCGGCAGTCCGTTGGCGGGCGTCTGCTGGAGCATGCCCAGGATCTGGCCTATGGCGATCGCCCCCGAACTCGGCGGCGGAAAGCCGCACAGCCGGTAGCTGTGCTGGCTTGCGGGAATCCGCACCTGGTAGTCATGGCACAGCGGCTGGCGCTCGCGCGGCTGGTAGCCCGAAAGATCGGCCAGGCTCAGCCGGCCGGCGCCGCCCGGATGGGTGCGCACGGCGTCGACGATGGCCCGCGCCGTCGGGCCTTCGAGCAGGCCGCGCGAACCCTCGGATGCAATGCCGCGCAGCACCTGGGCCAGCTCGGGGTTCTTGAGCAGATGGTCTATGGGCCAGGGCTTGCCCGCGGCGTCGTAGAAATAGGCGCGCGCCACGGGGTCGCGCGCCAGCAGCTTGTCGTTGCCCAGCAGCGTATGCAGGCGGTGGCTCACGGGGAAGCCATTCTCGGCCAGATCGATCGCGGGCTGAAACAGCTGCGCCCAGGGCAGCTTGCCATGCACGCGGTGGGCCTGCTCGAGCATGCGCACCGCGCCCGGCACGCCCACCGAGCGCCCGCTGGCCATGGCGGCGTTGAAGGCCAGCGGCTTGCCGTCGGCCTGCAGGAAAAGCTTTTCATCGACGGCAGCAGGCGCGGTTTCGCGGCCGTCGTAAGCCTGCACCTTGTCGCCCTGGGCATGCAGCAGAAAGGCGCCGCCGCCTATGCCGCTGGACTGCGGCTCGACCAGCGTCAGCACCATCTGCACGGCAATCGCGGCATCGAGGGCCGAGCCGCCGGCGCGCAGGATGTCGTAGCCGGCCTGCGTTGCCAGGGGATGGCCCGAGGCAACGGCGAAGTCCTGCGTGGCCCAGCCGGGCTTCTCGCTCCAGCCCGATGCGGCTTCGGGGGCGCTGGCGGCGGACGCGGCGGCGTCGTCCGCAGGCAGATGGCCGCAGGCGGCAAGCAGCGCGGCGGCAAGCAGGCTGGTCGCCACTGCCGCGCGCTGCCAGGAATTCAAACGGGTCGGTTCGGGCGCGTGCGGCAGCATGGATTCACCTCATGGCAATAGTTTGATGAACAGCTGAATCATCGCAGCATTCACGATGTCGATGAAAAACGCCCCTACCATGGGCACGATCAGGAACGACTTGTGCGAGGGGCCGTACTGGTTGGTGATGGCCTGCATGTTGGCAATCGCCGTGGGCGTGGCGCCCATGCCGAAGCCGCAGTGGCCCGCGGCGAGCACGGCGGCGTCGTAGTCCTTGCCCATCATGCGGAACGTCACGAAGGCCGCGTACAGCGCCATGGTCAGCGTCTGCGCAAGCAGGATCACCATCAGCGGCGCGGCCAGGCCGCTGAGTTCCCAGAGCTTGAGCGACAGCAGCGCAATGGCCAGGTAGACCGACAGGCCCACATTGCCGAACAGGTCGATCGCACGGTCGAACACCTGGAAGTTGAACAGGTAGTTCAGCGTGTTGCGCAGCAGCACGCCGCCGCCCAGCGCCCAGACGAAGGTCGGCAGCTGGAAGAACGTGCCCTGGGAAAAGGCGGTCATGAACTCGGCAAAGCCCAGGCAGGCGGCAAACAGCGCCAGCGTCTCGATTGCCGCCTCGGTGGTGATCAGCCGGACTTTCTGCGGATTCTCGAAGTTGGCGTCATTGGACAGGGAAGCCGTCGCGTCGTTGACCGCCGCGGCCGCGGGATTGGTCAGACGGTAGCGCGTGATCAGGCCCTTGGCCAGCGGGCCGCCGATCAGTCCGCCTATGACCAGGCCAAAGGTCGCGCAGGCAATGCCCAGCGTCACCGCACCTTGCACGCCATGCTCGTTCTCGAGCACCACGCCCCAGGCACCGGCCGTGCCGTGGCCGCCGACCAGCGTGATCGAGCCGGCAATCAGGCCGATCAGAGGATCCAGCCCCAGTGCGCCTGCCAGTCCAATGCCGACGGCGTTCTGCACCAGGATGAAGAAGGTGATGATGACCAGGAAGAACACCAGGCCGGCCCCGCCTTCGCGCAGCTTGGCGAAGTTGGCGCTCAGACCTATCGAGGCGAAGAACAGCAGCATGAAGCCGGTCTGCAGCTCGCTGCTGAACACGAAGGAGTAGCCGGTGAACTGGTGGATGGTGAAGATCACCGCTGCCGCGAGCAGGCCGCCGGCCACAGGCTCGGGAATATTGAAGTCGCGCAGGAAACGGATTCTGTGGACCAGGAATTTGCCGGCCAGCAGCACCAGGGCTGCGCAGATAAGGGTGTAGTAGGTGCTGAAGCTCAGTTGCATGCGGGATTTTCTGGGGGGAGCGAGGTGACTGCGCGCCCAGCCGCGGCGCCGGGCGTCAAGGCCCGGTACGCGGTGCGCGGCCTGGGGCAGGCGCGCGCGGCGCCAGCCGGGAAAAGGCGCGCAGTGTAGCACTCACTTTGCGGCCCGCTCAGAGCCAAAGCCCACAGCGGCGGCAGCTGTTTCCCCGTCAGTTCATCGTGTCAGCACCAGCTTGCCCATCACGGCGCGCGAGCCCATGCGCGCATAGGCGGCCTGCAGCTCGGCCATGGGCATGGTGGTGTCGATCACGGGCTTGATACGGCCTGCGCGGTACCAGTCCAGTAGCTCGGCCATCATCGCGGCGTTGGCTTGGGGTTCGCGCCGCTGGAACTCGCCCCAGAAGACGCCGACCAGCGATGCTCCCTTGAGCAGCGCCAGGTTCCAGGGCAGGGCGGGAATCGGGCCGGCCGCGAAACCGACCACGAGGTAGCGGCCGCGCCAGGCGATGGAGCGGAACGCGGGCTCGGCCAGATCGCCGCCCACCGGGTCGTAGATCACGTCCGGGCCCTTGCCGCCGGTGGCAGCCTTGAGGGCTTCGCGCAGGTCGCTGCTGCTGTAGTTGATGGTCGCGTCGGCGCCCAGGGTGGTGCACAGCGCGCACTTCTCGTCGCTCGAGGCCGCGGCAATCACGCGTGCGCCCGCGGCCTTGGCGATCTGGATCGCTGCCGTGCCCACGCCGCCGGCCGCGCCCAGCACCAGCAAGGTCTCGCCGGCGCGCAGCTGCGCGCGGTCTATCAGCGCGTGGTGGGAGGTCGCGTAGGTCATGATGAAGGCCGCGGCATCGACCAGCGGAAAATCAGCGGGCAGCGGCAGGCAGGCCGCGGCGGGAGCGATCACATGGCTGCCGAAGCCGCCCGTGCCCGTGAGACAGGCGACGTTCTGGCCTACCGTCAGATGCTCGACGCCCGCGCCCACGGCGCGCACCACGCCCGCGTACTCCGAGCCCGGCACGAACGGCAGCGGCGGCTTGATCTGGTATTTGTTCTGCACGATCAGGATGTCGGGGAAGTTCAGGCTTGCGGCCTTGATCTCTATGAGGACTTCGCCGGCCTGGGGCTGGGGCGTAGGCAGCTCCGTCCATTGCAGGGAATCGACGCCCGTGGGCGTGGTACACAGCCAAGCATGCATGCAGGTCTCCTGTCGTTTTGTTGCCTGAATGATAGAAGCGAGTGCCTGCCTGAGCTTGTCCCTGTGGCGACGGGTCGGAGGGCGCCTACAATCCGCTCCATCCCATGAAAATCCTCATTTCCAACGATGACGGTTATCAAGCGCCCGGACTCGTGGCGCTTTATGAATCGTTGAAGACCATTGCCGATGTGGAGGTGGTCGCTCCTGAGCACAACAACAGTGCCAAATCGAATGCCCTGACGCTGCACTCGCCTTTGTACGTGCACCAGGCCCCCAACGGCTTTCGCTATGTCAACGGCACGCCGGCCGATTGCGTGCACATTGCGCTGACCGGCCTGCTGGGCTACCGTCCCGACCTCGTGGTGTCGGGAATCAACAACGGCGCCAATATGGGCGACGACACGATCTACTCGGGCACCGTGGGCGCAGCCATGGAAGGCTACCTGTTCGGCGTGCCGGCGATCGCGTTTTCCCAGGTTGACAAGGGCTGGACCGAAATCGAAGCTGCTGCAGCCAAGGCGCGCGAAATCGTGCAGCAGATGCAGGCCCAGCAGCTCGTGGGCGACACGCCCTGGCTGCTCAACGTCAACATCCCCAATATGCCGCTCGCGGCCATGCGCTCGCTCAAGCTGTGTCGGCTAGGGCGCAGGCATGCGGCCGAGCGGGTCATCACCCAGGAAAGCCCTCGAGGAGAAGTCATGTACTGGATCGGCAGCGCGGGCGCGGCAAAGGACGACGCCGATGGCACGGATTTCCATGCCACGGCCCAGGGCCATGTGGCGATGACGCCGCTCAAGGTCGATCTGACCGACCACGACAATCTGCGCTACTGGGCGCAGACCGCGGCGCGCATGCTTGACCCCACCGACAAGGCGTCGACGCCGTGACGCAGCGTCCTCCCGGTTTCCCCTCGTGGATTGCGTCTTCGGCCAGTCCTTCCTCCGCCAAGTCCGGAGCCAAGCCAAGCGCCAAGCCCGGTGCCGGCCAGTCCGCGCGCGCGCCTGCAGCCATGCCCATGCCCATGGGCGTAGGCCTTGATTCGATTGCCGTGCGCAGCCGCATGGTGCAGCGGCTGGCACAAGGTGGTGTGAATTCGCAACAGGTGTTGCAGGCCATGTCCAGCGTCGAGCGCCACCATTTCGTCGACAGCGCGCTGGTCAATCAGGCCTATGAAGACACGAGTCTGCCCATAGGTCTGGGCCAGACGATCTCCAAGCCCAGCGTGGTGGCGCGCATGACTGCGCTGCTGCTGGGGGCCGAATGCGCACGCAACGGCCTGGGCCGCGTGCTCGAGATCGGCACCGGCTGCGGCTACCAGGCGGCGGTGCTTGGGCGCGTGGCGCAGGAGGTCTATTCGATAGAGCGCCTGCGCGGTCTGCACGAGAAAGCCCGCACGAATCTGCGCCCGCTGCGGCTGGCGCATGTGCATCTGCTCTTTGGTGACGGTATGCTAGGTTATGCCCAGGGAGCGCCGTATGCGGGAATTCTCGCCGCCGCGGGTGGCGACGCCATTCCCGATGCCTGGTGCGAGCAACTGGCCGTGGGCGGTCGTCTGGTCGCGCCCATGGGCAACGGCGCCGGCGGGCAAAGTTTGTTGGTCATTGACAAGACGCCCTATGGGCTCAAAAGGACGGTTCTCGAGGCAGTGAACTTTGTCCCACTAAAATCTGGTATTGCCTAAAAGGGATTGCTTATGTTGGTATCGCGAAGTCTTGGGGCTTGGGGATCTGTGCTGCTTGCGGGTTTTGTGCTTGCAGGCTGTGGTTCACAAGTGAACAGGGCTCCAGTGGAAGATCGGGGCACGGCTGCCTCGTCGGGAGGCTCTATGTCGTCGGCACCGGCCGCCAAGCCCTTGCCCGGCGCTGAAAATGCGGGCAAGCCCGGTTATTACACGGTCCGTCCCGGTGACACCCTGATCCGCATCGGATTGGAAACCGGCCAAAGCTGGAAGGACATTTCCCGCTGGAGCAATCTGGAAAATCCCAACCTGATCGAGGTGGGGCAGGTGCTGCGCGTGGTGCCGCCGGCGTCGTCGTCGTCGTCGGGCATGGCGCAGTCGTCGTCCGGCGACTCCGGCAGCGGCCGCACGGTCGCGCCTGTCGTGGTCTCCGGTGGCGATGCCACCGTGACGCCGCCGGCCACCGTGAGCCCGGCTCCAGCCGCACCCGCCAAGCCCGCGGCTTCGGCGCAAACCGGTGGCGACGATGATCTGGGCTTCATCTGGCCGGCCTCGGGCAGCCTGATCGCGGGCTTCGACGAAGCGCGCAACAAGGGCTACGACATCGCCGGCAAGGCCGGTGACCCGGTGCTCGCGGCGGCTGATGGTCGCGTGGTCTATGCCGGCGCCGGCCTGCGCGGCTACGGCAACCTGATCATCCTCAAGCACAACAACACCTACCTGACGGCCTACGCGCACAACCAGACCTTGCTCGTCAAGGAAGACCAGAGCGTGCGCAAGGGCCAGAAAATCGCCGAAATGGGCAGCACCGATGCCGATCGCGTGAAGCTGCATTTCGAAGTGCGTCGCCAGGGCAAGCCTGTCGATCCGTCGCGCTACCTGCCTTCCCGTTAATGCGCTGCGCGCAGCCGCCGTCCGTCGGGACGGCGCTGTGCCGCGCTCCACCCCCACATCATGAACTCTCATTCTCTCGAGCCGGATTCGTCTCTCAGTGAGGAGTCTGGCGCGCTGGAAGAAGAAGTTCTCGAAACGCGCCAGGCCCCGGTCAGCCTGGCCCAGCACGGCACACGCCTGGACAAGGCGCTGTGCGCGCTGGTGCCCGAATTCTCCCGCAGCTATCTGCAGCAACTGCTGGCGCTGGGCGCGGTCCAGCTCAACCAGCGCGTGGTTGAAAAGGCCGCGCTCAAGGTCAAGGCCGGCGACCAGTTGCAGATCGAGATGCGGCCCACGCTGCAAAGCCAGGCCTTCCAGCCCGAAGACCTGCCCATCGATGTCGTCTACGAAGACGCGCATCTGCTGGTCATCAACAAGGCCCCGGGCATGGTCGTGCATCCCGCGCCTGGCAATTGGAGCGGCACGCTGCTCAATGCGCTGCTGGCGCGCGACCCGGGCGCGGCCGTCGTGCCGCGCGCGGGCATCGTGCACCGGCTCGACAAGGACACCAGCGGCCTGATGGTGGTCGCGCGCGACCGCCTGACTATGGATGCGCTGGTGGCGCTGATCGCCGAGCGCAACGTCAGCCGCCAATACCTGGCGCTGGCGCACAAGCCCTGGCTGGGCGCCAGGACCTGCACGGTGAACCGTCCAATAGGCCGCGACCCGCGCAACCGGCTGAAAATGGCTGTCGTCGATCTGGGCCTGCATGCGGGCAAGACCGCGCAGACCGATTTCGCGCTGCTGTCCGGCTGCACCGAAGGCGCGCTGGTGCATTGCACGCTGCACACCGGGCGCACGCACCAGATTCGCGTGCACATGGCGTCCATAGGTCACCCGCTGGTCGCCGACACCACCTACGGCGGCCATCCGGCCGCGGGCATGCAGCGCCAGGCCCTGCATGCGTTCCGTCTGGCGTTCGTGCACCCCATGACCGGCAAGTCGCTGGAGTTTCGCGCGCCGCTGCCGGCCGACATGCAGGCAGCCTGCGATTCCTGGGGCTTAGCGCAGGACGCCTGAGCATTTTGCGCGGCCTGGGCTACAATTCGCCCCAGGTTCCGGTGTGCGCCGCGCGAGCGCCATGCCCGGATCACGCTGACGCACCTGCGTTTTCGCCTGTCTCCCCAGCCCCGCCACACCGGGGCGCGTTACCCCGAGTCGCTGCACGATGAATACGGTCGATGCCAAACGGGTTCTGGAAACTGCTCTGATATGCGCGCCTTTACCGGTCTCCGTGCGAGACCTGCGGGCGCTTTTTGACGATGCACTTGGAACCGACACTGTCAAAGGTCTGCTGCTGGAGTTGCGCGACGACTGGGCGCTGCGGGGCGTGGAGCTGGTGCAGGTGGCCTCTGGATGGCGCTTTCAAAGCCGTCCCGAGATGCGTGTGTATCTGGATCGCCTGCACCCCGAGAAGCCGCCACGCTATACGCGTGCGGCGCTCGAGACGCTGGCGATCATTGCCTACAAGCAGCCGGTCACGCGCGGCGACATCGAGGACATACGCGGTGTCACCGTGAACAGCCTGCTGATCAAGCAATTCGAGGATCGCGGCTGGGTCGAAGTCATAGGCCATCGCGAGACGGTGGGGCGGCCCGCGCTGCTCGCAACCACGCGGCAGTTTCTGGACGATCTGGGATTGCGCTCGCTGGATCAGCTGCCCGCGATGCAGGCAGGCGTGCCGCAGCCAGACCTTTTCAAGGCGCTGGATGAGAACGCAGCAGCCGCCGCCGCGCCCGAAACGGCAGCGGTCGCGGCAGAGGAATCGGGCGGCGGTGAAACGCCGCAGACGGCCGCGGTGCAGGGCACCACGGGCCTAGACGGGCAGGCTTCGCTTTTGCCCCAGGTTTGAACAAACAGGGTCTCGCAGTGATGCGACACAGGAAAAAAATGATGAATGATTCGACGGCGGATAAAGACGGCAACCCCAATGCGGTGCCTCCCGTGCCTGATGCAGACGAGCCAGCGCGCCCTGCAGCACGCCAGCGCCCCCAACCACGCCCACGTCCCCAGCAGGTCAAGGGCGCGTTCGGCAAGGGCCCGCGCCGCGCGACGGCGGTCGCCCCGGTGGCACCTGCCGCACCCGTGGCCGCGACCCAGGACGGCTTTGATTTTGCCGATGTGGTTTCGGGCGAGCTCGACGCCCAGGAGCAGATCGAGGATGCCGCGCTGCCCAAGCGCGTGCTCACGCCCCAGGCCGAATCGCCCAAGCTGCACAAGGTGCTGGCCCAGGCCGGCATGGGCTCGCGCCTCGAGATGGAAAAGCTGATCCTCGAAGGCAAGATTTCGGTCAACAAGGAACTGGCCCACGTGGGCCAGCGCGTACAGTACGGTGACCAGATCACGGTCAACGGCAAGCCCATCCGCTTTCGCATCGAAGCGCCCGAAGCGCGCGTGCTGGCCTACCACAAGCCCGCGGGCGAAGTCGTGAGCCATGACGATCCGCAGAACCGCCCCACGGTGTTCCGCCGCCTGCCGCGCCTGCACCAGGGCAAGTGGCAGTCCATCGGCCGGCTCGATCTGAACACCGAAGGCCTGCTGCTGTTCACCAACTCGGGTGATCTGGCCAACAACCTGATGCACCCGCGCTTCGGCCTGGAGCGCGAGTACGCGGTGCGCGTGCTCGGCGCGCTCAACAAGGAAGAAAAGCAGCGCCTGCTCGACGGCGTCAAGCTCGAGGATGGCGAAGCTTCGTTCGGCTCTATCGAGGACGGCGGCGGCGAAGGCGCGAACTGCTGGTACCGCGTGACGATTTCCGAAGGCCGCAACCGTGAAGTGCGGCGCATGTTCGAGGCCGTGGGCCACGCCGTGAGCCGGCTGATCCGCATCCGCTACGGCGCGATGCTGCTGCCGCGCGGTCTCAAGCGCGGAGCGTTCATGGAACTCGACGAGAAGGACATCCAGGCGCTGCGCCAGGCGGCCCGCGTTCCTGCCGAGAACCCCGAAGGCGAAGGCGAGCAGCGCCCGCCACGTGGCACGGGCCGTCCGGCCAACCCCCGGGGTACGGGCGGTGCTGGCCGTGCACCGGCACCGGCACCGGCACGCAAGGGCGGCGGCATTTTTGCCGCGCGCACCGCCGCGCCGCGTCCGGGCCGCAAGCCCACGCAGGCCAGCGAAGTGCAGGCCGATCCGCTCAAGACCGAACCCGGTTTCATTGGCGAGGACAGCCTGTCGCGCGCGCGCAAGGAAGCCAAGCGCGTCACGGCGCAGCGCCGCGGTCGCCGCTGACAGTCCCCGGTGGAGAGTCAGGTGTATGTCCGAGATCGCTAGAATAAGAGGTTTTGTTGTTACCGACAAAAATCTTTAAAACCCTCAAGGAAAACCAAATGGCTATCGAACGCACTCTCTCCATCATCAAGCCCGACGCCGTTGCAAAGAACGTCATCGGCCAAATCTACGCCCGCTTCGAAGGCGCTGGCCTGAAGATCGTCGCTGCCCGTCTGGTGCAACTGTCGCGCAACGAAGCTGAACAGTTCTACGCTGTGCACGCTGCACGTCCTTTCTTCAAGGACCTGGTCGACTTCATGATCTCCGGTCCCGTGATGATCACGGCCCTGGAAGGCGAAAACGCGATTCTGACGAACCGCGAACTGATGGGTGCAACCGACCCCAAGAAGGCTGAAGCCGGCACGATCCGCGCCGACTTCGCTGACAGCATCGACGCCAATGCAGTGCACGGCTCGGATGCTGCCGAAACCGCGGCAGTGGAAGTTGCTTTCTTCTTCCCCGGCCTGAACATCTACTCGCGTTGATCGCCTGGACGCTGTGCAGCGAAAGACCTCCGGGTCTTTTGCTGCCGGCGCCTTGCGGCCGGCGTGGACCCGCATGCCGATATGACTACCAACCTACTTGAATTTGATCTCGACGGACTGTGCGCCTATTGCGAACAGCTCGGGGAGAAGCGTTTCAGGGCGACGCAGCTGTTTCGCTGGATTCACCAGCGCGGTGCGAGCGACTTTGAACAAATGAGCGATCTCGCCAAGTCCCTGCGCGAGAAGCTCAAGGCGCGTGCCCATGTCACGGCGCTGCCGGTGATCACCGAGCATGTGTCCCAGGACGGCACCGTCAAATGGCTGTTCGATGTGGGCGATGGCAATGCGGTCGAAGCCGTGTTCATCCCCGAGGACGACCGTGGCACGCTGTGCATTTCGTCCCAGGCCGGTTGCGCCGTGGGCTGCCGTTTCTGCTCCACGGGCCACCAGGGCTTCAGTCGCAATCTGACGACGGGTGAAATCCTCGCCCAGCTGTGGTTCGCCGAACATGCGCTGCGCAAGCGCCTGGGCGTGAGCGAGCGCGTCATCTCCAACGTGGTGATGATGGGCATGGGCGAGCCGCTGCAAAACTACACGGCCCTCGTGCCCGCGCTGCGCGTGATGCTCGACGACCACGGCTACGGCATGTCGCGCCGGCGCGTGACGGTGTCCACATCCGGCGTCGTTCCCATGATGGACCGCCTGGGCCTGGACTGCCCCGTGGCGCTGGCCGTGTCGCTGCACGCGCCCAACGATGCGCTGCGCGACGACCTCGTGCCGCTGAACCGCAAATACCCGATCAGCGAGTTGCTGGCTTCCTGCCAGCGCTACCTCGAGCATGCGCCGCGCGACTTCATCACTTTCGAATACTGCATGCTCGACGGCGTCAACGACCAACCCGAGCATGCCCAGCAACTGGTGAATCTGGTGCGCAGCCATGGCAACGGCCGCCCATGGTGCAAACTCAACCTGATTCCGTTCAACCCGTTCCCGGCTTCGGGACTGCTGCGCTCGCCTTCGGCCCAGGTGACCGAGTTTGCGCGCATCCTGACCCAGGCGGGCATCGTGACCACCGTGCGCAAGACGCGTGGTGACGACATCGACGCGGCCTGCGGCCAACTCGCCGGCGACGTCAAGGACCGCACGCGCGCCGCGGAGCGCATGGCAAAACGTCGCACAATCATGATTGCTCCTTCTCCCTGAAGGAGCCATAAGGCTTACTGCATGAATCCTGGAAAAATCGGACGGCAAAGTTCCTACCTGGGCTGGGGCTTCGCAGCCTGCCTGGGGCTGGTGCTGCTCACCGGCTGTGCGGGTGGTCCGCGCGGCATCGACGGCGGCACGCATGCCGACCTCGTCACGCCTTCCGACGAATCCGATATACGCCGCCGTGCACGCATACGCATGGAGCTCGCGGCGAGTTATTTCCAGCTCGGCAGAACCGAAGTCGCGCTCGACGAAGTCAAGCAGTCGCTCGCGACCGATCCCAACTATGCCGAAGCCCACCAGCTGCGCGGCCTGATCTACATGCAGCTCGGCGATGCCGAGCTCGCCGAGGACGGTTTTCGCCGCGCGCTGGCGCTCGCGCCGCGCGATGCGAACGTGCTGCACAACTACGGCTGGCTGCTGTGCCAGCAAAAGCGCTATGCCCAGGCCGACCGGCTGTTCAACGAGGCGCTCGAGCAGCCGCGCTACCAGGCCAGGGCCAAGACCTGGATGGCCAAGGGGCTGTGCCTGCAGAGCGCGGGCCAGGTCAAGGCGTCCGAGGAAGCATTGTTCAAGGCCTATGAAATGGACGCCGGCAATCCGGTTGTCGCTTACAACCTGGCCAACGTGCTGTATGTTCAGGGGGATGTGACGCGTGCCCAGTTCTATATCCGCCGCCTGAACAACAGCGAGCAGGCCAACGCCGAGTCGCTGTGGCTGGGCATCAAGGTGGAGCGTGCGCTGGGAGACCGGCTGGCGATGGAGCAGCTGGCCGGCCCGCTGGGCAGGCGTTTTCCGGAATCGCGCGAGTGGTTGGCCTATCAACGGGGTGCATTCAATGAGTGAGAGAGAGTTGCAGATGTCCGGTGTTTTGGAGACGCAACAGAGTGAGGCGCCAGCGCGCGCCAGCGCCGGCCAGCAGCTGCGCAGCGCGCGCGAGGCCGCGGGCCTGCATGTGGCCGCGCTTGCGGGCGCGCTCAAGGTGCCGGTGCACAAGCTCGAGGCCCTCGAGGCCGACAATTACGCGGCTTTCCCCGATACCGTGTTCATGCGCGCGCTGGCTTCCAGCATCTGCCGCAGCCTGGGCATGGATGCCCAGCCGGTGCTCGACCAGCTGCCGCGCAACGCGCCCCAGGGCCTCAATCCCCAGCGCACGCATTTGAACGCGCCCATCAAGGAGCGTGCAGGCAAGAGCGGCGGCGGCATGACGGCCGGCAACAGCGGTGTCTCGACCAAGGCGGTGGCCGCGGTGGCGGTGCTGCTGATCGGCGCTGCAGCCGTTTATTTCCTGCCCAGCGGCATTCTTGACCGCGACGACAGCGGTCAAGACGCGCCGGCGACGGTGAGCCAGCCTGTCGACGCTGCGGCCGTGCAGACACCTGTGGCGCCCGCGGTCATCGATACGCCGGCGGCAGCGCTGCCCGCCGAGCCCGCGGCCGCAGCGCCGGCTGCCGCAGCATCGGCTGCCGCACCTGTCGCCGCCGAAACGCCTGCGCCCGCCGCCGGTACGCCCGTTGCCGGTACGCCCGTTGCCGGTATGCCCGCCGCCGGTACGCCGGTCGCCGCCGCGCCGCTGCCGCCCGGCCAGCAGTCGCTGGTCTTCAATGCCTCGGCCCCTTCCTGGGTACAGGTCAAGGATGCACGCGGTGCCGTGGTGTTGAGCAAGAATCTGGCAGCCGGGGAGTCCGCCCAGGTCGCGGCGCAGCTGCCGGTGCAGGTGGTGGTGGGTCGCGTCGCGGTCACCACGCTGCAGGTCGGCGGCCAGGCTTTCGACCTTGCGGCCGCGGCCCAGGGTAAAGACGTAGCACGCTTCGAGGTGAAATAAGTGAACAGCAAAGAACAGCTGCCCATCCCCATGTCCGCTCCCGCGGCGCGGCGTTCGCGCCAGGCGCGCGTGGTCTGGGGAGACCGCGTGGTGACGGTGGGCGGCGATGCGCCGGTGCGCATCCAGTCGATGACCAATACCGACACGGTCGAGGCCGTGGAAACCGCGATACAGATCCGTGAACTGGCCCAGGCCGGCTCGGAAATGGTGCGCATCACCGTGAACACGCCCGAGGCGGCCGCGGCCGTGCCTTATATCCGCGAGCAGCTCGACCGCATGGGCGAGAACGTGCCGCTGGTCGGCGACTTCCATTACAACGGTCACCGCCTGCTGACCGATTATCCGGAATGCGCCAAGGCGCTGTCCAAATACCGCATCAACCCCGGCAACGTCGGCAAGGGCGACAAGCGCGACAAGCAGTTCGGCCAGATGATTGAAGCCGCCGCGCGCTACGACAAGGCGGTGCGCATTGGCGTCAACTGGGGCAGTCTCGATCAGGAATTGCTCGCCAGCCTGATGGACGAGAACGGCCGCCGCGCCCAGCCCTGGGACCCGCGCCAGGTAATGTACGAAGCGCTGATCACGTCGGCCATCGACTCCGCGCGCCTGGCCGAAAGCATGGGCCTGGCCGGCAACCAGATCATCCTGTCGTGCAAGGTCAGCGGCGTGCAGGACCTGATTTCGGTCTACCGCGAGCTGTCGCGCCGCTGCGACTATGCGCTGCACCTGGGCCTGACCGAAGCCGGCATGGGCACCAAGGGTACGGTGGCCTCGGCCGCGGCGCTGTCGGTTCTGCTGCAGGAAGGCATTGGCGACACCATCCGCGTCTCGCTCACGCCCCAGCCCGGCGAGGCACGCACCCAGGAAGTGGTGGTTGCCGCGGAAATCCTGCAGTCGCTGGGAATGCGCATGTTCGTGCCCAGCGTCACGGCCTGCCCGGGGTGCGGGCGCACCACCAGCACCACGTTCCAGGAGCTGGCCAAGCGCATCGACGACCATCTGCGCGCGCAGATGCCGGTCTGGCGCCTGAACTATCCGGGCGTGGAAGCGATGCGCGTGGCCGTCATGGGCTGCATCGTCAACGGCCCGGGCGAAAGCAAGCATGCCGACATCGGCATCAGCCTGCCGGGCAACGGCGAAGCACCGGCCGCGCCGGTGTTCATCGACGGCGAAAAGGCCTTGACGCTGCGCGGGGACAACATCGCCGAGGAATTCCACGCGCTGGTCGACAACTATGTGCGCCGCCGTTACGGCGCCCAGGCGCAATAAGTCGCTGCCCGCTGCGCTGCCCGCGCAGCGCCTGAATCTTGATCTCACCCATTTTTGCCGTGACCACTGAAACCAAAACCTCTCCCAAGCCGGGAAAGATTGTTGCCGTCAAAGGCATGAACGATATTCTTCCCCCCGATTCCGCACGCTGGGAATGGCTGGAGGAAAAAGTGCGCAGCCTGATGCAGCGCTATGCCTACCGCAACATCCGCACGCCCATCGTCGAGCCCACGCCGCTGTTCGTGCGCGGTCTGGGCGAGGTCACCGATATTGTCGAGAAGGAAATGTATTCCTTCGAGGACCGGCTCAACGGCGAGCAGCTCACGCTGCGCCCCGAAGCCACGGCCGGCGTGGTGCGCGCGGTGGTCGAAAGCAATCTGCTGTATGACGGCGGCAAGCGCCTGTACTACATGGGCCCGATGTTCCGCCACGAGCGCCCGCAGCGCGGCCGCTACCGCCAGTTCCACCAGATCGGTGCCGAGGCGCTGGGCTTTCACGGCCCCGAAGTCGATGCCGAACTGATTCTTCTGGCCGACGCGCTGTGGAAGGAACTGGGCCTGCAGCAGGTGCGCCTGGAACTCAACAGCCTGGGCCAGCCCGACGAGCGCCGCGCGCACCGCGCCGCGCTGATCACCTATCTGGAGCAGCACCAGGACCTGCTCGACGAGGAAGCCAAGCGCCGCCTGCACAGCAACCCGCTGCGCATTCTCGACACCAAGAACCCGGCCATGCAGGCCATGGTCCAGGCCGCGCCGCGGCTGCTCGACTTCCTGGGCGAAGCGTCGCTGGCCCACCTCAACGCCGTCACCGCCATCCTCGACGCCAACGGCGTGGTCTGGAGCATCAACCCGCGCCTGGTGCGCGGCATGGACTACTACAACCTCACGGTGTTCGAGTTCATCACCGACCAGCTCGGCTCGCAGGGCACGATCTGCGGCGGCGGCCGCTATGACTACCTGATCGAGCAGATCGGCGGCAAGTCGGCACCGGCCGTGGGTTGGGCGCTGGGTGTCGAGCGCGTGCTCGAACTGGTCAAGGAAGCCGGCCTGGCGACGGCCGCGCCCGTGCCCGACGCCTATGCGGTCGTGCCCGATGCGGCCGCGCTGCCCCAGGTCAGCCAGGTGATACAGGCGCTGCGCGGCGCCGGCGTCAGCGTGCAGCTGCACAGCCCCTCGGGCGCTGCGGGCGAGGGCATGGGCAGCATGAAGTCGCAGTTCAAGAAAGCCGATGCGAGCGGCGCGCGCTTTGCGCTGGTGTTCGGTTCGGACGAACTCGCGCAGGGCCAGGTCACGGTCAAATCGCTGCGCGACGGCAGCGGCGCCCAGACCACGCAATCCCTCAGCGCCGTGGCGCAGTGGGCGACCCTTCTACAATCGACAGACTAAAAACACCCAGCATAGCCATGGCCCAACATTTCGATCTTGAAGAACAAGAGCAACTTGACCAGCTCAAGCATTTCTGGAACAAATGGGGCACCCCGATCACGGGTGCCCTGATTGTTGTGTTCGGCAGCTTCGCGGCCTGGAATGGCTACCAATACTGGCAGGCGCGCCAGGCCACGCAGGCCGCGGCGCTCGCGGATGCAGTGACCCAGGCTGTCGAAGGCAAGCAGCTCGACCGCATAGGCCAGGCGCTGACCGATCTGAAGAGCAGCTATTCCGGCACCCAGCAGGCCGCGCAGTCGGGTCTGCTGGCCGCCAAGGCCTATGCCGATGCGGGCCAATGGGACCAGGCCAAGGATGCGCTGAGCTGGGTTGCCGACAAGGGCAGCGACAACGGTCTGCAGGCGCTTGCGCGCTTGCGCCTGGCCGCGGTGCTGCTCGAGCAAAAGCAGCCCGATGCCGCGCTGCAGCAACTGTCGGCCGCGTTCCCCGCGGAGTTCACGGCCGTGGCCGCCGACCGCCGTGGCGACGTCTATGCGCTGCAGGACAAGAAGACCGAAGCCGTGGCTGAATACGAAAAAGCCTACAAGGCATTCGACAGCCAGATCGACTATCGCCGCCTGGTGGAATTCAAGCTCAATGCACTGGGCGTGCAAGTCCAGGCCAAGGCCAGCCCAACGGAAGCCAAACTATGACCCGCAGCCTGCCAACGCGCCTGGTGCGCAGCCTCTGTACTTTCGGCCTGATCGTGAGCCTCGGCGGCTGTGCGTTCTGGAACTCCAGCAAGGTCAAGCCCTCGGATCTGGGGCCCAATGTGGCCCTGCTGCCCGTGCAGAAGGCCTGGACGGCTAAAATCGCGCCCCTTGGGCAATTGCCCCTGGTGCCGCATGTGCATGGCACGACCGTGGTGCTGGCAAGCATAGATGGCAGCCTGCAGGCGCTGGACGCCAGCTCGGGTGCCTCGCTGTGGCAGGCCAAGGTCGGCCAGCCGCTGACGGCCGGCGTGGGCGGCAATGAACGCCTGCAGGCCGTGGTCACGCGCGCTAACGAAGTGGTGCTGCTGGAGCAGGGCCGTGAAGTCTGGCGCAAGCGCCTGCCCGCGGCGTCGTACACGCCGCCGCTGGTCGCTGGCGGCCGCGTGTTCGTGCTGTCGGCCGACCGCGCGCTCACGGCCTTCGATGCCGAGAATGGACGCCAGCTGTGGGTGCAGCAACGTACCGGCGAATCGCTGGTGCTGCGCCAGGCGGGCGTGCTCACGGCCGTCGGCGATACGCTGATGGCCGGTCTCGCGGGCCGGCTCGTGGGCCTGAATCCCGACAACGGCGCCGTGCTGTGGGAAGCCGCTTTGGCCAGCCCGCGCGGCACCAACGATGTCGAGCGCCTGGTCGACCTGGTGGGGCCGCTGAGCCGCGAAGGCGGGCAGCTGTGCGCCCGCACCTTCCAGGCCTCGGTGGCCTGCGTGGACGTGGGCAGTGCACGTCTGCAGTGGGCCCAGCCGGCCCGGGGCGCGCAAGGCGTGGGTGGTGACGCCGAACGCATTGTCGGCTCCGAAGGCAATGGAACAGTGATCGCATGGCGGCGTGCCGATGGCAGCCGCCTGTGGTCAACGGATCGCCTGCAACTGCGCAAGCTGACAGCACCTTTGCTGTTGGGGCGCTCAGTGGTGGTGGGCGATGACGAAGGTCTGGTGCATCTGTTGTCCAAAGAGGATGGTTCTCCGTTGAACCGCCTGACGACCGATGACTCCGGGATTGCTGCAGCACCGGTGGTGGCTGCGGATACGCTGGTGGTCGTGACGCGCAATGGTGGCGTGTACGGCTTCCGGCCGGATTGATAGGTATTCTGGGATGAAGCCAGTTATTGCCCTTGTAGGGCGCCCGAATGTGGGCAAATCGACGCTGTTCAATCGGCTCACGAAGTCGAGAGATGCGATCGTCGCCGACTATGCCGGGTTGACGCGGGACCGTCATTACGGCCAGGGCAAGCAGGGCAAGCACGAGTACATCGTGATTGACACCGGCGGCTTCGAACCCGATGCAACCAGCGGCATTTTCAAGGAAATGGCCAAGCAGACGCAACAGGCCGTGGCCGAAGCCGATGTGGTCATCTTCGTGGTCGATGCGCGCGCCGGTGTCTCGGCACAGGACCATGACATCGCCAAGTACCTGCGGCGTCTGGGCAAGCCCTGCCTGCTGATCGCCAACAAGGCCGAAGGCATGCTTGAAGGCGTGCAGCTGACCGAGTTCTACGAACTCGGTCTGGGCGCGGTGCACCCGGTGTCCGCGGCCCACGGCCAGGGTATTCGCGGCCTGGTCGAGCTCGCGCTCGAACCGCTGCACCTGCCCGAGCCCGAAGAGGAATCGCTGGAAGAGGGCGAACTCGGCCCGATCAAGCTGGCCGTCGCCGGCCGTCCCAATGCCGGCAAGTCGACGCTGATCAACACCTGGCTGGGTGAAGAGCGCCTGGTCGCATTCGACATGCCGGGCACGACGCGCGACGCGATTTCCGTGCCGTTCGAGCGCAACGGCCAGAAGTTCGAGCTGATCGACACTGCCGGCCTGCGCCGCAAGGGCAAGGTGTTCGAAGCCATCGAGAAGTTCTCGGTGGTCAAGACGCTGCAGGCCATCGAGTCGGCCAATGTCGTGCTGCTGCTGATCGATGCGACGCAGGGCGTGACCGAGCAGGACTCGCACATCGCCGGGTTCATCCTGGAAAGCGGTCGCGCCGTGGTGCTGGCCGTGAACAAGTGGGATGCGGTCGACGAGTACCAGCGCGAGCTGCTGCAGCGCTCGATCGAGTCGCGCCTGTCGTTCCTCAAGTTCGCGTCCATGCACTTCATCTCGGCGCGCAAGCGCCAGGGCCTGGGCCCGGTATGGGCATCGATCGCCCAGGCGCACAAGGCGGCCACCTGCAAGATGTCCACGCCCGTCCTCACGCGCCTGCTGCTCGAAGCGGTTCAGTTCCAGGCGCCCAAGCGCGCCGGCATGTTCCGCCCCAAGATGCGTTACGCCCACCAGGGCGGCATGAACCCGCCGGTCATCGTGATCCATGGCAACTCGCTCGAGCATGTGACGGACGTGTACAAGCGCTTCCTCGAAGGGCGTTTCCGCAAGGAGTTCAATCTCGTGGGCACGCCGCTGCGCATCGAGATGAAGACTTCGGCGAATCCTTACGCCGACAAAGACAAATAATCGCCGCAAGACCTCGACGAAAGTGGCCCCCAAGGGCCACTTTTGCATTGGGCGGCCCGGCGGCAAAAGACCTCGGTGCCCCCCGGTAATCCGGGGTCCGCAAGGCTTGTGGTAAGGTGTCGGTTTACAACAACACTCCTTGAACACGGAGAATATCGTGAGCAATAAAGGCCAACTCCTCCAAGATCCGTTCCTGAACGCGCTGCGTCGCGAGCATGTGCCGGTCTCGATTTATCTCGTCAACGGCATCAAGCTCCAGGGGCAGATCGAGTCTTTTGACCAGTACGTCGTGCTTCTGCGCAATACCGTCACCCAAATGGTGTACAAGCACGCCATTTCCACCATTGTTCCCGGCCGTGCCGTGAACTTCTCCACAGCCGAAACCGCTGCGGACAACGAAGCCGCTGGCGCTTGAGATTGCACCACCCAGTCTTTTCCCCCGCGACCGGGAGTCGCGTACTGACGGAGGGTCTGCATGGGCACTCCTGATACTCCCAACGGCCCCGCCACACCGGTCCTTCTGGTCGGTGTGGATTTCGGGCTGCCCCATTTTGATTCCGAGCTCGAAGAGCTCGGATTGCTCGCCCAGACCGCAGGCCTGGAGCCCGTCGCGCGCCTGACCTGCAAGCGCAAGGTGCCCGACGCGGCGCTTTTCGTCGGCAGCGGCAAGGCCGACGAGATCCGCATGCTCGCACAGATGCATGGTGCGCAGGAAATCCTGTTCGACCAGGCGCTGAGCCCGGCGCAGCAGCGCAACCTCGAGCGCCATCTGGACATGCCGGTCACCGACCGCACGCTGCTGATCCTCGAGATTTTCGGCCAGCGCGCGCGCAGCCATGAAGGCAAGCTCCAGGTGGAGCTCGCGCGCCTGCAGTATCTGGCCACACGCCTGGTGCGCCGCTGGTCCCATCTGGAGCGCCAGCGCGGTGGTATCGGTGCGCGCGGCGGTCCGGGTGAAACCCAGATCGAGCTCGATCGCCGGATGATCGACAAATCGATCAAGAGCACGCGCGAGCGCCTGGTCAAGGTCAAGAAGCAGCGCGCCACGCAGCGCCGCCAGCGCGAGCGCCAGGACGTGTTCAACGTCTCGCTGGTCGGCTACACCAATGCCGGCAAGTCGACGCTGTTCAATGCGCTGGTCAAGGCCCGCGCCTACGCGGCCGACCAGCTGTTCGCGACGCTGGACACGACCACGCGCCAGTTGTATTTGAGCGATGCGCGCCAATCTGTGTCCCTGTCGGATACCGTGGGCTTCATCCGCGATCTGCCACACGGCCTGGTCGATGCGTTCCAGGCGACGCTGCAGGAGGCGATAGACGCCGATCTGCTGCTGCATGTGGTCGATGCGTCGAATCCCGCATTCCCCGAGCAGATCGCTGAAGTGCAGAAAGTGCTTGCCGAAATCGGTGCTGACGGGATTCCCCAGTTGCTGATCTTCAACAAGCTCGATGCCATGCCCGCTGAATTGCGGCCGGTATTGCTGCAGGATACATATGAGTGGGACGGTCAACCCGTGCCACGGCTGTTCGTCAGCGCGCGCGCGGGTGAAGGTCTGCCAGCATTGCGCCAGTCGCTCACCGAGAGCGTTCTGGCAGCGAAGGGGGCGGATAAGATCCCCGAGAACCCCGCTGATTTATGAGGCGCCAAGCCCTGTTTGGGCAAAATGCCGAAGGGATCCCTGTCTTTTTGCAAAATACTTGAGACTTTTCGCATGAATTTTTCACACCGCGCGTCCCGTTGGGCGCTGCTGCCCAAGCGCCTTCGGGGGATGTTCAACCTGAACGATCCCCGCTGGGGTCGGGGCGATGACAAGGACTCGGACGGCTCGGGACAAGGTCCCCGGCCCGACGGCGACCGCCCGATTCCTCCGGCGAACGGCCGCGATCGCCGGCCGCAAGGCCAGGGCCAGGGCAATCCTCCGGACCTGGACGAGCTGTGGGGTGAGCTCAACCGCAAGCTGGCGGGACTGTTCCGCGGCAAGAATGGCGGCAACGGCCAGCCGCCCGGCGGCAATGGCGGCTTCCAGCCCGACATGAAGAATGCCGGTGCCGGCATCGGTGTGATCGCCGGCGTCGCCGTGCTGATCTGGCTGGGCACGGGCTTCTTCATCGTGCAGGAAGGCCAGCAGGCCGTGATCACCCAGTTCGGCAAGTACCAGAGTACGGTCGGTGCGGGTTTCAACTGGCGCCTGCCTTATCCCATCCAGCGCCATGAACTGGTGTTCGTGACGCAGATCCGCTCCACCGATGTCGGCCGCGACAACGTGATCAAGAGCACGGGTCTGCGCGAATCGGCCATGCTGACGCAGGACGAGAACATCGTCGAAATCAAGTTTGCCGTGCAGTACCGCCTGAGCGACGCGCGCGCCTGGCTGTTCGAGAGCAAGAACCCGGCCGAGGCCGTGGTCCAGGCCGCCGAAACGTCGGTGCGTGAAGTCGTCGGCAAGATGCGCATGGATGCGGCGCTGTCCGAAGAGCGTGACCAGATCGCGCCGCGCGTGCGCCAGCTGATGCAGACCATTCTCGACCGCTACAAGGTCGGCGTGGAAGTCGTGGGCATCAACCTGCAGCAGGGCGGCGTGCGTCCGCCCGAGCAGGTGCAGGCCTCGTTCGACGACGTGCTCAAGGCCGCGCAGGAGCGCGAGCGCGCGAAGAACGAAGCCCAGGCCTATGCCAACGACGTCGTGCCGCGCGCGGTCGGTGTCGCTTCGCGCATGCAGGAAGAAGCCGCGGGCTACAAGGAACGCATCGTGGCCCAGGCCCAGGGTGACGGCCAGCGCTTCAGCTCGCTGCTGACCGAATACCAGAAGGCGCCCCAGGTCACGCGCGACCGCCTGTATCTCGAAAGCATGCAGCAGATCTACGGCAACGTGACCAAGGTGCTGGTCGATTCGAGCAAGGGCTCGAACCTGCTGTACCTGCCGCTCGACAAGATCATGCAGTCCGCGGGCCAGGCGGGTGGCGCGACCGACAGCTCCGCAGCGGGCGCCGCCAGCGCCCCGGCCGCAGGCACGGTGACCGTGCCTTCCTCCACCCTGAATGATGCCCGTGCGCGCGACAATGGTCGTTCGCGCGAGCGCGATGCCCGCTAGGAGATTCTTGTGAACAGAGTCGGATTTATTGTCTCCACCCTGCTGGTGGTGCTGGCCTTGCTCAGCTCCATGCTGTTTGTTGTCGATCAGCGCCAGTTCGGCGTGGTCTACGCGCTCGGCCAGATCAAGGAAGTGATCACCGAGCCGGGCCTGCACATCAAGATGCCCCCGCCGTTCCAGAACGTGCGCTACCTCGACAAGCGTCTGCTGACGCTCGACAGCACCGATACCGAGCCCATGCTGACCGCTGAAAAGCAGCGCGTGGTGATCGACTGGTATGTGCGCTGGCGCATCTCCGAGCCTTCGGAGTACATCCGCAACGTGGGCCTGGACGAGACCGCGGGCACGATGCAGCTCAACCGCGTGGTGCGCAATGCTTTCCAGGAGGAAATCAACAAGCGCACCGTCAAGGATCTGCTGGCCGACAAGCGTGAAGCGCTGATGGCCGATGTGAAACGCGAAGTGCTCGAATCCGTGCGCGGCGCCAAGCCCTGGGGCATGGACGTGGTCGATGTGCGCATCACGCGCGTCGACTATGCGGAATCGATCACCGAGTCGGTCTACCGCCGCATGGAAGCCGAGCGCAAGCGCGTGGCCAACGAGCTGCGTTCGACCGGCGGCGCCGAAGGCGAAAAGATCCGCGCCGACGCCGATCGCCAGCGCGAAGTCACGATCGCCAACGCCTACCGCGACGCGCAGAAGATCAAGGGCGAAGGCGATGCCGAAGCCGCGCGCATCTATGCCGAGGCCTTTGGCCGCGATCCGCAGTTCGCGCAGTTCTACCGCAGCCTCGAAGCCTACAAGGCCAGCTTCAGCAAGAAGAGCGACGTGATGGTGCTCGACCCCGCGTCGTCGGAATTCTTCAAGGCCATGCGCAACGGCGCCGCGGCCAAGTAGGCATCCCGACTGCGCCTGGCCTGTACGGGCGCATGACCGGAAAAAAAAGAGGGGCTCAGGCCCCTCTTTGCATTGGCGGGCACGTTGGATGGCCGGGGCCGGGCTGCGGACTTTCCGCACCCAATACCTGTCATTAAGCAAGCAATACTGTGTGACGAGGCTAGGCCTTGGTGCAAGGAAGGGTGGGATGTCGCGGCTATCCCGTAGAATCGCGTTTTTAACAGCCTCCCCTTTTTTCCATGTCTGCTTGGGTCCTGCCGGATCACATCGCCGATGTATTGCCTTCCGAGGCACGGCACATCGAAGAATTGCGTCGAGGATTGCTCGATACGGCGCGTAGCTACGGGTATGAGCTGGTCATGCCTCCCCTTCTGGAGCATCTGGAGTCCCTGCTGACGGGTACCGGCGAAGCCCTGGACCTGCAGACGTTCAAGCTGGTTGACCAGCTTTCCGGACGTTCGCTGGGTCTGCGCGCCGATACCACCCAGCAGGTGGCCCGCATCGACGCCCATCTGCTCAATCGCCGAGGCGTCACACGCCTTTGCTATTGCGGCCCGGTGCTCCATACCCGTCCTGATCGTCCACGCGCCACGCGTGAGCCGCTGCAGTTCGGCGCGGAAATCTATGGCCATGCCGGCCTGGAGGCCGACCTCGAAGCCCTGCTGCTCGCGCTGGCCTGCCTGCGCAGCGCCCAGGTGAGCAACGTCAGCGTCGACATGGCCGATGTGCGCGTGGTGCGCAGCCTGCTCGCCGGTGTGGATGTCGACGCCCAGGTGCTGCATGCCGTGCACGCCGCGCTGGCCACCAAGGATGCGAGCGAGCTGGCCCAGCTGACGCGTGATTTTCCCGCGGCTTCGCGCAACGGCCTGATGGCCTTGCTGCAGCTGTACGGCGACGTGCAGGTGCTGGACGAAGCCGAGAAGGTGCTCGCGGGCGTGCCCGGCGTGGCCGAAGTGCTGACCCACCTCAAGTGGCTGGCAGCGCGGCTCGACGGCGTGAACGTGACCTTCGATCTCGCCGACCTGCGCGGCTATGGCTACTACAGCGGCACGCGCTTCGCGATGTACGTGCCCGGTGCCAGCGATGCGCTGGTGCGCGGCGGCCGTTACGACGAAGTCGGTGCGGTGTTCGGTCGCAACCGGCCCGCGGCCGGCTTCAGCCTGGACATCAAGCAACTGGTGAGCGTGGTGCCCACGCGCGCCCTCAAGGCCGCGATCCGCGCGCCCTGGGGCGATGCGCAGGACGTGAGCGCGGCCATTGCCGCCTTGCGCCAGCAGGGCGAGACGGTGGTCTGCGTGCTGCCGGGCCACGGAAGCGAAGTAGACGAATTTCACTGCGACCGAGAACTGGTGCAAGTCGCCGGGCAATGGGTCGTACAAGCCATTTCAGGCATTTGACATTTCATCGGATTTGAATATGAAAGCAACCAAAGGTCGCAACGTGGTCGTGGTCGGCACCCAGTGGGGTGACGAAGGCAAGGGCAAGCTCGTGGACTGGCTCACGGAAAGCGCCCAGGGCGTCGTGCGCTTCCAGGGCGGTCACAATGCCGGTCACACCTTGGTCATCAACGGCGTCAAGACCGCGCTGCACCTGATTCCCAGCGGCATCATGCGCGCCGGCGTCAAGTGCTACATCGGCAACGGCGTGGTGCTGTCGGCCGCCAAGCTGTTCGAGGAAATCGAAGGCCTGGAAAAAGCCGGCGTGCAGGTGCGCAACCGCCTGCGCGTGAGCGAAGCCTGCCCGCTGATCCTGCCTTTCCATGCAGCCCTCGACGTCGCCCGCGAAGCCGCGCGCGAGCAGGGCGGTACCGAGAAGATCGGCACCACCGGCCGCGGCATAGGCCCGGCCTACGAAGACAAGATCGCGCGCCGCGCGCTGCGCGTGCAGGATCTGAAGTACCCCGAGCGCTTCGCCACCAAGCTGCGCGAACTGCTGGCCCTGCACAACCACATCCTGGTGCATGTGCTTGGCTCGAAGAACTTCACTTTCGGTGACGCGCTCAAGCCCTACATCGCCGACGGCGAAGTGCAGTTCGACGCGGTCTACGAAGAAGCGATGCGCCACGCCGAGCTGCTCAAGCCCATGATGGCCGACGTCTCGCGCGAGCTCAACGAAGCCCACCAGGCCGGCGGCAACCTGCTGTTCGAAGGCGCTCAGGGCACGCTGCTCGACGTGGACCACGGCACCTACCCCTATGTGACCTCGAGCAACTGCGTGGCCGGCAACGCCGCCGCCGGTTCGGGCGTGGGCCCGAGCCTGCTGCACTACGTGCTGGGCATCACCAAGGCGTATTGCACGCGCGTCGGCGGCGGTCCGTTCCCCACCGAACTCGATTGGGAAAAGGAAGGCACGCCCGGTTATCACATGAGCACCATCGGTGCCGAAAAGGGCGTGACCACGGGCCGCAGCCGCCGTTGCGGCTGGTTTGACGCAGCCCTGCTCAAGCGCTCGGCCCAGGTCAACGGCCTGTCGGGTCTGTGCATCACCAAGCTCGACGTGCTCGACGGCCTCGAGGAACTCAAGCTCTGCGTGGGTTACGAACTCGACGGCGAAACCATAGACCTGCTGCCCATGGGCGCGGACGACATCGCGCGCTGCAAGCCGATCTACGAAACCATTCCCGGCTGGACCGATTCGACCGTGGGCGTGACCGACTACGACAAGCTGCCGGCCTCGGCCCGCCGCTACCTGGACCGCATTGCCGAAGTCACCGGCGTGCCGATCGCCATGGTGTCGACCAGCCCCGACCGCGATCACACGATCCTCATGCACAACCCCTACAGCGCAGCCTGATCGCCGCCGTCTGTATCCACGACTGAAAACAGGAAAGCACCATGTTGACCGAAGACGGTAATCACCTGTACGTAAGCTACGACGAGTACCACGGCCTGATCGAGAAGCTTGCGCTCAAGATCCACCAATCGGGCTGGGAATTCGACACCATCCTGTGCCTGGCACGCGGTGGCCTGCGTCCGGGTGACATCCTGAGCCGCATTTTCGACAAGCCGCTGGCCATCATGTCCACCAGCTCCTACCGCGCTGAAGCCGGCACGGTGCAGGGCCACCTGGACATCGCGCGTTTCATCACCACGCCCAAGGGCGAGATCGCGGGCCGCGTGCTGCTGGTCGACGACCTCGCGGACTCGGGCCACACGCTCAATGCCGTGGTCGGAATGCTCAAGAGCAACTACGCGCCCATCACCGAGCTGCGCAGCGCGGTGATCTGGACCAAGGGCCTGTCGACCTTCAAGGCCGACTACTCGGTGGAATTCCTGCCGACCAACCCCTGGATCCACCAGCCGTTTGAAAGCTACGACAACATGGGCCCGCAGAAACTGCTGGAAAAATGGAAACTCTAAGCACCCCCTGAGCGGCTTACGCCGCTTCCCCCTCTCAACCTTCGGTGGAGGGGGACGGCACCATCGCTGCGGGGCGGCCCTTGCTCGGTGCCCCTGAGCTGGGGCATGCTAGGTTTGGAAAACGTGAATGACTTTTTCCGCCGATATCCAAGACCGCTTAGGCGGTCTTTTTTTTGCCGCGCCGCCCTGTGTCACTGTTGGTTTTAGATGACATCTGGTGACAAGCTTTGGTGCACACGCACGCACCAGTGTGGCGCGCAGATACACTGCACGCACTCTAGAAAGTGGTGGTTTGTGAAGCGCAATTCTTTCGAGCAGCGACGCGCTGCCCTGGTTTTGATCGGATGGGCCGGTGTGGCCGCCACGGGGGCCTTCGCTGCGCCACCCGCAACGCCGGTTCCGGCCGCTGCCGCGCCGCTGCCCGCGGTGAATACGCCCCCGGCCAAGCTGCCCCCGATCTTCGTGCTCAATTCGCTCGATGCATCGGTCAGCGTGATCGACCCCGAGCGCTGGGTCGAGACCCAGCGCATTCCCACGGGCAAGGAGCCGCACCATCTTTATCTGACGCCCGACGAGAAATCGCTGATCGTCGCCAATGCGCTGGGCGATTCGCTGACCTTCCTCGATCCGCGCACGGCCCAGGTGCAGCGCGTGGTGCGCGATATTTCCGATCCCTACCACCTGCGCTTCAGTCCCGACATGAAGTGGCTGGTGACGGCCGCCAACCGGCTCGACCATATCGACTTCTACCGCTGGGACGGTCAGCAGCCGGTGCTCGCCAAGCGCGTGAGCACGGGCAAGACCCCCAGCCACCTGTGGATAGACGCGCGCAGCGCCACGCTGTATTCGACCATGCAGGACAGCGACGAGCTGGTCGCGATCGACATGGCGACCCAGGTCATCACCGCGCGCGTGCGCACCGGTGCCATGCCCGCCGACATCTACGGCAGCCCTGACGGCAAGCGGCTCTACATCGGCCTCACGGGCAGCGACAGCGTGGAAGTGTTCGACATCTCCGCCGGCCCGCCGCGCAACATGGCGCTGATCAAGACCGGCAAGGGCGCGCACGCGTTCCGCGCCGCGGGCGACAAGCGCCATCTCTATGTCAGCAACCGCGTGGCCAACACCATAGGCAAGATCGACATGCAGACCCAGCAGCTGGTCGACACCTATCCCGCCCCTGGCGGCCCCGACTGCATGGAAGTGTCGGCCGACGGCCGCTACATCTATCTGAGCTCGCGCTGGGCGCGCAAGCTGTCGGTGATCGACACCGTCGAGAAGAAGGTCGTGCGCCAGGTCAACGTGGGCAAGTCGCCGCACGGCGTGTGGACGCTGGCGCACGCGCCGCGCTGAAGCCATGCCGCTGCGCCGTAACGCCTTGCTCGGGGCCTGCCTGCTGGGCGCCAGCCTGCTGTCGTTCGGCGCCTGGGCCCAGGACGCCTGCAAACCGGTCTATCTGACGTTCGACACCGGCCACATGGGCGTCGCGCCGCTGGTTGCCGAAGTGCTGCAGCGCCAGCAGGTGCGCGTGACTTTCTTCGGCGCCAACGAGGCGACGAAGGAAGGCGACGGCAGCCTGGGCGAGCACTGGGCACCCTGGTGGCGCGCGCGCGCCGCCGAAGGCCATGCTTTCGCTTCCCACACCTGGTCGCATGCCTACTGGCGCGGTGATGCGGGCAGCCCCCAGGCACCGGCCTTTCGCGTCAAGCCTTCGGCCGGACCGCGCGAAGGCGAAACGTATACGCTCAGCGCCGCGGGCTACTGCGCCGAAATCAAGCAGTCGGCCGAGCGGCTGCAGCAGATCACGGGCAAGAAGCCGCTGCCGTTGTTTCGCGCGCCGGGCGGCAAGACTTCGCCCGCGCTGCTGGCCGCGGCCAGGTCCTGCGGCTGGGCGCATGTGGGCTGGTCGCCCGCGGGGTTTCTGGGCGACGAGCTGCCCAGCGAGCGCTTCAGCAACAAGGCCTTGCTGGCCCAGGCACTGCAGCGCATACGCAGCGGTGATATCTTGTTGGCGCATCTGGGCATATGGTCACGCAAGGATGCCTGGGCGCCCGCGGTGCTCGAGCCGCTGATCGTCGGGCTGAAGGAGCAGGGCTTTTGCTTTCGCACGCTGGACACACATCCTGATTACCGTGATTGGATAACGCAGACGCGTTGAGTGGAGAGGTTATGCAGGTCTTGGTGGATTGGTTCAACGCAGCGCAACAGTGGCTGTTCGAGGGCGTGGTGCAGCCGCTGCTGTTTGGTCTGGGGCTGGGCAATCTGCTCGAGGACGGCTACACGGCCACGGGCTGGCTGCTGGTCGGGCTGATCCAGCTGGTGGTGATGGTGCTGCTGATCGCGCCGCTGCAGCGCCTGTGGCCCGTCGAGGCCGTGACCGACCGGCGCGCGATACGCGTCGATATTCTTTATACGCTGGTGCACCGGTTGGGCCTGTTTCGCATCGCGCTGTTCTTCTCTATCGATCCGTTGTGGGACCATCTGTTCGGCACGCTGCGCGTGTGGGGCATGCCCACCTATCACCTCGACAATCTCTGGCCCGGCGTGACCGACCAGGCCTGGGTCAGCCTGCTGCTGTACCTCGTGGTGTTCGACCTGCTCGACTACTGGATACACCGCGGCCAGCACCATTTCGGCTGGTGGTGGAAGCTGCATGCGCTGCACCATTCGCAGCGCCAGATGACGATGTGGAGCGACAACCGCAACCATCTGCTCGACGACCTGTTGCGCGACAGCATCATCGTGCTGGTGGCGCAGATCATCGGTCTGGCACCTGGCCAGTTCGTCGCCATTGTCGCCATCACCCAGCTCAGCGAAAGCCTGCACCACGCGAATCTGCGCCTGTGGTTCGGCCGCGTGGGCGAACGGCTGTGGGTCAGCCCGCGCTTTCACCGCCGCCACCACACCATTGGAATCGGCCATGAAACGCCCGACGGCCAGCGTGTGCGCCGGGGTGGAAACAACTTCGCCGTGCTGCTGCCGGTGTGGGACATGCTGTTCGGCACGGCCAATTTCGAGCTGCGCTATGACCCTACCGGCATCCGGGATCAGGTCGAACCCGATGCCCGCGGACGCCTGCGTGACTATGGGGAAGGCTTCTGGAGTCAGCAGTGGCGCGGGGTTCTGCGTTTGATGGGTCGCGCTTGAGGCCCGCAATGGGTATCCTAGAGGCATGCGACTGCTTATCGACTCCTTCTGGCGTGCAGCAGCTTACTGTCTGCACAAACGGGTAATCCTCTGGTCCCTGGTCCCGCTGCTGTTCATGACCCTGTTGT
This sequence comes from Comamonas sp. DB36, assembly GCF_057914905.1. Taxonomy (NCBI): domain Bacteria; kingdom Pseudomonadati; phylum Pseudomonadota; class Betaproteobacteria; order Burkholderiales; family Comamonadaceae; genus Comamonas; species Comamonas sp. DB36. The sequence goes on from NZ_CP196631.1 coordinate 1,257,587, forward strand.
CGACCGTGCTCGGTTACTTCTTTTGGGGGCCGACGGTGCAATGGGTGCAGGGACTGCTCGACGGCGCGGGCTGGCTGCAGACCGCCTGGGGCTGGCTGCAGGCGCGCGGCGTGGGCTTTGGCTCGGCCGCGGTGGCGCCGGTGCTGGTGGTGCTGGTCGCGATGCCCATCATTGTCGTGCTGTCGCTGCTGTTGGTCGCGCTGTGCATGGCGCCCGCGCTGGTGCGGCTGGTCGCCGAGCGGCGGTTTCCCCTGCTAGAGCGCAAGCTGGGCGGTTCGCTGCTCGCGAGCCTCGCCTGGTCGCTGGGCTCGACGCTGATCGCGCTGATTGCCCTGGTCGTTTCCGTTCCGCTGTGGTTCGTGCCGCCGCTGGTGCTGATCATCCCGCCGCTGATCTGGGGCTGGCTCACCTACCGCGTCATGGCTTTCGACGCGCTGGCCGAGCACGCGAGCAAGCGCGAGCGGCGCGTGCTGTTCCTGCGCCATCGCTACAGCCTCATGGTCATGGGCGTGGTCTGCGGCTATCTGGGCGCTGCGCCGGCCATTGTCTGGGCTTCGGGCATGCTGTTCCTGGCCGCGTTCTGGGTGCTGATTCCGCTGGCAATCTGGATCTATGCGCTGGTGTTCGCGTTCTCGTCGCTGTGGTTCGCGCATTTCTGCCTGGCGGCGCTCGAGCTGCTGCGCGCCAACCCGCAGCCGGTCGACGCCGCCGACGTGATCGTGCCCTTGGCGCCCCAGCCCGAATCTTCGGCGCAGGTGCCACCTCTTTCCTCCCCCCACAAGTGAGTGTTCATGGATTTGCAGTTTGGCGCCATCATCATTGGCGATGAGATTCTTTCGGGTAAAAGGGCAGACAAGCATCTGTCCAAGGTGATTGAACTGCTGGCGGCGCGTGGCCTGTCGCTGTCATACGCTGAATACATAGGGGACGACCGGCCGCGGCTCACGGCCGCGCTGGAGCGCGCGTTCGACAGCGCGAGCGTGGTGTTCTCGTTTGGCGGCATAGGTGCCACGCCCGACGACCATACGCGGCAATGCGCGGCCCAGGCGCTGGGCGTGCCGCTGGCGCTGCACCCGCAAGCCGTGGCGCTGATCGAGGAGCGCATGCGCGATGTCGCGGCCGAGAAGGGCGAAGTGTTCGAGCCCGGCCGGCCCGATAACCTGCACCGGCTGCAGATGGGCAATTTTCCGCAGGGCGCAAGCATCATCGCCAACCCCTACAACAAGATTCCCGGTTTTTCCTGCGCGGGCCGCGCGGGCGGTGCCGTGCATTTCGTGCCCGGCTTTCCCGTCATGGCCTGGCCCATGGTTGAAAGCGTGCTCGACCAGCACTATGCGCCGCTGTTCCATGGCCCTGCGCGGCAGGAGCGTTCGGTGCTGGTTTTTGGCGTGGGGGAGGCTACACTCACGCCGCTGATGCAGCAACTCGAAGCCGCCCATGGCGACATCCGGGTGTTCAGCCTGCCCAGCGTGGACCATGCGGTGCACGGCGCGCATGTCGAGCTCGGCATCAAGGGCCTGGCCACGGCGGTCGAATCCGCCTGGCCTGCACTGATTGAGGGATTGCACTCTATTGGTGCGAAGTACAGCACCGAAGTGGTGCGAAATGGGTGATTTTTTTCGGCATCGCAGAATTGCACCGTTTTGGTGAAGCTCGGCGCTGCCATGGTACGGTGCCTGCCTTTGGGCGAGCGGGTGAGCACCAGCGAATACGGCAATCGGAGTGCGTGCAAAGTTGGCACGCAAACTGCTTGAAGTATTGCAACATTTTTTGAACAAGCCGTTTTTGCAGGAGACCCTGATGGCTAAGACCGTTGCAGATGTGATGAAGATGGTGAAGGAGAACGAGGTCAAGTTTGTTGACCTGCGTTTCACCGATACCCGCGGCAAGGAACAGCACGTGACCGTGCCTGTGTCGCACTTCGATGAAGACAAGTTCACTTCGGGCCATGCATTCGACGGCTCCTCGGTGGCTGGCTGGAAGGGCATTGAAGCCTCGGACATGCAATTGATGCCCGATCCCGCCACCGCGAACATCGACCCCTTCTTCGAAGAAACCACGCTGTTCCTGCAGTGTGACGTGATCGAACCCAGCGACGGCAAGGCCTACGACCGCGATCCGCGTTCCATCGCCAAGCGCGCTGAAGCCTACCTGAAGGCATCGGGCCTGGGCGATACCGCCTACTTCGGACCCGAGCCAGAATTCTTCATTTTCGACGGCGTGCGCTGGACCAACGAACCCGGCCACGTGAGCTTCGAGATCGAAGAGTACGAAGCCCCCTGGAACACCGGCACCAAGTTCGATTCCGGCAACCGCGGCCACCGTCCCACGACCAAGGGCGGCTACTTCCCCGTGCCTCCCGTCGACAGCACGCAAGACATGCGCGCCGAGATGTCGCTGATCCTCGAATCGCTGGGCATTCCGGTCGAAGTGTTCCACCACGAAGTGGCGGGCGCAGGCCAGAACGAAATCGGTACGCGCTTCTCCACGCTGGTGGAACGCGCCGACTGGACGCAGCAGCTCAAGTACGTCGTCTGGAACGTGGCCAACACCTATGGCAAGACGGCCACCTTCATGCCCAAGCCCTACGCTGGCGACAACGGCTCGGGCATGCACGTGCACCAGTCGGTCTGGAAAGACGGCAAGAACCTGTTTGCCGGCGACGGCTATGCCGGTCTGTCTGACTACGCGCTGTACTACATCGGCGGCATCATCAAGCACGCCCGTGCACTGAACGCCATCACGAACCCCGGCACCAACAGCTACAAGCGTCTGGTCCCCGGCTTCGAAGCTCCGGTCAAGCTGGCCTACTCGGCCAAGAACCGTTCGGCTTCGATCCGTATTCCTTACGTGTCCAACCCCAAGGGCCGCCGCATCGAAGCGCGCTTCCCCGATCCACTGGCCAACCCTTACCTGTGCTTCTCGGCACTGCTGATGGCGGGTCTGGACGGCGTGGAAAACAAGATCCATCCCGGCGAAGCCGCGACCAAGGATCTGTACCATCTGCCCCCGGAAGAAGACAAGCTGGTGCCCACCGTGTGCCACAGCCTGGACCAGGCCCTCGAAGCCCTGGACGCCGACCGCGCGTTCCTGACCAAGGGTGGCGTGTTCTCGGACTCCATGCTCGATGCCTATATCGAACTGAAGATGACCGAAGTGACGCGTTTCCGCCAGGCCGTGCACCCTGTCGAATACGACATGTACTACTCGCTCTGATGGAGCCAGCTGCCGCCCCGCAAGGGGCGCAGCACAAGAAAGCGGCGCAAGCCGCTTTTTTTTCGCCTCCACGGCGTGTGCAATGTGGGCGCACGCGCACAGCGCGCGGGGCAATTCGCCTGTTTGTCACCGGATCAGGCGATACTGTTGGTTACTGCGCCGCGCCTGTCCGCAGGCCAACGGTGACCGAGGACTGTGATGAAAAAACTGCTTGTACTCCTGTTATTGCCGCTGCTCGCACCCCTGGCTTCGGCCCAGAGCACGATCTACCGCTGTGGCAATGAATACACCAACAATGCGACCAGCGCCAAGGAGCGCGGTTGCAAGCCCGTGGAAGGCGGTCATGTGACCGTGATCCATGGCGGCCCGCCACCCGGTGCCTCGGCGGCACCCGCGGCGCCGGCCGCACGCAGCGGCGCCGCGCCCGCACCTGCACCGCGCGCCGAAGGCAGCGCCCAGCGCGTGCGCGATTCGGACGCGCGCGCCATCCTGCAGGGCGAGCTCGCCAAGTCGCAGGAACGCCTGGCCCAACTGGAGCTCGAATACAACAACGGCAGCCCCGAGCGCTCGGCGCTGGAGCTGCGCAATCCCCAGGGCTATATCGAGCGCACGGCCAGCCTCAAGGCGCAGATCGCGCGCTACCAGAGCGACATCGCGGGTCTGCGCCGGGAAATTGCCCGCCTGCCGGCAGCCGCTGCCGATGTGCCCGTCAACTGAAGGCGTACATGCCCCTTTCCCTCGAGAAACGGCGCCCGGAAAGCGCCTACCATGTCTTCGATTCGCTCTGTACCCTGACGGCCGTGCTGGCGCTTGACGGTTCGGTGCTGTTTGCCAATGCGGCGCTGGAGAACGCGCTGGGCCTGTCGCGGCGCATGCTCGAAGGCAGCGACTTTTCCGAACACTTTGTCGACCCGGCGCTGCTGCACAAGGCCATGGACGGCGCGCGCGTGCAGGACTATGCGGCGCTGCGCTTCGAAGCCAGCCTGCGCCGCCAGGCCAAGGAGTCGATTCCCATGCAGGTGATCGTGTCGATCGCCGAAGGCTCGGGCCATGTGCTGCTCGAGATGTCGCCGCTCGAGCAGCAGGTGCGCCAGGACCGCGAGGAGCGGCTGATCGAGCAGACGCAGGCGCACAAGGAGCTCATACGCAACCTCGCGCACGAGATCAAGAACCCGCTGGGCGGCATTCGCGGCGCGGCGCAGCTGCTCGAGATGGACCTCGAGAGCCCCGAGATGCGCGAGTACACCCAGGTGATCGTGCACGAAGCCGACCGGCTGCAGAGCCTGGTCGATCGCCTGCTCGCGCCGCACCGCCATCCGCATCTGGTCGGCGACGTCAACATCCACGAAGTCTGCGAGCGCGTGCGCTCGCTGGTGCTGGTCGAGTACCCGCAGGGTCTGAGCGTGCGGCGCGACTACGACACCTCGATTCCCGAGTTCCGCGGCGACCGCGCGCAGCTGATACAGGCCGTGCTGAACATCGTGCAGAACGCCGCGCAGGCACTCGCGCCACGCATTGTGCAGGGCGATGCCTGCATCACTCTGCGCACACGCGTCGCCCGGCAGGTGACTTTTGGTAAACAGCGCTACCGCCTGGCATTGGAATTGCATGTGATAGACAACGGACCGGGCGTGCCAGAGACCATCAGGGACAGGATTTTCTATCCCCTGGTGTCTGGACGGGACGGCGGATCGGGTCTGGGGCTGACATTGGCCCAGACCTTTGTGCAGCGGCACGATGGCTTGATCGAATGCGACAGCCAGCCAGGTTGCACCGATTTCCGCATTCTCATCCCCTTGCCCTGAGGTCCATGACAACACCCAAGCGTAAGGAAGCAAGAAAGTATGAAGCCGATCTGGATAGTAGATGACGACCCTTCGATCCGCTTCGTCCTGGAAAAGGCCCTGGCACGGGAAAACCTGCCGACCCGCAGCTTCACCAATCCGCGTGAAGTGCTCGAGGCGCTGGCCGACATAGACGCCAGCGATCCCGCGCGCCAGCCTCCCCAGGTGCTGGTCAGCGACATCCGCATGCCCGGCGGCTCGGGCCTGCAGCTGCTCGAGCAGGTGCGCACCCAGCAGCCCGGCCTGCCGGTGATCATCATGACGGCGTACTCCGACCTGGACAGCGCCGTGTCGGCCTTCCAGCGCGGAGCGTTCGAATACCTGGCCAAGCCGTTCGACCTGCCCAAGGCCGTGGAGCTGATCCGCCGCGCGGTCGAGGAAAGCCAGCGCGAGGAGATCATCGAGGACCAGGCGCCGCTGAACGCCGAAATGCTGGGCCAGGCGCCCGCCATGCAGGACGTGTTCCGCGCCATCGGCCGCCTGAGCCAGAGCCAGGTGACGGTGCTGATCACGGGCGAATCGGGCTCGGGCAAGGAGCTGGTCGCGCGCGCGCTGCACAAGCATTCGCCCGTCTCGGGCGGACCGTTCGTCGCGATCAATACCGCGGCCATTCCCAAGGACCTGCTGGAAAGCGAACTGTTCGGCCATGAGCGCGGTGCGTTCACCGGCGCCCAGACCCAGCGCCGCGGGCGCTTCGAGCAGGCCGACGGCGGCACGCTGTTTCTCGATGAAATCGGCGACATGCCGTTCGACCTGCAGACGCGCCTGCTGCGCGTGCTGTCCGACGGCCATTTCTACCGCGTGGGCGGCCATGCTCCGGTGAAGTCGCATGTGCGCGTGATCGCCGCGACCCACCAGGATTTGGAGCAGCGCGTGCGCGAAGGCGGCTTTCGCGAGGATTTGTTCCACCGCCTCAACGTGATCCGTCTGCGCCTGCCGGCGCTGCGCGAGCGCCGCGAGGACGTGCGCATGCTCGCTCGCCATTTCCTGCAGCAGAGCGCGCGTCAGCTGGGTGTCGAGCCCAAGCGCATTGCCGAGGCGGCGCTGCAGCGGCTCGAGGCGTTCTCGTTCCCGGGCAATGTGCGTCAGCTGGAAAACATTTGCCACTGGCTCACCGTGATGGCGCCCGCGCAGCAGATCTCGGTCAAGGACTTGCCGCCCGAAGTGCTGCAGGAACTTCCCGGTAGCGCCGTTGCCGCTGGCGCAGCGCCGGTCTTCGCGCCGCCCGAGCCAGTTCCCGTGGTCGAGCGCGACGAGGTGCTTGCGCCGGCTTTCGTGCCGGCGACGGGTCTGCACGACGCAGCCGCAGCCGACATGCCGGTGGCGGGCGCGGCGCCGTCGACCTGGGAGCCCTTGCTCGACGTGCAGGCGCGCCAGCTGCTTGAAAGCGGCCAGGCCGATGTCTGGGATGTGCTGAGCCGACGCTTCGAGTCGCACCTGATCCGCACGGCGCTGCAGGTCACCCACGGCCGGCGCATGGAAGCCGCGCAACGCCTGGGCATAGGCCGCAACACCATCACGCGCAAGATCCAGGAACTGGGCCTGGAAGCGGGCGAAGAGCACTGAGCCGGCCCGGATGGCGCCGGACGGGCGTCATCCCGTCCTACGCCAGTGTGTCGGACTCACTGACCTGGCGGGGCTTGCGGCTGGGCGACAATGAAACCCTATTGTTTTGTGTGCGACGCACGTTTTTCCATGCCTGACCCCCGGTTTGCCGATTCTTCCTTTTTACGCCGAACCCAGCGTCAACTACGCTGGGGCGAAGAATTGCACCGTCAGACACCTACCGCACGCAACGCCGCCAACGGCAACCCTCAAGTCCAGGCCAGCCAGGATGTACTTCAGGACGCCTTCTGGTATGACCATTATCATCTTCAGCCCAACTACGTGAGTGGCCGCGGCTACGACCAGTATCGGCCCGCCTATGAACTGGGCTGGAAGGCCGCCGTGCAGTATCCGGGCGATCTGGCATCGGTGCTGCCGGTGCTCGAAGCGCAATGGCCGGCCTGCAAAGGCACGAGCCTGCTCGCCTGGCGCCAAGTATCGAGCGCAGTGGAGGCCGCCTGGGAGCGCATGCGCCAGGCCGATCCGGTGCTGGGGCTGTCGCAGGTGCAGGTCCTGGCCGTGTTGCAGGGGCTGCAGCGGCTGAACATGCAGACCGCCAAAAGCCTGCAGGTCGCGATCGTGCATTCGCCGCCCGGGCTGCTGCAGCAAATGCTGCAACGCCATCTGCACGCCTTCGAAGCGGCTTGCGCCGAACTGGTTCACGAATTCGCCTTGCCGCCATTGCACAGTGGCGACGGTTTTCTGTCCGGGCCTTTGCTGCGTGGATGGGAGACGCTCAAGTCGGCGATAGCGCCGCAGAGCAGCGAGGCCCTGCTCGATGCGAGCGAGGACGCCGAGAGGATGCTGCTGACGGCCTATCGCGCGGCGCTGCGCGAAGGGCTGCCCGAAGCGGCACGCGTGATCCTGCTGCGCCAGGCGATGGCCGTGCAGCGCGGCATCGAAGCGCTGCACTGGCTGCGTTCATGATTTTTGCCTGACGCTGCACGCCGGGCGCGGCGTTCAGTCCAGTGTCACCACCACCGGCGTATGGTCGCTGGGCTGGGGGTTCTTGCGCGGCGCGCGGTCGATCACGCAGGCGCTGACGCCGGGCTTGAGCGCGTCGCTCACGAGAATGTGGTCTATGCGCAGGCCGCGATTCTTCTGGAAGCCCAGCATGCGGTAATCCCACCAGGAAAAGCTTTTCTCGGGTTGCTCGAACATGCGGAACGCATCGGTCATGCCCAGCTCCAGCAGGTCGCGGAAATGCTGGCGCTCCTCGGTCGTATGGTGAATGGTTTCACGCAGGCCTTCGGGATCGAACGAGTCGCGGTCCTCGGGCGCGACATTGAAGTCGCCGACCAGCACCAGGCGCTCGTTCGCCGCCAGTTCCTTGCGCACCCATTCGCGCAATGCTTCCAGCCAGCGCATCTTGTAGGCGAACTTTTCGCTGCCCGGCGCCTGGCCGTTGACGAAGTAGCCGTTGATCAGGCGCAGCGGGCCTTTTTCTGTGTCCAGCGTGGCGGCAATGATGCGCGCCTGCGGGTCTTCGTGCTCGGGAATGTTGCGCACCACGTCGCGCGCGGGAGTGCGGCTCAGGATGGCGACGCCGTTATAGGTCTTCTGTCCATGGGTGACCGCATGGTAGCCCGCTTCCTGCAGCGCCTGCAGCGGAAATTTGTCGTCGGTCAGCTTGAGCTCCTGCAGGGCCAGTGCATCGACCGGATTGGCTTGCAGCCAGTCGAGCACCTGGGGCAGGCGCACGGTGAGGGAGTTGACGTTCCACGTCGCAATTTTCATTTTTCAAGACTTTCTATATTTCATGCGGGTTACAAGAGGGTCTAACGCAGTATTCTGGTTCTAGCTACCCATCTAGCTACCCAAAACGCGGCAGTCACTCTTGCCCCGATTTCGCCAACGCGCGCTCAGCCGGATGTTGCAATCCTGGCCGAAAGCAGTTGGCGCAAGCTCGCATCGGTGATTCTGGTGGATCCTTTGCCAATCCTGACCAGCTCAATGGTGCCAGCTTTGGCCATTCGGTAGATTGTGGCCCGGGAGACGGACAGTTTTTCACAGGCCGTGCTGATTCTGTGAACGGGGGGCAGTGCAGTGGCTTGCATATTTATGTACTCGTAAAAAAGCCCGCTTGCTGGGCGGGCTGGTCAAAGTCGGGGGCGGCTGGATGTAGTGCGCGCTTCTCTCGCAGATAGGCGGCGTATGCTGCCTCCGGCGTATGGAAATATCCAAGGTGCATGGTTTTCCTGTTCAGCTTGATTTTTGCGCACCAACGCTTTGCGTCCTTGCTCCAGCTGACGCCACTGAAGCCGCTGGTGTTATTTCGCTGCATCAGACGGTTCTGCACGTTTTCCGAGCGTGTGGCTTCCCGGAGATTCGACAGCCTGTTGTCGGACCGCACTCGGTTTATGTGGTCGAGCTCTTTCGATGGATGCACGCCATGAGCCCACAGCCAAGCCAACCGGTGAGAAAAATGCAGTCTGCCATCCAGCCTTATGGCTCGATAGCCGTCCTTGTCAAAAGAGCCGGCCTCGTCTCCAACATGGACCCTGTTACTCGATGCGGCCTTCCATGTGAAAACGCCAGTCTCCGGGTTGTATTGAAGCAATTCGCGCACCCGATCGGCAGTAAGTTCTGTTGTCATGTGAGGTGTCCTTTGGCGCGTTTATCGCGGCGCTCTCGTTTGCGGCGGCTCATCGAGGGGCCTCAATGCTTTGGGCGGCGTCCCAGCCAAGTCGCACCAGGTGGCATTCCTGTTCCGTTGGATCGCCGAAGCCGATCAGGTCTTGAATCTGTTCTTCTGTCAGCGGCTTGCGCTCCTGCGCGGCCTTGGCCTGCTTTGCCATTGCCAGGTGGCGCTCGCGGTTCACTGCGATCTGCCCGCGCTCTTTGAGCATCGTGTCGATGGCGCAGCTGCACGGATCGCGGTCGTCTTTGCACTGCCCGCATGGACCGATGATCAGTTGCTGTGCAGCTCCAGCAGTAACGCTGCCAGCTCCAGTAGTTGGGGCCTGAGGTTCGGTAGTAGCGGGCGCGGCTGGTGGCTGCGGGGCCGCGGCCAGCAGGTTGGCATATCTCTCTGGAATTCCGGCGCGATCAATCAGCAGCACCTGATGCTTTTCCGGGGTTTCGCGCAGTACATCGACCTCGCCGGCGCTCATGATGGCCACCAACATGTCGCCCGACGGCTCCACCGGCACGGCCTGCCACTCTGGCGGCACGCGGCCCATGGCCTGCACCTGGGCTGCGGTGTAGAGCGTGATGCACTTCTTGCACGACACGTCGCCCTGATCGGCGTGCAAGTGAAAGTCGCTCTCGTCGTCGGTCGGGCCTTGGTGCCAGTAGCCGAACGGCTCCATGCCCGCAGGCAGTGCGCGCGCTGCTTGCTCTGCTGGCGCGCGGCGGTTCCATCGGTCGATGGCTTTCGCAAGCGACTGCTTTTCACCGCTGGCAAAGCCATCGTCGGATGAAATGTGAAAGCCGCATTTTTCACAGCAGATGCAGGTCTCGTAGTTGTCGCTGACGCCAATCTCCCAGGGTCCGGTGGTCTCGGGCGCGCCGCCGCAGAACGGGCAGGGCAGCAGCTCCGCGCGGCTCTGTTGGTCTTGTGCTGTCATGGTTTTGGTCTCCAGTTGATAGGCATCGCACCAGGAGCAACCCGGCACGTTCCGCAGCGGACAATGCGTTTCAGGTCATTGGCGTATGAGGCGCTGCATGTTTTGCAGTGGTCTTGTGCTGTGGTCATGGGGTGGTTCCTTGCTGCGCCGCGCGCGCTGCAGCCTTCCTGGCTCGCCGGGCGCTGTCGATTTCCTTGTTGATGAGTCCGCCCCCGAAGCCGTCCGTTGCGCTGATGCCTTCGCCGCAGTGGGGGCAGAACGGAACCATGGTCCGGCTACGCCATGCCTCTTCCACCCTGCGAGCTGCCAAAAGATGTATCGCCTTGTCGTGCGCTCCATCCGCCCGGGCCTGCTTCGACGCGATCTTGCTCTGCACTTCACCCCAGTGCTCGGTGAGCATGCGCAGGGCGTAGTAGGCGCTGACCTGCTTTGCGCAGTCCAAGCACATCACGATGTCGCCGTTGTCGTCGAGCTCGACGCGCTTGTGCTCGCACTCGGGCTTCGGGTATTGATGGCGCCGCTTGTGGGTGAAGCGGTAATCGCCCAGTTCCACGACGTTTTCTGCCATCACGCACCGCCTTTCTGCGCTGCTGCGCGCTCGATCATCAGGTCGGTATCAGCAACCGTGGTGTGCGGATTGAAGAACGAGCATCTATCTATGTCGCGGTGGACACCCAGCACATCGGACACGCCGAGACGCGCGAAACGCGCCCCCTCATCCGTTAGCTGCGCGATGCAATACGCCCCATCGTCAGCCACCTCCGAGCGGAACATGCCCGGGTAGAGGCCATCCATTTCAAAACGAATGAACCCCTTCAAGCTGTACCCGTCCGTGACAACGGGAATGTCGCCAGCGGTGGGCATGTAGAACACATGCGGAGGCGCGGTTATGCGAACGAACTGGCCGCCATCGCCCGCGATCAGATAGCGACAATAGCCAGCCTCTCCCCAGCCGAGCGCAAGCGCATCGAATAGCTGGGCGATGTTCGTGATCGGGGCAGGTTGTCGAGCTTGCAAAGCCATGCCGTTGCGCAGAGCTATGGAAGCCATCACGCACCCCCTTGCGCAGCGCGGGCTGCGATGGCGGCGTCCGCAACGCCTTCTGCGGTCAGTGCGCGAATTTCTCCGTACTGCCAGTGACCGTTCCCGTTGTTCCACACGTTCTTGGGGAACACGCCGCGCGCGGAGAAGTGACGCCACCGCCCCGCATCGCGCGCATCCTCCTGCGCCTGGGCGGGCGCGGCCTCGACCACATGCACGCGCTGCTTCATCTGCTCAACCGCGTAGACAAGACCGCCCTTCCAGCCCTGGCGCGCCGCGTCGGTGCGCTCATTCAGGAAAAGATAGTGCATAGGGTGCTCGGACATGTCGAAGCGCTGAACGCGCGCCCAGGCCTCCCAGGCTTCCTGTTCCAGACCGTCGCACGTCGCCGGCCATTCAACCGGCCCTGTCACGGCCAACGGCGGCGATGGTTCCTGCCCCTGGCCCGCAAGCTGGGTTGCATGCTCCTGCGCCGGGTGAACTATCCCATCTACAGGCTCTCCGCGCAGCGCTTCACCCCGTAGGCGATGTGCAACACCGGCCCAGTATTCCGCCTTCTCCTTCCAGTGCTCCGCCGTGCCAAAACCATCAGGCACGGCCACTGCCAGGGCCTGCGCCGGGGCGGCGGCAAGCGCGGCGCGGGCGCGCGTCATGGCTAGGATGGCGCGCACCCCCAGCGGCGTGAACTCGATGGCTTCAATCAGCTCGCGCAACGCTTGCGGCACTGCCACGTCTGCGGGCGCTGTCACGTCAGTCATGATTTCCTCACGCATATCAGCAGGCAGCCCGGCATCAAGCAGTGCATCCTCGACCTGTTGCGTGATCAGCCCTTGGGGCGCTGGTGGGGCGGCTTGCAGGGCTTGGCGGAAATGCGCGTTCGCCTCGACTTCCTTACGCGCGCCATTCCAGCCGGCAAGATAGAAATGCGTTTCGCGGTCAGTCGCTGGCTGCGCAACGGCGTCGGTGGGTTGTGTCTTGTCGGTCATCGTTTTATCTCCGTTTATTCGATGGCAATAATTTGGTGGGCGGGGCTGTTTCAGGCCGCTGCCATCCCGTAGATTTGCGCCTCATGGGCGAAGTTGGCGCGGGCCAGGGCCTCGGCCAGCGGTGGACAAACGCTGTTTCCGCACATGCGGACCTGCGCGCTTTTGGTCAGCTTGAGCCCCTGGCTTTCGTCGTCACCTATGACGTAGGTGTCAGGGAAGCCTTGGGCCTTGAACAGCTCGCGCGGCGTCAGCATGCGCAGGCCGATGTCCACGATCTGGTAGTCCTGGCCGTGGATCGTGACCAGCCCGAAACGGTCCTTCGTAGTCGCTGTGGGCAGCGGGCCGCCGATCTTTGGGTCCTGGTCGGTGCTGTAGTAGCTGAGCAGGAACGCGCGGACCTCGGCATGGTGCTGGCCGCCAGCGCTGACGGTGTGCAGCGGCTCGTCGGTCGCCGCAGTGCTGCTGGTGCCTCGCAGCTTGATGAGGCTGCTGGTGACAATGCCCATGACGTTGCCTGTGCTTGGCCGTGCCGCGTCACCCCCGGCTGTTACGGTATGGACGGGCTCGTCCAATGGGCTGCCAGTGCTGCCCGTCCGAAACTTGGTGAGGTGTGCCGACACCAGGCTGTGGTGATCCACCGCCGTGACCGTGCCCATACTGTCGTTCAGGTCGCTGCCGGTCACGCCGGTGTAGTGCTTGGCGAGGAAGGCAGCAACAAGCGCATGCTTGGCTGCGCCGCCCACCACGGTGCCCAGGGGTTTGCCAATGTCCAGCGCGCGCGGCGCCTGGCCTTCTCGCTCGCCGTAGCCGGTTTGCACCAGCGTCGGCACTACCAGTGCGTGATTGCCGCCGCCAGCATGAATCGTGCGGACAGGCTCGCTCAGGCTGTGCGCCCGGCTGCCGGCGCGCTCCGTGTGCTCACCATGTGCTAGGCCCACGATGAAAGGCTCTGCTGCGTTCACCACATACCGCATGATTCCCTTGGCGATCCGCCGCAGCGTGGCATCTGCCAAGGGGCGGGTGCGCTCGAAGATGGACGGGCAGGGGATCGACCAATCGATGCACTCGGCGGCCGTGCGCCATGGCTTCAGCTTGCCGCTGCGCGCCAGCTCGCTGCCTGGTGCTGCATGCGTCACCGGCGGCCGCGCGATGGTGGGCAGCCCGTCGCGACGGCCGACCATGAAGAAGCGTTTGCGGATGGTGGGTGTGCCGTAGTCGCAGGCTTTCAGCTCGGCGCATTCGACCGAGTAGTGCATGCCGTCCAGCAGGCGCGCGAACTCGACTTCGCTCAGCGCCAATGGCCCGGTGCACAGCGCGACGCGCGCGTCTTCGATGGATTCGTTGTCTTCGCGTTCCGAAAGCGGCACGCCGGTGGTGAGCATCTGCTTGAACACCCGGAAGGTCTGGCCCTTCTTGGCGGGATCTGGGCGGGCGTTGCCGTCCTCGTCGATCAGCAGCGGCCCCCAGGTCTGGAATTCTTCGACGTTCTCTAGCATGAAGCCGCGCGGCTTGGTGCGGATGACCCAGCGCACACCGACCCAGGCCAGGCCGCGAATCTCTTTTTCCACGGGCTTGCCGCCCTTGGCCTTGCTGAAGTGCTTGCAGTCGGGTGAAAGCCATACCAGGCCCACGGGCTGGTTCTGCGTGACTTCGATGGGGTCCACATCCCAAACGCTCTCGCACAGGTGGCGGGTGTGAGGGTGGTTGGCGGCGTGCATCGCCAATGCCTCGGCGTTGTGGTTGATCGCAATGTCGACCGGGCGCCCGAACGCGGCTTCAAGGCCGGTGCTGGTGCCGCCGCCGCCGGCGAAGTTGTCGATGATGAGCTCGCCCGGGAAGGCCAGCGGCAGGGTGAATGCGTCACGCTTCATGGGCGCTCCAAAAAAGAAACCCGCTCAAGGCGGGCCGGTTGATGTGTTCAGGCTCAGGGGCAGCCGCAGGGAGGACCTTCACCTTCCTCGAGGTGCGCGGGTGCTTCTGCGTGGCAGTGGATGCAGCGCCGTGGCGGCGCCGGCTGCTGGGCCTGCCACCACACGGCCCGGGCGTCTTCGCTGGCGCGCAGGGCGGCAGGGCGGTCGCGCTCGGCCCGCGTGGGCTGTTGCTTGGTCACCGCGGCGCTCCGGCTGATTCGCGGGCGGCGATGGTCATGAGCGGCCTGACCCCTACGGGAGCCAAGCCCATCCACAGATTGGTGGGCGCGGCCGGGCCGCTTTTTGCCGCTCTTTCAGCGCGCTCTCGCGCGTTGATGATGGCCTGGTTCTTTCGCTGGTAGCGCCGGTCGATTTCCTTGCGCCGGGCCTTGCGATCAATCACAGGGCGCGGAACGTCGGCGCCTGCCTGGACGGCGTAGACCGATGGGTCTTTACCCTTGCCCATGGTCTTGCGGTAGCGGACCACGCGGAAGACCTTGCCGGGCTGCCAGCGGCGCGCGTTGGCGATAGTTTCGTGCGCACGGGAGTGCGGCCAGCCGAGCGCCTCCGCAACTTCGGCGCAGGTCATCGGCCCGTGCTCCTTGATCGCCGCTATGACGGCGTTGCGGGATGGAGGGTTGTAATGGGTCATGGCGTAGAAAAGCCCTCGCGGGGAGGGCTTGGGTTAGGCAGTGATCAGCAGTCCCTGCAGGTGCTTGGCCATGGCGGCCAGGAGCTTCGGAACATCGCTTGCGGGGAGGTGCTTTGCTCCCTTGACTGCTGTGGTTTCGAACCCGAGTTCGGCCAAGCCTGCGGCGTCGACTTTGATCGGGGCGATCAAGGTGTTTATCTGGCCCAGGGTCATCGTCTCACCGGTGTCAGCCGGCGCGGTGGCGCTCTTGGCGGCGCTGATCACCTGGCCGGCATCGATGGCGGCGGTCGCTTCGTCCCGCACATGCGTCGCTACGGCGCCCAGGTCGTTCAGCAGCGGCGCCGGCAGAGCTTCGGCCTTGCGGGCGTCGGCAATGGCGGCTTGCGCCTCCTGCTCGACCTGCAGCGCCTTAGCGCGCGCCGCAGCGGCTTCGGCTTCTTCCGCCTGGCGCTTCTGCTCCTGCTCGGCGCGCACGGCAGCTTCAGCCTTGACCTGCTCCTGGGCGCGGATCTTCTCGCGCTCGGCTTCCAGGCGCGCGGCCTCGGCCTGCTTGTGGTTGCCGATGCGCAGTGCGGCCAGGGCCTCGAAGTCCTCGGCAGCCTTGGCGCCAACAGCGGCGAAGTCAGCGAACAGGGCAATCCAGTCGCCATCCTCTTGCACCAGGTGCGCGCGGTTGGCTTCCAGGCGCTGGGCCAGTAGGTTGGCTTCGTGCTTCGCGTCGGTCAGGGCCGCGGCCACGGCGTCCTCCATGTTGGCCAGCGACTTCTTGCCCTTGATGACTTCGCCGAAGCCGCCGTTCACGCGCGGCAGCCAGTTGGCGCGCAGGCGCTGATTCAATGCCTGCACGTGCTGATCGAGCGCGGCCTGGGCGCCGGTCACGATCTGCGTGCGCCGCGCTTCCTTTTCCGCGGTCACCAGCTTTTCCTTTGCCAGCCGCGTGGTGCGCGCCAAGCCGCGCAAGTCCGCCACGGTGCGGCGCAACAGTT
Organism: Comamonas sp. DB36; assembly: GCF_057914905.1. Lineage (NCBI taxonomy): Bacteria > Pseudomonadati > Pseudomonadota > Betaproteobacteria > Burkholderiales > Comamonadaceae > Comamonas > Comamonas sp. DB36. Next base: position 1,273,396 of record NZ_CP196631.1, read on the forward strand.
CGACGTCCGAGATTTGCGCCAGCGCGCCGGCCTCGGTGGCTTCCAGCATTTCCTCGGCCTTCTTCAGCGCCTTGCAGGCCGCCTCGGTGTCGGCGAATTCCTGATCGGTGGCTGGCTTGACTGGGATGCGCTCGATGAAAGCGCGCAGCGCCTCGCCAAACGCGGGCAGGTTGGACACGACGGCCAGGGCGCCTTGAAGCTGCACGGCCACAGCCGGCAGGCTGTCGACAGGCGCGGCCACGGCCGGCGCGGCGCGCTGGGCGGTGGGGTCGTAGGCGGCTACATCGGCTTCGAGCTCGGCCCAGCCGGCGACGATGCGCGCGCGCAGATCGAGGTTCGGCGTGTACCAGCAGTGGCGTTCTTCGATCAGCACCATTTCACCGGTGTCGCGGTCGGCCTCCCACTTGCTGGCCATGAACAGGATGCGCGCGCAGCCGGACACCATGGCCTGCTGTTCCATCTGCACCTGATAGACCAGCGGGAGGTCGGCGCCTGTGCAGCCGTCGAACATCGCTTCGCGCAGCGCGGCGTTCAAGCTCTTGTGCTCGAATCCGTCATCGAGCATGAAGGTAAGGCCGTCGAAGCTGGCGGAGTACTTGCCACTGGTGCCCACGCATGGGGACAGTTCTTCGCCGATGATTTCCTCGGCCAGCGGCCGGGCCAGCGCTTCGAACTGGTGGCCGGCGTCGAAGATGCGCTGCGTGGCTGCATCCACCTCGGCCGTAATGCCGGTGGCGAGCTTCTTTATCAGTTCGGCTCGCGTCATGTACGGACTGCAGGCCATCATTGCCGGCGCGTCGCTGGCGTTGAAGTGCTGCGCGCGGTGGTTGTGCCACTCGGGGCTGCCTTGCACGAGGGAAACGATTTGCATAGTCATGGTTGTTCCAGTTCGGCCACGCGGGCATCGAAGATTTCGGTGACGCGCAGGCGCTGCGCTTCGTCGGTGATGGCCTCCAGCAGGCCGCCGAACTCGTAGAGCTTGTCCAGGTCCGCGCATTCACGCATCGCCTGGGCAAGGTCATCGGGGTTGGTCGTGGGCGCCTGCGCGCGCCTGGCCGCCTGTTCGCGCAGCTGCTTTTCCTGCTCGGGCGTGACAGTTGCTTTCGAGTTGAGCCAAGCCAGCACATCGACAATGGCTTTGCCCTGGGTGATGCCGTCCAGCCACTTCGGCAGTCCCGCGGCCCAGCGGTCGGCGGGCCACTCTGGCGGCGCGGTGTGAACGACTTCGGCAGGACCCATGTCCTTGGTGACGGGCGCCTGCGCAGCCGCTGCCATGTCCTGCAGTTCCTCGGCCACAGCCATGCCGCGCAGCACATCAGGGAAAACGTCGCGCAGCGCAAACGCCCGGGCGCGCATCTGACGCATGCGCTTAGGGTATTGCGACCAGGGGCCTTGTTTGCCTGCCAGGCCCGCGCGCTTCGCGTCTTCCATGCTGAAGGTGCGCACCTGCTCCTGCCCTCCCTTGCGCTTCACGCGGCAGGTCGCGGTTTCACCATCGTCATCCTCGGTCACGTAATCGCAAACCGGGCTGCTCAGCACCAGCGCAATCACCGCGTCGCCCCACAGCGCGGGGCGGCCGTTGATCACGGCCAGGTTCTGCAGCGACTGCAAAGGCTTCAGACCAAGCTCAGCACCCCACTGCATGGCGATCAGGCAGTTGCCGGGCTTGCCCTTGAAGTCCTTGGGCACCATGTCGCTGTCGGCAAGGTAGTTGGAGAAGGTCAGGGCCTGTTCGAAGTTCTGCGGGCTCAGATCGAAGCCGCCTGCGGGCTTGAGCTGGTGGGCTTGGGATTGGACGATGGCGTTCATTTGGATCTCAGTGGATAAATGGGGGGTTGGCAATCAGCAGGGCTGCAGCGGCGCTCAGGGCCATAAGGCCGGAGCAGAGAAGGGCGTGGAGCATGGGTTTCATGGCAGCTCCTTGAAGCAGTCCATTTCCTTGTCGTCGGCCCAGACCGCCGTATTACCCTTGCCGCACAGCGCCTGGCCGGCAAATTCACGGCTGCTGAGCGCCGCGGCGTCTTCTTGATCGGCCTCGGCGTCAGCCCGGGCCGCAAAGTGGCCCATGCCAAGCGTGATCAGCAGGGCGAGAATCCAGGGAGTGAATTTCATGCTTGCTCCAAAGAAAAAGCCCGCTGGGCGGGCTTGGATTGCGTCTCTGCGTGGTCGAGGTAGATCGCCATCGCATGCTTGCGGCCGAACCACTCGGCCATGGCCTGGCGCAGGCGCTGCGCGGCAGGGCCAGTCATGAGCTCGGCGTAGGCGTCGCGGCTGGCATCGTCGTGCTGGATGGCATCGCAGAAGATTTCATCTGGCGACGACAGCCCGTCAGCGCTGATGCCGGGCCGGAGCCAGCCGCCCGGCTGCTTGAGAGCCTGGAGCTGGGCCAGCACGATCAGCGGCGCCTGCTGCTCAGCCTCGGCCAGCATTGCTTCGTCGGCGTCTTGCTCGGCCTCGCGGTCGTCCTCAAGGCATGTGGCGCCGACAACCGGGTCGGCAGTGATATACGACAGCGGGTGTCGAGCGTTCATAGAGCCTCCAGGAACGAAAAAGCCAGCTCGAAAGCTGGCCGGTGTTGAATTTGGTAGCCCCATCTGGCTGGGGCGCGAGCAGATCACTATCTGCATCCGTGCGCTGTCGGCGTGGGCAGCTGTACCGTGGATTCCCCAGCACTTACCCCTGCTGGGCTGCGCGCCTATCGCAGTGATTCGGGGTGGCTATTGGTCCCAGTCGTCGCCGCCCGGCATCGCCCAGTCCATGCTGATGATTTCCCCGTCTTCGCCTTCTTCGCGGCACTGCCCGAAGATGCTGCGGAACCACTCGCGCTTTGTCATCAGCCGGAATCCATCAGGCATTTCCTCGCCGGCGAACTTGGCCACACGGTCGCGGACGGCTTGCCCGTCAAGGTACTGACCCTTGCCCATCTCGATGGTCGCAACGCCATCCCGTCCTTCGCCATCGGTGACGCTGATCTTCAGCTCGAGCTGGATCGGGGCCTGCAGCTTTACTGTCATGTCTTGCTCCTTTGAAAACAGAAACAGCCTCCGAAGAAGCTGCTTGTGTTTTCGCCCTGATGTCGCTCAGGGCGCGGCGCCGATTGCTCGGTCTACTCGGCTGGGGGTCAGATGCCGCGCCGCAGAAATGCAGCAGGATTTGTTCTGGCGATTAACTTGAGTTCCGTATCAAGTTGCTTGCGGGTCAGCTTGTGCTTCGTCATTAGCTCCTTAGCGCGCTCGTCAGATAGCTGGGCAATCAGGGCTAAAGCCTTGGTCTTTTTGGCGTCGAATTCGACCTTCCGCGCGTCGAGTTCATTGCGCTTCTCGATCTCCTTCTCACGCTTGTAGCGGTCGATCTGTTTGTCGATGTTCCCGCGCTTTGCCAGCGGGACGTTCAAAACTCCGTGGTCAAGCATTGCTTTCTCCTGTTGATCAATCCGCAGCGCTCTCGGCTGAAAGCGCTCTGGATTGCCCTGGATGACGCTCCAGGCGGGCGGCTGACCACTCCCCGATCTCCAACCCTGTCGAATTCGACAGAATTGGCGGGCTTCAGCTTCGCTCTGGCAGCTTTGTGGCGGATCAATATCCGCCGCCGTAGTGCGCAATCGGTTCCGGGTTTTGTCATCGGGGTCATGCGCTCGTCTTCTCTGGGCTGGTGTGATTGAGGGAGGCGGGCAGGGCTTGATTCCTGCTGATCGGCGGGGAGGCCTCGCGGCACGTCATCCCCGTTTCTCCTTGGCTCGCCGGCTTACAAAGTCCGGTGCCTTGATCTGCTGCTGCCGCAGCGCGTGTCCATCCACGCCGCCGCCTCTCTCAATCACACCATCTTGTTAAAGGGCTGGGGAAGCCGTTCGATGCCGTGCCACCCACCGAACAACTTCTGCGTAACGCGTTTGTTGCTGCGATGGGTTTAATGTGCCACAAGAAAAACTAGCACGCAAGTAAAACTAGCGGAGGCGAGCAAAAAAAAGCAAAATCCCCGAACTGCCGCCCACCCGGGTGGCGCGAAAGGGCAACATGGCAATGGAAGAGCGTGGCGCGAACTGGGGGCCTTGCCCGACTGGCGGGGCTGGCAGCCTGGCCAAAAAAAAACCCGCCGAAGGTGGCGGGTCTGTGGATGCTGCCGTCGAACGGATCGCGGTGCTTGCTCGATCGGCCTTCCGATCCGCAGAGCAGTATCCTTGCGGTAGTTACGAGAGACGCTTCATTGAGCACGGAGCCATGTGTTATTTCAACTGCTGGAGCTTGCTGCGGGAAGCCCTAGACGTCTCTTCCCCTCTTCCTTCAGATACTCCAGAAGAAGGTTGAAGGCAATGCTCGAGCCGGACGACAGGATGGCTCGCTTGGTTTTTTGCCAGATTGTGTTATCCCGAGCGGCATCGAGAAACTCATACCCTTGCCATGTGATGCTGAGCGGCATTGCGATTGGCGTTTCTGCAAACGCGCCGCCAATGTCTGCTGCACTGATGAGCCCAGCTTGCTCCATCAGGTGGGCATGAAACCCAATCTCATCGGCCGTTCTTTCTGGGATTTCGGGCTCTTGATTAGCTGCACTTCCTTCTGGAAGGCTCTCCATCCAAAGCAGGATCTCACGGATCAAGTCCATATCGCGTTTCATTCGTCTCTCCCGGCGAACTACAGTTTCACGCCCATCCAAATGGCGCGCCCTTGAATTAGGGCTTCAGAGTGGCCGTTGATGATGATGTCAGGGTGTGCATCTTTGTCCGCATTGTCGGATACAGCGTGCCAAACGCCGCCGACTTTCTGGAACCGCTTGACCAGCATCTCATCACCCCAGGCAAAGGCGTAGATGCTGCCTGCGCGCGGCTCTTTCTCAGCTCTGTTCAGAAGCAATACTGCGCCGTCATGAATGGTTGGCTCCATGCTTGTGCCCACCACGTTGACGACGGCGGATTGCTTTGGACTTACGCCGAATGATCGCAGGAAGTCGCGGCGAAACTGAAGCGTTCCTACTTCTTCAACAACATCGTTTATGCGGCCTGGTCCGGCGCCGACTTCCACACTGAGATGCGAGACAGCGATGAAGTCCGGCGTGCCCTCTTCGGCTTCCTCGCCAAGAAGAGCGGATACGGCCATGCCAAAGATTTTTGCAACCGCTTCCAGGCGCTTTCTCTTTGGAGCTGTTCCGCCTTCTTTTTCCCACTGCTGAACAGACTGCCACGACAAAGGTTTCGACAGTCCTTCTTCCTCAGCGACCTTTTTTGCGAGCGTTTCCATTGACCAACCTCGGGACTCGCGCTCGGCCTTGATCGTTTTGTGAATTGACATAGGTACAAGTATTCCTTGCGAGTGCTTGCATGTCCATGCAAGATCATCTAGCATTGCTAGTAAATCTTGTATGATCCACACCATGACCACTAAAACCGTTGACCTTCAAAAGGCCGCCTTAAAGGACTCCGCCGCACGAGCTATTGAGCTTTTGGGCGGCCCGGTCGAGGCGATGCGAAAAGTTGAGGCGCCGACATACCAGTCGGTGCAGAGCTGGGCGCTGAACGGAGTTCCGCCCAAGTACTGCATGCGAATCAAAGAGCTGACGGGCATGAGCCTGAGCGAGCTTCGGCCAACCGACTGGACCAGCTACTGGCCCACCCCATCCACCCCCGCCCAGGAGGCCGCGTAAATGAAAAAGCTCTACATCACGCATCGCCCGGAAGAGCTGGCGATGGCTCTGGTTCAAGTGAACTGCGTCGGTATTGCCGTGTGGCTGTTTTTCTTCTTCGATCACCCAATGCTGCGCTTCATCTTTGCAGAGCTGGGAATTTTGGCCGCGGTCATGGCTTGGGTTTTCCTGTTCCGCATGAACGGAAGTGATGAGCGCGCCAAGGCCGCAGCCAAGACCCAGGAGGCCACCGATGCTTCGTGATGACCTGGCGCTTCTGAAGATGGCGTGGCTGAACCACGCCATATCCCGGTACGACACCTTGAACGAGGTTGCGCGGGATGCTGCGCGCGTGCTGCCTTTATTGCAGCAAGAGTTCACATCGGAGAGCGAAAGGCTACAGCCGTCATTGGAGGCTCGTCCTTCCTCACCTCTTCCACTCCAGCCAGAAGGCCTCGGTATGCCTGAGCAAAGGCCGATGCAATGACCTTCTCGTTGATGTCGCCATATATGGCCTGCGTCTGCCTCAGCACTTCTACGGTGATGGCTGCGGCTGGTGCGATCAATTCCTGTTTCATGTCCGCCCTCCTTGTGGCTGTTGGTTGTGTAGGAACTCCCAGCATAGCCCAGGGTGCGGCGGGCACCCATTCCCTCTCCCTCCACAAGACCTCCAGCAAGGAAGCCTGATCTATGTACGCCGATCCCAAACGAATCCGCCGCAACCGTGTGCCCGTCTATTTGGACAGCTATGTCTATGAGCGACTGGTGCGCATTGTCGAGATGACTGGTGGTGAAACATCGGCCATCAGCCGCGGCGCGCTGGAGAAAGGCTTGGATTTGCTTGAGCGTGAATTGCATGAACCGCAGTGTGCGCAGGTTGCGCCGCAAATGCGAGACGTACATCAAGCCTATGTCGGCGCCTGAAGCATCATTTTTGAGGCACTTAGACCAATGTCCGCAACCCCCCCGCAGAAGCACTTGCATGAGTGCGATCCGACAGATGCGCAGCTCAAGCAGGCCAAGCGCATCGCAGCAAAGACAGGCCGAACGGTAGAGCAGGTCCTGGCCGAGGCAATCAGCCGCGGCGCGTCTGCGCAGTTCTCTGAAGCCCTAGCGGGTAGAGCTGTTCCCGGTCGCAACCCCCACTGATTTTTTAAAGCACTCAAAAACCATGGAATCAGCCATGAGCGCCCAAAAAGAAAAACGCCTGCGGTCGTTGGCACGACGCGCAGGCGATTTGTCTGTGTCGGCTTATCTCGGGGGCAACCGGGATAGAGCCATCTTTTTCAATGAAAAACGTAAGCGCATTTTATGGTCCATCTGGGCCTCGCGCAAGGGGTAAACCGTGGCACGCATCAGAACCATCAAACCAGAATTCTTTACAAGCGAGGACATCGTGTCTTTGTCGCCGCTTGCACGCCTCTTTTACGTGTCGCTGTGGTGTGAGTCGGACCGCGAAGGTCGATTCGAGTGGAAGCCCAAGACCTTCAAGCTGCGCTATCTGCCAGGCGACAACTGCGACGTTGACATGCTTGGGCAGGAGCTGATCGACATTGGTCTGATCGTACTGTATCAGGCCAACGGCAAGACCTACGCCGAGATTCCGACCTTCTCCAAGCACCAGATCATCAATAACCGCGAGTCCGCAAGCGACATTCCTCAACGAAAAGCCGACGCGTCAGGCACGCGTGATTCACGCGTGAAAGCGGAAGGGAAGGAAGGAAGGGAAGGGAAGGGAGGACGCGTGCCGCCATCTGACGATGACCACACGCCAGCCGAAGCCCAGCCTGCGGCGCTGGTGACATCGATCCCCCTGATCGACAAGACCGAATACCGCGTCACCGAGACGATGGCCGACGAGTGGGCCGAGGCTTACCCCGCCGTGGACGTGCCGCAGCAGCTGCGCGAGATGAGGGTTTGGTGCAACGCCAACCCGAAGAACCGCAAGACCGCCTCCGGCATTGGGCGTTTCATCACGACCTGGCTGGGCCGAGAGCAGGACAAGGCCCCCCGGTCTGGATTGCAGGGCAGCCGGGCAGAGCAGGGTTCTGGCATTGGAGCGTTCGTATGACCGGCGACCGTCCGCTGCGCGCCATGCGCCGCAACCGCTACAAGCCCGACGCCATCTTTATCCGCGACACGGACAGCACCCTGGCCAAGCAATGCGCCGCCGATTGGCACATCGAGCCGAACGCCATCACCGGCCGGTACTTCGCCGAGATCCACCTGGATGCAACGGACACCCCCGAGGCAATGGACTGGCGCTTCGTCATCGGCCTGCCCGTGCTGCTGGACGGCACCCGCGGTGTGGAGCGCCTGCGCCGTTTGTTCAAGGCCATCCGCGCGCAGATGCCGCAGCAGCTGGTGTGCATCGCCGGCGACAAGGTCGGAGTTTTTAATCGGAGCGAGAACCATGGCTAATGTTTTTTCAGACGACGACATCGACTTTGCCGCCTACGAGCAAGAAACCGATACACAGCAGAAGGTCAAGCCCGCTTCCATGTGGGTGCAGGAGCTGATCGACCGCATCAAGAACCCAGTGCGCCCTGTGCACCGCCTCATGCCCTGGAGCAAGACCCACGGCCTGATCCAGTTCCGCCCGGGTGAGGTGACGCTGTGGAATGGGGCGAACGGCAACGGCAAGTCGCTGGTGACCGGCATGGTGGCCTTGAGCCTGTGCGCCCAGGGCGAGAAGGTGGCCATCGCCTCGTTCGAGATGAAACCCATCAAGACGCTGGAGCGCATGGGCCGCCAGTTCGCCGGCGAGAACCCGGCCGATCCCGCCTTTGCGGGCAACCCCGATGGCATCAAGTTCCTGGTCGACGTCTACGAGCAGTTCCGCGACTGGACCGACGACAAGCTGTGGTTGTACGACCAGCAAGGCCGGGTGACCGCCTCCCAGGTCGGTGCCGTGGCGCGCTATGCCGCCAAGGAACTCGGCGTCACGCAAATCTTCATCGACTCGCTCATGAAGTGCGTCGAGGGCGAGGACGACTACAACGGCCAAAAGCGCTTCGTTGATGAGCTGACGGCCATTGCCCGCGATCACCATATCCACATCCACCTCGTCCACCACATCAAGAAGCCGCCAAACGAGGACCACAAGCCAGGCAAGTACGACTCCAAGGGCAGTGGAGCCATTCCCGACCAGGTGGATAACGTGATTTCCGTCTGGCGCAACAAGGCCAAGGAGCGCAAGCGCGAAGAGGGTCTACTGACCGAGGAAGCCGATTTCAAGGAGCCCGACCAGCTGCTGATCTGCGACAAGCAACGCAACGGCGAGTGGGAAGGAACGATCGGCCTGTGGTTTCACAAGGAAAGCCAGCAGTACCTTGCCAGCCGCGGCGACGAGCCTCTGAAGCTGTATCTGGGGGCGGATGAATGACCACCTGCATCGCCTGCACCCACTGGCAGCCCAAGGCCGGCAATGCCGCGCTGGCCCGCATGGGCTTCGCCCAGTGCGCCAAGAAGGCCCTGGCCGGGCACACCACCAGCGCCGAAGCGCGCGCCTGCGAGAAGTTCGCCCCGCTCGACGCCGACAAGGTGGCCGCGCGCCGGGCTTGGCTGGAGAAGAAGAAATGACCAGAGACGAAATCATCAGCATGGCACGCGAGGCGGGGTTTGAGCATCAGTCCGTCGTGATCGGCGAGCGTCCTACTGCAATGCTCGGCAGAGGCCAATACCTTGTCGAGCCGGTAGTTAAGCAATCGTTCGGCACCAACTATGTTGAAGTCATCGAGCGTTTCGCCGCCCTGGTGGCCGCCAAGGAGCGCGAGGCGTGCGCGCTGGAGTGCGAAGAGGTGGCCGAGACCGTGAACAGCCGATGGATAGCCCGTGACTGCGCCAGAGCCATCCGCGCAAGGGGCGCGCAATGACCGAGCGCCTGACCCTTGCCCTGTGGGAGCTCGATCAGGCCCACATCGCAGTCAAGCACGCCTGGGAGCAGGCCAAAGGCCTGATTGCAGACGGCAAGCGCCTCACGCTTGAGCTGCGTCCCGAGAAGCGCAGCGACGCGCAGAACCGCCGCCTCTGGTCGATGCTGACCGACATCAGCGAGCAGGTGGAATGGCATGGCCACCGCCTGACAACCGAGGAATGGAAGGACGTTTTCAGCGCAGCGCTCAAGCGCACCAAGGTTGTGCCCGGCCTGGATGGCGGCTTTGTCGTCTGCGGTCAATCGACCAGCCGCATGACCAAGGCCGAGATGGCCGAGCTGCAGACGCTCATGGAAGCCTTTGGCGCTGAGCGGGAAGTGCACTTCAAAGCCTGGGAGGCCGAGTGCTGAGCCCGTTCAACCCTAAGCCCCGCCCGTGCCCCGTTTGCCGTAACTCTTTCGTGCCGATCAAGCCCATGCAGTCGGTCTGCGGCCCGCGCTGCGCCGTCAAGAAGGTGAGGCAGGCCAAGGTCGAAGAGCGCGCACAGATCAAGACCCGCAAGGAGAAGTCGCTGACCATCTCCCAGCGCCGCGCCCGCGCACAGATCGAGGTCAATGCTTTTGTGCGCCTGCGTGACGCCGGACTGCCCTGCATCTCCTGCGGCCGGCACCACGAGGGCCAGTGGCACGCCGGCCACTACCGCAGCCGCGGCGCCGCAGTGAACCTGGCGCTCGACCCGCGAAACATCCACCGGCAGTGCGCGCCGTGCAACAACCACCTGCACGGCAACGCCATCGGATACCGGGCCGGCCTGCTTGAACGCTACGGCCTGGAGTTCGTGGAGGCGCTGGAGGCCGACAACACGCCCCGGCACCAGACCGCCCAGGAGATTGACGCCATCCGCGACACATACCGGGCCAAGACCAAAGAACTGAAGAGAGGGAACCAATGATCGAAGAACGCTACCTTGCTGCTACGCGCGCAACCAATCTCCGTGACACCGCGCACGCCATCACCCAGGTGGACATCATCAAGGCCTCGGGAATGAGCCGGCGCAACCTGGCCGCGCACTACCTGCGCCTCATCAGCCGACCCACCAAAGACGACATGACGCGGGTGTATGCCGCGCTGCTGTACGTGGTGCACAGTCGCAAGCTGCAGGCAGGCACAGAGGCAATCGTCGTTGCCCTCGACTGGCTGATGGATCCGCTGTGCAAGGTTTGCAAGGGCGCCGGGGTCGTGACCAAGGGAGAGAAGGAGCACAAGTGCCCTCGGTGCAAAGGCGAGCGTTACCGCAAGGAGCCCAGCTGCCGAGACGCCCAGGTGCTGATCGATTACGTGCAGTCTTGCAAGCGGTCGCACGCCGGCGAAATGATTCGCCGATTGCACTGATTTTTGACCCAGACCGAAAAGTGTGATAACGTTCGGCCTACGTTGTTTCGATAGAGAGGGAATTACGGTGCCGTGCTCAGGCCGCGCCGCCCTCCGATAAGTCTGCTGCCCGCGCTTTGTTGACGCGGGGAGGACCCAAGATGCTCTGACACGTCCAAAAACACACAAAAGCCCGCAAGGTTGACGCCCTGCGGGCTTTTTCGTTTGTCTCCGCGCTGGCTCAGGCCAACGCTTGCCCGCCCTGGTTCGCCGCGGTGGGCTTTTTTGTTTCGCCACCGCTCGGGCGCATCCACCACGCCTCAACCGCCAGGGACGCCTTGCCCGCAGCGGTGGCACCCATTCACTCCGGAGGTCCACATGGCCGCTACCCCTGCCATCCTCTCGCCGATCAATGCCTTGGTCGCAGCAATCCACGCCGTGCAACCTTCGGTACTGCTTGGCGGCGTGGTGGTCAAGACGAACCATCCGAGCGAGTTGGAGACGGTGAGCGTCACCTTCGTTCTTTCTCCGGAGCTGATCGGGGCCTGGGGTAAGGAATGCGCAAAGATCGGCATGGAGGCTCGGCTGTGAAAGTTCGACACATCCGCAAGCGCGCGCAAGGCCGAACCAAGCGGCGCCACGCCTTTCTGTGGGCCTGGAAGGGAGTGGAGCGGCTGTCTGCCGCGACCATGGCGCTCATGGAGATGGTCAAGGGCTTCGAAGCCATTCGTGATGCGCTGGGCCGCATCGACTGGGAGCGGCTGAAGCTTGACCCGGGCGCCCCGCCGCCGTTCGCGCCAAAAGCCCAGCAATGGGCCGGGACAGCATAAGCCAGAAGATTGAAAGGGCCTGCCATGGCAACAAAACCGGCAAAAGGCAAGCCGGTTGCCAGGGGGGTGACAGGCAGGCCATCGAGCTACACGAAGGCCGCGGCCGACCGAATCTGCGAGCGTCTTGCTGAAGGTGAAAGTCTTCGCTCTATCTGCTCGGGCGAGAAGATGCCGAATAAGGCAACCGTTTTTCGCTGGCTGCGCAGTCATGATTCTTTCCGCGACCAGTACGCGCGCGCACGCGAGGCGCAGGCAGACGCGATGGTGGATGAAATTCTGGACATCGCTGACGAGGAATGCACCAAGGTCAAGGCTGACAAGCACCCGCGCGCTGACGCGGACGATGACGGCATGGTCGAGGTGGTGTTTGACGCGGTGGCCGTGCAGCGCAACAAGCTGCGCATTGACGCTCGCAAGTGGCTGGCCGGGAAGCTGAGGCCGAAGGTGTACGGCGACAAGATCGAGCCCGAAGACGAGGATGCTCCACCAACCCCTGTCAAGGTGGTTGTTCAGGTCAAGGACGCGAGGGCCGACGATGCCGACGCTTAACGTGCCGCAATCGCGGTTCCTGGCCCTGCCGCACAAGTACCGCGCTTTTGTCGCGGGTTTTGGCTCGGGGAAGACCTGGGTAGGGTGTGCAGGCCTGTGCCGGCATGCCTGGGAGTTCCCGCGCGTCAACGCCGGCTACTTCGCGCCGAGTTTTCCGCAGATCCGCGACATCTTCTACCCAACGGTGGAGGAAGTGGCCCACGACTGGGGCCTGCGGGTCGAGATCATGGAGGCCAACAAGGAGGTGCACTTCTACTCGGGCAAGCAGTACCGCACGACGGTCATCTGCCGCTCGATGGACAGGCCGCAGGCCATTGTGGGCTTCAAGATCGGGCACGCCCTGGTCGACGAGCTCGATGTGATGGCCGCGGCCAAGGCTGAGCAGGCATGGCGCAAGATCATCGCCCGTATGCGCTACAAGGCGGACGGGCTGAAGAACGGCGTGGATGTGACGACGACCCCCGAGGGGTTCAAGTTCACCTATCAGCAGTTTGTGAAGGCGCTGCGGGACAAGCCCTCGCTGGTCAACCTGTACGGGCTCATCCAGGCCAGCACCTACGACAACGCCAAGAACCTGCCGGCCGACTACATCCCGTCGCTGTACGACAGCTATCCCAAGCAGCTGATCGACGCCTACCTGCGCGGGTTGTTCGTCAACCTCATGTCGGGCAGCGTCTACCCGGACTTTGACCGGGTGCTGAACCACAGCTTTGAGTCGATGCAGGAGGCTGAGCCGCTGCTGATCGGCATGGACTTCAACCGCTTACACATGGCCGCCGTGGTCTACGTGCTGCGCGATGGCTTGCCGGTGGCGGTGGATGAGATCACGGACGGTCGGGACACGCCCTACATGGCCCGTCTGTTCAAGGAGCGCTACCGCGACAAGGGTCACGCCGTCACGGTGTACCCCGACGCTTCAGGCCAGAACAGCAGCAGCAAGAACGCCAGCGAGTCCGATCTGTCGATCCTGCGTGAGCATGGGCTGACCGTGCGGGTCAACTCGACCAACCCCGCTGTGGCCGACCGCATCAACGCCGTAAACAGCCTGATCCTGAACGGACAGGGCGTCCGGCGCCTGAAGGTCAACACGCTGCGCTGCCCGAAGCTGACCGAGGCACTGGAGCAGCAGTCCTATGACAAGAACGGCCAGCCTGATAAATCAAGCGGCGTGGACCACGTAATCGACGCTGCCGGCTACCCGGTGGCCTACCAGTGGCCCATCGTCAAGCGAGTGGCCCAGGTCCAGCAATTCCGAATGTGAGGCCGCAATGGCATTGAACGTACAAGACCGCGACCCGAAGATGGAGGTGATGTCGGCGCACTGGCCGAAGATCGACGCGCTGCTCGGCGGCACTGCCGCCATGCGGCGCGCCGAGAAGGTCTATTTGCCGCAGCAGCCCAATGAATCGAACGACGACTATGCCTATCGGGTGAAGACCTCGACACTGTTCCCGGCCTTTGAGCGCACCTGCGGCGTCATGGCCGGCAAGCCGTTCTCGAAAGAGCTGACCTTGAACAAGGTGCCAGCCGTGGTCGAGCAGTATCTGGGCGACATTGACGGACAGGGCCGCAGCCTGCACGCATTCGCGTCTGAGGTCTTCACCGAGGCAGCTGTGCAATACGGCTTCGGCGGCATTCTGGTGGACTACACCAAGACGGAGGGCGAGGCCAAGACCATTGCCGACGAGAAGCGCCTGGGCGCGCGGCCCTACTGGGTCTACGTGCGGCACAGCCAGGTGCTGGGCTACAAGGTGGCCAACGTGGGCGGAAAGCTCATGCTCACGCAGCTGCGCATTGCCGAGACTGCGGAAGTCGATGACGGCACCTACGGCACCAAGGCGGTCAACCGCGTGCGCGTGCTGACACCCGGCGCCTGGGAGCTGTGGCAAGAGGGCAGCAAGGCCTATGAGCTGCTGGAGTCGGGCGTTACCTCGCTGGGCTACATCCCGTTCGTGCCGCTGTACGGCATGCGCGAGGCCTTCATGGTGGGCAAGCCCCCTCTGTCTGCGCTGGCTGACCTGAATATCAAACACTGGCAGCACCAGTCCGACCAAGACGACAGCGCGCGGTTCGCGCGCAAGCGCCTGCTGGTGTTCACCGGTGTGACGAACGACGACGCAATCACCATTGCCTCGGACTCTGCCTTGAGACTTCCCCAGAACGCGACGGCAGAAGTGGTGCAGGGCTCCGCCGAGTCCGTGACCGTTGGCCGCACTGAGCTGGAAGCGCTCGAGCAGCAGATGATCCAGACCGGCGCCGAGCTGCTGGTGGCCACGCCCGGCCAGCGCACCGCGACCGAGGCAAGCAACGATGCCGAGGCCAACAAATCGAGCCTGCAGCGGATCGTGGAGAACTTCGAGGACGCCCTTGACCTGGCGCTGCAGTACACCGCCGACTGGCAGAAGGCCGGCAACGGCGGCACGGTGAGCCTGTTCAAGGACTTCGCCGCCGCCACGCTGACCGACGCGAGCGCGCAACTGGTGGTGACGATGGGCCAGTTCGGCCAGATCACCAAGGAGACGGTGCTCAAGGAGATGCAACGCCGCGGCGTGCTGTCGCCTGACCTCGATGTTGAAAACGAGGTCTCCATGGCCAAGGAAGTCGAGCCCAGCCTGGGGAACGCAGGAGCTGAATAATGGAATCGGTCAACGACCTGCTGCAAGACGAGTCGATCCGGCATCAGGTCGCACTGCAGGGCTACAGCACTGGCGTGGTGCAGCGCATCATGGCCGTGCTGAACCGCTCGGATGCGCGCCTGGCCGCCGAGCTTGCCCAGCTGCTGGAGAGCATGTCGCCCACGACGTTCAAGATGGAGCGCTTGGAGAGCCTGCTATCCAGCGTGCGCAGCCTGTCGACCGCAGCCTATGACCAGATGGGCAAGGCGCTCACCGATGAGCTGCGCGAGTTTGTGGCCTACGAGGTGAGCTATCAGCATCAGATGCTGGTCTCGCATGTCCCGGTGGCCGTGCATGTCGCCGCGGTAAGCGCTGAGTCGGTCTATGCCGCTGCGCTGGCCCGGCCATTCCAGGGCGTGCTGCTCAAGAACGTCTGGAGCGATCTGGAGGCGCAGAAGTTCAAGAAGGTGCGCCAGTCGATCGCGCAGGGCTACGTCGAGGGCAAAACCACCGACCAGATCATTCGCGAGCTGCGCGGCACGCGGGCCAAGGGCTACGAGGACGGCTTGATCCAGCGCGACCGACGCGATGTCGAGGCCGTCGTGCGCACCGCGCTGGGCCATACGGCTGGCATGGCGCAGGATCGGGTCATGGAGGCCAACACCGATCTGCTCAAGGCGCTGCAGTGGAGCTCCACGCTCGACCTGCGCACCTCGGCGCCGTGCCGCATACGCGACCGGCTGCTGTACACGCCAGGCGATCACAAGCCGATAGGGCACAAGGTGCCGTGGCTCGCCGGCCCTGGCCGCCTGCACTGGCGCTGCCGATCCGGCCAGGTGCCGGTGCTCAAGAGCCACAAGGAGCTGGGCATCGACATTCCCGAAATCGTGGTCGATGGCCAGACGCGGGCGAGCCTGGACGGCCAGGTGCCGCGTGACACGACCTATGCCGCCTGGATGCAGAAGCAAAGCGCAGCGCGCCAGGATCAGGTGCTGGGCCCGACACGCGGCAAGCTGCTGCGCCAGGGTAAGCTGGAAATGGCCGAGATGTACACCGCCCGCGGCGAGCTGCTGACCCTTGATGACCTGCGCAAGCGGGACGCCGAGGCTTTCAAGCTGGCGGGCATTTAAGGACTGAACATGGGTGGCTTTGCGCTTGGGGTAATGATCAATCAGCACTTCGACGGCAGCGTGCCATGGTGGGTGTGGGGCGCGCTTGCAGTTGCCATCGCCATATCTGGTGTTTTTTCGTGGCGAGACTACAAGATGGACAGGCGCGGAGGGTTGTAGGCACAATGCGCCGATGACCCTAACCCTTGTTCCACCGACCCCGCCCGACGCCAAGACAGCGCTGGTCGAGCGCGTCAAGGCGATGGACAAGCCTGACGGGGTGCTGCAGTGCAGCAAGTGCGGCGGCCGGCAGACGATGTTCCTGCGCAGCGGCGACCGCATCGAGAACGGCCGGATCAAGCCCGGCACGGTGATTGAGAAGGGCATCTGCCCGCACTGCTGGAAGCGCGGCATAACCGTGGACATGATCCCGGACAAGCCCCGCGAGGCGAAGCCACCCAAGCCGAGGCGCACAAAGCCGAAGCTCATCAAATAACCGAAGCCAGCCCCGCGCTGGCTTTTTCGTTTCCCCGCCCGCCCTGAGCAATCACGGCGGGCTTTTTCATGCCCGAAAACGGCGGATGCCAAGTAAGGCGCACGGGCTGGACAGCCCACAGCACAGGCCGGATGGCCGGAAAGAGTCCCAAATGAAACTGAAGTTGGACGCCAATGGCAACGTGGTCGTACAGGACGGCAAGCCCGTCTACACCAAGGATGACGGCACAGATGTGGCGTTTGACGCGGTGGGCACGACTCAAGCTATCACCCGGCTCAACGGCGAGGCCATGGGCCACCGCGAGCGCGCCGACAAGGCCGAGAAGGCCATCAAGGCCTTTGAAGGCATCGACCCAGCGGCTGCGACCCAGGCGCTGGACACCGTCGCCAAGCTCGATCAGAAAAAGCTGATAGACGCCGGCGAGGTGGACAAGGTTCGCCAAGAGATCACCGCCAACTGGCAGGGCAAGCTGACCGAGGCTGAAAAGCGCGAGCAGGCCCTGCAGCAGCAGCTGCATGGTGAGCTGATCGGCGGCAACTTCGCCCGGTCCAAGGTGGTCGCTGAAAAGCTGGCCATTCCTGCCGACCTGGCGCAAGCAGCCTTCGGCAGCGCCTTCAAGGTCGAAGACGGCCGGGTGGTGGCCTACGACAAGCAGGGCCAGAAGATTTACAGCGCATCGAACCCCAGCGAGCTGGCCGGTTTCGATGAGGCGCTGGATTCTCTGGTCAACGCCTACCCTAACAAAGACCAGATCCTTCGCGGCACCGGTGCCTCGGGCTCTGGCGCTTCAGGTTCGTCTGGTGGCTCGCAACCACCCCGCGGTGATTTCGGCGGCGACCGCGCAGCCCGCACCACCGCAATTGCCAACCGCTACCCCGAATTGAAAGGCTAAGCCATGTCCCTCTCTCAAATGCAAGTGTTCAATCAGTACATCATGCCGGCGACCATCGAGACGCTGGGCCAGATGATTGACAAGTTCAACGGCGCCTCCAACGGCACCATCCGCCTGACCACGGGCGGCTTCGATGGCGACTTCCTGCAGGAATCGTTCTTCCAGGCGATCCACACGGCCCAGCGCCGCGTGAGCCGCTACGGCGCCAACGGCGATGCCACCCCTACCGATCTGACCCAGCTCAAGCACTCGAGCGTGAAGATTGCTGGCGGCTTCGGCCCAATCCGCTTCGAGCCATCGCAGCTGACCTGGCTGAACAAGCCGACCGCCGAGGGCATCGAAGTCGCATCGCGCAACTTCGCCGAGGCGCTGCTGGCTGACCAGCTGAACACCTCCATCCTGGCCTTGCGCGCCGCCATTGCGAATCAAGCTGGCGTGACCGTCGATGTTTCGGCAACGGCTGGCGTGACGTACCCGGCCCTGAACAACGCCCACGCCAAGTTCGGCGACCGTTCGGGCGACATCGCCGCCAACATCATGACCGGCGCCGTGTATCACAAGCTGATCGGCCAGAACCTGGCCAATGCTGCCCAGCTGTTCCAGGCGGGCAATGTGCGCGTGGTGGACATTCTGGGCAAGGCTGTCGTGGTGACCGACGCGCCAGCGCTGTACGTGGCCGGTACGCCCAACAAGGAATATGTCCTGGGCCTGGCCGAGGGCGCGGCCACGGTGCACGACGCGGGCGATGTGATCTCCAACATCCAGACGACCAACGGCAAGGAGCGCATCGAAACCACGATGCAGGTGGACTACACCTTCGGCCTGGGCCTGAAGGGCTACACCTGGGACGAAGCCAACGGCGGCAAGTCGCCGAGCAATGCCGCCCTGGGCACCGGCTCCAACTGGGACAAGGTCGCATCCGACATCAAGCACACCGCAGGCGTTGTCCTGATCGGTGACGCGGCCAAGTAAACCACGGGGGCTTCGGCCCCTGTCCTTTTGGAGCTATCCATGACCAAAGACAAACCGATCCACTACGAGCCGCACCCGGTCAGCCCCGAGCGTAAGGCTGAGCTGGTCGCCAAGGGCGTGCGCATCATCGATGCCGTGTTCGCTCCTGCCGGCTACGAAAACCCGGACGAGGATGGTGGCCCCGGCGAACCCGAGGGCGCCAAGAAGGCCGCCACAGTGGCAGAGCTGCGTGAAGCGCTGACCGGCAAGGGCGTCCAAGTGCCCGAGGGCGCCAAGAAGGCCGACCTGCAGGCCCTGCTGGACGCGGCGGCCTGACCATGGCGCTGATCGTTGCCCCGGCTGAGGGCTATGACAGCCTGGTGACCCTGGCCGAGGCTGCGGCGTATGCGGAGAAGTTCGGGCACGTGTGGCCTGCGGCAGAGCCGGCCCAAGAGGTCGCACTGCGCCGCGCCAGCCAGTACGTCCTGAGCAACTACGCCATTGACCCCCAGTACCTCGACCCAGTGGCCCAAAAGGTCAAGGACGCGTGCTGCGAGGCCGCATGGCGCGCCGCCAAGGGTGAGCTGTTCAAGGACACGGACGGTCGGATCATGACCGAGCAGACCGCGGACGTCATCACCACCAAGTGGGCCGAGGGCTCGCAAGGCGGCGTGAAGCGCATCACGGTGATCGACGCGCTGCTGCGCGGGCTGACCGTGGGCAGCTCGATGAACATCAAACTGATCCGAGGCTGACCCATGGCAATCGACTACGACGAAATCGCAGCGAGCGCCCTGGAGGCCATCGCCGAAGCAGGGCAGGAGGTCATCGTGCACAAGAAGTTGCCGCCCGACCCCAGTGCCCCGTTTGTGCCCGGCCAGCCGGTCACGCCCGCCGTGGTGGACTATCCCGGCATCGGCGCACTCTTCGGCTACAAGCAGCGCGACATCGACGGCACCAAGATCATGGCCGGCGACCAGCGGCTGCTTCTAGCGCCGCAGATCGAAACCGTGCCTGACACCTCCTGCACGGTGACGGCGATGCACCTGGGCAAGCTGACGACCTTCAGCGTGAAGGACGTCGGCGCAGTCGGGCCTGCGGGCCGGGCAGTGCTCTACAAGCTACAGCTGCGAGGTGCGTGATGGGCTTCGCTGCTGACCTCAAGAAGCTGTGCGACGCCGCGGGCGACAAGGCCGAGCTGGTCGTGCGCCGCGCCGCGCGGAATGTGGGCGGGCAGATGGTCGACGGCTCGCCTGTCGACAAAGGCCGCTTCAAGTCCAACTGGATGACCGCGGTAGGTGCATCCCTGGATGCATCCACCACCGAGGAAATCGACAAGTCGGGGGCATCCTCCATGGGCCGCATGGCCGCAAAGCTGGACGCCTGGCAGCCGGGGCAAACGATCTTCATCACCAACTCGCTGCCGTATGCGAAGCCTTTGGAGTTCGGCCACTCGAAGCAGGCCCCTGCCGGGGTCGTGCGGCTGGCAGTCCAGAACTTCACAGCAGCGGTGGCGAAAGCCGCCAAGGAGGTCAAGGGCACATGAGCATTACAGCCATCGAGACGGCGCTGGAGCAAAAGCTACTGGCTGTCGATGACCTGCCGGCCATCGCATGGGAAGACGTCGACTACAAGCCCACGACCGGCCAGCCATACCTGAAGGTGCACCACCTGCACAACAACCCGCGCGACTTGTTCTTGGAGCGCGGTCTGGCCGAGCTGCCCGGCATCTTCCAGGTCAGCGTGCTGTACCCGGCAG
Organism: Comamonas sp. DB36; assembly: GCF_057914905.1. Classification (NCBI taxonomy): domain Bacteria; kingdom Pseudomonadati; phylum Pseudomonadota; class Betaproteobacteria; order Burkholderiales; family Comamonadaceae; genus Comamonas; species Comamonas sp. DB36. The sequence goes on from NZ_CP196631.1 coordinate 1,293,459, forward strand.
GGCGCGGCAAGGTCGAGGCGAAGCAGCTGGCCGAACGAATCGCCGACGCCTTCGCGCCCGTCCAGATGCTGCCGGCCGGCAATCACCGCGTCGACCTGCTTGACACACCTGCCATCGCATCCGGCTTCCCCGATGACGAGGGCTGGTATGTCGTGCCGGTCTCCATCCGCTGGCAGGCCTTCCCGGTGTAGCCAGCGCCACATCACCACCCACCGCCTTCGGGCGGTTTTTTTGTGCCCGAAAGGGCGTTTCTTGACCCGCTTCGGCGGGTTTTTCGCTTTCGAAAGGGCCAATCATGGCACGTACACCCACCGGCACCATCCACTCGGTCGCCACCCTCTTGGCCGCGGTCAAGACCATCACAGCCATCACCAACGCTGCGGAGGCCTCCGTGTCGTGCGTGGCGCACGGCTTCAGCGTCGGTGACATCGTCGTCGTCTACTCTGGCTGGGGCCGGCTGAACTTCCGCGCCTTCCGCATCAAGAGCGTCACCACCGACGCATTCGTGCTCGAAGGCGCCAACACCACCAACACGGAGCTGTTCACCCCGGGCGGCGGCGTGGGCACCGTCCGCAAGGTGTCGACCTGGGTGGATCTGGACCGCACTATGAACCACGGCTCCAGCGGCGGCGACGCCAAGACCGTGAACGTCAAGTTCATCGAGTCGGATGTGGAAATCGTGCTGAACGATGGCTTCAACGCCGTGCAGCGCACTTTCGACATGGACGCCGACATGATCGGCACGCCGGCCTACGAAGCACTCAAGATGCTGTCGGACACCAACGCCGACACCGTGGTGCGCCGCCGCGCCAAGACCGGCGCCGTCTCGTTGATCCCCGCAAAGATCGCGTTCAACGAAGAAGAAACGCTGACCGAAGGCCAGGCCGTGACGGTCAAGGGCTCGATCAACGCCCAGAACGTCAGCACGCGCTACGCCGCCTGACCACCGCCCGCCGCCTGGCGGTTTTCGCTTTGCCCGCGTGGGCACCTATTGCACCGACGCAGCCGCTTCGCTCCTTTCAGCGGGGGCGGGTGGCTGCGCACGGGCTTTCTTCCCGCTGAAAGAAATCAATCATGTCCAAGACCCAAAAATCCGTTCCCGCCTTCAGCCTCAAGACCCTGGGCGGCGGATCGCCCACCTTCGACCTGCCCGTGTCTATTGCCCGCCGCGATGGCGATGATCTGTCCATCACCCTCGAGGTCAAGGGCCTGCGCAAGTCCGCTTGGGCCGCCCATCGTGATGAGCACCTGGCCGCATTGCGTGCCGAAGGCAAGGCCGTGGATGCCGAATTCAGCTTCGCTGTGCAGGTGGGCTCGGGCGTGAAGGAGCATGCAGACCTGATCGTCAAGGCCGCGCTCGGCTGGGATCTGCAAGACCCTCTCACCGCCGACAACATCGTTGAGCTCGAGGACCTGGTGCCCGGCTCGATCCAGGCCATCCTTACCAAGATCGACATTGCTCTGTTCCAGGGTCGCCTGGGAAACTGAAGGCCATCGCCCGCGCGCTGTTCGAGCCCCCCATCACCGAAGCTGAGGCCAGGTCGGAGGGGTTCGAGCTGGAGGACTACACCACGGAAATCGTAGAGGTCTGGCCCGACAACGAGCCAGCCCTTGAGATTTTCCGGCGCGTTGGCACAAAGTGGAAGCTGCCGGCCATGGGCGGCACGCCGGTCGGCCTGCAGTGGGAGTGTATCTATCCGCTGATGGACCGGCTCAAGCTAGACGACGACGCCTGGACCGCTCTGTATGACGACCTGACTGTCATGGAGTGGGAGGCGACGGACGTCATGCGGGAGTTCGCGCCGAAGCCCGAAAAGTGAATGCCGCCCTGGTTTGGTACGATCCGCTTCATTACAGGAGGGGATATGCGATATATCGTTTTTATCGGCGCAGTGATCGGCGCGCTTTGCCTTCTGGCATCGTTTTTCATGCCAGGTGCGCCGCAGCAAGCAGCAATGGCCGGGATGGCCTGTGCGTTCGCCATTATTCCGTACGTCCTTTTCCGAGTCGGCGCCACTGCTGATGAGGAAGACCAGCGGAAGCAAATCATTGAACTGCTGAAGCAAAAGCAGTAGCCGCAAGTCGCCACCAGCGACTGCAGATCACCAAGCCTCGGCCTAGCCGGGGCTTTTTTTATGGGCTCGCCGTTGGCGGGCCTTTTTCGTTTAAGGGCCGCTTATGACGGATATTGCAAACATCGGCGTTGCCATGCAAACCGATGGCATCGAGCGCGGCATCAAATCGCTTGATGTGCTGGCCGCAGCGGGGCCGAAGGTCGAGAAGGCGATGGCAGGCGTTGAGGGCGCAGCCACCAAAACCGGGAAATCTCTCAAATCCTTGGGCGAAGGCTCGGCCAAGGGCCTTGATGAGGTGGGCCGGAGCGCACCCAAGGCCGCTGATGGCGTCGGCCGCGTCGCCAAGTCTGCGGATGATGCTAAGCGTGCGCTGGCGGGTATCAACACCTCTGTCGCCAGCTTCAGCCAAGTCTCGTCCGCAGCCACCCAGTCGGCGCGCGGCATGGCCGGTTTCAGCACAAGCATCCAGGCGTCGCAAAAGAGCTTGATCGACATGCAGACTCAGATGCGCGCCGCTTCTGCCTCGGTTGCGCAAATGGGCTCTATCTTGACTTCGGCACTGCCGTCGCTTCAAGCGGCGGCCAAGGCTCAGGTCGACGCAGCAAAAAGCGCCGCAGACATGGGCGCGGCCTTTCGTTCGGCCGGCGATCAGATGAAGGGCTATGGAGTCTCCGTACAGCAGGCTACCGCCGCCAGCAAGCAGGGGAGTGCTGGGGCGGCCGAAGCATTTAGCCTTCTGCGCACAGCCATGGTCGCCGTCGCATCGGTCTCGGTCGTGAAGCAGTTTGCCACTATGGCAGACACGATGACCAACATCGAGTCGCGTCTGAAGCTGGTCACGAGCAGCACCAACCAGCTGGCCGCAGCACAAAGCAGCCTGTTCGCTATCGCGCAAAGCTCTCGAGTTGGGTATGCCGATTTGGCTGACACCTATGCGCAGATGGCACGAGCGACCAAGGAACTCGGCGTCTCCCAAAAGGACATGCTGGCGGTCACGCAGACCATCAGCCAGGCGCTCACCATTTCAGGCGGCTCTGCATCCTCTGCTCAGGCGGCGCTCGTGCAGCTGTCTCAAGGCTTTGCCTCCGGCACGTTGCGCGGCGAAGAGCTGAACTCCATTTTGGAGCAGACGCCGCGTCTGGCCCAGGCTATCGCGCAAGGTCTCGGGGTTGGCACTGGGGCGTTGCGCAAGATGGGGGCCGAGGGTGAATTGACGGCCCAAAAGGTGGTCGCTGCGTTACAGAAGTCGGCCCCGGCAGTGGCGGCAGAGTTCGCGCAGATGAGCGCGACGATTGAACAATCCACGACGCAAGCTAGCAACAGCGTGCTGAGTCTAGTTGGCACCGTGGACAAGATCACAGGCGCGTCTGCGGCTGCTGCGGGCGGCATCTCGAAATTCTCGGCAAACGTGGATTCTCTGAATGCTCAGATCAAGACCATGTCGGCCACAAACGGCCTATCCGACTTCTTTTTGGCCGCCTTCAATACCGATAAGCGCCTGAATGACGAGTTGGCGGTTAGCAAGAAAGAGCTGGCTGCCTTGAGCGCCCGCTTGGAGCTGGCGCCACAAAACATCTACCTCCGATCGGCGACGGTCGATGCTCAGAACTTGGTCAACAAGTTGATTGAGGCTCAGGCTCGGTTAAAGGCGCTCAACGGGGAGGGAGCAAACGCGGCTACTGGCGGGATTGATGTTGGCGCCTTCCCGTCGCGCGGGAGCCAGGCCGGCTACCAAAAGGAGTTTGAAGCGGCTCAGCAAGGATTGCTGTCGATCACGGCTAAACAGGATGGCATTACGAAAGAGTTCACAGAAACTCTTGGTGCTTACGCTGCTGCGCTGAAGGTCGGCGCCATGACGGAAAAGGAATACGCCGCGGCCGTCACCGAGGCCAACAAAAAGCGCTACGAGGGCACAGAAGCCGGGAAGGACGCGGCAAAGCAGTCCAGGGCCGGCGCCGGCGCGGCCAAGTCCGCTAATCAGGAATTGGAAAAGCAAGCCTCCCTGCTCGCCGAGCTTTCAGGCCTTTCCAGCAGCTTCTATAAAGACTGGGATAGCCTCAACAAGCAATATGCCCAGGGTCGAATTTCGATCAAGGGGCTTGAGGAGGCTCAAGCGGCATTGCTGGCGAAGCAGCCAGCGATGGTGGCCCTGGCCAAGGAAGAGGCGGAAGTCTCAAAGGCCCGGGTGAAGGCCTGGGAAGAAGAGGTCAAGAGCTGGCAGAAGCAGGTCGAAGAGCGCAACAAGGCAGCAGAATCGGCCGAAGATGCGCTGCTTAAGGCTCGCGAAGAAGAGCGGGCTCACGCGCTTGCGGCTGCCGCGAACATCACGCTTGCAGAGGCTGTCGCGCGGCTGACATTGGCGCGCGCCGAAGACAACTACCAGAAGGCTCTTTCCAAGGGGAGTGATGGCGAGACTCTGCTGGCTCTCCAGCGCGAGAAGGATGCGCGCCGAGGGCTGGTGGAGGTCATGCAGCAGAAGGGCGTTCGCGAGGCCAACGAAAAAGCGGCTGAAGCGATTTCCAAGGATTGGGAGAAGACCTCCCAGCTGATCGGCGATACGCTGTCCGACTACATCATGGGCGGCGGAAAGGACGCGGCCCAGTACCTGAAGCGCCTGTTCGCGACCCTGGTGCTTCAGCCTATTGTGCAGACGGCGGTTGGCAACCTGCTTGGTGTTGGGTCGGCATCTGCCTCCAATGAATCAGGCGGCGGAGGGATTGGGAATATCCTGGGCATTGGTAAAGCGGCCAATAGCGCGCTCAACTCTCCGATGCTGTCGAACTTTGGGCTTGGCCTTGGCAATAACATCAACCAACTCGGAGGAAAGCTGTTCAATAACGGCATGGAAACCGTTGGTGAAAGTCTTATTGACCTTGGCGATGTGATATCAGAGTATTCCGACACAATCAATTTGGCCGGGAGCGCGATAGGATATGGCAAGGCCATCTATGACCTCACTCAGGGGAAGTATCTTTCGGCAGTTGGAACCGGTGTAGGTCAGTGGTTTGGCGGACCGATTGGCGCAGCCCTTGGCTCAGCAATTGGCGGAATGCTAGATGGAGTTTTTGCAGGAGATTCTGGCACTATGCATATGGGTGCCGGCGCGATCTACAGCAAGTCTGCCGGCCTGCAGACTGGCGCAGGCATCTATAACCAGGGCACGTTCGGCCTGGGCCACCCTGATGAGTACAGCGAGGCCATGCAATCTGGCGCCAGCGAGATAGCTAAGGGTCTCGCACAGACCCTCGATGCCTTCTCTGTAGCATTCGGCAAGACGGCCGGCTACAGCGTAGCCACCGCCTTTGCAGACGACTCGAGCAAGGACGGCGCTTGGGGTTCGCTGAAGATCGCTGATGAGGTCGGCAAGGTTCTCGTGGACTGGGGAATGAACCGCGAGAGCAAGTGGGCGCCACGCGAGTTCGCAGACGGCGAGGCCGGCTACAAGGAGTACCTGAACGCCGTAGCGGTCGACGTGAAAAACGCGTTCGTGGCCATGGACCTGCCGGCCTGGGCCGACCAGATCCTGACCGCAGCGACCGACATCGACACGCTCAACACGGCGCTGCAGCAGATCGCCACCGTGAAATCGGTGTTCGACGGCCTGGGCAAGACCATGGGCATGTTTGCAGACCTCTCCGGAGATTTGCAGACTCAACTGCTGGCCGCCTCTGGCGGCGTCGAGGCACTGGGCACCAACGCAGGTGCGTTCTATCAAAGCTTCTACAGCGAGGGCGATCGCGCGCAAACGCAACGCGAGTTGCAGATGGGCGCGCTGGGTGACATGGGCCTGTATATCGATCCTTTCCAGGGCGATGCTGCAAAGGAGATGTTCCGGCTGACGGTGGAAGAGGCCATGGCTTCGGGGCAGGTGGCTTTGGCAGGGAAGCTCCTGGCCATGTCGGCATCGTTCGCGGAGACCGCTGATTACGGCCAAACCCTTCTGGACGCGACCGCGACAGCGGCCAAGGATGCGGCGCAAGAAGCGGCGGCCGCGGCGACATCGTGGACGGGTCTGGGCAAGGTGCTGGCGATGTTCTCCGGCCTCTCGGCCGAGGTGCAGTCGGGTCTGGTGACGGCCTCTGGTGGCATGGACCCGCTTGTCAGCAATGTGGATGCCTTCAACCAAGGCTTCTACAGTGAGGGCGAGCGGGCGCTGAGCCAGCGTGCGCAGCAGATGGCTGCCCTTGCTGAAATGGGGCTGTACATCGATCCGGCCGAAGGCGACAAGGCGAAGGAGCTGTTCCGCAGCACGGTCGAAGGGGCGATGGCATCGGGCCAGACCGAGCTGGCAGCCAAGCTGCTGGCGATGTCCGGTGCTTTTGCCTCGACGGCCGACTACGGGCAGCAGGTGTTCGAGGACATGGAAGCCGCGGCGAAATCCGCTGCCGAAGTGGCCGCGCAGACTGCCGCCCAGTCCATGTCCGGCGCCTGGTCGAACTTCGGCACGATGGCGGGCCTGGCCGCGCAGTACACCGGCAACACGTCGGGCCTGTCGCAGCAGCTGGGCGTCGTGCAGGGCAGCTATGCCAATGCGACAACCACTGACGGCCGCGTGGCGGCGCTGCAGCAGATCATCAACCTTGAGCAGGGGCTGTGGAATGGTCAGCAGGCAGCGCGCCAAGCAGAGGCAGCAGCGGCGACGGCGCGGGCCAATGCGGCGCGCGAGCAGGTCAACGCGGCAAAGCAGCTGCTGAGCGCAGCGCAGGGCCTGGGCAGCTACGCCAAGTCCCTGGCCTTCAGCGAGGCATCTGGGCTGGGAGAGGCTGAGCGCCTGGCAGCGCTGGACAGCGAGCGCCGCGACTTGCTTGCAAAGGCTCGCGCCGGCGACACCGGTGCGATGCAAGACCTGCAGGGCGTCACGGGCAACTACTTGACCTTGGCGCAGCAGATGGCGGTGAGCCAGCAGGACTACTCGGTTCTGTCGGGCCGGATCGCCGCAGAGCTTGCGGCCACGGCGGCCATACAGGAAGCCTCGGCATCCAGCCAGGTGAGCCAGCTCGAGCGCCAGATTGCCGCGGCGGAGTCGGTTGCATCCAGCTCCGCAGAGCAGTTCAAGGTCAGCGCGGCGACGCAGAAGCTGATTGATGACCTGCTGGTGGAGTCGGCCACGGCCTTCGAAACCGAGGCAACGCTGACGCAGAAGCTGATCGACCAGGGCAGCTTGACGGTGGAGGTGCTGAAAGGCCTTCCCGCTGAGCTGTCCGGCGCCATCGGCGCATCGCTGATTCCCGCTATTACCGGCCTGGCCGGCGCGGTGCTTGATTCGGTGCGCATGGACGGCTCGCACGCTGGCGGCTTGAGCTATGTGCCGTTTGACGGGTACAGGGCAGAGCTGCACATGGGTGAGCGCGTGCTGACGGCGGCCGAGAACAGGTCGTTCCGCATGCCGATGCCGGTCGCACCAATCCAGCAGTCCAACAAGGATCTGGAGTTGAAGGTGGAGCAACTGGAGGCTCAGATGGGGCGTATGGCGGACGCGACCGAGAAGCTGCTTGACATCACGGATCGCGTTTCTGCGGACGGCAATGCCAATGCAACCGAAATCATGAACGTCAAGGAGCTTGCAAAAGCAATCGCGGAGGCTATGGCATGACAAAGGGCAGCGCAATGCTGCTCCTGCCAAACCAAATCACGGCGGCAATGATCACAACGGGCACTTCGGTGCCCGTTGTCGATTCTGCGCGTGGTGAGGTCGCATGGAGCATCGGCACGGCCTACACGGGCGTGGAAACCAAGATCAACGACGGAGGGAAATTGTGGGCCGCTGTGGCCGCGAGCACCGGCGTGAAGCCGGGCACCGACACGACCAAGTGGCGCGAGACCGGGCCCAGCAATCGCATGGCGGCGTTTGACGACAAGCTCAGCACCAAGAGCATTGGCGCGGGCGAGCTGAAGCTGGTCATCAAGCCTGGGTTCTTCAACGGCTTGGCGCTCTATGGCTTGGTCGGCGAGCAGCTGGAAATCACGCTGCGCAACACCCCGGGCGGCACGATCATTTACCAGTGGATCGGCGACATGTTCGAGCAGCCTTTCGGCTTGTTCGAGTACCTCTACATGCCGCTGCGCCAGATCACCAAGCGCCTGGCCGCCGATCTCGCAATGGGCACCGATGCCGAGTTGACCGTCCGGATCACGGCTGCCGGCAGCGGGGTCTGCGGCGTTGGCATGGTGGTTTGCGGCTTCTGGGAAACGCTGCTTGGGACGGGCGAGTTCGGCGGCGTCGAGTACGGCGCATCAGCCGAAATCAAGACCTACAGCTACATCAAAACCGAGGAAGACGGCTCGACCTCGATCGTGCCACGGGCGTCGGCGACGAACATCAATTGCAGCGTCGTCATTGACGCGGATCAGGCCAACAAGGCGGCGGACGTCCTGACGCAGGTCTTGGCGAAGCCTGTGGCCATCGTCCTGAGCGGCCTGCCGCGCTACGAGTACCTCAACACGTTCGGCCTGATCTCCGGGAACGTCACGGCTGACACCTGGCGCACGGCAAAACTTCAAATTACAGGCAAGGGCTACATATGACCGACATCGTTCCGGTTCCTGCGGGCATCCATTCGACGGAGTTCCCGACGAACGCAGATCGCACCGCAGGAACGTTCAACCCGAAGGTGGTGGCCTGGGGCGACTCGACGCGCGCGCAATCGGTGCGCGATCGTGAGATTGCCTTGACCGCGTACACAAACGCAGTGGCCGCTTATGAAGCGGCGCTGGCGGCCGGCGAGTCTGAGGAGCAGGCGGCTACGTCAGCGCTCGAAGCCTTCAACGAGGCAAACCGAAGTCACATTGAGGCGAATCGATCCGAGGCTGGTGCGGCGAGCGCTTGGGCTGCTGCAGCAGCAGCCGGCGCTGCGGCTGGCTTGCCTTCGATGGTGGGCAAGGCTGGCAAGGCGCTGGTGGTGAAGCCCGATGAGACTGGCGTCGAATGGGGGGATGTGGTCAATGCTCGCGGCTCGCAGGAATACACAGCGTCGCAGACCATTCCCAAGTCCCTTTTCGGCACGGCCACCTATGTGCTTGTTGAGCTTTTGGGGGGCAGCGCATCTGGCGGAGCTTCCGCTGGAACGTCCGGCACGACCAGTGCGGCTGGCGGTGAAGGCGGCTCATACGCGTCTCGTGTTATCCGCGTTGCCGATCTGGCGACAAACACAACATTGACCATCGGCGCTGGCGGAATCGCCGTGTCCGCGACTGCTACATCTGGGGCGGGCGTCAGGGTCAGGGGAAACAACGGGGGGAATTCCAGCTTCGGAGGTCTAGTCGCCTATGGCGGGTTGGCTGCTTCTGCACAGTACCCCTCTGCGGCTCCATCGAACTCTGCCGGTGGCGCAAACGGCGGCGCTGGGGGTGGGGAGGGAGCCGTGCCTCCAGCCTCTGATCCAAATACTCGGTTCATGGGCGGCCCTGGTGGCGATTCGTCCATGGGCGGCGGTGGCGGCGGCGGTGGAACAGACGGTAATTTCGCTTCGTGGAGAACTGCAGGGGTTTCACTGACCGCTGGCAATGGAGGTGCAGGTAAAGATGTCACGGTCACTGGACAAACCGGAAACCCTGGTGTCATCCCTTCTGGCGGCGGAGGGGGCATCCGGTTGCAGGCCGCAGCTGGATCTTCGTGCACATCTGGCTCTGGCGCACGCGGCCAAGCACGACTCACATGGTGGTAAGCATGGCAAAAACATACGCAATCATTGAAAGCGGCGTCGTCGCAAACATGGCTCTGGCTACCGAGGCGCTGGAGGCCAACTGGGTGCTGGCGACTGCTGGCGTTGCCATCGGTTGGCTGCATGACGGCGCTGCATTCAGTCCGCCGCCCGCGCCTGAGCCGCAGCCCGATCCAGTGCCGCATTCCTGCACCCGCCGCCAGGGCCTTCTGGCGTTGCTGGCCTACGGACATCGTCGCGCTGACATCGAGACGCTGATTGCCGCAATGCCTGACGAGATAGATCGCGAGGAAGCGCTGATCGAGTACGAGGCAGGGACGTGGGAGCGTTCGAACTCGTTCCTGCAGCAGATGTGGGCAGCACTCGGCGGCGCGCCCGAGCAGCTCGATGACCTGTTCCGAATGGCGGTCACGCTTTGACCGGCGCCGCTCCACCCGCACCCGCTACGGCGGGTTTTTTTACGCCCGAACGGAATAGCTGATGCGCATATTTATCGCAATCCTTGTCTCGCTGCACCTGCTGGTGCCCATCGGCGTATGGGCTCAGTCGGTTGTCAAGACGCCCCTCAGCTACTCGCTGCAGGAATACGGAATCGTGCTGGGGACGGCCTTGCTCGGCGGGCTCGCGTCGTGGTGGATGAAAGTCCGCCGCGGGGAGATCCTGGCCTGGAATCTCTCGTCGCTGATTGGCGAGCTCTGTGTGAGCGCCTTTGCCGGCCTGGTGGCGTTCTGGCTCTGCGAATACTTCACCCTCAACCCGCTGCTTACCTCGGCCATCGTCGGAATGAGTGGCCACGCTGGCGCCAAGGGGCTGATCTGGGTCGAGTCTGCGGGCCAGAAGGTGCTCGAGAAGAAGCTGGGAATCGATCAAGAAAAGGAGGCTCCATGAAGGCAGAACTGACAAAGCAACTGCGCCGCGATGAGGGTGAGGTGCTGAGCGCCTACGCCGACCACCTGGGCTATTTGACGATCGGCGTGGGCCGCATGATCGACAAGCGCAAGGGCGGCGGCATCACGCTGGAAGAATCCGCTTACCTGCTGAGCAACGACATCGACAAGCGCCAGGCCGAGCTGCTGCGCCGCGCGCCGTGGATGGCCCAGCTCGACCCGGTGCGCTTTGGCGTCTTGCTGAACATGGCGTTCCAGATGGGTGTCGACGGGCTGCTTGGCTTCAAGAATACCCTGTCCATGGTGAAGGCGGGCGACTACTCGGGCGCTGCGGCCGGCATGCTGCACAGCAAGTGGGCCACGCAGACCCCGGCACGCGCGCAGCGCCTGTCCAAGCAAATGAGTTCGGGGGTGTGGCAATGATCGCGCAAATCAAAGCCTACGCCTGGCAGCTGCTGGCCGTACTGCTCGCTGGCTTGGTGCTGGCCCAGACCCTGCGCCTGCATGCGGCCCAGCTCGATGCGGCAAACACTCGCACCGCGACCGCAAACACCCTGCGCACCATTGCCGACCTCACCGCCAAGGCGGCGCAGGCCGTGCGCGACCGTGAAACCCAGTGGGCCGAGGCCCAGGAGAAAAGCGCCGATGAAACCAAAGCTCAAATTACTACTGCGCGCGCCGATGCTGATGATGCTCGCCGCGCTGGCGACCGCCTGCAGCAGCGTGTCGCCGCCCTTGTCGCCTCAGCCCGTGCCGCCGCCGCGAATCCCGGCGCTGAGCCCACTGTCGCGCCAGCCGGCGATCCCATCGGAGTGCTTGCCGACGTGTTCAGCCGCGCTGACAAGCGAGCGGGAATCCTGGCTGAATACGCCGACGCTGCCCGCATTGCCGGGGCCGGGTGCGAGCGAGACTATGACGCGCTGACGGCGCCGTAGAGCTGCACACTCACGCAACTCGCCTCAGCTGCACCACCTTGCCCGACGTAGTGCTGGGCGGAGGTAGCCCCTTTTCGCACGCCAGCAGGAAGTCGGCCCACATGGACAGGGCCCGGCGGCGCTCCGGGATTTCTTCGCGCACGTCGTAGATACCTTCCATGCCCTTGAGCTTGTGATTGAGCGCGATCTCAGAAATCTCGCGCGACACTCCCATGTTCCTCAGGTGCCCCTTGGCCGTGCTGCGGGTGTCGTGCGGCGTGAAGGTCTGGATATCGAAGTCACCTCGCTCGAACGCCCGGCGTATCGCGGCCCACAGCGTGGTGCGGCCGACGTGGGTGTCTCCCAGCTTCGCAACGCGGTCTGCGCGTCGCGCTGGCAGCAGATATTGAGAGTCACCCGCCAGCGTCATCAGCTCTTGCACCCACTCGATCACAGCCGGCGCAAGGGGCACCAAAAACCCTGATCGGGTTTTTACGCTCTCATCCGGCACCCACCATGTCCCGCGGTCGAGGTCGAAGTCGGATTTCTTGGCTTTGACCAGCTCGATGCCTCGCACGCAGGTGGCCAGCAAGATCAGCAGTGCCAAGGCGTTCTCTCGGCCGATGAAGTCGATCCCCTTGAGCAGAGCGCGCAGGTCTTCGACGGTCAGCATCTTGCGCACCTTGGTGGCAGGGCGTTTTCCCATCAAGGCGGAGAGCTTGATCCCCGTGCAGGGGTTGGCCCCGACAATGGTCAAGCCGCATGCATGGTCAAACAGCTTGGAGATTGAGGTGAGTAGGCGCTTGGTCATTGTCCATGTGCGCTGGCTTTCCTTGAGGGTGTGCACCACGTCGATAGATGTGATGCGCCTCACCTGCCAGGCGCCGAGCTTGGGCAGGACGACCTGGGCAATGTCTGCCTCCCGGTAATAGATAGTGTCTTCAGCGTAGTTGGCGAGCGTGAGCGCCTTTGCGCGATAGTCGGCCACCAGCTCGGCCATGGTCCAGCTCTGCATGTCGCGCGTCTTGCTTTCGCGCTTGAGGGCTGACGGATCGGCTCCGCTGTCGATCTGCACGCGCAACGCGCGCGCACGCTCGCGCGCAGCCGACAAGGAAATGTCCGGGTAGTTCCCGATCGTGACCTCCTTGCGCCGGCCGCCTGGCAGGCGGAAGCGCAGCACCCACGATGCAGTGCCCGCAGCGGAAAGAGTGAAGGTCAGGCCATCGCCATCGGACTTGGCCAAGGCTTCGCCGGCAGCGATGAGGCGGCGCAGCTGCAGGTCGTTGAGAAGGTTGGTTTTCTTTGCCATTGGTCGCCAAGTGGGTAGCTAGTCCACCCGGCTACCCACCTAGCTACCCGTAAAACGGGCGCCAGACTGATCCAGGGTGAGACATTCTGAGCCGATCGTACCTTGCAAATCAAAGGGTTGGTGCATCGGCTGATACGAATTGAGAAGCCCTGAAACAGCAATGAAAAGTGCACGTCGCTATCTGCATATCTAAAAACTTTCTGTATTTCATGCGGGTGGCAGGAGGGCGGACCGCAGGCTATCCAGGCATTTTCTCCCAGAACGCCGGTGGGTCGCGCCCGGACCGGCCGCATGCGCCGGCCTTTGGCAAATTGCCTGGGCATTTGTATTGCCTGGCCCTGTGGTGTGGATACGATGGTCGGGCACCTGCATGTGCAGGTTCGACTTTCAAAGGACTTTTATCCCATGCAACTGACCAGCCAAAGTTTCCAGGACGGCCAGCCGATTCCCGGCGAATTCGCTTTCGGCGTTCCCGACGCCGCCGCCCATGTGGCGCTGTCCGCGAACCGCAATCCGCAGCTCGCGTGGAGCGATGTGCCCGCAGGCACGCAATCATTTGTCGTGGTCTGCCATGATCCCGATGTGCCCAGCCGCGGCGACGATGTGAACCAGGAGGGCCGCGAAGTGCCCGCGACGCTGGCGCGCGTCGACTTCTTCCACTGGCTGCTGCTCGATATTCCCGCCGGCACCACGCAAATTGCCGCGGGCGCGCATTCGAACGGCGTCACGCCGCGCGGCAAGCCCGGCCCGGCGGCGCCCGAAGGCCTGCGCCATGGCATCAATGACTACACCAGCTGGTTTGCCGGCGACGAGGCGATGAAAGGCGACTACTACGGTTACGACGGCCCTTGCCCGCCGTGGAACGACACGCTGGTGCACCACTACGTGTTCACGGTCTATGCGCTGGCCACGCCCAGCCTGGCCGTCGAAGGCGCGCTGACCGGCGACAACGTGCTGGCGGCGCTGGCGTCGGCCCCGGTGCTGGGCCGGGCCAGCCTGACCGGGCTTTACAGCCTCAATCCTGCAGTGACCGCGGGCTGAGGCGCCTGACAGGGCAGGGCGCGCGCCTGGCCTTGCTGCTGCGCGGCCTGCTGCAATACCGGGTGCACGGTTTTTGCCAGCGCCAGAAGTGCGCGCTCCGTGCCCAGGTTGCCCACCAGTTGCAGGCCCACGGGCATGCCGTTCGGGCCCAGCAGGCCTGGTACGTTCACGCTAGGAAGGCCCAGCAATGTCCAGACGCGGCTGAACACCGGATCGCCCGTGGCGTCCAGCCCGCAGGGCGCCTCGCCCGGTGCCGCTGGCACCACCAATGCATCGATGTCCTGCAGCATGGCGGCCGCTGCCTGCCGGCCGCGGGCCGCGAAGTCGAGCGCCTCGCGGTATTCCTGCGCGCCAATCGCGCGCCCGCGCGCGGCGAGTTCGCGGATATGCAGGCTCAGCGCGTCACCGTGGCGCGCAATGTCGTCGGCCAGCGCGCGCGCCGCTTCATGGGCCATCACGGTCTTCTGGGCTTCGATCAATGGAGCGTATTCCGGCGCCAGACCGGTCTCGACGATCTCCACGCCGGCCCTGGCCAGGCATTGCACCCCGGCCTCCCAGGCCTGTTGCCCCGACGTGTCGGCATAGGACCATTCATGCGTGCGCCAGACGCCCAGGCGCAGGCCAGACGCGGCCCGCGCCGGCAGCGCAGCGTAGGGGATGCCGGCCAGCGCCGCGCGCACCAGTTCGAGATCGTCGGCGTCGTTTGCCAGCCAGCCCACCGTGTCCAGCGATTCGCTGAACGGCTTGGCGCCGCGCGTCGAGACGCTCGCATGGCTGGGCTTGAGCGCGAAGACGCCGCAGTACGAGGCCGGCCGGATCAGCGAGCCCGCAGTCTGGCTGCCAAATGCCACGGGCACCATGCCGCTGGCGACCGCCGCCGCCGAGCCGCTTGACGATCCGCCCGGCGTGCGCCGCGTATCCCAGGGGTTGGCGGTCGGGCCTGGCGCGAAATAGGCGAATTCGGTGCTGACCGTCTTGCCGGCCACGATGCCGCCCGCGCTGCGCAGCGCGGCAACCACGTCGGCATCGGCGCCGGGGCGGTGGCTGGCATAGACCGCGCTGCCATAGCCGGTGGGCATGTCCTGGGTATCGAAGATGTCCTTGACGGCGACGGGTACGCCCGCCAGCGGGCCCGCGGGCCGGCCCTCGGCCAGCGCCTGGTCCAGCGCGCTCGCCTGGCGCAGCACCTGCGCTGCGTCGAGATGCTGCCAGGCGTGTATTGCCGGCTCGGCCTGCGACACGCGTTCGAGAAATTCGGTGGCAACCTGCTGCGCGGTCTGCCGGCCTTCGAGCAGGGCGCTGCGCGTCGCTACGGCGGAGGGTGCGCGGGCGACCAGTGAGTCGGGGCCTGGATGCTGCATATTCAGTCCTTTCGTTTAAAGTACATGATTATGGTTGTTGTTTTGCGCCGTCGCGATATGCGGCTTTCTTTTGCGCCATCAATGCACTGTGCAGTGGGGTTTGTGGCTTGCTGGCGACATCCTTGGCGAAGTCGAAGGAATCCGATGGATTGAAAATTATATGATTTCGGATATAGTTTGCAAAAAGCCGGTTCCGCCACAGGAATCCCCCGACCCACGATGAACAAGGAAGAAGTGCCGCATGCCTTTGCAGCAAAGAGTCAATGAGCTGGAAGCGAGGATTCGCCAGCTTGAATCCGCGGGCCGCATCCGGGCGCTGGTGACGCGCTACATGCAGCTGTGCGACCAGCTCGACGCGGCCACGCCGCTCGACGAGCTCGCCGGTCTCTTCACCGAGGACGCGGTCTGGGAAGGCAAGGGCGCGCGCTACGCGGCGAGCTTCGGCGGCTGGCGCGGGCGCGCGGCGATTGCCGACATGTTCCGCAGCTACATGCGCACGCCCGCGCATTTCGCGCTCAACGTCCACTTCCTGTGCTCCGAGCAGATCGACGTCGACGCCGACGCGCGCCATGCCCGCGCCAGCTGGGTCATGCTGCAGACCTCCACCTTTGCCAGCGGCGCCTCGCACCTCAACGCTGCGCAGTTGCAGCTCGCGCTGCGCGTGGACGCAGGTCAGTGGCGCATTGCCCATTTCCAGACTCACAACCTTTTCAGCCGCCCCACGGGCGCCTGGAACGACGCGGCCGAGCTGCCCGTGCCCGCCGCCCACCTTTCCTAGACCCCCACCCCACCTGCAAGGCCTGCCATGAATGCCTCCGTCCATCCCGTCCACTTCCGCCGTCCGATCGCCGACCTCGTGCAGTCCGACCGGGTACATACCTCGCTCTACACCGATGCCGCCTTGTTCGAGGAGGAAATGGACAAGATCTTTCGCAACACCTGGATCTGGGTCGCGCATGCCAGCGAGATTCCCGACGCCGGCAGCTACAAGACCCACTGGGTCGGCAAGGAGCCGGTGATCGTCGTGCGCGACCGCAAGAAGCAGGTCCATGTACTGCTCAACCGCTGCCGCCACCGCGGTGCGACCGTCTGCGAGCACAAGAAGGGCAAGGCCAATACGTTCGTCTGCCCTTACCACGGCTGGAGCTATGCGCTGGACGGCTCGCTGCGCGGCGTGCCGCACCCCGAGAGCTACGGCGAATGCCTGGACAAGGGCGAGCTGCCGCTGGTCAGCCTGCGCGTGGAGGAATACGCGGGAATGATCTTCGCGACGCTCAAGGACGACATCGAGCCGCTGGCCGACTTCCTGGGCCCGGCCAAAAAGTGGATGGACCTGTTCATGAAGCAAGGCGGCGGCTATGCCATCAAGGTGCCGGGCGAGCACCGCTTCCGCTTTCCCGGCAACTGGAAGATCCAGTTGGAGAACACCACCGACGCCTACCACTTCCCGCTGGTGCACAAGAGCTTCCTGCACTCGGTGGACAAGCAGACCGAGGAGATGCTTGATTTCGTCGGCGGCAGCGGCTATGTCGAGGACCTGGGCAACGGCCACAGCGTCATGGTGATGATTCCCGACCTGATCGACCTCGAGGACGAGCTCGACAAGCCGATTCCTGACCGCTTCGTGGAGCTGGCGCAGCAACTGCGCGCCGAAGGCCACGATGACGCGAGCGTGCGCCGCATCGTGCGCGCAGTCGGCGGTTCGGGCTTCAACCTGAACCTGTTTCCCAACGTCGCCTGCTCGATGGCGTTCTTCCGCGTGCTGCAGCCGATCTCGGTCAACGAGACCGAGATCCACCATGCGGTGATCACGATGGAGGGCGGGCCGGCGGCGGGCAACCAGGCGCGGCTGCGGCTGCACGAGCACTTCCAGGGGCCTATGGGCTTTGGTACGCCCGACGACTCCGAGGCCTGGGAGCGGGTGCAGGCCGGCGCCCAGGCGGGGCGCGATCTGTGGATCCTGCTCAACCGCGGCTTGCCCGGGGAGAAGAAGACGGCCGACGGCGTGGCCGGCGACGTCAGCGCCGAGACCGGCATGCGCGCGGCCTACCAGCAGTGGAAGAAGCTGATGCTGGCCTGAGCGCAACGAAACAGATCACCGAGAACCAAGACATGACAGCAACTGCATTTTCCTCTGACTCCGGCGCGCTGGCGCTGCTGCAGCAGGCCACGGCCTTCATCTGGGCCGAGGCCGACATGCTCGACCACAACGAATTCCAGGCTTGGCTTGACCTGTGGGAGCCCGACGGCCTGTACATCGTGCCGATAGACCCCAAGGAGACGGACCACGAGAACACGCTGAACTACGCGTACGACGACCACCACATGCGCGAGAAGCGGGTGCGGCGCCTGGGCAGCGGCGAGTCGATCTCGACGACGCCGCAGGCGCGCACGGTGCGCAGCGTGTCGCGGGTGCGGGTGGTGGGCGAGGCCGACGGCGTGCTGACGGTGCGCGCGGCGCAGGATCTCAAGGAGTTCCGCAAGGACGTGCTGCGCCAGCACATCGCGGACGTGACCTACGAGCTGCGCCGCGGCGAGGGCGGCGGGCTGCGGCTGCGCCGCAAGGTGATCCGCCTGATCAACTCCACCGATACGCTGACCAGCATCGGCTACATCCTCTGAAGACAGGGAGACACTCCATGGCCACCGCTGAAGAAACATTGCAGGTCGTGGTGCGCAAGCGCCGTCTGCAGGGCAACGATGTCGTCGTGCTGGACCTGGCCGCCGCAGACGGTGCGCCGAGTCTGCCGCGCTTCGAGGCCGGCGCACATATCGACGTGCATCTGCCGTCCGGCCTGGTGCGCCAGTACTCGCTGTGCGGCGATCCGGCGGCGCGCGACCACTATCGCCTGGGCGTGCTGCGCGATCCGCAGTCGCGCGGCGGGTCGCAGGCCGTGTTCGACGCGCTGCATGAAGGCTGCAGGCTGCGGATCAGCCGGCCGCGCAACCATTTTCCGCTGGACGGCAAGGCCAGCCACACCATCCTCGTGGGCGGGGGCATAGGCATCACGCCGATGATTGCCATGGCGCATGCGCTGCATGCCGCGGGGCGCTCGTTCGAGCTGCACTATCGCGCGCGCGCGCGCGATGCCTGCGCCTTCACCGAAGAGCTGGCGGCCAGTCCGTTTGCCGCACGCGTGCACTACCACTTCAGCGCCGCGGGCCAGCGCCTGGATATCGCCGCCCGGGTGGCAGCCAGCGGCAGTGCGGGCACGCACCTCTACGTGTGCGGGCCGGGGGGCTTCATGGACGCGGTGCTGGAGGCGGCGCAGCAGGCGGGCCTGGCGCGTGCCCAGCTGCACCGCGAGTACTTCAATGCCGACATCGACACCAGCGGCAGCGGCTTCGAGCTGGTGGCCGCAGCCAGCGGCAAGTCCGTGCGCGTGGCCGAAGGTCAGACCATCGTCTCCGCCCTCGCAGCGATAGGCATACGCATCGACGTTTCCTGCGAAGAGGGCGTGTGCGGCACCTGTGTCTGCACCGTGCTGGAAGGCGAGTGCGACCACCGCGATGTCTACCTGACCGACGAGGAAAAGGCCGACAACGACCAGCTCATGGCCTGCTGTTCGCGCGCGAAATCGCCGCGCCTCGTTCTTGACCTCTAGCCGCCCCTGAGGGCGCCGGGCTCAGGCTTCGTCTGCGCCCGGGGCGCTGCGTGATTGATGGAAGTCGATGAGCTGGCGCAGCATGCGCTTGAGGTCGTCGGCGCGGTCCATGCCGAACGGTTCGAGCACCCTTTTCTCATGCGCGTGCGACAGCTCCACCAGCCGCTTGGCAATGCGCTTGCCCTTGGCGGATATGTGTACCAGCGTGACCCGCCCATCGACCGGGTGCTGGGTGCGGCCGATATAGCCGCTGGCCTCCATGCGGTCGAGCTGGCGCGTGAGCGTGGGCTGCTTGGACAGCGTGGCTTCGGCCAGATCGCCGATGCTGATCTGCAATCCGGTCGCCAGGCAGGCCAGCACGCGCCATTCGGCCACGGTGAAGCCGCGCGCGCGCACTTCGGCGTGGAACTCGGACGAGATCAGCGCGCTGGCCTGGCCCAGCATCGCCGGCAGGTAGTCGGCAAGAAAGGGAACCGCGTTCGCGGCCTTAGCCGCCATGTTTGACGCCCTCGTCCGTAAGGCAGGCCGCAAGGCCCGCTGGTGGCGGGGAGTTTGACTGTAGGTTCAGGAGCGCGAAGCAGGACATTCCATCAGGCCGTAATGAGGAGAAGCAGTGGTCATTCTAGAAAGAATTTGCGCTGCACTGCCGGGCAAGGCAATGTTTCTCGCCCACGGCATGACCTGGCGCAATGGCGCGCCCTGCGGATGCGCGGCCCGCCGCACCAGGCAGGCCCGTGCCCAGCCTATTCCTCGGCCTTGTAGCCCGAGGCCTTGACGATGGGACCCCAGCGCTCCAGATCGGCCTTGAAGAACTCGGCGAACTTCGGGCCGCTGAGCTTGAGGTCGTCGACGCCCATTTTTTCCCGCGTGTTGACCATCTCGCGCGCGGCGCTGGCCTGCACGACTTCGGCGGTGATGCGCTGGGCAACTTCGGCTGGCGTGGCCGCAGGAATGTAGGCGCCGTAGTAGACCAGGGCTTCGATCTTGGCATAGCCCAGTTCCACGAAAGTCGGCACATCGGGCACGCGCGGGCTGCGCCGGGCGCTGGAGATCGCCAGCGTGCGCAGCTTGCCTCCGGGCAGGTGCGGCAGGACCTGGCTCATGGTGACGATGGTCGATGCGATCTGCCCGCCCAGCACATCCTGCACGCCCGCGGCCGCGCCGCGGTGCGGAATGTGGGTGAAGGCAAAGCCCGCTGACTGCGCGAACAGCTCGCCCAGGAAATGCATGGTCGTGCCGGCGGCGGCCGTGGCATAGGACGCGTCCGTGGGGTTCTTTTTGCACCAGTCGACGAACTGCGTCAGCGTCTTCACGCTGGTCGGGACCATGGGGCCGACCACCAGCCCCATGGGCTCGGCGGCGATCGCCGCCACGGGGATCAGATCGACCAGCGGGTCGTAGCCGAGGTTCTTGAAGACGTGGGGGTAGATGGTGAGAATCGGATCTGCGGTGATCAGGATGGTGCGACCGTCGGGGGCCGCGCGCTTGGCTTCGACGACCGCCAGGCGGCCACCGGCGCCAGGCTTGTTTTCGACGATGTAGGTGGCGCTGTCGGCATGCAGTTGCGTGGACAGGGCGCGCGCCAGCACATCGGCCGCGCCGCCCGGCGGAAAGCCGACCAGAAGCCGGGCCGTGCCACGGCGTTGAGCCTGGACTGCCGGAGCCAGGCCGGTGGCGCAGGCGGCAAGAAGAAGGGAGCGGCGGTTGAGCATTTTCATATCATGGGGCGGTTTCTGGGCCGGCACTTCGCGGCCGGGCGCAGAGGGTGGAGGAAAGCGCTGGGAAGGGCGCGCGCGCCGTGGCGCGGCAGCGCGTGCCTCAGTCGTCAGAACGTGTGGCGTATGCCCGCGACAAACGTGCGCGGGTCCTGGCCCGGTGTCAGGCCCACGGCCGCGCCGGTCGCGCCGTTCACGCCGAACGCTGCACCCGCATCGTTCTTGATCTTGGCAAAGCCGGTGTAGAGCGTGGTGCGCTTCGAGAGGAAGTAGTCGTAGCGCACGGTGAAGGCGGTCGAGTCGGCGTTGGAGACGGACTTGTTCTGGAAGCGGCCCAGGTCCAGCGCCACGGCCGAAGTGCTTCCCACGGGAATCGTCACGGTCAGGTCATACAGCGTGCTCTCGTTGCTGTTGTTGTCGTCGCGCCGGTGGGTCGCGACCAGGCCGGCCTTCACGGCGCCGAAGTCGTATGTGCCCCCGACCACCAGATAGCGGTCGGAATTCGTGGCCGTCGTCTTGCGCTGCGTGAACGCCACGCCGGCCTTGAGCGGGCCGCTGGCATAGGCCAGCGAGGCGGCGGCGACGTTGCCTAGGGATTTCGATGCCGCGTTCTCGCCCAGGCCATAAAGGAACTGGCCGGTGAAGCCGTTCCAGGTCTTGGTGGAGTAGGCGACCGAGTTGTTGACGCGCAGGATGCTGGGGTCGGTGTAGTAGTTCACCGATTGGCCGAAGGCCAGGCCGCCATTGAGCGCATAGGTCACCAGCGAGTAGAAGTGCGGCACATACTGGCGGCCCAGCGATAGATCGCCATATGGCGTCGCGAGCCCGACAAAGGACTGCCGGCCAAAGCCCAGCCCGCCCTGGCCAAGACTGCCGTCATCGGCATTGATGCCCATCTCCAGCAGGAAGAAGGCGCCATAGCCGCCGCCCAGGTCCTCGCGGCCGCGAAAGCCCAGGCGCGAGCCGGCCAGCCCGCCGCTTTGCAGCCGGTTGACGGTGACGGCGCCGGTGTCAGTGCGGTCGAAATACTGATCGACCACGCCGTACACGGTCACGCTGCTCTGGGCCGAAGCGGCGGCACAGGCGGTCAGGGCAGCAGCAAATGCGAAATATCTCTTCATCGATGGATCTCCTTGTTAAGAGCTAAGCGACTTAAGCAATTCGGATGCCAGCCGAAGCTCCTTCTGGTACTTTTATATGAATATGGATGAAATATTGGAAAGCCGGGGTGCGGATGCTGTCGACTCCTTGGAATGGTGCGTTGCAGTGTCCGGGAAAGTGCGTTGCCGCACCATAAGAATGCCAATATTCGCGGTATCGGAAGCTGGGTTCTGGTCTCCTGTTGCAACGTGATGGTTCGCCGACGAAACGGCCTTGGCGGATACCGGAAGATATTATTTATATGCAAAATCATCCAATTGATATGATGCAACGGATCGTTCGATGCGATCGAATGAGTCGCCGGCGCAGCGGTGCGCATGCGGGCTGTCGCCGGGGCATGCGGGCGCCGGCGCTGCGCGGCACCGGTGGCCGGCAGGGTGCCGGGATCGCGCGGGCCCGGCATCAAGGGAAAACACCTGTGGTGAAATGAGCACGATGCCGGCCGAACCGCGAGGTGCTGACGGGATTGCGGCCGGCGGCGGCAGCTGCGCTTTTGTTGCGCCGGCAGGTGACACAATCCAAGTCTGCCCAGCTGCGGCCCGCTTCTTCATTTCGGATCTATCTTCTATGGCGTCTCGCGTACCCAGGGAACCGGCTTCCTCAGAACACCAATTTCACCGGGCTGACTGGCCCTTCTATTGGATTGCGCGGGTGAATGCGCTTTACACGCACGAGATGGAGCGGGTGCTCAAGGTGGTGAACTGCGACATCTCGACCTGGCGCGTGCTGGCCATCCTGCAGGAGCAGGGCGTGAGCAGTGTCTCGGACATCGCGCTGCACTCGGTGTCCAAGCTTTCGACCACCACCAAGATCGTCTACCGCATGAAGGCCGACGGCCTGGTGTCGACATCGGCTTCAACGCAGGATGGACGCGTCACGCTGGTGGAGCTGACGCCCGCGGGGTGCCAGCAGCTGCAGCGCGTGGCCGATGCCACGCATGGGCTGTTCCAGCGCAGTTTCGACGGCCTGACGCCGGCGCGCGTGGCCAAGCTCAATGAACTGCTCAAGCAGGTGTTTCGCAACCTGCATGGCGGCGACCATCCGATTCTCGATGAAGCCCTGGGGCGCGAGCTCCAGCCGGTTTCGGCCGGGGCCGCGATGGCCGGGAAGAAGGCGGCCGCCGGCGCTGCGGCCACGGTGCGGCCGCGCAGCCGCCGATGAGCGGGCATGCATGCCGCGGCGCGCGCGCCGCCGCTCAGGTGCTGAGCATCGCCTGGTGCCGGCCCTGCAGTCCCAGATAGGCGTCGATGACGCGCGGATCGTCGGCCAGCTCGCTCGCCGGGCCTTGCATTGCCACCTGCCCGAGTTCGAGCACATAGGCATGGTCGGCCACCTTGAGCGCCGCGCGCGCGTTCTGCTCCACCAGCAGGATGGAGACCCCCTGGTCGCGCAGCCCGGCAATTGTGCGGAAGATGTCGCGCACGATCAGCGGCGCGAGCCCCAGGCTCGGTTCGTCGAGCATCAGCAGCCGCGGGCGGCCCATCAATGCGCGTCCCAGCGCCAGCATCTGCCGCTCGCCGCCCGACAGCGTGGCGGCTTCCTGGCGCCGGCGCTCCTTGAGCCGCGGAAAGATGCCGAAGACCTCCTCGAGCGCGGCGTCATGCTGGGTGCGCGCCGCGCGCCGCCAGCGGAATGCGCCCAGGCGCAGGTTGTCCTCGACCGACATGCTGCCGAACAGCGCGCGTATCTCGGGTACCAGCGCCACGCCTTCGCGCACGCGCCCGCCTATGCCCTCGCCCGGAGCGGCGAGTTCGCCGCTGGCGTGCGCGATACGGATGCTGCCGCGCGCCGGCAGCACGCCCATGATGGCCGACATCAGCGTCGTCTTGCCGGCGCCGTTGGGGCCGATCACCGTCACGATCTCGCCCGGGCCCACGCGCAGCGACACGCCGCGCACCGCGTCGATCTTTCCGTAGCTCACATGCAGGTCTTCGACCGACAGCAGCGGCTGCGCGCCCGGGGCCATGGTTTCAAGGATGGCGTTCATGCGCAGGCTCCCAGGTAGGCTTCGAGGACGCGGGGATCGGATTGCACGGCCGCGGGCAGGCCTTCGACGATCTTTTCGCCGAACACCACCACGACCACGCGGTCTACCAGCCCCATGACGAAGTCCATGTCGTGCTCCACCAGCAGCACCGCCATGCCCTCCTCGCGCAGCCGGCCCAGCAGCGCGGCCAGCGCCTGTTTCTCCGCGTGGCGCAGTCCGGCCGCGGGCTCGTCGAGCAGCAGCACCGACGGGTCGGCGCACAATGCGCGCGCGATCTCCAGCAGGCGCTGCTGGCCCAGCGACAGATTGCCGGCTTCCATGTGCGCATGCGCTCCCAGGCCCACGCGCTCGAGCTGGTGGCGCGCCTCGGCAAGCAGCCTGGCCTCCTCCAGGCGGTCCAGGCGCAGCATGCTGCGCGCCAGGCCCGGGCGCACGCGCAGGTGGGCGCCTAGGGCCACGTTCTCCAGCACACTCATCCGTGGCAGCAGCTTGACATGCTGGAAAGTGCGCGCCAGGCCCGCGGCCGCGATCTGCCGCGCGCTCCAGCCGGCCACGCTGCGGCCGTGGAACCGCACCTCGCCCGCGCTCGGCATGTCGCAGCACGACAGCTGGTTGAACAGCGTGCTCTTGCCGGCGCCATTGGGGCCGATGACCGCCAGGATCTCGCCCGCATGCAGCGCAAGGTTGATGTCGTTGTTGGCGACCAGGCCGCCAAAGCGCCGCGTGAGCCCGCGCGCCTCGAGCACCGTGCTGCCGCGCGGCGGCAGCGGGCGCCGCGCGAGCGGGCGCCGTGCCAGCGCGGCTGCCGGCGCGTTCGGCGCCGGGTGCCGGGCCGGCGTGCGGCCCGGGCCAAAGCGTTGGCTCAGCCAGCCGACCACGCCGGTCGGAGCGCGGTGCATGACGAGAATGATCAGCACGCCAAAGACGATGGCTTCGAAGTTGCCGGTCTCGCCGAAGATGCGCGGCAGCCAGTCCTGCAGCCAGTCCTTGGCGAGGATGAAAAGCCCGGCGCCGACGACCGCCCCCCAGAGTTGGGCGGCGCCGCCGATCAGCGCCATGAACAGGTAGTCGATGCCCTGATTGACGCCGAAGGGCGTGGGGCTCACGAAGCGCTGCGTGTAGACGTACAGCCAGCCCGAAAGGCTGGCCAGCAGCGCGGCCAGCAGGAATGCGGCGAGCTTGGCGCGGAATACGTCCACGCCCATCGAGGCAGCCATGGCCTGGCCGCCGTTGAGGGCGCGGATGGCGCGGCCGCTGCGCGAGTCCAGCAGGTTGTGCAGCGCCCAGCCGCTGGCCAGCACCAGCAGCCAGATCAGATAGAACATCTGCTCGCCGCGCTCCAGCGTCCATGCGCCCAATTGCAGCGCGGGCAGGTTGGCCAGGCCGTTGTGTCCGCCGAGCGACTGGAAAGTGCCGAACAGATAGTAGACGGCAATGCCCCAGGCAATGGTGCCCAGCGGCAGGTAGTGGCCGGACAGCCGCAGCGTGAGCACGCCCAGCAGGCCGGCCACGCACAGCGTGACCAGCAGGCCGGCGAGCAGCGCAAACCAGGGCGAGCCACCGGCCCAGGCAAGCCACGCGGGCAGGGCGCTGGCGCTGGCTATCCAGGCCGTCGCATAGGCGCCGGTGCCGACGAAGGCCGCCTGACCGAAGCTCGTCATGCCGGCGACGCCCGTGAGCAGCACCACGCCCAGCACCACCAGCGCAGCCAGTCCGATGTTGTTGAACAGCGTCACGTAGAAGGCCGGCAGCAGCGGCACGGCCGCCAGCGCCAGCACCAGCGCAATGAGCAGCACGCGCGCCGCGGGCAGGCGGCGTGCGACGGCGGCGGGCGCGCCGTCGTGCAGGTTGGAAGGGGGAACGTAACTCATGCTTCTTCCTCGGTGTGCCGGGTGGTGAGGGAGCGCCACAACAGGAAGGGCAGGATCAGCGTGAACACGATCACTTCCTTGTAGTCGCTGGCCCAGAAAGTCGAGAACGACTCGACCAGGCCGATGCCGCCGGCGCCCAGCGCGGCGACCGGATAGCTGGCCATGCCGCCGGTGACGGCGCCGACGAAGCCTTTGAGCGCGATCAGGAACCCGCTGTCGAAATACAGCGTGGTCAGCGGCGCGATCAGGATGCCCGACAGGCAGCCGATGAAGGCGGCCAGCGCGAACGATGCCTGGCCGGCGAAGGCGGTGGAGATGCCCATCAGTTCCGCGCCCAGGCGCTGCACGGCCGTGGCGCGCAGCGCCTTGCCAAGCAGCGTGTGGTTGAAGAAGGCATAGAGCGCCAGCAGCAGCCCCAGCGTCACGCCTATGACCCACAGCGTCTGTGCCTTGAACGTCACGGCGCCGAGCGCCAGCCCGTTGCCGGAGAAGGGTTCGCTGCGCGCGCCTTCGGCGCCGAACATCAGCAGCGAGACGCCGACCAGCACGCCGTGCAGCGCGATCGACGCGATCAGCAGCACCAGCGCATGGGCCGAGGCAATGGGGCGGAACACGATGTCGTAGAGCAGCGGCCCCATGGGCACCACCATGGCCAGCGCGAGCAGCGCCTGCACGGCCATGGGCAGCTGCTGCAGCGGCAGGTTGCGCAGCAGCAGCAACAAGGCGACGGCATACGCCAGCATGCCCCAGCTGCGCGCGGCCGGAAGGCGGCGACGGCGCAGCGCGGCCGGCAGCATCAGCGCCAGCCGCAGCGCCGCCAGACCCAGCAGCAGCCAGGCCAGCGCCGCGGGCTTGCCGGCCTGCATGCCGGCCATCGCCATCGCGCCGAAGGTGACGAACTCACCCTGGGGCACCAGCAGCACGCGGGTGATGCTGAAGACCAGCACCAGGGACAGGGCCAGCAGCGCGTAGATCGCGCCGCTCGTCAATCCGTCCTGTCCCAGCAACAAGGCAATCTGAGAATCCATGTCGGTTACCTCGGGGCGTCACTTCAGCGCCGCCCAGCGGCCATTTTTCACGGTGATCAGTTCGCGCCCGCGCCGGTCGAAGCCGCTGTGGTCGGCTGGCGTCATGTTGTAGACGCCCTGCGTGCCGGCCAGCTCCCGGGTCTGCTCGAGTGCATCGCGCAGCGCCGCGCGGAAAGCCGCTGTGCCGGGCGCGCCCTGCTTGAGCGCCGCGGGAATGGCCGCCTGCAGCAGCAGTCCGGCGTCGTAGACGTTGGCGCCGAACGTGGCGGGCTTGCTGCCATGGAGCTTCTCGTAGTCGGCGACGTAGCGGGTCGCGACGGCCTTGGTCGGATTGCTGGCCGGGATGTCGTCGAGCACCAGCATGCTGCTGGCCGCGAGGATGGTGCCCTCGACCTTGCGGCCGCCGAGCTTGAGGAATTCATCGAGTGCCGCGCCATGGGTCTGGTAGACCTTGCCCCTGTAGCCCTGGTCGAACAGCGTGGTCTGCGGCAGCACGGCCGAACTGCCGGGCGAAGCGATCAGCACCGCGTCCGGGCGCGCGGCCTGCGTCTTGAGCGCCTGCGCGGTCACCGAGGTGTCGCGGCGCTGGAAGCTCTCGGACGAAACCAGTTTGATGCCTGCGGCCTGCAGCAGCTCCCCCGTGACCTTGGCCCAGTTCTCGCCATAGGGGTCGGCGGCGCCGATGAAGCCCACGGTCCGTATGCCGGTCGCCTTCATGTGGTCGACCAGGGCCGAGGCAATCAGGTCGTCGTTCTGCGTGGTCTTGAACACCCACTTCTTCTGCGCGTTCATCGGCAACACCACGGCCGCCGTGCCCACGGGGGCCAGCATGGGAATGCCGGCGGCGGCCGCGAACTGGATCACTCCCATGGCGTTGGGCGAGCCGCTGGGGCCGATCAGCGCGTCGATCTTCTCCTCGTTGATGAGCTTCTTGACGGCCGATACCGAAGCGGTCGGGTCGGAGGCATCGTCCAGCGACACGTAGTCGATGCGTTGTCCCGCGACTTCCCTGGGCAGCAGGGCAACGGTGTTCTTCTGCGGTATGCCGACCAGCGCCACCGGGCCGCTGGACGACGAGATCACGCCGACCTTGATCTGGGCCTGGGCGCCCCCGGCGCAGAAGGCCGTGGCGAGGAAGAGGGCGGGAAGCACGCGTGGGAATGACATGGGGGACCTCGTGGGGTGTCGTTGAACAGGAAGGGCAAGCACGGCAGAACTGCGCTTCGCCTTCAGCAGCATTCGTGCCATCTTCATGCTTTTCATTGACGAAACGCATGGACAAAAATGTATGCATATGGATGGAACTGTTCGGATTCTCCAGATGCATGCCGGGCGTGAGTATGGGGAAAACACTGATTTTTCACGCAATTTCTTCAAAGATTGCCGCGCATAAAAAGCGTGAATTTATCGGGGTTTACGCTAGGTTTGTGGCGAGGCATGAAGGTCGAATATGGTGCAAATAACTAGCTGTGTAGCGGGTTTGGTGCGTTTTTGCACCAAAACCGAGCTTCAAAATATTGCGTGAAAATTAGTTGACGATTCACGTTTTATTGAGTTACCTTTTGCGCTGGATCAACGCACAGGAGATGCAATTTGGCGGCGCTGATCAGACCGGAAAAAAGGTTAAAAGATGCATTCATATGAAAATATTTCTACTTTGATGGTTCGCTGTCTGCGGCTTTGCCGCGGCACTGCGGTGTTTGCCAGAGACCACGGCGCTGCCGTTTCCCGCCCTTGAAAGGAGTCATCCATGCTTGCACTGGATACCCAGACCGACGCCATGGCCACGCACCCGGCCGCTTCCCAGGAGCCGCCCGCCGATGCGCTGGCGCCGCTGCTGCAGGACATCCGCGCGCGCCGGCGCGAGTTCGGCCGGCAGCAATTCATTTCCACTGATGTCATCGAAGGCTTCAAGGCCGCCGGCGTGTATCGCGCGCTGGTGCCGCGCGCGCTGGGCGGCGAGCAGCGTTCGCCGCGCTTCTTCTGCGAGCTCATAGAGCGCATTGCCGCGGCCGATGGCTCGGCCGGCTGGGTGGCCAGCTTCGGCATGGGCGTGACCTATCTGGCGTCGCTGCCGCCGGACACGCTGCGCGCCATCTATGCCGACACGCCGGACGTGGTGTTTGCCGGGGGCATCTTTCCGCCGCAGCCCGCCAAGGCTGTCGCTGGCGGCTACGAAGTGTCGGGCCGCTGGAGTTTTTCCAGCGGCTGCCTGGGCGCGACCGTGGTGGGCGTGGGCATCGTGGCCGAAGGCGCGGATGCCCAGCCGCTGCCGCGCATGGCCGTGCTGCCGCGCGCCAGCGCATCGGTCCAGCCCAACTGGGACGTGATCGGCCTGGCGGGAACGGGCAGCCACGACCTGGTCGTCGACAAGGTCGTGGTGCCCGAGGAGTGGACCTTTGTGCGCGGCAGCCGCTCGCAGTTCGACGCGCCTATCTTTCGCTACCCCAGCCTGTCGCTTGCCACCCAGGTGCTGAGCGTGGTGTCGCTGGGCATTGCGCGCGCCGCGATCGAGGAGCTCAAGGGCCTGGCCACGGGGCGCATCTCGGTGACCGGCGCGCCGCGCACCGCCGACCGACCCCAGGTGCAGATGGAGATTGCGCGCTGCGAGGCGCAGCTGCGCTCGGCCCGGGCTTTCTTCTACGAGGCGATGGACGAAGTCTGGGAGCTGCTGCTGCGCGGCGAGACACCCGGTGTCGAGGCGGTCAGCGCCTTGCGCCTGTCCGCGACCTTTGCCACGCGCACCGGCGCCGAAGTCACGCGCAGCATCCAGATGCAGGCCGGCATGACCGGCATCTACCAGGACTGCCCGCTGTCGACCCAGGTGCAGGACAGCCTGGTCATCACCCAGCATGCCTTCATGGGCGACATCACCTACCAGAACGCCGGTGCCGTGCTGTTCGGCCTCAAGCCGCTGCCCGGCTACCTCTGATCCGCTTTTTCCACTTCACCGAGATCGACATGACCACTGAAAACAAACCTCCTCTGCGCACGCTGTTCTGCATAGGCATCAACCAGAACTTCTTTGACGCCACGGTGCAGGAAACCAAGGATGTCTGGGCCGCCTTCGTGCAGATGATGCAGGGCATTGACCAGCTGCCCGGCGTCACCGTGCTGGGCAACCTCGACGACGATCGCGCCATGGTGGGCCCGAGCGACGGCTGGCCCTGGACAACCTATGTGCTGGCCGATGTTCCCGACCTCGAGACGGTACATGCCGCCTGCAACCTGTTTCGCACCACCCCCGTGGGCGACGGCACCTACAAGCTGTGGAAGTACGCCAAGGTCGAAGCCCGCGTGGGCCGCGAGCTGAGCATTCCCGCCTACGCCGCCTGAGCGTCCATGGCGGCAACAGCCGCCTGATCGAATCGACCGATGCGCCGACCCGCATCGTCCACCCTCTGAAGGAACCCGCGCCATGTCCCCACTTTCCACCCCGCCACAGACGGCGATCGTCACCGGGGCCGCCCAGGGCCTGGGCCTGTGCATCGCCCAGGCGCTCCACGCTGCCGGCTACCGCGTGGCGATCACCGACCGCGATGCCGACGCCGCGCATGCCGCCGCGTCAGCGCTGGACGCCAGCGGCGCATCCGCCGCTGGCCTGGGCCTCGATGTCACGCGCAAGCCGGACTTCGAGGCCGCCCTGGCGTTCGTGCAGCAGCGCTGGGGCGGCCTGCAGGTCGCGGTCAACAATGCCGCGGTCACGCTGACCACCCCGGTGATGGAGATCACGCCCGAAGAGTTCGACATGGTGCTGCGCGTCAATTTGCGCGGCACCTTCCTGGGCTGCCAGGTGTTCGGCGCCGCGCTGGCGCAGGCCGGCTACGGCCGGATGATCAACGTCGCCTCGCTGGCCGGCCAGAACGGCGGCACGGCCTCCGGTGCCCACTATGCGTCGTCCAAATCGGGCATTCTCACGCTGACCAAGATCTTCGCGCGCGAGCTGGCCTCCCGGGGCGTGACGGTGAATGCGGTCGCTCCCGGCCCCATGGACCTGCCCTCGGTGCACGCGGCCGTGCCGCCGCAGCGCCTGGCGCGGCTGGTCGAGGCCATTCCGGTGCGCAAGCTGGGCAATCCGCGATTCGTGGCCGGGCTGGTCGTGCAGCTGGCCTCGCCCGAGGCGGATTTCGCCACGGGCGCGGCCTGGGACATCAACGGCGGCATCTTCATGCGCTGAGACGGGACAAGACATGACCACCTGCACATTCCCGCGAATCGCGCCCGGCATCCGAGGAGCCGCAGCATGATCGCGCTTGCCGATTTCCGCGACGGCATGGCCCGGCTGGCCGGCGCCGTGAACGTCATCACCACCGACGGCGCCGCCGGCCCCGCCGGCTTCACCGCCTCCGCGGTCTGCAGCGTCACCGACCAGCCGCCCACGTTGCTGGTCTGCATGAATCGCGCGTCCTTCGCCCACCGTTTCTTCGTGGAGAACAAGGTGCTTTGCGTCAACGTGCTGGCCGCGGACCAGCAGGCGCTGTCGGCGCTGTTCGCCAATCGCGATGTGACGATGGCGCAGCGCTTCGACCAGGCGCCGTGGCGCCGGCTGCAGACCGGCGCACCGGCGCTCGACGGCGCGCTGGTCAGCTTCGACGGCGAGATCATCCAGGTGCATGAAGTCGGCTCGCACAGCATCTTCTTCGCCGAGCTGCAGGCGATGCGCATCGGCGATCAGGACGCGCAAGGCCTGGCGTATTTCAACCGCGGCTACCACCCGCTGGGCGAGCGCGGCGTCGCGCTGCGCGCCTGAGGCGGCCTGCCGGCGTCAATGCGCCGGCTGCGTGCTGGAGCGCAGCCTGGCCTTGATGGTCGCAAGCGCCGCTCGCCGCGCGTCCAGGTCGGCCTGCAGTCTCTGCAGGCTGGCTTCGAGCGCGTCGAGGGCCAGCTGGCAAGGCTGCAGCGCCTGCGCTGCGGACTCCGACAGCCAGGCATGGATGGCCTGCTCCAGCGCGGCGTGCAGTGGCGTCGGGTCGATCACCGCGGCGCGCCCTTCACCGATGCGCTCATAGCGCGCGTTCTCGCCCAGCTGCAGCGGCGCCGCGAGCGCCGCCGCGCCGCCATAACCCGCAAGCGCGCGCGGCGCGGCCTGGGCGACAGCAGCTTCGAGCAGGCACTGGGCCTGAACGCACACGGCGCGCGCATCGCCAGATTCGGCATGGCGTTCGAGCAGTTCGGGCAGCGCCGGAATCACGCTGCGCCAAACCTGGGTGATGAGCGCGGCCTGCCTGCCGGCCAGGCCGGCGCGCTCCGCAGCGATGGCCTGCTGCAGTGCGGCCAGCAGCGGCGCAGCGCCACGTGCCAGGCTCGGCAGCACGCATTCCTCGGCATGGTGCAGCACGATTTCGGCGGCTTTGCGCTGCTTGTAGCCCTGGGCCTGGCCGACGATCTGCTGCAGCGCCGTCCACAGGCGATCGAAGCCCGCCGCGCCCAGCGCCTGAGCGGTCGGCTGCGGGGCGCGCGCCGCGTAGACCGACACGGACACGGGCGCCAGCAGCAGCGCCGGCGGCACGCCCAGCTGCGCCAGCTTGTCCCGGCCGCGCTGGCGCACATCGGCCTCCTGCAGCGCGCGGTTGCCCGGCGTCTTGTTGCGCAGCACCCTGACGATTTCGCCCGCGACTTCGTCCTCTTCGAAGAAGTCGCTGCGCGTGAGCACCGGCTGCAGCGGCTTGCCGCGGTGCAGCTCGCGTGCCAGTTCGTCGAGCTCCTGGACCTGGCCCGGCGAAGCCGAGCTGGTGAGCCACAGCACGGCATCGGCGCTGTCGGTGAAGCGCTGCGTCAGCGCGGCGTTTTGCGGCGTGGCCGAGTGCAGGCCTGGCGTGTCGAACAGCACCAGCTTGCGCCCCAGGCGCACGCCCTGCAGCGTGGCCGTGGTTTCGGTCGAACCCTCCTGCAAGCGCGCGCCGGGCAGCGCCACCATGCGCCCGGCCTCGATGCAGAAGTACTCCACCGCATGGCCGCGCGCCGCGAAGCGATCGGCGACAAAGTTGCACAGCGAACTCTTGCCCGCATTGAACTTGCCGAACACCAGGAAGATGGCGCTGTGCCCGAGCAGCTCGGCCAGCGCCTGCGTGGCGCCCAGGTCCTGGCGCCGGCCATGCCAATCGGTCACGTCCTGCTGCAGGCGTGCATGAACGGCCTGGGCGGCCGCGGCCAGTGCATGCCCGTCCTGCAGACCGGGCCAGCGCAAGGGGCCGGCAAGCAGGAGCGCGCTCAGCCGGTCCAGCCAGTCATCGAGCGCCTGCACAGTGGCCTGCACATCGCCGGCCTCCCATTGAAGGGCCTCGATGCCAGCCATGAACTGCTGCTCATGGTCCAGCCCGCTCATGCCCGGATTTCCAGCTGGTCCAGCGTCTGCAGCGCCTGCTGCGCCGTCTGCGCTGCCGCGAGCTGGTCGCGGACTGCGTCGATGCGCGCGGCCAGCGCCTGCCGGTCGGCTGAGATCTCGTAATAACGCGCGAAGTCGCGCTGCAGTGCATCGCGGCCCGCGTCCTGGTAGAACATGCGCTGCAGGTCCTCGCGGTATTTCACCGAGACGCCCAGCACTGCGACCATCACGCTGTTGAGGCTGCGTGCCGCGGTGTGCTGGGCCGTGGGCAGTTCTATGGCGCCGTGCCGCGTCAAGGCCGCGTTGAGCTGGATGCAGACCTTGGAGTAGGCGACCTGCAGGCGCGCACGCTCCAGCCGGCCCGTGGTGAGCCGGAACCTGTCGGCCGCGGTGTCGGGCTGCAGCGCCAGATCCGGGCCGGGCGTGGACATCACCTCGGCCAGATCCTGCCTGGCCTGGTCGAAGACCGCGCCCAGGTCGAGGTCGAACTGCCGGCGCTGCTGTGCCTGCTGCTGCTGCAGGCCGGCGCACTGCGCGCGCAGCGCGGCCTGGCGCTGCAGCAGCTCCTGGTGCATGGCGCTTTTCATTTGCGCCGATTCATGCGCGCGCGCCTGCGGCACCTGGCCAAGCGCCCGGGCCAGCGCAGCGCGCAGCGCCGGAATGCCGCTGCGCTCGATCAGCAACTGCTTGCCGCCCTCGATGCCCTGGCGATGGCGCGTGGCGGATGCGGCATGCAGCGCCATGCCCGGCGCCTGCTGGCCGATCGCGCCCAGCACCTGGTGCAATTGCGCGTCGTCACCCGCCTGGTCGACCTGGGAGACCACCAGCAGGGTCTGGCGCCGCGTGGCGTCGGCATCGGCGCTCAGTTTGTGCAGCAGGCGGCGCTCCCGGCCATCGAGCTCGCCTTCCTTGGCTGAATGCACGAACAGACGGATGTCGGATTGCTGCCACGCAGCCTGCCGGGCAAAGCGGTCGTCGGCCTGGTCCACATCGGCGTCCAGGCCGGGCGCGTCCAGCCAGCGCACGCGGTCCTTCACATGGGCGCTCAGCTGCGTGGTCTCGCGTCTGTCTGCCACCGCAAACCGGTCCTCGCCCAGCAGTTCGTTGAGCAGCCGGCTCTTGCCGTGGTTGTATTTGCCGATCACGGTGACCGTGCTCAGCCCCTCCTGCTCGTGCAAGGCGCGCAGGCGCGCGAGCTCGTGCGCCCGGCCGGGCAGCACGGGCAGGACAGCGTGTTCGACCTGGTCGAAGATATCGGCGCGCGGCAAGTCGCTACTCCCTGGCCGGCGCCGTCAGGCGGCGGCGCGCGCGCGCTCGACGATCTGGTTGTCGACGC
The DNA here is from genome assembly GCF_057914905.1 of Comamonas sp. DB36. Taxonomy (NCBI): domain Bacteria; kingdom Pseudomonadati; phylum Pseudomonadota; class Betaproteobacteria; order Burkholderiales; family Comamonadaceae; genus Comamonas; species Comamonas sp. DB36. The sequence continues at coordinate 1,327,735 of NZ_CP196631.1, forward strand.
CGTTGACCAGCTCGGACAGGTGGATGTCGAAAACGATCTCGGCAAATGCCCCCTTCTGGCCCCAGGCGGCAATGCTGTCGGCATCGGTGCGCTCGACCAGCGGCGGCACCAGGCCGTCGCGCGTGGCGTAGGCGAAGTCGTCGTAGACCAGCGGATCGCCGTCGATGTTGATCTGCGTCGTCAGCTTGCGGTGACCGTCGGCGGTGACGAAGAAGTGGATGTGCGCCGGACGGTTGCCGTGGCGGCCGAGCTGGTTGAGCAGCGCCTGCGTCGCGCCATCGGGCGGGCAGCCATAGCCCTTGGGCACGATGCTCTCGAAGCTGTAGTGGCCCTTGTCATCCGCGATGATGGTGCGGCGCATGTTGAACGGGGCCTGTTCGCCCGTCGGGTCGAAGTGCGAATAGAAGCCCTTGGTGTTGGCATGCCAGACCTCGACCTGCGCGCCCGGCAGCGGCTGGCCGTCGGCGCCGTAGACCGTGCCCTGCATGATCAGCGGGTGGCCGTTGCGGTCGCTGTCGTCGTCGAGCTTGGCATGGCCCTGCAACACCGGGGCGCCGACCACATAGAGCGGGCCTTCGATGGTGCGCGGCGTGCCGTTCTCGACGCCGTCGGCCGCGTCCTGGGCGTCCATGCGCATGTCGAGGAAACGGTCCACGCCCAGGCCGGGTGACAGCAGTCCGGCCTCGCCGCGCGCGCCCAGGAAGTTCAGGTAGGCGACCGCGGCCCAGTACTCGTCGGGCGTGATGTCCAGATCCTCGATGATCTTGAACAGATCGCTCACGATGCGGTGCATGATTTGCTTGGTGCGCGGATTGCCGCCGTCGATCCCCAGGCCGGCAATCGTCTTGAGGAAGTCCTGCACATCAGGGGTGTCGAAAATACGTACGCTCATCGTGGCTCCTTGAAGAATGATGAAAAGGCAGGCCGCAAGGCTTTCAGGCCGCCCATGGCAGTGCCTTGCCTGGGGCCCCGCAGCGCGCCGGCATCGACGGCTGGTGCGCGCCTGTCGTGGGGCAGTCGCTGGGGCCGGGCAGGGCGGCTGGCATAGCCTGCATTGGATGCGCAGATACTGCGTAAATCCAGTATTTCTTTGGTCTCGTTTGAAACCCTGAAGGTATAGTTGCCCGCTAAGTTGCTGACGTATATCGGCTGATGGCGTAAAACAGACCTTCTATGGTTTTCCCTTATGGATTTGAGGCAATTAAAGTATTTCGTCGCCGTGGCACGCGAGCGCAACTTCACGCGCGCCGCTGAACAGCTGCACATGGCGCAGCCGCCGCTGGGCCGCCAGATCCAGCTGCTGGAGGAGGAGCTGGGCGTGCCGCTGCTGTTGCGCAACAGCCGCCCGCTGCGCCTGACCGAGGCCGGACGCTTTCTTTTCGAGCAGGTGGTCCAGGTGCTCAACCGCATCGACCAGATGGCCGCCGAGACCCGGCGGCTGGGCCTGAACCAGCAGGGCACGCTGTCGATAGGCTTCGTGCCTTCCACGCTGTATGGCGGCGTGCCCATCCTGCTGCGCAAGCTGCGCCAGCAGCACCCCAAGCTGGATATCCGGCTGGTGGAGCTGTCGTCCATCCAGCAGGTCGAGGCGCTGCGCACCGGGCGCATCGACCTGGGTTTCGGCCGCATCGGCGCCAACGACAGCGCCGTGGCGCGCATCGTGCTGCGCGAGGAGCGGCTGGTGCTGGCCATGCCCGCGACGACCCCGTGCACGGCCAAGCCGCCGCAGCCGATGTGGCTGGCGGAGCTTGCGGACCAGAAGCTCATCGTCTATCCAAAGAATCCCCGGCCGAGCTTTGCGGACCAGATATTGGCGCTGATCGAGGGCTGCGGCGTGCGGCCCGCCGAGATCATCGAAGTCAACGAACTGCAGACGGCACTGGGCCTGGTCGCGTCCGAGGCGGGCGTATGCATCATCCCGGCATCGGCGACGTTCCGCGCCGATCTGCGCTACCGGCCGATTGCCGACCTCCAGGCGACGTCGCCGATCATCATGTGCCACCGGCTCAATGACGACGGCTGGTACATCGCCAGCGTGAAGAAGCTGGTGGACGAGCTGTACCGCAGCGCGCCGACCGCATTGGGCATGGGCTTTCCGCAGTTTCCCGGGGCCGCGGGCTGAGGCCGGGCGCTGCGGCCATCGCATCCGCCCTGGCCAAGCTACCTGGCGGCATAGACCCTTGCGCAGCGCAAGGTCATTGAATGATATTCATTCTCAATGAGGTTATGATTCATTCCATTGCACAGCGCAACCCGCGCTTTGCACCCGTTTCATCGTGGGGCGATCCGAGACTTCACCGTCTCCAAGGTCGTTTTTGCTAGCCATCGGTTCGCCGGCCAGCCATGCTTTTTTTCCACGATGCCATATCATTTCCCTGTTCCGTGCGCAGGCGACACAACGGTTCGTTCCCTCAGAGATCGCCAGGCGTGCGTGGCGTGATTTTCCGGAGGTGAATATGGACCGAGAACTCGACATTCCAGCAACACCCTTGCATTACGCACCGCTGTCGGCCGTGCCGTCGACGCTGCGCATTCCGCTGGCCGCGCGTGCGCTCGGCGACGCGATGTTCCCGGCGCTGGCGCTGGGCGACGCGGATGCGGCGCGCATTCTCAAGGCGCTGGGCGACGACGGGCTGGAGTGGCTGCGCGATCGGCACAGTGTCTACGGCGTGCTGGCGCGCACGCAGCACTTTCGGGCGCTGGCGGCGCAGTTCCTGGCGGCGCAGCCCGACGGACATCTCGTGAATCTGGGCTGCGGACTGTCAAATTATTTCCAGTGGCTGGACAACGGCCAGGCGCGCATGACCGATGCCGACCTGCCCGAAGTGTTGGAGATCCGGCGCGCGCTGCTGCCGGTGACTGGCGAGCGCCACGCCGTGCTGCCGCTGGACCTCACGGCGCCCGACTGGTGGGACCGCCTGGGCCTGCCGGCCACGCGTGCCGGCGCGCCGGTGTTTCTGTTCTGCGAGGGCGTGCTGATGTATCTGCAGCCTGCCGAAGTGCAAGCCATCTTTCGCACGTTCGGCGAGCGCGCGCCCGCGGGCTCGTCGTTCGCGTTCGATGTGATGTGCTGGCTGGCGATAGGCCGCGCCAGCCAGCACCCGTCGGTCAAGCACACGGCGGCCGAATTCCATTGGGGCCCGGGGAGCCTGTCGGAGCTGACGCAGGCGCATGAACGGCTGCGCCTGGCCGAGACCTTCAACATCATGGAAGGCTATGGCCTGCCCTACAGCCTGATCGGTCCCTGGGTCCGGGCGCTGTTTGGCGTGCCGTTCTACGCCGTCTATGCCCTGTGCGCCGCGGACCTGGGCGCGGCCTGAAAGCTCAGGGCGCGGCGGCCGCAGGCGGCGCGAAGAAATCGGCCTTGGGCGGAACCTGGTCGAGTTCGCGCAGCACTTTCATCACCATCGCCATGCCGGTGTTGCCGGCCGGCACGCCCGCGTAGACCGCGGTCTGCAGCAGCACTTCCTGTATCGTCGCCAGGTCCAGCGCCGCGGCCTCGGGGTCGGCGGGATCGGCGAGCAGGCCGGTGCGGATATGCAGCTCGAACTCTTCCCAGCGCCCCATGGCCGCGGTGATCGCCAGCACCATGATGCGGCGCGTGCGCCGCTCCAGGCCCGGGCGGCTCCAGATGCCGTCCCAGGCATAGCTGGTGATCATGCGCTGGAACTCGACGTTGAGCGCATTGGCGTTCTCCACCGACTGGGCGACCCAGGCTTCGCCGAGCACGCGGCGGCGGTTGTGCAGGCCTTGGCGCAGGCTGTCTTCATGGATGGGCATGGGCGGCTTCCTTGTCGGTAGTGGTGTGGATCATGGCCAGCAGATCCCGGCAACCCTGGGCCGAGGCCTGCACGGCTTGCTGCGGATCCGCGGCTGCGGCGAGCGCGCGCGACAGCTGGGGATCGACCGTGCCGTGCTGCTGCAGCAGCCAGCGGCCCAGCAGCAGGTGCAGCGGTTCGGCCTGGCTCAGCGCCTGGGCCGCGCATTCGGCCACGGCGGCCTGGGCCGCGGGCTTGCCCAGTACCGGGGCCAGCACCTGGGCCAGTGCTTCGGAGTACACCACGCCCTGCAGGCCGTCGATGTGCTGCTGCATGCGCGCGCTATCGACCTGCAGGCCTTGGGCCGCGCTGCGCAGCGCCGCCGCGGCCGCATGCACATGGCGCCACAGCGTGGCCGCATGCGCGACTTCGGCCTGCCATTCGCCCAGGCCGCGTTCGTGTGCCTGGGCCATGCAGGCCAGCAGCGTGGCGGCGAGCTGGGGCACGGGCTGGGTCTGGGCCACGGCCTGCATGCAGTGCACGGGATTGCGCTTGTGCGGCATGGCGCTCGACGTGCTGCCGCGCGGCGCTTCATGCAGTTCGCCGACTTCGTATTGCGACATCAGCGACCAGTCCTTGGCGAGTTTGGCCAGGCTGCCGCCGCAGACCGCGACTTCCATTGCCAGGCGCAGCCAGGCATCGCGCTGCGTATGCCAGCTGTAGCCGCAGGCCTGCAGGCCCAGCCGGCGCGCCAGCGCCTGCTCCACGGCCGCCGCCGCGGCGCCCAGCGTCGCGCGGTTGCCCACCGCGCCGCCGAGCTGCACGCACAGCGCCTGCGCGGCCAGCGCCTGCAGCTGCGCGCGCGAACGCTGCAGCGCCGCGGCCGATTGCGCGCACTTGAAGCCGAAGCTCGTGACCTGGGCGGGCTGCATCAGGCTGCGCGCGAGCATGGGCGTGGCCGCATGGCGTTCGGCCAAGGCGACCAGGCCCTGTTGCAGACCCTGCAGTTCGGCCAGCAGGCTTTGCAGCGCCTGGCGCGTGAGCAGCGCATGCGCGGTGTCGACCACGTCCTGGGTGGTCGAGCCCCAGTGCAGCCAGTCCAGCCCTTCGGGCCGGTGGCTGCGCAGCCATTGCTGCACGGGTTGCAGTATGGCCATGCCCATGGCGCCGCTGCAATGCGCACGCGCGGCCAGCGCCTGGGCGTCTATCTCCACCGTGGCGCAGGCCTGGGCTATCGCTTCGGCGGCGGCCTCGGGAATGACACCGCATTCGGCCTGGGACTGGGCCAGCGCGGACTCGAAGCGCAGCATGGCCTCTATCCACTGGCCATCGGTGAACAGCGTGTCGGCATCCTGCGGCCGCAGGTAGGTGTGCATCAAGGACATCATGTATTCAAGCCGAGGCCCCCGAAGCCTTGATCACGGCCGCCCACTTGGCGCTTTCCTGCCGGATCTTGGTGGCATAGGCCTTGGCGTCGCCGAGCAGCGGCACCGCGCCTTCGACGCCCAGCTTGGACTGGAAAGCGGGCAGGGCCGCAACCGCAAGCACTTCCTTGGCGAGCTTGTTCACCTGCGCGGCCGGCGTGCCCTTGGGCGCGAGCAGGCCGTAGGTCAGCGAGCTTTCAAACTGGGCAAGCTCGGGCACGCCGGATTCGGCCACCGTGGGCACGTCGGGGAGCTGGGCATGGCGCTGGGCGCCGCTGATCGCCAGCGCGCGCAGCTTGCCGGCCTTGACCAGGGCCTGGGCCGCGGGAATCACGCTGAAGCTGAAGTCGACCAGGCCGCCGGCGACATCGGTGAGCGACGGCGCCGTGCCCTTGTAGGGCACATGCGTGGCCTTGACGCCCAGCATGTGGGTGAGCATCTCGCCGGTCAGATGGCCGCCCGTGCCCGCGCCGCTGGACGCATAGTTCATCTGCAGGCCGCGGCTGCGCAAGGCCTGCACCAGCTGGGCCACTGAGCGTATCGGCGAGCTTTCGGGCACCACCAGCAGCAGCGCCGACGACGCGAACATCGCGACCGGCTGCAGGTCGGTGGCGGCGTTGAACTTCAGGCCCTTGTAGAGCTCGGGATTGATCGACACCGTGCCGGTATGGCCCAGCAGATAGGTCTCGCTTTCGGGCGCGGCGCGCACCACCATTTCGGTGCCCAGATTGCCGCCCGCGCCGGCCTTGTTCTCGACAATCATGTTGTAGCCGAACATCTCCTGCAGGCCATGCGTCATCTGGCGCGCAAACACATCGTTGCCGCCGCCGGGCGCGAACGGCACGACCAGCCGGCCGCCGCCCTTGGCGCGGCCTTGCGCCCAGGCAGGCACGGCCGCGACGGCAGCCAGGGCGCCCGCGGCCTGCAGCCAGGCGCGGCGCGACGAATGAGGGAAGGCGTTGGCATCGATGGATTGCATGAAAGTCTCCTGGTTTTTGTCGGTGAGTCCGGGCATGGCCTCGGCTTGACGCCAGTGTCGGCGAGCGTGCAACTGCGTCCAAGCCATTGCCGCTTTCTTTTATTGAAAGAAAATGTGCGACATGGACACCAAATACATTCAGAATTTCTTGAAGGTGATTGAAAGCGGATCGATGTCCGAAGCCGCGCGCCAGCTCGACATCAGCCCGGCTGCCGTGGCCCAGCAGATGCGCGGCCTGGAGCAGGTGCTGGGCGTGGCGCTGCTGGTGCGCCATGGCCGCAGCGTGCGACCCACGGCCGCGGGCGAACGGCTGTTCGAGCGCGGCAAGCAGCTGGTGCAGGACTGCGATCAACTGCGCGAATGGGTGGCCAGCGATACCGACCATGGCGAGTTGCGGCTGGGCACGGTCAACACCGCACTGCATGGTTTTCTGCCCGGTGTGATGCAGGCGTTTGTCGCGCGCCACGAGAGCGTGCGCGTGACGGTGCGCGTGGGGCTGACGCCCGATCTGTACACCGCGCTGTTGCAGTCGACGCTGGATGCGGCGCTGTGCCTCAAGCCTTCGTTCGATCTGCCCAAGACCGTGAGCTGGACCGGCCTGCGCCAGGAGCCGCTGGTGCTGCTGGTGCCGCACGCGGATGCCGCACAGGACCCGCTGCAGCTGCTGCGCACGCGGCCGCTGGTGCGTTATGACCGCGAGCTGGCGGGCGGCAAGCTTGCCGACCGCTATCTCAAGGCGCTGGGCATAGCGCCGCGCGAACGGCTGGAACTCAATTCAGTGCTGGCGGTGGCGATGATGGTGGAGCAGGGCCTGGGCGTGGGGCTGGTGCCGGACATAGGCCAGGCGCTCACGCGCCAGCGCCCCATCCGTGCGCTGGCTCTGCCGCCGCTGCCGCACGGCCACGGCCTGGGCTACAGCCCGCTGAGCCCGGTGCGCGAACTGGGCATGCTGTGGCTCAACACCTCGACGCGCATACGCTGGGTGCGCAGCCTGCTCGAATGCGCTCAGGCCGAAAGCCGCGGCGCGATTACCGCGGCAGGTTCTTGATACCGGGAGCCTGGGGCTGAGGGCGGGATTGTGCTGTTTGGTTTTTCTGATTTTCCAACCATTGCAGTATTTTCTGCCCGGTTCGAAATAATGCCAAAAACAATATCACCACGAAGGTAATGAAAATCACATCATGGACTACATAGTGCATGAAAACGCCCTGATCGATTGCATGCCGCGAGCTTAGCCCAGAGGGATGTGGAAGGGCGTAAATTCGGCGTAAATTCGTCGACTATCCCTCTGTAGGCCAACGCCGCCAAGCGCGGCGTGCTGGAGAATTTACGCCGAATTTATGTGCCGGGGCTTTGTCGGCATAGAGATTTTACGCGGGCTGCGCGAATACTTGGACATGGCTATTTCGCCATCAAGATTCGAAGAATTTCTATGCGTTTCGATACCAAAAATATTCGAGGGATTGCGGCTCTTTCCACGGCATTGGTGCTGTGCGCGATATCGGGCCAGGCGCGCGCCCAGTTCTCGGGCAATGTGGCGCTGACATCCGACTATGTCTGGCGCGGCTCGTCGCAGACGCGGGCAGATCCGGCGTTGCAAGGTGGTTTCAAGTACGCCCACGACTCGGGTTTCTACGCCTCCATCTGGGGTTCGGGCGTCAAGTTCGCGCCCGACAACGGCGCGCGTTCGGAGTTCGATCTGGCCGCGGGCTGGAGCGGCAAGGTGTCCCCGGATTGGGCGCTTGATCTGTACCTGCTGCGCTACCAATACCCATCGGCGAATGCGCGGCTGAACTGGAACGAACTGAACGCCAGCGCCACCTGGCGCGACAACTACTGGCTGGCGCTGGGACATTCCGACAATGCGATGGCCAGCGCAATGCGCGGCACCTATGTGCTGCTCGGCGCGCGCGCACCGATCAGCGCGCAGTGGCGGCTCGAGGCCAGCGTCGCGCGCTACCTGCTCGACGGCCGCTATGCGGACAGCTACTCCCATGGCGCGCTCGGCCTGGTCTGGGCTTTCAAGGCGCCGTTCGAAGCCCGCCTGACCCTGCATGCGACCGACGGCGCCGCGCGGCGCCTGTTTCCCGGCATGGCCGGCAGCCGCGCGGAGTTCGCGCTGCAGGCCGCTTTCTGAGGACCGCGCCATGCAATACGTTTCTTCGTTTCTCGGCTATCCACGGAGCCTTGCATCATGATTGAATTCGGCATACTTCTCGCGCTGCTGGTCGCACTGGGCTGGCCGCTGGGCCATTACCTCGCGGCCGTGATGCGCGGCGCTCCCATGCGCGGCGACCGGCTGTTCGGCTGGCTCGAACGCCCGCTCTATGCCCTGCTGGGCACGCGCCCCGAGACCGGCATGGGGTGGCGCGGCTACGCGGGCGCCTTCCTGCTGAGCAATCTGCTGCTGGCGCTGGCGGTCTGGACGATCTTCATGACCCAGGCCTGGCTGCCGCTCAATCCCGACGGCATTCCCAACATGAGCTGGGACCTGGCGCTGCACACCATGGTGTCGTTCCTTACGAACACCAACCAGCAGCATTATTCCGGCCAGGCGCAGCTTTCCTACCTGTCGCAGATGACCGGCATTGTCGGCCTGCAGGTCGTCACGCCGGTGATGGGCCTGGCGGTGGTCGTCGCCACCTTGCGCGGGCTGTTCGGCGGGCGCCAGGCGCAGACGGCGCAGACGGCGCAGCGTGCCGAAGGCGAGTCGCAGGCCATCGATGTCGGCAATTTCTGGGCCGACGTGGTGCGCGCCACGCTGCGCTTCGTGCTGCCGCTGTGCCTGGTGCTGTCGCTGCTGCTCACCTGGCAGGGCGTTCCCGCGACGCTGGCGGCCGGACCCGTCGCCAGTCCCGTCGATGCCACGGCCGATTTCCGCGAACAGAAGATTCCGCTGGGTCCGGTCGCCCCCATGGTGGCGATCAAGCAGCTGGGCAGCAATGGCGGCGGCTGGTATGGTCCCAACAGCACGGTGGCGCTGGAGAACCCCACGCCGCTGTCGAACTTCCTGCAGCTGCTGGCGATTGCGCTGATTCCGGTTTCCATCATCTTCATGATCGGCCCGTTCACCGGCCGGCGCCGGTTTGGCGCCATGGTGTTCGGCACCATGCTGTGCATGTCGGTGATCTCGTCGGGGCTGGCGCTGTGGTCGGAAGCGTATTCGGCCAGCGCTGCGGACATCGCGCTGATGGAAGGCAAGGAAGTACGCCTGGGCGCCGAAGTTTCGGCGCTGTGGGCCGCGTCGACCACCCAGGTCAACAACGGCTCGGTCAATCTGATGCTCGACTCGGCGGCGCCGCTCACGGGCCTGGTGGCGATGTCCAACATGCTGATCAATGCGATCTGGGGCGGCGTGGGCTGCGGGTTGCAGCAGTTCATCGTCTATCTGATGCTGGGCGTGTTCATCGCCGGGCTGATGACGGGGCGCACGCCCGAACTGTTCGGCCGCAAGATCGAAGCGCCTGAAGTCAAGCTGCTGGCGGTGCTGGTGCTGTGGCAGCCGCTGGTGATCCTGGGTTTCACCGCGGTCACGTTGGCGATTCCCAGCCTGACGGGCAATTCGAACCCGGGCTTTCACGGCATCAGCCAGGTGTTCTACGAGTATGTCTCGGCATTCGCCAACAACGGCTCGGGCTTCGAGGGGCTGGGCGACGCCACGCCCTGGTGGAACGTGTCGTGCGCGATCGTGCTGGCCGCGGGCCGCTACCCCGCGCTGCTGATTCCGCTGGCCATCGCCGCGATGCTGGCGCGCAAGCGCCGCGCGCCCGAAAGCGCGGGCAGCCTGCAGGTGGAAACGCCCACCTTCGCGCTCACGCTGATCGGCATCGTCGTCATTCTCACGCTGCTGCAGTTCATGCCGGTGCTGGTGCTCGGGCCCGTTGCCGACCACCTCGCATTGATGCAGTTGCTCGCACGTTGAAAGAAATTCCATGAATACCGCAAACCAATCCACCCCGGGCCATCAAAGAGCGCTGGTCGAGGCCTTCGTCAAGCTCGCGCCGCAGCACATCGTGCGCAACCCGGTGATGGCCGTGGTCTGGGCCGGCACGCTGCTGACGGCCGGCGCCACGCTCGCCGGCCTGTCGGCGCCGGGCTTTGGCTGGGCCGTGACCGCCATCCTGTTTGTCACCGTGCTGTTCGGCAACTATGCCGAAGCCGTGGCGGAATCGCGCGGCCGCGGCCAGGCCGCGTCGCTGCGCAGCGCGCGCAAGGACCTGATGGCGCGGCGCGTCGACGGCCAGGGGCAGGAGACCACCGTGCCCGCGTCCGAACTGCGTCCCGGCGATCTGGTACTGGTCGAAGCCGGGCAGCTGGTGCCCGCCGACGGCGAGATCGAGCAGGGCCTGGCGACCATCAACGAAGCGGCCGTGACCGGTGAATCGGCGCCCGTGCTGCGTGAAGCCGGCACCGACCGCTCGGGCGTGATCGGCGGCACCAAGGTGCTGTCGGACCGCATCGTGGTGCGTATCACGGCCGAGCCCGGCCACAGCTTTCTGGACCGCATGATCGCCCTGGTCGAAGGCTCGAACCGGCAGAAGACGCCCAACGAGATCGCGCTGGGCATCCTGCTGATGGTGATGACGCTGACTTTCGCCATCGTGGTCGTGACGCTGCCGTTCATCGGCGGCTTCGTCGGAGTCGAAGTCAATCTGGTGCTGCTGATCGCGCTGCTGGTGTGCCTGATTCCCACGACCATAGGCGGGCTGCTGCCGGCGATAGGCATCGCGGGCATGAACCGCGCGCTCAAGGCCAATGTGCTGGCCAAGTCGGGCAAGGCCGTCGAAGTCGCTGGCGACGTCGATGTGCTGCTGCTCGACAAGACCGGCACCATCACGCATGGCGACCGCCAGGCCACGGCCTTTCATGCGCTTGCCGGCGTGGACGCGGCGCAGCTGCGCCAGGCCGCGCTGCTGGCCTCGCTGGCCGATCCCACGCCCGAAGGCAAGTCGGTGGTGCGGCTGGCGCGCGAAAAAGGCGAGCAGATCGTCGAGCCCGAAAACGCGCACTTCGTGCCGTTCTCGGCCCACAGCCGCATGTCGGGCGTGGACCTGCCCGGCGAGCGCGTGATACGCAAGGGATCGCTGGACGCGATCAGCGCCCATGTGCAGGCGCAGGGCGGCCAGGTGCCGGCCGAACTCGAGGCGCGCGTCGCCCAGGTCGCGCGCACCGGCGCGACGCCGCTGGTGGTCAGCGACGGCCGGCATGTGCTGGGCGTGATCGCGCTGTCGGACGTGATCAAGCACGGCATCAAGGAGCGCTTCGCGCGGCTGCGCGAGATGGGCATCAAGACCGTGATGATCACCGGCGACAACAAGCTCACCGCCGCGCATATCGCGGCCGAAGCCGGCGTCGACGACTACATCGCCGAAGCCCGGCCTGAAGACAAGCTCGCGCGCATACGCGCCGAGCAGGCAGAAGGCCGGCTCGTGGCCATGGTCGGCGACGGCACGAACGACGCGCCGGCGCTGGCCCAGGCCGACATCGGGCTGGCGATGAATTCGGGCACGCAGGCGGCCAAGGAGGCGGGCAACATGGTGGATCTGGACTCCGATCCGACCAAGCTGCTGGCCGTGGTCGAGATCGGCAAGCAGCAGCTGATCACGCGCGGCGCGCTGACCACGTTCTCGCTGGCCAACGATGTGTCCAAGTACTTCGCCATCCTGCCCGCGCTGTTCGCGGTCGCCATCCCGCAGATGGCCGCGCTCAACGTGATGCAGCTGTCCAGCCCGTCAAGCGCGGTGCTGTCGGCGCTGATCTTCAATGCCGTGATCATTCCCATGCTGATCCCGCTGGCGCTCAGAGGCGTGCGCTTCAAGCCCGCGAGCGCGACCGAGCTGCTGCGCAACAACATGCTGGTCTACGGCCTGGGCGGCCTCGTTCTGCCGTTCATCGCCATCAAGCTGATCGACGTCGTGCTGTCGACGCTCTTTGTTCTCTGAGGTCATTGCCATGAGCATTCCCACACTTTCCCGCGACACGCTCGCTGTCTCCCTGCACCCGGCCAAGCCGCAGACCCCCGGTCTGTGCGACAAGGGCCTGCTGCGCGGCGCGATCGGTCTGACGGTGATCACGCTGGCCGGCTTCGGCTTTCTCTACTCGCTGGCCGGCGTAGGTCTGGGCCAGGCGCTGTTTCCGGCCCCGGCAAATGGCAGCCTGATAGAGCGCGACGGTCGCGTGGTCGGCTCGGCGCTGGTCGCCCAGCCGTTCACCAGCGCGCGCTATTTCCAGTCGCGTCCATCGGCCGCGGGCTACAACCCCATGGCGCTCGCTGGCAGCAACCAGTCGCGCACCTCGCCCGAACTGCGCGCGCGCCTGGATGCGGCCCGCGCCGAAGCCGCGCAGCGCGAAGGCGTGGCGCCCGCGCTCGTGCCTTCCGATCTGGTAACGCAGTCGGGCAGCGGCATCGATCCCCATGTGAGTCCGCAGGCCGCGGCAATCCAGATCGCGCGCGTGGCGCGGGAGCGCGGCGTGGCCTCCGAGGCGGTGCAGGCGCTGGTCGCGCAGCACACCGAAGACCGCCAATGGGGCGTGTTCGGCGCGCCGCGCGTGAACGTGCTGGCGCTCAATCTGGCGCTGGACCGCATGGCGGCCGCAGCGGCGCAAAGCGCGCGATGAATGCCGGCCTGAGCGTGGGTGTGGCCGCGGGCCGCGAGCAGTTCGAAGTGGTGGTGCTGGGCGCGACGCCGCCTGTCTGCAGCGCGCGCTTTCCGTCGAATGCGATAGGCTGGGCCGCGGTGCGCGGCTTTCTCGCGAGCCAGCGGCTGCCGGTGCGCATGGCCGTGGCCGGCGTCGCCGCGCTGGGCTTTGCGCTGGCCGTGGGCAATGCCAACGACCGGCGCGTGCTGATCGTCTCGCCCGCCGTGGCGAAGTCGGCACTCAAACTGGCTGTGCATGCCAGGAATAGTCTGTAGGCTTGAGGCATGGAAAATCGAAACATGAATCGCAGGAAGACGCAGCGCCATGGGCTTTGAAAATGCACAGCAGGCGGACGCACTGATCGGCTCGCTGCGGCGCGAGGCCGCGGGCCGGCTCACGGTCTTCCTGGGCGCATCGCCAGGCGTGGGCAAGACCTACGCGATGCTGACGCGCGCGCGCGAGCTGTACCGCCAGGGCAAGGACGTGGTCATAGGCATGGTCGAGACCCATGGTCGCAGCGAGACGCTGGCGCTGGTCGAAGGGCTGCCGTTGCTGCCGCGCAAGAGAATCGAGTACCAGGGGCGCTGGCTCGAGGAGATGGATCTCGATGCGTTGCTCGCGCGCCGGCCCGCGGTGGCGCTGGTCGATGAACTCGCCCACCGCAACGCGCCGGGCAGCCGGCACGAGCGGCGCTGGCAGGATGTCGATGAGTTGCTGGATGCGGGCATCGATGTCTACACCACCATCAACATCCAGCACCTCGAAAGCCTCAACGATGTGGTGCACCAGATCACGGGCATACGCGTGAGCGAGACGGTACCGGATGCGGTGTTCGAGCGCCTGCGCGACATCCGGCTGGTCGATCTGCCGCCGCGCGAACTGATAGAGCGCCTCAACCAGGGCAAGGTGTATCTGCCCGAGCAGGCGAGCCAGGCGCTGCAGGCGTTCTTTTCTCCTTCCAATCTCACGGCCTTGCGCGAACTCGCGATGCAGACCGTGGCCGACCATGTCGACACCGACCTGCGCGAAACCCGCGCGGCGCGCGGTCTCGACGGACTGTCGATACAGCACCATGTGCTCGTGGCGATCGACGGCCGCGGGCAGTCCGAATACCTGGTGCGCGCGGGCTGTCGCATCGCCGAGCGCCGCGGCGCGCCCTGGTCGGTGGTCAGCGTGGAGACCGGCAGGTCGGCGGTCGCGCAGAGTAGCGATGCCAACCAGAGCGCCAGTGGGCGCAGTTCCGCCATGCGCGACGAGCAGGCGCGCCAGATGGAGCTCGACAAGGCGTTTGCGCTGGCGCGCACCCTGGGCGGCAGCACCGAGATCCTGCATGGCACCGATCTCGCGCAGGCGATTCTCGACGCGGCCGCGGCGCATGGCGCGCGCTCCATCGTGATCGGCCGCACGCGCGAGCGGCCGATCGCGCGCATCTTCAACCGCACGCTGACGCAGCAATTGCTGCAGCGCGGCGCGCGCTACGAACTGACCATCGTCAGCACGCCGCAGGCGCGCCAGCGCGCGCGCCGCCTGCCCGATTGGAGCAGCGCGCGCTGGACGCGGCGCGAGAGCGCGCTGGTGCTGCTGGCGACCGCCGGCGCCGTCGGCGTGGCGGCGCTGGGGCGGCGCTATCTGGGGCACGAAGATCTGTCGATGGTGTTCCTGATCGCGGTGCTGCTGGTGGCTTCACGCACGCGCATGATCACGGCGTTCGCGACCGCGGTGCTGTGCTTTCTGGCCTACGACTTCTTTTTCATCGAGCCGCATTTCACGCTGTTCATCGGCGCCCACCGCGGCGTGATCACGGTGGTGATGTTTCTCGCCGCGGCGCTGATCGGCGGGCGGCTGGCTTCGCGCCTGCGCATGCAGGTGGTGGCGCTGCGCGCGGCTAACACCCATGCGACGGCGATGCAGAACCTGGGCCGGCAGCTGTCCAAGGCCGCCGATCTGGGCCAGGTGATTGCCGCCGGCGCCGGCGCGCTCGAGGCCACGCTGCAGGCCAGGGCCTGGGTCAGCATCAATGGCGAGGGCGGGCCGCAGGCCGTGACCCAGAGCCTGGGCGAGAAGGACCGGGCCGCTGCCGACTGGACCCAGCGCCACGCCCAGGCCAGCGGGCGTTTCACCGATACGCTGTCGCATTCGGCCTGGTGGTTCCTGCCCGTGCGCTCGGAGCAGGAAAGCCTGGGCGTCGTGGGCCTGCAGTTTCCCGCGGGCATGCCGCGGCTGACGTTCGAGCAGCGGCGCCTGGCCGAAAGCATGGTCGAAGACATCGCCCAGGCCGCGCTGCGCGCGCGCCTGGTGTCCGATCTAGAGATCGCGCGCGTCACCGGCGAAACCGAGCGGCTGCGCTCGGCGCTGCTGTCGTCGGTGTCGCATGATCTGCGCTCGCCGCTGTCGTCGATGATTGGCGCGGCCGACAGCCTCGCGAGCTACGGCAAGGACATGGGAGAGGAAGACCGCAAGACATTGCTCGAGACCATACGCCTCGAAGGCGAACGGCTGGACCGCTACATCCAGAACCTGCTCGACATGACGCGCCTGGGCCACCAGGGCCTGACGCTCACGCGCGACTGGATAGGCATAGACGAACTCGTGGGCTCGGCCTCGCGGCGGCTGCAGCGCTATGTCGCGCATGCGCGCGTCGAGATCGATATTCCCGCGGGCCTGCCGCTGGCCCATGTGCACCCCGCGCTGATCGAGCAAGCGCTGTTCAACGTGATGGAGAACGCCGCCAAGTTCTCGCCGCGCGGCGAGCCGCTGCGCGTCGTCGTGCGGCGCACCGAGGGCGATCAGATGCAGATCGATGTCTGCGACAGCGGCCCGGGCATTCCCGAGGACGAGCGCAGCCGCATCTTCGACATGTTCTACAGCGTCGAGCGCGGCGACCGCGGGCGCCAGGGCACGGGCCTGGGACTGACCATCGTGCAGGGCATCATAGGCGCGCACATGGGCCAGGTCGAGGCCTTGCCCGGGCCCGGCGGGCGCGGCACCACCATTCGACTGACTTTGCCCTGGGGCGAACAGCCTCTGCTGGAGAACACCCCATGAACGCCGGCCATGACGCCTCCCCGACCACACCCGCGCCACGCGTGCTGGTCATAGATGACGAACCGCAGATCCGCAAGTTCGTCGACATCAGCCTGCGCTCGCAGGGCTACGGCACGCAGCTGGCCGAGACCGGCGAGCAGGGCCTGTCCATACTCGCGACGCAGGGCGCAGATCTGGTGATCCTCGATCTGGGCCTGCCCGACCGAGACGGCCAGGACGTGCTGCGCGAACTGCGCCAGTGGTCGCGCGTTCCGGTCATCGTGCTCACGGTGCGCTCCAGCGAAGACCAGAAAGTCGCGCTGCTCGATGCGGGCGCCAACGACTACGTGACCAAGCCGTTCGGCATCGAGGAGCTGATGGCGCGCATACGCGCGCTGCTGCGCAACGCCAGCCGCCAGGGCGAGCCCCAGCCGGTCTATGACGATGGCATGCTGCGCATCGATCTGGCGCGGCGCGAAGTGCATCTTCTGGGGCAGCAGGTGGCGCTCACGCGCAAGGAGTTCGCGCTGCTGTCGCTGCTCGCCCAGCAGCCGGGCCGCCTGCTGACCCAGCCGCAGCTGCTGCGCGAAATGTGGGGCCCCACGCACGAAGAAGATGCGCACTATCTGCGCATCCTGGTCGGCAAGCTGCGCCACAAGCTGGGCGACGATGCGGCCGCGCCGCAGTACATCATCACCGAGCCCGGCGTGGGCCTGCGCTTCATCGGCCGCAGCGGCGCCTGAGTGCAACCGGGGGTTGTCGCAGAAAGTCGTTCCGACACATCATGAAACAATATGGGGCAAGCAGCGTAGTCCCCGATTGACGATCCAAGGGACGAGAAGTTTTTTCGAATCCTAGGAAGTGCAGATGTTGGAATGCCCTGAAGACACCAGCCTGGTTGCCCAGCAACAGGCGCAGTTGGCGGCGCTCGACCGCGTGATGGCGATTGCGGAGTTCGAGCTCGACGGGTCGTTGAGCCGTGCCAACGACAATTTCCTGGCGCTTCTGGGATTCACGCGCGAAGAGGCCGTGGGACGGCATCACCGCAGCTTCTGTACCGAGGCGTTTGCCAACAGCACCGAATACCGCAATTTCTGGCCGCAGCTGCGCGACGGCCAGGCCCGCACCGGCCTGGCCGAGCGACTGCGCAGCGACGGCAGCAGCTGCTGGCTCGAAGCGACCTACACGCCGGTGCTCGATGCCCAGGGCAAGGTGCGCAATATCCTGAAGATCGCCACCGACATCACGGCGCGCCTGCAGCGCGAGCAGGCGCAGACCGAGCATCTGCAGCGGCTGTCGCTGGTGGCCGATGCCAGCGGCACGGCCGTCGTGATCAGCGACAGCGAATCCCGCATTGTCTATGTCAACGATGGTTTCTCGCAGATGTTCGGCTGGACGCTCGATGAAGTGCGCGGCAAGGCGCCCATTGCCTTGCTTGCTGCGCGGATCAATGAAGATTTCGTGGAGAAGTACCGCGAAGCGTTGCGCAGTGGCGGATCGGTGGAGCGCGAGGACATCGTGATCAGCAAGGACGGGCGGCGCTACTGGGCCAAGGTCATCAGCAACCCCGTGGGCGCCGAGGATGGCGACAGGTGGAGCTACACCGTCACGACCTTGACCGACATCACGCGCGCGAAGATGCATGAGGTGCTGCAGCACCGCGTTCTGGAGGCCATGGTGCGCGAGAGTCCGTTGTCGGAAGTGCTGGAACTGATATGCAATGAAGTCGAGCACATCGCCCCGGAAATCACGGCGTCCATCCTGGGCGTCAGCGAGCAGGGCGTGCTGCAGTCCCTGGTCGGCCCCAGCCTGCCCATCGACTATGCGCGGCAGCTGGACGGCGTACCGATAGGGCCGGTTTGCGGTTCCTGCGGCACTGCGGCCTGGCGCAACGAAACGGTGCGCGTCGACGACATCGCCACCGATCCGCTGTGGGCCGAGCACAAGCACCGCATCCTGCCGCTGGGCTACATGGCCTGCTGGTCGACGCCGATACACAACAGCCAGGGGCGGGTCGTCGGTACTTTTGCTTTCTACTTCAAGAGTCCGCGCGTTCAGGCTGCGGAGACTTTTCACCAGCTGATGGTCGACGCCTGCGTGCATCTGTGCGCGCTGGCGCTGGAGCGCGAGAGCACGCGCCAGCGCATTCGCCAGCTGGCTTTCTACGACGGGCTCACCGGCCTGCCCAACCGCAGCCTGCTGCAGGCCAAGGCCGACCAGGCGATTGCCACGGCAACGAGCAACCAGGAAGAGCTCGCGGTGCTGTTCATCGACCTCGATCGATTCAAGCAGGTCAACGATTCGCTGGGCCATCCCGCGGGCGACGAGCTGCTGCGCCAGATCGCGGGCAGGCTGCGCCAGGATCTGCGCGCCAGCGACATTGCCGGGCGGCTGTCGGGAGACGAGTTCGTGGTGGTGCTGCCGCAAAGCGATGTGGAGCAGACCACGGACATGGTGGAGCGACTGCTCCAGTTGCTGGGCAGCCCGGTCACCGTGGCCGGCGTGGCGCTGGCCGCATCGGCGAGCGTGGGCATTGCGATGTTCCCCGACGACGGCCGTGACATGGAGACGCTGCTGCACCGCGCCGACATGGCGATGTACCAGGCCAAGAGCAGCGGCCGCGGCTGCTTCAGCTTCTTCAGCAGCGAAATGAACCAGCTCGCGCAGGAGCGCCTGGCGCTGGAAACCGCGCTGCGCCGTGCGATCCAGACCAGACAGCTGCATCTGCACTACCAGCCCCAGGTCGACATGGAGACCGGCAAGCTCTATGGCGTCGAGGCGCTGGCGCGCTGGACCCATCCCGAACTGGGCGAGATTTCGCCGGTGCGCTTCATTCCGCTGGCCGAGGAGTGCGGCCTGATCGCGGACCTGGGCCACTGGGCGCTGCGCGAAGCCTGCCGCCAGCTGTCGGCCTGGCGCGCGCAAGGGCTGGCCGTTCCCGCGGTGTCGGTCAACCTGTCGCCCACCAGCTTCCACAACCTCGACCTGCCGCGCATGATCGCCGACACGCTGGAGATCAATTCGCTGACTTCGCAGGACCTGACGCTGGAGCTGACCGAAAGCATTCTTCTGGACACCAACCCGAGCACGATGAAGACCATTGCCGAAGTGCATGCCAAGGGCATTCGCCTGGCGATGGACGATTTCGGCACCGGTTATTCGAGCCTGAGCTATTTGCGCCGCCTGCCCGTCCACGAGCTCAAGCTCGATCGCAGTTTTGTCGCCGATCTCGAGAGCGACGAAACCGCGCGCGCGCTCAGTGCCGCGATCCTGGGCATAGGCAAGAGCCTGCATCTGACGGTGGTCGCCGAAGGCGTGGAGACCGCCGAACAGAACATGCTGCTGCGCGAACAGGGCTATCCCGTGGCCCAGGGCTATCTGTTCTCGCGGCCGCTTGATCCGCAGGCGTTTGCACGATGGTTGGACGCAGCGAAGGCGCAATCCAAGCCTGTTCACTGAGCCAGGATGCCGACATGCGGGTGCATTGCGTGATGTGCCCGTGAGGCATGCCGCAAATGGCCCGTCGCCAGCGCAGCAGATGCGATTGGCTATTCGCCATGGCACCGTTGC
The DNA here is from genome assembly GCF_057914905.1 of Comamonas sp. DB36. Taxonomy (NCBI): domain Bacteria; kingdom Pseudomonadati; phylum Pseudomonadota; class Betaproteobacteria; order Burkholderiales; family Comamonadaceae; genus Comamonas; species Comamonas sp. DB36. The sequence goes on from NZ_CP196631.1 coordinate 1,347,129, forward strand.
GGCAATGCGCAAGGCTCGCCCAAGCTGATGGCTTGGGTCGAGCGCTGGAAACTGCTGTAGGAAATGTCGCGGATGAAAGTCGCATTTCCTCTTATCCATTTTGACCATCAAATTTTTTGTAATTGATGAAAAAGATGGAGGAGTTATGGATTTCATTTATCTTTGCCGCGATATCGGTCTTTTGAAAATCTCACGACTTCAATGGCAGATATTGTTGGGGACGTTAAGCATGGCATTCAACTGCGGACTACATGCTCAGCCTTTGCCCGAGGTCACGGTCACTGGTAGCTTCGGCGGTTTTTCCAGCTTTTCCTCAGGAACCGGTTTGGACTTCTCCTCTGGCGCGCAACCGTTCAGCGGTTATGCGCAAATGATGGGGCTGCTGAGGTCAATCGAGTTGGCGGAAGATGTACGTTGTATTGGAAAGGGCTTTGAAAACACAACTTCCCATACAGAAGTGGCTGAAAGGTGGATAGCAGCAGAGGCGGTGTATCGACGGGTGACCAGCGGCAGAAATCTATTCGAAAGAATATTTGGATCCAGCCCCATCGATCCCAAGGCGGCCAAATTCCTGAACGTTACTTACGCTGATGGAGGAACCGAGACTTGGTGGGTAGAAAACCCTAAATTTTCGACGGCCCTTTCTCCAATGCCAGTGGCCAATTCGTTGAAGATGGGCAATGGCATACCGCAACCGCATCCTGTTTGCCGGAATTCCTGAAATGAAGAAATACTTGACACCCGCTTTTATTGGTGTGATCGCGATGACTGCTGTGATTTTTCTCTTGCATTTCTCGCAGGAGGCAGAAATCCAGGCGGTGGTCAACGTTCCGCAGGCCAGTACAAAGCTGGATGAAAAAGCGGTACCGGCTGCGCTACCGGGGCAAGCTTTGCAGACGTTGACCGAGAAGGAGCATGCGGCGTCTTTGCCCGGATCGCAGGACGCTGCCGACATGCTGCGAAGCGCGCGGGACTATCGCGTTGTCCATGAAGCATTGACCCGGGCAGGAACCACCGAGGCGCGGTTTTATGCCAAGGATATTCTGCGGCGTTGTATGGCAATGAGAAAACTCGGTTTCCAGGCATCTGCGGTTGCCTCGGCGCAGCAAGAGTTTGCGAGGGAGCTTTTGCAGGCACGCTGCAACTCATTCAGCGATGAAGAATTGTCTTTGGACGCGTTAAGACAGGTGGAGTCGGACCCGCGCTATCCACCAGGTTTGCTCGAGCTGAGCAAGGAATGGACTGCGGCTGCAACTGCTGGAAACGAAACCCGGCAGAAGGACGTGTTCAGCAGGATCTTGCAAGCCGACGATCCTTTGCTCTTGCAGCATGCCGGGCTCTCATTGCTCGGCCAGTACCGCGAAGCGGTCAGTCTGGGAGGCCTGAAGTTCGATGGAGGCGCGGCTTTGGACTCCATGCGTTTAGCCTGGATTGCCGCCGTATGTGAAGGCACCGGCACCGATTGCGGCGCGGGCGATGCCTATTTGGTGGAGGTTTGCGCAAACATGGACATCTGCGAAAGCTCGCGTCAACGTGCCCTACGCGCGCTGGTGGCGCGTGACGAGGGGGAAACGCAGTTGGCGACGTTTGACGCGGCGCATGCGATGTTCGTCAAAGCGATTCAATCCCGGGATGTCCGGCTGTTCTTCCCGCAGGATACGCAGTAGCCGCAACGTGATGCATCCAAAAACAGCGGCTTAGTTGAAAAACGCGTTTGCATAGTCCCAAACATTCGTGGCTGTATCGAGGACGAATTCCTAGACTTCATTCCAAGCAATCTTCAAGGAATGGGTCATGCCGGTATCCGCAAACATCTTTCGCCGCCGTGCGCTGGCGCTGTCGGCCGGCCTCGTGCTGGCGGCCACAACCGGCATGGGCGCGGTGTGGGCGGCTGAAGGCAGCTGGCCCAGCAAGCCCATCACGCTGGTCGTTCCCTACCCGCCGGGCGGCACCAACGACAACGTCGCGCGGCTGATTGCCGAGCAGGTCTCGAACCGGGCCGGCCAGCCGGTGATCATCGAGTACAAGCCGGGCGCGGGCGGCACCATAGGCGCGCAGTTCGTGGCGCGCGCCAGGCCCGACGGCTACACGCTGCTCAATGCCTCGATAGGCAATCTGGCCATCGCCCCGCAGCTGATGCCCGTGCAGTTCGATGCATTCAAGTCCTTCCAGTCCATCGCCTATATCGGCAGCGGCATCACCACGTTCGCGGTGCGCGCCGATTTCCCGGCCAGGAACCTGCAGGAACTCGTGGCCTATGCGAAAAAGCACCCGATCACGCTGGGCACTTCGGGGGTGGGCACGCCGGGCCACATGGCGGGCGTCTACTTCCAGCAGATCACCGGCATACAGATGACCCATGTGCCCTACAAGGGCAGTGCCGCGGCGATCAACGATGCGATCGGCGGCCATGTGGATCTGGTCATCGATCCGCTGAGCACCACCTTCGTGCGCGCCGAGAAGCTCAAGGCCCTGGCCTATTTCGGCACCAGGACGCCGCCCGAGGGACTCAAGGGCGTGCAGTCGGTGGCCCAGCAGGGCTTTGCCAAATGGGACGACGCGTTTGGCGGCTCGTTCTTCTGGACCGCGCCCGCGGGCATTCCCGAGGCGGTGCAAAGGAAGCTCACGGGCTGGGTGCTTGAAGCCCTGGCCACGCCCGAAGTGCGCCAGGCGCTGGTGCAAGTGCAGGTCAGCGCCGCGCCCGCGGACGCGGCGGCGACCACGGCCATCGTGCACAAGATGCACGGCCTGGCCAGGGACATCTTTGTGACGCCGGCGCAGCAGCCGGTGGCACTCGCGAAATAGCCGCCAGGGCCGGGCCGCGCCAGCGCGCGCGGCGCGCATCGGCGATGGAAATCCAACAAGGTTGAAGTTCATGCATCTGGGATTGTTTTTGCTGGCCGCGGGCCACCACGCAGGCGGCTGGCGCTTTCCCGGCGCCGAGTCGGGCACCGAGAACTTCGATCTGATCGCGCGCATTGCCAGGGAGGCCGAGGCCGCGAAGTTCGACATGGTGTTCTTTGGCGACCGGCTGGTCACGACCAAGGATTCGCACCCCTCGATGATCACCCGCCCCGACCCCATGGTGGTGCTGGCGATGCTTGCCGTGCAGACGCACAAAATCGGGCTCGCGGCCACGGCCTCGACGACCTACAGCGACCCGTTCACGCTGGCGCGCTCGCTGGCATCCGTCGATCTGCTGAGCCAGGGCCGCGCGGCCTGGAACATCGTCACCACGGTGCAGGATGGCTCGGGCAACTTCAGCCGTTCGCTGCACCCCGAGTCGCAGGAACGCTATGCGATTGCCGAGGAATTCGTGCAGGTGGTGCAAGGCCTGTGGCGCTCGTGGGAGGCCGACCCCTATGTGCGCGACAAGGCGCGCGGCATCTACATGGACACCGACAAGCTGCATGCGCTCGAGCATGTCGGCAAGTACTTCCAGGTCAAGGGGCCGCTCAATGTGACGCGCAGCCCCCAGGGCGAGCCGGTGCTGATACAGGCGGGCTCCTCGGGCGCGGGCCAGCAGCTGGGCGCGCGCCATGCCGAAGTGATCTTCACGGCCCAGCAGGACCTGCAGGCGGCCCAGGAGTTCTATCGCGCGCTCAAGCAGCAGGTGGCGGCCGCGGGGCGTGATCCGGCCAAGGTCAAGGTCATGCCGGGGCTGATGCCCATCGTCGGCCGGACCGCGGCCGAAGCGCGCGAAAAGCTCGCCCAGCTGCAGGAATTCACCGACCAGAGCAAGGCCCACTACATGCTGTCCGCCGAACTCGATCTCGATCTCACGGGCCATGACCTCGACGCGCCCGTGCCCGATCTGCCCGCGGACGATGCGAGCTTCAGCCGGCGCAAGCTGCTACTGAAGATCGCGCGCGAACAGCAGCTGACGCTGCGCCAGCTCTACCACCACATTGCCAGCAGCCGCGGCCACCAGGTGGTCGCGGGCACGGCGCAGGAAATTGCCGATCACATGCTGCACTGGGTCGATGCCGGCGCGGCCGACGGCTTCAACATCATGCCCGCCTATTTTCCCGGCGGCTTCGAGGAGTTCACGCGCGCCGTGGTGCCGCTGCTCCAGGAGCGCGGGCGCTTTCGCCGCGAGTACGCGGGCAGCACGCTGCGCGCCCATCTGGGCCTGACCGATCCCGTTTGACTCTGAACCAAGGAACCCCATGTCCGTCTTGTTGATTGCCGGCAGTCCGTCGCACACCTCCCGCTCCGCGGCCCTGCTCGAGTCCGTGGGCAAGCGGCTTGCCAAGCACCAGATCGAGGTGACGCAGCTGCAGATCCGCGACCTCGATGCCCAGGCGCTGGTGCACGCCGATTTCGCCCATCCGTCCATCGTGCGCGCCGTGCAGCAGGTGGCCGACGCCAAGGTGGTGGTGATTGCCACGCCGGTGTACAAGGCGGCCTACAGCGGCGTGCTCAAGCTATTCCTCGATCTGCTGCCCCAGACCGGGCTCAAGGGCAAGACCGTGCTGCCGCTGGCCACGGGCGGCAGTCCGCACCACATGCTGGCGCTGGACTATGCGCTGCGGCCCGTGCTGCAGGCGCTGGCCGCCAAGCAGATCCTTCCCGGCATCTATGCCACCGACGCCCAGGTGTTCGTGCTGCCCGAAGGCGCCAGCACGCTGGGCACCGATCTCGCGGTGCGCGTCGACGAGGCCGTGCATGTGCTGGTCTCCGAAGTGCTGCGGCCCAGGGCGCATGCCGACGCATCGTTTGCACCCGTGCATTTTTCCCAGGTGCGCTGCAGCGTCTGAGCGCGCCATCCATCCCTTTTCTTTCAACGGATTTTCCAGGAGCCTTTCATGACCATTCAAGCCATCAACGTTCGCAACCAGTTCAAGGGCAAAGTACGCGAGATCATCCGCGGCGACGTGGTCTCCGAAGTCGATGTCGAGACACCCTGGGGTGTCGTGACTTCCGTCATCACCACGCGTTCGGTCAACGACCTGGGGCTGGAAATCGGCTCCGAAGTCGTGGCGCTGGTGAAGTCCACCGAAGTCTCCATCGCCAAGCTTTGAGGGGGGCGCGCAGCGGCGTTCCGAGCACCGGCATTTGCCCTGCGCGCGCAGCCACGGCGAGCAACAGCGGGGTTTGAAATCCCGTTCGTCCTGAGCGAGGTTTGAAATCCCGTTCGTCCTGAGCCTGTCGAAGGATGAACGGCCCGCCCTGCAAAAAGAAAAACGCAGTGTCCTCCCGGGCACTGCGTTTTTTCCATGGGGGCTCGATCAGATGGTGGTGAAGCCGTGCGTGCCGTCGTTCTTCAGCTGCTGGACCAGGCCGAACTCCCAATCGAGATAGGCCTGCATTGCGCTGCGCGGCGCCTGCGTGCCTTCGTAGGGGCGGCGGTAGCGGTCGGTGCGCGGCGAGGCCAGGCGGGTCTCGCCGGTTTCCAGCGGCAGGCCTTGCGCAATCCAGGCCTGGGTGCCGCCCGTCAGGGCATATACCGGCGCCCCGGTGGCCTGGGCCAGCGCGTGCACCGCGTAGCGCGCCAGCAGGCTGGAGCCGCAGGTCACGACATAGCGCTCGGCCTTGGGAATGTTTGCCAGCGCCTGCGTGAGCTGCGAGCGCAGCGCGAACCAGGCGCCGGGAATGTGGCGCTGCACGTAGTTGGCGCTGCTGGTGAAGTCGAGCACGGCGGTGCGCGGGCCGTTGCCGTCCTCGGCCAGCCATTGCGCCAGCGTGTGCACCGAGACATCCTCCACGGCGCTGGCATGCGGCGGGTAGGGGGTGGCGGGCTGGCCGGTTTCGTTCCAGTCGGCCGCGCCTGCGCCATCGAGCACCCAGGTTTCCCAGCCCATCTGCGCCAGCCACGAGGCGCTCATGTTGGCGCGCACGCCATCATCGTCGACCAGCACGATGCGCGCGCCGCGCACCGGCGCCGCGTGATCGGTTTCCTGCACCAGCTGGCCGCCGGGGTAGTGGCGAAAGCCCTGCAGATGGCCGGCCGCGTATTCGCCCGCGCTGCGCACGTCAAAGCGGTAGGTGGTGCGCGCGGCCTCGCCGGCAAACTGCGCCAGGTCGGCCGGGGTGGCGCGGCGCACGCCGGCGCGATCGGCGACGGCGCGCGCGCGTTCGGCGGCCTGGCGGCGTTCGGCTTCGGCGACGGCCGGCGCCTGGCGGTCGGCGCCATGGTCGAGCTGCTGGTCGGCAAGCAGCCAGCCAATCGTGCCGTTGCGCAGCGCCGTGATGCGGTTGGGCAGGCCGGCATTGATCAGCGACTGCGTGCCTATCAGGCTGCGCGTGCGGCCCGCGCAGTTGACGACGATATGCGTTGCGGGATCGGGCGCCAGCGTGCTGGCGCGCAGCACCAGTTCGGCGCCGGGAACGCTCACGCCGCCGGGAATGCTCATGGTCTGGTATTCGTCGAAACGGCGCGCGTCAAGCACCACCACATTGGCCTGGCTGTCGAGCAGGGCCTTGACTTCCTCGGCCGCCAGCGAGGGCGTGTGGCGTTCGGCTTCCAGCCATTCGCCAAACGCCTTGCTGGGCACGTTGACGTCGATGAACAGTTCGTAGCCCGCATCCTTCCAGCCCGCGAGGCCGCCGGCCAGCAGATGCACCTGGGTATAGCCCAGCGCCTGCAGGCTGCGCGCCGCGCCTTCGGTCAGGCCTTCGCCGTTGTCGTAGATGGCAATGCGCGTGTCGCGCCGCGGCAGGCGCTGCCAGGCGTCGATCTCGATCTTGCCCGCGGGCAGATTGGCGGCCCACAGCGGGTGGCCTTCGGCAAACGGTGCTTCCTCGCGCAGGTCGAGCAGCGCGATTTCCTCGCCGGCCAGCAGGGCCTGGCGTATGTCCTGGGGAGTCAGTTGGGGCAGGGGGAGGCTCATGTCGTATGGAGAGAAGAAGGGTGGAAATTCAGTGGGTGACGTTGGCATAGCCCGAGACAAAGGGCTTGACGCCGCCGTCCTCGGTGAACACATGGCGCTGCACCTTGCCGATGTCGGCGCCGTAGACATGGATGCTGATCGAGACCTGGTCGGCCAGCAGGTTGCGTACGCGGTGCACATCGCCAACCGACGGCGAGACGGCCTGCACCTCGCCCGGGTGCAGGGCCTGGGGCGGGCCATCAGGCCGCCAGCGGCCCTCGGCGTCGCGCGCGAAATGCTGGCCTTCCTCGGCGCCGCGCAGCATGCCTATCAGGCCCCAGACCGTGTGGTCGTGTATGGGCGTGCCCTGGCCCGGGCCCCAGACAAAACTGACCACGGAAAAGCGGCCGGCGGGGTCGGCGTGCAGCAGGAACTGCTGGTAGTGCGCGGGATGGGGCTGGGCCAGGGCCTGGGGCAGCCAGTCGTCGTGCGCGACCAGCGCCTGCAACAGCGGCGTGGCGCCGGCAAGCAAGGCGGCTTCGTCGGCGCTGCGCGCAATGGTGTCCGACAGCTGCGCAATGAATTGCTGCAGGCGCGGCGCGGGCGTGGAGGTTTCATTTGGCATGCATGGATTACAGCCTGGGCGCGCGTTGGCGTAAACGGTAATTTCCGCATATGGTTTTGCGTTTTTGTTCGTTCCCGCGGTGCGCTGCATTGACTCCAATAGCGGCTCATCTGGTCATGCGGCCAGCAACGGATCGCCACGAAAGGAAAGCACGGCATGGACAGCGTACAGAACCGGGACGGGGGGGAGAAGAAGGCATGGTCGCGCCGCGATGTGCTGCGCGCCGCGGGCGCGGCCTCGCTGGCGGGTGGGGCGGGCCTGGTCGCGCAACGCGCCACGGCGGCCGGGCCGCTGCGCCCCATCAAGCTGGCCTGGAACGCCAACGCGATCTGCCTGTCGGCCGCGCCGGTGGCCATTGAGCGCGGCATCTTTGAAAAGCACGGCCTCAAGGTGGAGCTGGTCAACTTCGCGGGCGCCACCGATCAGCTGCTGGAAATCATCGCCACCTCCAAGGCCGATGCCGGCCTGGGAATGATCCACCGCTGGATCAAGCCGCTGGAATCGGGCTTCGACGTGAAGCTGGTCGGCAGCTCGCATGGCGGCTGCTCGCGCCTGGTGGGCTATGCGCCCGCGGGCGTCAAGGAACTCAAGCACCTCAAGGGCAAGACAATTGCGGTCTCCGATCTCAATTCGCCGGGCAAGAACTTCTTCTCGGTGCTGCTGACCAAGGCCGGCATAGACCCGGAGCGCGACGTGAACTGGCGCCAGTTTCCCGGCGACATGCTGGGCCTGGCCGTGGAAAAGGGCGAGGCCCAGGCGATTGCCGATGGCGACCCGAACCTGCTGCTGGTGCAGCGGCGCACCCAGGGCCTGGTCGATCTGGCCACCAACCTGTCGGGCGAGTACGCGGCCAAGACCTGCTGCGTGCTGGGCGTGAGCGGCGCGCTGGTGCGCAATGACCGCCCGGCCGCGGCCGCGCTCACGCGCGCCATTGTCGAAGCCTCGGATTTCATCTCGGACAACCCGGCTGAAACCGCGCGCATCTTCAGCCCCTACTCCAAGGTGCCCGAAAGCGATCTGCGCGCCGTGCTGGGCACGCTCACGCACCGCAGCCACCCCGTGGGCAAGTCGCTGCGCGACGAGATCGAGTTCTATGCGCGCGACTTCAAGCTGGTCAAGGTGCTCAAGCCCGGCACCGATCCGGTGCGCTTTGCCGCCCATGTCTACGCCGACGTGCTGTCCTGAAACCCGCGCCTGAGCCATCTCCTGGAGAACAGCAATGAGTACCCTTGCCGAACATATCCTGCCTGGCAGAGAAGGGCGCCCGGGGCGCGGCCTGCCGGGCGACAGCCGCACGGGCACGGACCTGTCCGATCCCGTTCGCGTGACACCGTCAACGGCGGTCGCAGCTACGGCTGCCGCCGCCGCGCCCTCCGCACCCCTGTGGTGGCAAGGCGCGCTGGCCGCCGTGGCCTGGGGCCTTCTTGCGGCGCTCACGCATTTCTGGCCCAACCTGCCCGCGGGCTTCACCGAATGGGCCTATACCGCGGAATTCGCCGCGGGCGCGGCGGCCGTCGCCGCGCTGCTGCTGGCGCTGGTGCTCGCGCCCGAACGCCTGGTCCCGCTGGCGCTGCTGCGCCGCCGGCTGCGGCCCGCGGGCGCCTGGCTGGTCGCGCTGGCGCTGGGCTTTGCGGCCTGGGAAGTGCTCACCGCCAAGCTCGGCCGCCTGCCGACGCCGTTCTTCGCGCCGCCCCAGGCGCTGGTCGAGGTCTATGCCACCGATGCCGAGCGGCTGGCCGAAAGCGCGCTCAATTCGCTGCGCCTGCTGGCCATAGGCATAGGCATAGGCGCGCTCGTGGGTTTTGTCACCGGCGTGCTGATCGGCTGGTCGCGCAGCGCAAGCTACTGGATACACCCGGTGCTGCGTGTGCTGGGCCCCGTGCCCACCACGGCGCTGCTGCCCGTGAGCTTTTATTTCTTTCCGTCGAGCTGGTCCACCGCGGTGTTCCTGATCGCGCTGGGCATGGCGTTTCCGGTTGCCATCCTGACCTGGTCGGGCGTGGCCGGGGTGCACAAGAACTTCTACGACGTGGCGCGCACGCTGGGCGCCTCGCAATGGTTTCTGGTGCTGCGGGTGGCGATTCCGGCGGCGCTGCCGCAGGTGTTTGTCGGCCTGTTCATGGGCCTGGGCGCGGCGTTCTCGACGCTGGTCGTGGCCGAGATGCTGGGCGTCAAATCGGGCCTGGGCTGGTATCTGACCTGGGCCCAGGGCTGGGCCGCCTACCCGAACATGTACGCCGCGCTGATCCTGATGGCGCTGCTGTTTTCCGGCGTGATCACGCTGCTGTTTGCATTCCGCGACCGCGTGCTGTCCTGGCAGAAAGGCACCCTCAAATGGTAAGCATCGCCACCGCAACGCGCACGGCTGCGCATGGGTTCCCGGCCGCAGCCAATGTGGGCGCGGGCGCGCGCATCGAAGTCCAGGGCGTGAGCCACTGGTTTGCCCAGCGCCATGCCAAGGACGGCGCGGGCGGGCCGCTGCAGGTCATAGATGGCCTTGACCTGGACATCGCGCCGGGCGAGTTCGTCGCGCTGCTGGGCCCCAGCGGCTGCGGCAAGAGCACCTTGCTGCGCCTGGTGGCCGGCCTCGAGCCCGCGAGCGCCGGGCAGTTGCTGCAGGACGGCCAGCCGATCACCGATCCCGATCCCGCGCGCATCGTGGTGTTCCAGGACCCGACGCTGTTTCCCTGGCGCACCGTCTGGGACAACGTCGCGCTGGGACTGCAGGCGCGCGGCCTGCTCAAGGCCCAAAGCCAGCGCGTCGACGAGGCGCTGGCGCTGGTGGGCCTGCAGGCCTTTGCGCGCGCGCTGCCGCACGAGCTGTCGGGCGGCATGGCGCAGCGCGTGGCGCTGGCGCGCGCGCTGGTCAACGACCCGCGCCTGCTGGTGCTTGACGAGCCGCTGGGCAAGCTCGACTCGCTGACGCGGCTGGCCATGCAGACCGAGCTGGTGGCGCTGTGGCAGCGCAAGGGCTTCTCGGCGCTGCTGGTGACGCACGACGTCGAGGAAGCGCTGTTCATGGCGCAGCGCGTGGTGGTGTTCTCCGATCGGCCGGCGCGCATTCGCGAGGTGCTGGTCAACGACCTGCCGTATCCGCGCCACCGCGGCGATCCGCGCCTGGTCGAGCTGCGCCGCCAGGCGCTGGCGCTGCTGGGCCTTGGAGACAGCTGGTAGCGCATGATTCTGTCGACGGAGTTCGTGGGCGGGGTGCTCGAAGCGCTGTACGCCGCGCAGATCGCGCTGCGCGATGCCTGGCATGGGCTGGGCCTGTCGGCCACCGTTGCCGACCAGCCCGCCTGGCCGTTTGCCCAGCGGCTGGCGGCCGAACGGCTGCTGCTCGAGCCCGGTCACGCGCGCCGCGTGGTCATCACGCTGGCCTGCATTGCGGGCGCGCTTGCGCTGGCGTTGCTGGCGCTGCTGCTGGCCGTGCTGCGGCGGGGGCGCCGGCGCTGGATCCCGGGCCTGGCGCTGGTCGCTGGCGCATTGCTGGTGTTCGCGCCCTGGCCGAGCAGCGCATTGCTGTGGGCGCCTGCCGTGCCCACCAGCCTGCACCGCGCGCCCCAGGCGTTCTCCGCGCAAAGCATTGCCCAGGGCCAGGCGGTGTTCAGCCGGCACTGCGCGCAATGCCATGGCGCCGACGCGCGCGGCGAAGGCCCGCTGGCCAGCCAGCTGGCGCAATGGCCGCCCAATCTCGCCGGCGGCCTGCTGTGGAAACGCCTGGAAGGCGAGCTGTTCTGGCGCGTGCGCCACGGCATGCGCGACGCGCGTTCGGGCGCCCAGACCATGCCCGGCGCGAGCGCGCTGTCGGACCAGGAGATCTGGTCGTCGCTGGATTTTCTTCAGGCCCGGGCGTCGGGACAGATGCTGCGCGACATGGGCGCCTGGGAGCGTCCGGTGCGCCTGCCGGTGAGCACCTTGAACTGCCGCCATGGCGGGCGGCGCGCCAGCGACAGCCTGCGCGGCCAGCGCCTGCAGCTGGTGCTGCCCGCCGCGGGCGAGGCCGCCTTGCCGCAGGAAGATCCGCGCTGGGTCACGGTGGTGCTGGGCGCCGCAGGCAACGCGGGCGCCGCCGCCGAATGCCTGGCCGAGGACCGCGCGCTGCTGCCGGCGCTGGCCCTGGTGCTGGGCGTGACGCCGCAGCAAGCGCCGGGCCACCGGTTGTTTGTCGACCGCGACGGCTGGCTGCGCGCGCGTTCGGTGCCCGGCCAGGCGGCCTGGTCGCAGGACGACCTGATCTGCCGCAGCGAGGCAGCTCCCGCCGCCGCAGCGGACGGCCCGCCCGCCCAGGGCGTCGACGGCCTGCTGCGCCGCATGGACGCCGACCGCATGCGCCTGGTGCGCGCCGGCTACCCGCACTGAGGCCGGCCGGGGCCGTGCCACGAAAAGCGCACAAGCAAACGCGTTTTTCTTCGTTGGCTTGCGGGGGCAGGCCGCCCGATCATGGGGTTTTGCCGCCACCCGATGTCATTTAAGGAGAACCGCGATGTCCGTGCAGATCATTGGCATGATTGCCCCTCAGGAAGCGTCCGAGACCATTTCCCGCAAGGGCCCGGCCGTCGACAGCGCCTATGTGCGGGCGTTTGCCCAGGCCCATGAGCACGCGGGCTTCGACCGTATCCTGGTGCCCGCGAGCGCCACCAGCCCCGACCCGCTGCTCACCGTGGCCTATGCGGCCGCGCATACCCAGCATATCAAGTTCCTGCTCGCGCATCGCCCGGGCTTTGTCTCGCCGACTCTCGCCGCGCGCCAGTTCGCGACGCTGGATCACTACACGGGCGGGCGCGTCGCGGTGCACTACATCAGCGGCGGCTCGGACGTCGACCAGCAGCGCGACGGCGACTTCCTCGGCCACGACGAGCGCTATGCGCGCACCGACGAATACCTCACGCTGCTGCGCCGCGTCTGGACCGAGTCGCAGCCATTCGATCACCAGGGCACCTACTACCAGGCCAAGGGCGCGTTCTCCGAAGTCAAGCCGCTGCAGCAGCCCTATGTGCCCATCTTCTTTGGCGGCGCGTCCGAGCCCGCGCTCAAGGTCGCGGGCAAGCATGCCGATGTCTATGCGCTGTGGGGCGAGTCGCTGGCGCAGTCGGCCGACCTGGTGCGCCGGGTGCGCGCCGAAGCCGCGGCGCACGGCCGCGAAGTCGAGTTCAGCATTTCCTTCCGCCCCATCATTGCGCCCACCGAAGAGCAGGCCTGGGCCAAGGCCGAGGAAATCCTGGCTGCCACGCGCAGCAAGCAGGTGCCGATTGCCCATGCGCGCGGCGCCGGCCCGCAGCAAAGCGAAGGCGCGCGCCGGCTGCTGGCCGACGCCGCCAAGGGCGACCGTGTCGACGAACGCCTGTGGACCGCGGTGGCGCGCGAGACCGGCGGCCGCAGCAACTCCACCTCGCTGGTCGGCACGCCCGAACAAGTGGCCGAGGCGCTGCTCAAGTACTACGACCTGGGCATCACCACGTTTTTGCTGCGGGGCTTCGATCCGCTGGTCGATGCCATCGAATACGGCCGCGAACTGATTCCGCTGATACGCGAGAAAGTCGCCCAGCGCGAATCCCTGCGCACGCCGCAACGCAAGGCGGCCTGAACATGAAGCTGGAGATGACCTGGGCGGATACGGCGCGCACGCTGGCTGCGGACTTCGGCCAGCGCGCGGTGGCGCATGACCGCGACGGCAGCTTTCCCCATGCCAATTTCGCCGACCTGCAACAGGCGGGCTTTCTGGCGCTGGCCGCGCCCAGGGCGCTGGGCGGCCAGCAGGCATCGGTGGCCGAGCTCGGCGAAGTGATTGGCGCCATAGGCTACGGCTGCCCGGCGACCGCGCTGGTGCTGAGCATGCAATATCTGCAGCAGCGCGGCATGGCGCGCGCCGGCTCGCCCTGGCCCGAGCCGTTGGCGCGGCAACTGGTGCGCGAAGCCGTGCAAGGCGTGTCGCTGGCCAACTCGCTGCGCGTGGAGCCCGAGCTGGGCACGCCCGCGCGCGGCGGCCTGCCGGCGACGGTGGCGCGGCGCACGCCCGACGGCTGGCGCCTGAGCGGGCGCAAGATCTACTCGACGGGCGCGCCCATCCTGCGCTGGTACGCGGTCTGGGCACGCACTGACGATGCCGAACCGCAGGTCGGTACCTTCCTGGTGCGCGCGGCCAGCCCGGGCGTGCGCATCGAGCAGAGCTGGGACCATCTGGGCCTGCGCGCCAGCGGCAGCCATGATGTGGTGTTTGACGACGTGCCCACTCCGCTGGACCATGGCATGGGCATCGCGCCCCCGGGCGCGCAGTCGCGCGACACCAACATGCAGGCCGAGATGACGGTGCTGCTGGGCGCGCTCTACACCGGCGTGGCGCGGGCCGCGCGCGACTGGCTGCTGGGCTTTCTGCGCGAACGCACTCCCGCAAGCCTGGGCGCGCCGCTGGCTACGCTGCCACGCGTGCAGGAGGCCGTGGGCCGCATCGAGGCGCTGCTGCTGTCCAATCAGCGGCTGATCGCCAGCCTGGCGCGCGAGCTGGACGCGGGCGCGCAGGTGGCGCTGGCCGACAGCGGCCTGATCAAGACGCTGGTGATGCGCCAGGCCGTGGAAACGGTGCAGGAAGCGCTGGCGCTGACCAGCAACCACGGGCTGTCGCGGCGCAATCCGCTGGAGCGCCATCTGCGCGATGTGCTGTGCGGGCGCATCCATACGCCGCAGGAAGACAGCGCGCTGGTGCTGGCGGGGCGGGCGGCGCTGGAGCAGGGACAGCGGGGCTGAGGGCCAGGCGGGGACTGTCAGTCCACGCCTGGCGGGATCTGTCTCTGCTAGCGATTCCTGTTGACCCACTTGCCCGTCGCCGCGCGCGCCGCGACATCCAGCATGAAGCCCAGGCAGCCCACGACCACGATGCCGGCCATGAGCTCGTCATACGCGAGCCGGTCGCGCGTATCGAGAATGAAGTAGCCCATGCCGGCCGACACGCCCAGCATTTCGGCCGGCACCAGCACGATCCAGGCAATGCCCAGCGCCAGCCTGAAACCCGTGAGCACATGGGTGAGGATTCCGGGCAGCACGATGTGCAGCACGATTTCGCCGCGCGTTGCCGACAGGCTGTGCGCCAGCTGCAGCCAGCTCTTGTCGAGCGCCGCGACGCCGGCCGCGGTGTTGAGCATGATGGGCCAGACCGCGGCAAAGGTCAGCAGGAACACCACGGGCGCCTCGCCCACTCCCAGCGCCATCACGGCCAGCGGCATCCACGACAGCGGCGAGACCATGCGCAGGAACTGGAACAGCGTTCCCGTGAGCTTGGCAAACAGCGGCGACAGCCCTATCCAGATGCCCAGCGGCACGGCAATCAGCAGCGCCAGCAGCAGCGACAGCCCTATGCGCTGCAGGCTCAGCGCAATGTGTTCCCACAGATCGCCCGCCGCCAGCAGCCGGCCCAGCGCGGCAAAGCCCGCCGTGGGCGCAAACGCGTTGCGTATGGCGTCGACGTCCGACAGCTGGCGCGCGCCCAGCGACCACAATCCCACGGCCAGCGCCAGGCCGACGATGGGCCAGACCACACGGTCCACGGTCCGCTTGATGCCCTTGCTCATGCCGCGATGATTTCCTTGCGCGTGAAGCTCTCGGCATGGCCGAAGGCCTTGAGGCCGCCTACCTGCTTGAGAGCGGCCTTGACGAAGCGGTCATCGACCAGGTCCCTGGCGACGAACTTGGGATCGAGCTTTTCCAGGAACGCGGCGTTGCCTTCGACATGCGTGACCTGCAGCGCCTTGACGAGTTCCTCGGTGTACGACGGATAGGGGTAGGGCTGGAAGTCGATGCGCCGCTGGTTCCACTGCGGGTGCTTGATCACGCCTTCGCGCGTGTACTGCGCCATCTCGGTCGCGGCCAGCACCTTGGTCAGCACCGGCAGGCCGTGCGGCGTGTACTTGCCCTCGCCGCTGCTGGCCAGCAGCTTGGCGGTCTCGAGCTGGTTGTCGCGCGTCCACAGCTGGGCCTTGACCATGGCGTTGGTGACCTTCTGCGCCCATTCGGGGCGCTCGGTGATGTCGCGCTCGGCCAGCGTCAGCAGGCAGCACGCATGGTTCTGCCAGACATCGCCGACAAAGCGCAGCACCTTGCCCACGCCCGCGACTTCGGCCGCGGCGACAAACGGCTCGGCGACGATATAGCCCGAGACCGCCTTGGCGGCCAGCGCCGAGACCATTTCGGCCGGGGGCATCACCACCAGGTTGACTTCATCGGCCGCCAGCGCGCCGCTGCGCGCGCGGCTCACGGCCTTGAGGCCGTTGGCGCGCAGCAGCTGCTGCAGCACCACGTTGTGTATCGAGTACCAGAACGGAATCGCGACCTGGGTGCCGCCGAGATCCTTCACGGAATTGATGTGGCGCGCCACGGCCAGCGCCGAGCCGTTCATGTGGTTCCAGGCAACGACCTTGGCCGCGAACTGCGAGCCGTAGCGCACGAACATGGTGGTGGGCGACAGCAGGTGAACGACATTGACCTGGCCGGCGACAAAGGCTTCGATGATCTGCGCCCAGGTGCGGAACAGCCGCGGCTTCTCGGTGCGCAGGCCTTCGGCTTCAAACAGCTTGCGGCTGTGGGCAACCAGCAAGGGCGTGGCATCGGTGATGGGCAGATAGCCTATGCGCACCGGCACGTCGTCGCCCTTGTTGGTCTGGGCCACGGCATCGCCGGCGCGCAGCAAAGGCGCTGCCGCGGCGCCGCTGAGCGCCGTCACGCGCAGCCAGTCGCGGCGGCTGATGCCGCAGTCGCAGCTCGAGGAGGCGCAGATGTGCTGGTAGTTGGGCGCTTGATTTTGCGGATTCATGGTGCTTGCCTGGGGGAATGAAGGGGGAAAAACGGGGGAGATCAGGCCGGCAGCACGCCGTGCCGGCGTGCATGCAGTTCGGCCAGGATCTCGAGTCGCAGCGCGGTGATTTCCGCGGGATGGGCGTGGCGCGGGTGGGGCACGTCGACGCGCCATTCGCGCACGATGCAGCCGCCCTGGTCGCCGGGCAGCCGGCCCATCAGCAGGATGCGGTCGGCCACCAGGATGGCTTCGTCGATGTCGTGCGTGACGACCAGCGCCGCCGTATGCCACTGGTGGACCAGCTCGACCAGCAGCTCCTGCATTTCGCTGCGCGTGATCGCGTCCAGCGCCGAGAACGGCTCGTCGGCCAGCAGCAGCCGCGGCTCGCGCGCCAGGGCGCGCGCCAGCGCCACGCGCTGCGCCATGCCGCCCGACAGCTGGCCGGGGTGCAGCTCTTCCTTGCCGGCCAGGCCCACGGCGGCAATCGCCTGGGCGACGCGCGCGTTCAGGCGCTCGGCTTCGATGCTGGGCTGGTGCTTGAAGTCCAGGCCGAAGGCCACGTTCTTCGCGACCGTGAGCCAGGGCAGCAGGCTGGCCTGCTGGAACACGACGGCGGCGCGCGGGTGGGGCCGGGTCAGCGGCGCGCCCAGAAAATGCACGCTGCCGGCCGTGGGCGCCTGCAGTCCCGCGAGCGCGCGCAGCAGCGTCGACTTGCCGCAGCCGCTGCCGCCAAGCAGGCAGACGATTTCCTGCGGGCGTATCGCGATGTCGATGTCGCTGAAGATGCGCGGGCCCTGGCCGTAGGCGCAGGCCAGACCCCGGCCCTGCAGCGCGAATTCCGCCTCGGCGGGGGCGTCGGCGCTGCTCATGGCACGGCGCGTTCGGGCGCCGGCGTCACCGCAGCCGCCGCGGCGGCGAGCTTGCTGAGTTCTCCCTGCAATTGCGTGAGGCTGGGAGTGACCACGGGAATGAACGCGCTTTCCTGCAGGCGCCGGCCGAAGTCGGGCAGGTGATTGCGCACATAGGCGCGCCCGCCCGAGCCTTGCAGCTCCAGCTGCACGCTTTCCTGCACCACGGCCGCGAGCTGCAGGCGCACGCGGAACAGCGCCGGCGCGTCAATCACAAAACGCCCCGACTCCAGCCCCTCGCGAATGGTTTCGCGCAGGCTGTCGAGCTCGGCGTAGGCCTGGGCAATGCGCGGGCGCAGCATATCGCGCGCCGCGCCCACCTGCTCGGCGGCCTGCAGGCTGGCGCGCGCCAGGCCCAGCGACATGCCGCATTGCAGGCTCAGGAACATGGGCCGCGCGCGCTTGAGAAACGACAGGCCGTCGCGCGCCAGCACCGCTTCCTGGCCGACATGCACGGCGGCCAGATCGATCGCCGCGGTGTTGCTGCCGCGCAGTGCCAGCAGGTCCAGATCGGGGCTGCGCACCACGCCCGCGAGCCGGCTGTCTATTGCCAGCACCATGGGCGCGGGCTGCAGCGGCGTCTGCACGGCCGCGGCAACGACAAACGGCGCGCGCAGATTGGTGACCCAGGGCAGCTTGCCGCTGACGCCCAGGCCGTCATTGCCGTCGGGCTCGGCCTGCACCTGCAGGGGCTCGAGCTGGGACAGGAACTTCATGGCGTTGGACAGCCCCGAGGCGCCCGCAAGCCGCCCTTGCAGCAGGTCGGCCAGCCACAGCTCGCGCGCCGCCATGTTGTCCGTGACGCACAGGTAGTCAATGAAGGTGCGGTGGCTCCAGAGCACGAAGGCTGCGGTCACCGAATGTTCCGCGACCTGGGCGACGGCGTCGACCGCGTCAATGGCTGCGCCGCCATCGCCGCCCAGGGCCTGGGGCACGGCAATGCGGTGCATGCCCGCATGCACCAGCTGCGGCAGCACCTGCTGCGCGGCGTCGGCGTCGGCATTGAGGCCTTGGGCATGGGTCTGCAGCCAGCTTTGCAGACCGGGCGGGAGCAGGGCGCGGCTCATGCCTGGAACACGCCGGGCGAGAACGGCAGCAGTTCGGGGTTGATGTCGGGCTTGGCCAGGTTGTTGGCGAAGTTGCACAGCGTGGCCAGGCTCACGCCCAGCACCACTTCAAGCGCCTGCTGGTCGTTGTAGCCCGCGGCGCGGAATGCCGCCAGCCCGGCATCGGATGTCGCCCCGCGCGTGGCAATCACTTCCTTGGTGAAAGCCTGCACCGCATCGAGCCGGGCATCGCCCGTGGGCTGGCCGCGCTGCAGATTCAGCGCCGTGACCGCGTCGAGCTGGGCTTTCTTGGCGACAATCGCTGTGTGGCCCGAAAGGCAGAAGTCGCAGCCGTGCAAGGCCGCCGCGGTCAGCTGCACCACTTCGCGTTCGGCCAGCGTCAGCGATGCGCGCGCGTTGATGCCCGAGACCGTGAGATAGGTCTCGAGGGCCACGGGCGCATTGGCCAGCACGCCGATCAGATTGGGCAGGAAGCCGTTATTGGCCAGGGCCTTGGCGGCAAGGGGCTGGCTTTCCTGGGGAGCGGATTCCACGGTCTGCAAGGGAATACGGGACATTTCGGGACCTTTCTGCGCAGCGGCGCGAGGCGCTGGGCGGGATTTTTCACAGGAATGAAAATGGCATCCGAAGATGCCAGTGATTCCATTTTTTCACCAGTATCCCTGGAGTTCTCAGGGTTTCCTAACAATAATTCGTAATGTGCAAATCCATTGGTCGGGATTGCCGGCCCGCCGCCGCCACTCCGCATTGCCAGCAGGACGCAGCATGAGCGCCGTGAATTCTCCTTTTTCGGGCCGCGATCTGTTCGCTGCGCTGTCGGTGGTCGTGATCTGGGGGCTGAACTTTGTCGCGATGAAATGGGCGCTGGCCGATTTCACGCCGTTCCAGCTGGGCATCTGGCGCTATGTGTTTGCCGCGCTGCCGCTGGTGTTCATCGTGCGCCGCCCGGCCGTGCCCTGGCGCTGGGTCGTCGCCTACGGCCTGTGCCAGGGCGTGGGCCAGTTCGGCGTGCTGTTCATCGCGCTGCAGGTGGGCATGACGGCGGCGCTGGCGTCGGTGCTGATGCAGACCCAGCTGTTCTTCACGGCGCTGCTGGGCGTGCTGCTGCTGGGCGAACACCTGTCGCGCCCGCTCAAATGGGGATTGGTCTGGGCGGCCGTGGGTCTGGGCTGCTTTGCGATGAACTACCTGGGCGGCGCGGTCGCCGCCGGAACGACCTTGCTGGGCTTTGTGCTGAACCTGGTGTCGGCCGCGATGTGGGCCGCGTCGAACATCGTCGCGCGGCGCACGCAGCAGGTCGCGGGCAGCTACGACGCGCTGGGCTTCGTGGTCTGGAGCGCCGTGGTGCCCATCGTGCCGTTCGTGGCGCTGAGCCTGGCGTTCGATCCACCCGCGCTGCGTTGGCAATGGCTGGATGCGCCGCTGTCGAGCTGGCTGGCCGTCGCCTACCTGGGCTGGTGCGCGACCATCATGGCCTATGCGCTGTGGACCGGCCTGCTCAAGCGCCATCCCGCAAGCCGCGTCGCGCCGTTCAGCCTGGGCGTGCCGGTGATCGGCCTGGCGGCCGGCATGGGCATGCTGGGCGAGCGCATCACGCTGTGGCAATGGGCCGGGGGCGCGTGCATCGTGATGGCGCTGGTGGTGGTGTTGGTCGGCGCGCGCTGGCAGGCCAGGCGCTGAGACCGGCGCAGCTGCCTCATTTTTGGGCAATCGCCGCAAAGCCAGCGCTGGCGCCGCTTTCGGCAGTTGTTCCGGCAGTTATGCACAAGCTTGGGCACGGTCTGCAGGGATAACGCGGTTCAGCTGCTGGCGGGCACGATGCGGTAGGCGCAGCGCGTCGCGCCCGACAGCAGATGCTGCTCGCGCGTGACCTGGGCCCCTGGGCCGACGATGTCCTGGAACAGCTGCAGCTCGGAGCGGCAAAATCCCTGACAGCTGCGCGCCGCGACGCAGATCGGGCAATGGTCCTCGATCAGCATCCACTGCTTGCCGTCGGACTCCACGCGCGCCATGTAGCCTTCGGCGCTGCGTATGGCCGCGAGCTGCTCGAGCCGCTGGGCCACGGTCTTGCCGGTGCAGGTCTGCTGGTAGACAGCGCGCGCCTCGGCTTCGCGCTGGCTGATCAGCCGGTCCAGACCTTCCTCGCCGAAGATCTGCCGCACCGAGCCCAGCAACTGGGCCGTGAGTTGCGCATGGGCGTCGGGAAAGCGGCGGTTGCCGGCCTCGGTCAGCACCCAGTTCTGGCGCGGCCGGCCCACGCCCGAAGCCGCTTCCAGTCGGCCTTCTATCCAGCCCGCGGCGACGAGCTTTTGCACCTGCTGGCGCGCGGCTTCGGCGCTGGTTTCCAGCAGCTGTGCCAGCCGCGTGGTCGATGCCGAGCCCTGGGACTTGAGAAAGAACAGGATACGGTCGGCCGTGGACGCATGGGCAGAATTTTCAAAGTTTTGTCTTGCGTTATTCATGGCGCCGCCTTAATATCCAAACAGTTTCTTGGATAATAATCCAAGCCGGATACCCTGTCGAGAGCGCTGCCCATGTCTGAACCATCTTCCACGCCCACGGCCTCCTGGGCCGATCTTTTCCGCGGCCGCAACGGCCTGCTTGCGCTGGCGCTCACGGGCGGGGTCGCGCTGCACGCGATCAACGTGCACATCGTCACCACGGTGCTGCCCTCGGTGGTGCAGGACATAGGCGGCCTCGACTGGTATGCGTGGAACACGACGCTGTTTGTCGTCGCGTCCATCGTCGGCGCGGCGCTGTCGGTGCGGCTGCTCGCGGCGCTGGGGCCGCGCGGCGCCTGCATTGCGGCGCTGGCGGTGTTTTCGCTAGGCTCGGCGGCCTGCGCTTCGGCGGTCTCCATGCCCTGGATGCTCGCGGGACGCAGCGTACAGGGCCTGGGCGGCGGCATCCTCGCGGCACTGAGCTATGCCTTGATACAGGTCGTGTTCGCACCTGCGCTGTGGCCGCGCGCGGTGGCCCTGGTGTCGGGCATGTGGGGCATTGCCACGCTGTGCGGTCCGGCCGTGGGCGGACTGTTTGCCCAGGCCGGGCATTGGCGCTGGGCGTTCTGGATGCTGCTGCCCGTGGCCTTGGCCCAGGCCGTTCTCGTCGCGGTGCAGCTGCGCCCCGCAGCGGACGCGAAACCGGCAGGCGGCGCCAGGCCGCAGATTCCCGCGCTGCAGATCGTGCTGCTGGCCACTTCGGTGCTCGCGGTCGCGGCCGGCAGCCTGTCGGCGCAACTGTTCTGGCAAGGCGTGGGCGTGGCCTGCGGCCTGGCGCTGGGCGCGGCCGTGGTCGCCTTCGACCGCCAGGCGACAGTGCGGCTGCTGCCGCGCGGCGCCACCCACTGGGGCTCGGCGCTGGGCGCGGTCTATGCGAGCGTGGCGCTGCTGCTCGTGGGCACGACCACCGAGATCTACATTCCCTATTTCCTGCAGACGCTGCACGGCTACACGCCGCTGGCCGCGGGCTATCTGACGGCGGCCATGGCCGCGGGCTGGAGCGCGGGCTCGCTGCTGTCGTCGGGGCGTGAAGGCGAGAGCGCCGCGCGCCTGCTGCGCGCCGGCCCGGTGCTGGGCACGGCCAGCCTGCTGGCGCTGGCGCTGCTGGTGCCGTCGGACCTGGGCCTGGCGCCCGGCCTGCACATGCTGCTGTGCGGGCTGGCGCTGGCCGGCGCCGGCGCGGGCGTGGGCATAGGCTGGCCGCATCTGCTGGTGCGCGTGCTGACGCTGGCGCCTGCAGGCGAAGGCGGCATGGCATCGGCGGCAATCACCACGGTGCAGCTGTATGGCATGGCCATTGGCGCGGCCATCGCGGGGCTGGTGGCCAATGCGGCCGGGCTGATCACTCCGGGCGGTGCGGCCGGCGCGCAGTCGGCCGCGGTCTGGCTGTTTGCCAGCTTCGCGCTGGCGCCGCTGATGGCCGCGCTGCTGGTGCGGGGCATCAGCCGGCGCCAGACAAGCGTCAGGGCCAGCCATGCGTGAGCGCCTGGAGCAACTGCTGGCCACGGGCCGCGACAGCGCGCTGCTGCGCTTCGGGCTGGGCAATGCCTGCCTGAAAGAGGGCGATGCCGCCGCCGCGGCGCTGCACCTGGCGCAGGCCACGCAGCAGCAGGCAAGCTACTCCGCCGCGTGGAAACTGCTGGGTGTGGCGCTGAACCAGCTCGAGCGCTGGGACCAGGCCCAGGCCGCCTGGAGCAGGGGGCTTGAGGTCGCCGAGCAGCAGGGCGATGCGCAGTCGGCCAAGGAAATGGCGGTGTTTCTGCGCCGGCTGCAGCGGCGCAAATCGCAGTGAGCGCCCGCTTGGCGTTGCCTGTTATTTAGGCATGCGCCGCAAACCCAGCACTGGCGCGGCTTGCGCGAGTTGTTCGGCAAGTTATGCACAAGCTTGGGCACGGTCTGCAGGCATAACTCATGGAGCGGCGTCAAGAAGCCGCCGGCTCTTCACGCCCGGCCGCCAAACTCCTGCGTCGCCATCTCGCGGCCGTCCTCGAACATCAGCGTGCGCTCGGGCCAGCGCAGCGCCGCGAGATTGAAGCGCTCGTCGTGCGCCTCGCCCGCGCGGCGCGCGACCCAGCGCCCGCCGACCGAGTAGTCGACGCAGAACACATTGCCACGCGGCCCGTGCCAGGCCAGCGGCGCGGTCTGGCCAAACAGGTTTTCCTCCTGCTTGCCGTGCACCGGAACGCTGGGCGGATGCAACCGGCGCCAGTAGTGGCCTATCACCACCGCGGCCTCGTCGGTGTACTCGTTCCACCAGGCCATGCGTTCGACGAAGCGCCATTTGCCGCCGGCGAAGAACGGCTCGGTGCAGCGCCGCTCCAGCCCCGTGGTCAATACCTTGAGCGGGTTGAACACGGCCTTGTTGAGTTCGCTTTCGGAGTGCGCGGGCAGGAACGGCGGGCGGTAGCGCGCATCTTCGAGGCTGTGCGGCCAGCCGCGGGCCTCGGCTTCGCGGCGCGCATGCAGATCGCTGGCCTGGGCCTGGGTTTCGGCCACGCTTTCCCAATGGTCGTACTGCGTGCGCAGGCTGCCCAGCGGCATGGCGCGCACCGCGCTGATCTGCGGCTCGACCCATGCTGCGTGCACGATGCGCAGATCGGCGCGCTCCAGCGCCACCGGCAGACCGGCGGTGAAGTCGGCAATGGCCTGGCGCTCGGCGCCGCCCTCGGGCTGGGCGAACGGCGCGTATTTGGCGCTGTCGGATTCGGTGCGGCTGTCGAAGAACCAGCCCGAGCCGTCCTTGGCGTCTTCGCGCAGCAGATTGATTTCATGGTTGCCGGCCACGGCCAGCGCGCGGCCGCTGGCGACCAGTTGGCGCGCCAGCGCAAGCACTCCGGGGCTGTCGGGGCCGCGGTCGCAGAAATCACCGACGAAGACCAGCGTGCGCTGCTGCGGGTGATTGCCTTGGGCGTCGTAGCCCAGGTGCGCGAGCAAGGCCTGCAGCGCCTGGAGTTCGCCATGGATGTCGCCAACGATGTCCAGCGGCCCGGACGGCAGTGCTTGGATGAGGCTCATGCGGGAGCCCGATTCAGCGCGCGGCTGCGGCGCGCACGTAGCGCACGAAGGCATAGGGCAGGCCGGTGCGGCTCACGGCTTCGCTGCGCGCGGTCTCGACCCATTCGCTGCCCAGCGTGGGTGCGTAGGCGTCGCCTGCGAAATCCTGGGCAATCTCCGTGACTTCGACGGCATCGGCCAGCGGCAGCGCCTGGGCGTAGATCTGCGCTCCGCCCATGACCCAGACATCGGCGCTCAGCGGCGCGGCCAGGGCCAGCGCTTCATCGAGGCTGCCGGCGCGCAGCGCGCCCGGCGACTGCCAGTCGGACTGGCGCGTGACGACGATGTTGCTGCGCCCGGGCAGCGGGCGAAAGCGCTCGGGCAGCGAGTCCCAGGTCTTGCGGCCCATGATGACGGCGCTGCCGCCCGTGAGCTGCTTGAAATGGGCCAGGTCTTCGGGCAGATGCCAGGGCATGGCATTGTTGAGGCCGATGACGCCGTTGGCGGCGCGCGCGTAGATCAGTTGAACGGACATGGGCAGGGTCGCAGGCAGAAACAACCCTGCATTGTCGGGCAAACGGGCGATCCCGACTGTCGGTAGGGCGACCCTGGCAGATGCCTGGACTCAGCGCTGCAGCAGCCTGAGCGCCGCCGCCACCACCTGGTCGGCGCCTATGCGCGCCACGTTCTCCAGCGACTGCGCGTAACCCACGGGAATGCGCGGCGCGCCCAGCCGCGCAACGCGCGCCGAGGTGTGCTCGGCGACGGTGGCGGCCACCTCGCCGCCAAAGCCCGCGGCCTGTATGGACTCATGCACCACCAGCAGCCGGCCGGTGCGCCCGGCAGACTCGAGCACCGCCTGCTGGTCCCAGGGCCAGATGGTGCGCAGATCGATGACTTCGGCGCTCACGCCTTGCGCGGCCAGCCGTTCGGCGGCTTCGGTCACCGCATGCACCTGCTTGGACCACGACACCAGCGTGATGTCGCTGCCCGCGCGCACGCAGTGCGCCTTGCCCAGCGGCACATGCTGCGCCGCGCCCGGCGTGACCTGGCCTTGCAGCGACCACAGTTCCTTGTGCTCCATGAAGACCACGGGATCGCCCGAGGCCAGCGCCGAATGCAGCAGGCCGTAGTTGTCGGCGGGCGTGGCCGGCGTGACCACGACCAGGCCGGGCACATGCGCGAACCAGGCTTCGAACGACTGCGAATGCTGGGCCGCCGATGCCGTCCATATGCCTATGGGCAGGCGCGCGACCAGCGGCACCCGGCCCTGGCCGCCGAACATGAAGCGGTTCTTCGCAGCCTGGTTGACGAGTTCGTCGATAGCGCACAGCGCGAAATCGGCCACGCGCAGCTCGACCACGGGGCGCAGGCCCGCAAGCGCCATGCCCACGCCCGCGCCCATGATGGTCGACTCGGAAATCGGCGTGTCGATCACGCGCTGCGGGCCGAAGCGCTCGACCAGCGGCCGGCCGTCGGCGCCGCGGTACTGGCCGAACACGCCGCCGCGGCCCAGGTCTTCGCCCAGCGCCACGACATTGCGGTCGGCGTCCATGGCTTCGGACAGCGCCAGGGCCGCGGCCTGGGCATAGCTCAGCGTCAGCGTGGCTGCGGCCGGCGCATGCACGGCGGATTTTTGTTCGGGTGTCGATGCGACTGTGCTGCTCATGCCCAGACTCCTTGGCCGGTGGTGGCGATATCCTGATAAGCCTCTTCGGCCAGCGGAACGGGGGCGGCCTTGGCCGCGGCCACGGCGGCGGCGATCTCGGCCTGGGCCTGGGCCAGCACCTGGGCCGCGGCGTCGGCCTGGCCGCGCGCGGCTAGCAGTTCGCGCGCCCGCGTGATCGGGTCGGTCAGCAGCGCGGCCGCGACTTCGGCCGGGTCGCGGTAATGCGCGGGGTCGACCGAGACATGGCCCTTGTGGCGGTAGGTCAGCGCATGCAGCAGGCGCGGTCCGCTGCCGGCACGAATGCCGGCGATCAATTCCGCCGCGGCGGCGCTCACGGCCAGCACATCGTTGCCGTCCACCGGCGTCGCGGCAATGCCCAGCGCCTGGGCGCGCGCGCTCGCGGCCTGGGTTCCGGCGGTCATGGGCGCCGAGCGCGTGGTCGCGGAAATCTGGTTGTCCTCGCAGACAAACAGCACCGGCAGCTGATAGATCTGCGCCCAGTTGAGCGCTTCGAGAAACGGCCCGCGGTTGATCGCGCCGTCGCCGAAGAAGCACACGGCAATCGCATCCTCGCCGCGCAGCTTGAGCGCATGCGCCGCGCCCACGGCAATCGGCAGTCCGGCCGTCACCACGCCATTGGCGCCCAGCATGCCGACCGAGAAATCGGCAATGTGCATGGAGCCGCCCTTGCCCTTGTTGTAGCCCGTGGCCCGGCCAAACAGCTCACACATCATGCGCGTGCTGTCGGCGCCCTTGGCCAGCGTATGGCCGTGGCCGCGGTGGGTCGAGGTCAGCAGGTCACGCGCATGCAGATGCGCGCAGACGCCTGCGGCCACGGCCTCCTGGCCCGTGGACAGGTGCAGCGGTCCCTTGACCAGCGCCGGCTCGGCATCGGGCGCGGCGCTCTGGCCCCAGATTTGCACGCCGCCCTGGCTGGCGCGTTCGGCCGCGTCTTCAAAAGCGCGGATCCGGACCATGGTCCGGTAAAGGGAAAGCAGATCGTTCATGGAAATGGGGACCGCCGCGCGGGCGCACGGTCGCAGGCAGGAAAACGCATGAAGGAATACCGCCAGCCATCCCGCTCGAACGGCCGCTGCGCGCCGTGCGCGGGCTGCCGGCGGCCCGGATCGGGCGCCGGCATGCGACCGGATCATTGTGCGTACAGGATGCGCCATTGCGTCCTGGGAATGACACCTAGCTGCGGCGCCGCGGCCGGGACGAATGCTGCTTGCACGACTACAGGCCTGCCTTGCTCGCCTGTCGCCTACTGGACAGGCGCGTCGTGCGCGCCTGGAAGGAGCCAGTCATGCGTTTGCTGCAATCGATCAATGTCCTCCTGCCGCTGGCGCTGGCTGCAGCCCAGGCGCTTGTGGTCCCGGTCCATGCCGGCGACCCCGAAGTCAAGTTCATCCATGGCGTCGAGGAGCTGCAGGCGCTGCGGGATCAGCCCGACGCTCATTACGCGCTGGCCGGTCCGATTGACGCCAGCGCCACGGCTGGCTGGAACCATGGCGCGGGCTTTGCGCCGATCGGCCGCGATGGCACGCCCTTCACCGGCAGTTTCGACGGCCGGGGCCATGCGATCCACGGCCTGTTCATCGAGCGCCCGGGCGAAGCCAAAGTCGGGCTGTTTGGCCATGCGCGCAATGCCACCTTGCGCAATGTGCGCCTGGTGGGCGGCCAGGTGACGGGTGGCGAGAACGTCGGTGCGCTGGTCGGCCACCTCGAAGCCGCGGGCGGCGAGGCGCGCATCGACAGGGTCTGCGCCCAGGTGACCGTCACGGCATCGGGAACCGCGGGCGGCCTGGTGGGGCATAGCGAAAGTCACCGCGGCAGCAGCCTGATCTCGCGCTCCCATGCGGGCGGCGCGGTGCGTGCCGCAGGCAGCAATGTGGGCGGACTGGTGGGCCACAACGAGGCTTACGACGGCAGTGCCACCATCACGCGCGCCTATGCCAGCGGGGAAGTCGCGGGCGGGGATTATGTGGGCGGGCTGGTGGGCTACAACGACGCGCTGCGGGGCATCTCTGACATCTCGGACAGCCATGCGAGCGGTGCCGTGCGCGCGCGCGCCGAGGTTGCGGGCGGACTGGTGGGGCTGGATACCGGCGGGCGCATTGCGCACAGCTTCTATGCGACCACGGACGGGCAGGGGCGTGCGATCAATCGCTTTGCGGCTGCATCAGGGACGGGTTTGCGTCTGGAACAGCTGCTGCTGACGCCGGCGGTTGCGGTCTGGCATGGCAAGGGCTGCCAAGGTGTCTACATGACTGATCGATGAAGTGGGTAATAACCTTTGGTTTTGTTTGCGAAAATTATCAAATTGTCACTTTTTGTTAAAATAGCGGGAGGCTATTATTAAATGTGAGCTGATTGATGAAGAGTTTGAATAATCTGGTTGCTGCGACAACCTTGATCATTTGCGGTGCGGCCGCACAGGCCCAAAATGCGCCGGTTGGAACTGATTCCTTCTCGGTCGGCGGTTCGGCGCAGGCGCAGAAGACAAATCCGTCGCAAAGCGGTGCCATTCGCTATTCCGCCGGTGATTCCATCCCTCTGGGATTTGTGCCGGTAGCGCAAAAATCCCAGCCAGCCGCCGCGCAAAGCCCTGCAGCCACCCACTATTCGGCCGGCGATTCGATATTGCTGGGAGCACTGCCGGCAGCGCCCAGCAATATTGCGGCGCAAACCGCAGCGGCAAAACCAGCGACGCAATCAGACCAGGTGATCCGATATTCGGCGGGTGATTCCATACCGGTGGGTCATCCGACGGCGCAGCAGGAGCGCCTGCTGGCAAGCGTGGAGAAGCGGTCGAAAGGATATTCCGGTGCCGCCGGCATTCCCCTTGCTGGCGCGCTGGGCGACAGTGTGACCACACACATTGGCATCAGCCAGGCGGGTCTGACAGAATCCAATGGATTTATCCACACCTCGCCCGCAGGACTGGTGGGCTTGTTTGTGATCAAGGCCGGAATGGTCTATTACTTCGATAACCAAAAGCCTGAAGTGCGCAAGATGGGATTGAAGACGTCGGCCGGCGTCTGGAGTGGCGTCACCATGAACAATCTGCTGTTGATTGCCGGCTCCACCAATCCCGTGAGCCTTGTGGGCGGCGCTTTGTTTGGTGCATATATGTACTATCGCGAGGGAATTGCGCTGGACAAAGAATCCGCCGCCAAGGCCGCTCAGGGATTGCATGCGCAGACACGATGACCAAGGCACCTTCCGGTGCCTTTTTTCATGGAATTCACAGTTTGCAAATGCCGGCCGGGCTGTTGTCAGGGCCACGCGAACCGCTGGCTGCGATCAAGCTGTGTTGTCGGCGCAACGCTGAATGTCGCTCAATCGCCCTGCGCCGACAAGGCATTGGCGCATGCTATCGCAGTCGCATGTCGTTAGACTCTGACCTCAATGCGCCGCCTCGTCCTCATTTTCATGATGTGCCTTCTGCCCCTCCAATGGAGTTGGGCGGCTGCGGCCAGCGTGTGCGAGCATGAGCAGGGGGCCGCCCATTTCGGCCACCACGAGCACCGCCACGGCGATGACGCGTCCGCTGACGATGCCGGCACACCGGTCAATGAGGCACTCCAGCCACATCCCGATTGCCACAGCTGCCACGGCATCGGTGTGGCGTATTTGCCCGCGTCGGATGCTCCGCACCCGCCCTGGGCCGAGGGCTATCTGCACGCGCACCGCAGCGTTGCGTTTCCCGAGCCGCCGCTCGCCAGCCTGCTGCGTCCCCCTTCCTCTTTCGTCGCCTGACGCCGGCGCGGCGCGGCCACGTCCCTGAACCAGGGCGGGCCGTCTGCGTCGACCTTTGGACCCGCGGGCACGCGCCCGCATTCACGACGAACAAAAAATGAAACGCAAACGCTGGGGCTCCCTCGGCATTCTGGCGGCCGCATTGCTGACGGCCGCCATATCGGGCCATGCCCAGACGGGCCGTGCCCAGACGGGCCGTGACCCATCCTCCTCCCCTGCGCCGCTGCGCCAGGGTTTTGAAACCGCCTGGGCCAGGCAGCCCGAGCAGCGCGCCGCCGGCCTGCGGCGCGACGCCGCGGCCGCCGGCCTGCGCGCGGCCGAACGCTGGACGCCCGAGACTGCGGCGCTCGATCTGTCGACGCGCAGCGATCGCTGGCACCGCAACGACGGCGCGCGCGAGTACGAAGCCGCG
The DNA here is from genome assembly GCF_057914905.1 of Comamonas sp. DB36. Lineage (NCBI taxonomy): Bacteria > Pseudomonadati > Pseudomonadota > Betaproteobacteria > Burkholderiales > Comamonadaceae > Comamonas > Comamonas sp. DB36. The sequence goes on from NZ_CP196631.1 coordinate 1,376,661, forward strand.
CTGTCCGTGCCGCTGTGGTCGCCCGGCGAGCGCGCGAAGTCGCAGGCGGCAGCGCAGTCCCAGGCGCAGGCGGTCGACGCGCTGCTGGGCGCGGCGCAGTGGCGCCTGGCCGATGAAGTGCGCGAAGCCTACTGGACGCGGCAGCGCGCGCGCATCGAGCACGAAATCGCGCAGCAGAAGCTCGCCAGCGCCCAGGGCATTGCGCGCGACGTGCAGCGCCGCGTGACGGCCGGCGATCTCGCGCGCGCCGATGCCCATCAGGCCGATTCAGCGGTAGCCGTGGCGCAAAGCGCGGTTGCCGAAGCCGCGGTCGCCGAAGCGCAAAGCGCCCAGGCCTGGGCCATGCTGACCGGCCAGGACCTGCGCGAGGGTCCGCAGGAACCGTTGCCCGCGCCCATGCCGCTCACCGCGCATCCCGCGCTGCGCGAACTCCAGGCCAGGGTCGATCTCGCACGGCGCCAGCAGGATCTGGCCGGCGTGCAGACGCGCGCCAACCCGGAGCTCTCGCTGGGCACGACGCGCGAGCGCGATGCGCGCGGCGAGCGCTCGGCGCAAAGCATCAACGTCGGTCTGCGCATTCCGCTGGGCCGCTTGAGCGCCAGCGATGCCAGGCTTGCGAATGCCAGCGCCGACCTGCTCGAAGCGCAAAGCCAGCTTGACCTGGAAACGCAGCGCATCGATGCCCGGATCGCGCTGGCGCGCACCCGCGTCGAACTGCTGGCGCAGGCCCGCGACTCTGCCCAGCGGCGCGCGGCGCTGGCCGGCGAATCGCGCGGCTTTTTCGACAAGGCCTTCCGCCTGGGCGAGAGCGATCTGCCCACGCGGCTGCGCATCGATCTCGAAGCTTTCGAGGCCGAACGCCAGGCCGCCCGCAGCCGGCTCGAAGTCGGCGCCGCCATTTCTCAACTTCGTCAGGCGCTGGGGCTGCTGCCCGAGTGACCGCAGGAAAAACCATGTTCAATGCATTCATTGCAGGCGCAAGCCTGCTCGCGGGCCTTTACAGCCCGCTGGCCCTGGCCGATGCCGGCCACAGCCACGACGCGCCGTCCAGCACCGCGTCGGCTCCCGCGATTCCGCGTTTTGCCGCGGTCTCCGAGCTGTTTGAAGTCGTGGGCACGGCCAACGGCACGCAGCTCGCGCTTTATCTCGATCGCTTTGCCGACAACGCACCGGTTGCGGGCGCGACGCTCGAAGTGAACGTTGGCGAAGCGACGGTCGCCATGAAGGAAATCGCCGCGGGCGAATTCGAAGGCACGCTGGCCCAGGCCCTGCCGTCCGGCGTGACATCGGTCACGGTGACCGTGGACGCCGCAGGCGAGACCGATCTGCTGGCCGGCGATTTCGATGTGCACGCCGAGGCCGCCGACGAGCACGCGCAGCGCGACTGGCGCGCATTGCTGCCTTGGGGCCTTGCGGCGGTGGGCCTGGCCGGTGGCGGCCTGTGGCTGGCGCGCCGTAGCGGCGCCCGCCGCAGCGCAGGAGGTGCAGCATGATGCGCCCGCTGTTGCTCACACTTTTGCTGGCCGCCGCCATGCCCTCCTGGGCCGATGCCGGCCATGACCATGGCGGCCCCGCGCCCGTGGGCAATGCCAACGGCCCGGGCCGCCAGCCCGACGGCAGCGTGTTCCTGCCCAAGCCCGCGCAGCGCCAGATGGCCTTGCGCACGCTGGTCGTGCAGCCCGCCGAACTGCCGCGCACCCTGGAGCTCGCGGGCCGCGTGGTGATGGACCCGAATGCCGGCGGCAAGGTCCAGCCCATGGCTGCGGGCCGCATAGAAGCCGGCCCCAAGGGCCTGCCCGTGATCGGCCAGCGCGTGCGCAAGGGCGAAGTGCTGGCCTATGTCACGGCCGCCACGGCTGCGATCGAACGCTCCAGCCAGGCCGCGCAGATCGCCGAGCTGCGCGCCGCGAAGGCGCTGGCCGACAAGCGCCTGGCGCGGCTCAAGGAGCTGAGCGACACCGTGCCGCGCAAGGAGATCGAGGCCGTCGAGTCGGAAACCGCAAGCCTGTCGGCGCGCATTGCCGCGCTGTCCACGGCCGTGGGCGCACGCGAGGCGCTGGTCGCGCCCGTGTCGGGCGTGATTGCCGCGGCCTACGCCGTTGCGGGTCAGGTGGTCGATGCGCGTGAACTGGTCTATGAAATCGTCGATCCCGCGCAGCTCAACATCGAGGCCCTGGCGTTCGATACCGCGCTGGCGTCCGATGTCGCCAGCGCGCGCATGGTGGCCGGCGGCGAGCGCGTGGAATTGCGCTTTGTCGGCGCCGCGCGTTCGCTGCGCGAGCAGGCGCTGCCCATGGTGTTCCGTGCCCAGGGCGAAGCGCTGGCAACGCTGGCGCTGGGCCAGCCGGTCAAGGTCTTTGTGCGTAGCCGCTCGACGGTCAAGGGCATTGCCGTGCCCGCGGCGGCGCTGCTGCGCAACCCCGCGAACCAGGACATCGTCTGGGTCAAGACCGGGCCCGAACGACTGGAGCCGCGCGTGGTCACGACGGCGCCGCTGGACGGCGCCCAGGTGGCCGTGACTTCCGGCCTGCAGGCCGGTGACCGGGTCGCCACGCAAGGCGCGACCCTGGTCAATCAGATCCGCTGACAGGAGCCACTCACATGTTCAAATGGCTTCTCGTCAACAGCCTGGCCAACCGGCTGCTGGTCATCATCGCCAGCGTGGTGCTGATGTTCTACGGCGCGTGGACGCTTTCGCGCACGCCCGTCGACGTCTTTCCCGATCTCAACAAGCCAACCGTCACCGTGATGACCGAGGCCGGCGGCATGGCCGCCGAGGAGGTCGAGCAACTGATCACCTTTCCGCTCGAGACCACGATGAACGGCCTGCCCGGCGTGGAGACCGTGCGCTCCGTGTCGTCCGCGGGCCTGTCCTTCGTCTACATCACCTTCGACTGGAGCACGGACATCTTCCGCGCGCGGCAGATGGTGTCGGAGCGGCTCGCTTCCATGGAGGAGGGCATAGCGCCCGGCGTCGTGCCGCGCATGGGGCCGATCAGCTCCATCATGGGCGAGATCATGCAGATCGCGATTCCCGTCGACACCGGCAAGATCTCGCAGATGGCGGTGCGCGAGTACGCCGACTGGGTGCTGCGCCCACGGCTGATGGCCGTGCCGGGCGTGGCCCAGGTGATTCCCATCGGCGGCGAAGTGCGCCAGTTCCAGGTGCAGCCCGACACGCGGCGCATGGCGGACCTGGGCATTTCGCATGAGCAGCTCGAAGCCGCGCTCAAGGGCTACTCGTCCAATACCTCGGGCGGTTTTCTCGAACTCAACGGCCGCGAATACCTGATCCGCCACCTGGGCAGAACCTCGCGCCTCGAAGACCTGAGCAATCTCGCGCTCACCGCGAGGAACGGCCAGCCCATACTGCTGCGGCAGATCGCCGAAGTCACGTTTGCTGCGGCGCTCAAGCGCGGCGACGCGGGCTTCGAAGGCAAGCCCGCGGTGATCCTGGGCATACAGAAGCAGCCCACGGCCGACACCATCGCGCTGACGCGTTCCATCGAGCAGGCGCTGGCGGGAATGAACGCCTCGCTGCCCGCGGGCATGGACGCGCCGCGCGTGACCTTCCGCCAGGCCAGCTTCATCGAGGCGTCGATAGACAACCTCAAGTGGAAGCTGATTGGCGCGTCGGTGTTCGTTGCCGCCATCCTGTTCTTCTTCCTGGGAACGCTGCGTCCGACCATCATCGCGCTCACGGCGATTCCGGTGTCGATCTTTCTCACGGCCCTGGTCTTCAAGTATTTCGGCCTGTCGATCAACACCATGACGCTGGGCGGGCTGGCGATCGCCATCGGCGGCCTGGTCGACGACGCCGTGGTCGACGTGGAGAACATCCTGCGGCGCCTCAAGGAAGACCGCGCGCGCCATCCGGGCCAGCGCAGCAACGTGCTGGCGCTGGTCGCGCGCGCGTCGATGGAAGTGCGCTCGGCGATTCTCTACGCCACGGTGATCATCGTGCTGGTGTTCGTGCCGCTGTTCGCGCTGCCGGGCATAGAGGGCCGGCTGTTCATTCCGCTGGGCATAGCCTTCATCGTCTCGACGCTGGCCAGCCTGATGGTGTCGGTCACGGTCACGCCCGTGCTGTCGTACTACCTGCTGCCGACGATGAAATCGCTGGACCATGGCGACACGCGGCTGCTGGCCTGGCTCAAGCGCCAGTACGCGGTGGGACTCACGAGCGTGCTGAACCGCCCCAAGGCCACGCTCGCGGCCGCGGGCGTGGCGGTGCTGCTGGCCATCGCCTCGGTGCCTTTCTTTCCAACTACCTTCTTGCCGCCGTTCAACGAAGGCACGCTGATGATTGGCATCCGGCTCAACCCGGGCGTGACGCTGTCGGAGACTTCGGCGCTGGCGCGCCAGGCCGAAGTGCTGGTCATGCAGGTGCCCGAAGTGACCCATGTCGGGCGGCGCAGCGGCCGCGCCGAACTCGACGAGCATGCCGAAGGCGTGCACGTGAGCGAGCTGGACGTAGGCCTCAAGCCTGCGGGCGAACTCACGCGCTCGATGGCGGAGATCTCGGCCGACATCCGCGCGCGGCTGGCGAACCTGCCGGCGGCGATTTCAATCGGCCAGCCGATCTCGCACCGCATAGACCACATGCTGTCGGGCGTGCGCTCGCAGATCGCGATCAAGATCTTCGGCGAGGACCTCGACACGCTGCGCGGCCAGGCCGATGCGCTGCGCGCGCGGCTCGCGGCCGTACCCGGCCTGGCCGATCTCGAAGTCGAAAAGCAGGTGCTGGCGCCGCAGATCAAGGTGCGCATCGACTACGCCGCCGCCGCGCAGTACGGCGTGCCCGTGCCGCAGGTGCTGGCGACGCTGCAAAGCCTGGTCGAAGGCGAACGCGTGACGCAGATCGTCGAGGGCGGGCGGCGCTTCGCTCTGGTCGTGAAGCTGCCCGAGGAGACGCGTTCGGCCAACGGCCTCAAGGACATCCTGATCGAGACGCCCACGGGGCGCGTGCCGCTGTCCAAGATCGCGAGCATCGAGGAAGGCGACGGCCCCAACCAGATCAGCCGCGACGATGGCAAGCGCCGCATCGTGCTCTCGGCGAACTCGCAGGGCCGGCCGCTGTCCGACATCGTCGCCGACATGCGCCAGGTGATTGCCGACACGCCGCTGCCCGAAGGCTATTTCGTCACGCTGGGCGGACAGTTCCAGGCCCAGGAAGAGGCGTCCAAGCTCGTGGGCCTGCTGTCGCTGGTGTCGCTGACGCTGATGTTCATCGTGCTCTACAGCCGCTACCAGTCGACGCGGCTGTCGCTGCTGATCATGGCCAACATCCCGCTGGCCCTGGTCGGCGCGGTGCTGGGCCTGTGGCTTTCGGGCCAGCCGCTGTCTATCGCCGCGCTCGTGGGCTTCATCACGCTGGCCGGCATCTCGGTGCGCAACGGCATTCTGAAAGTCAGCCACTACGTGAACCTGATGCGCCTCGAAGGCGAGGACTTCGATCACAAGATGATCGTGCGCGGCTCGCTGGAGCGGCTCGCGCCCGTGCTGATGACCGCGCTGGTGACGGCGTTCGCGCTGGCACCGCTGCTGTTCGAAGCCGAGCAGCCGGGCACCGAAGTGCTGCACCCGGTGGCGGTCGTGATCTTCTCGGGCCTCATCAGCGCCACCTTGCTCGACACCTTCCTGACCCCCGCCATGTTCTGGCTCTTCGGCCGTGCGGACGCCGAGCGTCTCATGCAATCCAAAGACGTAGAAGCCCTGTGATTCAACCAACCGAAAGGACTCCCATGAAAACCGCAATTGCCACGCTTTCTCTCGCCATCCTGGCGGCCGGCGCTCCGGTCTTTGCCGCGGGCAACCATGCCCATGACCCCGCGCACGGCGGCGTCGTCGCCGCGGCCAAGGAGGCGGACTATGAACTCGTGGCCAAGGCCGATGTGCTGCAGCTTTATGTCTCCGACCACGGCAAGGCGCGCGACCTGTCCAGGGCCAGCGCCAAGCTGACGCTGCTCGCGGGCAAGGACAAGCAGGAGGCCCAGCTGCTGCCCGCGGGCGACAGGCTGGAAGCCAGGGGCGCGTTCAAGGTGGCGCCAGGCACCAAGGTGGTGGCCGTGGTCACCGATGGCGGCAAGGCGCTGGGCACGGCGCGCTTCACGCTGAAGTAGGTGCGCAGCGGCGGCGCACGCCGCGGAAATGGCACAGCAGCCCGTGGGCAAAACCTTGGCACGGCAGAATGCGCGCACGGACCAGGCACCGGCGGTGCCGGTCACCCGCGCCGCCGCGCCTGCCATTCCCCGGGTTTCCTGTGTTCCACGTCTACTGCGCCATTGCCTATCTGTTTGTCGTCGCGCGCGTCATCGCGCCCCTGCCCATCCGGGGGCGCTGGCGGCTGCTGGCGGCGGCCGCGCTGCTGCCGGGCGCGCTCTACCAGTTCTGGACGCGCCTGTTCTTCGGCACCATGTTCTCGGCCGAGGTGCCCTACGCCGTTGCCGCGCTGCTGGGCTGGACGTTCTGCAGCTTCGTGCTGCTGCTGGTGTTCACCATCGTCGGCGAAGTGCTGTCCATGCTGTATTGGCTGCTCACGCGCCGCTCTGCCGCTCGCCGCGCTAACCCGCCCAGCGGCACGGCGCGCCGGCTGATCACGCTGGCGCTGGCCTTCGGGCTGGGCGGTTTCGGCTTCATCCAGGCCACGCGCCTGCCCGAAGTGCACCGCGTGGACCTGGCCGTGAAGAACCTGCCCGCCGCGCTCGAAGGCTTCAAGCTGGTGCAGCTCAGCGACCTGCACATCAGCAAACTGTTCCAGCAGGACTGGGTGCGGGGCGTGGTCGAGCGCACCAATGCCATCGATGCCGATCTGATCGTCGTGACCGGCGACTTCATCGACGGCAGCGTGCAGGCGCGCCGCGACGATGTGGCGCCGCTGGCGCAGCTCCAGGCGCGCCACGGCGTGCTCGGCATTCCCGGCAACCACGAGTACTACTTCGACTACGCTGCCTGGAAAGCCCGTTTCGAGGAGCTGGGCGTGCGCATGCTGACCAATCAGCATGCGGTGGTGCAGCACGGCACGGCGCAGCTGACGGTGGCCGGCATCGCCGATGCCGTGGCCACGCTCTATGGCTATGAAGGCCCCGATCTGCCCAAGGCACTTGCCGGCGCGCCCGCGGATGCGCCTGTCGTGCTGCTGTCGCACCGGCCCGCGGGTGCGGCGCGCAACGCCCAGGCCGGCGTCGCGCTGCAGCTGTCGGGCCACACCCATGGCGGCATGGTGCTGGGCATGGAGCCGGTGTTCGGGCCGCCCAACGAAGGCTATCTGACGCGCGGCTACCGCGTGGGCGAAATGCAGCTTTATGTGAGCAACGGCACGGGGCTGTGGATGGGCTTTCCCATACGCCTGGGCATTCCTTCGGAGATCACCGAGTTCGTGCTGACGCGCGCGCAGTAGCGCGGGCCGTGGGGCGCACGGCATGAATGCGGGTGCGAGAATCCAGCCATTCCCGCGGCGACACAACAGGCTCTCGATGGACATGTTTTCCGATCTCGCTTTTTTCTCCCTGGTGATCAGGCATGGCTCGCTCGCGGCCGCGGCGCAGGAGATGGGCCTGACGCCGCCGTCGGCAAGCAAGCGGCTGTCCAACATCGAGGCGCGGCTGGGAGTGCGCCTGCTCAACCGCACCACGCGCCGCATCAGCCTCACGCCCGAAGGCGAAATCTACGTGAGCGAAGGCGCGCGCGTGCTCGCCGAGATGGAGGCACTCGAGCGCCGCGTAGCGGGCGCGAAGGCGCTGCCGCGCGGCCAGATCAAGCTCAGCGCGACGCTGGGCTTCGGGCGGCAGTTCATCGCGCCCGCGCTCTCGAAATTCGCGCGCCAGTTTCCCGACGTCGAAGTCCAGTTGCGCCTGACCGACAAGCCCGTCAATCTCGTCGAGCAGGGCCTGGACGCGGTGATTCGCCTGGGCGAGATGCCCGACGCACAACTGACTGCGCGGCTGCTCGCGCCCAACAGGCGCATCCTGTGCGCCGCGCCTTCCTATCTGCAGCGCGCCGGGGTGCCGCTGCAGCCCGCGGCCTTGCAGCGCCATGCCTGCCTGTTCATCCGCGAAAGCGACGACACCTTCGGCACCTGGCATCTGCGCGCGGGAACGCGCCAGGAAAGCGTCAAGGTGCGCGGACCGCTGAGCAGCAACGACGGCGACTGCGCGCTGACCTGGGCACTCGACGGCCATGGCATCCTGATGCGCTCGCTTTGGGACGCCGCGCCCTACCTGCGATCGGGCCGGCTGCAAGCGGTTCTGACGGAATGGACGCTGCCCGGCGCCGATATCTATCTGGTGTTTCCCAACAGTTCCAATCTGTCGGCGAAAACCCGGGTCTTCGTCGACTTCATGGTCAAGACCTTTGCCCCCCACAGGGCGGCAAAGGACGAGTTCCTGGGCTGGTGAAGCCCACCGGTTGACCTGGATCATTGTGTCGTCCAGCGACCCAAAGAAGTAACTTTCGCGATATTGTGGTGGCCGATTGCATCTATACGATGGCGGTCATGACTCCCAGAACGCTTTATCAAAAACTTGTCGACGCGCATACGGTCGCGCGATTGGACGAACAGAACGTGCTGCTGTTCTGCGATCTGCACCTGATGAACGAGTACACCAGCCCCCAGGCTTTCGCCGGACTGCACGAGAAAGGCCGCGGCGTGCCCATGCCCGGGCAGAACGTCGCGGTGGTGAGCCATGTGATTCCCACCGAGCCGGGCACCATACGCGTGATCCGCGATGCCGCGCCCGCGCTGCAGGCGAGCAATCTGAAGAAGAACTGCGAGCGCCACGCGATCCCGCTGTTCGACACCAACGACATGCTGCAGGGCATAGAGCATGTGGTCGCGCCCGAGCATGGAATGATCCGCCCCGGCATGGTGGTGATCTGCGGCGACTCGCACACCACCACCTACGGCGCGCTGGGCGCGCTGGGCTTTGGCATAGGCACGTCCGAAGTCGAGCATGTGCTCGCCACCCAGACCCTGGTCTACCGGCTGGCCCAGGACATGCGCATCCGCATCGACGGCACGCTGCCCGTGGGCACCACGGCCAAGGACCTGGTGCTGATGGTCATAGGCCAGATCGGTGCGCAGGGCGCGCGCGGCCATGTGATCGAGTTCTGCGGCACGGCGCTCGACGCCTTGTCGATAGAGGCGCGCTTCACGGTCTGCAACATGGCCGTCGAAGCCGGCGCACGCGGCGCATTGATCGCGCCCGACGCCAAGGCCAGGCAATACGTGCTGGAGCGCGCGCCGGACATCGAGGGCAGCGTGCGCGACGCGGCGCTTGCGCATTGGGACACGCTGTTCTCCGACGAAGGCGCGCCATTCCATATCGAGCACCGCTTCGACGCCAGCGACGTCGCGCCGCATGTGACCTGGGGCACCAGCCCCGACCAGGTGGTGCGCATCGACGGCCGCATTCCCGAGCCCGACGACCAGCCCGCGGGCCCGCTGCGCCGCAGCACCGAGCAGGCGCTGCGCTACACCGGCCTGGCCGCGGGCGCGGCGATAGAAGGCACGCCCATCCAGCATGTGTTCATAGGCTCGTGCACCAATGCGCGCATCGAAGACCTGCGCGCCGTGGCGCGCGTGGTCGAAGGCCGGCAGGTGGCCAGCGGCGTGCGCGCCATGGTCGTGCCGGGCTCGGGCGCGGTCAAGCATATGGCCGAGCAGGAAGGCATCGCCAAGATCCTCCAGGATGCGGGCTTTGAGTGGCGCGCGCCCGGCTGTTCCATGTGCCTGGCGATGAACGGCGACATCCTGGAGGCCGGCGTGCGCTGCGCCTCGACCACCAACCGCAATTTCGAAGGCCGCCAGGGACGCGGCGCGATCACCCATCTGATGAGCCCGGCAATGGCCGCGGCCGCCGCGCTCACGGGCGCGATCACCGACGTTCGCCGACTGGAGTCCGCCCATGCGTAAGCAGCATATTCTTTCCGGCAAGGCTGCCGCACTGCCCATCGAGAACCTCGACACCGACCAGATCATGCCCAAGCAGTTCCTGCACGGCATCGACAAGGCCGGGCTGGCCAAGGGCCTGCTGTATGACCTGCGCTTCGACGCGCAGGGCCGCGCGCGTGAAGACTTCGTTCTCAACCGGCCCGAGCGCGCGGGCACCGAGATCCTGGTCGCGGGCGCAAACTTCGGCTGCGGCTCCAGCCGCGAGCACGCGGTCTGGGGCCTGCAGCAGTTCGGCATCCAGGCCGTGATCGCGCCGAGCTTCGGCGAGATCTTCTACTCGAACGCGATGAACAACCAGCTGCTGCTGGTGATGCTGCCCGAAGCCTACATCGCGGCGATGATGGCCGATGCCCAACGGCTGGAGACCGCGGAGATGGCGATCGATATAGAGAACCTGCGCGTGCGCAGCGCGAGCGTCGACGCGGGCTTTGCGCTGTCGGCGCGCCATCAGCGCATGCAGCTCGAAGGCCTGGACGTGATCGGCCTGTCGCTGACCTATGAGCAGCAAATCCAGGCCTTTGCCGCGCGGCATTGGCAGGCCCAGCCCTGGGTCAAGGATGTGGCGGCGCATACCCGGGCGCGGCTGGGCTGAGCCTTGGTGCGCTGTTCGATGGCCTGCACCCGCATCCGGGCGGCATGTTGGCAGGCTTATGGGGCGCCATATGGCGGCGCCACCGATCTTTTCGAACTTGTCGCCCTGGCGTAAGGCAGGGCGACAAGATATGGGTACGATGCAGCGCATGCCGCCGGGCGCAACATGGCCCGGTGCCACCGAAGCAATTCGTGGCAATCAATGATGTATCTGCGGGCGGGGCAACTGCCTGGCAAGCAACCCACCAAATATGGACACCCGTTCCTCCGTGCGCGGCCTGGCCGCGCTGACCTTCGCGCTGACGCTGAGCCAGTTCTTCCGCAGCTGCCTGGCCGTCATGGCGCCCGAAGTGCAGAGCGATCTGCAGCTGTCGCCCGCGGGCTTCGGCCTGCTGTCGTCGTGCTTCTTCCTGTCCTTCGGCATCGCCCAGATTCCCGTGGGCATGGCGTTCGACCGCTACGGCGTCGGCGCGCCCACGCGCTGGCTGCTGTCGCTGGGCGTTGTCTCCGCGGGCCTGTTCGCGCTCGCGCCCAACGGGCCCACGGCAATGCTCGCCCAGGTGGGGCTGGGACTGGCCTGTGCGCCGGTCTTCATGGGGCTGATGCACTTCGCGGCCCAGGTCCTGCCGGCCCATCAGTTCGCGACCTCGGTCAGCCGGGCCAACGCGGCGGGCATGCTCGGCGCGCTGTGCGCGACCGCGCCGCTGGGCTGGGCCATACACGCTTTCGGCTGGCGCGCGCCCATTTTGGCGGCCGGCGTGCTGATGGCCGTGGCCTGCTGGCTGGTTGCCGCCCAGGTCAGGGACAGCGGCAATGTCCACGCGCAGGAAGAGGGTCTGGGCGCGATGCTGGGCGCCAGCGGCCGGCTGCTGTTCATTCCCGCGCTCTGGACGCTGATTCCCATGTGCATGGCCCTGGCCGTGGGCACGACCTTCCGCAATTCCTGGGGTGGCCCCTATCTGGCCGATGTGTTCGGCCTGAGCGCGGGCGCGCGCGGACTGGCGCTGGCCGTGCTGAGCCTGGCGGCCATCTGCGCCGCGGCCGCGCTGCCCTGGTTCGTGCACCGCTTCGCGGTACGGCAAACCGTGCTGGCCTGGGCGCTGGCCGCGTTGACCGCGGGCGGCGCGCTGGTGCTGCTGCCCGGCGCGGGCGTGCTGCTGGACATCCCGCTGCTGGCGATGCTGGCCAGCATAGGCGTGCTCCATCCACTGGTCATGGCCCATGGCCGGCTGCTGCTCGCGCCCGAAGTGCATGGGCGCGGCCTGGGTCTGCTCAATACCTTCGTGTTTCTCGGCTCGGCGGCCGCGGCCTGGATCTTCGGGCTGATCGCCGATGCGAACCTTGCCAGCGGCGCGGCGCCGGTTGCCGCCTATACGCGGATCTTCGGCTTTGCCTGTGCCATGGTGCTGGTCGGGGTGGCGGCCTATATGCTCAGTCCGTCGATGGCGCGCGTTGCGGCGGGCGGCGCCAAGCCCGCGGCCTGAGTTTCTTGAATCGAAGTTATCTAGGAGGACGGACAAGATGAATGGTGCAAAGAGCCTGGTGAAGACATTGCTGGCCGCGGGGGTGGACACCTGCTTTGCCAATCCCGGAACAAGCGAGATGCACTTTGTCGCGGCGCTCGATCAGGTGCCCGGCATGAAATGCGTGCTGGGGCTGCAGGAAAACGTGGTCACGGGCATGGCCGACGGCTACTACCGCATCGCGCGCAAGCCCGCCTGCACGCTGCTGCACTGCGGCCCGGGCCTGGCCAACGGCATGGCCAACCTGCACAACGCGCGCCGCGCGCGCAGCGGCATTGTCAATATCGTGGGCGACCAGGCGATCTATCACCGGCCGTTCGACGCCGCGCTGACCGCGGACACCACGGGCATGGCGCAGACCGTTTCCGCCTGGGTGCGCACCAGCACCCGCAGCGCCGATCTGGGCCGCGACGCGGCCGAGGCGGTGCGCGCCGCCCAGGTCTATCCGGGCCAGGTCGCGACGTTGATCCTGCCGGCCGATGTGTCGTGGGAAGAGGGCGGCGTCGTCGCTGCGCCGTTCGATGTGCCGGCGGCGCCCGCAATCGACGCCGCTGCCATAGAGCAGGCCGCGCGCACGTTGCGCGACCAGCGCGATGTACTCATTCTCCTGGCCGGTCCCGGCGTGCTCGCCGAAGCCCAGGCCCTTGCCTGGCGCGTCGCCAGCGCGACCGGCGCGGCCGTGATGGCCAGCTATTCGTCGTCGCACCTGGCGCGCGGCCGCGGCCGCATGCAGCTCGAGCGCGTGCCTTATGTCATGGACCTGGCCATCAAGGCGCTGGACCGCTTCAAGCACATCATCCTGGTGAACGCCACCGAACCCGTGGGCTTCTTCGGCTATCCCGGCATGCCCTCGACCCAGGCCAATCCCCAGGCGCAGTTTCACGTGCTGTCGCGCCCAGACCAGGACGCGGTCGAAGCGCTGCGCGGCCTGGTCCAGGCGCTGGGTGCGCCCGAGGTCGCCATTCCCCATCCCGGCCCGCGCCCCGAGGCCGCGCGCGGCGCGCCCACGCCCGAAGGCCTGGCGCAGACGCTGGCCGCGCTGATGCCCGACAACGCCATCATTTCGGATGAAAGCGTGTCGTACGGCCGCGGCTTCTACAAGTTCACGCACGCCGCGCCCGCGCACGACTGGCTGCACCTGGCGGGCGGCGCGATCGGCGACGGCATGCCCGTGGCCACGGGCGCGGCGCTCGGGGCGGGCAAGCAGCGCCGCGTCATCAACCTGCAGGCCGACGGCTCGGCCATGTACTCGCTGCAGTCGCTGTGGACCCAGGCGCGCGAGCAGCTGCCCGTGACCACCATCATTCTCAACAACAGCAAGTACAACATCCTCATCGGCGAATACGCCAACGTGGGCGCGACGCCGGGCGCGACCGCGATGAGCATGCTGGACCTGGGCAATCCGTCGATCGAATGGACCAAGCTCGCCAACGGCATGGGCGTGGAAGCCGCGCGCGCGACCACGCTCGACGAACTGGCGGCGCTGATGCAGTCCAGCTTCGCGAAAAGCGGGCCGTTCCTCATCGAGCTGATGATCTGACCGGTTTCAGTCGGTCAGCGTGTCATATGGCGCGCGAAAATCGCACCAGAGCGCCCGGGACGCGAGGTGGGCATGCTTTTGCTTGGGCGGCGTGAAGCGCGAATCCAGCGTGCCCAGCGCAAAGCAGATCCAGTCGCTCCAGTCGCCCCGGGTTCTGGACCAGAAAAGCGATGAACCGCAGTGGCCGCAAAACTGCCGCTGCACGAACTCGGACGAGGCGTAGGACTTGATCTCCAGCGCGCCGCTGACGATGTGCAGGTCGCTGCGCGCGACCGCGCCATAGGTGGCGAACGCCGCGCCATGGCCCTTTTGGCATTGGCTGCAATGGCAATGGGTGACGGCCCGGGGCTGGGCGTGCACTTCGTAGCGCACTCTGGCGCACAGGCAGCTTCCCAGATACGCCTCAGCCATGGTGGGCCGCCGCCGCGAGAAAGGCCTGGGCCTGGGCCGGTCGGGTGAGTTCGGTCCACTGCAGGTGCGCGAATTCGGGCTGCGCGCGCAGCGCTGCGAACTTGCGCTGGTTGTTCGCATAGGTGGTCCAGGACCAGCGCAGTATCGAGTCCTTCGACAGGAATGCCATGCGCAGCGACTCGCGGTTGTCCTGGAACAGCCGGGTGCGCAGCAGGCCGCGGCTCAGCGTGCGCCACAGCACGCGCGAAAACACCGTGAACCGTCCGTAGTTGAGCCAGACCACATGCGTGGCGTGCGGCCAGAGCTCGTCGCGCACGGCGCTGTAGTTGCCGTCGGCGACCCAGCGCTGGCCCCGGGTCGCGGCCACCACCGAGCGTTTGAATTGTTCAGCAGGCACGGCCCGCCAGTCCGGCCCCCAGTAGTGGGCGTCGAGCTCGATATAAGTGGCGTCCGTGGCGATTGCCAGCGCCTGCGCAAACGTCGATTTGCCCGCGCCGCTTGTGCCTATCACCAGATAGCGCATTCCCGTGCTGCGCGCTGGAATCAGACTGCCATGGGCGCCGTGATGTGCGCGTGGTGCTGGTAGCCTTCGAGCGTGAAGTCCGAAGGCTCGACTTTTTCCAGCCATTCGGGCTCGTATTTGCCCGTGACCGCGTAGTCGGGAATGCGGTCGGACAGCACCAGCCGGGGCGCTTCGAACGGTTCGCGCGTCAGCTGCTCCTTGAGCATGTCCACATGGTTCTCGTAGATGTGGGCGTCGCCGATGAAGTAGGTAAACCAGCGCGGCTTGTAGCCGGTGAGGCGCCCGACCAGGTGCAGCAGCGCCGCGCCTTCGGTCAGATTGAAGGGCGTGCCCAGGCCCACGTCATTGCTGCGGATGTAGAGGCACAGCGAAATCTCGCCCTTGGACTTGTCGACCAGGAACTGGTAGAGCAGATGGCAGGGGGGCAGGGCCATTTCCTCGAGCTGGGCCCAGTTCCAGCCGTGGAACAGGATGCGGCGGTTGCCCGGGTCCTTGACGATGGTGTCCAGGCACTGGCGCAACTGGTCAATGGCCTTGTACATCAGCACGCCCGACTGCCCGCCGGGCGCGGCTTCGAGCATGCCGATCTGCTGGTAGCCCTTGGACAGCGCATCGGCGACCTGGGCCTGGCCCTGGGGCTCGGAGGGGTCGATCAGCTTGTACGCCGGCCACTGGCGCCACTGCACGCCGTAGACCGAGCCGAGATCGTCTTCCTGCAGCCGGTAGGGGTTGGCCAGCCACTGCGCGTTCTCGTTGGCGTTCTGGTCCCAGACCTTGCAGCCCAGCGCGCGGAAATCGGCGGCGCTGCGGTAGGCGCGCATGAAACCCACGAGTTCGCCCACGGCCGACTTGAACGCCAGCTTCTTGGTCGTGACCGCGGGAAAGCCTTGCTGCAGGTCGAAGCGCAGCATCGCTCCGGGCAGGCTCAGCGTGCGCACGCCCGTGCGGTTGTCCTGCCAGCTGCCGTTGTCGAAGATGTTCTGGACGAGGTCGAGATACTGTTTCATAGGGCGGAATCGTAGCGCAAGCGGCAGCGCCGCACTGCGGGCGGCCGCAATGCCCTGCCGGCCCTCAATGCCGCGCCAGCCGGCGCGAAAGCCACGACAGCGGCAGGCAGATCAGCAGATAGAACAGTCCTACGAAGCAATAGACCTCGACGAAATAGGGGCGCCAGGCGGTGTCGGCGACCACGGTCTTGGCCGCGGCCAGCACGTCGAACACGCCGATGATGGCGACCAGCGAGGTGTCCTTGACCGCGCCGACAAAAACGCCCAGCGCCGCCGGCGCGGCGAGCACGCGCGCCTGGGGCAGCACCACGCTGGCCAGCACCGCGGCCGGGCGCATTCCCAGCGCCTGCGCCGCCATGGCCTGGCTTTGCGGCACGGCCTGCAGCGCGCCGCGCAGCACTTCGGCCAGCATGCAGCCAGTGTGCAGCACGATGGCAAACAAGGCCAGCTGGAACTTGGCGCTTGACCAGTCGCCGCCGACAAAGATGGGAATCCAGAACGAGGCCACGAGCAGCTGCACCACCAGCGGAATGCTGCGCACCGCGTCGACCAGCGCGCCCGCGGGCCAGCGCAGCCAGCGCCGCGGGCTGCGGCGCAGCAGCGCCAGCGCCACGGCCAGCGGCAGGGCCAGCAGGATGGCGCTCAGCGCCATGGCCAGCGTCGCCAGCAGCCCGCCCCAGGCGACCACGGGCAGCGCGGGCCATAGCCCGAGGCCGCCCGTCAGCGCCAGCACCACGGCGAAGGCCCCGGTCATAACCAGCGACGCGCGCATACGCAGCGCCAGGCGCGGCAGCAGCAGCACGGCGATCACGCCTGCGAGCAGCGCACAGGCCAGCGCGGCCTGGGGGCGCTGTTCGGGCGCGATGGTGCCAAAGGTCAGCAGCGGCGCGTTGTAAGTGACCACGGCCCAGCAGGCGCCCGCGGCCTGGGCGCAGGCATCGGCCGTGCCGGTCCAGACCGCATCGAGAAGGGCCCACTGCAGGCCGCGCCACAGCAGCCACAGCGTAGCCGCGGACAGCAGCAGCGTCAGCCCGGAGCGCGCGCGCCCGCGCCACAGCCCTGCGGCGTCGAACGCCGGCAGGCGCAGCACCTGGCCCAGGCGCAGCGTTCCCGCGCCGTCGACGCTGTAGCGGTTGACATGCGCGTTGTATTGCGCGATCGCCCAGGCAAGCAGCGTGCCCAGCAGCACATAGAAGGCCATGGCCAGCGTCATGCCTTCGATCGCGCGGCCGGTCTGGGTGATGGTGGTGTTGATGATGGCCATCAGCTCCTGGTAGCCGATCGCGATCGCCAGCGTGCTGTTCTTGATCAGCATCAGGCATTGATTCGCATAGGGCGGCACGGCCACGCGCACCGCATAGGGGTAGATCACATGCCGCGCCAGAGTGGCGGCGTTCATTCCCAGGGCCTGTCCCGCGTTGACCTGGCCCACGGGCACGGCCAGCACGCCGCCGCGCACCACGTCCGAAATGAATACCGCATGGAAGATCGTCAGGCCCAGCAGCAGGGTCGTGAGTTCGGGGCTCAGGCTCCAGCCGCCGCGCAGGCCCAGGCCCGCGAGCCGCGGCAGGTCCCAATGCAGCGCCGACCAATCCTGCGCGGCCATCGCCCACAGCAGCGCCAGTCCGGCGAACACCGCGGCCTGGGGCCGGCTGCGGCGCCACAGCGTGGCGCAAGGCAGCAGCAGCCACAGCGGCCACCAGACCGCACCCTGCAGCATGGGCAGGGCCAGGCCGCGATTGGACAGATAGACGCCTGGCAGCGGCTGCCAGGCTTCGCGCACCACGGGCAATTGCAGCAGCAGCGCGTACCACATGAACATCTGCAGCAGCACGGGCGTGTTGCGAATCGGCTCGACCACGCAGGCCAGCACGCGCGCCAGCAGCGGGTGGCGCGACAGGCGCAAGACGCCCAGCAGCAGGCCCAGCGCCGTGGCCAGGGGAATGGCGATCGCGGCGACGGTCAGGGTGTTGACCAGGCCTGCAAGCAGCAATTGCCAGTAAGGGTGTTCGGCCGTGACGGCCCACAGGCTTTCGGCGATCTGAAAGCCGGCGCGCTGGCCGAGGAAGCTGAAGTCCAGCATGAAAAATAGTGCGGCCCGGGCGCCTTGTCAGCGCCCGGGCCGCAGCCTGTACTGGATTACTGGAAAGGCGGAGCGTAGAGCAGGCCGCCCTTGTTCCACAGCGCGTTCTGGCCGCGCTCGAGCTTGAGCGGCGTCTTCAGGCCCACGTTGCGGTCCCAGATCTCGCCGTAGTTGCCCACGGCCTTGATCACGTTGTAGGCCCACTTGTCGCTCAGGCCGAAGCTCTTGCCTATGCCCGCATCCAGGCCCAGCAGGCGGCGCACCTGCGGGTCCTTGCTGGCGCTGAAGCTGTCGACGTTCTTCGAGGTGATGCCCAGCTCCTCGGCCGTGACCACCGCATGCACCGTCCACTTGACGATGTCCACCCATTGCGTGTCGCTGTCGCGCACCCAGGGGCTCAGCGGCGACTTGTTGACGCGCTCGGGCAGGATCACGAAATCATCGGCATTGCCCGCGCGCGACGAGCGGCTCGCGGCCAGCGTCGAGGCATCGGACAGATAGACATCGCAGCGGCCCGCGTAGAACGCCTTCTCGAGTTCCACCAGATTTTCGATCACCACCGCGCGGTACTGGATCTTGTGCGTCGCGAACCAGTCGACGAGGTTTTGCTCGTTGTTGGTTCCGGGCTGCACGCAGACCTGGGCGCCGTCGAGGTCCTTGGCGCTCTTGACGCCCAGCTTCCTGGGCACCATGAAGCCTTGGCCGTCATAGAAGACGATGGCCGGCGCCGTGACGTTCATGCCCGCGTCGCGGCCCGAAGTCACCGTGGTGTTGCGGTTGAGCACATCGATCTCGCCCGATTGCAGCGCGGGAAAGCGCTGCTGCGAGCTCAGCGGAACGTAGCGCACCTTGTCGGGTGCGTTGAGCACGGCCGCGGCCAGCGCCTTGCAGAAGTCCACATCGAGGCCGCTCCAGCGGCCCTGGTTGTCGGCCAGCGACAGCCCGGCCGAACCCTGGCTCACGCCGCAGACCAGCTGGCCGCGCTTCTTGATCGTGTCCACCGTGGAGTTCTGGCTTTGGGCGCTTGCGGGAAACAGTGTCAGGGCCGCGGCTGCGCCCGCGGCAGCCAGAGTGAAGCGACGCAGTAAGGATTTACGCATTTGGAGAGCAGGTGATAATGATTGATTCTGGGTTCGGCAGGCTGCGCAAGACCGAAGAAAATCATTTTGATAATGATTGGCGGTTTATTGTTTTCGCGGGAAAGTCGGTGCTTCGAGCTCTTGCTGCGATTGTAGGGAGTCAATGCCATAAACAGTGGATTTCACATAGACGGATTTTCACTATGCATATGACTTAAAAAGTGATGTGCGAACTTCGTAAAAGATGCAGCGTGGTCCTAGAATTTCAGCCATGACCACGAGTACCGACGCGCCGGCCTGGCAACAGGCTTTTCGCAACCATTTCCCGATCACGGCGCAGAAGATCTATGTCTGTCAGGCCTATGCCAGCCCGATGGCGCCGCGCGTGAGCGATGCCATGGGGCATTTCTTTTCCAGTCTCAGCATGGCGCGCGCCGACAAGCCCGAGTGGCTGGCCGCGGCCGAGGGCGTGCGCACCCAGGTCGCGCAGCTGATAGGCGGCAAGGCCCGCCATGTCGCGTTCACCAAGAACACCACCGAAGGCCTCAACATCGTTGCCCAGGGATATCCCTGGCGGCCCGGCGACAACCTCGTGATCGACGACCAGGAGCACCCGGTCAACACCGTGCCCTGGCTGCACCTGCGCCAGCGCGGCGTCGAGGTGCGCGTGGCGCGCACCGAAGACCGGCGCGTGACCGTCGATTCGATCTGGTCGCAAGTCGATGCCAACACCCGCCTGATCGCGGTTTCCTATGTGCAGTACAGCACGGGCGTGCGCGCCGATATCCAGGCGCTGGCCGAGCGCTGCCGCGCCCAGGGCATACACCTCGTGGTCGACGGCATCCAGGGCGTGGGCCTGCTGCCCATCGAGGTCGAGAACTGGGGCATCAGCGCGCTGTCCTGCGGCGCCTACAAGGCGCTGCACGGGCCGCTGGGCCTGGGCTTTCTGTACGTCGCGCCCGCGCTGCTGGCACTGCTGCAGCCCGCGCACTTCGGCCCGTCGTTCGCCAACCGCATCGACAAGAGCGTCGAAGGCTGGGGCCTCAAATCCGGCGTCGGCGATGCGCGCGTGCTCGAAGGCGGCAACATCAACTATCCCGGCGTCTACGGCCTGGCCCAGGCGCTCTTGATGATCGAGGAAGCCAAGGTCGAGAACCTCGCGCCCTGGACGCTGGCGCTGGCCGCGCGGCTGGACGCCGGACTGCGCGCCCAGGGTTTCCAGATTCTCTCGTCGACCCATCCGGGCGAGAACAGCACCATCGTCTGCATACGCCATCCCCAGGCGTTCGCGTTGCGCAAATACCTCTATGCCCAGGGCGTGGTCTGCAACCTGCTCGATACCGGCTCTATCCGCTTTTCCATGGGTGCTTACAACACGCCCGATGAGATGGACGCCATCCTGAAGATCTGCGGCCGCTTCATGGCCGACCCCCAGTTGCGTTCGCAGCTGATGCTGCCGACCGCGAGCACGGCCTATGCGCGCTGAACCGCAGCGCGCCGCGGCGCGCATCGCCGTCATCGGCCATGGCGCGATGGGCCGTTATCTGCTGCCGCGGCTGGCGCAGCTGCTGCCCAGGGCCGAGCTGGCGCTGGTGCTGCGCGATACGCCGGACAAGGTGCCTGCCGGCACCACCGTGCTCACGGGCGCTGCGCCACTGCTTGCCTGGCAGCCCGGCCTGCTGATCGAATGCGCAGGCCATGGCGCGGTGCGCGAGCATGTGCCGGGCGCGCTGCGTGCGGGCGTCGATGCGATCATCACTTCGGTCGGCGCGCTGGCCGATGCGGGCTTGCGCGCCGAGCTGGATGCCAGCGCGCTGGCGGGCGCCAGCCGGCTGATCACCGTCGCGGGGGCGATCGGCGGACTGGATGCGCTTGACGCGGCGCGCAGCGCGGGCCTGGACAGCGTGCGCTATATCGGCCGCAAGCCGCCGCTTTCATGGAGCGGCACGCCCGCGGCCGACGCGTTCGATCTGGCGGCGCTCACCCAGCCCACGGTCATTTTCGAAGGCTCGGCCGGCGCGTCCGCGCGCGCCTATCCGAAGAACGCCAATGTGACGGCCGCCGTGGCGCTGGCCGGCATAGGCTTCGAGCGCACCGAGGTGACGCTGGTCGCCGACCCGCGCGTCACGCAGAACTGCCATGAACTCGAGGTGCGCGGCGCGTTCGGCGAATTCCAGATCCGCCTGGCCAACGCGCCGCTGCCCGACAACCCGAAAACCTCCTGGCTGGCCGCGCTGAGCCTCGAGGCGCAGATTCGCGCCTACTTCGGCTTGGCGTCCTCGGCCGAGGGGGCCCGGGCATGAGAATATCGCGGATGCATGCTTGGAGGATAATCGCATCGCATTGCGCAGGCCGTGAATGGATCGCGGCCTGCACATAATGTCCCAAGAATGCTGCTTATATATATAAGCAGTTTATATATATTGATTCACCAAAGCGCCGAATATAAAAATCCCGTTCGGCATTCCAACCTGCACTTTCGAAAAGGCAAGAAAATGCGCATTGAAACCCTGGCAGTCCACGCCGGCTATAGCCCCGATCCCACCACCAAGGCCGTGGCCGTTCCCATCTACCAGACCGTGGCCTACGCGTTCGACAGCGCCCAGCACGGCGCCGACCTGTTCGACCTGAAGGTGCCGGGCAACATCTACACGCGCATCATGAATCCGACCACCGACGTGCTGGAAAAGCGCGTCGCAGCGCTCGAAGGCGGCATTGCGGCGCTGGCCCTGGCGTCGGGCATGGCGGCGATCACGGCCGCGATCCAGACCATTGCCGAAGCCGGCGACAACATCATCTCGGCCTCGACGCTCTATGGCGGCACCTACAACCTGTTTGCCCACACCTTCCCGCAGCAGGGCATAGAAGTGCGCTTCGCCGACGCGCGCGATCCCGCCAGCTTCGGCAAGCTGGTCGACGCCAGGACCAAGGCGATCTTCATTGAGTCGATAGGCAACCCGCTGGGCAATGTGACCGACATCCGCGCGCTCGCCGATGTCGCCCATGCGCACGGCGTGCCGCTGATCGTCGACAACACGGTGCCTTCGCCCTACCTGCTGCGCCCCATCGAGTTCGGCGCCGACATCGTCGTGCATTCGCTGACCAAGTACCTGGGCGGCCACGGCACCAGCGTGGGCGGCGCCATCGTCGACAGCGGCACCTTCCCCTGGGCCGAGCACCGCGAGCGCTTCCCGCGCCTGAACGAGCCCGATGTCAGCTACCACGGCGTGATCTACACCGAAGCCCTGGGCCCCGCGGCCTACATCGGCCGCGCGCGCGTCGTGCCGCTGCGCAACATGGGCGCGGCGATCTCGCCGCAGAACGCCTTCCAGATCCTGCAAGGCATAGAGACACTGGCGCTGCGCATGGACCGCATCTGCGAGAACACGCAGAAGATCGCCGAGACGCTGCAAAAGCACGCCAAGGTCGAATGGGTGCGCTATGCGGGCCTGCCCGACCACCCCGACCACGCCATCGTGCAAAAGCAGTCGGGGGGCCGCGCTTCGGGCATCGTGTCGTTCAGCCTCAAGACCAGCGCGGGCGATGCGCGCGCGGCCGGCGCGCGCTTCCTCGATGCGCTGCAGCTGTTCACGCGCCTGGTGAACATCGGCGACGCCAAGTCGCTGGCCACCCATCCCGCGTCGACCACCCACCGCCAGCTTGACGCCGCGGAGCTGGCCAAGGCCGGCGTGACCGAAGGCATGGTGCGCCTGTCGGTGGGCATCGAACATATCGACGACCTGCTGGCCGACCTGGACCAGGCGCTGGCCCAGGTCTGATCAGTCCAGCGCTCGCCGAAAAACCCGACGGCCTGGCCGTCGGGTTTTTTCATGGGCGGGCCGCAATGCAGGCGGCGCGTTGACCGACAGCCACTGCCCCGCGGCGCGGGTCAAAATGGTGCGCAGTACGGTCAGGGCGCGCATGTGTGCCAAGGCCGTGATAAAAAATTGACATGCGGCAGCGGCCGTGGGCGCTGTCGTCAACCTTTCGCTCAAAGGTGTGCACCATGCGTTTCGTGTTTTTTTCCGTTCAGACGGCCGTCGCCCTGGCTGCGGCGGGCTTGCTTTGCGCGTGCGAACCCAAGCCGCCCGCGCCCAAGGCCGCGCATGCGGCAACCGTGCCGGCCGCCCCCGTGCCGTTGACGACCCAGGATGTTTCGGCCACGGCTGCCGTGATCCTCAAGGACAAGCCCGTGCCCGCGCAGGCCGAAGCGGCCCAGGTGCCGGCGACGGCGGGCGCGCCGCTCGAGCCCTTGCTGAGCCTGGCCGATTCCGTGGGCAAGTATCCGTATGACGGCGACAACTATCTGGAGCAGGGGGTGCTCGCGGCGCGCCTGCGTGCCTTGCTTGGCGAGCGTTATCCCGTGCTGCTGGCCAATATGCGCACGGTCTCGCCGCTGACCTCGGCGGGCGGCCTGTGGTTCATCACGGGCAACCGGCCGCATGAAGGCGGTGTCGAGGCCGGCGCCGTGGTGATCGATCCGCGCGCCAACGCGCTGCGCGTATGGCTGCTCAACGCGGGCCAGTCGGAGGAGTTCATCGATCCTCCGGCGGCCGTGGTGCCCTGGCCCAAGGACGTGCAGACCATGATAGGCAACCAGCGCCGCAACGCGCAGTAACCGCGCGTCTTACTCCCGGGGCAGCACGCAGCCCGGGTTCATGATGCCCTTGGGGTCCAGCGCCTGCTTGATCGCGCGCATCATGCCCAGCGCCACGGGCGACTGGTACTTCTGCAGCTTGTCGACCTTGAGCGCGCCCACGCCATGCTCGGCGGAGAACGAGCCGCCGAACTTCGCCACGGCCTCGTAGACCAGATGGTTGACGCGGTCTTCCTGGTCGCGCAGGAAGGCCTTGGGGTCGCCTTCTGCGGGCGCCTGCACGTTGTAGTGCAGGTTGCCGTCGCCCAGATGGCCGAAGTTGACCAGGCGCACGCCCGCAATCTCGGCCTGCAGCAGCGCGTCGGCGTATTCCACGAACGCCGGAATGCGCGAAGCCGCGATCGAGATGTCGTGCTTGATGTTGAGGCCTTCCTCGGCCTGGGCCAGCGGAATGCTTTCGCGCACATGCCACAGGCCCTTGGCCTGGGCAATGCTTTCGGCCACCACGGCGTCGAGCACGCAGCCGTCCTCGAACGCCATTTCCAGCAAGGCCTCGAAGCGGCCGCGCGCATGGGCTTCGGATTCGCTGTCGGAGTTCTCGAGCAGCACGCAGTAGGGCGCGTCGGCCAGATCGGCGAACGGCACGCGCAGCTGCGGCATATGGCGCACCACCAGGCTCAACGCAAACTTGCCCATGACTTCAAAGCCCGTGAGGCCCGCGCCCAGCTGCTGGTGCGCCAGGCCCAGCAGGCGCACCGCGGCTTCCATCGACGGCACGGCGGCCCAGGCCGTGAGGCGCGCGGCCGGCTGGGGAAACAGCTTGAGCGTGGCGGCGGTGATCACGCCCAGCGTGCCTTCGCTGCCGATCAGCAGATCGCGCAGGTCGTAGCCGGTGTTGTCCTTGCGCAGGCCCTTGAGCCCGTCCCAGATCTCGCCCTGGGGCGTGACCACTTCCAGTCCCAGGCACAGATCGCGCGTATTGCCGTAGCGCACCACCTGCGTGCCGCCGGCGTTGGTGCCCAGGTTGCCGCCAATCGTGCAGCTGCCTTCGGCGGCCAGCGACAGCGGAAACAGCAGGCCGGCGGCGTCGGCCGCCTGCTGCACGTTCTGCAGAATGCAGCCGGCTTCCACCGTGAGCGTCAGGTTGTCCTTGTCGAGCTGGCGCACGGCCTGCATGCGCTGCAGGCTCAGCACGATCTGCGTGCCGCTGGTGTCGGGCGTGGAGCCCACCGACAGGCCGGTGTTGCCGCCCTGGGGAATCAGGCTGGTGCCGCTGTCGTGGCAGGCGCGCACCACGGCCGCGACTTCGGCAGTGTTGGCCGGGCGCACCACGGCCAGCGACTTGCCGCGGCTGCGGCGGCGCCAGTCCTGCTCCCAGGCGCTCAGGTCGCCTTCGGTCAGTACATGGGGAGCGCCGACGATCTGGCGCAGGGTATCGAGCAGAGTGGACATGGTGACGGTTCTCGCAAAAAAATCATTCAGCCCGCGGCGCCCAGGGCCGAAGCCTTGACGGCGCGCTGGCGCCAGCGCACATGCAGCGTGCAGGCGACGAACAGCGACAGGCACAGCGCGACTTCGGCCAGCGCGAGCCAGCGGCTGGGCGCGGGGTCGCTCCAGGCACGCACCACGCCTTCGGTGAAGTACAGCCAGACCACCAGGCTGACCCAGCGGTAGGTGTACATGCGGCGCTTGAGCAGGCCGGCCAGCGGCAGGCACAGCGGCAGCGCCTTGAGCGCCAGCCACGAGCCGCCGGGGCGCAGCGGCGCAAGCCACAGCTCCCAGGCAAGGCACAGCAGCATCAGGGCCAGCAGGCTGCCTACGGCCCACCAGCGGGTGGCAGCGACGTCGCTGCCGGGTTCGGTATTGGAAGGATTCATGGAGGTGGCATCATATCGGCCATGGCCTTGTCCTTTCACCGAGCGCGCATGCGCGGGCGCCAATTGGCCCACACCCTGACCGTCTTTCCCTGGCGCAACACCGCGCACACGCTGGCTGCGCGCTTTCGCGAAGACCGGCTGGGGCTCACTGCCAGCAGTCTCACCTTCACCTCGCTGCTGGCGCTGGTGCCGTTCGTCACGGTCGCGCTCGCGGTGTTCACCGCGTTTCCCACGTTCGGACGGCTGCAGCTGATGCTGCAGCGCTGGCTGATCGACAGCCTGATTCCCGACTCCATTGCGCTGCAGGTGATGGACTATCTGATGCAGTTCGCGGCCAAGGCCAGCCAGCTCGGCGGCGTGGGCTTCGGCTTTCTGCTGGTCACGGTGATCAGCCTGGTCATGACCATGGACCGCACGCTCAACAACATCTGGCGCGTGCAGCGCATGCGGCCGCTGGGCCAGCGCCTGCTGATCTACTGGGCGGTGATCACGCTGGGACCGCTGCTCATGGGCGGCAGCATCGCCACCACCTCGTATGTGTTGTCGGCCTCGCGCGGCATCGTCGCGGCGCTTCCCGAGGCGGTGCAGGTGGGTTTCAATTCACTTGAATTCCTGCTGCTTTCGGGCGCGATGGCCGCGCTCTACCACTACGTGCCGAACACGCCGGTCAAATGGCGCCATGCCTTTGTGGGCGGCCTGTTTGTCGCCATCGGCATGGCGCTGGCCAAGAACATTCTGGCGCTGTACCTGGCGTCGGTGCCCACTTATTCGGTGATCTACGGCACCTTTGCCACCTTGCCCATCCTGCTGATCTGGGTCTACGTCGCCTGGGTGATCTTCCTGCTGGGCGCCGTGGTCACGGCCTATCTGCCCAGCCTGCTCACGGGCATGGAGCGCAGCTCCTCGCACCGCGGCTGGAGCTTCGAGCTGGCGCTGGAAGTCGTTGCCGTGCTCGACGAGCAGCGCGGCCAGCCGCTGCGCGGCATGCAGCCGCTGGCGCTGGCCAGGCGGCTGAAGGTCGATGCGCTGCAGCTCGAGCCTGCGCTCGCGGCGCTGACCACGGTGCGCTGGCTGGGCGTGCTGCCCGATGAAGGCCAGACGCGCACCATAGACGACGTCGAGCCGCGCTACGTGCTGCTGTGCGACCCGGACGAGACGCTGCTCGCGCCGCTGCTGCAGCATCTGCTGCTCGACAAGACGCCGGGCACGCAGAAATTGTGGGAGCAGGGCCATTGGGACGAACTCACGCTGGGCCAGGCCTTGCCGCTGCCCGAGGTGATTGCCCAGCCGCCGGCCCTGGTGCCGTTCGTGCTGCCCCGTTGAGAATTTTTGTCACCAGGAGAGAGTGCGATGGAAACCATGGAAATTCACCGCGGCCGGCTGATCGACCACCTGCAGCTGGTGGTGCGCGATCTGCCCAGGGCGCAGACCTTCTACACCGCCGTGCTCGCGGCGCTGCAGGTGCCCATGGGCGGCACGGCCGAGGACTATTTCTGGGCCGACGAGCTGTTCGTGTCCACGGCCGGCAGCCAAGCCGCGCAAGGCCATCTGACGGGCCGCCACCATTTGGCGTTCCAGGCCAAGGACCGCGCCATGGTCGAGGCGTTCTACCAGGCCGCGCTGGCCCATGGCGGCTCCGACAACGGCGCGCCCGGCGAGCGGCCCTACCATCCGGGCTACTACGCGGCCTTCGTGCTCGACCCCGACGGCAACAATATCGAAGCCGTGTTCCACGGCGAGGCGCAGCGCAGCGCGGAGTCGGTGCGCGTGACCTTCTGAAGTGGAAAAGCCCCGCCTGTCTTTCGACAGTGCAGGGCTCAGGGCGGAGCTGCGCGGCTCAAGCCGCCAGAAAATCCCGCAGCGCAAACAGCGTCTCGTCGGGCGACTCCGTCATTTGGTTGTGCCCCATGGGCAGCAGCACGCGCTGCGGCTTCTTGCCCGCGGCCTGGGCCGCCTGGATCAGGCCTTGGGCGGCCTTGGGCGGCGTCATCTGGTCCTGGGCGCCGAGCGCGAACAGCACGGGGCAGGTGATGGCCGCGATCGCGGCCTCGCCGCCCGTGTAGCGGTCGCAGGCCAGAAATCCGGCGTGCAGCAGGTTCTGCTGCGCATTGCTGGCCAGCACGCGCCGGCCCAGCGCCATGCCCGCGCCAAACACCCAGCTGCCCGCGCCGCCGGGCGGTGCGAGCGTCGCGCGCGAGAAGGTATTGACCAGCTGTATCGCCTGTTCGGGCGTGTTGAGCGCCGATTCGAGCAGCGCCGGCGAGACCTTCATCGGGTGGGCCGTGCCCACCAGCGCCAGGTGGCTCACGCGCTCGCCCAGGTCGGCCGCGGCCTGCAGCGCAATCAGGCTGCCCCAGCTATGGCCCACCAGCGCGGCTTTTTCCAGCCCCGCAGCATCCATCAGATCGGCGACAAAGCGCGCCGCCTGCTCGACGCTTTCCGGCGCCGGACCCGCGCTGCGGCAATGGCCGGGCAGGTCTATGGCCAGCACGTTCCAGCCGTGGTTGGCCAGATAGCGGCTTTGCAGCGCCCAGACGCTGTGGTCGCACAGCACGCCGTGGATCAGGATGACCGTGGGCAGTTCGGGGCGCGGCGCCTTGCCGCCGGTATAGGCGTAAATGGAGTGGCCGTTGACTTCGATGTTCATGGTGATTTCTCCTCCTCCTAGGCGGCTTTTTCCGCGGCCTTGAGCGCGCGCTTGAGGTCGTCGATCAGGTCGTCGGCGTCTTCGAGGCCAATCGACAGGCGTATCGTGCCCTGGCTGATGCCCGCGCCGGCAAGCGCCGCGTCGTCCATGCGGAAGTGGGTGGTGCTCGCGGGGTGTATCACCAGCGAGCGGCAGTCACCGACGTTGGCCAGGTGGCTGAAGACCTTGAGCGTCTCGATGAACTTCTTGCCCTGGTTGCGGTTGCCCGCGATGTCGAAGCTGAACACCGAACCCGCGCCGCGCGGCAGCAGTTTCTTGGCCAGCGCATGGCTGGGGTGGCTTTCCAGCATGGGGTGGCCGACGCGGCTGACCATGGGGTGGCTGGCGAGGAACTCGACCACCTTGACGGTGTTGCGCATGTGGCGCTCCATGCGCAGCGGCAGGGTTTCAATGCCCTGCAGTATCAGCCAGGCGGTATGCGGGCTCATGCAGGCACCGAAGTCGCGCAGGCCTTCGCGGCGCGCGCGCAGCAGGAAGGCGCCGACGCTGCTTTCCTCGGTGAACACCATGTTGTGGAAGCCGTCATAGGGCGCGCTGAGTTCGGGGAATTTGCCCGAACGCTCCCAGTCGAAGCTGCCGCCGTCGACGATCACGCCGCCTATCACCGTGCCGTGGCCCGAGAGGAACTTGGTTGCCGAGTGGTAGACGATGTCCGCGCCCAGCGACAGGGGCTTCATCAGCCAGGGCGACGTCAAGGTCGAGTCGACCAGCAGCGGCACGCCGGCCTCGTGCGCGATCTGCGACACGGTGGGAATGTCGAGTACGTCCAGGCCCGGATTGCCCACGGTCTCGCCGAAGAACAGCTTGGTGTTGGGGCGCACCGCGGCTTTCCAGCCGTCGATGTCGCCGGGCTTGACGAAGGTGGTCTCTATGCCGAAGCGCGCCAGCGTGTAGTGCAGCAGGTTCTGGCTGCCGCCGTACAGCGCCGTGCTGGCCACGATATGGCTGCCCGCGCCCATCAATGTGGCCACCGACAGGTGCAGCGCCGCCTGGCCGCTGGCCACGGCAATCGCGCCCACGCCGCCTTCGAGCGCCGACACGCGCTGCTCGAGCACGGCATTTGTCGGATTGCTGATGCGGCTGTAGACATGGCCGGGCCGCTCAAGGTTGAACAGCGAGGCCGCATGGTCGCTGGACTCGAACACGAACGAGGTCGTGAGATGGATGGGCACGGCGCGCGCGCCCGTCACGGGGTCGGGCTGGGTGCCTGCATGCAGGCTCAGCGTATCGAAGCCGGGGTCAGAGTAACCGGGCATCTTGTCTCCAGAATATGGTCAGTCGCAACGGTGGCCCCGGAGGGAGCCTGGGCCAACGATTATGCATGGGCAGGTCAGCGCGAACGCGCACCCAGGCGACCTGGTGGCCGACGGGTGAAAAGCCGTATCACCGGCCTGGGGCGCGGGTTTGTCGGCTAATATCGATCACCAGTTGGAGAGTCCTCCATTCCCAGCGGCAGCAGCCGGAGACAAAAAATGAAAGTTCGCGACATTCTTCGCGTCAAGGGCAACACCTTGTACGCCATTTCCCCCGATGAGCCCCTGAGCCGCGCCGTGGAGACTATGGCCGAGAAGGACATAGGCTCGCTGGTCGTCATGGAGCATTCGGACGTGGTGGGCATGCTCACGTTCCGCGAAGTGATACAGGCGCTGGTCAAGAACGCCGCCGGCACGACGCTGGTGCGTTCGGCGATGGACGACGCGCCGCTGACCTGCACGCTGGAGACCGAAATGGACGAAGTGCGCCGCATGATGCTTGACCGTCACGCGCGCTACATGCCCGTGATGGACAAGCGCATGCTGATGGGCGTGATCAGCTTCTACGACGTCGCCAAGGCCGTCGTCGACAGCCAGAACTTCGAGAACCGCATGCTCAAGGCCTATATCCGCGACTGGCCCGAAGGCGAGCGCCAGGGCGCGGAGTAAATAGCCCCCACGTTCGCCCACTGCGTGTGGCTCTCTGCCCCCCAAGGGGGCCCTTGCCGCCTTGGGGCGGCCCGGCGGCGGCGCGATAGCCCCCACGCTTTCTCGCTTCGCGTAGCTGCGCGATGGGGGGCAAAGCCCCCCATGGTGTTCATTGGAGCGTTCGGCCCTCGCCGCCTTGGGGCGGCCCGGCGGCGGCTCGATAGCCCCCACGCTTGCTCGCTTCGCGTAGCTGCGCGATGGGGGGCAAAGCCCCCCATGGTCTTCATCAGTCCGGTGCCTGGCGCTGTCCCACTCCCCGTTCGCACTGAGCCCGTCGAAGTGCGTTCTGGTTTGGGGCGTTGCCCCATTCCCCGTTCGCACTGAGCCAGTCGAAGTGCGCTCCGGCTACAACGCCGTAATCCACTCCTCGAGCTGCGCCGCCGCCACCGGGCGGCAAAACAGATAGCCCTGCATCACCGCGCAGTCATGTTCCTGCAGCCATTCACATTGCTCACGCGTTTCCACCCCTTCGGCGACGACCTTCATGTCGAGGCTGCGCGCGATGCTCAGCACCGAGCGCGTGAGCGCGGTCGCTGAGTCGCTGTTCTGCAGGTCTTGAACAAAGCTCTGGTCGAGCTTGAGTTCGCTGAACGGCAGCCGGTGCAGGTGGCTCAGGCTCGAGTAGCCGGTGCCGAAATCGTCCAGCGACAGCTGCATGCCGCGCGCATGCAGCGCATGCAGGTTGGCCGTGGTCGCGGCGCTCGCATCCATCATCACGCTTTCGGTGATTTCCAGCATCAGGTCGCGCGGCTGCAGTGCGTGGCGCGCAAGCGCGGCGCCGACCTGATCGGCGAGACTGGGGTCGTGGAAATTGTGCGCCGACAGGTTGATCGCGAGCTGCGGCACGGCCAGCCCCGCGGCGCGCCAGCGCGCCATCTGTGCGCAGGCGGCGTCGAGCAGCCAGTGCGTGAGCGCCTGGATCAGCCCCGCGTCCTCGGCCACGGCGATGAAGCGCGCGGGCGAGACTGCGCCCCATTCGGGGTGGTTCCAGCGCGCCAGCGCTTCGACGCCATGCAGCCGGTGCGTGTGCCGGCCCAGCACCTGCGGCTGGAAATTCAGATGCAACTGCCGGCGTGCAATCGCTTCGCGCAGGTCGCGCTCCATCGCCATGCGTTCCTGGGCCTGCACGCCGAGCTCGGGGCTGAAACGGCACCAGCGCGAACTCGGCTGCTTTTTCGCCGCGTACATCGCCTGGTCGGCATGGCTCAACAAGCTGGGAATGTCGGTGCCGTCCTCGGGGTAGAGCGCGACGCCTATGCTGGCCTGGGGCAGATGCTGCAGGCCCTGGTGCACGAAAGGCACGGCGATGCTGTCGAGCAGTCGCTGCGCCATGGCAACCGCCTGATCGCTGCCGGCGCCTGGCAGCAGCAGCACGAACTCGTCGCTGGCCAGCCGGCCGGCAATATCGCCCGGCCCCAGATGCGCGCGCAGGCGGTTCGCGGTCTCGCACAATAGGGCATCGCCCGCGGCATGGCCCTGGCTGTCGTTGACCTGTTTGAAGCGGTCGAGATCGACGAACAGCAGCGCGGCCTGGGGCATGCGCGTCTCGCGCAGCGACGCCAGTGCGCGGCGTGCGAAGTCGGCGAACAGCGTGCGATTGGGCAGTTGCGTGAGCGTGTCGTAATACGCGAGCTGGTGGATGCGGTTCTGCTCGGTGTCGCGCGCCATGGCGAGCGTGCACAGGTGCAGGCAGACTTCGACCAGGCGCAAATGCAGGTTGCTCGGACCGCGCGCTTCGCGGAAGTAGAACGCGAATGTGCCGACCACCTGACCCGCGAGGTTCTTGATCGGACTGGACCAGCAGGCGCGGATTCCGGCGGGAATGAACAGCGGGTGGTAGTCCTGCCAGAGCGGGTCGGTGGCGATGTTGGTCACGGTCACGGGATCGCCCAGGAAAGCGCTGGTGCCGCAGGAGCCAGCCTGTGGGCCTATGAGGAGCCCCTCGATCGCCGCGCTCAGCGCGGGCGGCAGGGACGGGGCGGCGAGCACCCGCAGGCGCCCGTCGCCGTCCACGCGCAGCACGCTGGCAATCACATCGGGCGCGATACACTCGACTTCGGCGCAGACCAGGGCCATCAGCTGGGGCAGCGGTACTTCACTCACCATGGCTTCGAGCACCCGGCTTTGCAAGGCCTCGTGGTGCTTGGTGGGCGTGAGGTCGGTGAGCGTGACCACGGCGCAGCCTGCGTCGCCTTGGGGCCGGCCGGGCTGCGGCGGCGGGTGGATGTTGCAGACCAGCGAGACCCATATCGGATCCCCGTTGCGGTGGTAGCACAGCGCTTCGCCCGTGTAACGGCCGGTGCGCGCCAACTGTTCGTCGATATGCGCGAGCGCGTCCGGGGAAAAGGACTTGCCCAGCAGCAGGTCGCGCGGCCGCCGGCCGCGCGCTTCGTGCAGCGGATAGCCGAACAGCCGCTCGAAACCGGCGTTGGTGTAGACGATGCGGCGCTGTTCGTCGCTGATCAGGATGGCGCAGTCGCTGACGTCCAGCGCCTGCGTCAGGGAGGGCAGTGATGCGGGCAGCGTCAGGCCATGGGCGGCGGGCCCTGGCGCGGGCGGCGATTGGCTGGCGGCTTGCATGGGATGGTGGCACTCCTCATGGTGAACGGGCCGGTCGAGACGGCGGCGCGCGTCAATACAAATCGTATCAATGTGTTGCTCAGGTGCCAAGCACTTCATACAGGCATAATCGCGCGCCATGAGCGGCAATACTTTCGGAACCATTTTCAGCGTCACCAATTTCGGTGAATCCCACGGCCCGGCCATTGGCTGCGTGATCGATGGCTGCCCGCCGGGCATGCCGTTGACCGAAGCCATCATCCAGCATGACCTGGACCGTCGGCGCCCCGGCACCAGCCGCCATGTGACCCAGCGCCAGGAAGCCGACGCGGTCGAAATCCTGTCGGGCGTCTATGAAGGCAAGACCACGGGCACGCCGATCGCGCTGCTGATCCGCAATACCGACCAGCGCAGCAAGGACTACGCGAACATCTCCGAGAGCTTCCGCCCCGGCCATGCCGATTACACCTACTGGCACAAGTACGGCATCCGCGACCCGCGCGGCGGCGGCCGTTCGTCGGCGCGTCTGACGGCGCCCACGGTGGCCGCGGGCGCCGTGGCCAAGCAGTGGCTCAAGGCCCAGTTCGGCACCGAGTTCCGCGCCTGCATGACGCAGCTGGGCGAACTCGAGATTCCGTTCGAGGACTGGTCGCATGTACCCGGCAACCCGTTCTTCGCCCCGGTCGCCGATGTCTCGGCCTATGAAAGCTATATGGACGCGCTGCGCAAGGCCGGCGACTCCTGCGGCGCGCGCATCCGCGTGCAGGCCACGGGCATGCCCGTGGGCCTGGGCCAGCCGCTCTATGACAAGCTCGATGCCGACATCGCCTACGCGATGATGGGCCTCAACGCGGTCAAGGGCGTGGAAATCGGCGCCGGCTTCGCGAGCGTCGCCCAGCGCGGCACGGTGCATGGCGACTCACTCACCCCGGCCGGCTTCGCGAGCAACCATTCGGGCGGCGTGCTCGGCGGCATCAGCACCGGCCAGGACCTCGAAGTCTCGATCGCGATCAAGCCCACGAGCTCCATCCTGAGCCCGCGCGACTCCATCGACGTGCACGGCCAGCCCACGGAAGTCATCACCAAGGGCCGCCACGACCCCTGCGTGGGCATTCGCGCCGCGCCGATTGCCGAAGCCCTGCTGGCGCTGGTGGTCATGGACCACGCGCTGCGGCACCGCGCCCAGTGCGGCGATGTGCGCCACGGCGTCGCGCCGATAGCGTCCTCGCTGCTCTGAAGGCGCTTGGCACGCAAAAAAGCCATCCCTCGGGATGGCTTTTTCATGGGGTGCTTGAGTTTCTGCCGCCCGGCCGGTGGGGGCTCTATCCTCTACGCACCTCGTCCATCACGCTCTTGAAGTCCTCGATGTCTTCAAAGCTGCGATAGACGCTAGCAAAGCGGATGTAGGCGACCTTGTCGAGCTGCTTGAGCTCGTGCATGACCAACTCGCCGATGCGGCTGGACGCCACTTCGCGCAGGCCCAGGTTGCGCAGCTTTTCCTCGATGCGCTCGATCGCGGTATCGACCTGTTCGGTGCTCACCGGACGCTTGCGCAGCGCCAGCGAGAACGAGCCGCTGAGCTTGGCGCGCTCGTACTCTATGCGCCGGCCGTCCTTCTTGACGATGGCCGGGAAGCTGACTTCCGGCCGCTCGTACGTCGTGAAGCGCTTGTCGCAACCGCCGCACTGGCGGCGGCGGCGGATGAAGCCGCCGTCTTCCGCCTCGCGGGTCTCGACCACCTGGGTGTCAGGATGGCTGCAGAAAGGGCACTTCATGGCTCAGGGCGGACCGAATAGCGAGAGGCTTAGTCGCGGTAGACGGGGAAACGCGCGGTCAGCGCCGCGACCTTGGCGCGCACCGCGGCCAGGTTGGCTTCGTCCGTCGGGTTCTCCAGCACGTCGGCAACCAGATTGGCCGTCAGGCGGGCTTCTTCTTCCTTGAAACCACGCGTGGTCATCGCGGGCGTGCCCACGCGGATACCGCTGGTCACCATCGGCTTTTCAGGATCGTTGGGGATGCTGTTCTTGTTGATGGTGATGTGGGCCGCGCCCAGAGCGGCTTCAGCGGCCTTGCCGGTGATGCCCTTGGCGCGCAGGTCGACCAGCATCACGTGGCTTTCGGTGCGGCCGGAGACGATGCGCAGACCGCGTTCGATCAGCGTTTCGGCGAACACTTGTGCATTCTTCACGACCTGGGCCTGGTAGGCCTTGAACTCGGGCGTCAGCGCTTCCTTGAAGGCCACGGCCTTGCCAGCGATGACGTGCATCAGCGGGCCGCCCTGCAGGCCGGGGAAGATCGCCGAATTGATGGCCTTCTCGTGCTCGGCCTTCATCAGAATCACGCCGCCGCGCGGGCCGCGCAGGCTCTTGTGGGTGGTGGTCGTGACCACGTCGGCGTGGGGCACGGGGTTGGGGTACACACCCGCGGCGATCAGGCCGGCGTAGTGGGCCATGTCCACCCACAGGATGGCGCCGATTTCCTTGGCAATCTTGGCGAAGCGTTCGAAATCGATGCGCAGCGCGTAGGCCGAGGCACCGGCAATGATCAGCTTGGGCTTGTGTTCACGCGCCTTGGCTTCCAGGGCGTCGTAGTCGATCTCTTCCTTGGCATCCAAGCCGTAGGAAACGACGTTGAACCACTTGCCCGACATGTTCAGCGGCATGCCGTGGGTCAGGTGACCGCCTTCTGCCAGGCTCATGCCCAGGATGGTGTCGCCGGGCTTGAGGAAAGCCAGCAGCACGGCCTGATTGGCCTGGGAACCGGAATTGGGTTGCACGTTGGCGGCATCGGCGCCGAACAGCTGCTTGACGCGGTCGATGGCGAGTTGCTCGACCACATCGACGTTTTCGCAGCCGCCGTAGTAGCGCTTGCCTGGATAGCCTTCGGCGTACTTGTTCGTGAGCTGGGAGCCCTGGGCTTCCATCACGGCAGGCGAGCAGTAGTTCTCGCTGGCGATCAGCTCGATGTGATCTTCCTGACGCTGGTTTTCGGCCTGGATGGCGGCAAACAGTTCGGGGTCGGCTTTTTCAACAGTGATATTGCGGTGGTACATGGCAGTCCTATGAACTTGTAGTCCCTTGAGGCCAAGGGCTGCCCAGGCGAACGGCGGAACGCTTCAGGCGGGATCCGTTATGCCTGGGCGGTACGCTCCCCGGTGGTTCACGGATGACATCCGCTGGTTTCCACGTCAGCGGCAGTCCGGTCTTTCGACCTACTGGACTGCGCCTATCGCCAGTTGCGTACCCCGGTAGTGTAGCTGAGCCCAGATGCCCGTGCGGCAAAGGGCCTGCTGCGAATGCGCGCAGCGCGGGGTACTTCGATCAGAGGTTGGTGTTCAAAGCGACCTGTTCGCCGGCGCTGGCGACAGGTTCGGCCGCGGGGGCGGCCAGGGGAGCGGTCTGCTTGACGGTGAGCAGCGGCTGGGCGGGGACGACGGCAGGGACAGGGCGCAGGCCCGCGGCCTGGCGCAGGCGGTTGTGCTCGGCGAGCACCTTGGCCGCATAGCCGCCGTCGTTGGGCAGGTTGGCGGCGCCGACATAGTGGCGCAGGCCGCCCTCGACCGAGCCCGCGCGCGCAATCGCGTCCTTGAGCACCTTGACGCCCACGCGCAGGTTGGTCACGGGGTCGAAAGCTGCGAGGCGGCCGCCGAAGTTTTCATACTTGTCCGTATGCACGCTGGTCATGACCTGCATCAGGCCCTGGGCACCGACGGAACTTTGCGCAAAGGGATTGAAGCTCGATTCGATGGCCATGATGGCCAGGATCAGCGTCGGATCGATCTTGTTGCTCTGGCCCAGCGAGTAGGCTTCGGAGACCAGCGCGGCCAGCGGCTCGGGCGCGACGCGGTACTTCTTGCTGAGCCAGAAGGCGACAGCGGCCTGCTCGCGCGGCAGGTCCTTGGGATTGCTCGCCGTGGCGCGATCGATGGCATCGGGCTCGGTGGGCATGTCGATCACGGCCACCTGGCGCGCCTGCAGCCAGTCGCGCAGATGGGCTTCGCCTTCGAGGCGCAGGTCGGGGCGGGCGAACAAGGTGATGGCCACGAAGGCCACGGCCAGGCCCAGCAGGGCAAAGCCGTTGTGGGTGATATCGAGAAAACCGTCGGTCACATCGGACGCAAAGGTTCGCACTCCAGCGAAAGCTTTCGCTAATGCAGGCATATTGATTCCTTTCAAGAGGCGTCACCCCGCTTTGCTGACCCGTGAGGGGGCATGGGGCGAACGCCTAGATTGGCGCGCTGCAATCCTTGGGTACGGTGCCGGAAAGGCATCGAAGGAAGTGGTCTGAGCACTTGCGTGCAGCGAAGAGAGGGTCTCTTTTTCGAGAATGGCGGATTCTAGAAGTTCACCTAATGCTAAGTCAATACTATAAAAAATAGTTGTTAGATTTAAAATGCATATAAAAAGCTGTATGGAAACGCATATTTCCGGCGTTTTGTCCCCTGGAATTTTCGGATTGACAGCTGTTTGTGACAGTCCTATTAAGTTTTTTGGATCATTGCAAAAACTCATTGGATTGCTGCATTGCAGCTCGCTTATTCTGTACCTGACTGCCATGGCAGTTGACTGCTGGAAGAGCGTTTAAAGGCGGAACGGCACTTAATCTGTCAGTTCCTGTCCTTTGACTGTCTCCTAAGGCCTCCAGGGAGCAATCGATGCTTCCACGCAACCAGGACCATCCTCTCCCGGTTGCAATCCCCACGGCACAGGACTTGGAGCCTGCCGTAAAGCCCGGTCATCGGCCCCGCCGCTGACCGGGCTTTCTATTTGTGCAGTTCGCAATGCAGCTGGACCGGCAGCCCGGCCCTGGGATCGAGATGCTGCCGTTGGGATGCCTGCATCTGGGGGGCGCCGCTCTTACTTTTGCTCACTCTGGTTTTCTGGTGCAATGGCGCCTGCGCAGCGCCTCGGGCCGCGCGCAGTGAACACTTTGAGCACCCCATGAAACCTTTGAATAGAAAACGGGCCTTGCGCCACGCCGCGCTGGCGCTGTCGGCCCTTCTCGCGCTGTGGCTGCTGCTGTGGCTGGCCGTGCCCGCCGTGCTCAAAAGCCAGATCCAGCGGCTGGGCGCCGAGAAGCTCGGCCGCGCGGTGACGCTCGAGTCCGTGCAATTCAAGCCCTGGACGCTCGAGCTGGCGCTCAACGGCCTGCGCATCGACGGTCTACCGGGGGCCGCCCAGCCGCTGCTGTCCGTGCAACGTATATATATGGATGCGGAAATGCA
Source organism: Comamonas sp. DB36 (assembly GCF_057914905.1). Lineage (NCBI taxonomy): Bacteria > Pseudomonadati > Pseudomonadota > Betaproteobacteria > Burkholderiales > Comamonadaceae > Comamonas > Comamonas sp. DB36. Next base: position 1,414,295 of record NZ_CP196631.1, read on the forward strand.
GTCGCTGCTGCGCCTGGCGCCGGTGCTCGATGCGATCGAAGTCGACGCACCGGTGCTGCATCTGGCGCAGACCGGCGCGGGTCGCTATGACATCGACGATATCCTGCAGCGCCTGGCCGATTCCGCCGCGCCCGATGACAAGAGCGGGCCGCAGCGCTTTGCGCTCTACAACATCAAGGTGCAGGGCGGTTCGGTGGATTTTCAAGACGCGCTCGTCGAGCGCACGCACCAGGTGCGTGACCTGCAACTGAACCTGCCGTTTCTGAGCACCCTGGCATCGGCGCGCGAAGTGCGCGTCGCGCCGCGGCTGGCGTTCGCGCTCAATGGCAGCGAGTTCGATTCCTCGGCTTTGAGCACGCCTTTTCTCACCACCCGGGCCACGCAGCTGCGCCTGGCGTTCAAGGACCTGGACCTGGCCGACTTCGTCGGCTATTTGCCCAAGGCGCTGCCGGTACATGTCGTCGCGGGCCGGCTCGATGCGGATCTCGAAATCGGTTTCGAGCAGGTCGAGCAGACGCAGGTGCAGGTGCGCGGCCAGCTCGCGCTGCACCAGACGCAATTGCGCGATGCCCGGGGCCGGGAGCTGCTGCAGTTCGAGCGCCTGGATGTGGCGCTGCGCGACCTGCAGCCGCTGCGCCAGCAGATCCTGGTCGATTCCGTGGTGCTGACGCAGCCGCGCGTGCAGGCCGGGCGCGATGCGCGTGGAGTGATCAACTGGCTGGCGCTGGGCGGCCAGGACCAGGCCACGCCGGCGGGCGCGGCCAGGCCCTTGCCCTGGCAGGTCGAGGTCGCACAGATCAGCGTGGAGCAGGGCCGGGCCGAGTGGCGCGACCAGTCGGCCCAGGCCGGCGCCCAGGGCGCGCATCTTCTGCTTACCGATATAGCACTGCAGGCGCGCGCGCTGGTGCTGCCGCTCACGCAGCCGCTGCAGTTCGATGGCCGCATGGCGCTGGCTTCGGCCGCGGTCAAGAGCGATGCCGTGCCGGGCATGCTGTCCTTCAAGGGCCAGGCCACGGCAACGCAAGGGCAGGTCGGGGTGGTGCTCGAATCGCTGCCGCTGAATCTGGGCGCTTCCTATTTGTCGACCCAGCTCAAGCCCCAGTTGCAAGGGCGGACCTCGGCGCAGCTGGGCCTGGCCTGGAACGGCGCTGTGACCGTGGTCAAGGTCGCGCGGCTGGCGCTCGACGACCTGGCGTTGCAGGATCAGGCCGCGCCCACGCGCATACGCCAACTGCTGCTGGAAGACGCCGATCTGCGCCTGCCCGCGCAGCAGCTGCGCATAGGGCGGCTGACGCTGAACCAGCCCGTGGTGGGCGTGCAGCGCGACGCCCAGGGCCGCTGGATGTTCGAGCCCTGGCTCGCGGCTTCGGCCCCTGCGCCGGCATCGCCTCCGGGTCCGCAGCGTCCCTGGAGCCTGCTGCTGCAAAGCCTGGTGATCGATGGCGGGCAGGTGGACTACCGCGATGCGCGGCCCGTGCGTCCCGTGCAATGGCAGGCCAGCGGCGTGGTGCTCAAGGTCAAGGACTTCGCGCCGCTGTCCAGGACCGAGAAAGCGTCGCCGCTGCAGCTGTCGCTGCGCCTGGCCGGCGGTCGCCGCGCCCAGGCGGGCAGCCTGGCCTACGACGGCAGCCTGCGCGTCGCACCGCTGCTGGTGCAGGGCACGGTGCGCGCCAGCGACCTGCCGCTGCACGCGTTCGAACCATATATAGCGGATCTGCTCAATGTGCGCGTGCTGCGCGCCGACGGCGGTTTCTCGGGAAGCCTGCGTTATGAGGATGCGCAGGGCGGGCCACGGCTGTCGCTGCTCGGCGATGCGCAGCTCAACGATCTGCGCGTGCGCGCCGCGCAGCAGGGCGCCACCGTCAACCCAGTGGGCGTGAACCTCGCCGGCAGTGAAGACCTGCTGCGCTGGAAAGTGCTCGCGCTGCGCGGCCTGGACCTGGCGCTGGCGCCCGGCGTCGCGACCCAGGTGCGGCTGCGTGAGACCGCGCTCAGCGATTTCCATGCGCGCGTGATCGTGCAGCCCGGTGGCCGCATCAACCTGCAGGACATCGTCAAATCACGCGCGCAGCAGGCCGCCGAGCAGGCCGAGCCTGCGGCCCACGGCGTGCAGACAGTCGGCGTGCCGGCGGTGGTGCCCGCGGGGCCCGCACCCGTGGTGCATGTCGGGCCCGTGGTGCTCAGCGGCGGAACGGTCGCGTTCTCCGACTATTTCATCCAGCCCAACTATTCGGCCGACCTGAGCGCGCTTGCCGGGCGCCTGGGCGCGTTCTCGTCCGAGACCTTGCCCGACCAGCCGCCGCAGATGGCCGAGCTCGAGCTGCGCGGCCGCGCCCAGGGCACGGCCAATCTGGAAATCACCGGCCAGCTCAATCCGCTGGCCAAGCCGCTGGCGCTGGACGTCACGGCGCGCATGAGCGACCTCGAGCTGTCGCCGCTGTCGCCCTATGCGATCAAATATGCAGGCCATGGCATAGAGCGCGGCAAGCTGTCGATGGACGTGAATTACAAGGTCCAACCCGATGGCCAGCTCACGGCGAGCAACCGTTTGGTGCTCAACCAGCTGACGTTCGGCGAAGCCGTCGAAGGCGCGCCCGCGAGCCTGCCCGTGCGGCTGGCGACGGCGCTGCTCGCGGACCGCAATGGCGTGATCGACCTCGATCTGCCGATCAGCGGCTCGCTCAACGACCCGCAGTTCCGCCTTGCTCCCGTGATCTTCAAGATCATAGGCAACCTCATCATGAAAGCCGTGACTTCGCCTTTCGCCTTGTTGTCGGGCGCGTTCGGCGGCGACGCGGCCAGCTCGGGGGCGGTGGTGTTTGCGCCGGGCAGCGCGGCGCTCGATGCGGCGGCCAGGCAGTCGCTCGACAAGATCGCCCAGGCCTTGCACGAGCGCCCCGCGCTGCAGATGACTGTGGTCGGCGAAGCCGCGCTCGACGCCGAGCGCGCTGGCTGGCAGCAGGCGCAGGTGCAGCAGATGCTGCTCGCGGAAAAACGCCGCAGGGCGTTGCGCGCGGGCCAGGCGGCCGACAGCATCACGGCGGTTGCTCCGGCCGAGGAAGCAGGCTTGCTCAAAGCGGTGTACGCTCGCGCCGATATCAAGAAGCCGCGCAATGTGCTTGGAATGGCCAAGGATTTGCCCGACAATGAAATACGAACGCTGTTGCAGGCCCATGTCCCTGTGCCTGACAATGCAATGCGTGAGCTGGCTTTGGCGCGTGCCGTGGTGGTGCGCGACTATCTGGCAGCGCAGGAATTGTCCCTCAAGCGCCTGTTTCTCGGGGCGCCCGTACAGCCCGCGGCGGGCCCGGATTGGCAGCCGCAGGCCCGGTTGGAACTGGCTCTGCGGTGATTCAGTTTGGGCTCTGCGCAAATAACAGCGAAAATAACTCTTTACTCACTGCGCCGTCCGCGGCGCAGAACAGGTTCTTCCGGCCCATGTTTTGGGGCCGTGAGAGCCTATTCCATTGAAAAATGTCTTCTCTTTCTCCACGTAGCAACATGTCCGACGCCCCTGAAGTGAACCCGGCCCTGGCCAAGACCTCTGAAACGCATCCTCTTGATGCGCTGACCGGCGGCGCGTTTTCCGCAGAAACCTCGGGCGAACGTGCTTCGCGCGTGCGCGACTGGCTCGCCACGCAACCTGCGCATGACCAATTGCAGGAAGTGTTCAAGGAACTCAGCGTGCGCGACAAGAGCGCCGCGCGCGCCGTGCGCGAGCGCCTGGACGAATTGCGCCGCCTCGAGACACAGGAAAAGATCGGCGTCGAATGGGCGCAAAAAGCCCAGCAGCTGCTGTCCGCCGACACGCTGAACATCGCCGACGCCACGGCCTGGCAGCGCGAAGCCGCCAAGGCCGGCGCACCGCTGTCGCGCGAGCCGCTGTCGTCGTTCAAGAACCAGCTGGCCGAGCGCGTCAAGGTCATCGAAGACCTGCAGCACCGCGTGCAGGTCCAGCGCGAAGCCGCCGTGTTGCTGGCGCAGCGCATCGAAGTGCTGTCGACCAAGCCCTGGCGCGATGCGCTGACCGCACTCGACGCGCTGAGCGTCGATGTCGCGCACTGGCAATCCCAGGCAGGCGAGCTCACGGGCGATGCCAACTGGGTCAGCGTCGACGCCAAGTTCCCGCCCCAACTCGAAAACTCGCGCAAGCAGCTGCTGGTGGTCTGGGATGCGTTCCAGTCTGCCCTGGCGCTGACGCAGGCCGCGGCACAGGACGAACAGGCCGAGCTGCCTCCCGTGCCGATCTGGGCCGATGAACTGCGCGTCGCGCGTGGCCTGCCCACGGAAGCCGCCGCCGTCGCCGCCAAGACCGCGGCCGCGCCCGCCAAGCCGCCTGCCGCGCCGCGCGCCAAAGCCGCTCCCAAGGTCGCTCCCGAAGTCGTCGAAGCCGCAGCCCAGTCCGTGCGCCAGGCGCTGGCCGACTTGCTCGCGCTGACCAAGGCCGCGCCCGCCGCCGCTGCCGAAGCTCCCGCAGCGCAGTCCGCTCCGGTGGAAGCTGCCCCGGCCGAAACCGCGCCGGTGGAAGCCGCCGCTGCCGAGACGGCTCCTGTCGAAGCCGAAGCTGCGCCAGCCGAAGCTGCGGCAGCCGAATCCGAAGCTGCGGCAGTCGAAGCCGCACCCGCCGCCGAAGCCGCACCTGCTGCCGCACCCGCGGCCGGCGGCGCCGGCAAGCTGGGCAAGGCGATTGCGCAACTGCGCGCCGTGCTCAAGCAGCAAGGCCGCCATATTGACGCGGCACTGGGTGCCGATGTGAATGCAGCGCTGCTGGCCGCGGGCGATGCCCAGGGCTGGCAAGGCTGGAAGGCCGACTCGGTGCGCGAAGAACTCGTGGCCCAGGCCGAAGCCCTGCTCAACCGTCCCGACGGCCAGGCCCTCGGTGGCCGCAAGATGCAGGAATCGCTGCGCAACCTGCGCGAGCAGTGGAAGCAGGCCGACCAGGGCGCTGCGGCCAACCACGCGCTGTGGAAGCGTTTCGACGAAGCCTGCAACGCCGCGCACAAGGTGGTCGAAGGCTGGCTGGATCGCGTGCGCAGCGAAGCCGCGAACAACAAGGCCCAGCGCCTGCAGCTGATCGAGGAAGTCAAGGCCTGGGCGGCCGAGCACGCCGCTTCGACCGACTGGAAAGCCATGTCCCGCAGCCTGCGCCAGTTCGGCGAACGCTGGCGCGATGGCGGCCATGTCGGCGAGAAGATGTTTGCCGAACTCCAGCCGCTGTGGAAGCAGGCCATCACGGCCGCCGAAGCGCCTTTGCACACGGCCCAGAAGGCCAGCCTCGCGCGTCGCCACGCAATGATCGACGAAGCCGTGGCATTGGGCGAAGCCGCTACGCTGCGCATCGATGCCGTCAAGTCGCTGCAGCAGCGCTGGCAGGCCGAGGCCCAGGCCGTGCCGCTGGACCGCAAGCACGAGCAAAAGCTCTGGGACGCGTTCCGCAAGCCTTTGGACGACGCATTCAACCGCAAGGGTGCCGATCGCAACAGCCGTGCCCAGGTCGAGCTCAGCGAGCGCGATCGCCAGGTGCTCGACGCATCCAAGGCCCTCGAAGCCGCGAATGCCAGCGGCGATGCCCAGCAGATCCGCGCTGCCATGGCCGGCCTCGAAGCCGCGCTGCACAGCCAGGCACAGGCCCAGGAATCGGCCAAGGCCGATGCCGCAGCACCGGCAGGGGCTGCCGAGGACGCGCCCAAGCCGGCCGCGGTGTCCAAGCCCGTGGTGGCGGTGCGCGGCGATGACCGCCCCGGCATGAAGAAGGAAGCGCCTGCGGCCGCGGGCCGCCCTGGCCGTCCCGGCGAGCGCCGCGACAGCCGTGACGCGCGTCCTGGTGACCGCGGCGGCCGCTTCGGCGAACGCGCCGACCGTCCCATGCGCGAAGACCGTGGCCCGCGTCTGGCGGACCCGGCTTTCCGCGCCCAGCGCGACGCGCTCGAACATGCCCAGATGGCGCTGCGCAAGCTCGCCGTGCAAGCCCATGGCGAAGCCCTGACCCAGCTGCTCAATGCCTGGGAAAAGCGCGATGCCGAGCAGCTGCCCAGCGTGCAGGACTTCGGTGGCCGGGTGTCGCCGCAAGTGCGTGGCGCCTGGGCGAAGTCGGTGGCCGCGCCTGTGTCCGGCGACGCGGGCGAAGCCCTGCTGCGCCTCGAAATGGCAGCCGATGTTCCCACGCCAGCCGAGCTGATCACCGCGCGCCGCATGCTGCAGCTGCAGTTGCTCACGCGCCGCAACGATCCCGCGCCTGCCGAGACCTGGGGCCAGGATGCGGCCCGCGTGCTCGCCAGCGCGCGCGACGAGGCCAGCGCCCGCCGCCTGCAGAACGCGCTGAAGGCCTTGCTGCGCAAGTAAGCGCGCCGTGCCGCGTTTGCGGCAGCTGCGAAAAAGCCACTCCGCGGAGTGGCTTTTTTTATGCGCCATGGGCATGGATGTGGCTGACACATGCCGCGGTTACAAATGCCGCGCAGCGGTGGTGTTGACACGCTAATTACAAAAAGTTATGGTGTGGGGTGTTCGCGGATCTTTAAGTCATGATGACTCGAAGGTCTGCCGGCACTGCTTGCGGAGCCTCTCCCAATGCAGTCGTTTTTCTTGCCGGCACAGTCCGGCAGGCCGGATCTCTCCGGCCCCCTTGCCACGTCACGCTTTTCCAGGCAGCGCCCCTAGACCAGGCCCGCTGCGCCGCGTTTGAAGCATTCGGCAGGCACGTCATCACATCGTTCAGTGTCTGCCGGCAGCCCTTGAAGTTCGCCGGGCCGGCGCATGCATTTTCGCCACGCGCTTTTCCAGGCGGCTTCATCGGCTGTTGGCACCGCGGTTGCCGCTTTTCGGGGCGCAGCCATGTTCCATCCTAAAAAGAAGCCACGCATATGACCACAGAAGTCGATCCATGGGCAACGCCAGTACAAGGCGGCGCCGCCGTTTCCTCGCCTTGGGATGCCGCGCCCGATCCGGCGGCGGCCGCTGCCGACCCCTGGGCCGCTCCCGCCAGCCAAGCCATGGCCGCGGACGACCCCTGGGCCGCTCCCGCCGCCGACCCCTGGGCCGCGGCTGCTCCCGCCAGCGATGCAGCGGACGGCGGCGATTGGCTGGCGGTCATGCCGGGCGACGCGCAGGCGGGCGGCGCGGTTGTGGATCCAGGCTTTGCGCTGCAGCAGCTCTGGGATGGTTCGCTGCCGCTCGAAAGCTGGATCAACCAGGGCCTGGGCTGGGTCGTCGAACACTTTCGTCCTCTTTCCCAGGCCGTGCGTGTGCCCATCGACGCGACACTGAGCTGGGTCGAGGGGCTGCTGACCGGCATGCCTATGCTGGCCATGATCTGCCTGCTGGGTCTGCTGGCCTGGCAGTTCGCGGGCCGCCGCATCGCCTGCGGTGCTGTCGTCGCGCTGCTGCTGGTCGGCATGCTGGGCATCTGGAACGAAGCCATGGTGACCTTGTCGCTGGTGCTGACCTCGCTGTTCTTCTGCATCGCCATCGGCCTGCCCATGGGGATTGCATTGGCGTCCAGCGACCGAGCACAGCGCTGGAGCCGACCGTTCCTCGATGCCATGCAGACCACGCCGGCTTTCGTCTATCTCGTGCCGGTCGTGATGCTGTTCGGCATTGGCAACGTGCCCGGCGTGATCGTGACCATCATCTTCGCGCTCGCGCCGCTGGTGCGGCTCACCAATCTCGGAATTCGCCAGGTGCGGCCCGACCTGGTCGAGGCCGCACTGGCCTATGGCGCATCGCCGTGGCAGCTGCTCACGCGGGTGCAGCTGCCGCTGGCCATGCCCTCGATCATGGCCGGCATCAACCAGGCGCTGATGCTGTCTCTGTCGATGGTGGTGATCGCCTCGATGATCGCCGTCGGCGGCCTGGGCCAGATGGTGCTGCGCGGCATAGGCCGGCTCGACATGGGTCTGGCCACTGTCGGCGGCCTGGGCATCGTGCTGCTGGCGATCACGCTGGATCGTTTCACCCAGGCGCTGGGTGCGCCGCGCCGCGGCACGCACCGCTGGTGGCAGACCGGCCCCGTGGGGCTAGCGCTGCGCATCGGCGGGCGCCTGCGGGCGCGCCGCCATGTGCCGACCGAGCCCGTGTATCGCACTCAGGCGCCATCGGCATGAAGCCTTTGCCTTTTCCATTCCTCAACCATCGCCTTCGCGCGAAGAAAGTCTCCCACTGATGCACATTTGCAAAATCGTCCGTCCGCTTCTGGCTGCAAGCCTTCTCGCCGTGGGCCTCGGCGCGCACGCCGCCACTGATCTGCCCGGCAAGGGTGTCAAGGTCCTGCCGCTGCAAAGCGCGCTTGTCGAAGAGTCTTTTCAGACATTGCTCGTGACGCGCGCGCTGCAAAAATTGGGCTACGACGTGCAGCCTATCAAGGAAGTCGAGTACCCGATGGCGCATATTGCCGTGGCCAACGGCGACGCGACCTTCATTGCCAATCACTGGAATCCGCACCACGCCGAGTTCTACAAAAGTGCGGGCGGCGACGCCAAGATGACGCGCAAGGGCGTCTACGCGGCGGGAGCGACCCAGGGCTACCTGATCGACAAGAAGACCGCCGATCAATACAAGATCACCCACCTGAGCCAGCTGGCCGACCCCAAGTTGGCGAAGCTGTTCGACGCCAACGGCGACGGCAAGGCGGATCTGGTGGGCGCGAGCGCAGGGTGGGGCGGGGAGGCGGTGATCGAGCACCAGCTGACCACGTTCAAGCTGCGCGATACGGTGTCCTATACCCAGGGCAACTATCCCGCGCTGATCGCCGACACGGTCGCGCGCTTCAAGCAGGGCAAGCCCGTGCTCTATTACGCCTGGACGCCTTACTGGCTCAGCAATGTGCTGCGCCCCGGCCAGGATGTGGTCTGGCTCGAAGTGCCGTTCTCGGCGATGCCGGGCGTGCAGGCCGGCACCGACACCAAGCTGCCCAACGGCAAGAACTACGGCTTTCCGCTGAACAATGAATACATAGTGGCCAACAAGGCCTTTGTGGAAAAGAACCCTGCTGCGGGCAAGCTATTCGAAGTGATGTCGCTGCCGCTGGCGGACATCAGCACGCAGAACCGCCTGATGCACGACGGCCAGAACCGCCAGCAGGACATCGAGCGCCACACCGACAGCTGGATCAAGGCCCACCAGAAGACCTTCGATGGCTGGATCGCCCAGGCCATGGCCGCCGCGAAGAAATAACACTTCGGCATAGCCTGCGAGCCGCCGTCCGCTGGAGGGCGGCTTTTTTGTTCCGGGGAGCAGGGGCACAAGCCAAAGCGGATGCACAAAAGAAAAAGGCCGTTGCAGTTGCAACGGCCTTTTAAAATGGTGCCCAGAAGAGGACTCGAACCTCCACGATGTTACTCGCTAGTACCTGAAACTAGTGCGTCTACCAATTCCGCCATCTGGGCTCTCAGGAATAAATGAATTATAGGGGGCGTTTTTGGGTCCAAAAGGAAAAAAGCGAAATTTTTCTTTATCTGATGATTTCGGGGCGAGGGAGGGCTTGTTGGGCGGCGTTGCCGGGCGCGAATCGAAGGCCGCTCTTGGACAGGCTCGGGGTGAGCGGCTTGCGGTTCGGACAGACGCAAAGGGCGGGGCGCGCGACGCCGTCAGGCTGCAGCGCTGCTGTCCGTTGACGGCGATCTTGTCGAATTTCGTTCATCCCGAGCTTGCGAGATGCCGTTCGCGCCGAACTTGTCGATTCCCGTTCGTGCTGAGCTTGTCAATTCCCGTTCGTGCTGAGCTTGTCGAAGCATGAACGCCGCAGCCGGAATTGCCCACCCCTGCTGTATCTGACGCTGGCCTGCATGCAGTTGCGTTTTTCCGGCACAAAAAGAAAAAGGCCGTTGCGTTTGCAACGGCCTTTTAAATTTGGTGCCCAGGAGAGGACTCGAACCTCCACGATGTTACTCGCTAGTACCTGAAACTAGTGCGTCTACCAATTCCGCCACCTGGGCATTTCAGGAAAGATTTGAATTATGCAGCATAAAAAGCTGAGTTTTTCAAAACTTCCGAAAATATTTATTTCCAGAAACTTGTTGCGTGGGCCCTGCCACATCGCACAATCACATTACAAGACCACTGAGGTAGCAGTAGCCCTGAATTTTTCAAAAACCTTCACAGGTTCTCGTTAAACTTGGTGCCCAGGAGAGGACTCGAACCTCCACGATGTTACTCGCTAGTACCTGAAACTAGTGCGTCTACCAATTCCGCCACCTGGGCATCTCAGGAAAGATCAACATTGTATAGCAAAAAAATGAACCTCAGCACAAACTCTGCCAGCGCAACCGAAGAAATTGAAGGCAGCGTGCAGGGGCATCGTGACGGCCACGGTTACGTGTTGCGCGATGACGGTGAAAAAGACATCTACATCCCGGCCAACGAAATGCGTGCGGTACTGCACAAGGACCGGGTCAAGGTCATCATCGTGCGCCATGACCGGCGCGGCCGCCCCGAAGGGCGCGTGACCGAAATCATCGAACGCCCGACCAAGACCATCATCGGCCGGCTGCTGCAGGAAAGCGGCGTCTGGCTGGTCGCACCCGAAGACAAGCGCTACGGCCAGGATGTGCTGATTCCCGCCAACGCCACGGGCACGGCCAAGACCGGCCAGGTCGTGGTCGCAGAGCTGACCGAATCGCCCGCGCTGTTCGGCCAGCCCGTGGGGCGCATCACCGAAGTGCTGGGCGAAGTCGACGACGCGGGCATGGAGATCGAGATCGCGGTGCGCAAGTACGATGTGCCACACGAGTTCTCGCCCGAGTGCCTGGAGCAGGCCAAGGGCCTGCCCGACAAGGTGCGGGCGATCGACCGCAAGCAGCGCATAGACCTGACCGACGTCCCGCTGGTGACCATCGACGGCGAAGATGCGCGCGACTTCGATGACGCGGTGTATTGCGAGCCCGCCAAGGTGGGCCGCGCCAAGGGCTGGCGCCTGCTGGTGGCGATCGCCGACGTGAGCCACTATGTGCGCACCGGCAGCGCGATCGACACCGATGCCTACGACCGCGCGACCAGCGTCTACTTTCCGCGCCGCGTGATTCCCATGCTGCCCGAGAAGCTCAGCAACGGCCTGTGCTCGCTCAACCCCGACGTCGACCGCCTGTGCATGGTCTGCGACATGCTGGTCACGGCCAAGGGCGATATCCACGCCTACCAGTTCTATCCTGCCGTGATGCACAGCCATGCGCGCTTCACCTATACCGAAGTCGCCGCCATCCTGTCGAACACGCGCGGCCCCGAGGCCCAGCGCCGCAGCGCGCGCGTGCCCGACCTGCTGAATCTGCACGGCGTCTACCAGTCGCTGCTCAAGGCGCGCCAGGCGCGCGGTGCGGTTGATTTCGAGACCACCGAGACGCAGATCGTCTGCGACGACAACGGTCGCATCGAGAAGATCATTCCGCGCACGCGCAACGAGGCGCACAAGCTGATCGAGGAAGCGATGCTCGCGGCCAACGTCTGCAGCGCCGATTTCATCGCGCAAAGCGGCCAGAACGGCCTGTTTCGCGTGCATGACAGCCCTTCGGTAGAGAAGCAAGAAGTGCTGCGCAATTACCTCAAGGCCATGGCCGTGGGCATGTCGATCAGCGACAACCCCAAGCCCGCCGAGTTCCAGGCGATTGCCCAGGCGACCAAGGACCGCCCCGACGCGCCGCAGATCCACACCATGCTGCTGCGCTCGATGATGCAGGCGATCTACACGCCCGTGAACGAAGGCCACTTCGGCCTGGCGTTCGACGCCTACACCCACTTCACGAGCCCGATCCGGCGCTACCCCGATCTGCTGGTGCACCGCGTGATCAAGTCCGCGCTCGAAGGCAAGCGCTACCGCCTGCCCGTGCTGCCCACGCCGGGCGAGGCCCATGCCAAGCTGGCCAAGCGCCTCGCGAACCGCGTGAGTGCGCCCGGCCAGACGCCGCGCAAGAAGCCCGCGGGCGGCGCCGAGCTCATGGCCTGGGAGGCCGCAGGCCTGCATTGCAGCGCCAACGAACGCCGCGCCGACGAAGCCAGCCGCGATGTCGAGTCCTGGCTCAAGTGCAAGTACATGCGCGAGCATCTGGGCGAGGAGTTCTCGGGCATGGTCACGGCCGTGACCACATTCGGCATCTTCGTGACGCTCGACGCGATGTATGTCGAAGGTCTCGTGCACATCACCGAGCTGGGCGGCGATTACTTCAAGTTCGATGAAATGCGCCAGGAACTGCGCGGCGAACGCTCGGGCATACGCTACGCGATCGGCTCGCGCCTGCGCGTGCAGGTCAGCCGCGTCGATCTCGACGGCAGGCGCATCGATTTCCGCCTGGTGCAGGAGGGCGGCGAAGCCCTGCCGGCACGCGGCAACAGCGGCGGCAAGCGCGACGCCAAGCCCCAGCGCGGCACGCGTGAAGAGCGCAGCCCGCGCGACGAACGCGGCCGGCGCGAGGAGCCAGGCCATCGCGGCGAGCGCCCCGAGCGCAAGCCCCACGATGCAGGTGCGCGCCAGGGTGGCGACGCCAAGCCGCAGGTAGAAGACGTGCAGGATGGGGACATGGATGCGCCTGCTGGCCGCGACCATCGCGGCAGCCGCTCCAAACCGTCGCTGCTGATGCCATCGCTGCCCCCACCGTCACCCATCGAAGGCCTCAAGGCTTCGGTGCGCAGGGCCGCGACGGGCCCCAAGCCGCCCAGCGGCAAGCCCAAGCGCAAGCCGCGCCGCTGAGCCGCTGCTGCACCACAAAGCCCTCGCCGGTCACGCCTGCGAGGGCTTTTTCATTGCAGCGTGGTCGCCAGCGCGCTGGCCGTGAGCGCCAGATCGGTCACGCCTGCGAGGGCTTTTTCATTGCAGTGCGGTCGCCAGCGCGCTGGCCGTGAGCGCCAGATGTGTGGGCCAGCGGTCGGCCGCCGCGCCATGGGTGTACACGGCGTCGCTGGCCGCATGGTGGGGCGCAAGCCCCTGCGCCAGGCGCGCGCCTATCAGTCCGGCGAGCACATCGCCCGTGCCTGCCGTGGCCAGTCGCGCATTGCCGGTTGGATTGATGATAGTCCGCCTGCCCGGCGTGGCGGTGACCGAGCCCGAGCCTTTGAGCACCACGGTGCAGAGATGGCGATCCGCGAGCGCCTGCGCGGCGGCGAGCCGGTCGGCCTGCACCTGGGTCGTGGTTGTCTGCAGCAGGCGCGCGGCCTCGAGCGGGTGGGGCGTGAGCACGGTGGCCTGGCCCGCGCTGGCGCGGGCGCGCAGCGCCGCCGCCAACGCGCTGTCGCCGGCGATGGCATTGAGGCCGTCGGCGTCGAGCACCAGGCGCGCGGCCTGGGCGAGCACGCCGGGCAGTACGGCGCGCACGGCTTCGCCGCCGCCGCAGCCGCAGACCACGGTCAGATCGGGCAGGCGCAAGGCATCGATGCGGCGCAGCATCAGTTCGGGCCAGGGCGGGGCCAGCGTCAGGCCTTCGTCGAGCAGCGCCACCATGACCCGGCCCGCGCCGCCGAACACCGCCGCGCCGGCGGCGAGAAAGGCCGCGCCGGTCATTCCCATGCCGCGCGCGGCCAGGCCTTCTCCGCCTATCACCGCGACATCGCCGAAGCTGCCTTTGTGGCTGGCGTGCCGCGCAGCGCCACGCGTGCCTGCGTGCGGTTTGCGGCCATCGATTCCCAACTGTGCCGTGGGCGCAGGCGCCTGCGCGCCGCAGCCCAGGTCGTCGAACCAGACGCTGCCGCAGGCGTCGCGCCCCTGGGCGGTGAACAGCCCGGGCTTGAGCGTGAGCAGGCTCAGCGTGTGGCAAGGTCCAGGACGCGGCGAGTCGGGTGCGAATCCCGGGGCGTATTGGCCGGTATCGGCGTCCAGCCCGGAAGGAATGTCGACCGCGAGAAGCGCTGCCGCGCTGGTGTGCAGTTGATCGAGCAGCGCACGCAATGCCGGCCCTGGCGGGCGCGCGCACGCCGCGCTGAGCCCTATGCCCAGCAGGGCGTCGATGCACAGGTCGCGCGGGCCGAGGTCGGCAGGCGGTCCGGGTGCGAACACCACGCCCGCGGCGACCGCGCGCTGCCAGGCCGCGCGCGCGTCGGCAGGCGCGCTGCCCGGCTGGCCCAGCCAGGTGACGCTGACGTTGCGGCCGGACTGGTGCAAGAGGGCTGCGGCCTCGAGGCCGTCGCCGCCGTTGTTGCCGCTGCCGCAGGCGATCCAGATGTGGCGCGCATGCGGCGCGAGCGCCATCGCCAGGCGCGCGCTGGCCGCGCCCGCACGCTGCATCAGGCAATGTGTGGGCAGGCCGCTGGCGGCCGCGGTTTCCAGCGTGCGCGTCGCGGCCACGCCGTGCAGCGCGTGCGCTGTGTCGGAGGAAATGTGTTCCATGGCCCCAGCATAGCCGGGGCGGGATTCAACGCAACAGCAGTCCGCTGGTATCGATTGCGGGCGCGCGTCCCGAGATCAGGTCGGCGAGCAGCTGGCCCGATCCATGGGCCATGGCCGCGCCGTGGTTGCCGTGGCCCAGGTTGAGCCAGACGCCGGGCAGGCCGCTCGCGCCCAGCAGCGGTGCGCCGTCGGGCGTCATGGCGCGCGTGCCGCGCCAGGTCTGCACGCCTTGCGACGGCTGCATGCCGCCGGGAAACCAGTGGTTGAGCGCGTCATAGAGGCGCTGCAGGCTGGGCGCGTGGTGCGCGGCCGAGGTGCCGATCTCGGCGCCGCCGCTCGCGCGCACGCGTTGGCCCAGCCGCACCAGCATGATCTGGCTGTCCCAGTCGACGACAGCGCAGCGCGGCGCATGCACGGGTTCGCGCATGGGGGCGCTGACCGTGTAGCCGCTCAGGCCGACCACGGGCAGCTTCAGGCCCAGCGGGCGCAGCAGCGCGGCGCTGTCGGCGCCGGCGCAGACCACGAGCGCGTCGTGCACGCGCGGCGCGGCCTCGCCCGCGAGCTGCACGCCCGCAGGCGCATGGCGCAGCCGGGTGATGCGCGCGTCAAACACGAACTGCACGCCCATCTGCTGGGCTTCGATGCGCTGCAACTGCACCCAGAGACGGGAATTCGCCGTGGTGGCGCCGGGCAGGTTCAGTGCGCCGATCAGCGTGAAGTCATGCGCCAGGCCCGGCTCGAGTTGGCGTGCCTGGGCCGCGTCCAGCCGCTGCACTGCCACGCCCGCGTCGGCGAGTACCGCGAGCGCGGGCTGCAGCCGGGCCAACGTGGCTTCGGTGCGCAGCACGACCATGGCGCCGGTCTGCGATTGCAGCTCCTGGTCGAACGCCGTGCCTTCGCTGTCGCGCAGCGCGCGGCTGTATTGGGCCAGGCGTTCGATGGCGGCGAGTGCCGGGTGCACGCTTTCGGGCGCGCTGCGCACGCGCTGCCCGGCCTGGCGCCAGCGCCACAGCCATGTCAGATCGGCGCGGCCCAGCCCGCTGCCTATGCGCAGCAGCGCGGGGTGCTGGCGCAGGCCGGGCGAGGGCGCAAGGCCCGGAGCGCTCCAGGGCTGGAGCAGGGCGGGCGCGAGCCAGCCCGCGGGCGCGAAGCTCGCGCCTTCGGCGGCACTGCCGTTCTGGTCGTAGACCGTGACGGCGTGGCCGTCGCGTGCAAGCGCGTGCGCAGTGGCGATGCCGGCGGCGCCGGCACCCACGATGGCGATATTCATGAGAGGGGTGTGATCAGGGAATTGCGGCCCGCAGCGCGGCAAGCGCTACGAGGCCGCGAGTATGCCTTCGATCTGCAGACCGATGTCGAGAACCGCATCATCGTGCAGTGCGCCGTGCCAGACCATCAACCCTACGGGGAGCTCGCCTTGCATGTGGCAAGGCAGCGACAGCGCGCAGCCGTCGAGCATGTTGACCACGCTGGTGTTGCGCAGCAGCAGGGTATTGGCGCGCTGGAAAGCCGCGTCGCGCTGGGCGTCGAGCGCCGCGTCCAGGCCGTCGGCGGGAGCGACGCTGTCGATTGTCGGCGCGAGAATCGGCACCGTGGGCGACAGCAGTGCGTCATAGCCGGCCAATGCCCGCTCCATGCGCGCTATCCACTGGTTGCGCGCGCTGTGCAGGTCTATGTAGTGCGCGGCGCTCATGCCCGCGCCGCGCTCGATGCGGCTGCGCACGCGCGGGTCATAGGGCAGGCCCAGCGCGTCGGCGCGCGTCAGCAGCGGGCGGTGCCAGGCATAGCTTTCGGCGCCCGAGAAGCTGCCGTGGTCGTTGATGTGGTTCAGTGTGTCGGTTTCGGGCAGCTCGATCTCGTCGATGCGCGCGCCCGCGGCGCGCAGTTGCGCGAGGCTGCGTTCGAAAGCCAGTGCCACGGCAGGCTCGAGGTCGTCGAGAAACAGCTGGCGCGGCACGGCCAGGCGCCAGTCTGCCATGCCCGCGGCAGCGCGCGTGACGGTGCGCGCCGCAAGGATCTCATGCACAAGAATGGCATCGCGCACGCTGCGCGTGATGGCGCAGGCGGTGTCCAGCGTGGGTGACAGCGGGATGGTGCCGCTGGTGGGGGTCAGGCGCGCGGTGTTCTTGAAGCCGACCAGCCCATTGAGCGCCGCGGGAATGCGGATCGAGCCGCCGGTGTCCGAGCCCAGTCCCACATAGGCCGCGCCGCTGGCGACCGAAACCGCCGCGCCCGAAGACGAGCCGCCGCTCACGCGCGCCGGGCCGGGCAGCGCGCCGAAGCGGGCGTCCAGCGCCGCGGGCGTGCCGTAGTGCGGGTTGACGCCCACGCCCGAGTAGGCGAACTCGACCATATGGGTACGGCCTATGATTGCCGCGCCGGCCGCACGCAACCGCGCCACGGCCAGGCAGTCTGCGGCCGCAGCGGGCGCATCGGCCAGCACGCGCGAACTTGCCGCGCTGCGTGTGCCCTGGATGTCGAAAAGGTCTTTGACCGAGATCGGCAGGCCGGCCAGCGGCAGCTGCGGCGCGGCGCGCGCGGCGCTGCGCATCGCGCTCTCGAACAGCGTCTGCGCAAACACATGGTCGCAGACCGGCGAGCGCGCCGTGGCGATCGCGGCCTGGAGCAGATCGGTGGCGCGGCATTCGCCGCTGCGCACGTTGGCGAGTGCCGAGCAAAGATCAGAGTGCATGCTTGTGGTAGAATTTTTCGGCTTTGCTGAGTGCTGCCTTGCGGCATGCAGCGCTGGGCGCGTTTTTCGCGTCCGCCGCCGCGTCTGACGCACAGTGTGCCCCAGCGGCAAGCAGCAAAGCAAATAGCAAACCAGTCCCCTCAAGGTGTTGCCCTCACGGGCAAATGTCGGGCTGGATTTTAGACCCAACCTTTGGAGTATTCATATGTCCGTCACTATGCGCGAAATGCTGGAAGCCGGTGTCCACTTCGGTCACCAAACCCGCTTCTGGAACCCCAAGATGGCTCCGTTCATCTTCGGTCACCGCAACAAGATTCACATCATCAACCTGGAAAAGTCGCTGCCGATGCTCCAGGCTGCGCAGAAGTTCGCCAAGCAGCTGTCCGCCAACCGCGGTACCGTGCTGATGGTCGGCACGAAGCGCCAGGCCCGTGAGCTGGTGGCTGCTGAAGCCCAGCGCGCTGGCGTGCCTTACGTCGACCAGCGCTGGCTCGGCGGCATGCTGACCAACTTCAAGACCGTCAAGACGTCGATCAAGCGTCTGAAGGACATGAAGATCCAGCAGGAAGCCGGCCTGGAAGCGATGAGCAAGAAGGAACAGCTGATGTTCGCTCGCGAACTCGAAAAGCTGGAAAAGGACATTGGCGGCATCCAGGACATGAACGGTCTGCCTGACGCCATCTTCGTGATCGACGTGGGCTTCCACAAGATCGCCGTGGCCGAAGCCAAGAAGCTGGGCATCCCCCTGATCGGTGTGGTGGATTCGAACCACAACCCCGAAGGCATCGACTACGTGATCCCTGGCAACGATGACTCGGCCAAGGCCGTGGAACTGTACGCCAAGGCCATCGCTGACGCGATCATCGAAGGCCGTGCCGACGCCGTCAACGACGTCGTCAAGGCCGTGGCTGCTGAAGGCTCGGACGAATTTGTGGAAGTGCAAGAGTCGGCTGCCTAAAGTCCGGCAACGCGACCTGTCGCGAAAAGGAAGCGGGGCTCTGGTAGCCCCCTTTTTTTAGCCTCAATACTTGTAACGAATCGAACTGAAACCGGAGAATTAAGATGGCTGTTATTACCGCAAAACTGGTGGCTGAACTGCGTGCTAAGACCGACGCACCGATGATGGAATGCAAGAAGGCACTGACCGAAGCCGACGGCGATCTGGTCAAGGCTGAAGAGCTGCTGCGCGTCAAGCTCGGCACCAAGGCTGGCAAGGCCGCTTCGCGCATCACCGCCGAAGGCGTGGTTGCTACCTACATCAACGGCAACGTCGGTGCGATGGTCGAAGTCAACAGCGAAACCGACTTCGTCTCGAAGAACGACAGCTTCCTGGCCCTGGCCGATGCCGCTGCCAAGCTGATCGCCGAGCACAACCCCGCCGACCTCGAAGCGCTGGCTGCACTGCCCTACGAGCAGGATACTTTCGGCCCCACGCTGGAAGACGTGCGCAAGGGCCTGATCGGCAAGATCGGCGAAAACATGTCGTTCCGCCGCTTCAAGTACTTCAGCGGCAGCAACCTGGCTTCCTACCTGCACGGCTCGCGCATCGGCGTGGTCGTCGAATTCGAAGGCGATGCAACGGCTGCCAAGGATGTGGCCATGCACGTGGCGGCAATGAAGCCCGTGGCCCTGAGCAGCGCTGAAGTGCCTGCCGACCTGATTGAAAAAGAGCGCACCGTGGCCACCGCCAAGGCCGCTGAATCGGGCAAGCCCGCCGACATCGTCGCCAAGATGGTCGAAGGTTCGGTGCAGAAGTACCTCAAGGAAGTTTCGCTGAACAACCAGGTCTTCGTGAAGGCCGCTGACGGCAAGCAAACCGTCGAGCAGATGCTCAAGGCCGCAAACACCACCGTCAAGGGCTTCACCCTGTACGTGGTCGGCGAAGGCATTGAGAAGAAGGTGGACGACTTCGCTGCTGAAGTGGCTGCCCAAGTGGCTGCTGCCAAGGCTGGCGCTTAAGTCATCCGTAGACCGTTTTCTTTCCCCTGATCCCATTTTTTACCGTACGGAGTATTTTTCATGACCCACGCAGCACCAGCCCACAAGCGCATCTTGCTCAAGTTGTCTGGTGAGGCGCTCATGGGCGACGACTCCTTCGGCATCAACCGGGCCACCATCGTTCGCATGGTGGAAGAGATCGCTGCCGTCACCCGCGTGGGTGTGCAGGTGGCGGTCGTTATCGGGGGCGGAAACATCTTTCGTGGCGTGGCGGGCGGCTCCGTAGGAATGGACCGTGCAACGGCCGACTACATGGGCATGCTGGCCACGGTCATGAATGCCCTGGCCCTGGCCGATGCCATGGACAAGCAGGGCCTGACGGCCCGCGTGATGTCGGCCATTGCGATCGAGCAGGTGGTCGAGCCTTACGTGCGCCCCAAGGCGCTGCAGTACCTCGAAGAGGGCAAGGTCGTGGTGTTCGCCGCTGGTACGGGCAACCCGTTTTTCACCACCGACACCGCCGCCGCGCTGCGCGGTGCGGAAATCGGTGCCGAAGTCGTGCTCAAGGCGACCAAGGTGGATGGCGTTTATACGGCCGATCCGTTCAAGGACCCTGAAGCAACCCGCTACACGAAGCTGAGCTTCGATGAAGCCATTTCGCGCAATCTGGGCATCATGGATGCAACCGCTTTCGCGCTGTGCCGCGACCAGAAGCTGCCGGTGCGGGTGTTCTCCATCGTCAAGCATGGAGCGCTGCTGCGCGTGGTGATGGGCGAAGACGAAGGCACCTTGGTGTACGCTTGAGCATCATGCACCACGCAGGTGCATAGCCGATCCCCGAGGAATAGACATGACGATTGCTGACATCAAGAAAACCACCGAAGCCAAGATGGACCAGTCCATCACGGCGTTCAAGAACAACCTGGGCAAGATCCGTACGGGCCGTGCCAGCGCCGGCATGCTCGACAGCATCATGGTCGAATATTACGGCTCCATGGTGCCGCTGACGCAGGTGGCCAACGTGTCGCTGCTCGATTCGCGCACGCTGAGCGTCCAGCCCTGGGAAAAGCCCATGGGAGCCAAGATCGAAAAGGCCATCCGCGAAAGCGATCTGGGCGTGAACCCTTCGTCGCTGGGCGATCTGATCCGCGTGCCCGTGCCGCCGATGAGCGAAGAGCGCCGCAAGGAAATGACCAAGCTGGCGCGCAATGAAGCCGAAGGCGCGAAGATCGCCATCCGCAACCTGCGCCGCGATGCCAACGATTCGGTCAAGAAGCTGGTCAAGGAAAAGCTCGCGTCCGAAGACGACCAGAAGCGCGCCGAAACCGACGTGCAGAAAGTGACCGACCGCCACATCGCTGAAATCGATCAGCTGGTGGCGGCCAAGGAACAAGAGATCATGGCGGTTTGACAGGTCACGTCACCGTAGATCACGCCTTGCAGACGTTCACCGAACTTTCCGTGCCCGCGCATGTTGCCATCGTCATGGATGGCAACGGTCGCTGGGCCAAGCGCCGCTTCATGCCCCGGCTGACGGGGCACGCGCAAGGCGTCAAGGCCTTGCGCCGCTGCGTCAAGGCCTGTCTCGAGCGCGGAGTGAAGGTGCTCACGGTGTTTGCGTTTTCCTCGGAGAACTGGCAGCGGCCCGAAGACGAGGTCTCCGGCCTGATGGGCCTGCTCACTTCGGCGCTGGGCCGCGAAGTGGCGCAGCTGGGCCGCGAAGGCGTGCAGCTGCACTTCGTCGGTGAACGCCGCGGCCTGAGCGAGCGCATCTGCGCCGGGCTCGATGTCGCCGAGCGCGAAACGGCGCACAATAGCCGCCTGGTGCTCAATATCTGTTTCAATTATGGCGGACGCTGGGACATCACCCAGGCGGCAGCCGGTCTGGCCGCCCGCGGCGAGCCCATCACCGAAGCCAGCCTGAACGCGGCCATGGGGCTGGCGCATGTCGCCGATCCCGATCTGCTGATACGCACGGGCGGAGAAATGCGCATCAGCAATTTCCTGCTGTGGCAGCTGGCCTACTCGGAACTGTTTTTCAGCCCTGTCCTGTGGCCCGACTTCGACGAAGCGGCATTGGACGAGGCTTTTGCTGCCTACGGCGCGCGCGAGCGCCGCTTTGGCAAAACTTCTGCACAAATTCAGTCGGCCCCTCCCGCGCAGTTGCCGGTCTGAGAAAGGGAACCATGCTCAAGCAGCGTGTCATTACCGCTCTGGTCCTGCTGGCTATTCTTCTTCCCGCATTGTTCTATCCGGACCCGCTGCCGTTCTCGGTGGTGGTGCTGGTATTGATGACCGCGGGTGCCTGGGAGTGGGGGCGCATGCACGGCCTGGGCCAGGCCGGCGCGAGCGCGCTGGGTGCGGCCTGCCTGCTGCTGTGTGGCCTGAGCTGGTATCTGGGCTGGCTTGAGCAGCCGCTCAATCGCCTGTGGCTCATAGGCGGCAGCCTGTGGGTGCTCCTGGGCGCGGCGCTGCTGCGCGCGGGCGTGGGCGCCTGGGCGCGGGTGCCGCTGGCGCTGCGCCTGGTCGGCGGCGTGCTCGCGCTGTGGCTGGCCTGGCTGGCCGTGCTGCAGGCGCACCGCATGGGTGTCAATTTCCTGCTGTCGGTGCTGCTGCTGGTCTGGGTGGCCGACATCTTTGCCTATTTCGCGGGCCGCGCTTTCGGCCTCAAGTTCACGCGCAACAAGCTCGCGCCTTCGATCAGTCCCGGCAAGAGCTGGGAAGGGGTCTGGGGCGGCATGGCCGGCGTGCTGGTGCTGGCCGCGGTCTGGGTGCTCGTCGACCGCCAGCTGGGCGCGACGCTGCCTAGCTTCTATTCTCTTTTGCTGCGCCAGGGCCTGTGGTTCCTGGTGCTGGCCGTGGTGTTCATGGGAGCCATGAGCGTGGTCGGCGATCTTGTCGAGTCGCTGGTCAAGCGCAGCGTCGGTGTCAAGGACAGCAGCGCGCTGCTGCCGGGCCACGGCGGCGTGCTCGACCGCATCGATGCGCTGCTGCCGACTCTGCCATTGGCCATGATGCTTTCTTCTTTTGTAAATCCATGAAACAACGTCTCACCATTCTCGGCTCTACGGGCTCTGTCGGCACCAGCACGCTGGATGTCGTGTCGCGCCACCTCGAGGATTACGAGGTGTTTGCGCTGAGCGCAGCGACCCAGGTCGAGCTGATGCTGGCGCAGTGCGCGCAGTTCAAGCCGCGCTTCGCGGTGATGGCCAGCCCGGCCCATGCGCGCGAACTGGCCGAAAAGATCAAGGCCAACGGCCTGGCGACCGAAGTGCTGCAGGCGCCCGATGCGCTCGAGCAGATTGCGGCGCATGAAGACGTAGACGCCGTCATGGCAGCGATTGTCGGTGCCGCGGGCCTGGGGCCCTGCCTGGCCGCAGCCCGGGCCGGCAAGCGCCTGCTGCTGGCCAACAAGGAGGCGCTGGTCGTCGGTGGCGCGCTGTTCATGGACACCGTCAAGCGCCACGGCGCGACGCTGCTGCCCATAGACAGCGAGCATTCGGCGATCTTCCAGTGCCTGCCCGAGGACCGCACGACCTGGGCGCAGCGCGTGGACAGCATCCTGCTCACGGCCTCGGGCGGGCCGTTTCGCGCGCGCGATCCCGCGAGCCTGTCGCAGATCACGCCCGAACAGGCCTGCGCCCATCCGAACTTCTCCATGGGCCGCAAGATTTCGGTCGACTCCGCGACGATGATGAACAAGGCGCTGGAGGTCATCGAGGCGCGCTGGTTGTTCGACATGGCGCCCGATCAGATCAAGGTGGTGATCCACCCGCAGCAGATCGTGCACTCGATGGTGCAGTTCAACGATGCCTCGGTGCTGGCGCAACTGGGCACGCCCGACATGCGCGTGCCGATTGCCTGCGGCCTGGCCTGGCCCGAGCGCATCACGAGCGGCGCGGCGCGGCTGGACTTCTCCAAACTCAGCGCGCTCACGTTCGAGGACGCCGATGCCCAGCGCTTTCCGGGCCTGCACCTGTCCTGGCAGGCGCTGCGCGCCATCGAAGGCACGACCACGGTGCTCAACGCGGCCAATGAAATGGCCGTGGATGCCTTTCTGCAGCGCCGGCTGACTTTCGACCGCATCCATGCGGTCAACCTCGAGACGCTCGAGAAGATGCAGCTGCCGCAGGCTCCGGGCTCGCTCGAAGACCTGCTGGCCGTCGATGCCCAGGCGCGTGCCTGCGCGAACGCCGCGGTCGAACGCTGGGCGCTGGCCTGAACGGCCGGGCCCGACCCTCTTTTTTTCGAGATAGGCGCCACCCATGTTGATGACTGTCCTCGCTTTCGCGCTGGCGCTGGGCGTGCTGATCGCCGTGCACGAGTACGGCCACTACCGCGTCGCGGTGGCCTGCGGCGTCAAGGTGCTGCGTTTCTCGGTGGGCTTCGGCAAGCCCTTGCTGCGCTGGACGCCCAAGGGTTCGTCGACCGAGTTCGTGCTGGCCGCGTTTCCGCTCGGCGGCTATGTGCGCATGCTCGACGAGCGTGAAGCACCGGTGGCCGAAGGCGAGCGCCATCTGGCGTTCAACAACAAGCCCTTGCGTGCGCGCGCGGCGATTGTCGCGGCCGGCCCCGCGGCCAACCTGCTGCTCGCGGTGCTGCTGTATGCGGGTGTGAACTGGATAGGGGTGCAGGAGCCCAAGCCCTATGTGGCCAGCCCGCCGGCCGGCTCGCTGGCCCAGGCTGCGGGCCTCAAGGGCGCGGAGCTGGTGCAGGCCGTGGCGCGCGGCGATGGCCCGCTCGAGCCCGTGGTGTCGTTTGACGAGCTGCGCTGGGCGCTGGCGCGCGCAGCGCTCGAAGGCCAGGATGCACGCCTGCAGATCGTGCGGCCACAGACCGCCGCGGCGACCGAGCTCAAGCTGCCGCTGGGAACGCTGGAAACGCGCGAAGCCGACGAAAAACTGTTCGAGCGCATAGGCGTGGTCGCGCCCTGGACGCCGGCCGTCATGGGCGAACTGCTGCCCGACGGCGCGGCCCGGCGCGCAGGCCTGCGTGAAGGCGACAAGGTGCTCGCCGTGGGCGCGGTCCCGGTGGTCGACGGCCAGCAATTGCGCGGCCTGATCCGCGCCTCGGTGCGCGGCACCGAAGCCGTGGCGCAGGACTGGCGCATAGAGCGGGGCGGTCAGCCCATGCAGCTGTCGGTACGCCCGGATGCGGTGCAGCAGGACGATCAGTGGGTGGGGCGCATAGGCGCATTCGTGGGCGCCGCGCCCGAAATGACGCTGGTGCGCCGCGGCTTTGTCGAAGGCCTGCAAAATGGCGCGCAGCGCACCTGGGATCTGTCGGTATTGACGCTGCGCATGATGGGCCGCATGGTCATCGGTGAAGCGTCGCTGAAGAATATCAGCGGTCCGCTGACGATTGCCGACTATGCGGGCAAATCGGCCAGCATGGGCTTCACGCAGTACCTGGCTTTCCTCGCGCTGATCAGCGTGAGCCTGGGTGTTCTCAACCTGCTGCCCCTGCCCGTTTTGGACGGCGGGCACCTGATGTATTATCTTTGGGAAGGCGTGACGGGCCGGCAGGTGTCCGAAGCTTGGATGGAAAGATTGCAGCGTCTCGGCGTGGCTGTGCTGCTGCTGATGATGTGCATCGCCTTTTTCAACGATATCAACCGGCTCTTGGGCTAACTAATTTTGCCGAATTTTGCCAAGCAAGTCGGCGGCAATTCACTCATGAAAAAACACATCAATCGCTTAGGCGCGCGTACCGCTTCGGCCTTGACCGCCATGGTTCTTGCGGCCAACGCCGCCTGGGCACTGGAGCCTTTCAAGGTCCAGGACATCCGCGTCGAAGGTCTTCAGCGGGTGGAAGCGGGTACCATTTTTGCGTCCATCCCCCTGCGTGTGGGTGATGATTACAACGACGAAAAAGGCTCGGCCGCGATCCGTGCGCTGTTCGCTCTGGGCCTGTTCAAGGACGTGCGTCTCGAAGCCAACGGCAACGTGCTCACGGTGGTCGTAGAGGAACGTCCGACGATTGCCGACGTCAACTTCGCCGGCACCAAGGAGTTCGACAAGGACACCTTGAAGAAAGCCATGCGCGACGTGGGTCTGGCCGAAGGCCGGCCTTTCGACAGCGCGCTCGCCGACCGCGCCGAGCAGGAACTCAAGCGCCAGTACATCAACCGCAGCCTCTATGGCGCGGAAGTCGTCACCACCGTGACGCCCATCGAGCGCAACCGCGTCAACCTGACGTTCACGGTGACCGAAGGCGAACCCGCGAAGATCAACGAGATCCACGTGGTCGGCAACAAGGCCTTCAGCGAATCCACGCTCAAGGGCCTGTTCGACCAGGACACCGGCGGCTGGCTCAGTTGGTACACCAAGTCCGACCGCTATGCGCGCTCCAAGCTCAATGCCGATCTGGAGACGCTGCGCTCGTACTATCTGCAGCGCGGCTATCTCGAATTCCGCATCGAGTCGACCCAGGTCGCGATTTCGCCCGACAAGCAGACGATTTCGCTCACGGTGAACATCCACGAAGGCGAACGCTATGTGGTGTCGGACGTCAAGCTCGAAGGCAACTACCTCGACCGCGACGACGAGTTCAAGTCCATGGTCACGATCAAGCCCGGCGAGCCCTACAACGCCGACCAGGTCACGCAGACCACCAAGGCGTTTTCCGATCACTTCGGCAACTTCGGCTTTGCGTTTGCGCGCGTCGAGGCCGTGCCCGAGATCGACCGCACCAACAACCGCGTGTCCATCGTGGTCAAGGCCGAGCCTTCGCGCCGCGCCTATGTGCGCCGCATCCAGGTCAGCGGCAACAACCGCACGCGCGACGAAGTGATTCGCCGCGAGTTCCGCCAGTTCGAAGCCTCGTGGTACGACGGCGACAAGATCAAGCTGTCGCGCGACCGCGTCGACCGCCTGGGCTTCTTCACCGAAGTCAATGTCGAGACCCAGGAAGTGCCCGGTTCGCCCGATCAGGTCGATATCGTCGTGTCCGTGGCCGAGAAG
This sequence comes from Comamonas sp. DB36, assembly GCF_057914905.1. NCBI lineage: Bacteria > Pseudomonadati > Pseudomonadota > Betaproteobacteria > Burkholderiales > Comamonadaceae > Comamonas > Comamonas sp. DB36. Next base: position 1,440,186 of record NZ_CP196631.1, read on the forward strand.
CCCACAGGCTCGTTGCAATTGGGTGCAGGTTTTTCAAGTGCTGAAAAAATCTCGCTGTCGTTCGGCATCAAGCAGGAAAACGTCTTCGGGTCCGGTAACTATCTGGGTATTGATGTAAATACCAGTAAATACCGCCGTACCCTGGTGCTGAGCACCACCGATCCTTATTTCACCAAGGAAGGCATCTCGCGCACGCTTGACGTCTACTACCGCACCGACAAGCCTTACGAAGACCAGGGCGGCAACTACGAACTCGTCACGGCCGGTACGGGCGTGCGTTTCGGCGTGCCGTTCAGCGAGCTCGACACGGTGTTCTTCGGCGCCGGCCTGGAGCAGACGCGCATCAAGCCGGGCACCAATATTCCCGCAGCCTATCTGGCCTATGGCGACACCTATGGCTATACCAGCACGGCCGTGCCGCTGACCATAGGCTGGTCGCGCGACAGCCGCGACAGCGCGCTCGCTCCCAATGCAGGCCGCTACCAGCGCCTGAACACCGACTGGTCGGTGGCCGGCGATGCGCGTTACGTGCGCGCCAACTACCAGATCCAGCAGTACGTGCCGCTGAGCAAGAAGTTCACGCTGGCCTTCAACGGCGAGCTGGGCTGGGGCAAGGGCCTCAATGGCCGGCCGTTCCCGGTGTTCAAGAACTTCTACTCGGGCGGCCTGGGCTCGGTGCGCGGTTTCGACCAGGGCACGCTGGGTCCGCGTGACGTGATCGGCTCGTCGCTCGGCGGCCCGAAGAAAGTCACGCTGAATGCCGAATTCATGGCGCCGCTGCCAGGCGCCGGCAATGACAAAACTTTGCGTGTGTTCACCTTTGTTGACGTCGGTAATGTGTTTGGCGACCGCGAAACGGTTGACTTCTCGCTGATGCGGGCTTCGGCTGGCATTGGTTTGAGCTGGATTTCCCCGTTGGGGCCATTGCGCTTGGCGTATGCTCATCCCGTGCGTAAATTCGCTGGGGATAAAATCCAGAAACTTCAATTCCAAATCGGAACGTCCTTCTAATGAAATCACTTTCTCGCCAAATCTCTCTGGCCGTGCTGATGAGCACCATGGCTCTGGCTGCGCATGCGCAAGAATTCAAGGCCGGGTTTGTCAATACGGACCGTATCTTCCGCGAAGCCACCACGGCCAAGGCTGCACAGGCCAAGCTCGAAGCCGAATTCTCCAAGCGCGAAAAGGAGCTGGTCGACGCCGGCAACACGCTCAAGACCGCTTCGGACAAGTTCGAGCGCGAAGCCCCCACGCTGTCGGAATCGCAGCGCACCGCACGCCAGCGTCAACTGGTCGACCAGGACCGTGAATTCCAGCGCAAGCGCCGCGAATTCCAGGAAGACCTGAACTCGCGCAAGAACGAAGAGCTGTCGCAAGTGCTAGAGCGCGCCAACCGCGTGGTCAAGACCGTTGCCGAAGCCGAAAAGTACGACGTGATCCTGCAGGAAGCCGTCTACATCAACCCCAAGCACGACATCACCGACAAGGTGCTCAAGGCGCTCAACGCCGCCAAGTGATCTGCTGCTGAAGACGTACAGACAGTGAGCTTGCTACTCGGGCAAATTGTGGGTGCGCTGGGGGGGACGCTGGAGCTGGCGGACAGCGATACGGAAATTTCCCGTATTGCTCCGCTGGACTCCGCAGGCGCGGGAGACTTGAGTTTCCTGAGCAATCCACGCTACCAGCAGCAACTGGCCGCCTCCAAGGCGGCCTGTGTCATTGTGGCGCCTGCCATGCGGGACGCTGCAATGCAACGTGGCGCCTGTATCGTGGCGCCCGATCCCTATGTGTATTTCGCGCGCGCGACCCAGTTGTGGAAGCGTCTGCACGAGCGCGCGCCGCTCAGCGGCGTGCATGCCAGCGCCGTGGTCGACCCCGAAGCGGTGATCGATCCAACGGCCTATGTAGGCCCGCTGTGCGTGGTCGAGCGCGGCGCGCGCATAGGCGCGCACACGGTGCTCAAGTCGCGCGTCACGGTAGGCGAGAACTGCGTCGTGGGTGCGCGCTGCCTGCTGCATGCGGGCGTGGTGCTCGGCTCCGACGGCTTCGGCTTCGCGCCCGAGCGCGGAACCTGGGTGAAAATCGAGCAGCTCGGCGCGGTGCGCATCGGTGATGATGTGGAAATCGGTGCCAATACCTGCGTGGATCGCGGCGCGCTCGATGACACTGTGATTGAAAACGGCGTGAAGCTGGATAATCTCGTCCAGATCGGACATAACGTCCATGTCGGACAGCATGTCGCCATGGCCGGGTGCGTGGGCGTGGCGGGCAGTGCGCGTATCGGTGCGCATTGCACCGTCGGCGGCGGCGCCATCGTTCTCGGGCATTTGCAATTGGCCGAAAATGTACATATCTCGGCGGCGACTGTGGTGACGCGTTCTTTGAACAAGCCCGGCGTCTATACAGGAATGTTTCCTGTCGATGAAAACAACAAATGGGAAAAAAATGCTGCCACTCTGAAGCAGCTGCACAGCTTGCGCGAGCGCATCAAGGCGCTTGAGCAGCAGCAGCCGCAGGGCAGCAAGATCGGAACGCAATGATGGATATCCACGCAATTCTCAAGCAACTGCCCCACCGCTACCCGTTTCTGCTGGTGGACAAGGTTCTGGAGCTCGAGAGCAACCAACGTATCAAGGCGATCAAGAACGTCACGTTCAACGAGCCTTACTTCCAGGGCCATTTCCCCGGCCGTCCCGTGATGCCCGGCGTGCTGATGCTCGAAGCATTGGCCCAGGCCGCGGGCCTGCTGGCGTTCGACGCCATGGGCAAGGTGCCGGACGAAAACAACATCTACTATTTCGTGGGCATCGATGCCGCGCGCTTCAAGCGCCCGGTCGAGCCCGGCGATCAGCTGGTGCTGGAAATCACCATCGACCGCGTGCGCGGCGGCATCTGGAAGTTCAAGGGCGTGGCCCGCGTCGGTGACGAAGTGGCCTGCGAAGCAGACCTGATGTGCACCATGCGGGCCGTGGGCTGAAAGCGCTGGGTTGGTCGTGAGCCGTATTCACTCTACCGCGCTGGTTGATCCGGCGGCCCAGCTCGACGCATCGGTGACCGTGGGTCCCTATGCGGTGATCGGTCCCGATGTGCGCATAGGCGTCGGCACTTCGGTGGGCGCGCATTGCGTCATTGAAGGCCATACGACGATAGGCGCGGACAACCAGATTTTCCAGTTTGCCTCGCTGGGCGCGCAGCCGCAGGACAAGAAGTACGCGGGCGAGCCCACGCGGCTGGTCATCGGCGATCGCAATACCATCCGCGAGTTCTGCACGTTCAATCTCGGCACGGTCCAGGACCAGGGGCTGACCCAGGTCGGCGACGACAACTGGATCATGGCCTATGTGCACATTGCGCACGACTGCGTCGTGGGCAATCACACGGTGCTGGCGAACAATGCCACGCTCGCCGGCCATGTGAAGGTCGGCGACCATGCAATTCTGGGCGGCCTCACGGGCGTGCACCAGTTCACGCAGATCGGCGCGCATGTGATGGCCGGTTTCGCCAGCCATATCTCGCAGGACGTGCCGCCGTTCATGCTGGTCGACGGCAATCCGCTGTCGGTGCGCGGCTTCAACCTCGAAGGCCTGCGCCGGCGCGGTTTTTCGCCCCAGCGCCTGGCCGCGGTCAAGCAGATGCACAAGCTGCTGTACCGCCAGGGGCTGACGCTCGAAGCCGCACGCCAGGCGATTGTCGCGCTGGCCGCGCAATTTCCCGAAGCCGTCGCCGATATCGACGCGCTGAGCGCGTTCATCGCCGGCTCCAGGCGCGGTCTCGCGCGCTGAACGGGAGCTTCCAATGACTGCAGCGCGTGTGGCGATGGTGGCCGGCGAGACTTCGGGCGACCTGCTGGCCGGCCTGATTCTCGACGGTCTCAAGACCCAGTGGCCGGCGCTGCAGAGCGCAGGCATAGGCGGCCCGCAGATGCGCGCGCGCGGCTTCGACGCCTGGTGGGACAGCCAGCGGCTGGCCGTGCACGGCTACAACTGGGAAGTGTTCCAGCGACTGGCCGAGCTGCTGCGCATACGCCGGCAATTGCGCGATCGGCTGCTGGCCGATCCGCCCAGCGTGTTCGTCGGCGTCGATGCGCCTGATTTCAATCTCGGGCTCGAAGCCGATCTGCGCGCCAAGGGCGTCAAGACCGTGCATTTCGTCTGCCCGTCGATCTGGGCCTGGCGTGCCAACCGCGTGGAGAAGATCCGCCGCGCGGCCGACCATGTGCTGTGCATTTTTCCGTTCGAGCCCGAGCTGCTCGCCGGCCATGGCATTGCGGCGACCTATGTAGGTCATCCGCTGGCCAGCGTGATTCCCCTTGCGCCCGATCGCCAGGCCGCGCGCCAGCGTCTGGGCCTGGCGCAGGACGCGCTGGTGCTGGCCGTGCTGCCCGGCAGCCGGACTTCCGAAATTCGTTATATCGCGCCCGCGTTCTTCGCGGCCGCAGCCCTGGTCAGCCAGGTATTTCCGGCGGTGGAAATCATCGTTCCGGCCGTGCCTTCGCTGATCGACACCGTGCGCCAGGCGGCGCGTGCCGCGGGCATCGAGGCGCGCATCCGCATTCTGTCGGGCCAGTCGCACGACGCGCTTGCGGCCTGCGACTGCACGCTGATTGCCAGCGGCACGGCCACCCTCGAAGCGGCGCTGTTCAAGCGCCCGATGGTGATCGGCTACCGCATGCAGTCGCTGAGCTGGCGGCTGATGCGCCGCAAGCAGCTGCAGCCCTGGGTCGGACTGCCCAATATCCTGTGCGGCGAGTTTGTCGTGCCGGAATTGCTGCAGGATGCCGCCACGCCCCAGGCGCTGGCCGCCGAGGTGCTGCGCTGGCTGCGCGCGCGCGATGATTCTCCTTCAACCATTGAGGCGCTGGAGCAGCGCTTCACAGCGCTGCACCATCTGCTGCGGCGCGATACCGCCCGATTGGCCGCTGATGCAATCCAGAAAGTTGTCTCTTCCACCTGAACAGGTCTGCTTGCCGTGGCATCCGCCCGGCCTGGTAGCCGGGGTGGATGAGGCGGGGCGCGGTCCTCTGGCCGGCCCGGTAGTGGCGGCCGCCGTGATTCTCGACGACCTGAACCCGATAGCGGGCCTGGCCGACTCCAAGAAGCTCACGGCCGCGCGCCGCGAAGCGCTGTTCGACGAAATCCGCGCGAAGGCGCTGTGCTGCTCGATTGCCGAAGCCAGCGTGCAGGAGATCGACGAGCTCAACATCCTGCAGGCCACGATGCTGGCGATGCGCCGCGCCGTCATGGGGCTGCGCCTCAAGCCCGTGCTGGTGCTGGTCGACGGCAACCGCATTCCGGTGCTCGACATGCATGCCGAAGCCATCGTCAAGGGCGATGCGCTGGTCAAGGCGATTTCCGCGGCGTCCATTCTCGCCAAGGTGCACCGCGACCGCTGGTGCGAGCGCCTGGACGCGCAATACCCCGCCTATGGCTTTGCCGGCCACAAGGGCTATGGCACGCCCGCGCACCTGAGCGCCTTGCAGGCGCATGGCGCCTGCCCCGAGCACCGCCGTTCGTTTTCGCCTGTCGCCCAGGTGCTGGCCCCTTCCTTTTCCTGAACTGCCATGACTTCACCTGTGACCGCCATCCATTCGCGTGACAACGCCTTCGTCAAGGAGTTGCGCAAGCTGTCGCACGACAGCACGGCCTACCGCAAGCAGGGTCAGGTCTGGCTCGAAGGCGACCACCTGTGCCGCGCGGCGCTGGCGCGCGGCCTGCGTCCCGCGGTGGCAGTGTTTGCCGAATCGTTCTGGCCCCAGGTGCCGGCCGAATGGGCCCAGGCCGCGGACAAGGTGGTGGTGCTGGCCGACGCGCTGTTTGCCGATATCAGCGGCCTCGAATCGCCGGCGCGCATGGGCTATCTGCTCGAATGGCTGCCGGGCCAGGCGCCGCAGGCCGGGCTGGCGACCGTGGTGCTGGACCGCGTGCAGGACGCGGGCAACGTGGGCTCCATTCTGCGCAGCGCCGCGGCTTTTGGTTTCCTGCAGGTGGTCGCGCTCAAGGGCACGGCCGCGCTGTGGAGTCAGAAGGTGCTGCGCGCAGGCATGGGCGCGCATTTCGGCCTGCATCTGGTCGAGTCGGCCGATGTGGAGGCGCTCGACGCGCTGCAGGTGCCGCTGATCGTCACCAGCTCGCACCAGGGCAAGCTGATCCAGCACACCCAGCTGCCCTGGCCCTGCGCCTGGGCCATGGGCCATGAAGGGCAGGGCGTGGGCGCGGCCGTCGAGGCGCGCGCAGCGCTGCAGGTGCGCATAGGCCAGCCCGGCGGCGAGGAATCGCTCAATGTGGCGGCGGCGGCGGCAATCTGCCTGCATGCGAGTGCGCTGACGGCGGCCGTATAGGTGCGGCCGGCCAGGTGCGGCCGGCGAGGTGCGGCCGGCGAGGTGCGGCCGGCGAGGTGCGGGACTGTAGGGCAGGCCGTTCATGGTTCGACGGGCTCACCACGAACGGTTTTCCCCGGTCGCCCTGAGCCTGCCTGCGCAGCCCGGTCGAAGGGTCAACGGCCTGCCCTAGGAAAAGATGCAAAAGCCTCTGGCAAGGCGCATCACAAACGCGCGCAACGTGCGCCTATAGGTCCTCTGCGCTCTCGGGTAATCCCGGGCGCGGCCACGGGCCTGTCATGGCACACGGCTATAATGGGCGGCTTTCAAGCATTCCACATCTACGCCTAGCGCCGCTTCGAGCCTTCCCCCGCAACACAAGCTATAGCCAGACTCACGTCTAGGCTCGCTGGGCGTAACCGTAATTAGAACCGGAGAACCCAGTGCTTTTGTCTCTCAAGGGATCCTTCCCCCCAGCCATCCTGGCGCTCGCAGACGGCACGGTCTTTATCGGCAACTCGATCGGTGCAGTCGGCACCACCGTCGGCGAAGTGGTGTTCAACACCGCGATCACCGGCTATCAAGAAATCCTCACCGACCCAAGCTATTGCCAGCAGATCGTGACCCTCACGTATCCGCACATCGGCAACTATGGTGTCAATGCCGAGGACATCGAGGCTGAAAAAGTCCACGCCGCAGGTTTGATCATCAAGGATCTGCCGCTGCTGGCAAGCAACTTCCGCTTGACCCACACCTTGCCCCAGTACCTGGTGCGCGAGAACACCGTTGCCATCGCCAACATCGACACCCGCAAGCTCACGCGCCTGCTGCGCGACAAGGGCGCGCAAAACGGTGCGATCGTCGGCCTGGCCGAAGGCGAAAGCGCGACCCCCGAGCGCATCGCGCAGGCCGTGGCTGCAGCCCAGGCCGCGCCGTCGATGAAGGGCCTGGACCTGGCCAAGGTGGTGTCGACCACCAAGACCTACACCTGGGACCAGACCGAATGGCAACTGGGACAGGGCTACGGCCAGCAGACCGCGCCGCGCTTCCACGTCGTCGCCTATGACTACGGCGTCAAGCTCAACATCCTGCGCATGCTCGCCGAGCGCGGCTGCAAGCTCACCGTGGTGCCCGCGCAGACGCCGGCCGCCGACGTGCTGGCAATGAACCCCGATGGCGTGTTCCTGTCGAACGGCCCTGGCGATCCACAGCCCTGCGACTACGCCATCCAGGCGACCAAGGAGTTGATCGAGGCCGGCGTGCCCACGTTCGGCATCTGCCTGGGCCACCAGATCATGGCCCTGGCTTCGGGCGCGACCACGTTCAAGATGGCCAACAGCCACCATGGCGCGAACCACCCGGTCAAGGACCTGGACACCGGCCGCGTGAGCATCACCAGCCAGAACCACGGCTTCGCGGTCGACATGGCATCGCTGCCGGCCAACCTGCGGCCCACGCACGTGAGCCTGTTCGACGGCACGCTGCAAGGCCTGGAGCGCACCGACAAGCCCGCGTTCTGCTTCCAGGGTCACCCCGAAGCATCGCCCGGCCCGCACGACATCGCCTACATGTTCGACCGCTTCACGGCACTGATGGCCAAGGCCCAGGAGAATAAATAATGCCAAAGCGCACAGACCTCAAAAGCATTCTGATCATCGGCGCCGGCCCCATCGTCATCGGCCAGGCCTGCGAGTTCGACTACTCGGGCGTGCAGGCCTGCAAGGCGCTGCGCGAAGAGGGTTACAAGGTCATCCTGATCAACAGCAACCCCGCGACGATCATGACCGACCCGGCCACGGCCGACGTCACCTACATCGAGCCCATCACCTGGCAGACGGTCGAGAAGATCATTGCCAAGGAGCGTCCCGACGCCATCCTGCCCACCATGGGCGGCCAGACCGCGCTGAACTGCGCGCTGGACCTGTGGCGCAATGGCGTGCTTGACAAGTACAAGGTCGAGCTGATCGGCGCCACGCCCGAAGCCATCGACAAGGCCGAAGACCGCCTGAAGTTCAAGGACGCCATGACCAAGATCGGTCTGGGCTCCGCGCGCTCTGGCATCGCCCACAGCATGGACGAAGCCTGGGCAGTGCAAAAGCAGATGGGCTTTCCCACGGTGATCCGCCCCAGCTTCACGCTGGGCGGCACGGGTGGCGGCATTGCCTACAACCCCGAAGAGTTCGAGACCATCTGCAAGCGCGGCCTCGAAGCTTCGCCGACCAACGAGCTGCTGATCGAAGAGTCGCTGCTCGGCTGGAAAGAGTATGAGATGGAAGTGGTGCGCGACAAGGCGGACAACTGCATCATCATCTGCTCGATCGAGAACCTGGACCCCATGGGCGTGCACACCGGCGACTCGATCACCGTGGCACCCGCACAGACACTGACCGACAAGGAATACCAGATCATGCGCAATGCCTCGCTGGCAGTGCTGCGTGAGATCGGTGTCGACACCGGTGGCTCCAACGTGCAGTTCTCGGTCAACCCCGTCGACGGCCGCATGATCGTCATCGAGATGAACCCGCGCGTGTCGCGTTCGTCGGCGCTGGCGTCCAAGGCCACGGGCTTCCCCATCGCCAAGGTCGCGGCCAAGCTGGCCGTGGGCTATACGCTCGACGAACTCAAGAACGACATCACGGGCGGCGCGACCCCCGCGTCGTTCGAGCCCTCGATCGACTACGTGGTCACCAAGATCCCGCGTTTCGCGTTCGAGAAGTTCCCCACCGCAGACAACCGCCTGACCACGCAGATGAAGTCGGTCGGCGAAGTCATGGCCATTGGCCGCACCTTCCAGGAATCGTTCCAGAAGGCGCTGCGCGGCCTTGAAGTCGGCGTCGACGGCATGAACGAGAAGACCCAGGACCGCGAGACGCTGGAAAAGGAACTGGGCGAACCCGGTCCCGACCGCATCTGGTACGTGGGCGATGCGTTCGCCATGGGCCTGTCGGTCGATGAAGTGTTCGCGCTGACCAAGATCGACCCCTGGTTCCTGGTGCAGATCGAGCAGATCGTGAAGATCGAACTGGAACTCGACGAGCTGTATGCCGCCAAGGGCGAAGGCGCGCTGGCCGCGCTCGACGCCGCGACGCTGCGCTCGCTCAAGCAAAAGGGCTTCTCGGACCGCCGCCTGGCCAAGCTGCTGCACACCACCGAGCATGTGGTGCGCGCCGCGCGCCATGCGTTCAATGTGCGCCCCGTGTACAAGCGCGTCGACACCTGCGCCGGCGAGTTCGCCACCGACACGGCCTACATGTACTCGACGTATGACGAAGAGTGCGAAGCCGCGCCCACCGACAAGAAGAAGATCATGGTGCTCGGCGGCGGTCCCAACCGCATCGGCCAGGGCATCGAGTTCGACTACTGCTGCGTGCATGCCGCGCTCGCCATGCGCGAGGACGGCTATGAAACCATCATGGTCAACTGCAACCCCGAAACCGTGTCCACCGACTACGACACCTCTGACCGCCTGTACTTCGAGTCGCTGACGCTCGAAGATGTGCTCGAGATCGTCGCCGTCGAGAAGCCCGCGGGCGTGATCGTGCAGTACGGCGGCCAGACGCCGTTGAAGCTGGCTCTGGGTCTGGAAGAAGCCGGCGTGCCCATCATCGGCACCACGCCCGACATGATCGACGCCGCCGAAGACCGCGAGCGTTTCCAGCAGATGCTGCACACGCTGGGCCTGCGCCAGCCGCCCAACGCCACCGCGCGCACCGACGCCGAAGCGCTGGAAAAGGCCGCCACGCTGGGTTACCCGCTGGTCGTGCGTCCCAGCTATGTGCTGGGCGGCCGCGCGATGGAAATCGTGCACGAGCAGCGCGACCTCGAGCGCTACATGCGCGAAGCCGTCAAGGTCAGCCATGACTCGCCGGTGCTGCTCGACCACTTCCTGTCGAACGCCATCGAATGCGATGTCGACTGCATCCGCGACGTCGAAGGCAAGGTCTTCATCGGCGGCGTGATGGAACACATCGAACAGGCCGGCGTGCATTCGGGCGACTCCGCCTGCTCGCTGCCGCCTTACTACCTGGCCAAGGACACGATCGAGGAAATCAAGCGCCAGACCGCGGCCATGGCCGAAGGCCTGAACGTGGTGGGCCTGATGAACGTGCAGTTCGCGATCCAGGAACGCGACGGCAAGGACGTGATCTACGTGCTGGAAGTCAACCCGCGCGCCTCGCGTACCGTGCCTTTCGTCTCCAAGGCCACGGGCATACAGCTGGCCAAGGTCGCGGCACGCTGCATGGTCGGCCAGACGCTGGCCTCGCAGGGCGTGACCAAGGAAGTGACGCCGCCTTACTTCAGCGTCAAGGAAGCCGTGTTCCCGTTCGTCAAGTTCCCCGGCGTGGACACCATCCTCGGCCCCGAAATGAAGTCGACCGGCGAAGTCATGGGCGTGGGCAAGACCTTTGGCGAAGCTTTCGTCAAGAGCCAGCTGGGCGCGGGCACGCTGCTGCCGCAGTCGGGCCGCGTGTTCCTCACCGTGAAGAACAACGACAAGGCGCGCGCCGTGAACATCGCGCGCGAGCTCGCCGCCATGGGCTTCGAGCTGGTGGCGACCAAGGGCACGGCCGCGGCCATTGCCGAAGCCGGCATCGCGGTGCAAGTGGTCAACAAGGTCACCGAAGGCCGTCCGCACATCGTCGACATGATCAAGATGGGCGACATCGCGATGGTGATCAACACCGTCGAGGAACGCCGCAACGCGATCGCCGACTCGCGCGCCATCCGTACCAGCTCGCTGCTGGCACGCGTGACCACCTTCACGACCATCTTCGGCGCCGAAGCCGCCGTCGAAGGCATGAAGAGCATGAACAACCTGGAGGTCTATTCCGTCCAGGAGCTGCATGCGCAGCTGGCCCAGGCCTGAACGCCGGGCCGGGTTATACCGGGTGAATGCCGCGCCAAACGCGGCATAATGAGCCCATGACCAGAAACCGCCGCGCGGCAACGTGCGGCGGTTTGCTTTTGGGGCGTGCGTTGGCCGCCCCGGGCTACGCAGCCCCGTGTCACGGGCATCCGCTGGTTTTTTTATGAATTGCCGCGCAAGCCGCGGAGCATGCTGAACGTGGAGATTCAACAATGACCACCATTCCTATTACCAAGCGCGGTGCGGAAAAACTCAAGGCCGAGCTGCACCGTCTGAAGACCATAGAGCGCCCCAGCGTGATCCAGGCGATCGCCGAGGCGCGCGCCCAGGGCGACCTGAGCGAAAACGCCGAATACGAAGCCGCCAAGGACCGCCAGGGCTTCATCGAAGGCCGCATTCTTGAAGTCGAGGGCAAGCTGTCGGCCGCGCAGATCATCGATCCCACGGCCGTGGACGCGGGCGGCCGCGTGGTGTTCGGCGCCACCGTCGACCTCGAGGACGAGAAGACCGGCGACAGCGTGACCTACCAGATCGTGGGCGAGGACGAAGCCGATCTCAAGCAGGGTCTGATCAACATCTCCAGCCCGATCGCGCGCGCGCTGATCGGCAAGGAAGAGGGCGATACCGCCGAAGTCCAGGCCCCGGGCGGCCTGCGCCGCTACGAAGTGGTGGCCGTGCGCTACCTCTGAGCCCAGGCGATGGCGAATTTCGCTTCCCGGCTGTCCGAGCGCCTGCCGGCGCTGGCCGCGGCGCTGTGGTGGGGCGGGCTGAGCGTGGTCGGCTTCATCGTCGTGCCGCTGCTGTTCGCCCACCTGCCTTCGCCAGCCGTGGCCGGGCGCATGGCGGCGACGCTGTTCGCGGCCCAGACCTGGGTGTCGGTGGCCTGCACCGCCTTGCTGCTGGTGCTGGCCAAGCGCCGCCATGCCGAGGCCGAGGAGCCCTGGGCGCGCGATGTGCTGGTATGGGTGATCGTCGGCATGCTGCTGGCGCTGCTGGTGCAGTTCGGCGTCGCGCCGCGCATTGTCGCCAAACAGGACCTGAAGCTGTGGCACAGCGTGGGCACGCTGATGTATGCGGTGCAATGGCTTTGCGCCTTGCGCGTGCTATGGCGTCTGTGCGCCGCGCAGCGTTGAGCGCCGCGGCGCGGCGCGCCGGAGCGAAAAAAAGGCGGTTCCAAGGAACCGCCTTTTTTGTCTGTCCGGGCGCCGGGCGCCCGGCAGAATCACTCGTGCCAGTAGTCCGCGACCCAGGTCGCGGGTTTGATGAAGCGAAAACGGCGGTTGCGTCGGCCGGCCAGTGCGTCGGGCGGGTTGCATTCGCCGTGGAAGATCACCACGCGCGCGCCTGCGGGCACGAACGGCGCTTTCCAGTAGTTGGTCGGCCAGGGCGGAATGCCGTGGTATTTGAAGCTCGGGCACCACTCGGCGGGCCAATACTGCAGCTTTCCCTGGCGGTGCAGGAAGTCGGACAGATAGGCCTGCTCGTTGCGGAACTGCTTGCGTATCTCCTCGAAGTGGCTGCGAAAGTACGCGAGCACATCGGGATGCGCACCCAGCTCCCAGCGGTACACGGAAGAATTGCCCGTGATTCGCCAAGGGCGCTTGTAGTCGTGGATGATCAGGAACTCGCCGGGCTGCGTGAAGAAGTCGTCCAGCGGGCCGGTGACAACCACGTCGACGTCGAGAAACAGCGCCGTGCCGCGCAGACCGTGAAGGTCGGGCGTGAACGTGGCGAGCTTGGTCCAGCCGCGCTCGGGCAAGCCCTTGGGCAGGTCCAGCGAGGGAATCGGCAGGCACTCGACCTCGGCGCGAATCCCCTGACTGTCGTCGGTCAGGCAGATGAAGCGAAAATCACCTTGCAGATTGCGCCGCACCATGGCGTAGAGCCGGTTGACGTATTCAGGGCCGTATTTCGTGCCCCACTTCATGCAGATGACATGGCGCTGGCGCGCTGGAATATTCGGAATGGCGTTCATGGACAGCGCAACAAAAAGACTTTAGTCGCCTTGTTGGCGCTTTTTGACGGATTTTTGTTTCACTTTGGCGCGTTTTACCATGCCGCCTGCGGTCAGGCGCTGGTTGCCCAGCACGCGCAGTTGCTTGACTTCGGGGCGCTGGCCACCACGCGAGCTGAACTTGAGCACCTTGACGTCGCGTGGGCCGGGCATGCGGTCCTCGTCGACGGTCTTTTCCTTTTCGGGAATCGGGCGCCACAGCACGAGCAGCTTGCCGATGTGCTGGATAGGAGCGGCGCTGAGTTCTTCGGCGAGTTGTTGGTAGATCTGGTCGCGTGCGGCACGATCGTCATTGAAGACGCGAACCTTGATCAGACCGTGCGCATTGAGCGCCGCGTCTATCTCTTTTTGCACGGCGGGCGTGAGGCCGTCGCCACCGATCATGACCACGGGGTCGAGATGGTGGGCGTTGGCGCGGTGTTCCCGGCGCTCGGCGGGAGTCAATTGAATTTGGGGCATGGCCCGTATTATCTAGGCAGGACGTAATCAGCATGAAAACCAAGACCAAAAGCAAGAAGGTCAATAAGGCATGGCTCAATGACCATGTCAACGACACCTATGTGAAACTCGCCAAAATTGAGGGCTTTCGCGCCCGCGCGGCCTACAAGCTCAAGGAGATCGACGAGCAGCTCAACCTGATACGGCCCGGCGATTTCGTGGTCGATCTGGGCTGCACTCCCGGGGCCTGGAGCCAGTACGTACGCCGCAAGCTGTCTCCCAAGGGCGCTGCGGTGGGCGAACTCAACGGCCGCATCATCGGGCTCGATATCCTGCACATGGAGCCCATCGAGGGCGTGCATTTCCTGCAGGGCGATTTCCGCGAAGAGTCGGTGCTCGCCGAGCTTGAGGCCCTGCTCGAAGGCAAGAAGGTCGATGTGGTGGTGTCCGATATGGCACCAAATTTGTCGGGTAATGACGCCACCGACGCCGCGCGCATTGCGCTGCTGGTCGAATTGGCCGTGGATTTCACCAAGCAGCACATGAAGCCCGAAGGCGCGCTGGTGGTGAAGCTGTTCCACGGCAGCGGCTACAGCGAGCTCGTCGAGCTGTTCAAGCAGACCTTCAAGGCCGTCAAGCCGATCAAGCCCAAGTCGTCGCGCGTCAAGTCGTCGGAAACCTTTCTGGTCGGCATGGGTCTGAAGTAGACGCAGCGCCGGATCCGCCTCGGTCAGCCGCTGTCATCTGCCCAGGGAATACCCTCGAATGTCCTGCGCATCTGCGCGACATGAAGGGAATTAGGGGTGCGTCGCCTTGAAGCACCTAAAATGGTCCCCAAATAGGTCATGAAGATTTCGTGACCCTTTCTCTGCATTCCATCTGGAGCCCCGCTTGAACAATCAGTGGTTTTCAAAAATTGCCGTGTGGCTGGTCATCGCCATGGTGCTGTTTACGGTGTTCAAACAATTTGACACCCGCACCAGCGCTGCGTCCGGTCACATCGGCTATTCCGAATTTCTGGAAGAAGTTCGCAACAACCGCATCAAGAGTGCGACCATCCAGGAAGGGCAGGGCGGCACCGAGATCGTCGCTGTCGCGGCGGACGGCTCCAAGCTGCGTACGACGGCCACCTACCTGGACCGTGGTCTGGTGGGCGACCTGATCGCCAATAACGTCAAGTTCGACGTCAAGCCCCGCGAAGAAGGCTCGCTGCTGATGTCCCTGCTCGTGAGCTGGGGCCCCATGCTGCTGCTGATCGGCGTGTGGGTCTACTTCATGCGCCAGATGCAGGGCGGCGGCAAGGGCGGCGCCTTCAGCTTCGGCAAGAGCAAGGCGCGCATGCTCGACGAGAACAACAACACCGTGACGTTTGCCGACGTCGCGGGTTGCGACGAAGCCAAGGAAGAAGTCAAGGAAGTCGTCGACTTCCTCAAGGACCCGACCAAGTTCCAGAAGCTTGGCGGCCGTATTCCGCGCGGTCTGCTGCTGGTCGGCCCTCCGGGTACCGGCAAGACCTTGCTGGCCAAGTCGATCGCCGGCGAAGCCAAGGTGCCGTTCTTCAGCATCTCGGGTTCGGATTTCGTCGAAATGTTCGTCGGCGTGGGCGCGGCCCGCGTGCGCGACATGTTCGAGAACGCCAAGAAAAATGCCCCCTGCATCATCTTCATCGATGAAATCGATGCGGTCGGTCGCCAGCGTGGCGCGGGCGTGGGCGGCGGCAACGACGAACGCGAACAGACACTCAACCAGATGCTGGTCGAGATGGACGGCTTCGAGACCAACATGGGCGTGATCGTGGTCGCGGCCACCAACCGTCCCGACATTCTCGATGCGGCGCTGCTGCGTCCCGGTCGTTTCGACCGCCAGGTCTATGTGACGCTGCCCGATATCCGCGGCCGCGAGCAGATCCTCAACGTGCACATGCGCAAGATCCCTGTGAGCCAGGACGTGAACCCCGGCATCATTGCCCGCGGCACGCCCGGCATGTCGGGTGCCGATCTGGCCAACCTGTGCAACGAAGCCGCCCTGATGGCCGCGCGCCGCAATGCGCGCACCGTCGAGATGCAGGACTTCGAGAAGGCCAAGGACAAGATCATCATGGGCCCCGAGCGCAAGTCCATGGTCATGCCCGAGGAAGAGCGCCGCAACACGGCCTACCACGAAGCCGGCCATGCGCTGATCGGCAAGCTGCTGCCCAAGTGCGATCCGGTGCACAAGGTCACCATCATTCCGCGCGGCCGCGCGCTGGGCGTGACCATGAGCCTGCCCGAGAAGGACCGCTACTCCTTCGACAAGGAGTTCATGCTCAACCAGATCGCCATGCTGTTTGGTGGCCGCATCGCCGAGGAAGTGTTCATGCACCAGATGACCACGGGCGCGAGCAACGACTTCGAGCGCGCGACGCAGATTGCGCGCGACATGGTCACGCGCTACGGCATGACCGAAGCGCTGGGCCCCATGGTCTACGCGGAAAACGAAGGCGAAGTCTTCCTGGGCCGTTCGGTGACCAAGACCAACAACGTCAGCGAGCAGACCATGCAGAAGGTCGACGAGGAAGTGCGCCGCATCATCGATGAGCAGTACGCTCTGGCGCGCAAGCTCATCGAAGACAACAGCGACAAGATGCACGCCATGGCCAAGGCCATGCTCGAGTGGGAAACGATTGACGCCGAGCAGCTGGACGACATCATGGCCGGCCGTGCGCCGCGTCCGCCCAAGGACTGGACGCCGCGCATTCCTCCTTCGGGCGGCGACGATGCCAGCGGCGGCACGCCTGCGGTGAAGGCCGATGCCGCGGCAACGCCGCCAGCAACGCCTGGCGCGGATGCGGCGCCCAACGCCGCATGACGCCTCAGGCAGCGACAGCATGACAGCGGGGCCCTAGGGCCCCGCTTTCTTTTGGGTAAGGACTTTTCAATTCGGAACAATGACCATGCAGCAATGGCAAACCAGCCGCTTCCTGTTGGACCTTGAGCGCCCGCAGGTGATGGGCATCGTCAACGTGACGCCCGATTCGTTCTCGGACGGCGGCGCGCACGACAGCCTGGGCGCCGCGCTCGCACATTGCGAGCAGCTGCTCAAGGACGGCGCCGACATTCTCGATATCGGTGGTGAATCCACGCGCCCGGGCAGCCCTGCGGTGGGCCTCGCGGATGAGCTGGCGCGCGTTGTGCCGCTGGTGCGCGAAGCCGTGAAGCTGGGCGTGCCGATCTCGGTCGACACCTACAAGCCCGAAGTGATGCAGGCCGTGCTCGACCTGGGCGCGGACATCATCAACGACATCTGGGCGCTGCGCCAGCCGGGCGCGGCCGCGGTGGTGGCAGGGCACGCGCAGTGCGGCGTCTGCCTGATGCACATGCACAGCGTGCCGCAAAGCATGGACCGCGACCACATGCAGGGCGATGTGGTGGTCCAGGTACGCGACTTCCTGCAGGCTTCGGCGCAGGCGCTGCAAGCGCTGGGCGTGGCGCGCGCGCGCATCGTGCTTGACGCGGGTACGGGTTTCGGCAAGACCGTGGCACAGAATTTCGCGCTGCTGGCGCGTGAGCCGGAGCTGGCCGCGCTGGGCTATCCGCTGCTGGCCGGCTGGTCGCGCAAGGGATCGCTGGGTCAGGTCACGGGCCTGCCCGTGGGCGAGCGCATGGTGCCCAGCGTCGCCGCGGCGCTGCTGTCGGTGGAGCGCGGCGCGCGCATTGTGCGCGTGCATGACGTGCGTGACACCGTGATGACGCTCAAAGTCTGGCAGGCCATGAACGACAATGCAGCATGGGCCGGTTGACCGCCGGCATTAATCCAGACAAGAAGGTTTGCAATGGCTCGTGAATATTTCGGCACCGATGGCATTCGAGGCACCGTGGGGCGCACGCCCATCACTCCCGACTTTGTGCTGCGCCTGGCGCATGCGGTAGGGCGCGTGCTGCGCCGCACGCAGGAGCGCCCCACGGTGCTGATCGGCAAGGACACGCGGATCTCGGGCTACATGCTCGAAAGCGCGCTCGAGTCGGGCTTCAACTCCGCAGGCGTCGATGTGGTGCTGCTCGGGCCGCTGCCGACACCGGGCGTGGCCTACCTCACGCGCACCCAGCGCGCGAGCCTGGGCGTGGTGATCAGCGCCAGCCACAACCCCTATCCCGACAACGGCATCAAATTCTTCAGCGCCCAGGGCAGCAAGCTGCCCGACAGCTGGGAAGAGGATGTCGAGCGTGCATTGAAGGAAGACCCCGTGTGGGCCGACTCCGCGGCGCTGGGCAAGACCCGCCGGCTCGATGACGCCGCGGGCCGCTACATTGAATTCTGCAAGAGCACTTTTTCGCACGAACTCACGCTCAAGGGCTTGAAGATCGTGGTCGATGCGGCCCACGGCGCGGCCTACCAGATCGCGCCCAAGGTGTTCCACGAGCTGGGCGCCGAAGTCATCGCCATGGGCTGCGCGCCCGATGGCCTGAACATCAACGACGGCGTGGGCGCGACCCATCCCGAGGCAATGGTGCGCGCGGTACGCGCCAATAATGCCGACTACGGCATTGCGCTGGACGGCGATGCCGACCGCCTGCTCGTGGTCGACGCCAAGGGCCGGCTGTACAACGGCGACGAACTGCTGTATCTGCTCGCGGCTGACCGCCTGGCGCGCGGCGAGAACGTTCCCGGCGTGGTCGGCACGCTGATGACCAATCTGGCCGTGGAATCGGCGCTCAAGGCCCGGGGCGTGGGCTTTGTGCGCGCCAAGGTCGGCGACCGCTATGTGCTCGAGGAGCTCGCGCGCAATGGCTGGCTGCTGGGCGGCGAAGGCTCGGGTCACCTGCTGGCGCTCGATTGCCACAGCACGGGCGACGGCCTGATCAGCGCGCTGCAGGTGCTCGAGGCCTGTGTGCGCAGCGGCAGGACGCTGGCGCAATGGCTCGAAGCCGTTCCGCTTTATCCCCAGGTGCTGATCAACGTGCGCCTCGCGCCCAGCCAGGACTGGAAGAACAACCAGCTGCTCGAGCAGACGCTGGCGGCCGTGCAGGCCGAGCTCGGCGATACCGGCCGCGTGCTGATTCGTCCCAGCGGCACCGAACCGCTGCTGCGCGTCATGGTCGAAGCGCGCGATCAGCAGCAGGCCAGCCGCTGCGCGCAGCAGCTCGCCGACGCAGCGCGCGCAGGCTGACCACTGCTGTGCGCCTGAAACGGGCGCGCGGGGCTCAGAGCGGCAGGGCGGGCGTTTTGGAGAACCCCGGCGCCTGGCGGCTGCGCAGGAATTGCAGCAGGTCCTCGCCGGGCGGCAGGGGACGGCTGAAGTAGTAGCCCTGGGCTTCGTCGCAGCCCATGTCGCGCAGGAACTGCAGCTGGGCTTCGGTTTCCACGCCTTCGGCCGTGGTCTGCATGCCCAGCGCCTGGGCCATGCGGATGATGGCGCTGACGATGGCGCGATCGTTGCCGTCGTGGTCCAGATCCTGCACGAACGACTGGTCGATCTTGAGCTTGTAGATCTGGAAGCGCTTGAGCTGGCTCAGCGACGAGTAGCCCGTGCCGAAGTCGTCTATCGACAGGCGCACGCCGCGCGAGCGCAGCTGGTCCATGGTCGCGGTCGCGGCGCGCGGGTCGTCGACGGCCACGCCTTCGGTCAGCTCGAGCTCCAGCGCATCGGGCGGCACGGCCGCCGCGTGCAGGATCTGGCTGACCAGATCGGGCAGCTGCGGCTGGTGGAACTGGATGGCCGACAGATTGACCGCGACCTTGAGATCCGTGAGGCCCGATTCGCGCCAGGCCTTGAGCTGCTTGACCGCATTGCGCAGCACCCATTCACCGATCTGCAGGATCTGGCCCGTGTCCTCGGCCACGGGAATGAACTCCGAAGGCGAGATAGGGCCGAGCTTGGGGTGGTTCCAGCGCAGCAGGGCTTCCACGCTGTGCACGCGGCCCGTGCGTATGCGCACCTGGGGCTGGTAGTGCAGTTGCAGCTCGTCGCGCTCGAGCGCGCGGCGCAGCGCATTTTCCAGCTGCAGCGCGCGCAGCGACTGGGCGCGCATCTCGGGCGTGAAGAAGCGGAAGGTGTTGCGGCCGTCGAGCTTGGCGTGGTACATCGCGACATCGGCCGACTGGGTCAGCGTGTCGAAGTCCATGCCGTCCTGGGGGTACAGCGCAATGCCCATGGACGGCGCCATGGTCAGTTCGTGGTGGTCGATCTGGTAGGGCTGGCGCGAGGCCTCTAGCAGCTTGTCGGCGACGCGCGCCGCGCCGTGCGCGTTGGCGCCGGGCAGCAGCAGCACGAATTCGTCGCCGCCTATGCGCGAGACCGTGTCCTTTTCGCGCACCACGGAGCGCAGGCGCTTGGCGATCTGCACCAGCAAGGTATCGCCCACGCGATGGCCCAGCGAATCGTTGACATGCTTGAAGTGGTCCAGGTCCAGAAAGATTGCGGCCAGCGGCGTGTCGTTGTCGCGCGCCAGCTGTATGGCCTGGGTGCTGCGGTCGGCGAGCAGCGTGCGGTTGGGCAGGCCGGTCAGCGGATCGTAATGCGCGAGCCAGTAGATGCGGTCCTGGTCGCGCTTGCGGTCGGCCATTTCGCGGTGCAGGTCTTCGACCGTGGCGCTGAGTTCGCGCGTGCGGTCGCGCACCTGCTGCTCGAGCTGCTCATGCACCTTGGCCAGCGCGGCCTGGGCCTGGGTGCGTTCGGTGATGTCGACCGTGATCCAGATCGTGCCCTGGCTGGGATCATTGGCGTCGATGAGCTTGCAGCGCACCTCGCAGATGACCGTGCCGCCGTCCTTCTTGCAAAGCATCATCTCGCCCTCGAAGCTCAGGCCCACGGTCAGCTGGCGCGTGAAATTCTCCTCGAGGCGCTCCCATTCTGCGGTGCTCGCGAACCAGTTGTGCGCGCTGGTGCCTATCAGCTCGCCGGGCCCGTAGCCCAGCATGGTCTCGAAATGGCCGTTGCAGCGCGTCAGATGTCCGCGGCGCATGAAGATGATGCCCACGCTCGCATGGTCGAACAGCAGCTGCTTTTCGCGCAGCGCGGTGTTGAGCATGGTCTGCGCCTGGCGCTGCTCGTCGATGTCGTTGAGCGTCCAGATGGACCCTTCTTCGGGCCGCGTGGGATTGATCAGCCGGCCCGTGACGCCGCCCCAGAAAAGCGCGCCGTTGCGGCGGCGCAGCTGGCATTCGGTGCGAAAGGTGAGGCCCTTGGCCATCCGCACCCGCGCAAGCTTGCCCAGGCGATAGAACGTTCGGGCATCTGGATGAAATGACGCCCCATGGCGCCCCAGCATCTCGTCGGCCGCGGAATGGCCGAAGATTTCGGCGCAACGTTCGTTGCAGCGAACGATTTCCTGTCGATGCATGAAAGCAATGCCTACGCCGGCGCTTGCCAGAAGGGTGTGCTGCTCGCGCATGATGCGCTCAATTGCGTCGATTGGGACGGTATTGGAGGACGGCACGTGGAGCGCTCTAGCGAATGGGGTGGGCCCGGTGCGGCAAATGCTGGCGCTCCACTGGGCAATGGATGTTACTGAAGTGTAGCATTTGATACTTCTTCACCAGTCCCTCGGGTTCTCCCTGGTTGTGGGGCTGACTCTTTCATGTGTCGGCACATTAAGGTAGGACCGGCGCCGTCGCGCGCAGACCATACAGCAGGCCGTGGCGCAGCGATCCCTGGGTGACGCGCATCTGTTCTATACCGAACAGCTCGAACACGGCCTGCATCACGCTCACGCCGCCGCCTATCACCGGGCGCAGCTCTTCGCGCAGGCCCGCAAGATGCACGGCGCTGCTGTGGCCGTCCTGCTGCAGCCGCGCCTGAAGCCAGGTCAGGCCGGTGCGCGTGATCAGGCCGGGGACACCGGTCTGTGCCGCGAGCACCCGGCTGATGGCACCGGCCGTGCCCGACGCTCCATAGGCCTGTTCCCAGTTCGTGGCGGCGAAGTCCTCGGCCTGGGGTTGTAGCAGCGCCAGCGCGCTGGATCGGGCGGCTTCAAATTGCGCAGGCCGCAGTCCCCCGTCGACAAAATGCCGCAGCGACCAGGCCACGCTGCCTATCTCCACCGAGCGCGTGACCCGGGCTTCGAAACCCTGGCCCAGGCACAGTTCGGTGGAGCGGCCGCCGATGTCTATCACCAGGCGTCTGCGCGCCGAGGGCGGCAGCAGCCGGGCCACGCCCTGATAGATCAAACGCGCTTCTTCCTCGCCATTGATCACTTCGATCGGAACGCCCAAAATATCGCTACCGCGCGCGAGAAAAAGTGCCCGGTTGGTGGCTTCGCGCAGCGTCTGGGTCGCCACGGCGCGCACGCGTTCGCGCGGCAGATCGGCGATCAGCGGTGCGAAGCGTTGCAGGCAGGCCCAGCCCCGCTCCATGGCTTCGCTGCTGAGTTGGCCCTGCGCGTCCAGCGATCCGCCCAGGCGGATGGTTTCTTTGCGGCAGGTTTGTGACACGAGGCGATCACCGACGAAATGTCCGATCTCCAGCAGGCAGCTGTTGGAGCCGATATCGATGGCGGCGAGCAGGCTGGCATCTTGCATGGAAGAAGGGAGATAGGTCAAAAAAGCGCGCAGCTTAGCACCTTAGCTGCGCATCGTCCGAGCTCCATGCCAGTCGCAGGCGCAAGACAGCTTGCGCGATGGCTGAATGTCATTGTCATCTTGCTGACACAAACGCGGTCAATACTCAGCGGCGCCGCGTCTTTCGCACGTTGTAGGATTGTTTGTGACCACTCTGACCTCTACCCATCCGGAGCGCGCTGCCCCTTTGGAGGCCGAATCGATAGACCTGACATCGCCTTCGGACGGCGATCCCTCGGGCGTCGAATCCCCCTCCGACGCGCAGGCCGCTGCGGTCGAACCCATGGACATTGCCGAGCCCGAGCCCGAGTCGGTCCACAGGCTTGTGGCTCTGCCCGGCAGCGTGCTGCTGGACCGCGATCACTGCATCCTGGCGTTCAACGACCGGGTCCTCGATTGGGCGGTGCGCGCCGACGTCCCCTTGCTCGAGCGTCTGCGCTACCTGTGCATCGTGTCGTCCAACCTCGATGAGTTCTTCGAGGTCCGGGCCGCGCCGCACATCACGGCCGAACTCAGCGGCGACGGGCAGGGCGTCTACACGACGGCCTCGTTCCAGGCCTTGATGGAGCAGGCCCACAACCTGGTCGCACGCCAGTACGAGCTCTACAACAAGGCGCTGGTGCCGGCGTTCGAGCGCCATGGCATACGCATTCTTTCGCACGGCGATCGCTCTAGCGTGCAGCGGCGCTGGGTGCGCGAATATTTCCTGACCGAAGTCCGGCCCTTGCTGATTCCGCTGGGGCTGGACCCCGCGCATCCGTTTCCCCAGGTCGCGAACAAGGCGCTGAACTTCATCGTGCGGCTCAAGGGCCCCGATGCGTTCGGTCGCACCAATGAGGTTGCGATCGTGAAGGTGCCGCGCGCCTTGCCCCGGCTGGTACGCCTGCCGGCCAAGGTCGCGGGAAAGCAGCGCGTGTTCGTCAGCCTGTCGAGCATCGTGCGCGCCCATCTCAAGGAGCTGTTCCCCGGGCGTGAAGTGGTCGAGTTCTCGCAGTTCCGCGCGACCCGCCACTCGGAGCTGGCCGTGGACGAGGAAGATGTCGGCAACCTGCGCATGGCCTTGCGCCAGGGCCTGCACCACCGGCATTACGGCCAGGCCGTGCGCCTGGAAGTGTCCGCGGGCTGCTCGCCGTTCCTCGCCGATCTGCTGCTCGCGCAGTTCCATCTGCCGCCGCAGGCGCTGTTTCGCGTGCCCGGCCCGGTCAATCTGGTGCGTCTGGGACAGCTCGTCGATCTGGTCAACGATCCCGCGCTGCTGTTTCCGCCATGGCAGCCGGTATGGCCGCGCCAGTTGCAGCGCGGCGTGTCCATCATGGGCCAGCTGCGCCAGCGCGATGTGCTGATCCACCAGCCGTTTGAGAGCTTCGAAGGCGTGCTGGCGCTGCTGCGCGAGGCCGTCAACGACCCCAACGTGCTGGTCATCAAGCAGACCATTTACCGCACCGGCTCCGACTCTGAACTCATGGATCTGCTCGCCGAGGCCGTGCGCCGCGGCAAGGAGGTCATGGCCGTGGTCGAACTCAAGGCGCGCTTCGACGAGGAAGCGAACATCAACTGGGCCGAGGCGCTGGAGCTGGTGGGTGCCCAGGTGGTCTACGGCGTGGTCGGACTCAAGACCCATGCCAAGATGATGCTGATCACGCGGCGCGAAGGCCGCAGGCTGCGCCGCTACGGGCATCTGTCGACGGGCAACTACAACCTGCGCAGCGCCAGGCTCTACACCGACCTGGGCTACATGACCTCGGACCCGACGGTGACGGCCGACATGGACGAAGTCTTCAACCATCTGGCCAGCCACAACCATCTGCCGCAGCTGCAGCGCCTGATCATGGCGCCATTCCATCTGCACAGCCGGATGCTTGCTTTTATCGCCCAGACCGGCGAGGCCGCGGCCAAGGGCCAGCCCGCGCGCATCGTCGCGAAGATGAACGCGCTGACCGACGAGGCGCTGATCCACGCGTTGATCGCGGCCGGGCAAAAGGGCGTGCAGATCGATCTGATCGTGCGCGGCGCCTGCATGCTCGCGCCCCAGCGCCCGGGCCTGACCGACAACATCCGCGTGCGTTCCGTGATCGGGCGTTTTCTCGAGCACACGCGGGTGTTCTACTTCCGTCAGGGCGACAAGGAGGAGCTGTTCCTGTCGAGCGCCGACTGGATGAACCGCAACATGATGCGGCGCATCGAGCTGGCCTGGCCGGTGCGCGACGCCGCGCTGCGCCAGCAGATCGTCGACGAATGCCTCGTGGCCTATCTGCACGATGACCGCGATGCCTGGACGCTCAATCCGGACGGCACCTATACGCGCTCGCCCAGGCCTTTCGACGGCAACGGCGCGCAGAATGCGCTCATGGGGCGCTACGGGCCGGCGCTGCAGGCCCAGCCGGAATAAGAAAAAGCACTTCTACCCCCTGCCCTAGGGGGGGTTTCAATTCCAGTTCAGCTCGAGTTGCCAGTGGGTCTTGAGCCAGGCCTGCTGCTCTTCCTCGAGCAGGAATGCCGATTGGGGATATGTCGCTGACCAGTTGTTGCCGGCGCTGAGCTTGAAGCACGGGCCGTCGGCTTCGATCTGCAGGCTCGCGAGTTCGGGCGGGCGCCGCGCATGGCACAGCAGCACGGCCAGGCGCAAGGCCAGCAACGGGTAGACATTCCGTGGCTCTATGAGCATTTCGGGCTCGAGCTTGCGCAGCTTGCCGCGCTGGCCGCAGACCAGCTGGGCGAGCAGGTCGCGCTCGGCCTGCGTGAAGCCCGCGGCCGACGTGTTCTGCAGCACATAGGCGCCATGGCGGTGGTAGTTGCTGTGAGCGATATGGCTGCCGATCTCGTGCAGCAGCGCCGCATGGCGCAGCGGTTCGTGGTGTTCGGCCGAGGTCTCGGGGGCGAGCTGTTCGAGCAGGTTGCGCGCGACACCGGCCACGCGCTGTGCCTGGTCGGCATCGACGCAATACTTCTGCATCAGGCCCTGTACGGCGGCGCTGCGCAGGTCGGTGCACAGCGGGTCCTGCTCGACCAGCGTGTGCAGCACGCCCTGGCGCAGTGCGCCTTCGGCCACGCGCAGAGAGCGCAATTGCAGCAGGTCGAACAGTGCCTGCATGATGCTCACGCCACCTGCAATCACCGCGCGCCGCTCTTCCTTGAGACCGGCGAGCCGGATCTGGTCCGTGCTCTGGGCACGCACCAGACTGTCGTGCAGCCATTCGAGCCCTTCCAGGTCGATGATGCCCGGCGTGCGTCCGCTCGCGGCCAGGATGTCGCCAATGGCCGCGGCCGTGCCCGAGGATGCGTAGACGGTGTCCCAGTCGCCGCCATGGATGATGTCCAGCGCTTCGTCGAGCACCGCGCGCGCGGCCACGGCCGCGAGCGAGAAGGCCGCACGGCTGAGCTCGCCTTCAGGGAAATAGCGCTGCGACCAGGCCACGCTGCCCAGGCGCAGCGACAGCGCCTGCTGGGCTTCCTGCTGCCGGCCCAGCACCAGCTCGGTCGAACGTCCGCCGATGTCGATCACCAGGCGCCGCTCGTCCGAAGGCGGCAGCAGGCTGCTCACGCCGCGGTAGATCAAACGGGCTTCTTCCTCGCCGGAAATGATTTCAATCGGGTAGCCCAGCAGTTCGGAGCCGCGCTTCACGAAGGCCTCGCGGTTGCGCGCTTCGCGCAGTGTCTGGGTTGCAACCGCGCGTACATGGGCTGCGGGAAAGCCCGCGAGGCGCTCGCCGAAACGCGCCAGGCAATCCCAGCCACGCTGCATTGCCTCTTCGGACAGATAGCGCTCGGCGTCCAGGCCGCCGCCCTGGCGCACGGTTTCCTTGAGGTACTCCACGCGCTGGAAGTGGTGGTGGGAGAAGTGGCCGATCTCGAGCCGAAAACTGTTGGATCCGAGATCGATGGCGGCAAACGATTGGGCGTGGGGCATGGGCTGAAACCGGTCACGAGACGCTGGGCGTGGAGGGCAATGGGTGGTGGTGCCGCGGCACGCACCACCTCGTGGAGCAGGAGCGTACACCCGGAATGTGGCAAATGCGTGAAATTGATGCAACAGAAGTGATGTCTGGCGCGCTGACCACGTTGGATGCGCCGCCGAAGAAGCCGCTGCGCGCGCAGCTGCCAAGTTTTCGTGGTTTATCTGTAATAGCTATTGATTTAAAAATCCAATAAATTTTTAAAATCTCATAAAATAGTCAAAGACTATCAGCAAATTTGTTTGATTGTTTTTAGGAATTCGCTGTCGATGCAGGGGGCGCATTTCCAGGTCCTCGACATTCTTGACCATCGGCTCACGAATCCCTTAGTTCTCTTGAATGGAAATGAAGATGAATCGTGAATTGATGGGTTTCAAGAAAAGCTCCACCGCCATCGCCGTGGCCTGCGCGGTGATGGCTTCGAGCGGCGCGGCGCTGGCTAATGAACGCGGCCAGATGCTGGACGCCATAACGCGGCGCGACGTGCAATTGCACGCAATCCCGCCGCCGGCTCCTGCCCCCCCGGCCGCACCGACTCCGTTCGACAATCTGCGGGCAAAGCTTTCCGCATATGCCGCGCCGCCTGTGCAGTCGGAGTCGGACGATGAGGAATGGAACTTGCCGGTAACCCCTTCCGTGCCGCCACCCCGACCCGCACGGGCAATCGCACCCCCATCTGCACCTCTACGTGCCCCTGTACCTTCGTCCGCGCCACCGATTGCGCACCAGGACGATGGTATTCAGGATTCCGCCTTCCTGCTCAAGGCCTTGATGCAGCGCAGGACCCGGGTACACGGTGAAAGTGAGGACCATGCGTCTAAATCGCCGCCACCGCCCCCGAGGAGGCTAGGCCCTTCGATAGGCCAGGAGATTCTGGCACTGCATCGCAAACCGGCGAGTCCGCAGCACGCTACACCAGCGCTTCCACAGCAAACGACGGTCCTCCCGCCCTCCGGCGATGATTCGCCGGTGGACGGCCAGCCCGGGCAAGCGCCTGCCCTCATCGTTGCGCCAGCCGTGATGACTTCCGCGGTGCCGGTCGTCGTCCCTGCACCAGTGCCCGCCGCGGCTGTTGCCATCGCACCAGCATCTGTTGGCATGCCGGCGCCGCAGCCTGCCGTGACCGTGCTGCCACCGACTTTGTCTGCGTCGACCTCCGCGCCCGCAGGTTCGCAGGCTTGCGCCCGGCAGCCACAGGCACCCGTCAAGCCGGCCCCGCAGGGCTTGGCCCGGCCGCTTGCAGCTTCGCCGGTTGCAGCCGCGACAGCGCCTGCAGTTTCTCCAGTGGCAGCCGCGACAGCGCCTGCCAGTTCGCCCCCTGCTGCGGCGCTGCCGGCAAAGGCCCTGCCAAAATCCTTCCAGCCCGGCGCATCACTGCCGCCGCCCGCAGCCGTTGCAACGCCAGCGCCAGCGCCGCTGCCGCCATCGACGGCGCGCAAACGCCCCGCCGATCTGACCGTCGACATCGACACCCGCATGGAGTTCGACGGCAAGATGGGGCGCGCGGCCAGGCTCGTCAAGCGCGGACGCGGCACGCTGGTGTTGAACCAGGCGGGCGAGATGCGCAACGGCGTGCATCTCAAGCAGGGGCGTATCGAGCTGGGCCATGCAGCGGGACTGGGAGCGGGCAGCCTGGTCATGGACGATGGCAGCGCCATCGACCTGGCCGTCGGCAGCCTGGTCGTTGCCAACGATCTCCATATGCCGGGCAGCGATGATCCGGAAATCAATACCGGCGACCACCATCAGACCTGGGCCGGCGCGATCAGCGGCACGGGCTTTCTGACCAAGCAGGGCACGGGCAGCCTGACGTTGACCAGTGCGGCCAACCGCTACAGCGGCGCGACCGAAGTGGCCCAAGGTACGCTGCAGGCCGGTGGCGTCAATACTTTCAGCGCCGCCTCGGTGCACGGCGTGGCCGCCGCTGCGACCTTGCACCTTGCAGGCTTTGATCAGACGCTGGCCGGCCTGAGCAACCGCGGCACGGTGCAGCTCAGCGCGGCATCGGCAGCGCCGGGCAGCGTATTGACGCTCACCGGACCGTATGTGGGCCAGGGCGGTGAACTGGCCGTCGCGGCCAGCGCCGATGCCAGTGACCGCATGCTGCTCAGCGGCGCGGCGGCCGTGGCCAGCGGAAACACCACCGTGCGCATCACCAATGTGGGGGATCTGGGCGTGGCGACCACGGGCAGCGGCATTGAAGTGATCGTCACCGAAAACGGTGCGCGCCTCGAGCCCGAAGCTTTTTCGCTGGCCGGCGGCCATGTGGATGCGGGTGCCTATGAATACCGCCTGCACCAGACGGAGCAGGGCGCAAGCCTGCAGTCGGCCTATCGCGCGGAAGTTCCGCTGCTCGCGGCGCTGCCGGCACAACTGCGCCAGGCCGACCTGGACATGCTGGGCGACATGCACCAGCGCCTGGGCGACGCGCCCGGCAATGCCGGCAATGACCGCCGCGCCTGGGGGCGCCTGCTGCGCACCGCGCCCCGCATCCGCCAGCAAGGCGCGGCGAGCCCGCAAAGCAGCGGCCATCTCGAGGGCTTTCAGACCGGGCTGGACCTGTATGCGGGCAGCAGCGCTAACGCTGGCTTCTATCTGGGTCAGCTCAAGGGTCACATGCGTGTCAACGGCCTGGCCAGTATTGCCATCGACAAGCACGCAGGAGCGAACCGCCTGCACGGCCGTTACCTGGGCCTGTATGCGAGCTGGCGGGGCGATAGCGGAATGTATGCCGACACCGTGCTCCAGTGGGCCGACCATCGCAGCCATTCGCATGCGCAGGAAAGCCAGGCCCAGACCAAGGGCCGCAGCCGGCTCGCATCGCTCGAATTGGGCCAGCCCTTGGGGCTGGACAGCCGCTGGCAGATCGAACCCCAGGCGCAGTTGGTGTACCGCCAGTTGCGCCTCGATGACACGGCCTTGCGCCATGCGGCGGTGCAGCACAAGACGCCCGGCGACTGGACGCTGCGCGTGGGCGCGCGCATCAAGGGCAGCTTCGTGACCAGCGCCGGCGTGCTCCAACCCTACGGCAGCGTCAATGTCTACAAGGCCAGCAGCACTACGGATGTCGCCCGCTTCGTGGTGCCCGCGGCGACCACCGACATCCAGACCCGCGGCGGTCACATCGGCACGGCGCTGGCGGCCGGCGCAACGCTGCAGGTCAACCCGCGCACCAGCTTCTACGGCGAGCTGAGCCACCATTGGGCCAATGGCGGAAATGCGCGGGTCGGCAGCGGGGTGCAGGCCAGTGCAGGCGTGAAGCTGCGCTGGTGACAGCGCCGCCCCGGCCCCGGCCGCTGTCACAAGAGACATGTCAACTTGTCACGAGGCCGTCATAAAAGGTTTCTAAAGTCACGCACATCACAGTTTTTTCCAACCTGAGAGGTGCGTTCATGAAGTGGTCCGTGATTCAAATTCTGGTGGCTGGTGTTGTAGCTGGCTCCGGCGTGGGCACAGCCTTCGCTCAGCAAGAAGCCACCGGCGCCGGCGCCAGCTTCCCCGCACCGCTGTATTCCAAGTGGGCGGCTGATTACAACAAGGCCACAGGCGTCAAGATCAACTACCAATCGGTGGGTTCGAGCGCCGGTCTCAAGCAGATCGAAGCCAAGACCGTTGACTTCGGCGCTTCGGACGAGCCGCTCAAGGACGACGAACTGGCCAAGAAGGGCCTGGTCCAGTTCCCCACCGTGATCGGCGGCATCATCCCCGTGGTCAACATCGCCGGCATCAAGCCCGGCGAACTCAAGCTCACCGGCAAGGTGCTGGGCGACATCTACCTGGGCAAGATCACCAAGTGGAACGATGCCGCCATCGTCGCGCTCAACCCCGGCGTGAAGCTGCCCGACGCGACCATCGCTCCCGTGCGCCGCGCCGACGGTTCGGGCACGACCTTCGGCTTCACCAACTACCTGAGCGCAGTGAATGCCGAGTGGAAGGAAAAAGTCGGCGAAGGCAAGGCCGTGAACTGGCCCACGGGCGCGGGTGGCAAGGGCAATGAAGGCGTCGCCGCCTTTGTCGGCCGCCTGCCCAACTCCATCGGCTACGTCGAGTACGCCTATGTGAAGCAGAACAAGATGACCTACGCGCTGCTGCAGAACCGCGACGGCAACTTCGTCTCGCCCGATGACACGTCGTTCAAGGCCGCTGCCGCCGGCGCCGACTGGACCAAGAGCTTCTACCAGATCCTGGGCAACCAGCCTGGCAAGGATGCCTGGCCCATCACTTCGGCCACGTTCATCGTGATGCACAAGGTGCAGGACAAGCCCGCGCAAGCCGCCGCTTCGCTGAAGTTCTTCGACTGGGCCTACAAGTCGGGCGATGCCACGGCCAGCGGCCTGGACTATGTGCCCATGCCCGAGCAAGTGAAGAAAGTGATCTACAAGGCCTGGGCCGAGATCAAGGACTCTTCCGGTAACACCATCGCTGTAAAGTAAGCGTGCCGAAGGCGGTGCACCCTCGGTGCACCGCCTTTTCGGTGCTTGTGTGATGAACCTATTTTGAAGAGGCGCTCAGCGTGTCCACTCCATCGACTGCCCGTCCGATGCCTGCGTCCGTAAAGACTGCAGCCACACCACGCGGCCCAACCCCCCGCCGCCTGAACGCCCTGTCCGGCGCCTGGGCAGACCGCGGCTTTGCCTGGCTCGCGCGCGCCGCGGCCGTGCTGACCCTGGGTCTGCTCGCCGCCATCCTGGGCTCGCTGCTGGTCGGCGCCTGGCCCGCCATCCGTGAATACGGACTTGGATTCTTCACCAGCAGTGTCTGGGACCCCGTGCAGAACCAGTACGGCGGGCTGGTGATGATCTACGGCACGCTGGCCACCTCGATCATCGCGCTGGTGATCGCCGTGCCCGTGAGCTTCGGCATCGCCCTGTTCCTGACCGAACTCTCCCCGGCCTGGCTCAAGCGCCCGCTGGGAACGGCCATCGAACTGCTGGCCGCCGTGCCCTCCATCGTCTACGGCATGTGGGGGCTGATGGTTTTTGGCCCCGTGCTCGCCACCTACGTGCAGATGCCGCTGCAGTCGCTGTTTGCGGGCGTGCCTTATCTCGAAGCTTTCGTGTCCGGCCCGCCCGTGGGCATAGGCATCCTGTCGGCCGGCATCATTTTGGCCATCATGGTCATTCCGTTCATCGCCTCGGTGATGCGCGATGTGTTTGAAGTCACGCCGGCCCTGCTCAAGGAGTCGGCCTACGGCCTGGGTGCGACCACCTGGGAAGTGGTCTGGAAAGTCGTGCTGCCCTACACCAAGACCGGTGTGCTCGGCGGCGTGATGCTGGGCCTGGGACGCGCGCTGGGCGAGACCATGGCCGTCACGTTCGTGATCGGCAACATGAACCAGCTCAACTCGCTGTCGGTGTTCGAGGCCGCCAACAGCATCACCTCGGCGCTGGCCAACGAGTTTGCCGAAGCCGGCGAAGGCCTGCACCAGGCCTCGCTGATCTATCTGGGACTGATCCTGTTCTTCATCACCTTCGTGGTGCTGTCGATGTCCAAGGTGCTGCTGTCCCGCCTGCAGAAGAATGAAGGAACCCGCTCATGAGCCAGACCCCTGTGAACGGCACGGCCCAACGGGTCCTGCAGGCGGCCGAACTGGCCGCCCAGCGCCAGGCACGCTATGCCTCGCGCAAGCGTGTCAACCAGGTCGCGCTGACGCTGGCGCTGGCCGCGATGGCCTTCGGCCTGTTCTGGCTGATCTGGATCCTGTGGGAAACCATCCGTCTGGGCCTGGGTGGCCTGAACCTGATGCTTTTCACCGACATGACGCCGCCGCCCAACGAAGCCGGCGGCCTGGCCAATGCCATCGTCGGCTCGCTGATCATGGTGACCATGGCGACGCTGATAGGCACGCCCATCGGCATCCTGGCCGGCGTGTATCTGGCCGAGTACGAGCAGCGCGGCTGGCTGGCGCGCACCACGCGCTTTGTCAACGACATCCTGCTGTCGGCGCCGAGCATCGTCATCGGCCTGTTCGTCTACGCCGTGGTCGTGGCCCAGCTCAGGAGCTTCTCCGGCATCGCCGGTGTGGTGGCACTGGCGCTGATCGTGATTCCGGTGGTGATCCGCACCACCGAGAACATGCTGATGCTGGTGCCCTCGAGCCTGCGCGAAGCGGCCTACGCACTGGGCACGCCCAAGTGGAAAGTCATCATGATGGTCACGCTGCGTGCCGCGCGCGCCGGTGTGATCACCGGCGTGCTGCTGGCCGTGGCGCGGATCGCGGGTGAGACCGCGCCGCTGCTGTTCACCGCGCTGAACAACCAGTTCTGGAACGCCGACCTGAGCAAGCCCATGGCGAGCCTGCCGGTGACCATCTTCAAGTTTGCAATGAGCCCGTACGAGAACTGGCAGCAGCTGGCCTGGGCCGGCGTCTTCCTGATCACCGTGGCCGTGCTGGGTCTCAATATCCTGGCGCGTGTGCTCACGCGCCAAAAATAAGGCAAGGTAACTTCCCATGTCGACCACTCTTTCTCCCGTTTCCGCGCTGTCGTCCAAGCTGACGGTGCGCAACCTCAATTTCTACTACGGCAAGTTCCACGCTCTCAAGGGCATCAACCTGGACATTCCCGAGAAGAAAGTCACGGCCTTCATCGGTCCTTCGGGCTGCGGCAAGTCGACGCTGCTGCGCACGTTCAACCGCATGTACGAGCTCTATCCCGACCAGCGCGCCCAGGGCGAAATCCTGCTCGATGGCGAGAACCTGCTGACCAGCAAGCAGGACGTGGCGCTGATTCGCGCCAAGATCGGCATGGTCTTTCAGAAGCCCACACCGTTTCCGATGTCGATCTACGACAACATCGCGTTTGGCGTCAAACTGTTCGAGCGTCTGAGCGCCACCGACATGGACGACCGCGTCGAATGGGCGCTGCGCAAGGCCGCGCTGTGGAACGAAGTCAAGGACAAGCTGCAGCAAAGCGGCTCGGGCCTGTCGGGCGGTCAGCAGCAGCGCCTGTGCATCGCGCGCGGCATTGCAATCAAGCCCGAAGTGCTGCTGCTCGACGAACCCTGCTCGGCGCTGGACCCGATCTCTACGGCCAAGATCGAGGAGCTGATTGCCGAGCTGAAGAACGACTACACGGTGGTGATCGTCACGCACAACATGCAGCAGGCAGCGCGCTGCAGCGACTACACCGCCTATATGTACCTGGGCGACTTGATGGAATTCGGTGAAACCGAGCAGATGTTCTTCAAGCCCCAGCGCAAGGAAACCGAGGATTACATCACTGGCCGTTTCGGCTGAGGAGACAGGCAACATGACAGAAAAACACCTCTCGTCGCAGTTCGACTCCGAACTCAATCGCATCTCCTCGCGCGTGATGGAGCTTGGCGGCATGGTCGAGTCGCAGATCCGCCTGGCCATCTATTCGCTGGCCGAGTTCAGCGTCGAAGCCGCCGAACAGGTCGATGCGGCCGAGCAGCGTATCAATGCGATGGAAGTCGAGATCGACCACGAGCTGTCGTCGATCATCGCCCGGCGCCAGCCCACGGCGCGCGACCTGCGCCTGCTGATCGCGTTCTCCAAGGCCACGGCCAACCTCGAACGCATGGGCGACGAGGCGCACAAGATGTCGCGCATGGTGCGCTCCATCGTCAGCAGCGGCTCGGCGCGGGTCCTGCCCTCGAACGAGCTGCGCGTGGCCGCCGACCTCGCGTCGGGCCTGCTGCGCAAGACGCTGGACGCGCTCGCGCGCCTGGACACCAAGGCCGCGGTCGCCATCCTCAAGGAAGACGACCAGATCGACCAGGAATTCGACGGCTTCGTGCGCAAGCTCATCACCTACATGATGGAAGATCCGCGCACCATCTCGGCCAGCCTGGACCTGCTGTTCCTGGCCAAGGCCATCGAGCGCATAGGCGACCACTCGAAGAACCTGGCGGAACTGATCATTTACCTGGTGGAAGGCAAGGACGTGCGCCACCAGACCATGGCCGCCATTGAATCGGCCGTGCTCTAAGCCAGAAAGACGACAGGGATGAAAAAACTGCCCTTGGTCCTCATTGTCGAGGACGAGCCCGCGATTGCCGAGTTGATTGCGGTCAATCTGCGGCACAACGGCTTCCAACCCATCTGGGCGGAAGACGGCATCTCGGCGCAGCGCGAGCTCGACGCCGTGCTGCCCGACGTGATCCTGCTGGACTGGATGCTGCCCGGCACCAGCGGCATCGCGCTGGCGCGCAAGTGGCGCGCCGACGCGCGCACCAAGCCCGTGCCCATTCTGATGCTCACGGCCCGGGGCGACGAGCCCGACAAGGTCGCGGGCCTGGACGCGGGCGCCGACGATTACATCACCAAGCCGTTCTCCACCCAGGAACTGCTGGCGCGCATCCGCGCCGTGCTGCGCCGCCGTGCTCCCGAGCAGCTGCAGGACCAGGTCAGCGCGGGCGCCCTGGTGCTCGACGCCGCGGCCCACCGCGTGAGCTACAGCGGCGAGCCGCTCAAGCTCGGACCCACCGAATTCAAGCTGCTGCATTACTTCATGAAGCACCCGGAGCGCGTGCACAGCCGCTCGCAACTGCTCGACAAGGTCTGGGGCGACCATGTGTTCATCGAGGAGCGCACAGTCGACGTGCATGTCAAGCGCCTGCGCGAGGCGCTGGGCGAAGCCAGCGGCCTGGTCGAGACCGTGCGCGGTGCGGGTTATCGGCTGAGCCTGCCAGCGCAGGTCTGAGAACTTGAAACTGGCGCAGCGCATGCGCCAGGGGCGCGCGGCCGGACATCCCGGGTCGGCGCAGCAAAAGGCGAAAAATATGGTGTGGCGTAGTTTCTGGTTTCTGGGGATGCAACTGCTCGGGGGCACAGCGGGCTGGTGGCTGGGCAATCTGCCGGGTGCGCTGATCGGTGTGCTGGCGGGCAGCTGGCTCTGGCTCGCGCAGGACAGCTGGAGTGCGTCGCGGCTGTTGTCCTGGCTGCGCAGCTCGGAACTTGCGAATGCGCCCGCGCAGCGCGGTCTCTGGGGCGAGATCGGTCAGCGCACGCGCCGCTGGCTGCGCCTGCAGAGCCAGCGCACCCAGGCCAGCGACGAGCGTCTCAACGACATGCTGTCGGCGCTGCAGGCCAGCCCCAACGGCGTGGTGCTGCTCGATGAAGAGGGCCGCATCGAATGGTGCAACCAGATCTCCAACACGCAGTTCGGCTTCGACGCGGCGCGCGACCGCATGCAGAACATCGGCAACCTGGTGCGCGACCCGTCATTCAGCCACTATCTGCACACCCAGGACTTCAGCCACGATCTGATACTGCAAGGCCGCGACAGCACGCCCGGACGGCCGGTGCGTCTGTCGGTGCAGCTCTATCCCTATGGCGATGGCCGGCGCCTGCTGCTGGCGCGCGATGTCACGGCGCAGGAGCAGGCCGAAGCCATGCGCCGCGACTTCGTCGCCAATGTCTCGCATGAAATCCGCACGCCGCTCACGGTGCTGGTCGGCTTTGTCGAAACGCTGCAGACGCTGCAGCTGCCCGACGAGGAGCGCGCACGCTATCTGACGCTGATGGCCCAGCAGTCGGCGCGCATGCAGCATCTGGTCGAGGATCTGCTGGCGCTGTCGCGCCTCGAAGGCAGTCCCTTGCCCGGCTTCTCGCAGTGGACTTCGGTCGCGCTGCTGCTGCGCCAATGCGAAGACGAGGCGCGCGGGCTGTCGGTGGCCCTGACGCGGGCGCAGAACCGGCCCCATGTGATTGAATTTCCCAATTCCCCGCCGGGCGCGGCGCTGGGCGATATCGCTGGCGCGGCGACCGAGCTGCAAAGCGCTTTTTCCAACCTGCTGGCCAATGCGCTGCGCTACACGCCGGCCGGCGGCCGCGTGGTCGTGCGCTGGGAAAAGAACGCCGATGGCAGCGCCACCTTCTCGGTGCAGGACGCAGGCCCGGGCATAGATCCGGCGCACCTGTCGCGGCTGACCGAGCGCTTCTACCGCGTGGACCGCAGCCGCTCGCGCGACACCGGCGGCACGGGCCTGGGCCTGGCCATCGTCAAGCATGTGCTGCAGCGCCATGGCGCGACGCTGGCGGTGCGCAGCACCGTGGGCAGCGGTTCGGTGTTTTCCGTCACCTTCCCAGCGCAGCGCCTGCGCCAGGCACCGGTGCTGGGCGCGGCCGAAACCGCGTCATGACGCGGCCGGCACGCTGTATCTGCGCAGCGTGCGCCACAGCAGAGCGCTGAAGGCGAAGGCGGTCACGCCCAGCGCCAGCGCGCTCATGGCCCAGAACGGCGCGGGCGTTGGTGCGCCGCTCCAGGGGCCAATGCCGCCATAGGCCAGCCAGTAGCCGCCGGCCAGTCCGCCGCCCCACAGCAGGACGCAATAGGTCAGCAGCGGCGCGACCGTGATCCGGTAGCAGCGCAGCACGAAAATGCAGAACGTCTGCACCGCGTCGGCCGCATGGTAGGCCGCGACCCACAGCAGCAGCGAAGCGGCCAGCGCCGCGACCTGGGCGTCGCTGGTATAGACCCAAGCCAGCAGATGGCGGGCTGCGAGCAACAGGCCGCTGAGCACCAGGCCCATCACCGCGGCCAGGCGCAGGCCCAGCACCACCAGCTGGCGCGCGCGCAGTTCATCGCCCGCGCCGCGCCACCAGCTCACGCGCGCGCTGGTCGCGATCGCCAGCGACAGCGGCACCATGTAGCAGACCGCGGCCAGGTTGGCGGCGATCTGGTGGCTGGCCGCGGCCAGATTGCCCTGGCGCGCAACAAACAGCGCGACCAGCGTGAACGACGTCACTTCAACCAGGATCGCCATGCCCGCGGGCAGGCCCAGGCGCAGGAACTGGCCGATCTGGCCCCAGTCCGGGCGCTCCATGCGCTGCCACAGCTGCAGCGGCGCATACAGCGACTGGGTGCGCATCAGCCACAGTCCCACGCCCAGCAGCGAATAGTTGACGACCAGCGTGGCCCAGGCGCAGCCGGCCACGCCCAGCGCCGGCAGGCCCGCGCCGCCGAACGTGAACCAGATCGACAGCGGCAGCTTGAGCGCCAGCGCGCCGACCTGCAGCCAGGTCACGAGCTGGGGCCGGCCCAGCGACTGGTTGAGCGTGCTGTAGATGCGAAACAGCATCGCGGGCGGCAGGCCCCAGGCGAGGATGGTCAGATAGTTGCGAACGTCGGCCTTCAAGGCCTCGGGCACATCGGTCCAGCGCAGTACCGCCTCGGGCGACAGCAGCACGGTCATGCCGACCACGCAGATGCCCAGGCACAGATACAGCGACTGGCGCAGCGAGCGGCCCATGGCCGGCAACCGGCCCGCGCCGCGCTGCTCGGACCACAGCGGCAGCAGCGCCTGCAGAATGCCCATCAGCGAGATGTAGACGCTGACGAACACCGCCGAGCCCACCGACAGCGCGGCCAGCGCCGCGGGCGAGTAGCGGCCGGCGACGATGGTGTCGGTCACGCCGAACGCCATGATGGCCAGCTGGCCCGCGAGCACGGTGAGTGCGTGGCGGGCAATGGTCGAAAGTTCGGACTTCATCGACCGGGGCGTTTGCGCAGCAGTATCAGTTGATCGTTCTTGACGGTGGGCCGCGCGATGCGCGCCACGGGCTGCCAGCCGCGCTGCAGCGCGCGGTCCTGGGTCGCGTCCCACATCTGCGCATCGGCGACCAGCCAGTCGCAGGGCCGGCGGTCTTCGCTGATGGTGGAGATCTGCGTGGTCGCGACCCGGCCGTGGAATTCCAGGCCGGTCAGCTGCGCGCGGCTCAGGCCGTAGGTGGCGACGCAGCGCGGCGCCGGCTCGCCGATCGCGGCCATGACCTGCTGGATCTGGGGTGCGTAGCTGCGCGCGTAGTCGAGCAGCGGCAGCCACAGCGTCATCAGCAGCAGCCAGCCCAGCGTTGCGCCGCCGGCGGGCAGCACCAGCGTCTTCCAGATGGCCGCGCGATTGCGCGAAGTGCGCCAGACCACCAGCGCGCACCAGGCCACACTGGCCGTGAGCGCGACGATGAACGCCAGCAGCGAGAATTCGGGAACGAAGCCCGGAGCGAGCTTGGCGACGTTGGCCGCGGGCTTGGCGGGCACGCCGGTCTGCATGGAAATCCAGATCACCCAGATGGCGATGGCCGACACGCTGAAGAAGATCAGCGTGAACCAGTCGATCAGCGCGCCTATGCTGCGGCGCAGCGTGGGCAGCGCGAATGCGGCCAGTGTGGCGATGGCAGGCAGGCCGGGCAGCAGCGCACGGTCCGCGGGCTGGGTCAACACCGCGGCGATGAAGGCCAGCCCGGCAAACCAGATCGGCAGCACCAGATGGCGGTGGCGCATGGGGTGGGCAATCTGCCGGCGCCAGCGCCACAGCGTCCACAGGGCCAGCGGCCAGGCGGGCCAGCTGAACCAGGCGAGCAGGCGCAGCAGGCTGGCCCATTCAGGGCTGTCCAGCGGCGGCAGCGCGATGCGCCATTGCCACAGGTCCAGCGCCGTGGCCAGCAGGCCGGCAAGCGCCGTGCTCGCGAGCCAGGCCAGGCTCCAGCCGCGCGCCGCGCAGGTGGCTTCGGCGGGCGGCGAAAACCAGGCCAGGGCCGCGCAGCCCAGGCCCATCAGCACCGCCATCGCGGGCGCGCCGCTGAGCACCAGACCGGCCATTCCCAGCAGCATCGCCGCGGCTGGGGCGCTGCGGCGGTAGGGCATGGCGGCGGCGGCGAAAAAGACCAGCGTGGTGCAGGCCAGCTGCGTCACATAGCTGGTGGTCTCGTGCGACAGCTGGGCCAGGCCCAGGCAGGCGATCAGTGCCAGCAGGCCGCCATCGGCCATGGCGCGCGCGTAGTCGATGGGGTTGGCTTCGCCGCCGAACGCAAACGCCACGGGCTGGGCGCCGGGGCTGCGCGCGAGGCAGTACACGCCCCACCAGGTCGCGGCCATGGCCACCAGCAGCAGCAGCATGAAAGGCAGGCGCACGGCCATTTCCGCGGGCATCGCGGCCGGCGCCAGCTGCAGCGCCCAGGCGCCCAGCCAGTAGGGCAGAAGGCCATCGGGCTGGGGCACCATGCCGGCGAGCAGAGGTGACATCCATTCGGTGCGGCCCTCGAACAGCGCGAGCATGTAGCCGAAGGCCGTGATGTCGGTGTTTCTCCAGGGCGCGCGACCGACGAAGCCCGGCACGACATAGGCCAGGCACAGCAGGACCAGCGCCCAGCGCGGCAGGGTGCGCACGGCCTGTTGTGAAACGATGGCGGGGGTAGGTTGGTTCACGCGGAGAAAGACATCAAGGGAAATGGCAAGAATACGCGAACCCGGGCCGATTTTTCGGGCGCAGGTGTCCGGTCATGGCCGTCGCGTCGGGTGCGGGCAAAGAAAAAGGCAGCCTGGTTGCCCGGGCTGCCTTTGGCGTGAACGCGCTGAAATTACTTTGCAGCAGTCTTGCCGAAACGGTTGCGGAAGCGCTCGACGCGGCCGCCCATGTTGTCGACCGACTTTTGCGTGCCGGTGTAGAAGGGGTGCGATTCGCTCGAAGTGTCCAGCTTGAACATAGGCAGTTCGCGGCCGTCTTCGGTCGTACCCTTTTCCTTGGTGTTCACGCAGGAACGGGTCACGAATTTGAAGCCGTTGGACAGGTCAACGAACAGCACTTCGCGGTAGTTGGGGTGAATTCCTTCTTTCATGATCTTCCTTAGGTCAAGTGCGGTAGCCGTGCCCAACCCGATGCAACCTTTGCACCGGTTCGAATTGAACGTACTTTCCGCAATAGAAAAGCCCCCGAGTATACCTCGGGGGCTTTGGGTCAAGGCACAGCCTTGCGGCGCGGTGGGAATTAACCGCCGCGGCGCATCATGTCGAAGAAGTCGTTGTTGGTCTTCGTGGCCTTCATGTTCTTGATCATCAGCTCGGTGGCTTCGACGTCGTCCATGTTGTAGAGGAACTGGCGCAGGATGCGCGTCTTGTTCAGGATCTCGGGCGAGAGCAGCAGCTCTTCGCGGCGCGTGCCGCTCTTGTTGAGCTCGATCGCCGGGAACACGCGCTTCTCGTAGAGGCGGCGGTTCAGGTGCAGTTCGCTGTTGCCCGTGCCCTTGAATTCTTCAAAGATCACTTCGTCCATGCGGCTGCCGGTATCGACCAGCGCCGTGGCGATGATGGTCAGCGAGCCGCCTTCCTCGACCTTGCGCGCCGCGCCGAAGAAGCGCTTGGGGCGCTGCAGGGCGTTGGAGTCGACACCGCCCGACAGCACCTTGCCCGACGAGGGCACGACGTTGTTGTAGGCGCGGGCCAGACGCGTGATCGAGTCCAGCAGGATCACCACGTCCTTCTTGAGTTCGACCAGGCGCTTGGCGCGCTCGATCACCATTTCGGCCACATGCACGTGGCGCGTCGCGGGCTCGTCGAACGTCGAGGCAATGATTTCGCCCTTGACCGAGCGCTGCATTTCCGTGACTTCTTCCGGGCGCTCGTCGACCAGCAGCACCATCATGTGCACGTCGGGATGATTGGCGGTGATCGCGTGGGCGATGTTCTGCATCATCATCGTCTTGCCGCTCTTGGGCGGGGCGACGATCAGCGCGCGCTGGCCGCGGCCTATGGGAGCGATGATGTCGATGATGCGGCCGGTGATGTTCTCTTCCGACTTGATCTCGCGTTCGAGACGCAGCTGCTCCTTGGGGAACAGCGGCGTCAGGTTCTCGAACATCACCTTGTGCTTGTTCTGTTCTGGCGGCCCGCCGTTGACCTTGTCGAGCTTGGTCAGCGCGAAATAGCGCTCGCCATCCTTGGGCGTGCGCACTTCGCCTTCGATCATGTCGCCAGTGTGCAGGTTGAAGCGGCGCACCTGGCTCGGCGAGATGTAGATGTCGTCCGTGCTCGCGGTGTAGCTGGTGTCGGGGCTGCGCAGGAAACCGAAGCCGTCGGGCAGGATTTCAAGCACGCCGTCGGCAAACACTTGTTCACCGGCTTTTGCGCGCTTCTTGATGATGGCAAACATGATTTCCTGTTTGCGCATCCGGCCAACGTTTTCGATCTCGAGCTCTTCGGCCTGCTTCAAGACTTCAGACACGTGCTGTGCCTTGAGTTCGTTAAGGTGCATGGGGTTACTCCTTGGCGGAGTTAGTGGAATCAGGAATGAGGCGGAAGGCTGGGCGATACACGGGGTCGTGGGCCAAGCTTGCCTAGGGATCTCGAAACGGCCGTCAATGCAAGGGGCCGGTGATCTGCTCAGATTATGACAGGAAAAGATCTGCAGGTCTGAAATAAACAACTGGGGAGCGTCGCGCTGCCCCAGATTCAAGCCCGGCCCGGGCGCAGCGGCTGCGCGCCGGGCCGTCTGGGAATCAAGCCAGCTGTTCGTCGAGGAATGCGGTGAGCTGGGCCTTGCTCAATGCACCGACCTTGGTCGCGGCGAGTTCGCCGTTCTTGAACAGCATCAGCGTGGGGATGCCGCGGATGCCGAACTTCGCGGGGATTTCGCGGTTTTCGTCGACGTTCATCTTGGCGATGGTGACCTTGCCCTGGTAGGTGCCCGCGACTTCGTCGAGGATGGGGGCGATCATCTTGCAGGGACCGCACCACTCCGCCCAGTAGTCCACCAGCACCGTGGTGCCGGCTTGCAGCACTTCGGCTTCGAAGGAGGCGTCGGAGAGATGTTTGATGAGGGCGCTTGCCATGGATTTTTCCTTGGTGTGTTGGCTGAATGGGGCGAAGGTTCGCTACTGGTTTCGATTGTGACAGAAACCCATCTCCAGTCGCTGCGTGTGGGCGACACTTGGTGCTATGACTGTCATAGCGGAAAACGATGAGAATACGGATGTGGCAGTGCGCGCTGCGGATGCGCGTGCGGCCGATTTGTCTTAACGAGGAACACCTGAATGACCGAAGCCCCCACCCACAATGCGCCACTGGACTGCGAGGTCGCCATCGTCGGTGGCGGGCCGGCCGGCCTGATGGCCGCCCAGCGCCTGGCGCAAGCCGGCGCCAGCGTGCATCTGTTCGATGCCATGCCTTCGGTGGGGCGCAAATTCCTGCTGGCCGGCAAGGGCGGGCTGAACCTGACCCACTCCGAGCCCGCCGATGCGTTTGCGGGGCGCTTTGGCGCGCGCCGCGCGCAGATCGAGCCCATGCTCCAGGCGTTCGGCGCCGAGCAGGTCAAGACCTGGGCCGCGGCCCTGGGCGTGGAAACCTTTGTTGGAACCTCGGGTCGTGTATTCCCGGTGGGAATGAAAGCCGCGCCGCTGCTGCGTGCCTGGCTGGTGCAACTGCGCGGCCTGGGCGTGCAGTTCCATACGCGCCACCGCTGGCTGGGCTGGGACGGCGAAGGCGCGCTGCGCTTTGCCACGCCCGCGGGCGAGCAGCTGGTGCGCGCGCGCGCCCTGGTGCTGGCGCTGGGCGGCGCGAGCTGGCCGCAGCTGGGCTCCGACGGCGCCTGGGCGCCCTGGCTGCAGGAGCGCGGCGTGCAGATTGCGCCGCTGCAGGCCGCCAACTGCGGCTTCGATGTGCTCAACGTTGCTTCGGGCAGCGCGGAAACGCGGCGCAGTTTCCTGCGCGAACTCGTGGGACTGGAGACCGCGCCGGCGCGCGGCTGGACGCCGCATTTCAAGGAGCGCTTTCCGGGCCAGCCGGTCAAATCGGTGGAACTGTCCTTTACCGACAGCCAGGGCCATGAATTCGCGCGGCGCGGAGAATTCGTGGTCACCGAAGCCGGCATCGAAGGCAGCCTGGTCTATGCGGCTTCGCAATGGCTGCGCGATGAAATCAGCGCCCAGGGCCATGCCACGCTGCACCTCGACCTGCTGCCCGAGCACGACGCCGAGCGCGTCGCCGCCGAAGTGCGCCATCCCCGCGGCTCGCGCAGCCTCAGCAGCCACCTCAAGAGCCGCCTGGGCATAGACGGCGTGAAGATGGGCCTGCTGTATGAAGTGCTGGGGCGTGACGGCGTCAACGACCCGCAGGCGCTGGCCGCGGCCATCAAGGCGCTGCCGCTGACGCTGATCGCGCCCCGCCCGGTCGCCGAAGCGATCAGCACCGCAGGCGGCGTGGCGTTCGAAGCGCTGGACGCCAACGGCATGCTGCAGGCGATTCCCGGCGTGTTCTGCGCGGGTGAAATGCTCGACTGGGAAGCGCCCACGGGCGGCTATCTGCTGACGGCCAGCCTGGCCAGCGGCGTGCAGGTCGCCGAAGGCGTGCAGCAGTTTCTGCGCGAAGCTTCCAGGAGCTGATGGGGATTGCGGCCGGCGCAGTGCGCTGGCCGCAAACGAAAAAGCCCACGCGCGGTGGGCTGATGTATCAAATGGGGAAGGGCGCCAAGGCGGCGGCGCCTTGTGTCGCGAGGACCTCTGCGATGGCAGACATCCTGAAAAGAAGTTGACGAGCCTTACCCCCGGCACTGACTCTACAGTTAGGGCTGCTTGGTTCCCCACCTGACCCGGTTGGCTGCTTCGCCATGCGGGGAGGCCCGTCACTGGCAATTGTAGCGCAGACTGGGCCGTGGGTTTGAAAAGAGACCCCAGGCCGGGCCCGGGGTCGGTCTTCAGAGGCGAAACGCGCTGAGCGAACGGTTGAGCTGCGCCGCCTGGACTTCGAGCGACTGGGTCGCGGCCGAAGATTCCTCGACCAGCGCGGCGTTCTGCTGCGTCATCTGGTCCATCTGGGCAACGGCCTGGTTGACCTGCTCGAGGCCGGCCATTTGTTCGCTGCTTGCGTGGCTGATTTCGCCGACCAGGTCGGTGACCTTCTGCACGCCCTGGACCACCTTGTCCATGGTGCCGCCGGCCTGCTCGACCAGGCGGCTGCCCGTGGCGATGCGCTGTCCCGAAGCGTCGATCAGGCCCTTGATTTCCTTGGCCGCGTTGGCGCAGCTTTGCGCCAGGCTGCGCACATCGCCCGCAACCACAGCAAAGCCCCGGCCCTGTTCGCCCGCGCGCGCGGCTTCGACGGCGGCGTTGAGCGCGAGGATGTTGGTCTGGAACGCGATCTTGTCGATCACGCCGATGATGTCCTCGATGCGCTTGGAGGTCTGCAGGATCTCGGCCATGGTGCGCACTACCTGGTTGACCGACTCTCCGCCCTGAACCGCCAGCACCGACGTTT
The DNA here is from genome assembly GCF_057914905.1 of Comamonas sp. DB36. NCBI lineage: Bacteria > Pseudomonadati > Pseudomonadota > Betaproteobacteria > Burkholderiales > Comamonadaceae > Comamonas > Comamonas sp. DB36. The sequence continues at coordinate 1,484,296 of NZ_CP196631.1, forward strand.
CCTTTGCCAGCTGGTCGGCTTGCTGGGCGCTCGCGGTGTTGTTGCGCACCGTCGAGGTCAGCTCCTCCATCGAGGCCGCGGTCTGCTCCAGCGAGCTGGCCTGCTCCTCGGTGCGCGCCGACAGGTCGAGGTTGCCCGAGCTGATTTCAGCCGCGGCATTGGCCACCGAATCGCTTCCCTTGCGCGCTTCGGAGACCAGGCGGCGCAGGTTGGTTTCCATCTGCGACAGCGAATGCATCAGTTGCGCGGTCTCGTCGCGCCCGCGCATGCTTTCTTGCGGGATCTCGAGGTGCAGGTTGCCGCCCGCGACTTCGTCGGCGATCTTCACCGCAGCGCGCAGTGGACGCACGATTCCCATGCTCAGCACGGCGGCGATGACCGCGCCGATGGCGACGATCAGCACGCTCAGCAGCAGCAGCAGGTTGCTGCTGGTCTGGTAGGTGCGCTCAATGGCTGCGGCCGTGCTGTCGATTTCCTTGCGCTGCAATTCGAGCAGGGCCTTGATGCTGTCCACATAGGCCTGGGTGCTGGGCGCATAGACGTTGTTGAAGATGGCCTCGGTCTCGAGTCCTTCGTCCTTGGCCTTGGTGACTTGGGCGCGCGCTGCGTTGTACTTCTCGCGGGTCTGGCTCGCATGCGCGAACAGCGAGCGCTCGGCGTCAGAGTTGATCAGCGGCTCGAAGCGCTTGAGCAGGGCACCGGCATCGGCCGAGGATTTGCGCGCCGTTTCCGCGAAAAAGCGGCCGAGTTCGGCGTCAGGGCTGCGGACAATGGCGGTGGTGCGCTGCGAGCCCGCGAGCACCAGTGCGTACCAGTCGGCAATCAGGCGCTCCTTGGCGAGCGGGTTGTTCATCATGGTGCGCGTCTGCTGCGCGACGCTGGACAACTGGATCAGGCTCGCGGCGAGGCCGACGATGGTCAGCAGCAACACGGCTGCGAAACCCAGGGCAATACGTTGCCCGATTTTCAAGGAAGAGAAACGCATCGAAATCTGTGGTTCGTAGGGGTAATTATGAGTAGACGGAATATGTAAAAAGCGCTTACGGATGATAAGCCTTGTAGCAATTTCGCCGCTGGCGCCCGGCCAATGACCGCCATGCATAAGCGGTCACCCGCAGGGCAATGGAGCCGGCCGGAAACGGGCCGCGCAGCGAAAAATCCCGGGATGGCCACCGGTCCCGGCCGGCCCCCGTAGAATCGCAGCCATGTCCTACCTCGTGCTTGCCCGCAAATACCGTCCCCGCAATTTCTCCGAAATGGTGGGGCAAGAGCACGTCGTGCAGGCGTTGTCGAATGCCCTGACACAGCAGCGCCTGCACCACGCCTACCTGTTCACGGGAACGCGCGGCGTCGGCAAGACCACGGTGTCGCGCATTCTGGCCAAGTCGCTCAACTGCCAGGGCGCCGATGGCCAGGGCGGAATCACCGCCACGCCCTGCGGCGTCTGCGCCGCCTGCACCGAGATCGACAGCGGCCGCTTTCCCGATTACACCGAGCTCGACGCGGCGTCCAACCGCGGCGTCGACGAAGTCCAGGGCCTGCTCGAGCAGGCCGTCTACAAGCCGGTGCAGGGGCGCTTCAAGGTCTTCATGATCGACGAAGTGCACATGCTCACGAACACGGCGTTCAACGCCATGCTCAAGACGCTCGAAGAGCCGCCCGAATACCTGAAGTTCGTGCTGGCGACGACCGATCCGCAGAAAGTGCCGATGACGGTGCTGTCGCGCTGCCTGCAATTCAACCTGCGGCCCATGGCGCCCGAGACCGTGCTCGACCATCTGGGCCAGGTGCTGGCCGCAGAGAACGTTCCCGCCGAACCCCAGGCGCTGCGCCTGCTCGCGCGCGCCGCGCGCGGCTCGATGCGTGATGCGCTGTCGCTGACCGATCAGGCGATTGCGTTCGGCAGCGGGCAACTGCTGGAAGCCGGCGTGCGCCAGATGCTGGGCAGCGTGGACCGCTCCTATGTGTTTCGCCTGATCGCCGCGCTGGCCGAAGGCGATGGCCGCAGCGTGGTGGAAACCGCCGATGCATTGCGCCTGAACGGCCTGTCGGCTGCGTCCACGCTGGAAGAAATGGCCGCGGTGCTGCAGCGCATGGCCGTGGTCCAGGCCGTGCCGCAGATGGCGCATGACGCCAGCGACCCCGAAGCCAGCGAGATCGCGCGCCTGGCCGATGTGATGCCGGCCGACGAAACCCAGCTGCTCTACAGCATCTGCCTGCACGGGCGCGCGGAACTCGGGCTCGCGCCCGACGAATACGCGGCGCTGACCATGGCGCTGCTGCGACTGCTGGCCTTCAAGGCACCGGCTGAAAAAAAAACTCCAGCGATAGCTGATACGGCCCCGGCCGCCGCGCCCAGGCCGGTGGCGCCTGCCCCGGCCCCCGGACCTGCGCCAGCTGCCGTTGTTGCTCCGGCTCCCATGCCGGCTCCGGCGCCGATCGCTGCGCCGACTCCAGCTCCAACGCCGATTGCTGCGCCACGCCCGGCGCCCGCGCCGCTGCGCGCAACCGCGCCCCTGGCCGCTCCCGCCCCGGCAATGGTTGCGGCGCCCGCGCCGCGCCAGCGCGTCGAGCCGGCCGCCGCACAGCGCCAGCCCATGCCCGAAGCCGTGGCCTTTGACACCGACGGCGACGCCATAGGCATGGACAGCGTCGAATTCGCGCCGCTGGAAGTTCCGCCCTGGGAATCGCTGCCGTCGGACGCCGCCGAACCTGTGGCGCGCGCCCCCGTCCAGCGGCTGGCGCCGGTGGAGCATTCCCCCGAATCCGAACCCGCGCCCGAGCCCATCGTGGTGGCCCGGCCTGCCTGGACACCTTCCGAACCGTCAGGCGAACCCGTGGCGACCACGCCCGAAGGCGACCGCTGGTATGCGGCCGTGCAGCAGCTGATTGCCAGCGAAGCCATCACGGCGCTGGTGCGCGAGCTCGCGCTGCAGTCGCAGCTCATGCACTGCGAAGGCGATCATTGGACGCTGTGCGTGCAGCGCCAGTCGCTGAACCAGGCGACGGCGCGCGAACGCCTGCGCGCGGCGCTGGCCGAGGCCGGCCTGGCGCAGCAGCTGAGCGTGGAGATAGGCGCGGTCAGCGACACTCCCGCGCGCCGCAATGCGGCCGCGGCGCAGCAGCGCCAGCGCGTGGCCGAAGAGATCGTGATGAACGACCCCCTGGTGCAAACATTGATGCGCGAGCATGGCGCGCGCATTGTGCCGGGTAGTATCAAACCTGCTTAAACACTGAAAAGGAAACAACATATGTTCAACAAAGGACAACTCGCCGGTCTCATGAAGCAGGCCCAGGCCATGCAGGACAACCTCAAGAAGGCCCAGGATGAGTTGGCCCATGTCGAGGTCGAAGGCGAATCCGGCGCCGGCCTGGTCAAGGTGCTGATGACCTGCAAGCACGACGTCAAGCGCGTGACCATAGACCCCAGCCTGCTGGCCGAAGACAAGGACATGCTCGAAGATCTCGTGGCCGCGGCCTTCAACGCTGCGGTGCGCAAGGCTGAAGAGACTTCGCAGGAAAAGATGGGCAAGCTGACTGCCGGCATGCCTGGTCTGCCCGGCGGCATGAAATTCCCCTTCTGACGGTGGCGGTTGCAGGGCAGCCCTGCAGGCCCTTGCCGTGACCTGCCTCGTGCAGGTCTTTTTTTGTCGTCGGGCCGCCCCAGGACAAAAAGCCCCCTTGGGGGGCAGCGGCTAGGCGCAGCGAGCAAGCGTGGGGGCCGTTCTTTCTGTGTTTTCCGGAGTATCCATGGCCGTCCCCGATGTACATCCCCTCGACGATTTGATCCAGGCCTTGCGTCGCCTGCCCGGCGTGGGTGTCAAGTCGGCCCAGCGCATGGCCTACCAATTGCTGCAGCGCGACCGCGAAGGCGCGCTGCAGATCGCGCGCGCGCTGGACACCGCGCTGCAGGAGGTACAGCATTGCGCCCAGTGCCATACCTTTACCGTGGGCCGGCTGTGTGCGATCTGCCAGGACGAAAGCCGCGACGCGGCGCGCCTGTGCGTGGTCGAGACCCCGGCCGATCTCGCCGCGATGGAGCGCACGGGCGCCTATCAGGGCCGTTATTACGTGCTGATGGGCCGCCTGTCGCCGCTCGACGGCGTGGGTCCGCGCGACCTGGGCCTGCCCGAGCTGCTCGAGCGCACCGTCCAGGACGGCGTGCAGGAAGTGATTCTCGCGACCAGCTTCACGGCCGAAGGCGAGGCCACCGCGCATGCGATCAGCGAGGCGCTCAAGAGCCGCGGCGTGCATGTGACGCGGCTGGCGCGCGGCGTGCCAGTGGGCAGCGAGCTGGAGTATGTGGATCTGGGCACGATTGCGCATGCGCTGGTGGATCGGCGCTGAACGCGCCGCCGCTGCTAAGCTGTCCCGAACGAAGTCTTTCACTGCGTTCTAGATCATCGTTCGCCCTGAGCCTGTCGAAGGGCCTGCGGCGCAAGCCCAAGGAACTGCCATGAATGCCCTGACCCCCCATTTCACCGTTGCCTACTGGTGCGTGCTGATCGCCGCGCTGCTGCCCACGGTCTGCGCCTACCTGGCCAAGAGCCGGGGCTTTGGCAAGTCCGGCGGGGAGGGCGGCTTCGACAACCACAACCCGCGCGCCTGGCTGCAGCAGCAGACGGGCTTTCAGGCGCGCACCAATGCCGCCCAGGCCAACAGCTTCGAAGCCCTGCCGTTCTTCATCGGTGCGGTGATCATTGCCCATCAGCTGGGCGCGCAGCAGACCTGGCTGGACCTGCTGGCGCTGCTGTTCGTGCTGCTGCGCGGCTTCTACATCCTGATGTATGTGGCCGACATGGCCACGGCGCGCAGCCTGGTCTGGGCTGCGGCCATGCTCGTCAACGTGGCAATCCTGTTCATCGGTTACCACTGAGCCCGCTGCCCGCGCGCGGCATGGGTCAGCGCTTGCGCACCTTGGACGGCGTGCCGCCCTTCTTGCTGGTCTGCGCGGGCGCCTTGGCCGAACGCGTCGAGACCGCCACCTTGCCGCTGGCGCGTGGACCGGCGGCCGATGCCGCGCGCAGCGGCAGGAACATGACGATCGATTGTCCCGCCTTCAGGCTCGCGCCGACCTTGAGGTCGTTCCAGTCGGCCAGATTGGCGACGCTGACGCGGTGGCGCTGCGCGAGGCTGGCCAGCGTGTCGCGTTTTTTCGCCCTGACCGTGGTGCGGCGCGTGACGATTTCGGGCGCGAACGCCACATGGCCGTTGTCGGCTACCTGGCTGGACACATCGGCCAGCGTGCTGGCGGTGCGCGGCACCATCAGCGCCGAGCCGGCCTTGATCACCATGCGCGGCGGAATGTTGTTGATCGCGCGCAGGCCGTCCTCGCTCATGCCCACGCGCTGGGCCGCATCGGCCACCGTGAGTGTCGAAGGCGCGGTCCAGACCGTCCAGCTCGAATACTGGCCCTTGCCGTAGGCATCGAGATTGCGCTCGAACACCTTGGCGTTGTCCCAGGGCAGCAGGATCTGCGGCGTGCCGGCGGCGAAGATCACGGGCCGGCTCAGCGAAGGATTGAGCGCGCGGAAGTCGGCGGGCGTGACGTCGGCGAGCTTGGCGGCAAGTTCCACATCGATGTCGCGCTTGATGTCCACGGCCTGGAAATAGGGGTGGTTCTCGATCAGCGGCAGCTCGGCGCGGAAGGCTTCGGGCGTGTTGACGATGTTCTTCACGGCCTGCAGCTTGGGCACGTACATGCGTGTTTCCGCGGGCATGTTGAGTTCGGCGTAGGAGATGCCCAGGCCGGCCTTGCGGTTGCGCGCGATCGCGCGGCCCACGCTGCCTTCGCCCCAGTTGTAGGCGGCCAGCGCGAGGTGCCAGTCGCCGAACATGCCGTGGAGCTTTTGCAGGTAGTCGAGCGCGGCGCGCGTCGAGGCCAGCACGTCGCGGCGATCGTCGCGGAAGACGTTCTGCTTGAGGTCGAAATAGGTGCCGGTGGCGGGCATGAACTGCCACATGCCCGCGGCCTTGGCGCTGGACACGGCCTGGGGGTTGAACGCGCTCTCGATGTAGGGCAGCAGCGCCAGTTCCGTGGGCATGCCGCGGCGCTCCAGCTCTTCGACGATGTGGAACAGGTACTTGCTCGAGCGCTCGGTCATGCGCAGGATGTAGTCGGGCCGGCTCGCATACCACTGCTCGCGGTCCTGCACCAGTTCATGGTCCAGATCGGGCATCGCAAAGCCGCGGCGTATGCGATCCCAGAGATCGGCCGGCGCTGACAGCGAGGCCACGCCGGGCGTGGTCACCTGGGCGCGGGTGATGGGGCTCAGCGCGCCATTCGGATAGCGCGGCGTGTGCGCGGCCGTGGTCTCGGCATCGGCCGGGTTGGCGGCGTCGGGGGTGACGGTGGCGCAGCCGGCGAGCCAGAGCACGCTGCTGAGCAATACGGGGTAGAGAAGATTCATCAGAAATCGTTTTTCCAGGCACGCAATGCCGCAAGCACCTCGTGGGCTTGCTGCGGGTGGATACGCGTGTCATGGCGGTGGGCGGCTGCGACCACCGCGGTTTCACGCGTACGAAGAAAGGGGTTGATGCTGCGTTCCAGCACCATGCTCGAAGGCAGGGTGGGTCGGCCCTGTGCACGCAGGGCCTCGCAGTGCTCCATGTGGTGGAGCAGGGCGGCGTTGTTTGGTTCCACCGCCAGCGCAAAGCGAAGGTTAGAAAGTGTGTATTCATGCGCGCAGCACACCTGGGTGCTGTCGGGCAGCGCGGCCAGTGCGTCGAGCGACTGCTGCATCTGCGCGGGCGTGCCCTCGAAAAGCCGCCCGCAGCCGCCCGAGAACAGCGTATCGCCGCAGAACAGCACGGGCTCGGGCATGGCCGTGGCGCTGTAGTAGGCAATATGGCCCGCGGTATGCCCGGGCACGTCAATCACCTGCCAGGGGCCGCCCAGCACGTCGACCTGATCGCCGCCCTGCACGCGCGTCACCGGCTCGGGCAGGGTCTCGCGCGCCGGGCCCCAGACCTGCGCGCCGGTGGCCGCGCGCAGCGCTGCCACGCCGCCGACATGATCAGGATGGTGGTGCGTGATTAGAATGGATTGCAATTGCAGCGCATGGCGCTCCAAGGCCGCGAACACGGGAGCCGCCTCGCCCGGGTCTATGACCAGGGCATTGCGGCCGTCGTGCAGCATCCAAATATAGTTGTCAGAAAAAGCGGGCAGCGGCAACAGGTTCATGAGCGACAAAATTATAGGGATGCACCACTGGCTTGATTCCCCTACCGGGCGCTATCTGCTCGACTGGGAGCAGCAACGCTGCGACGAAGCCGTGGCGGATGTGTTTGGCTACCATAGCCTGCAGCTGGGGTTGCCTATGCTACAGGGCTTGCGCGCCAACCGCATGCCCCATCGTTGGCTGGCGCTCGAATCGGGTGCCGAGGCCGCCGCATGGGCCGGCACTGCGCCCGCACAGGACTGGCCCGCCCAGGCCGTGCTCGAAGCGTCGGCCCTGCCGTTTGCCGAAGCCAGCCTCGACCTGCTGGTGCTGCCGCACACGCTGGAACGCACCGCCGACCCGCATGGCGCGCTGCGCGAAGTGGCGCGCGTTCTGGTGCCCGAAGGGCGGGTAGTGATTTGCGGCATCAACCCTGCGAGCTGGTGGGGAATGCAGTCGGCGCTTTCGCCGCGCAGCGCGCGCCTGCCCGATGTGCGCAGTGCCATAGGCTATTGGCGGCTGCGCGACTGGCTGCGGCTGCTGGCGCTGGACGTGCAGGCGGTCGAGTTCGGCTGCCACCGGCCCGCGGTGCAATCCGCGCAATGGCATCAGCGCTGGGGCTGGATGGACGCGCTGGGCGAGCGCGCGTGGCCCATACTCGGGGGCGTTTATTGCGTGGTGGCGACCAAGCGCGTGCCGGGAATGCGACTGCTGGAGCCGGCCTGGCGCCAGCGCCAGCAGTCCGCGGCCGCCGCGGCCGCGCCGCTGGCCCACCGCAGCCATCGAGAAACCTAGAGAAAGACGAAGTTGAATCAAGTAGTGATCTATACCGACGGTGCCTGCAAGGGCAACCCCGGACCCGGAGGCTGGGGCGTTCTGATGCGCGCCGGGACCATGGAAAAGGAATTGTTCGGCGGCGAGTTGGGCACGACCAACAACCGCATGGAAATGCAGGCGGTGATCGAGGCCCTGGCCGCGCTCAAGAGGCCTTGCGACGTGACGCTGTTCATCGACAGCCAGTACGTGCTCAAGGGCATCACCGAATGGATACACGGCTGGAAGGCCAAGGGCTGGCGCACGGCCTCCAAGGAGCCCGTGAAGAACGTGGAACTCTGGCAGCGCCTGGACGAACTGGTCAGCAAGAGCGGCCACCGCATCGACTGGCGCTGGGTCAAGGGCCATGCGGGCGATCCGGGCAACGAGCGCGCCGACATGCTGGCCAACAAGGGCGTGGAAAAGGCCCTGGGTCGGGGCTGACCTCAGTCGCGCGGCAGCCTGGCGAGTTCGGCCGCGAGCGTCGCGCCGTCCAGCGGGCGCACGCTGCGGCCCACTTCCTGGCCGTCGCGCAGGAGCACCAGCGTGGGCCAGAGCTTGACGCGAAAGCTGCGCCCCAGGGGCCGGCCCGGGCCGTCTTCGATCTTCAGATGCTGCACATCGGCGCGCGATTCTAGCGCTTCGCGGATCAGCGGCTGCGCGCCCTTGCACCAGCCGCACCAGTCGGTGCCGAACTCCAGCACGGTATTGCCACGCAGGGCCGCAACGTCTTGCGCGGAAGGGGCAGGAGTGATGGGCTGGGTCTGGAAAGGCATACGGGGTTCCTGTTGAATGAGTGAAGACCGGGCCACTGCCCGGCCAGGGCTTCAGCCGTCGCTGTTGCGCACCGCGCGCACCTGATCGCGGCCTTCTTGTTTGGCACGGTACAGCAACTGGTCTATGCGTTCAATGCAGTCGGCCAGCTCCTGGCCGGGTTCGATCTGGCCCACGCCCGCGGAAATCGTGATGGGCATGGGCAGCATGTCGGCGCAGGCCTGGCGCACCGCATGCCGGCAGCGGTCCAGCGTGGCGACGGCATTGGCCTGGTCGCAGCCCGGCATGATCAGCAGGAATTCCTCGCCGCCCCAGCGGATGATCTTGTCGCTGGTGCGCAGGCATGCGGCCACGGTCCTGGCCACCGTGGTCAGCACCTTGTCGCCCGTGGGATGGCCAAAGCGGTCGTTGACCTGCTTGAAATAGTCGACATCGACCAGCGCCAGCGCGAGTGCGGCGCCGACCGCGCGCGACTCGGCGACGGCCTTCTCCAGGTGCAGGCTGCCCGAGGTGCGCGTCAGCGCGCCGGTCAGGCTGTCGTGCTGCATCTGTTCGCGAAAGGCGCGCTCCGACAGCACCTTGGCCGTGATGTCGCGCACCATGCTCACATAGTGCGTGACCTCGCCTTCGCGGTTGCGCAGCGGCGTGATGCTCTGCTCGCAATGCACCTCCGTGCCGTCGGTGCGCTGGTTGATGAATATCTCGCGCACCGGCCGGCCGTCCTTGAGCCTGGCCCAGAGTTCGGTATAGAACGCCGGCTCATGCTGACCGGACTGGGCGACCGAAGGCTTGCGGCCTATCAGTTCGCTGGCGCGCAGGCCGGTGATCTTTTCGTAGCCCTGGTTGGCGAACTCGATGATGCCCAGATGGTTGCAGATCAGCACGCCGTCCTCAGTCGCATCGAGCGTGCGCGCGAAGATGTCCGACGACGCCCTGGCCATGGCCAGCGCACTCAGGTCGTGCTGCACCGAAACGAAGTGGGTGATGCGCCCATCAGCGTCGCGCACCGGCGAGATGTTCCATTCGAGCAGGTAGGGCGTGCCGTCCTTGCGGTAGTTGAAGGTCGAGCCCTTGAAGAACCGGCCTTCGGCAACGCAGCTGCGCAGTTCCGCGATTACCATGGGGCAGGTGTGCGGGCCCTGCAGCATGCGCGGATTGCGCCCCAGCAGTTCGTGCGCCGCATAGCCGGTCATCGCGCACAGCGCGGGATTGACATAGACGATGCGGTGGTCGTTCTCGGCGGCATCGGTGATCAGCACGGCATTGAAGGCCTGCTCGATGGCTTGCAGCAGCAAGGCCGGCAGGGCATCGGTCGCGACTTCGGCAGTCGGTGGCGGAGAAGGCGAACGGGAACGCATGCAGATGTTGTCGTGCCCTGAAGGGGTGGCAAAAATGCTGCGCCTCCAAGGAGGCAGACCAGCGCCTGAGCGCCGATTATGCCGGCTCGGGGGTGATTTGTAAGGTCATATCGCGCCGTCGAACATCAGCACGTCGACGGCCTGGCCGGCCTGCACCGTCGCCTGGTCATGGTGCAGCACGATCAGGCCGTTCGCCTGCACCATCGAGCTGAGCACGCCCGAGCCCTGGTTGCCCGTGGTGCGCACCTGCAGCCGGCCGTCGGTGCCGGTGCTGACGATGCCGCGCTGGTACTCGGTGCGGCCCGGGCGCTTGCGCAGGGTTTCGCCGCTGACGGCCTGCAGCAGCGGCTGGGGCTGTGCGCGCCTGCCCATCATCTGCTGCAGCGCGGGCTGCACCAGCGCAATGAAGGCCACCATGGCCGCGACTGGGTTGCCCGGCAGGCCGAACAGTATGGCGGGCCGGTGTCCGCTGCCCAGCCGCCCCACGGCCAGCGGCCGGCCGGGACGCATCGCGATGCGCCAGAAGATCACTTCGCCCAGGCGCTGCAGCAGTGGCCGCAGATGGTCGGCGTCGCCCGTGCTCACGCCGCCGCTGGTGATCACCGCATCTGCTTCGTCGGCCGCGCGCCGCAATGCGGCTTCGAGCAGCGCCGGATCGTCGCCCACGGGCGGGCCTTCGATGACTTCGACACCCAGCCGGCGCAGCAGCGCGCAGATGGTGTAGCGGTTGCTGTCGTAGACCGCGGCGGCGCGCGGTGCCTCGCCGGGGCTCAGAATCTCGTCGCCGGTGGAGAAATACGCGACGCGCAGCCGGCGAAAGACCTGAACCTGCGCCAGCCCCAGGCTGGCGAGCAGGCCGAGGGCCGCCGGCGTGAGGTGTTCGCCGCGCGCCAGCGCCACCGCGCCTTGGCGCAGGTCTTCGCCGCAATGGCGGCGGTTGGCGCCGGGCTGCAGCAGATCGGGCGCGATCTCGACATGGCCGTCGTCGGCCAGCGTCACGAGCTCCTGCGGCACCACGGTGTCCAGGCCCGGCGGCATGACCGCGCCGGTCATGATGCGCAGGCATTCGCCGGGCGCAAGCGCACGCTCCCAGGTGGCGCCCGCATGCGCGCGGCCCGCGATGCGCAGCTTCAGGGCCTGGCCGGGCTGCAGCGCGCCGCCGGCGAACGCATAGCCGTCCATTGCGGAGTTGTCGTGCGCGGGCACGTTGATCGGCGAGATCAGGTCATGCGCCAGCACCCGGTCCAGGGCCTGGCTCAGCGCCAGGGTTTCGGTTTCTTCGGGCGCGCTCACCAAGGCGCTCAGAAAGCGCTGGGCCGTGGCGACGTCCAGGTCGTCGGGGTCATAGCCTTGCAGGCGGGCGGCAATTTCCGGCAGGGAGGTCATCGGGCGTTTTCCAGTGCGTGCAGTTCTTCCAGGGTGTTGGCGTTGGCGAAAGCGCGCGCGTCGTCTTCGGGGCGATCGAACGCCACGCTGATGCAGCGGTGCGCGCGCGCCCAGGTGTCGATCTTGCGTCCGCCCTGGGTCGTGTAGTGCGCCAGGCTGGCTTGCAGCGTGGTGCGCATGAGGCAGAACACGGGTTGCTCGCGCCAGCGCGTGCGGCCCTGGGCGTCGGTTTCCCGGCCCGCGGCAAACACGATGTCGGCATCGTGCGCGACCGCAGCCTGGGCCAGGCGCTGCGCGAGATCGTGCGGGAACAGCGGCGTGTCGCAGGGCACGGTCAGCAGCCAGTGCGTGCTGCAATGCGCCAGGCCGCTGAGAAAGCCGGCCAGCGGCCCCGCGTAGTCGCTGAGGCTGTCTGGCCAGACCGGCACGCCGAAGCCGGCGTAGTGGTCAAGATGGCGGTTGGCGTTGATCAGGCAGCTGCCGACCTGTGGCGCGAGCCGCTGCAGCGCATGCTGGGCCAGGGGCAGGCCGCGAAACGGCTGCAGTCCCTTGTCTATGCCGCCCATGCGCGTGCCGCGGCCTCCGGCCAGCACCAGGCCGGTGATGTCGTGGGGGGGGGCTTCAGCCACCGATGTAGCTCATCTCTATGCGCCGGCCGGGGCTGGCGCTGCTGGGCGGCAGACTGCTGCGCAATTGCGAATATTGGTCGCTGCGCTGCTGCCACAGCGGCGCGATCGCGCCGGCCAGCTCTGCATCGCTGGCGCCGGCGCGCAGCAGGCTGCGCAGATCCCAGCCCTGAGAGGCGAACAGGCACAGGTACAGCTTGCCTTCGGTCGACAGCCGGGCGCGGTTGCAGTCGCCGCAGAAGGCTTCGGTGACGCTGCTGATGAAGCCGACTTCGCCCAGAGCGGGATCGTATTCGCCCTGAGCGTTCGCATAGCCCCAGCGCGCCGCGGTCTCGCCCGTGCTGCCCGGCGCGAGCGCGACCAGCGGGAATTCGGACTGCAGGCGTTCGCGCACCCGGGCCGAAGGCAGGACTTCATCCATGCACCAGCCGTTGGTCGCGCCCACGTCCATGTATTCGATGAAGCGCAGCGTCACGCCCGTGCCGCGGAAAAAGCGCGCCATCGGCAGAATCTGGTCGTCGTTGGTGCCGCGCTGCACCACCATGTTGACCTTGATGCGCCCGAAGCCCACGGCCTGGGCGGTTTCTATGCCCTTGAGCACGTCGGTCACGGCAAAGTCGACATCGTTCATGCGGCGGAACACCGCGTCGTCGAGCGCGTCCAGGCTCACGGTGAGCCGGTTCAGGCCCGCATCCTTGAGCGCGCGTGCCTTGCGGGCGAGCAGCGAGGCATTGGTGGTCAGCGTCACGTCGGGCGCAAGGCCTGCGGCGGTGCGCAGCGCCGCGAGCTGCTCCACCAGGGCCTCGAGGTTCTTGCGCAGCAGCGGCTCGCCGCCGGTGAGGCGGATTTTCTGCACACCGTGGGTCAGGAAGACGCGCGCCAGGCGCGTGATTTCCTCGAAGCTCAGCAAGGCGCTGTGCGGCAGGTAGGTGTAGTTCTTGTCAAACACCTCCTTGGGCATGCAGTACTGGCAGCGGAAGTTGCAGCGATCGGTGACGCTGATGCGCAGATCACGCAGCGGCCTGCCCAACTGGTCAAGCAAATGACCGGAAGGGGAGGTGGGCAGTTGCGGCACAGCCGCCGTCAAGGCTGCTGTGCGCTGATCTACCAGAGGAATCACTCGTACAGCCATGGGAGGTATTTTGCCGCAATCGGCGGCGTTCGGCCCAGGCGGGCGGGATGCTTGAGTGGGCACCGGGGCTAGGCGCCGGACTTGCCGGCCACGGGCTGGGGGCGCCAGTGCACGAACTGCGGGTAGTGCGCGGCCACGCCCGGGCCGTCGAAGTCCCAGCCCAGGCATTGGCCCAGGTGGCGTGGCGGCTGGCCGGGGTCGCCGTCGGCGAACACGTTGGGCATAGACTGGAACGCCGCCGTCGCCATGTTGAACAGCAGTTCGCGCAAATGGGTGCAGCTGCTGACGCCGCCCAGATGTTCCTGGATGGACTTGCGCCAGCCGCGACCCATATGGCAGCCCACCATCTTTTGCAGCGCGGCCGCGGCTTCGGGGCAGTTGCCCAGCGGGTGGGAGTCCATGGCCACCTCGATGGCCTGGACCTGCAGCGCGTCGTTGATGGTGGCGCGTATCCACATGTGGTGGATGGCGGTGCCCGCGCGCAGCAACTGGCCGCTATTGAGCACGCGGTCCACGGCCTTGCTGTCGTGCAGCTCGCCTTCTATGTCCCAGAGGCCGTCGGGGCGCTCGAAGCTGCGATAGCGCACATCGCGCAGGTGCTGGGGGGTGCGGTGGGGAATTTCTGTCAGGGGCATCGTGGATTCTTCGGGACCGGCGCTGTCGTTGAGCTGCCGCATGCCCCGACCGTAGCGAACAAACGCCGCCCAGGCAAGCACCTGCGGCTCAAGCCGCAGCCACGCTGTACTCGCGCAGCTTCGCCAGGTCCAGGATCTCCAGCTTGCCGCGGTACAGGCGGATCATGCCGCGCTGCTGCAGCTCCTGCAGTATCTGGTTGGTGGTCTGGCGCGACAGCGCGAGCATGCGCGCGAGCTGTTCCTGCGACAGATTGAGCATGCGCCGCGACTGCGTGGTGTCCAGGCGCAGGCCGTAGTCTTCGGCCATGGTCACCAGCCGGCGCGCCAGCCGCTGCGGCGCGGCGAGCACCGACTGGTCCTCCAGCGTGATCAGCGCCTGGCGCAGCTTGAGCGTGACCAGCAGCGCCAGCGAGCGCCAATGTTCGGGATGCTGCTCCAGCCATTGCAGCAGCGGCGCCAGCGGCACCTGCAGCACGCAGCTCGGTTCGGTGGCGTAGACATCATGGATGCGCGGCGACTGGTCGAACAGCGACAGTTCGCCAAACCAGGCCGGCGACTCGAGCAGCGTCAGCAGCGTGCTGCGCGCGTGGGCGCCGCTGCCGGCGCTGGAGATGGACAGCGTGCCGCGCAGCACCGCGTAGAGCCCGCCGGGTGGATCGCCGCGCACGAACACGGCTTCGCCGGCGGCGAGCTGCTGCACGCGGGCCAATCCCGTGAGCTGCTGGGCCAGGGCCTTGGGCAGTTCATGGAACCAGCGGCCCGAACGCAGGATGATCAGGTGTTCGGGCAGCAGCGGCGAATAGAGAGGTGAAGGCGCTTGCGTCAGCATCACGACATACCGGGCGGTGAATGGACAACACCCTATTGACGCATGCCTGCGGATTTTAATAACGCATGGAAACCCTGAGGTCAAAAACAGTGCATGCGAGCGCTGTCGCCTGGTTGCCGGGTTGATTTTCCCGGTGCATGCCGGGGCGACCCGAGGCTGCGCCTAAAATCATGGCCAATCCCGCTGCGGACCTCTTGTTTCACTCAACTCAACATCATCATGTCCTTCGACAAAGTCTCCCCTGGCAAGAATGCGCCCGACACGTTCAACGTGGTCATCGAAATCTCGGCCAACGCCCATCCCGTGAAGTACGAAGTCGACAAGGAATCGGGCGCGATCTTCGTCGACCGTTTCATGACCACGGCCATGCACTACCCCACCAACTACGGCTATGTTCCGCAAACCCTGTCGGGCGATGGCGATCCGGTCGACGTGCTGGTGATGACGCCGTTCCCGCTGCCCCCGGGCGTGGTCGTGCCCTGCCGCGTGCTGGGCATTCTGATGATGGAAGACGAAGCCGGCGTCGACGGCAAGGTGCTGGCCGTGCCCACCGCCAAGATCCTGCCGCAATACGCCAAGATCGAATCGATTGCCGACGTGCCTGAAATCACGCTGGCGCAGATTTCGCACTTCTTCGAACACTACAAGGACCTCGAAAAGGGCAAGTGGGTCAAGGTGCAAGGCTGGCAAGGCGTGGACGCCGCCAAGAAGGAAATCGTCGACGGCATCGCCAACTACAAGGCCTGAGCCGCAGCGCAAGCCATGGCCTGCCGCACGCGCTTTCAGCGACGCCGTTGCAGAACGGCGAGCCGGGCGTGCCTACCGGGCGATGGGCGTTGAATTCGCAGCGTGTTGTCAGCAATGACAGCACGCTGTTTTGTTGTGGGGCATCCGCCTGCAGGTGCCGGGGAGGTGCGCGCGGGCGGATGAGGGAATGGCAAGCATTGGAAAGACAAACACAATGAAGTTGGCTGATATGCGCCTGGGATTGAAGCTGGGGCTGGGATTTTTTCTGGTGGTGCTGTTGACCGTGGCGGTCGGCGGCCTGGCGCTGTGGCAGTTGCAGAAAATCAATGCGGCCGCGAGCTTTCTCGGCGGGCAGGCACTGCCAAGCGTGTCGGATACCGGTGATATCCGCGTGCAGTGGAACCGTCTGCGGCGCCTGGACGCCGGCCTGATGTCGGCCAAGAGCGCCGAGGAAGCTGCCGCGCTGGCAACGCAGGCACCGGCCATCATGGAGCAGCTGCAGACGCTGGAACGCGCCTATGAAGCGCTGGACCACAATGCCGAAGAAGGCACGCTGATGGCCCAGTACCAGACCGAACGCAAAAGCTATGTCGGCAGCCGCGAAGCGCTGTTCCAGGCGGCCAAGGAAAAGGATTACACGCTGCTCGAGCAGGATTCGCTGCTGGGCGACGCGGTCGGCAATGTCTACCGCGGCGCGTCGGAAACTGCGTTCGTGGCGCTCACGGAAACCGTGGGCCGGCTCAATGCGATCAGCCAGCAGCGCGCCCGGCAGGCCCAGCAGGCGGCGGCCGCGGCCTATGACAGCGCACGCCTCTGGGTGGTGGCCGGAGTGGCCCTGAGCGCCGTCATCGCGGCATTGTTCGGCGCACTGGTGACGCGCTCCGTGACGCGGCCTGCGCGGCAGGCGGTCGATGCGGCGAAC
Organism: Comamonas sp. DB36; assembly: GCF_057914905.1. Taxonomy (NCBI): domain Bacteria; kingdom Pseudomonadati; phylum Pseudomonadota; class Betaproteobacteria; order Burkholderiales; family Comamonadaceae; genus Comamonas; species Comamonas sp. DB36. Next base: position 1,500,678 of record NZ_CP196631.1, read on the forward strand.
CACATCGCCCTGGGCGATCTGTCGCAGTCGATTGCGCCGGGCAACAAGGACGAAATGGGCGATCTGCTCACGGCCTTGCAGCGCATGCAGATCAGCCTGGTGCAGACCGTCAACAGCGTGCGCAACAACGCCGAGGGCGTGGCCACGGCGAGCGCGCAGATCGCCTCGGGCAACAGCGACCTGTCGGGCCGCACCGAAGAGCAGGCCAGCGCGCTCGAGCAGACCGCGGCGTCAATGGAGCAGCTGGGCTCGACGGTGCGCCAGAACGCCGACAACGCGCGCCAGGCCAACCAGCTGGCGCTGAATGCGTCGGCGGTCGCGGCACAGGGCGGTGACGTGGTCGCCCAGGTGGTCGGCACGATGAAGGGCATCAACGAAAGCAGCCGCAAGATCGCCGACATCATCGGCGTGATCGACGGCATTGCGTTCCAGACCAACATCCTCGCGCTGAACGCGGCCGTGGAAGCCGCGCGTGCGGGCGAGCAGGGCCGGGGCTTTGCCGTGGTGGCCAGCGAAGTGCGCAGCCTCGCGCAGCGCAGCGCCGAAGCCGCCAAGGAGATCAAGTCGCTGATCTCGGCCAGCGTCGAGCGCGTGGCGCAGGGCACGCAGCAGGCAGATTTGGCGGGCGAGACCATGACCGAAGTGGTCGGGGCGATACGCCGCGTGACCGACATCATGGGCGAGATCAGCGCGGCCAGCAGCGAGCAGAGCACGGGCGTGGCCCAGGTCGGCGAAGCGATCACGCAGATGGACCAGACAACGCAGCAGAACGCGGCGCTGGTCGAGGAAAGCGCGGCTGCAGCCGACAGTCTGCAGCGCCAGGCGCAGGACCTGGTCCAGGCCGTGGCGGTGTTCAGACTCGCGCAGGACGCGCACCAGCGCGCCGCGAGCGCCAGTGCGCAGCCCACAGTCCAGCACCCCACTGCGCGCGCCACCGAGCTGCCTGCGGCGCCGCGCGCTCCGGCCAAGGTGCCGCAGGTGGCCGCAGCGCCGGCTGCCGCAGCACCGGCTGCCGCAGCACCGGCTGCCGCAGCACCGGCTGCCGCAGCACCCGCGCCAGCGGCATTGGCGCCGGCCGCTCCAACTGCCGTGGCGCGCCAGACCGCCGACAGCGATTGGGAAACGTTCTGACGCGACAAGTCCTTTTTTTGGGGCCTGCCCTCGCTTTTTAGTGACAATATGTAATCCGGTCGTGCGCGGGCGCTGCCCATGCCGCCGGATCCCCATTCACACAGACCTGGAATCGGCGCGGGAGACAAGGCTTGACGCCTGTGGCCCGCCGTGCATCCGCGATCCAGATGCGTCCGCCAACGCGGCGATCTCAACCCAAGGGAGCCTTCATGCTTTCGAATCTTTCTTCTTCCGGCGGCCTGCGTTCGCGCTCCGCTTCCCAGACGGCCCAGGTGGCCAAGGCCGAGTTCCTGACTTTTCAGTTGGGCCAGGAAGAGTACGGCATCGACATCCTGCGCGTGCAGGAAATCCGCTCCTATGAGACGCCCACGCGCATTGCGCACGCGCCCGACTTCATCAAGGGCGTGGTCGATCTGCGCGGCGTGATCGTGCCCATCGTCGACCTGCGCATGAAGCTTGGCTGCCCCACCGTCGAGTACACGGCGTTCACCGTGGTGATCATTCTCAATGTGGCCGACACCGTGCTCGGCGTGGTCGTGGATTCGGTCGCCGATGTGGTCAATCTGGCGCTGGACGCGATCCGCCCCACGCCCCAGTTCCAGTCGCAGGTCGACGAAGCCTTCATCAAGGGCATCGCCACCGTCGGCGAGCGCATGCTGATCGTGATGGACATCGAAGCCCTGTTGAGTTCGGCCGACATGGGCCTGCTCAAGGCCGCTGTGGGCTGACCCGACACGCAGGAGCGGCCTGTGCGCCGCTCGGGCAATGGCGTAGTGATGCTCCGGGGCATTTTCGTCTCAGCTAGAGTGCGCGAGACAATTCATTACATTGATCCCGGGCCACCGGGGCGATTCATCAGAGGCAAGACTCATGCGCTACGCACACTTGAAAATCGGCACCCGCCTGACCCTGGCGTTTTCCATCCTGTTGTTGATTACCGCCGGGATCGCCGGCATGGGCGTCTGGCGCCTCGAGTCGCTCAAGGAGGCCAATCAGGCAATTGCCACGGTGCACACGCAGCGCAGTCTGCTCACCCAGCGCTGGGCGTCGTGGATCGAAGCCAACTGGGTGCGTACTTCGGCCGTCATGCGCAGCAGCGATCCGGTTTTTCTCGCGACTTTGCGCAAGGACATGGCGGCCGCCAGCGATAGCGTCAGCGCGGCGCAAAAGCAGATCGAAGCCATGGTGCAGGACGAGCAGAGCCGGGCACTGATGGCGGATGTGGCACAAAAGCGCAAGGCGTATTCGGAACTGCGCGCCAGTCTGCAAAAGCGTCTGGCACAGGGCGACGATGTCTCCCAGGAGCTCGAGACCCGGCTCAAGCCGCTCGCCGACAGCTACCTGAATTCCGTTTTCCAGGTCGCCGACAGCGCCGCCAAGAGCCTGCTGGCCGTACAGGCAGATGCCCAGGCTTCGGCCACCACCAGCCAGATGGTGCTGGCCGCCGGCGCAGCGCTGGCGCTGCTCGCTGGCCTGCTGCTGGGCGCGCTGACCACGCGTTCGATCACCCGCCCGATTCAGCGGGCTGCCGATGTCGCCGGTGCCATCCGCAATGGCGATCTGACTTCGCAGATCGACGCCAGCGGCAAGGACGAAACCGCGCAGATGCTGCGCCGCCTTGCCGGAATGCAGGACAACCTGCGCAACATCGTGGCCAACGTGCGCCAGGGCTCCGAAGCCGTGGCCACGGCGAGCGCCCAGATCGCTTCGGGCAACAACGACCTGTCGGGCCGCACCGAAGAGCAGGCCAGCGCACTCGAGCAGACCGCGGCGTCGATGGAGCAACTGGGCTCGACCGTGCGCCAGAACGCCGACAACGCGCGCCAGGCCAATCAGCTGGCGCTCAACGCCTCGACCGTGGCGGTGCAGGGCGGCGACGTCGTGGCCCAGGTGGTGGGCACGATGAAGGGCATCAACGACAGCAGCCGCCAGATCGCCGACATCATCGGCGTGATCGACGGCATTGCGTTCCAGACCAATATTCTTGCGCTCAACGCCGCCGTCGAAGCGGCGCGCGCGGGCGAGCAGGGCCGGGGCTTTGCGGTCGTGGCCAGTGAAGTGCGCAGTCTGGCGCAGCGCAGCGCCGAGGCGGCCAAGGAAATCAAGGCGCTGATCACGGCCAGCGTCGAGCGCGTGGCGCAGGGCACGCAGCAGGCGGATCTCGCGGGCGAGACCATGACCGAAGTGGTGGGCGCGATACGCCGCGTGACCGACATCATGGGCGAGATCAGCGCAGCCAGCAGCGAGCAGAGCACGGGTGTGGCCCAGGTCGGCGAAGCGATCACGCAGATGGACCAGACAACGCAGCAGAACGCGGCGCTGGTCGAGCAAAGCGCGGCCGCGGCCGACAGCCTGCAGCGCCAGGCCCAGGAACTGGTCCAGGCTGTCGCGGTGTTCCGTCTCGATGACGGCCATGCCAGCGTTGCCCGGGTGCAGCCCGCAGTACGCAGCGCCCCGCCGCCAGCCGCGCCGCGCAAGCCTGTGGCAGTGAAGGCGGCGCCTGCCGTGCCGAACGCCGCCGCGCCCGCGGTGCCGCTGAGCGTCAGCTCGCGCGGCCGGCCTGCGCAGGCCGGCTCCGGTACCGACGACTGGGAAAGCTTCTAAGGCTGCGGCTGCGCGGCCGGCGGGCTGGCTGCGCGCAGCGGACTGTGCGCGTGCAGCTCCTCGAGATAGTCCTGCACGCCCGCGCCTTCGCGCGCGAGAAACCGGTCCACGGCATCGGCAAACGCCGGGTGGGCGATCCAGTGGGCGCTGGCCGTGGGCGTGGGCAGCAGCGCGCGCGCCATCTTGTGCTCGCCTTGCGCGCCGCCCTCGAAGTGCGCCACGCCGTGCGCAATGCACCATTCGATAGGCTGGTAATAGCAGGCTTCGAAGTGCAGGCAATCGACGCGCTCGAGCGCGCCCCAATAGCGCCCATAGGCGACGCCGCCTGACGCGCCCGCATCTTCGGCCGCAGCGGCGTTGAGCGCGATCAGGCTTGCGGCGATGGGCGCGCCCGCGCGCTCGGCGATGAACAGCAGCCAGTGCGAAGCCATCTGCGCGCCCAGGCGTGCGAAGAAGTCGCGCGAAAGATAAGGTGCGTTGCCATGCTCGTAATAGGTGCGCGCGTAGCAGCTGTAGAAGAAATCCCAGTCCGCGGTCTCTATCTGTGCGCCATGCAGCGCACGAAACGTGACGCCGGCCGCGGCCACCTTGCGGCGTTCCTGGCGGATCTTCTTGCGCTTTTCCTGCTGCAGTTGCGCGAGAAAATCGTCGAAATCGCGCAGCGCGCGCGGGCCGGCGGCATCGACCGCTTGGTTGTTCCAGTGGAACTGCACGCCGCCGCGCTGCATCCAGCCGTCGGCGCGGCAGGCCGCGAGATCGGCCTCCTCGGTGAACAGTGCGTGCACCGACGACCAGCCGTCCTGGGCCTGGACCCAGCGGCGCACGGTCTGCGCCAGCAGCGCGCGCAGCGCCGCGTCGCGCGCCAGCAGGCGCGAGCCGGGCACGGGCGTGAACGGCACGGCAATCACCGCCTTGGGGTAGTACTCGAGGCCATGCTCGGCATAGGCGCGCGCCCAGGCCCAGTCAAACACGTATTCACCCGAAGAATGGTTCTTGGCATAGAGCGGGCATGCCGCGACCAGTTCTTCGCCTGCCCACAGCGTGATGAAGCAGGGCTGCCAGCCGGTTTCCAGCGTTGCGCTGCCGCTGGATTCGAGCGCTGCCAGGTACTCGTGGCGCATGAAAGGCGTGGGCACGGGCTGGCGCGCGAGCAGCTCATTCCAGGCCTGCGCGGGGATCTCCTGCACCGCGGTGAACACGCGGGTGATAATTGCGCTTTCAGCCATGCCTGCTCCCGGCGCCGCGTGCCGAATTTCCTGCTCCGGGAGAAGCGCTTTTGCGATGGGCCTTGTCGGCCTGATTTCTATCCATGACGTTCTCCATCTGCACTGCTCAGCGCAATTTTGTTGTGGGCGACCTGCCTGGCAATGCGCAAAAAATCATCGACGCCGCACGCGCGGCCCATGCGGCCGGCGCGCGCGTGCTGCTCACGCCCGAACTCGCGCTGTGCGGCTACGCGGCCGAAGACCTGCTGCTGCGGCCCGCGTTTCTCGATGCCTGCGAGCAGGCGCTGCATACCGTAGCACGGGAAACCGCCGACCTCACGGGCCTGGCGATTGTGCTGGGCCATCCGCGGCGCGTGGCCGGCGAGCGACTGTGCCACAACGCGGCCAGCGTGCTGCGCCACGGGGTTGTCGAAGCCAGCTATGCCAAGCAGGCCCTGCCCAATTACGGCGTGTTCGACGAGCAGCGCTATTTCACGCCCGGCGACGCGCCCTGCGTGTTCGAGGTCGACGGCGTGCGCATCGGCCTGCTGGTCTGCGAGGACGCCTGGCTGCCCGGCCCGGCGCAGCGCGCCGCCCAGGCCGGCGCGCAGCTGCTCGCCGTCATCAATGCTTCGCCTTTCCATGGCGACAAACCCTCGGTGCGCGAAGCCATGCTGCGTGAGCGCGTGCAGGAAACCGGCCTGCCCGTGGTCTATGCCCATCTGGTCGGCGGCCAGGACGAGCTGGTGTTCGACGGTCATTCTTTCGCGCTCGGCGCCGACGGCGCGGTGGTCGCGCGCGCGCCGGGCTTCGAGGAAAGCCTGATGAGCGTGCAGGTGACGGCCCAGGGCGGCGCGCTGGCGCTGCAGGGCGAGGTGCAGCCGCTGGCCAGCGCGCACGAGCAGCTGTGGCGCGCGCTGGTGCTGGGCCTGCGCGACTATGTGGGCAAGAACCGTTTTCCCGGCGTGCTGCTGGGCCTGTCGGGCGGCATAGACTCGGCGCTGGTGCTGGCGATTGCCGTCGACGCGCTGGGCGCCGACAAGGTGCGCACGGTGATGATGCCTTCGCCTTATACGGCGGACATCAGCTGGATCGATGCGCGCGACATGGCCGAGCGCGTGGGCGCGGCCTACGAGGAAATTTCCATCGTGCCGCAGTTCGAGGCCTTCAAGGCCGCGCTGGCCGCCGATTTCGCCGGCCGCGCCGAAGACACGACCGAAGAGAACCTGCAGGCGCGCATCCGCGGCACGCTGTTGATGGCGCTGTCGAACAAGTTCGGCGCGCTGGTCGTGACCACGGGCAACAAGAGCGAGATGTCCACGGGCTACTGCACGCTCTACGGCGACATGGCCGGGGGCTTCGCGGTGATCAAGGATCTGGTCAAGACCCAGGTGTTCGCGCTGGCCAACTGGCGCAATGCGCACGATCCGTTCGCCACCGGCAGCAATCCGATTCCCGAACGCATCATCACGCGCCCGCCCAGCGCCGAGCTGCGTCCGGACCAGAAAGACCAAGACAGCTTGCCGCCTTATGAAGTGCTCGACGCCATTGTCGAGCGATACATGGAAAATGACGAATCGGTGCAGGATATCGTGGCCGCGGGCTTTGCCGCGGCCGATGTCGAGCGCGTGACGCGCCTGATCCAGATCAACGAGCACAAACGCCGTCAGGCGCCGATAGGCGTGCGCCTCACGCGCCGCAGCTTCGGCAAGGATTGGCGCTATCCGATCACCAATAAATTCCGGGCGTGATGCAGCAATGCATGGCGCCAACGCATTCCCACATCCAGGAGTTCCCATGAAAATGATCACCGCTGTCATCAAGCCGTTCAAACTCGAAGAGGTGCGCGAAGCGCTGGCCGATTGCGGCGTCACCGGCCTCACGGTCACCGAAGTCAAGGGCTTTGGCCGCCAGAAGGGCCATACCGAGCTGTACCGTGGCGCGGAATACGTGGTCGACTTCCTGCCCAAGGTGAAGATCGAAGTCGTGGTCAAGACCGAAGATGTGGACCGCTGCGTCGACGCCATCGTCAACGTGGCGCGCACCGGCAAGATCGGCGACGGCAAGATCTTCGTCACGCCAGTGGAGCGCGTGGTGCGCATCCGTACCGGCGATCTGGACGCTTCCGCCATCTGATCTTCGAGCGCAGGATTTGGCGACCTGCGTCGTCGGTCCTCCATCTTGGCTCGGGTGCGGCCAGCCTTCGGCGCGGCCGGCGAGGCAGGCTCAGGGCGAACGGTCGCAGCGCTGCCCAATCGCCGCGCCTCAGATAACTTCGCGCAGCGCCTTGGTTTCGTCGGCCGTGCCCGCGGCCTCGATCAGCGACGGCAGCAGCACGGCCGCGTCGGCATGGTGCTCTATCAGCCCCATCTGCCATTCGCCCATCAGGCCGCTTTGCACGCTGGTGGCCAGGAACGTCAGCAGGTTGTCGTAATAGCCATCGGTGTTGAGCAGGCCTATGGGCTTGTCGTGGTAGCCGAGCTGGCGCCAGGTCCAGACTTCGAACAGTTCCTCGAAGGTACCTATGCCGCCGGGCAGCGCCAGAAATGCATCCGAGCGTTCGGCCATCATCGCCTTGCGCTCGTGCATGGTCTGCACGATGTGCAGCTCATCGCAGGCATGGTTGGCCTGTTCCTTGTCGACCAGCGCCTGGGGAATGATGCCGACCACGCGGCCGCCGGCCAGGCGCGTGGCTTCGGCCACGGTGCCCATCAGGCCCGAGCGTCCGCCGCCATAGACAAGCTGGCCGCCATGCGCGCCTATCCACGTGCCGACTGCGATCGCGGCTTCGGTGAACAGCGGGTTGACGCCGGGGCGCGAGCCCAGGTAGACGCAAAGGGAAAAAGCAGGTTTGGTGGAGTTCGTCATAGGAATTTCAAGTAAAGGGCGGACAGCCAGGTGCCCGCGCACAGCAGTACGGCCAGCAGCACCGCGGCGCTGCCCATGTCCTTGGCGCGCTTGGAAAGCGCATGCCATTCGGGGCCTATGCGGTCTATCGCGGATTCGATGCCGCTGTTGAGCAGCTCGACGATCAGCACCAGCACGACGCTGGCGACCAGCAATACGCTTTCGCTCCAGCTGCGGCCCAGCCAGGGAGCAAACGGCAGCAGGCACAGCGCCAAAATGGCTTCGGTGCGAAACGCTTTTTCGCCCCAGCCCGCGCGCAGGCCTTGCAGCGAGTAGCCGGTGGCATGCCATATGCGGTGCAGACCGCGGCGGGTTTTCTGCAGGTTGACCGGTGGAATCTCTGGAGGCATGGGCCGAGAGGATACGCTAGCCTAGGCCAGTCCGTCGGCCTTGCGCCGCTTGAGCCGGGCGCGCGCTTCACCTTGGGCGTCGTGCACCAGGCGCGTGCCGGCCAGCGCATCGTGCAGGAACTGGCGCTGCGGGTGCAGGCGGCTGAGCAGCGCCCAGACCGCGATCCAGCCCAGCATCAGCACCGTGGTCTCGCCCGCGGGCAGCTGGAACGGCGCAATCACCGCCAGCGGCGGCAGAAACCACAGCCAGCTGAGCAGATAGCGCGCCAGCGCCCGGCCCTGGCTCAGCGCCCGGCCCGACTTGTCGGTCACGCGGATATGCCAGGTCTTCATCGCCAGCGTCTGGCCCTTGGACCAGAACCAAGTGAAATAGATGCCGAACACCACGAACAGGAAGGCCTGCAGCGCGTGGCGGTTGTCCATCGCATTGCGCGTCTGGCTCAGCGTGCCGAACAGATAGCCGGCGATGAACACCACGCCGAACAGCAGCAGTCCTTCATAGAGCCAGCAGGCCATGCGCCGGCGCAGGCCGGGAGTGTGCGGTTCAGCCGTGGAAAGCGTGTCGGAGGAAGGCATTACGGTGGTGGCGGATCGCCCAGCCCCGTGCCCGCGGTCGTGTCACCGCCTAGAGGCGCCAGCGCTGGCAGGGGCAGGGCGGTTGCGGTCGACAGGTTGACGGGCGCGGTCTCGACCACGCTGGGCATGGTCACCGGACGGGTTTCGACGGCGACCGCCGGCGCGGGCGGCGCGATATGGTGTGTGGCCTGGGCCGTGGGCGTGGGAATCTTGGGCAGATTGGGCAGGTTGGGGGCGGTGGTCACGGTCGCCGTGGCGGCCGGCACGCGTGCGAGCTTCTTCGCCGGCACGGGGCGCAGCGCCGGCGCCGCGCCGCCCGCGGGCTTGGCCGCGGCGGCCTTGGCCGCAAGCGCGCGCTTTTGTTCGTCGCTGAGCGCCTGGTAGGCTTCCCACTGCGCCCATTTGTCCTTGGGCGCCATGCGGTTGGTGATCGCGTAGTTGAGCCTGGCCTGGCTGCGCTGCTGGGCGCTGAGGCTGGCCCAGGACTCCATGCGGTCGCGCAGCTTGAGCTGTTCCTGCGCGGGCAGCGTGTCGAAGGTGCCGGCCAGCACGATCCAGCGGCTCTTTTGCACTTCGCCCATGAAAGGCCAGCGCTTTTCCAGCGGCTGCAGCACGCGTTGCTGGGCTTTCGTGAGCTCACCCCAGTTCGGCCCGGCGGCCAGCAGGCGGCGCTGCGACAGGCCGTTGCGCGGCGCGTCCGAATCCGCGGAAGGCGCCTGCGCGACCGTGGCCATGGCCAGCGCGCTGGGCGCCTGCCGTACCTGCGGCACGACCCAGGCCGCAAGCGCGGTGAACGCCAACAGCAGCGCCGACGCAAGGGCGACGCTGCTCAAATTACGGTGTTCAGTGCGCGGGACAGGGGGCATGCAACCGGGAAATCGCTAGGATCAGAGTGTCGAGACCGCGGGCGGTGTCTGGATGAATTGCAGGAAGCCTGGATCGGTGTAGGCCGAAGGCGGCAGGTCGTCGGTGAGCAGCGCGGCGTCCACTTCAGCGACTTCGTGCGTGCCGAAATCGGTCTGCGAGGTGATGAAGACCGCAAGGCTGATGGCCAGACCGACCAGCGGCGCCGCGGTGAGCGCACCGCGCCACCAGCTGTGCCGTCCGGGCGCGCCCAGGGAGGCGACGCCGCCCTGGTTCTGCACGGCGCTGGCCGTGACGCGCTGGTGGACCAGCACTTCACGCCGGCGCTCGGACAGCGCGCGCTCGCGCCCGGCGCGCAGACGTTCGCTGATGTCGTAGGCCAGCAATTGGTTGTTTTCGCTCAGGCGCGCGGTCACGCGCCGGGCGAAATGATCGGCGGCCTGCTCTACCGAGGGTGATACTGCAATGTTCATAACTGGATTCCTTTGGCCTTCAGTGCCTTGCTGAGGGTCTGAATGGCGCGAAAGCAGTGTGTCTTCACACTGCCTTCAGAGCAACCCATGGCGGCTGCGGTCTCTGCGACGTCCATCTCCTCCCAATAACGCATCAAAAAGGCTTCGCGTTGACGTGTTGGCAGCTCCTGGACCTCTTTTTCTATGCTTTGTAGCGTTTGTACCCGCTGAGTGTGCTCTTCCGCACTTTGTACCGTCTGTTCATTTCCGTTGCCAGCATAGGTCTCGAGCAGGTCAAAGTCCATGCCGTCGTCGCCTTCGGGCTCGAAATCGCTCATGCGCGAGAACACCGCATTGCGTGTTTTCTGCCGCCGGAACCAGTCGAGCGTGCAGTTGGACAGGATGCGCTGGAACAGCATGGGCAACTCTGCAGGCGGCTTGTCCCCGTAATGGTGGGCCAGCTTGAGCATGCTGTCCTGGACAATGTCGAGCGCCGCCTCATCATCGCGGACATGGTAGAGCGCGCGCTTGAAAGCGCGTTTTTCCACATCCTTGAGAAATTGCGAGAGTTCTTGTTCGGTTGCCAAAGAGATCAGCCTGCCGCGAAAAGGGCGCCGTGGCCAGAAAGGGATTGCGGCTGCGGCCTGCCGATTACGGCGGGCGTCAGCTCAGGTCGAAGCGAATTATCGCATCCATCGAATATTTTGCCGCACCTGGATGCCAGGGCATTGCGCCGCAGTGCGATAATCCGGGCGCAAATCAAAAAAGCAAACGGGTCACGGTCCGGCGTCCACACATTTCGCCCATGGCCATGGCCTCAAGTCCCAAACCGGCCTCACAAGGGCTCAGGCCAGGGGCACCCAAGGTTTTTCGTTAGAGAAATTCGCAAAGGTTGATCATGGAAATTTCCAAGGCAGAGCTCTCCTCCGCTGCCGCTGCAGCAGCGTCGTCCACTCCGCGTCCCACTGAATTGATGGGTGCCGAAATCCTCGTCAAGTCGCTCCAGGCCGAAGGCGTGCAGCATCTGTGGGGTTATCCGGGTGGCGCTGTGTTGTATATCTACGACGCACTCTACAAGCAAGACACCATTCAGCATGTGCTGGTGCGCCACGAACAGGCGGCCGTACATGCCGCCGACGGCTTTGCCCGCGCGACCGGCGAAGTCGGCGTGGCGCTGGTCACCTCGGGCCCCGGCCTGACGAATGCCGTCACCGGCATCGCCACCGCCTATACCGACAGCATTCCGCTGGTCGTGATCAGCGGCCAGACATCGACGGCCTCCATCGGCACCGACGCCTTCCAGGAATGCGACACCGTCGGCATCACGCGCCCCATCGTCAAGCACAACTTCCTGGTCAAGGATGTGCGCGATATCGCGGCGACGATGAAGAAGGCCTTCCACATCGCGCGCTCGGGCCGTCCCGGTCCGGTCGTGGTCGACATCCCCAAGGACGTGTCCTTCAAGAAGGCCGCCTGGACCGGTTATCCGCAGAGCATAGAGATGCGCTCGTACAACCCGGTCAAGAAGGGCCACAGCGGCCAGATCCGCAAGGCGCTGCAGCTGCTGCTGAGCGCCAAGCGCCCCTATATCTATACGGGCGGCGGCGTGCTGCTGGGCAATGCCTGCAACGAACTGCGCACGCTGGTCGACATGCTGGGCATGCCGGTCACGCACACGCTGATGGGCCTGGGCGCCTATCCCGCGAGCGAACGCAAGTATCTGGGCATGCTGGGCATGCACGGCACCATTGAAGCCAACAACGCGATGCAGAACTGCGACGTGCTGCTGGCCGTGGGCGCGCGCTTCGACGACCGCGTGATCGGCAACCCCAAGCACTTCCTGTCGGTCGAGCGCAAGATCATCCACATCGACATCGATCCTTCGTCGATTTCCAAGCGCGTGCGTGTCGACGTGCCCATCGTCGGCGACGTCAAGGACGTGCTGGGCGAGCTGATCGCCATGCTGCGCGAGACGCCCGCGCGTCCCGATGCCGGTGCGCTCGCCGCCTGGTGGGACACCATCGAGGGCTGGCGCGAGCGCGACTGCCTGCGTTACGACAACAGCAATCCCGATGTCATCAAGCCGCAGTACGTGGTCGAGACGCTGTTCAACATGACGCGCGGCACCGACACCTACATCACATCCGACGTGGGCCAGCACCAGATGTGGGCCGCGCAGTACTACCGCTTCGACGAGCCGCGCCGCTGGATCAACTCCGGCGGCCTGGGCACGATGGGCGTGGGCATCCCCTATGCCATGGGCATCAAGCTGGCCAAGCCCGACGCCGAAGTGTTCTGCATCACGGGCGAAGGCTCGGTGCAGATGAACATCCAGGAGCTGTCCACCTGCCTGCAGCACAACACGCCGATCAAGATCTGCTCGCTCAACAACCGTTATCTCGGTATGGTGCGCCAGTGGCAGGAGATCGAGTACTCGGGCCGCTACAGCCACAGCTACATGGACGCGCTGCCGGACTTCGTCAAGCTCGCCGAGGCCTACGGCCATGTGGGCCTGCTGATCGAGCGCCCCGAAGACGTCGAGCCTGCGCTGCGCGAGGCACGCCGCCTCAAGGACCGCACGGTGTTCCTCGACTTCCGCACCGATCCGACCGAGAACGTGTTCCCCATGGTCCAGGCCGGCAAGGGCATCACCGAAATGCTGCTCGGCACCGAAGACCTCTGAGCGCAGGGGCCGCGGCCCCAACGCCTCACTTCCCGGCCATCTTCCGATGGCCCCCATTTTGACGAATCTATTGTCCGCCAAGTCCGCGCATTACCGTGCGCGGGGGAGGGCGGCGAAAAGAGGAATCTGTACCCATGAAGCACATCATTGCAGTCTTGCTCGAGAACGAACCCGGCGCGCTGTCGCGCGTGGTCGGATTGTTTTCGGCGCGAGGCTATAACATCGAGTCCCTGACCGTGGCGCCGACGGAAGATCCGTCGCTGTCGCGCATGACCATCCAGACCACGGGCTCGGAAGACGTGATCGAGCAGATCACCAAGCACCTGAACCGCCTCATCGAGGTGGTCAAGGTGGTGGACCTGACCGAAGGCGCCTATGCCGAGCGCGAGCTGATGATGGTCAAGGTCCGGGCCGTGGGCAAGGAGCGCGAAGAAATGAAGCGCCTGGTCGACATCTTCCGCGGCCGCATCATCGATGTGACCGACAAGAGCTACACCATCGAACTCACGGGCGACCAGTCCAAGAACGACGCCTTTTTGCAGGCCATCGAACGCGCTGCGATCCTCGAGACCGTGCGCACCGGCGCGAGCGGCATCGGTCGCGGCGAGCGCATCCTGCGCGTTTGAATTTCCCCCCCCTGCCTTTCCTTTTTTACCCCCTAAGAACCCATCCACTGGAGCCAACATGAAAGTTTTCTACGACAAAGACTGCGACCTGAGCCTGATCAAGGGCAAGACCGTTGCAATCATCGGTTACGGCAGCCAAGGCCATGCACACGCACAGAACTTGAACGAAAGCGGCGTGAAGGTCGTGGTCGGCCTGCGCAAGGGTGGCGCTTCGTGGCCCAAGGTCGAAAAGGCCGGTCTCAATGTGATGGAAGTCAACGACGCAGTGAAGGCCGCTGACGTGGTCATGATCCTGCTGCCCGATGAAGACATCGCAGCCGTGTACAAGAACAACGTCGAACCCAACATCAAGCAAGGCGCTTCGCTGGTGTTTGCCCACGGCTTCAACGTGCATTACAACCAGGTCGTGCCGCGCGCCGATCTGGACGTGTGGATGGTCGCTCCCAAGGCTCCCGGCCACACCGTGCGCAACACCTACACGCAAGGCGGCGGCGTGCCCCACCTGATCGCCGTGCACCAGGACAAGTCGGGCAAGGCCCGTGACCTGGCGCTGTCGTACGCGATGGCCAACGGTGGCGGCAAGGCCGGCATCATCGAGACCAACTTCAAGGAAGAGACCGAGACCGATCTGTTCGGCGAACAGGCTGTTCTGTGCGGCGGTGCGGTCGAGCTGATCAAGATGGGCTTCGAAACCCTGGTCGAAGCCGGCTACGCGCCTGAAATGGCCTACTTCGAGTGCCTGCACGAACTCAAGCTGATCGTCGACCTGATCTATGAAGGCGGCATCGCCAACATGAACTACTCGATCTCGAACAACGCCGAATACGGCGAGTACGTGACCGGCCCCGAAGTGATCAACGCCGAATCGCGCCAGGCCATGCGCAATGCGCTCAAGCGCATCCAGGACGGCGAATACGCGAAGATGTTCATCCTGGAAGGCCGCACCGGCTACCCCAGCATGACCGCCCGCCGCCGCAACACCGCCGATCACCAGATCGAAAAGGTCGGTGGCCAGCTGCGCGCCATGATGCCCTGGATCGCCAAGAACAAGCTGGTCGATCAAACGAAAAACTAAGCACCCCCTGAGCGCCTTCGGCGCTTCCCCCTCTCAACCTTCGGTGGAGGGGGGGCGCCCGGCTAGGGACGGCAGCCTCGGTGCGGGGCGGCCCTTCCTCGCTGCCCCTGACCTGGGGTCAGCCAGTTGTCAGCCGCTGCTACCAAAGCCACCGCAAGGTGGCTTTTTTTATGCCCAGGCCAAGGATGGGCCGGCTCCTACACCCGCGGCGCATGCGGGGCCCCATATTTATGAATGTCGGTGCAGTCCACGCGGGTACACTGCAACACACATGGAGCGCGTCAAGGCGCTCCTTCTCATATGGCGATTTCAGCGGTCCGTTCGAACGGGCACGGTGGTGGAGGTTTATTACATGCATGACGGCAACGATTTGACGGAAACCCCGGGTGTGGTGGTGCGCAAGCGCCGCAAGGGCATCTATATCCTGCCCAATCTGTTCACGCTGGCAGCGCTGTTCGGCGGCTTCTATGCGATCGTGATGGCCATGAACGGCCGTTTCGAGCTGGCGGCCATCGGCGTGTTCTGCGCCATGGTGCTCGACAGCCTCGACGGCCGCGTGGCGCGCATGACCAATACACAAAGCGCGTTTGGCGAGCAGATGGATTCCTTGTCCGACATGGTGTCGTTTGGCGTCGCGCCGGCGCTGATCGCCTATGAGTGGGCGCTCAAGGGCCTGGGACGCTGGGGTTGGATCGCGGCCTTTGTCTACTGCTCCTGCGCGGCGCTGCGCCTGGCACGCTTCAACGTCAACACGGCCGTGGTCGACAAGCGCTACTTCCAGGGCCTGCCTTCGCCAGCCGCTGCCGCGCTGGTCACGGGTTTCATCTGGCTGCTCAGCGACTCGGGCCTGATGCGCGGCGCCGACGGCCTGCTGACCTGGACGCAACTGACCTGGACCATGTTCGCGCTGACGCTGTACGCGGGCCTGACCATGGTCACCAACGTGCCTTTCTACAGCTTCAAAGATGTC
Organism: Comamonas sp. DB36; assembly: GCF_057914905.1. NCBI lineage: Bacteria > Pseudomonadati > Pseudomonadota > Betaproteobacteria > Burkholderiales > Comamonadaceae > Comamonas > Comamonas sp. DB36. The sequence continues at coordinate 1,516,121 of NZ_CP196631.1, forward strand.
CACATGAAGCGCAGCGTGCCGTTTGCGGCCATCGTGCTGATCGCGCTGGCGATCGCGGTGATCAACATCCACGCGCCCACGGTGCTGTTCGGCGTGTTCGTGCTCTACGGCTTCAGCGGCTACGCGGTCTACGCCTGGCGCAAGGCCAAGGGCCAGCAGGTCAGCGTGATCAGCACCTCCAAGGATGAGCCCGAAGAACGCGGTTTACACAAATAAGGCAAGTGCCAAATTATTTGTGCTAAAGTGATCCTCATGCAAAACCTGTCGCTAGCCCTACTAACCATGTCCCACGGGCAGATCTAGTAGCGCGCGCGCATTCCCCCTACTTACGGCCCGTAGCATCAGCGACGGGCCGTTTTGTTTTGTGGAACGCTGGTGCACACCCCCCTTTTCAATTTTCCGAAAGAGCCAAGATGTTGCAGAATCCCGCCAGCAAGTACCGTGCATTTCCCCCCGTCCGCCTCGTTGACCGCACCTGGCCCGATGCGGTGATCAGCCAGCCTCCGGTGTGGTGCAGCGTGGACCTGCGGGACGGCAACCAGGCCCTGATCGAGCCCATGGACATTCCGCGCAAGATGCGCATGTTCGAGCAGCTGGTGGAAATTGGCTTCAAGGAAATCGAAGTCGGTTTTCCTTCCGCGTCCCAGGTCGAATTCGACTTCATGCGCAAGCTGATCGAGGAAGACCGCATTCCCGAGGACGTCACGGTGCAGGTGCTGACCCAGGCGCGCGAGCCCCTGATCCGCCGCACCTTCGAAGCCCTGGCCGGCGTGCCGCGCGCCATCGTCCACCTCTATAACGCCACCGCGCCTGTGATGCGCCGTGTGGTGCTGAACATGAACGAGGACGAGATCGTCGAACTCGCGCGCAGCAATGCCCAGCTGTTCAAGGACATCGCGGCCGACTATCCGCAGACCGACTGGACCTTCCAGTATTCGCCCGAAATGTATTCGGACACCGAGCTGGCCTTCTCCAAGCGCGTGATCGACGCCGTCACCGCCGTGTGGCAGCCCACTCCCGAGAAGAAGTGCATCATCAACCTGCCGACCACGGTCGAGCATTCGACGCCCAATCTGTTCGCCGACATGGTCGAGTGGACCCACCGCCACCTCGAGCGCCGCGATTCGATCGTGCTGTCGGTGCACCCGCACAATGACCGCGGCACGGGCACGGCCGCGGCCGAGCTCTCGCTGATGGCCGGCGCCGACCGCCTCGAAGGCTGCCTGTTCGGCAACGGCGAGCGCACCGGCAACCTCGACATCGTCAACGTCGCGCTCAACATGTACATCCAGGGCGTGCATCCCGGCCTGGACTTCTCGCAGATCGACGACATCCGCGCCACGGTCGAGCACTGCAACCAGCTGCCCGTGCACCCGCGCCACCCCTATGTCGGCGACCTGGTCTACACCTCGTTCTCGGGCTCGCACCAGGACGCGATCAAGAAGGCCTTCAGCGCGCGCCAGGAAGGCGACATCTGGGACATGCCTTACCTGCCCATAGACCCCAAGGACCTGGGCCGCAGCTACGAAGCCGTGATCCGCGTCAACAGCCAGTCGGGCAAGGGCGGCATCGCCTATCTGCTTGAAAGCGAATACGGCCTGCAATTGCCGCGCCGCCTGCAGATTGAATTCAGCCAGGCCGTGCAGCGCGAGATGGATGCCAGCGGCAAGGAGTTGACCGCGCAGAATCTCTGGAGCCTGTTCCAGACCGAATACCGCCTCGACGCCACGCGCCGCCCGCAGTACCGCCTGAGCGGCGAAAGCGGCACGGTGGCCATCAGCGGCGAGTTCCTGATCAACGGCGAAGTGCGCGCCTTGAGCGGCGAGGGCACGGGCCCCATCGATGCGTTTGTCGGCGCGCTCAGCGAAGCCACGGGCCGCAGCATCCGCGTGCTCGACTACGCCGAGCATGCGGTGAGCGCCGGCGCCAACGCCCAGGCCGCGGCCTATGTGGAGCTGCGCGTTGATGACACGCATGTCGTGTATGGCGTGGGCATGGACGCAAACATCGTCTCGGCGTCGATCAGCGCCATTGTTTCGGGCCTGGAGCGCGCTCCGGTCGCCGTGGCCGCCGCCACGGTCTGAGCCCGCAAGGCCTGGTAACCCCGGGCCGGTGTCGGAAGTTGTCGGAGTAAAGTCGGCGGATGTCTCTTTCTGGAGCGTGCATATGACAGACCAACTCATCATTTTCGACACCACCTTGCGCGACGGCGAGCAGTCGCCGGGCGCATCCATGACGCGCGACGAGAAGCTGCGCATCGCGCGCCAGCTCGAGCGCCTCAAGGTGGATGTGATCGAGGCCGGCTTCGCCGCGAGCTCCCAGGGCGACTTTGAGGCGGTGCAGGCCATCGCGCGCGCCATCAAGGACTCGACCATCTGCTCGCTGGCGCGCGCCAACGACCGCGACATCTCGCGTTCGGCCGAAGCGCTGCAGGATGCGCAGCGCGGGCGCATCCACACCTTCATCGCGACCAGCGCGCTGCACATGGAGAAGAAGCTGCGCATGACGCCCGAGCAGGTGCTCGAGCAGGCGCGCCAGTCGGTGCGCTTCGCGCGCAACCTGATTGCCGACATCGAGTTCAGCCCTGAAGACGGCTACCGCAGCGACCCCGACTTCCTGTGCCGGGTGATCGAAGCCGTGATCGCCGAAGGCGCGACCACGATCAACGTGCCCGATACCGTGGGCTATGCGATTCCCGAGCTCTACGGCGAGTTCATACGCAACCTGCGCGAGCGCATTCCCAACAGCGACCAGGCGATCTGGTCGGTGCATTGCCACAACGACCTGGGCATGGCCGTGGCCAACTCGCTGGCCGGCGTGAAGATAGGCGGCGCGCGCCAGGTCGAGTGCACGATCAACGGCCTGGGCGAACGCGCGGGCAACTGCTCGCTCGAGGAAGTGGTGATGGCCGTGAAGACGCGGCGCGACTACTTCGGCCTCGACGTGAACATCGCCACCGAACATATCCTCGCCGCCAGCCGCATGGTCAGCCAGACCACGGGCTTCGTGGTGCAGCCCAACAAGGCCGTGGTCGGCGCGAATGCGTTTGCCCATGCCTCGGGCATTCACCAGGACGGCGTGCTCAAGGCGCGCGACACCTACGAGATCATGCGCGCCGAGGATGTGGGCTGGTCGGCCAACAAGATCGTGCTGGGCAAGCTCAGCGGGCGCAATGCATTCCGCCAGCGCCTGCAGGAACTGGGCGTGGACCTCGACAGCGAAGCCGCGGTCAACGAGGCTTTCACGCGTTTCAAGGAGCTCGCCGACCGCAAGAGCGAGATTTTCGATGAGGACATCCTGGCGCTGGTCAGCGAGCAGGGCGCGCTGGGCCACCACGATCCGTTCGTGTTCGTCTCGCTGGCCCAGCACAGCGAGACCGGCGAGCGCCCGCATGCGCGTGTGGTGTTCAGCCGCGATGGCGTGGAACTCAAGACCGAGTCGGATGGCAACGGGCCGGTCGATGCGTCGTTCAAGGCGATCGAGTCCCAGGTGCAAAGCGGTGCCGACATGGTGTTGTATTCGGTCAACGCGATCAGCGATTCGACCGAGAGCCAGGGCGAGGTCACGGTGCGGCTGCAACGCAGCGGCAGGGTAGTCAATGGAGTGGGCGCTGACCCCGATATCGTGGTCGCATCGGCCAAGGCCTACCTCAGCGCGTTGAACAAATTGCACAGCAGCAGCGAAATGGTGGTGGCGCAAGGTTGAAGGTCGGCTCTATAATCTCGCTTACATTCTCATGAAAGTCGTGCAACTTGTTGTTTTGTGCGACTTTTTTGATTCGGCTTCCCTGTTTTTCTATTTTTTGCTGCTTGGAGCATTTGGATGCACCACCGTCACCGCACCGTGATCGCCCGTCTATTTCAGGTCTCGGCCGCCTTTGCATTGAGCGGAGCACTGGCCTTTTCCGGGGCTTCCGCGGCGCAAAAGAAAGTGGCGAAGAAGCAGCAGGCCAGCAGCGCGAGCAAGCCCGCGCGCGCCAGCAAGGCCGTCAACACCGCCAAGGTCAAGGCCGCGCCGCGCAAGCAGGCCGCCGCTGGCAAGGCCGGCCGGGCCGTTGCCGCCAGTGCGCGCAGTCCGGTGCGAGCGGTCGCTTACGCGCCCGCACGCCAGTCGTTCGGTCAGCTCGCGGGCCTGCATGACGTCACCGACCCGCTCGATCTGAAGTCCAGCGTGGCCCTGGTCGTGGACCAGGAAACGCATGAAGTGCTGCTGAGCAAGAACGACCATGCGGTGCTGCCCATTGCATCGTTGACCAAGCTCATGACCGGGCTGATCATCTCGCAGGCGCGTCTGCCCATGGACGAGGTCCTGACCATCACCCAGGACGACGTGGACACCGAAAAGGGCAGCAGTTCGCGCCTGCGCGTGGGCGCGACGCTCACGCGCGGCGAAATGCTGCACCTGGCACTGATGTCGAGCGAAAACCGCGCCGCCCATGCGCTGGGCCGTACCTATCCCGGTGGTCTCGTGGCATTCGTCACGCAGATGAATGTCAAGGCCAAGCTGCTGGGCATGGCCGACACCAAGTATGTCGAGCCCACGGGGCTGTCCAGCCGCAACCAGTCGAGCGCGCGCGATCTCGCGGTGCTGGTCAACGTGGCCCATGGCGATCCACTGGTGCGCGAGCTCAGCACTTCGCCCAGCTACGAAGTGGCCCAGGGCCCACGCACGCTGCAGTACAACAATACCAACCGCCTCGTGAAGAGCCCGGCCTGGGAAATCGGTCTGCAAAAGACCGGCTATATCTCCGAGGCCGGCCAATGCCTGGTGATGCAGGCCGAAGTCGCCGGCCGCAAGCTGATCATGGTGTTCCTCGATTCCGCGGGCAAGTTCAGCCGCCTGGCCGATGCCGAGCGCGTGCGCCACTGGGTCGAGAACCAGTCGGGTGCGTCCGCGGTTCTGGCCAGCCATAAAATCAAGGGTTGAAGGCCGCCGGCCTTTGACAGGTCCGCAAGGACCGCAAGACATGAGCCCTCCGGCGGTGCAGACCGCTGGGGGGCTTTGTCTTATCCGGCCGTACTGCTGGCAGGCATGCCGTCGACCGAGCGCCAGCCCGCAAAGCCCAGCGACATGGAAATTTCCGCGGCCGTGGACTGCAGCCGCGGCAGCCAGCCGTCGTCGATGCGGTCGGCGGGCGCCGAGATCGACAGTCCCGCGACCAGCTTGCCCTGGTCATCGTAAATTCCGGCCGCGATGCAGCGCACGCCCAGTTCCAGCTCCTCGTTGTCGCGCGCAATGCCGTATTGGCGCGTCTTGGCGAGTTCGCTCTCGAGCACGCCCAGCTGGGTGATGGAGTTGTGGGTATTGCCCGCGAGGCCGGTGCGCGTGGCGTAGGCACGCACGCGCTGCGGATCGTCGGCGGCCAGGAACAGCTTGCCCGTGGAAGTCAGATGCAGCGGCGCATGGCCGCCGATGGCGCGCACCACCTGCATGCCCGAGCGCTCGCTGTAGGTGCGCTCGACGTAGACGATTTCGTCGCCCTGGCGCACGCTCAGGTTCACAGGCTGCTGGATCTGCTTGTGCAACAGGCGCATGGGTGCCATCGCGGCCTCGCGCACGTTCAGCCTGGCTTTGACCAGGTTGCCCAGCTCGAGCAGGCGCATGCCCAGCCGGTAGCTGCCCGATTCGGGGCGGTCGACGTAGCGGCCTATGGTCAGGTCGTTGAGAATGCGGTGCGCGGTGGACGGATGCAGGCCGGTCTTTTCACTGATTTCCTTGAGCGACACCGCTTCCTCGCGCGAGGCCAGCACGTCGATGAGGGTGAACATGCGCTCGAGAACTTGGACGCTGGGTATGGAAGGAGTGCCGGGATCGGTGATTTTCATAATGCGGAAGCGGGGCGGCAATGCGCGATTCTAGCGCCTGCCCGCAGGCGCGCGCACGAGTGGCGCTGCGGGCCTACGAAACCGCTTCCTCGCGCGCGTCGCGCGGCCGCCGGTCTATGCGTTCCCAGAGGTCCTGGATGCGCACTTCATGCGGCAGAAAGCGTGATTTGTAATCCATTTTGGCGCTGCCTTCTATCCAGTAGCCGAGATAGACGTAGGGCAGGCCCATGGTGCGCGCCTGGTCGATCTGCCACAGCACATTGAACGTGCCGTAGCTCACATGCGGTTCGGGCTCGTAGAAGGTGTAGACCGCTGACAGGCCGTCTTCGAGCACGTCGAGTATGGAGACCATTTTCAGCGCGCCGGGCGCGTCGTCGGTCGCGGGCGCCCGGAATTCGACCAGTCGCGAATTGACGCGGCTTTGCAGCAGGAACTGGGTGTATTGGTCGATGCGGTCTTCGTCCATGCCGCCGCCGCTGTGGCGCTGGCGCTGGTAGCGCAGGTAGAGCTGGTAGTGTTCGTCGCTGAAGCTCAGGCGGCAGATGGAAGCCTGCAGGTCCTGGTGCTGCGCCATGGCGCGGCGCTGGCTGCGATCAGGCTTGAAGGCCTGGGTCAGCACGCGCAGCGGAACGCAGGCGCGGCAGCCGTCGCAGTAAGGGCGGTAGGTGAACATGCCGCTGCGCCTAAAGCCCATCGTGACCAGCTCGGAATAGGTCGCGTTCTGTATCAGATGGCTGGGCGTTGCCACCTGCGAGCGCGCCATCCTCCCGGCAACGTAGCTGCAGGGATAAGCCGCAGTTGCATAGAACTGCAGTGCCTGAAGAGGGAGGTCGTTGAGTTGCGTCATGCGGTGCTCAGCTCGTCCCAGTATACGGCGTCGAAGCGCCAATCCATGCGCGGCTTGTGGCGCTGGCGCTCGACTTCGGCCAGAAAATCCCGCCGCGCCATGGTGCGCGCGCCCAGCGAAGCCAGGTGGGGCGTGGCCTGCTGGCAGTCGATCTGCGCTGCGCCCTGGCGGCGGCACAGCGCGACCAGTGCGGCCAGCGCGATTTTCGAGGCGTCGGTGGCGTGCGCGAACATCGACTCGCCAAACACGGCATGGCCCAGCGCCACGCAGTACAGGCCGCCCACGAGCTGGCCGTCGACCCAGGTCTCCATGCTGTGCGCGTCACCCTGGCGGTGCAGCTCGCAATAGGCCTGAACGATGCTCTCGACGATCCAGGTGCCGTCCTGGCCGTCGCGCGGCGTCTGCGCGCAACTGCGGATCACGGCTTCGAACGCGCTGTCCACGCGGATCTCGCAGCCCGGCGTGGCGCGAAAGCGTTGCAGTGTCTTGCGCAGCGAGCGGTGCAGCCGGAAGGCATCGGTCTGCAGCACCATGCGCGGGTCGGGCGACCACCACAGGATGGGCTGGCCCGCGCTGAACCACGGGAAGATTCCCTGGCTGTAGGCGCTGCGCAGGTGCTGGGCATCGAGCTGACCGCCCGCGGCCAGCAGGCCGGGAATGGGATCGCTTTCGCCCCAGGTCTGTTCAACGCCGGGAAAGGGGTCGTGCGGCGCAAGCCAGGCGAGGGATTTGGACATGGGATCGTTCCGTATGGGACGGTGGCATTTTCGCAGGCCTGCGGCGCGAGGGTCGCCTGAATGGGGTAGGGGCGCATCCTACAGCCGATGGTGTCTTGTGTTGACAGAGGTCGCGCCCGCTTGCCCTTAATTTACGTCTATCGGCAGACGTTGCAAATGCCTGTGTTGCGCGCAAGCCGTGAAGGAGGAGCAGACATGTTGTTCAGCAGAATCTTTGGTGGGAGCTTGTCCGAACCCCGCTATATCCGCCGCACACGCGCCTACCTGCAGGAAGCGCGCATGGCCGTGCTCGAGCACACGATTGCCGCCGAGTACTACCAGTCCTCCGCGGAGATGTATGCCACACGCGCCCAGCGTCTGGAGCAGGAGATCCATGAATGGGAAGAGCAGGCCTTCCAGCGGCACAGCGCGGCCAAGGGCTTGGCGCCGGCGCGCAAGGAGCCGACGACAGCCGTGCCCACGCCTACGGTGGTTCCCACGCCTACGGTGGTGCGCGCGGCCTGACGCGCAGTCGCGCGCGCCGGGCAGGTCAACGTCTGCGCGTGGCGGGCGGCCTGGCTGTGGAGGGAGAGGAAAAGGGGGGGGCGCCTGCCATCGGTCTATTCAGTCTTCACGCCCGAACTCGCAACCACTGACGCCCAATGCGCGGCCTCTTTCTGCACGAAGCTCCTGAAGTTTTCCGGGCCCGCAGGCGTGCCGACCTCCACGAACAGTTGCTCCAGGCCCTTGCGCACCGCGGGATCAGCCAGCGCGGTGTTGAGATGCTGGTTGAGTCTGCGCACCGACTCGGCGGGCGTTCCGGCGGCGGAAAACAGGCCGAACCACCCTTCCTGCACAACGTTTGGATAGTTCAGTTCCTTGAAGGTGGGTACATCGGGAAGAAAGCGGCTGCGCTTGTTGGAGGCAACTGCCAGCGGTTTGAGCATTCCCGACTCCAGATAGGGCGCAACCGCGCCCGCGGTGGCAAACATCATGCTGATGCGCGCGCCCACCAGGTCCTGCAGTGCCGGCGGACTGCCGCGGTAGGGCACATGCAGCAGCGGCGCTGCCGTGGCCTGACCAAACACATGGCCGAGCAGATGCGCCGTTCCGCCTATGCCGGTCGAGCCGTAGCTGATGGGCGCATTGCCATTGGGGGTGAGCAGGGCCTTGAGGGTTGCGGGTCCCTTGGCGGGCACCACCAGCACGCTGGCCGTGCTGCCGATGAAGCCTATGGACTCGAAGTCCGCCACCGGGTCGTAGGGCCGCGGCGTGTGCACGGCCGGAGCAATGGCATTGGTGGCAATGTGGCCCAGCAGCAGCGTGTGGCCATCGGGCCTGGCCTGGGCCACGAACTTGGTGCCGATCACGCCGCCGGCGCCGGCCTTGTTGTCGACTATCACGTCCTGGCCCAGCGTGGCGCTCATGCGGGCGGCAATCAGCCGCGCGACGCCGTCGGTGGCCCCGCCTGCGGGGCCGGCAACCACGATGCTGATGGGGCGCAGCGCCGCGCCCTGCTTGTCGTTGACGGCCGCGCCGGCGCTGGTGGCCAGCGGGCCGCACAGGCCCAGCCCGCCTAGCCCTATGAGGCAGCTGAGCACGCCGCGCACGAGGCGGGAGGCTTGGAGGTCGGGGCGGGGCGTGGGGCGATGGCTCATGGCGGGCTGGATCATTCGATGAAAAGGCATGCGGCGGCTTGACCGGCTGCACGACGGCAGCGGCAATACGCAAGGAAGGGGGGCGCGTTTACTGCGCGCGGTCGCTGACCTGGGTGCGGTACATCAGGCGCCGAGCACTGGGATCGAAGGCATCGCGCCGGTGCAGCGTCACGCGGTTGTCCCAGGCAACCAGGTCGCCGGCCTGCCATTGCTGGCGCCAGGTGAATTCGTCCTGCGTGGCATGGGTCCAGAGGGTGTCCAGCAGGTCCTCGCTATCGGTCAGCGACAGACCGGGAACATAGGCATTGCGGCGGCGGCCCAGGTACAGGCTCCTGCGGCCTGTCACCGGGTGGATGCGCACCAGCGGGTGGCGCGCACCTACGGTATGCCGGGGATCGGTCACGCGGGCAAAGCCCAGGCGTAGCTCGCCCGCGCTGTTGAGGCTGGCGTCATGGATGCACTCCAGCGTGGCAATCGTCTGCTGCAGTTCGGCGCCCAGGCTTTCATAGGCGGCGTAGAGGTTGAGAAACTGGGTGTCGCCGCCGCTGGCCGGAACTTCGTGCGCGTGCAGCAGCGCGGCGCGCGGTGGAGCGGGGTTGTAGGTCATGTCGGCATGCCAGACGGATTCGCCGTCGCCCAGACCGCCTATGGGCTGCTCGTCGATCTTGACATTGGAAATCACGGCGATCTCCTCGGGCAGTTGCTGGGCGCTGGCGTGCATTGCCTTGCTGGCAATGGGGCGCTTGTCGAGCGCGCCGAAGTGGCGCGAAAAGGCAATATGGCCTTGCAGGCTCAGGTGCGACTGGCCGCGAAAGCGCAGCACCAGGTGACGCTCCCAGGCGTCCTTGAGAAAAGCCACGGCCTGGGCATCGAGCGGCGCTGCGAGATCGATGCCGTCAATCTGGGCGCCAATGGTTTTGCCAAGTGCAGTGGCGCGAAGTGCTTGTGTGGCGGCGTGGGTCATGGTGTGCGCGGCGGGGCGGGAAGCGAAATCCCGATGCTAGGCAACACCGTTGCTGTATGGAATGAATAAAAAATCATTTCCATAGTTGGAAAACGCGCTTGGGGCCCCATGCACCCGGGCGTGATCGAAGTCGCGCGGCAAAGAAAAAAGGCTTGCAACGTAAACGCTGCAAGCCTTTTATTTGGCTCCTCAACCTGGGCTCGAACCAGGGACCTACGGATTAACAGTCCGGCGCTCTACCAACTGAGCTATTGAGGAATATCTTCACTGATCGCCCTGTACAATTGCAGGGCTTTAATTTTGGCTCCTCAACCTGGGCTCGAACCAGGGACCTACGGATTAACAGTCCGGCGCTCTACCAACTGAGCTATTGAGGAATATTTTGGTACTGACTTGACGCTATGCCTTGTGCGATTGCAAGGCAAAAAATTCTTGGCTCCTCAACCTGGGCTCGAACCAGGGACCTACGGATTAACAGTCCGGCGCTCTACCAACTGAGCTATTGAGGAAGAAGACTTGAATTATAGGACGAAAAATTCAGTGTTCAGGAAAGATGGGCATTTTTTGCAAATTTTCTTCTGAATGCTGTTTATTTCGCTGCGCCGGGCTCGGGCCGCAACCAGAGCCAGACCAGCACGCACGACATGCTGCCCAGCGAAAACCAGCGCACCCAGACCGGTACGGGTGCCCAGCAGACCACGATGGCGCCCAGGGCCATGGCGGCGCTCGCGCTCCACTTCGCGCGCCGGCTCACGCGCCCGCCCGCGGCCCAGTCGTGCAGCATGGGGCCGAACAGCCGGTGGCGCCACAGCCAGTTGTGCAGCCGCTGCGAGCTGCGCGCTGCGGCCCAGCCGGCGATCAATATGAAGACCGTGGTCGGCAGGCCGGGAATGAACACCCCGGCAATGCCCAGCGCAAGGCTGATGCCGGCGCAGGCCTGCAGCAGCCAGCGCAGCGGCCGCGACGGCAGCATGCGCAGCGGCGGAACGCTGGGCGTGGGAAGAGGGGTGGGCTGCTCAATCTCGGGCATGGCCTATTGTGCCGTGGGGGCGCGGGTGCGCAGACGGCGCGCTATGCTTGTCCGCATTGCCAAGGATTTCTTATGACTGTACGCACTATCTTGAAGATGGGCGACGCGCGCCTGCTGCGCGTGGCCCGGCCCGTCACGGCTTTTGACACCGATGAACTGCATCTGCTGGTCACCGATCTGCTCGACACCATGGCCGCGGCCAACGGTGCGGGCCTGGCCGCGCCGCAGATCGGCGAGGACCTGCAGCTCGTGATCTTCGGCTCGGGCGCGCCCAATCCGCGCTACCCCGACGCGCCGGTGATACCGCGCACGGTACTGATCAACCCGCAGATCACGCCGCTGGGCGAGGAAATCGAGAACGACTGGGAAGGCTGCCTGTCGGTGCCCGGCATGCGCGGCGTCGTGCCGCGCTGGCAGCGCATACGCTATACCGGCTTCGACCAGTACGGCGATCCCATAGACCGCACGGTAGATGGTTTCCACGCGCGCGTGGTGCAGCACGAATGCGACCATGTCTGGGGCAAGCTGTACCCGATGCGCATGACCGATTTCTCGCAGTTCGGCTTCACCGAGGTGCTGTTTCCGGGAATCAGCGCGGCCGAGGATGATTGAGGCAGACCGCCAACTGAAGGCGAGAATTGCGCGCTGAAACGCCCGCTGCCCGTTCTTGCTGAGCAGGGTAGCGAGGCCAAGCCCTGTAGGCGCTCAAAAGAAACAGTGGGCCTCGCCCCCGTTCGTCCTGAGCCTGCCTCGCCGGCCGCGTCGAAGGATGAACGGCCCGCCCTCAAAAAGCGCTTCCAACCCCTAGAACGACAGGGCTTCGATCAGTTCAGTCTCGATCGCGATCTGCCTGGCGTTGTGCTGCAGCTCCGCGCCTTCTATCAGGAAAGTATCTTCGACGCGTTCGCCCAGCGTGCTGACCTTGGCCAGCTGCACGCTCAGGCGGTGGCGCGCGAGCAGGCGGGCAACCACATAGAGCAGGCCCGCGCGGTCTATCGCCGAAATGCTCAGCAGCCAGTGCTGGGCTTTCTCGTCGGGGCTCAGGCTCACGCGCGGCACCATGGGAAAGCTCTTGACGCGGCGCGACACGCGCCGCTGTGAAGGCTCGGGCAGTTCGCCGCCGCGCTCTATGGTCTGCACCAGCTCGGTCTCGACCAGGTTCATGAGTTCGCGGTAGCGCTCCTGCATGGCGGGGGCGACGATCTGGAAGGTGTCGAGCGCATAGCCGTTGCGCGCGGTGTGCACGCGCGCGTCGAGAATGCTGAAACCCGCGCGGTCGAAGTAGCTGCAGATGCGCGCAAACAGATCGGCCTGATCGCGCGCATAGACCAATACCTGCAGGCCTTCGCCGGCCAGCGACTTGCGCGCGCGCACGATGGGGTGGGGCGCGCCCACGTTGCGCGACAGGTGGCGCGTATGCCAGGCGATGTCGGCGGCTTCGTGGCGCATGAAATAGCTCACGTCCAGCGTGTCCCAGAGCTTCTTGTGCGACTCGAACGGCTGGGCCGACAGCGCCAGCTGCACCAGCGCTTCGCGCTTGCGTGATTCGATCTCGGCGGCGGCGTCGGGCGCGCGCCCGCCCAGCACGCGCAGCGTCGCGCGGTAAAGGTCTTCAAGCAGCTTGCCTTTCCAGGCGTTCCAGACCTTGGGGCTGGTGCCGCGGATGTCGGCCACGGTGAGCAGGTACAGCGCGGTGAGCCGGCGCTCGTCACCCACGCGCTGGGCAAACGCGCCTATGACTTCGGGATCGGCCAGGTCCTGCTTTTGCGCGACCTGGCTCATGGTCAGGTGTTCGCGCACCAGGAATTCGACCAGCGCCGCGTCGGCCCGGTCTATGCCGTGGGCGCGGCAAAAGCGCTTGACTTCCACGGCGCCGATCACGGAGTGGTCGCCGCCGCGGCCCTTGCCGATGTCGTGGAACAGCGCCGCGAGGTACAGCAGCCAGGGCTTGTCCCAGCCGCCCGCGAGCTGCGAGCACATCGGATACTCGTGCGCATGCTCGGCCATGAAGAAGCGGCGCATGTTGCGCAGCACCATCAGGATATGCTGGTCCACGGTATATACATGGAACAGGTCGTGCTGCATCTGGCCCACGATGCGCCGGAACGGCCAGAGGTAGCGCCCCAGCACCGAGGTCTGGTTCATGAGCCGCATCGCATGCGTGAGGCCGCTGGGCTGCTGCAGGATCTTGAGAAAGGTGGCGCGGTTGACCGGGTCGTGGCGAAAGCCGCTGTCCATCAGCCCGCGCGCATGGTAGAGCGCGCGCAGCGTGCGCGCCGACAGATCGGTCAGGCCGACATTGGTCTCGTAGACCAGGAAGGTCTCGAGAATCGCATGCGGATGACGCTCGTAGAGATCGTCGCTGGCGATCTCTATCATCCCCGCCTTGTTGAAGAAGCGTTCGTTGATCGGCACGAGCTCGTGCGCGCAGGGGTTGAAGCGCTCCTCGATGTTCAGCCGCAGGATATGGCTGAGCTGCGAGACCGCCTTGGCCGCCCAGTAGTACTCGCGCATCAGCGCTTCGCTGGCGCGCAGCGCCAGGCGCTGGCCGTCGGGCGCCGTGGATTCGAAGCCGAAGCTTTCGGCGACCGCAGTCTGCAGATCGAACACCAGCCGGTCTTCATGCCGGCCCGAGATCGCATGCAGGCGCGCACGTATCAGGCTCAGCAGGGCTTCGTTGGCCTCGAGCTGCTGGGCTTCGAGTTCGGTCGCCAGCCCGTTGATCGCGAGTTCGCGCCAGCTGTTGCCCAGGCCCGCGGCGCGCGCCAGCCACATGATGTATTGCAGGTCGCGCAGGCCGCCCGGCGACTCCTTGCAGTTGGGTTCGAGCGCGTAGGGCGTGTTTTCGTATTTGTTGTGGCGCTGGCGCATTTCCAGCGTCTTGGCGACCATGAAGGCGCGCGGGTCCATCTGCGCGCGATACTGGCGGCCGAAATCGTCGAACAGCGCCGTGCTGCCGCAGATGCAGCGCGCTTCGAGCAGCGCGGTCTGCACGGTCACGTCGCGCTCGGATTCCTCCAGGCATTCGGCCGTGGTGCGCACGCTCGAACCTATTTCCAGCCCCGCGTCCCAGCAGCTGCCTATGAACTGCTCGAGTCGGGCCGCGAGCGCGCTGCCCGCGCTGGCGTCGGCGTTCAGCGGCAGCAGCACCAGCACATCGACATCCGAGCCGGGAAACAGCTGGGCACGGCCATAGCCGCCCACGGCCAGCAGCGCAGCCTCGGCCGGCAATTCGGCCTGGTCCCAGAGCCGGCACAGCAGGCGGTCGGCCAGTGCACTCAATTGGTGCAGTGACGCCCGGATGTTGCGCTTGTTCGTTGCAGGCGTGAGCAGGGCGGCCACGAGGGCGGCCTTGTCGCGGCGGTAGGTGTCACGCAGGGCGTGCAGAGGATTCATGGTCAATAGGGTAAAGGAAAAGACCCGCAGCCTTACTTGCAAGAATCATGCGCGTTCCCGGTGCGCGCTGCGGGATCAGCAGCTGGTCGTGGTGACGAACTCAGGCAGTGGGGGCGAGCCCGCCGACAGCGTCATGACTTCGTAGCCCGTGGGGGTCACGACCAGCGTGTGTTCCCACTGTGCGGACAGGCTGTGGTCCTTGGTGACTATGGTCCAGCCGTCGCGGCCCAGTTCCTTGATGTCGCGCTTGCCCAGGTTGAGCATGGGCTCTATCGTGAAGATCATGCCGGCTTCGAGCACCGTGCCCTGGCCGGGCTTGCCGTAGTGCAGGATCTGCGGCTCCTCATGGAACTTCTTGCCTATGCCGTGGCCGCAGAATTCGCGCACCACCGACAGCCCATGGCCTTCGGCAAAGCGCTGGATCGCGTGGCCGATGTCGCCCAGCGTATTGCCGGGCTTGACCTGCTGAATGCCCAGCCACATCGATTCGAACGTGAGTTGCGACAGGCGCTTGGCCGCGATCGAGCATTCGCCGATCATGTACATGCGCGAGTTGTCGCCGTACCAGCCGTCGGCGGTGATCACGGTGACGTCGACGTTGACAATGTCGCCTTTCTTCAGCGGCTTGTCGTTGGGAATGCCGTGGCACACCACATGGTTGACGGATGTGCAAAGATGGCCGGGATAGGGCGGATAGCCCGGGGGCTGGTAGCCTATGGTGGCCGACACGGTGCCCTGCTGGGCCATGCATTCGGCGCCCAGGCGGTCGATTTCGGCGGTGGTGATTCCGGGCTTGATGTGGGGGGCAATATAGTCCAGCACTTCGGAAGCCAGTCGGCAGGCGACGCGCATGCCTGCTATGTCTTCGGCGGTTTTGATGGTGATGCTCATCGCGCAATTATCCCATTGCACCTCCGGGCCTGCTGGTATCAGGGCTGCGCGAAGGCGCGCACATCGGTAAAATGCCGGCCATCCCCCACGGCGCGCCTTCTTCGGGCGCGCTGTCCCACGCCTCCTATTCCCGACAGGCTGCCACGTGACTTTGCATCTGACCCAGCTGGAGGGCGGCAACGCCCTGAGCTCTTTCCGCGCCCGACAACTGCTCTCCTCCCTGGAAGCCATCCACCCCAAGATCAGCGGTGTGGCCGCGCGCTTCGTGCACCTGGTGGCCACCGAGACCGCACCCGATGCCGACGCACACCGCCGCCTCGCGGCGCTGCTGACCTACGGCGAGCCCTATGCGGGCAGCAGCGAAGGCCTGGCCATCGTCGTCACGCCGCGCCTGGGCACGATTTCGCCCTGGGCTTCGAAAGCCACCGACATCGCGCGCAACTGCGGCCTGGCGATACAGCGCGTCGAGCGCGTGACCGAATACCGCATCCAGCTCAAGACCGGCCTGCTGGGCGGCACGCCCGAACTCACGCCCGAGCAACTGGGCCAGATCGCGGCACTGCTGCACGACCGCATGACCGAGTCGGTGATGACTTCGCGCAACGAAGCCGCGAAGCTGTTCACCGAACTGCAGGCCCAGCCCATGGCGTTTGTCGATGTGCTGGGCGGCGGCGCGGCCGCGCTGCTGGCCGCCGACAAGGCCTGGGGCCTGGCGCTGGCCGAAGATGAAATCAGCTATCTGGTCAACGCCTTCCAGGGCCTCAAGCGCAATCCCACCGATGTGGAATTGATGATGTTCGCCCAGGCGAACTCCGAGCACTGCCGCCACAAGATCTTCAACGCCAGCTTCACCATCGACGGCGTGGCGCAGGAGAAGTCGCTGTTCGGCATGATCCGCAACACCCACCAGGTGTCGCCCCAGCACACTGTCGTGGCTTATTCCGACAACGCATCGATCATGGAAGGCCATGAAGTCGAGCGCTTTGTCGCCCGCCTCGATGCGGGTGCGGGCAGCGCGCCGAGCTATGTCAAGCAGGCCGCGACCCACCATGTGCTGATGAAGGTCGAGACGCACAACCACCCCACGGCGATCTCGCCTTTCCCCGGCGCCTCCACGGGCAACGGCGGCGAGATCCGCGACGAAGGCGCGACCGGCCGCGGCTCCAAGCCCAAGGCCGGCCTCAGCGGTTTCACGGTCTCCAAGCTCTGGGGCAGCACCATAGGCAAGCCCGAGCACATCGCCAGCCCGCTGCAGATCATGACCGAAGGCCCGCTGGGCGGCGCGGCGTTCAACAACGAGTTCGGCCGTCCCAACCTGGCCGGCTACTTCCGCGAATATGAGCAGGAAGTCGGCGGCGTGGTGCGCGGCTACCACAAGCCCATCATGATTGCCGGCGGCCTGGGTGTGATCGACAAGGACCAGACCAAGAAGATCGAATTTCCTGCCGGCTCGCTGCTGATCCAGCTCGGCGGCCCCGGCATGCGCATCGGTATGGGCGGCAGCGCGGCCAGCTCCATGGCCACGGGCACCAACGCCGCCGAACTCGACTTCGACTCGGTGCAGCGCGGCAACCCCGAGATCGAGCGCCGGGCGCAGGAAGTCATCAACCACTGCTGGCAGCAGGGCGACGCCAACCCGATTCTCGCCATCCACGACGTGGGCGCGGGCGGTCTGTCGAACGCCTTCCCCGAACTGACCAATGACGCCGGCCGCGGCGCGCGCTTCGATCTGCGCGCCGTGAACCTCGAGGAGTCGGGCCTGGCGCCCAAGGAAATCTGGTCGAACGAAAGCCAGGAACGCTATGTGCTGGCGATCGCTCCCGAGTCGCTGGCGCAGTTCACCGAATTCTGCGAGCGCGAGCGCTGCCCGTTTGCGGTGATCGGCACGGCCACCGAAGAGCGCCAGCTGGTGCTCGAGGACACGGCCGTCGTCGCTGGTGACCAGAAATTCCCGGTCGACATGCCGATGAACGTGCTGCTGGGCAAGCCGCCCAAGATGCACAAGGACGTGAGCACGCTGGAGCGCGAACTGCCGGCCATGGACCTGACCGGCGTGGCGCTCGAGTCCGCGGTGATCGACGTGCTGGCCCACCCCACGGTGGCGTCCAAGCGCTTCCTGATCACCATCGGCGACCGCGCGGTCGGCGGCCTGACCCACCGCGACCAGATGGTCGGCCCATGGCAGGTGCCCGTGGCCGACGTGGCCGTGACGCTGGCCGACTACCGCGGCTTCGCCGGCGAAGCCATGGCGATGGGCGAGCGCACGCCGCTGGCCTCGATCAACGCCCCGGCCTCGGGCCGCATGGCCGTGGCCGAAGCCATCACCAATCTGCTGGCCGCGCCCATCGAGCTGCCGCGCGTGAAGATGTCGGCCAACTGGATGGCCGCCTGCGGCGAGCCCGGTGAAGACGCAGCGCTGTATGCGACCGTCAAGGCCGTGGGCATGGAACTGTGTCCGGCGCTCGATATCTCCATTCCCGTGGGCAAGGACTCGCTGTCGATGCGCACGCAGTGGCAGGATAACGGCGTGACGAAGAAAGTCACTTCGCCCGTGAGCCTGATCATCACCGCCTTTGCATCGATTGCCGATGTGCGCGGCACGCTCACGCCCCAGCTCGACGCGCAGGAAGAAGACAGCACGCTGGTGCTGATCGACCTGGGTCGCGGCAAGATGCGCATGGGCGGCTCCATCCTGGGTCAGGTGCTCAATCAGAGCGGCAACGAGACGCCTGATCTTGACGACGCCAAGGACCTGGTGCAACTGGTCAGCGCCGTCAACGCGCTGCGCGCCCAGGGCCAGATCCTGGCCTACCACGACAAGGGCGACGGCGGTCTGCTGGCCACGGCGGCCGAAATGGCCTTTGCCGGCCATGTGGGCGTGGCGCTCAACGTCGACATGCTGGTCACCGAAGGCGACGGCATCTCCGACAGCCGCATGGACAGCGGCGACAGCAAGAACTGGGCGCAGCAGGTCAGCGGCCGGCGCGAGGAACTGACGCTGAAGGCGCTGTTCAACGAAGAGATCGGCGTGGTCCTGCAGGTCAGGACTTCCGAGCGCAATGCCGTGATGCAGACGCTGCGCGAGCATGGCCTGTCGCAGTGCAGCCATTTCGTCGGCAAGACCCGTCCGCTGTCGAGCACCATCGATGCCGGCAAGGGCCAGCTGCAGGTCTGGCGCGATGCCAAGGCGGTGTTCAGCGCCTCGCTCAGCGACCTGCACCAGGTCTGGGACGCGGTGAGCTGGAAGATCGCGCAGCAGCGCGACAACCCGGTCTGCGCCGACGCCGAGCACGCCGCTGCCGGCGAAGCCACCGATCCGGGCATGCACCTGGAGCTGACGTTCGACGCGCAAGAGAATGTCGCCGCGCCATACCTGAACCTTGCCAAGCCACGCGTTGCCGTGCTGCGCGAGCAGGGCGTGAACTCGCATGTCGAGATGGCCTATGCGTTCACCGAAGCCGGCTTCGAAGCCGTCGACGTGCACATGACCGATCTGCAGACCGGCCGCGCCAAGCTGCAGGACTTCGCCGGCGTCGTCGCCTGCGGCGGCTTCAGCTATGGCGACACGTTGGGCGCGGGCATTGGCTGGGCGCGTTCGATCACCTTCAACGAGCGCCTGTCGCAGGAGTTCCAGCAGTTCTTCGGCCGCAGCGATACCTTCGGTCTGGGTGTATGCAACGGCTGCCAGATGTTTGCCGAGCTTGCCGAGATCATTCCCGGTGCCCAGGACTGGCCGCGCTTCACGCAGAACCAGAGCAACCGTTTCGAAGCGCGTCTGTCCATGGTCGAAGTGCTCGAATCCCCCAGCCTGTTCCTGCAGGGCATGGCCGGCAGCCGCCTGCCGATTGCCGTCGCGCATGGCGAAGGCTTTGCGAACTTCAGCGAGCGCGGCAATGCGGCCCAGGCGCTGGCCGCGATGCGCTTCGTGGACAACCACGGCCAGCCCACCGAGCAGTACCCGTTCAACCCGAACGGCAGCGCGGGCGGCCTCACGGCAGTGACCACGGCCGACGGCCGCTTCACGGCCATGATGCCCCACCCCGAGCGCGTGTTCCGCAATGTGCAGATGAGCTGGACCACGGGCGACAAGAGCGCGTTCAGCCCCTGGATGCGCGTGTGGCGCAACGCGCGCAAGTGGGTCGGTTGATCTGACGCACACCTCGGGCCGCTGAGGCGGCCTGGCGGGCGGGTCCCGGCGCCTTGCGGCGCCTGGGCCCGCCTTTTTTTTAGAGCAGGTTCTCCACCAGGCTCTTGTTGCGCGGCGTGCTGCGTTCTTCCTCGGCACGGAAGTTGACCATCTTCTTCATGGTCTGCAGCAACTGCTGTTCGGTCTGCCGCGTGGCCTCGCTCAGCTTGCCCTTGACGGTCTCGACCTTGGTCGAAGTGCGCGTGCTGTCGTCCACGGTGAAGACGTCGTAGTTGCCCGAGGCCGTGTCCAGCATCACGCCGCCGCGCGACTGCATGTATTGGCCCTGCAGTGTTTCCTCCTGCGTCTGCTCGGCCCTCAGGTCCTCGGCGCCCGCGGTCTGCTTGACTTCGGTCTGCTGGCTCAGCCGGTAGTCGACATGGCCCTTCTCGATGACTCCGCCATAGCGTCCGGTGCGCTCGAAATCGCCGCTGAAGCTGGCCTCGAAATCGGCCAGGCCGCTGAGCAGGGGCTGGATGCGGGACGCCGCTTCCTGGCGCTCCGGGGTGACCGCGGCCGACGCGCTGCCCGCGGTGGAGATGGAGTGCAGCTGGGTGAACGCATCCTTGAACATTCCCACGAGCTGGCTGTCTGCATGGCTGCGCTGGGCCGCGGCATCGAACTGGCGCAAAAGACCGTCGATCGCGGACTGGCGCTGGCGGGAATCGACCGCGCCCAACGGACTCTGGGCGTCGACCGCGAGCGCGGTCTCGCCGAGCAGGCCCTTGAAATCCAGCGTCTTGCGCTCCGGACCCAGGTGCAGATTGAACGTGGACAGCGGCTGCGACGCCTGGGGATTCTTGACCGAAAGATCGACGCTTTTGAGCACGCTGCTGTCGAAATCGAGCAGGTTGGCAAGATCCATTTGGGGCTTGTCTGCCTGGCCCAGACCTTCGAGCGCCTTGTCGAAGCCCTGCGCCAGTTTGGCCAAAGCCGTTTTCTCGCTGCTGCTCAGCGCTCCCGACGACTTGATCTCCACTTGCAAGCCATTTTTGCCCGGAGCGTTGTCGACGGCGATGATGAATTCCACCGTCTGGCCCGAGCGCGTCTGCACCTTGAAGCTGGCCTTGGCGGCCTTGCCGCTGAAACCGTCGAGCGCGGCGGCGTCCAGGGATTGCGTGGTCACGCCCGGTGTATCCGCGGCCTGGTAGTTCACCAGCGCTTGCCGGTAGTTCGCGCCCGTGGTCGCAAACTGGTTGATCAGCGCGCTGCCCAGACCGCGCCAGCGGCCCGCGAGGCCTTCCGTGCTGCTGCGCGCGCTGTTGGTCGCCATCAGCGAGCTCACCGCATCCCGGGTCTGGCTGGCCCATGCCTGGCGCGGCGTATAGGGCGCAGGCTTGGTGTAGATAACGTCGACGGCGGTCATGGTGTCCAGGCTCAGCACGGTGGACGGCGTGGACGCCACGCTCTCGGCGGCGTCGGCAGCGGAAACCTTGGCCGCGGCCGCCGTCGACGTGCTGCGCATGGCCTGGCTGGTCAGGACGCTGGAAAGGGTGGGGGAAATAGTGCTCACGGTCCGTCATCTCCTTTGTTCGGGCCATCGAAGTCGCGCCGGCCCTGGGTCTTTATCGGCATATCCGCCGCATTCTGAAGCGCGGATCTGCCCCTGGATTGTCGGCGCTGCGGCGGCCGTGGCGCGGCGTTGCGGCAAAGGATTGCACCGATTTGAGAATCATTCTCATCGGAGTCTATAATTCGCGCACTCCCGCTTGCCAGGCGCAGCTGGGCTGCGTTGTTTTGCTGGCTTGGATTGGACCGTGCTGACCCGTTATTACCGCGAACTGCTGAATTTCTGCCTGCGCAAGGTGCGCGACCGGGATGTCGCGGCCGATCTCGCGCAGGAAAGCTATGCACGCGTGCTTTCCATGCAGCAGTCGGGCCAGGTGATTCTCGAGCCCGGGGCCTTGCTGCGCCAGGTCGCGCTGCGCGCCAAGATCGATCTGGACCGGCGCGCTGCCCTGCGCCAGCATGACGATATCGATGGGCTGGACGATG
Source organism: Comamonas sp. DB36 (assembly GCF_057914905.1). Taxonomy (NCBI): domain Bacteria; kingdom Pseudomonadati; phylum Pseudomonadota; class Betaproteobacteria; order Burkholderiales; family Comamonadaceae; genus Comamonas; species Comamonas sp. DB36. The sequence goes on from NZ_CP196631.1 coordinate 1,537,629, forward strand.
CCGACCAGCCGGTCAGTCCCGCGTATCTGCAGCCCGAGCAGGCCTATGCGTCGTCGCAGGCGGTCGATGCCTACCTCGAGACCATAGAAGCGCTGCCGCCGCGCTGCCGCGAAGCGTTCTGCATGTATCTGTTCGACGAGCTGTCCAACCAGCAGATCGCGCAGCGCATGGGCGTGTCGCTGAGCATGGTCAACCAGTACATCAGCCGCGGCAAGATCGCCTGCGCCGCGCGCAGAAAGGCGCTGGACCATGGCCAGTGACGACAAGCCAGGTTCCCGTCGCGGCGCAGGGTGCAGTTTTGCGCCTGTTCGCGCGTCTATATTCATAAGATGAGCCGTTTCCCCCTGCCTTCTTCTTCCAGCGCCCCGTTTGACGAGGCGCAGGAAGCGCGCGCGCTCGCGGAGTTTCTCGGCCCGCAGGACCCGGTCGATGTCGCGGCCGCCGATTGGCATACGCGCGCCGAACAGGGCCTGGACGCGGCCGCGCAGGACGCGCTGGCGCAGTGGCTGGCGGCCGATCCCGCGCATGCCGCGGCCTGGCGCGGCCTGGACCAGGACCTGGCCGCGCTGCGCGCGCTGCCCTCCGCGCGCGTGGCGCGCTTGCGTGCAGGCGCGGCCGCACCGGCCGCCGCGCCGCCGCAGATGCGGCTGGCGCGCAGATGGCCCGCATGGCGCATCGCGCTGCCACGTCCGGCCTTGCTGGCCGCCTGCTGCGCGGCGCTGCTGGCCTTGGGCGCGGGCTGGCACCAATGGCAGCAGCCGACCTTCACCGGCCAGTACGCGGCCGAGCGCGCGCAGCGCAAGACCATCACGCTGCCCGACGGCACGCAGCTGGCGATGGACGCCGATACCCAGGCCCAGGTCGCGCTGTACCGCGACAGGCGCGAAGTGCGTCTGGTCCAGGGGCAGATCCTGTTCGCTGTCTCGGCCGACAGCCGCAAGCCGTTCCATGTGCTGGCCGGGCCGGCGCGCGTGAGCGTGGTCGGCACGCGCTTTTCGGTGCGCTACCGCAGCGAGGGCATGGATGCGGGCCTGGTCAAGGTCGCGGTCGAGCAGGGGCATGTGCGCGTAGCGGGCCTGCCGATCGCCGGCAATGGATTCACCGCGGCCGCCGTGGATCTGGTTGCGGGCCAGGCGCTGAGCGTGGCCGCCGACGGCAAGGTCGGCGCCGTGGCGACCGTCGCGCCCAGCGGCATTGCGCTGTGGCGCAAAGGCCTGGTGCGCTTCGAGAACACGCCGCTGGCCGATGCGCTGCGCGAACTCGAGCGCTATGGGCCCACGGGCCTGGTGATACGCCATCCCGCGGTCGCGGCCCTGCCCATAGGCGGCAGCTACCCCGTGGACCAGCCGGCCGAATTCGCGCGCATGGTCACGCAGATCCTGCCCGTGAAGCTGGTCGCGGGTGCGGGTGGAATCACCGAAATCACCAGCGCGCCCTGAGCGCTGGCGGATTTTTCAGGAAATCGCTGCGCCTGGGGTGCAGTTCCTGCGCGCTGGTGCGTCTTTAAGAGTAGTGCGTCTCATTTTCATTCACTACCCGCTACCTGGAAGACCTGTCCATGCGCTCAACGCAGCTCCCCCGTTTCCGTCCCGCACCTCTTGCCCTGGCCGTCGCGCTGGCCTTGTCCACGCCGCTGATGGCCTGGGCCCAGACCACGGCGCAGGGCCAGAATTCCCAGCCTTCGGCGAGTGCGCAGCCGCTGGACGCCGCGCTCAATGAGCTGTCCGCGGCCACGGGCACGCCGATAGGCTTTGCGCCGGCATTGGTCGCGGGCAAGACCGCGCGCGCGTTCAGCGCGGGCGCCACGCCGCGCCAGGCGCTGGACCAGCTGCTCGCGGGCAGCGGCCTGGTGGCCGTGCCCGAAGGCCGGGGCTTTGTCATCAAGGCCGCGCCCGCGGCCGGCGAAGCTGCGGCGCTGGGCACCGTGACCGTGACCGCCCAGGCCCATAGCGACGGCGCGACCGAAAACACCGGCAGCTACACCCAGACCGGCCCCAGCCGCACGGCCACCGGCCTGAGCCTCTCGCTGCGCGAGACGCCGCAGTCGGTCAGCGTGATGACGCGCCAGCGCATGGACGACTTCAAGCTCGAGACGCTGGCCGATGTGATGGAGCAGACGCCGGGCATCAGCGTCTACCGCCAGGGCAATGCCACCGATTTCCAGGCGCGCGGCACCGGCGTCAATCTGCAGGTGGATGGCATGGCCCAGGTCAGCAGCGGCTGGTACTACCTGACCAGCACGCTGTTTTCGCTGGACGACATGGCGGAGATCGACCGCATCGAAGTGCTCAAGGGCTCATCGGGCCTGGTCGTGGGCAAGGGCAACTACGGCGCCACGGTGAACATGGTGCGCAAGCGTCCGACGCGCGAGTTCCAGGCCAGCGTGCGCGCCAGCGCGGGCAGCTGGGATAGCTACCGCGCCCAGGCCGATATCAGCGGCGCGCTCAACGAGGCAGGCACGCTGCGCGGCCGGCTGGTGGCCTCGGCCATGGACGCCGGCGGCTTTCGCGACCATGAGAAAAGCAACAGCCAGATGCTGTTTGGCGCGCTCGAGGCCGACCTGTCGCCCGACACGCTGCTCAACCTGGGCTTCACCTACCGCCGGCGCGAAGCCGGCGGCATAGGCACGACCCAGCCGATACAGCGCTATTCGACCAAGGGCGCCGAAGTGCCGTGGATGGCGCGTTCGTTCAACACCGGCGCGCCCTGGGGCGGCTACGCGCAGGACCAGCTCAATCTCTTTGGCAGCGTGGAGCAGCGCCTGGCCAACGACTGGACGGCGACGTTCAAGTTCTCGCACCAGCGCGCGGCCATGGACGACATGAAGGCCGGCTACTTCTACGACCAGCAGCGCGCGAGCTTCGGCCGCTGGCGCGACATGACCAACAACAACTGGACGGCCAACCTCGATGTCAAAGGCCCGTTCAGCCTTTTCGGCCGCACGCACGAGCTGCTTGCGGGGGCGGGCATTTCGCGCTTTCGCAGCCATGCGCTGCTGCCGCTCAACGCATTGTCGCTGGCGCCGCTGGCCGACCTGGGGGTGAGCTTTGCGCAGGGCGGGGCGGCGCTGGCCGAGCCCGATTACAGCAATCTGCGCTACGGCGACAACCGCTTCAACCAGAAGCAGCGCTATGCCTATGCGGCCGGGCGCTTCCAGGTCTCCGATCCGCTGCAGCTGATTGCGGGGCTGCGCGTGAGCCAGTACCACGAACTCGTCACCACGCCTTACTGGTGGAACTCCGACATGAAGGAAAACGGCGTGGTCACGCCCTATGCGGGCCTGGTCTACGAAGTGCATCCCAACGTGTCGCTCTATGGCAGCTACGCCAATATCTTCCAGCCGCAAAGCAGCCTGAACGAATTCGGCGGCACGCTGCCGCCCGAAAAGGGCAACACCTTCGAGATCGGCGCCAAGGCCGAGTTCTTCGACCGGCGCCTGAACGCCAGCATTGCCCATTTCTGGATGAAGACCGAGAACACCGCCGAGGAAAGCGGCGGCCTCACGCCAGCCGGCGATCCCGCCTACCGCGCGGTTTCTGCGGCCACGCGCCGCGGCTGGGAGCTCGAGATGTCGGGCGAGCTCGCGCCCGGCTGGCAGGCGCAGGGCAGCGTGGTGCAGCAAAACAGCTCGCTCACCGGCGCCACGGCCTATCCCAAGTACCAGTTGAAGCTGGGCACGACCTACCGCTTCGGCGGCGGCGCGCTCGCCGGGCTGACCGTGGGCGCGGCCACGCGCTGGCAGGACCGGACTTCCGTCAGCAACAATGCGGCCACGCTGGCGCAGCAAGGCTATGCGCTGCTGGATCTGATGGCGCGCTACCAGGTCGACCGGCAGCTGTCGTTCAGCGTCAATGTGAACAACGCGCTGGACAAGAAATATCTGGCCGGCATGACCAACTTCAGCGCCGCCGGCCTGTTCTACACCTGGGGTGCGCCGCGCAGCGTCAACGTCGGCATGCGCTACGACTTCTGAGGGGGAGCGCAGGCTTCAGGCCTGCAGCAGCTCGCGGCGCGCGCGCACGAAAGCGGCCTGGGCGCTGGCGCGCAGCGGGTGGCCGCGGGGCAGCACGCGCTGCTGGCCCGCAACCCAGACCGCATGCACGGCCGAAGTCCGGTGGCTGGCAAACACATGGCCGGCCAGCGCACTGTCGGCAGGCAGCGCGCACAGCGCCACATGGCGTGCGTCGAGAATGATGAAGTCGGCCTGCTGGCCGGCGCCCAGGCCGGCAATCGCGCGGCCCGAAGCCTGGGCACCGCCAGCGACGGCCTGCAGCACCATGGCGGTCGCGGTCTGCGACTGCTGCGCATGCGCGAGCACATTGCGTTCGCGCCGCTGCAGGCGCTGGCCGTACTCGAGCAGCATCAGCTCCTCGGCCACGTTGACGCAGACCTGGCTGTCGGAGCCCAGCCCCCAGCGCCCGCCGTGCTGCAGCCACTGCGGCAGATCGAAGATGCCGTCGCCCAGATTGGCCTCGGTGCTGGGACACAGTCCGGCCACGGCGCCGCTGCGCGCGGCGGCTGCGCATTCCGCGGGCGTCATGTGCGTGGCATGCACCAGGCACCAGCGCGCATCGACGGGCGCATGGTCCACAAGCCATTGCACCGGCGTCTGCCCGCTCCAGGCAAGGCAGTCCTGCACTTCCTGCTGCTGCTCGGCAATATGGATATGCACCGGCGCGCGCGGCAGCAGCGCGTGCAGTCCCGCGACGCCGGCCAGCAGGCTGGCCGGCGGCACGGCGCGCAGCGAATGCGGCGCCAGGCCCAGCGCCGCGCCCTGGGCCCGGGCAACGGGCGCGAGCCGCTGCAGCAGGTTCAGCAGCTGCTCGGTGCCGCAGACAAAGCGCGCCTGCTCGGGCCGCGGCGGCACGCCGAAGCCGCCGCTCTGGTAGAGCACGGGCAGCAGCGTGATGCCTATGCCCACGCGGCGCGCGGCGCGCAGCAGCGCCAGGCTCAGCGTGGCATCGTCGGCATAGGGCTTGCCGTCCGCGGCGTGGTGCAGATAGTGGAACTCGCAGACCGAGGTATAGCCGGCTTCCAGCATCTCGAGGTACAGCCAGACCGCGATGGCTTCCAGCGACTCGGGCGTGATGCGCCGGGCGAATTCATACATCCGGCGGCGCCAGCTCCAGAAGCTGTCGGCTTCGCCGGCGCGCACTTCGGTCAGGCCCGCAAATGCGCGCTGGAAGGCATGCGAGTGCAGATTGGGCATGCCCGGCAGCATGGGGCCGGCGGCGCGCGCCACGCCCGCGGGCGCCGGCAGGTCGGCCTGCACCTGGGTGATGTGGCCGCTGGCGTCCCACTGCAGCAGCACGTTGCGCGCCCAGCCCTGGGGCAGCAGCGCGTCCTCGGCCCAGAGCGCGCGCACCGGGGCCAGCAGATGGGCCCAGGCGGTGTTCATGCGGCAATGCGCCCCTGGCGAACGATGCGGCAGGGCGGGCGCTGGCCCAGCCAGTAGGCCAGCTCCGCGGCTGCGTCCAGTTGCCACAGCACGAAGTTGGCGGGCCGGCCGGAGGCAATCAGCCCCAGCGAATCCTGCAGGCCCAGCGCGCGCGCCGCATGGCATGTGATGCCGGCCAGCGCTTCGGCCACGGTCAGGTGAAACAGGGTGCAGGCCATGTTGGCCATCAGCAGCAGGCTCAGGCAGGGCGAGCTGCCGGGATTGTGGTCGGTGGCCACGGCCAGGGGCACGCCGGCGGCGCGCAGTGCGTCTATCGGCGGGCGCTGAATGTCGCGCAGCGTGTAGAACGCGCCGGGCAGCAGCACGCCCACCGTGCCCGCGGCCCGCATGGCGGCAATGCCCCGGTCCGACAGATGCTCCAGGTGGTCGCATGAAAGCGCGCCGTGGCGCGCGGCCAGCGCCGCGCCTTCCATGTTCGACAACTGCTCGGCGTGCAGCTTGACGCGCAGACCCAGACGCTGCGCCGCGTGAAACACCTGCTGTGTTTCGGCCAGCGAGAACGCGATGCGCTCGCAGAACACATCGACGGCGTCGACCAGGCCTTCGGCCGCGAGCTTGGGCAGCATGTGGTCGCAGACCTGGTCGATATAGGCCTGGCTGCGGCCCGCGAACTCGGGCGGCAGCGCGTGCGCGCCCAGAAAGGTGCTTTGCACGGTCACGCCGCACAGCCGGCCCAGCCGGCGCGCCACGCGCAGCTGCTTGCGCTCATGCGCCAGCGCCAGCCCGTAGCCGGACTTGATCTCGATCGCGCACACGCCTTCGGCGAGCAATTGCCGCAGCCGCGGCAGCGCCTGGGCCAGCAGCTCGTCTTCGCTCGCGGCGCGCGTGGCGCGCACGCTCGCCAGAATGCCTCCGCCGGCGCGCGCGATCTGCTCGTAGCTGGCGCCCGCGAGCCGCGCGGCGAATTCATCGGCGCGCTGGCCGCCATAGACCAGATGCGTATGGCAATCGATCAGGCCCGGCGTGGCCAGCCGCCGCTGGCCGTCATGGCGCGGCAGATGCGCATGGCAGGCGGGCAGGGCGGCTTCGGGGCCGACCCAGACCACCTGCCCATGGTCGACGACGATGCACGCGGCTTGGTCGGCGGCCACGCGTACATCGGCCCGGCAGAGATCGGGCGCGAGCCGCAGCGGCTGCCAGCGGCCGTCGGCGCAGGGCAGCGATTCCAGTGGCGCGGTCGTTTGCATGGCTTCAGCGCAGCATCGGCAGGTTGAGGTCGTGGCGCCTGGCGGCGGCCAGCGCCTGGGCATAGCCCGCATCGGCGTGGCGCATCACGCCGCTGGCCGGGTCGTTCCACAGCACGCGCGCCAGGCGCGCGGCCGCGGCGTCGCTGCCGTCGGCAACGATCACCATGCCCGCATGCTGGGAGTAGCCCATGCCCACGCCGCCGCCCTGGTGCAGGCTGACCCAGGTCGCGCCGCTGGCGGTGTTGAGCAGGGCGTTGAGCAGCGGCCAGTCGGCGACCGCATCCGAGCCGTCGCGCATGGCCTCGGTTTCGCGGTTGGGGCTGGCGACCGAGCCGCAATCGAGGTGGTCGCGGCCGATCACGATGGGCGCCTGGAGATCGCCGCTGCGCACCATGGCGTTGAAGGCCAGCGCCGCCTGGTGGCGCTCGCCCAGGCCCAGCCAGCAGATGCGCGCGGGCAGTCCCTGGAAGGCAATGCGTTCTCGCGCCATGTCGAGCCAGCGGTGGATGTGCCGGTCTTCTGGAAACAGCTGCTTGATCCTGGCGTCGGTGCGGTAGATGTCCTCGGGATCGCCCGACAGCGCGACCCAGCGGAACGGCCCCTTGCCCTCGCAGAACAGCGGCCGGATGTAGGCGGGAACGAAGCCCGGGAAGTCAAAGGCGTTGACCACGCCCGCATCGCGCGCGACCTGGCGGATGTTGTTGCCATAGTCGACGGTGGGAATGCCCATCGCGTGGAAGTCGAGCATGGCGCGCACCTGCAGCGCGCAGCTGTAGGCGGCCGCGTCCTTGAGGCGCGCGTGCTCGGCGCCATCGCGCGCCGCGGCCTGCCACTGCGCCACGCTCCAGCCGCGCGGCAGGTAGCCGTGGATCAGGTCGTGCGCCGAAGTCTGGTCGGTGACGATGTCGGGGCGCATTCCGCCGGCGCGCGCGCGGCGCACCAGTTCGGGAAAGACTTCGGCTGCATTGCCCAGCAGTGCCACCGAGATCGGCTGGCGCTTTGCCGTGTGCTCGGCGATCAGCGCCAGCGCCGCGTCGAGATCGCGCGCCTGCTGGTCGACATAGCGCGTGCGCAGCCGGAAATCGATGCGGCTTTGCTGGCATTCGACGGCCAGCACGCAGGCCCCGGCCAGCACGCCCGCCAGCGGCTGGGCGCCGCCCATGCCGCCCAGGCCGGCGGTGAGAATCCAGCGCCCCGAAAGATCGTTGGCATAGTGCTGACGCCCGGCCTCGACAAAGGTCTCGAACGTGCCCTGCACTATGCCCTGGGCGCCGATGTAGATCCAGCTGCCGGCCGTCATCTGGCCGAACATGAACAGGCCCTTGCGGTCGAGTTCGTGGAAATGCTCCCAGTTCGCCCAGCGCGGCACCAGATTGGAATTGGCCAGCAGCACGCGCGGCGCGTTCTCGTGCGTGGTGAACACGCCCACGGGCTTGCCAGACTGCACCAGCAGCGTCTGGTCGGTCTCCAGCGCCTGCAGCGCCGCGAGTATCCGGTCGTAGCACTCCCAGTTGCGTGCCGCCCGCCCTATGCCGCCGTAGACCACGAGGTCCTCGGGGCGCTCGGCGACTTCGGCGTCGAGGTTGTTCTGCAGCATGCGGTATGCGGCTTCTATGAGCCAGTTGCGGCAGCTGAGCTGGCGCCCGCGCGGCGCGCGGATGCTGCGCGTGGCGTCGTGGCGCAGGGTGATGTCGTTGTGCATGGGGTGACTCCTTTCAGCGCCCGTGGTGCGGTGAAGCCGCGTGGCTGGGCAGGCACTGCAGCAGCGCGCCCGGCCAGTCGGATTGATGCGCCCACAGCCGCATGGCTTCGATGTCGGGCGCCAGGCAGCGGTCCTGCGCGAGGAAGGCCACGCGTTCGCGCACCGCGCCGAACTGGGCTTCGAGCAGCGGCGAGCTGCGCAGGCTGCGATCGAACTCCAGGCCCTGGGCCGCGGCCGCGGCTTCTATTCCCACGATCACCGCGGTGTTGTCGACCATGGCCGCGAGCCGGCGCGCGGCAAACGTCGCCATGGAAACATGGTCTTCCTGGTTGGCCGAGGTGGGCAGGCTGTCGACGCTGGCCGGGTGGGCCAGCGACTTGTTCTCCGAAGCCAGCGCCGCAGCCGTGACCTGGGCCAGCATGAAGCCGGAGTTCAGGCCGCTGTCGGGCACCAGAAACGCCGGCAGGCCCGACAGATGGGTGTCCATCAGCAGGGCAATGCGGCGTTCCGACATGGCGCCGATCTCGGCCACGGCCAGCGCCATGCCGTCGGCGGCGAAGGCCACGGGTTCGGCATGGAAGTTTCCGCCCGACAGTACGTCGCCGTCGGTGAACACCAGCGGGTTGTCGGTTGCCCCATTGGCTTCGATCTCGAGCACGCGCGCCGCATGCCGCAGCTGGTCCAGGCAGGCGCCCATGACCTGGGGCATGCAGCGTATCGAGTAGGGGTCCTGCACGCGCGCGCAATGCGGGTGCGAGGCGGCGATGGCGCTGCCAGAAAGCAGCGCGCGCAGCGCCGCGGCGACCGCGATCTGGCCGGGCTGGCCGCGCGCCGCATGGATGCGCGCGTCGAACGGCGTGACCGAACCCTTGATGGCTTCGAGCGACAGCGCGCCCGCCACCACCGCCGCGGCCAACACGTTTTCCGCGCCGAACAGCGCCGCCAGCGCCAGCGATGTCGATACCTGGGTGCCGTTGAGCAGGGCCAGGCCTTCCTTGGGGCCCAGCACGAACGGCGAGCGGCCTATGACCTGCAGCGCCTCGCGGCCGGGCAGCACGCGGCCCTGGTGCCTGGCCTGGCCTTCGCCCATGAGCACGCAGGCCAGATGGGCCAGCGGCGCCAGATCGCCCGAAGCACCCACCGAGCCTTTGGCGGGAATCAGCGGCAGCACCTGGGCATTGGCCAGGTCCAGCAGCGCCTCGGCGATGCGCGGGTCCACGCCCGAGTGGCCACGCGCCAGGCCCACGGCCTTGGTGACCAGCACCAGGCGCACCACGGCGTCGTCCAGCGCCTGGCCCGTGCCCGCGCTGTGCGACAGCACCAGGTTGCGCTGCAGCGCGGCCAGATGCTCGTGCGCAATGCGCGTGCTGGCCAGCTTGCCGAAGCCGGTGTTGATGCCGTAGACCATCCGGTCTTCGCCGACGATGCGCTGCACCGTGGCCTGGGCGGCCTGCATCGCGGCGCGCGCCGCAGGGTCCAGCCGCAGGCGCAGGCCGCCCGTATGCACGGCGCCCGCATGCACGGCGCCCGTATGCACGGCGCCCGCATGCACGCGCCGCAGCGTTGCCAGGTCGACCTGGCCGGGGCGCAGCAACCGTTCGCAAGAGGCTGCCGAAGCAGAGGGCGTCATCGCGATGCTCCTTTGATTCGCAGCACGATAACGCCCGCCAACCGGGGGCGGCTGTCAGAGAAAACCGGGCTTACAGGGGCGGCGCGCGCCGGCTGCGCAAGCCGGGATCGATCCGCAATGCCCCTGGCCGGTGGCGCTCAGCGTTGGTACTTGAGCAGCCGGCCCTTGTAGGCGGGCAACTGTTCGCTGGCGGCGCGGTCCAGGCGCATTTCCTCGACGCCAAAGCCCAGCTCGGCCATCTGCCGGCTGAACGCCGAGCGGTTGCCGCGGTCCGGGTCCACAACCCAGATCTGGGCCGCGGGCGTGCAGTGCGATTCGATGTAGTTGGGCAGGGTGGCGCGCGCGTCGCGCTCGTAAAGCAGATCGCTGCCGACGATCAGGTCGAAGCGGCCGTCGACGGCCCAGACTTCGCTTTGCTCGTTGGTCGCCGACTGGTAGTCGAGCGGCAGGGTGCGCACGCCGTTGGCCAGGTCGTCATGGTCGCGGTCGGCAATGTCCATGCGCTCGTAGGCGGTCTGGTCGGTATGCGTCGCACCCCAATGGCCTATGCGGAACTTCATCGGCGGCAGCTGGTTGAGCCGCAGGTTCTCGCGCATGAACGCGCCGGCCAGGGGATGGCAGTCGCTGGCCGTGATGTCTTCGCCGCGGCGGTGGCACATCAGGCTTGTCAGGCCCAGGCCGCAGCCCAGCTCCAGAATGCGTTCGCCGGCAACGCGCGGGCGCGCGGCCATGCAGGCCGCGAGCTGTTCGCCCGAAGGCCACAGCAGCCCGAACAAGGGCCAGAATGCGTCGGAGATGCCCAGTTGCTCGGCCTCGCCCTGGGGGTCGTGGAACTGCTGTTTGTCGAGCAGCGAGCGTATGGTGAGCTGTTCCACGCCGCTGATGGCAATGGATTCCTGCTTGGTGAGATAGCCGGACATGGCTGGGAGACGCGCTTGCGCCGTTGCGGCGAGGCGGTATCGGTGGAGAAGCCGGCAGTATGGGGCTTTTGCCTACAAGCAGCGGGCCGCCGGGGTATAGCGCGCCCGCCTTTGCCGGGCACAATGGCTGCGCGCCAATTGGCGATTCACCAAGGAACCCTTTATGGCCGCAACCGGCTTGCTGATGCTGATCGACGACATCACCACCTTGCTCGACGATATCGCGCTGATGGCCAAGACCGCGGCGCGCCAGTCGACGGGCATGGCCGACGACGTCGTGACCATGACCAAGGTGGCCACGCAGAAGACGGCCGGCGTGCTGGGCGACGACCTCGCGCTCAACGCCGAGCAGGTGTCGGGCGTGCATTCGGACCGCGAGCTGTCCGTGGTCTGGGCCGTGGCCAAGGGCTCGCTGATCAACAAGGTGATCCTGGTGCCCGCGGCGCTGCTGATCAGCGTTTTCCTGCCGGCCGCAATCACGCCGCTGCTGATGGCGGGCGGCGCCTTCCTCTGCTACGAGGGCGTCGAGAAGATCGTGCATTCCTGGCAGAAGATGCAGGCCAGGCGCGCGGGCAAGGTCGCCGAAAAAGCGCTTGCGGCCGCGCCCGCGCCCAGCGCGCAAAGCCTGCAGGCGCTGGAGAAATCCAAGGTCAGCGGCGCGGTGCGCACCGATTTCATCCTGTCGGCGGAAATCATCGCGATTGCGCTGGGCACGGTCTCCTCGGAGCCGCTGATCGAGCAGGCCGCGGTGCTGTCGCTGGTGGCCTTGCTGGTCACGGTCGCGGTCTACGGCCTCGTTGCCTTGATCGTGCGGCTCGACGATGTGGGCATCGCGCTGATGGCGCGCGCCAGCGCCGCGGCCAAGGCGCTGGGCCGCGGCATCCTGCAGGCCACGCCCTGGCTGATGCGCGCGCTGTCCATTGTCGGCACGGCGGCCATGTTCCTGGTCGGCGGCAGCCTGCTGGTGCACGGCATGCCCTTCATCGAGCATGGCCTGGAAACCGCGCTCGCGGCCGTGGCCGGCTGGCCCGCGGCCGGACTGTGGCGCTTCCTGCTGCCGCAGCTGGTGCATGTGCTGGTGGGCGCGCTGGTGGGTTGCGTGGTGCTGGCCGTGGTCGGGCTGGTGGGGCGCATGCGCGGTGGCTCGGCGCAGGCAGCGCCGCACTGAGCGCCTGTCTGGCGATTCCTTGAGCTAAGGCAAAACGCCGCTGCGGGGCGCGGTGTCCAATGGTTTTCACGGGGGTTGTCCCCGGTAGAAGATTGCCACACCATGAAGAAAATCCTCCTCGCCGCCGCCGCTGTCTGTGCCTTGACTTCGGGTGCCGCCATGGCCCAGACCGAAGGCCCCTGGCTGGTGCGCGCGCGCGCCGTGCACCTCGACAGCGCCAACAAGGACAGCACCGGCCTGGGCCTGTCGATCAACAACAAGACCATTCCCGAGCTCGACATCACCTACTTCTTCAGCCCGAATTTCGCGGCCGAACTGGTGCTGACCGTGCCGCAGAAGCAGGATGTGCATTCGAGCGTTGCCGGCTACCTGGGAACGCTCAAGCACCTGCCACCCAGCCTGCTGGCCCAATACCATTTCACGCAGTTCGGCAGCTTCAAGCCGTATGTGGGCGCCGGTATCAACTACACGCGTTTCTCCAGCGTCAAGCTGCTGGGCGGCGCGGCCGATGTGAAGCGCAGCAGCTGGGGCGGCGCGCTGCAGGTCGGCGTCGACGTTCCGCTGAACAAGCAGTGGTCGCTGAACTTCGATGTGAAGAAGGTCTACATCAACACCGATGTGACGCTCAACGGCGCCAATGCCGGCAATTTCAAGATCAATCCCGTGCTGGTGGGCGTGGGCCTGGGCTACCGCTTCTAAGCGCGGGCAGGCAAGTGGGTTGGGGAAAGGCTTACCTCCACCCACCTCCCAGCGCCTTGTACAGCTGCACCCGGTTGTCGAGTTCGGCCTGGTGCAGGCGCACCACTTCAAGCTGCGCCGCATAGAGATTGCGCTGGGCGTCGAGTTCCTCGATATAGCTCGCATAGCCGGCCTGGTAGCGGTCGTGCGCAAACGTGAGGCTTTGCTGCAGCACGTCGCGCCGCTCGATTGCAAACTGCGTCTGGCGCGCGAGGCGGGCGCTGCCGGTGAGCGCGTTCTCGGTGTCGGCGAAGGCCGCGAGCACCGCGCCGCGGTAGGCCAGCGCGGCCTGGTCGCGCTGGGCGCCGACGACATCGGCCTGGGCGCGCAGCCGGCCGGCGTCGAACAGCGGCGCCAGCAGGCTGCCGCCCAGGCTCCACACGGTCAGCGGGTTGTAGTTCAGCGCATTGACCATCAGGCTGCCCACGCTGGCGCTCAGGCTCACCTGGGGCAGGAAGGCCGCGCGCTGGGCCTGCAGCTGGTGGTCGCTGGCGGCCAGCAGCGCCGCGGCGCGCGCGATGTCGGGCCGGCGTTCAAGCAGCTGTGACGGCAGGCTCGCGGGCACGGGCGGCAGCGCCAGTTCCTGCAAAGTAATGCGCGGCGCGTCCAGCGCCACGTCGGCGCCGCCTGCCTGGCCCAGCAGCAGATCAAGCGTGCTGCGCTGCTTGTCGATCTGCCAGTTCAACTGCTCCACCTGCTGCTGCACGGCCGCGAGTTCGGCCTGGGCCTGGGTCTGCTGCAGCTGCGAGATGTAGCCCACGCGCACCTGGTCGCGCGCCAGCTGCAGCGCCTCATCGCGCGCCGCCACGGTGGCTTGGCTGATAGCCTGCTGGGCCTGCAGCGCGCGCAGGCCCACATAGGCCTGCACGGTGGTCGCGGCGACGTTCAGCGCCACCGCGTCGCGGTCGGCTTCGCTGGCCTGCAGACGCGCGCCCGCGGCCTGTTCGAGCTGCGACAGCCGGCCCCAGACATCGAGCTCCCAACTGGCCTGCAGCCCGGGCTGCAGCGAGCGCGTATGCGTCGGGCCGAAGGCCCCCAGGCTGCGCCCTGACTGCGCGCCCAAGGTGGCGTTGAGCTGCGGCGACTGCGCGGCGTCGGCGCTGGCCAGCTGGGCCTGGGCTTCGCGCACCCGGGCCATGGCGGTCTGCAGATCGTTGTTCTGTGCCAGCGCCTGGGCGACCAGGCGCTCGAGCTGGGGGTCACCCAGCTGGCTCCACCAGTCGGCGGCAATGGCGGCCGGTGCGCCGGCGGGCGCGGCCACGCTCCACTGCGCGGGCAGCGCCACGGTGGCCAGCATGTCGGGGGCGTTGGGCTGCGGCGCCGCGCAGCCCGCAAGCAGGGCGACAAGCAAGGGGGATAAAAGGGCCAGGCGCTTCATGGCTGGGCTTTCTGTTCGCGCGTGTCGACATGGGTGACGACGGACATGCCGGGGCGCAGGCGCGCGGCCAGCGGCTGGTCGGCGTCGATCGCGATCTTCACCGGCAGGCGCTGCACGACCTTGGTGAAATTGCCGGTCGCGTTGTCGGCCTTGAGCACGCTGAATTCCGAGCCCGTGGCCGGGGCGATCTCCAGCACCTTGCCGGTCAGCGTGGCGCCGTTGAGCCCATCGACGGTGAAGCGCGCGGGCTGGCCTATGCGCACCTGGGCGGTCTGGGTTTCCTTGAAGTTGGCGATCACCCAGAGCTGGGGCGGCACCACATACAGCAGCTGGCTGCCCGCGGCGACATACTGGCCCTGGCGCACCGAGACTTCGCTGGCCTGGCCGTCGCTGGGCGCGCGCACCGTGGTGTTGTCGAGATTGATCTGGGCCTGGCGCACCTGGGCCTGGGCCATCTGCACCGCGGCTTCGAGGGCATCGCGGTTGACGGTCGTCGCCTTGATGCTCTGCTGGCCGATGGCGATGTCGCCCTGGGCCTTGGCGACATTGGCCGCGGCCAGGCGCGCCGTGGCGCGCACCTTGTCGCGCTCGTTGAGCGAGACCGAGCCGCGCGCGGCCAGCTCCTCGACGCGCTGCAGCTCGGCGCGCGCGCGTTCGGCCTCGGCCTGGGCCGCGGCCAGCGTCGCCTGGCGCACCTGCAGGCCGGCCTGGTTCTGCGACTGGGTCTGGGCCGAGTTGGCGAGCTGCGCGCGTGCATTCGCGAGCTGGGCCTGGGCCTGGGCCAGCGCGGCTTCATAGCTGCGCGTGTCGATATGCACCAGGGGCTGGCCCACGCTCACATGTTCGTAGTCGTGCACCAGCACTTCGGTCACATAGCCGTTGACCTGGGGCGCAAGCACGGTCACCTGGCCGCGCACATAGGCGTTGTCGGTGGAGATGTCGCTGGTCTCGAACGGGCCTACGTTCCAGGCGCGCAGCACCAGCACGATGCCCACGGCGGCCAGCGCGGCCATCAGCAGCGCGCTGCGCAGGCTGGGGCGCTCTTTCTTGGGCGTGGGCGAAGGGCCGGCGGCGGCCGGGGCGGCAGGGGTAGCGGGGGTGGTGGTAGCGCTCATGGGTATTCGGTTGTTGTGGTGGAGCGAAAGGAGGCGGGGCGTCAGGCGGCGGCGGGCGCGGCCCTGGGCCCGGCGCGGGCATTGGCGGGCATGGAGTCGGGCGCATCGTCGTCTTCGGAGTCGGGCGCGACAGCGGCATCGGTGCCCACTTCCGGCGTGGTCTCCGCGGTATGCCGCGCGTTGCGCACGGCTTCGAGGCGGCTGGCGCGGCGCGCGCGCCCGGCCTCGAACAGCGACCAGGCCAGATACGCCAGCGCGACCAGCGCGACGACGCGAAACACATCGTTGAAGGCGCGCACCTGGGCTTCGCGCCGCACGACCTGGCCCAGCTGGGCCGTGGCCTGGGCGGCGCGCAGCGCGGGGTCGGTGATCTGGCTGGCCAGCGCCTGCTGCTGCAGCTGCAGGCGCTGGGCGACCTGGGGCTCGGCCGGGTTGATCTGCTGCGACAGCGCGACCGAATAGGCCTGGGCGCGGTGGATCTGGTAGGTGCCCAGCAGCGCCGAGCCCGCGAGCCCGCCCAGCGACTGGGTGATGGAAATCGTCAGGATGGCGGTGAGCATGTGGTTGGGGCCGTTCTTGAGGCCTTGCACCATGCCCAGCAGCATCAGCGGGCCCATGAAAATGCCCGAGCCCATGGCCAGCAGGAACTGGCTCACGAAGAAGTCCGCGGGCCGGTCCAGGCTGGTGCGGCCGAAGTCCATCCAGGTCGCGGCGCCCAGCAGCACCAGCGCCGCCAGCAACTGCGGGCCCACGCGTTCCAGGCCGAAAGTCAGCGCCGACAGCAGCATGCCCAGCACGGTGCCCACCAGGATCACGCCGAACAGCGGCTGCATCTGGTCGGGCGCCATGCCCAGCGTGCGCAGCATGCCGACCACGCCGTAGCTTTGCTCGGTGGTCAGAAAGCGCAGCACGATGGCGCCGATCACGAAGCGTATCGTCGCGCCCTGGGTGAACCAGCGCGTGTGCAGCAGCGGGTTGCGCCGGTGGTGCTCGAGGTACAGGCCGGTGAGCAGCAGCAGCATCGAGGCAATCAGCATCCACGCCAGTTCAGGCGCGTCGAACCACCAGCGCGTCGTGCCCTGCACCAGCACCGCGACCAGCAGGCCCACGCCGGGCACCAGCAGCGCGATGCTCAGGAAGTCGCGTTTCTCGAACGCCTGGAACTGCACGCCCGCGGGCAGCTTGAGCAGCACCACGGCGGCAAACGACATCAGCGCCAGGCCGGCTTCGAACCAGTAGAGGTTGTGCCACTGGCCGTGGTCCAGCAGGCTGGGCGACAGCAGCCAGGCCAGCGGCGTGGCGAGCTGGCTGATGCCCACGCCCAGCACCAGCATCTTGAGCACATGCACGCGCGGCATGGCCTGCAGCATGTAGAGCGTGGCCAGCGAGGTGCAGGCCGCGGCGGCCAGGCCGCTGGCGCCGCGCAGCCACAGCAGGCTTTGCGCGCTGCCCAGCACCAGGTGCAGCACGCACAGCAGCGCATACAGGCCCAGGCTGATCTCGGTGAAAAGTCGCATGCCGTACTGCTGGCGGAACTTGTAGACCAGCAGGTTGGCGGTGACGCTGAACGTGACATAGGCGCCCGTGAGCCAGGCGGCTTCGCTGGGCGTCATGCCCATCTGGCCCTGGATGGTGGGCAGGTTGACGCTGAACAGCGCATTGCCCAGGCCGCCGGTCAGGCCGACCAGGATGGCGACCAGCGCATAGCACACGCGCTCCCAGGGAGCGTGCGACAGCATGGCCGGTGAGCCGGGCAGGGCCGGCTTCTCGTGCTCCTCCCAATCGGGCGGGCGACGCAGGTAGACGGTTTCGGTCATGCGGCGGCGTCGGGCTGCAGACCGCGGCGGATGATTCCCATGGCCTGGCGTGCCAGGCGCCGGCGCTCGGCGTCGCTGCTGCCGCGCAGCGCTGCGCCCAGCATGCCGATCAGCAGCGACAGGTCGCGCGCCTGCACGTCGGCGCGCACCAGGCCCTGCGCCTGGGCGCGTTCGAGCGCCGGCGCAAACGCATCCCAGGCGCGCTGGCGCACGGCCTTGAAGCGCGGGTCGTTGAGGCTGGCGCTGCGCCAGTAATCTGACAGCGTGGGCGAGCTCACTATGCGTTCGGACAGGTAGGCCATCAGTTCGAAGAACGCATCGGCACTGTCTTCAAGCTTGAGCGCCTGGTCGTGCAGGCGCTGGGTCGAGCGCTCGAGCAGGCCCAGCAGGATGGCATCGCGGTCGGGAAACTGCCGGTACAGCGTGGCGCGGCCCACGCCCGCGTGCTCGACCACGAGTTCCAGCGGTGCATTGACGCCGTGCACGGTGAACACGGCATCGGCCGCGTCAAGCAGCTGCGCACGGCGCAGCGCCGCGTCGGGGCGTTTGGCAATCGGGGAGTTCATGGTTGCAATTATCGGACAATTTTGTCCGTTATTTGGGCGGCGCGATGAATGGCCCTGTGCGGCTGCGGCATTTGCGCCCGGCGCGCACGGCCGGCGGGTTTCAGTTGCGCTGGTCGCGCTCGCGCTGCATGCCGCGGCCTATGGTCGCGGCCAGCATGCCCATTTCCTGGGCCAGGACTTCGAGGATGTCGTCCAGCGCCACCAGGCCGATCAGCACCTGCTGCGCCGTGACCACGGGAATGCGGCGCACGCCGTGGGCGCGCATGCTGCGCAGCACATCGATCAGCGAGGCGTCCTCGGCTGCGGTCACGGGCTTGGCGCTCATGACTTCGCCCACCGTGAGGCTGTCGGGGGCCAGCTCGGGCGCCACCACGGAAATCACGATGTCGCGGTCGGTGAGCACGCCGGCAACGGTGCGCAGGCCCTGGGTGTCATCGACCACGACCAGCGCGCCCACATGGTGTTCGCGCATCAGCCGGGCCGCGGTGACGAGATCGGTATGGCGATAGGCAATGGCGACTTCGCGCGTGCAGATTTCGCCGGCGGTCAAACGTTCGCTCATGGCAGTCTCCCGTAAGGAAAGCGATGTGGGCGCCCGCTGCCGGGCGCCTATGCCTGCTGAAGATGATGGCTCCAACAGCGCGGCGGGTCAATGCGCGCCGGGCGCGCGCGCCCTGCATGCGCTCCTGTCCTACCCAAAGCGCGCGCCTGCATGGCTAGGCTGGAGCCTGGGTCGGTTCCCGGCAGGCAAGCCGCCGCCGGGAGCGACGTTCTTGCTGCTTTTCCGGGAAGGTCCGCGCACATGTTGCTTTCCGTTGCTCCCGCCCATGCCGAGGCACCCCCATCCATGTCCACGCTGCCCGATGTTCCGGCGCCGGAGCCCGAGCGCCAGGCGCTGGAACGCGGCCTGCTGCACACGCCGGCGCACATTTCCGCCAAGTATTTCTACGACCAGCGCGGCTGCGAGCTTTTCGAGGACATCACGCGCCTGCCCGAGTACTACCCGACACGCACCGAAAAAGCGCTGCTGCAGGCGCGCGGCGGCGACATTGCGCGCAGCGTAGGGCCCTGCACCAGCCTGATCGAGCTGGGCGCGGGCAATTGCGAGAAAGTGCGGCTGCTGCTGGCGGCACTCCAGCCGCGGTGCTTTGTCGGCGTCGACATCGCGGGGCCGTTCGTGCAGGCTGCGGTCGATGGCGTAGCGCGCGAATTTCCCGGCCTGGAGGTCTGCGCGGTAGAAGCGGACATCACCGCGCCCGTGACGCTGCCGGCGCGCATTGGCGCGCAGGGCAGGCTGGTGTTCTACCCGGGCTCATCGATAGGCAATTTCGATCCCGACCAGTCAATGACGCTGCTGCGCCAGATGCGCGCGCTGGCAGGCGAGGGCGGCGGCCTGCTGATAGGCATAGACCTGCCCAAGGATCTGCAGGTGCTTGAAGCCGCGTACAACGACGCGGCCGGCGTCACCGCCGAATTCAACCGCAACGCGCTGGCGCATGTGAACCAATGCCTGGGCAGCGACTTCGATGCCGCGCAATGGGAACATGTGGCGTTCTTCAATGCCGCGCATTCGCGCATTGAAATGCACCTGCAGGCGCGCGCCGACCAGCAGGTGCGCTGGCCCGGCGGCGCGCGCGCGTTTGCGCAAGGCGAGCGCATCCATACCGAGAACAGCTACAAGTACCCGCTGCCGCTGTTCCTGCAGATGCTGACCCAGGCCGGCTTCAAGGCCTGCAAGGCCTGGACCGATTCACGCGACTGGTTTGCCGTCATCCATGCAAAGACTTGACCCTCCCCTGAGGCGCTTGCGCGCCTTCCCCCCAGGGGGGCGGCACCTTCGCTGCGGGGCAGCCCTGGCTCGGTGCCCCTGGCCCCGGACATGCCAAGTCTTGCGCAGCGTAATCAATGACCGGGAGGTGCATGATGTCGGCCCCGCGCAATGATTTGGCGGCTGCCTATGCCCGCCAGCGCCAGGCCAGCCTGGCACTGGCCGCGCCGCTGTCGGCCGAAGACTGCTGCGTGCAGTCCATGCCCGATGCCAGCCCGGTCAAATGGCATCTGGCCCATACCACCTGGTTTTTCGAGACCTTTGTGCTTGAGCCGCATGAGCCGGGCTTTGCACCGTTCCACCCGGCGTTTCGCGTGCTGTTCAACTCCTACTACCAGGGCGTGGGCGCGCGCCATCCGCGCGCCCAGCGCGGGCTGATCACGCGCCCCGGGCTGCAGCAGGTGCTGGACTACCGCGCCCAGGTCGATGCGCGCATGCAGGCGCTGCTGGCCGGTGAACGCGACGCGTCGCTGGCGGCGCTGATCGCGCTGGGACTGCAGCATGAGCAGCAGCACCAGGAACTGCTGCTGACCGACATCAAGCACCTGCTGTCGTGCAATCCGCTGGCGCCCGCGTATGCGGACGCTGAAAACCCGCGGGTGTCGGTGGGGCCGGCTGCGCTGCGCTGGCTGCCGCAGGACGCCGGCCTGTACCAGATCGGCCATGCGGGCCAGGGCTTTGCGTTTGACAACGAGGCGCCGCGCCACAGCGTCTATCTGAACGCGTTTGCGCTGGCCTCGCGCCCGGTCAGCAATGCCGAATACCAGGCGTTTGTCGACGGCGGCGGCTATGCCGAGCCCGGCCATTGGCTGTCGGAGGGCTGGGACTGGCTGCAGGCCCAGCGGCGCACGGCTCCTGTGTACTGGCAGCGCCAGGACGCAGGCGGCTGGGCCGAATTCACGCTGCATGGCCTGCGGCCGCTCGAGCCGGCACAGCCCGTTGTGCATCTGAGCTATTACGAGGCCGACGCCTATGCGCGCTGGGCGGGCGCGCGCCTGCCGACCGAAGCCGAATGGGAAGTCGCGGCGCCGCAGCTGGCCAAGCCGGCATCGACAGCGCAGCGCCTGCACCCCGCGGCGCAGGCCGCGCCCGGCGAAGTCTGGGAATGGACCCAGTCGAGCTATGCGCCTTACCCGGGGTTTCGCCCCGCCGCAGGCGCGGTCGGCGAGTACAACGGCAAGTTCATGGTCAACCAGTACGTGCTGCGCGGCGGCTCCTGCGCCTCGCCGCCCGGCCATGTGCGGCCCACCTACCGCAACTTCTTTCCGGCCGGCGCCTGCTGGCAGTTCACCGGGCTGCGCCTGGCGCGCGACCTCTGAAACGCGCTACACCGCCAGCTGCGCAAACACCGTTTCCTCGGGTGCATGCCGCTGCGCCAGCGGTGATTGCGCCATGATTCTTTGCCCGTCCGGCAGTTGCAGGCTGTAGATCAGGTGGCTGCCGCGGAACTTGCATTCCAGCACCGTCGCGGCAATTCCGCTGGCCCCCAGCCGCAGGTGCTCGGGGCGCAGCAGCACCTGCACTTCATTGCCCAGCGCATAGTTCGGCTGCGCGGCGGGCAGGCGGCCCAGCACGGTGTTCCAGCCGCCGGCGGAATCGGCAAATCGCGCGGCCAGCGCCAGCAGCATCGCGGCCAGACTGCCCTTGAGAATGCCCAGCGACTCGATGCCAATACTTCCAGGGCGGGGCATCGATTGCCGGCACCACGCCGCCGGGCCGCACGCTGTGGCTCACGGCCAATGTGAAATTCTGAGCGCGCGCGCCACCATGCCAAGCCAGCCGGGTGCGCACCGGCTGGCTTTTTTATTCGCTATACCATCAACTGGGCATGTGTTTATCCACAGTTTTGGGCATTTATTTTGTGCCTTCTTATCCCCGGGGCGTGTGGACGGAGCTGTGGAAAACTCTCCTGTGAACCCGGCAAAGCCGCGCCAGCATTGGCTTGTGACGCAGTGCTTAAAAAAAAGGCAGCTCGGAAAAAGGCGGCTCGCGGCCGGCCTGGCCGGGCTGCATTACGATCGGGCTACAGCCGCGTTTCGCGGTCAGGTAACCTGAGAAAGTTCATGGAATTGCTGATGGATGACGAGGCCGGCATGCGCGCCGCGCTGGCCCAGGCGCAGGCCGCGGCCCAGGCCGGCGAAGTGCCCGTGGGCGCGGTCGTGGTCAAGAACGGCGTGGTCGTGGGCCTGGGCCGCAACGCGCCCGTGGCTTCGAACGACCCGACGGCCCATGCCGAAATCCAGGCGCTGCGCGACGCCGCGCAGCAGCTGGGCAACTACCGCCTCGACGGCTGCACGCTGTACGTGACGCTCGAGCCCTGCGCGATGTGCAGCGGCGCGGCCCTGCATGCGCGCGTGGCGCGCGTGGTCTATGGCGCGGCCGAACCCAAGACCGGCGCCGCGGGCTCGGTGCTCGACCTTTTCGCCGAGCCGCGCCTGAACCACCACACGCAGATCGTGCGCGGCGTGCTGGCCCAGGAATGCAGCGCGCTGCTGTCGCAGTTCTTCCAGCAGCGCCGCCGCCAGAACCAGTCCGCGGCGCGTGCGGCCCACCCGCTGCGCGACGACGCACTGCGCACGCCCGATGCGGCGTTTGCGCACCTGCCCGACTACCCCTGGGCGCCGCGCCACGCGAGCGACTGGCCCAGCCTGCAGGGGCTGCGCCTGCATTACCTCGATGAAGGCCCGCGTGACGCGCCGCTGACCTGGCTGTGCCTGCACGGCGCGCCCGACTGGAGTTATCTGTACCGCCACATGGCGCCGGTGTTCCTCGCCGCGGGTCACCGCGTGGTCGCGCCCGACCTGATCGGTTTCGGCAAGAGCGACAAGCCCAAGAAGCCCGGCTTTCACACGCTGGACGCGCATCTGCGCATCCTGCAGGATTTGCTGGAGCAGGCCGATCTGCAGCGCTGCGTGCTGGTGGTGCAGCGCAGCGCCGCCGCGCTGGCCGCGCCGCTGGCAATGGCCGCGCGCGAACGTTTCGCGGGCCTGCTGCTGCTCGATAGCGCGCTGGGCGCCGACCCCGCGGACAGCGCGGCGCTGAACGCGCCCTTTGCCGATCGCGGCCATCGCGCGGCGCTGCAGGCGTTCGCGGCCATGGGTTGCGCGCAGGATCAGGCGCCAGCCGAAGAAATGCTGCTGCGCGGCCTGCGCAGCAACCGGGGCACCGCACACAGCGCCGACATGGCCTTGCAGGCTGTGGAATACTTCAGCCCATCTTAGAGCGGCTTCATTCGAAGCCGCCCCAGGGGGCGTCCCCTGGCCCCTGTCTTAACGGAGCAGGCTGCAGCGGCAGCCTGAATGCCTTGTCTTCGAAGTCCACCGAACATCACCATTCTCATTCCCACGACCACCACGAGCATGACGCCGATGGCGCCTGCTGCGGTCATGTCTCCGGCCCGCGCCGCATCTACGTCTATTCGCCGTCGAGCGCAGTCAACGACAAGCCCGCGTTCAAGCGCGGCATCGCGCGCCTGCGCGCGCTGGGCCATGACGTCGAAGTCGATGCCGACGCGCTGTCGCGCTCCACGCGCTTCGCGGGCGACGACGCCACGCGGCTGGCCGCCATCCACCGCGCGGCTGCCAGCGGCGCCGACGTGGCGCTGATTTCGCGCGGCGGCTACGGCCTGGGCCGGCTGCTGCCGCAGATCGACTACCCGGCCGTGGCCAGGGCCGTCGAGGGCGGCACCAAGTTTGTCGGCCTGAGCGACTTCACGGCATTCCAGAGCGCGCTGCTGGCGCGCGTCGGCGCCGTGAGCTGGGCCGGGCCTTCGTTGGGCGCAGATTTCGGCGCGGCCGAAGAGCCCGACGACATCATGCTCGACTGCTTCGACGACCTGCTTGCCGGGCGCGGCGAGGGCAGCGGCTGGCGCATGAACAAGGAAGCGCCGCGCGCCGATGGTTCGCCGGCCGTGCCCGATATCTACCTGCAGGATGCAACCCTGTGGGGCGGCAATCTGGCAATGCTGGCCTCGCTGGTCGGCACGCCTTTTCTGGCCGATGTCCCCGGCGGCATCCTGTTCCTCGAAGACGTGAGCGAGCATCCCTACCGTGTCGAACGCATGCTGAGCCAATTGCTCTACGCGGGCGTGCTGGCCAAGCAGCGCGCCGTGGTGCTGGGCCAGTTCACGGGCTACAAGCTGGCCGCGCATGACAAGGGCTACAAGCTGCAAAGCGTGGTCGACTGGCTGCGCGCGCAGATCAATGCGCCGGTGCTGACCAACCTGCCTTTCGGCCATGTCGAGACCAAGGTGCTGCTGCCCGTGGGCGCCAAGGTTTCGCTCTCCGTCGAAGGGCGTGACGCGTTGATCTACTGGGGTCATACCCACTGAAAGCGGCTGGCAGTCAGGCATCCGGCTGTCCCACGCGCCACGTAGTTTTTGTCCGTCAGACCGGCCGCGGTGCAGACTCTATCTTCATGCCTTCCTACCACTTTCAGGAGAGCAAGATGGACGACAAGGAAAAGACAGCTACCGGCGCGGGCGCCGTGCTCGGCGGCGTGGCCGGTGGTGTCGCAGGTGGTGCAGCCGCAGGCGCTGCCATTGGTGGAATGACAGGCCCCGTCGGCGCTGCCGTCGGTGCGCTGGCCGGTGCCGCTGTCGGTGCGCTGGCCGGCAAGGGGGTGGCGAATGCCGACCCGGTGGAAGAAGACACCTACTGGCGCGACAACTATGCGTCCCGTCCCTATGTCAGCGGTGCCAGCTATGACGAGTTCGGCCCGGCCTACCGCTATGGGGTGGATTCCTATTCCAAGTACCAGGGCCGTTCATTTGACGAAGTCGACGCCGACCTGAGCCGGGACTGGGGCAGCACCCGCGGCAAGTCCTCGCTGGACTGGGAGCGTGCGCGCCCCGCCGCGCGCGATGCCTGGCAACGCCTGAGCGACCGCGTGGAACGCGCCGTTCCCGGCGACTCGGACCGCGACGGCCTCTGAGCCGCGGCGCTTCCTGCCCACAGGGCCGCTACTCGAGGTAGCGGCCCTGTTCCTTTTTGCGCGCGCGCATGCCCTTGCGCAGGAACAGGTGGCTGCCGCCTTGCACCGCCAGCGGCTGGCGCGTGTCGCCCGCAAGATGCGCGTCCACGCGCGCCTCGAGGTTGTCCAGCAGCGACTGCAGCGCCGCACGCTCGGATTCGGGCAGTCCGGGGTGCTGCT
Organism: Comamonas sp. DB36; assembly: GCF_057914905.1. Taxonomy (NCBI): domain Bacteria; kingdom Pseudomonadati; phylum Pseudomonadota; class Betaproteobacteria; order Burkholderiales; family Comamonadaceae; genus Comamonas; species Comamonas sp. DB36. Next base: position 1,562,287 of record NZ_CP196631.1, read on the forward strand.
GCAAAAAGCCTTGCAGAAAGCTGCGCGCATCATCGAGCAGCACGGCGCGCGTGGGCGCCAGAGAGTGGTAGCTGGCGTCATGCAGGCCCGGCGTTTCCGTGCCCAGCAAATAGCAGCCGATGTAGTCGCCGCGGGTTTCACCGACCTCGGGGTCGCGGCTGAGTTTTTTGAACAGATCGAAGGGCCACATACAGCGTGCGAAGTAGAAACAGGGGCCGCGCCGGTGCGCGGAAAACCTCTGATTGTGGCAGGCTGGGGTAAGCCCGCGCTGCGGCTTGCGCGTACAGCAGTTACAAGAGCGGGGGCAGGGCACACAACAACCGGAGAAAACAATGGAGCGAGGCCGCAGGGCAGCAGGCGTGGTGAAGTGGGGCGCGGTGGCGCTGGTCGGGCTGGCGCTGCTGGGCGGCATGGCGCTCGCGGTCTATGCGCTGCGCACCCAGGCACCGCTGGACGGAAGGCTGGCCGTCGCCGGGCTGGCGCAGCCGGTGCAGGTGCGCCGCGACGCGGCCGATGTCACGCACATCGCGGCCGAGTCACCGCAGGACCTGTGGCGCGCGCTAGGCCTTGTGCATGCGCAGGAGCGCAGCTGGCAGCTTGAATTCAATCGCCGCGTGATGCATGGCACGCTGTCCGAAGTGCTGGGCCCGGCGACGCTGGAAACCGACAAGCTGATGCGCGCGCTCGACATCCGCGGCGCCGCGCAGCGCCAGTACGCGGGCCTGCCGCTGGCTGCGCGTGAAGCCTTGCAGGCCTACAGCGAAGGCATTGCCGCCTTCCATGCGGGCCGTACCCAGGCGCTGACGCCCGAATTCCTGCTGCTGGGCGTGACGCCGGGACGCGAGGGCGGGCGCGACGGCGCGCCCTGGTCGCCCGAAGACAGCGTGGGCTGGGCGCTGATGCTGGCGCTGGACCTGGGCGGCAACTGGGGCAACGAGTTCGCGCGCCTGTCGCTGCTGCGCGGCCTGGACACCGAACGCCTGTGGCAGCTGATGCCGCCGTATCCCGGGGAGGCACCGGCTACGGCCGTGGACCTGGCGGCGCTGTACCGCGGACTGGGCGTGTACGCCACGCAGCAGGCGCCGCCAGCGCCCGTGACCGCCGGTCTGAACGGACTGGCCGGCGCCATCGATCAGGCGCGCGCCGACTGGGCCCGGGCGCTGGTGCAGGAGGCCGGCAGCAACGACGGCAAAGGCAGCAACAACTGGGTGCTGGCGGGCACGCGCAGCACCAGCGGCAAGCCGCTGCTGGCCAACGACCCGCACCTGGGCCTGAGCGCACCCGCCATCTGGTACTACGCCCACCTGCAGGCCCCGGCCGGGCAATCGAGCGATGGCGCGGCCATCGGGGCGATCGACACCATAGGCGCGACGCTGCCGGGCCTGCCGTTCGTGGTGCTGGGCCGCACGGCGCGCGTCGCCTGGGGCTTCACCAATACCAGCCCCGATGTGCAGGACCTGTACCTCGAACAGATAGATGCACAGGATGCGACGCGCTACCGCACGCCCGCCGGCTGGGAGCCGTTCAGCGTGCGCGAGGAAGTCATCCGCATCAAGGGCCAGGCCGATCTGCAGCTGCAGCTGCGCGCCACGCGCCATGGCCCGGTGCTCAGCGATGTGCAGGCCAGCCACGGCCAGCTGCTGGACCTGTCGAAGTATGTGCTGGCGCTGCGCTGGAGCGCGCTGGACGCCGACAACCACACGGTGCTCGCAGGCCTACAGGCCAACCAGGCGCAGTCGGTGGCCGAACTGCAGCAGGCGTTTGCCCACTACCACTCGCCGATGCAAAGCATCGTCATGGCCGATGTCGACGGCGCGATCGCCTTCAAGGCCGCGGGCAAGGTGCCGGTGCGTGGCGCCGACAACGACTTGCGCGGTGTCGCGCCCGCGCCCGGCTGGTTGGCGCGCTACGACTGGCAGGGCTGGCTGAGCGACGCGCAGACGCCGCAGGACGACGGCGCGCAGCGCGGCTGGATAGCGACCGCCAACCAGCGCATCACCGGCCCGGACTACGCGCATTTCCTGACCCAGGACTGGCACCTGCCGTACCGCTACGACCGCATCGCGCAGCTGCTGGAAGCACGCGCGCTGCACGATCTCGACAGCATGGCTGCAATACAGACCGACGTGACTTCGCTGGCCACGCAGCGGCTGCTGCCCGCGCTGCGCACCGCAGCGGCCCAGGCCTATCATCCCCTGGCCGCGCAAACCGCCGAGCTGCTGCGGACATTCGACGGCCGCATGGATGCGCAGCACAGCGCGCCGCTGGTGTTCGCGGCCTGGGCCGACGAAATCGCGCGCGGCCTGATCGTGCCGCGCATAGGCAACGCGCGCTTTGCCGCAACCTATGGCAAGCGCGATTTCCGCGCGGCGCTCGAAGGGATTCTGGCGCGCGACGACGGCTGGTGGTGCGCGCCGCGCAGTTGCGCCGAGCAGTCGGCGCAGGCGCTCGAGCGCGCGCTGGAGCGGCTGCGGTCAGCTTACGGCTCGCGGCCCGCGCAATGGCGCTGGGGGCGCGCCCATCCCGCCGTGAGCAGCCACCGGCCGCTGGGCAGCGTCGCCGCGCTGGCGCGCTTCTTCAACGTGCAGACGCCGTCGTCGGGCGATGGCTACACGGTCAATGTCGGCCAGTACAACGCGGGCGATGTCGCGGGCGGAGCTTTCGCCAACCGGCATGCGGCGTCGCTGCGCGGGCTCTACGATCTCGCCGACCTGGAGCAGTCGCGCTTCATCTTCCAGACGGGGCAAAGCGGCAATGTGTTCTCGCCGCGCTATGCCGACATGCGCGGCGCCTGGGCCGCGGGACAGTACCGGCCGCTGCAGCGCACGCCCGCGCGCTGGACGCACCAGCTGGTGCTGGCGCCGCGCGCCAGCGACTGAGCCTCAGGGCGACAGCCAGGCATTGGCCTGCTCTATGTTCTGCCGCCTGTCCTGTCCCGCGAGGCTTTGCAGCCGCAACTGGGCCAGCAGATACCGGTAGCGTCCCTGGGCCAGGTCGCGCAAGGCGGTGGTGTGCTGCTGCTCGGCCTGGAGCAGGTCCAGCGTGGTGCGGCTGCCCGCCTGCAGCGATTTCTGGTTCGACAGCAGCGCCTGCTGCGCCGAGCGCTCGGCCTGCTCCAGCGCGCGCACGCGCAGCACGCCTTCGGTCATGGCTCGCAACTCCTGGTGCACGCGCACGCCCAGTTCGCGCCTGGCGCTTTCCAGCGCTTCGCGCGCGCGCTGCTCGCCGGCCAGCGCCTGGCGCACCTGCGAGTCGACCGCGCCGCCCGAATACAGCGGAATGCTCAGCTGCAGGCCCACCGACTTCTGGACATGGCGCGCGTTGACGTTGGACACGCTGTCGCTCTGGCTGCGCGACCACTGGGCCACGGCGTCCAGCGTGGGCCGGTGGCCGGCCTGGGCCTTTTGCACTTCCAGGCGCGCGGCTTCGCCCTGGGCGCGCAGCGCCTGCAGTTCGGGGCTCGCGGCTTCGGCGCGCGCGATCCAGTCGTCCAGGCCCAGGGGCTGGGGTGCCCGTGGCACGAAGCGCGGCACATCGAGACCGGCCAGCGTTTCGGCGTTCTGTCCGGTCAGCACTTCGAGGCGGCGCTGGGTGAATTCAACGTTCTGCGCGACTTCGAGCTCCTGGGCCAGCGTCAGGTCCAGCCTGGCCTGGACATCATCGATGTCTGTGCGCGATCCCGTGCCGGCGGCAAAGCTCTTGCGCGCCGCGTCGAGCTGCAAGGCATTGCTGGCCTTCTGCACCTGCAGCAGCGCGACCTGATCGCGCGCCAGCAGCGCGTCGAAGTAGGCTTCGCCGACGCGCACCACCAGCGCCTGTTCGTCGCGCTCCAGCGAAGCGTCGGCTTCATCGACCTGGGCGCGCGCCTGCCCGACCTGGGCGCCAAGGTAAGGGCGGTACAGCGGCTGGCGCAGGCTCAGCGTCTGGTTGCCGCTGTAGTAGTCGTTGCTCGCGCGCCGCGGCTGGCCGAACACATCGAAGCTCTTGCTTTCCAGGTCGTTGTAGTTGCGCGTGGCGTTGAGCGCGACCTGCGGGCGGCGCTGGGCCAGGGCCTGGGGCAGGCGTTCGCGCGCCGCGTCGGTGCCGGCGCGCGCCGCGCGTATCGTCGCGTCATGGGCGAACGCGGCGTCGTAGGCCTGGCGCAGATCCAGCGCCTGGGCGGGCATGGCCAGGCTGCTGGCCAGCAGCGCGCAGAACTGCAGGCGCCGCAGTGTCACAGTGGAAAAAACCATGGCGTCACTCTTCGGTCAGCGAGGCTGCGATGCGCTTGGTCAACGGGTGCAGCAGATAGGTCAACAGGCTGCGTTCGCCGGTCTTGAACACCACTTCCACCGGCATGCCCGGCTGCAGCTGGCGCTTGCCCAGACGCTGCAGGCCTTCGGCCGTGACTTCGATGCGCGCCAGGTAGTAGCTGATCATGGTCTGTGGGTCGGTCAGCAGGTCGGACGAAACCGACTGCACCTTGCCCGGCACCACCAGCTGCGGCGAGTGGGCGAACGACGAGAAACGCACATCGACCGGCAGCTCCGCCCGCACGCGATCGATCAGATGGGGTGCGACCTGGGTTTCGAGCAGCAGCGGGGCGTCGCCCGGAACGATGTCCATGAGCTTCTGGCCGGGCTGGATCACGCCGCCCACGGTCTGCGGCGCCAGGCCCACGACCTGGCCATCGGCCGGCGACCTGATTTCCAGGCGCGCGAGTTCATCGCTCAGGGCCTTGAACTTCTCCTGCTCGGCGAGCACTTCGCGGTCCACTTCGGCAAGCTGGGTCTGGACTTCCTTGCGCTGCTCCTGCTGGCGCGAGAACGCGCGCTGGCGCAGCTCGGCCATGCTGCGCTGGGCGCGCACCGTGTTGCCCTGCAGGTCCGCGATGGCGCTGCCCGAATCGGCCACCATGCGCTCGAGCTCGAGCTGGCGGTTGCGCGGCGCATAGCCTTCGCTGACCAGGCCGCGCAGGTTGCGCAGTTCCTCGCCCAGCGATTCCTGCTGGGCCTGGCGGTTGCCCAGCATGCGCGTGTAGGCCTGCTGCATGCCGCGCTGGCCTTCGATGCTTTCCTCTATCGACTGCAGATCCGAGCGCAGCAGATGCTTGCGCGTGGCGAACAGCTGCTCCTGCGTCTGCATGTGCTGGCGGATCAACGGATCGGCTGCGGCCGCATGCAGGTCTGCGTGAAACACCAGCTGTGCAGCGTCCGCATGTTCGGCCGTGAGCCGCGCCTGCATAGCGCGCAGGCCCAGGTAGCGCTGGCGCGCCGACTCGTGGTTGGCGCGGGCCGTGGCAGTGTCCAGCCGCATCAGCAGCTGGCCTTCGCGCACCTTGTCGCCTTCACGCACCAGCACCTGATTGACGATGCCGCCCGACAGGTGCTGCACGGTCTTGCGCTTGGTGTCTATCGCCACCATGCCGGCGCTGGGAACGCCTTCATCGAGCGGCGCGACCGCGGCCCAGAGCAGGAAGCCTCCGAAACCCAGCGCCAGGGTCCAGAGACCTATGCGCCCTATGCGGCGCGCGTCCTTGGCATTGGGGTCGACGGTGGCGAGGCCGGCATCATCGGCAGCGATGGCCGAGGCGCCAAGGGGAGTGGAAAGAGAGGGGGTCATGGAAAGACTCGTTGAATTTGGAATGGAGGGGCGGGCGCGTCAGAGCGCCAGCAGTCGCGGTGAGGGGGCGCTGGCCGCGGGCGCGGCGCGCATCGAGGCAAGCACCGCATCGCGTGCGCCATCGCGCTCGATCCGGCCCTGGCGCAGCAGCACCACGCGATCGGCGGCCGCGAGAATGCCCTGGCGGTGGGTGACGATCACCACGGTGCAGTCCTGGGTGCGCAGCTCCTGCAGCACATGCACCAGCGCGGCTTCGCCGGCGTCATCGAGGTTGGCGTTGGGCTCGTCTAGCACCACCAGCCGCGGCTTGCCATAGATGGCGCGCGCCAGCGCGATGCGCTGGCGCTGCCCGCCTGAAAGCAGTCCGCCGGCTTCACCGATGGGCGTGTCGTAGCCCTTGGGAAAGCGCAGGACCATCTCGTGCAGTCCGGCGCTGCGCGTGGCGGCAATCACCTTGTCGGGAACGATCTCGCCGAAGCGCGCGATGTTCTCGGCTATCGTTCCTTCGAACAGCTCGATGTCCTGCGGCAGGTAGCCCAGATGGGGGCCGAGCTCGCAGCGGTCCCAGCCGGCCAGTGGCCGGTCGTCGAGCAGCACTTCGCCGTGCAATTGGGGCCATACGCCGATGATGCAGCGCGCCAGCGTCGACTTGCCCGAGCCCGAAGGGCCGAGGATGGCCGTGACCGAACCCGGCTGCAGCGACAGGCTCACGCCTTGCAGGATGGGCGTTTCGCGCCCCTGCGCATGGGCCACGACATCGCGCAGCACCAGCGCGCCGCCGGGCGTGGCGCGCTGCAGGCGCGGGTCGCGCGCGGGATTGTCCTGCAGCAGGCTTTCAAGGCGGGCAAAGGCGGCGCGCGCGCTGATGAAGACACGCCAGGTGCCGACCAGCTGGTCTATGGGCGCAAGGGTGCGCGTCATCAGCACGTTGGCGGCGATCATTTCGCCCGGCGACAGCTGGTTGTTGATGACCAGCAGCGCGCCCGCGCCCAGGCCCAGCGACTGCTGGGCGTAGCGTATGAACTTGCTCCAGGCGGTGATGCGGTGGGTCAGCGACTGGGCCTTGCCCTGCAATTGCAGCGCGTGGCGGTAGCGCTGCGCCCAATGCGGCAGCAGGTGGTGGACCATGCCCATGGGTTCGAGCACTTCGACATTGCGCAGCTTGCCCTGCAGGTAGCTGCGGGCCTCGGCGGAAGCCTCGCTGGCCGCCTGCGCGGGTGCCACCGACTTGCGGTGACCGAACCAGACCAGCGCTGCCTGGGCCAGCGCAAAGCACAGCGCGATGCCTGCCAGCGCAGGATGGAGCAGGAACAGCACGCCCAGATAGATCGGGGTCCAGGGTGCATCGAACAGCGCGAAGATGCCGTTGCCGGTGAGGAACTGGCGCACCTGCAGCAAGTCGCTGAATGCGCGCTTGGCGGCCTCGCCCTGGCGGCTGAGCCGGGCCTCGAAACTGGCTTCGAAGATGCGCGCGCCCAGCAGGTTGTCGAGCCGCATGCCGCTGCGCACCAGCACCTTGGAGCGCATCCATTCGGAAAACGCCATCACGATGAACAGAAACAGCGTGATCAGCGACATCATCAGCAGCGTCAGTTCGTTCTGGCTCGCCATGACGCGGTCGAAGACCTGCAGCATATACATCGTCGGCGACAGCAGCAGCAGGTTGGCGAGCATGCTGAACAGGCCGACCATCGCGAATTCGCGGCGAAACGACCACAGTGCCTGCGTCAGTTCGCTGCGCTGGAAGAAAGCGGGGGATTTCATGAGGGAAATTCCTGGAGATGGGAGGGAGCGCCGCGGCATCAGGCGGGTGTGGCCTGCACGCCTGCGGACGCAGGCTGGGCGGGCACCGGGCGTGCGGCCTGGGCCAGCGCGGCCAGCACTTCGGCGCGCGGGCCGAACGCCTGCTGGCGGCCATCGCGCAGCACCAGCAGCTTGTTGGCGAGCTGCAGTGCGCTGCCCAGATGGGTGATGACCACGAAGGTCGTGCCCTGGGTGCTCGCCTGCCGGATGGCCTGGGCCAGCGCGGCCGTGCCTTCTTCGTCCAGGCTGGAGTTGGGCTCGTCGAGCACCACCAGCACCGGCTGGCCGTAGAGGGCGCGCGCCAGTCCCAGGCGCTGGCGCTGCCCGCCCGAAAGCCGCGCGCCGCCATCGCCGATGGGGCTGTCGTAGCCGTGCGGCAGACCCAGGATGAACTCGTGCATTCCCACGGCGCGCGCCGCCGCCTCGACCTGGGCCGGCTGCACCGGGCCGAAGCGTGCGATGTTCTCGGCCACCGTGCCTTCGAACAGTTCCACCCCCTGGGGCAGGTAGCCCAGATGAGGGCCGAGTTCCTGCTTGTCCCAGCTGTGGATGTCGGCGTCGTCGAGCCGCACCTTGCCGCTTTGCGCCGGCCACAGTCCCACGAGCATGCGCGCCAGCGTGGTCTTGCCGCTGGCCGATGGACCGATCACGGCCAGCACGTCGCCCGGGTTCAGCGCGAAGGCAATGGCGCGCAGGATAGGCGGCTGGCCGCCACCGGGCGCGCCCGCCACCAGCTGCTCGACCTGCAGCCGCCCACGCGGCGCGGGCAGAGGCATGCCCTGGGTGCGCTGGGGCACGGCATGCAGCAACTGCTGCAGCCGGCTCCAGGCGTCACGCACGTTGACCACGGTCTGCCACTGCGCCACGGCCTGCACCAGCGGGGCAAGCATGCGCCCGCCGAGGATGGACGCGATCATCATCATGCCGCCACCGCCGTTGAGCTGGTTGTGCAGCAACAGCCAGCAGCCCAGGCCCAGCAGCAGCGAGCCCAGCGTGTTCTGCAGCAGCTTGCCCAGCGCCTGGAAGCCGCCGGCGCTTTCGGAGGCCTGGGCCTGCAGTGCGAGAAAACGGCGCTGCTTTTCCTGCCAGCGGCGCTGCAGGTTGCGCAGCATGCCCATGGCCTCGATGACTTCGACGTTGCGCAGGCTGGAGTCGGCGTACTGCTGCGCCGCGATCGAGGTACGGTTGGCTTCCATCAGCGGCGGCTTGGTGCGCCGTTCGTTGCACCACGCGACCGTGACCTGCAGCAGCGCAAACACCACGGCCGACCAGCCCAGCACCGGACTGATCATGAACAGCAGCACCATCATCAGCAGCGCTATCGGAGCTTCCATCAAGGCCAGCAGCGCGGGCGAGAATAGAAAATCGCAGACCAGGCGCAGGTCGTTGAGTGGCTGCATGCTGCCGGAGCCGCGTTGCAGCCGGGCGCTGAAGATCGCGTTGAAGATGCGCTCGCGCAACTGGCTATCGAGCGCGACGCTGGCGCTGCGCATGATTTCGCTGCGCGCCCACTCGAGCACTTCCATCAGCACATAGGCGCCGAGCACGGCGATGGTCAGCATCAGCAGCGTGAAGTGGCTGCGGCTGTTCACCACCCGGTCGTAGACCTCGAGCATGTATGCCGATGGAGCGAGCACCAGCAGCGCGGCCAGCAGGCTGAAGCCTGCGGCGCGCACGAAGTAGGGTCTGAGCGCGGCTAGGGCCGTGCGCAGTTCATCGGGTGAAGCAGTGGTTTTCATGGTCTTGTAGTCAGGTTTGCGGGCCCGGCACCGGGCCGGGCGGTGTCGTGCACCGGATTTGCCATTGCGCAACCCGCGCCCTGGGGCCGGAGAAGGGATGGCAAACAGAATGTCGACAGCATTCGCATACTATAGTTTTTGGCTATTAAATAAAGTAGGACAATAGTCAATATGATGTTGTGAACGAAAAATATCGTCTGCGCCGCCGCCTGACGCCGACCACTGAGCGCGGGCCTGACATGAGTGGTCACGGCCCTTGGGAAGTTCCTTGTGCTGGCAGGAGAAGGGGGCGCGGCTGGTGGCGCCCGGGCTGCGGCGCGCGCCGGTGCGGCTCAGGCCTGCGGCGCGAAACGCGTCGTCAGCGGCGCGTATTCGGGAGGATGGGCAAACCAGGGCTCGCTGTCGCGACCAATGCGCTCGGCCAGCTCGCGCAGTACGGGAAGGTATTTGTCCTCTATCGCCTGGGGGGCGACGGAGGCGTTGGGATAGACCATGTTGATGGCCGCTATCAACTGGCCCGCGCTCTTGACCGCCAGACCGATGGCGGAAAAATCCGGTTGGTCGCTCCACTCTCCGCGATTGATCGAGTAGCCGGCCTGGCGCGTCTCGCGCAGCATGCGGTCGATCTCCTTGCGCTGCCTGGCCCGCGCGCCGATTTCGTCCTGGCGCAGGCTCAGCAGCTGCAGTATGTTTTCCAGCTGCTCCTCGCTGCACGCGGCCAGATAGGCGCGGCCGACCGCGGTATCGAGCACCGGCAGCCGGGTGCCGATCATGGAATGGTGCTGCGAGAGCATGCTGAAGCGGTGGGTGCTTTCGCGTATCACCATGAATTCCGACTCCAGCGTGGCCAGGTCGCAAGGCCACATCAGTGGCTTGACATAGGCGCGCAGCAGCGGCGCCGCGACGCGCGCAATCCATTCCTCCTCGATGAAGCCTTCGCTGAGGCTGCGCACTTCAAATGTCAGGCAGTACTGGCCGTCCCTGTCCGTCGGGCGGACCAGACCGCACAGCCTCAGGGTCTCCAATATCCGCTTGACGGAAGGTCGGGGAATGCGCGTGATTCGACTGAGCTCACTGGTCGTACAGATTCCCCCATGCGCCTGGTTCATGCAGCGCAGCAATTCAATGCCGCGCTGAAGGCTGCGAATTTCCTTGTAGGCCGCATTGGGAGGTTCTATGGGGTGGGGCATGGCTGCAGCTCTAGGCGTTTTCCCGGACGATTTTGTTCACCTGATGGACGCAATTTACGTCATATCCCTTTTTTCTGACAATCAGTCATCACCGATTTGAAATGTCGGTGAATCGGTCGATTACGGTGACGAAATCGAACCGCAAGCGGATAGGACGCAATGGGATTTGCACCCGGTGCATATCGCCTCACGGCGCGATCTGCATCCAGCAGTCGATAAATCCTCAAAGATTTGCATGTTATTTGGCCAGTACGCTGGTCGGGGCTGCAGAGATTGGGGGCATCAAGGAGACGCAATTTGTGAAGAGATCATGAAATTTGATTCTCCCGGGTCTGGTGGGGGAAGTAGTGAGTGCTATGTGTTGATGGTTTCGATCCATGTCGGGGCCATTTCTTGTGAAAGGTCATGTTGAGTAATTTTGTTTGCGATATTTCCGGTCAATCGTATGGCAACGAATGACAGTACTGAACAGTGAATTTTTATACTTAAAGGCAAGTAATGAACGTTAACAAGGTCTACACTTCGGCATCTTTGAATTCTGTGAACAGTGTTCTGAACAACTCGAATCGTGGTGGCGATGCAGGTCGCAATTACAAGGCATCCTACGATGTGGATGCCGCCGGAAAACAGATAACGCGCGATAACAAGTCGTGGAATGGTCCAGGCGTGCTCGGCAAGGATGCCGACTTGACCTATTCATTTCCCGAATGGCAATACAACCAATACAACGTGGGGCGCAATACCAAGCTCAGCGCGTTCACGCTCAAGCAGCAGGAACAGGCCGAGCTGTCGCTGCAGTCGTGGGCCGATCTCGCGAACATCACTTTCACCAAGGTCGCCCCGACGGAAAAGGCCAACATCACGTTCGGCAACTACGTGGGCCAGGGCCAGGCCTACGCGATGATGCCGTTCTCTTATGCACCCAGGGACTACCGCGGCCACAGCGCCGACGGGCAAAGCTGGTTCAACATCAACTACTCGCAGGCCAGCCAGCGCGATGGCCTGTACTCGAACCTGCACCCCGAACTGGGCAACTATGGACGCATGACCATCACGCACGAGATCGGTCATACGCTGGGCCTGAACCACCCGGGGAACTACAACGCCGGCCAGGGCAATCCATCGTATCGAAATGCCTCGTATGCGGAAGACACACGCCAATACAGCAGCATGAGCTACTGGAACGAGGCCAATACCGGCGGGGACAACAAGGGCCACTTTGCTTCCGCGCCGCTGATGGATGATATCGCCGCCATTCAGCGACTATATGGCGCCAACATGCAGACACGCACGGGAGATACAGTCTATGGCTTCAACTCGAATTCCGAAAGAGACTTCCTGACGATCAAGAGTGCGGAGCAAAAGGCGGTATTCTCTGTATGGGATGCTGGTGGAATCGATACCTTTGATTTTTCCGGCTATAGAGAAAATCAGAACATCAACCTGAACGAAGCATCGTTTTCCGATGTGGGAGGCTTGAAGAAGAATGTTTCCATCGCCAAGGGCGTGACCATAGAGAATGCAATAGGCGGGTCTGGCAACGATGTCATCGTTGGCAACAGTGCCGGTAATTTCATCGATGGCGGCGACGGGAACGATGTGATTTATGGCGGAGCGGGTCAGGACATGTTGAAGGGTGGCAAGGGAATGGACATATTTGTCTATACAAAGACCTCCGATTCAACGCCTGAATTCTTCGACAAGTTAATTGATTTCGAGACGGGAGTCGATAAAATAAATCTTTCATTCTTCAATCAGGCAGCCGGCAAGCCAGGTTTCCTTCACTTTGTGGATCAATTGACCGGAGTGGCGGGGCAAGTGGTATTGTCCTACGATGCGCAGAACAATACCAGTGATATCCTTGTCAATGTCAATAATGACACCGTGCCCGATATGAAGATTCAGTTGGTCGGGCAGGTTGACGCAGCAACTGATTTCATCTTGTAAATGAATGGACGAAAAGCCATGGAAGTGCTGGCTTTTCGTCCTTCATGTGTCAGCGCTCGCTTCAGGGGTGCTTGGATAAATCGGTTTGGTCAAATTCGGGAAGTCCAATGCCATGAAGTTCATTTCAAAATTCTTGTTTTCAATTATGGTCACAACTACCGCCATGGGCAGTTCGCTGCCCTTGCCCCAGCCCGAAGATCTGGTGGGAGACTGGGTTTTGTCCTATGCCCGGCAATTTTGCGCAATCCATCTCTGGATAGACGAAATGCCGCAGGCCAATGGGTACCGGCTAACCATCGATGCGCGCGCCGGCGCATGCAGTTTCCCCATGGATGCGGTCGCATGGCGTCCTGCGCCGGACGGAATCTCCCTTCTTGACCATGAGGGGACCACGCTGGTCTTCTTTTCGCAGGAAGCAGGCGGCTATCGCAGCAACATCGCCAGCGAAGAGGGCATGCGCCTGCAAAGGAAAAAAACCGGCGAATGAACGGCTGGCGGCACTCGCGGCCTGATGCGCCTTACGGTGCACGCAGAAAATCCTCGATCAGCCTTGCGACGACCTCGGGCTGGTCGTGGTGCAGCATATGGCCGGCATTATCGACGCGCGCCGTGCGGCAGTCGCGCACATGCTGCAGACGCGCGTGGTATTCATCGAGCGTATAGCGCCCCTTGTTCCATTGCGCGAGACTGTCGTCGCTGGCTTCGATGGCCAGCGTGGGCGCGGTGATCGCGCCATACAGCGCGAGCACTTCGTCCACATGGAACAGATGCGGGTTCACGACCTTGTGCGCAGCGTCGCCCAGGATATGCCAGCGGCCATCGGCGTCGGGCGCGGCCCAGTGCTGTGCCAGCCACAGCGCCTTGTCCTGGTCGATGCGGCGGTTGGTCTTGCGCAGCCGCTGGGCCACGCTTTCGAGGCTGTCGTAGCTCTTGAGGTCGAGTTCGCCGCGCGCCAGCGCGCGCGTTTCATCGAGCCATTGCGCATAGCGTGCGGGCGCTTGGCCGGGAGTGGTGGCCGCGAGGCCGAAGCCTTCCAGATTGACCAGACGGCGAATGCGCGCCGGCCGTGCACCGGCATAGAGCATCGAGACATTGCCGCCCATGCTGTGGCCCACGAGGTCGACCGCCTGTCCCGGTGCGTAATGGTCGAGCAGCAGGTCCAGGTCGGCGAGATAGTCGACGAACTGGTAGTGGTCGACGCGCAGGCCTGGCTTGGTCAGGCCGAACCCGCGCCAATCCGGCGCGATGATCGTGCGGCCGGCAAGGAAATCGGCGCTGAACGCATCGACGACAAATTGATACGACGCGGCCACGTCCATCCAGCCATGGGCCAGGAACAGCGGCGCCAGGGCGCCGTCGGCATTTTCCGGCTCCCATAGCCGCACGTGGTATTCGATGCCGCGCAGAGGGAGGTATTCGGAGCGGCTGGGGCGTTGGACGGTGTACATCGCGCAATTATTTCCTGCGGCCGCAGCATCCGCAGTCGTTGCAGGGACAGCCGCGGTTTCTTTGCCGCGCAGGCCCAGGGATTCCGTAAACTGGCGGGTCTCATTCCAAGCCTCCCGGAGATTGCATGCACAAGGTTCAGTTAGGAAAAAGCGACCTGCAGGTCACGCCCATTTGCCTGGGAACGATGACGTTTGGCGAACAGGTGGGCGAGGCCGCGGCCCATGCCATCCTCGACCGCGCGCTCGAGCTGGGCGTCAATTTCCTCGACACGGCCGAAATGTATGCCGTGCCGGCGCGCGCCGCGACCTTTGGCGCGACCGAGACGATTCTGGGCAACTGGTTTGCCAGCCGCCCCGGCGCGCGCGACAAGGTGGTGCTGGCCAGCAAGGTGGCCGGTCCGTCGCGCGGCATGCCCTGGATACGCGAAGGCGCGGGCATGACCGCCGCCGACATCGTCGCCTCGTGCGACGCGAGCCTGCGCCGGCTGCAGACCGATGTCATCGATCTCTACCAGATCCACTGGCCCGAGCGCCATGTGCCGGCCTTCGGCGCACTCTACTACGACCCGGCCAAGGAAACCACGCAGACGCCTATCCACGAGCAGCTCGAAGCGCTGGCCGGCCTGGTGCGTGCCGGCAAGATCCGCCACGTGGGCCTGTCGAACGAAACGCCTTACGGCGTGCATGAGTTCGTGCGCCTGGCCCAAGCCCATGGCCTGCCGCGCGTGGCGAGCATACAGAACCCGTACTGCCTGCTCAACCGCAGCTACGACAACGCGCTCGACGAAACCTGCGACCGCCTCGATGTGTCGCTGCTGGCCTATTCGCCGCTGGGCGTGGGCCTGCTCACGGGCAAGTACGACGCCAGCGGCATAGAAGGTCCCGATGCGCCCCGGGGCACGCGGCTGTCGTATGAATCGGTGCGCAAGCAGCGCTGGGGCCGGCCCGATGCGCTGGTCGCCGCGCGCCGCTACAACCAGCTCGCGCGCGACCATGGCCTGAGCCCCGCGCAGATGGCGCTGGCGTTCTGCTATACCCAGCGCTGCGTGGCCAGCACCATCATCGGCGTGACTTCGCAGGCCCAGCTCGAGGAAGACTGCGCGATCTGGGGAACGCAGCTGCCCGCGACGCTGCTCGCTGAAATCAACCAGGTGCGCTGGGAAATGCGCGACCCCGCGGTATGAGCAAGAAGTCCGCGCATGTGAGCGAGACTCCGGCCACGCAGCTGCTGCGCGCGCACCGGGTCGAATTCACCGAACACCCCTACGAGTACCAGGAGCATGGCGGCACGGCGCACAGCGCGGCCAGCCTGGGCTTCGAGGAGCACAGCGTGGTCAAGACGCTGATCATGCAGGACCAGGATGCGAAGCCGCTGATCGTGCTGATGCATGGCGACCGCAAGGTGTCGACCAAGAATCTTGCGCGCCAGATCGGCGCCAAGTCGGTAGAGCCCTGCAAGCCCGACGTCGCCAACCGGCACAGCGGCTATCTGATAGGCGGCACCTCGCCGTTCGGCACGCGCCGCGCGATGCCGGTGTACATCGAGCAAAGCATACTCGAGCTGCCGCGCATAGCGATCAACGGCGGGCGGCGCGGCTTTCTGGTGCAGATCGATCCCCGGGTATGTCTGGATCTGTTGAAAGCCCAGCCGGTGCAGTGCGCGCTGGCAGAATAGCAGTCCCGCGCGACGGGCATCCGGCGGCGGCGCCGAATGGTTGCCTGCGCGACAGATTTTTTGCCATACCGGCCCGATGCGGGCCAAGGACTTGAATTGAACGCGTTTTATCCTTTCCTCGCGACCCTGGCCGCGTATCTCATAGGCTCGCTGTCGTTTGCGGTGATCGTCAGCCGCGTGATGGGTCTGCACGATCCGCGCACCTACGGCAGCGGCAACCCTGGCGCGACCAATGTGCTGCGCTCGGGCAGCAAGCCCGCGGCGATCGCCACGCTGCTGCTTGACGCGCTCAAAGGTTTCGTTCCGGTGGTGCTGGTGCAGTGGTTCGGCAAGCCCTACGGCCTGGGCGACGGCACGCTGGCCGCGGTCGCGCTCGCGGCCTTTCTCGGCCATCTCTACCCGGTGTTCTTCCGCTTCCAGGGCGGCAAGGGCGTGGCCACGGCGCTGGGCGTGCTGCTGGGCATCAGCGGCTGGCTGGGGCTGGCGACCGCGCTGACCTGGCTGATCATTGCCGTCTTCTTTCGCTATTCGTCGCTGGCTTCGCTGGTGGCGGCGGTGTTCGCCCCGGTCTATTACGTGCTGTTTGGCGGCGTGCTCTGGTACACCGAAGGCCCGGTCACGGCGGCCATCGTCGCCATGGGCCTGCTGCTGATCTGGCGCCACCGCGAGAACATCCAGCGCCTGGTCGCGGGCAAGGAATCGCGCCTGGGCAAGAAGGCCGACGCGGCCAAGGGCGCGCCCAAGTCCAAGCGCTGAGCGCAGCGGCCGCGGAATTCAGCGGCGCTTTTCGAGCACCATCTGATCGCCCTGGCGGGTCATGTGGAAATCGGCCAGGAAGCTGTTGCCCAGCAGCACGAAAGGCATGGCCTGGGGCGTGACCACGGCGTCCACGCCGCGCGCTTCCAGCCCGCCGATGCGCACCGAGTCCAGCCGCAGCCGCCAGCCGCGCACCGCGCCATTGGCCGTTCCCATCTGCACGCTCTGGCCCTGCAGATAGGGCAGGCCCAGCCGGTCGGCTTCGGCCCGGCCTATGGCCACCGTGCTGGCGCCGGTATCGACCAGATAGCGCATGGGCTGGCCGTTGATCTGGCCCTGATCGATGAAATGCCCCTGGCCGTCGGCGTACAGCACCAGCCGCGCGGGCCCGCCCGCCGCGGCGCGCGCGCCCAGCTGCACGGGCGCTTCACCCAGGCGCAGCCGCTGCTGGCGGCCCGCGATGTCGATCAAGGCTTCGTCGGGCCCGACCTTGAGCACGCGCACCGCGCCCAGGCTTTCGCCCGCGGCGAGACTGCGCGGCGCGCCGCCGTCAATCACCAGCAGTGCCTTGCTGCCCAGAATGCCGGTCAGCGCCACCGATTGCGCGCTGGCCAGCGCTGGCAGCAGCGCCAGGATCAGGCTTGCCGACATTGCACGCCGCTGCCGCCAGCCTAGGGCGAGGACCCAGCGAGGGGCACCGAGCAAGGGCCGCCCCGCAGCGACGGTGCCGTCCCCCTCCACCGAAGGATGAGAGGGGGAAGCGACGAAGTCGCTCAGGGGGTGCTTCATTAATCTCGGAAGTTGTTGAACGAGAGCGGCACGTCGTCGATTTCCTTGCGGATCAGTGCCATCGCGGCCTGCAGGTCGTCGCGCTTGGCGCCCGTGATGCGCACTTTCTCGTCCTGGATCGCGGCCTGCACCTTGAGCTTGCTTTCCTTCATCAGCTTTTGCAGCTTCTTGGCGAGCTCGGACTCGATGCCGTTGCGCACCTTGACGACCTGCTTGAGCTTGTCGCCGCCGATCTTCTGCGCTTTCTGGATGTCGAGGAAGCGCACGTCGACGCTGCGCTTGGTCAGCTTGTTGCGCAGCAGGTCTTCGACCTGGGTCAGCTGGAAGTCCGCATCACCGTACATGGTGATTTCCTTGTCCTTGAGCTCGACGGCGGCCGAAGAGCCCTTGAAGTCGAAACGCGTGGCGATTTCCTTGGCGGCGTTCTCGACCGCGTTCTTGACTTCGACGAAATCGGCTTCGCAAACGGTGTCAAAAGATGGCATGGGTATTTCTCTTTCCTGAAAGGGTCTGGGGAGTGCACTGCAGGCCGTTCGCCCTGAGCCTGTCGAAGGGCGTTCTCCGACGCACAGCGTGCCTCTGGTCGCGGTGCGACAATCCAGCCAATGTTAGTCGAGAAAAATGTTCCCTTGCAGCACAGCAATACCTTTGGCATCGCGGCCCGCGCCCATGCCCTGGTGCGCGTGCGTTCCGAAGATGATGTGCGCGCGGTGCTGGCCGACCCGTTCTGGGGCCGGCGACCGCTGCTGGTGCTCGGCGGGGGCAGCAACATCGTTCTGACCGGCGATGTCGAACCCGTGGTGCTGAAGATGGAAATCCAGGGCATGCGCGTGGTCGAGCAAACCCCCACGGCCTGGATTGTCGAAGCCGGCGCGGGCGAGCGTTGGCACGACCTCGTGGCCTGGACGCTGGACCAGGGCCTGCCCGGGCTCGAGAACCTGGCGCTGATTCCCGGCACCGTGGGCGCCTCGCCGGTGCAGAACATCGGCGCCTACGGTGTCGAGCTGCAGGACCGCTTCGCGTCGCTCGATGCGATCGATCTGGTCACGGGCCAGGGCTTCACGCTCGACGCCGCGCAATGCGCGTTCAGCTACCGGGATTCGGTGTTCAAGCATCTGCCGGCCGAACCCGCGGGCCCGCGCGCAGCCAGTCCGCGCGGCATGGGCCTGGCGGGTCGCGCGGTGATCACGCGCGTGCGCTTTGCGCTGCCCAAGGCCTGGAAGCCCGAGATCGGCTACCTGGACATAGAGCGCAAACGCGCCGAAGCCGGCGTGGAGCAGCCCACGGCGCGCCAGATCTTCGACTGGGTCTGCGAGATCCGCCGCGCCAAGCTGCCCGACCCCGAAGTGCTGGGCAATGCGGGCAGTTTCTTCAAGAACCCCACGGTCAGTGCCGAGCAGTGTGCCGACATCATTGCGCGCGAGCCGCGCATCGTGCACTACCCGCTGGCCGACGGCACGATCAAGCTGGCCGCGGGCTGGCTGATAGACGCCTGCGGCTGGAAAGGCAAGACCATGGGCAAGGCCGGTGTCTATGAACGCCAGGCGCTGGTGCTGGTCAACCGCGGCGACCGCCACTCCGATGACGCCAGCGTCACGGGCGGCGAAGTCATGACGCTGGCCCGGGCCATACAGACCAGCGTCTATGAACGCTTCGGCATACGCCTGGAGCCCGAGCCGGTCGTGGTCTGAAGCTGCTGTACGCGCAGCGGCGGGGGCGTTACGATACATGCGAAAATAGGCCGTCTCGGCACGGCGGGATGTCCGGGCTGCATGGTGCCCCCGGACAGCGCTTGAAAATTGCCTTCATAACGACACGTCATAAACAGCGGTTTTCCCCCGACGAGTGCCCCAGCGAGATTCGATCATGTCAAGTTACAACCCACCTTTTGAAATCCACGTCCACGGCCAAGTGGTGCTGACGGCCCAGACCAGCTTCGAGCAGCTGCAGGAGGCGCTCAAGCCGCTGTGGAGCTATGCGGGCGCGCGCTCGCTCGCCGATGGCGCGACCAGCGTCTACGAGGAGGAGCCGGGCATACAGTTCGACGCGCGCGAGCACCGCCTGCAGATCTGCTGGACGGTGCGCGGCGACGAAGACTTCCGCCAGACGCTGGACGAAATGTGCATGAGCCTCAACGAGCTGTCGGAGCAGGGCGCGGCAATCGAAGTCACGTTCTACGACACGGAATTCGACGACGAAGACGAAGAGACCGACGAGGCCGAGTCGCGCGACGACTTCCTGATGCTGTTCGTGGGCCCCACGCCCGCGGCCATCATGCAGGTGCAGCGCGATCTGCTGGTGCAGGACGTGATCAACATGATGGAGCGCCACTTCGACGGCGCCGAACTCGGCGGCGTGGTCGCTGAAATCGACAAGCTGTTCTCGCTGCGCTTCGATGCGCTGGTGAACTCGCTGGAAATCGGCAAGCCGCCGCGCGGCCCCGGCGGTTCGGGCGGCGGCTCTGGCCACGGCAGCGGCGGCAACCGCCGTCCGCGCCACCTGCACTGATGCCAGCGGGCGCGGCGCGATCGCCGCATCTGGGCGGCTCGGCCATGGACCTGCCTTATCTGCGTTCCTATCCTGCACACCTGCAGGAACAGGTGCGCGCGCTGCTGGCCAATGACGGCACGGCGGCGCTGCTGCGCCGCAAGTACCCCCAGGCGCATGCGCTGCGCACCGACAAGGCGCTGTACGACTACACCGCCGAGCTCAAGTCGCGCCACCTGCGCAACGGCGGCACCATCCACAAGGTGATGTACGACAGCAAGATCCATGTGGTGCGCAATGCGCTGGGCCTGCACACCAGCCGCGCGCTGGTGCAGGGCGGTAAGCTGTCGGCGCGCCACGAGATCCGCGTGGCGTCGATGTTCAAGAACACGCCCGAGGAGTTCCTGCGCATGATCGTGGTGCACGAACTCGCCCATCTGCGCGAGAAGGACCATGACAAGGCGTTCTACCAGCTGTGCGCGCACATGGAGCCGTCATACCACCAGTATGAGTTCGATGTACGGCTCTATCTGACGCATCTCGATGCGGGCGGCGGGCGGCTGTGGGGTGAGGCGCCTGCGGTGGCCTGAGGCTGGAATGCCGGCCCTTCGACAGGCTCAGGACGAACGGTTTTTGTCGTTCCTGCCTTGGTCCTTCGACAGGCCCAGGGCTGGGCGTCAACGGTTTTCCGTTCGCCCTGCGTTTATCGAAGGGTGAACGACCCCGCCGCGGATTGCGTCACGCAATCTCTATATGTGCACAATGCGCCGCGGGCAGATCCAGCCAGCGCTGGGCCGCGGCCTGCAGGCTGCTGAGGCCGCCCGTGGCAAACAGCTCGATGGGCGGCGCTGACCGGGATTCGGGCGCGAGCATGCCGGCCTGGGCCAGCAGGCGGCGCACCTGGCGCGCGACGGGCGCGCCGGTGTCTATCAGCTGCACGTCGGGTCCGAGCAGCGCGCGCAGTTCGTCCTTGACGAAAAGATAGTGGGTGCAGCCCAGCACCAGCGTGTCGATCTCGCCGGTCTTCCGGCCGAAGCTGCCCAGGGCCTGCGTATGCCGGGCGCAGCGTTCCCACAGGTCGCTGCCCTGCATGTCGGCGGCCGGCGGCTGCTCGGTGGCCAGCTCGATGGCGCGCGCCAGGCCGTCGCAGGCCTGGACCGCGAAAGTCGTTTTCTGTGAGTGCTCGCTCAGCAGGCGTGCAAAGCGCGCGCTGTTCACGGTGCCGCGCGTGGCCATCACGCCCACATGGTGGGTCTGGCTGCTGAGCGAGGCCGGCTTGAGCGCGGGCTCCACGCCGATCAGCGTGAGATCGGGCATCTCGCGGCGCAGCTGTTCGACGGCTGCGGCCGTGGCCGTGTTGCAGGCAATCACCAGCGCCTTGATGTCGTATTGCGCGCGCAGGTGGCGGGCAATGGCGCTGGTGCGCTGCTGCACGAACGCTTCGTCGCGCTCGCCGTAGGGCGCATGGCCGCTGTCGGCGACATAGACCAGAGGTTCGTGCGGCAGTTCATGGCGCAGCGCCTGCAGGACGCTGAGGCCGCCTATGCCGCTGTCGAAGATGCCGATGGGAGAGGCTGCGTGAGGCATGGAAAAGGACGGGAATGCGGGCCGTAAAAATGCGGGCCGAAACGGCCCGCATCCAAGTATGCCTTGTCCAGGGCCGGCCTGCAGGATGCCGCCCCCGCAAGGGGTGCGGCCCCGGGCTCAGACCGCGCCGACGGAAATTCCCTTGAATTCACCGGTCGCGATGCGTTCCTTCCAGATCGCCGGGCCGGTGATGTGGGCGCTGGTGCCGCCGGCATCGACGGCCACGGTCACCGGCATGTCGACCACGTCGAATTCGTAGATGGCTTCCATGCCCAGATCGGCAAAGCCCACGACCTTGGCGTTCTTGATGGCCTTGGAGACCAGATAGGCGGCGCCGCCCACGGCCATCAGGTAGGCGCTCTTGTGCTGCTTGATCGCCTCGATGGCCACCGGGCCGCGCTCGGCCTTGCCGATCATGGCGATCAGGCCGGTCTGCTCCAGCATCATGTTGGTGAACGAGTCCATGCGCGTGGCCGTGGTCGGGCCGGCCGGGCCCACGGCTTCGTCGCCGACCGGGTCCACGGGGCCTACGTAATAGATCACGCGGTTGGTGAAGTCCACCGGCAGCTTTTCGCCCTTGGACAGCATGTCCTGGATGCGCTTGTGCGCGGCGTCGCGGCCGGTCAGCATCTTGCCGTTGAGCAGCAGCGTGTCGCCGGGCTTCCAGCTCGCGACTTCCTGCTTGGTCAGGTTGTTCAGGTCGACGCGCTTGCTCTTTTGCGTGTCGGGCGCCCATTCGACCTTGGGCCACAGATCCAGCGAAGGCGCGTCGAGGTAGACCGGGCCCGAGCCGTCCATCACGAAGTGGGCGTGGCGCGTGGCCGCGCAGTTGGGGATCATGGCCACGGGCTTGGAAGCCGCATGCGTGGGGTACATCTTGATCTTGACGTCGAGCACGGTCGACAGGCCGCCCAGGCCCTGGGCGCCTATGCCCAGTGCGTTGACCTTCTCGTACAACTCAAGGCGCATTTCCTCGACCTGGTCGAGCTTCTCGCCGCGCTGCGACTTGGCCTGGAGCTCATACATGTCCAGGTCTTCCATCAGGCTTTCCTTGGCCAGCAGCACGGCCTTCTCGGCGGTGCCGCCAATGCCGATGCCGATCATGCCGGGCGGGCACCAGCCCGCACCCATGGTGGGAATGGTCTTGAGCACCCAGTCGACAATGCTGTCGCCAGGGTTCATCATGATCATCTTGGACTTGTTTTCCGAGCCGCCGCCCTTGGCAGCGACGGTGATGTCGACCTTGTCGCCGGGCACGATCTGCGTGAAGATCACGGCCGGGGTGTTGTCCTTGGTGTTCTTGCGAGCGAAGTGGGGGTCTGCCACCACGGAAGCGCGCAGCGTGTTGTCGGGGTGGTTGTAGCCTTGGCGCACGCCTTCGTTGATCGCGTCCTCGATGCCGCCGGTGAAGCCTTCCCAGCGCACGTCCATGCCGATCTTGAGGAACACGTTGACGATGCCGGTGTCCTGGCAGATGGGGCGATGACCGATGGCCGACATCTTGGAGTTCGTCAGGATCTGGGCCATCGCGTCCTTGGCCGCCGGGCTCTGTTCGCGCTCGTAGGCGCGTGCCAGGTGGGCGATGTAGTCGGCGGGGTGGTAGTAGCTGATGTACTGCAGGGCGCCTGCGATCGAATCGATCAGGTCCTGCTGGCGGATCGTGGTGGTCATCGTGGGTTTCTTTGGAAAGGGAGAACAACGAACTGCGAAAGCAACCCGGGATTATCCCGCGCTTCACTGCAAACCGTGGCCATGGCCCAGCAGTCTTCTATAACACTTGCGGCCTGAATTGCGGCTCGTTCGCGTCTATGACGCATTTGTCAGAGTGGATGCAAAACAGAATGTTGAGAATAGGTATCATTCATTGATGGATTTTTTCCATTCAACCCTTATGGAGACTTGTGGATGACGCAACCGGCTACGCGACAGGAACGTGACACTTTCGGCCCCATCGAGGTCCAGGCCGACAGGCTCTGGGGGGCGCAGACCCAGCGTTCGCTGCAGAATTTCGACATATCGGGCGAGCGCCAGCCGCTGGAGCTGATCCGCGCGCTGGCCCTGGTCAAGCGCGCTTCGGCCGTGGTCAACCAGCAGTTGGGCCTGCTGGATGCGAAGAAGGCCCAGGCCATCGTTGCCGCGGCCGATGAAGTGGTCGCGGGCCAGCATGACGAGCAGTTTCCGCTGGTCGTATGGCAGACCGGCTCGGGCACGCAGAGCAACATGAACGTCAACGAGGTGCTGGCCAACCGCGCCAGCGAGCTGCTGGGCGGCGAGCGCGGCGAAGACCGGCTGGTGCATCCCAACGACGACGTCAACAAGAGCCAGTCGAGCAACGACGTGTTTCCCACGGCCATGCATGTGGCCGCGGTGCAGGCGCTGGTCGAGCGCCTGCTGCCCTCGGCGGCAAAGCTGCAGGCCACGCTGGCCGAGAAGTCCGAGGCCTTTGCCGAGATCATCAAGATCGGCCGCACGCACCTGCAGGACGCCACGCCGCTGACGCTGGGCCAGGAGTTTTCCGGCTATGTCGCGCAGCTGCGCCATGGCCAGGCCCATGTGCAGGCCGCGTTGCCGCACCTGTGCGAACTCGCGCTCGGCGGCACGGCCGTGGGCACGGGCCTGAACGCTCCCGCGGGCTATGCGGTCGCGGTCGCGGCCGAACTCGCGCGCCTCACGGGCCTGCCGTTTGTCACCGCACCCAACAAGTTCGAGGCCCTGGCCAGCGTCGATGCCCTGGTGCATGCGCATGGCGCGCTCAAGACCCTGGCCGCAAGCCTGACGAAGATCGCCAACGACGTGCGCTGGCTGGCCAGCGGTCCGCGCAGCGGCATTGGCGAGTTGAGCATCCCCGAGAACGAGCCGGGCTCGTCCATCATGCCGGGCAAGGTCAACCCGACGCAAAGCGAAGCGCTGACCATGCTTGCCGCCCAGGTCATGGGCAACGACGTGGCGATCAACATCGGCGGCGCCTCGGGCAACTTCGAGCTCAATGTGTTCCGCCCCATGGTGGCGCACAACTTCCTGCAGAGCGTGCGCCTGCTGGCCGACGGCATGCGCAGCTTCAACGACCACTGCGCCGTGGGCATCACGCCCAACGAAGACCGCATTGCCGAGCTGGTGCAGCGTTCGCTGATGCTGGTGACCGCGCTGAACCCGCATATCGGCTACGACAAGGCAGCCTATATCGCCAAGAAGGCCCACCGCGAAGGCTCGAGCCTGCGCGAAGCCGCCGTGGCCAGCGGGCATCTCACGGGCGAGCAGTTCGATGCCTGGGTCGTGCCGGCGCAGATGGTCGGCAACCTTTGAGGGCCATCCGCGCCTGAGCCTTGCCGCACGCGGGCGCGGGTGGCGACGTCTGCTAAGGTGCAGCCCTTGTTCCCGCTCCCGAGCGAAAGACTTTTTGATGGATTCTCTGTCCTTGCGCACCGCCACCGTTGTGGCGGCTGTGGCGCTGCTGGCCGGCTGCTCCGGCCTGCGCATGCCTTCTATGCCCTCACTGCCGGGCTGGATGTCCGCAGCCAAGCCTGCGGTGGTCGCGGCATCTCCCGCGGCGCCCGCCGCGGCATCAATCCTCCAGCCCACGGACCGCACCGAGACCTGGCGCGGCGTCTACCGCCAGCAGGCCGACAGCGGACGCTTCACCGAGTGCCGCGCGGGTGTCGAGATGCCCGTGGCCGCAGCGGGCGACAGCGCTCTGCTGGAGTCGGCCTATGCTTCCAGCCGGTCTGCGCCGGGGGCGCCGGTGTTTGTCGAGGTCCAGGGGCGCTGGGTGCAACGCGCGCGCGCCGACATGCCGCCTTCGGCGAACGCCACGGAACTGGCGCTGCTGGTCGAGCGCTTTGTCTCGGTATCGAGCCGAACGTCCTGTGCCGGCTGGTGAGGTGGTCAGCGCCGGCGCGCGCTGCGCTCCAGCCCCGGCAGGCCCATGTCGAAGCGCTGGTTGAGATAGTGGATCGATGACTTGTAGGCGGCATCGGCCCAGCCCGAGCGCTGCGGGTTGTAGCCGTCGCTGACCAGCGCGATGTCTTCGCCCGGCAGCGGCTGCACGGCCCAGCGGTAGATGTCGTGGTTGGTGAACTGGTTGCCCGCGCGCAGGTAATACCAGGCATCGGGCCATTCGCGGAACACGGTCTTGCTTGGCGGGCCTATGGTCACGGGGCGGGTCACGCCGTTGTTCGCGAACAGGTGGTTCAGGCCGATCGCCACTTCCTTTTCGAGCGCTTCGATCGGGCCCTGGGCCAGCCGCGCCCACAGGTTTGCGCAGTCGGACTGGTCGTTGTAGACCACGCGGATCGCGTTCTGCGCCGCCGCATAGGCTTCGAGCGGAATCTCCACCGAATTGATGCAGTGGCCCGTGGTCCAGGCGCGCCATACATGGCGGCCATTGGGCGTGACGATGCCGCGCCACCAAGGCTCGGCATACCACTGGGTGATGGTGGTCACGCGCACGCCGACCAGTGCCTGGAACTCGGGCTGGGCGCAGATTTTCTCTATCACGTCGCCGCGCAGCTGCTGCAGCGCCACCGGCGGCAAGGCCAGCACCAGCGTGCGCGCGGTCAGCGCGCGCCGCGCGGTCTTGATCAGATAGCCGGTCGGCGACTTGTCGACCGACAGCACGGGCTCGGACAGATGGATCTGCACGCCCTGGTCGCGCGCGCGCTGCTCCATGCCGCGCGTATAGGCCGACATGCCGCCCACGGGATACAGGCTCTGGCAATGGCCGCTGGGGCAGATCGCGCCGGCGTCGTTCTCTTCGTCGAGGTAGTCGAGATAGGCCTTGGCGTTGAGGTCGTACTCGTGGTCGGCGCGAAAGCGATAGGTGTCGTGCAGGAAGGCGCAGCCTTCGACGCCAATGACTTTCTCGGCATAGGCGCGCAGGTTGGGGTAGCGGTCCACATGGGCGCGTTCCGGGCCCTTGAGCAGCCGGTCGTAGAGCTGGACTTCATAGCCGCCGCGATCGCGGTCGACATCGAGGCCGGGAAACACGCGGATGAAGTCGTCGTTGTGGGTCGCATACATGCCGCGCGTGTATCCGAGCTCCTCGAGCATTTCGGGTTTCTGCAGAGCGATGCCCAGTTCCTGGGCCAACTCCACCAGCACGCTCTGGCCTTCCATGATGCGGCGCGCGCCCAGCTGTATGAACGGGCCGTCGCTGTGCTCGTCGGACGCGGGAATGTCGGACACGCGCCCGCCCAGGCGTTCGTCCTGCTCGAACAGGCAGATGCGCGGGCCGTGGCGCGCAGCCAGGCGCAGGGCCGTGTGCAGGCCCGCGACGCCGCCGCCGACAATGGCGATATCGCAATGGGCCGTGGTGTCGTCCGCGGCCAGCACAGGCTGCGTCTGGGGGGAATCCTGCGCGCTGGGGAGCGCGGTTTCGGGGCTGGCGACTTCGCCGCCCAACAAAAGATTGCTCATGCCGGACATCCTTTCCCGGGACTGCCTGCGCGCGCGGGCGCAGGGCAATCGTTCGGCTCAGTGTAGGGTGCCGACTGGCGCGGCGCCCGGCATGGCTATGTGCTGCGCGTGGTTATCGCGCAGCGGCGCGCGCCTGGTCCAGCCAGCCGTCGAAAGTCTTCTGGTGGGCCTCTATCCAGCCCGCGACATGGCGTTCGATATCGGCCGGCTTGTTCTCGCCGAGGAACATGCGGTTGTTTTCGGCGTTGATGTCGTTGATCGGCAACTGCATGATCTCGAACAGCTTGCCCGCGGCCGGGTTCTGCAGCGCCCATTGCTTGTTGGCCAGGATGTGCTGGGTGTTGGGCACGAAGCCGTAGTTCCTGCCATTGGGCAGTTGGGTGTCCTCGCTGCCCTGCGCGCCGGGTGTCGCGCTGAACGGCACTTCGAGCCACATCACGTCGGTGCCTGGCTTGAGCTGGGCGCTGACCCAGAACGGCGTCCAGGTGTAGTACAGCACGGGCTTGCCGGCCTGGTAGCGCGAGATGGTGTCGGCGATCAGCGCCGAGTAGGTCCCCTGCTGGTGCGTGACCGTGGCGCGCAGGCCGAAGGCATCGAGCTGGTGCTCGATTGCGGCTTCGCAGCCCCAGCCCGGCGTGCAGCCCGTGAGGTCGGCCTTGCCGTCGCCGTTGGCGTCGAACAGCGCGGCGAGCTTGGGATCCTTGAGCTGGCTGATCCGGGTGATGCCGTACTGGTCGGCGGTCTTCTTGTCTATCAGGTAACCCTGGATCGCGCCTTCGGCAAACGTTCCCTGGCGCGTGAGCTTGCCGTCGCCGCCGGCATTCTTGTAGAAGTCTTCATGCAACGGCACCCAGTGGTTGGCCATGAACGTGGCATCGCCGTTGGCGATCGCCAGATGGGCCGTGGGGTACTCGACTTCCTGTACAGGCTGCACGTCGTAGCCCAGCTTCTGCAGGGCCTTGACCACGACCTGGGTCTGGAAGTTTTCCTCGGCGATCGAGCTCTTGAGCGGAAAGACCTTCACGCCCTTGCCGGGCATTGGGTTGCCCGCGGTGTTCTGGGCGCTGGCCATCAGACCTAGGCTTGCCAGGCCGACCGCAAGCAGTGCGCGGCGCAGGTGGGAGAAAGAATGGGACATATGGGATTTCCTGTGTTCTGGGGAAGGCGCGCGCCGCGCGCCGCTTGCCGCGCGCGTCGGTCTTCAGGCGTTGGCGGTGGTGCCGACGGGAGCGGCTGCAGGCGCAGCGGCCTCGGTCGTGGCCGCAGGCGCGGGTGCGCGGCGGCTGCGCAGCAGCCAGCCCAGCGGGCCGCGCTGCGACCAGCGCACGCCACCGCGCTGGGGCTTGCCCATGGCCTGGGTGATGCGGTCCAGCGCAATCGCCAGCAGCACGATGCCCAGGCCGCCGACCGTTGCCAGGCCCATGTCGAGGCGGCCGATGCCGCGCAGCACCATCTGACCCAGGCCGCCTACCGCGATCATCGAGGCGATGACCACCATCGACAGCGACAGCATCAGCGCCTGGTTGATGCCGGCCATGATGGACGGCATAGCCAGCGGCAGCTGCACCTTGAACAGCATCTGCATGGGCGAGGCGCCATAGGCGCGACTGGCTTCGATCAGGTCGGGACGCACCTGGCGTATGCCGAGGTTGGTCAGGCGGATCAGCGGCGGCAGTGCGAACACGATGGTGACGATCACGCCGGGCACGTTGCCGATGCCGAACAGCATCACCACGGGAACCAGGTAGACGAAGGCCGGCGTGGTCTGCATGGCATCGAGGAAAGGACGGGTCCAGCGCTGGGCGCGGTCGCTGGCGGCCAGCGCAATGCCCACGGGCAGGCCGATCAATATGCAGAATGCCAGCGATGTCAGCACCAGCGACAGCGTGACCATGGCCTCGGGCCAGATGCCCAGCAGCGCGACCACGGCCAGCGAGACCAGCGTGCCGATGGCAATCGCCCGGCCCGCGAACTGCCAGGCCAGCAGCACCATGACGGCGATCATGACCATCGATGGCACGCTGGTCAGCAGGCTCTCAACGCCGGTGAGCGTGGCATCGATGGGCGCGCGCACCTTCTGGAAGAAAGGCCGGAAATGCGTGACCACCCATTCGAGGCCGTGGTTGATGCTGTCCTGCACCTGGGCCGAATCGGCCATCCAGTGCTGCACGTCAAGCAGCTGCGACAGCGTCGCGGGCGTATCGGCCGGCACGCTGGCGAGCGCGTCGTTGGCCAGTCGCGGTCCGTCGAGCCAGTCGGTATTGCCTGCGTCCAGCCCGCCGCTGTTGCCCAGCGTCCAGGGGTCCATGGCCAGCGCGGGATCGGCGAGCTGGGCGGCGCTGTCGACCGGGATGTCGCTCAACGGCTGGGGCATGGCCGACATGTCCATCGTGGTCGAATCGAGCGCGTCGGTGCTGACCTGGGCCAATTGCACGCTGGCGGTGGAGTGCGTTGCGCTGCTGTTCATGCGGCGCTCCCGGCTGTGGCCTGGGGCGGCGCAGGGGGGCTGGGCGGCACGGGCGGCGTGTCGCGGTCCAGGAACTTGAGCAGCATGGTCTTGCTGATCACGCCCGCGAAGCGGCCGTCGCTCTGCACCACAGGCAGCGCGCAGGGCGCGGATGCGACCTGGCCGAACAGGTTGGCGACGGGGGCATCGACCGCGATCGACGACACGTTGTCGAGGTAGGCATGCTGCAGGCCCAGCGTGCCCACATGGCCATGCAGCGCCGCGCGCAGCGAGTCGGCCGACACCGTTCCAAGATAGCGCTGGCGCGGGCTCAGCACATAGGCGAAGTCGCGGTCCGATTCCTCGATGGCGCGCAGCGCCGGGCGGCAGCCGCGGTCGCTGTGTTCATTGACGATGGTCAGCGCGCGGCGCGCGATGTCGCCGGCCTTGAACACCGCCGCCGCATCGACGCCGCGGATGAAGTGGCGCACATAGTCGTTGGCGGGATTGCGCAGGATGTCGTCGGGTGTGCCGACCTGTATCACCTGGCCGTCCTTCATGATCGCGATGCGGTCGCCGATGCGCATGGCTTCGTCGAGGTCGTGCGAAATGAAGATGATGGTGCGGCGCTTGACTTCCTGCAGGCGCAGCAGCTCGGACTGCATCTCCGTGCGGATGATGGGGTCGAGCGCGGAAAAGGCTTCGTCCATCAGTAGGATGGACGGGTCGGAGGCCAGCGCCCGGGCCAGGCCCACGCGCTGCTGCATGCCGCCCGACAGTTCGTCGGGGTAGCTCGCGCCCCAGCCTGCGAGGCCCACCTGCTCCAGCGCGGCCTGGGCCAGCGCCTGGCGCTCGGCGCGGTCCACGCCCGCGAGCTCCAGCCCGAAGGCCGTGTTGTCGAGCACATTCACATGGGGCAGCAGCGCGAACGACTGGAACACCATGGAGATGTCCTTGCGGCGCAGCGCGCGCAAGTCCTTGGGGCTCAATGCGCCGATGTCGGCGCCGTCGACCAGGATGCGGCCGGACGTGGGCTCGATCAGGCGGTTGAGCATGCGCACCAGCGTGGACTTGCCCGAGCCCGACAGGCCCATGATGACGAAGATTTCGCCGGCTTCGATCTGGAAATCGGCGTCGAACACGCCTATCGATTGGCCGGTACGCGCCAGGATGTCCGATTTGCTCAGACCCTGCTGGACCAGCGCCAGCGCTTCCTGCGGCGCATCGCCGAAGACCTTGAAAACATGCTCGATGGTGATCTGTTTGGCCACTGTTTCGCTCTCCCTTTTATTGGATTGAATACAGTCCAGCGCTTGTGAAAGGCTGGCGTGCAAGGCCGAAGGCAGAACCTGATGCAAGGGTCGCCGGGATCCCGCGACGGGACCGGCGGCGACCGGAAATGCGTATGGACAACGCAGGCTCGAATGGTGCCGCGAGGGGCACGCAAGAGCCAGGCAAGACGCCAGCGCGCGACATGGTGGAAAACCTGTCTGCCGGCTGGCGATCCAGGGCGCGGCGAAAGCCGCGCAACTGGGCATCAGGACCGCGATCGGCCCGATGACGGGGCTGCCGAGGCAACGCCGCCTGAAGTGGATCGAAGCGTGAAAACGCTTGGATTACCTGCATGGCAGGTTGTAAATAAGCGTTCAATTCTATTAATTGAGTGCTTTTGTGTCAACAAATGGTTATTTTTGACTGTGTTATCACGCGCGCGTTTTTTGCGCGCCAGGCGAAAAAAAACCCGCGCCGCGGATTGCGGGGCGGGTTCTGCGGGCGCGTGGCGCGCGGCTTTCAGTGGCTGCGTGCGGGGCTGCGCAGCAGGCGGTCGGTGTAGGCGATGGCCAATGCGCTCAGCAGGAAGGCGATATGGATCGCGGTCTGCGCAATCAGCACCTTGGAGTCGTAGTTGGCGGCGTTGATGAAGGTCTTGAGCAGATGGATGGAGCTGATGCCGATGATGGACAGGCCCAGCTTGACCTTGAGCACGGTCGCGTCCACGTGGCTCAGCCATTCGGGCTGATCGGGATGGCCTTCGATGTTGAGCCGGCTGACGAAGGTCTCGTAGCCGCCGATGATCACCATGATCAGCAGGTTGGAGATCATCACCACGTCGATCAGCGCCAGCACGACCAGCATGATGATCGTTTCGTTGAGGCTGGTCAGCGGGGCGTCGGGCTTGTAGCCGATGCTGGTGACCAGCGCCTGCAGCGCGGTCTGGCTGCCGAATGCGGCCTCCACAAGGTGCAACAGCTCGAGCAGGAAATGCCAGACATAGACGCCTTGCGCGAGGATCAAGCCGAGGTACAGCGGAACCTGCAGCCAGCGGCTGGCGAAGATGAAGGTGGCCAGCGGGTTCATTTTGGCAGCCGCTGGCTTGCCGGAGGGTGTGGGGGTGTCCATGGGGTGTGGGGGCGAGAAATAGGGTGCGCGATTGTATCGGTGCGCGATGACGGCGGCATTACTGAGGGGTTGAACGCCATGCTTGACCACGGCGCACGGTTTTGCGCCGACCAGTCAGTGACGTGTAAGACCCGCGGGCGACAGTCGCGGCACAATGCAAAAGTTAGCCAAGGAGACAGAAATATCATGAGTGCGTCGTCATCTGCGATCGAATCCGTGCTGGTTGAAAACCGCGTCTTTCCCCCGCCTGCGGCCTTTGCCCAGTCGGCCCGCATTTCGGGCATGCCCGCCTACGAGGCGCTGTGCGCCGAAGCCGAAGCGGACTACGAAGGCTTCTGGTCGCGGCTGGCGCGCGAGCATCTTGATTGGAGCCGGCCGTTCAGCCAGACGCTCGATACCTCCAATGCGCCGTTCTACCGCTGGTTTGCCGACGGCGAACTCAATGCCAGCGCCAACTGCCTGGACCGCCACATGGGCACGGCCGTCGAGCACAAGACGGCGATCATCTTCGAAGCCGACGACGGCGCTGTGACGCGCGTCAGCTACCGCGAGCTGCTCGAGCGCGTGAGCCAGTTCGCCAATGCGCTCAAGGCCCAGGGCGTGCAAAAGGGCGATCGCGTGCTGATCTACATGCCGATGACCATCGAAGGCGTGGTCGCGATGCAGGCCTGCGCGCGCATAGGCGCGACGCACAGCGTGGTGTTTGGCGGCTTCTCTGCCAAGGCCGTGCAGGAGCGCATCATCGATGCCGGCGCCGTGGTGGTGATCACCGCCAACTACCAGTTGCGCGGCGGCAAGGAGCTGCCGCTCAAGGCCATCGTCGACGACGCACTGGCCTCGGGCGAATGCACCAGCGTGCGCCAGGTGCTGGTCTACGAACGCACGGCCACGCCCTGCGCCATGCAGCCCGGCCGCGACAAGACGTTTGCCGAAGCACTGGCCGGCCAGTCCAAGGAATGCGCTGCCGTGGCAGTCGGCGCCGAACATCCGCTGTTCATCCTCTACACCAGCGGCTCCACGGGCAAGCCCAAGGGCGTGCAGCACAGCACCGGCGGCTATGCGCTGTGGGCCAAGCTGACCATGGACTGGACTTTCGACCTGCGCCCCGACGACGTGTTCTGGTGCACGGCCGACATCGGCTGGATCACGGGTCACACCTATGTCGCCTACGGCCCGCTGGCGGCCGGCGCGACGCAGATCGTGTTCGAAGGCGTGCCCACCTTCCCCGACGCGGGCCGCTTCTGGCAGATGATAGAGCGCCACCGCTGCTCCATCTTCTACACCGCGCCCACGGCCATACGCTCGCTGATCAAGGCCGCCGAAGCCGATGCCGCGGTGCACCCGGATCGCAGCGATCTGTCGAGCCTGCGCCTGCTGGGCAGCGTGGGCGAGCCCATCAACCCCGAAGCCTGGATGTGGTACCACCGCCATGTGGGCGGCGAGCGCTGCCCCATTGTCGACACCTTCTGGCAGACCGAGACCGGCGGCCATGTGATCACGCCGCTGCCGGGCGCCACGCCGCTGGTGCCGGGCTCGTGCACCCTGCCGCTGCCGGGCATCACTGCGGCCATCGTCGACGAACTGGGCAACGACATTCCCGACGGCACGGGCGGCATCCTGGTCATCAAGCGCCCCTGGCCCAGCATGATCCGCAACATCTGGAACGACCCCGAGCGTTTCAAGAAAAGCTATTTCCCCGAGGAGCTCAAGGGCTACTACCTCGCGGGCGACGGCGCGGTGCGCAGCAGCGACCGCGGCTATTTCCGCATCACGGGCCGCATCGACGACGTGCTCAATGTCTCGGGCCACCGCATGGGCACGATGGAAATCGAATCGGCCCTGGTCTCCAAGACCGATCTCGTGGCCGAAGCGGCCGTTGTCGGGCGCCCCGACGATGTGACCGGCGAAGCGATCTGCGCCTTTGTCGTGCTCAAGCGCGGCCGGCCCACGGGCGAGGAGGCCAAGCAGATCGCCAAGGAACTGCGCGACTGGGTGGCGAAGGAAATCGGCCCGATCGCCAAGCCCAAGGAAATCCGCTTCGGCGACAACCTGCCCAAGACGCGCAGCGGCAAGATCATGCGCCGCCTGCTGCGCGCCCTGGCCAAGGGCGAGGCGATCACGCAGGACACCAGCACGCTGGAGAACCCCGCAATCCTCGAGCAGCTGTCCAAGCCCAACTGACGGCGTGTCAGCCGGGCGCGCGCCGAGTGCGCCCGGCTTGG
The DNA here is from genome assembly GCF_057914905.1 of Comamonas sp. DB36. Classification (NCBI taxonomy): domain Bacteria; kingdom Pseudomonadati; phylum Pseudomonadota; class Betaproteobacteria; order Burkholderiales; family Comamonadaceae; genus Comamonas; species Comamonas sp. DB36. The sequence continues at coordinate 1,595,789 of NZ_CP196631.1, forward strand.
CCGCTCTGGTGTAGGACAGTTTCGTTCTTGTCACGGCGGCTGCGCATGCCGGCTGCGCATGGGGTAAAAACGCGGGGTGCCAGCTGCCCTGTCCTTGGCGGCGCGCTGATCAAGGAGAACAACAACCCATGCATTTCCGAACGCTTTTACTGGCCATCATCGTGCTGGCCATCGCCGCGCTGGCGGCGCTCAACTGGCCCGCGCTGTCGGCCATCTCCACCGTCGAGCTCGGCGTGACCACAGTGCAGGCGCCGCTGGGCGTGATCATGCTGGGGCTCACGGTGCTGCTGGCGATCTTCTTCATCGCCTATGTGCTGTCGCTGCAGACTTCGGTGCTGCTGGAAACGCGCCGCCACACCAAGGAGCTGCAGGCCCAGCGCGAACTCGCCGACAAGGCCGAGGCTTCGCGCTTCACGGAACTGCGTGCCGTGCTTGAAACCCAGCATCTGCAGGGCCAGACCGCGGTGCTCGAGCGCCTGGAAACGCTGGATGCCCGCGCCGAGGCCCGCTCGCGTGAGCTGGAAAACAGCACGGCCGCCTATCTGGGCCAGCTTGAGCAGCAGTTGCGCGACCGCCCGCCGATAGACCGCGGCTTCGTGCCCGCGGCGCGCGAATTTCCATAAGCGCCCGAAGCGCTTGCGCCGCAAAAAAGCCGCCTGCGAGGGCGGCTTTTTGCATGGTTGGCGCAGGTGTCTTACTTCTGCTGCAGTACCCAGGCTGCCAGCGCCTTGGATTCGGCATCGTTGACCGCAGGGTTGGCGGGCATGGGCAGCGGGCCCCAGACGCCGCCGCCGCCCTTGAGGATCTTGGCCGCGAGCTTGTCGGTCGCGTCCTTCTGGCTCGCGTATTTGGCCGCCACATCCTTGAACGAAGGACCGACCAGCTTCTTGTCGACGGCGTGGCAGGCCATGCAGTTCTTCGACTTGGCCAGGGCCAGGTCGGCCATGGCCGGGGCAGCGGCGCTCAGGGCCAGGGCGAGAGTGATCAGTGTGCGCTTCATCGTAAACTTTCGGCTGGTGTTTTGTTCTGCAGGAAATTGTAGTGGTGCGTGCCGGTGCACGCGGACCGCGGGTTTCTTCGGCCTGGAGTCTTCTATGTGGATGCTGTTGATTGCGCTGTTGCTGACCTTGCTCAAATACCTCGAGGTCGGGCCGCTGGCCGAGCTGTCCTGGTGGTGGCTGCTGGTGCCCTATGGTCTCACGGCGGCCTGGTGGAGCTATGCCGATGCGTCCGGCCTGACCAAGCGCCGCGCGGTCGATCAGGAGGAGGCGCGGCGCCTCAAGCGCATAGACAGGCAAAAGCAGGCGCTGGGCACGCGCCGACCGCCGCGCTGAGCTGACCCTGCGGGCAGCAGCATGGGGTCAGGTGCGACATAATTGCCACCATCCCACGAGCTTTCCCGCAACCCTTTCTCATACTCACCATGCCCGCATACCGTTCCAAGACTTCCACTGCCGGCCGCAACATGGCTGGTGCGCGCTCCCTGTGGCGTGCCACCGGCATGAAGGACGAAGATTTCAGCAAGCCCATCATCGCCATTGCCAATTCCTTCACCCAGTTCGTGCCCGGCCACGTGCATCTGAAGGACCTGGGCCAGCTGGTGGCGCGCGAGATCGAGCGGGCGGGCGGCGTCGCCAAGGAATTCAACACCATCGCAGTCGATGACGGCATTGCCATGGGCCACGACGGCATGCTGTATTCGCTGCCCAGCCGCGACATCATTGCCGACTCGGTCGAATACATGGTCAATGCCCACTGCGCCGACGCGCTGGTGTGCATCTCCAACTGCGACAAGATCACCCCCGGCATGCTGATGGCCGCGATGCGGCTGAACATTCCCGTGATCTTCGTGTCGGGCGGTCCGATGGAAGCCGGCAAGGTCAAGCTGGCCAACCCCACGACGCACAAGATCGAATTCAAGAAGCTCGACCTGGTCGACGCCATGGTGATGGCCGCCGACGACCAGTACACCGACGAACAGGTCGCCGAAGTCGAACGCTCGGCCTGTCCCACCTGCGGTTCGTGCTCGGGCATGTTCACCGCCAATTCGATGAACTGCCTGACCGAAGCCCTGGGCCTGTCGCTGCCGGGCAACGGCACGGTGCTGGCCACGCATTCGGACCGCGAACAGCTGTTCCTGCGCGCCGGCCGGACCATCGTGGAACTCGCCAAGCGCTATTACGAAGGCGACGACGAATCGGCGCTGCCGCGCTCGGTGGGCAAGAAGGCCTTCGAGAACGCGATCACGCTGGACATCGCCATGGGCGGCTCGACCAACACCATCCTGCACCTGCTGGCAATTGCCCAGGAAGCCGAGATCGACTTCGGCATGGCCGACATCGACCGCATGTCGCGCACCGTGCCCCAGCTGTGCAAGGTCGCGCCCAACACCAACAAGTACCACATCGAAGACGTGCACCGTGCGGGCGGCATCATGGCCATCCTGGGTGAACTCGACCGCGCGGGCCGGCTGCACACCGATGTGCCCACGGTCTACGGCGGCACGCTCAAGGATGCGCTCGACGAGTGGGACATCGCACGCGCGCCCAGCGAAGCCGTGCAGACGTTCTACAAGGCCGGCCCTGCGGGCATTCCCACGCAGACGGCGTTCAGCCAGAGCACGCGCTGGCCCAGCCTGGACACCGATCGCGCCGAAGGCTGCATCCGTTCGGTGGAACACGCGTTCTCGCTTGAAGGCGGCCTGGCCGTGCTCACGGGCAACATTGCCGTCGACGGCTGCGTGGTCAAGACCGCGGGCGTCGATGACACGCTGCTGGTGTTCGAAGGCCGCGCCCATGTGACCGAGTCGCAGGACGAAGCCGTGGAAAACATCCTGGCCGACAAGGTCCAGGCCGGCGACATCGTGATCGTGCGCTACGAAGGCCCCAAGGGCGGCCCGGGCATGCAGGAAATGCTCTACCCCACGAGCTACATCAAGTCCAAGGGCCTGGGCAAGGCCTGCGCGCTGCTGACCGACGGGCGCTTTTCGGGCGGCACTTCGGGTCTGTCCATAGGCCACTGCTCGCCCGAAGCCGCGGCCGGTGGCGCGATCGGCCTGGTGCAGGACGGCGACCGCATCCTGATCGACATCCCCAACCGCACGATCAACGTGCTGGTCAGCGATGCAGAGCTGGCGCTGCGCCGCGAGGCCCAGAACGCCAAGGGCTGGAAGCCCGCCAAGCCGCGTCCGCGCAAGGTCTCGGCCGCGCTCAAGGCCTATGCCAAGCTGGTGATGTCGGCCGACAAGGGCGCGGTGCGGGATCTGTCCTTGCTGGATTGAACTGTGCAAGACCGTTTGTCCTGAGTCGTCAGGATGAACGGTCTGAGCCTGGATCATGAGGGCTGGGCGTTCGTGGCTCACCACGAACGGCGCTCGCGGGTCTTGGCACTTCGTTCGTCCTGAGCCCGCCTCGTCGGCCGCGTCGAAGGATGAACGGCCTGTGCTCATGGCAACTGGCATGGCGGTGCCATTTGGCGCAAGCCCTGTCACCCCACTTTCACAGCCACCGCCCCGGTCTGCGGCACAATCAGTGAATGCTGATCTACCCCCAAATCGACCCCATCGCGCTGCAGCTCGGCCCGATTGCCGTGCACTGGTACGGCCTTACCTATCTGGCCGCTTTCGGCCTGTTCATGTTGCTGGGCATCAAGCGCCTGCGCCATCCGCCGTTCGCGCGGCTCACGGGCGAGCAGGCCTGGACGCGCAAGGACGTGGAGGACATCCTGTTCCTGGGCGTGGTCGGGGTGGTGATCGGCGGGCGCCTGGGTTACTGCCTGTTCTACAAGCCTTCTTATTACCTGTCGCACCCGCTCGAAGTGTTTGCGGTCTGGCAGGGCGGAATGGCGTTTCACGGCGGCCTGCTGGGCGTGATCGGCGCCATGCTGTGGTTTGCGCATTCGCGTCGCCGCCCCTGGCTGCAGGTCGCCGACTTTGTCGCGCCCTGCGTGCCCACGGGCCTGGCGGCCGGGCGCATAGGCAACTTCATCAACGGCGAGCTCTGGGGCCGGTTCTCCAGCCCTGATCTGCCCTGGGGCATGGTCTTTGCGCAAAGCGGCTCCATGCAGCCGCGCCACCCCTCGCAGATCTACCAGTTCCTGCTGGAAGGCCTGCTGCTGTTCGTGCTGCTGTGGCTTTATGCGCGCAAGGAGCATCGCCAGGGCCAGGTGGCCGCGGCCTTCCTGTTCGGCTACGGCCTGCTGCGTTTCATTGCGGAATATTTCCGCGAGCCCGACGACTACCTGGGCCTGCTGTCCATGGGCTTGAGCATGGGCCAGTGGCTGTGTCTGCCGATGATGGCCGCAGGCGTGGGCCTGTGGCTCTGGGCCCAGCGCCAGCCGCAGCGCAGCGTCGCCTGATTGGGTGTCGCCGATGCGACATGTAAAAACTCTGCGCGGCTGAAGTCACCAGGGCAGGGCAACCCATAATGGTGACAAGGGCATGAGCATGGCATCCTGCCCTGGTTGTCATAAGGACCTGCTGCATGAATCTGGCATCGGAATGGATTACGCGCGGCGTGTCTAAGCTGCGTACGTCGGAGTCGGCCGAAAAGGCGCAAGCGCCGGCCGAAGAAAGCAAGCCCGCGGCCAAGGCGCCGTCGGTGCGCACCACCCATGAGCGCCTCAAGGCGACATTGCGCCGCGGCGCGGAAGCGCTGGCGCCGCGCGTGCTGCGCCGGCTCATGGAAGACCTGCAGGCGGCTTCTGCCGAGCAGGTCAGCGAAGTCGAAGGCGGGCGCCGCGCCAAGGATGTGATCGACTGGTATGCGGCGGCCGCGCCCGCCGAGCGCCAGGATCTGTGGTTGCTGGTCTGCGAGCAGTTCGGCCCCGACGCCGAACGCCTGCAGCGCGCGCGCCAGCACTATGACGAGGCCGATTCCGAAATCGAGCGCGGTCAGGCCGAGATCGCGCTGCGGCGCGCGCTGTCGTCGGCGCGCACGCGGCTGCTGCAGCGCTTTGCCGTGCCCGCGGGCGGAATGCGCTTTCTGCTCGACCTGCGCTCGGAGCTGCTGGCGCTGCCCAAATCCGACAAGCGTTTCGCGGCGCTGGACGCCGAACTCGAGCACCTGTTCTCGACCTGGTTCGATGTGGCGTTTCTCGAACTGCAGCGGCTCAGCTGGGACTCGCCCGCGTCGCTGCTCGAGAAGCTGATCCAGTACGAGGCGGTGCACGACATCCGCAGCTGGACCGATCTGAAGAACCGGCTCGACAGCGACCGCCGCTGCTATGGCTTCTTCCATCCCCGCCTGCCGGGCGAGCCGCTGATCTTCGTCGAGGTCGCGCTGGTCGACGACATCTCGGACAGCATCACGCCGCTGCTCGACGAAAGCGCGGCCACGGCCGACATCAGCCGCGCCAGCACGGCGATCTTCTATTCGATCAGCAACACCCAGACCGGCCTGCGCGGCGTGAGCTTCGGCGACTCGCTGATCAAGCATGTGGCGCAGACGCTGAGCGCCGAATTTCCGCGGCTGCGCACCTTTGCCACGCTGTCGCCGATTCCGGGCTTTCGCAGCTGGCTGGCGAAGAACGGCACGCCGCTGCTGGCGCGCATGAGCGACAAGCCGCGCGGCGAACTCGCGCGCGCGCTGGGCCTGGCGCCCAAGGCCGAGCTCGATGCCGCGCTGCTGCTCGAAGCCGCCGAAAAGGCCGCACAGCTGCCGCAGAACTCGCCCGTGCGGCGCGCGCTGCTGTGGTGCGCCGCGCACTACCTGGGCAAGGAAAGCAACAACGGCAAGCCGCTCGATCCGGTGGCGCGTTTTCACCTGGGCAACGGCGCGCGCGTGGAGCGCCTGAACTGGGGGGGAGACCCTTCTGCCAAGGGAGCCAAGCAGTCGTTCGGGCTCATGGTCAATTACCTCTACGACCTCAAGAAGATCGACAAACATCGAGGCCTGCTGGCGCAGGGCCGGATGCCGGTGTCTCGCGACATCGAAAGCCTGATCAAGGGCTGAGCAGGGGCGGCGCGCAGCGCCACCCCTGCGGGCTGCGGGCAGCAGCGCGCTGAAAACACAAGAAACACAGGAGACAAGCGATGCCGGATATCTCTTTGCAACGCCGCGACGCACTGCGCGCGGCGGCCGCGGCCATGGTCGCGCTCACGGGCAGCAGCTGGGCGCAGAGCCCGGGCTGGCCGACCAAGCCCGTCAACCTGGTCGTGCCCTTTCCCGCGGGCGGCGGCACCGATGCGTTTGCGCGCCCGTTTGCCGCGCAGTTCTCCAAGAGCACGGGCAAGACGCTGATCATCGACAACCGCGGCGGCGCGGGCGGCACGCTGGGCGCAAGCTTCGCGGCCAAGGCGCCGGCCGACGGCTACAACTACTTCATGGGCGGCACCCACCATGTGATTGCGCCTTCGGTCTATGCGCGGCTGGATTACGACCTGGAGCGCGACTTCGTTCCGCTGGCGCTGCTGGCCAGCGTGCCGCAGGTGGTGGTGGTCAATCCGCGCACCGTCACCGCCAAGACGATCCAGGAACTGATTGCCGATCTGCGCCGCAAGCCCGGCAGCTTCAACTACGCTTCGGCCGGCCCGGGCACTTCGCACCATCTGGCGGGCGAACTGTTCAAGCTGCAGACCAATACCTTCGTCACGCACATTCCCTACCGCGGCGCAGGCCCGGCGCTGCAGGATCTGATGGGCGGCAATGTCGACATGATGTTCGACGGCCTGGGCTCCTCGGCGGCGCATATCAAGGGCGGGCGCATCAAGGCGCTGATGGTCTCGGGCAGCAAGCGCAATCCTTCGCTGCCCGACGTACCCTGCGCGGCCGAAGTGGGTCTGCCCGACTACACCGTGACCACCTGGTACGGCCTGTGGGCGCCGAAGAACACGCCGCTGGAGCAGCAGAACCACATGCTCGAGGAAGTTCGCCGTCTGGGCCAGACGCCTGAAATCAAGGCCATCTGGGCGCAAAATGGCGCCGAATACGGCAGTCTGAGCAAGGAGCAGTTCGCGGCCATGGTCTCGGGTGAAGTCAAGCGCTGGGCCCAGGTGGTCAAGGCCTCGGGTGCAAAGGTGGAGTGAACGAATGTCGGGTGAAGTGAAAGTCCTGCCGCAGGATGCGGCCGGCATCGTGCGCGTGCAGCTGTTGCATGCGGGCAAGCGCAATGCGATGTCGGTGGCGATGTGGCGCGCCTTGCGCGCGGCCTTTGTGGCCTTCCAGGCCGATGCCACCGTGCGCTGCGTGCTCATCGAAGGCAGCAGCGACGCCGGCGAGACCGCGTTCTGCGCGGGAGGGGATATCTCCGAGTACCCGGATTTCCGTTTCGATGCCGCGCGCCTGCGCGACTTCCATGAGGGCGCCGTCTGGGGCGGCCTGTCGGCGATGCTGGCCTGCGATGTACCCATCGTGGCTGCGATCTCGGGTGCCTGCATGGGCGCGGGCGTGGAGATCGCGGCCTGCGCTGATCTGCGGCTGGCAGCGGCCTCGGCGCGCTTTGGCGCGCCGATTGCGCGCCTGGGCTTTCCCATGGCGCCGCGCGAGGCCGCGCTCGTGGCTTCGGCCGTGGGCGCGCTGACCGCGCGCCAGATGCTGCTCGAAGCCGCGACCTTCAGCGCCGCGGAAATGGCGGCGCGCGGCTTTGTCGGCAGCGTCGTTGACGATGATCAACTGCAGGCTGCGGCGCTGGCCAGCGCGCAGCGCGTCGCAGCGCTCGCGCCCCAGGCCGCGCGCCACAATAAGCAGATATTGCGCGCGCTGCTGGCCGCGCCGCTGGCTGCCGCGCAGGCGCTCGCAGGGCAGGGCGTGCAGGGCCGGCCCGGCGATGATGTGTATGCCTATGCCGATGGGGCGGAGCATCGGGAGGGCATAGCCGCCTTCCTGGAAAAGCGGGCCCCGGCGTTTTGAATGTCCACGAACTTTTTCGAGATTTCCATGCTTTCTGACGACAACCTGTTTGGCGCGCTGCGCGCGGCCTTTCCTTCGGACCTCGATGCCACGGCCGTCGAGGCCATAGGCGCCGACGGCCACAGCCTGTTCTATACCTGGCGCGACCTCGATCAGGCCAGCGCGCGCATCGCCAATCTGCTCGCTTCGCTGCAACTTCCGGCGCGCAGCCGGATTGCGGTGCAGGTCGAGAAATCGGTCGAGGCACTGATCCTGTACCTGGCCACGCTGCGCGCCGGCCATGTGTTCCTGCCGCTCAACACCGCCTACCAGAGCGCCGAGATCGAATACTTCATCGCCAACGCCGAGCCCGCGGTCGTGGTCTGTTCGCCGGGCAATTTCGGCTGGGTGTCCAAGATCGCGTTCCAGGCCGGCACCCAGTCGGTGTTCACGCTGGGCGACGACCGCAGCGGCAGCCTGCTCGAGCGCGCGGCCCACCACAGCGATCACCATGTGCCCGTGGCCAGCGGCGCCGACGACCTCGCGGCCATCCTCTACACCAGCGGCACCACGGGCCGCAGCAAGGGCGCGATGCTCACGCATGGCAACATGCTGTCCAATGCGCGCGTGCTCAAGGAATACTGGGGCTGGCAGCCCGATGATGTGCTGATCCATGCGCTGCCCATCTTCCACGTGCATGGCCTGTTCGTCGCCATCCACGGCGCCTTGCTCAACGGCAGCAAGATGATCTGGTTCGCGAAGTTCGACCCGGCGGCGGTGATCGCGCGCATGCGCGACGCCACGGTTTTCATGGGCGTGCCCACGCTCTATGTGCGCATGCTCGCCGACGCGCGCCTGACGCCCGCGGCCACGGCCCACATGCGGTTGTTCGTCTCGGGCTCGGCACCCATGCTGACCGAAACCCATGCGGCCTGGCAGCAGCGCACCGGCCACACCATTCTCGAGCGCTACGGCATGAGCGAGACCATCATGCTGACGTCCAACCCCTGGGGCCCTGATGCCGCGCAGGGCGGGCAGTCCGAGCGCCGCCCCGGCACCGTGGGCTTTGCGCTGCCCGGCGTGGGCGTGCGGGTCGTCAACGATGCGGGCGAAGCCGCGGCTGTCGACGAGATCGGCAATATCCAGGTGCGCGGACCCAACGTGTTTCCGGGCTACTGGCGCATGCCGGAAAAGACCGCCGAGGAGTTCACGGCAGATGGCTGGTTCAAGACCGGCGACGTGGGCCGCATCGATGCCCGCGGCTACGTGAGCATCGTCGGGCGCAGCAAGGACCTGATCATTTCGGGCGGCTACAACGTCTATCCCGCGGAAGTCGAAAGCTTCATCAACGACCTGCCGGGCGTGGCCGAAAGCGCGCTCGTGGGCGTGCCGCATCCTGACTTCGGCGAAGTCGGCGTGGCCGTGGTCGTGGCCAAGGCGGGCGCGCAGCTGCAGGCCCAGCCGCTGGTCGACGCATTGAAGGGGCAGCTCGCGAATTTCAAGATTCCCAAGCGCTGCTTCGTGGTCGACGAGCTGCCGCGCAACACCATGGGCAAGGTGCAGAAGAATCTGCTGCGTGCCCAGTATCAGCAGCTGTTCGCGGCCTGAGCGGCGAACGCCGCCCAGGCGGCGTTCAACGCAGCACCAGTACAGGCACGGTCGAATGCGTCAGCACATGCTGGGTTTCGCTGCCCAGCAGCAGGCGCTTGATGCCCTTGCGGCCATGCGAAGCCATGATGATCAGGTCGGCGCCATGCTCCTTGGCGACGTCGATCAGCGTTTCGGCGACCAAGTCCGACTTCATTACGCAGGTTTTCACGGCGACGCCGCGCGCTTCTCCGGTGGCGACGATGCCGTTGAGCAGTTGCTGCGCGCTGTGCACCCACTGGTCCTCGATGCGCTTGACATCATCGATGCTGGTGTAGTCGCCGCCCTCGAGGTAGCTGCGCGAATAGAGCGGAACGACTTTGACGACCACGACGCTGGCCTTGCACAGCGCTGCGAGTGATAGCCCACTTTCGACAGCCTGGTCGGACAGCGGGGAGCCATCGGTGGCGATGAGAATGCGTTGGTACATACGGCCTCCTGAGTTAAACGTGGATGGATCCGATACTCAAGCTTATCTGGCTTTTCGCAATTGATGAAGATCAATACGCGTATGATTCGCCCCAGTTACGCTTGCGCCATGTCCTACAAGATTCCCGAACCGTCCGCAGCGACGGAGACGGTAGCGCTCGATTTCGGCCCCCTGTCCACCGAGGCAAGCGCTTCGCTGCTGGACGACCCACAGGAGTGGAGTGCATTTGGGAGGCCCGTCGGGCCGACTGCCACCCACGAAACCGAACCCCCACCAGATGCTTCCCTCACATGGGATTCCCATGTGGTTTTGCACGGCATGCATTGTGCCGCCTGCGCGCTGACGATCGAGGACGCGCTGCGCAGCGTGCCTGGCGTCGAGCGCGCCGAAGTCAGCGCCGCGACGCAGCGTGCACGCGTGGTCTGGAAGCCTTCCCAGGTGCTGCCCTCCGAATGGATTGCCGCCGTCGAGCGCGCGGGCTACCGGGCGTTTCCGGCGCGCGATGCGTTTGCGCGCGAGATCCGCAAGCGCGAAAGCCGGCGTGCGCTGTGGCGCTGGCTGGTCGCCGGGCTGTGCATGATGCAGGTCATGATGTACGCCTGGCCCGCGTATTCGTCCAAGCCCGGCGATCTCACGCAGGAGATGGAAACGCTGCTGCGCTGGGCCTCGTGGGTGCTGTCGCTGCCTGTTGTGCTGTTTGCCTGCGGGCCGTTCTTCTCGAATGCGTTGCGCGACATCCGCGCGCGCCGCGTGAGCATGGACCTGCCGGTCGCGCTGGGCATGCTGATCACTTTCGTCGTGAGCACCATGGGCACGTTCGACCCTTCAGGCCCGTTCGGCCGCGAAGTGTTCTTCGACTCGCTGACGATGTTCGTCTTTTTCCTGCTCTCGGGCCGGCTGCTTGAGATGCGGCTGCGCGACCGCACCGCGGGTGCGCTCGAAGCCGTGATGAACCGCCTGCCCGACAGCGTCGAGCGGCGCCTGGCCGACGGCAGCTGGGAGCGCGTCGCAACGCGCCGCCTGCAGTCCGGCGACACGGTGCGCGTGCTGCCAGGCGAAGCCTTTCCCGCCGACGGCGAAATCGTCGCCGGCAGTACCCATGCCGACGAAGCGCTGCTCACGGGCGAGTCGACGCCCGTGCTGCGCCATGTGGGCGATGCGGTCGCGGCCGGCAGCTACAACCTTGACGCCGTGGTGCAGGTGCGCGTGCGCGCCGTGGGCGAGGGCACGCAGTTCGCGCAGATCGTCGCGCTGATGGAAAGCGCGTCGCTGCAAAAGCCCCGGCTGGCGCAGCTCGCCGACCGCATCGCGCGCCCGTTCCTGATCGCCGTGCTGCTGGCCGCCGGCCTGGCCGCGGCCTGGTGGTGGCCCACCGACCCCAGCCACGCGATGATGGTCGCGGTGGCGGTGCTGATCGTGACCTGCCCCTGTGCGCTGTCGCTGGCCACGCCCGTGGCCATGCTGACTGCGGCGGGCACGCTGGCGCGCAGTGGCGTGCTGGTGCGCAATCTGCAGGGCCTGGAAGCCCTGGCCGCGGTCGATACGCTGGTGTTCGACAAGACCGGCACGCTCACGCGCGACGGCATGGCCGTGCGCAACCTGCAGGCAGGCGTGGGTGTCGATGCCGACGAGGCCTTGGCGCTGGCGGGCCTGCTCGCGCGCCAGTCTGTGCATCCGGCCTCGCGCGCCGTGGCGCGCGCGGCCGACAATGATGCCGCGGCGCAGGCGCAGGCCGCGCGCTGGCAGATCGTGCAGGTGCAGGAACGTGCGGGTTTCGGCCTGATCGCCGTGGTGCGCGACAGCCTGCAGCCCGAACGGCTGCGCCAGTTCCGCCTGGGCTCGGTGCGCCATACGGGTGCGCTGGAGCAGGGCGCGTCGGCGCTGCAGCAGGTGGTGCTCACCGAAGAAGACGGCCAGGGCCAGCCGCGCGAGCTCATGCGCTTCGGTCTGAGCGAGGACTTGCGCGCCGAGGCGCCGGCCGTCGTGGCGCAGCTGCGCGCCGCGGGCATCCGCGTGCTGCTGCTGTCGGGCGACCGCGATGCGGCCGTGCAGCGCATTGCCGCGCAGACCGGCATCGATGTCGCGGTGGGCGATTGCACGCCCCAGGACAAGCTCTCACGCCTGCAGTCCGAGCAGGCCGCCGGCCGCCATGTGGCCATGTGCGGCGACGGCCTCAACGACGGCCCGGTGCTTGCCGGCGCCCATGTCTCCTTTGCGTTTGGCCGCGCGGTGCCGCTGGCGCAGTCGCGCTCCGATTTCGTGGTGCTGGGCGACCATCTCGAGCTGGTCGCCCAGACGCTGCTGCTGGCGCGGCGCACCTTGCGCATCGTGCGCCAGAACCTGTGCTGGGCCGCTGCCTACAACGCGGTCTCGGTGCCGCTGGCGGTCGTCGGCTGGATGCCGGCCTGGCTGGCCGGCCTGGGAATGGCGCTGAGTTCGCTGCTGGTGGTGCTCAATGCGGCGCGCCTGGCGCGCGCCATGCCGCTGACGATGGTCGATGCGCCGGCTTGTCCTGCCGTGCAGCCGGCCGTGGGCCTGACAGGAGCGATCTGATGGAAATTCTCTATTTGCTGATCCCGTTATCGGTAATCCTGGTACTGGTCATCGTGGCCGCCCTTTGGTGGGCAGTCTACCGAGGCCAGTTCGAGAGTGTGGAGCAAGAGGGGGAGCGGATTCTGAGAAACGATTGACATGTATCAATACACCAGAAGCCCGGTGGATAAACACTTTGCAAGCAATACAAGAGGTGCGCGATGGACGTTCTAAAAAACAGTGCTGTGCATTACGACGATAAGGTCGTAAGACAGTTTTCGATAATGGCCGTGGTCTGGGGGGTGATAGGCATGGCGGTCGGCGTGCTTATCGCCGCCCAGCTCGCCTGGCCAGAACTCAACTTCGGTGTGCCATGGCTGAGCTTTGGCCGCCTGCGGCCGCTGCATACCAATGCGGTGATCTTTGCGTTTGGCGGCAGCGCGCTGTTCGCCACCAGCTACTACGTGGTGCAGCGCACCTGCCAGACCGGGCTGTTCATGCCCAAGCTCGCTAGCCTCACCTTCTGGTGCTGGCAGCTGGTGATCGTCGGCGCCGTGATCAGCCTGCCCCTGGGTTATACCCAGAGCAAGGAATACGCCGAACTCGAATGGCCCATCGATCTGTTGATCCTGGTCACCTGGGTCAGCTACGCGATCGTGTTCTTCGGCACCATAGGCATCCGCAAGGTCAAGCACATCTATGTGGCCAACTGGTTCTTCGGTGCCTACATCATTGCGATCGCGCTGCTGCACATCTTCAACAACATCGCCATTCCCGCGAGCTGGATGAAGAGCTACTCGGCCTATGCGGGCGTGCAGGACGCGATGATCCAGTGGTGGTACGGCCACAACGCCGTGGGCTTCCTGCTCACCGCCGGCTTCCTGGGCATGATGTACTACTTCATCCCCAAGCAGGCCGGTCGTCCGGTCTACAGCTACCGCCTGTCCATCGTCCACTTCTGGGCGCTGATCTTCACCTACATGTGGGCCGGCCCGCATCACCTGCACTACACGGCGCTGCCCGACTGGACGCAATCCGTGGGCATGGTGTTCTCCATCATCCTGCTGGCACCGAGCTGGGGCGGCATGATCAACGGCGTGATGACGCTGTCGGGCGCCTGGCACAAGCTGCGCGATGACCCCATCCTGCGCTTCCTTATCGTGGCGCTGTCGTTCTACGGCATGTCGACCTTCGAAGGCCCGATGATGGCGATCAAGACCGTGAATGCGCTGTCGCATTACACCGACTGGACCATTGGCCACGTGCACTCGGGTGCGCTTGGCTGGGTCGGTCTGATCACCATGGGTTCGCTCTACTACCTGATCCCGCGCCTGTTCGGCAAGGACAAGATGTATTCCGTGCCCGCGATCGAGCTGCACTTCTGGATGGCGACCATTGGCATCGTGCTGTACATCGCCGCGATGTGGATTGCCGGCGTGATGCAGGGCCTGATGTGGCGTGCGGTCAACCCTGACGGTACGCTGACCTACACCTTCGTCGAGAGCGTGAAGGCGACCTATCCGTTCTACGTGATCCGCGTGGTCGGTGGTCTGCTGTACCTGGGCGGCATGCTGGTCATGGCCTGGAACACCTGGAAGACGGTCATCAACGGTCGTTCGGTCAAGGTCGCCATTCCCGCAGTGAACCAGGCCCACGCCTGAGTTCTAGGAGCCTCACATGTCTGATCAAAACAAAAAATCGAGCGGATTCACCCACGAGAAGGTGGAAACCAGCAACTTCTGGATGATCGTGCTGACCTTGCTGGTCGTGGCCGTCGGCGGTCTGGCCGAAATCGTGCCGCTGTTCTACCAGAAGTCGACCACCGAAGCCGTGCAGGGCGTCAAGCCCTACACCGCGGTGCAACTGGTGGGCCGCGACATCTACCAGCGCGAAGGCTGCTACAACTGCCACTCGCAGATGATCCGCCCCTTCTATGCCGAAACGCTGCGCTATGGCCACTACTCGGTCGCCGGCGAGTTCGTCTATGACCACCCATTCCAATGGGGTTCCAAGCGCACCGGTCCCGACCTGCACCGCGTGGGCGGCAAGTACAGCGATGAATGGCATCGCATCCACTTGACCAATCCCCGCGACGTGGTGCCCGAGTCGAACATGCCCGCCTACGCCTGGCTGGCCAAGACACCTGCGGACCATGAGTCGATAGCCACGCACATGACGGCGCTGCGCCGCGTGGGCGTGCCCTACACGGACGACGAGATCAAGGCCGCGACCGACGAGGTCAAGGGCAAGACGGAAATGGAAGCCGTCATCGCCTACCTGCAGGTTCTTGGCACGGCACTGAAGTAAGAGGAAAGCACCATGGACATCATCACCACCATGCGCATCGTGGTCACGCTGGCGTCTTTTGCCTTCTTCGTGGGCATCTGGTGGTGGGCTTACGCCCGCCGCAACCAGGCCCGCTTCGACGAGGCTGCGCAGTTGCCCTTTGAACAGGACTGAAGAGTCCTGTCCGCATAACGAGAACAACCCATGAGCGATTTCGTAAACAATTTCTGGTCGATCTTCGTGATCGTGCTGACACTGGGCGGCATACTTTTTTGCGCGCTGCTGCTGCTTTTCACGGCGCGCAAGAAAGTCATGTCCACCGGGGACAACACCACGGGCCACGTCTGGGACGGCGACCTGCGCGAACTGAACAACCCCTTGCCACGCTGGTGGGTGTGGCTGTTCGTCATCACCGTGATCTTCGGCATCGTCTATCTCGTGGCCTATCCGGGCCTGGGATCGATGTCGGGCAAGCTGGGCTGGTCGCAGGTCGGCGCCTACGAGGCCGAAATGGCCAAGGCCAAGGCGCAGATCGAGCCGCTTTATGCGCGCTTCGCGACGATGACGCACGAGGAGCGTGCCGAAGACCCGCAGGCCATGGCCATAGGCGAGCGCCTGTTCATGAACAACTGCTCGCAATGCCACGGCTCGGACGCGGCGGGCGGCAAGAGCTTTCCCAACCTGACCGACGGCGACTGGCTGTATGGCGGCGATCCCGAAACCATCAAGACCACCATCACCGAAGGCCGTTTCGGCATCATGCCGCCGATGGCCGCGGCCGTGGGCACGCCCGAAGACGTGCGCAATCTGGCGCACTACGTGCTGAGCCTGTCGGGCAGCCCCAACGATTCGCTGCGCGCTTCGCTGGGCAAGTCCAAGTTCGCGGCCTGCGCCGCGTGCCACGGCATGGACGGCAAGGGCAACCACGCTTTGGGCGCGCCCAACCTGACCGACGATATCTGGTTGCATGGCTGGGGTGAAGCCGCGATCATCGACATCATCACCAACGGCAAGCAAAACCAGATGCCGGCGCAAAAGGCCAAGCTGACCGAAGGACAGATCGATGTGCTGACCTCCTACGTCTGGAGCCTCTCGCGCAAGCCTGCCACCGCGCGCTGATAGCGCCGACTCGGGGCGGCGCTGCCGCCCTTTTTTTTCGTCCGCACGCCGTGCAGCGCCGGCGCCCGGACCGCAACCTTGAAAGCCGCACCATGTCGCAAAATCCTGCCAACGCTCCCGCACACGATCCCCGGCCCTGGTGGAAATTCGGTTTTGTCTGGATGGTGATCGGCGGCCCGGCCGTGGTCGTGGTCGCCGGCCTGGTCACGTTCTGGATCGCTGCTGCCCATCCCGATCCGGTGATCGATCCCGACTACTACCGCCACGGCGTGGAGATCAACCAGACGCTGTCCGAGAAACCCGACCTGCGCCTTGCGCCCGCGCTGACCGGCCGCAACCACGCGGCGACGCCGGCCGAACACGTGCCCACCGACCGCTGACGCCGGTACGCGGGTTTTCCGCAGCGCCCGCAGGCGGCTTTGGCTGCAGAATGAATTTCCTGCTGCGAAAGGAGTTCCTGATGTGGGCAAAACGCTTGATGTGGATTCTCTGGCCTGCTTTCCTGGCGGCCTGTGCGATGGAAATGCTGGTGTTCGGCTTCGTCGATCCCAGTGACATCCAGTGGCAGGGCGCGGCGCTCACCTGGAGCCGCCAGACGTTCTATACGCTGTCGTTCTTTGCGTTCTGGCTGGTCATCAGCGGCGCGAGCGCCTTGACCTGTCTGCTGGGCATGGGGCCGGCCGAAGTCAACGGCTGGGAAAAAGACGCGCCACGCCTGCGCGATCCCGCACCGGCGCTGGACTGAAACGCCCGGCGCTCGCAGCCGCCGTTATTCGCAGCCGTGCTGGTTGTTGACGATGCGCTTGAGCGCATCGGTATCGAGAATGCGGATATGGCGTTGCTTGACTTCGACGATGCCTTCGTCGACGAACTTCGAGAACGTGCGGCTCACGGTTTCGAGCTTGAGGCCCAGGTAGCTGCCGATTTCCTCGCGCGTCATGCGCAGCACCAGCTCCGACGCCGAAAAACCGCGCGTGTGCAGCCGCTGCACCAGGTTCAGCACAAACGCCGCCAGGCGTTCCTCGGCGCGCATGCTGCCCAGCAGCAGCATCACGCCATGCTCGCGCACGATCTCCCGGCTCATCACCTTGTGCACGTGGTTCTGCAGCACCGTGACTTCGCGCGACAGCTGCTCGAGCTTGTCGAACGGCATCACGCAGACTTCGGCATCCTCGAGCGCGACCGCATCGCAGGTGTGGTGGTCGTTGACGATGCCGTCCAGCCCGATGATCTCCCCCGCCATCTGGAAGCCCGTGACCTGGTCGCGTCCGTCTTCGGTCGCCACGCTGGTCTTGAAGAAGCCGGTGCGTATCGCGTAGAGCGAAGAGAACGCTTCGCCGTTGTGGAACAGCAGGGCACCCCGCTTGACCTTGCGACGCACCGCGACGATGGTGTCGATGCGTTCCATCTGCTCCTCGTTCAAGCCTATGGGCAGGCACAGTTCGCGCAGATTGCAGGTGGAACAGGAGGCTTTGATCGCTTGTAGATTCATGGGAATGGGACCTCGGGGTTGGCGATGCGAGTCTGACGGGCGGCGCGGCCCCCTTTATCGCATGGAACGCCGCAGCGCGCAGCACATGGCGTCACGGCTGCTGCTGATATGCGTCAAATTGTCGCAGGCCCTGGCTGCGCAAGACTTGATCGACATCAAGGTCGCGGAGATTGGGATGCGGCAAAGTACGCCAAAGCAAGGAAAGATCCCCCATGACCGCAATCACCCCCGAGCTGTTGCAGCGTTTCGACGTGCCGGGCCCGCGCTACACCTCGTTCCCGACGGCCGACCGTTTCGTCGAAGCCTTCGGCCAGGACGACTACACCCTCGCGCTGGCGCAGCGCCGCCAGGGTGCGCCCGGTCAGGCGCGGCCGCTGTCACTGTATGTGCACATCCCGTTTTGCGCCGCGCTGTGCTACTACTGCGCCTGCAACAAGATCATCACCCGCCACCCCGAGCGTGCCCAGACCTACCTCGAGTATCTGGCGCGCGAAGTCGCGCTGCATACCGCGCACTGCGGCACGGGCCAGCCCGTGAGCCAGCTGCATCTGGGCGGGGGCACGCCGACCTTCCTCACCGACGCAGGCCTGACCGAGCTGATGGCGCTGCTGCGCCGCCACTTCGCGTTCCAGCCCGGCGGCGAGTATTCGATCGAAGTCGACCCGCGCACCGTGACGCCCGAACGCCTGGCTTTTCTTGCGCAGTTGGGCTTCAATCGGCTGAGCTTCGGTGTACAGGATTTCGACCCCCAGGTGCAGAAGGCCGTGCACCGCGAACAGCCTGCGAGCCAAGTGTTTTCGCTCGTGCAGGCGGCGCGCGAACTGGGTTTCGAATCGATCAATGTCGACTTGATCTACGGCCTGCCGTGCCAGACCCCCGAATCGTTCGAGCGCACGCTGGCCCAGGTGGGCGAACTGCGGCCCGACCGCATCGCGCTCTATGCCTACGCCCATCTGCCCGAGCGCTTCAAGCCGCAGCGGCGCATCGACAGCGCGGCGCTGCCCGGCGCGGGCGCCAAGCTGGCCATGCTCGCGCGCTCGCTCGAAAGCTTCCAGGAGGCCGGCTATGTGTACGTGGGCATGGACCATTTCGCGCTGCCCACCGACGCGCTGGCCGTCGCCAAGCGCCAGGGCCGGCTGCACCGCAATTTCCAGGGCTACAGCACCCAGCCCGACTGCGACCTGATCGCGCTGGGCGTCTCGGCCATTGGCCGGGTCGGCGCGACCTACAGCCAGAACGCGAAGACGCTCGATGAGTATTACGACCTGCTCAACCAGGGCCGGCTGCCCGTGGTGCGCGGCCTGGCGCTCAGCCGCGATGATTTGATTCGGCGCGCGGTCATCATGGCGCTGATGTGCCAGGGCGAGGTGCTCTTCGAATCGCTGGACCAGGCCTGGCTGATCGATTCGCGGCGCTACTTCGCGGCCGAGCTGGAGATGCTCGAAGACCTGCAGCAGCAGGGCATGGTGGAAATCGACGACGAAAGCCTGCGCGTCACGGCCCTGGGCTGGTATTTCGTGCGCGCAGTAGCCATGACGTTTGACCGCTATTTGCAGGCCGACAGGAACCGCGCGCGGTTTTCACGGATCATCTAGGCTTGTCTGCGGCCAGGCCCGGGCGTTCGCGTCCGACCTCGTTCCCGTTCGCGCCCAGCCTGTCGAAGCGCAACACTCCGTTCGCGCTGAGCCTTTCAAAGCGCGGCACTCCGTTCGCGCTGAGCCTGTCGAAGCGCGCTCTCCACACTTTCTTGCCTGCGTGACCAGGCGCCGGGCTTATGTTGCTTTCGCTGGTTGGGACTGCTGCCGTGATGGGCCTGATGGGCGGCCCGCATTGCCTGGCCATGTGCGCCGCGCCTTGCGCGCTGGTGACTGCGGCGCCGGCCGGCGCAGCATCCGCGAGCGTGGTCCAGGTCCATGGCCGGCGCAGCCGCCTGTGGCAGCGCAGCGCTCTTTTTCATGCGGGACGCATCGCGGGCTATGCGAGCCTGGGCGCGCTGGCCGCGGTCGCTGTCCAAGGCCTGGCCTGGCTCAACATGCGTACCACGGCCATGGGGCCGGTCTGGACTTTCATGCACCTGGCGATCATGGTCTGGGGCATTCTGATGATGGTCCAGGCGCGCCAGCCGGCCTGGATAGAGGAAGCGGGCCGCGCGCTGTGGCGGCGCGTGCAGCCCGTGGTGACGGCGCCCGGCGGCAGCCTGGCGACCGGCTATGTCTGGGCCTTGATGCCTTGCGGCCTGCTGTATTCGGCGCTGCTGGTCGCGGGCCTGAGCGGCGGGGCACTGGCCGGGGCATTGTCCATGGCCGCGTTCGCCGTCGGCAGCGGGCTGTGGCTGGTGGCCGCGCCCTGGCTCTGGGGGCAGCTGCGCGGCCGGCTCAATGGCTGGCGCGTCGATTGGGGCAGCCGCGCCGCCGGGCTGATGCTGTTTGGCGTCGCGGCCTGGGCGCTGTGGATGGACCTGGTCTACAAACCTTCGCTGTGGTGCAGGTAGCGTTGCCAGGGGCCTGAGCGGGCCTTATCCAATTTCAGTGGAGTGGGTTTTGTCCCATGTTAAAAGCGCCTGCCGAGTGGCAAGCTGTTATCGCTACCAAGGCCTGCAAAAAAGCCCAGCGGACCTGGAGAACGCATGCATGGCCTCAAGAAGTGGCGATAATGGCCGAAACAATTGGACAGTTGTGCAACCTTTTGTACTGTATCGCTTTCACCAGTGAATTCCTCTGTCCTGATCAATCCGAATGCCTTGCGTGTAGGCATGTACATCCAGCTGGAAGTCGGCTGGATGCGCCATCCCTTTCCCGTCAACAGCTTTCGCATTGTTTCCGATAGCCAGCTCCAGACCGTCAAGGCGCTGGGGCTTGAGGTTATCCGCTATTTTCCTGCGCGCAGCGAGATCGCTTCCTTCGATACAGAGACGGCGGACGATGACGACGCGGCGTCGGCCCGGGGAGAGCGGTTGGCACTGGGGAGCGAAGGCGCCGAGTCGCAGGACGCGGCGCTTGCGCAGTCGCCGCCCGCCGAGCCGGAGCTGCCCCTGCATGGGCTGCCGCCACTGTGGCAGCGTTGCGATGAGCGCTTTCGCGCCGCGGCACGCGAATACATGCAGGTGTTCAACTGCGCGGCCGCGCAGCCCGAGCAGGCTCTCGCCAAGAGCCACGGCATGGTCCAGGGCTATCTCCAGGACGTGTTGCCCACCGGTGATCTGGTGATACGCCTGCTGTCCGAAAGCTCGGGCCACCGCCAGTCCGAACACCCGGTCAACGTGACGGTGCTGTGCCTCTTGCTGGGCCGCGCGCTGGACATGAACGCGGCGGATCTGTACGAACTGGGCCTTGCGGCGCTGCTGCATGACATAGGCAAGGATTCCAAGCCGGGCGCGGCGCCGCCGCCGCGTGCGCAGTATGAGAATCATGTCGGCGATTCGGTGGCGCTGGCGATGGGCATGGGCGTGTCGAGCGACGTGCTCACGGCCATGGCCCAGCACCATGAGTTTGTCGACGGCAGCGGCTTTCCGCTGCATCTGATAGGCGAAGACCTGAGCGCTGCGGGCAAGGTGCTGTGCCTGGTCAATTCCTACGACCGCCTTTGCAACCCCGAACACGCGCAGGAAGGGCAGACGCCCCATGAAGCCCTGTCCGTGCTCTATGCCCAGCAACGCGAGCGCTTCGATCCGACCATTCTGAAAGCTTTCATCCGCATGATGGGCGTGTACCCGCCGGGCTCGGTGGTGCAGCTCGCGGACGGACGCTTCGCAATGGTCGTTTCGGTCAACAGCTCGCGTCCGCTCAAGCCGCAGGTGCTGGTCTATGACGCGCAGGTGCCGCTGGCGCAGGCGCTGCCGCTGGACCTCGAGATGTTCGAGGAAATCGGCATACGGCGCAGCCTGCGACCGGACCAACTGCCGCGCGAGGCACTGAGCTATCTTTCGCCCAGACAACGCATCTGCTACTTTTTCGAACGCGCCGTGGAGCCTTGCAGCCCGAAGGCAGCGACACCATGAGCCAGTCGTTCGAAGCCCTCTGGCATCAGACGCTCGATGCGCTGTTGGAGGCGGTCTGGCTGATCGACGAAGAAACGCTCAGCATACGTTTCGCCAATCGTGCGGCCGAGAAGCTCACGGCCTATGACCGCGAGACCATGCAGGGCATGCCCGTGCAGGCGCTTGCGGCCACGCCCCAGGATCTGTGTCTTTGGGAAGACGCGAACCAATGGCGTACCGGTTCGCAGACGCTGACCCAGGTGCTGTGCCGCGATGGCGTGCTGCGTCCGGTCGAGCAGCGCGTCGAGCGCATCGCTTTCCCCTCGGGCGGCGCGGCGGGGTGGCTGATGCTCAGCATGCTCGACCGCAGCGAGCAGGCACGCAACGAGAACGAACTCGAAGCGCTGCTGTCCGATCTGCGTGCGACGCTAGATTCGACGGCTGACGGAATGCTGGTCTGCAGCCAGGACGGCGGCATACGCGCTTTCAATCACCGGCTGGCGACCATCTGGGGGTTGCCCCGTGACATGCTGGTGGAGCGCAACGACGCGAGCATTCTCGACTACATGGCCGGCAAGGTGATTGACCGCGAAGGCTATGCGTTGCGTCTGCAGGAGCTGCACCGCCAGCCCCTGCTCGAAAGCACCGATGTGCTGGCGCTCGATGGCGGGCAGATCATCGAGCGGCGCTCCGTGCCCCAGCTCAAGCGGGGCGCGCCGATAGGACGTATCCATACCTTTCGCGACATCACGCGCGAAGTGGAAGTGCAGGCCGGGCTGGAGCTCGCGGCGCGGGTGTTCGACTGCAGCCTGGACGCGATTTTCATTGCCGACGCTGAACACCGCCTGGTGCGCGCCAACCCCGCCTGCCGGCGGCTGATGGGCGAGCGCAATTGCGCGGGGCGCAACGTGCGCGATCTTTTCGGCAGCAGCACGCCCCCCAACTGGTATGCGGCCGCGCAACAGGAGTGGAGCACCGGGGGCTTCTGGCAGGGCAACCTCTGGCTGGAGCAGGGCGCGGGCCAGCGCTGCCCCGTGCGCCTGTCATGGGTGGCACTGCGCGATGCGAGCAACGTGGTCTTCCAGACGATAGGCTTCATGCGCGATCTGACGCAGCAGCAGCAGGCCCAGCAACGCATCGAGGAGCTGGCCTTCAGCGACGCGCTCACCGGCCTGCCCAACCGTCTGAGCCTGGCAGCGCATGTGGGCGAGGCCATAGAGCGCGCCGCGGATACACACGAAGTGTTCGCCATCCTGTTCATCGATCTGGACCATTTCAAGATCATCAATGATTCGCTGGGCCATCAGTTCGGCGACCGCGTGCTCAAGCTGGTCGCCGAGCGTCTGCAGGCCTGCCTGCGCTCGGCCGACATGCTCAGCCGTCTGGGCGGTGACGAGTTCGTGCTCTATCTGCAAGGCTGCGACGAGGCCTTGGCGGCCAGCGTCTCGCAGCGCATCCTGGGTGAAATGCTGCATCCTTTCCTGCTTGATGGACTGGGGTTCTCGGTGCAGTGCAGCATCGGCGTGGCCCAGTACCCCAGCCACGGCCACACGCTGGACGAGTTGATCATGCAGGCGGATACCGCGATGTACCGCGTCAAGGAGCGCGGCCGCGGCCATTACAGCTTCTACCAGCCGCAGATGAACTCGGGCCTGCTGTCGCGCATGAAGCTCGAACACGCGATGCGCCAGGCGCTCGAGCACAACCGTATGGCCGTCTATTTCCAGCCGCAGGTGCATATCGGCAGCAACCGCATCATGGGAGCCGAGGCGCTGCTGCGCTGGACCGACCCCGAATTCGGCGTGGTTTCGCCCGCGGTGTTCATTCCCATGGCCGAAGAGTCGGGCTACATCGTGACGCTAGGCGCCTGGGTGCTCGAGCAGTCGATCCGCGAAGCCGTGCACTGGAGCGACCAGGGTCTGCCGCTCAAGGTGTCGGTCAATGTCTCGGCGCTGGAGTTCCGCCAGACCGATTTCGTCGAGCGGCTGCAGCAGTTGCTGCTGCGCCATGGCTTGCCGTCGCACCTGCTCGAACTCGAGCTCACGGAAAGCATCCTGCTGCAGGATGCGCAGGAAATGGCGGCGCGTGTGCGCGCCATCGCCGACCTGGGCGTGGGCCTGGTGATCGACGATTTCGGCACGGGTTACTCGAGCCTGGGCTATCTTAAGAAGCTGCCTATCGCCAAGATCAAGATCGATCAGTCGTTTGTGCGCGGCCTGCCGCACGATCAAGGCGATCGCGCCATCGTCAGCGCCATCATCAGTCTGGGCAAGGCGCTGGGCACGGAAGTGGTTGCCGAAGGCGTGGAGACCAGCGAGCAGCGCGACTGCCTGCGCGATCTGCATTGCCATTTCTTCCAGGGCTTTCTGTGCTCTCCCGGACTGCCGGCCGAAGCCTTCGGCGCGCGCATGCGCGAGCAGGGCGTGCTGGGCGAGGATGACTGGCATGCGGGCGCGGTCCCGGGCCAGGGGCTGGGCCTGCAAAGCGGAAGTTCGGGCCGCCAGTAGGAGCGGCCGGAAGGAATTTGCTGCGTCGTTGTGCCAGGCGCAGGCAATGCGCCTCGCCGGCCGCGCCTTGCCGGCCGCGCCTCGCCGGCCGCGCCTGACCTCGACCACAAGTCTTGCGGGGGTTGGCCACTCCAGAAGCCGTGCACGGTGCGCCTTGCACCGTCGCCTGCCGCATGGTCCAGCGGGCGCAGGTTGGGGCACAGGCGACCACGCTTTTGCAGCCCGTTCGCAGTGGCGCTGCGGCCTGCTGGCCGGCTTTTCTTGCTGAATTGGTTTCAGAATGAAAATGCGCGCAAGTTAATGATGTGTATCGATACACTTTCTTGCGACGATATTAATTTCGCGTGTACATAAAACGTTGAATTAATAAATGCTATCGCTTTTTATTTTTGATTGCCATGCTTGTTTCGTGTAGGCCTAAGCCGACTGGCATAAAACTTCCTATCCCACAAGTCAGCTCGAGAAGGCGATATACATTAAATACACATTTCGCTTTCTGGTGAATGTGTTTGAAAATCAGCAGGCAGCAATTGCGGCCTGCTTAGATAAAAAAAGGATTTTTTATGAACGAAGATCGAATTGCAGGAAATTGGAAACAATTCAAGGGCAAGATCCGCGAGCAGTGGGGCAAGCTCACTGATGATGATCTTGACGTCATTGCCGGCAAGCGAGATCAGTTCATCGGCAAGATCCAGGAGCGACAAGGCATTCTGAAGGATGAAGCCGAAACGCAACTGAAGGAATGGGAAAAGCGCAATCCCGACTTCCGTTTCGATAAATAACGGTTCTCGCCGTCCACGAGCTTGTCCAATGCAGTCGCGCATGGTTTTCAAGAGTTGATTCCATTGCCCATGACTGCGCGTTAAAAATACAGGGAGATAATCATGAACTTCAAACAAAAACTGACCGCCGTTTGCGCCGTTGCCTGCATGTCGTCGGTGTTCGCCATGACGCCCGCTGAGCACAAGGCGGCCAAGGATCAGATCAGCGCTGATTACAAGGCAGCGAAAGCACAATGCAAATCCCTGATGGGAAATGCCAAGGATGTCTGCGAGAAAGAAGCCAAGGGCCGTGAAAAGGTCGCCGAAGCTGAACTCGACTACCGCGGCGATGCCAGCGAGCGCCATCGCCACAACCTGGCCAAGGCCAAGGCGGATGCCGCCTATGACGTCGCCAAGGAAAAATGCGATGACCTGAAGGGCAACCCCAAGGATGTCTGCGTCAAGGATGCCAAGGCTGAGCATGTGAAGGCGCTGGAAGCCGCCAAGGTTGCGGATGCGCGCGCCGAGACCAACGTAGCCCCCGCCAAGAAGGCTGCCGACGTGTCGGAAGC
This sequence comes from Comamonas sp. DB36, assembly GCF_057914905.1. Classification (NCBI taxonomy): domain Bacteria; kingdom Pseudomonadati; phylum Pseudomonadota; class Betaproteobacteria; order Burkholderiales; family Comamonadaceae; genus Comamonas; species Comamonas sp. DB36. Next base: position 1,620,937 of record NZ_CP196631.1, read on the forward strand.
GCGCAAGGATGCGAACCAGAACGTGCGTGAAGCCGAATACAAGGCAGCGCGTGAGCGTTGCGATGCTCTGAGCGGCGATGCCAAGGACAAGTGCGTGGCCGACGCCAAGCGCGTCCACGGCCAATAACAGGCTCCAGCAGCTCTGCGGGCCCGTATTGCGGGCCCCGGGCTGATGCACGCAAGCCGCAGTTCTCTCACGGGAACTGCGGTTTTTTTGCGCCTGAAATCAATCGCTGGCTTTCAAGAAGTCCGCGAGCCGCATGCTCGAGCGCCTGGCGTCGCGCAGGAAAGGCGGCACGGAGAGTGCGAGCAGCAGTGCCGCCAGCGGAACGACACAGAAGAAGCCGATGTGCTTGAACCCGAGTGCGCCGGCGAGGCTGCCGAGCACGAACATGCCTATGAGCCCGGCGCAGGTGCGCATGCGCGTCCAGTCGTGCCTTACCGCTTGGGCGTCGGCCAGCGCTGTGCCGGCGTGGCGTCGCCAGAAAAGCATCTTGCCCAGTTCCATGCCCAGATCGGTGAAGTTGCCCGTCATATGGGTGGTGCGCGTGCTTCCGCCCGACGTCTTGGAGCCCACGGCATTTTGCAGGCCCATCATGAAGGACAGCAGCAGCACGGTGAGCGGAACGGCAAACGGCGTGTTCCAGGCAAGCGTCGCCGCGCCCATGATGCCGAAAGGCAGCAGCATCAGCGCCTCGAGCATCAAGGGCAGGGCATAGACGCTATAGTGTTGGCGCTGGCGTCCCCAGTTGACCAGCACCGCGCACACGGCGGCGCCTGTCATGAAAGACAAGATGGCGCCCAGCGCATTGAGCAGCAGCTTGCCGTTTTCCAGCACCAGGCCGTCTGCCAATTGCGAGGCAAAACCCGTCATGTGCGAGGTGTACATGTGCAGCACCAGAAATCCGCCTGCATTGACCGCCCCCGCATTGAACGCCAGCAGCCACCCCAGGGCCAGATTGGTGGAACGTGCACGGTGGCGATTGGTGAGATGGCGAAGTCTGCGCATAGGAAGCTCCACGGACCTGTTTTTGCGAAATGCGCCCTGCGCTTGCAGCTGACCGCTTGGCGGGCCTCGACCAGCGGGCCAGCCCGCTGCCGCAACGGGGGCGAAAATGAAAAAGCCCGCATCAGCGGGCAAATTCAATTCAAAACAGCTGTGCAAGTCACTGGCGGCGGCGATGAACGCTCGCAACTTGCACAAGAAATAAGGTGTCTGCGAAACACCGGACCGGCATCCTGAACCGGGGTTCAGGGGGGCAAGGGCAGCTTGACGTTGGGTTCATCTAACGCGAGACGATCACGCTCATCAAGCGATGTACCAAGCCCGGGCTCAATGAGCATTGGTTCAAGGAAATATAAAGCCCGGCAGATTCGCAGACGCTTTCATTGTAGTGCGGATGCGCGGAGCTGGGCGCGGCCGGGCCGATTTTTTACAGTAATTGTGCGTCGGCCTCGAGCGCCTGGTCGAGGCGTTCGAGCAGGGCCACGATGCGCTGCGCGTCGGCCTGCTGCTGGATCATGGCCTGGGCCCAGGCGTCGGCGGCCGCCGGATCTTCTTCGACCTCAGCGGGCTGCTCGACAGGCTCGGGCGCGGGGGCGCGCTCGGCGGTCACGATGTCGAACGCCATGTTGAGCGCTGCCAGCACCGCCACACGCTCGCGCGAGCGCACCTTGCCCGCATCGCGGATGCGGGCCATGGTGTCGTTGACGCGGGACACGGCTTCGAGCAAGCGCTCCTCGTGGCCTTCGGGGCAGGTCAGCAGATAGCTTTGGTGCAGGATCTGGACATCAAGTTGCTTCATATGCCGGCTCCCTCGTTGCTGGGCAGGCGTTCGATCAGCGCATCGACGCGCGCACGCGCGGCGCTCAGGCGCGAGCGCAGCGAATCGCGCTCCTGGGTCAGTGCAGCGACCTGCTCGGCCAGCAGGGCATTGGTGCGCTGAAGCTCCTCGTGGCGCAACAGAAGTCGCTCCACGCGGTCGGAAATAAGGTCGAGGGGTGACTGGGCAGACATAGACTCGCTGATTGTAGAACTTGTAGCCCGGGATATGCGTAAGAAACAGTAGCGAAGGCGCTGGATGGCGCCGCAAATTCTCCGTCGTCCTACAAAACGGCAGGGCCGGCCCATGGAAAGCGGGCGCGGATACAATCACCGCCGTTGGTGCTCGTGCGCTTGGCTCCCGGGCGCGCAGTTCAACGGGAAGCAGGGAGGAGTCGCCGCGATGCGGATGTTCCGTGCCTGCGCTGCCCCCGCAACGGTCAGCGGATGAGTGTTTTTGCGATGCTCGGCTCTTCTTTACTTGCCACTGGCGCTGCGCTGGGAAGGCTTGCAAGAGTGTGCTCCGCCCAGCCCGGATACCGGCCAACGAGGTGTGGTCCGCCGTCGCCCGCGACACGGATTGCTTTGACCCATAGCTGACGGGAAGGTCGGCGCCGGGTGCCTTCACGTTGATACTCATGTTTTACCCTTCTTCCGGCGCTGCCGCGCCCTTGTGCGTGCGCCCCTGCGTTCTGGCCCTGGCCTTGTCGGCTGTTTTCCCCGGCGTGCAGGCCCAGCCGCTGGCCGAAACCCAGAGCACGACGACCGTGGTCACGGCCGCGCGCGCACCCCAGTCCGCGCAGCAGCTGCTGGCCGACATGTCCGTCATCGACCGCGCGACCATAGAGGCCAGCGGCGCGACCGGTCTGGCCGATGTGCTCGCGCGCCTGCCGGGCATCCAGATGGTGCGCAACGGCGGCCTGGGCAATACCACCAGCGTCATGCTGCGCGGCGCCGATACCGCCTATACGGCGGTCTATATCGACGGAATCCGCTTTTCCTCGCAAAGCGGCAGCGGCGGCCCGACCTGGGAAAGCATTCCGCTGGCCATGATCGATCGCATCGAAGTGCTGCGCGGCCCGGCCGCGGCCATCTACGGTTCCGACGCGATCGGCGGCGTGGTGCAGATCTTCACGCGCCGTGCCGAGCAGGCGTTCACGCCGTCGGTGTCGGTGGGCCTGGGCTCGAACGGCACGCGGCGCGCCCAGGCCGGCGTCAGCGGCGTGGGCGGCGAAGACAAGGCCTGGGACTATGCGCTGGACATCGCCGGCGAACGCAGCGACGGCTTCGATGTGCGCCCCAGCCGCAATGCCGACCGCGATGGCTACAAGAGCCTGTCGGGCGCGGCGCGGCTGGGCTGGCGCATCAATGACCAGCACCAACTGCGCGCTTCGCTGCTGGCCAGCGACATCGACGCGGGTTACGACAACAGCACCCGGCCGGGCGTCGATGACCGCAGCCTGCACCGCATGCATGCCGCGGGCATGGAGTGGAGCGCGCAGTGGAGCGAGCGCTGGAGCAGCGTGCTCGCGCTCAATGCGTCCGAGGATCGCTACGAGACCACGCCCACGGCCTATCTGAGCACCACGCAGCTGCGCGGCATGTCCTGGCAGAACCAGTGGCGCCTGGGCGCGCAGACCTTCTCGGCGACGCTGGAGCGCCGCGAAGACGCGCTGCAGAATGCGCCTGTGGATCGCGAGCGCGCGCAGAACGCGCTGGCGCTGGGCTACCAGTGGCATGCGGGCAAGCAGCATCTGCAGGCGCAGCTGCGCCACGACAGCGACAGCGAGTTCGGTGGCAAGCAAACCGGCAGCCTGGCCTACGGCTACGACCTCACGCCGCAATGGCGCGCTACGGCCGCAGCGGCCACGGCGTTTCGCGCGCCCACGCTTTACCAGCGCTTCAGCAATTACGGCACGGCCAGCCTGACGCCCGAAAACGGCCGCAACCTCGAGCTGGGTCTGCGCTACCGCGCGCAGCAAAATGAATTCTCGGCCACGGCCTATCGCAACCGCGTGAGCGACCAGGTGTCGTATCAGGCCGGCGCGCGCGGCTGCGCGAGCGCGCAGGGCTGCTACGTGAGCGTCGCCCAGGCCGAATACCAGGGCCTGACGCTGGCCGCCGCGACCCAGGCGCTGGGCGTGCGCTGGCATGGCGCGCTCGACTTCAATTCGGCCAAGGACGGCGCCACCGGCCTGTACCTCACGCGCCGCGCCAGACAGTTCGGCACGCTGGGCGCAAGCCGCCGGATCGCGGGCTGGCAATGGGGTGCCGATGTGCAGTGGAGCGCGCGCCGCTTCGACGACGCGGCCAACACCAAGGTGCTGGGCGGCTATGCGCTGTGGAATCTCTCGGCGAGCAAGACGCTCGCGCGCGACTGGAAGCTGCTCGCGCGCCTGGACAATGCGTTCGACAAACACTATGAGACCGCCGCCACCTACGCCACCGAAGGCCGGCGCTTCTTCGTGAGCCTGCAATGGACTCCCACACCTTGAATTCCGTGCGCTGCCCCGCGCTGCTGATCACCGCGCCCGCGTCGGGCCAGGGCAAGACCACGCTCACCGCCGCGCTGGCGCGGCTGCACACGCGCCAGGGCCGGCGCGTGCAGGTCTTCAAATGCGGCCCGGACTATCTCGATCCGCACTGGCACCAGCTCGCCAGCGGCGCGCCGGTCCATTCTCTGGACCTGTGGATGACGGGCGAGGCCGATGCGCGCGCGCGCCTGCACGCGGCCGCGTGCAGCGCCGACCTGATCCTGATCGAAGGCGTGATGGGCCTGTTCGACGGCAGCCCCAGCGCGGCCGATCTCGCGCGGCTGCTGGACATTCCCGTGCTCGCGGTGATAGACGCTTCGGGCATGTCGGCCACGCTGGGCGCGCTGGCCCATGGGCTGCAGCATTTCGAGCCGGGGCTGCGCTGGGCTGGCGTGCTCGCCAACCGCGTGGCGAGTGCGCGCCATGCGCAGCTGCTGCAGGCCGGCGTGCGCGCGGACAGCCTGTGGCAGGGCGCGGTGCAGCGCATCAGCGCCGATGCCAAGGCCCAGCCCGCGTCGGGCGCCGCGGCGCTGCTGCCCCAGCGCCATCTGGGCCTGGTCGCGGCGCACGAACTCACTGACGGCATGCAGCGGCTGGACGCCGCGGCCGATGCGCTGGCCGCCACGCCGCTGGGCCAGCGCAGCTGGCAGGACTGGCAGCAATGGGCGGTGGAGTTTGCGCCGCCCGCGCTGCCCGCCGCCGATCAGCCCGAAGCCCTGGGCCCGTGGCTCGCGGGCCGTGTGATTGCGGTGGCGCACGATGCGGCGTTCAGCTTTGTCTACCCCGCGAATCTTGAATGCCTGCGCGCGCTGGGCGCCGAGCTGCGCATGTTCTCGCCGCTGGCCGGTGAGCGCCTGCCCGCATGCGACGCGCTGTGGTTGCCCGGCGGCTACCCCGAGCTGCATGCCGCGCGCCTGGTCGCGAACAGCGCCCTGCAGGCCGACATCCTGGCCCATTGGCGCGCGGGCAAGGCGATCTGGGCCGAGTGCGGCGGCATGCTCGCGCTCAGCGAAGGCATTACCACCGCCGATGGCAGCTGGGCGCCGCTGTGGGGGCTGATGCCGGGCAGGGCGCAGATGCAAAAGCGCCTGGCCGGCCTGGGAATGCAGCAACTGACCACGCCCTGGGGCACGCTGCGCGGCCACACTTTCCACTACGCGCGGCTGGACAGCGCGGCGACGCCGCTGGGCCGCAGCCACCGGCCCGATGAAGCGCCGGGAGCGGACAATGGCGAGTGGCTGTACCGCCATGGCAGCCTGCACGCGAGTTTTTTCCATGCCTGGTTCGCCTCGCACCCGCGCGCCATCGCTGCGCTGCTGGGCGCGCGGGCCGACGGGCAAGACGGGGAGGTGGACGCATGACGACAGCGCGCAGCGAATTGATCCTGGGCGGGCAGAAAAGCGGCAAGTCGCGCCGCGCCGAAAACCTGGCCCAGGAATGGATTGCGCAGTCGCCCGCGCACAGTGCCTGGCTGCTGGCCACGGGCCAGGCCTATGACGCTGAAATGGCGGCGCGCATCGCGCGCCACCAGCACGACCGCGCCGCGCGCGTTCCGGGCCTGGGCACCATCGAAGTGCCGCTGGACCTGGCGTCGGCGCTGCGCGAACGCAGCCGGCCCGACTGCCTGCTGGTCATCGACTGTCTCACCATGTGGCTCACCAACTGGATGATGCCCATGAATGCCCATTTGCCTGGGGCGCAGACCTGGGCCGAGCAGGCCGATGCGTTCGTTGATGCGCTCGCGCACGCTTCCGGGCCCGTGGTGATCGTGGGCAACGAGATCGGCCTGGGCGTGATTCCTTTGGGCCGCGAAGTGCGCGCGTTTGTCGACGCGCTGGGCGTGCTCAACCAGCGCGTGGCCGCGGCCTGCAGCCACGCGACGCTCATGTGCGCCGGACTGCCGCTGGTGCTCAAGGGCGAAAAATGACAGCTCAAACTAGCTTACATGCAGTGAAGAAGATCGCGGCATCGTTCAAATCTGCAATATTGGCTGCCATGCTGCTGAGCGCCTCGCTGCCCGGCATGGCAGCGAATGCCCAGGTGTCGTCTGCGCCCGCCGCAGCGGCGATCACGCTCACCGACGCGCGCGGCAGGGCGGTGCAGCTGGCCGCGCCGCCGCAGCGCATCGTGAGCCTGCTGCCCTCGCTGGCCGAATCGGTCTGCGCGCTGGGCGCGTGCACGCGCATCGTGGGCGTGGACCGCTACACCACCTGGCCGCCCGCGCTGGCCCATCTGCCGCGCCTGGGCGGCAATCTCGAGCCGAACATCGAAGCCGTGCTGGCGCTGCGCCCGGACGTGGTGCTGATTTCGGTTGCTTCGCGCGCCATTGGGCGTCTGGAGGCGCTGGGCCTCAAGGTGATCGCGCTGGAGCCGCGCACCCATGCCGAAGTGCATGGCGTTCTGCGCACGCTCGCGACGATGCTTGCGCTGCCCCAGGGCGCCGAGCCGGTCTGGGCGCGCATGGAGCAGGGCCTGGCCGAAGCCGCGCGCGCCATGCCCGCGCAGGCGCGCGGCCAGCGCGTGTACTTCGAAGCCAGCCGCGGGCCGTTTGCCGCGGGCGAGAATTCCTTCATCGGCGAGACGCTGGCCCGGCTGGGGCTGGTCAACATCGTGCCCGCGGCCTTGGGGCCGTTTCCGCGCCTCAATCCCGAATACGTGGTGCGCGCCGACCCCGATCTGCTGATGGGCGGGGTGCGCAGTCTGGGCGAAAGCCGCGAGCCCTATCCCGGCTGGTCGGCGCTGCGCGCGATGCAGTCGGGTCGCATCTGCCGTTTCGCCGGCGCCGAAGCCGACCTCGTGATACGCCCCGGCCCGCGCATTGCCGAGGCAGCGATGGCCATGGCGCGCTGCGTGCAGAAGGTCTATCCATGAGCGCCAACCCGCTGCGCCCGGCCTGGCTCGCGCTGGCGCTGCTGCTGGCCAGCCTGTTGCTGCTGCTGCTGGGCGCTGGCGTGGGCAGCACCGGCTGGGAAAGCGTCTGGCGCCTGGCTGCGCCCGACGCCGACCCGCTGGCCTGGCAGATCGTGCGCGATATCCGCCTGCCGCGCACCGTGGGCGCCTGGCTCGCGGGCGCCTTGCTGGGCCTTGCGGGCGCGGTCGCCCAGGGCGTGTTCCGCAATCCTCTTGCCGACCCCTATCTTCTGGGCAGCGCTTCGGGCGCCTCGTTGGGCGTGGCGCTGGCCATGGCCGCGCTGGGCGTCTCGCCGTTCGCGTTGCAAGGCCTGCTGCGCCTGGGCATCACCGGCGCGGCGTTCGCCGGCGCCGTGGGCGCGGTGCTGCTGACGCTGCTGCTTGCCAAGGGCGCGCACAACACCATGCGCCTGCTGCTCGCGGGTGTGGTCGTGGGCGTGGTGCTGGGCGCGGCCTCGTCGATGGTGCTGATGTTGTCACCCGAAATCATGCAGGCCATGCAGTCCTTCATGCTGGGCAGCACTTCGTTTGTCGGCTGGGGCGCGTGCGCTCTCATGGCTGCAGTGCTGGCGCTGGTGGTACTGCTCGCCTGGTCGCTGAGCCGTGTGCTCGACGGCCTGGCGCTGGGCGAATCAACGGCGCTGAGCCTGGGGCTGCCGCTGGCGCCGCTGCGCTTGCTGCTGATCGTGGTGATGGCGCTGGCCACGGGCACGGCCGTCGCGCAGACCGGGCTGATTGCTTTCGTCGGCCTGGCCGCGCCGCATCTGGTGCGCTCGCTGGTGCGCGCCATGCACGGCTGGCTGCTGCTGCTGAGCGCGGGCATGGGCGCGGTGCTGCTGCTGGGCGCCGATCTGCTGGCGCGCTGGCTGATCGCGCCGCAGGAGCTGCCCGTGGGCGTGCTCACGGCCGTGCTCGGCGGCACCTATCTGCTGTGGCTGATGCACAGACGCAATGTGCGGGAGCTTTCATGACACAAGCCTGGGCGCTCGAAACCGAAAGCCTCTGCGTGGCGCTGGGCGGCCAGCAGGTGCTGCATGAGCTGGCGCTGCGCCTGCCCGCGGGGCGCTGGACCAGCATCGTCGGGCCCAACGGCGCGGGCAAATCGACGCTGTTGCGCGCGCTCGCGGGCATGGGCCATGAGAAGGGCAGGGTGCTGCTGCAGGGCCGAGAACTGCACGCTTGGAACGGCCGTGCGCGCGCGCGCACCATGGCCTGGCTGGGGCAGAACCAGGCCGCGGCGGGCGATATGTCGGTCTATGACGTCGCGATGCTGGGCCGGCTGCCGCACCAGTCCTGGCTGGGTGCGCCGTCGGCACTCGACCATGCGGCCGTGGAGCAGGCGCTGCGCCGCACGCAGAGCTGGGACTGGCGCGCGCGCAGCCTGGGCCAGCTTTCGGGCGGGGAGCGCCAGCGCGTGCTGCTGGCGCGCGCGCTTGCCGTGCAGGCCCAGGTGCTGCTGATGGACGAGCCCCTGGCCAACCTCGACCCGCCGCACCAGACCGACTGGCTGCAATGCGTGCAGGAACTCGTCGCCCAGGGCACGACGGTGGTCAGCGTGCTGCATGAAGTCTCCATGGCGCTGCAGGCCCAGGAACTGGTGGTGATCGCGCAAGGCCGCGTGCTGCACCAGGGCGGCTGCGCCGACGCCGCGACCCACCGTGCGCTCGAACAGGTGTTCGACGACCGCATACAGGTGCGCGCCATCGACGGCCAATGGGTGGCGCTGCCGCGCCTGCCCGCGCCGCGCTGATGGAATTTTTCTCCCGGGGCCGCGTCCCCGGCCATCCCACTTCGTTGAAAGTATCTTCCATGGAAATCGAACAAGCCCCGACCGAAAAGCCCTATACCAAGCCCGAAGGCGAACGCCGCGGCCTGGTGCTGGTCAATACCGGCAATGGCAAGGGCAAGAGCACGGCGGCGTTCGGCCTGGCGCTGCGCGCCCACGGCCGCGGCAAGTCCGTCAAGATCTTCCAGTTCATGAAAGTGCCCACGGCGCGCTTTGGCGAGCACCGCATGTTCGAGCAGCTGGGCATGCCCATCGAAGGTCTGGGCGACGGCTTCAGCTGGAAAAGCCAGGACCAGGAGCATTCGGCCCAGCTCGCGCGCGAAGGCTGGGAGCGTGCGCGCGCCGCCATCCTGTCGGGCGCGCATTTCATGGTGGTGCTCGACGAGATCACCTACCCGCTGATCTACGGCTGGCTGCCGCTCGAGCCCGTGCTGCAGACGCTGCGCGAGCGGCCGCGCGAAGTGCATGTGGTGCTCACGGGCCGGCGCTGCCCGCCCGAGATCATAGAGATTGCCGACACGGTGACCGAAATGACGCTGGTCAAGCATGCGTTCCAGGCGGGTGTTCCCGCGCAACGCGGCATTGAAGACTGATGGCGCCGAGCGGACAATGGTCTGACCGATTGGCTTGAAGAAACGGCCCCACCATGACCCCCATTCCAGGCCCGGCCAACGCCGCAGATCTGCCCGGCGCCACGCTGGCCGCTGTGCCTTTTGATGCACCCGACCGCGCCGCGGTCTATCGCGCCATCCACGAACGCCGCGACATGCGCCATTTCAGCGGCGGCACGGTGGCCGAGGATGTGCTGCTGCGCCTGCTGCGCGCCGCCCACCATGCGCCCAGCGTCGGTTTCATGCAGCCCTGGCGCTTCATCCGCGTGCGCGAGCGCGCTATGCGCGAGCGCATCCATGCGCTGGTCGAAGCCGAGCGCCAGTGCACGGCCCAGGCGCTGGGCGAACGCGAAAGCGACTTCATGCGGCTCAAGGTCCAGGGCGTGCTCGATGCGGCTGAGGTGCTGGTGCTGGCCATGCCGCCGGGCCGCGAGCAGCATGTGTTCGGCCGGCGCACGCTGCCCGAGATGGACGTCGCCTCGGCGGCCTGCGCGATCCAGAACCTGTGGCTCGCGGCACGCGCCGAAGGCCTGGGAATGGGCTGGGTGTCGCTGTTCGATCCGGTCGCGCTGGCCGCGCTGCTGAATATGCCCGAAGGCAGCCGCCCGCTGGCCGTGCTGTGCCTGGGCCCGGTGCCGGCGTTCTATGCCGAGCCCATGCTGCAGCAGGAAAAATGGGCGCAGCGTGCGGCGCTGGCCGACATGCTGTTCGATGAGACCTGGGGCCGGACGGCTCCGGGCGATCCGTGCTGATGGATGCGGGGCCGTGGTGGCTCATGGTCACGGCGGCGGCGCTGCTGGCGCTGGCCGTAGACCGTGTCCTGGGCGAGCCGCCCGCGCGACTGCACCCGGTGGTGGCCATGGGCCATTTCCTCGCCTGGAGCGGGCGTTGGGTAGCCGCCGACAAGGCCATCGCGCCTGGCGACTGGCACCAGGGCCGCGGCGCCTTTGCGCGCGGAGCGCTGGCCTGGACGCTGGGTGCGCTGCTGGTGAGCGCGCTGTATGCGGCGCTGCAGTCGCTGCTGCTGGCGCTGTCGCCGTGGCTGGCGCTTGCGCTGCTCGCGCTGCTGCTCAAGCCGCTGTTTGCCTGGCGCATGCTGCAGACCGAGGTGCAGGCCGTCGAGACGGCGCTGCAGCAGTCGCTCGCGGCCGGGCGCGAGCGGCTGTCGTGGCTGGTGAGCCGCGATGTCGCGCAGCTGAGCGAAGCGCAAGTGCGTGAAAGCGCGCTCGAGACACTGGCCGAAAACCTCAATGATTCGGTGATTGCGCCGCTGTTCTGGTTTGCCTTGCTGGGCCTGCCCGGCGCGGCGCTGTACCGCTTTGCCAATACCGCCGATGCGATGTGGGGCTACCCCGGATGGCGTGGCGGTCGGCACTGGCAATGGGGCGGAAAATGGGCCGCGCGCGCCGACGATCTGCTGTCGTGGATTCCGGCGCGCATCACCGCGGCGCTGATTGCACTGGCCGCGGGCGGGCTGTCGCCCGTGCGGCTGTGGCGCGAAAGCGGGCGCACGCCTTCGCCCAACGGCGGCTGGCCCATGGCCGCGCTGGCGCTGGCGCTTGATGTACGCCTGGGCAAGCCCGGCTCCTACGTGCTGCATGCCGCGGGCCCGGCGCCCGAAGCGCGACATACGGCCCAGGCCTTGCGGCTCACGCGCCGCGCAGTGCATCTGCTGGGCGGGCTGGCCGTGCTGGCCGCGATCCATGGGTATGCAAATGCTTGAAAACTGCCATGGCGGTACCGATGCGCTGGGCGTGCCGGCGCACGATTTTTCGACAAATCGCAATGCCTGCGGTCCCTGTCCGCAGGCATTGGATGCCTTGCAGTCCGCGCATTCCCAGCAGTATCCCGATCCCGCCTATGGCGCGCTGCGCCAGCGGCTGGGCGATTTCCATGGCGTGACCGCGCAACGTGTCGTGCTCGCGGGCAGCGCCAGCGAGTTCATTTTCCGCATCAGCGCCCATGCGGCGCGCCTGGGACTGCAGCGCGCGGTGCTGCCCGCGCACAGCTATGGCGACTATGCGCAGGCGGCGCGCGTCTGGGGGCTGGCGTGCGAACGCGACAGCGGCGCAATGCAAGCGCGCGCGCTGCACTGGGCCTGCGAACCTTCGAGCCCGCTGGGCCAGGCCGATCCCGCGCTGGCGCGCTGGCAGGCGGATAACGGCACAGGCGCCGATCTGCGCGTGCTCGACTGCGCCTACCAGCCGCTGCGCCTGGACGGGCAGCCAAGCGCCGCAGCCGCCGGTGTCTGGCAGGTCTGGACGCCCAACAAGGTGCTGGGCATGACGGGGGTGCGCGCCGCCTATGCGCTCGCGCCCGAAGGCGCCGAAGCGCACATCGCCGCACTGCAGGCGCTCGCGCCATCGTGGGTCGTGGGCGCGCATGGCGTGGCCCTGCTCGAAGCCTGGACCACGCCCGCCGTGCAGCAGTGGATAGCGCGCAGCCGCATCCAGCTCGCGCAGTGGAAGGCCGCGCAGATCGATCTGTGTGCGGCGCTGGGCTGGCATGTGGAGCCAGGCAGCCTGGCGAATTATTTTGTCGCGCGCTGGCCGCGCGCCGAGCATGCGGGCATGGCCGCGCGCCTGGCCTGGCTGCGCAGCGAACACGGCATCAAACTGCGCGACGCGGCGAGCTTCGGCCTGCGCGCAGCGGTACGGCTGGGGGTGCTGCCTCCGGCGTCGCAGCAGGCGCTGGCCCAGGCCTGGCGCGCTGCGCAATCCATCAGGAACACACCATGAACTCCTCGACAAGCACTTCGCTTCCCCTGCCCACGCCGGGCCAACGTCCCGCGCTGTGCGTGATGGTGCTGGGCACCAGCAGCGGTGCGGGCAAGAGCTGGGTCACCACGGCGCTGTGCCGCTGGTACCGCAACCAGGGCTTCAAGGTCGCGCCGTTCAAGGCGCAGAACATGAGCAATCATGCGCGCGTGGTGCCGGCCGCAGGCGACGCCTGGGGCGAGATGGGCACGGCGCAGTACCTGCAGGCGCTGGCCGCGGGCTGTGCGCCCGACGTGCGCATGAACCCGCTGCTGCTCAAGCCCGAAGCCGACATGCGCAGCCAGGTGGTGATGCTGGGCCAGGTCGACAGCGCGCTCACGCAGCTGCCCTGGCGCGAGCGCAGCGCCCATGTCTGGCCGCGCATCGCCCAGGCGCTGGACGCGCTGCGCAGCGAGAACGATGTGGTGATCATCGAAGGCGCGGGCTCGCCCGCCGAAATCAATCTGCACAGCAGCGATGTGGTCAACATGCGCGTCGCGCGCCATGCGCAGGCGCATTGCCTGCTGGTCAGCGACATCGATCGCGGCGGCGCGTTCGCGCATCTGTACGGCACCTGGGCGCTGTTGCCCGCCGAGGAGCAGGCGCTGATACGCGGCTTCGTGCTCAACAAGTTCCGCGGCGACGCGCGCCTGCTCGCTCCCGGCCCGCAGATGCTGCAGGATCTGACCGGCGTGCCCGTCGTGGCGACCATTCCCAGGCTCGCACGCCATGGCTTGCCCGAGGAAGATGGGGTGTATGACGCGGGCGCCGACGACCTCGACGCCGGCGCCGTGGTGCACACCACGGTGGCCGTGGTCGCCTATCCGCGCGCGAGCAATCTCGACGAGTTCCAGCCCTTGATCAACGTGCCCGGCGTGCGCCTGGTGTGGGCGCGCAGCCCGGCCCAGCTGCAGGGCGCCGACTGGGTGATTCTTCCGGGCTCCAAGGCCACGGCCAGCGACCTGCGCTGGCTGCGCCGCCAGGGGCTGGACGCGGCGCTCACGGCCCATGTCGCGCAGGGCGGGCGGCTCTGGGGCATCTGCGGCGGCCTGCAGATGCTGGGCGAAGCCTTGATCGATCTGCACGGCGTCGACGGCAATGAGGCCGGTCTGGGGCTGCTGCCGCTGGTCACGGTGTTCGACCTCGACAAGCGGCTGCTGCGCGCTGCAGTGCGCATGCCGGCGCTCGATGCGCCCTGGCAGGCGCTGTCGGGCGTGGAAATGCAGGTCTATGAAATCCACCATGGCCGCACGCGCGTGCGCGACGACATGGTGGCCGCTGGCCAGGGCGTGCATGAACTCGTGCCCGGCCTGGTCTGGCAAGGCGCCGAAGGCCGCATTCTGGGCAGCTACTGGCATGGCATGTTTGAAAACGCCGCTGTCGTGCAAGCCCTGCTTGGCGCGAGCGCTCCTACGCTGGACAGCGTGTTCGAGCGGCTCGCTGCCGGCGTGGACCAGTGGTTTTCGCCGCAGCCGGCCTGAAAGCAATCCTGCAGGCTGTAGGTCGGGGCCTGCGCTCGCAGGCGGGATGGACTGATAGGGTTGCAAAATGTACGGCCCCAAGCTGAGGCACGCGTCCAAGAGGTTGCCATTCCGCTTCGGAAACCCTCTCGATCGTGTCCTTTCACTTTGGAGAAAAACACCATGAAATCCACCACCTTGTCCCGCTCGCTGCAAATGACTCTGTGTGCTGCTGCCCTGTGTTCCTTTGGCGCCGCCAACGCCCAGACTCCGCCCCCCGCCGGCGCCAGCGGAATGTCGCAGTCGCAGTCGGAAGTGAGCAAGCCCGCGCAGGCGCCCGCAGTGCAGCCGGGCGCGCGCGACGGCATGCAGCATTCATCGCCCACGCATCGAATGACGCAGTCGGAATCCGAAGCCAAGAAGCCCGCCCAGGCGCCGGCGCCGCGCGCCGGCTCGCGCGACGGCAAGGCACAGTCGTCGCCGGCACCGGCCAGCGGCAAGGGCATGTCCCAGTCGGAGTCTGAAGTGAGCAAGCCCGCTCAGGCGCCTGTCGGTGCCGGCGGCAAGTAACGGCCAGCCCGCGTGGCGGCAACCCGCAAAGGCCCCTTAGGGGGCCTTTTTTTGTCTCCGGTCACTGCCGCGCAGCGCCTGGTTTGCGGGCTTCGCGCCGCGGCCCAGGGCCGCCGTTGTAGGTTCGCGCCTGCAGACGCAGGCGGGCTGGGCTTATAAGCCCGGCGCGCAAACTGCCCCAAGCTGTGAAACGTAGCGAGGAGGCAAGCGCTTAGTTCCTCCTCTTCGATCGATTCACTTTGGAGAAAACCACCATGAAGTCCACCTGGTCCCGCTCCTTGCAAATGACGCTGTGCGCCGCCGCCGTGTGCGCGCTGGGCGTCGTCAATGCCCAGACCCCTGCGCCCATGGCGCCAGGGGCCGCCACGCCGCCCGCCGGCGCCCAGGCACCCGTGCCGCCGCCGCCACCGCTGGGCGCGGCGCAGCATGACGGCAAGAAGCCGCACCACATGAAGCGTGACCACCGCGGTCACAAGGACGAGCGCCATCATGGTCAGCGCGGCAAGTATTCCAACCCGCACGAGCACGAAGCCGCAGCAGTGCGTGCCGAAGAGCGCGCCGGCCGCATGCCGCGCGGCCAGGACATGGACCAGTACCAGCGCAATGCGCTGGCACGCTGCGAAGTGTTCCGCGAAGCCGAAGACCGCCGCTCGTGCGCCGACCGTGTGCGTTCCGCCGAAGTCAGCGGCAGCGTGAAGGACGGCGGCGTGCTGCGCGAGTACACCGAGCAGGTGCCGGTGCGGCCGTAATCGCAACGCACTGCGCATAGAAGGCCCCTCGGGGCCTTTTTTCATGTCCGGGCAAGACCCTGACGGTGGCGCGCGGATGCGCAGTCCCGGCCCATGCCGCGCCCAGGCCGGCGATACTGGCGGTCTTTGGACTTTATGCTGGCCGGTGCGCGATGACTCGTTTTTTGCCTGAAATACCTTCCATCCATGACCCTGTATGGAATGCGCGCGTGCAGACGCTGATCGACCACAAGACCAAACCACTGGGTTCGCTGGGCCTGCTCGAGCGCACCGCGCATAGACTGGCCGGCATCCTGCACTCCGAGGCGCCGCGACTCGAGCAGCCGCAGATGGTGGTGTTTGCCGCCGACCATGGACTTGCGGCGCGCGGCGTCTCGGCCTATCCGGTCGATGTCACCTGGCAGATGGTGGAGAACTTTCTCGCCGGCGGCGCGGCGGTGAGTGTGCTGGCGCAGCAAAACGGCCTGGCGCTGCATGTGATGGATTGCGGCGTGGCGCGTGATTTCGCCGAACGCCCCGTGGTGGCCGGCCGGCCGCGGCTGTGGCATTGCAAGGTGGCGCATGGCACGCAGGACTGCTCGGCAACCGATGCGATGACCGCCGCGCAGTGCGACACCGCGATGCGCCATGGCGCGGCGCTGGTGCAGGCGCTGCCCGGCAATGCCTTGCTGCTGGGCGAAATGGGCATAGGCAATACATCGTGCGCTTCGTTGCTGCTGGCGCGTCTGTGCGCGGTCGACGTCGCCAAGGTCACGGGCGCGGGCACGGGCCTCAATGCCGCGGGCGTGGCGCGCAAGGTGCAGGTGCTGCGCGAAGTGCTCGCCTGGCATGACGGGGTCGAGGAGCCGCTCGACGTGCTAGCCGCCATGGGCGGCTTCGAGATCGCAGCCATGGTCGGCGCGGTGCTGCAGGCCGCGCATGAGCGCCGCGTGATCGTGGTCGACGGCTTCATTACCACCGCCGCGGTGCTGGTTGCGAGCCGCCTGCGCCCCGCCGTGATTGAACGCTGCGTGTTTGCCCACCGTTCGGGCGAGCCTGGCCACACCATCGTGCTGCAGGCACTGGGCGCCGAGCCGCTGCTCGACTGGGGGTTGCGCCTGGGCGAAGGCTCGGGTGCGGCACTGGCCTGGCCGCTGCTCGAATCGGCCTGCGCGATGCTGCGCGACATGGCGAGCTTCGCTTCGGCCGGGGTCGCGGGCCAGCAGACCGAAGCCGTCAGCGCCTGAGTTCGGGCTTCAGGGCGCGGGCGTTTTCGGCTGGTAGTCGCAGTAGGTCGAAACAATGCACTCCCAGCAGCGCGGCTTGCGCGCCTGGCAGACATAGCGCCCCAGCAGTATCAGCCAGTGGTGGGAGTCGACCGCATAGGCGGGCGGAACACGCTTGAGCAGCTGCTTCTCCACGGCCAGCACGTTGGCGCCCGGCGCCAGCCCCGTGCGGTTGCTGACGCGAAAGATATGCGTGTCCACGGCCATGGTCGGCTCGCCGAACGCGACGTTGAGCACCACGTTGGCGGTCTTGCGGCCCACGCCCGGCAGGTCTTCGAGCGCTTCGCGCGTGCGCGGCACCTGGCCGCCATGGCGCTCGACCAGCCGGCGGCAGGTTTCCAGCAGGTGTTTGGCCTTGCTGTGGTACAGCCCTATGGTCTTGATGTACGACTCGAGGCCGTCGAGGCCCAGGTCCAGAATCGCCTGGGGTGTGTTGGCCACGGGAAACAGCTTGCGCGTGGCCTTGTTGACGCCCACATCCGTGGCCTGGGCCGACAGCAGCACGGCCGCGAGCAGCTCGAACACCGTGGTGTATTCGAGCTCGGTGTTGGGCATGGGATTGGCCGCCTTGAGCGTGGCGAAAAAGGGAACGATCTGCGCGGTCTGCATGGGGGTAACCCGGGGCAAAAGGCGATTGTCGGGCAAAGTGTGGACGCGCGCTGGGGCCAGTTCAAAGGTGGCGTCGCGCATTGCGCACGCGCGGCGCAAATTTGATGAAAAATGGGGGGTTGGCGGCCGCGCGCGACCGTCCCCGAATTTTGTTGCTGAAACGGACCCTATCTATGCAATTCGCCGAGCGTCTGAACAATGTGGAGACTTCCGCAATCCGTGAACTTTTCAAGCTGCTGGGCAAGCCCGGCATCATCAGTTTTGCCGGCGGTTTCCCCGACAGCGCGCTGTTTGATGTCGCCGGCATACGCGCGGCCACCGAAGCGGCGCTGACCGAGGAGCCAGGCGCGGCGCTGCAGTACGGCGCCACGGAAGGCTACCAGCCGCTGCGCGAGCAGATCGCGGCCTTCATGGCTGGCAAGGGCGTGAGCGCTGTCGCACCCACCGATTTCGTGGTCACTACCGGCAGCCAGCAGGCGCTCGATCTGCTGGGCAAGACCATGATCAGCCCCGGAGACAAGGTGATCGTCGAAGGCCCGACCTTCCTGGCCACCATCCAGTGCTTTCGCCTCTACGGCGCCGAAGTCATCAGCGCGCCCATCGATGCCCAGGGCGTGGACACCGATGCGCTCGAGAAACTGATCGCCGAGCACCAGCCCAAGATGGTCTATCTGATCCCTACCTTCGGCAACCCCAGCGGTGCGACGCTGAGTCTCGAGCGCCGCAAGAAGGTGCTCGAACTCGCGGTCAAATACCAGACGCTGGTCGTCGAAGACGATCCGTACGGCGATCTGTACTTCGACGCCGCGCCGCCGCCCAGCCTGCTGGCGCTGTCGTCCGAAGTTCCCGGCAGCCGCGACTGGCTGGCCCACTGCGGCAGCCTCAGCAAGGTGCTCAGCCCCGGCCTGCGCATTGGCTGGCTGGTCGCGCCCGACGCGCTGCGCGAGCGCGCGGTGATGTGCAAGCAGTTCAGCGATGCCAATACCAGCACCTTCGCGCAGGCGACGGCGGCGCAATACCTCAAGGCAGGCCACATGCCCGCAACGCTGGCCAAGGTGCGCGCGGTCTATGCCGAACGCGCCCAGGCCATGGGTGCTGCGCTGCGCAAGGAGCTCGGCGATGCGGTGACTTTTGTCGCGCCACAGGGCGGGTTGTTCCTCTGGGTCAAGCTCACGGGAGCGCGCGGCCAGTTGCAGGACGCCAACGTGCTTGCCAAGCGTGCGATCGACAAGGGCGTGGCTTTCGTGCCCGGTGCGCCTTTCTTTGCGCAGAATCCCGATATGTCGAGCTTCCGGCTGTCGTTCGCGACCGCCGATGTGGCCAAGATCCAGGACGGCATGGCCCGGCTGGGTCAGGCGTTGCAGGGTTGAGCATGGCCGATGAACAGGCGCAGCGCGCGCAGGACCGCATCACCGAACTCGAGATCAAGGCCAGCTACGTCGAGGACACGCTGGATCAGCTGAACATGACCATCTACCGTCAGCAGCAGCAGATCGACGCGCTGATCGCCGAAGTGCGCAACCTGCGCCAGCAGGTGCCGGCCGAAGGCGGCGGGGGCGGGCGCAATCTGCGCGACGAATTGCCACCTCACTATTGAGAGGGATTCATCAACGCAAAGGCTTCCGAGGAAGCCTTTTTTGCTGCCTGCCGAAGCGTGCCAGTCTATTCAGGCGCCTTGTTCGCGATGTTCTTCATCTTGCCCAGGAACAGGCGCAGGAAGAAGATGCCCATGCCAATGATCAGCAGAATGGATATCAGGCTCATCAGGCCATAGTCGGTAGAAAACAGGTCGATCCACAATTTCATGCATAGCTCCATTCGGGCCCGGGGTGCTGTTCCAGTGCCATGGCTGGACTATCGCCGCGAACCCGGTGGCACCGCTTGCGCCAGATCAAGCGCCGCGATGAAACGCGCGCGCACGCGTCACTGGTGAATTGCGTCTGGGCCCGCAAGTGGGTCGTCGTTTGGCCTACAAGCGCCGGCGCTTTGTGCAGGCAAGCTCAAGGGGTTGCGGGCGGACAGCGAAAGCGGCCGACCCGCCGCAGCAGGCGCAGCGGCCGCACAGCCGCTCGCCGATGGCCCTTTGTTTTGAGCAGGAGCACATATGACCACACCCGAACAACGCAAGAACCTCAATCTCGACCCGATCACGGACGAGCCCGGAGCCCACCCGGTGGGCACGGGCCTGGGCGCGGGCGGCGGTGCGCTGGCTGGCGCCGCAGCGGGTGCCATGGGCGGTCCGGTGGGCGCTGCCGTGGGTGCCGTGGTCGGCGCTGTGGCCGGCGGGCTCGCAGGCCACAGCGTGGCCGAAGCCATCAACCCCACGGCCGAGGACGCGTATTGGCGCAGCACCTACGACAAGGAAGCGTATTACCGCTCGGATTACACGTATGACGATTACGCGCCAGCCTACCGCGCGGGCTGGGAAGGCCGCGCGGCCGGACGCGACCGTTGGGACGAAGTACGTGACGACTGGTCGCGCCGCTGGCACGGCGAGCCCCATGGCTCGCGCCTGCGCTGGGACGAAGCCGAACCCGCGGCCAAGGCCGCCTGGGAGCGTGCCAACGAACATTACGTGTTCAACAAGCAGGAATGAACACCCTGGTTTCAGCCGCCTGATTTTTTCGGTGCCGCAGCCCCTGACTCTGGGCCATCCGTTGGCAGGGGCTGCAGCCAACCGGCAGCAGCCGTGATCACGCAATGCGTCAATCGCTCCAGCCCGGCCTGTGCATTGCGCGCATGGGCCCAGTAAAGCGGCACATCGACACCCGTATCGGGCAGCACTTCCACCAGCGTGCCTGCGTCGAGGTGGCGCTGGATCAACAGCAGCGGCTGCATTCCCCAGCCCACGCCTGCCTCGCCGGCACGCACGAAAGCATAGGCCGATGGCAGCCAATGCTTGGGCGGTCCGTGGCGCGTGGCCAGTCCCTGGGCGTGCAGCCACTTGTCCTGCAGCGCATCCTTGCGGTCGTAGCTGAGCATGGGCGCGCGCGCAATCGACTCGGGCGTCACGCCGGCGGCGAAATGCTGTGCCATGAATGCCGGGCTCGCCGCCGCGACATAGCGCATCGAGCCCAGCGGCCAGGTATTGCAGCCCGTGATGCTGGTCGATGTCGCGGTCACCGCGGCCATCACTTCGCCTTCCTTGATCCGCTTGGCCGTATGGTCCTGGTCGTCGATGCTGATGTCGAGCAACTCGTTGCCTTCGCGCGTGAACGCCGCCATCGCATCCATGAACCATGAGGACAGCGAGTCGGCATTGACCGCGAGCTTGAGCGTAGGCGGCATGAACTGGCCTTCGGACACCAAGGCAGGATTGGTGCGGCGCAGTTCGTTCTCGAGCAGCGCGACCTGCTCCACATGCAGGCACAGCCGCCGTCCGGCTTCGGTTCCCGTGCAGGGCTGGCCGCGCAGCACCAGCACCTGGCCCACGCGTTCCTCCAGCAGCTTGATGCGCTGCGATACCGCGGAAGGGGTGATATGCAGCTTGCGCGCGGCGCGCTCGAAGCTGCCTTCGCGCACCACCGCGGCCAAGGCTTCCAATCCGGCGTAGTCGAGCATCAGTTCTTCTTAATAGGTTGAAACTAATTTAATTTTACTTAATATCCGGATGAATCGACAATTTCCCTTATGTGGACAACGTTGATTTCTTCTTCCTGGATTGCGGGCTTTACGGTCTGCCTGTCTTTGATCATCTCGATAGGCGCGCAAAACCTCTATGTGCTGCGCCAGGCCGTGCAGGGCCGGCATGTGCGCGCCTGCGTGGCGTGGTGCGTGTTCAGCGACGTGCTGCTGATCGGCATAGGCGTGGCGGGCATGTCGCAGCTGCTCGGGCGTGCGCCCGATCTGGCTTATTACCTCTCGCTGGGCGGCGCGCTGTTCCTGCTGGGGTACGGCCTGTACGCACTGTGGCGGGTGTTCTATGCGGCCGATGTGGCGCTGCAGGGAGCGCAGGCGACGCAGCGCGGACTGCTGAGCGTGGTCGGCACGCTGGCCGTGATCACGCTGCTCAACCCCCATGTCTATCTGGACACGGTGCTGCTGGTGGGCAGCATAGGCGCGCGCCAGGATGGGGCGCTCAAGGCGGTGTTTGTCGCGGGCGCGGCCTGCGCGAGCCTGCTGTGGTTCATGTTGCTGGCCAGCGCGGGTCGGCGCCTGCAGCATTGGTTTGCCCACCCCATGCCCTGGCGCGTGCTGGACGCGCTCACGGGCGTGATGATGCTGGCGCTGTCGTGGTGGGTCTGGAGCGGCATGGCCGCGCCGGCCTGAGCTGGGCGCTCAGCCCAGCTTGGCGAGGACTTCCAGCAGGTTCCACTGATTGCACTGGATCTGGTAGTGGCCTGTCGTGCCATTCTTGTGGCTCTGGGCCTCGACGACGATCACATTGCCCAGCGCGCGCGCGGCCGACAGCGGGCGAATTTTGTCGTACTGATGGGCTTCGGCGATGTCGCCGCGAAACAGCAGCAGCGGCGAGGCGGCATCGGGCTGGCCGTACTTGCGCGCATACAGTTCCAGCGTCTTGGCGCGCGTGACTTCGTTCAGGCCGACAAGCACTGCCTGATCCATGGAAAGGGTGGGGGACAGCGTATCTTCGGACATGGCGGAAATTGGGTGGGTGGATAGTGAGGTGCCGACCGTGCGAAAGCAGCGGCCGGCGTCATGGGCCGGATTTCACCATAACCCGCCCAAATTATGTTGCAGTTTTTACATCTTTATGACGCCCGCATGACCTTGGCGAGTGAAATTCGCGCCGCCGGCTGCAGCCGCAACCCTCCGCCGCTGGCGCTCAGAACGCGGGAACGACCGCGCCCTGGTACTTGTCCTGCAGGAACTTCTTGACGTCTTCGCTGCGCAGCGCCTGGATCAGCTTGGTGATTTCGGGGCTGTTGGCGCGGTCCTTGCGCGCGGCGACGATGTTGGCGTAGGGTGAATCCTTGCCTTCGATGAACAGCGCGTCCTTGGTCGGGTTGAGCTTGGCTTCGATCGCGTAGTTGGTGTTGATCAGCGCCAGGTCGACATCACCGAGCGCGCGCGGCAGCAAAGGCGCTTCGAGTTCCTTGAACTTGAGCTTCTTGGGATTGTTCACCACATCGAGCGGCGTGGGCGTGAGGCTCTTGGGGTCCTTGAGCGTGACCAGGCCCTGCTTGGCCAGCAGCAGCAGCGCGCGGCCGCCGTTGGACGGATCGTTCGGGATGGCCACGGTGGCGCCGTCCTTGAGATCCTTGATGTTCTTGAGCTTCTTCGAATAGGCGCCGAACGGCTCGACATGGATGGTGCCGTTGGGCACGGCGACCAGCGAGCTCTTGCGGTCCTTGTTGTAGCTGTCCAGGTAGGGCTGGTGCTGGAAGAAGTTGGCATCGAGCTGCTTGTCTTCGACGGCCGCATTGGGCTGCACGTAGTCGCTGAATTCGCGCACCTGCAGATCGATGCCCTGTTTCTTCAGCGCGGGCTTGATGTGGTTGAGAATTTCGGCGTGGGGCACGGCCGTGGCTGCAACCTTGAGCACCGCGTCCGCGGCATGGGCGGTCAATGCGAGGGTGGCAAGGGCGATGGCGGACAGGGTTTTCTTCAGCATGACGAACGCTTTCCTGGATGAATTTGTTGAATGAGCGCCAGCGCCGAAACCGGTGGAACTGGGGCGCAGCAGGCCTTAGTTTAGTGCGCTGTGGACGCGATGTGCAGCGAAAAAACGATTTTGGTTATAAGAATGTGGTTTTTTATGCAAATCTATCGTTTTCCAATGCGCCGCGCCTATGCGCACTGATCGTTCCGATGAATCCTCTGGGCGGCGTATTCCATTGATAATGGCGCCCAGGCGGGAATCGGCTGATCCGATCCCGCACAGATGCGAAGGTGCCCCATTCAGGGGTTCAACGACAAGCAGGTGCGCCGCGCTCCAGAGCCCGGCAATTCCTGCGCTGCCCCCGCAACGGTAGGCGAAATCTCAGGTTCTCACGCGGGTCCAACGATGACCCGCAGTCACTGCGCCCGTACAGGGCGTGGGAAGGCGAGGACTGAGCCGGCACACGCCGGCGTTTCGCAAGCCCGGATACCGGCCTTTGCCATCGCTTCGGACGCCGCGGGAGTGCGCATGTCAGGGCAGATGAGGTGGCGGGGCGCGCGCGTTCGGCGGCCTCTTTGCCTGTGCGTGCCCTGCGGTGGGTATTGATCCATGGGCTTCGCGGGTGAGCGAAGCACAGATTTGAAATCATCGCATGCATTCCTCAGGTAGTTCGCGGCCTGCGCCTGGCCGCGCCGTTTTGTCTTCTTCCCCGGTTTCTTGCGGCTTGCGCCTGCAACGCAGGGCCGCGCTGTGCCTGCTGGCCTGGTCAGCCGGTGCGGGCATGGTCCATGCTTCGGCGGAACCCGCGCTCGGCGATGTGTTCGTCACCGCGACGGCGCGTCCCGAAGACCGCGCGCGCATTGCCGCGACCACGCAGACCATTGACCGCGCCGAGATCGAGCGCTCGTCGGCGCGTTCGGTCACCGATCTGCTGGCCGAGCATGCGGTCGGCTTCCTCAGCGAATGGACCGCGGCGCAGACCTCGCTGAACCTGCGCGGCGCGGCCACCGACGGCCAGGGGCGCGACTACCGCGGCCAGGTCGCGGTGCTGCTCAACGGCAGGCGCGCGGGCACGGCCAATCTGTCGAAGCTGAGCCTGTCGGATGTGGAGCGCATAGAAATCGTGCGCGGCCCGGCCTCGGTGGTCTACGGCAGCCAGAACATGGGCGGCGTGATCAACATCATCCTGCGCACGGGCGCCAGCGGCGGCGTCAACCGCGCCTCGGTGGTCGGCGGCAGCGCCGGCCTGTGGCGCGCCGATACGCAGATCAGCGGCGCGAGCGCGCAGTGGGACTGGTACATAGGCGCCAACGCCGGCGGACGCGACGACTACAGCGCGGGCAGCGGCGGCGGCGAACAGCAGAACACCAGCTACAAGCGCCGCGGCGCGAGCGGCGCGCTGGGCTGGCAGATTGCCGACCTGCACCGCATCGAAATGCAGCTGCGCACCGACGGCATCTACAACGCGGGCTTCCGCGGATCGGGCGCAAACATCCACAGCCGCGACAACCGCTACAACCAGTCGGCCGATCTGCGCTACGAAGGCGCCTTGCCCGGCGGCCGCGTGAGCTGGCTGGCCCATCTCTACACCTTCGAGGACGTGGACGAATTCAACTGGGCCTCGCCGGTCATCAAGTCGGGCGTCAATGCCGTGCCGGGAACGGCGCGCGACTACAACATCCGCAAACTGGACGCCAGCGGCCTGCGGCTGCAGCCGCGGCTGCGCCTGTCGGATTCCAACGACCTGCTGCTGGGCTTCGACTACGAGAAGAACCGCCTGCGCTCCGAGCGCGAGCGCAATGCCATGCCCGGCGGCCCCGCGGGCCAGGTCGCGCCCTATGACAACAACCAGACCGAGCACACGCATGCGCTGTATCTGGAAGATGCGCAGAACTTCTTCGGCGATCGCCTGACGCTGCGCGCCGGCGTGCGCAAGACCTGGGGCGAGACGCGCTTCGACCAGACGCCCAACGTGGCGGCCGCACTGACCACGGCGCGCGACTACGACCAGACCACCTGGTCGACCGGCGCGACCTGGAAGGTCGACGACGCCTGGTCGCTGCGCGCGGGCGCGTCCACGGGCTTTCGCGCGCCCACGGCCAGCGAGCTGTCGGCCGATTTCACCGCGGTCGGCGGCGGGCGCAGCTTCGGCAACCCCAATCTGAAGCCCGAAGCCAGCCGCCAGATCGAAGTTGGCAGCACCTGGCGCCGCAGCGCCTGGAAAGTCGATGCCGCGCTGTTCCAGAACACGATCTCGGACCGCATCATCACGGTGTCGCGCGGCCCGACGACCAATACGTCCGACTACGCGAACAACGCCGCCGACATCGTCGCGCGCGGGCTGGAGCTCAGCGCCAACGCCGATCTGAACCAGCTGCTGGGCGTGTCGCTGGGCGGTCCGGTGCTCAGCGTGTTCGGCAATGGCTACTATCACTTCGAGATGAAGGACAAGGGCGCGGCCGCGTCGGCCAACACCGACCGCGTGCAGCGCATGTACCGGTACGAGGCCGCGGGCGGACTGCGGCTGGCGCGCGGCATGGACCGCAATCCCGGCGACTGGAGCGCGCAGCTGACGGCGCTGCTGCGCGGTCCGATGTGGTACGACACCGAAGAGAATCTGCTGATCCCCCAGGGCGAGCCCAGCAGCACTTTCATTCACCGCAAGGGCGCGTTCACGGTCTGGAACCTGCGCGGCGAATACCGCGTGAGCCGCGGCATGAAGCTGTTTGCGGGCATCAACAATATCTTCGACCTGAACCGCCATCCGATCTTCATCGCGCGCGATCAGCGGCCCTGCCTGGCCAATCCCATCTTCCAGAACGGCGGCTGCGGCACCTCGATGCCGGGCCGCGAATGGATGGTCGGCCTGCAGGCGGATTTCTGAGCGTGACGCTGCGCCGGCGGGCTCTCGGTGGGCTGGGGCTGGCCGCGCTGCTGCCTGGCGCAGCGGCGCGCGCTGGCGCTCCCATCCGCCTGCGCGATGCGCTGCGCCGCGACGTGCTGCTGCCCGGCCCGGCGCAGCGCATCGTGACCATCTTCTCTTCGAACACCGAACTCGTCGCGGCCCTGGGCCTGATGCAGCGCATCGTTGGCGTGGAGGAATACACGCGCTTTCCGCCCGAAGTGGCGGGCCTGCCCAAGGTCGGTGGGCGCCTGGGGTTCTCCGTCGATGCCGTGGTCGCGCAGCGTCCCGATCTGGTGATCGTCACGCCCGCGCGCCAGGCCGCGAACCAGCTGGTCGATCCCATGGAGCGCATAGGCGTGCCGGTGATGGTGCTGCTCAGCCGCAGCCTGGACGAAGTGCTGGGCAATGTGCGCCTGGTCGCGCAGGCCGCGGGCGTGGGCGCGCGCGGCGCGGCGCTGGTGCAGTCGCTGCAGCAGCGCTTGCGTGCCGTGGACGAACAGGTGAATGCGCGGGTGGGGGGCCAGCCCGCGCCGCGCGCGCTGATGATCACCGGCCGCCTGGGCAATGGCATGCTGCTGGTCGCGCGGCCCGGCACCTATACCAATGAAGCGATGCTGCGCGCCGGCGCGCGCCATGCGATTCCCGGCGTAGGCGCGCTGGCCCAGGTCTCGCCCGAGGCCGCGCTGGCAGCCGACCCCGATGTGCTGCTGTTCGCGGGCGCGCAGTCCGGACTCGATGATCTTGCGCGCCGCCCCGGCTGGCGCGACATGCGCGCGCTGCGCGCGCAGCGCGCGATCACGGTGGCGCGCGCCGAATTCCTGATTCCCGGTCCGCGCACTTTCGACGGCATTGAAACGCTGGCGCGCTGGATCACGCAGACGCAGCAGAAAGGATGGGGATGAATCCCTCCGGAAAAATGTGGTGCCTGGCCCTTGGGGCGCTGGCGCTGGCCGTGGTGCTGGGCATCTGCGCGGGCCATCAATGGGCCGCACCCGCCGAAATCTGGCAGGCGATCACCGAGCGCGACACGCTGCGCAGCCGCCTGCTGTGGGAGTGGCGCATGCCGCGCGTGCTGGCCGCGGCCTGCGTGGGCGCGCTGCTGGGGCTTTCGGGTGCGGTGTTCCAGGGCGTGTTCCGCAACCCGCTGGCCGAGCCTTATCTGCTGGGCGCTTCGGGCGGCGCGGCGCTGGGCGCGACCATTGCCTTGCTGGTGCCGCTGGGCCTGCCGCAGTCCTGGCTGCTGCCCCTGCTGGCCTTTGCCGGCGCCTGGGGCGCGACGATTCTGGTGCTGGGCGTGGCGCGCGTGGCCGGTGCCCTGGATGCCTCGGGCATGCTGCTGGCGGGCGTGGCGATGGCCGCGATGCTCGGCGCGATCCGTTCGTTCCTGATGCTGGCGCTGTCCGACGAGACCGTGAGCCTGCAGGTGGTGATGAGCTGGGTGCTGGGCGGCATTCAGACGCCGACCTGGAGCGGACTGGGCTGGCTCGCGCTGATCACGCTGGCCTGTCTTCTTGCCACGCAGACGCTGGCGCGCGGACTCGATCTGCTGGGCCTGGGCGACGCCACGGCGCAGTCGTTCGGCCTCGATGTCGCGCGCTTCGTGCCGCGCGCCGTGCTGCTGGGCTCGCTGGTCGTTGCCGCGGCCGTGGCCTATGGCGGGCTGGTGGCCTTTGTCGGCCTGGCCGCGCCGCATATCGCGCGCTGGTGGGTGGGGCCGCGCCACCGCTGGGTGCTGCCCGCGAGCGCGCTCGCCGGCGCGCTGGTCGTGACCGTGGCCGATGCGATTGCGCGCAGCGTGCTGCCGCCGGCCGAAGTGCCGCTGGGCCTGATCACCGCCGTGGCGGGCGGGCCGTTCTTCATCGTGCTGCTGGCTCGCCGGCTGCGCGCCTATGGAGGGCGCGCATGAACGACGCCGCAATGCTGTGCGCCGCCCATCTGCATCTGTCCCGGCAGGGCCGGGCGCTGCTTGACGATGTGTGCCTGGACCTGCCGCAGCGCGGCGCCGTGGCCCTGGTCGGGCCCAATGGCGCGGGCAAGTCCACGCTGCTGCAGGTGCTGGCCGGGCAGCTCGCGCCCGATAGCGGCGGCGTCACTTTGCAGGGCCGGCCGCTCAAGGCCCTCGATGTGCGCGCGCGCGCCCAGCGCCTGGGCTATATGCCGCAGCGCTTCGAGCCGCATTGGGATGTGACGCTGCTGGACCTGGTGCAGATGCGCCTGGCCGATCCCGCGCGGGCCGCGCAGGTGTTGGCCGAGGCCGATCTGCAAGCGCTGGGCGAGCGCCGCTGGAGCACGCTGTCGGGCGGCGAGCGCGCGCGCGGCATGCTGGCCGCAGTGCTGGCCACCGATCCGCCGGTGCTGCTGGCCGACGAGCCCGGCGCGGCGCTCGATGTGCAGCACCGGCTGGCGCTGGTGCAGGCGCTGGCGCGGCGCGGGCGCGAGCGGCTGGTGGTGGTCGTGATGCACGACCTCGATCTGGCTTTCGAGTGCTTCGATCGCGTGGTCGTGCTGCATGCGGGCCGCGTGGCCATGGACGGCGCGCCGGCGCAGTTGCTGCACGCGCCGCAACTTGACGCGGTGTTTGGCGTGCATTTCGAGCGCATCGCGGTGGCGCCAAATACCTTGCTGCGCGCGCGCAGCCTCACTTGGAAGGACAAGCCATGATGCGCATTGATATTGCAGGATGGACACGCGAGGCCATGGCAGGCGACCACCAGGCATTCCGCGCGATTTTCGAAAGCGCCGATCGCTGGGGCTATGACGGCGCCTGGTTCAGCGAATTCCGCGTGCCGCAAAGCGACTGGCAATACCCGTCGCCGCTGCTGCTGGCTGCGGCCCTGCTGGCGCGCACCGAGCGCCTGCGCGTGGGCACGGCGGTGCTGGTGCTGCCCTTGCACCACCCGATGATGCTGGCCGAGGAAATCGCCCAGCTTGACTTCCAGAGCGGCGGGCGCATCGACGTGGGAATCGGCCGCGGCACCGAGCCGGCGTCGCTGGCCGCGCTGGAAATCGACGCCGAGAGTACGCGCCAACGCTTTGAATGCGGCGCGCGCATTCTGCGCAATGCCTTGCGCGGCGACACCGTGGCCGCGGACGGCGGCCCCTGGAATTTCGCGCCGCGCAAATTGGCGCCGCTGCCGCTGCAGCGTCCGCACCCGCCGATCTACGTCGCTGGATCGACCGAGGAAACGCTGGGCTTTGCGCTGGCCGAGGACCTGCCTTTGCTGCTGAGCCTGGAGCCGCCCGAGACCACGCAGCTCGAGCGCCTGGCGCATTGCGCGCAGCGCCAGGTGCGCGACGCCAGGCCGCTGCTGGCGCGTTCGTCGCTGGCGCGCTATGTCTGCATTGGCGCCAATGCCGCCCAGGTACAGCAACAGCTCGAAGGCCTCTGGGAAAAGCTCTACGCGCGCCGCGTCTACTTTGCCGCCAGGCGCGGCGTGGCCGCGGCCGATGTGCCGCCCGTAGACCAGGCCAAGGTGCTGCGCGAGCAGTTCATCCATGGCACGCCAGAGCAATGCCATGCGCAGATCCTGGCGCTGCGCGAACGCTTGGGGCTGCGCAGCCTGCGCTGCATCTTCAATGCCAACGGCCTGTGGAGCAACGACGCGGCGCTGGCCGCGATGCAGTTGTTTGCGCAGGAAGTGCTGCCCGCATTGCATCGGTCGGAGCCCGTGGATGCCTGACAATCCCGGCATGGACTCCGAACAACTCCAGCGCCTTGTGACCGTGCAGATGCCCTATGGCAAATACCAGGGCCGCTGCATTGCCGATCTGCCCGGCAACTACCTGATGTGGATGGCGCGCGAAGGCTTTCCGCGCGGCGATCTGGGGCGCTTGCTGGCGCTGATGTACGAACTCGATCACAACGGCCTGTCGCACCTGCTCGATCCCTTGCGGGGCGCGCGTTCGTCTTGACATGAGGGCAGGCCGTTCATGGTTCGACAGGCTCACCACGAACGGTTTGCATGCATGCGTCCTGAGCCCTGATCTTGTCGCAGCAGCGGCTGGCCCCGCTAGCCCCGCCGCCTGCGCAGGCGCCGCCAGCCGATCACCATCCCGCTGCCACTGAGCAGCAGCCCGCCCAGGCTCAGCGTCAGCAGCGTGATGTCCCACAGCGGCCGGCGCTCGAGCAGCGGCAGCCAGTCCCAGCTGTGCAGCATGGCGAACAGCCAGCGGCTGGCGCGTTTGTGGCTGTCGAGCCGGCCCAGCACATTGCCGGTGTGCGGGTCCAGATGCACCCAGCTGGCATGCGTATCGTCAAAGACAATCCGCCAGATGGGCAGCGGGCGTTCGCTGGCGCCCATCATGCTGTGCGGCGCGCGCGCGTAGTAGTAGAGGTCGTAGTCGGTCAGCGTATCGATGCGCGCCACGGGGGCTGCAATCAACTGCGCGGCCGCGGTCTTCAATGCCGCGGGATCAAGGGCCAGCGGCCGGGCTGTGCCGGCATCGAACAGTTGCGCCGCGCCGCTGGCCGCCTGGGCAAATGCCGTGGGCCGGCCCAGCACCATCTGCCAGCGCAGTTCGCGCACCGGACCGCCGGCCGCGCCAATCAGCGCCTGGGGCGTTGCGTGTTGCGCCGTCAAGACCAGCGGCCCGCCTTGCAGTGCCGTGGTCTGCAGCGGCGCGGCTCCGCTGTCGAAGATGCGCCAGGGGTTCATCGACATCAGGCCGCTGAAGATCCAGGTGATGGTGATCAGTGCGAACAGCAGTCCCAAGACATGGTGCCAGCGCATCATGCGCCCGGGGTAGGGCGAGCGCGCGCCGCTGCGGTAGGGCCGGGTGAAACGCCAGCGCATGATGCCGACCGCGGTGCCCGCCAGCGCCACGCCAATGCCGGCAACCGACAGCCAGTTGACGATGTCGCTCCAGTAGGCATTGAACGCATTGCCGCGAAACGCGTAGAGCCAGTGGATCCACGCACCCGCGTAGTTCCACAGGCGTTCGGTGCGCGTCGCGTCGCGCACCACTTCGCCGGTCTGGCCGGAAACATAAAGCCAGCTATGGTCGGCGTCCGCGAGCTGCACGCGGTGCAGCGGGCGGTGCGCGTCCAGACCGCGCGAATGCGTGAACGCGTCCTCGTCGACGCTGCCCAGATACGCCAGGCCCTGGCTGCTGCCCGCATAGGCGGCCGCGCTGGCCAGCGCCCAGGATGCGTCCACGGGCGGCAGATGTTCGCCGTGCAGCGCGTCTATGACCATGACCTCGCCGCCGCGCGCGCCCGCGGGCGTGGCGAAGTAGACCGGCCGCCCGCCGCTGGCCGCGGCCAGGCGCAGGTCCTTGAGCGCGCTGCCGACGCCGGCGCGCTCCAGTGCCTGCGCGGGTGACAGCAGCGGCGCCGCCGCATCCAGCGCCGGCAGGTGCGCCAGCCGCTCGGCGGGTGTGAGCTTGGGGTAGCCCACATACATCATCACCATGCCCGAGACAAACCACATCGCGAAGAACGCGCACAGTGCAATGCCCAGCCAGCGGTGGGTCAGATAAAGCCAGCGTTTGGGGTGCAGTCGCATGGCCGGCGCTTTCAGTAGCTCACGCGCAGCGTGAGATCGGCGCTGCGCGCCGCGCCCAGGTAGGCCATGGTGCTGCTGACATTGGCCGCGTAGACACGGTCGGTGGCATTGCGCAGGCGCAGCTCCAGTGACATGTTGCGCTGGAGCTGGTAGCTCAGCCCCAGGTCCAGCAGCGTGTAGCCGGCCCAGCTTTGCGTGTTGGCGGCGTTGGCGTAGACCTTGCCCACATGGCGCAGCCCGGCGCTGGCCCGCAGCGCGGGCGTGAACGTATACGAAGTCCAGAGATTGGCGACGACTTCGGGGGTATTGGTCGGCGTGGTGCCGGCCAGCGATACGCCGCCCTGCTGGAAGTTCTCATAGCGCGCGCGCACCAGTCCCACATTGCCCTGGAGGAACCAGGCGCGGCTGGGCTGCAGGCCCAGCGCCAGCTCCAGGCCCTTGGCCGACTGCTCGCCGACCAGCACCGTGAGCGCGCTGTTGTTCGGATCCTGCGAAGCGATGTTCTTGCGCGTGAGGTGATAGGCGGCCAGCGTCGCGCTGCCCTTGCCGTTCCAGAAATCAAGCTTGCTGCCGACTTCCAGCTGGCGGCCCGTGGTCAGCGCGCTGTTGTTGCGCACATCGGCAAAAGAAGCCGTCGACAGCACGCCCGATGGTGGATCGGCGGCCGTGGCGTACTGCGCGTAGAGGTTGGCGCCGGGCGCGACATCCCAGACCACGCCGATGCGACCCGTGGTCGGCTGGTAGCTGCGCGCGAACGACGCGGGGTTGGCGGCCGTGACTTCGCGCCGGTTGGTCAACTCCAGCGCAATGCGTTCGTGGCGCAGCGCCGTGACCAGGTGCAGTGCGGGCGTGAGCGCGGTGCGGTTTTCGGCGTAGAGCGCCGTGGTTTCAATGCGGTTGTCGCGATCGGGCCTGAAACCCGGCGCCATGCCGGGAATGTCGAAGAAGCGCTCGGTGTCAAACGCATAGGGATTCACCGTGCTCACGGTCGCCGACAGGCTGTTGGGAAAGCGCGTCTGGCGGTTGAGGCTCAGTTCCAGGCCGAACGCCCAGTCGCTGCGCCGGCCCGCGATCTGGCCGTTGTAAGTGGCTTCGCTGCGGTTGCCGACCATGCGCTGGTCGTGGCGCTGCAGCAGCGCGGCCGAGCGGATCACGGCGCTGTTGTCGGCGTTGAAACGATAACTTTCGACATTGCGGTAATCGCGCAAGGCGTCATACGCATAGAACGTGTTCTTGAACTGCAGGGCGTCGTTGACGCGCCAGTCGGTGATGGAGCGCAGCCACTGCACGCGCTGGGCATAGAGGCCGTCGGCGCTGTTGTAGTTCTTGAAGCGCGTGCCTTCGTCGATGCGCAAGCTGCCCGTTGCGGGGTTGCGCAGCGGCGTGCCCCAGTAAGGCCGGTCCACGGTTTCGGTCTGGTACTCGTAGGCCAGCGTGTGGCGCAGGCCGCGGCCCAGGTCCGATAGCAGCGAGGTCGCAAGCTGGGTCGCACGGCTGTGCGTGCTGTCGGTCCAGCTGCCGCCGTCCTTGTGGTTCAGGTCCAGGCGCAGGAACTGCCCGTCGGCCAGGCGGCGGTTCAGGCCCAGCGAGGCTTCCTTGAGATCGTCGCTGCCCAGGCGCAGCTGGGCTTCGGAGAAGTCGTGGCGCTCGGGCAGCTTGGTGAGGTAGTTGATCGTGCCGCCTACACCGCCGGCACCATACAGAAAGCTCGACGCTCCGCCAACGGCCTCGACGCGGTCGTAGATCCAGCTGTCGACCGGGCGCGCCGCAATGCTGTACTGCACATGGATGCCGTTGAACAGCTGGCTCAGCGAACTGCCGCCAAAGCCGCGGTAGCTCACGCCAATGTTGCCGGGCGCGTCGTGCGCGGTGATGCCGGCAATGGCCTGCAGGATCTCCTGCGTGTTGCGCGCGCCGCGCGCTTCTATCGTCGAGCGCTCGACCACCGTGACGGCGGCCGGCGTCTCGCGCGGCGTGAGGCCCAGACGGCTGGCGGTTTCGGTGGGCGTATCGAGCGACAGCCGGCCGTTGGCCTGGGGCTGGGCGCTTCGGACTTCCACTGCGGACAGCGAAGGCGTCGCCTCCTGGGCCTGGGCCGTGAACGCGGTGGCGGCGAACAATGCCGCGGCCAGGGGCCGGCGGCGATGGGGCACATGAATATGGGTCATGGAAATCTGGTCTTGACGAACGAGAGCCGTGGCCTGGCGCAGCGACAGGAATCCCTGCGGCCATGGGTCGGTTTTGGAGATGAGGGGATGGCGCTGCGGCGCAGCGTGGGGCGCGCGTGCGAACGCGCCCGGGCCGGGTGTGGCCTCAGTGGGGAGGGCGGCGGCCCGTGCAGGCGCGCCGGTGCGGCATGGCCGCGCAGAGGCTAGAGGGTCAGGCCGGCGGGCCGCGCGGCGGCAAGGGCGCGCCCGCGATCGCGGCAATGCGCGCCGAAACCACGGGCTGCAGCGCCCGGCCCAGCGGCTGGGGCTGGGCAATGAACTGCGCGGCCTGCGGCGGCGGCGGGGCGGTGACGTTCAGGCACAGCGGGCAGTCGAGCCCGTGCTGGCCGTTGGCCGTGACCTGCTGACCGTTGTCGTCGACGACGATCACTTTCATGCTGCCGTTGGCCGAGCACAGCATCTGCAGCGACTGCGGATTCACGATGGGGGAAGCCACGGCACATCCCAGCGTCAGGACGAACCAGACCATGACCAGTCGGGCCAGTGGTATGGAGTTGCGCAGGATTTGCATGACGGCACATTATGGCGTGGTCGCCGGCGGCTTGTGCGAATCCGCCTACAAACAACAACGGAGCCCTGGGGCTCCGTTGTGTGGTGACAAGGGCCGGGACCAGCCCGGACCGCATGCCGATTTACTTGACCGCGGCGCGCGCGGCTTCGGCCTTGGCCTTGGCGGCATCGGCCTTGGCCTGCAGGTCGGCGGCTTCGGCTTCGGCCGCCTTGGCTTCAGCGGCCTTGGCGTCCGCTGCCTTGTCGCCCGAAGGGCCGGCCATGGCGTTGCCGACCACACTGCCGGCGACGGCGCCGACAGCGGCCGCGCCCATCATGCCCATCATGCCGGGGCCGCGTGCGGGGGCTGCAGCAGCGGCGGGAGCCGCAGCGGCGGCAGGCGCTGCTGCAGCGGGCGCTGCCGCTGCTGGCGCTGCTGCGGGCGCTGCCGCAGCGGGCGCTGCGGCGGGCGCTGCCGCAGCGGGCGCTGCGGCGGCGGGAGTCGCCGGGCGCGCGGCCGTGGGGGCTGCCACGGGCGCAGGTGCGGGAGCGGTCTTGCCAATGCTGGCCGGGCGAACGGACTTGGAGCCGCCCATGCGTTTGGCGTGGGCCAGGCTAGGCGCGAGCAGCGCGGCGCAGGTCATGGCAAGCACGGAAACAGTGGCGCGGTAAGAAATGTTCACGGAGATTCCTAAATGAAAAGTCAACAGACAGATGACCCATGCGGAGACCGGCGCCGGCTGCATGCGCAACCAGGCTCTCGGACTCACGGAAAGTACATGGGGGGACTGCGCCGGAATGCAAGCGTTGCCGCGGGAAAGCCGGGTAACGATTGGTCAGCGCAGTGCGCGCGCTTGGAAGAAGTCGTTTTATGCGCGCAGCCGTTGATTCTAGGGCGCTGGCGCCGCGCCGCCGCAAAAATGACGGGGCGCGGCGCGGGCCATTGCCCGGCGCACCCGTTCAGCGGCTCAGCGCAGGATTTCGAGCAGGCGGTCCAGGCCGCCCTGGTTGATCGCGATCTGGGCTTCGGCGCGCACCCGCGGCTTGGCGTGGAAAGCCACCGACAGGCCCGCGGCGGCCATCATCGGCAGGTCGTTGGAGCCATCGCCCACGGCAATGCATTGCTTGGGATCGATGCCCAGCAGCGAGGCCACCTCAAGCAGCGTGCGGCGTTTTTCCGCGCCGTCGCAGATGTCGCCCCAGGGCTGCTCGATCAGCCCGCCGGTCAGCACGCCGTTGTCGCTTTCGAGCATGTTGGCGCGCACGAAGTCGATGTTCAGCAGGCCGCGCACATGTTCGGCGAAAAAGGTGAAGCCGCCCGAGACCAGCAGCACCTTGAGGCCGGCCTTCTGGCAGGCCTGGACCAGCGTCTGCGCGCCCGGCGAGAGCTGCAGGCGCTGGTCGCGCACGCCGGCCATGTCGGCTTCGGTCACGCCCTTGAGCAGGGCCACGCGCTGGCGCAGGCTTTCCTTGAAGTCGGTGATCTCACCGCGCATCGTGGCTTCGGTGATCGCCGCGACTTCGGCTTTCTTGCCCGTGGCATCGGCGATCTCGTCGATGCACTCGATGGTGATCAGCGTCGAGTCCATGTCGAAGGCGATGAGCTTGTAGTCGCTCAGACGCAGGGGCGCAGGGGTGCGCTGGACCATCAGGCCGGGGGCAAATTCGGTAGCGGCGCTCATTGTGGGGCGGTGGAATGCAATAGGTGAAAAAAGTGCCGGCGCGCAAGCACCGGCAGGGGTTGCGTATTATCGCCTCGAGCGCCGGACAAGACCCCGTCCTGGGGCTTACTGGGGCGTGAGTCCCGCGGCCTTGACCAGCTCCGCGTGCAGCTTGATTTCCTCGGCAATCGTCTGCTGCAGCTGCTGCGGCGTGGTGGGCGCGACTTCCATGCCGTTCTCGCCGAGCTTGGTCCGGATGTCGCCGGCCAGAATGCCGTGCACCGCGCGGTTGAGCTTGTCGATCACCGCGGGCGGTGTCTTTGCGGGCGCGAGCAGGCCGACCCAGGCCGACAGATTCAGATCGGCAAAGCCGCTTTCCGCCATGGTGGGCGTGTCCTTGAGCACGGGCGAACGCTGCGGGCTCAGCAGGCCCAGCGCGTGCAGCTTGCCCGACTGGATATGCGGCAAGGCCTCGGGCAGCACCGCAAACAGCATGTCGACATTGCCGGCCAGCGTGTCGTTGACGGCCGGCGCGCCGCCCTTGTAGGGCACATGCAGCATGCTGGCCTTGGTGCGGGTCTCGAACATCAGCGCCGCCAGATGCTGGGGGCTGCCATCGCCCGATGATGCATAGGTCAGTTTGCCCGGCGCGGCCTTGGCGGCCGCCAGCAGCGCCGCGACGCTGGGAAACTTCTGCCTGTCCTTGACGACCAGCACCATGGGCTGGTTGACCAGCTTGGTGATAGGCACGAAGTCGGCCTGCGGGTCGTAGGGCAGGGACTTGAAGATGCTCTTGTTGGTCGTGAGAAACGAGGCCGGCGAGACAGTCAGCGTATAGCCGTCGGCCGGCGCGCGCGCCACGGCGGGCAGGCCGATCTGGCCCGAGGCGCCGGCGCGGTTCTCGACGACGAAAGGCTGGCCCAGTTCGGCCGCGAGCTTCTGGCTCACGACGCGCGCAATCATGTCGGCGCTGCCGCCCGCGGGCAGGGCCACCAGCACCTTGACAGGGCGTTCGGGGTAGCTGCCCTGGGCCAGCGCTGGCAAAGCCAGGCCCCCCGTGGCGAGTGCGCAGGCGAGGGCGGAAATCAGGCGTCGAAGATGCATGGCAAGGCTTTCGCAAAAGAACTGAAAGCAGGCGGTCTGCCTGCAGGAGAGCTTTTGCAAATCTTGTGCCAGCCCGCTTGGTTCGTGGGCTTTTTTTCTTCTAAGCTGTGGTTTGCGCCACAGGCCAAGGAAACACCCGAGGCGCAATGCCTGCGCCTTCGGGTATTACGCCGCCACTGCCTCGCCGGCCTTGAGCGGCTGGCCCAGGCTCCTGAGCACATCGCGCACCAGCTGGGCGCGCGCCATGGGGTCGGGCAGCGCGCGTTCTATGCGCAGCTTCTCGTTGCCCGCGAGCTTGATGTGCTTGTTCTTCTGGATCAGGCCGATGATGTTCATCGGGTCAATCGGCGGCTGGGGCTTGAACGTGATGGTGATCACCCCCGGCGCAGCATCGACCTTGACCACGCCATAGGGCTGGCTCAGCACGCG
This sequence comes from Comamonas sp. DB36, assembly GCF_057914905.1. Taxonomy (NCBI): domain Bacteria; kingdom Pseudomonadati; phylum Pseudomonadota; class Betaproteobacteria; order Burkholderiales; family Comamonadaceae; genus Comamonas; species Comamonas sp. DB36. The sequence goes on from NZ_CP196631.1 coordinate 1,657,892, forward strand.
CAGCCGGTGCACGTCGATCAGCGTCTGCGCCTGCGGCGGCAGCTTGCCGAAGCGGTCGACGATTTCTTCCAGCAGGTTGTCGATCTGTTCGCTGGTCCTGGCTGTCGCCAGCTTCTTGTAGAACGACAGCCGCAGGTGCACATCGCCGCAATAGCTGTCGGGCAGCAGAGCGGGGGCGTGCAGGTTGATGTCCGTGGACACCGACAGCGGCGCCAGCAGATCGGGCTCCTTGCCTTCCTTGAGCGAGCGCACGGCCTCGGACAGCATTTCGTTGTAGAGCTGAAAGCCGACTTCCATCATGTTGCCGCTCTGGTTCTCGCCCAGCACTTCGCCCGCGCCGCGGATCTCGAGGTCGTGCATGGCCAGATAGAAGCCGCTGCCCAGCTCTTCCATCTGCTGGATGGCGTCCAGCCGCTGCTGGGCCTGCTTGGTCAGGCTGTCGATGTCGGGCACCATCAGATAGGCATAGGCCTGGTGGTGGCTGCGGCCCACGCGCCCGCGCAGCTGGTGCAGCTGGGCCAGGCCGAACTTGTCGGCGCGGCTGATCAGAATGGTGTTGGCGCTGGGCACGTCGATGCCGGTCTCGATGATGGTCGAGCACAGCAGGATGTTGTAGCGCTGGGCGACGAAGTCGCGCATCACGCGTTCGAGTTCGCGCTCGGGCATCTGGCCGTGGGCCACGGCAATCCGCGCCTCGGGCAGTATCTCTTCGAGCTTTTGGCGCCGGTTCTCTATGGTCTCGACTTCGTTGTGCAGGAAGTAGCACTGGCCGCCGCGCTTGAGTTCGCGCAGCACGGCCTCGCGGATCACGCCCGTGCCTTCGCTGCGCACGAAGGTCTTGATCGCCAGGCGGCGCTGCGGCGCGGTGGCAATCACGCTCAGGTCGCGCAGGCCTTCGAGCGCCATGCCCATGGTGCGCGGAATGGGCGTGGCGGTGAGCGTGAGCACGTCGACTTCGGCGCGCAGCGCCTTCATCTGCTCCTTGTGGCGCACGCCGAAACGGTGTTCCTCGTCGATGATCAGCAGGCCCAGGTCATGGAACTGCGTGGACTCCGACAGCAGCTTGTGCGTGCCGACGACGATGTCCACCGTGCCGTCGGCAATGCCTTTGACGGCTGCGGTGATCTCCTTGCCCGAGCGAAAGCGCGAGACTTCGGCCACGCGTATCGGCCAGCGCGCGAAGCGGTCGACCAGCGTGCGGTAGTGCTGCTCGGCGAGCAGCGTGGTGGGCGCGAGAAACGCGACCTGCTTGCCGCCGGTGACGGCGACAAACGCCGCGCGCAGCGCGACTTCGGTCTTGCCGAAGCCCACATCGCCGCAGACCAGACGGTCCATGGGCTGGGGGCTGATCATGTCGTGCACCACGGCGTGGATCGCGGCCTTCTGGTCGGCGGTTTCCTCGAAGCCGAAGTCGTTGGCAAAGGTCTCGTAGTCCTGCGGGCTGTAGCGGAACGCATGGCCCTGGCGCGCGGCGCGGCGCGCGTAGATGTTGAGCAGCTCGGCGGCGGAGTCGCGCACCTGCTCGGCGGCCTTGCGCTTGGCTTTTTCCCACTGGTTGCCGCCGAGCTTGTGCAGCGGCGCGTCCTCGGGCGACATGCCGGTGTAGCGGCTGATGAGCTGCAGCTGGCTCACGGGCACGTACAGCACGGCGTCGCCCGCATAGGCCAGGTGCAGGAATTCCTGCTGCGCGGGGCTGCCGTCGGGGTTTTGCTGGCCCACATCCATGTTGACCAGACCCTGGTAGCGGCCAATGCCATGCTGGCTGTGCACCACCGGGTCGCCGATCTGCAGTTCGGACAGGTCCTTGATCAGCGCCTCGACATCGCTGACCTGCTCCTGCTTCTTGCGCCTGCGCGTGGTCGGGCCGGCGGCAAACAGCTCGGTTTCGGTGACGAAATCAATGCCCGCGCTGTCCCAGTGAAAGCCCGTGGCCAGCGGCGCCGTGGCAATGCCTATCTTCTCGCTGCCATCGGCCTCGAACTGCGCCAGCGAATCGAATGCCGGCGGGTTGAGCTGCGAGGCGCGGAAGAAGTCCAGCAGGCTTTCGCGCCGGCCGTCGCTTTCGGCCAGCAGCAGCACGCGCTGCGGGGTCTGCGCGAGGTGAGCGTGCAGGCGCGCGAGCGGGTCGTCGGCGCCGCGCACCACCGACAGGTCGGGCAGGGGCTGGAATTCGCTGCTGGCCAGCTGGTCGGCGGAAACTTCCGCCGCGGGCCCGCCCGCCGCACGCACCGCCAGCTGCGCATAGCTCTTGGCACGCAGATAGAACTGCTCGGCGCTCAGGAACAGCGATTCGGGCGGCAGCGCGGGGCGCTCGGGGTCGCCCTGCACCAGGCGGTAGCGGTCCTTGGTGTCCTGCCAGAAACGCTGGAAAGCGGGCTCGAGATCGCCGTGCAACACCACCGCTGCCTCTTCGCCGAGGTAGTCGAACACCGTGGCCGATTCCTCGAAGAACAGCGGCAGGTAGTACTCGATGCCGGCCGTGGCCACGCCGTTGCCCATGTCCTTGTAGACGCGGCTGCGCGTGGGATCGCCTTCGAGCAGTTCGCGCCAGCGGCTGCGAAACAGCGCGCGCGCGTCGTCGTCCATGGGGAATTCGCGCCCGGGCAGCAGCCGCACTTCGGGCACGGGGTAGAGGCTGCGCTGGGTGTCGGGATCGAAAGTGCGTATCGAGTCGATCTCGTCGTCGAACAGGTCGACGCGGTAGGGCACGGCCGAGCCCATGGGGAACAGGTCGATCAGGCCGCCGCGCACCGCGTACTCGCCATGGCTCACGACCTGCGAGACATGCGAGTAGCCGGCCAGCGTCAGCTGGGCCTTGAGCTTGGCTTCGTCGAGCTTTTGCCGCACCTTGAAATGAAAGGTGTAGCCGGCGAGAAAGCTTGGCGGCGCCAGCCGGTACAGCGCCGTGGTGGCCGGCACCAGCACCACGTCGGCGCCGGTCGCATGGTCGTGCTGGCTGATGCGCCACAGCGTTGCCAGGCGCTCGCTGATCAGGTCCTGGTGCGGCGAGAACGTGTCGTAGGGCAGGGTTTCCCAGTCGGGAAACAGCGCGCAGCGCAGCTCGGGCGCGAAGAACGCCAGCTCCTCCATGAGGCGCTGGGCATCGCTGGCGTCGGCCGTGACGATGGCCGTGACACGGCCCGCGGCCTTTTCGCGGGCTCCCACCTGCGCCAGCAGCAGCGCGTCGGCGCTGCCCACGGGGCGGGGGAGAGTGAATCGTTTGCCGGGAGTGAGTTTGGGCAGTTCCATGCGGTAGGTCGTTGGCGACTGAGGATCGGCCGGGTGGCGGTCGGAAAGCAAGGGTCGATTCTAGAATGGCGCCCATGAACGATTCCCTGCCGCCTTCAATTGACCCATACGACGAAGCTGCTAACCGCAGTCCGGCCCGGCTCTGGGCCTTCGTGCCCTGCGCGGGCGTGGGTGCGCGCGCCATTGCCCCGGGCCAGCGCGCCGATCTGCCCAAGCAATACCAGCCGGTCGCAGGCCGGCCGCTGGTGCTGCACACGCTGGCGGCACTGGCCGGCGTCGCGCGGCTGTCCGGCACGCTGGTGGGGGTCAGCGCGGGCGACGGCTTCTTCGAGACGCTGACCACCGACGCTGCGCCCACCTGGCGCGTGGCGGCCTGCGGCGGCGCGACGCGCGCCGACACCGTGCTGGGCGGCCTGGCCGAGCTCGCGGCGCAGGGCGCGACCGATGCGGACTGGGTGCTGGTGCATGACGCGGCGCGCTGCCTGCTCACGCCGGCCATGGTGGACCGGCTGATCGACGCCTGCCTGGGCGACCCCGTGGGCGGGCTGCTGGCCCATCAGCTGCCCGATACGCTCAAGGAGGCGCGGGTCGAAGGCGGGGTGGCGCGCGTGGCGGCGACGCTGCCGCGCGCCGGAAAATGGCTGGCGCAGACACCGCAGATGTTCCGCCTCGGGCCCTTGCGCGCCGCGCTGCAGGCCATGGGCGCGGCCGCGACCGACGAAGCCAGCGCCATCGAGGCCCAGGGCCTGCGGCCGCTGCTGGTGGCCGGCAGCGCGCAGAATTTCAAGGTCACCTACCCCGAGGACTTTGCGCTGGCCGTGGCCGTGATCGAGTCGCGCGAGCGCGCACGCATCGGATAATCGGCTTTCCAAGAGCTTTGCGAAAGTCGCGTCAACAATGTCTATTCAATTTCGTATCGGTGAAGGCTGGGATGTGCATGCGCTGGTGCCTGGCCGCAAGCTGATCATTGGCGGAATCGAGATTCCCCACAGCATGGGGCTGCTGGGCCATTCCGATGCCGATGTGCTGCTGCATGCAATCACCGATGCGCTGCTGGGCGGCGCGGCGCTGGGCGATATCGGCCGGCATTTTCCCGATACCGACCCTGAATTCAAGGGCGCGGACTCGCTCAAGCTGCTGGTCGAGGCCGCGCGCCGCGTGCGCGCCACGGGCCTGGAAATCGGCAACATCGACAGCACGGTGATTGCCCAGGCGCCCAAGCTCGCTCCCCATATCGGCGCGATGTGCGCCTGCATCGCGCAGGCGCTGGGCCTGGCGCTCGATCAGGTCAATGTCAAGGCCAAGACGGCCGAGAAACTGGGCCCGGTCGGGCAGCTGCAGGCCATGGAGGCGCGCGCCGCCGTGCTGCTGTTCAGGCCTGCTTAGCGCGCGGCGGCAACTGGCGCTTGACCTGGGGCCGTTGCAGGCGCTGCTCGGGGTCCTTGCCGTCGGGCAGGCTGGTGGCGCGCTGCAGCTGGATATGGGCCGCAAGGCCGCCTGAAGCGGTATTCGACAGCGCGAACACCCCGCCCATGCGCTGCACGGTCTTGTCGACGATCGACAGCCCCAGACCCGCGCCCGCGGCGGCGGTGCGCGCGGAGTCGCCGCGGAAGAACGGCTGGGTCAGACGCGCGAGCTGCTCGGGCGGCACGCCCTGGCCGCGGTCGCGAATGCGCATCACGACCCAGTTTTCGCGCGCCTTGGCCGTGACTTCCACCTGGGCGGTGTCGGTGTCCGGGCTCTTGCCGTAGCGGCGCGCATTCTCCAGCAGATTGGAGACCACGCGCGCGAGCTCGACTTCGTCGGCGCGCACATAAAGCCCTTCGGGCACGTCCATGCTGATCTGCAGTTCGCGGTGATCCTGCACCGCATAGACGCAGGACGACACCACGGCGTGCAGGTTCACCGTGGTCAGCGTGACATGGTCGGGGCGCGCGTAATCGAGGAACTTGTCTATGGTCGCGTCGAGCTGCACGATGTCGGCGACCATATGGTCGCGCGCCACGTCATCGGCCACGCTCATCTCGGTTTCCAGCCGCAGCCGCGCCAGCGGCGTGCGCAGGTCGTGCGAGATGCCGGCCAGCATGACGGCGCGGTCCTGCTCGAGTTTGGAGAGCTTCTGCGCCATGCGGTTGAAGCCGATGTTGACTTCGCGGATCTCACTGGTGACCGCCTGCTCGTCGAGCTGGCTGGCTTCGAAATTGCCGTCGCGCACGCGGTTGGCGGCCTCGCTGAGCTGTTTGAGCGGCCGGTTGATGAGGCGTGCGATGACGGCTGCACCGGCCAGCGAAAGAACGCCCGCGGTGATCAGCCACACCAGCCAGGTGCGCCCGCCGGCCGGGCTGAAGCGCGAGCGGTCCATCAGCAGCCAGTTGGGGTCGCCGTTGATGGTGAATCCCACCCAGATGCCGGCTTCGCCATTCACGCTGCGCGCCACGATGGTGCCCGGACCCAGGCGCGCCGTCAGTTCGTCGTGCAGGCGGCTGCCGAGCGCGCTCTGGTCCAGCAGTTCGAACTTGTCGTTGGGTTCGCGCGGAAGAATGCGCACGCCTTCCTGGTCGGCCATGGTCTTGATCAGCGACACGCGGGCGATCGCGTCCGCATGCACCAGGGCCGCGCGGCTCAGATTCACCAGCGACGCCACCTGCTGCGCGGTGTGCAGTGTGCGCGGCTCGAACTCGAAGGCGCGCAGCGTCTGCAGCCAGGCCAGGATGCTGCCGACCAGCAGCAGCGCCAGCAGGCAGAACGTGCGCCAGAACAGGTTCAGATTCAGCCGCGAGCGCGAACGCGCGCCGCCGCGCCCATTGGTGTAGTCCAACGGAACGGGGCTGGTGGCGTCAGGAGCGGGAGCGGTGGATACGGTCATCGGTGGAACACCGCTGGTGGGCGGTAGCCCGGGCGGCAGGGTGGATCTCAGTTATTGCCATCGGGAACGAACACATAGCCCACGCCCCAGACGGTCTGGATATAGCGCGGCGCGGCCGGGTCTTCCTCGATCAGCTTGCGCAGACGCGATACCTGCACGTCGAGGCTGCGGTCGAACGGCTCGAACTCGCGCCCGCGTGCCAGCAGGGCCAGCTTTTCGCGCGACAGCGGCTGGCGCGGGTGGCGCACCAAAGCCTTGAGCATGGCGAATTCGCCCGTGGTCAACGGCAGCTCCTCGCCATTTTTCTGCAGCACGCGCGTGCCCAGATCGAACGCGAACGGGCCGAAATTGACGATCTCGTTGTCGCCCGAAGGCGCGCCGGGCGCCTCTTGCGGAGGGCGGCGGCGCAGCACGGCGTGGATGCGCGCCAGCAGCTCGCGCGGGTTGAAAGGCTTGCCCAGGTAATCGTCGGCGCCGACTTCGAGGCCCACGATTCGGTCCACGTCTTCGCCCTTGGCGGTCAGCATGATGATGGGCGTACGGTCGTTGGCTGCGCGCAGACGGCGGCAGATAGACAGGCCGTCTTCGCCGGGCATCATGAGATCGAGCACGATCAGATCCACGGTTTCGCGCAGAAGAATGCGGTTCAAGGCCTTGCCGTCTTCGGCAATCATGATCTCGAAGCCTTCTTGTGTCAGGTAGCGGCGCAGCAGATCGCGGATGCGCGCGTCGTCATCGACAACCAAAATCTTGTCGGTGCGGTTGGTCTGTGTGCCCATGTTTGCGTCCTCGGTCCAATATGTAACAGAGCCCATTCTGACCAGCTTGTGCGCGGAAATCCGCTTTTTCGGGCAAACCCTGACCAACTGTTACAAGTTTTGCGCGGGTCGCCCAAACGTGTCGCAATGACTTACATGGGTTTGGGCGCTGCGCTGCCAGGGGATGGCGGTGTTTGCCGCTATGCTGGGGCCGCCTTAATCATTCCCAGGAGCATGCATGAAGAAATTGGCCCAATGGATTGCGGTGGGTGCATTGAGCGCGGCCGCCGGCATGGCCTGCGCGCAGACCATGCCCGAACCGTCGAATGTGCTGCAGCTGTCGAGTTCGGGCACCGTGGAAGTCACCCAGGATCTGCTGGTCATGACGCTGGCCGCGACGCGCGAAGGCAGCGATGCCGCCGCCGTGCAGACGCAGTTGCAGCAGGTGCTCGACGCGGCGCTGACCGCTGCCAAGCGCCAGGCCCAGCCCGGACAGCTCGATGTGCGCACCGGCAGCTTTGGCATCTACCCGCGCAACAACAAGGACGGCAAGGTCACGGGTTGGCAGGGGAGGGCGGAGCTGGTTCTGCAGGGCCGCGACTTCGATCGCATCACGCGCACCGCCGCGCAGATCAACGGCATGCCCGTGAGCCAGACCGGTTTTGCGCTGTCGCGCGAAGCGCGCGCCAAGGTCGAGGGCCAGGCACAGTCCGAAGCCATTGCCAATTTCCAGGCCAAGGCCCAGTCGCTGGCCCAGGCGTTCGGCTTCCAGCGCTATACCGTGCGTGAAGTATCGGTCAACAGCAACGACATGGGCTACCCCGCGCCGCGCATGGCCATGATGGCCAAGGCAGGCATGGCCGAGGACGCGCAGATTCCCGTCGAAGCCGGCAAGAGCCAGGTGGTGGTGAATGTGTCGGGTTCGGTGCAGATGGTGAAATAAGGCCCCTACGCTTGCTCGCTTCGCGTAGCCGCTGCCCCCCAAGGGGGCCGTCCGCCGCCTTGGGGCGGCCCGGCGGCGGCGGATACGCGCCTCATTGATCGAATTGCCTCACTGGCACTTCCTCTTTAAGCAGGGCTGGCCGTTCATGGGTGGATGTGCCTGCCAGGGGACTCAGCACGAGCGAATAATTACCGTCGCTTCACTATGCCCGTTCGTCCTGAGGTTCTATGGTTTTCGTCAAGCGTTTACCGCCATCCGTGAACCATCGAAGCAGCTTTTCTGCTTGAACAGCGCGAACGCTACACGCAGCAGTTTTCGAGCAAGCACGATCAGCGCAGCTGTCGTGCTCAATCCCTTTTTGCGCTGAGCCTCATACAACCCGCTCCAAGTCTTGGTTCGCGCAGCTGACATCGCGGCTGCAAACAGCAGGCGCCGGATCTCCGGCCAACCCCGCTTGGACAGCCGCCTTTGGCCCATCTTCTTGCCCGAATCATTCGGGCGTGGGTCCAGTCCGGTGAATGCAACCACTGCATCCGAACTACGTTCTTGCATACGCCCGAACAGCATCACAAGCAGCGATCCGCAGACCAGACCCAGTCCTGGTACAGAGGTAATGTGTTCGAATGCCTGTTGGCTGGGTGGGTCCATCTTGATGGCCGCAGCAAGTTTCGCATCGACGCGCTCGATGGCTTGCTTCAACGCCTGAAGCACCGGGGCATCCAAGCTCTTGAGCATCTTGCTGTGGCTGCCCGCTTGCGTCAGCGCGCTGCGCTGACGCACCAAGGTTGCGCGGTGGCCAATGAGTTCACGCACTTCTTCTTGGGTCTGTGTGGGCGGCTGCCATTGGCGCAGTTGCTCATGCTCACGGCAAACGTAGCGCGCCAGCATAAGGGCATCAATGCGGTCGGTCTTGCCGCGCTGGCCCACAGACTGCGCATAGCGGCGCGCGTCCAGCGGGTTGAGCACATAAACGCTCAGGCCTGCTGCATGTGCAGCCTGTGCCAGCGCCTGGTGATAGCGGCCTGTCGATTCAAGCCCTATCGCGCATCCACAAGGCAGTGCGCGCAGCAACTGGGCTATACCTTTGGCGGTGTTGTCGAATCGCTGCACACGAGTCTGTCCCTGAATGGCGACGTCCAAATGCGCGCTTGCCACATCCACACCAACAAAATTAGTAGCTTGTTGGATCTTCATCGCTCAAAATACGAGTGCCGGGGTGGACCCTGCTGTCGGCGTGAGCTTGCAAGAATTGGCGATCGAGACTGCAAATGCAGGTGACGTCGCCAGGTTCCTTATCGACGCTCGGCGCAGGGATGGGGTAATGACTCAAGAAGTCGGTCCGTTGGGTCTAAAGCAACGGCCGATGCCTGTCGATGTCCCTCCATCCCGGCTCCTCGCCCTTTCTTGAAGTTTGGTTGATGGAGACCAAACCATACAAGCCTGTCGAAGGATGAACGTCCTGTGCACCCAACATGAGGGCAGGCCGTTCATGGTTAGACGCGGCCGGCGGGCTCACCACGAACGGATGAGGGCGCGAACTGCGCCCTTCAGATCACTGCGCCGCCCAGCCCCCGTCCATGTTCCAGGCCACGCCGCGCACATTCGCGCCGGCGGGCGAGCAGAAGAACACGGCCAGCGCGCCCAGCTCCTCGGGCGTGGTGAACTGCAGCGAAGGCTCCTTTTCGGACAGCAGCTGTTTTGTCGCTTCCTCGATGCTGATGCCCTGGTCGGCGGCCTTGGCGTCGACCTGCTTTTGCACCAGCGGCGTCAGCACCCAGCCGGGGCAGATCGCATTGCAGGTGATGCCCGTGGTCGCGTTCTCGAGCGCGCAGACCTTGGTCAGGCCGATCAGGCCGTGCTTGGCCGCGACATAGGCCGACTTGTTGGCCGAGCCCACCAGGCCGTGCACCGAAGCGACGTTGATGATGCGCCCCCAGCCCTTGCCGTTGGCCGCGGCCTGCATGGACGGCAGCACCAGGCGCGTGGCGTGGAAGGCGCTCGACAGATTGATGGCAATGACCGCGTCCCAGCGTTCGGGCGCGAAATCCTCGATGGGCGAGACATGCTGGATGCCGGCGTTGTTCACGAGAATGTCGACCTGGCCGAAATTGCGCACGCTGTAGTCGATCATGTCCTCGATGTCGGCCACGCGCGTCATGTCGGCGCCATGGTAGGCCACCTTGGCGCCGGCCGCGTGTCCCGCGGCCTGCACTTGCGCGCGCGGGCCGTCGACGTCGCCGAAGCCGTTGAGCACGATGTTCGCGCCCTGTTGTGCCAGGGCCGTGGCGATGCCCAGGCCTATGCCGCTGGTGGATCCAGTGACGAGTGCAGTTTTGCCTTTCAGCATGGAAGGTCTCCGAATGAATTACGATGCATTATCGAACCGTGCTGCTGGATTGTGCCCCCATGAATGAACCTACGCTGAACTACGTACTGTGCCCCGGAGCTGCCGCCGTGCCGCAGGGCGTGGGGACCGATGCCGATGTACACCGCATGGCCTACTGGGAATGGAATGCCACCGGCGACCCCCATCACCCGCATGTGGTGGTCTGCGTGCATGGCCTGTCGCGCCAGTCGCGCGATTTCGATGTGCTGGCGCGCGCGCTCAGCCGTCATGTGCGCGTGATCTGCCCCGATGTCGCGGGCCGCGGCCACAGCGACTGGCTCGCCGATCCCATGGACTACGGCCTGCAGCGCTACGCGAGCGACATGCAGGCGCTGATTGCCCAGCTGCAGGCACGCAGCCCGCTGCACACGCTCGACTGGGTCGGCACCAGCATGGGCGGCCTGATAGGCATGCTGCTGGCCAGCGAGTCTCCCTTTGCCTCGCCGGTGCCGATACGGCGCCTGGTGCTCAACGATGTCGGTCCGCGCGTGCAATGGCAGGCGCTGCTGCGCATTGGCGAATACCTGGGCCAGCCGCTGGTCTTCACTTCGCTGGCCCAGGCGGCCGAGGCGCTGCGCCTGATTTCCGCGGGCTTCGGACCACATACCGAACAGCAGTGGCTGGATCTGACCGCGCCCATGCTCAAGCCGCGCCTCGAAGGCGGGCTGCAGCTGCACTACGACCCCGACATCGCCATGCCTTTCCAGGCGATGAACCCCGACATGGCGCTGGCTGGCGAGGCCTTGCTGTGGGCGGCGTATGACAGCATCCGCGCGCAGACGCTGCTGATCCGCGGCGAGCAGTCCGATCTGCTGTCGGTCGAGACCGCGCAGGCCATGGTCGAGCGCGGTCCGCGCGCGCGCTGCGTGACGCTGCCCGGCTTCGGCCATGCACCCACGCTGGTCGCCGCTCCCCAGGTCGCGCTGGTGGCGCAGTTCCTGCTGCCCGGGTGGACAGCAGATCAAGAGGATATGGCGGCCGAACCGGCGCTGGAAAGCGGAGCACGCCCATGAAAAGTGCGTTGACGATTGCACCCGCCGCCGAGAACGCTGCGGCGCACGGCATTCCCGAAGCCGTGCCGCAGCTAATCATGGCGACGGCGACCACCTTGCCCGAGCAGGTCGACGCGCTGGCGCGCGCGCGCGCTTTTGCCGAGCCGCTGCTGGCCAACGAATGCATGGCCTCGGGCGAGAACACGCTGGCCCATGCCGATGCGGTCGCCGCCATCCTGAAAGGTATCGGCGGCTCGGAGACCATGCAGGCCGCCTGCTATCTGGTGCATGCGAGCTTTCACCTGAACAAGCCGCAGGAAGTGATTTCCAAGGCGTTCGGCGAGAACTTCGCGACGCTGGCGGTGGAAACCACCAAGCTGATGCGCGTGCAGCAGCAGGCGCGTGACGCCGAGAACTCGTCCCAGCTGGTCGACGGCGTGGCCGCGCAGACCGAGACCGTGCGCAAGATGCTGCTGGGCTTTTCGCGCGACCTGCGTGTGGTGCTGCTGCGCCTGGCATCGCGCCTGCAGACGCTGCGCTATTACGCGGCCAGCAAGCACCCGGTGTCGCCGGGCATCGCGCGCGAAGCGCTGCATGTTTTCGCGCCGCTGGCCAACCGGCTGGGCATCTGGCAGATCAAGTGGGAGCTCGAAGACCTGTCTTTCCGCTTTCTCGAGCCCGACACCTATCGCGAGATCGCGCGCCTGCTCGACGAGAAGCGCACCGAGCGCGAAGTCTTCATGGAGCAGTTGCGCGGCCGCCTCGAGAGCGATCTGCGCGCCTACAGCATCAGCGCCACCGTGCAGGGCCGACCCAAGCATATCTACAGCATCGTCAAGAAGATGCGCGGCAAGTCGCTGGATTTCGACCAGGTGTTCGACATCCGCGCGCTGCGCGTGGTCGTGCCCACCATCAAGGACTGCTACACCGCACTGTCCTGGGTGCACGAGCGCTTCACGCCCATAGAAGCCGAGTTCGACGACTACATCGCGCGCCCCAAGGCCAACGGCTACCAGTCGCTGCACACCGTGGTGCGCGACGAGAACGGGCGCGCGATTGAAATCCAGATCCGCACCCAGGCGATGCACGACCATGCCGAGAACGGCGTGGCCGCGCACTGGGCGTACAAGGAGGCCGGCTCCAAGGGCTATGCAGGCGTCACGGCGAGCAGCGAGTACGACGCCAAGATCGCGGTGCTGCGCCAGCTGCTGGCCTGGGGCAGCGACCTGGCCGGCACGCCTTCGCACCGCGGACTGTTCGAGGACCGCATCTATGTGCTCACACCGGACGCGGCCGTGATCGAATTGCCCCAGGGTGCGACGCCCGTGGACTTCGCCTATTCGGTGCACACCAGCCTGGGCCACCGCTGCCGCGGTGCGCGTGTCGACGGCGCGATGGTTCCGCTGAACACGCCGCTGCAAAACGGCCAGACCGTGGAGATCACCACGGTCAAGGAAGGCCGGCCGTCACGCGACTGGCTCAATGCCGAACTCGGGTATCTGACCAGCCACCGCGCGCGCGCCAAGGTGCGCGCCTGGTTCAATGCCCAGGCCACGCATGAAACCGTGGCACGTGGCCGCGAAGCCGTCGAAAAGCTGATGCAGCGCGAAGGCAAGACGGCCATGAAGCTCGACGACCTCGCGGTGCAGCTGGGCTTCAAGTCTGCCGACGCCTTGTTCGAAGTCGTCGGCAAGGACGAGTACTCGCTGCGCAACATCGAAGCCGTGCTGCGCCCGCCCGAGCCCGAAGAGGAGGAGGAGGCGTTCTCTCCGGTGCGCAAGGCGCGCGGCAGCGACACCGTGCCCAAGGGCGGGGTGCTGGTGGTCGGCATCGATTCGCTGATGACCCAGCTGGCCAAATGCTGCAAGCCCGCGCCGCCCGACGACATCCGCGGCTTCGTCACGCGCGGCAAGGGCGTGAGCGTGCACCGCCATGACTGCTCGAACTTCCGCGAGATGGCGGCGCGCAACGCCGAGCGCGTGATCGACGTGGCCTGGGGCACGCCCAAGGCGGCTGTCGGCGCGGCGGTCTATCCGGTCGACGTCTCGGTCGAAGCCACCGACCGCCAGGGCCTGCTGCGCGACATCTCCGATGTGTTTGCGCGCGAGAAGACCAATGTGATCGGCGTGCAGACCCAGTCCGTCAAGGGCACGGCCTGGATGACCTTCACCGTCGAGGTCGCCGATTCTGGCCGGCTCAACAAGGTGCTGGGCATCGTGGCCGGGGTGTCGGGCGTGCGTTCGGCGCGCCGGCGCTGAAGAAAATCGGCGCTTTTTGCAAAAAAGTCATGAAGTTGGGAAAAACGCGTTTTTCCCGATGCTATACTTTATGAATCGAACAACAGGCGCGTAGCTCAGCTGGTTAGAGCACCACCTTGACATGGTGGGGGTCGTTGGTTCGAGTCCAATCGCGCCTACCAACTAACCATTGGTACAAAGCCTTCCAGATCATCGGTCTGGAAGGCTTTTTCTTTTGTTGCTTCATTGCGCACCTTAGCTTTCCAGAAATCGTTGCACAGCCTGCGCCGCAGCGGGAAACTCCAAACCCCGGGTGCGGCTGATCACATCGTGCAATCTGGTTTGGTCGGCACTCGATATGCGCGGCAAAAGCTCCTCGACAAGATCCACGGCGCGCAGGTTGCCCGCGAGCAGCAGCATTTTTATCTCGCTCAGATGCGCGACCAGCTGTTCGGGGCTCACGGTTTCTGCTGCAGGCGTTGCGGCTTGCTGCGAAGCGGACTCCGACGCCCACAAGGCGGCGCGCAGCGCTGCATCGCTGGCCGTCAGAAGCTGCTCAAGTCGGGCCAACGTATCCGGGGGGAACACCGACGAGACTTCCGCATGCCTGTTTTTTCGGACTTGCTGCTCCAGGTCCGACGCCACTGCGGCGAGTTTGCGTGCCCCCACCGTGGCGGCCAGCCCCTTCAAGGCATGCATGGTGGCGCCGGCCGCCGCCAACTCTGCGGAGTTCACCTGCGAGGCCAGCTCGTCCAACAAGCGGTCTCCTTCCGGCTTGTAGCCGTTCAAAGCCTTGCGGTAGATCTCCGTCTTCTGTCCGAATCGCTGCATCAAAACGGGCAATGCGTCCACGTCATCCTCGCTGGGTGCCGATGGCGAATCTGCCGGTGCCGGCGAGACCCCTACCGGGCGCCGCCCAGCCAAGGACAAGAGGCGTGGAACCACTTCGTCCATGTCTATCGGTTTGCCCACATGGTCGTTCATTCCTGCGGCCAGACAGTCCATGCGGTCCGACACGGAAGCATTGGCCGTCATGGCCAGAATCGGCAACAGCTGCCCGCGCACATGCGCCCGGATGCGGCGAGCGGCCTCCAGGCCGTCGATGTCGGGCATCTGCACATCCATGATGATCACATCGAAGTCGGCATCTTCCTCCAGCGCCATGGCCACGCCCTGCAGGCCGCCTTCGGCGAGCGCCAACTCGGCGCCTTCTTCCCGCAACAGTTCGAACGCGATCTGCCGGTTCAGCGCGTTGTCCTCGACAAGCAGCAGCCGCAAGCCCGCCAGGCGCCGGGCCGACACATGCTCGAACGCAGCCGGCTTGGTCTGCCCGTTCTTGACGGCCAAGGCCGCGCGAACCGAATCGACCAGTTGCTGCGGGGTCACGGGCTTGCTCAAAAAATCCACGAACGGCGGCTCGCCCTGCTGGGCGACATCGAACAAAGTCTCGCGCCCGAACGCGGTCACCATGATGATCAGCGGACGATCATCCCCTGTCATTTCCTGTGTGATCAACGATGCCGCGCCCAGGCCGTCCAAGCCAGGCATGCGCCAGTCCATCAGAATCACATCGTAGGGCCGACCTTGCTCGAAAGCCCGGCGTGCACGGTCGACGCCCGCTTGGCCGCTCGATTCGCAGTCCACTTCCCAATCGTTGAGTTCCAGCGTTTTGACAAAGATCTCCCCCACCAGGGGATTGTCATCCACCACCAAAATGCGCAGTCCCTGGGGAAGATCGCTTGCGCCGTGGACCATAGGTACAGGGGCGGCGACGGGCAAGGTGAGATCAAAAGAGAAGCTGCTGCCTTTGCCGAAATCGCTGTGCACCGTCAGTTCGCCGCCCATCAAGGTGACCAGGCGTTTGCAGATCACCAGTCCCAGCCCGGTTCCACCAAAGCGGCGCGTCGTCGAGGCCTCGGCTTGCGTGAATCCCTCGAAAATCCGCGCCAACTGTTCCGGGTGGATACCAATGCCCGTGTCGGTCACGGCCACGCGCAAGGTCACTTGCCCCTGTGAGGCCGCTCGCTGAACCAGGCTGATCACCACCTGGCCGTGCTCCGTGAACTTCTGGGCGTTGCCCGCAAGGTTGATCAGTATCTGCTGCAGTCGCATGCGGTCGCCGACCACGGCGGCGGGCAACTGGGGGTCCATTTCAAACACCACCTCTACGTCGCTGTCGTTGCGGCTGCCGCTGAGCATCACCGCCAGATCGCGCATCAGGCCTTCCAGATCGAAGGGGTGGGGGTCCAGCTGCAGCTTGCCGGCCTCCATCTTGGAGAAGTCCAGAATGTCGTTGAGCAGACCCAGCAGCAACTTGGCCGCGCCTTGTGCCTTGTTGACGTAGTCTCTTTGGCGGCTGTTCAACTGCGTCATTCCGGTCAACTGGAGCATTCCCAGCACCGCGTTCAGCGGGGTGCGAATTTCGTGGCTCATATTGGCCAGGAACTGGCCCTTGGCTTGACTGGCTTGTTCGGCATGCCGCTTTGCCTCGATGAGGCTTGCCTCGAACTGCTTGCGTTCCGTAATGTCGGTCGCCATGCCCAGATAACCGACAATGGTTCCCACGTCGTTTCTGATGGTGGTCATGGCCAGCGTGACAGGCAGGTGCCGGCCGTCCTTGCGCACATACGTCCACTCGCGTTTTTCTGCGCCTTCAACTTCCGAAACATGTACCAATGCGCGCGTGCCCTCGATGCGTTCTGCGTGGAGTGCGCTGAGTTGCGCGGCGCGCGCATTCACTTCGTCGCGCAAATGAAACCGCGCCGCAGGGGTGGCCAGTACTTCGTCTTCTGCATAGCCCAGCAGACGTTCGGCGCCGGCGTTGAACAGCGTGATCCTGCCGTCCACGCCGGTGGCGATGATGGCGACCTCCGAGGCGGCTCTGAGCACGCTGCGCAGCAACACATTCAGCCGGTCCACTTCGGCATTCGCAGCCTTTCGACTGGTAATGTCTATGCGCAGTGCAATGAAACGATCCGGCATGCCTTCACCGGTTGCCAGGGGCGCAAAGACGGAGTCGAACCACAACAGGCCGCCATCCTTGGCGCGGTTGCAGACTTCGCCGTGCCATGCATGGCCACCGGTCAGTCGCTCCCATACGGTTTGCCAGAACGCGGGCGAGTGCACTCCTGACGCAAGCAAATCGTGCCTTCGCCCGACCAGTTCGTGCCGGCTGTAGCCATGCACTTCGCAGAAACGGTCATTCACCTCGGTCATGCGCCCATCTCGGTCCGTGACCGAAAACAGCATTTGCTGATTGATGGTGCTGAGCAAGACTTCGTTCTCATGCAAGGCCGCAGTCAACTTCAGGCGGCTTTCCACAAGGTCGGTGACGTTGTGCACCACCACGTAGAAACCTTGGACCTCGCCATCGACAATGTCTGGCAGATAGTGCACCAATGAATGCCGACTGCCTCGGGAAGAGGAAGGAGCGGTGCGTTCGAAAGACTGGGGCTCACCGCGCAAGGCTGCCTCGACATGGACCCGGTTGTGCTCGAACAGCTTGTCTCCCAGCAACTGCCGCATGGATGTGCCGGGCAGGCAGCCGGGCGCGACGCCGAACCCGCTGTGGTAGGCATGGTTGGCAACCCGGTTGATCAGGTTCTTGTCCCAATAACCAATCATCGAGGGCACCGCGTCCAGCACCGTGCGCAAGGCGCGCTGGGCCGACTCCAGCTCGAAAGTTCGCTGGGTGACTTGTTCTTCCAGGTGCTCGTTGAGTTGACGCACCTGGCACTCGGCTTCCTTCTGTCTCGAGATGTCCCGCACGGTCTTGGAGGCCCCCACAATCTTTCCGGCGTCGTTGTAGATGGGGGAAACCGTGACGGACACGTCGATCAAGCTGCCATCCCTGCGTTGGCGCTGTGTTTCAAAATGCTGAACGTGTTCGCCGTTCGAAATGCGTCTGAGGATTTCGGCTTCCTCCGATTTGCGCGTCGCTGGCACAACCAACTCGACCAGCGGCCGTCCAATGGCCTCTTTCGCGTCAAAGCCAAAAATGCGCGTGGCCCCTGCATTCCAACTGGTGACGACGCCGTCAAGTTGCTTGCCGATGATGCCGTCGTCCGAGCTTTCCACAATGGCGCCCAGTTTCGCCTGGGCCCGCAGCAGCTGTTGCTTGCGTTGGCGTACCGTGCCCCAGGCCCACGCCAAGGCCGCCCCCGTCAAAGTGGCAATGCCGCCTATCAACGCCACAGTGCTGGGGGGCGTCAGATTCAATGCGGTGGTGAACGCCGGATAGGCTTGCACAGTCCACTCCCAGCTGCGACCCAAGACCTCCTGTCGGGCGGTGTACACATAGGTGGGAGCCGATTCCCTGGCTTGTTTGGATGACTGATAGAACACGAGCGGCTCGCCCGGCGACGTCACATCGCGCAGCTCTGCGTGCAGTGCGTGCGCGGGAAGGTTCATGTTTCCCAGAACGTCCGCCATGGACAATGCCGCATAGCTCCAGCCGTAGCCGGCAGCGACCCGCTCGGCCTCGGTGGGCGGAGTGACTTCCGTGCGGTATATGGGCAGCAACAAAAGAAAGGACTGGTTGATGGCGCCATCGGCCTGCACAAGAGTGATCGGTGCCGACAACTGGGCTACGCCGGCACGCATCGCGGCGTCTGCGGCTTGGCGCCGCCGGCTTTCGGAAGCGATATCCAGGCCTATCGCCTGCTCGTTGGTTTGTTCCGGCTCGAAATACTGGATCACGTAGCGTTCACCTTCGTGCGGCCGAAAGGCATGCACCACGAAGTTGGGTGCGCCATCGAGCCGCGCTGCCTTCTCGAAGGCGGCCACCTGCGCGGGTGGAACGCGGCGCACAAACCCCATGCCGCGTGCGCCGGGGAATTCCACCGCCAGGTCGCGGCTCAGGCTGTAGCGTTGAAAAGCCCGGCGACTGAGTCCGAATTCACCCGCAGTAATCACGGCTCCACGGATGCCGCGCAGACCATATTGGTAGCGTTGCACACGGTCTTGGAGCTCCGCCGCCGACTTCTCGCCGACCTCAGCCAATGCTTCGCGCGCCGTTCGCTCGTTATCAGCGGCAAGCTCCGAGACCAGAAAGGCGGTGGAGGAAAAGCCGATCAGCAGCACGGCAAGGGGCCAGGCAATGGTGCGCGCCCATGACGCCGGCTTCAGGAGCATGGTTGACCGCGCCGCAGAAACGCGCGCATGTCGGCTTCGGGCATGGGCCTGGCGAACAGAAAGCCCTGCATGACCTCGCAGCCCAACGCCCGCAATGCCTGGTTGTGTCCCTCGGTTTCCACGCCTTCGGCGACCAGCTTCAACTCCATTGCCTGGGCCATCTTGATGATGGCGGAAACAATAGCCAGGCTGCTGTCGTCCAGCAGCAGGCCGCGCACAAAGCTCTGGTCAATCTTCAGCACGTCGATCGGAAATTGCTTCAGATAGGCCAGGCTGGAGTAGCCAGTGCCGAAATCATCTACCGCGATCGACAGGCCCAGTGACTTGAGTTCCGTGATGGTTTTCAGCGTATCTTCGACATTCCTGGCCAACACGCTTTCGGTGATCTCGAGCTCCAGCAGGTGGGCAGGCATGTCGGTCGAACGCAGTATTTCCCGCACCAGCGGGACAAAAGCGCTCTTTTCCAGCTGAACAGCGGACACATTCACCGCCACGCAAATGGAAAAGCCGGCCTCGTGCCATGCCCGTGCATCCAGGCAGGCCTGTCGAAGAACAAGCGCGCCAATAGCGACAATCATGCCCGTTTCTTCGGCCAGGGGAATGAATTCCAAAGGTGGCACCAACTTGTCATCTGGTTTGCGCCAGCGCACAAGTGCCTCGGCACCGGTCGTACGGTTGCTGGCGGCGTCGATCTTGGGTTGATAGTGCACTTCGAATTCGTGGCGTTCCAGCGCCAGGCGCAGGGCCTGTTCCATGTCGAAGCGGGCGCGTGCTCTTTCCTCGATGTCGGCAGAGAAGAAGCAGTATCGGCCGCGGCCCTGTTGCTTGGCACGGTACATCGCGGCATCCGCATGGCGGAACAGCGTCTCGCTGTCGTCGCTTTCGTCGGGAAACACCGCGATACCCACGCTGAGCGACAGGTCGAAGCGCACGCCATCCAGCAGATAGGGTTGCGAGGCCGTTGTGAGCAGCCGATTCGCGAGAACACCCACGTAGTCCACCGACTCCAGTTCTGGCAGCAGCACGATGAATTCGTCCCCACCTTGTCGGCTGAGGGTATCGCTTTCACGCAATATGCCTTGAAGCCTAAGGGCCACCTGCTGCAAAAGCCTGTCCCCCACGGAATGCCCCACCGAATCGTTGATGTGTTTGAAGTGATCCAAATCCAGCACCATCAACGCCACCCCCTTGCCACTGCGGCGTGCCGTTTGAACGGCCTGCGCGGTGCGGTCCAGCAGGCGCATGCGATTGGGTAAGTTGGTCAGTGGATCATGGTTGGCCAGATGCGTCATCTTCACGGCCAGTGCCAGTGTTTCGCTCGCATCGTGGAACACGATGATTGCCCCGGTCATATTGCCGGCCTGGTCAAGAATGGGCGCTGCGGCATCCTCCACCGTGGAGAGTTGACCGTCGCGGCGCTGCAAGATGGTGTTCAACGCCATGCTCACCGTGCGGCGTTCGCGCAATGCCAGGCGAATCGGATTGGGGATGGTGCAGCCATTGCTATCGCGCAGTGGCATGACTTGCTCGACCGCTTCGCCCATGGCTTCGTGGCCGATCCAGCCGGTCATGGTCTCGGCGATGGGGTTCATGAAAGTCACTGAACCATGGAGGTCCGTGGCGATGACTGCGTCGCCTATGGAGTTGAGCGTGATCCGAAAACGCTCTTTTTCGTCACACTCGGCCTGTTCCGCCAGCTTGCGCCGGGTCACGTCGGTGATCAGCATGAGAAAGCCTGCGTTCAGATCCAGATGGGTCCGACTGACCAACGAAACCTGCGCGTAGGCAACGCAACCATCCGGACGTAGAAAGCGCAGTTCGAACGAGACATCGTGCCCCGCCAGCACGTCGCTCAACCCGGGCTGGAGCAGGTCGAAGGTCGATTCGCCAACGATATCGCGAACATGCATCCCGGGCATGTCTGATGCGGCCATGCCAAACCAATGGCCCGACACATCGTTGGCCCAGATGTTGGTGAGCTCACTCGTCCAGTTGGCAATGAAGGCTGGCACGTGATGCACCACCTCCGACAGGTTGCGTTGCGCAATCGACAATTGCCTCGATTTCAGCCGCAACATCAGATGGGTACGCGCGCGCGCCCGGGCCACAGAAATGTTGAATGGCTTGTGCAGAAAGTCCACACCGCCCAGATTCAGCGCCTGCAATTCGTGAACGCTGTCGTCATGGGACGTCACGAAGATGATGGGAATGTCCGACAGCCTTGGATCGGCCTTCATCCGCCGGCAGACTTCGTAACCGTCCATGCCGGGCATTTCGATGTCCAGCAGAACCAGGTCGGGCACATTGTTTTGGGTGAACTCCAGCGCTTCTTGGCCACTCACGGCAAAGTGTATCTCCCCGAGATCACGAAGGGCCTCGCGCAGCAACAGAATGTTGCTTGGCCGGTCATCGACGATGAGGATCGAAACCGATCCTGAGTCGAAGTGCATATCAACTGACACGGGACCACCTTTCAGTTTTGCAGGGACCATTGCAATTGAAGTGTATGCATCACCGTGAAAGCAAGCAACATGGATTGCCCCTTTATTCCGATAAACCACTCCGCCGCCGCATTCACGTTTTGTCGCTCGGTCCGGTGAATGCATGCGTTTTTCCGAATACCGTTTCGCCCCAATCTATGCAGCTGCGCGGCGCGGTAACTGCTGGTAACTCAGCCTGGCGCGCTATTTTCCATAGCCATTGAAGCACTCTGCGCAGCCAGCGTCGCAGCTTGACGGGCATGGCGCGCGAAAAGGAGACGCGCGCACCCAAAGCGGGAGCGTCGATTGCCTAAATATTTTTATCGAAATATCAATGAAATTGGTATTAATGATTAAAGATCAAGAATTGATGAAAACCAAAGAAAATTCGCCAGCGGGCGAAACCCCTCATCCAACCGGCAATCCTTGCCTTTACCCACAGATTCTCCCTGCAAGGGGGAAACTCCACGCGATTCCGGCCAGGCGGCCCAGGGCTTGCCGCAAGACCCTATTTTCCGGCGAAGGACAGCGCGCGCGGGTCAGATAAACGGGTTGGGGCGGAGGACCAGCGGCAAGCCAGCTCATCGAGTCGGCCTACTGGGCGCCGGTATGGATCACGCGGGCGCCGACCTGGAGTCCGGCGACGGGAGTCCGCCAATCGAGGCCTGTGCGCGCGCAATTCCGGCACGCCAACGGTGTCGCTGTCCGTGTTGCGCTGCGCCGACTGGATATGGTGACGTCGCCGCGCAGCGAGAGGGTCTGGCGCTCGTCCCTGGCTTCCATCTCGCCATCGCCATCTCCAAAGACGCCGTTGAAGCGCCGGCCCATGTCGGCATGCTCCTGGAATGCTGCTCGAAGGCGAGGTGGACTTGTCGCATGGCGCGCGCTCGCGATTGCCCAGCAGATCGTGCGGCTGCCGATGCTGGCATCCTTGATGCACAACCGGTCTTTCGAGCGCCGTACGCTGCAGCTGGTGGCGCCAGCCCATGCCGCGCTGCCAGGAATGCAGTCCAGCCTGCCGGGCCGCGCAGAGGGCGCTGCTGCGGGTCTGCGGCTGCACGAGCACCTGCGGCGCTTGGGCATCGCAGCCCAGCTCGCGTGCCTGGCGGGCGTCGGACACCATAGACCCGCGGGTGTCGGCGGTACCGCTATCTGCATATCCGATGGCGCCCGCTGTCGAAGTGGAAGTGGTCGGCATGTGCCTGGTTGTATTCGGGGCCCAGCACGCCGTCGAAGAAGCGGCAGGCGCCCTGGTGCACTTCGCGCAGAAACATGCTGGCGGGCGCGTCGCCACCCCATTGGCGCAGCACGCTGATGCGCCGGCCGTCGGTCAGTACAAAGCCAGCGATGTCTAGCGCGTCGGCGCTTGCGTGCTGGCTGCGGCTGCCGGACTCGCGGCCATAGACGTTGCGGCAGGCATAGCTGCCCAGGTGTTCGAGCCGGCGTACGTCTGCGCCCAGCGTCGCCTGGGCTGCGGGCTGCAGCACATGCCGCTCCCACAGCGCCAGCGATGCGGCGGCCGGGCAGCTCAAGGTGAAGGAAGACCCCACGGCTACCGAAGTCTGCCGCACCGCAATGGCATTGCGCAATCCGCAACCCGGACCGGTTTCTCGGTCGGGCAAGGCCTCGAAACGCCAGGGCGTGCTGGCCATGAAGGCCTGGCAGGCAGCCGGCTCGGACTGGAAGCGAGCGGCCTTGAAGCGCGTGAGCCAGTCGGGCGCGGCCTCGTAGGTCAGCGGCGCCCAGGGATTGAGGTGATCGGCAAGCGTCCAATAGCGTCCATGCGACCAGAAGCCGATCCCCAAAAGTAACACCAGAACAGCAATTAATCTCATTCATCCATCATCTGCGATGCCGCGCACGTTATAGGCAGCATGCGCCCTGGTCCTACAGCTGGCCGCTTGTTCCTTATCAGACCGGCAGTGCCGTTTGCGAAACAAATGTCTCGGTGTATTTACCAGCTTGAAGTAAATGCTTGTAACAGTTGTGCGAAATGAATGAGAATCCATTGCATGTTGGGTCTTTCTTCCAAGAAAAATGCAAAAGCCCGTTGGATCATTCTTTCAAGCATTGGTACGAAACGTTGCCAAACTCGTGCTGGTAGTGAGCCTTGCCTCGCTGGCGTGCACTGCTTGGCTGGCGATCTCCAACACCCAGGAAGATGCGCAGCACGATCTGCTGCAATCGCTGGACCGCTCGGTGGAGCGGCTGCGCATGCTGATCAACGCGACGGAGATGACGGCGGCTTCGGTCGAGCGCATTGCGCGCACCTCCGAGGCTTCCACCGAAGCCGCGGCGCTGCGGCCGGCGCTGGAAAAATCGCTGGCGGCGTTCGAGCAGCGGCCCGAGTTGAGCTACCTGGGACTGGTGCTGGCCCAGTATGGCGAATACGGCAACCTTGAACGCACGGCGGACGGCCGCATCCTGCTGTGGCTGCACCCCGGCTCGCGCCCCGGCAATGCACTCACGCAGAACTTTCTGCTGACAGACAAGGGCTTCGTGCCGAACGCGAAACAGCCCACGGGCGGATATGACGCCAGACGCAGGCCGTTCTACCAGGCGGCGCTCGAAGGGGGCGCAGACGGCACCTGGCTGCCGTCCTATCGGTGGATAGTGCACAACTCCGACAGCGCGCCTCTTTGGGGGCTCAGCTATGTCAAGGCCTTGCATGACCCGCAGGGACGGCTGCTGGGCGTGCTGGATGTGGACTTCGACCTGCCGGCGCTCAACCGGTTCCTGGCCTCTCTTGCCGCCGAATATGGCGTGCAGCTGCAGATTGTCGAGCGCGGCGAAAGCCCTAAGCTGATCGGCGGCGGCGACGTGGGCGCACAGCCGCTGGACGTTCCCGGGGCGTTTGCCGCAGCGTTGAACCAGCAGGGGAGCGCCGAAGTCCGCAAGCTCAATTGGTCCGAGTCGGACCATTGGATGGCAAGCAGGACGATGGAACTCAAGGGCGGACGGCAATGGACCGTGGTGGCGAGCCGGCCGGCCCATCTGATCAACGCGCCGCTGCGTCACCAGCTCTATCAGATGGCCGGCATGGCCGTGGCCATGGCATTGGGCCTGATGCTGGTCGCGGCGCGCATGGCGCGCCAGATCGGCAGCCCCCTGGCCGAGCTCGAACAAAGCGTGGAGCACGCGGGTGCCTCGGGGACGGCGGATGCGCTGGTGCTCGCGCCTTCCGCGGGCCGGTACCGCGAAACCCTGCGCCTGGGCGAGGCGCTGGTACGAATGGCGAACGCGATACGGCTGCGCGAGGCGCAACTGGCGACGCAGACGGTGGAGCTGCTCGAGACCAAGGAACAGCAGGTCGCGGCGCTGGCGCTCAAGGGCGCATTTTTCGAAGCCACCGACACCGCGATCTTCAGCCTCGACGCCGCCCGCCGCGTCATCGAATGGAATGGCGGCGCCGAGCGCCTGTTCGGTTGCCTGCGCCCGCAGGCGCTGCGCCGGCCCATCGAAGAGGTGATAGCCACGCCCGCAGGACAGCCTGCCTGGCACGACATTCTCGGCTCCAAGGAGGACATGTGCCTGCACCCGCTGGAAGGCGCCGGTGGCACGTTCGAGGCCGAGATGCGCAGCGTCATGACCCATCAGCAGGGACGATTGATCCATACCCTGATCGTCAACGATGTCTCGGCGCGCCAGCAGGCCAAGCGCCGCCTGCTGCAGGAGCGCGACTACGGCGATGCGGTGCTCAACAGCCTGCCGGGTGTTTTCTATCATTGCGACGAGAATGCGCGCCTGCAGCGCTGGAACCGCAATTTCGAGCGTATGACGGGCTTGAACGCCCGGCAATTGGCGGGCATCGAACTGACGCGGCTGATGCCTGCGGACGAACAAGCGCGCGCGGCGGCAAAAATTGCCGAGGTCTTGACCAGCGGCATGGCCCATTTCGAAGCCAGCTACGCCATGCCCAATGGCCGGCGCGTGCCCTGTCTGTTCACCGGTGTGCGGTTTGTGCACGAGGGCGTGCGCGGCTTCGTGGGACTGGGCAGCGACATCTCCGAGCGCAAGCGGGCCGAGCGGCTGCTGCGTCATCTGGCAACGCACGATGCGCTCACGGACCTGCCCAACCGCCACCTGCTGCAGGAAAGGCTCAAGCGCCTGATCGCCCAGTCGAAGATTTCCGGCCGGACGATTGCAGTGCTTTTGCTCGATCTGGACCGGTTCAAAGTGGTCAACGATGCCTACGGCCATCCGTTTGGAGACGAAGTCATCAAGGCGGTCAGCGCGCGCCTGTTGGCAACCCTGTCCGGCGGCCATACCGTTGCGCGCCACGGCGGCGATGAGTTCATGGTGCTGCTCGACGATCTGGATGATGTCGGGCAAGCGCATGCGATCGCGGAGGACATCATTGCCTGCATCCGTCCGCCGCTGCTGCTGCAGGGACGCGAGATCCATCTGTCGGTCAGTGTCGGCGTGAGTTCGTTTCCCGAGGATGGCCGGGACTCGGAGACGCTGATCAAGCATGCCGACCAGGCCATGTACCGGGCCAAGCACAGCGGCCGCAACACCTATGCCCACTTCGATCCTGAAATGGACGAGAAGATGCAGGAGCGGGTGAACCTCGAGACGCTGTTGCGCCTGGCGCCGGCGGCGGGACAGCTGCGTCTGGTCTACCAGCCCAAGGTGAACCTGCTCAGCGGCGAGATCATCGGCTGCGAGGCGCTGGTGCGCTGGCACCATCCCCAGCTGGGGATCATTTCTCCGGCCAAGTTCATTCCGGTGGCGGAGGAGTCGGGCTTGATTGCGCCCATCAGCGACTGGGTGCTGCGCACTGCCTGCACGCAGGCCAAATCCTGGTCGGATGCCGGCTTTCCGCGCATTCCCGTCGCGGTGAACATTTCCGCGGGCCAGCTGCTGCAGCAGGACCTGTCGGTCTGGGCGCTCGACATGCTCGAGGAAACCGGGCTGGCTGCCGACCTGCTCGAACTGGAGCTGACGGAAAGCCTGATTGCGCAGGATGTGGAGCGCATGACCGCGAACTTCGACCGGCTCAAGGCCGCGGGCGTGAAGCTCTCCATCGATGATTTCGGCACCGGCTACTCCAACCTCAGCTATCTGAAGAACTTTCGCGTCGACACCTTGAAGATCGATCAGTCCTTCGTGCAGAACATGCTTGACAGGGCGGACGATGAAACCATAGTGCGCGCCGTCATCACGCTGGCGCACAACCTGCGGCTCAAGGTGATCGCGGAAGGCGTGGAAACCGAGGCGCATTGCCGCATGCTGCGCGCGCACCACTGCGACGAGATCCAGGGCTATTACTTCAGCAAGCCGGTGTCCGCGCAGGCGTTCGAGGAGATCATCCGGCAGGGGCGCAGGCTTGGGATTGCGGGCGTAGAGCACGACGGTCCCGAAGTGGCCGATATGGTGGTTTTGTAGGGGCAGTGCGGGCGCGATCCGTCGCTGGTTGTTGCCGCTGCAGGCCGCCGCGGCGCCCGGGTTTTCGCGGCACCATTCATAATGAGAGTTATTTTCATTTGAAGAATACGCAGCCGCCATGCCTTCGGCCGACAGCAGCGCCTCGAGCGACATCCTTCGTCTATATACGGACCACTATGCCTGGCTGGTCGCTTGGCTGCGCCGTCGGCTCGATCGCGGCTGGCTGGCGGCCGATCTTGCGCAGGACACCTTCGTCAGCATCCTGAGCGCCGCAGACGCGCCGCCGGTGCGCGCACCGCGGCCTTTTCTGGCGACCATTGCCCGTCGGCTCGTGGCCAACCATTACCGGCGCCAGGCGCTGGAGCAGGACTATCTTGCAGCCCTGGCGCACCTGCCCGAGCCCTTGCAGCCTTCGCCCGAAGAGCAGTTGCAGGCCGTGCAGGCATTGCAGGCGCTGGACCGCGGACTCGCCGGGCTTTCGGCGCGCGCGCGTGAGGCATTTTTGCTCGCGCATCTCGACGGGCTGGATTACGCCAGCATTGCGCTGCGGCTGGGCGTGACGGTGCACGCGGTCAAGAAGTACATCGTGCGCGCCAACCAGGCGTGCTTCTTTGGCGCGCAACCATGAACACCATTGCGATTCCAGAGCGCACGGCGCGCGAAGCCGCCGAATGGCTGGCCACGCTGATGTCCGGCACGGCCGGCGAAGACGATAGGCTGCGCTGGCGCCTGTGGCGCGAGGCCGACCCGATCAACGAGCAGGCCTGGCGGCGGATAGAAAATCTGTCGGCAGGCCTGCGCCAGCTCCATTCCGGCGCCGCGCGCCAGGCCCTGGGGCCTGCGCCGGTGCACGCGGGGCGGCGGCGCGCGCTGGGCACGCTGCTGTGGGCCGGCGCCGCGGGCACCGTGGGCTGGACCAGCCTGCGCTCGCCCGTGGGCCGCGAATTGCTGGCCGACGAACGCACGGCAACCGGCGAGCGGCGTGAAGTGATGCTGGCCGACGGCACGCGCGTGCTGCTCGATACCGCCAGCGCGCTCGATGTGCGCTACGACAGCGCGCAGCGCCTGCTGCTGCTGCGCGCGGGCCAGATCCTGGTCACCTCCGGCCACCCGCATGGCGAATCGCGGCCGCTGATCGTGCAGACCGCGCAAGGGCGGGCGCGCGCGCTGGGCACGCGTTTCAGCGTGCGCCAGGAAGAGGGCGCGACCACGGTCGCCGTGACCGAAGGCGCTGTGGAGTTCGCGGGCCGGGGCGGCGCCTCGCGGGTACTGGCCGCGGGCGAGTGGGCCAGGCTGGGATCTGCGGGCTTCGATGCCCCGCCGCGCGCGCTCGACGAGGATACCGCGCAGGCCTGGACGCGCGGCCAGATACTGGCCGACGGCATGCGGCTGGACGCCTTTCTTGCCGAACTCGGGCGCTACCGTCCGGGCCTGCTGCAATGCGACCCGGCGGTCGCCGCGCTGCGCATCTCGGGCGTTTTTCCCGTGGCCGACACCGATACCGTGCTTGCCACCTTGCCGCTGTCGCTGCCCGTGCAGGTGCGCACGCGCACGCGCTGGTGGCTGCGCGTGGAGCCGGCCGGCGCGTCGCTGTAACCCGCGCCTGGCACCGGGCAGAAAAATAATTTCACAAAAAGCGTACCCGTTTGCGTTTCTCGCGTGACCTCCCTGTAGAGCCATTTGTCTCCACAGCATCCACCCTTGCACGCCAGGAACATCGCATGCCATCGCTTTGCACTTTTCGCCCGCAGTCGCGGCGCCATCCTCTTGCCCACGCGGCCTTGCTGGCCTGCGCGCTGAGCGCCGCCATGCCAGCGGCCCGGGCGCAGACTTCCACGGCCCAGGCCGCCGAAGCCTCGTCGGCGCGCCACGACTACGACATTCCCGCAGGCCCGCTTGCGCCCGCGCTGCGCCGCGCCGCAAGCCAGGCGGGCGTGGTGCTGGGCTTCACGCCCGCCCAGACCGAAGGCAAGACCACAGCCGGCCTGCGCGGCAGCCATACGGTGGGCCAGGCGCTTTCGGCGCTGCTGGCCGGCAGCGGGCTGGCGCTGGTGCGCACCGACAGCGGCAGCTATGTGCTGCAGGCCGCGCCAGTTATGGCGGCCCCCGCGCAGGCAGGCACGTTGCATGAAGTGACCGTGAAGGCCCAGGCCGATCGCAATGGCCGCACCGAAGGCTCGGGAAGCTATGCGCAGACCGGCGCCAGCACCATGGCCACGGGCCTGGGCTTGACGCTGCGCGAGACGCCGCAGTCGATCAGCGTCGTGACGCGCGAGAAGATGGACGATTACGCGCTGACCAGCCTCAGCGAGGTGCTCGAGCAGATGCCCGGCGTGCACGTGTCTTCGCTGGATTCGGAGCGCACCACCTATTCGGCGCGCGGATTCGGCATCGACAGCTTCCAGTACGACGGTGTCTCGACCACGATCAATACGGCCTTTTCTGCTGGCAATTCTCTGGGCAACACCGCCATCTACGATCGCGTAGAAGTGCTCAAGGGCGCGGCCGGTCTGCTGACCGGCGCGGGCGACCCGGGCGCGGTCATCAATCTCGTGCGCAAGAAGCCCACGGCCGTGCCGCAAAAGCAGATCACGGTCGGTGCGGGCTCCTGGAGCAACTACCGCAGCGAAGTCGATCTCAGCGGACCGCTGAGCGAGGACGGCCGCATCCGCGGCCGTGCGGTCGCGGCCTACCAGGACCAGCATTCGTTTCTCGATGGCCACCAGCGCAGTACCGCGGTGCTCTACGGCATCCTGGAAGCCGACCTGACGCCCGATACGCTGCTCAGCGTCGGACTCGACTACCAGGACACCGACCCGCGGCGCTCGAGCTGGAGCGGAACGCGCCCCATCTACGACCGCTACGGCGGGCGCATTTCGCTGCCGCGCTCGTTCAACAGCGGCGCCGACTGGAGCGGCTGGCAGCAGACCTCGGGGTCGGCGTTTGCATCGCTCACCCAGCGGCTGTCCGACAAGTGGAAGCTGAAAACGGCGTTCAACCGCCAGTACAACGGCTATGACGCCAAGCTCGGTTCCATCCAGAGCGGCCCTTATGTGGACGGCAGCTCCACCATCTTTGCCAACAAGTATGTGGGACGCACCAAGACCGACACTTTTGATTTCGTCGCCGATGGCTCGTTCAGCTGGCTGGGGCGCGAGCACGAACTGGTGCTGGGCGGGCAGTTTTCGCGCGCGCAATGGACTGGCGAAACCTATGCCAACGTCACCTATCCGCAGCGCACGGTGCGTGATTTCTACGGCTGGAACGGCGATATTCCCGAGCCTTTGTGGGGCGCGCGGTCCTCGGCGCAAGACGAGACCACGCGCCAGGAAGCGCTCTATGCGGCCGTGCGCCTGGCCGCCTCGGACAACCTGAAGATCCTGTTGGGCAGCCGGGTGTCCAACTATCGATATGCCGCGCCCCACTCGTCAATCGATCTGAAGAAATCGGGCAACTTCGTGCCGTATGCGGGCCTGGTATACGACCTCGGCAACAACCTGTCCTATTACGCCAGCTACACCTCCATCTTCAAGCCGCAGAATTACCGTGACATCGGCGGCAAGCTGCTTGATCCGCTGGTGGGCAAGAGCTACGAAACCGGCGTGAAGGGCGAGTTCTTCGACGGCCGGCTGAACGCCAGCGCCGCCTATTTCCAGATCAAGCAGGACAACTATCCCGAACAGATCGCCGACGCTTTCGCGCCCGATGGCACGCCGGCCTATCGCGGCATTCAGGGCGTGACCGCCAAGGGCGTGGAGTTCGAAGTTTCCGGCGAGCTCACGCGCACGGTTCAAGTGCAAGGCAGCTTCACCCATGTGAAGGCCAAACGCGCGGGCAGCCTGGTCTCGACGACCGCGCCTGCCAATCAAGTCAAGCTCTACACGAGCTACCGGGCCGATGCGCTGCTGCCGGGACTGAAGCTCGGCGGCGGCATGCGCTGGCAAAGCCGCACCTACCAGACCATCATGAACTATGGACTGGAGCGTGAGGAGGAATACAGCCAGTCGGCCTACGCGGTGTTCGATCTGATGGCGCGCTACGAGATTTCCAAGCAGCTGACGGCCGGCGTGAAGATCAACAATCTGTTCGACAAGTCCTACCGCACGAACATCGGTTTCTACCGCACCACTTCCTATGGTGAACCGCGAAGCGTGAGCGTGAACATGACCTACAGGTTCTGATCGCCTGAGCCTTCCCGTCCAATGGACTGGAAGGCTTTTTTTGCCTGCGGTGATGACGGTATTGCCATTGGCATACGATCGGCGAAAAATCCATGCCTTCCCATCCACAGGAATCTGTTTTCATGAGCATATCGCTACCGTCCCGCATAGCGGAGATCCTCGACGAACGCGTCTTCACCTTCGCCCAGGGCGCGCAGCGGCATTTCAAGACCAATGATCTGGTGGTGTTGCTGGACTTCCGGGAAGCGAAGCCGGCGCTGGAGGCCGTGGACCGCAAGCGCCTGGCCGAAGCCGAGGAGCTGCCGCTCGATGTGCGGCTGCAGCTGTCGCAACCGGCCTCGGCGCTGCAGGAGGAGCTGGGCAGCGCCGCGCAGTCGTTCTGGTTTCTGGTGATCTTCGAGGACGGCGACTTCGAGTACGGCGCGGTCAATGCCGCGATGCTGGACGCGGGCTAGCGATCTGGCGCTGCGGCCGCGGCGCAATCGCCTGCATTCTGTCGGGATTTGGCGGCTTGCCGGTGGAGGCAGGATTGCCTGGCGCTGCCAGCGGTTGCGCCGACGGTGCTGCCTGGCTGCTCTCGAAAGATACCCTGTTTTGGGGAGCCGCTCGCCCGGGCGCGCGAACTCCAGAGTGGCTGCAGTAAATGTGAATTGATATTTTCAATCAACAAAATAGTTTTAATTGCTTTTGTCGTGATGGCTGGTGGTTGATGCGAATCGTCACGCCCATCACTCCCGAAAAGCCTGCAATTGCGGCGCCACAACCACCGTATAGCACCGTAAGAACTGCGCCCTGCAATCCCGGGAAGCTGCGATGTTCGTTAGCGAATGTTAATGAATGTTATGGGCTGTTGTCTCTATGACATGGGCTAGCTTTTGGAAGCAAATATTAACAATGTGTGTGCTACGCTTGCAGATGAAACCATCCGGATGGGGTGGTGTGCGAAGTGGCAACACCATCAGCACGGCGACTTCATGTGCAAGGTTATGCGTAAAGAACACCGGTCGGAAGCCGGCGGCTCCGCCTTGCTCACGTGGAAAGGACATCTCCATATGCGCTGTTTTGTCTAGTCAAAGTCTGTGTCACAGCTGGCCTGTGTCACTGCAGATCAATTTCTGGCGGCTGCCTGTACGGTTGGCTCGCTCGCTGCGTCACCCGACCAGCATCGCCGATGGCAGGGGCGCGCGCAGCGCCGCTGCTGTCGGAATCGCAGGATCTTCCCGTGGATCTTCTGTTTCGACTGGATGCACAGGCTGCGTCCGTCGTGTGTAAAAACGGTTTCCAGCCGGAAGCGCAGCCGCGCGTTCCCGCATGCTCATCGGATCTTTGCGTAGTCACGCAAGCTCTGGCATTGCCCGGTCGGAACCAACCATCAAGGGTATGAAAATGAAGTTCAAGCAGATTGCACAGGCCGTCGCATCTTTGGGTATGGCATCGTGGGCTGTGTCCGGCATGGCGCAGACGGCGCTGACG
Organism: Comamonas sp. DB36; assembly: GCF_057914905.1. Lineage (NCBI taxonomy): Bacteria > Pseudomonadati > Pseudomonadota > Betaproteobacteria > Burkholderiales > Comamonadaceae > Comamonas > Comamonas sp. DB36. Next base: position 1,689,978 of record NZ_CP196631.1, read on the forward strand.
GCGCAGCAGGTGAATGGGCAGGGCGCAGCGCTGCAGTCGGTCGTGGAAAAGGTGCTGATGACGCATCCCGAGATCCAGGTTCGATTCCAGGATCTGACCTCCACCCTGGAAGGCCAGAATGTGGCGCGTGGCGCGCTGCGTCCGCAGGTCACGGCCCAGGGCTGGGTAGGCCGCGAATGGCGCAGCAACTCCGAAGGCGGCTCCGACACCGACTGGAATCGCCCGGGCTGGAACGTGCAGTTGCGCCAGATGATTTTCGACGGCTTCACCACCAGCAGCGGCGTGCGCCAGCTGGGCTTCGAGAAGCTCTCCAAGTTCTACGACCTGCGTGCGACCACGGAAACCCTGGCCAACGAGGCCGTGGGCGCCTATCTCGATGTGCAGCGCTACCGCGAAATGGAACGCCTGGCACGCGACAATTTCGCCACGCACCAAGTGACCCTGGGCCAGCTGCGCGAGCGCCAGCAATCGGGTGTGGGCCGCGGCGTGGATCTGGAGCAGTCGAGCGGCCGCGTGTCGCTGGCCCAGTCCAACCTGATGACCGAGACCAACAATCTCAATGACGTGATGCAACGCTATCGCCGCGTGGTGGGCGAGTACCCGCCGGCGGAAATGGCACCCGTGCCCGACGTCACCGACCGTCTGATCGTGCCTGCGGTGTCGCGCGATTTTGGCGACGCGCTGCGCGCCAATCCCCAGTTGCTGTCCAAGCAGGCCTTGCTGCAGGCCGCCGAAGCCGGACAGAAGGCCGCCAAGGGCGCGCATCTGCCCAAGGTCGAGTTCGTGGCTTCCACGGGCCGCGATCGCGAGCAGTCGACGCCCGCATTCTGGAATCAGCAGACTTCGCGCGTTCAGGTCATGATGACCTACAACCTGTCGCGCGGCGGCGCCGATGAAGCCCGTCTGCGCCAGACCATTGCCCAAGGCTACGCCGCCCACGATCTGCGCGACTACACCTGCCGCAATCTGCTGCAGGAGATGTCCATCACCTGGAACAACATCGCGCGACTGCGCCAGCAGACGCCGTTCCTGCAGGAGCATGTGCTGTCCACCTCTAAGGTGCGCGTGGCCTACCAGCAGCAGTTCAAGATCGGCCAGCGTTCGCTGCTCGATCTGCTCAACACCGAAAACGAGCTGTTCGATGCCGAGCGCGCGCTGGTGAATGCACAGTACGATCTGAAGAAGGCCGAATACCAGTGGCTTATGCTGTCCAGCGAGATCCTGCCCGTGCTGGGCCTGGCCCAGCCGCATTCGACCAGCCGTCCCGAAGAGCAGCAGGTGCTGGTGCTGCCTGACGACATGCTGCGCAGCTGCAATGCGGCCGTGCCTGATACTTCCAACCTGAGGCCGGTGTCCCAGCAGGTCTCGTTGAATGAGGCACCGGTGCAGACGGCGCAGGCCCAGGCGCAGACACCGGTTTCCCTGCGCATGACGCGCCGCGTCGCAGTTCCTTAGCCTGAAAGAGCGCCGTATGGACAAAAGCAATCTGCCCCCCGTAGATGATTCCTCCAAGAAGGAGTTGTCCGCGCTCGACGCGGACTTCATCCGCGTTCTCGAGGATCTGATCGAGGCCTTGCTGGCCAACGGCACGTTGCGGCTGACCGATCTGCCCCCGCACGCGCTGGAGAAGTTGAGCCAGCGCAAGCGGGTGCGCCAACGCGTGCGCAACTCGCTGGATTTGATCGATGATGATGAAGAGCTTTTGTAGCTGGATGGGCGACGATGTCTAAATCGGAATACGAAACACCGCAGTATCCATTGGGCGCAGCCGCCAGGGCGCAGGCGCTGTTGAATGAGGCGGACGCGGATGCTGCGGCCTCCGGGGCCGGAGATCGCGGCCCGGCCGCGCCCCGGACGGCGGGTGTTCCGCCAGCGCACGAGACGCATTCCGATCCGCTGCTCGACTGCCTCGTGCAGCTGACCCATCTGCACGGCAAGCCCTATACCGCGCAGGCGCTGAGCAACGGCCTGCCGCTGGTCGACCAGCGCCTCACGCCTTCGCTGCTGGCGCGCGCCGCGGCGCGCGCGCATTTCACGACGCGCATCGTGCAACGCGGGCTTGAAGACCTTCCCGATGGCCTGCTGCCCGCGATACTGATCCTCAACGGCAACCGTGCCTGCCTGCTGCTGCGCACGCTGCCCGAAGGCCGCTTTCTGCTGCAGTACCCCGAGAGCAACAGTCCGGTCGAAGTCGACCGCCAGACCTTGCACCGCGACTACGCGGGACTGATGTGCTTCGTGCGCCCGCAGTTCCAGTTCGAGCAGCGTTCGGTGCAGGAGGGCCTGAAGCCGCGCAGCGGCCACTGGTTCTGGGCCGTGGTGCTGGACAACCGGCGCCTGTACCGCGACGCGCTGCTGGCCGCGGTGCTGATCAACATCTTCGCGCTGGCCATGCCCTTGTTCAGCATGAACGTCTATGACCGCGTGGTGCCCAACAACGCGGTGGAGACGCTGTGGGTGCTGGCCATAGGCATCTCGCTGGTGCTGATCTTCAACTTCGTGCTGACCACGGCGCGTGCCTATGTCGTCGATTCGGCGAGCAAGCGCGTCGATGTGCAGCTGTCGGCGCAGATCATGGAGCGCGTGCTGGACCTGCGCATGGAAAGCCGGCCAGCGTCGGTGGGCTCGTTCGCGGCCAACCTGCGCTCGTTCGAGTCGGTGCGCGACTTCATTGCCTCGGCCAGCCTGACCACTCTGGTGGACCTGCCGTTCGTGCTGCTGTTCCTGCTGGCGCTGGTCTGGATTTCGCCCTGGATGCTGCTGCCACCGCTGGTGGCGATCGCCGCGATCCTGCTGGTGTCGTTCTGGGCGCAGGCGCGCATGGAAAGCCTCACGCTCAAGACCTTCCAGGCGGCGTCGCAGCGCAATGCCTTGCTGGTCGAATCGCTGACCAATCTCGAAGCCCTCAAGACGCTCAACGCCCAAAGCGGCGTGCAGCGCCTGTGGGAAGGCTCCACCCAATACCTTGCCTACATGGGCGGCAAGATCAAGTTCATTTCGTCGGGAACGGTGAACTTCGTGCAGACCATGCAGCAGCTGGTGAGCGTCGCCGTGGTGATCATAGGCGTGTACCAGGTGCAGGACTCCGCGCTGTCGATGGGCGGCATCATCGCGGCGTCGATGATTGCGGGGCGCTGCCTGGCACCGTTCGGCCAGGTGGCCGGGCTGATGATGCAGTTCCACAATGCGCGCACGTCGCTGCATTCGATAGACAACTATATGAAGATGCCTGTCGAGCATGCTCCCGACGCCGAGTTCGTCGCGCGGCCCGACCTGCGCGGCGCCATCGAGTTCCGCAATGTCAGCTTCAACTATCCGGGCAGCGCGCAGGCCAGCCTCTCGGGCGTGAGCTTTTCCGTCAAGGCCGGCGAGCGCGTGGGCATCATAGGCCGCATAGGCTCGGGCAAGACCACGTTGGAAAAACTGGTGCTGGGCCTGTACCAGCCCACCGACGGTGCGGTGCTGATCGACGGCGTCGACGCGCGCCAGATCGACCCCGTGGATCTGCGCCGCGCGATCGGCCATGTGCCGCAGGACCCGATGCTGTTCTATGGCAGCTTGAAATACAACCTGCTAGTGGGTGCGCCGCATGCGGGCGAGCGCGAGATGCTGCATGCCGCGCGCATTGCAGGCGTCGACGAGTTTGCCGCCCAGCATCCCAACGGCTACGCGATGAACATCGGCGAGCGCGGCGAGTCGCTTTCGGGCGGCCAGCGCCAGTCGATTGCGGTGGCGCGGGCGCTGATCAACGATCCGCCCATGCTGCTGCTCGACGAGCCCAGCAGCAATCTGGACAACCAGAGCGAAGCCCAGCTCAAGCGCCGCCTGCAGGAAGCCTCCGCAGGCAAGACCATGCTGCTGGTGACGCACCGCACGGCGCTGCTGACGCTGGTGGACCGGCTGATCGTGATTGACGGCGGGCGCATCGTTGCCGACGGCCCCAAGGACCAGGTGATCGAAGCCTTGAAACAGGGCCGCATCGGCGGCACGGGAGGCCGGTCATGAGCGAGAACAAGCCAATGCCAGAGGCAAAACCGCCAAGGAAGCCGGGACCGGTCAAGTCCGCGCTGCAGGCGCGCTGGAGCAAGCTCGAGCGCTGGATGCTCGACGGCAGCGAAGCCGTGGGAACGCACCAGAGCGATGATCTCAAGGCCGATGCGCAGTGGGCTGCGGGCCAGCAGCAGGCGCGCGGTTCGCGGCTGCTGATCTGGGCCGCGCTGCTGTCGGTGCTGGCGCTGCTGGTCTGGGCGACTTTCGGGCGCATAGACGAAGTGGTGCGCGGCCAGGGCAAGGTGGTGCCTTCGCGCCAGGTGCAGGTGGTGCAAAGCCTCGACGGCGGCATCGTGCAGGAGCTGCTGGTGCGCCCGGGCGAGCGCGTCGAAAAGGACCAGGTGCTGCTGCGCATCGATCCGACGCGCTACAGCTCGTCGCTGGGCGAAAACCGCTCCGAACTGCTGTCGCTGCAGGCCAAGGCCGCGCGCCTGCAGGCGCTGGCCTCGGGTGAGACTTTCAAGGTCGCGGCCGAGCTGCAGACCGCGGTGCCGCAGGTCGTGGAGCAGGAGCGCAGGCTGTGGGAGACTCGCACGCAGGAGCTCAACGCCACCGTCAACATCGCGCGCGACCAGTTGCGCCAACGCCAGCAGGAACTGCGCGAGAACCAGGCCAACCGCGACCAGTCGGCGTCGAGCTGCAGCCTGACATCCGAAGAGCTGAACGTGACGCGGCCGCTGCTCAAGAGCGGCGCGGTCTCCGAAGTCGATCTGCTGCGCCTGCAGCGCGATGTCGCGCGCTTTTGCGGCGAGGCGCGTGCCGCGACGGCGCAGATGGGCCGCATCCAGGCCGCGATCCAGGAAGCCGAGCGCAAAATCCAGGAGACCGAACTGACGGCGCGCAACCTGGCGCGCGCCGAATTGTCGGAGACACGCGCCAAGCTCGGCACGCTCGAGCAGGGCCAGGTGGCGCTGGAAAACCGCGTGCGCCTGGCGGAAGTGCGCTCGCCCGTGCGCGGCACCGTCAACACGCTGATGGCCAACACCGTCGGCGGCGTGGTGCAGCCGGGCAAGGACATCCTGGATATCGTGCCGCTGGACGATACGCTGCTCATGGAAGTGCAGGTCAATCCGCGCGACATCGGTTTCCTGCACCCGGGCCAGCAGGCCGAGGTGAAGTTCTCTGCCTATGACTTCGCGATCTATGGCGGCCTGCAGGGCAAGGTCGAGCAGATCGGCGCCAACACCATCACCGACGAGAAGGGCAATTCCTTCTATGTGGTGAAGGTGCGCACCGACCGAGCGGATGTGGGCGACAACTCGCGCCCCATCATTCCCGGAATGCAGGCCGAAGTGCACATTCTCACCGGCAAGCGCACGCTGATGCAGTATCTGCTCAAGCCTATCTTGCGTACCAAATCCAATGCGTTGACCGAGCGGTAGTTCATGTCCAGTTCCTCACCTGAAACCATCCCAATGAATGCACAGCCCGTGCTGATGCTGACCCAGGATGCCACGCTGTGGCAGGGTTGGCGGCAGATCGCGGGGCCCGAATGGATGCCTGCGCGCGGCCAGAGCCTGGCCGATCTGCAGCGCTGGAAACAGCAGGGCCGCCGCCTGGTCGTGCTCGACGCCGCGTTGCCCCAGCTGCCTGCAAGCAACGACGCCGACTGGGGCCGCCTGCTGCAGGGCGTGCAGGTGCTGGTGCTCAGCAACCGGCCCGGCGACGAGGAGGGGCGCCAGTTGCTGGCCAAGGGTGCCTGCGGCTATGCGCATGCGCAGTCCAGTGCCCAATCGCTGTCGCAGATATTGCAAAGCCTGTCGGCCGGCAACATCTGGCTGGGCCGCTCGCTGCTGCAGCGTCTGCTGCGCGACGTGGACGCGCGCCTGCCCGAGCCCGAAAACCATTGGGCCGACGCGCTGTCGCCGCGCGAGCAGGAAGTGGCGCGCTATGCATCGCTGGGTGAAAGCAATGCGGCGATCGCCGAGCGCATGTCGATAGGCGAGCGCACCGTGCGCGCGCATCTGTCGGCCATCTTTGAAAAGCTGCAGGTCGAAGACCGGCTGATGCTGGCCCTCAAAGTCCACGGAATAGGACGCAAGCAGTTGGCTTGAGCGCTGATCTGTCGCCTGTCAAACCCAGATTCCACTGCGGCGGGACCTGGGTTTTTTTATGTCCGGCGCAGCGCGGAACATCGCCCGATTGGCCGCGACGCCAATAGATGTTTTGCCCGCCGGCTCCTACCATCTCTGTAGAAATATCGGAGGAAGACCGTCGGGCGCTTCCTCTCCACCGACTGGAGTCTCAGATCATCATGGCAGCGCAAACCGTTCTCGTTACCCAACTCACCGGCCAGGCTTGGATTCGTAACACCGATGGCACTCTGACCGCCATCCATGAAGGCATGCGCATCGCCGCGGATGCCGTGATCGTGACTTCGTCGGGCGGTTCGGTGCAGTTGCAGGCCGACGGCCAGCCACCGTTGATCGTGGGCGAGAACCAGGAAGTGCTGCTCACGGCCGATCTGGTGGCGCCGCCCCAGCCCCAGGAGGCCGCGATCGCCGCGCCGCCGGCGACCGAAATCGACCAGATCATCGCCGCCATCAACGCCGGTCAGGATCCGTTCGACACCCTGGACCCCACGGCCGCGACGCTCAGCGGCGGCAGTGAAGGCGGCAGCACTTTCGTGCGCCTGGCCAGTGTCGTGGAAGCCACGGCACCGCTGAATCTCGCTTTTGACCGTACCGGTGCGGGTCCGGCCGACACGCTGTTCGCAGCGGATGGCGCGGCTGCGCCGGCCACTCCCGATACCAATCCGGATATCGGCTCGGTGCTTGAAGATGCCTTGCCGCTGACCGGCAATCTGCTGACCAATGACACGCTCGGCGATGGCTCTCTGGCCCAGCACAGCGTGCTGCTCAGAGGCGGCAGCCAGGGCCAGTTCGGTCAGATCACCTTGAATTCGGACGGCAGCTACAGCTACCAGCTCGACAACGCCCTGCCAGCGGTGCAGGCGCTGGCCGCGGGCGAGACGCGCACGGAGACCTTCACCTATGAACTGGTCGATCGCAATGGCGCGAGCTCGATCAACACGCTGACGATCACCATCATCGGCACCAATGACGCGCCCACGCTTTCGGGCGAAGCGACCGTGGCTGTCCAGGAAGACCAGACCACCGCGGTGAGCGGACAACTGGTTGCCGCGGATGTCGATGTCGGCGACACGCAGACCTGGAGCGTGAACAACGGCGGCCAGGGCCAGTACGGCAGCTTCACCGTGGACCAGACCGGCAAGTGGACCTATGTTCCCGGCGCGGGCAATGCACAGGTGCAGGGACTCAAGACAGGCGAGCAGCTCACCGACACCATCACCGTCACCGTCAGCGACGGCAAGGGCGGCAGCGCGACCCAGACCGTCACCGTGGTCATCGAAGGTGCGGACGACGCCGCGATCATCACGCCGGCGGCGCCCGGTTCCGACCTGGGACGGGTGCAGGAAGATGTGACGCTGACCACCAGCGGCAAGCTCGATGTGACCGACCCGGATGCGGGTCAGGCGGTGTTCGTTGCCCAAGTCGCTGCGGCCGGCCAATACGGCAGCTTCAGCGTCGATGCCAGCGGCAACTGGAGCTTTGCGCTGGACAATGGCGGCGAAACGGTACAGGCCCTGGGCGCAGGCGAAACGGTGACCGAGACTTTCACGGTCACTACCGCCGACGGAACCAAGGGCAGCGTGGTCATCACCATTGTTGGCACAAACGACCAACCCGAATTGTCGGGTGCGCTCACGGGCACAGTGACCGAGAACGGTATCCAGACGGCCATAGGCCAGATGATCACCACCGATGTGGATGCCAAAGATACGCACAGCTACAGCGTCATCGGCAACGCCACAGGCACCTATGGCAGTTTCAGCGTGGACGCCAATGGCCAGTGGACGTATCAACTCGACAACGACGCGGCCCAGCCGCTGCGCGCGGGTGAAACCCGCACTGAGACCTATCAGGTCCAGGTCAGCGATGGCCAGGGAGGCGTGGATACCCAGACGGTAACCATCACCATCAATGGCGCTGACGTGAGCGCGATCATTACGCCGGCTGTTCCTGGCGCGGACAGGGGCGCAGTGACCGAAGATGGGCAGTTGAGCGCGGTTGGAAAACTCAATGTGGTCGATCCCGACGAGGGGCAGGCCGTGTTCGTTGCGGTGACGGCAAGTGCCGGCCAGTACGGCAGTTTCAGCATCGATGTCGATGGCAACTGGAACTATGCGCTGAACAACAACAGCCCCCTGGTGCAGTCACTTGGCACGGGCGAGACGCGCACCGAGTCCTTCACGGTCACGACCGCCGACGGGACCACGGGCAGCGTGGTCATCACCATCAATGGAACGAATGACCAGCCAGTGTTGTCGGGTGCCTTGACGGGCACCGTGACCGAGGACGGCACTCAGACCGCGATAGGCCAACTGGCCACCACCGATGTGGATACCCGGGATACACATAGCTATAGCGTGGTGGGCAGTGCCACAGGAACCTACGGCAGCTTCAGCGTCAATGCCAGCGGCCAATGGGCCTACCAGCTCAACAACGCCGCAGCCCAGCCCCTGAACGCGGGCGAAACGCGCACCGAGACCTATCAGGTCCAGGTCAGCGATGGCAAGGGTGGCGTGGATATCAAGGACATCACGATCACCATCAACGGCACCGACGAAGGCGTCGTGGTGGTTCCCGGCATTCCGGGCAACGATGCGGGTGCCGTACAGGAGGACGTCACGCTGCAAGCCGGCGGCAAGCTCGAAGCAACGGATCCGGATGCGCCTGCCGTGGTGTTTGTGCCGCAGACCAATGTGGCAGGCCAGTACGGCAGCTTCAGCGTGGACGCGAGTGGCAACTGGACGTTTGCGCTGAACAACAGTGATGCCAAGGTGCAAGCCCTGGCGGCCAATGAAACGCGCAGCGAGACTTTCACGGTCACTACCGCTGACGGCGCCGCAAGCAGCGTGGTCATCACCATCACCGGCAGCAACGACGCGCCGACGATCACCGGCACGGCGGCGGCCACCATCAGCGACAGCACGGCCAGCATCTCCGGCGATCTGAACCCTTCCGATGTGGATGCGGGCGACACGCACACCTGGAGCGTGGGCACGCCCCAAGGCCAGTACGGCAGCCTGACGGTCGATGCCGACGGCAAGTGGACCTATGAGCTGGACAGCGCCAAGGTCAAGGATCTGCCCGACGGCCAGAAGGTCACCGACACCATCACCGTGACGGTGACGGACAGCCACGGCGCGACGGGCACGAAGGACGTGGTCATCACCATCAATGGCAGCGGCAACAATACGCCGACCATTGGCGGTGCCGCCACGGGCGAAGTCACCGAAGACATCAAGCTGTCGGTGCAAGGCGCGCTGACCATCAGCGACCCGGACGCAGGCCAGTCGACGTTCGTGGCGCAAAGCGCTGTCACCACGACCTATGGCAAGTTCAGCATCGATGCCAGCGGCAACTGGAACTACGAGCTGAACAACACCCTGGCCGCAGTCCAGGCACTGGGCCTGGGCCAGACCTTGACGGAAACCCGTGAAGTGTTCACCGCCGACGGCACCAAGACCAGCGTGGTGATCACCATCACCGGCAGCAACGACGCGCCGACGATCACCGGCACGGCGGCGGCCACCATCAGCGACAGCACGGCCAGCATCTCCGGCGATCTGAACCCTTCCGATGTGGATGCGGGCGACACGCACACCTGGAGCGTGGGCACGCCCCAAGGCCAGTACGGCAGCCTGACGGTCGATGCCGACGGCAAGTGGACCTATGAGCTGGACAGCGCCAAGGTCAAGGATCTGCCCGACGGCCAGAAGGTCACCGACACCATCACCGTGACGGTGACGGACAGCCACGGCGCGACGGGCACGAAGGACGTGGTCATCACCATCAATGGCAGCGGCAACAATACGCCGACCATTGGCGGTGCCGACACGGGCGAAGTCATCGAAGACGACAAGCTGTCGGTGCAAGGCGCGCTGACCATCAGCGACCCGGATGCAGGCCAGTCGACGTTCGTGGCGCAAAGCGCTGTGACCACGACCTATGGCAAGTTCAGCATCGATGCCAGCGGCAACTGGAACTACGAGCTGAACAACACCCTGGCCGCAGTCCAGGCACTGGGCCTGGGCCAGACCTTGACGGAAACCCGTGAAGTGTTCACCGCCGACGGCACCAAGACCAGCGTGGTGATCACCATCACCGGCAGCAACGACGCGCCGACGATCACCGGCACGGCGGCGGCCACCATCAGCGACAGCACGGCCAGCATCTCCGGCGATCTGAACCCTTCCGATGTGGATGCGGGCGACACGCACACCTGGAGCGTGGGCACGCCCCAAGGCCAGTACGGCAGCCTGACGGTCGATGCCGACGGCAAGTGGACCTATGAGCTGGACAGCGCCAAGGTCAAGGATCTGCCCGACGGCCAGAAGGTCACCGACACCATCACCGTGACGGTGACGGACAGCCATGGCGCGACGGGCACGAAGGACGTGGTCATCACCATCAATGGCAGCGGCAACAATACGCCGACCATTGGCGGTGCCGCCACGGGCGAAGTCATCGAAGACGACAAGCTGACCACGGGCGGCAAGCTGGACATCACCGATCCCGACGCGGGCGAAGCGGTGTTCCAGCCGCAGACCGGCACCGCCGGCGATTACGGCAGCTTCAAGGTCGATGCCAACGGCAACTGGACCTACACGCTGACCAACACCAACCCGGCGGTGCAAGCCCTGGGCGTGAACGAGACGCTGAGCGAAGCCTTCACTGTCAAGAGCGCCGATGGCACGACGCATACCGTCAACATCGTGATCAACGGCACGAACGATGTGCCTGAAGTGACGGGCCCGGTGATCGGCGCGGTCACCGAAGACGGCACGACCACGGCCAGCGGCCAGCTCGAAGCCACCGATGTGGACAAGAACGACACCCTGACCTGGGAAGTGACGGGCTCGGCCACGGGCAACTACGGCACGATCGCCATCGACCAGAGCGGCAAGTGGACCTACACCCTGGACGACGACAAGGCTGCGGCCCTGACGTCCAAGGACAAGCCTGTGGAGTCGTTCACGGTCACCGTGAGCGATGGCCATGGCGGCACGGTCACCAAGACCATTGACATCACCGTCAATGGCGCGGACAACGGCGCTACCATCACGCCGCATGTTCCTGGCGACGACCAGGGCACGGTCACCGAAGACACCAAGCTCTCCACGGGCGGCAAGCTGGACATCACTGATCCCGATGCGGGCGAAGCCGTGTTCCAGCCGCAGACCGATGCTGGCGGCACCTACGGCAAGTTCTCCATCGATGCCAACGGCAACTGGACCTATACGCTGACCAACACCAACCCGGCGGTGCAAGCCCTGGGCGTGAACGAGACGCTGGGCGAAGCCTTCACGGTCAAGAGCGCCGATGGCACGACGCATACCGTCAACATCGTGATCAACGGCACGAACGACGTGCCTGAAGTGACGGGCCCGGTGATCGGCGCGGTCACCGAAGACGGCACGACCACGGCCAGCGGCCAGCTCGAAGCCACCGATGTGGACAAGAACGACACCCTGACCTGGGAAGTGACGGGTTCGGCCACGGGCAACTACGGCACGATCGCCATCGACCAGAGCGGCAAGTGGACCTACACCCTGGACGACGACAAGGCTGCGGCCCTGACGTCCAAGGACCATCCCGTTGAAACCTTTACCGTCACCGTCAGCGACGGCCATGGCGGCACGGTCACCAAGACCATTGACATCACCGTCAATGGCGCGGACAACGGCGCGACCATCACGCCGCATCTGCCGGGCGACGACCAGGGCACGGTCACCGAAGACACCAAGCTCTCCACGGGTGGCAAGCTGGACATCACCGATCCCGACGCGGGCGAAGCGGTGTTCCAGCCGCAGACCGATGCCGGCGGCGATTACGGCAGCTTCAAGGTCGATGCCAACGGCAACTGGACCTATACGCTGACCAACACCAACCCGGCGGTGCAAGCCCTGGGCGTGAACGAGACGCTGAGCGAAGCCTTCACGGTCAAGAGCGCCGATGGCACGACGCATACCGTGAACATCGTGATCAACGGCACGAACGATGTGCCTGAAGTGACGGGCCCGGTGATCGGTGCGGTCACCGAAGACGGCACGACCACGGCCAGCGGCCAGCTCGAAGCCACCGATGTGGACAAGAACGACACCCTGACCTGGGAAGTGACGGGTTCGGCCACGGGCAACTACGGCACGATCGCCATCGACCAGAGCGGCAAGTGGACCTACACCCTGGACGACGACAAGGCGCAAGCCCTGACGTCCAAGGACCATCCCGTTGAAACCTTTACCGTCACCGTGAGCGACGGCCATGGCGGCACGGTCACCAAGACCATTGACATCACCGTCAATGGCGCGGACAACGGCGCGACCATCACGCCGCATGTTCCTGGCGACGACCAGGGCACGGTCATCGAAGACACCAAGCTCTCCACGGGCGGCAAGCTCGATGTGACCGATCCCGATGCAGGCCAGGCGGTGTTCGTGGCGCAGAACGATGTCGCCACCACCTACGGCAAGTTCAGCATCGACGCCAACGGCACCTGGACCTACAACCTGACCAACACCAACGCGGCAGTCCAGGCACTGGGCGCCGGTCAGACCCTGACCGAAACCCGTGAAGTGGTGACGGCCGACGGCACCAAGACCAATGTCGTGATCACCATCAACGGCACGAACGATGTTCCCACCTTGGGCGCGGGCGTGAGCGCGGTGACCGAAGATGTGGCGGTGACGAACGGCAAGCTGTCGACTTCGGGCACGGTCTCGATCTCTGACATCGACACCGGCGAAAGCAGCTTCAAGGAAGGTGCAGTGTTCAACGGCAGCGGCACGGCGCTGGGCACGCTGGTGTTCAACACCAACGGCAGCTACAGCTACTCGGTCGACAACAGCAAGGTCCAGTACCTCAAGACCGGTGAGTCGGTGGTGGAGACGTATACCGTCACCAGCAAGGACGGCTCGGCGACCAGCACCATCAAGATCACCATCAATGGTGCGGACAACGGCGCGACCATCACGCCGCATGTTCCTGGCGACGACCAGGGCACGGTCACCGAAGACACCAAGCTCTCCACGGGCGGCAAGCTGGACATCACCGATCCCGACGCGGGCGAAGCGGTGTTCCAGCCGCAGACCGATGCCGGCGGCACCTACGGCAAGTTCTCCATCGATGCCAACGGCAACTGGACCTATACGCTGACCAACACCAACCCGGCGGTGCAAGCCCTGGGCGTGAACGAGACGCTGGGCGAAGCCTTCACGGTCAAGAGCGCCGATGGCACGACGCATACCGTGAACATCGTGATCAACGGCACGAACGATGTGCCTGAAGTGACGGGCCCGGTGATCGGTGCGGTCACCGAAGACGGCACGACCACGGCCAGCGGCCAGCTCGAAGCCACCGATGTGGACAAGAACGACACCCTGACCTGGGAAGTGACGGGTTCGGCCACGGGCAACTACGGCACGATCGCCATCGACCAGAGCGGCAAGTGGACCTACACCCTGGACGACGACAAGGCGCAAGCCCTGACGTCCAAGGACAAGCCTGTGGAGTCGTTCACGGTCACCGTGAGCGACGGCCATGGCGGCACGGTCACCAAGACCATTGACATCACGGTCAATGGCGCGGACAACGGCGCGACCATCACGCCGCATGTTCCTGGCGACGACCAGGGCACGGTCACCGAGGACACCAAGCTCTCCACGGGCGGCAAGCTCGACATCACCGATCCCGATGCGGGCGAAGCCGTGTTCCAGCCGCAGACCGGCACCGCCGGCGATTACGGCAGCTTCAAGGTCGATGCGAACGGCAACTGGACCTACACGCTGGCCAACACCAACCCCGCGGTGCAAGCCCTGGGCGTGAACGAGACGCTGGGCGAAGCCTTCACGGTCAAGAGCGCCGATGGCACGACGCATACCGTCAACATCGTGATCAACGGCACGAACGACGTGCCTGAAGTGACGGGCCCGGTGATCGGCGCGGTCACCGAAGACGGCACGACCACGGCCAGCGGCCAGCTCGAAGCCACCGATGTGGACAAGAACGACACCCTGACCTGGGAAGTGACGGGCTCGGCCACGGGCAACTACGGCACGATCGCCATCGACCAGAGCGGCAAGTGGACCTACACCCTGGACGACGACAAGGCGCAAGCCCTGACGTCCAAGGACAAGCCTGTTGAAACCTTTACCGTCACCGTGAGCGACGGCCATGGCGGCACGGTCACCAAGACCATTGACATCACGGTCAATGGCGCGGACAACGGCGCAACCATCACGCCGCATCTGCCGGGCGACGACCAGGGCACGGTCACCGAAGACACCAAGCTCTCCACGGGCGGCAAGCTGGACATCACCGATCCCGACGCGGGCGAAGCCGTGTTCCAGCCGCAGACCGGCACCGCCGGCGATTACGGCAGCTTCAAGGTCGATGCGAACGGCAACTGGACCTACACGCTGACCAACACCAACCCCGCGGTGCAAGCTCTGGGCGTGAACGAGACGCTGGGCGAAGCCTTCACGGTCAAGAGCGCCGATGGCACGACGCATACCGTGAACATCGTGATCAACGGCACGAACGACGTGCCTGAAGTGACGGGCCCGGTGATCGGCGCGGTCACCGAAGACGGCACGACCACGGCCAGCGGCCAGCTCGAAGCCACCGATGTGGACAAGAACGACACCCTGACCTGGGAAGTGACGGGCTCGGCCACGGGCAACTACGGCACGATCGCCATCGACCAGAGCGGCAAGTGGACCTACACCCTGGACGACGACAAGGCTGCGGCCCTGACGTCCAAGGACAAGCCTGTGGAGTCGTTCACGGTCACCGTGAGCGATGGCCATGGCGGCACGGTCACCAAGACCATTGACATCACGGTCAATGGCGCGGACAACGGCGCGACCATCACGCCGAATGTTCCCGGCGCGGACCAGGGCACGGTCACCGAAGACACCAAGCTCTCCACGGGCGGCAAGCTGGACGTGACCGATCCCGATGCAGGCCAGGCGGTGTTCGTGGCGCAGAACGATGTCGCCACCACCTACGGCAAGTTCAGCATCGACGCCAACGGCACCTGGACCTACACCCTGACCAACACCAATGCGGCAGTCCAGGCACTGGGCGCCGGTCAGACCCTGACCGAAACCCGTGAAGTGGTGACGGCCGACGGCACCAAGACCAATGTCGTGATCACCATCAACGGCACGAACGACGTTCCCACCTTGGGCGCGGGCGTGAGCGCGGTGACCGAAGATGTGGCGGTGACGAACGGCAAGCTGTCGACTTCGGGCACGGTCTCGATCTCTGACATCGACACCGGCGAAAGCAGCTTCAAGGAAGGTGCGGTGTTCAACGGCAGCGGCACGGCTCTGGGCACGCTGGTGTTCAACACCAACGGCAGCTACAGCTACACGGTCGACAACAGCAAGGTCCAGTACCTCAAGACCGGCGAGTCGGTGGTGGAAACCTATACCGTCACCAGCAAGGACGGCTCGGCGACCAGCACCATCAAGATCACCATCAACGGTGCGGACGATGGCGCCGTGATCACGCCGAATGTTCCCGGCGACGACCAGGGCACGGTCACCGAAGACACCAAGCTCTCCACGGGCGGCAAGCTGGACATCACTGATCCCGACGCGGGCGAAGCCGTGTTCCAGCCGCAGACCGGCACCGCCGGCGATTACGGCAGCTTCAAGGTCGATGCCAACGGCAACTGGACCTATACGCTGACCAACACCAACCCGGCGGTGCAAGCCCTGGGCGTGAACGAGACGCTGAGCGAAGCCTTCACGGTCAAGAGCGCCGATGGCACGACGCATACCGTCAACATCGTGATCAACGGCACGAACGACGTGCCTGAAGTGACGGGCCCGGTGATCGGCGCGGTCACCGAAGACGGCACGACCACGGCCAGCGGCCAGCTCGAAGCCACCGATGTGGACAAGAACGACACCCTGACCTGGGAAGTGACGGGTTCGGCCACGGGCAACTATGGCACGATCGCCATCGACCAGAGCGGCAAGTGGACCTACACCCTGGACGACGACAAGGCGCAAGCCCTGACGTCCAAGGACAAGCCTGTGGAGTCGTTCACGGTCACCGTGAGTGACGGCCATGGCGGCACGGTCACCAAGACCATTGACATCACCGTCAATGGCGCGGACAACGGCGCGACCATCACGCCGCATCTGCCGGGCGACGACCAGGGCACGGTCACCGAAGACACCAAGCTCTCCACGGGTGGCAAGCTGGACATCACCGATCCCGACGCGGGCGAAGCGGTGTTCCAGCCGCAGACCGATGCCGGCGGCACCTACGGCAAGTTCTCCATCGATGCCAACGGCAACTGGACCTATACGCTGACCAACACCAACCCGGCGGTGCAAGCCCTGGGCGTGAACGAGACGCTGAGCGAAGCCTTCACGGTCAAGAGCGCCGATGGCACGACGCATACCGTCAACATCGTGATCAACGGCACGAACGATGTGCCTGAAGTGACGGGCCCGGTGATCGGCGCGGTCACCGAAGACGGCACGACCACGGCCAGCGGCCAGCTCGAAGCCACCGATGTGGACAAGAACGACACCCTGACCTGGGAAGTGACGGGCTCGGCCACGGGCAACTACGGCACGATCGCCATCGACCAGAGCGGCAAGTGGACCTACACCCTGGACGACGACAAGGCGCAAGCCCTGACGTCCAAGGACAAGCCTGTGGAGTCGTTCACGGTCACCGTGAGCGACGGCCATGGCGGCACGGTCACCAAGACCATTGACATCACCGTCAATGGCGCGGACAACGGCGCGACCATCACGCCGCATGTTCCTGGCGACGACCAGGGCACGGTCACCGAAGATACCAAGCTCTCCACGGGTGGCAAGCTGGACATCACCGATCCCGACGCGGGCGAAGCCGTGTTCCAGCCGCAGACCGGCACCGCCGGCGATTACGGCAGCTTCAAGGTCGATGCCAACGGCAACTGGACCTACACGCTGACCAACACCAACCCGGCGGTGCAAGCCCTGGGCGTGAACGAGACGCTGGGCGAAGCCTTCACGGTCAAGAGCGCCGATGGCACGACGCATACCGTCAACATCGTGATCAACGGCACGAACGACGTGCCTGAAGTGACGGGCCCGGTGATCGGCGCGGTCACCGAAGACGGCACGACCACGGCCAGCGGCCAGCTCGAAGCCACCGATGTGGACAAGAACGACACCCTGACCTGGGAAGTGACGGGCTCGGCCACGGGCAACTACGGCACGATCGCCATCGACCAGAGCGGCAAGTGGACCTACACCCTGGACGACGACAAGGCTGCGGCCCTGACGTCCAAGGACAAGCCTGTGGAGTCGTTCACGGTCACCGTCAGCGACGGCCATGGCGGCACGGTCACCAAGACCATTGACATCACGGTCAATGGCGCGGACAACGGCGCGACCATCACGCCGCATCTGCCGGGCGACGACCAGGGCACGGTCACCGAAGACACCAAGCTCTCCACGGGTGGCAAGCTGGACATCACCGATCCCGACGCGGGCGAAGCGGTGTTCCAGCCGCAGACCGATGCCGGCGGCGATTACGGCAGCTTCAAGGTCGATGCCAACGGCAACTGGACCTATACGCTGACCAACACCAACCCGGCGGTGCAAGCCCTGGGCGTGAACGAGACGCTGAGCGAAGCCTTCACGGTCAAGAGCGCCGATGGCACGACGCATACCGTGAACATCGTGATCAACGGCACGAACGATGTGCCTGAAGTGACGGGCCCGGTGATCGGTGCGGTCACCGAAGACGGCACGACCACGGCCAGCGGCCAGCTCGAAGCCACCGATGTGGACAAGAACGACACGCTGACCTGGGAAGTGACGGGTTCGGCCACGGGCAACTACGGCACGATCGCCATCGACCAGAGCGGCAAGTGGACCTACACCCTGGACGACGACAAGGCGCAAGCCCTGACGTCCAAGGACCATCCCGTTGAAACCTTTACCGTCACCGTGAGCGACGGCCATGGCGGCACGGTCACCAAGACCATTGACATCACGGTCAATGGCGCGGACAACGGCGCGACCATCACGCCGCATGTTCCTGGCGACGACCAGGGCACGGTCACCGAAGATACCAAGCTCTCCACGGGCGGCAAGCTCGACGTGACCGACCCCGACGCGGGCGAAGCGGTGTTCCAGCCGCAGACCGGCACCGCCGGCGATTACGGCAGCTTCAAGGTCGATGCCAATGGCAACTGGACCTACACGCTGACCAACACCAACCCGGCGGTGCAAGCCCTGGGCGTGAACGAGACGCTGGGCGAAGCCTTCACGGTCAAGAGCGCCGATGGCACGACGCATACCGTCAACATCGTGATCAACGGCACGAACGATGTGCCTGAAGTGACGGGCCCGGTGATCGGCGCGGTCACCGAAGACGGCACGACCACGGCCAGCGGCCAGCTCGAAGCCACCGATGTGGACAAGAACGACACCCTGACCTGGGAAGTGACGGGCTCGGCCACGGGCAACTACGGCACGATCGCCATCGACCAGAGCGGCAAGTGGACCTACACCCTGGACGACGACAAGGCTGCGGCCCTGACGTCCAAGGACCATCCCGTTGAAACCTTTACCGTCACCGTCAGCGACGGCCATGGCGGCACGGTCACCAAGACCATTGACATCACGGTCAATGGCGCGGACAACGGCGCGACCATCACGCCGCATGTTCCTGGCGACGACCAGGGCACGGTCATCGAAGACACCAAGCTCTCCACGGGCGGCAAGCTCGATGTGACCGATCCCGATGCAGGCCAGGCGGTGTTCGTGGCGCAGAACGATGTCGCCACCACCTATGGCAAGTTCAGCATCGGCGCCAACGGCACCTGGACCTACAACCTGACCAACACCAACGCGGCAGTCCAGGCACTGGGCGCCGGTCAGACCCTGACCGAAACCCGTGAAGTGGTGACGGCCGACGGCACCAAGACCAATGTCGTGATCACCATCAACGGCACGAACGACGTTCCCACCCTGGGCGCGGGCGTGAGCGCGGTGACCGAAGATGTGGCGGTGACGAACGGCAAGCTGTCGACTTCGGGCACGGTCTCGATCTCTGACATCGATACCGGCGAAAGCAGCTTCAAGGAAGGTGCGGTGTTCAACGGCAGTGGCACGGCGCTGGGCACGCTGGTGTTCAACACCAACGGCAGCTACAGCTACACGGTCGACAACAGCAAGGTCCAGTACCTCAAGGCCGGTGAGTCGGTGGTGGAAACCTATACCGTCACCAGCAAGGACGGCTCGGCGACCAGCACCATCAAGATCACCATCAATGGTGCGGACGATGGCGCCGTGATCACGCCGAATGTTCCCGGCGCGGACCAGGGCACGGTCATCGAAGACACCAAGCTCTCCACGGGCGGCAAGCTCGATGTGACCGATCCCGATGCAGGCCAGGCGGTGTTCGTGGCGCAGAACGATGTCGCCACCACCTATGGCAAGTTCAGCATCGATGCCAACGGTACCTGGACCTACAACCTGACCAACACCAACGCGGCAGTCCAGGCACTGGGCGCCGGTCAGACCCTGACCGAAACCCGTGAAGTGGTGACGGCCGACGGCACCAAGACCAATGTCGTGATCACCATCAACGGCACGAACGACGTTCCCACCTTGGGCGCGGGCGTGAGCGCGGTGACCGAAGATGTGGCGGTGACGAACGGCAAGCTGTCGACTTCGGGCACGGTCTCGATCAACGATATCGACACCGGCGAAAGCAGCTTCAAGGAAGGTGCAGTGTTCAACGGCAGCGGCACGGCGCTGGGCACGCTGGTGTTCAACACCAACGGCAGCTACAGCTACGCGGTCGACAACAGCAAGGTCCAGTACCTCAAGACCGGTGAGTCGGTGGTGGAGACGTATACCGTCACCAGCAAGGACGGCTCGGCGACCAGCACCATCAAGATCACCATCAACGGTGCGGACGATGGCGCCGTGATCACGCCGAATGTTCCAGGCGCGGACCAGGGCACGGTCATCGAAGACACCAAGCTCTCCACGGGCGGCAAGCTGGACGTGACCGACCCCGATGCAGGCCAGGCGGTGTTCGTGGCGCAGAACGATGTCGCCACCACCTATGGCAAGTTCAGCATCGATGCCAACGGCACCTGGACCTACACGCTGACCAACACCAACGCGGCAGTCCAGGCGCTGGGCGCCGGTCAGACCCTGACCGAGACCCGTGAAGTGGTGACGGCCGACGGCACCAAGACCAATGTCGTGATCACCATCAACGGCACGAACGATGTTCCCACCTTGGGCGCGGGCGTGAGCGCGGTGACCGAAGATGTGGCGGTGACGAACGGCAAGCTGTCGACTTCGGGCACGGTCTCGATCTCTGACATCGACACCGGCGAAAGCAGCTTCAAGGACGGCGCGGTGTTCAACGGCAGCGGCACGGCGCTGGGCACGCTGGTGTTCAACACCAACGGCAGCTACAGCTACACGGTCGACAACAGCAAGGTCCAGTACCTCAAGGCCGGCGAGTCGGTGGTGGAAACCTATACCGTCACCAGCAAGGACGGCTCGGCGACCAGCACCATCAAGATCACCATCAATGGTGCGGACGATGGCGCCGTGATCACGCCGAATGTTCCCGGCGCGGACCAGGGCACGGTCATCGAAGACACCAAGCTCTCCACGGGCGGCAAGCTCGACGTGACCGATCCCGATGCAGGCCAGGCGGTGTTCGTGGCGCAGAACGATGTCGCCACCACCTATGGCAAGTTCAGCATCGATGCCAACGGCACCTGGACCTACACGCTGACCAACACCAACGCGGCAGTCCAGGCACTGGGCGCCGGTCAGACCCTGACCGAAACCCGTGAAGTGGTGACGGCCGACGGCACCAAGACCAATGTCGTGATCACCATCAACGGCACGAACGATGTTCCCACCTTGGGCGCGGGCGTGAGCGCGGTGACCGAAGATGTGGCGGTGACGAACGGCAAGCTGTCGACTTCGGGCACGGTCTCGATCTCTGACATCGACACCGGCGAAAGCAGCTTCAAGGAAGGTGCGGTGTTCAACGGCAGCGGCACGGCGCTGGGCACGCTGGTGTTCAACACCAACGGCAGCTACAGCTACACGGTCGACAACAGCAAGGTCCAGTACCTCAAGGCCGGCGAGTCGGTGGTGGAAACCTATACCGTCACCAGCAAGGACGGCTCGGCGACCAGCACCATCAAGATCACCATCAACGGTGCGGACGATGGCGCCGTGATCACGCCGAATGTTCCCGGCGCGGACCAGGGCGCGGTCACCGAAGATACCAAGCTCTCCACGGGCGGCAAGCTCGACGTGACCGATCCCGATGCAGGCCAGGCGGTGTTCGTGGCGCAGAACGATGTCGCCACCACCTATGGCAAGTTCAGCATCGACGCCAACGGCACCTGGACCTACAACCTGACCAACACCAACGCGGCAGTCCAGGCACTGGGCGCCGGTCAGACCCTGACCGAAACCCGTGAAGTGGTGACGGCCGACGGCACCAAGACCAATGTCGTGATCACCATCAACGGCACGAACGACGTTCCCACCTTGGGCGCGGGCGTGAGCGCGGTGACCGAAGATGTGGCGGTGACGAACGGCAAGCTGTCGACTTCGGGCACGGTCTCGATCAACGATATCGACACCGGCGAAAGCAGCTTCAAGGAAGGTGCAGTGTTCAACGGCAGCGGCACGGCGCTGGGCACGCTGGTGTTCAACACCAACGGCAGCTACAGCTACACGGTCGACAACAGCAAGGTCCAGTACCTCAAGACCGGTGAGTCGGTGGTGGAAACCTATACCGTCACCAGCAAGGACGGCTCGGCGACCAGCACCATCAAGATCACCATCAATGGTGCGGACGATGGTGCCGTGATCACGCCGAATGTTCCCGGCGCGGACAAGGGCACGGTCACCGAAGACACCAAGCTCTCCACGGGCGGCAAGCTCGACGTGACCGATCCCGATGCAGGCCAGACCGTGTTTGTGGCGCAGAACGATGTCGCCACCACCTATGGCAAGTTCAGCATCGACGCCAACGGCACCTGGACCTACAACCTGACCAACACCAACGCGGCAGTCCAGGCACTGGGCGCCGGTCAGACCCTGACCGAAACCCGTGAAGTGGTGACGGCCGACGGCACCAAGACCAATGTCGTGATCACCATCAACGGCACGAACGATGTTCCCACCCTGGGCACGGGCGTGAGCGCGGTGACCGAAGATGTGGCGGTGACGAACGGCAAGCTGTCGACTTCGGGCACGGTCTCGATCAACGATATCGATACCGGCGAAAGCAGCTTCAAGGACGGCGCGGTGTTCAACGGCAGCGGCACGGCGCTGGGCACGCTGGTGTTCAACACCAACGGCAGCTACAGCTACACGGTCGACAACAGCAAGGTGCAGTACCTCAAGGCCGGCGAGTCGGTGGTGGAAACCTATACCGTCACCAGCAAGGACGGCTCGGCCAGCACGACCATCAAGATCACCATCAACGGTGCGGACGATGGCGCCGTGATCACGCCGAATGTGCCTGGCGCGGACAAGGGCACGGTCATCGAAGACACCAAGCTCTCCACGGGCGGCAAGCTCGACGTGACCGATCCCGATGCAGGCCAGGCGGTGTTCGTGGCGCAGAACGATGTCGCCACCACCTACGGCAAGTTCAGCATCGACGCCAACGGCACCTGGACCTACAACCTGACCAACACCAACGCGGCAGTCCAGGCACTGGGCGCCGGTCAGACCCTGACCGAAACCCGTGAAGTGGTGACGGCCGACGGCACCAAGACCAATGTCGTGATCACCATCAACGGCACGAACGACGTTCCCACCTTGGGCACGGGCGTGAGCGCGGTGACCGAAGATGTGGCGGTGACGAACGGCAAGCTGTCGACTTCGGGCACGGTCTCGATCAACGATATCGATACCGGCGAAAGCAGCTTCAAGGAAGGTGCGGTGTTCAACGGCAGCGGCACGGCGCTGGGCACGCTGGTGTTCAACACCAACGGCAGCTACAGCTACACGGTCGACAACAGCAAGGTCCAGTACCTCAAGGCCGGTGAGTCGGTGGTGGAAACCTATACCGTCACCAGCAAGGACGGCTCGGCCAGCACGACCATCAAGATCACCATCAACGGCACCAACGATGTGCCGACGCTGGGCTCGGGCACGGGTTCCGTGACGGAAGATCTGAATGTGGTGGACGGCAAGCTGGTCGCCTCCGGCACTGTGTCGATCTCGGATGCCGACACCGGCGAAAGCAGCTTCAAGGAAGGTGCAGTGTTCAACGGCAGCGGCACGGCGCTGGGCACGCTGGTGTTCAACACCAACGGCAGCTACAGCTACTCGGTCGACAACAGCAAGGTCCAGTATCTCAAGGCCGGAGAATCGCTGGTGGAGACGTATACCGTCACCAGCAAGGACGGCTCGGCCAGCACGACCATCAAGATCACCATCAATGGAACCAACGAAGCTCCGGTGGTGCAAGCCGTTTCAGGCACAGCGCCCGAAGACAACATCGTGACTGTCGTGCTGCGCGGCACGGACGCCGATGGCACGGTGGCGAGCTTCCAGCTTGCCAGCCTGGCGGCCAACGGCACGTTCTACAAGGATGCTGCCGGCACGGATGTGCTGAAGCTGACGGATGTGTTGACCGCGGCCGGCGACGGTACGGCGAAGATCTACTTCAAGCCCGCGGCGGACTGGAGCGGAACGACCACTTTCGACTACAACGCCAAGGACAATCTGGGCCAGGTCTCGACCAGCCCGGCGACGGGCACCGTCACGGTGACTCCGGTGGCTGACACGCCTGTGGTCAATGTCCAGGTGGGCAGCGGCTCGGCACCGGTGACGACATCGATTACCGCCAGCACCGTGGGCACGGCCAGTGCGGGCCATACCGTGACGGCGAAAAATGCCGATGGCGGCAATGCCTCCGTCAGTATCGTCACCGGGACGAACCACGATGGTTTCGGCGTTTCGGGGGCGATCACCACCAACACGGCGGCTGCTTCGGAGGAACTTGCGGGCAACGGCAGCAAGTCCGAATCGCTGACCATCGCCTTCAACGTGCCGGTCACGAAGATCACCGTGCAGTTCGCCTGGCTGGCCAGCGGCGAGCAGGCGCGCTATGTGATGTATGACGAAGCCGGAAATGTGATCAAGACGGCGACGGTGCAAGGCGTGACCGACACCGTCGACGAGCAGTTCTCGCTGACTGCGCCAGTGGGCACGACGATAGGCAAGATCGTGTTCGACGCGCCGCGCAACGGCGACGACTATCTGATCCACAAGGTCACCTACACCACAGCCACCACCTATCCGCTGACCATCACCGCCGATCCGCGCGATGTAGACCATTCGGAGACCATCTCCAAGGTGGTCGTCGAAGTGCCAGCGGGTGTGACGCTGTCTGTGGGCACACAGATCGATGCCACGCACTGGTCCTTGCCATTGACCAGCAATGGCAGCTACGCGGTAAGCGTCGATGCAGCCACCAAGGCGATCACGATCACGGGACTGAAGATGACGGTTCCCGAGAATGTCAGCGTGGGTGAAGTGAAGGTGGTGGCCACGGCCTCGGACGGCTCCAGCACGGCCGAAGGGTCCTATACCTATCACGGTGTGCCGGTGGCGAATGACGATACGGCGACGGCGACGTTGACCTCGAGGAGCGTGACGGCGGCGTCGACGCAGACGACGCTGGCGAATTTTTCGACGGGTGAGACCAATGCATGGAAATATGCCAGCGACACACGGGTGGATAAGGACACCGCCGATTTCTCGACCAATGCGATCCTGAAGTCCGACACGACCAAATGGCTGTCCAGCTCCCTCAACAACTCGACGTTGGACGCCCAGATCAGCTCCAATGCGCTGGTTCTGATGGACAACAACGGCCGTGCCTTGGGCGATGCGCAACTGGCGACTCCGGTCTACACCTCCACGGTGGCTGGAACCACGCTGCAGTTCAAGGTGACGGCGCTTGCCAACATGACGAATTCCAGCGATTGGGCGAGCTGGTCGCTCTACAAGAGCACAGACGGCGGAGTCAACTGGGCCGCGCAGCCGGTGCAAAGCGCGCTGATCACGGGGGCCGCCACCATCACCACGAGCGCGCTCGATGCGAACGCCACCTATCGCATTGTCTTGACCGTGCATGAAGGCAGTAGCAATAACAACGACGCCGCTGTGACGTTCGATGATTTCGTAGCCATCGTCCCCGGCGCGACATCCATCCAATGGACCAGCTCGCCCATCAACGGCTCGGTCACGGCCAATGACACCCTCGGCACGCTGGGCGAAACCTCGACGCTGTCGGTGTTCAATGGTTCGAGCTGGGTCAGTGCCTCGGCTGGCGGCACCACGGTGAACGGCAGCTACGGCACGCTGGTGCTCAAGAGCGATGGTTCCTATACCTACACACCGACGGCCAGCGCCGCGGGTGCGGGCAAGGTCGATCACTTCGAGTACAAGCTGACCCAGGCCGATGGCGACAGCGCGACCGCGAATCTCGACATCAACATCGAGGCAACGGGTCCGGGCGCGCCGAGCACCTTGTCCGCACGCATGGCGCTGACCAGCACCGAGACCAGCGAGCATGAAGTGCACAGCACCTCGTCCAGCGACACGCTGCTGGGTACGGCCGACGACGACCTGTTTGTCTGGCACCAGGGTGATGCCGGCACGGTTGCCAGCCCGGTCACGGATGTGGTCAAGAACTTCGGCGCCGCGGGCAACGACAAGCTGGATCTGGCCGATCTGCTGCAAGGCGAAGAGGCCGCGAACGATCTGAGCAAGTACCTGCATCTCGAGACCCGCACCGAAGCCGATGGCAAGACCATCGATACGGTGATCAATGTCTCGACGGCCGGCACGCTGGATGCGGCAGGCAACGGCTTCAACCAGCAGATTCTGATCGAGGGCGTGAACCTCACCGGTACCAGCCATGATCAGAACACCATGATCAAGGAGCTGATCGAGCAGGGCAAGCTGAAGATCGACCACAGCGGCAGCTGATGACAAGCGCCATGGGACCGACGGCCC
Organism: Comamonas sp. DB36; assembly: GCF_057914905.1. Lineage (NCBI taxonomy): Bacteria > Pseudomonadati > Pseudomonadota > Betaproteobacteria > Burkholderiales > Comamonadaceae > Comamonas > Comamonas sp. DB36. The sequence continues at coordinate 1,716,172 of NZ_CP196631.1, forward strand.
CATGGCGCCGCGCGGGCGAGGGCCTTGCGCCCAAGTGTCGATGCGATTGGTTACAGTAGTGCGCTATCCACGCCGCTGTTTGAGCATTCCCGCAGGCGCCCGGGCCACACAACGGCGGGTGCAGGCTTCTGATCATGCCTTTCCATTGAGCCTTTTGCCTTGCCCTTCGCCGCCGCGCCCTTTGCGTCTATCGCGCAGGGCCTGGCTTGGCTATGGCGCCGCGGCCTGTGGCCTCGGTCTGCTGCGCGGCGGCCGGGATGCGATCGCGTTTGATTTCGACGCGGGCCGGCTGCAAACCGGCATGCAGTCGCGCTATGGTGCCAAGGGAGCGCAGGCGCTGCGGCAGTGGTTTGACATGCTGCAGCAGCAGACCGGCAAGCCGCTGCAGCAGCAACTGCCCGCGGTCAACCAGTTCTGGAACCGCGCCGTGGTGCAGACCGAAGACAGCGTGCTCTGGTCGCAGCCCGACTACTGGGCGACGCCCGTGGAAACGCTGGGCCGCGGGGCCGGCGATTGCGAGGACTATGTGATCGGCAAGTATTTCTCGCTGCTGCGCCTGGGCGTGGCCGAGGAGAACCTGCGCCTGATCTATGTGCGCGCGCGCATGGGCGGAGTGGGCAGCACGCAGAGCATTGCGCACATGGTGCTGGGCCACTACGCGACGCCGACGGCCGAGCCCCTGGTGCTCGACAGCATGCTGGACCCCATCCTGCCATCCAGTCAGCGCCGCGATCTGACGCCTGTCTTCAGCTTCAATGCGCAGGGCGTGTATGTGGGCGCAGCGCAGCCGTCACCGGTGGAGCGCATCACGCGCTGGAGCGATCTGCTGGCTCGCATGCGCCAGGAAGGATTTTTGCCATGAATCACATGGTGCAGGTACAGGCCAATGCGTGGCCAGGCACAGAGAGGGCCGCAAGATGTCTTTGTTGAAACAACTTTTGATCAGCGTGACCGTGGCCATCGTGGCCATTCTGATCGGCACGCTGGCCTTCAGCATCGGTGCCGCGCGCGAGTATCTCGACGGGCAACTGCAGTCCGAAGGCGAGAACGCTGCGGCGTCGCTGGCCTTGTCGCTGTCGCAGCCCGCGAACCAGGACCCGGTCACGCGCGAATTGCTGATGATGGCCTTGTTCGACAGCGGGCAGTTCCGGCTGATTCGCCTCACGTCGCCGCAGGGACAGACGCTGTTCGAGCGCAGGCGTGGCCCAGGCGATGGCGCGAAAGCGCAACGCCAGCACGCGCCCCAATGGTTTGCCGCGGCCTTGCCGCTGCACCGCGCCACGGCCGAGCGCGCGATCAGCGACGGCTGGACCCAGGTGGGCCAGCTGACGCTCGAAGTCGACGACAGCTATGCGCGTGCGGCGCTGTGGGGCAGCAGCGTGCGCATGGCAACACTGGTCGTAGGTGCGGGCCTGGCCTGGGCGCTGTTCGTCGTGCTGTTGCTGCAATGGTTTCGCAAGATGCTGCAGCGCGAGATCGCCACGCAGGTGCAGGCGATCGATGCGGGCAGCGCCGCCCAGACCGCGCCCATGGAGCGGTCCATCGTGGCCGAGCTGATGCCCGTGGTGCGCGCCATTGCCGATACGCGCGAGCGCGTGCAGGCGACTTCCATGGAGCAGATCGCGCGCATCGAATCGCTGGAGCTCGAAGTCAACTGCGATCCGGGAACGCAATTGCCCAACCGCAAGTACTTCGTCAACGAACTGCGCCGCGCGCTCAGCGGCGACGCGGGCCGTGAGGCCAATGGCTATGTGATGCTGTTTCGCCAATGGGACCTGTTGGCGCTCAACGCCCAGATGTCGCGCGCCAGCGCCGACGCCTGGCTCGCGTCGGTGCTCGAGCATGTGGGCCAGGTGCTCAAGCAGCAGGCCGATGGCGGCCTCCTGCTGGCGCGGCTCAATGGTTCCGACTTCGTCGTGCTCATGCCCGGCCTGGCCGGGCCGCAGGCGATGTCGCTGGTGCAGCAGATCCGCCAGGTGCTGCTGTCGATGCGCGCACGGCTCGCGGGCGGCCAGTGGTGCCGCTGGAGTTTCGCGCTGACCGATTATTCGCCCTCGAGTTCGGTCACCGGCGTGCTCTCGCGCCTGGACTATGGGTTGATGCGCGCCGAAAGCTCGGGCCAGGCGGAAGTCGAATACGTGGCCTATGGCGACGACGAAGTCGTCTCGAACATGGCCGGCGAAACGCTGTGGCGCCAGATGCTGATCGAGGCGCTCGAAGCGCAGGCAATGCTGTCGCTGGCCGTGCAGCCTTTGGTGCTGAGCGGCGCGGAACGCACGCTGATGCGCAGCGAAGCGTCGCTGACCTTGAACGCCGCGACCGGCGAGGCCATGATGGGTTCGCTCTTCCTGCCGGTTGCGGTGCGGCTGGGCCTGTCGGCCGATTTCGATTTGCGCGCCGTGGCATTGGGCCTGGCCTGGCTGGAGCAGCGCAGCGATGCCGAACTGGTGGTGCGCATCTCCCTGCCTTCGCTGGCCCAGCCCGATTTTCTCGCGCGTCTGCGCGAAGTGCTGCAGACCGCGCCGCGCCTGCAGCGCCTGTGTCTGGAGCTCGATGCGCATGGCCTCGTCGCCTATCCGCAGGAGGTGACCGAGTTCTGCGGCGCGATGGCCGTGGCCGGCGTGGGCGTGGGCCTGCGCCGCCTGGACCAGCAGCCCATGGCGCTGCCGCATCTGCATTCCCTGGCGCTGCGCTATGTGAAGCTCGGTGGCGACTTCGCCGAACAGTCCTGGCAAAGCCCGGGCGCACTGCACCTGCTGCAGGCCATGCTGCAGACCGCAGCCACACTGGGCGTCCAGGTGGTGGTCACCGACTCGGTGAACGCCCAGACATTGCGCATGCTGCTCGCGAATGATGTGCTGACGCCCGCAATTTGAGCTGGCGGGCAAAAAAGTGCGGAGTTTCCTTGGAGCCCTGTTTTATGCTGCTATACTTGCGGCTTCAACGACAGGCGCGTAGCTCAGCTGGTTAGAGCACCACCTTGACATGGTGGGGGTCGTTGGTTCGAGTCCAATCGCGCCTACCAAATAACCATTGGTAAAAAAGCCTTTCAGATCCACGGTCTGAGAGGCTTTTTTCTTTTCGGGCATGTTGTCCGTCAGCCGCGCGGCGGCGTATCGAGATGGCGTGAAAAGCTGTTGATGCTGCCGTCGTAGTGGAGCTTCACGCCGTCCAGGAAGAAGCTGGGCGTTCCCTTGACGCCGAAATCGTTGTAAGCCTGATCGCTCAAGCGCTGCAGCGCCCGCAGCGCATCCGCATTCTTCATCGCACGGTCGCAGGCTGCACTGTCCATGCCCGATTGCGCCGCGATTTCGCGCAGCACTTTTTCCCTGTCCTGGGCCGCCATGATGTCAGCGCGTTTTGCGCGAAAGCGCGCCAGCGTTGCATCCCTGCGCATCAGGCCGCTGGCGTCGGCGATCAACAGGATGGCGCCATCGACGGCATTGTTCACCGTGGGGCGCAGCGCGATCCTGAGCCGGCCGCTGTCGACGTATCTGGACTTGAGCTGCGGCAGCACCTGCTCCTCGAACCGTATGCAGGGTGGGCAGGTCGGCGAGCTGTAGACGATCAGCGTGGAAGGCGCGTTGCCGGCGCCGATGAATCGATCCGCCACGCCGTCAGGCTGCATGAGCGCGGCACCGGCGGCGGCGGGCGTCGCGGCGGAGGCCGTCGCCGTGCCCGCGAGGCCCAGGCACAAGGCCGTGAAAAGAAAAACTCTGGTCTTCATGGGTTCTGGAAAAGCCCGGCTTGCCGCCAACGCCGATGGGCAAATGGCAGCTCGCAAGACTGGGTTGAGTGGGATGGAATAAGCCGACCGCCTGGCTTGAAATCGCTGCTGCATCGGCCGTGGCGCATGCTAGGACGGTCTTGCCGGTGCAGCCATCGGGGGCAACCCTGGGCAGCGGCGCTCCATCATCGGGGCCGATGGGCGCTCTGTTCTCCCGCGCCGTCGCCTGCTGAAAGCAGCAGCGCACCGACGATCAATGCCTGCATGCCGCGCGTGAATTCCACTTCCATCTCGGCTTCTTCCGCGGCCCGGTCCGCGTCGACCACGGGCTCCTGCGCAGCGACCGAGTACACCGTGTCGGCGGCCGCAAAGCAGTGAAATGCCACCGTTGCCAGCAGCCATTGCGCGCGCTCCTGCGCAATGCCGTAGGCCTGGGCGATGTGGCGCTGGTGCGATTGGATCTTCTCGATGACAGCATCGGAGGCCGCCATGCGGCGCAGCATATAGGGCGTGACCCCCGGATGCGCCTTGACGAACGCCTGTATCGAGGCGCTGAACAGCGTGAGGTAGACGTGCAGCCCTTCGGGGTCGTTGCCCAGGGCCTGGGGAATCCGCCAGCGGCGGATGATTTCATCGGCCACCAGCTGCTTGAGTGCTTCCAGGCTGGCCACATGCTTGTACAGGGCCATGTGGCTCACGCCCAGCGCCGCAGCCACGCCGACAAACGTGATGTTGCGCAGCCCCAGCGCGATGCCGGCGTCGGCAATGCGCGCATGGGTGATGGAGGGTGGGCGGCCGCGTCCGCGCGCGGGGGGCAGGGATGTTGTTTCCATGTTCATTTCAGTGGGGCAGAACTACAGCATCTTAATTAGTTTAGTATCATGCAACTAATTCTGATTCTCAATTACGTACCGTGTCTTCGTTGTTTCTTTATTGGCGGCCATTCTGCGCGCTAACGGGTTGCGCCGACCCTTGCATGTTTGTGTCGGTGCCATGAGTACCCGCGCGACCCAGGAACCCGGGCCGATTTCCCGGGTGCTGCGGCCGATCCGCGGCGCGCTGATTGCCGCGGCGTCGCTGTCGGCACTGGGCGCCGTGCTCACGCTGGTGCCGCTGGCCGCCATGGCGCATATCGCGGCCCTGGCGCTGGGCGCGGCCGGCGCGCTGCCCGATACGCTCTGGTCCATTGTCGGCATCAGCGTGGTCTGTGTGCTGGCGGGCATGGCGGCGATCTCGGCCGGCGAACTGGTGGCGCATCTGGCCGACAACCATCTGACGCACGCCTTGCGCCAGAGCGCGGTGCAGCGCCTGGCGCAGCTGCCGCTGGGCTGGTTCACCGACCGGGCGTCGGGCGAAGTCAAGCAGGCCATGCAGGACGACATAGGCACGCTGCACGAACTGACCGCGCATTTCTTCACCACGGCCGGACGCGCCGCGGGCGCGGTGCTGGCCTGCGCGCTCTATCTGCTGGCCATGGACTGGCGCCTGGCCATCGTCGCGCTGCTGCCGTTTCCCGCATTTTTCGCGTTCTTCGGCCGCGCGGTGAAACGCAGCGCGGCCAACATGGGCGAGTTCGCGACGGCCATGGGGCGCATCAACAACGCCGTGGTCGAGTTCACGGGCGGCATGCCGGTGCTCAAGGCCTTTGGCGCGGCCGGCAAGTCCCACGGCGCCTACCGCGAGGCGGTCGATTCCTTTGCGCGCGTGTTCACCGATTTCACGCGCCCGCTGGTGGGCGCGATGGCCCATGCCAACGCAATGATCGCGCCCGTGGCGGTGCTGGGCGTGGTGCTGGTTGCGGGCACCTTGTTCGTTGCCCAGGGCTGGATGGCGCCGGCCGACCTGCTGCCGTTTGTGCTGGTCGCGCCTGGCATGTCGGCGCCACTGTTGCTGCTGCACTATCTGACGCATGACCTCAACGCCGCCGCCGGCGCGGCGCAGCGCGTGCATGCGCTGCTGCAGACGCCTGTACTGGCGCAGCCAGCGCCCGCGCAGCGCGCGATTCCGGCCGGCGCCGAGGTGCGCTTCGAGCAGGTCGGCTACGCCTATGAGGGGCAGGAAAATGTGCTGTCCGATATCAGTTTCACGCTGCGGCCCGGCACGGTGACCGCCGTGGTTGGCGCCTCGGGTTCGGGCAAGTCGACGCTGGCGCGGCTGCTGCTGCGCTTCTTCGATCCCACGCAGGGACGCATCACGCTGGGCGGCGCCGACCTGCGCCAGATGGAAAGCGCCGAACTGTATCGCCGCGTGGGCTTTGTGCTGCAGGAAGTGCGGCTGATCCATGCAAGCGTGGCGGAAAACATCGCGCTGGGCCGGCCCTCGGCCAGCGCCCAGGAGATCGAGCAGGCAGCGCGCGTCGCCAATATCCATGAACGCATACTGCGCCTGCCGCGCGGCTATGACTCGGTGGTGGGCGAGGACGCCGAACTGTCGGGCGGCGAGCGCCAGCGCGTGAGCATTGCGCGCGCGGTGCTGCTCGATGCCCCCGTGCTGGTGCTGGACGAAGCCACGGCCGCGGCCGACGCCGAAAGCGAACTGGCGATCCAGGAAGCGCTGTCGCGCATGGCCCAGGGGCGCAGCCTGCTGGTCATTGCCCATAGGCTAGACACCATTGCCCAGGCGGACCACATCATCGTGCTCGAAGACGGGCGCATCGCCGAGCAGGGCCGCCATGCCAATCTGCTGGCAGCCGGCGGCCGCTATGCGCGGCTGTGGGCGCTGGGCGGCTACGCGCCGTCGCAAGAAGAAGCGGGTGGCGCATGCTGAAGACTTTCATCGCACTGCTGGGCGACGATGCGCGCGTGCTGCGCCGCTATGCCGCGCTGGCTGTCTCCTATGGCCTGGTCAGCGGGCTGACCATCGTCACGCTGGTGCCCATTCTTTCGCGCCTGCTCGCGGGAGATGCGCGCGCCGCGGCGCCCTGGCTGCTGCCGCTTGCCGCCGGCATGGCGGTCTGCTGGGCCTGGCGCCGCCAGGTGGAAAAAGCCGGCGTGGCCGTGGGCGTGGCCATCTTGCGGAGCGCGCGCCAGCGCGTCGGCGACCATGTCGCGCGCCTGCCCGTGGGCTGGTTCACGCCGGGCAACACGGCGCGGCTGTCCCATGTGCTGACCCAGGGAATGATGGCCCTGGCGCAGCTGCCCGCGCATGTGCTCACGCCCGTGATCAGCGGTGCGGTGACGCCGCTGGTGATTGTCGTTGCGCTGTTCATGCTGCATGCGCCGCTTGGGCTGATCGCGCTGCTGGCCCTGCCTCTTCTTGCGGGCATGTCGCTGGCCGCGGCGCGGCTGGGGCGGCGCGCCGAGCAGGCCTATCACCGGCATTTCGCCCAGACCAGCCAGCGCATGGTCGAGTTTGCCCAGGCGCAGTCGGTGTTGCGCGCGTTCAACGGCGATGGCGGCGGCACGCGGCTGCTGGAGCAGGCGATGGCGCGGCAATGCCGGGCGGGCGCGCGGCTGATCTACCTGTCCACGGCATCGGCCGTGCTCAACGCCTGGACGGTGCAGGCGATCTTTGCCGCGCTGCTGGCCGCTGCCATGCTGTGGCTGCAGGCCGCGCCCGACAGCGCGACGCTGGTTGCCGCCGTCGTCGCGCTGCTGCTGGTCAACCGTTTCATCGATCCGCTGCTCGATGTGGCGAGCTATGGCGAAGTGCTGCGCGCAGTGCGCGGCCAGCTGGACGCGGTGGGCGAGATTCTCGCCGCCGAGCCGCTGCCCGCGCCGGTGCAGCCGCAGGCGCCGCGCGATGCGTCGGTGGAACTGCGCGATGTGGCGTTTTGCTATGCGGCCGGCCAGCCGGCGGTGCTGCAGGACGTGACGCTGCGCATTGCGCCGTGGAGCATGACGGCGCTGATCGGCGCCTCGGGCTCGGGCAAGACCACGCTGGCGCGGCTGATCGCGCGCTTCTTCGACGTGCAGCAGGGCAGCGTGCGCGTGGGCGGCGTCGATGTGCGTGACATGACGAGCGAACAACTGGCCGCGCAGATCAGCCAGATCTTCCAGGACAGCGCGCTGTTTGCGGGCAGCATTGCCGACAACATCCGCATGGGCCGGCCCGGCGCCAGCGACTCCGAAGTGCTGCAGGCCGCGCACCAGGCGGGCGTGGCCGAGATCATCGCGCGCCTGCCGCAGGGCATGGATACGCCGGTGGGCGAGGGCGGCGCGCGGCTGTCGGGCGGCGAGCGCCAGCGCGTGGCAATTGCACGCGCGCTGATCAAGCGCGCGCCCATCCTGCTGGTCGACGAAGCCACGGCCGCGCTCGACGCCGAGAACCAGGCGGTGATTGCCCAGGCGCTGGCGCGGCTGCGCGGCCAGTGCACGCTGATCGTCATCGCCCATCAGCTGTCGACCGTGGCCATGGCCGACCATATCGTGGTGCTGGATGGCGGCCGGGTCTGCGAGCAGGGCAGCCCCGAGGAACTCGCGGCCGCAGGCGGGCGCTATGCGCAGTTCCTGGCCCAGCGCCGCGCGGCCAAGGGCTGGCGCATCGCGCCGGCGCGCCGCTGATCCGACGGACTCGCACATGCCCTTGCTGCGTTCCGGCCTGCTGCCGCTGTTTGCCCTGCTGTGCCTGGCTTCACTGCTGACAGGCGCGCGCCAGGTCGCCTGGGTCGACATCCTGTCGCTGTCCGACGACGCCTGGCTCACGCTCACCGCGAGCCGCCTGCCGCGCCTGGCGGCGCTGGTGCTCACGGGCGTGGGCCTGGCTGTCTGCGGCGTGGTGCTGCAGCAGATACTGCGCAACAAGTTCGTCGAGCCGGCCACCACCGGCGGGCTCGATGCCGCCAAGCTGGGCATCCTGGTTGCGCTGACGGCCGCGCCCGGCGCGGGCAGCGGCGTGCGCATGCTGTTCGCGCTGGCCTTCTGCCTGGCCGCCAGCCTGCTGTTCGTCGCCATCATCCGCCGCGTGCGCGCGCGCAGCACGGTGCTGGTGCCGGTCATAGGCCTGATGTACGGCGGGGTGCTCAGCGCCATTGCCGAGTTCTACGCCTACCGCCACAACATCCTGCAAAGCATGCAGGGCTGGCTGCTCGGCGACTTCTCGCGCATCGTGCAGGGCAACTACGAAATTCTCTGGCTGGTGCTGCCCATCGTCGCGCTGACCTATGCCTATGCCCATCGCTTCACGGTGCTCGGCATGGGCGAGGGCCTGGCCACCAGCCTGGGGCTCAACTACCGCGCCACGGTGCTGCTGGGCCTGCTGCTGGTCGCGGTCACGGTGTCGGCCACGGTGATCACGGCCGGAGCGATTCCTTTTGTCGGGCTGGTGATTCCCAATCTGGTGGCGCTGCGCCATGGCGATCACCTGGGCCGCACGCTGCCCGCGGTGGCGCTGGGCGGCGCCTCGCTGCTGCTGTTCTGCGACATTCTCGGGCGGCTCGTGGCCTATCCGTACGAGGTGCCCATAGGGCTGACCGCGGGCGGCGTGGGCGGACTGCTGTTCCTGGGGCTCATTGTCTGGAGGCGGCGATGACGCGCAGGACCCTGTGGGCGGGCGCGGGATTGGCGGCGCTGGCGCTGACCTATGTGTTCCTGTTCTCTGGACTGGACTTCGGCTATGTCATCCCCAAGCGGCTGGTGCGCCTGGGCGCAATGCTGATAGGCGGCGTCTGCATTGGCTGGTCGGCCATCACCTTCCAGACGCTCACCAACAACCGCATTCTCACGCCGGCCGTCATGGGTTATGAAGCCGTCTATCTGCTGGCGCAGTCGCTGCTGGTGCTGCTGCTGGGAACGCAAAGCCTGGTGCTGCTGAGCGCGGGCGGCAACTTCGCGCTGTCGGTGGCGCTGATGCTGGCCTATTCGTGGCTGCTGCACCGCTGGCTGTTCCAGGACGGCCACAGCAATGTGTATGCGCTGCTGCTCGTGGGCCTGGTGCTGACGCTGGTGATGGGCACGTTCACGCAGTTCGTGCAGTTTCGCACCAGCCCGGGCGAGTTTTCCATGCTACTGGGCTTCACCCAGGCGTCCTTCAACCGCGCCCAGCCCGAGCAGCTGCTGTATGCGGGCGCGATCGTGGCCCTGGTCTGCGCGCTGGGACTGCGCACTCTGCCCACGCTCGATGTGCTGGCGCTGGGGCGCGAGACCGCCATCTCGCTGGGCGTGGACTACCGCCGCGCGGTGCGCCTGCAGCTGGTGCTGATTTCGACGCTGGTCGCGGTCTCGACCAGCCTGATCGGGCCGACGGCCTTCATGGGCATCTTCGTGGCCAACACGGCCTATGCGCTGGCGCGCGGCATGCGCCACCGCGTGACGCTGCCCCTGGGCTGCGCCATTGCCGTGGCCATCTTCATTGCGGCGCAGCTGGCGGTGGAGCATCTCTTCAACTACCGCACCACGGTGGGCATCCTGGTCAATCTGGTGTGCGGCGCGTACTTCCTCGCGCTGGTCGTGCGCCACCGGGGCGCGCAATGACATTTTTCATTCAGCCACTTCCCATCTTCAGGAGAAAAACCATGAGTTTCACCTTCCGCGGCGCCGCCTTGCTGCTGGCCGGCATGACCGCGCTGAGCGCCTGCGCCCAGAGCGCCGCTGTGGCTTCCCAGCCGTTCACGCCGATGACGGTGCAGCACCAGCTGGGCAAGACCGTGGTCAGCAAGCAGCCCCAGCGCGTTGCGGCGCTCGACATGAACGAAGTCGACTTTCTCGACCAGCTGGGCGTGCCCGTGATCGGCATGCCCAAGGACTTCATTCCGCATTTCCTCGCCAAATACCAGAATGCGCCGCGCGTGCAGGACCTGGGCTCCATCGTGCAGCCCAACGTGGAACGCGTGCATGCGGCCCGCCCCGATCTGATACTGATCACCTCGCTGCAGGCCGGCCAGTACAAGGAGCTGTCGCAGATTGCGCCCACCATTCAGTTCGATGTCGACTACCGCAACAGCGCCACGCGCCACATCGAGGTCATCAAGGACCATCTGCTGACGCTGGGCCAGTTGTTCGGCCGGCAGGACACGGCGCGCGCCAAGGCCGCGGAACTCGACGCCAAGGTGCAGCAGGCGCGCCAGGCCACCAAGGACAGGCCCGAGAAGGCGCTGATCGTGCTGCACAACAACGGCGCCTTCAGTTCGTTCGGCCCGCAGTCGCGCTACGGTTTTGTCTTCAGCGCGCTGGGCGTCAAGCCCGCGGGCCCGGCCGCCGACACCGGTCTGCACGGCCAGCCGGTCTCCAGCGAATTCATCCAGCAGGCCGATCCCGACATCATCTATGTGGTCGACCGCACGGCGGTGATGGAGCGCCGCGCCGCGCTCGACGCCGAAAGCCTGGGCAATCCGCTGCTGCGCCAGACCAAGGCCTGGAAGAACGGCCGCGTGGTGTTTGTCGACGCCCAGGCCTGGTATGTGACCGCGGCCAGTCCGACTTCCGTGCGCATCGTGATCGATGACGTCCTCAAGGCCTACCGCCCCTGACCCGCATTCCGGCCCCGACCAGGGCCTGATCCCCTGACGTATTCCTGTGCCAGCGACGGCGAACTGCCGCCTGGAAACAGGAGTGCGTCTCATTTCAATCCACCTCAACTTCTAAGCGAGCATCCGATGTCCCGCATCCGCCGCACTTCACACTCCACACCCACCGGCGCGTTCCTGCTGCGCCAGACCGCTGGCGCCGCGCTGGCGTTGATCGCCATCAGCGCGCAGGCCCAGTCGACCGAGACCGCGGCCACGCTGCCCACCGTCACTGTCTCGGGACAGTCCGGCGGCGCCACCGCGCCCTATGCGGGCGGCCAGGTCTCCTCGGGCGGGCGCGTGGGCTTTCTGGGCGACAAGGACTTCATGGAGACGCCGTTCTCCACCATCAGCTACACCGAGAAGTACGTTGCCGATCGCCAGGCCAAGGACATCACGGAAGTGATTTCCGCCACCGACCCGGCGGTGTTCAGCAACGGCGTTTCCGGCGCCTGGAGCGAGAACTATTCGATACGCGGTTTTGCCTCGAGCACCAACGACATGACGTTCGGCGGGCTGGCCGGCATGGCGCCGTACTACCGCACTTCGCCTGAAATGTTCGAGCGCGTCGAAGTGCTCAAGGGTCCGTCGGCGCTGCTCAATGGAATGCCGCCCGGCGGCTCGGTGGGCGGGGCGATCAACCTCGTGCCCAAGCGCGCGGGCGACACGCCGCTCACGCGCTTCACGGCCACCTACCTATCGGACTCACAGTTCGGCGGCCATGTCGATATCGGCCGGCGCTTTGGCGCGCAAAAGGAATTCGGCCTGCGCTTCAACGGCGTCTACCGCGATGGCGCGGGCCCGGTCGACAACCAGGACAAGAAGCTGCAGATGGGCGCGCTGGGCCTCGACTGGCGCCTGCAGCGCGCGCGCCTGTCGGCCGACTTCTACAGCGCCGACGACCACATCAACGGCCAGACGCGCGGCATCAGCCTGGCGCCCAACGTGGCGATTCCGCGCCCGCCCAGCGGCAGTACGCTGATCAACCCCGACTGGGCCTATGTCGACAGCAAGGACAAGGGCGCGATCCTGCGCGGCGAGATCGACATCGGCGACCAGATCACGGCGTATGGCGCGTTCGGCACGGCCAGGACCAACTACCAGTACAACGGCGCGATCTCGGCCCAGGTGCTCAACGCCGCGGGCGACTACCGCACGACCATGGGCCAGCTGGCCTTCGATGTCGACAAGAAGTCGGCCGAAGTGGGCCTCAAGGGCCGGCTGCAGACCGCGGGCATCAAGCATCAGTGGGCTTTGAACGCCACGCGCTACGAGCATGACCAGCACGACTACGGCCGCCGCTCGGTGCCCGGCGCCGACTGGACCACCAACCTCTACCACCCGGTCTGGGGCGCGGCGCCGGCATTCATCGCGCCGCCGGTCTCGCATACCGCGCTGGCGCTGACCAGCATTGGCCTGGTTGACACCATTTCGTTTGCCCAGGACCGCGTGCAACTCACGCTGGGCCTGCGCCGCCAGCAGGTCAAGAGCGACACCTACAGCACCGTGACCGGGCGGCTCGCCACGCGCTACGACCAGGGCGAGACCACGCCCGCGGCCGCGCTGCTGGTCAAGGCCAGCGAGCGCGTGGCGCTCTACGCCAACTACATCGAAGGCCTGAGCCAGGGGCAGAGCGCGCCCCTCACCGCGGCAAATGCCGGCGATGTCTTCCCGCCCTACAAGACCAAGCAAAAGGAAGTGGGCGTCAAGGTCGACATGGGCGAGTTTGCGCATACTTTCGCGCTCTACCAGATCGAGAAGCCCAGCAGCTACACCGACCCGGTGACCAACATCTTCTCGTTTGGCGGCGAGCAGCGCAACCGCGGCCTGGAGTGGAGCTTCTTTGGCGCGGCGACGCGCGGCCTGCGGCTGATGGGCGGCGTGGCCTATGTCGACCCCAAGGTCACGCGCACCACGGTCGCCAGTGCCCAGGGCAAGATGGCCACGGGCGTGGCCAGGCTGCAGGGCAAGCTGGGCGTGGAATGGGATGTGCCCGGCGCCGCGGGACTGACGCTCACGGGCAATGCGACCGCGGTCTCCAAGCAGTACATCAGCGCCGACAACGGCCTGTGGGTAGGCGGGCGCACCACCTACGACCTGGGCGCGCGCTACGCGACCAAGGTCGCGAACCGTCCCGTGACCTTGCGCGCCGGCATCACCAATCTGACCAACAAGGCGTATTGGGGCATGCCGCTGCTGTCCAGCCTGGCGCTGGGCGCGCCGCGCACCTTCCAGCTGTCGGCCAGCATCGATCTTTGATGGGGCAGCGCGAACGGCGTTGGGCCGTTCGCGCTGTGCCTGTCGAACGTAAACGCCGTTCGCTCCGCGCTTGCCGAACTTCACACTCCGTTCGCAGCGAGCTTGTCGATCTAAAAACTCCGCTCGCACTGAGCTTGTCGACGTAAAAACTCCGTGCACTGGGCTTGTCGACCTAAAAACTCCGTTCGCACTGAGCTTGTCGAAGTGCCGATGAACAACTCGGCACTTCCAACTGCGCTTCAGAAGTCGTAGCGCATGCCGACATTCACGCTGCGCGGCGCGCCCCAGGTGTACTGCACCCGACCGAAATCACGCATGCCGGCAAAGTAGCTCTTGTCGAATGCGTTGCGCACGTTGAGGCTCAGGCTCAGATGGGCGTTGAGGCGATAGTGCGCCATCAGATCGACGACCCAGAACGACGGCTGCGTGAGCGGGCCGGCCGTGGTCTTGCTTTGCCAGCGCGTCGCCGCGCCCACGGTCAGGCCGCTCAGCGCCCCGCCCAGCTGGTAGGTGCTGCCCAGCTTGAACTGGTTTTTCGGCAGATAGGTGTAGTTGTTCAGATTGCTGCTGTTTTGCACATAGCTGCCCTGGGCCTGCCAGCCGCGCGCGATTTCGCCGGACAGTTCGAGCTCGTAGCCGCGCTTGGTGACGCCCGACACCGAGCGGTAGAGGCTGATGCCGTCGGGAGTGACTTCACCCGTGGCTTCGGCCACGTTGTCGGTCTTCATCCAGAAATAGGCCAGACTGGCGTTGAGGCGCTTGTCGAAGAACTCGCCCTTGGCGCCGATCTCGCGCGTCTGGCCCTCTTCGGGGTCCAGCGTGCGGCCCTGCGCATCCACCGCACTTTGCGGCTTGAAGATGCTCGCATAGCTGCCATAGAGCGAGACGTTCTCATGCACATCGACCACCAAACCGGCGTACGGGGTGATGACATCGCTTTTCGCGAAGTCGTAGTTCGAATAGTCGTATGGCGTGAGATCGTACTGCTGGTAATTGGTGATGCGCGCGCCCGCGATCAGCTTGACCGGGTCGGCCAGATTGAAGCGGCCCGCGGCATAGACCGAATGGCGGCGCGAGCTGAAATAGCTGTGATTGTTCAGCGGGAGGCTGTCCAGATCAGCGGGACGCACAATGGCGGCGCCGCCGCCCGCGTAGTCGAAAGCGACGTTGCTGTAGCGCCTGTTGCCCGAATAGGTATTGGAGCTGGTGCGCGCGGCATCGACCCCGAACAGCAACTCATGGGTGCGGCCGAACAGCTGCACCGGACCCTGCAGGTCCAGCGCCAGACTGCGGTTCTTGTTGACGTGATCGCGTGCCCAATTGGTATCCACCACGGCCGGAATGCCCGTGAACCAGATGCCGCCTTCGCCGTCGGGCATCTCGGTTCTTTCATCGCTGACACGCAGCTTGGCGGTCCAGCCATTGCCGAAACGATGCTCCAGGTTGGCAAACAGCGTGCGCGAATCTTGCGCAAAGCCAGACCAGGGTGCGCCCACATTGAACGCGCGCGGCTGCAGGCCCATGTACTGGCCGTTGGCCGCATAGGCCTGGATCATGCTGGTGCTGCCCGCGCCGTAGTACTCGCGCTGGCGCTGGGTGAAGCCGACATTGAGCAGCGTGCGCTCGCCCAGATCGATGTCCAGCGTGCCGAACAGCGTCTGGTTGCTGCGCTTGGCATGATCGCGGAATTCCTTGCCGTCGGCGGCCGCGGCCACCAGACGGCCACGGATGCTGCCGCTGTCGTTGAGCGCCCCACCCAGGTCCACATCGGCGCGGTAGTTGTCCCAGCTGCCTGCGCCAGCGCCGACGCTGGCCTTGAACTCGTGCGTGGGCCGCTTGCGAATCATGTTGACCGTGGCGCCGTAATAGCCGTCACCGTTCATCAGGCCCGACGAGCCCTTGAGCACTTCGATGCGGTCCATCTCCACCATGTCGTCCATGGTGTAGAGCATCTGCGTGTTCGCATACCAGCCGCTGGCCATCTGGCGCAGGCCATCGACCTGCAGGTTGACGGCGTTGCCGCGCACCATGATGTTGTTGCCGTCGCCCTGGCGATCGATGGTCACGCCCGGCGTCTGCTCCATCACATCGGTCAGCGTCTCGAGCTTGAAATCATCCATGCGCTGGCGCGTCATCACGCTGACCGACTGCGGCGTTTCGCGCAGCGTCAGGGCCAGGCCGGTGGCGCTGCGCGTCGGGCCGGTCTGCGTGTAGCTGCCCGTGCCTTCTGTCGTGCCGCTGTGGTCTGCGCGCGCCGTGACCGTCACCGTGTCCAGCTGCACGGCGCGAATCAGATAGGTCCCCGGTATCGACTGCACGAACTCCAGGCCGCTGCCGCGCAGCAGCTGGCGCAGACCGTCCGAGACTTCGAGCTGGCCGCGCACCGCAGGCGCCTGCCTGCCCGCGAGCAGCGCGCCATCGGCGGCAATCGTCACACCCGCGCTGCGGGCCAGCGACTTGAGTGCGTCAGCCAGCGGCTGGGCCGGCAGATCGATGGCCAGCGGCGCGGCCCAGGCAACGGACGCGGCCCAGGCGGATGCGCACAGCAGGGAAAGGGTGGCGTGGCGCAGGGGACGGCCGGCGCGGGAAAACTTCGACATGAAAGAGGGCTCCTGAGAGGTCATTGCTCGTCCCACGGACAAGCCTGCATGTATGACGCAGATGCCCGCGCAATCCCTGAGCTCGAAGGCGAAATAAATTTCCTCAGCGTGCCGACAGCACGATTTCGCTGCTGGCGCGCTGCACGCGCACCGCGGCCAGGTGCGGCAGCGCGCGCAGGAAATCATCGAGCTGGCGCAGCTGCACCGCGGCCGTGATGCGCGGCGCGCGCTGGCCCGTGGCGGGCAGGGCGCGTATGGCCAGCGGGTGGTAGCGCGACAGCGTGGCGGCGATTTCCTCCAGCGTCGCGAGTTCGAAGACGATCAGCCCGCGCTCGATGGCAAACGCGTCATCGGCGTTGATGCCTGCAAGGCGCTGCGGCGTGCTGCCGGGCACGGCCGCGTCGTACCAGGCGCCGACCTGGCCGGCGCGCAGCTCCAGCGGGGCCTGCAGCTTGTCGCGCGCAGCCAGGCGCACCACGCCTTCCTGCACGCTCACGCGCACGCTGCCCGGCAGTCGATCGACCGAGAACACGGTACCCACCACGGTGATGCGCGCGCCCGCGCAGTCGACGACAAACGGGCGCGCGGGATCGGGCGCCACATGGAACAGCGCCTGGCCATGGGCCAGCCGCACGGCGCGCTGCGCACGATCGAAGGCGACTTCAATGGAGGTCGATCCGCCCAGCCGCACCTGGCTGCCATCGGGCAGGGACACGGGATCGAACTGACCGATTGCCGTCTCACGCGCCAGCGCGAAGCGCGCGGCGTCATCGGCCGCGCGCCAATGCGCATGCAGCAGCCAGCCCAGGCTGGCAAAACCCGCAAGCCCCAGCAGCCCGCGCGTCACATGGCGGCGCTGGCGGCGCCGCTGGGCCGTGGCCAGTGCCTGGGCGCGGTCGGTGGCGCCGAAGTCCTGCCACAGCAGGTCAAAGCCTGCGTATTCGCGCGCGTGGTCGGGGTGGGCCTTGAGCCAGGCATCGAAGGCGCTGCGCTGCGCCTGCGGCACCGGGGTCTCGCGCATGCGCAGAAACCAGCGCGCCGCATCTTCGCGCGCCGTCGTTTGGGTTGCCATCTTCAGCCGCCGATCTGCTCGCGCAGCGCGCGCAGATCGACCAGGGCGCGGATCAGGTGGCGCTCCACCGCGTTGAGCGTGATGCCCAGCTGGCGCGCGATCTCGGGCTGGGTCAGGCCCTCGATGCGGCACAGCCAGAACACTTCGCGGCAGCGCGGCGGCAGTCCGCTGATCGTGGTCTGCACCGCCTGCAGGCGCTGCTGCAGGTCAAGCAGGAATTCCGCCGAAGGCGCGGTCAGCAGCATCGCGTCCGCGCCTTCGTTCTGCAGCTGCAGCGCATCGTCGGGCAGGGCGCACCAGCGCCTGGCCTCGTTCGCATGGTCGGCCAGCACCGAATGCACCACGCGCCGCAGATAGGCATGGGGACTCGCAAGGCTTGTGTGCCGGCCGCTGAGCGCGTAGCGCAAAAAGGCATCGTGCAGCACGTCCTGGGCCCGGTGCACGCAGCGCGTGCTGCGCCAGATGGTGGGCAGCAGGGCGTGGTAGGCCCAGCCCAGATCCAGGCCCAGCCAAACGGGGGAGGCGGTTTGATTCACGGAAGAAATGGTCAATCGTAATGAGATGAGTTCTCAATACGGATTATCCATCGAATCCTGTGCCCGCCGCTCAGGCATGCGCCAGCGCCTAGAACTTTGGCGTGTACTTCAAGGTGAACATCACATTGCGCGGATCGCCAAAGTCGTTGTTGCCGTTCTGCTCGGCAAAGCCCGGAATCCAGTAGCGCTTGTCAAACACATTGTTGACGTTGAGCGCCAGGCTGACTTCGGGAGTGACCTGGTAGGCCAGGCGCATGTTCCAGACGCTGAAGCCCGGCACCTTGAACGAACGGTCATAGCCCAGCGTATGGCTTTGGGCGTTGAAGCCCGCGCCCACGGTCAGCGCGTTCCAGTCGTTGGGCAGGCGATAGGACGCCCAGACGCGCACCAGGTTGCGCGGCGTCCAGGTGCTGAACACCTTGCCCTGGTTGGTCGGGTCGCTGAGGAACTTGGTGGTGTTGTAGGTATAGCCGGCCATCACCTGCAGATTGCGCAGCACTTCGCCGCTGACCTCGGCTTCCAGGCCCTGGCTGCGCACCTTGCCCGAGGGTGTGGAGCAGTACCAGCCGCTGCAGGCCATGCCCGAGGCGACATCGTTGACGGCGCGGTTCTTGTGGTCGTAGCGGAACAGGGCCAGCGAACTGTTGAGCCGCCCGTCGAACAGCTCGCCCTTGACGCCCAGCTCGTAGTTCGAGCCGATGACAGGGTCCAGCACCTGGCCACCCACGTTGCGCGCCGACTGGGGCTCGAACACGCTGGTGTAGCTGCCATAGGCCGACCATTGGGGCGTCAGCGCATAGACCAGGCCGGCATAGGGCGTGATCTCGCCCGAGGCGGTGTTCACCGTCTGCGTGTTGTACAGCGACTCGTTGTAGATGTAGTCATACCAGCTGCTGCGCGCGCCAAGAATGGCCGTCAGGGGCTCGCTGAGCTTGGCGCGCCAGCTCGAGTAGATGCCTTTTTGCTGCACGTCGTACGTTGCGCGCGTGCGTTGTCCGCCGGCGGCCATGATGGTGGCCTCGTCCTGCCAGGGGCGGTTGTGGTCTATGGCAAAGATGTTGCCGCCGGGCGTGAACGTGCGGGCATACATGTCGTTGGAGGTGTACTTCGAGTAGTTCGCGCCCAGCGTCACTTCGTTGCGCAGGCCCAGCAGTTCGAAGCTGCCGTTGACATAGGCGTCCAGGCCCAGCTTGGTGGAATCGAAGTCCGTGACCCAGTTGGCATAGGTCAGCCCGCTGCCGTCGGCAGCGACATTGCCGTGCATGCGCTGGTGGGTGGAGGTGTTCTTCTCGCTCAGGCGCAGGGCCGAGATCTTGAGCTTCCAATCGGCGTTGAAGCGGTGGTCCAGATCGGCAAACAGCATGGTCTGGTCTATGCTCGCGCGGTTCCACCACGCGCCTACAAACGTCGAGCGGTCCAGCCCCAGGTCGCTGCCGTCCGCAAACCGCGGCAAGCCGCGGATCATGGGGCGGCCGTTGCTGTCCGAATTGCTGATGCCCACGCCCAGCGTCGTGTCCGGGCTGATGTCGTAGTCGAGCGCCGCATACAGCGAACGTGTGCGATCGTTGACGTAGTCGACAAAGGAGTGGCCGCGCGCTTCATCGACGACCACGCGGCCACGCAAGGAGCCTTCGGCATTGAGGGGCCCGCCCGCATCGAGCTGTACGCCGTAGCGGTCCCAGGAGCCGACGCGCGTGGTCAGCGTGACGGTCTTCTCGGCCTGGCCGCGCTTGCGCACCAGATTGACCGCACCGCCCGGGCTGCCCGTGCCCTGCAGCAGGCCCGAGGCACCGCGCAGCACTTCGAGGCGGTCGTAGAACACCATGCCTTCCGTGCCCCAGTTGCCCAGCGCATAGTTGTTGCGCGGAATGGGCACGCCGTCGTATTGCCAGGCGTCGATCTGGAAACCGCGCGCCGACAGCACCATGCCCTGGCCCACGCCCTTGACGCCGACCGCGCCCGTGATGTTGTTGGCCGCGACGCGCAGGTCGGTGATTCCCTGCTCGTCGAGCTGCTTGCGCGTCATCACGCTGATCGACTGGGGAATGTCCTTGAGCGCCTGATTGCCCTTGTTGATGCTCACGGCGCGCGCGGCCAGCGAGTCCGAACCCTCGGTGGTGGGACTGCGCTCGGCCCGGGCCGTGACGGTCACGGCGCCCATCGCCGCCTCGCGTGCGCTGGCCTTGCCCGTCTTTGCCGCCGCCGCGTTCCTGCGCACCACATAGCCTCCGCCTGCGCCCGGCGCGGTCTCCAGCCCATGGTCCGCAAGAACCTCCTTCAAGGCCTGCGGCACGCTGTAGCTGCCCGCCAGCCCCGGGCTGGTCTTGCCGGCCGTGAGCGCGCCGTCGAACGACAGCCAGATGCCGGCGCTGGTCGCGAGCCGGTTGAGCACCTGGTCCAGCGTGCCGGCCGGAATGTCATAGCGCACGCTGGCTTCGGCGCGCGTGGGCGCGGCGCCATCCTGTGCCCAGGCGGGTGCGAAGGCGATGCTGAGGCAGGCGAGCAGCGCCGCGTGGTGCAGCGGTTTCATGCGCAGTGAATGGCCTGCAGCCGAGCGCTTGTCATTTCCCATGGTCATCCGACTTTCCCTCTCATTGTTGAAGCGGTGGACGCGCGCAGAACGCGGTCCTTACCTGTTTCCCGAACGAGATGGAAAAAGTGCTACGGCCAATGCAAAAAAAGCGTCAGCCTGCGGGCCTGACCGTGACCCACCAGCGGGTGGTGGTCGTTATCTGCAGCGGCAGGGCCTGGGCCAGAATGCGCAGCGCGTGGTCGGTGTCGTCGAGCGGATAGACGCCCGAGACGATGAGATCGCGCACGGCCGGATCGCTACGCAGCACGCCGCTGCGGTAGCGGCCCAGCTCCGCGAGAAAGTCTTCCAGCCGCATGCGCTCGGCGACCAGCACGCCCCGGCTCCAGGCCGTGGCATTTGCCGCCAGCGGCCCGATGGCTTGCACGCCGGCCTGGCTGAATCGCGCCTGCTGGCCCGCATCGACGCGCTGCCTTGCGGCCATGCCGCTGGTCGCCGGGCTGATCTCCACCGCGCCTTGCTCCACGCCCACCTCAATCCAGTCGTCGGTCTGGCGCACGCCAAAGCGCGTGCCCAGCGCGCGCACCGTGCCTTGCGCGGTCTGCACGATGAACGGCCGTGCCATCGGATCCGCCGACGTGGTGATGAAAATTTCTCCCTCCAGCAGGCGCACCTGGCGTTCGCTGGCGCCGTAACGCACATCGATGGCGCTGGCGCTGCCCAGCACGATGCGCGTGCCGTCGGGCAGAACGATCTCGCGGCGCTCGCCGCGTGCGCTGCTGTGGTCGGCGAGCATGCGCTGCCATGGCGAGGTTTCGCGCCCGGCATACGCGGCCAGGCCGCCGCCGGCGAGCAGGCCCGCGATGCCCAGCAGCGCGCGGCGGCGCTGCGGCGTGGCGCGGGCGCGCAAGGCCTGCGCTGCGGCCGGGCGGGCGAGAGACTGCAGCTGTGCGTCGGTGCGCTGCACCTGCGCCCAGGCCTGGGCATGCGCGGGCGCTGCGTCAAGCCATTGCGCAAAGCCGTCGCGCTCCTGCTGCGTGACTTCGCCCGACCAGAATGTGACCTGCCATTCCAGCGCCTGATGCAGGGCCGCGGCGCTGCTCATGCGGCCTTCGGGCTCAGCGCCGCATGGCAGGCAAGCGCGGCGCGCAGCATGTATTTGCGCACCGCGCCCACCGAGATATCCAACTGGGCAGCGATGGCCGAGTAGGTCAGTCCATCGAGCTGCGACAGCATGAATGTCTCGCGCACCTTGGCCGGCAGACCGCCCAGCACCGCATCGAGCAGCAGCAGGGCCTCGAGTGCGAGGGCCCGCTCCTCGGGCGAGGGCGCCAGCGTTTCCGGCAGATGGGCCAGTGCTTCGAGATACGCGGCCTCGAGCACGCGGCGGCGGTGCAGATCGATCACCAGGCCCTTGGCGATCTGCGTCAGATGCGCGCGCGATTGCGCGGCGTCGGGCATGCGCCCCGACACGAGAATCCGCACAAATGTGTCCTGGGCCAGATCGGCGGCGTCGAAAGCATTGCCCAGCCGGCGGCGCAGCCAGCCCTGCAGCCAGCCATGGTTGTTGCCGTAAAGGGTCTGAAGGTCTTGGGATGTGTCGCCTGCCGACATGGAAAAAGCCGTCTGTCGCAGACGATTGTTAATGAGAACTGTTCTCATGTTAACAAAACTTGTGCGTCGCCGGTTCCAAGCCGTTGGCGTTTTCATGGATACGGATGCGGCTACGATCGGTTCTCCGTATTTCCTCTCCATGAAAGAACCCCATGCAATTTGCCCTTGTTGCACAAGACTTCAAAGATGACGGCGCACTGGAGCGGCGCCTGGCCTGCCGTGAAGCCCACCTTGAACGCGTCCGCATGCTGGCTGCCCAGGGTGGCTTCATCAGCGGCGGCGGCGTGCTCGACGCCAGCGGCAAGATGGTGGGCTCGAACGCGCATTTTTCCTTTGCCGACCGCGCGGCCTTCGACGCCTGGCTCGAGACTGAACCCTACATCCTGCAGCGCGTGTGGGAGAAGATAGAGATCAGCGAAGTGCGCCTGTTCAATCCCGCGGCGTGATTCCCGCGACGGCTTGATCACATGAGATCAATTCTCATTTCGATCCTATAATCCGCCGAATCCCGTGACACGCCATGGATACGCCGCGGCGACACGGGTCCATTCGTTGGCGGGCTTTGTTCGATTCGTGTTTGAGCGCTATTACCGGGAACTGCTGAATTTTCTTGCCCGCTCCGTGCGCGACCGTGATACCGCGGCGGACCTGGTGCAGGAGAGCTACGCCCGCGTTCTGGCCGCGCAGCAGTCTGGGCAGATGGTGCAGGACCCGCGCGCGCTGCTGTATCGCACGGCGCGCAATCTCGTCATCGACCAGCATCGCCGCGCGGAGATTCGCGCCGAAATCAGCGAAGCCGCCTTGGGGGATGACAAAGACGGCGCTTTTGATGGGCTGGCCGGCCCGCGCTCGCTGGAGCCCGACACCATCCTGGCTTCGCGTGAAGGCCTGGCGGCCGTAGTGGCCGCCATCGACAAGCTGCCCCCGCGCTGCCGCGAGGCCTTTATTCTCTACAAGTTCGACGGCCTGTCATATGCCGAGATCGCCGCGCGGATGGGAATTTCCACGCGCACGGTGGAAATGCAGTTGCGCATCGCCATGGAAGCCTGCTGGCGCTGCCAGGACGAACTCGAGGGTGCTGCGCCGCGCAGCGCCGGCAAGAAGCGCGTTTCCCCATGAGCCGCACAATGAACGATGTCCGATACCGGGTTGCGGCCGGTCCGTGCGTCTACACAGGAACACAGTGAGTTTTTTTCCATGATGCCTGCGCCTCCTTCACCAGCAGACATGTCCGGCTTGCGCCGCGACGTGCTCGACTGGTATGTCCGTCGCCATGGCGATGGCTGGGGCGCGGGCGACGAAACGGCGTTTCAGGCCTGGCTGGCCGCGGACGCGCGCCACGCCCAGGCCTATGCGCAGTGGGCCGCGCATTCGCAGGCGATAGCCGACCTGCCCGCCGATGCGCTGGCGCAGCTGCGCCGCAATCTGCAACGCGACAAGGCGGCGGCCGCGCCGACGCCGCGCCGGCGTTTTCTGCGGCCCGCGTTGGGCATCGCCGCAGGGCTGGCCATCGCCTGCGGCTCGGGTCTGCTCGCGTGGAATCACCACCAGGCGCAGCCCGTGTTCGCCCAGGCGTTCAGCACGCCGCGCGGCCAGCAGACCGAAATCTCTTTGCCCGATGGCAGTCGCCTGCGCCTCGATACGGCCACCCGGCTTGAAGTCACCTATTACCGCGCGCGCCGCGAAGTGCAGTTGCTCGACGGGCAGGCCGTGTTCAGCGTGCAGGCCGATGCGGCCCGGCCGTTCCATGTGCTCGCGGGCCCGGTGGGCGTGACCGTGGTCGGCACGCGCTTCGCGGTGCGGCATACGCCCGGGTTGCCAGGCAACGACGGCGTACGGTTGTCGGTGGAAGAAGGCAAGGTGCGCGTGGTGCGCCGTGAAGGCGCGCCGGGCGAGGCCCTGAGCGACCTTCCCGGCGCAGTCTATCTGCGGGCGGGCGAACAGGTCGCAGCGAATGCACAAGGCCGGTTGACGCCGGTGGCTGCCGTGCCCGGCGAAGGCATTGCACTGTGGCGCGACAGCCGCATCAGTTTCGTCGATACACCGCTGGCGCAGGCGCTGGCCGAACTGGAGCGCTATGGCAGCACGGGCCTTGCGGTGCCCGACCCCGCCGTGGCCGCGCTGCGCCTGAGCGGGACGTTCGACCCGCGCGATGTCCAGACCTTCCGTCTCGCGCTGCCCAGTGCGCTGCCCGTGCAGTTCAAGCAAGTGGGTGCAACGACGCAAGTGGTTTCCGCGCGTTGATGCCGTGTGGGGCGCGCTGAAAAAAGCTCTGCGGGCGTTACCGTATTTTTGCAAGTTCGTGCGTCTTCCTCAATAGCTAAGCATTCGCATTGACTATTCAGAGGACGTTCATGACCCGCCAGTACCTTCGCCCCGCACCCCTTGCCCTGGCCATCGCCCTGGCGTTCGGCGGCGCCGCCGCTCACGCCCAGGACGCGTCAGCCCCCATGGCCTTCGCCATCAAGTCCCAGCCGCTGGCCGAGGCGCTCAATGACTGGGCGCGGCATACGCGCATTCAATTGATCGCCCAGCAGACGCTGGTCGCGGGCAAGTCCGCGCCGGGCGTCTCGGGCACGCTGACCGCGGACCAGGCGCTCGATCAACTGCTCGCGGGCAGCGGCCTGATGGCCACGCGCGCCGGCAAGGTCATCGTCATCAAGCCCATTCCCGCCGCTGGCAATGCCGCGAGCCTGGCCGAAGTCAAGGTCACGGCGGCCGCGGAACGCAGCGCGA
The DNA here is from genome assembly GCF_057914905.1 of Comamonas sp. DB36. NCBI lineage: Bacteria > Pseudomonadati > Pseudomonadota > Betaproteobacteria > Burkholderiales > Comamonadaceae > Comamonas > Comamonas sp. DB36. The sequence goes on from NZ_CP196631.1 coordinate 1,740,687, forward strand.
CCAGTGACGGCACGGGCTCGTACGCCGCGCGCGGCGCGACGCTGTTCAAGGGCGTGCAGTCGCAGCGCGAGATTCCGCAGTCGATCAGCGTGCTCACGCGCCAGCAGATGGACGACCAGAACATCACCTCCGTCGACGCCGCGCTGGAGCAGATGGCCGGGGTGAGCATCACCGGTCTTGCCGGCGAACCCGTGTTCTGGAGCCGCGGTTACCTCATGAGCGCGCAGATCGACGGCATGCAGGGCACGGCCAACGAAGGCCGCTATGCGAACTCGCTGCCCGCGCTCGCCATGTACGACCGCATCGAAGTGCTGCGCGGCGTGGGCGGGCTGCTGCGCGGCAACGGCGAGCCCGGTGGCGTGATCAACTTCGTCAAGAAGCGGCCCGGCCATGAACCTGCCACGTCGGTGCGCCTGCAGGCCGGTTCGTGGAACAGCTACTACACCGAACTGGACGTTTCGCGCCCGCTCAATGCCCAAGGCACGCTGCGCGGCCGCGCCGTGCTGGCCTATCAGAACGAAGACAAGTTCTACGATGTGGCCACCGACGAGGCCAAGCTGGCCTATGGCGTGCTGGAATATGACTTGACGCCGGCCACCACGCTGGGCCTGTCGGCTTCATACAGCCGGCGCAACAACACGCCGTTCTGGGGTCTGCCGTACAACAGCGATGGCAGCCTGCCGGCGCGCTCGGCCTTCGTCGGCTACGACCAGGACATGCACACCGAACAGATCGATGTAGGCCTGTCGCTGGAACACCGTTTCGACAACGACTGGCGCCTCAAGGCGGGCTACAACCAGGTGCATCTGGACCGGGCCTACGTCATTGCCTACGGCACCACGCCCCTTGCCGCCAACGGCCTGGGTGGCTACCAGTCCGGCAACGACCGCTACGATTCGGTCGATCGATCGCTGGACGTCAGTGTGTCGGGCCCGGTGCAGCTGGGCGGGCGCACGCACAAATTGACCGTTGGCTATGACCGCCAGGCGCAGAACTACACCATGGGCGCGCGCTGGGGGGCCGGCACCGGCTGGGACATGCTGAACAACCACGATTTCAGCGCCGTGATTCCGGCCGATGGAAACCTGACGCAGTACCGCACCACGCGTTCTGGCCTGTATGCCAATGCGCACCTCAAGCCGGCCGACGACTGGACCGTGGTGCTGGGCGGCCGCTGGTCCGATTACGCCACCCGCAACCGCGGCATCACCGTGCCCAGCGACTGGCGCGTGAGCAATGCCAAGGCCGACAACAAGTTCACGCCATTCGGCGGCTTGCTCTGGGATGTGAGCCAGCAGGTCACGCTGTACGGCAGCTATGCCGAGATATTCTCGCCGCAGAGCGATACCGACCACGCAGGCCAGGTGCTGAAGCCGCGCATGGGCTGGCAGGCCGAGCTGGGAGCGAAGGGCGCTTTCTTCGATGGGCGGCTCAACGCGTCGTTGGCACTGTTCCGTATCCGCGACGAGAACCGCGCCATCACCGATGTCCGGCACACCCAGTGCGGGGCCTCGGGCACGGGCGCCTGCGTGACGGCGGCCGGACTGTGGCAAAGCCAGGGCTGGGAGGCTGAAGTCTCGGGCAGCCCGGCGCGCGGCTGGGATATGTCGGCAAGCTATACGCAAAGCAAGACCGCAGTGCTGCGCGCCGCCGATGCCGCGGCCGAAGGGGCGGTGGCCAACATCAAGACGCCCGAACACCTGCTCAAGCTCTGGACCCAGTACCGCCCCGGCGCGTCATGGGGCGGCGCGCTGCAGGCCTGGACCTTTGGCGGCGGCATCTACGGAACGAGCCGCTATGGTTTCGCCACGAATGCGCCCTTCCAGGGCGGCTATGCGACGGTGTCGGCCAAGGCCGCCTACCGCATCAACCCCGAATGGGATGTGGCGCTGCTGGTCGGCAACCTTTTCGATCGCAAGTATCTGGAGCGGGTCGGCAACCTGAGCTACGCCAACATCTACGGCAAGCCGCGCAACTTCACGCTGACGCTCAACGGCCGCTTCTGACGGCCAGGGGCCGGCATGCCGGCCCCCGTTTCACAGCTTGGGCGTGTACTTCAGCGTGAGCATCACATTGCGCGGATCGCCATAGGTGGCGCCGGTGTAGCCGACGTAGCCCGGCAGAATGTAGCGCTTGTCGAACACATTGTTGACGTTCACGGCCAGGTTGAGTTCGCGCGTGGCCTGGTACGACAGGCGCAGATTGCCCACGGTGAAGCCCGCGAGCTTGAACGAGCGGTCATAGCCCAGCGTATGGCTTTGCACGTTGAAGCCGCCGGCCACCGTCAGCTGATTCCATTCGCCGGGCAGGCGGTACGACGCCCAGGCGCGCAGCATGTGCTTGGGGGTGATGGTGCTGAACACCTTGCCCTGCTCCTCGGGGTCGCTGAGGAAGCGGGTGGTGTTGAACGTGTAGCCGGCCATCAGCTGCAGATTGCGCAGCACTTCGCCGCTGACTTCGGCTTCGAAGCCCTGGCTGCGCACCTTGCCCGAGTTGCGCGAGCAGTACCAGCCGTCGCAGGCAAAGCCGGCGTCGAGGTCGTTGACGGCGCGCTTGTTGTGGTCGTAGCGGAACACGGCCAGCGAAGTGTTGACGCGGCCGTCCATCAGCTCGCCCTTGACACCCAGTTCATAGTTCTTGCCGATGATGGGCTCGAGCACGGCGCCGGCCGCGGTGCGCTCCGACTGCGGCACGAACACGCCGGTGTAGCTGCCGTAGGCCGACCATTGCGGTGTGAGCGCATACACCAGACCCGCATAGGGCGTGATCTCGCGCGAGGCCGTGGTGAGCGTGCTGGTGCCCGCCTGCTTGTCGTTGTAGATCGAGTCGTACCAGCTCGCGCGTGCGCCGACGATGGCCGTCAGCGGCTCGGTGAGCCGGGTGCGCAGGCTGGCGTAGATGCCTTTTTGCTGCACGTCGTAGCCCGCGCGCGAAGGCTTGACGCCCGCAGCGACCATGCTGGCCAGGGTAGGCTCGGGGCGGTTGTGGTCGATGGCAAACAGGTTGCCGCCCGGAGTGAACGTGCGCGCAAACAGGTCGTCCGAGGTGTACTTCGAGTAGTTGGCGCCCACGGTGGTTTCATGGCGCAGGCCCAGGGCTTCGAAGCGGCCGGTCACATAGGCGTCCAGCCCGACCTTGCTGGAGTCGAAGTCGGTGATCCAGTTGGCATAGGTCATGCCGCTGCCGTCGGCGGCCACGTCGCCGTGCATGCGCTGGTGCTTGGACGTGTTCTTTTCGCTCAGATGGATGGCTGCGACCTTGAGCTTCCAGTCGGCGTTGAAACGGTGGTCCAGATCGGCGTAGAGCATGGTCTGCTCGATGTCGCCGCGGTTCCATGCGGCGCCGGTGTAGGTGGAGCGCGGCAGGCCCACATCGCTGCCGTCGGCGCGCAGCGGCACGCCGTAGATCATGGGCCGCGACTTGCTGTCCGAATGGCTCAGGCCCACGCCCACCGTCGTGTCGGGGCTGATGTCGTAGTCAAGCGCCGCATACAGCGAGCGCGTGCGGTCGTTGACGTGATCGATGAACGAATGGCCACGGGCCTCGTCGACCACCAGGCGGCCGCGCAGCGTGCCTGCGTCGTTGAGCGGGCCGCCGGCGTCGAGCTGCAGGCCATAGCGGTCCCAGGAGCCGGCGCGCGCCGTGACCGAGACGGTCTTCTCCGACTGGCCGCGCTTGCGCACCAGGTTGACCGCGCCGCCCGGGCTGCCCGTGCCCTGCAGCAGTCCCGAGGCGCCGCGCAGCACTTCGAGGCGGTCATAGAACACCATGCCTTCGGTGCCCCAGTTGCCCAGCGCGTAGTTGTTGCGCGGAATGGCCACGCCGTCGTACTGCCAGTCATTGATCTCGAAGCCGCGCGCGAACAACACCATGCCCTGGCCCACGCCTTGCGCACCCACCATGCCGGTGACGTTGTTGATCGCCACGCGCAGATCGGTGATGGCCTGCTCGTCGAGCTGCTTGCGCGTGACCACGCTGACCGACTGGGGAATGTCCTTGAGCGACTGCGTGCCCTTGTTGATGGTCACGGCACGCACCGCCAGCGAGTCCGAACCTTCGGTCGTGGCGCTGCGCTCGGCGCGCGCCGAGACCGTCACCGCGGCCATGGTCACCGCATTGCCTGCGGGAACGGCGGCCGCCGAAGCCGCGGCCTTGCGCAGGACAAACAGGCCGTCGCCGCGCTGTTGCGCCTCCAGGCCGCTGCCCTGCAGCACGCGGCGCAGCGCCTCCTCGTTGCCGTAGCTGCCGCGCAGTCCGGGGCTGCGCAGGCCGTCGACCAGCGAAGGCTCGAACGACAGTCCCATGCCCGCGGCCGTGGACAGGCGCAGCAAGGCTTCATCGAGCGGGCCGGGTTCTATCGCATAGGCGCGCAGCACCGGTGCGGCGCCAGGGCTGGTCTGGGCAAACGCGCCGGGCAGGGCGCTGGTGGCCAGCAGCACGGCAATGGCCAGCGCGGAAGGCTGGAAACGAAGCGAGGGCTTGGAAGACATTTTGTCCTTTCGTCATGTACTGATGAACACGACGAACGAAACGCAAAAAGGTATCACGCCGGCATCAGGTGTCGGCGCGAATCGGCTCCACGGTCACCCAGTACGCGCTGCGCTCGCGCACCTGCACGGGCAAGGACTCGGCCAGCAGCTGCAGACTGCGCGCGCGCGCCAGCGCGGGAAAAGTGCCCGAGATGCGCAGCTCGGCGACATCGGGGTGGCAGCGCAGAAAGCCCGGGTGGTAGCGGTCGAGCTCGGCCACCAGGTCGGCCAGGCGCATGCGGCGCGCCACCACCATGCCCTGGGTCCAGGCTTCATCGGTCAGGCCCGCATGGACCTGGGGCTGGCCCATGCCGCCGGCGCCGAAATCCAGCCGCTGGCCAGCTTTGACGCGATCCTGGCGGCCGCGCGCGTCGACTTCTACCGCGCCTTCGAACACCACCACGCGGCTGTCAGCATCGCCGCTCGCGCGGCGCACCGAAAAACGCGTGCCTATGGGGCGCACGCTGCCGTCCTGTGTCAGCACGCGCAGCGGCCGCGGCAGGGGCGCGGGGTCGGGCGCGCTGGTCACGAGAATCTCGCCGCCCAGCAGATGAATCGTGCGCGCCTGGGCGGTGAAATCCACGGCAATTTCCGTGGCCGTATTGAGCAGCAGCCGCGTGCCGTCGGCCAGCGTCAGCGGCAGCTGCTCGCCGGTCGCGCTGCGCCAGCGTTCCCCGTCGATCCGCATCTGTTGCCAGCCCAGCCAGCCTGCGGTGGGCAGCAGCGGCAGCCACAGCAGGCGCAGCAGATGGCGCCGCCGCGCCGCGGGCTTTTCCAGCGTGGCGCGCAGCGGCCCGCCGGGCAGTCCGCGCAGATCGCCCATCAGGGCTTCGGCGCGCGTCCAGGCCCTGCCATGCGCGGGGCTGGAGGCGCGCCAGCATTCAAGCGCTTCCCATTCCTTGGGACCGGCCTCGCCGCCGTGCAGCTGGGTCAGCCAGTCGGCGGCCTCGCGCAGGATGGCCGGGTCTATGGGGGTGTCGGCGCCTGCCGTGTGCGCGCTGCTCATGCCGCGCTCAGGCAGGCAAGAAAAGCCTGGCTCATATGGCGTTTGACGGTGGGCAGCGACACGTCCATCTGCTCGGCGATGTCGGCATAGACCAGGCCGTCGAGCTGCGAGCTCAGGAAGATGCGGCGCGTGAGCGCGGGCAGGGCGGCGAGGCAGGCGTCTATGCGCAGCAGGGTTTCGACGATCAGCAAATGCGCTTCGGGCGAAGGTGCGAGCGGTTCGGGCTGGGCGGCCAGCGCTTCGAGGTAGGCTCGCTCGAGCTCCTGGCGCCGCCAGTGGTCGGCGACCAGATTGCGCGCGATGGTCGTGAGATAGGCGCGCGGCTCGCGCCAGGCGGTGGTGTCCGCCGCTTGCCGGCTGCTCAGCACGCGCACGAAGGTGTCCTGCGCCAGATCGGCGGCGCGCTCGCCGCAGCCCAGGCGGCGGCGCAGCCAAGCCCGCAACCAACCGTGGTGGTCGCTGTACAGGGTTTGAACATGTTGCTGCAAGGCCGCTGCGGCGTCGGACATGGTGTGATTGCAAATGAGAAGGGTTCTCATTCTATCGGCGCGCAGGAATCGGCGGCAAATTAGATACAGGAACGTTGGTTGCGTCCAACGTTCATTGCGCCGTGCCGGGGAGGTGACCGCTGCCTGCTGGTTGTAGGCCAATTCTTACCAAACCGTCATGTGGAGTTCATCCCATGCGCGTGGACCGCTTCCTATCATCGCCTCAAATCACCCTGGTGCGCATGCCTGCACTGTTTTGAGAAAGCCGAGATATGGTTCCCTCCTCCTTCCCCGCGCTGCCCACCGCCTGGCTGTTGCGCCCCAGCGTTGCCGCGTTGCTCGCCAGTGCGCTGTTCGCGGCACCGGCGTTCAGTCAACAGGTCGCAGCCGTCAAGGTGGCGGCCGTCAAGCTTGCACCCGCGGCCTTGCGCCTGCTGGAGATTGCGCCCGTGCAAGCGCCGCAATCGAACCAGTGGCTGTGGTCGCCCGCACGCCTTGAATATCCTTCGGGCCAGCTCGACAGCGTGGCCTCGCCCGCCGCGGCGCGCATCACCGCCATCCATGTGCAGCCCGGTCAGGCCGTCAAGGCCGGCGCGCCGCTGGCCACTCTGGTGAGCGCCGATGCGCTGCGCATGCGCCATGAAGTCAGCGCGGCCCAGCTGGCCGCCGACACCAGCCGCGCTGAATTGCAGCGCCATCAGGACATGGTCGCGCGCGGTGTGGGCACGGAGACCGAGCTGCGCGTGGCCCAGGCCCGCAGCAAGGAGACCGCCCAGGAACTGGCGCGCGCGCGCGGCACTGCGGCCCTGCTGGGCCCGGACGGCGGCGATCGCATCGTTCTGCGCGCGCCGCACGCGGGCGTCGTCGCCCAGCACCAGGCGACCATGGGCCAGCAGGCCGAAGCCGGCGCCGTGCTGTTTGCCATCGGCAACCCGCAATCGCTGGGCGTCGTGGCCGAAGTGTTCGAAGCCGATCTGCCGCAGATCAAGGCCGGCGTGGCCGCCCAGGTCGAGCTGTCGACGCAGTCGGCACCGGTCGCGGCACGCGTGCAGCAGGTGGGTGCGGTGGTCAACGCCGAATCGCGCCGCGCGCCGGTGCAGCTGGCGCTCACCGACAAGGAACTGCCCCTGGGCCTGCGCGCCGGCATGCAGGCGCGCGTGGGCATCGCCATGGAGCGCTCGCCCGAAATGCGCGTGCCCATAGGCGCGGTGCTGATCCAGGGCGAGAACCGCAGCGTGGTGTTCGTGCAGACCACCGCGCAGACGTTCGAGCCGCGTGTCGTGAAGCTGGGCCAGCCGGTACGCGGCTGGGTGCCGGTGATCTCGGGCCTGCAGAGCGGCGAGCGCATCGTGGTGCGCGGCGCGCTGCTGCTCGATGGCGCCGCAAGCCAGATGCTCTGAGGAACGGACCAGAGCATGTTGCGCGCATTGATTGATTTCGCCGTCCATCGGCGGCTGGTGGTGCTGTGCGCCACCATTTTCATCGCCATCTACGGCGTCTATTCATACCTGAATACGGCGATTGAAGCCTACCCCGACGTGACCAACGTCCAGGTGGGCGTCATTGCCCAGGCCCCGGGTCTCGCGCCCGAGGAAGTCGAACGCCAGATCACGCAGCCGCTCGAGCGCCAGCTCAACGGCACGCCGGGGCTGGTGTCGCTGCGTTCGGAAAGCTACTTCGGTCTGGCCATGGTCAACATGGTCTTCGACGACCATGCGAACAGCTTCACCGCGCGCGCCGAAGTCGCTCAGCGCCTGCCCCAGGCCGACCTGCCCGCGGGCGTGACGCCCGAAATGGCGCCCGACTACACGCCGCTGGGCAAGATCTATTACTACCGCCTCAAGAGCGACCGCCACACGCTGGACCAGCTGCGCACCGAGCAGGAATGGAACATCGTGCGCACGCTCAAGCAGGTGCAGGGCGTGGCCGATGTGGTGAGCATAGGCGGCTTCGTCAAGGAGTACCACATCGAGGTGGACCCGGACAAGCTCTACCGCCTGGGGCTGTCGCTGGCCGACGTGACCGAAGCCATAGAGAAGTCCAACCGCAACGTCGGCGGCGGCCTGCTGCGCCGGGGTGAACAGTCGTTCATCATCCGCGGCATAGGCCTGCTGCGCTCGCCGCAGGAGATCAAGGAAGTGGTGGTGCAGCTGCGCGGCGGCGCGCCCATTACCATCGGCGATGTCGCCAGCGTGATCCAGTCGCACACGCCGCGCCAGGGCTCGGTGGGCATGGACGACGAGAACGACGTGGTGCAGGGCGTGGTGCTGCTCAAGCGCGGCGAGAACCCTTCGCTGGTGCTCGACGGCCTGCATGAGAAGGTCAAGCTGCTCAACGGCGGCCTGCTGCCCGAAGGCATGCAGATGGAAGTCACCTACGACCGCTCCGACCTAGTGGGCCATACGCTGGCCACGGTGCAGCACAACCTGCTGTTCGGCGCCAGCCTGATCGTCGGCGTGCTGTGGCTGGTGCTGCGCAGCCTGCGCGGCTCGCTGATCGTCGCCACGGTGATTCCGCTGTCGCTGCTGGTGGCCTTCATCGGTCTGCACTGGCTGGGCATGCCGGCCAACCTGATCTCCATGGGCGCGATCGACTTCGGCATCATGGTCGACGGGGCGGTGGTGCTCGCGGAGAACATCATCCGCAACGCCCGGCTGCGCAAGCCCGAAAACCAGCGCGAGATGCGCGCCATCATCATCGAATCGACGATTGCCGTCGCCAAGCCCACGCTGTTCGCGATGGCGATCGTGATCGCGGCGCTGATTCCCGTGTTCTCGCTGCAGAGCATCGAAGGCCGGATCTTCCGTCCGCTGGCCATGACCTACAGCTTCGCGCTGCTCGGCGCGCTGGTGTTTGCCCTGGGCCTGGTGCCTGCGCTGTGCGCGCTGCTGCTCAAGCCCAAGCATGTGATGCAGCCCGAGCCTGAAGTGTTCGAGCGCATGGATCACGGCTACCAGCACTGGATAGCGCGCACGCTGGACCGCATCGCGCGCCAGCGCGCCGTGGTGGTGGGCGCGGTGGTGATCCTGGTGGTGGCCGGCCTCTCGGCGACCAAGCTGGGCACCGAGTTCCTGCCGCAGCTCGATGAAGGCGACGCCTACGTGCTGGTGCAGATGCCGCCTTCGATCTCGCTCGAGAAGGGCCAGGAAGTGCTGGCCGAAGTGCGCCACATCCTGCGCAAGTTCCCCGAAGTGACTTCGGTCAGCACCGAGCAGGGCCGTCCCGAGTCGGGCACCGACAACGAAACGCTCAACATGGCCAAGGCGCTGATCCGCCTCAAGCCGCTCAAGGAATGGCGCAAGGACCTGACCAAGCCGGAGCTGATAGAGCAGATGCGCGGCGAGCTGGGCGTGATTCCCGGCGTGGCGTTCAACTTCTCGCAGCCGATACGCGACAGCGTCGAGGAATCGACTTCGGGCGCGCGCGGCCAGGTGGTGCTCAAGGTCTTCGGCCCCGAGATCGATCAGCTGCGCGCCATTCTGACGCAGACCATGGACCAGGTGCGACCCATCGAAGGCGTGGTGGATCTGGACCTGTACCGCGATGCGCCCGCACCGCAGCTGCACGTCGAGTTCGACCGCAACGCGCTGGCGCGCCAGGGCATTGCGATGGAAACCGCGCAGAAGACGCTGGAGATGGCGCTGGCCGGTGAACTCGCGACCACGCTGTGGGAAGGCGAGCACCCGGTGCCGGTGCGCGTGCGCCTGCCGTATGTGAACCGCATGGACGAAGCCACGATGCGCGACATTGCGATTCCCACGCCCCAGGGCGGCTCGGTGCCGCTGCATTCGGTCGGCAGGATCAGCGTGAAGATCGGCAATGCGTCGATCTTCCGCGAGAACAACAGCCGCTACATGGCGCTGAAGTTCAACGTCGAAGGCCGCGATATCGGCTCCGTGGTCAAGGACACGCTGGCCGCGTTCAAGGCCAACGTCCAGGTGCCTGCGGGCTACCAGGCGGTCTGGGGCGGCGAGTGGGAAAACCAGCAGCGCGCCTCGCAGCGTCTGCAGGTGGTCGTGCCGCTGTCGCTGCTGATCGTGTTCGGCCTGCTGTTCGGCGCGCTGGGCCAGGCGCGCAGCTCGGCGGTGATCCTGCTGTGCGCTCCGTTCGCGATGGTCGGCGGCATTGCCGCGCTGCACCTCACGGGCATAGAGCTGTCGATCAGCGCCGCCATCGGCTTCATCGCCTTGCTGGGCCAGGTCGCGCTGGTCGGTCTGCTGGTGGTGTCCGCGGTCGAAACGCTGCGCCGCGAAGGCATGCCGCTCAAGCAGGCCCTGGTGCAGGGCACGGCCGAGCGCATGCGCTCGGTGCTGCTGGTCGCCACGCTGGCGCTGCTGGGCCTGCTGCCCATGGCCATGTCTACCGGCGTGGGCAGCGAAACCCAGCGTCCCTTTGCCTCGGTGATCGTCGGCGGCATGCTGGTGCTGCCCGTCGTCGCGCTCGTACTGCTGCCCGTGCTCTATGCCTGGCTCGGCCCCAAGACCTTGAAGAAACCGGATGAGTTGGATGAAAGCCATTAAATCTATCGCCGCCGCCGCGGCCCTGGTGTGCGCCGGCGCCTGCCTGGCCGCGTCGCCGGCGCAGACCTCCGCATCCGTTGCCGCCGCGCCCAGCGCGGCCGGCGCTTCCCAGCTGCCGGCGTCGCTGGGCCTGGTCGAGTACCTGGCGCTAGTGCGCAGCCTGCACCCCACGCTGCGCGCCATGCCTTTGCGCCAGCGCATGGAGCAGGCCGACGTGCAGACCGCGGGCACCTGGGCCAATCCGACGGCGCACTATGGTCGCAAGCCCGAAGAGAAGGAGTGGGGCGTGGAGCAGTCGCTGCCCATCTTCGGCCAGATCGGCATGCGCACCGAAGCCGCGAAGCTCGCGGCTGCGACCGGCGAAGCCGAGCGCGCCGCGCAGGTGCAGGACATCATGGGCCAGGCGGCGCAGCGCTTTGCGCAGCTGCTGCTGGACCAGGAAAAGCTGGTCGCCAAGCAGCAGGCCATGGCGCAACTGGACCAGGCCGTGAAGATCGTGCAAGGCCAGATCCAGCTGGGCGCGCGCAGCCGCTATGACGGCGCGCGCGTCGAACTGCAGCGCGCCCAGATGCAGGTGCAGCTCGAGCAGCAGCAAGCCCAGACAGTGGCCGCGCGCGCCGCGCTGGCCGAACTGCTGGCGCTGCCGAACTGGACGCCCGAGGCCGTGGGCAGCCTGCTGCCGGCGAAGCTCGCGGCGCCGGAGCCGACATTCGACGCGATGTGGCAGCAGGCGCGCCAGCGGCTCGCGCCGCTGCAGGCCGCGCATGCCAAGGTGGTGCAGGCCGAGCAGTACACGCGCCAGCAGGCGCGTGAAGCCCTGCCCACGCCCACGGTGGGCGTGACGCGGGTGCGCGGGCGGCAGGAGTCGTATGGCTACAATCAGGTCGGCATCTCCATCGAGCTGCCGCTGTTCGATCGCAAGCAGGGCCCGATAGAGCGCGCCCGGCTCGAGCACGCGCAGGCGCTGCTCGAGGAAGACGCCGCGCAGCAGCAGGCACGCCAGCAGCTGCAGCAGGCCTTGCGCCAGCGCGATCTGCTGCGCAAGTCGCTCACCAACTTCGAGTCGCGCGGCCTGACCCAGCTCGCACCGCTGCGCCAGATGGCGCAGGATTCCTACCGCCTGGGCCAGAGCTCCATTCTGGAATGGCTGGACGCGATGGATTCGGTCTCGACCCACCAGCAGGAATATCTGGATCTGACGCTGCAGGTCTGGCAGGCCGAATGGCAGCTCAACGCCGCGCGCGGCCAGTTGCCACTCGCGGATGGGGTTGTGGGCGGCGGCTGCGTGGCCCCAGGCTGTTTATAGTCGGAGGTTTGTTGCTCGAACTTTCCATGCCGCGCTTTCTCATCATCGAAGACGATAGCCAGAATGCCCGCTTTCTTGCCGAAGGCATGCGCGAACTTCAGGCCGAAGTCTGCGTCTGCCCCGACGGGGTGCAGGGGCTGACCCAGGCCGTGACCGGCCACTGGGATGCCATCGTTCTCGACCGCATGCTGCCCGACGGCTTCGACGGCATCAAGATACTGCAGGCGCTGCGCGGCATGGGCAACACCACGCCGGTGCTGGTGCTCAGCGCGCTGTCGGCCACCGACGAGCGCGTGCGCTGCCTCAAGGCCGGCTGTGATGACTACCTGACCAAGCCGTTCGCGTTCTCCGAACTCCAGGCCCGGCTGGAAGCCCTGCTGCGCCGCGTGCAATCGACCGCGCCCGCGCCCGTGCTCGAAGTCGGCGACCTGCGGCTGGACCTGCTCAGCCGCCATGCCGAACGCGGCGGGCGCACGCTGATGCTGCAGCCGCGCGAGTTCCGCCTGCTGGCGTTTCTGGCGCGCCATGTGGACCAGACCGTGACGCGCACCATGCTGCTGGAATCGGTCTGGGATTACCGCTTCGATCCGCAGACCAATGTGATCGACGTGCACATCAGCCGGCTGCGCAACAAGGTCGACAAGGGCTTCGAGCAGCCGCTGATCCACACCGTGCGCGGCGTGGGCTACTGCCTTTCCACCCAGATTCCCGGGCTGTGAGCTTCATGCACGCGGCCAGGCGTCCCTGGAGCTCGATTGCCTTTCGCCTGGCCTTGAGCTACGGCGGCCTGCTGCTGCTGACCATGGTGGTGGTGCTGACCATCTTCTATGTGCAGATGGTCAGCGTGTTCAGCCACCGCATGGACCGCGAAGCCAACATGGATCTGCAGCGCCTGCAGCAGCATGCGCTGAACTATGGCGAAGACGCGCTGCGCAAGGAAATCGAGCGCCTGCTGAGCGACGGCGTCGACAGCCAGACGGAAATCGCCATTCTCACGGACCGCGATGGCGAATTCCTCACCGGCAACGCGCGCGTGCTGCGCCAGCGCCGCATCAACACCTTCGGCCTGCGCGAGCTGCCGCTGGAGCGCAACGGCCTGACAATGACCGGCCGCGTGGCCGTGACCGAGCTGCCCAGCGGCAATCTGCTGATCGTGGGCCGCGACATGGAGGCGCTGCACGACATCGAGCATCGCTTCATGAACGCCAGCCTCACGGCGGCGGTGATCGTCGTGGTGCTGGCCATCTGGGGCAGCGTGGGGTTCGGGCGCCTGGTCGATGCGCGCGCGGCCAGCATACGCCACACCATGCTGCAGGTCGCGAACGGCGATCTGCGCCAGCGCATTCCGCTGTCCGACGACGAAGACGAATTCACGCGGCTGGGGCGCGACATCAACAAGATGCTCGACCAGATCGAGCTGCTGATGGACGGCGTGCGCCATGTCTCCAACACCATCGCCCACAACCTGCGCACGCCGCTCACGCGCGTGCTGCTGCAGCTGCGCAGCGCGCGCCATCTGGGCGGCAACGAGCAGCAGCGCCTGCTCGAACACCTGGAGCAGGAAGTGCAAGCGCTGGGCACGGTGTTCGACAAGCTGCTGCAGATCGCCGAACTCGAGTCGGGCATGCGCCGCCAGGAGTTCGGCGTGGTCGACATGCAGGGCCTGCTGGCCGATATCGCCGACCTGTATGCTCCGGTCGCGGAAGAGACCGGCTCCTATCTCGAAGTCGTGGTCCAGGGCCATCCCTGCGCGCTGGGCGACGCCGATCTGCTGGCCAATGCGCTGGCCAATCTGGTCGAGAACGCGCTCAAGTACGCCTGCCAGCAGGCCGGCGGCCATCTGCGCATCATGGCCGAGCAGCGGGGCGACATGATAGATCTGCGGCTGCAGGACAACGGCCCGGGCGTTCCGCCCGATCTGCTGCCGCACATTACCGACCGCTTCTATCGCGCCCATGAGCGCCAGCCCGGCCATGGTCTGGGACTGTCGAGCGTGCAGGCCATCGTGCAGCTGCACAGCGGCAGCCTGCATTTCGCCAACCTCACACCGGGCTTTGAAGTGCAGCTGCAGTTGCCCGCGGCACCCGGCGTGGAGCGGGCCTAGGCCCGCAGCGCACGCCAGCTGCCCAGCCAGGCAGCGGCGCGCGCGCGCCAGTCGCTGGCCGGCGCGGGGGCGGGCACCACGTCGGCTGCGGGACTGCAGCGCCACCGGGCCTGGCTTTCTAGCGCCGTGATCTGCAGGCGCAGCGCCGCGGGCGCACGCCAGCTCTGGCCCGCCTGCAGCCGCAGTTGCAGCCCGGGCAGGGCCTCGATGCCGGCCAGCGCCGAGGTGTTCAGCTGCAGCGTGCCGCTGGCACAGAACAGTTCATCGCCCGCGGCAAACGCGCGGGTCAGGGTCTGGCCGCGGGCCAGTGGCGCAAGGGCAGGAGCGGGGGCGGGGTGTTGCATACGAGGACTCGCAAGTCGGGCTGTTTCGGTGCTGTAAGCGTAGGTCCGTTGCTGTTTGCATAACAGGCACAGCAGCCGGCCTTGTGCACCGCAGCAGCGCAGCTTGCAGGCATCTGTTCTGGTCCGGCAGCGCTGAATCTGTATCTGTTGCAGAACAGCCGGAACAGGCATGATGCAAGGCCTGAGCACCTTTATTCCACGCCCCATGCTGCTGCCTCTCGCCGAGACCCGATCCGACGCATCACTGCCGCTGTATCAGCGCATCGCGGCCGATTACGCGCATGCGATGGCCATGGGCGCATTGCAGGTCGGCGAACGCATGCCTTCGGTGCGCGAAGTGATGCGCCGCCACACCGTGAGCCTGTCGACCGCGCTGCAGATGCTGCGCCATCTCGAAGCCGCAGGGCATCTGGAGGCGCGCGAGCGCGTGGGCTACTTCGTGCGCAGCGCCCAGGGCGGGGCGCTTGCGCCGAGCAGCGAGCCCGATCTGAGCCAGCCCGTGGTAGGCGTGGATCAGGCGCACTTCATAGGCATCAACGCGCATATTTCGCTGCTGCTGGAGCAGGGGCGCCAGGCGCAGGTGCATACCGATATCGGCGGCTGCACGCCGCCGCCGGGACTGTTCGATCACCACTATCTGAACCGCATCGTCGCCCGGCTGCTGCGCGACGACCCGACGCTGCTGGTGCAGGGCCGCTCGCTGCTTGCCAACCAGGGCAACCACCCCGATTTCCAGCAGGCAATGGCGCGGCGCGCGCTGGCCTCGGGCATACGCGTGGCGCCGGCCGATGTGCTGGCCACCACCGGCAACTCGGAAGCCGTGAGCCTGGCCCTGGCCGCGGTCTGCGCGCCCGGCGACATGGTGGCCGTGGAGTCGCCGACCTATTACGGCCTGCTGCAGGTGGTCGAGTCGCTGCAGCTGCAGACGCTGGAAATTCCCTGCAGCCCGCGCACCGGCATGTCGATAGAGGCGCTGGAACTCGCGTTCCAGACCCAGCCGCGGCTCAAGGCCGTGGTGGTCGTGCCCGAGCTGCAGATGCCGCTGGGCGCGCGCATGCCCGACGCGCACAAGGCGCGCATGGTGGCGTTGTGCGCGGCCCATGGCGCGGCCTTGATAGAAGACGATTCCTATGGTCTGTTCGTCGAAAGCGATCAGGTCGTCAAGCCGCTCAAGGCCTGGGACAACAATTCGGGCCATGTGATCTATTGCCAGGCGTTCAACAAGAGCCTCGCGCCCGGCCTGCGCCAGGGCTGGATGAACGGCGGGCGCTGGCATGGCCGCGTGCAGATGCTCAAGTTCGCCCAGAGCCGCAACACGCAGACGCTGGCCCAGCTGATCGTCGCCGAAGTGCTGGGCTCGCCCACGCACCAGCGCAGCCTGGTCAAGCTCAAGCAGCAGCTGCGCAGCCAGCGCGAAGCCATGGCGCGGCTGGTGGCGCGCCATTTTCCGCTGGGCACGCGGCTGAGCCTGCCGCCCGGCGGGCTGTGCCTGTGGCTGGAAATGCCCGACGGGTTTTCCAGTTCCGCGCTGTTCACCGAAGCGCTTTCCCAGGGCATACGCATTGCACCGGGCAGCATGTTCTCGAACTCGGGGCGCTACGAACACTGTCTGCGCCTGGCATGCACCCACCCGGTGACGCCCGCGATGGAGCAGGTATGCCGCACGCTGGGGGCCATGGCCTGCGCGCAGCTGGGGCAGGGCGCGCGGGGCAGTCCCCCCTGAGCTTGCCTTGCCGGCCGTGTCTGAGGGCAGGCTTGTTCGACGCAGGGCTTCGACAGGCTCAGCCCGAACGCTTGAAAACGTTCGTGGTGAGCTTGTCGAACCATGAACGGCCGCCGCGATAACAGTAGGTGATGGCGCTGGATCGAATACTGGCGCCAGAAAAACCGGTTCCCGATTCCCTCCGGGCAGGCCAGAGCTCTGCGTTGACCTCAACCCCGATTCTTGAGCAACGCCGAGCCGCTGCTGGTCATCGCCAGCTCCTGCGTGGTCTGCAGCAGCGCCGGCCCCAGCGCCTCCATGCGCGCTTCTGTCAGGCGCATCAGCGGGCCGGCAATCGTCACCACGCCTATCACCGGGCCGTTGCCGCGGCGGATCGGCGCGGCCATGGCGCTCATGCCGGGAGCAAACACTTCGACGATGCGGCTGAAGCCATGCAGGCGCGTGGTTTCTAGATGCGCCAGCAAGGCTTTGACCGTGGTCGGGGCGTTCGGGCCGAAGTCCTGCGGCTGGCCAAAGCCCTGGCGCGACACCAGGGCCAGCGCCTGCTCGTCGCTCATGGTCGCAAGCCAGGCGTGGCCCGCGGCGCTGCACGACAGATTGACTGACAGCCCCATGTCGGGGTCATAGCGCAGGCCGCGCAGCGCGCCCTGGGCCTTGGCGACAAAGGTCAGTTCGTCGCCATCGACCACGCCCAGGCGCACCAGCTCGCCCGATTCGCCGGCCAGGCGGTCAAGCAGCGGCTGGGCGATGTCGACGATGCCGCTGGCGCTCAGAAATCCCAAGCCCAGCGAGACCAGCTTGATGGTCAGCATGTAGTTGCCCTGGCTGTGCTCCTGGCGCACATAGCCGCAGCGGCTGAGCTCGGCGAGCAGCCGGTGCGTGGCGCTCAGCGGCATGTCGAGTTCGGTGGACAGGCTCGAGATGGCCTTGCCTTCGGGGTGAACGGCCAGGTGTTCCAGCACTTTGAAACTGCGTTCCAGGATGTTGCTCATGCGATGCGACTTTCAAGCGGGGGGCGGACGGGTGCCATCTGCTGATTTGTACGAGAAATATTGAGCAAATGATAAAGGGTTTCTACTGTGGAATGAGTTTCCACTTTTTAATTACCATCGGTATCAATCGCTGGGCCTGACGGTCCAGTCCGTTGTTTCTTCCCTGGAGGTGTTCCATGCGCATTCCTGCCCGCATCGCCCTGGCCGCTGGCCTGTCCCTGCTTTTTGCCTTGCCTGCGAGCGCGCAGCAAGAGCGCGTGATCCGCTTCGGTCACTTGAACAATGCCGATCATCCGGTGAGCTTCGGCGTCAAGCGCTTCGGCGAAATCCTCGCCACCAAGAGCGGCGGCAAGATGAAGGTCATGGAGTTCCCGGCCTCGCAGCTGGGCAACGAGATGCAGCAGCAATCGGCGCTGCAGGGCGGCGTGCAGCAGATGTCGGCGCCAGCGACCACCTCGCTGGCCGGCATCGTCAAGGAGTTCGGCCTGGTCGACTTCCCTTTCTCGGTCGCCAACTATGCCCAGGCCGACGCGCTGCTCGACGGCCCGCTGGGCCAGGCGCTGATCGCCAAGCTGCCCGAAAAAGGCCTGGTCGCGCTGGGCTACTGGGATCTGGGCTTTCGCAACGTCACCAACAGCAAGCGTGCAATCACCAAGCCCGAGGACTTCGACGGCCTCAAGCTGCGCGTGATTCCCAACCCGGTGTTCCTGGACACGTTCAAGGCGTTCAAGGCCAATCCCGTGCCCATGCCGTTCGCGGAACTGTATGGCGCGCTGGAAGCCAAGGCCGTCGATGGCCAGGAAAACCCGTTTGCCGTGATCCTGTCGAACAAGTTCTACGAAGTGCAGAAGTACGTCAGCGCCACCAACCATGTCTATGCGGCCAACATCGTGCTGGTCAGCAAGAAGTTCTGGGACCAGCTGACGCCGGCCGAGCAGAAGATGATGAACGAGGCCGCGAACGAGTCGCGCGGCTACCAGCGCCAGGTCAGCCGTGCGGCAGCGCAGAAGGCCGTGGGCGAACTGCAGGCCAAGGGACTGCAGTACAACGAAGTGTCGCCCGCCGAGCAGACGCGCATGCAGCAGATCGCCAAGCCCGTGATCGACCGTTTCGCCGCCACCTACGACCCCGCCATCGTCAAGCTCTACAACGACGAACTGGCCCGCATCCGCAAGTGATTCCAGGCAGCGCAACATGAAAATTCTTGTTCTCAACGGTCCCAACCTGAACCTGTTCGGGCGGCGCGAACCGCATATCTACGGCACGACCACGCTGGTGCAGATCAACGAGCGGCTGGAAAAGCTGGCCCAGGAGCTGGGCGTGACGCTGGACATCATGCAGTCCAACCACGAAGGCGCGCTGATCGACTTCCTGCACGCCAACATCGACAGCGCGCAGGGCGCGCTGGTGAACCCCGCCGGGCTCACGCAGCACGGCGTGCCGCTGCACGATGCGATCAAGGCCATGCCGTTCCCGGTGATCGAAGTGCACATGTCGAACATCGCCGCGCGTGAAGCCTGGCGCGTGCATTCGATCATCTCGCCCGCGGTCAAGGCCACGGTGCAGGGGTTCGGCCCGCATTCCTACTTCGCCGGCCTGCGCGCGCTGGTCGAAAGCCTGCGCGAAGCCAAGGCCTGACGCCGCGGCCCCGCAGCGCCCAGACGCGCTGCGGGGCCGTTGCCCAATCAAGCAAGGGGAATGACATGAATCGTTGGATAGACCGCGCCTGCCGCGGCCTCGAAGGGGTGATTGCCGCCATGCTCGCCGCGATGGTGGTGCTGGTGTTCGGCAACGTGGTGTTGCGCTATCTGTTCAATTCCGGCATCACGGTCTCCGAGGAAGTATCGCGCTGGCTCTTCATCTGGATGACGTTTCTCGGCGCCATCGTGGCCTTGCGCGAGCACGGCCACCTGGGCGTCGACATGGTGGTGCAGCGCCTGCCGGCCTGGGCCAAGAAGATCTGCCTGGGCCTGGGCCATCTGCTGATGCTCTACATCCTGTGGCTGCTGCTGCAGGGCAGCATCGCCCAGGCGCGCATCAACTGGGACGTCACTGCGCCCACGACCGGCGCGTCCATGGCCATCGTCTATCTCTCCTGCGTGGTGTTCGCGGTCTGCGCGGGCTTTCTGATGCTGCTCGATTTGCTGCGCCTGGTCACCGGAAAGATCAGCGAGGCGGAACTGGTGATGGTGCAGGAATCGGAGGAAGCGGTGCAGTTGCAGCAGATTTTGGCGGCCCAGGAGGGCGATGCGCCCGCGGCCCGGAAAGGCGAGAAATGACGATCTTCGTATTTGTGGGCGCGCTGCTGCTGGCCATGGCCATGGGCATTCCGATCGCGTTCTCGCTGCTGGCCAGCGGCGTGGCGCTGATGTGGCATCTCGATCTGTTCGATCCGCAGATCCTCGCGCAGAACCTGATCGGCGGCGCCGACAGCTTTCCGCTGCTGGCCGTGCCGTTCTTCATGCTGGCCGGCGAGATCATGAACGTCGGCGGGCTGTCGCGGCGCATCGTCGACTTCGCGCTGGCCCTGGTCGGCCACGTCAAGGGCGGCCTGGGCTATGTGACCATCATGGCCGGCTGCCTGCTGTCGGCGCTGTCGGGCTCGGCCGTGGCCGATGCCGCGGCGCTCACGGCGCTGCTGCTGCCCATGATGACCAAGGCCGGCCACGACAAGGCGCGCGCCGGCGGCCTGATCGCCGCGACCGGCGTGATCGGCCCGGTGATTCCGCCGAGCATAGGCCTGGTGATCTTCGGCGTCGCGGCCAACGTGTCGATTTCCAAGCTGTTCCTCGCGGCCATCGTTCCGGGCCTGCTGATAGGCGGCGCGCTGTGGGTCACCTGGGCCTACCTGGTGCGCAAGGAAAAGCTCGTGCCGCCGCCGCGCAAGTCGGGCGCCGAGATCCTGCTCGCCGCACGCAAGGCGTTCTGGGCGCTGCTGCTGCCGGTGATCATTCTCGTGGGCCTGCGCATGGGCGTGTTCACGCCCACCGAGGCGGCGGTCGTGGCTGCGGTCTATGCACTGTTCGTGGCATCGGTCGTCTACCGCGAGATCACCTGGGCCAAGCTCTACGCGATCTTTGTCGCCGCGGCCAAGACCAGCGCCATCGTGATGTTCCTGATCGCGGCGGCCATGGTCAGCGCCTGGCTGATCACCGTCGCCGACCTGCCGTCCAAGGTCGTGGCGCTGCTGCAGCCGTTCATGGACAGCAAGATCCTGCTGATGATGGCCATCATGGTGCTGGTGATGCTGGTGGGCACGGCGATGGACATGACGCCGACCATCCTGATCCTGACCCCGGTGCTGATGCCGGTGGTGAACGCCGCCGGCATAGACCCGGTGTACTTCGGCGTGATGTTCATCATCAACAACTCGATAGGGCTGGTGACACCGCCCGTGGGCACGGTGCTCAACGTGGTCGCGGGCGTGGGCAAGATGTCGATGGACGATGTCACGCGCGGCGTCATTCCGTTCATGCTCGCGCAGTTCGCGATGATGTTCGCCATGGTGTTGTTTCCCTGGCTTGTCACCGGCCCGGCGAAGTTCTTTTACCGCTGAGTCCAGGCTGGGCCGGCCGCGGCGCCGGCCCAGCTTGTGGGTCAAGATCGGGAACCTCTGTCGACCAAACAGCAGCTTGCAGCGTTATGCACTAAATGGTCTATTCAAAGCGCCTTCCAGGTGCTACAACAGCACCATACGGCAAGCGAATGCCTTGCAACTTAGCGGCACTTTTCGTCTTTGGGTGTTGCCACGGGAGGTCGTATGGATGTCATCAGCAATTCGGCTGCGCGGCACATGAGGCTGCGCGAAGAGGAGATGTCGGTCGACGAATACTTGGCGCTGTGCCTGCGCGATCCGACCGCGTATGAAAGCGCCGCCCAGCGCATGTTGCTGGCCATGGGGGAACCGGTCATGGTCGACACGCGCAACGACCCGCGGCTGTCGCGCCTTTTCGCCAACAAACTGATACGCCGCTACCCCGCGTTTGCCGAGTTCTACGGCATGGAGGACTCCATAGAGCAGGTGGTGAGCTTCTTCCGCCATGCAGGCCAGGGGCTTGAAGAACGCAAGCAGATCCTCTACCTGCTGGGCCCGGTGGGCGGGGGCAAGAGCTCCATTGCCGAGCGCCTCAAGTACCTGATGCAGAAAGTGCCGTTCTACGCGCTCAAGGGCTCGCCCGTCAACGAGTCGCCGCTGGGCCTGTTCGACCCCATCGAGGACGGACCCGTGCTGGAAGAGCAGTTCGGCATTCCGCGGCGCGCGCTGCAGCATGTGCTGTCTCCCTGGGCGGTCAAGCGTCTGGAGGAGCTCGGCGGCGACATCCGCCAGTTCCGTGTGGTCAAGCGCTTCCCCAGCATCCTCAAGCAGGTGGCGATTGCCAAGACCGAGCCCGGCGACGAGAACAACCAGGATATTTCCAGCCTCGTGGGCAAGGTCGACATCCGCAAGCTCGAGAACTTCGCCCAGGACGACACCGATGCCTACAGCTATTCGGGCGGGCTGTGCTTGGCCAACCAGGGCCTGCTCGAATTCGTCGAAATGTTCAAGGCGCCCATCAAGGTGCTGCACCCGCTGCTCACCGCGACACAGGAAGGCAACTACAAGGGCACCGAAGGCTTCGGCGCGATTCCTTTCGACGGCATGGTGCTGGCGCACAGCAATGAAAGCGAGTGGAAGGCGTTCCGCAACAACCGCAACAACGAGGCGTTTCTGGACCGCATCTACATCGTCAAGGTGCCTTACTGCCTGCGCGTGTCCGAGGAAGTGAAGATCTACGAGAAGCTGATCCGCGAGTCTTCGCTGGCCAATGCCGTATGCGCTCCGGGCACGCTCAAGATGATGGCGCAGTTCGCGGTGCTCACGCGCCTGGTCGAGCCCGAGAACTCGAGCATCTTCAGCAAGATGCAGGTCTACGACGGCGAAAGCCTCAAGGACACCGATCCGCGCGCCAAGAGCTACCAGGAATACCGCGACTTCGCGGGCGTGGACGAAGGCATGTCGGGCATCTCCACGCGCTTTGCCTTCAAGATCCTGTCGCGGGTGTTCAACTACGACAGCACCGAAGTCGCGGCCAACCCCGTGCACCTGATGTATGTGCTCGAGCAGCAGATAGAGCGCGAGCAGTTTCCCGCCGAACTCGAGACCAAGTACACCGGCTACATCAAGGAATTCCTGTCGCCGCACTACGCCGAGTTCATAGGCAAGGAGATACAGACCGCGTACCTCGAAAGCTACAGCGAGTACGGCCAGAACATCTTCGACCGCTATGTCACCTACGCCGATTACTGGATACAGGACAACGAGTACCGCGACAACGACACCGGCGAAGCCTTCGACCGCGCCGCGCTCAATGCCGAACTCGAGAAGATAGAGAAGCCCGCGGGCGTGGCCAACCCCAAGGACTTCCGCAACGAGATCGTCAACTTCGTGCTGCGCGCGCGCGCCAACAACCAGGGCAAGAACCCGGCCTGGACCAGCTACGAGAAGCTGCGCCTGGTGATAGAGAAGAAGATGTTCTCCAACACCGAGGAGCTGCTGCCCGTGATCAGCTTCAACGCCAAGGCCAACGCCGAGGACGCGCGCAAGCACGAGGATTTCGTGATGCGCATGGAAGCCAAGGGCTACACGCCCAAGCAGGTGCGCCTGCTGTGCGAGTGGTACCTGCGCGTGCGCAAGAGCAGCTGAGCGCGGCGCGCGCTGCGCGCGCGTCCGACCATGGAGGGGGGCAAAGATGGCATTGCATATCATTGACCGCAGGCTTTCCGGCAAGAACAAGTCGGTGGGCAACCGTGAGCGCTTCGTGCGCCGCTACAAGCAGCAGATTGCCGAGGCGGTGCAGCGCGCCGTGGGCAAACGCGACATCCGCCATATCGAGCAGGCCGAGAGCATCACCATCCCGCGCAAGGACATACGCGAGCCCCTGTTCCGCCACGGCCAGGGCGGCATCTCGGACACCGTGCACCCGGGCAACAGCGACCATGTGCGCGGCGACCGCATTGCGCGCCCCCAGGGCGGCGCGGGCAGCGGCTCGGGCTCGCAGGCCAGCGACAGCGGCGAGGGTGAGGACGACTTCACTTTCACGCTGTCCAAGGAAGAGTTCATGGAACTGTTCTTTGAAGACCTGGCGCTGCCGCGGCTGCTGCGCACCCATATCGCCAGCACCCAGCAGTACCGGCTGCGGCGCGCGGGCTACAGCCACGACGGCACGCCGCAGAACCTCGCATTGCTGCGCACCATGGGCGGGGCGCTGGGCCGGCGCATCGCGCTGACCAAGGCGCCGCAGCGCGAGCTCAAGGCCCTGCAGGCCCAGCTCGAGGCGCTGCTGGCGCAGGACGATGGCACCAGCGAGGTGCTGGCCGAGCTGCAGCAGCGCATCGACGCGCTCAAGGCGCGCATCGGCAAGGTCGCGTTTCTCGATCCCATAGACCTGCGCTTTCGCAGCCGCACGCGCGTTCCCGAGCCCAGCACCCAGGCCGTGATGTTCTGCCTGATGGATGTCTCCGGCTCCATGGACCAGGCGCGCAAGGAGCTAGCCAAGCGTTTCTTCATCCTGCTGTACCTGTTCCTCACGCGCCACTACGAGAAGATAGAGATTGTCTTCATACGCCACCACACCCAGGCCACCGAAGTCAGCGAGGACGAATTCTTCCATTCGCAGGAAACCGGCGGCACGATAGTGAGCAGCGCGCTGGTGCTGCTCGACCAGATCATGCGCGCGCGCTACCCCGCGGCCGACTGGAACATCTACGTGGCCCAGGCCAGCGACGGCGACAACTTCAACGACGACACCGGCAACTGCCGCAGCCTGCTGGTCGAGAAGATCCTGCCGCTGGTGCGCTACTACGCTTATGTGCAGGTGGTGCAGGAAGAGCAGAGCCTGTGGCAGGAATACAGCCAGATTGCGCGCCAGTTCTCGCATTTCGCGCTGCGCAAGGTGTCGGTGCCCGGCGATATCTACCCGGTGTTTCGCGATCTGTTCAAGAAAGAGGGGGTCGCTGTATGAACCTTTCTCAATACCCGGTGCTGGCGCCGCGCGCCGGCCCGCAAGTCTGGCGTCCCACGGCCGCGGCCGAACGCACACAGCGCGGCGTGCCCACGACGCCGCTGCCCGCGGCCCAGCGCCCGGCTCAGCCGTTGCCCGACCCCAGCGACTGGACGTTCGAGCTGATCGAGCGCTACCACGCGGCGATTGCCGATACCGCGCGACGCTTTGGCCTGGACACCTATCCAAACCAGCTCGAAGTGATCTCGGCCGAGCAGATGATGGACGCATATTCCAGCGCCGGCATGCCCGTGGGCTACCGCCACTGGAGCTATGGCAAGGATTTCCTCGCGACCGAGCGCCGCTACCGCCGCGGCCACATGGGCCTGGCCTACGAGATCGTGATCAATTCCAACCCCTGCATCAGCTATCTGATGGAGGAGAACACCACCGCCATGCAGGCGCTGGTGATCGCCCACGCGGCCTACGGGCACAACAGCTTCTTCAAGAACAACTACCTGTTCGGCATGTGGACCGATGCGGGCGGCATCATCGACTATCTGGTCTATGCGCGCGATTTTGTCGCCCAGTGCGAGGAGCGCCATGGCATAGAGACCGTGGAGCAATGGCTCGATTCCTGCCATGCGCTGTCCAATCTGGGCGTGGACCGCTACCGTCGTCCGAGCAAGAAGAGCCTGGCGCGCGAGCGCGCCGAGCGCGAGCAGCGCGAAGCCTATGCCCAGCAGCAGGTGAATGTGCTGTGGCGCACGCTGCCCACGCGCCCGGGGCGGGAAAATGCGGCGCAGGAAAACGAGCGCTTTCCCAAGGAGCCCGAGGAGAACCTGCTGTACTTCGTCGAGAAGAACGCGCCGCTGATGGAGCCCTGGCAGCGCGAAATCGTGCGCATCGTGCGCAAGATCGCCCAATACTTCTACCCGCAGCGCCAGACCCAGGTGATGAACGAAGGCTGGGCCACGTTCTGGCACTACACGCTGCTCAACACCATGTACGACGAAGGCTGGCTCACCGACGGCGTGATGATCGAGTGGTTGGCGTCGCACACCAATGTGATCTACCAGCCGCCGGCCGGCCACCGCGCCTACAGCGGAATCAACCCCTATGCGCTGGGCTTTGCGATGTACCGCGACATACGACGCATCTGCCAGGAGCCGACCGAGGAAGACCGGCGCTGGTTCCCCGACATCGCGGGCACGCCCTGGCTGCCCGCGCTGCACCACGCGATGCAGAACTTCAAGGACGAGAGCTTCGTGGGCCAGTACCTGAGCCCGCAGTTGATGCGCGACATGCGGCTGTTCTCCATCCACGATGATTCGAGTCAGCGCGAGCTGCTGGTCAGCGCCATCCACAACGACGAGGGCTACCGTTCGCTGCGCCAGACGCTGTCGCAGCAATACGACCTGGGTGCGCGCGAGCCCAATATCCAGGTCTGGAACGTGAATCTGCGCGGCGACCGCGGCCTCACGCTGCGCCACACGCGCCACCAGGGCCGGCCGCTGAACGACGATGTGCAGGAGGTGCTCAAGCACGCGGCGCGGCTGTGGGGTTTTGGCGTGCAGCTCGAAAGCGTCAATGCCGACGGCGAGTCGCCCGTGCTGGTGCACTCGGTGCCGCCGCCGCCAGGCTAGCCAAGCGGCCGATCACGGCAGCGCGGCCATGGGCTGCGTCGGGTTTTGCGGGCTTTTGAGCGCTCAGGGTAAGTTCTGCGCAAGCTTCGCATGGCGTATGTCTAAAATCCCTGCTGCAGTGCAAGCCGGGGCGCCATGCCCCAGAGGAGTCAGCCGTGCAAGAGAACCAGACATCGAACGCCCAAGCCAAGCCCCGGCCGCGCGTCATCAAGAAATACCCGAATCGCCGGCTGTACGACACAGACACCTCCACTTACATCACGCTGTCCGAAGTCAAGGCGCTGGTCATGGCCAACGAACAGCTCGTGGTGCGCGACGCGAAGACCGGCGACGACCTCACGCGCAGCATCCTGCTGCAGATCATTCTCGAGGAAGAAGCCGGTGGCGCGCCGATGTTCACCGAAGCCGTGCTGGCCAACATCATCCGTTTCTACGGCCATGCGATGCAGGGCAGCATGGGCGCCAGCCTCGAGAAGAACGTGCAGATGTTCAGCGACTTCCAGGCGCGCATGGTGGAGCAGGGCGCGACGCCTGAAATGTGGAACCAGTTCGTGCGCATGCAGCCGGCGCTGATGCAGGGCATGGTCGGCAATTACCTGGGCCAGTCGCAGAACATGCTCACGCAGATGCAGGAGCAGATGCAAAAGCAGACCGAGCAGATGCTCGAAGCCATGGGCTTGAAGCGCTAGTTCGCGGGCAGCAAGCCCCCCACCGCCGCGCGCAGCGCCTCGCGCAGGCATTGGCCCGGCCCTTCGAGCGGTCTGTCCCTGGGGCTCACCAGCGACAGCGCCGAGTCCTCCATGGTCAGCAGATGCCTGGCGACCAGCCCCATGCGCTGCGCATAGCGCGCGCCCAATGATTCCACCACGGCCACGCCCAGCTGTTCGCCCGCGAGTTCGCAGGCCGTGAACGATTGCGCGACCTCCATCAGCGGGCGGTAGTCTAGGCCGTTGTGTTCGAACGCCTGCTGCGTCGCCCGCCCCGCGGGCAGCGCGGGCGACAGCGCGATCAGGCCCAGCGCCGCGACTTCGGCCAGCGTCAGCACTTCGGCACCGGCCTGCGGGTGCTGCGGGTGCAGGATGGCGAACAGGCTCACCGCGGCCAGCGGCTCCTTGCGCACGCGCTCGTTGGGCGCCGCGGATCCGATCACGATGCCCAGGTCGATGCGGTGGTCCACGGCCATTTCAATGATTTCCAGGCCCGAGCCCGCGCGCACGGTGAACGTGATGCCCGGGTAGGCGCGGCGCACCGTGAGCAGCGCTTGCGGCAGCAGCATCGACGAGGCCACGGCGACCGCGCCCACGCTGAGCCGGTCGGACGCGCCGCGGCGGATATCGCTGGCCAGCCGGTCCACGGACTCCATGCCCGACAGCGCGTTGAGCACTTCGGGAATCAGCGCGCGGCCCTGGCTCGTCAGGTGCAGCCGCCGGTTCTCGCGGCTGAACAGCGCAAAGCCCAGACGGGTCTCCATGTCCTTGAGCAGCGCGCTGGCAGCGGGCTGGGTCATATGGATGGAGTGGGCCGCGGCGGTGACCGTGCCCTGTTGATACATCGCGCGCAGCAGCAGCAGTTCTCGGCGACTCAGCATATGTATTTCATATGAAAACAGTGGTTTTAGCTATTTGACCATAGGCCGCAGCGCGCCAAGAATAGATGGTCTGTCTTCACCGGTTCTGTTCATGCGCGCCAACGCCATTGCCTCGATCACCTGCATTCCCATGCGCCTGCCTTTTCACCATTGGAGCGAGCCGCCGCTGTTCGCGGGCCGGCCGCGCGACAAGCTCGACAGCGCGCTGGTGCGCGTCGAGACCGACGACGGCACGGTGGCCTGGGGCGAGTCGTATTGCGTGGAGCCGCGCGCGCTGCAGGCCATCTTCGAGACCCTGATCGCGCCGCTGGCCTGCGGCAGGCAGGCCGATGACGCAACCCTGCTGCCTTCCATGCAGCGCATGCTGCACAACCTGGGCCGCTCGGGCCCCGTGGTGCATGCGCTCGCCGGGCTGGATATCGCGCTGTGGGATCTGCGCGCCAAGAGGGCCGGGGTGCCGCTGTACGAACTGCTGGGCGGCAAGCGCCGTGACCGCGTGCGCGTCTATGCCTCGCTGCTGCAGTACTACGCCGACGCTGCCTTGCTCGAGCAGGTGAGCCAGCGCGCGCTGGCCGAAGGCTATACCGAGATCAAGCTGCACGAGCGCACCGCGCCCGCGCTGGCCGCGGTGCGCCGCGCCGTGGGCCCCGATGTGCCGGTGATGGTCGACACCAACTGCGCCTGGCTGCCGCACGAGGCCGAAGCCGCGATCGCCGAAATGCTGCCCTATAAGCCGTTCTGGATCGAGGAGCCGATCTGGACGCCCGAAAACGACCAGGCCCTGGCCGCGCTGCGCGAACGCGTTGCCGTGCCGCTGGCCGTGGGCGAGAACGCCAGCTGCGCGCTGGCGCTGCAGCGCATGGTGGAGAACGCCACGGTGCAATACGTTCAGCCCAGCGTCATCAAGCTGGGCCTGACGGCAGCCTGGGAGATCTCGCGTGCCTGCGAAGGCAGCGGCGTGACCTGCGCTCCCCAGGTCGCATTCTTCGGGCCGGGCTTTCTGGCCAGCCTGCACCTGATCGCGGCGCAGACGACCGAAGTGTCGCTGGAGCGCCTGTATGTGGAGCTGGCCCATGTGCCTTATGGCCGCACGCTGCCGATAGAGCAGGGCTGGCTGCAGGTGCCTGATGGCCCCGGCCTGGGCGCCGACCCCGAGCCCGACCTGGCCCAGGGCCGCTACGCGCACTGAGAGCGCAAGAATTCAAAACAGGAGACAAGACATGCAGAACAACCGCCGCAGTTTCATCCACCACTGCACCGGTCTGGCGCTGGCCGGCGCCACGCCCTGGGCCCTGGCCAGCAGCGGCGCCTATCCCGACAAGACCGTGCGCATCATCGTTCCCTATCCCGCGGGCGGCGCGACCGACAACCTGGGCCGGCTCGCGGGCCAGGCGCTGCAGCAGGCGCTGGGCCAGTCGTTCATCGTCGACAACAAGGGCGGCGGCGGCACGACCATAGGCACGCGCGCGCTCGCGCAGTCGGAGCCCGACGGCTATACGCTGGGCATGATGGACAGCACGTTCACCATCAACCCCGGTCTGCTGGGCGCGCGCCTGGCCTACGACACGCAAAAGGACTTCACGCCTATCTGCCAGATCGCCAGCGCGCAGTTCGTGCTGGTCACGCATCCGTCGGTGCCGGTCAAGGACCTCGCGGGCTTTCTGGCCAAGGCCAGGGCCGAGCCCGGCACGCTGGCCTACGGTTCGGCAGGGGTGGGCAGCGGCCCGCACCTCGCGGGCGAGCAGCTCGCCCAGCAGGCCGGGCTCAAGGTCATCCACATTCCCTACAAGGGTGGCGGCACGGTGATTTCCGACCTGCTCGGCGGCCAGGTGCAGTTCGCGTTCGCCACCGTGCCCACGCTGGCCGAACATATCAAGGCCGGCAAGCTGCGCGCGCTGGCCGTCACCGGGCCGCAGCGCGCGCCGCAGCTGCCCGACGTGCCCACGTTCACCGAAGCCAAGCTGCCGGGCGTGGACATCATGCCGCTGTTCGGCCTGATCGCGCCCAAAGGCATTCCCGCGGCCGCGCTCGACAAGATCAGCCGCGCCTTGCGCGCTTCCATTCGCCAGGGCGAGATGCAGGCGCGGCTCAGGTCCATGGGTTTCGAGCCCGTGGGCAGCACGCCCGCGGAGTTTGCGCAGCGCATCCAGGAAGAAGTCGCGAAATGGAGCGAGGTGATACGCAAGGGCGGCATTCGGCCCGAATGAGCGGCTGTGCCTAGGTGCTGTCTCTGACCACGATATGGAAGCCCACGTCGACCACCGGATTCTCTATGGGGCGGCCTTCGGCGCGCGCCATCATGAATTCGGCCGCGATCTCGCCTATGCGCGTGCCGTCAAGCCGCACCGTCGTCAGCGCGGGCTGGGCATCCTGGGCAAAGCTCTGGTCGCCCATGCCGACGATGGCCAGCTGCTGCGGCACGTGCAGCCCCTGGTGCTGGGCTTCGATGGCCGCGCCCAGCGCCAGGCTGTCCGAACTGCAAAACACCGCGGAAATCTCCGGCGTGGCCTGTAGCAGCGATGCCAGGCCTTTGCGTCCGGCGCCCATGGTGCTCGGTGCACGCGTGAAGAAGCACTGCGCGGACTGCGCGCCCAGCGCCCGGGAGCGGTCGATGAACGCCTGGGCGCGCGTGCGCGCGCGCGCGTCGTCGCCGGTGATGATCGCGACATGCCGGTGTCCGCGCGCATGCAGGAATTGCGCCACCGTCTCGCCGATGGCGACATGCGAGAAGCCGACCAGCATGTCGATGGGGTTGTCGCTGAAGTCCCAGGTCTCGACCACCGGAATGCGCGAGGCGAGCAGGGCACGGCGCCCGCCCGCCGATGACGCCGCGCCGACCAGCACGATGCCGTCGGGCCGGCGCTGGATGATGGTCTTGATCAGCGCTTCTTCCTGCGCCGCGTCATAGCCGGCCTGTCCGATCATCAGCTGGTAACCACGGCGCTTGAGCGACTCCGCCAGCGACTCGACCAGCTCCTCGAACACCGGGCCGACCAGCGTGGGCAGCAGCGCCGCGACCATGCGCGCGCGTGCGGTGCGCAGTCCGCTGGCCATCGCGTTGGGCACATAGCCCAGCGCATCGACTGCGTGCCGCACCCGGGCCAACGTGTCGGCCGTGACCTTGTCGGGCGCATTCAGCGCGCGCGAGACCGTCATCGCCGAGACCCCCGCGAGGGTGGCGACATCTTGGACGGTAGCGGGCTTGTTGGACAAATCGATTCCTGTTGACTGCACGGCACGCGCAACGGCTGCATGGGCGGCCGCGCGGTGGCGGCAGGCCGATTGTATGCAGTTAGCAGGGGCGCGCCCTGCGGGCGCAGCCTGCGGAATCTCGAGCCTTCAGGGTAAACACTGATTCGTCCGCGAATGTTCACGTTAACAATCTGTTCTTGCGTAAATGTTAACGTTATCTGGCTATTAATTCATCATCGGGCGAAGGCGCGTGCCCGCCCCGCATATATCGGAGACAACAGATGAGAGCATTGAAATCCGCCACCACCGCCGTTTGCATAGGCCTGGCCGCCATGGGCGCCGCGACCTCGGCATTCGCCTGGCCCGACAAGACCGTCAACGTGATCGTTCCCTTCCCCGCGGGCGGCGCGACCGACACCATCGCGCGCGCGGTCAGCAACCACCTGGGCACGCAGTTCAAGCAGACCTTCGTGGTTGACAACAAGGCCGGCGCGACCGGCAGCATAGGTGCGACCCAGGTCGCACGCGCGCCCGGTGACGGTTATACGCTGCTGGTGGCGTCGCTCGCACCTTTCGTCGTCGCTCCGCACCTGATGAAGAACCTGCCCTACGATCCGCTCAAGGACTTCAGCTACCTCACCGTGGCCGTGCAGACGCCCAACGTGCTGGTCGTGAACCCCACGCTCGCGCCCAAGGTCAACAACATCCAGGACGTGATCGCGCTGCTCAAGGCCAGGCCCGGCGCGGTGAGCTTCGCGACCTCGGGCGCGGGCTCTTCCGACCATCTGACGGCCGAACTGTTCTGGCAGAAGACCGGCACCAATGGCCTGCATGTTCCCTACAAGGGCGGCGCTCCCGCCATCACCGATCTGCTCGGCGGCCAGGTCGACATGTCGTTCCAGAACGTCAACGCCGTCATCCAGCACATCAAGTCGGGCAAGCTCAAGGCCATCGCCGTGACGGGCGACAAGCGCTCGCCCGTGCTGCCCGATGTTCCGACCACGGCCGAAGCCGGCGTTCAGGGCGTAGAAGTCTATGCATGGCAAGGCATTGCCGCGCCCAAGGGCCTGCCCGCGGACGTCAAGGCCAAGCTGCATGCCGGCATTCTCAAGGCGCTCAAGGACCCGGCATTGACCAAGCAGTTCACCGACGCTGGTCTCGAAGTCGTGGGCAACAGCCCCGAGGAGTTCACCCAGTTCCAGGCCAGGGAGTTCGCGCGCTGGAAGCAGGTGATAGACACCGGCGGCATCACCGCCAACTGATTTTTTCCACCTACCATTCCATGGCCTGACCTACGCGCAGGCCGATTCCATTTCTCCCTGCACCTGGTTCCACTATGGCTTCTTCCTCCACTCCTGTCGTCACCCAATTGCGTGTCATTCCGGTCGCCGGCCATGACAGCATGCTTCTCAACCTCAGCGGCGCGCACGCGCCGTTCTTCACGCGCAATCTGCTGGTGCTGACCGACAGCGCGGGCAACACCGGCGTGGGCGAAGTGCCGGGCGGCGAAAAGATCCGCCAGACGCTGGAAGACGCGGCGCAGCTGATCGTGGGCCAGCCCGTGGGCAACTACAACGCCGTGCTCAATGCGATGCGCGCCGCGTTCGAGGGCCGCGACAGCGGCGGGCGCGGACTGCAGACGTTCGACCTGCGCATCGCCATCCATGCGGTCACCGCCGCCGAATCCGCGCTGCTCGATCTGCTGGGCCAGCACCTGGGCGTGCCCGTGGCCGCACTGCTGGGCGAAGGCGTGCAGCGCACTTCGGTGCAGATGCTCGGCTATCTGTTCTATGTCGGCGACCGCACGCTCACCGACCTGCCTTACCAGACCGATCCCGGTGCGGCCAACGACTGGCAGCGCCTGCGCCATGAGAAGGCCATGACGCCCGAAGCCATCGTGCGCCTGGCCGAAGCCGCGCATGAGCGCTATGGCTTCGAGGACTTCAAGCTCAAGGGCGGCGTGCTGCGCGGCGAGGAAGAAGTCGAAGCCATCCGTGCGCTGCACGAGCGCTTTCCCCAGGCCCGCGTCACGCTCGATCCCAACGGCGGCTGGCTGCTCAAGGACGCGATCCGCATCACGCGCGATCTGCATGGCGTGCTCGCCTATGCCGAAGACCCCTGCGGCGCCGAAGGCGGTTTCTCGGGCCGCGAAGTGATGGCCGAATTCCGCCGCGCCACGGGCCTGCCCACGGCCACCAACATGGTCGCCACCGACTGGCGCCAGATGGCGCATTCGATCTCGCTGCAGTCGGTGGACATTCCGCTGGCCGATCCGCATTTCTGGACCATGGCCGGCTCGGTGCGCGTGGCCCAGTTGTGCCAGGCCTTCGGCCTGACCTGGGGCTCGCACTCCAACAACCACTTCGACGTGTCGCTGGCGATGTTCACGCATGTGGGCGCGGCCGCGCCGGGCCGGGTGACGGCGATCGACACCCACTGGATCTGGCAGGACGGCCAGTACCTGACCAAGAACCCGCTGCAGATCAAGAACGGCTACATCGAGCTGCCCCAGCGCGGCGGCCTGGGCATAGAGCTGGACATGGAGGCCGTCGAGCGCGCCCACCAGCTGTACCTGCAGCATGGCCTGGGAGCGCGCGACGACGCCATGGCCATGCAGTTCCTGGTGCCCAACTGGAGCTTTGATAACAAGCGTCCCTGCATGGTGCGATAAAGCGGCTCCAGCCCCCTCGCCGTGGAGACGGCGGGGGGCTCAGTGCACATGAACATGGCCCGGCGCTTTGCCCGGGCCTTTTTCTTGGTCGTCGTGCTCATGGTCTTCGTGCGGCGCAACGCCTTCGCGCGACTTGAGCAGCCATTGTTTTGCCAGCGCGGGATTCGCGCCCACGCCCTGGCCGCGCTGATAGGCCAGGCCCAGCGCCCTTTGTGCCTGCGGGTTGCCCGCGTTGGCTGAGCGCCTGAGCCATTCGATTGCCGTGCGCATGTCCTTCTTCACCCCCAGCCCGGCGGCGTAGCTGGCATACAGCTCATATTGGGATTTCGAGGCGCAGCGCGCGTTGCCGTCGGCGGTCTTGCGGTACCAGCGCAGCGCGGCCGCAGGGTCCTGCGGCGCCCCGCCCAGACCGTCGCGGTAGAAGTCGCCAAGCATGCATTGCGCCAGCTCCATATCGTTTCCTGCCGCGGCATTGAACCACTTGAAGGCCT
Organism: Comamonas sp. DB36; assembly: GCF_057914905.1. Classification (NCBI taxonomy): domain Bacteria; kingdom Pseudomonadati; phylum Pseudomonadota; class Betaproteobacteria; order Burkholderiales; family Comamonadaceae; genus Comamonas; species Comamonas sp. DB36. The sequence goes on from NZ_CP196631.1 coordinate 1,774,267, forward strand.
GGGCGAGGTCCTTGGGCGTGCCCGTGCCGTTGAGGTAGATGAAGCCCAGCTCCACTTGCGCCGGCCCATGGCCGCGCTGCGCCGCATGCAGCAGATGCGCGCGGCTGCGCGCCATGTCGATGGTGTTGCCGGAGCTGCCGTTGAACAGCTTGCTTTGCTGGTATTCGCGCTCGGCGGACGCGAGGTCCGCGGCAAGCGCGGGGGCGGCGGCCCAGCAGAGCGTGGCCGCAAGGCCCAGGCCTTGCACCCATGGATGGAAGTTGAATCGGCGTGGGGTCATCATGGCATGCGAAATGGGAGACGTTCGGGGACTGCAATGCGCACGCGGCCGAGTGCGAGCGGCCGCGTGCGCGCATCAGCGCTTTACTGGAAGGTCTGCGCGACGTTGGCGGGCACCACAATCTCGCTGGCCGGTGTCAGCGACAGCGTCACCGTGCGACCCTTGCTGATCGACTGCAGCACGGTCTGCGCTTCGGCCAGCGAGTTCAGGCGCTGGGTGCGCAGCACTTCCGGCGGATGGAACGTGCCCTTGGCCGCATGCACCGACTCGACGGGACCGCCCTTGTAGGTGATGCTGGCGTTCATTCCGGGGCTGAACTGCGTATAGCCTTCGGGGATATATCCCTTGTAGCCCGCGTCCTGCACGTCGACCGAGACCTGGACGTAGAAGCCCGTGGGGTCGTTGGTGTACTGGTCGGTGGCCGTCACGATGCCGTTGGCCAGCAGCGGAATGTTCGGGTTCTTGTTCTGCGGTCCGACAAATCCCTGAATGATGCGCCCTTCGTCGAGCACCACTGCGCGCACCGCGTTCAGGCCGTTTTCACGTCCCGGCTTGAACGGCCCCGAAGTCTCTATGCTCTTGTAGCTCGCGTTGGCCGCATCGCTGGCGCGGTACGAGGCCACCGAACGGCGCTTTTCCAGCTGGTTGGAGAACTCGCTGGTCACCTTGCTGCCGTTGACGCTGGGCGAGTCGAACACCTTCGACGACATCGCGTCCAGCATGGTCAGCTGCTTGCCCGCGTTGGCCGGGTCGCGGTTGTAGGCCTTGAGCGCCTGGAAGACTTCGACAATCGGGAACTGGTTGGTGTGCTGGGGCGAGACGAAGTCCACGTCCACGGTGTTCTGCAGGTAGCTGAAGCCATGCTGGAAAGACAGGCGCAGCCAGCCGTTGTTCGCTGTGGGCGTGTTCAAGCCGTTGAAGCCATAGCCGCCGTGGTAGCCGAAGGTGTAGAACTTGCCGTCCGTGGGGTTCTTCACGCGAAACAGCATGTTGGTGGTGCCTGGCGTGTGGCCGGGCGACCAGATCACCATGATCTTCACGTTGCCGTAGTCATACCACTTGTCATACTCGTAGAAGTTCGTGGTGCGTTCGCGGATCACGGTTTCCGACGCGGGCAGGGCGCCGGCGATGTTCCAGGTGTTGCCCTGCATGTCCGAGGTCACCGCGACCGCGTCTTCCCTGGAGGCCCACAGCGCGATCTTCTTGCCGGCGTTGTCCATCATCTTCAGCTGCTCGACCACGGTGCCGTAGTGATCGCTGTGCCCGTGGGTCAACCAGATGTCGGTCACGGAACGCGGGTCCACGCCCATCAATTCCATGTTCTTCCAGTACTGGTAGCCGCTGTTGGGCCAGCCCGCGTCGACCTTGATCACCTTGTCGTCCGAGGGATCGTTGGGCGTGCCCATGTCCGCCTTGAGCAGATAGGAAGCGACTTCGTTGTCGCCCACGTAGTACATGGTGTTCTTGACCATCTCGAACGGTTCGGTGCTGCGCGAGTAGGGCGCCGAGGTCGGGCTGGTCGCGTTGATGCTCATGTAGGGCTGACCGGAGACGGGATCATTGCCCTTGTCGGCGAGCATGGGGCTTTGCGACGGCACTTCCCACACGGGCTTGCCATCGGTCTTGGACTGCGGCGTGAAATACCAGATCGCGACGACCTTGGCCGATTCGGCATGCTGGTAGTTCTTGTCGAACAGCACATAGGCGGCCTGGCGCGCGGTGGTGCCGTAGTCGTAGTTGGCGGTCACCGGAATCGAGGCGAAGTCGGCTGCGGCGCTCTTGGCGTAGTCGTCGGTGTTGACGTTGAACACCACGGCGTTCGGCGCGACGGAATAGGTTTCCTGGTAGCGGCGAATCGGCTGCGCGAACGCGCGCCCGGCCTGGTCGGCGGTCACCGTGCTGCCATCGCCGATGGTGATCGACCCCGCGCTCTTCTGGTAGACCCAGCCGGCCGCGATCATGGGGCCGGGCGCATTGTCGTGGCGCGATACCCCGGCACCGTACTTCTGCAGATTGAACTGGGCGGCCGACGACTTGCCCTTGGCCAGGATCACGTTGAATGTCTGCGCCGGGTCGGCGGGCACGCTGGCCTTGTCGGCGCCGTTGGGAATCCAGTCGACCAGATTGCCCGGCACCAGCGCTGCCTTGAGCGCATTGACGCTGGCCGCGGCCAGCGCGTCCGTGGTCACGGTGCGCATGCCGCTTTGCGAAAGAATGGCCACGCTCAGGGTCTGATTGCCTGCGGCATCCGACGCCAGTGTGGGCTCCGCGTAGACCATGCCGGCCGAACGCACGGCAGTGGCGCCGGGCAGTGAGGGCGTGGCGCCGCCATCGCTGCCGCCGCAGCCCAGCAGCGTGGCGGATGAGATGAGCAGACTCAGCGCACGCCAGTCTGTGAATACTGTCTTCATGGTGTCTCCTGTGAATGTATTTCCTGCCATCAACGGCGCCCTGGGCCATGGGCCGATTCCCTGCCTCTTGTGGAGGCGCTGGCGGCAGCCTGGACGCGCGGGTCGCGCTGCCAACGCTGCTGGCGGTGATGCCGCCCATATGGGGCGTGCTTGCAGGGGATGTCCCTGTCGTGCTCCTGGATGTCTTCGCGCGGGGGTAAGGCATAGCCGGTACGGGCAAATATTTGCTTGTTCACGTTAACATCGCGAGCAGGCAGATTGTTATCGTTAACAACTCTGCGGCAATCAGGAATTACCCTGGCAGCGATCTGCCGCGCAGCGCGCCGCCGGGCACAGACTCGCGCCTGTGCCCGCGCGAGCATCAGCGGCCGCTGGAGCCGCTTCTCAAGTGGAAGTTGCGGTTGCGACCAGCGCGCGCAGATCGAGCTGGCCCGCGTGCATCGGCGGGCACCAGAGGTAGGCGCCCGTGACCGGCTGCGAGAAACGGAACATCGCATCGACGATGCCGTCTTCCTGGCCCAGCATGCGGCGCATCTGCGCTTCGAACGCATAGAACGAGCTGCCGAACGCCGCGAACATCAGGCCGGCCTTGTCGCCGCTGGGCGTGTGCAGCGCCCAGGGCATGGAGCGGCGCAGCACGAAAGCTTCGGGCGTGAAGCTTTCCTGGGCCGTGCGCTTGACATGGGCCGATTCGGGGGCGTCGTCGAGTTCCTCGTTGTCGCTGCGCCTGCGGCCCACGCTGTGGTCCTGCTCCAGCTCCGACATGGCGTCGAAAGCGTCGAAGTCGTGCAGCCATTGTTGCAGCGCGAGATAGCTCGAGCCGTCGAGCCCTGCGCCCAGGCCGCTGGCAAAAGCCGCACTCTCGGCGGCCACTTCCTGCGGATTTTCCGTGCCGTCTTCATAGCCGGTCAGGTCCAGGCCATGGCCGGACACGCCCTTGCCGTGGCGGAAGGCTTCGACCACGCGCAGGGCCTTGAGCGCGGGTGCCAGCGCCTTTTCGAGCCGGCGCGTGAGCGCCAGCAGCTCGCCCAGGTCCTGGCCGCGCAGCCACAGGCACAACGCCACGGGCGTGGCCGGCGCCTTCACGCCCGGGCCGCTGAGTTCGGGAAACGCGCGCAGTCCCGGCACTTGTGCGCCCAGCGCCTGCACCAGTTCGTGGCCCAGGGCCGCGACCACGCGCTCGCCATCGACCAGCGCAGCCAGCCGCTGCAGGCCATTGCGCAGCAATGCGGGCTCGTTCAGCGCCGTCGGGGTAATGGAAAAGAAGACATAGCGTCCGATAGCAGGGATGGCCTGCAGAATGCCGGCTTGGAAAGTGGTCATGGGGAGATTCAAGGAGTTCTGTCCGCTATTGTGGCGGGCAAAGCGCGGTGGTTGCGCCGGTCGGGCATGGCGCGCGGCTGCGCAAAACGAAGACAATAGCGGGGCGCTGTGCGGGCCTGTGCACCTGCCCCGCGGGGAAATGCGCGCGGGCGCTGTAGCCGGTTGCAATTTGAGGCATAGTTTAGGGTTAACACCGACTTGGCGCGAGATGCCGGGCGCGGTTGCATTTTTGATCGCGCGCCCGCCACAGATACGGGCGCGTTTCCTTTTCATTTAACGAGCGCAGGCAGGCCGTGGGCCCGCACTGCGCCAAAGCACATTCCATGATCGACATTCGGGGGCTTTCCCAGATATACAAGGGCGCGACGGGCCCGGTCGAGGCCTTGCGCGGCATCGACCTGCACATCGAAGCCGGTGAAGTGTTCGGCATCATCGGCCGCAGCGGCGCGGGCAAGAGCTCGCTGGTGCGCTGCATCAACCTGCTCAACCGTCCCACGCACGGCGAAGTGATAGTCAACGGCCGCGACCTGACCAAGCTGGGTGACGCCGATCTGCGCGCCGCGCGCCGCGACATCGGCATGGTGTTCCAGCATTTCAACCTGCTGTCCTCGCGCACCGTGTTCGACAACGCAGCGCTGCCGCTGGAACTCGTGGGCATGTCCAAGGATGAGATCCGCGCACGCGTCGAACCGCTGCTCGAACTCGTGGGCCTGACGGCGCTGCGCGACCGTTATCCGTCGCAGATCTCGGGCGGCCAGAAGCAGCGCGTGGGCATTGCACGCGCGCTCGCCAGCAATCCCAAGGTGCTGCTCAGCGACGAAGCCACTTCGGCGCTGGACCCCGAGACCACGCGCTCCATTCTCGACCTGCTGCGCAAGGTCAACCGCGAGCTGGGCCTCACGGTGGTGCTGATCACCCACCAGATGCAGGTGATCAAGCAGATCGCCGACCGCGTGGCCGTGATCGACGCCGGCCGCATCGCTGAAATCGGCCCGGTCATCGACGTGTTCACGCGTCCGCAGCAGGCCATCACCAAGAGCCTGATCGACGAAATTCTGCCCCAGGAACTGCCGGCCAGCGTGCTGGCCCGCGTGCGCAAGCTCGCGGCCAACCTCAACGGCGGCACGGGCCAGCTGCTGCGCCTGTCGTATGCGGGCGAGAGCGCCTATGAACCCATCCTGTCGCAGATGATCCGCGACTTTGGCCTGGACCTGAGCATCCTGCACGGCCAGATCGACGAGATCCAGGAGCAGACTTTCGGCTCGCTGGCCGTGTTCGCCAGCGGCGAGGCCGCGCAGATCCTGGCGGCAATAGCGCATTTGCGCGCCGTGGGCGTACAGGTCGAAACCGTGCAGATCGAGGGTTGAGCGATGTTTGAAAATTTTTCTGAAATGATGCTGGAGCTGTTTGCCATCTCGCTGTGGGAAACCCTGGTGATGGTCGGTATCTCCGGACTGGTCGGCGGCCTGCTGGGCATTCCGCTGGGCGTATTCCTGCGCCTCACGGACGACGGCGGCGTGCTCGAAAACGGCCCGCTCAACAAGACCGTGGGCTGGATCGTCAATGCCGTGCGCTCGACGCCGTTCATCATCTTGCTGGTGGCGATCATTCCGTTCACGCGGCTGATCACGGGCTCGTCCATAGGCACGGGCGCGGCCGTGGTGCCGCTGACTCTGGCCGCGGCGCCGTTCATCGCGCGCCTGGTCGAGACCGCCTTGCGCGAAGTCGACAACGGCCTGGTCGAAGCCGCCCAGGCCATGGGCGCGACCACCAGCCAGATCGTCTGGAAAGTGCTGCTGCCCGAAGCCCTGCCGGGCATCGTCGCGGGCCTGACGATCAGCTTCGTGAGCCTGACCGGTTACTCTGCCATGGCCGGCGCCATCGGCGGCGGCGGCCTGGGCGACCTGGGCATCCGTTACGGCTACCAGCGCTTCCTGCCCGACGTGATGCTGGCCGTGGTGATCGTGCTGATCTTCTTCGTGCAGGCCATACAGAGCCTGGGCGACTGGGTGGTGCGGCGGTTGAGCCACCGCTGAGCCCACGGACGGGCGCCGCGGCATGTCCGTCTGCCGCGCGCCGGTTACGATTGAAGAAATTCTTGTGATTTTTATAAAAATCGATAGCCTAATTCAATAGGCTTCATTGCACGGATTTCAATGCATCGCAGTCCCTGATTTCGGCGGACCCGACTTGCCTTGCAGCCCGCATGCCGTCTGGCGTTGCGGGCTTTTTTGTGCCCGCGCTGCGCTGCCATCAGGGGCCCAGGCGCGCGGCTTGAGGCGCCGCCGCCGGCCGCCGGCATGCTTGTGACCGGCAGTTCATGGATGGACAATCCAGGAGCGGAATCGACCGAACGGACACGGGAGAAAAGCCATGCATCGACAGCGATTTTTTCCAGCGATGCGCCTGGTCCTGATGGTGCTGTGGTGCGTGTGCGCGAACCTGGCGCCGGCTGCTGACTGCTTGCCTGGCGCCTGCACGGCGGTCGATAGCGCGGATGGCGGCGTTCCCGACGGCGTCTTTGAAAACCCGGTTGCCGACGTGGCGCCCTCTGCCGTCCAGTCGCCAGCCGCCATCGCTCCCGTGGCCGACGAGCCTGGCGCGGCCATTTTCAATCCCTTTGCGGGTGGGCGTGAGCCGGCGCGCAACGCCCGGATGTCCTTCGCGGCGCGTCTTGCCGCTGGCGATTTCAGCGTCGTACTGGCGCTAGTGCTGATCCTGACCCTGGCGCTGGCGGTCGTCGGCGCCTTCTTTTTCTGGCGTCGCAAGCCGGCCTGATTTCTTTCTTGGCCCAATAAATAGCAATGGGCTATCGAAGTGCAAAATAGTTAAAAATAATTGCATCCATTTGCATGCTCATACAAAATTCACCACGTTAGTTGCAAATCGACCACCGCTTGTCGCTCGCTCATGAAAGCAACGACCTACGGCGTGCCGACCTAGTCACTCCAATTATTCGATGGAGAGTCGTATGAATAGGTCATCAGACGGGCTCCCTGGACGATGCTGGTGGCATCCATGTGCCGGGGTGCAATGCAGCCCTCTTCGCGCCATGAACATTGCGTGTAACGCGCCGCGGCGTTACATGAACAGCCGACGACGACCCTAGCCGTCCGCCAGGGACATGACCCGCCCGGGTCATGCATCTTTCTCCGCCATCCGCGCCCGCCGCAGCACCATCCGCCACGATCGAGACGCCTGCTTACTCAAGCAGGCGTTGGGGACCGCCTGTGCCCGGGTTTGGAGCTGCCTTGACTGTCTTTTGTTTCCAGGAGCATCAAAATGGCCACGCTTATCAGATCGGACCTCGAGTTCATCCTCCAGCAGATCCTCATCGCTGAAGCACAGGCAGCGGGCGCCGCCCCCGCGAGCCTGGTACCCAACACCTTTGCGCCTTTCGGTCTCAGAACGGTGGATGGTTCGTACAACAACCTGATGCCCGGGCAAAGCCACTATGGCGCGGCCGACAACCCGTTCCCGCAGTTGGTCCCGCAAAGCTTCCCCAACGAGCAGGACGACAGCTTCGGTCCGGTCACCAACAACGACTACGGCAGCACCGGCCATGTGGTGGATGCGGACCCGCGGCTGATCAGCAATCTGGTGGCCGACATGACCAGCAACAACCCGGCCGCAGTGACGGCGTTCGTCAACGCCGGTCTGGGCACGCTCGACGCGGCCGGCGTTCTGCGCGACCTCGATGGTGCGGTGATTCCCGCGGGCACGCTGCTGGATATCCCGAACATCGCGCCCGATGAAGGGCTGTCGGCACCTTTCAACTCCTGGTTCACTTTCTTCGGCCAGTTCTTCGACCACGGCCTCGACCTGGTCAACAAGAACAGCACCGAAACCATCTTCATGCCGCTGCAGCCCGACGACCCGCTGTATGTCGAAGGCAGTCCGGCCAATTTCATGGTGCTGTCGCGTGCCACGCGCGACGCCAACGGCGACCAGACCAATCAGACAACGCCTTTTGTCGACCAGAACCAGACGTACACGTCGCATGCCTCGCACCAGGTGTTCCTGCGCGAGTACGCGCTCAACGCCCAAGGCCGTCCGGTGGCGACCGGCAACCTGCTTGACGGTGCGGACGGCGGCCTGAGCACCTGGGCCGATGTCAAGGCCCAGGCCCTGAACATGTTGGGCATAGCGCTGACCGACGCCGACGTGCTCAATGTTCCGTTGCTCGCCACCGACCAGTTCGGCAAGTTCATTCCCCACCCCGTGACCGGCTTCGCCCAGATCGTGATCAGCGCCGGCCCGCCGCCGGTGCTGGCATCGGGCACCCCCGATGCGCCGATCACCACCGCCGGTGCGGTGCGCACCGGCCACGCGTTCCTGGACGACATCGCGCACAACGCCAACCAGGTGAACAGCCAGACCGGTGCGCTGCTCGCGGCCGACGACGACAGCGTCATCAACGACGGGCCCTTGCAGGCCGGCACCTATGACGACGAACTGCTGGACGCGCACTACATCACCGGCGACGGCCGCGGCAACGAGAACATCGCACTGACGGCCGTCCATCATGTCTTTCATTCCGAACACAACCGGCAGGTCGAGGAAATCAAGGCCACGGTGCTGGCCAGCGGCGACGCCGCGTTCATTGCCTCATGGCAACTGCCTGACGGTTCATGGAATGGCGAGCGCATCTTCCAGGCCGCCCGCTTCGCGACAGAAATGCAGTACCAGCATCTGGTGTTCGAAGAGTTCGCGCGCAAGATGCAGCCGCAGATCGATGCTTTCCTGCCCGAAACCAATTACGACACGACCATCAACCCGGCCATCGTCGCCGAGTTCGCGCACGCCGTGTTCCGCGTCGGCCATACCATGCTCAACGAGACGGTAGATCGCCTCGACCCCAACTTTGTATCCAGCGACATGGGGCTGGTTGAAGCCTTTCTGAACCCCGTGGCCTTCACCGACGGCGGCGCCCTGACCTCGGAGGAGGCCGCCGGCGCCATCATCCGCGGCATGACGCGCCAGATCGGCAACGAAATCGATGAGTTCGTCACCGAGGCCGTGCGCAACCAGTTGCTGGGCCTGCCGCTGGACCTGGCGGCCATCAATATCGCGCGCGGCCGGGACACCGGCGTGCCCACGCTCAACGAGGCACGGCGTGAGTTCTTCGGCTCTACCGCCGACCCGCAGCTCAAGCCCTACACCAGCTGGCTCGACCTGACGCAGCACCTCAAGCACGAGGCCTCGGTGATCAACTTCATCGCCGCCTACGGCACGCATTCCGCCCTGGTCGCAGCGGATGTCGACACGCTGGCCGAAAAGCGCGCCGTGGCCACGGCCCTGGTGTTCGGCGGCAGTGCCGTGCTCAATGCCGGCGCCGCCGAGGAGCGCACTTTCACCGCGGTCGACGCCGACCGGCTGGCGTTTCTCAACAGCACCGGCGCCTATGCCAACGATGCGGATGGCGTGACCCACACCGGCGTCGACGACATCGATCTCTGGATCGGCGGCCTGGCCGAAAAGCAGATGCCCTTCGGCGGCCTGCTGGGCTCGACGTTCAATTTCGTCTTCGAAAGCCAGATGGAGGCGCTGCAAAACGGCGACCGCTTCTACTATCTGTCGCGCCTGGCCGGCCTGAACTTCCTCACCGAGATGGAGAACAACACGTTTGCCCAGCTGGTGATGCGCAACACCGACGCGACCCATTTGCCGGCGGACATCTTCTCCACGCCTGGCCTGATTCTCGAAGTCGACCAGAGCCGGCAGTTCACCGGCCTGGGCGCCGACGGCCATGGCGATCCTACCGAAGGCGGGACGGCGCTGACGCCGCTGGTGCTGCGCGACGACCCGACCACCGCCGCGGTGGAAACCAACTACCTGGCCTATACCGGCGATGAGCATGTCGTGCTGGGCGGCACCGCCGGCAACGACACGCTGGTCGCCAGCCTCGGCGACGACACGGTCTATGGCGACGGCGGCAACGACCGCATCGAAGGCGGCGACGGCAACGACCAGGTCGAAGGCGGCGACGGTGACGACATCATCACCGACCGCGGCGGCGACGACGTGCTCAAGGGCAACGACGGCAACGACGTCATCCATGGCGGCAACGGATTCAACCTGATCATCGGCGGCAACGGCAGCGACTTCATCGTCACCGGCGAGGACGTGTCGGAAGTGTTTGCCGGCCAGGGCGACGACTTCATTCTCGGCTCCAAGGGCAACCTGCCCACGCTGGGCAACGAAGGCCATGACTGGATAGAACTGGGCACGCAGGACGGCACCACGGGCGACAGCTCCGACCCGCTGTTCCGCGATGCGGTGATAGGCAACGACGTGCTGATCTCGGGCGGCGGCTTTGACGAGCTGATAGGCGAGGGCGGCGACGACATCTTTGCGGGCTCGGACGGAGAGGACCACTTCGACGGCGGCTCGGGATTCGACTGGGCCAACTACAAGTTCGACAAGTACGGCGTGACCGCCGACATGCTGATCAATGACCTGGTGGTGCCGCCGGTGGTCAACTCCAGCGCCGCGTTGATGGACCGCTTCGCGTTCACCGAAGGCCTGTCGGGCTCGGCCTTCGCCGACTTCCTGCGCGGCGACGATGCCGATGCCACGGAAATCCTGCAGGCCGGCTTCACGGGCAGCGTGCTGACCAATATCGGCCTGATCGACGGCCTGCAGGACCTGCTGCCGGCGGGCATGGCTTCGTTTGGCTCGGGCAACATCCTCCTGGGCGGCGCCGGCAGCGATCTCATCGAGGGGCGCGGCGGCGACGACATCATTGACGGCGACGCCTGGCTCAACATGCGCATCGCGGTCTCGGGAGTGCCCGGCCTGACCAGCGTCGACAGCATCAAGGATCTGGTGCCGCGCATGCTCTCGGGCGAGATCAATCCCAGCCAGCTGAGCATAGTGCGCGAGATCCTGATGTCGGAGTCGCCCGGCTTCGACACCGCGATGTTCTCCGGCGTGCGCGAGAACTACACCGTCACCACTGGCGCCGACGGGCGCACCGTCGTCACCGACAACGTCGGCACGGACGGCACCGACATCCTGCGCAACATCGAGCGGCTGCGGTTTTCCAACGCCGAGGAAATTCTTTCGGGCAGCAACAGCGGCACCGAGGGCGGGGTCACGATCAGCGACGACACGCCGCAGATCAACCAGTTGCTGAGCGTTTCTTCCCTGCTGACCGACGCGGACAATCCCGGCGGCGTGGTGAACGGGCCGATCAGCTACACCTGGCAATACGAGCCCGATCCGGTCAATGGCGCCGGCGTGTTCCGCGACATCGTCGATGCAGGCGGCGGCCAGCCGGCCACGGTCAATGGCACGACCTACCGCGTGACCTCGGACCTCGATGGCCTGGCGCTGCGCGTGCGCGCTGTCTACCAGGACGCCAATGGCGTGCTGGAAACCGTCTACTCGCCACCCACGGCCCCGGTCGCCGGCGTCGCCGTGGTCGTGCCGCCGCCGCCGCCGCCGCCCACCACGCTGGTCGACAGCACGGGCGTGCGCTTCATCCAGGCCGATCTGATGTTCGTTCTCGAGCAGATCAAGATTTCCGAGCGGCACGCGGCCGGCGAGCCGCTGAGCGACATTCTCGACAACCCGCGCACGCCGCTGGGGCTGCGCACCGTCGATGGCAGCTACAACAATCTGGTGCAGGGCCAGTCGGGCTTCGGCGCCGCCGACGAGCTGTTCCCGCGTCTGGTCGGGGCCGAGTACCTGAACGACCAGGACGGGGACTCGATCGCCCTCGGCCCCAACGCGACGCTGACCAACACCGACTACGGCAGCGGCGCCAACGTGGTCGATGCCGATCCGCGCATCATCAGCAACCTGATCGTCGACATGACGAGCAACAACCCGGCCGCGGTCAGCGCCTATGTGGACGCGGGATTCGGCGTGCTTGCCGACGGCACGCAACTGGACTCCGGCGGCCAGCCGATTCCGGTGGGCACCCTGCTGGACCTGGAGGGCGCGCCGATTCCGGCCGGCAGCCTGCTGGTGCTGCCGAACACCGCGCCCGATGAAGGCCTGTCGGCGCCGTTCAACGCCTTCATGACGTTCTTCGGCCAGTTCTTCGACCACGGCCTGGACCTGGTGCAAAAAGGCGGCAATGGCGCGATCTTCGTGCCGCTGCAGCCCGATGATCCGCTCTATGTGCCAGGCGGCAACAGCAACTTCCTGGTGCTCACGCGCGCCACGCAGGTGGCCGGCCCCGGCGTCGACGGCGTGCTGGGCACGGCCGATGACACGCATGAGGCGCGCAACCTCACCACGCCGTTCATCGACCAGAACCAGACCTACAGCTCGCATCCGTCGCACCAGGTGTTCCTGCGCTCCTATGTGCTCAACGCCGAAGGCAAGCCCGTCGCCACCGGCGCCTTGATCACCAACCGCGACCTCGGCACCGACGGCATCTTCGGCAGCGCCGACGATGTCGAGCTCGGCGGCATGGCGACCTGGGCGGTGGTCAAGGCCCAGGCGCGCGACCTGCTGGGCATTGCACTCGATGACAGCGACGCGCTGAACCTGCCGCTGGTCGCTGCCGACGAGTACGGCAACTTCATTCCCCACCCGGTCAGCGGCTTCGCGCAGATCGTCGTCGGAGTCAACACGCTGGCCTCGGGCACGCCGGGCGCGCCCGTCGATGCCAGCCTGGCGCTGCGCACCGGACATCCCTTCCTGGCCGACATCGCGCACAGCGCCAGTCCCGTCAGCAGCCAGGGCGCGGCGCTGCAGGCCGATGCCGACGACGTCGCCGGCGGCACGCCGGCCGCCGGGTTCTACGATGACGAGCTGCTGGACGCCCACTTCATCGCCGGTGACGGCCGCGCCAACGAGAACATCGCGCTGACCGGCATACACCATATCTTCCACTCCGAACACAACCGGCTCGTGGAGCACACCAAGGCCGTGATCCTGGCTTCGGGCGATCAGGCCTTCATCAATGAATGGCACCTGCCCGACGGCTCGTGGAATGGCGAGCGCCTGTTCCAGGCGGCGCGTTTCGGCACCGAGATGCAGTACCAGCATCTGGTGTTCGAGGAATTCGCGCGCAAGGTGCAGCCGCAGATCGACATCTTCTTCGCCGCGACCCAGGTCTACGATACGGAAATCAATCCGGCCATCGTCGCCGAGTTCGCGCACACGGTGTACCGCTTCGGCCATTCGATGCTGACCGAGACCGTGGACCGCTTCGACACCGACTTCAATGTCATCGGCGGCGAGGACGCACCCGACCAGCAGATGGGGCTGATCGAGGCCTTCCTCAATCCGCTGCAGTTCATGCCCGACGACATCAGCGCCGACGAAGCCGCAGGCGCCTTGGCGCGCGGCCTCACGCGCCAGCAGGGCAATGAGATCGACGAGTTCGTGACCGATGCCTTGCGCAACAACCTGCTGGGCCTGCCGCTGGACCTCGCCGCCATCAACATCATGCGCGGGCGCGACACGGGAGTGCCCACGCTCAACGCGGCGCGGCGTGACTTCTACGATGTGACCGGCGATGCCCAGCTCAAGCCGTACGCGAACTGGGTCGACTTCATGCAGCACATCAGGCACGAAGCCTCGGTGGTGAACTTCATCGCCGCCTACGGCACGCATGCTTCGCTGTCGTCCGCCGATACCGTGGCGGAAAAGCGCGCGGCGGCGCTGGCGCTGGTCTACGGCGGCAGCGGTGCGCCGGCCGACAGGCTCGACTTCCTGTACGGGCGCAACGCCTACGCCGACGACGCCGGCATCACCTCCACCGGCGTCGACGACGTCGACCTGTGGATAGGCGGCCTGGCCGAAAAGCAGATGCCTTTCGGCGGCATGCTGGGCTCGACGTTCAACTTCGTCTTCGAAGAGCAGATGGAGAAGCTGCAGGACGCCGACCGCTTCTACTACCTCGAGCGCACCCAGGGCCTGAACTTCCTGACCGAGCTCGAGAACAATTCCTTCGCCAGGATGGTGATGGCCAATACCGACGCCACGCACATGCCGGGCGACATCTTCACTACGCCGGGCTTCACGCTGGAGGTCGACGCGTCACGGCAGTTCACCGGCCTGGGACTGGAGGGCCGCGACGACCCGATGGAGGCCGGCGCACTCACGCCGCTGGTGCTGCGCAACGACCCCGGCAGCGCCACGCCCAACCCCAACTACCTGAAGTACAGCGGCGACGAGCATGTGGTGCTGGGCGGCAGCGCCAACAACGACACCATCATTTCCAGCCTCGGCGACGACACGCTGTGGGGTGACGCGGGCGATGACCGGCTCGAAGGCGGGGATGGCAACGACTTCGTCTTCGGCGGCAACGACGACGACATCATGACGGACCTGGGCGGCGACGACAACATGCAGGGCGGCGACGGCAACGACGCCATCCATGGCGGCAACGGCGCCAACCTGATACTCGGCGGCCATGGCAACGACTTCATCGTCACCGGCGAAGACCCGTCGGAAGCTTTCGGCGGCACCGGCAACGACTTCATCCTGGGGGCGCGCGCCAACGAGTTCGTGTTCGGCAACGAAGGCGACGACTGGATAGAACGCGGCATGGCCGACGGCAGCGCCGGCGAGAACTTCGACGCCTTCGGGCGCGACCAGGTCGTGGGCCACGATGTCTTCATCGGCAACACCATCTCCGACCGCATGGACGGCGAAGGCGGCGACGACATCATGTTCGGCAACGGCGGCCAGGTGGATCGCTACGAAGGCGGCTCGGGCTTTGACTGGGCGGGCTTCAAGGACGACCAGTTCGGCGTCACCGCCGATCTGCTGCTGCGCGCTTTCGACGAGACGCCGGTGCCAGTGTCCAACGCCACGGTGCTGGCGCGCTTCACTTCGGTCGAGGGCGTGTCGGGTTCGGCCCACGCCGACGCTCTTTCGGGCGACAACAACGATGCCAACGCGATGGCGCTGTCGGGCGCCACCGGCAGCGTGCTGAACCACATCGGGCTCATCGACGGCTTGCAGGAGCTGCTCGACGAAGTGCTGGGCGTGGGCATGGGGCTGGTCGATCCGGTGACATCGTTTGCCGGCAACATCCTGATCGGCGGCGCCGGCAGCGACCTGCTCGAGGGCCGCGGCGGCAACGACATCATCGACGGCGACGCCTGGCTCAACGTGCGCATCAGCGTGCGCCAGAACGCCGACGGCACGGGCGAGGAGATCGCCAGCTACGACACCATGACCGATCTCGAGTTGCAGGAGCGGGTGTTCAACGGCAGCTACAACCCGGGCCAGCTGACAATAGCGCGCGAGATCCTGATGGCCGACAGCAGCGATTTCGACACCGCCGTGTTCTCGGATGTGTTTGCCAACTATGAAGTCACCTTCGTCGCCGACGACGTCTGGCAGGTCGCGCATGTCGTGGACGGCGAGGTGGGCTCGGACGGCATCGACGTGGTGCGCAACATCGAGCGGCTGCAGTTCTCGGACGGCGCGGCCTTCATTGCCGAGCAGGGCTTCAACTTCGACCCGCAAGGCCAGTTGACCATCAGCGACGAGACGCCGGCCGTGGGCGAGGCGCTGAGCGTCTCTGCGCTGGGTGTGACCGACGAAGATAACATCAGCACCACGAACCCGACCGGCGCCGTGACTGGCGCGATTGCCTACTACTGGCAGGCCGAAGTCCGCCCCGGCATCTTCGAGGACATCTTGATCGAGAACGCCGGCGGGGAAGTGGCACGCGCCACCGGGCCCAGCTTCACGCCGCGCAGCTTCGAGGCGGGTCTGGCGCTGCGCGTGCGGGCGGTCTACAAGGACGCCAATGACGTGCTCGAGATCGTCTACTCGGCGGCGACCGAACCGGTGGAGATGGTCAACGTCGCGGCGGTCGGTCAGCCCGCGATCAGCGACACCACCCCGACCGAAGGCCAGGAGCTGACGGCGTCGACCTTGGGCATCAGCGACGCCAATGGCCTGGTCAACGTCGTCTTCAGCTACCAGTGGCAGCAGGCCGTCAATACCGGCGTGGGCGGTGCGGCCGCAGGCTTCACCGACATCGCCGGCGCCACGCAGCAGGCGTTCACGCCGGGCACCGGCCAGGTCAACCGCGAGCTGCGGCTGCAGGTGAGCTTCACCGACAACGGCGGCTCGCTGGAAACCCTGACGTCGGCCGTGACCACCGTGACCGGCGATGCGATTCCAGCCGCCGCCGCGGCCCAGGTGCTCAACGGCACGGAAGGCCAGGACATCATTCTCGGCGGTGGCGGCGCGGACACGATCAACGGACTCGGCGAGAACGACATCATTGACGGCGGCGCCGGCGCGGACAACATCCAGGCGGGCAATGGCGACGACACCATCAATCACACGCTGGGCGAGGGCTCGGACACCGTCAATGGCGGCGCCGGGCTGGACACGCTCAACCTCCTTGGCACCGCCGCCGCGAACAACCTGAGCGTGGCGTTCAACGGCACGCTGCTCACGACGACCGCGGCAGTATCGGTGACAGGTGTCGAAGCCATCGCCGCCGACCTGCTGGGCGGGGTCGACACGCTGACCTATACGTCGACGACGGCGGTGACGGTGAACCTCGCTGCTGGCACCGCCTCCGGGTTCAGCAGCATCGCCGGCATAGAGAACGTGACCACGGGCAGTGGCGCGGACACGCTCACCGGAAATGCCCAGGCCAACACGCTCAATGCCGGCGGCGGCAACGATCGTTTCGTGGCCACGGTCAATGACGGCAACGACACCTACTCGGGCGGCGCCGGCATAGACACCTACGACCTGTCGGCGGTCACCGCCGGAGTCACCATCAGCAATACGACGGCCACCGGCGCGCAGACCGGCACCGATGTCCTTCAGGCTATAGAGAACTTCGTCGGCAGCCAGGGCAACGACACGATCACCGTCAACGGCGGTATCAACGTGATCGACGGTCAGGGCGGCAACGACGTCATCGACGCCGGCGCCGGCAACGACAGCGTCAACGGCGGGCTGGGCAATGACACCCTCAACGGCGGCGCCGGCAACGACACGCTGGCCGGCAACGAAGGTGACGACGTCTTCAACTACCTGATCGGCGACGGCAGCGACATCATGGACGGCGGGGAGGGCGACGACCGCGTGAACATCCGCGGCACGGCGGCGGCCAACACGCTGGCCGTGGTGCTCGCGGGCACGGCGATCGCTAGCTTTGCCGGCAGCACGACCACCAATGTCGAGGCGATTGCCCTCGACATGGAAGGCGGCGTCGACACGCTGAGCTACGGTGCGACGACGACGGCGCTGGTGATCGACCTGAGGACGGGAGCGGCAACGGGCCTGGCGTCGGTGACCAACGTCGAGAACGTGATCGGCGGCGCGGCTGCCGACATGATGACCGGCGGCACGGGCGCCAACACGCTCAACGGCGGCGCCGGCAACGACAGCTTCTTCGCGTTCACCGGCGACGGCAATGACAGCTATGTGGGCGGCACGGGCACCGACACCTACGACCTGTCGGCCACCACAGCCGGCGCGCTGGTCACGGCCAATGGCGCGAGCAGCGCGAACATCGGGGTCGACCAGCTCAACGCCATCGAGAACATTGTCGGCAGCCAGGGCAACGACAACATCAGCGGCGGCGCGGGCACCAACGTGATCGACGGCCAGGGCGGCAACGACGTGATCAACGGCGGGGCCGGCAACGACATGCTGTTCGGGGGGGCCGGCAACGACACCGTCAATGGTGATGCCGGCGACGACACCTTGATCGGCGGCGCGGGCAACGACACGGCGACAGGGGGGGCCGGCAACGACACCTTCCGCGCCGAGATCGCTGACGGCAACGACAGCTACAGCGGCGGCGCCAGCGTCGACACGCTCGACCTGTCGGCGACCAACGCGGGCGCGACCGTGACGCCGACGTCGGCCACCAGCGCCGAGATCGGCACCGATGTGATCAACACGATAGAAAACGTGATCGGCAGCCAGGGCAACGACAGCATCGTCTTTGACGCCGCGGCCAATGTCGCCAACGTCGCTGACGGCCAGGCAGGCAACGACAACCTGAGCACCGGCGCCGGAGCCGACCGCCTGATCGGCGGGGCGGGCAACGACACCATGAACGGTGGCACGGGCAATGACATGTTCGTCTTCGCTGCGGGCTTCGGCAACGATGTGATTGCCGGTTTCGACGCCTCGCCGGATCTCGTCAACGGCCAGGACCGGCTGGATATATCGGCGCTGGGAATCAATGCGGCGTCGTTCGGCCTGCGCGTGGAGATCACCGATCTGGGCAATGACTTCAGCATAGAAATCGACGGCCTCAACACCATCCTGCTGCAGAACGTGGACGGCGTCGGCGCCAACACCGTCACCCAGGCCGACTTCCTGCTGGCGGCTTGAGCAGAGCGCGCGCGGTGTCGGGGCCCATGGCCCTGGCACCGCGGATTCTTCCGAACCACAACGAAACCGAGGAGCCAGACATGACCGACCAAGACAAGACCCTCTCCGGCGCCACTGAGACAGGCAACGCCACTGCGCAGGCGGAGCGCCGCACGGTGTCCGACCCGCGCGATGTCGCCACGCTCGTCATGTCGCGCATGAGCATGGTCACTGCGAAGAAGGATGAGCTGACGCTAGCCATCAAGGGCCTGAGCGACGTGACCCAGCAGTTGGCGCATGCCTATGCCGAGCAGATGAAGGCGATAGAAAAGCTGGTCAGGCGCGTCAAGGCGCTCGAGGCGGCCGAAGTGGCCCGCGGCCTGAATGGCAGCGGGCCGAAATAGGCGAACAACAACAGGGAGGGCCGGCACATGAAATCGCTCTTGTCGGAACTGCGTCCGCTGCTGGGTTATATCGCAGCGTTCTCGTTCTTCATCAATCTCCTGTTCCTGGTGCCCGCGTTCTTCACCTTGCAGGTGTTCGACCGGGTCATTTCCACCAACAGCCATGAGACCCTGCTGGTGCTGCTTGCCGGCACCGGCGTGGCGCTGCTGATCCTGTTCGCGCTGGACTACCTGCGCACGCGCCTGCAGAACGTGGTGGGCGTGCTGGTCGACGAGCGGCTCTCGCCGCCCGTGGTCCACGCCATCGTGGAGCGCGTGGCGCGTGCGCCCAACGGCACGCGTACCGAAGGCATCCGAGATGTGGCCGCGCTGCGCGGAGTGTTCTCCGCCAACGGGCTCATCGCGGTGTTCGACGCGCCCTGGGTGTTTGTCTACGTATGCGTCATCTGGCTGTTCCATCCGGCGCTGGGCATTGGCGCGGCATTCTCGGCGCTGCTCATGCTGGCACTGGCATGGCTCAACGACCGCACCAGCCGCGAGTCGCTCGAGACGCTGCAAAGCGAAGGACGGCGCGCGGCCCAGTATGTGGAGAGCTCGCTGCGCAATGCCGAAGTGCTGCAGGCCCTGGGCATGACCCAGCGCCTGCTGGTGCGCTGGCGCGCTCTGCAGGGCCGGATCGCCACGCTGCAGACCAGCGCCAGCCGCAGCACGGTGGCGTTCACGACCGCCACCAAGACCGTGCGCCAGGCCATCCAGATTCTGATGCTGGCGCTGGGTGCGTACCTGGTGCTCAACCAGCAGGCGTCGGCCGGCGTCATGATCGCTACCAGCATCCTGCTCGGACGCGCTGTTCAGCCGGTGGAGCAGGTCGTGGGCAGCTGGCGCACGCTGATCGAGGCGCGCGCGGCCTATCGGCGCCTGCTGGAGCTGTCGCAGGATTTCGAGCGCCCCGAGGCGCGCGTGGTCATGCCGCGCCCCGAAGGGCGGCTCACGGCGGAGAACATCTCCTACCGGCTGCCCGGCTCCGACACGCTGGTGCTGTCGAACATCGTCTTCACGCTAGCGCCCGGCGAAGCCATGGCCATCGTCGGCCCCAGCGCCGCCGGAAAGTCGACGCTTGCGCGGCTGCTCACGGGAGTGCGCGTTCCCAGCGCGGGGCGGGTGCGGCTCGACGGTGCCGATGTGTCGTACTGGCCGCGCGAGCAGCTTGGCCCCTTCATCGGCTACGTCCCGCAGGACATCGAACTGTTCGACGGCACGGTGGCCGACAACATTGCGCGGCTGGACCAGATCGATTCGGAAAAAGTCGTGGCGGCGGCGACCCGGGCCAACGCGCACGAGATGATCCTGTTGCTGCCCAAGGGCTATGACACGCCGGTGGGCGAACACGGCGCGCGTCTGTCTCCCGGCCAGCGCCAGCGCATTGCGCTGGCCCGGGCGCTCTACGGCGACCCGCAGCTGGTGATCCTGGACGAACCCAACTCGAACCTGGATGGCGCCGGGGAAGTCGCGCTGGCGCAAACCATGGGCGGCCTGCGCGCTGCCGGAGTGACTTCGGTCGTGGTCACGCATCGCCCTTCGCTGATCGCCCATGTCGACAAGATCCTGGTGCTCGCGGCGGGACGGGTAAAGCAGTTCGGCCCAGCCAGCGAAGTCATGCGGGACATGCAGCGCCAGGCGCAGGCGGCTGTGGACCAGAAAGCGGCCTGAAGGCCCAAGGAGTACGCCATGAACACCGCCACGCTCTCACTGCCGCCCTCCAGCCAGGAACAAGCCCGCCGGCTGGCGCGCGCCGGCTGCTGGACCATTGCCTTGTCCATCGTGCCCATAGCCCTGTGGATGTCACTGGCACCGCTGATGATGGCGGTGGTCGCGCCGGCCTTCGTCAAGGTCGATCTCAACCGGCGTCCGGTGCAGCACCTCGAAGGCGGCACCGTGCGCGAAGTGCTGGTGCGTGACGGCCAGCATGTGAATGCCGGCGATCCTATCCTGGTGCTCGGTGACGTGCGCATCGATGCCGACCGCAATCGGCTTGGCTATCGCGTGCTCGTGGAACGCGCCACGCTGGCGCGTCTGGAGGCCGAGCATGCGCTGGCCCGGACATTGACATTTCCGCAGGACTTGCTGGCGGCGGCGCAGACCGACGAGCGCATACGCCAGGCGCTGCAAAAGGAAACCGGGCTGTTCCAGGCCCAGCGCCATTCGCTGGACAGCGGCACGGCGCTGATGCTGACCCAGCGCAGCCGGGTGCAGCAGGAGATCGTTGCCGTCAACGCGCAGATCGAACAGGCCCGGGGCTCGCTTGCCTTGCAGCGCCAGGATCTGGAAGTCAACCGCGGACTGGTCACGGACGGCTTCATTTCCGCCAGCCGGGTCTCCCAGATAGACGCCACGGTCATGGAGTACGCGGCGAAAGTCGAGGAGCGGCGCACCGAACTCGCGCGCGCGGCCCAGCGCCTGGTGGACATCGACATGAAGATCCAGTCGATACGCAACGACTACGTCAAGGCCGCAAGCGACCAGCTCAAGGCCACCTCCCAGCGTCTGAGCGAGATCGAGCAGGAACAACGCAAGTCGGACGACGCCGCCCATCGCCAGGTGGTCTCCGCGCCGGCCAGCGGCGAGGTCATCGATCTCAAGTTCACCTCTCCCGGCGCCGTCGTCGGGCCCGGCGAAGCGATTGCGGACATCGTGCCGAGCAACACCCAGCTGCTGATCGAGGCCCATATTCGCCCCGAAGACATCAGCAACGTGCGGCTCGACCAGGTCGCGCGCATCAAGTTCACGGCGTTCAAGTACCGCAACACGTCCATGGTGACGGGAGCGGTCAGCTACGTGTCGGGCGACCGGCTGCTCGAGCGCCAGAGCAATCTGCCCTACTACAGCGTGATGATCCGCGCCGACGCCGAGTCGCTCAAATCGATTGGCGACTTCAAGCTGCAGGCGGGCATGCCCGCGGAGGTCTACATCGAGGGCGTGACGCAGACCGCCCTGCAATACATCGCCGAGCCCATCACCAACACGCTGCGCAAGTCGGGTCGGCAAATGTGAGAAATCTGTTCATCAATGACAGGGAGATGCATCATGCGCAACGATTCCAAACACAGCGAGCCGGTGGCTTCTTCCGTCACCGGTACCCGACGTACATGGCTCAAGGCTTCCCTCGCAGCCAGCGCGGCGCCGCTGGTGCTGACGTCAAGGCAGGCCAGCGCCCAGCCGACGCCGTTGCCGCCCAGCCCGCCGACCACGCCCTGGGTCGAGGAACTGCCGACCCAGATCACGCCGCTGACCCCGCTGGCCGCGCTGAATCCGGCTCCGACCTTGAACGCCAATCTGGCCGGTGGCGAGTGCGGCCGCGGCGCCCACCAGCGCTACGCCGAGCTGACATTGCCAAATGTTGCCAAGGCACCGCTGTTCTATCAACTGACCGCGAAGGAAAACCCGGCCTGGCGCTTCAACGGCAACAATCCCTACTACCCGCCGCAGCCCATCTGGGGCTACGAGGGCCATACGCCGGGGGTGACCTCGCCCGGCCCGACGATACACGCGCGCTACGGCCAGTCGATCATCTGTCGCATCCGCAACGAGCTGCCGCAGAACCACATGGGGTTTGGCTCGCCCGAGATCTCCACGCACCTGCACAACATGCATACGCCGTCGGAAAGCGACGGTTTCGCCAGCGACTTCTACAGCGCGACCCAACGGGGGCTGACGCTGACTACGCCCGGCTCCTACAACGACCATTTCTACCCCAATCTTTACGCCGGATTCGACGAGATGGGGGGCACAGGCGATTCCCGTGAGGCGCTGGGCTCGCTGTTCTATCACGACCACACTGACGGCGTAACGGCGCCTAACGTGCTCAAGGGGCTGTTCGGGCGCTACATGATCTTCGATGATCTCGACACCGGCGATGAAACCACGGGGCTGAGGCTGCCCAGCGGCGCTTTCGACTACCCGCTGAGTTTCTCGGACAAGCGCTTCGACTCGGGCGGGCGGCTGACGTTTGACGAGCTCAACCCGGAAGGTGTGCTGGGCGACAAGATCGTGGTCAACGGCAAGATCGAGCCGGTGCTGCGCGTCGCGGCGCGCAAGTACCGGTTGCGGCTGCTCAATGCCGGGCCTTCGCGGTTCTACGAGTTCGCCTTGCAAAATACCGGCGCCACCACGGTCTATCCCTACACGCAGATCTCCGCCGACGGCAACCTGTTGCCGGCGCCTATCGCGAATGTCCTGCGGCTCAGGCTTGCGCCGGCCGAGCGCGCGGACATCGTCGTGGACTTTTCCCGCTTTCCGCTCAACACCACGCTCTACCTCGTCAATCAACTGACGCAGCTCGACACGCGCCGGCCCGGCGTGCTGCAGGCCCCGGGCACGCGGGTGCTCAAGTTCATTGTCGATCGCCCGGCGCCCGCGCCCGATCTGAGCGTGGTGCAAAGCGTGCTGCGTCCGCTGCGGCCGCTGCCCAGCGCCGCCGAACTCGCGGCGCTGCCGGTGCGCACCTGGGTCTTCGCGCGCAACAGCGGGATGTGGAATGTCAACGGACAGTTTTTCGATCCGCTCACGCCGCGCGCGACGATCGCCCGGGGAAGCACGGAAATCTGGGAATTCGTCAATCCGGACAACGGCTGGCAGCATCCCATCCACGTGCATTTCGAGGAGGGCCGCATCCTCAGCAAGAGCGTCAACGGCGTCAACGTGCCGCTGGCGGTGAACGAGCGTGGACGCAAGGATGTTTTCGTCCTCGGCGAACGCATGACCATGAGGGTGCTGCTGCGCTTTCGCGATTTCACCGGCAAGTACACCATGCACTGCCACAACCTCACGCATGAGGACCACGCCATGATGGTCCGGTTCGACATCGTATGAGGTCGGCGACCGCGTACGGTGAATGTCCACTTTTTCAGGAGACTGTCATGAATGACCGAAGACATGCACTCGCCGCGCTGGGCGCTGCTTCGCTGGGCGCAATGGGCTTGCCTGCAGCTGCCGCCTCGATGACGACCACCCGCACGCGCCGCCGCATGCCGAATGTGCCGCTCAAGACGCACACCGGCGGGACGGTGAACTTCTACGACGATCTGATACGCGGAAAGATCGTCGCCATCAACATGATGTATGCCGACTGCGAAGGTATCTGCCCGGAGATGACCCACAACCTGTCGCGTGTGCAGGAGCGGCTGGCCGAGCGCGTGGGCAAGGATATCTTCATGTACTCGATCACCATCCGCCCGGAGGTGGATACCGTGGAGCACCTTGCCGACTATGCCGAAATGCACGGCGTCAATCCCGGGTGGCTGTTTCTGACCGGTACCCGCGCGGACATCGATCTCGTGCGCTTCGCTCTCGGTTTCTACGACCCTGACCCGAAGATCGATAAGGAGCTCAATCGACATACCGGCATGGTGCGCATAGGCAACGACGCATATGATCGCTGGGCGATGGCGCCGGCCTTGGCCAGACCGGAACAGATCATTGCCGCGATCCTGCATGTGGATCGCAACCGGACTGGTCGATGAACCGCCGCCACCAGTTCCGGCGTCGCACCGAAGCCGGTGTGCCCGAGCGCTGTCTGTCTGCCAGCGTGAAGACAGTCGTCACGGTGTTCCTGGCCTGGTTCGCAATGCTAGCCGCGCTGCCGGCGCATGCGCAGAGCCTGATGGAGCTCTACGAACTCGCGCGCGGCTACGATGCCACGTATCTGGGTGCGGTTGCGCAGCACGACGCGGCGTTGGCGCGCGCGGCCCAGGCCAGGGCCGGGCTGCTGCCCACGGTGGGGCTGTCGGCAGGGGCGGCGCACACCCGCCAGGATGTCTCGGCGGCAAGCGTCAACCCGGCGCGCGCGCTCAATGCGCGCAACGTGGGCATCAACGCTACCCAGCCCATCTACCGACCGGCCAACCGGGCAAGCTTCGAACAGGGCCAGCGCCAGGTCGGCATCGCGCATGCCCTGCTGCATCTCGCCGAGCAGGATCTCGTGGTGCGCGTCGCCCAGGCGTATTTCGACGTGCTTGCCAGCCAGGACAGCGTGGCGCTGGTGCGTGCGCAGAAAAACGCCGTGGCCGAGCAACTGGCTTTCGCCAGGCGAAACTTCCAGGTCGGAACCTCGACCATCACCGATGCGCGTGAAGCGCAGGCCCGCTACGACCTGGTCATTGCCCAGGAGATTGCGGCGGACAACGATTTGCAGGTGCGCAAGCTCATGCTGGACCAGCTGGTGGGTCGCCCCGCAAGCGTGCCTGTGCCGCTGGCCGCCCCCGTGGTGCTTGGGCCGCTGGTGCCGAACGACATGGCGCAGCTGGTGGCGCAGGCCGATGCCGGCCATCCTTCCATCGAGCAGGCCCTGCTCGAACTCGATGTCGCCGCGCTGGAAGTGCGCAAGGCCCAGGCCGGTCACCTGCCCACGCTGGACGCCACCCTCGGCTACAACATCAGCGACAACCCGCAAGGCACGACCAGCACTCCGGAGCGTTCGCGCGTCAAGGCAGTTTCCGTGGGAGTCGTGCTCAACATGCCCTTGTTCGCCGGCTATGCGACCGAGAACCGGGTGCGCGAAAGCCTGGCGCTGCAGGAGCAGTCCCGCGCCCGGCTGGATGCCGCACGCCGCAGCGTGGCCCAGGCCACCCGCGCGGCCTTCCTGGGACTGGTATCCGGCGTCGGCCAGGTCAAGGCGCTGGAGGCGGCCGAAGCTTCCAGTCAGGTCGCGCTCGATGCCAACCGCATCAGCTACCGGGTGGGGGTGCGCATCAACATTGACGTGCTCAACGCGCAGACCCAGCTGTTCCAGACCAAGCGCGATCTGGCGCTGGCGCGTTACGGCGTCCTGGTTGGCTACCTCAAGATGCGCCAGGCCAACGGCATGCTGGCGGCCGAGGACCTGTTTGCCATCAACGCGACACTGGCAACCCAGGGGCGCCCTGCAGTGGACAGCGCGGGGCCGGCACCGCACTGACGGCAATCCGGCGCAACGCGCGCCGGTTGGCTCAAATGCCTATGTCCGTCCAGCGACAAAACGGCGGCGTTGCGCGCGAGAAATGCTACTGAACGTCAGGCCGGTGTACGCCATCCGCGCCGTCTCCATGCGCCCCTCGGGCGCTGTGTGCAAGGGGAGAATCCAAGGTTTGTAAAGTTTTGTTGGTGTGCGCTCACATTCACCTTGTCCGTTGCATCTGTGAACAAATGGCCTTGCCGGACCTGGATACATTCGCGCCCAGGCTTTTGATGCACTCATCGCAGGCCTGCAGCCTGCTCCTTTCGAGCAAGGCTTGACTCACTTCAACGGATAACACCCATGGAACATGAATTTTCACGAATGGCCATCGTCTATGCCCACCTGATTGCCTGCTGCGTGGCAATCGGTCTGATCCTGATGAGCGACATCGCGATGATCAGGCAGCTGATCTCGGGAAATCCCCGCGAGCGCCTGGACCCCAAACACCTGCATGACCTGCAAAACACCGTCGCCCTGGCCCTGATTGCCTTGTGGATCACCGGCGCGGCCATCATTGCGCTGGACGCCTCGTCCAAAGGCTGGAGCTACTTCGCCAACCCCAAGCTGCAGGCCAAGATCACCGTTGTCTGCTTGCTGACGCTCAATGGCTTCCTGCTGCACCACCGTGTGCTGCCGCTGCTGAAGAAGGCCGGCAGCCTGCTGAGCATGTCGCACTCGCAGCGCAGTTTTGCCGTGTTCTGCGGCGCAGTCTCGGCGGTTTCCTGGTTCTACGCCGCCTTGCTGGGTGTTGGCCGCCCATTGAACTGGAAGTATTCGCTGTCCGAGATCCTGGCTGTCTACCCGGTGCTGGTTGCCGGTGGATTCGCCGCGTTGATGCTGCTGCTGGCCTGGGCCCGGCGCCGGCCGGAAGGTATCCCACCGGCGTTTGCCGCTGCCCGGTTCGCCGGCGCCCGATGAAGCGCGTGGCGCGCTTCTGAGCCCAAGGCCACCCCTCAGGGTGGCCTTTTCGCTGCAGCCGGCACAACGCTTTCATGCAATCGTGCAACCGCACGAAGGCGCCTGACATCCTGTCCATGCATAGGCCTACGCCCGCGCGCTGTGGGCCGGGTGAGCATGTATGCCATGGTCCAGGCACTGTGCCGCTGGCGCGCAGTGCCACAGCAGGGAGGCCCCATGGGACATTTGCGTTGCGTGATTGCCGTGCACGGCGGCGCCGGCACGATGTCGCCGAATCCAGACCTCGAGGCGCCTTATCACCGCGCGCTCAAGGCCGCGCTGGCCGCCGGTGCGGCGCTGCTGGAAAGCGGAGGCGCGGCGCTGGACGCGGTCCAGGCCGCCGTGGTGTCGCTCGAGGACTGCCCGCTGTTCAATGCGGGCCGGGGTTCGGTCTATACCGCTGCGGCGCGCCATGAGATGGATGCTGCGGTGATGGACGGCCAGCGCCTGGCCGCGGGCGCCGTGGCCTGCGTGCATGGCGTGCGCAACCCGGTGCTGCTGGCGCGCAGCGTGCTCTCTGATTCGGGCCATGTGCTGATGGTCGGAGAAGGCGCGCAGTGCTTTGCGCAGCAGATGGGCCTGGCCATGGAGCCCGATGCCTGGTTTGACACCGACGAGAGGCTGGACGATCTGCGCCGCGCCCAGCGCCAGCGCCGGGCTATGGGCGTGCCTGCGCCGCTGCGCGACAGCGGCCATTTCGGCACGGTCGGCGCCGTGGCTTTGGACGCCCACGGTCATCTCGCAGCCGCGGTGTCCACCGGCGGTCTCACGGCCAAGCGCCCAGGTCGGGTCGGCGATTCGGCGGTGATAGGCGCGGGCATTTATGCCAACGATCTGAGCTGTGCCGTGGTCGCCACGGGCACGGGCGAGCACTTCATCCGCACGGCGGCCGCGCACGATGTGCATGCGCGCATGCTCTATCGGGGGCAGTCGCTGCAGGAGGCCGCGCCCGACGTGGTGTTCGGCGAGCTGCTGCGCATAGGCGGGCGCGGCGGGCTGATCGCGGTCGATGCCCGGGGCGAGGTCAGCATGCCGTTCAATACGGCAGGCATGTACCGCGGCGTGCAGCGCCAGGGCCAGGCCGCATGCACCGCCATCTTTCAGGACCAGGCGCCCGCAGCGTGATTCAGGCCTTGGCCGGCGCTGCGGCCGTACCCAGCGCTTCGGTACCGGACGGACGGCGCGCATAGCGGCCTGCGACCCAGGCCGCGACCATCAGCTGCATGGGGTGGAAAATCATCAGCGGCAGCACCATGCCGCCCATCACGCTGGGCGCAAACAGCACCTTGGCCATGGGCACGCCGCTGACCAGGCTTTTCTGCGAGCCGCAGAAGATGATGGCGGCTTCGTCTTCGGTGGAGAAACCCAGGCGCCGCGCGAGCCAGACGCTGATGCCCATGGCCAGTGCCAGCAACAGGCCGCAGACCAGCACCAGCACGCCCAGCGCGAGCGGCGGAATGCGCGTCCAGAGTCCGGCGACGACCGAAGCGCTGAACGCCGAGTAGACGACCAGCAGGATGGAAGTCTGGTCCAGGCCCTTGATGCGCGCCGCATGGCGCTGCAGGAACGGCGACACCCAGGGTCGCAGGCCGTGGCCCAGCGCGAACGGCAGCAGCAGCTGCAAGGCGATTCGGCCCATGGCCTGCAGCGGATCGCTGCTGCCTGCGGTCTGCGACAGCAGCAGGCCCACGAGCAGCGGCGTGAGCACGATGCCCATCAGCGTGGAGCCCGAGGCACTGCAGATCGCGGCCGGCATGTTGCCGCGCGCCACGGCCGTGAGCGTCACCGCCGACTGCACGGTGGCGGGCAGCGTGCAGAGGAACAGCACGCCCAGGTACAGGTCGGGCGTCAGCAGCGGCTCGAGCACCGGGCGCAGGCCCCAGCCCAGCAGCGGGAACACGATGAAAGTGATCGCCGTGACCAGCAGGTGCAGCCGCCAGTGGCTGATGCCGGCCCAGATGGCCTGGCGCGAGAGCTTGGCGCCGTGCAGGAAGAACAGCATGAAGATCACGCCCATTGCGGCCCACTCCAGACCGCGCGCGACGCTGCCATAGGCCGGCAGGATGCTGGCGAGCAGCACCGTGGCGATGAGCATCAAGGTGAAGTTGTCGGGAAGGAATCGGGGTCGGGCCATGCCGTGCTTTCAGAAGTTGCAGCGAACGGCGTGCGCGCGTTCGTCGCGCCGATTGGAATGCATGCTGATTCAAAAGTGAAATGCATTTATTTGATTGTTTTATAATTTTTACTCATGAATATCACTTTGCGGCAGCTGCGCGTATTCCTGGCCGTGGCGCAGCAGCAGAACTTCAGCCGCGCGGGGGAGGCGGTGGGGCTTACGCAGCCCGCAGTCAGCCGCAGCATCACCGACCTCGAGCAGCAGCTGGGCGTGCAGTTGCTGCATCGCAGCACGCGCGATGTCGAACTCAGCGATGCGGGCCGCCTGCTCCAGGGCCGGGCCACGCGCGTGCTCGACGAACTCGACGCCGCGCTGCTCGAAGTGCGCGGCCTGGCCACGCAGCGCCACGGCCGCGTGCGCGTCGCCAGCAGCCCCACGCTGTCGGCCCATCTGATGCCCGAGTGCATTGCGCGCTGCGCGCAGCAGCACCCGGGCCTGCAGCTGCAGTTGCTCGATCGCATCCAGCAGGGCGCGCTCGACAGCGTGCGTGCCGGCGAAGTCGATTTCGGCGTGGTCATCGATCCCACCGAACCCGAGGATCTGCACTGCGAAGCGATTCTTTCCGAGCCGTTCTGCCTGGTCTGCCCCGCGGACCACGCGCTCGCGCGGCGGCACGAAGTGCATTGGCGCGATCTCTCGGGCCATCCGCTGGTGCTGCTCGACCATGCGTCCGGCAGCCGCCGCCTGATCGACCGCGAACTCGAACAGCACGCGCCCGACTGCCAGGTGGTGCAGCAGGTTGGCCACACGACCACCATTTTCGCCATGGTGCAGGCGGGTCTGGGCATCGCGGTCGTGCCGCGGCTCGCGGTCGCGGACCAGGGCGTCGAAAGCGCGGGTCTGGTCGATCGCCTGCTGCTGCCCGTGGTCGAGCGGCAAATCATGCTGGTGCACCGGCGCCATCGCCGTCTTGCGCCGGTCGTGCAATTGGTCTGGGATCTGGTGCGTGATGTCGCGCATGCACGCTGGAGCGCACTGCCGGCGCTCAGAGCACCGGCAAAAGAGCGCTGATTGCCGCAAAACAGGCGGTGCGATGCGCCATTTGCTGCGTGGCGTGCGGGCGCGCAGGTATGATATGACCCACTGATATGCGCCGCTGCGCATGTCCAGTGGGCATGCCATTGCGCGCATGCTGCATGTGGTGGCGTTAGCTCAGTTGGATAGAGCAACAGCCTTCTAAGCTGTGGGTCACTGGTTCGATTCCAGTACGCCGCACCACCCCTTCCCATCTCCCCTGCATATATCCGCCGAAATCCGCTGCGCACCTGCCCGACTTACGGTTGGGCGCAGGGGTCGCTCAAGCCCACCATGCCGCCGATCTTCTGCAGCCGGCTGCGGTTTTCAAGACAGGCCTGCTGCTTGTCCTGCACGGCTTTGTTCTGCGCCAGCTGCAAGGCCTGGGCGCGTTCAGCCTGCAGCTGAGCGATGCGCGCCCGGATCTGCGGCATCACCGCAAGTGCGGCTTTCTCGCCTTCGACGATGGCATTCGCGCGCTGGGTGAAGTCGGCCGGTCCAATGTCGAGCACTTTGGGGCGGATGATGATGTCGGCGCGCGCGAGTTCGGCCTGGCCTAGCTTCTGGCCCATGATGGCGATCGACTGGCCCAGGGTGCCGAGCATGTCGGCCGGCGACTGGCCGCGCGGCTTGTTCGAAATATCGACGGCGATCACCAGATCGGCGCCCAGTTGGCGCGCCGCATCGACGGGCACGGGGCTCACGATGCCGCCGTCGACGAAGTGGAACTTGCCTATCGATACCGGCTGGAACACGCCAGGCACGCTGCTCGACGCGCGCACCGCCTGCCCGGTGTTGCCGCGGGCGAACACCGTGCGTTCGCCGTCTTCGAGGCGCGTGGCGACGGCGACGAAGGGCTTGGCCAGCTTTTCCAGCGGACGGCGCTGGACCTGCTCGTTGACATAGTCTTCGAGCTTCTGCCCCTTGACCAGGCCGCCCGACGAGAACTGCAGGTCCCGAATGCTGGTCTCGTCGAGGCCCACGGCCTTCTCCTGCAGCGCGAACGCGTCCATGCCGCTCGCATACAGCGCGCCGACCACGCTGCCCGCGCTGGTGCCGGCGACGACGGCCGGCGTCAGGCCATTGGCTTCGAGCATCTTGATCACACCGATGTGCGCAAAGCCCTTGGCCGCGCCGCCACCCAGCGCCAGGCCTATGGTCAAAGGCGCGGTCGTGGCGCCGGGTGCGCCCGCAGGCGCTACGGCTTTGGGGGTGCTACCGCAGGCGGCCAGGCCGGCCACTGCGAGATACGCCAGCGGGCGTATGAAGGCTTGCAAACGCATTCCAGGCTTTCCAGCTGTCATCAAGGCGGCAGTATATCGGCGCCCGCAAGGCCGAGGCGGGCCCGCGCTGCTTGTCCCCAGGCGCCATGCGCAAGGCGTTTGCAAATGTTTCCTCGCCGGGGCACGCGTGTTCAGCGGATGCTCGCCGCCGGTTTCACAGCGGTCGGTGGCGCTGCGCGCGTGCTGGCAACGCGCATGCGTGCCAGGTTCTCATTGCTGAACACGTGCAGACATTGCGAACAGTGAAAATTGCGGCGCTGATGGAGGCATCAGATGTGCATCTGGAATTTGACCAGCAGGTTCGGCGAACGCTGCTGCGCGCTGGTGGCGGGTCCGCCTGCGCCCACACGCCAGGCGAGCGTCGATTCAAGCGCCCAGCGCGTGCCATGGTGCTTGAGCCCGAACCCTGCGCCGCCAAGATTGCGCTGGTTGCTGTCCTCGCTCCACGGACGCTGCTGGAACCTGACGCGGCCCGCGTCCACAAAACCGCTGAGCTGCCAGGCATTGCCCAGCGTGCAATGCAACTCGAGCGCGCCCAGCAATCCGCTGTCACCCGACGCTTCGCCCTGTGGATAGGCGCGCACTCCGTAGGCGCCGCCCAGGCTCATTTTTTCCGACGAGTCGAGATTCCTGTTGGCCCATTGGCCATTGATGCGCCCATGGAGGCTCCACGGGCCGGTCAAGGCCTGCCAGCGCGCAAGCTGGCCGTTGAACACCTGGAAGTGGCCTGCACTGCCTGTGGTCAGCGCATCTGATTGCCGTTGCGCCTCGCTTCCCAGGCGCAGCTGGCCATGCGTCCAGGACAAGTCCCATTGGCTGATGGCCCGACCGCCCAGGCTGTCCTGCCAGTTGCCGTTCAGGCCCAGCGTGGTGAGGTGCGAACGCTTGCGCGCGTGGCTGTCCTGCGCGCCGATGTGGTCGGCCAGCCGCTTCTGGTCATGGCTTATCCGGGCATTGAGATTCACGCCGCGGCTTCGCACCAGTGGCTGGTTGGCATGGAGGCTCGCCACCTTGGCGCTGCCATAGGCATCGAGTGCCGAAAAATCCCTGCCGGTCTCGTAGTTGAGATGCGCCAGACCGGCGCCTACGAGCGTGTTCCAGGGACCGATCGGCATCTGGTAGCCCAACTGGTAATTGCGCAGATGCTCATTGCTCAGCAACGTATGCAGATGGATCTGCTCGCCAAGGCCCAGCGATCCGTTGAATTGCAGGCTGCCCATGGCGCGCGCGGTACCGGTGAAGCGATTGCCGAAATTGTCCAGGCCCAGCGAGCCGCTGACGACAGGCGCATCCTCGACGCGTACCACCAGGTCGGTCGTGCCTACGTGGATCCCGGGCTGCAGCCTGGACTTGGCGCGAGCGCCGCTCACATCGCCCAGCAGCAGCAGGCTGGAGTTGAGCGCGCGGGCATGGAGCACCTCGCCGACGCGCAGTTGCCTGAGCGGCGTGGTCAGGACCTGCGCGCGCTGGCGCGACTGGTTTTCGAGACGCACTTCACCCAGCCGGCCCTCGAGCACGTTCACGCGCACCAGGCCTGCCTCCACCGTCTGCTCGGGCAAATAGGCATAGGCAAAGGGATAGCCGCGTTCTCGGTAGAGCCCGGTGATGCGCGCTGCGCCGGCTTCGAGCTGGGACAGGGTCAGCGATTGGCCCTCGAGCGGCTGCAGCAGGGCCTGCAGATCCGCCGTGGCGATGGCGCTGTTGCCGTCGATTGCGAAGCGCTGCACGTCGATCTTCGGGCCTTGCATGTCGGCCGCGTCCGCAGCCGCGGGCGGCGCGGGCAGGCCCAGGTCGATGTCCGCCGGCGCGGGCCGCAGGGGGCGCTGCTGCTCAAGGCTTTCAAGCAGTTGGCCGGCATTGGGCAGCGTCTGGGCCTGGGCGCATAGGCCCAGCGCAGCGGTGCTGAGGGCACACCACAGCGGCGTGCGAAGAAACAAAGGCATGGAAATTCCTGATGGATATCAAACTGAAAGAAGCGATGTGCGGCGTATTCAGCGTGCGGGGCGGTGGATGCCGTCGCCGATCACGGTGTAAAGCGGGTCTTCGCCGGCGGCAGGCTGTTCTGGCGCGGAATCGGTGCGGGCCATGCTCCCCACCGTGGCCATCACTGCGGCATAAGCGGGCCGGATTTGAATCCGCATGCCAGGACGCGTTTCGTCAGGCTGCGTTGCGGCCGCCACTTCCTGCGCAGCGCTGCTCGGCTGTGCGTTGGCGGCAGCGATGCCGACGCCCACCACGCCGGGTGGGCCGACTGGCATGCCACGGGCCACGCCGGTCGCAGCAACGTCAACGGCGGCGCAGGTATCGGTGGCGGCGCGGATATCGACGGCCTGGGCGAACATGTCCACCGGCAAGGCCATGGGGCCGGCGTCCACGCCTGGCTGCGTCGGGCCAGCCGCAGTCTGGCTGACAGCGACAGCGACAGCGACATCGGCCCCGGTCACGCTGTCCGATGGCTGGGAGACGCTGGCGACCAATGCCTGCGGGCGGTCCACCGCCGGTGCCGCGGGGGCGATTCGGTGGATCGCCGCTGATTGGCTGGCCAGGGTCTGGGCAAGGGGCGCTGAGCTGGCGCGGCTATGAACAGCCGCATTGACAGCGACCATGACCGGGCTGGCCTGAGGCGAGTGCGCGGGCGTTGCGGGCATTGCCGGTGCCAAGGGTTGAACGGGCGTAGCTGACGTGGCGTGGTTCTGGACGACCGCATTGACAGCGACCATGACCGGGCTGGCCTGAGGCGAGGATGCGGGCGTTGCAGGCATTGCGGGCGCCGAGGGTTGAACGGGCATAGCTGGCGTGGCGTGGTCCTGGACGACCGCATTGACAGCGACCATGACCGGGCTGGCCTGAGGCGAGGATGCGGGCGTTGCAGGCATTGCCGGCGCCAAGGGTTGAACGGGCATAGCTGGCGTGGCGTGGTCCTGGACGGCCGTATTGACAGCGACCATCACCGGGCTGGCCTGAGGCGAGGAAGCGGGCGTTGCGGGCATTGCCGGCGCCAAGGTTTGAACGGGTACCGCTGACGCAGCGTGGTCCTGGACGGCCGTATTGACGGTGACCATGACCGGGCTGGCCTGAGGCGAGGACGCGGGCGTTGCAGGCATTGCCGGCGCCAAGGTTTGAACGGGCGCGGCTGGCATGGCGTGCAGCTTGTCGGCACGGCCGCGCGTTGCGCCGGGGTCGTTTCCCACCAGCGCATGCAGGGAGACCGAAGTGCTGCCGATGGACATGTCGCTCACCGGGCCGGTTGCCGTGATGTTGTTTATCTTTCCTGCGCCTTTCAAGCCGATGGCGCCGCCTGCATAAGATAGCGCCGTGCCCTCGGCATAGGTGGGAGGCACGCTCGAATCGAAGATCGGTGCGCCGCGCGCATCGCGGCTGTACTGGATGCTCCGGGATATGGCGGATGCGGTCACCGGCCCAGCTGCATGGGTGTCGGTGACGCTGCCGCGTTGCAGATGACCCACGGCGCCTCCGGCCCTGGCATAGGTCATGTTGCCCCGCGAGAGCGTCTTGGCGCTGGTGGCGCCCAGCGCATGGGCATTGCTGAGATTTCCGCCGTCGATCCGGCCGATTACGTTGCCGGCAATGGCAATGGCCGTGTGGGTTTGATCGGAATGGGCCTGCACCGAGGCACTTGTGTGTACGTTCGCCACGCTGCCCTGCGCGAGCAGTGTGCCGACAATGCTGCCGGCCACGACTTTACTGTTATCCCCGCCTTTTACGCTACCCTTGTTCAGCGCCAGATTGCGCGTGCTGCCGGCGCTGAGGCCAAACAGTCCCGCATGCGTTTCTGAGCTGCGATCTATGCTCAGATTGGTAATCTGATGGCCCAGGCCTTCGAACTTGCCACTGAAAGGCTCTAATTCGTTGCCGATGGGCTTGAAGTTCTCCGCCGCCGCGGCATCAATGTCCGCAGCCAGCGCGTAGTGGCCGTCGAGCTTGCCATCGATACCTTGGAGGTCCACGCCGGTACGGCTGCCGTTGGCACCGGTCTGTGTCAGCAGGGCATAGTTTTCCCCGTTGATGTAGAGACGTCGGTTCTGAGGGTCACTCTGGTCGAGAACGTCCAAAAAATCCACGCGCCCGGTAAAGCCGCTTTCGGACAAGCCCATGTTCAATCCGCGGTCGGACGGACTCTGCTCATCGCCAGCAGCAGCTTCTCCGTGAACGATGTTAAGCATCGATGTGCCGCTGGCCGTCATGGTGGAATTGATATGAACACTTTGTGCGGCATCCAGCGTCAAATGGTTCTGTCCCCATGCCACGGGGGCATCCACCTGGATGTCGCCTTCATTGGCGTTCAAATAGACATGGTTTCGGCCCAGCGTCGCCGACAGGACGTCAGCGTCTATCCCCCCCTCTTTGCTGACCTGCAGGCGGGGCGCCGTAACCTGAAAGTGGCCGTGTTCCCCCGCATCCGCCTGCGCCGTAATCTGGGTCGTGGAAAAGAGCACCACCTGCTCGCCTCCAAGGGATATGACGCCGCCATTTCCTTGCGGTGCGCTGACGTCCAGCGTACCCCAGTTTCTGACGACGGCGCCAGGGCCGTCTGCGTACAGGTAGATCTTTCCATCGTGCTCGCCCACCGTCCGGGCTTGGATGACGCCGGTGTTTCCGATCACGGACTGAACCAGCTTGTCTGCGGATGTGGCGTTCAGCCACACGGTGCCGCCGTCGGCCTCGATATGGCCGCTGTTGTGGATTACGGCCTTTAACGCAGCACCGTCCACGGCCATCTGCAGACTCCCATCGTCGCCGAAGTCCAGCGTGACCCTGCCGTCCGAAGCCAGCGCGACCAAGCCGCGCTGGGCGCGGATCTGGCCTCCGTTGGCGACGTAGCCTCCAAGCAGTACCACGGCGCCGCCCTCGGCGACTGTGATCTGTCCTTGGTTGATGACGCTGGCGATCTTCTCCTGATTGGGCAGCGCGCTGAAATGGCAGCGTCCCGCAAGGAAATCCTCGTTGGCGACGTTCAGTGTGGAAGCCACCAGGCCGCCCACATCGACGCTTGCCCCTTTGGCAAAAAACACTCCATTGGGGTTGACCAGAAAGACTCGCCCATTGGATTGAATGCGGCCGTAAATGGCCGAGGAATACGGCCCGACCACGCGGTTGAGCACCGTCGAACTCGGGCTCGGCTGCTGAAACTTGACTCGATTTGTCATGCCTACATTGAAGCTTTGCCAGTCGAGAATTGCCTTGGGCGTGGTTTGCGTGATGGTCATTCGTCCATTCGCCGTTTGTACCGTTGCCTGGCCGTGCACCAGTGCGTGGTCTTGAGGCAAAGTCGCCCAGCCTGGACCGGCCCAGGCCATGGCGAGCAGCGCTGCCAGCGCCGTGGGATGCCGTGGTTGAACGCCGGAGCGTTCTGCACGCTCTGTGGTGCTGCGCTTGCGGCCGAGTTCGCTGGCCACGCAAAAGCGTCCCAGCACCGCATTCCAGAGAACGGTGTAGATATGGTTCATGATGATGTTGAAATGAATCTGATATTTCAATAGCTAATAGCTATTGAAAATGGGGCAACAGGTCCTGCCTTCATTGGCGTTGGGTCAACTGCAATGCTGAGAGGTTGCGCAGCGCCGCTCGATGCACGGGCATCGCAGCAGCGACATTGCTTCAAGTCGTCAGCGGCAAGCCCGAAAGAATATCTCAATGATAGTTTTTATACAAACAATTTTATTATTCAATAGCTATTGACTAACAAATGGTGCGGTGTTCGACGCGCTGGCCGTGCCGGATACCGTAAGGTGCACGCAGCCCCGGGCTCCAATGAAAAACGGGCCTGCTCTGTAATGAGCAAGCCCGTTTTCCATTTATCGGCAGGCCCCAAAAGGGCCGCGCATCATTCTTCGAACACCAGCGCCGGTCTGACCATGACGCGTGCCACGTCGTCGAGATTGCCGATTGCGTGATGGGCAAAGAAACTGAACTCGGTGTCGGGTTCAAGAGCGGCCGCCGCGAGATCGGCCGCGGGCTGGTTCATCGGAACGTAAAAGCTGCCCGGCGCGGCATCGACCGCACCGCGCGTGGGTGTGACCTGGGCCAGGCGTACGCTACCGCCCGCAGGTGCCGGCGCGCTGCCGGGCGTTGGCGTGTAGGTGTCGGCGATCAGCGGTGCGCTTTCCGCCACGCGCATTACCTGCACACCGAGCAATTCCAGGCGGTCCACGGCCGCCGTGGCGCTCGCCGAAAGCCAGTAGCCACAAGGGCGCACGCGCGATTTAAGAGGGCGCAGCGTGAGCGACGAATTCCAGTCGACCTTGACCGTGAAATCGGCACCGGTCTCGGGCTGCAGCATGGTGACTTCGCGTTGTTCCGGCGTCTGCGCCGCCTGCACCAGCATCTGCTGGCGGCAGGCCTTGGCGGCGATGTCACGCCGCGCGAAAGACTGGACTTGAGCCAGCTCGGACGCGCGCTCGGCCGTGCTGCGCAGCGCGCTGCTGATCGCCACCACCTGGCTGTGCACGCGGCGTTGCAGGTGGGTGCGGCCTATGCCCGCGCCGCGCGAGCGCACCATGAGGCCCAGCGAATTGCGCAGGGCGCTGGCGTTACGCAGCGTATCGGGGGCAATCGAGCCCATCGACAGAGCCAGCGCCTGCGGATCGGCGGCGGTGCTTGCATACCAGTCGCTGGTCAGCTGCGCATCGGTGAGTGCTGCCGACATCGGCTCCTGCAGCCATTCGCGCGCGGCCTTGGTGATGAACTCGTGGGCGTTGGCCGTGCCCGCATACTGCAACTGCACGTCGGGGCGCTGCAGCGCCTGGTACTTCTGCAGATAAGGTCCGGCGGCGACGAATTCGCCGGCATCGAGCACCACGGTAGGGCGGTAGTCGCGTACCAGCGAGGCCAGCGCCTGGGCTTCGGGGGTGCGCAGCAGCAGGTGGTCGTGGGTCATGTCCACGCCATTGGCCGTGGCGCGCAGGCCCGCCAGTGCGCCATCCGGGTTGGCGCGGGGCACGACGACGACATTGATGCGCGCGAGCAGTGGTTCCAGCAGGCCGCCGGGCGCGAGCTCGCGCGCGATGACCAGCATGGCTTCGGCGGCTGCAGGCTCGTCGCCGCGCTGTTGCGCCACCAGCATCACCGTGGGACGGTCGAGAGCATCGAGCGCGCGCGGCTCTATGCTGCGCGCGCGCGTCGCCACCAGCGCCTGTATCGGCAGGCCGCGCTGCGAGGTGCCGGCGGTCACCAGACCCAGCAGCGCGCCGCTGCCCAGCGATTTGTTGGCGAGCTCGCGCAGCCACTGTTCGATTTCGCGCTGGGTGGTGTAAGTGGTGCGGCCCGCTTCGAGCCCGGGGGTCTCATAGCGCACCGTGGGTTCGGGAAAGCGTGCAGCGACTGCAGCGCTGTAGGGCAGCGATTCGGCGGGGGCCGCGATGGGCGCAGGGGCGGGCGTGGCCAGCGGTGCAGGCACCGCAGACACTACGGGAGCAGGACGCGAGGCCATGCCGGGCGCGGTGCCTGGCCATGGCGGCAAAGGAGTGCTGCTGCAGGCGGCAAGCAGTGCGGCCATGGCAATGGCCGAAAAGCGCACGGTCATGCCCAACTGCGGGACGCAGTTCAGCCGGGCAAAGAGGGCGGGGTGCGTTTGCATGGTGAGGGCCTTTGTATTTCGAAAGCCGGCCATTGGGGGCCGGCGTCGGATGTGCAAAGATGTTACCCGCTCAAACATGCCTGATTGTGTCAGCGCAAACCGTTTTCCATGGGGAATCGGCTTTGAGCGGATAGGTGCCGCCCAGCCCGCAGAGCTGGGGCGGTCTCGCAGGTGATCTGCATGGCTGGCGCAGGTTGCGCCAGCCAGGTTTGCGGGGCGGGCGCGTTGCGCGTCGCGCCCCGGGGTGCAGGGCTTTAGCGGCCGAAACCGCCGCGGCCACCGCCGCCGCCGCTGCGGCCGCCGCCGAAGCCACCACCGCCGCCACCGCTGCGGCCACCGCCGCCGCCGCCGAAGCCGCCACCACCGCCGCCACCGCCGCTGCGGAAGCCGCCGCTGCGACGACCGGCCTGGGCCATGCTGTCGACGCTGGTGCGCATTGGATCGGGCTGGCCACCAGCCGCGCTGCCACGTGGCGTCACCGGGCGGCCCAGCTGGGTGCCCAGGTGCGCATTGGCGCGCGGGGGTTGGTCATCGAAGCGCGAATTGCCGCCTTCGCGCGGCGCGCGCGGTGCACGGTGCTCGTCATTGCGGGAATCGCTCTGACGGTCGCCGCCAAAGCCTTGTCCGCCTTGGCGCGGACCGGCACCGCGGGGACCGGCGCCACGCGCACCTGCGCCGCGCGGGCCATTGGGGTTGCTGCGGCCGCCGCCGCCATTGCCGGGACCACGGGCTTCGCCGTTGCCCTGGGCTGCGCCGCGACCACCGCCCGACTTGCCACCGCCATTGCCCTGGGGCTTGGCGCCGCGCTCGCCCGCTGCGGGCTTGTTGGCGCGGATGCGGTCCATCATTTCGGTGCGGGCGGCCTTGGCGGCGGCCTGCATCACGTCACGGCTTGGCGGCTTGCCCGCACCGCCCCAGATGGTCTGGCGACCCATGGCGATGGGCTCGGCCTTCTCGCCTTCTTCGGGGCCGAAGTCCTGCAGCAGCTGGACGGGAATCTCCTGCTTGGTGAAGCGCTCGATGTCCATCATGAAGCCTTCTTCGTCCATGCAGACCAGGCTCACAGCCTGGCCTTCACGGCCGGCGCGGCCCGTGCGGCCGATGCGGTGCACGTAGTCTTCGGAGACGTTGGGGATTTCGTAGTTGACGACATGGGGCAGTTCATCGATGTCGATGCCGCGGGCCGCGATGTCGGTGGCGACCAGAGCGCGGATGTCGCCGCTCTTGAAGCCGGCCAGCGCCTGGGTGCGCGCGCTCTGGCTCTTGTTGCCGTGCAGCGCCATGGCGTTGACGCCGTTCTTGGTCAGGAAGTCGGCAACGTTGTTGGCGCCGAACTTGGTGCGCGTGAACACCAGCACCTGGCTCCAGTCGTGTTCCTGGATGATATGCAGCAGGGCCTGCTTCTTCTTGCCGCGGCCCACGGGGTGGATCACCTGGGTGATGCGCTGGACGGTGGTGTTGCTGGGCGTGACCTGGATGCTTTGCGGGTTCTTCAGCAGCGTGTTGGCGAGTTCGCGGATCTCGTCGCTGAAGGTTGCCGAGAACAGCAGGCTTTGCTTGTTCTTGGGCACCAGGGCCAAGACCTTCTTCACGTCATGGATAAAGCCCATGTCGAGCATGCGGTCGGCTTCGTCCAGGATCAGGATCTGCACGGTCGACAGATCGAGGAAACCTTGCTGCTGCAGGTCCAGCAGACGGCCGGGAGTGGCCACCAGGATGTCGACACCGCGCTTGATGCGGTCGATCTGGGGGTTCATGCCCACGCCGCCGAAAATCACGGTGGAGCTGATGTTGTCGAGGTACTTGGCATAGCCGCGCACCGATTCTTCAACCTGCGCCGCGAGTTCGCGGGTAGGCGTCAGGATCAGCGCTCGCACGCCCTTGTTGCCGAACTTGCTGGTGGCGGGATCGCCCTCTACCAGTCGGTTGAGCATGGGCAGCGCGAATGCTGCGGTCTTGCCGGTGCCGGTCTGTGCGCCGGCAAGCAGGTCCTGGCCCTGGAGCACGGCCGGAATGGCTTGTGCCTGGATGGGCGTAGGCGTGTCGTAACCCTGTTCGAGCACGGCCTTCAGGATGGCAGGAGCCAGATTCAGTTCTTCAAATGTCATGTGGTCAGGTGCGCCCATCCTGGGCGCGGGGGGTATCAGCCTGTCGTGGCAACCTTTGCGGTTGCCGGCCAGTCCTAGGCAGATGAGGTTCAAAGATGGGAGCCCGGCACTGCGTCCATTGTCCCCAGCTGGAATGCTGATGTTTCGGGCAACTGGAGCCCGTAACTGTGGGTATTGTCGCATGCGCGGATAATCACGGCTGGCGTGCAACCATTTTGTTGCCCAGTTTTTGAAGAATCAACAGACAAATCCATGGCCCAATACGTTTTTTCGATGAACCATGTCACCAAGACCGTGCCGCCCAAGCGGCAGATCTTGAAGGACGTTTCTCTCAGCTTTTTCCCCGGCGCAAAGATTGGCGTGCTGGGCCTTAACGGCTCCGGGAAATCCTCTCTGCTGAAAATCATGGCAGGGGTGGACAAGGAGATCGAAGGCGAAGCCATCCCCATGGCCGGCCTGTCCATCGGCTACCTGCCCCAGGAACCCCAACTCAACCCCGAGCACACCGTGCGCGAGGCAGTGGAGGAAGCGCTGGCGGAAGTCAACAACGCGCGCAAGCGCCTGGACGAAATCTACGCCGCCTACGCGGAAGAAGACGCCGACTTCGACGCGCTGGCGACCGAGCAGGGCGAGATGGAAGCCATCATTGCCGCGGCCGGCACCGACTCCGAGCACCAGCTCGAAATCGCCGCCGACGCGCTGCGCCTGCCCGCATGGGACGCCGTGATCGGCAAGCTGTCGGGCGGTGAAAAGCGCCGCGTTGCGCTGTGCCAGCTGCTGCTGTCCAAGCCCGACATGCTGCTGCTTGACGAGCCCACCAACCACTTGGATGCCGAATCCGTCGACTGGCTCGAGCAGTACCTGCACCGCTTCACCGGCACCGTCGTGGCCATCACCCACGATCGCTACTTCCTCGACAACGCCGCCGAGTGGATCCTGGAACTTGACCGCGGCCACGGCATTCCCTACAAGGGCAACTACTCCGAGTGGCTGCTGCAGAAGGGCAACCGCCTGGAAGCCGAAAACAAGGGCGAGGAAGCCCGCGCCAAGGCCCTGAAGAAGGAGCTGGAATGGGTGCGCCAGAACTCCAAGGGCCGCCAGGCCAAGTCGAAGGCGCGTATCGCTCGCTTCGAGGAACTGAGCGATTACGAATACCAGCAGCGCAACGAAACCCAGGAAATCTTCATTCCTGTGGCCGAACGTCTGGGCAGCAAGGTCATCGAGTTCAACAACGTCACCAAGAGCTTTGGCGACCGCGTGCTGATCGACAACCTCAGCATGAACGTGCCTGCGGGCGCGATCGTCGGCATCATCGGCCCCAACGGCGCGGGCAAGTCCACGCTGTTCAAGCTGATCGCCGGCAAGGAACAGGCCGACAGCGGCACCGTCGACATCGGCTCGACCGTGAAGATGGCGTTTGTCGACCAGTCGCGCGATTCGCTGGCCAACGAGAAGACCGTCTGGGAAGACATTTCCGGTGGCCTGGACATCATCAACGTCGGCAAGTTCCAGATGGCTTCGCGTGCCTACGCCGGCCGCTTCAACTTCAACGGCCAGGACCAGCAAAAGAAGGTCGGCAACCTCTCCGGAGGTGAGCGCGGCCGCCTGCACCTGGCCAAGACGCTGATCCAGGGCGGCAACGTGCTGCTGCTCGATGAACCCTCGAACGATCTGGACGTCGAAACCCTGCGTGCGCTTGAAGACGCGCTGCTCGAATACGCGGGCACCGTGATGGTCATCTCCCATGACCGCTGGTTCCTGGACCGCATTGCCACCCACATCCTGGCCGCCGAAGGCGACTCGCAGTGGGTGTTCTTCGACGGCAACTACCAGGAATACGAAGCCGACAAGAAGCGCCGCCTGGGCGAAGAAGGCGCGAAACCGAAGCGCATGCGCTTCAAGGCATTGAAGTAATTCAAGGGTCTGCGGCGACGCAGACCGTTGGCAGGAAAACAGGCTCCTTTTTGGGGCCTGTTTTCATTGGAATGGGCCTGCCCCTACCGTTCGCCCTGAGCCTGTCGAAGGGTGAACGGCCCGCCCTCGATGTCCCCGGCCGCCGGCAACCAAAGCCCCTCGGCTGTCTTGATGCCGCGCGCGCAAAGCACGGCGCGCAGCGTTGCCTGCGCCGTGACCTCGGCCGCCATGGTCGCCAGCGTCATCATTCCCAGCGTCTTGCCGCTGGCCCCCGTGCCCAGCGCGAACAGCGTGTCGCCGTCCGACATGGTGTGCACCGGGTTGATCGCGCGCGCCAGCCCGTCGTGCGACACCACGGCCAGGCGATGCGCCTGGGCCTTGGTGATGCGCGCGTCGGTGGCGATCACGCCTATCGTCGTGTTGGTGCCGGCAAGCACGGGGCGCGGCGCTTCGCCGCGCAGCAGCGCACGGCGCGTATCGCGCAGCCGCAGGCCGTCCTCGCTGCGTGCGCCTGCGATCACCCGGCCGGTGTCGGGGTCGAGCACATCGCCCAGCGCATTGCAGGCAATCAGCGCGCCCACGGTGACGCCATCGACGGTCACCGACGCCGTGCCTATGCCGCCTTTCATGGCATGCGCCATGCCGAACACCTTGCCCACGCAGGCACCCATGCCCGCGCCCACATTGCCTTCGGCCGGCGGCGCGCTGCTGGCGGCGGCGCAGGCCGCGTAGCCCGCGTCGGCGTCGGGGCGTATGCGCGCATCGCCCACGCCCAGGTCGAACAGCACGGCCGCGGGCACCAGCGGCAGGCGCGCGTAGCGCACGTCCAGCCCGACATCGTGTGCTTCGAGCCAGCGCACCGCGCCGCTGGCTGCGTCCAGCCCCCAGGCGCTGCCGCCCGCGAGCAGCACGGCATGCACTTGCTCGACCAGATTCGTGGGGTGCAGCAGATCGGTCTCGCGCGTGCCCGGTGCCGCGCCGCGCACATCGACGCCGCCCACAGCGCCGGCGCGCGCCATGACCACGGTACAGCCCGTGGGCCGGCGCGTGTCGGTATGGTGGCCGACTTCTATGCCTTGGACGCGCGTGATGCTGCCGGCGTCGCGG
Organism: Comamonas sp. DB36; assembly: GCF_057914905.1. Taxonomy (NCBI): domain Bacteria; kingdom Pseudomonadati; phylum Pseudomonadota; class Betaproteobacteria; order Burkholderiales; family Comamonadaceae; genus Comamonas; species Comamonas sp. DB36. The sequence continues at coordinate 1,818,106 of NZ_CP196631.1, forward strand.
AGTTCAGGAAGAATGCTCATGCCGCCATTATGGGCAGGGCCTACACCCAGGGCGATGCAGGAGGTGGAAGGCCGCGCTGCGCGGCGCCACCAGCCCCGGCCGCTGGCGCGTGGCTTCAGCCGGGGCGGCGCGTGACAGCCCGGCGGCGCTGCGGGTCGAACAGCAGATCAATGGCAATCGCGCAGGTCATGCCCACGGCCAGCGTGATCACCAGCAGCGGCAGGTCCATCACGCTGATGACCGTAGGGCTGGTGGGAATGGCCAGCCGGTTGTCAGTGGTGCAGATGAACTCCGCGGCCGACATGCCGGTGTAATGCATCGCGCACACGGCCAGCGCCATCACGGCCGCCGCGCCCATGCGCGCGACGGCGCTGCGCGTATTGAAGGCCAGCCACAGGGCAGCCGTGGCCGCGACAAAGGCAATCAGCACCGAGATGGCCACCACGTCCAGCGACCAGACGAAATAGCCGCCGAAACGCATGCCGTACATGCCCAGATAGTGCATGGTGGCCGCGCCCACGCCAAGCATGGCGCCGGCGGAAATCAGGCGGGCCCAACTGCGCGGATTTTTGGCGACGATGGCCAGGCCCCAGGCGGCCGCGAGGCAGGCGGCAAGCAGCGAAACCACGGTCTCGACCATCGAGTAGCCCAGGCCTATGTCCATCTTGAGCGCAAGCATGCCGACAAAGTGCATGGACCAGACGCCTATGCCGCCGAGCGCGATGCCGGCAATGAGCAGATGCGCAAGATGGCTCCTGCCGGGCTGGGCCTGCATGCGGTGGGTGGCGGACAGGGCCGCATAGGAACCTATGGCCGATATGAGGTAGGCCAGGATCACCAGTGGCGTGCTGTAGGTCGTCTGAATCACTTCGTTCATGGTTGCTCCTTCAAGAATGCGGTAACGCTTTGTCGGGCCATGGGTGCGTGGGGGCACCGGAGTTATCGTCGGGAACGATATCAAGTGATTCACTTTTTTCTTTTAATAACAATTTAGCCGGCATACGTATTGCCCGCAATGTCCGCTTTCGTGATCGTCCAATGTCGGCCCGCCGCGGTCTGTGCAGAGCGCGCCTGGCCTGAAACTCAGGAAAACCCGCTGCATGAACCCGACTGGCTGTGATAAGCAGCGCTGTGTGGATGCGTTACGCCGCCGGCCATGTCATGGCGCGCAATTTCCCTGCAAATGCGTCGCCCGATCGCGGGCCTGAGACAATCGCCGCCATGAGTGACCTGAGCGAAAACAATCCCCCCGCGAATCTCCCCGAATCCACCTCGGAACTGCCGCCCGGCTGGTACGAGGTGCTGTCCATGGACATGGATGCCCAGGGCGTTGCCCGGCAGCCCGATGGCAAGGTCGTGTTCATCGATGGCGCCTTGCCTACGGAGTTGGTGAGCGCCAACATCCATCGCAAGAAAAACAGCTTTGAGCGCGGCAGTCTGACGGTCATCCACCGCGAATCTTCCCAGCGCGTGACCCCCGGCTGCCCGCATTTCGGCCTGCATGCAGGCGCCTGCGGCGGCTGCAAGATGCAGCACATGCATGTCTCGGCACAGGTCGCCGTCAAGCAGCGCGTGCTCGAGGACAACCTCTGGCATCTGGGCAAGGTCAAGACCGAAACGGTTCTGCGCCCCATCGAAGGCCCGGCCTGGGGCTACCGCTACCGCGCGCGTCTGTCGGTGCGCTATGTGATCAAGAAGCAGAAGGTGCTGGTCGGCTTCCACGAGCGCAAGAGCCGCTACATCGCCGACATGGAAGTCTGCCGCGTGCTGCCGCCGCATGTCGACAACATGCTGATGCCGCTGCGCGCGCTGGTCGCGTCGATGGATGCGCGCGAGACCCTGCCGCAGATCGAAGTGGCCTGCGGCGACGATGTCACCGCGCTGGTGCTGCGCCACATGGAGCCGCTGTCCGAGGCCGACCAGGGCCGGCTGCGCGCGTTCGCGGCCGAGCAGAACATCCAGTGGTGGCTGCAGTCCAAGGGGCCCGACACCGTGCAGCTCATGGACCCGCCCATCCAGGATCTGGCCTACAGCCTGCCCGACTTCGGCATCACCATGCCGTTCAAGCCCACGGACTTCACCCAGGTCAATCCGCACATCAACCGCGTGCTGGTGACGCGCGCGCTGCGCCTGCTCGATGTGAAGAAGAGCGAACGCGTGATCGACTGGTTCTGCGGCCTGGGCAATTTCACGCTGCCGCTGGCCACGCAGGCGCGCGAAGTGCTGGGCATCGAGGGCAGCGATGCGCTGGTTGCGCGTTCACGCGACAACTACGCGCGCAACCAGGCCCAGCGCCTTGAAGGCGATGCGCTCGCGCCCACGGATTTCGTTGCCCGCAACCTGTTCAACATGACGCCGGAAATGCTGATCGCCGACGGCGTCGCCGACAAATGGCTGGTCGATCCGCCGCGCGAAGGCGCGTTCGCGCTGGTCCAGGCGCTGGCCGACATCCACCAGGCGCGCCTAGGCGCCGAGGATGCCGTGGTTCTGCCCGAGGGCAGCGACGCCTGGCAGCCGCCGCAGCGCATCGTCTATGTGAGCTGCGCCCCCGCAACCCTCGCGCGCGATGCCGATCTGCTGGTCAACAAGGCGGGCTACCGCTGCGTCAGTGCGGGCGTGATCAATATGTTCCCGCACACGGCGCATGTCGAAAGCATGGCCGTGTTCGAACGCATCTGACGCGCCGGCCGGGCCCGCCTGCGCTGCAGGCAGGGCCCTTGCAGGGCATCAGCTGCGATTGCGCGGCGCCGCGGGACGCAGCTCGGTCTCGATCTCGCTGTCGGGCGTGCGCGCGGGCTTCTCGCGCTGCGTGATCACCGAAGGCGTGCCTTCGATCTTGTTCTCGCGCATGTACTGGTCCATTTCCTTCCAGCCCGCGAAGACCAGCGCCTTGGTGGCCTTGGGATTGAGCGAGTAACAATCTTCGAGGCCGCGCAAGGCATGGCGGCAGGCGCTTCCTACCGCCTTGGCCTCGTTCTCGCGCGCGATGGCCTGGGGCGTGGGCCCGAGGCCGGGAATGTTGCAGCCGGCAAGCAGCAGCAGGGGGAGGGCGAGAAGTGCAGACCGCATGGTGGTAGGGGCGTATTTGGACATGTCCCTTGCATTATCGGCAGCTTGCGTGAAAAGTTAAGGCCTTCTTGCGGCCGCGGAGTCGAGCGGCCCATGAAAAAAGGCCCCGCAGGGCCTTTTCGAGGGGAGCGGGGCCGCCGATTACTCGCGGTCGCCGCCCAGGCCCAGCAGGCTCAGCATGAACTGGAACACATTGAACAGGTCCAGATACAGTGCCAGCGTGGCGCTGATGTAGTTGGTCTCGCCGCCGTCCATGATGCGCTTGAGGTCGTACAGCATGAAGGCGCTGAAGATGCCGATGCCGGCCACGGAGATGACCATCATGCCGACGGTCGAGCCGACCAACATATTGACCAGGATGCCGACAAACAGCACCATCGCACCGACGAACAGCCATTTGCCCATGCCCGACAGGTCGCGCTTGATCACGGAGGCCACGCTGGCCATCACGAAGAACACGCCGGCCGTGCCCGCAAACGCGGTCATGATCAGCTCGGAGCCATTGCTGAAGCCCAGGATCTGACCGATCAGGCGCGAGAGCATCAAGCCCATGAAGAACGTGAAGCCCAGCAGCACAGGCACGCCTGCGGCCGAATGCTTGGTCTTCTCGATGGCATACATGAAGCCGAAAGCGCCCGCCATGAACACGACGAGACCGACCACGCCGCTCAGCGATGCCGTGATGCCCGTGGCAACGCCTACCCAGGCGCCGAGTACCGTTGGCAGCAGGCTCAGCGCGAGCAGCCAGTAGGTATTGCGCAAGACCTTGTTGCGCTGTTGCTGCGAGACACCGTAGCCCGCAGAGCCCAGTGTGGTGACTTGTTCATTCATTCGGACGTTCTCCTTTGTGCATGCACGATTGCATAGTTCATTCTAGGTGGCGACGGCAAGCGGCGTTTGCAATACCCGGTTGCGATCAATTGGTTTTAGTTGTGAATCTTTTGCGCTGGAAGTGCCCAGTTGGCGTCGGTTTGCCCGTTATGCTGTTCCTTTTTCGCCCATACCCGATTACTACACGGAGCCTTTGCATGAAGACCAAGCACGAACTCGAACTCGCCGACGTGAAAGCCATTGCCGCCGCAGCGGAAGCCGAAGCATTGAAGAACAAATGGGCCGTGAGCATTGCCATCGTCGACGACGGTGGTCATCTGCTGTGGCTGCAGCGCCTCGACGGCGCCGGCGCCATCTCGGCACAGATCGCTCCCGCCAAGGCCAACACTTCCGCCCTGGGTCGCCGTGACTCCAAGATCTATGAAGACATCGTCAACGGCGGTCGCACGGCCTTCCTGAGCGCTCCCGGCCTCAGCGGCCTGCTCGAAGGCGGCGTGGCCATCGTCAAGGACGGCCAGGTGATTGGCGCCGTCGGCGTCAGCGGTGTGAAGTCGCATGAAGACGCGCAGATCGCGCGCGCCGGCATCGCCGCCATCGGTCTCTGATCGAGCGCCATCCTCGGGGCCGGCCTGTACGGGCCCATTGAAAAAGCCGGTCGCTGACCGGCTTTTTGCATGCTGCGCGGGAAAAAAGCCTGGCTACGCGGACAAGCTCCGTTGGCTGGCAAAACGGCCCGGATGTACGGGCCGCCCCACGATGAAACAGCGATTATTTGGTGAGGATCAGCTTGCCCAGCTTGGTGGCCTGCAGGCGGTAAGGCATGCCGTTGTGCAGGATGGTGACGGACTTGCGGCCCTGCAGCAGCTCGGTGCTGTTCATGCCCAGCGCGCTTTCGGCGTGCATTGTTTCTTGCAGGGGCTGGGACATCTGAATGGAAATTTGGCTGGCTTGGCCTGTACGGGGCAGGGAAAGGGTAGCGGGCATGTGTTGATCCTCAGGTCGGTGTGTTTGCTAATGATATTGATTCTCAATAACATGTCAATCGTTTGCGACCCGGCTTTGTAAATAAATCATTCAGCCAGCTCTGGGCGCCCTGCGCCATGCAAAAAGCCCTGCCTTCGCGCGCGAAGGGCAGGGCTTTTTGCGGGGTGGCGCAGTTTATTGCGTGGGGTCGGTCACAAAGCCGATCTTGCGCACGCCCGCGCGCTGCGCGGCCGCCATGGCCTGGGCCACGCGCTCGTAGCGCACGTTCTTGTCGCCGCGGATATGCAGGTCCGCCTGCGGGTCCTTGGCACCTTCGGCCTGCAACTGGGTCAGCAGCGCTTCATCGGTGATGGGTTGGGCGTTCCAGTGGTACTTGCCTTCGGCATCGATGCTCAGGTTGACCGTTTCCGGCTTCACGTTCTCGGGCTGGTTGGTTGCCTGCGGCAGATCGACGTTGACCGAATGCTTCATCACCGGAATGGTGATGATGAAGATGATGAGCAGCACCAGCATGACGTCGACCAGCGGCGTCATGTTGATCTCGTTCATCACCTCATCGGAATCGTCCTGGGTTCCGAACGACATGGTCAGGCACCTTTCTTCAGCGGCAGCACCTTGGCTTGCTCGCCTTCATTCTGCACATTCACGCGGGCGCCGGTCACGAAGTAGGCGTGCAGGTCGTGCGCGAAGCTGTTGAGGTTGTTGAGAATGGACTTGTTGCCGCGCACCAGGGCGTTGTAGCCCAGCACGGCGGGAATCGCCACGGCCAGGCCCAGGGCCGTCATGATCAGCGCTTCGCCGATGGGGCCGGCCACCTTGTCGATGGTCGACTGGCCCGTGGAGCCGATCGCGACCAGTGCGTGGTAGATGCCCCAGACGGTGCCGAACAGGCCGATGAACGGCGCCGTGGAGCCCACGGAAGCCAGGATGGCCAGGCCGCCTTGCAGGCGAGCGGTGAATTCGTTGATGGTGTTGCGCAGGCTGCGCGTGACCCAGTCGCTGATGTCCAGCGAGTCATGCAGATGGGCACTGCTCTTGCGGTGGTGGGCCGTGGCTTCACGGCCTTCGAGCGCCAGGTGGCGGAAGGGGTTAGCGGGATCGGTGCCGAGCTTGGCCAGGCCGGTGCCGAAGTCTTCGCTGTGCCAGAAATCAAACGAGGCGCGCGCATGCTTGCGGTACTTGAAGATGTCCAGCGCCTTGATGATGATCACGATCCACGACACGAGAGACATGCCGATGAGGATGACGGCGATGGCGCGGGTGACGAAGTCCCCCTGGGTCCAGACGTTGGCAATGCCGAAATGGGAATCCATGAATACTCCTGAAAATTATTCGAGAACAAAATTGATGGGCACGATGTTCCACATGGCTTCGGGAACACCATTGCGCTTGCCGGGCACGAAGCGCCAGCGCTTGACCGATTCGATGGCCTGCTGGTCCAGGCGGTCAAAGCCGCTGGACTGGCGGATCTCTATGGTCTGCGGCTTGCCTTCGACATCGATGAACACACGCAGCACGACCTTGCCCTGTTCGCCCATGCGCCGGCTGATCGATGGATAGCTGGGCTTGGGGTTGTTGAGGTAGGCGGCATTGCTCGACGGCAGCTGGATCACCGGCGGTGCGGGCGGCGCCGGCGGTGCTGGCGGCGTGGGCGGAGCCGGAGGCGCGGGCGGCGCCGGCGGGGCTTCGGTCACGGGCGCGGGATCGGGTTCGACCACGCCCACCGGCGCGTTGGGGCGCGGCGTCGGGTCGGTGATCGCCTTGGGCATGGGCGCCTTGCGCACCACGGGCTTGGGTTGTGGCTTGGGCGGCGGCGGTGGTGGGGGCGGCGGCGCGACTTCGGGTGCAGGCGGTGCAATGAACTCGGCCAGCACTTCGGCGGGAACCACCAGTTCCACGGCTTTGCGCATCAGGCCGCTTTGCAGTGCCCAGATACCGGCCACGTGCAACAGGACTACGGAGCCGGCAATGACGGCATTGCGGCTCATCCCCCCGGAAGAGGAAAATCGATCAGACTGGGACATATACGAAAGGTGGGTCAGCGCGCACTACACCTGGACCCAGGGGCGGAAAAAGCCAGGTTCATCGGCGGAAAATCCACCAGGTGCATCCAATGACGAGGATCAGGCTGCCGAGCAGAACGGGGAAGAGGGCCATGCGTTGCTTTCCAAGATATTGTTGGCAAGCTGGATCGGCTGGGTTGCGTTCTGAATATGGGCAACCGCTCCCGAAGCACTGCACTGCGCAACCACGTCGCGGGCGCAGTTTTCACAGCGTCCGCATTGGGTGGCTACACCAAGTTCAAACTGGATTTCGTCAAAACTCATACCCGCATGCGCGTGGCGTGCGATTTCGCGGTCAGAAACCCGGCGGCAAACACAGACGATCATGGCAGCAGGCAGTTGTGGCTGGCTATTGAAGGGATGAAAAGAATTATAAATGAGAACTCATCGCATTCGTAATTCGTAATTCAGCCGGCAATTATGAAGGGCTTTCCGTCAACGCGCACTCATCAATCCTGCAGCAGTGCGGGCGTCGCATCGGCCAGAGTGGCGCAGCCGGTCAGCGCCATGGCGATTTCCAGTTCATCGCGCAGCAGGCGTAGCACATGCGCCACACCCGCGGCGCCTGCGTTGGCCAGGCCCCAGACAATGGGCCGGCCCACCATCACCGCGCTCGCGCCCAGGGCCATGGCCTTGAGCACATCGGTGCCGCGGCGAATTCCGCCGTCGACGATCACCGGCAGCTGCGCCGCGTTGCCGGGCCCGGCCTGCAGCGCCTGCACGATGCGCGGCAAGGCGCGCGCCGTTGCCGGGGCGCTGTCGAGCGTACGACCGCCGTGGTTGGAGACAATGATGCCCGCCGCCTGCAGGCGCGCCGCCTGCAGCCCATCCTGGGGATGAAGAATGCCTTTGAGCAGCACCGGCAGGCGGGTCTGGGCCTGCAGCCAGGCAAGGTCTTCCCAGGTGGGCGCATGGCGCAGCATGCCGGCGCACAGCGCGCCGTCGCCCGGCGCCGCGGCGCCCGGCGCAGCGGCGCCCGGCGCGCCCACCGGCGCCAGGCCCTGCAGATTGACCGCGGAAATGCCCGCGGGCAGATGGAAGCCCGCGCGACGCTCGCGGTCGCGCACACCGGACACCGGCGCATCCACGGTCAGGACCAGCGCTTCGTAGCCCGCGCGCTCGACGCGCTGCACCAGTTCGCGCGTGAAGCCGCGGTCATGCTGGAGGTAGAGCTGGAACCACAAGGGTCCGCGTCCCGCGGTGCCGAGCACCGCCTGGGCCGGCAGCTCCAGCGGCAGGCTGGCCTGGGTGCTGAGCGTGAAGCCTGCGCCCAGCGCGGCCGCCGCATAGGCGCTGGCGAGCTCGCCGTCGGCATGGGCCAGGCGCTGGAAGGCCATGGGCGCGACCAGCAGCGGATGGGCGTATACCCGGCCGAGCAACTGAACGCGGGTATGGCCCTGGGCCAGCGGGCGCAGCACGCGCGGCCACAGCGGCAAATCATCCCAGGCCGAGCGGTTGGCCTGCAGGCAGCGTTCGTCTGCCGCCCCGCCGCTGAAATACGCCCAGGCATTGGCATCGAGCACTTCGGCGGCGCGCCGCTCATGGTCGGCAAGGCAGACGATATCGGGGGCGACGCTTTGCAGGGCGGGAAGGGAGGAGGTCATGCGACGGCTGGGCGAGATCGAAGAGGTATTTATGCCACAGCGCGCAAGCGGGCGGACCGGGATCTGCGGCTCAGACGTCGGCCCACAGGCGCAGCAGGTTGTGGTAGGTGCCGGTCAGCTGCACCATGCTCGGGTGCTTTTCGCCGACTTCGGCGCGCAGCTTGAGCAGCGCCATGTCCATGTCGAACAGCATCTGGCGCTGCTCGGTGCTGCGCACCATGCTCTCGATCCAGAAGAAGCTCGCGATGCGCGCGCCGCGCGTGACGGGCGCGACCTGGTGTACGGTGCTGCTGGGGTAGAGGATCAGATCGCCCGCGGGCAGCTTGATGCGCCGCTCGCCCAGCGCTTCCTGGATCAGCAGTTCGCCGCCGTCGTATTCCTCGGGCGCGCTGAGAAACAGCGTGCAGGAAATGTCGCTGCGCACCCACTGCGCCGGGTTGTGCGAATGCAGCACGGCGCCGTCGATATGGGCGCCGTAGAAATTGGAGTCACCGCTGTAGCGGTTGAAAAGGGGGTTGAAGACGCGCTTGGGCAGGGCCGCTGAAAAGAACAGCGGATCCCTGGCCAGCGCGGCGCGCACCTTGGCCTGGAGCTGGTGCGAGACATCGCTGCCCTGCGCCAGTTGCAGATTGTGCTTGAACGACTGGGCCTGGCCGCCCGCGCTGGTCCTGCCATCCACCCAGGGCGCGTCGTCTCCGAGGAGCTGGCGCGCGCTGTGGACTTCGTCCGGAGTGAAAACCTGTTTCAGGTGCAGGAACATGGCGGGCAATGGCAGGATCAGAAGCGGGTCTTGACGGTCAGCTGCACGGTGCGCGCTGCGCCTGCCGTGTAGAAGCCGCGGTACAGCGAATCGGCGTACAGCTTGTCGCTCAGATTGGTGACGTTCAGTTTGAGCGATGTCTTCTGGTCGAAAGTGTACTCAGCCATGGCATCGATGGTGGCAAAGCCGCTGGCCTCCAGGGCGCGCGAACCTTCGGGGCTTTGCTTGCCGCGGTAGGTCAGGCCTGCACCCAGGCGCAGCTTGGGAGTCACGGCATAGGTCGACCAGACGCTGCCGCTGTGCTTGGGCGTCAGGCCGGGACGGTCGCCACGGGCCTGGGCACCGCCGCCGTTGGCTGGGACCACGACCGTGCTGCGATCGATCTCGGCTTCGGGAATCCAGGTGTGGTTGTAGAAGATGTCCCACTTCGGCGTGATGTGGCCGGCCAGGTTGAATTCCATGCCTGCTGCATGGCGCTTGCCCGACAGCAGATAGCCCGGGTTGTCCGGATCGGTGTTGCGCTCGTTGAACTTCTCGCTGTAGAAGGCGGCGACGCCCAGCAGCGCGCGGCGTTCGAACAGCTCCCACTTGCCGCCGATTTCCAAATTGCGGCTCTTTTCGGGCGGGGTGTTGGCCAGCGACTCGGTGGTTGCGCTGACGTTGCTGAATTGATAGGTATCGCCCGACGTGTTGTACGAGGTGCCGAACGACACGTAGTACGAGGTCAGCTCATCGGGCTGGAAGATCGCACCGATGCGCGGGCTCCACAGGCCTTCCGACGTCGAGTCGGTCAGCGCACCCGTGGCATTGCGGTAGCTGGCCTTGAACTGGTCATAGCGCAGGCCGCCGACCAGCTTGACGGTCTCGGTCAGCGACATCGTGTCCTGGAAGTACAGGCCGATGTTCTGGGCCTTGAACGTGTTGAATGGCACGGGAGCGCGCAGGTCGGCTGCCGATGCGCCGTTGTTGGGCGTGCCCACCGAGGTCATCAGGTAGTTCGTCGCGGCGCTCGAATTGCCGTTGCTGTTGGCGTAGTTCGAGTTGCGGTCCGCATCGTCATGGTAGTAATCCAGGCCCGCGATGATCTTGTGCTTGTTGCCGCCCCAGTTGAACTCGTTGGTGTAGTCGCTCTGGATCTGCGTCATCGTGCTCTCGCCGATGCGGCCCTTGGAGGTGCGCGTGATCGGCGTGCTTGACTGGATCTGGTCCAGCGACGTGATGGAGGAGCCGAAGCGGATCACGCTGGCCAGCAGGTCGCGCTCGTACTTGCCGTGGCGCAGGCGGGTCTGCAGCTCGCCGCCGTCGTCGAAGCGGTGGATATGACCCAGCGTCAGGTATTGCGACGAGGTGTTGAGGTGGTCGCTGTTGAGGCCGTAGTAGTTCTTGGCAGGCAGCGTGGGGATGATCTTGCCGTTGCTGGTGATCCAGGGCGAGTTGTAGTTCGGGCGGCCCTTGATGTCGAGGTAGTACAGGCCCACGGAGAATTCGTCGCGCGTGCCGATGCCCCAGGCAAACGTAGGCGCGATGCCGCGCTTTTCCTGCTTGGCGCCGTAGTTGTCGGCGTCGTGGATCATGGCGTTGACGCGCAGCGCCGCGTTCTCACCGGTCTTGAAGTTGAAGTCGCCTTGCGCGCGGTTGAATTTGCCCGTGCCCAGGGTGTACGAAATTTCGTGCTGGTCGATCAGCAGCGGTGCCTTGTTGACCTGATTGACCACGCCGCCCGTGGAGCCCTTGCCGAACAGCATGGAGGCCGAGCCCTTGAGCACTTCGACGCGGTCGTTGTTGAAGGTGTCGCGCTCGTACAGCGGCGCGTCCTTCATGCCGTCGACATAGATGTCGCCGGCCTGGCCCAGCGAGAAGCCGCGCAGGCGCACATCTTCCTCGCCGGTTTCACCAGCCTGGAACGTGACGCCGGCGGTGGTGCGCAGCACTTCGCGGAAGTCGTCCTGGTTGCGGTCGTTCATCAGGCGTTCCGTGAACACCGTGACCGACTGGGGAATGTCCTTGATGTCCTGCTTGCCCTTGCCGACCGTGGTCTGCTTGATGAGCAGCGTGTCCTTGCTCTGCACTTCAGCGGCTTCGCGCACGGTCACCGTGCCCATGGTGGCTTCGGGCGCTGCGGGCGCCTGGGCCCAGCTGCCCACCGAGGCGGCAAGCATCAGCGCGCCCAGCGGCAGCAGTGCTTTGTCGGAGGAGGACGCGGGGAAGGCGACGGGGCCGAGTTCGGCTGCCGTCATGGGCGCTGTTTTCTTCAAGATAATGCTCCGGAAATGATGGTGGACTCTCAGCAAGAGCCGCTTGATTTTTGAACCGGAGAGCAGCGCCTGCGCTACTCTGTCGGCCGGAGCGAATCATAAATAGAAATGGGATTAATTCGCATTGCGTAGTTTGTTTTTTGCAACGCTTTTGCAAATTTCCCTGCCTGCAGACGAAAAAAAGCCGGCTAGCTGCCGGCTTCTTGAGGCGAGACGGAATTACTTCACGTGCTTGCCGATCAAGCCTGCCATTTCGAACATCGAAACTTGGGGCTTGCCGAACACTTCCTTGAGCTTAGCGTCGGCGTTGATCATGCGCTTGTTGGCTTCATCTTGCAGCTTGTTGGCCTTGATGTAGACCCACAGCTTGCTGATGACTTCCGTGCGTGGCAGCGGAGCCGAACCCACGACCGCGGCCAGGGCCGGGCTGGGGGTCAGGGGTTTCATGAAGGCGGCGTTGGGGGTGCGTTTCTTAGCGGGTGTCGCAGAAGCTGCGGCCGGTGCCTTCTTTGCAGTTGCCATGTTGCTTTTCCTAGTTGGTGATAATTCTGGACCAATGCCAAGCATGCGCTTCTTATCGGTTCAACAGATGCTACTGGGAAATTTTCTGCTTTCCAAGTAGCGCAAGCGCTTTTTTGCCTCGAATTGTTGCGCCAGTGCACTGTAAATGCCTCCAAGGCCCCGGGGAAGGCCCTTTGCCTCACGTTTTCCCGGGGCCGGCGCGCGCTTTGGCGGTGCGCGCCGGCGGCCCCATTAGGCGCGCAAAGGCCTGTCGGCGCTCAGAATTTGTGGTTCAACGTGGCCATGACGCTGCGCGGCGCACCCCAGGCACCATGGCTGTAGTAGCCGATCTGGCTGTAATACGTGCGGTCGAAGAGGTTGTTGACATTGACTTGTAACGAAGTGCGTGAATTGAGTTGGTAGCGCGCCATCAGGCTGAAAAGCGCATACGCATCCTGCTGCACGCGCTCGCTGCCTTTCGGACCGCTGGCGATGGTGTAGTTGCTGCTTTGCCAGTTGACGCCGCCGCCCAGCGTCAGACCGCTCAAGCTGCCGTTCAGGCGATAGGTCGTGAACACCCGCAGCAAGGTGCGCGGCTGGTTGGTGTTGACCGCCGCATCCGAAGCATCTTTGGCGGTGTAGTGCGTGAAGCCGCCGGACACATTCCAGCCGGGCTGGACTTCACCCGACACGTCGATGTCGAAACCGGTGCTCCTCACGCCCTTGGCACCATAGTAGGCCTGGTCTAGCCCGCCAGGGATCATGTGGTCGCCATCGGCCTGGGCCAGATTCTCCTGCTGGATGCGAAACAGCGCCAGCGAGGTGTTGAGCTTGCCGCCCTGCAGGCTGTTCTTGATCCCCAGCTCGAAGTTCTTGCCGACGATGGGGTCGAGGTAGCGGCCCGTGCGGTCGCGTGCATCCTGCGGATTGAAGATGCTGGTGTAGCTGGCATAGGCCGTGGTGTGCGGGCCCAGGTCATAGGTCAGGCCCGCATAGGGAATGAACTTGTGGTCTTCGCGCAGGTAGTCCACGTTGCTGTCGCGCCAGGTGCTGTAGCGTCCGCCGACGATCAGGTTCGCTGCGTCGCTCAGCGAAAAACGGGCCGCGCCATAGTAGCCGCGCTGCGTGACCTTGCCCTGGTCAAGCGTGCGGGTGGGGCTCCAGCCAGGCTCGGGGTAGCTGCCGTCCCAGCCGTTGCCAAACACCACGGGTGCGAGGTCCTGCGCCTGCTGGTAGTCGTAGCGGTACTTCTGCGCGCTGCTCAGCAGGCCGAAGGTCAGCTCATGCTTGCGGCCCAGCAGCTCGATCGGGCCGCCCAGCTGGGCATTGATGCTGTCCTGCGCGCGGTAGCCGTTGTAGATGCTGCCGATGGCGCGCATTCCGGCGCCGGTGCTGACATCGGGCCAGCCTATCAGGAAGATCAGTTTGGTATCGAGCGCCTGCTTGCTGTGGGTCAGGCCCAGGTTGGCTTTCCAGTCGTTGTCGAAGCGGTGTTCGAGGTTGGCAAACGCGGTCCTGGTCTGCGTGGCCCAGTAGGCCCAGTCGGCCGCAGGCGTTGCCGAACGGTCCCAGTGGGTGCGCGTGCCATCGGCGTACCACAGCGGGAAGCCGCCCCAGGGCGTGCCCTTGGGGTCGTTGTCCTGGTAGTCGGCGCCCACGCTCAGCCTGGTCGAGGACGTCAGATCGGCATCGATCACGCCGTAGAAGACCTTCTTTTTCACGCTGCTCAGATTCACATAGGAGTCCGAGTCCTGGTAGGCGGCGACGACGCGGCCGCGAATGCGGCCGTCGGCGGTGATGGGCGTGGAGAGATCGACCGAGCCCCGGTAGTTGCTCCATGAGCCCAGGCCCAGCGACAGTTCGCCCGCGAGCTCCTTGCTGTCGGCGCGCTTGCGCACCAGATTGATCGACGCGGCGGGATTGCCGGCGCCGGTCAGCAGCCCGGTCGCGCCGCGCAAGACCTCGACGCGGTCATAGAGCGCGGCGTCGAGTTCGGCCTCGCCCGCATACCAGTTCGACGTGCCCGCGGTGGGGATGCCGTCGTACATGAAGTTGGTTATCGGGAAGCCGCGCGCGTAGTAGGTCATGCGGTTGCCATCGTTGATGCTGGCCGAAATGCCGGTGGTGTTGGCCAGCAGCTCGGTCAGGTTCTGCAGCCGCTGGTCTTCGATGCGCTGCTGGGTCACGATGCTGACCGACTGCGGTGTGTCTTTCAGCGACAGCGCCAGGCCGGTCGCGGCCGATGTGGCGCGCGTGGTGTACGAACGCGTGCCCTCGGTGGTCGCCGATGGCACGGCCTGGGCGACCACGGTGACCGCGGCCATGGTCTGCCCCGCGGCGTCGACGGGCAGGCGCTGAATGGTCAGCGTATTGCCTTCGAGCCGGCCCTGCAGGCCGCTGCCCTGTAGCATTTCGCCGAGTGCGCTGCGCGCATCGCGCACGCCCTGGATGCGCGGCGCCTGCTTGCCCTGCACCTGTTCGGGCGAGAACGCGAGCTGCAGGCCGGACTGGTCGGCCAGCGCCTTGAGCGCGCTGGCCAGCGGCTGGGCCGGAATGTCGAAGCGCCTGTCCTGCGCCATGGCGGACTGCAGGCTCAGCGCGAAACCAAGGGCGGCGACGGCGCAGGCCAGACGGGTGCGGCGTGCGGGGAATTTCTTCTGCATGGATGGGACCTGGTTGGGTTGTTGAAGGCTCTCAACCTGTAAGACCCACAGAACGCAAAAACAGGGCAGACTTTTTTGGCAGGTCGCGCGGCGCGGGCTAGCGGCGATCGATTTCCATGCTGCCGTCGGGGTGCCGGATGACGCGCACCGGCAGCACGTTCGGCAGCGAAGCGATCCAGCCGCGCGCATCCACGATGCGCACCGTGCCGCTGATCGGCAGGTGGGCGACGGCGGGCGTGGCGCGCAGCGGCGCGGGCGAATAGCGCGCGACGCGCGCCAGCGCCTGGTCCAGCCGCACGGCGTCGAAATCGAGCTCGCCCTTGCGCCAGGAAGCGGGGCTGGTGACTTGCGTCGCAATGACGGTGTCGGGTTTCACGCGCAGGCTTTGGCCTGCGCTCAGCTCGGTGGTCTGTCCGTGGGCCACTACCTGCACCAGGCCGGACTCGACCTGCACCGCGATGTTGTCGCCGCCGTCGATTTCCACGCCAAAGCGCGTTCCGAGCACGGTCACCTTGGTGCCCAGCGCGTGCACGACAAAAGGCCGGTCCGCGTCCCTTTGCACCGCGAAGAACGCCGCGCCCGCATGCAGCCGCAGCGCGCGCACGTCGGCCGAGAAATCGATGTCGATGCGGCTGAGCGCATCGAGCGTCAGCTCCGAGCCGTCGGGCAGGCTGCGCTGCAGCATGCGCCCGCGCAGCGTCGCCAGCGTGGTCTGGTAGCGCAAGGCTTCGCGCTGCAGCAACTGCCAGATCGCCGTGCTGCCCAGGCCCACGGTGAAAACGCCCAGCAGCGCCGTGAGCGATTTGCGCCGGCTGCGCGTCTGCGCCGCGCCGGCGGTTTTTTTCGCGCCCGCAGGCGACTGGCGCCAGTGGTGCAGCGCGTCTTCGATGCCGCGCGTGGCCTGGGTGATGTCGCGCTTGACGGTGTCGATGGAGACGCCCAGGCGCCGGGCAATGTCGATTTGCTTTTCATCCTCCAGGCCATGGGCCAGGTAGACCTCGCGCGCGCGCGCCGGCAGACCGGCCAGCGCCCGTTCGACGGCTTCCACGGCCTGGCGGTACATTGCGGAGTCGGCCACGTCGGGCGCCTGGGCTGGCGACACGGCGTCGATCTGCGCGCATTCGGCCAGATGCGTCTGCATCCAGTGGCCGCGGCGCAGATGGTTCATGACCAGGTTGTGCGAGATGGTGAACAGATAGGCGCGCGGATCGGCCAGCGCCGCGTCCTTCCCGGGAGCGCGCTCGGCAATGCGCAGCCAGGTGTCATGCGCGAGCGCGCGCGCCTCATCTGCATTGCCCGTACGGCGCGCGATGTAGCGCACCAGTTCGGCATAGTGCTGGGAGAACGCGCCAAGAAGGGCGTTGTGCAAGGGAGAGGAGGGCGTCATGGGCGCTGGAATCATATCTCATCATGAGAATGATTCTCAATATGGTGACCTGCCCGTGGGCCTCAGGCTCTAGCTGCAGGCGAAATCGTGCGCCGCCGCCAGCAGCCACTCGCGCAGCCCGGCCACCGCGTCGCTGGTTGGACGCGAGTCGGGCGTCACGAAGTAATAGGCGTTGGACGAGCGCAGGAAGTGCCTGACCGGAGAAAGCAGTTCGCCCTTGATCAAATACTGCTCGACCAGAAAGCGCGGCACCAGGCCCAGGCCCAGCCCCGCGCGTACCGCGCTGATGACCATGGTGTGGTGCTCGAAGCGCGCGCCGCTCATGGGGTTGGCCAGGTCCACGCCGGCAGACTCTATCCAATGTTTCCAGTCGAGCGCGCGCGAAGCGAGGTGCAGCCGCGGCGCCATCGCCACTTCCTGCGCCGAAACCTGCGTTCTTCCCGCGAAAAAGTCAGGGCGGCAGACAACGATGGACTCCTCGCCGAACAGCAGATCGGTGCGCGCTCCGGGGTAGACATCGGTGCCGTAGTGGATGGAAGCGTCGTAGGGCGCGCCGTCGAAGAAAAAGAAATCGGTCTTGGCGCTGATGTTGACGACCACTTGCGGGTGCCTGGCATAGAAGTCGGGCAGGCGCGGAATCAGCCACTCGACGGCCAGCGTGGGCACGCAGGCCAGCTCGACGATTCCGCCCGAGCCTTCGTGCGCCATCACGTCGAGCGTGTTGCGTTCGAGCTGCGCGAGCACCTCGCGCACCTGGCGGCTGTAGGCGGCGCCGGCCGCGGTCAGCGTCACGCGCTTGTTGGCGCGGCGGAACAATTCCACGCCCAGGAACTTCTCCAGCGCGATGATTTGCCGCGACACCGCGCTTTCGGTGATGAACAGGTCTTTCGCCGCGCGCCGCAGATTGAGATGCGAGGCCGCGGCCTCGAATGCGCGCAGGCTGCTCAGGCTGGGAATGCGTTGTCTCATGCTTGCCTACTTGATGACTTTTGGTTGTCATTGTAGGTAAATAATTCGCTTTGGAGACTTGGCTTGATGAGTAATGATGCCGGCCATCACCCGTTCAGCGTGAGCGCGTGATGTCGGCCCGGAGCAAGCCGACTCCACACCATAAGGAAAACATCAATGAAGCGTCTCGTCCGTTCTATCGTCCAAGCCAGCGTGGTCGCCGGCTCCCTGGTCTGCGCCGCCGCCAGCGCCGCGCCTTTCCCTGAAAAGCCGGTGCGCATCATCGTTCCGTATCTGGCCGGAGGCACGACCGACATGGTGACGCGCGTGGTCGGCGACCAGCTGTCGCTGCTGTGGAAGCAGCCCGTCGTGGTCGACAACCGCCCCGGTGCCGCGGGCATGGTCGGCACCAGCGGCGCGGCGAATTCGCCCGCGGACGGCTACACGCTGCTGGTCGGCTCGGTCGGCGAGTTCTCGATCAATCCGGCGCTGTACAAGAAGATCGCCTACAACGCCGATACCGACTTCTCGCCGGTGTCGCTGATCGCCCGCGTGCCCAACGTGCTGGTGATCTCGCCGGTGTTCGCCGAGCGCGCGCGCATTCAGACGCTGGCCGACCTGGTCGCCTACGCCAAGGCCCATCCCAAAAGCGTGAACATGGCTTCGGCGGGCGCGGGCACATCGACCCATCTGGTCGGCGAGCTGTTCCAGCGCATGACCAAGATCGAGATGAGCCACATTCCCTACAAGGGCAGCAGCGCCGCGATTGCCGACCTGCTGGGCGGCAGCGTCGACGTGATGTTCGACAACCTGCCTTCGTCGCTGTCGTTCATTCGCTCTGGCAAGCTCAAGGCGCTGGCCGTGACCACCGCGGCGCGCTCGCCCGCGCTGCCTGACGTTCCCACGATTGCCGCGGCCGCCGCGCTGCCCGAGTACGACGCGGGCCCGTGGTTCGGTCTGCTGGCGCCCAGCAAGACGCCCGATGCGGTGACCAAGAAGATCAACGAGGACCTGGTGCGTGTTTTGCAGCTGCCCGTGGTGCAGGCCAAGATGCGCGAAGCCGGTGCCGAGCCCAGCCCGACGACGCGTGCGGAGTTCGCCGAAGTCCTCAAGCGCGATCGCGTGAAGTGGGGCGACATCGTGAAAGCTTCCGGCGCCACGGTGGATTGAATGGGCAATGGCGGGGGCGCTTCATCCGACATCGGCCCCCGCCGATCTTTGGTTACATCATGAGCAATATGAACAGCAATTCGTCCTTCGTCGCCGCAGACGAGATCCGCGCACGTTTCTCGCACGCCATGTCGGCCATGTACCGCCAGGAAGTGCCGCAGTACGGGACGCTGGTGGACCTGGTGGCCGACATCAACACCCGCACCTTGAACGCCGAGCCCGCGCTGCATGCGCAGCTGGCGCGCGCGGATGAGCTCGATCGCCTGGATGTGGAGCGCCATGGCGCGATCCGCGTGGGCACGGCGGCCGAACTGGCAACGTTGCGGCGTCTGTTCGCGGTCATGGGCATGGAGCCCGTGGGCTATTACGACCTGTCCGTGGCCGGCGTCCCCGTACATTCGACGGCTTTCCGTCCGGTCAGCGATGCCGCGCTGCTGCGCAATCCTTTCCGCGTGTTCACTTCGCTGCTGCGCCTGGAGCTGATCACCGACGCCGCGCTGCGCCAGAAGGCCGCCGACATCCTCGCGCGCCGCAACATCTTCACGCCGCGCGCACTCGAGTTGATCTCCCAGTGCGAAGCCGAGGGCGGCCTGTCTGCAGCGCACGCCGACGATTTCGTGCGCGAGGCGCTGGAGACCTTCCGTTGGCACAACACGGCCACGGTCGACGCGCAGACCTACCGCGCGCTGCAGGCGTCGCACCGCCTGGTCGCGGACGTGGTCTGCTTTCGCGGACCGCACATCAATCACCTCACGCCGCGCACGCTGGACATCGACGCCGCCCAGGCCGCGATGCCCGCGCGCGGCATGGATGCCAAGGACGTGGTCGAAGGCCCGCCGCGGCGCGACTGCCCCATTTTGCTGCGCCAGACCAGCTTCAAGGCGCTGCAGGAGACGGTGCGCTTCACCGACGATGAAGGCGCGCATACCGCGCGCTTCGGCGAGATCGAGCAGCGCGGTGTCGCGCTCACGCGCAAGGGCAGAGCGCTCTATGACGCACTGCTGACCGAAGTGCGCGACATGAGCAACGCAGGCAGCGCCGCGCCCGATTACACGCAGCGGCTGGAGCAGGCATTTCGCGCTTTTCCCGACGACCATGGCGCGCTGCAGGCCCAGGGCCTGGCGTTCTATCGCTATAGCCTGACGGCCATCGGCCACGTGCAAGCGCGAGCGGCGGATGCCGAAGTCAGTCTGGAGCCGCTGCTGGCCAAGGGCTGGGTGCAGGCCGATCCGATCACCTACGAAGATTTCCTGCCCGTGAGCGCGGCCGGCATCTTCCAGTCCAACCTGGGCGGCGAAGAGCAAAAGCAGTACCAGGCGAATGCCGCGCAGCAGGCCTTCGAGGCCGCGCTGGGCGCGCAGGTGCATGATGAAATCGCGCTGTACGAGGCCGCGCAGCAGCGCTCCATCGATCAGCTGCGCGCGCAGCTGCGCAGCGCGGCGGCGGCCGCATGAGCGCGCCGCATGCACAGGCCGGCATGCCGGCGTTTGCCGCGATGTTCGCCCAGCCCGCGGGCTCGCCCATCCGGGAGCTGTTTCCTTACCTCAGCCAGCCGGGAATGATCTCGCTGGCGGGCGGCTATCCATCGCCCAGCCTGTTCGATGCCGAGGGGCTGGCGCTGGCCGCGACCCAGGCCATGGCCGGCGGCGCGCAGGCGCTGCAGTATTGCGCGACCGAAGGCCTGCCGCTGCTGCGCGAAGCGCTGGCCGCGCAGACGCGCGCACGCGGCATGCAGGCCGGCGCCGAGCAGCTGCTCGTGACCACGGGCTCGCAGCAGGCGTTCGATCTGCTGGTGCGGGTGCTGATCGAGCCGGGCGATACCGTGCTGGTCGAAGTGCCGGCCTATCCCGCGACGCTGCAGGCCTTGCGCCTGGCGCAGGCGCGCATCGTTCCCGTGCCCATGGACGAGCATGGCCTGCAGACCGAGGTCCTGGCCGAGCTGCTGCGCGACCTGCCCGCAGCGCAGCGCCCCAAGCTGCTCTATACCGTGCCGAACTTCTCCAATCCTCGCGGCACCTTGCTGAGCGCCCAGCGGCGCCAGGCCCTGGTGGAGCTGGCCAGCACCCATGGCTTCTGGGTGGTCGAGGACGACCCGTATGGCGAGCTGTGCTTTGACGCCGCGGACGGCAGCACGCCGCCCATGCCCACGGCGCTGCGCACGCTGGGCGAGCGGCTGGGCGCTGCCGTCAATCCGGTGATCTACCTTTCCAGTCTTTCCAAGACGGTCGCCCCGGCCTTGCGCGTGGGCTGGATGCTGGCCGATGCCGAGCTGCTGCGCCGCTGCACCATCGCCAAGCAAACGGTCGATCTGTGCACCTCGCCGCTGGCGCAGATGGTCGCGGCCGCGTACTTGCAAAGCGGGCGCTATCCGGCCTGCGTGCAGCGCGCGCGCGCCGAGTACCAGCGGCGCATGCAGGCGCTGGTGCAGGGCATCGAGGGCCAGCTCGACGGCCTGGTGCATTGCGCTGCGCCTGCGGGCGGGATGTTCGTCTGGGCGACGTTTGCGCAGTCCATAGACCCGCAGGCGCTGTTCGACGCCGCGGTCGCGCGCCAGGTGCTCTATGTTCCCGGCAAGGCGTTCTATCCCGAGAATGCGCCGGTGCACGCCATGCGCCTGTCGTTTGCCGCGCCCGACGTGGCGCAGATCGAGCAGGCCGTGCAGCGCCTGGCCGCGGCCGTGGCCCAGGTTCGGCGCTGAACACGTGGGGCGCTGCTGCGCCCCACGCCTGGCCGGCCGCAAAGCCCTGCGCGCCGCTATGGCGACCGGCATGGCAGGCAGGCCGGCGAAGTCGGCAATGCCGCGCCGCGCGCGTGCCTTCAATACGCTTGCTGACAAAATCTCTGGCATGTATGCCCAAAAAGCCGCATTGAGTCCGCCACAATGAGGCAATCACGACGGGGAATTCCATGCAATCCAGAAAATTTGCCTTCCTGCCTCTCGTATTCGCGCTCGCCGCGGGCGCGCTGCTGCCCGGCGCGGCGACCGCAGCCAAACCTGCTGCGCAGAAAAAGCCTGCAGTCGAAGCCCCGGCGCCGTTGGCCGGGCAATCCGTGGTCGAAGGCGGCGTGCCGGCCATTCCGGCCAAGGCCTGGCTGCTGATGGACGCCGACTCGGGCGAAGTGCTGGCGTCGGCCAATCCCGATGAGCCGCTGCCGCCCGCGTCGCTCACCAAGATGATGACCAGCTTCCTGGTCGAACAGGCGCTGCGCTCGGGCAAGCTCAAGGAAGGCGATCTGGTCTCGGTCAGCGAGAACGCCTGGTGCCGGGGTTCGAGCACCGAGTCGTGCATGTATCTGCCGCTCAACGGCCAGGCCACGGTGATCGACATCCTGCGCGGCATCGTCATCCAGTCGGGCAATGACGCGTCCAAGGCGATCGCCGAACACATGGCCGGCTCGGAAGAGGGCTTCGCCAAGCTGATGAACGCCGAGGCCAAGCGCCTGGGCATGACGCACACCAATTTCGTCAACGCCACGGGCTTGCCCGATCCGGCGCACAAGTCGTCGGCGCGCGACCTGGCCATCCTCGCGCGGGCCATCATCCGCGACAGCTCCAACTACTATTCGCTCTACGCCGAACGCGAGTTCAAGTACAACAACATCAAGCAGGGCAACCGCAATGCCTTGCTCTACACGGACTCCACGGTGGACGGACTGAAGACCGGCCACACCCAGGAAGCCGGCTACTGCCTGGTCACCTCGTCCAAGCGCAACGACATGCGCCTGATCACGGTCATCCTCAACACGCACAGCGCCAAGGCGCGGGCCGACGAGAGCCGCAAGCTGCTGGGCTGGGGATTCAGCCGCTTCGAGAAGGCCAGCCCGATCCAGCCGGGCGCTGTGGTCACGGATGCCAAGATACGCTTCGGCAAGGCCGACACGGTTGCCGCCGGCCTGGGCGCACCCTGGACGCTGACCGTGCCGCGCGGCCAGAAGCTGCAGACCTCGGTGCAGGTGAAGCCCGACCTGGAGGCGCCGGTGACCAAGGGCGCGGTGATCGGCAAGGTGGTCGCCGAGTCGAACGGCAAGCCGATTGGCGAAGCGCCGCTGGTTGCGCAGGCGGATGTGGAGCGCGCGGGCTTCATGCTGCGCATGTGGCAGTACCTGGTCAAGTAAGGCGCGTGCCGCGCGGCGCTGGCGCGCCGTCGCCGGCCCGGCGAAGCACGCATTGTGGGGTGAGCGTATAAGGGAAATTCCCGGTCTCGCATACAATACTCGCCCCACCCATCCGCCAGGTCGCCCTGCGAAAAACAAATGAGATCAGATACTTTTGACGCAGTCGCGACGTCTGCCAGCGCCCACATTCCGAAGATCGGCTTCGTCAGCCTAGGCTGCCCCAAGGCGCTGACCGACTCCGAACTGATACTCACGCAGCTCAGCGCCGAAGGCTATGCCACGTCCAAGACCTTCGATGGCGCGGATCTGGTGATCGTCAACACCTGCGGCTTCATCGATGACGCCGTGAAGGAAAGCCTGGACACCATCGCCGAGGCGCTGGCGGAAAACGGCAAGGTCATCGTCACCGGCTGCCTGGGAGCGAAGTCCGCGTCCGACGGCAGCAACATGGTGCGCCAGATCCACCCCAGCGTGCTGGCCGTGACCGGCCCGCACGCGACCCAGGAGGTGATGGACGCGGTCCACACCCACCTGCCCAAGCCGCACGATCCGTTCCTCGATCTGATCCCCGGCGCGTTCGGCGAAGCCGGGCTCAAGCTCACGCCCAAGCACTACGCCTATCTGAAGATCAGCGAAGGCTGCAACCACCGCTGCACGTTCTGCATCATCCCGTCGATGCGCGGCGACCTGGTGTCGCGTCCCATCGGCGATGTGCTCAAGGAAGCCAAGGCGCTGTTCGAGGGCGGCGTCAAGGAACTGCTGGTCATCAGCCAGGACACTTCGGCCTATGGCGTCGATGTGAAATACCGCACGGGTTTCTGGGACGGCAAGCCCGTCAAGACCCGCATGCTGGAGCTGGTTCAGGCGCTGGGCGAGCTCGCCGAGCCGCATGGCGCCTGGGTGCGACTGCACTATGTCTACCCATACCCCAGCGTGGACGAGATCATTCCGTTGATGGCTTCGGGCCGCGTTCTGCCTTACCTCGACGTGCCGCTGCAGCACAGCCACCCCGATGTGCTCAAGCGCATGAAGCGTCCGGCCAGCGGCGAGAAGAACCTCGAGCGCATCCAGCGCTGGCGCGAAATGTGCCCCGACCTGATCATCCGCTCGACCTTCATCGCCGGTTTCCCCGGTGAGACCGAAGAAGAGTTCGAGCATCTGCTTGACTTCATCCGCGCCGCGGAAATCGACCGTGCGGGTTGTTTTGCCTACAGCCCGGTCGAAGGCGCGACCGCCAACGACATTCCCGGCATGCTGCCGCTCGAAGTGCGTGAAGCCCGCCGCGCGCGCTTCATGGAAGTCGCCGAGGAAGTCTCGGCCAACCGACTGCGCCGGCGCATTGGCTCGACCATGCAGGTGCTGGTCGATTCCGCCCCCGGCCTGGGCCGCAAGGGCGGCGTGGGCCGCAGCTATGCCGACGCGCCCGAGATCGACGGCGTGGTGCACCTGCTGCCGCCCGAGAAGATCAGCAAGACCATGAAGACCGGCGAGTTCACGCGCGCGCGCATCGTGGGCACGCAAGGCCACGATCTGGTCGGCGTGCCGATCTGATTTTCCTTCCAGGGCGGCACACGTCGCCCTGGCTGCCGCCCTGCGGCATTCCCGCCATCGCCAGCGCAGGCCTTGGCCGGGAAGATCTCTCTGCAATGTCATCAAGTCGCAATCTCTACTTGAAATAATTCAACCGATAAAGTTGCAATTTGCAACATTTCGGCGAATCAATTCTCAGAGATTGGATGTGCAATGAACATCAAGCAGCGCATCGTCATGCTGGTGACGCTCGTGTTTGCCGCGTTGGCCGTCATCGGCGGTTTCGCGGTCATCCAGGCGCGCAGCAACTCCGAACAGGTCAGGCAGGTGACCGAGGGCGTGGTGCCCAGCGCCATTGCGTCGGTCGAACTGATGACGCAACTCAAGGACGTGCAGATCGCCGCGCTGGCGATGATTGCCGCGCCCGATGAAAACCAGGTGCGCCTGGCGCTGGAAGAGCTGAATGCGAAGAAGGAAGCCTTGACGCAGGCCCTCGCGGCCCAGCATGCCCAGGCCGACAGCCAGGCCCAGCGCGGCCTGATCGAGGCCGCTCAGGAGAGCATGCAGAACTACTTCGCATCGATCAACGATACCGCGCAGTTCAAGCTCGCGGGCCAGACGGAGCTGGCCGAAGCCAACATGGGTGCGACTGTCGACCAGTATCTGCGTGAACAAGGCCAGATGATCGATGCGGTGCAGGTGGAAAAGCGCCGCAGCAAGGACGCGGCGATCAATGCCCTCAACGCCGAGCTGTCGCACACCACGGTGGCGCTGATGGCCATCAGCGCCGCGGCCGCGCTGGTGCTGGGCCTGATCGGCCTGCTGCTCTACAAGCAGGTGATACACCCGATCGCGCAGATGGAGGCGAAGATGACGCAGATCGCCACCAGCCAGGATTTCACGCACCGCCTGGATGTCGCCAGCGACGACGAGATCGGGCGTTCGATGCAGGCCTTCAACACCATGGTGGCGAAGATCGAGGAAAGCACCGAACTGGTCAAACAGAAGGCGGCCGACATCCAGGCGATGCTGCGCTATGTGCCCCAGGGCATCCTGACCGTGCAGCCCGATGGCAGCGTGCACCCCGAGTACTCGGAATATCTGGAAAGCATTCTGGAGACGCGCGAGATTGCCGGGCGCAACGCCATGGAGCTGGTGTTCAAGGACACGCCGCTGGGCGAGGATGCGCGCGCGCAGGTGGCGGCCGCGCTGTCGTCCTGCCTGGGCGAGGACGCGATGAATTTCGAATTCAACAGCCATCTGTTCCCCACCGAGCTCCAGCGTGCATTCCCTGACGGCCGCAGCAAGGTGCTCGACCTGAGCTGGGCGCCGATCAGCGCCGAAGACGGCACGGTGCTGCGCCTGCTGCTGTGCCTGCGCGATGTGACCGAGCTGCGCAAGCTGGCGCTGGCCGCCAGCGCGCAGGGGCGCGAACTGGCGATCATCGGCGAGATTCTTGCCATGGACCCGGCGAAGTTCGGGCTGTTCATCGCCAGCAGCCAGCGCTATCTGGCCGAGAACACGCAAGCCGTGGCGCGCACCGATGCGGCGGATGGCGCGGCCGTCACGTCGGCGGTCGATCTGCTGTTTCGCAACATGCACACCATCAAGGGCAATGCCAGAACCTATGGCCTACAGCAGCTGACGGACATCGTGCATCGCGTGGAGCAGGACTACGAGGCCTTGCGCGGCGGCCACAAGGATTGGAATGCCCAGGCGCTGCAAAGCGATCTGCAGCAGGTGGGCCAGGCGCTGCAAGAGTATGCGTCCATCCACACCGACAAGCTGGGGCGCGCTGCGATGGAGCCCGGCCTGGAGTCGGGTCCGCTGCTGCGCCTGGACCGCGCCGAACTCGACGCCGTGCTCGCCCGCCTGCAGGTCAAAGAGAGTGACAGCCGCGACATGCTTGCCGCCGCCGTGCAGCACACGCGCTCGGCGCTCGAGCGCCTTGACGCCCAGCGCCTGGGCGCCATGATCCAGGACGTGCTCGCAGCCATTCCCGCGCTGGCCCTGGAGCTCCACAAGGAGGAGCCGCGCATTGCCATCGCCGACGCAGGCGTGGGCATACGCCGCGCCGCGGCCGCGGCGCTGCAGGACATGTTCATGCATCTGCTGCGCAATGCGCTCGACCATGGCCTGGAGCAGCCGCTGGCACGCATTGCCAAGGGCAAGCCCGCGGCCGGGCAGATTCACATTGAGGTGGTCAACGATGGGCGCGGCCTGCACATCATCACCAGCGACGATGGCTGCGGCCTGGATCTGGATGCTCTGCGTGCCAAGGCGATAGAGAAGCAATTGGTAGACGTCGAGGCCCAGGCGTCGCCGGCCGAGGTCGCAGAGTACATCTTTTTGCCCGGGTTCTCGACGGCCCAGCAGGTCAGCGACATTTCCGGGCGCGGCGTGGGCATGGATGCGGTGCGCAGCCTGGTGCAGTCGCTGGGCGGCAGCATCGCCATACAGCTGCTGGGACGCGAGGGCGATGCGGTGCGCGCCTTCCAGACCGTGGTGAGGCTGCCTGCGGCATTGGCAATCAGCCATACAGAAGAAACGGGGATCGCGGCATGAGCCTGGTTGCAATTTTTGCCGCGGGCATGGCTTGTGCGGGCGCGGTGTTCTCCCTGTGGATCTGGCGCCTCAAAATCCGCCTGCGGGGCTGCGCGCAGCAGCTGCAAGCGCTGCAGTCGGCGCGCGCGAATACGGACGAATGCGATGCGCTGCGGGCCGAGATCGATGGGCTGCGAGCCGCGGGCCAGGCGGCTGCAATGGAGTGGCGCGCGCGCTCTTCGGCGCGCGAGGCGCAGCATGCCCAGGCCTTGCAGTCGGCGATGCAGCAGGCCCATCAGGCCTTCGATGCGTCGCAGGGCAGCTCCCATGAAGTTGCCGGCGCGATACGCGATCTGTACGGCATGGAGATGACGTTCGAGCGCTGGCATGCGGACATGACGGTGCTGCTGGCGCACAACCGCGGCATGCATGCCAAGAACGAGGAGTTCTCGCTGATCGTGCGCCAGATGGTGATGGTGGCGCTCAATGCCTCGATCGAGTCGGCGCGCGCGGGTGCCAGCGGGCGCGGCTTTGGCATCGTCGCCAACGAGATGCGCTCGCTGTCGGCGCGCGCCGAGGCGCTGTCCATGGACTACCGGCGCACGCTCTACGAGAACGATCTGATCACCACCACCACCTTCCAGGACATGCAGGCCGGCGGCCGCATGATCCTGGGCGCGGTGCGCGGCCTGGAGCTGAGCCATCGCAAGGGCACCGAGGCCACGGCGCTGTCGTTGGAATGCGCATGATCTCGGCCAGCGCCTGCGAGAGCCTGGACCGCATGTTCGTGCACAGTCTCCAGAACACGTTTTCCACCCCGGAGGGCGAGCGCGCCGCGGTCACCCAGGTCGCGCAGTCCCTGCCCGATGCTGGCGCGCAGATGGTGGTGCTGATGATTGCTTCCCACACTTTCCGGCTGGTGATGGCGCTGCATTTTCCGCAGGCCGGCGAAGCGCTGCGTTTGCTGGTCCCCGATAGCGATGGGGGCGACGCCGGGCCGCATGCGTTTCGCGACCAGATGTCGGAGCGCGGCAACATGTGCTGCGGCATGGTCAACCGCGAGATGGGGCGCTTCTTCGCGCACACCGGCATGTCGACGCCGCACATCATCGACAGCCGCAGCGGGCCGTTCATGACGGCCTTGCCGCATGCCCATGCGACCCACTGGCGCGTCGCGATCGATGCGCGGCTGCATATCGACGCCAGCCTGTGCATGCACAACCGCGCCCCCATGGACTTCGAATGGCATGCGGATGCGCAGCAGGAAGTCACGGGCGAACTCGAATTCTTCTGAACAAGGCAACTCTCATGGCACAGATTCTCGTGGTCGACGATTCCAGCACCGTTCGCAATGAAGTCGGCGGCTTTCTCCAGCGCAGCGGACTGAGCGTGGCCTATGCCGTGGATGGCAAGGACGGCCTGAGCAAGCTGGCCGCCGATCCGTCGGTGAAGCTGGTGGTGTGCGACGTCAACATGCCCAATATGGACGGCCTGACGATGGCCGAAAAGGTGCGCAGCGAGCTGCGCAACAGCGCCGTCAATATCGTGATGCTGACCACGGAAAATGCGCCCGCGATGAAGGAGCGCGGCAAGGCCGCGGGAATCAAGGGCTGGATCGTCAAGCCGTTCAACGGCCCGGCGGTGCTGGCGACCTTCAAGAAGCTTGCCGGCGCCGTCTGACCATCGTTCGCGGGTGACCGGCGGGGGGCAAAAGTTCCTTCAAACGGGGCGCTTTATTTGCAGCCCAATGCATTGACGTCCTGGCGCCAAGGCCATAGGCTCGACGCCAACCAGCAGCAGGGGGGCGTGGGATGACTGCCATACAAATCAATCAGTTTGTGCATGCCAGCTTTCAGGCGGGCACTGCGGGGCGCGTGGTGCTGAAGCCAGGCGATGACGGTGAAATCGCGCTGGCTGCGCAGCGCCGCTCCTTCAAGGGCATGGTGCTCGAATTTCTCAGCAACGTGCCGTTGTTCAAGAACCTGCATGCGGTGCGCAGCTTCATCAAAGACCAGGACACCAGCAACGCGGAGGTGGTCGCGCTGCTTGCCAGTGCACTGGCCGAGGCCTATGACAGCATGCCGGCCGGCGTGGCCATCGAAATATTTGGCAAAGGCAAGCCGATCAACGAGAGCAGTCTGCGGCAGATCATGAAGAATGCCGCCCTCTACTACGGGGTTGGCGCCGCGACGAAGAATGAAGCGCGCGTAACGATCAATTTATGGCCCTACCAGGACATGAATCATGGCGGCCACGCTTCCATCAGCATTGACGACGGCGAGGGCGGCGGCGAGCACGTCAGCTGGTGGCCGAACAACGAGTATGACAAGGCAGACAATCCGCAGGGAATTGCCAAGTTTGCCAGGGCCGTGGACAAGCTGATCGACTTCAGGCTGGGCAGCAACTTCACCGATAAATTCGGCGGCAGCCTGGACTCGTATGCCAGCGACATGGCGCATGAGATGGGCACGGCAGGCACCAAGCTGGATGCCGGCGAAAAGGCGCGTCGTGCAATGGCTCTGGGCCAGGCCGATTCCGCTGCACTCAAGGATGCAAGCTATTTCCCGCGGGCCACACAGGTGCGCGATGCCGAAACTGGTGAGTGGGGCGTGGTGGCGCAGAAGATCAATTTTCCAATGGCGGGAAAAACCAGTGTGGACGGGGTGGACAAAGTCGTGAGGTTTGGCCTGGACAAGGACGCCATCCTGAAAGATGCGCGCTACGTGAGGGAAAACGCACAGGCCTACCAGGAGCTTGCCGACCTGACTGCCAAGTTCGACGATGCAGACCGTGCAGCAAACCATGCCAGGCTGGGCGTCGAGGTTGCGCAGCTCAAGGCCGAACTAGCGACAACCGTTGCCCCGCGAGGCAAGGAAACCGAGGAAAACCTTTTGCGTGCCAGGAGCAACCTTGCCCGGGGGCAGAACCCGGCACTGCTGGCGCAGGTCAACAGCAAGCTCGAACATATCCGGTTGAGCGCGGACCTTGCAAGCTTGAACGAAGAACTCGAGGAGTGCGAGCCCGTGACCAGCGAACAGCTGGCAAAGGCCAGTGCGCGCGCCCATGCCGCGGGTCCCGAAATCGGCTATCGGTTTGCCAGTGACAGCAACAACTGCGCATCCATGGCCATCCGGGTGCTTGTGGCCGGAGGTGCGCAAGACTATGTGCCGCTGCCCAAGATGACCACCTTGGGCATGAACATGATCAAGCCCGATGAGCAGTTTGCCAACTACGCCTTTGCTGTGCAGACGGAAATGGACAGGCTCAATGGCCTGTCCGACCAGGTGGAAGAATTGACGGCGCGCGGCGACACGCAAGAGATTGGCGCTGCGCTTCAAGCCTTGTTCGGCGGCCGTCAGCTCAATCGGCATGAGCAAGGTTTGCGCGACATCCTGCTGGCGTCCGTCACCGATCGCGAAACCTCTTTCCGCGACTACGCCTGAGAGACATTCACACTAGTCGCTGATCACTTCCAGCACGATGAACTGATTGGCCTGGGTCTGGGCCGTGAAGTTGTTGTCGGCGGCGAGCACCAGCGTGCGGTTGCCGTTGGCCAGCGTCCGGCCCCAGGTGATGGACTCGATGTTGTCGAGCTTGACGCCCTGGTAGGTGATGGGCATTTCCAGCAGCAGCTTGCGGCCCATGGCCGTGTAGCTGGCGCCGGTCAGTGACGGCACGGAAAGCACGTTGGTGGTGCTGGCCGTGATCTCGGTCTCGATCAGCCGGATGGTGTTGCCCACGCCCAGTGCAAACGCCCGCTCCACGGCAATGAAGCGGTTCTTGCCTATGGACAGCATCTCCGAGAGGCCGTTGTCCGGGCCAAACGCCGCGCCCGGGGGCGCGTCGACGGGAATGGGGGGCAGGCGGTAGGCGTATTGCGTCTTGGCGTTGCCCGAAGCGCTGTCCATTGCCGTCACGCGCACCACGCTGCCGGCGGCAACGGTGGTCAGCGGGCCGTCCTGGGCCAGCGCGTCTTCATTGGCGATGTAGACCGTGCCGTCGTCGGCCGCGACCGTGAGCGCCTCGAACACCTTGTTGTTGCGCGCGCCGGTCGTGGCGTTGTCGCGGTACAGATACATCGCGGGCACGGAGAACTCGCGCACGAACTTGCCGTCCGTGGTCATCTCGCGCAGGAAAGGCTGGTGCAGCTGCGCCGCGTCGCTGCTCCAGTTGCCTTCCGACGACCAGTACAGGTTGCCATTGGGCGCGCGGCGTATCGATTCGGGGTCGACGGTCCTGGCCGAGGCCGGGAACTTCGCGCCGTCGGGTCGCAGCATGTGCAGCTGGCGGTTGATCTTCACCTCGACGGGCTTGCCGCTCTCGTAGTCCAGGCTCAGGTTGTAGAAGCGTGGCGTGCCGCGCTCGCCGCCGCGGTCATCCGAAATTGCCCAGTAGCTGCCATCGGCCGCCAGGTCCAGGCCGGAGATTCCGCCGAACTCCACGCCGTCGTACAGCGTGCCCGTGGGCAGCGACGCTGAACCGAGCAGTCGCAGGGCGCGGATCTGCGGTTCGCGCTCGTCGCCGCCGCAGGCGCTGACGGCAAGAGAGGCAATGAGGGCGGCCAGCGTGTGGCGGGTGCTCAGGTGGTTCACGTACGGGCTCCATTTCTTCAAGAAGCCTCGAAGTGTCCGCGGCGCGCGCGTCAGGCTGATGACAGACCGGGCGCCGCAGCGGTTTCAGCAGGCGCTGGCAGCGCAGCGCGCCTGCGCGGCCAGCCGCTGCGTGGCGCGCAGCGTACGCAGCACCAGCAGCAGCGCGAGGATGGAAAAGCCCGCGCCCGCCACGGCCACGGCGGTGTATCCGCCGCCGAGGCTGAGCACCGCGGCGCCGGCCGCCGCGCCTATGGCGTTGCCCAGGTTGAAGGCGCCGATGTTGATCGACGAAGCCAGCCCCGGCGCTTCCACGGCCGCGCGCATCACGCGCATCTGCACCGGCGGCACCAGCGCGAACGCGCCTATGGCCCAGACAAACACGCAGGCCGCTGCGCCCAGCGGGCTCGTGGCCAGCCAGGGGAAGGCCAGCATGCTCACCGTGACCAGGGCCAGGAAGCCGATGATGGTCTTCTCTATCGAGCGGTCGGCAAACCTGCCGCCGATCGCGTTGCCAATGGTGAAGCCCACGCCGGTGAGCGCCAGCATGCCCGTGATGAACGCCGGCGATGCGTCCGTGAAGGTCTTGAGCGCGGGATTGATATAGGTGTAGAGCGTGAACATCGCCGCCGAGCCCAGCACCGTGGTCAGCAGGCCCTGGAGCACGGCCGGGCGCGTCAGCACCTGCCATTCGGCGCGCAGGTCCAGGCGCTGTCCGCCGCCGCCCTGGGGCAGGGCGAACAGCAGCGTGGCCATGGCCAGCAGGCCGAGCGCGCCTATGCCGGCAAACGACTGGCGCCAGCCGAAAGCGTCGCTGATCCAGGTGGCCGCGGGCACGCCGCCGATGTTGGCGACCGTCAGGCCGGTGAACATGAACGCCACCGCGCTGGCCTGCTTCTCGCGCGCCACCAGGCTCGCGGCAACCACCGAGCCGATGCCGAAGAACGCGCCGTGGTTGAGGCTGGTGATCACGCGCGCCACCATGAGGCTTGCATAGCCTGGGGCCAGCGCGGAAAGGATATTGCCGATGGTGAAGATCGCCATCAGCAGTATCAGCGCCTTGCGCGGCGACCAGCGCGCAAGCAGCAGCGTCATGATGGGCGCGCCAATCATCACCCCCAGCGCATAGGCCGACACCAGCAGCCCGGCCGAGGGCACCGACACCTGCAACCCCTCGGCCATCGTGGGCAGCATGCCCATGGGGCCGAACTCGGTCGTGCCTATGCCGAAGGCGCCTACGGCCAGCGCCAGCAATGGAAGGGTGGCGCTGCGGCCACTGCCTGACGGCGCGGCGAGAGTGGAGGGAGTGGATGATGCGTGCATGGAAGACGGGCCTGCGGCTCAGGGTTTTTACTGTATTGCGCATTGTGAATGCGTGGTCTTTCCCGAAAAAGTGTTTAATCACCAAAACACTTTTGCGATTTTTGAGAATATGCGCTTCACTTTGGAAGAATTGACGGTGTTTCTCGCGGTCGTGGACACCGGCTCGCTGACCTCCGCGGCCGAGCATCTGGGGCAGCCAATTTCCACCACCAGCCGGTTGCTTGCGCGGCTCGAAGACAAGGTGGAGACCACCTTGCTGCGCCGCACCACGCGGCGTCTGGACGTGACCGACGAAGGCCATGGCTTTGCGCGCGACGCGCGCGCCATCCTCGAAGCCGTGCATGTCGCCGAGGATGGATTGATGCAGCGGCGCGAGCGCCTCGCGGGCCCGCTGCGCATCGATGCGGCCACGCCCTACATGCTGCATGTGCTGGTGCCGCTGATGCCAGGCTACCGTGAGCGCCATCCCGATGTGGAGCTCACGCTGACCAGCAATGAAGGCTTCATCGACCTGCTCGAGCGTCGCGTGGACCTGGCGATCCGCATAGGCGCGCTCAAGGATTCAACGCTGCACAGCCGGCTGCTCGGGCAGTCGCGGCTGCGCCTGCTCGCGAGCCCGGCCTACCTCAGCAGGCACGGCTGCCCGCATACGCCCAGGGAGCTCGCTCAGCATGAGCGGCTGGGCTTCGCACAGAACGACATACTCAACCTGTGGCCCGTGCGGCAGCACGATGGCAAACAGATGCAGATCGAGCCGACGCTGGCGTCTTCCAGCGGCGAAACGCTGCGCCAGCTGGCCTTGAACGGCATGGGCATCGTGTGCCTGGCGGACTTCATGACCGCGGCCGATCGCGAGGAAGGGCGGCTGGTGGAGGTGCTGGCGGACGCCACCGTGCCGGTCGACCGTCCGGTCCAGGCGGTGTATTACCGGCACTCGGCGGTGTCCGCCAGGATTGCGTCCATGGTCAAGTACCTGGCCGAAGTGCTGCCGGCGCGCCATTGAAGCAAACGGAAGGCGAAAAAAAAGGCTTCCGCAGAAGCCTTTTTTGCATTGCAGCCTTGCGGCAGCCATGACTTACACGCGCTTGCGGTATTCGCCGGTGCGGGTGTCGATTTCGATCTTGTCGCCCTGGGCAACGAACAACGGCACGGCCACTTCGTAGCCGGTGGCGATCTTGGCAGGCTTGAGCACCTTGCCCGATGTGTCGCCCTTGACTGCGGGTTCGGTCCAGGTGATTTCGCGCACGACGCTGGTGGGCAGTTCGACCGAGATGGCCTTGCCGTCATAGAACACCACTTCGACGGTCATGCCGTCTTCGAGGTAGTTCAGGGCGTCGCCCATGTTTTCGGCTTCGACTTCGTACTGGTTGAACTCTTCGTCCATGCAGACATACATGGGATCGGCGAAGTAGGAGTAGGTGCACTCCTTCTTGTCCAGGATCACGTTGTCGATCTTGTCGTCGGCCTTGAACACGTTTTCTGTGCCCATGTTGCCCAGCAGGGCCTTGAGCTTCATGCGCACGGTGGCTGCACCGCGGCCGCCACGGGCGTATTCGGTCTTCAGGACGATCATGGGGTCCTTGCCGTGCATGATCACGTTGCCGGCGCGGATTTCTTGTGCGATTTTCATAGCTAGATTGCTGGGGTTGTGCCGCTCAACGCGTCCAGCTGCACCGCCCTAGGGGCTGCTGCATTGAAACATGTTCCGCGGCGGGGGGAAATAAGGGCGCAGCCTGCTGAGCACGTGCGCGTAAAAACAGAGATTTTAGCTTTTTTCTGCCACAAACTGCTGCAGTTGGCTGACGAGATCGCTGCGGGCCCGTTGGCATGCGCCCGCGGCACGCACGCAATCGCGCCATTCACCCAGCATTTGCGCGGTCAGCAGCGGCAGGCTGTCGGGGCTGGCCATGCCATTCCAGGCATGGTGGAACAGCCGCAGCGACGGTGGGGCTTCTAGCCAGTCGAGAAATGCATCGAGCTTGGCGTGGTGGGCGTTGTCGTGCTGCGGATAGATCTGCCAGACAAAGGCCTGGCCGGCCCACAGCGCGCGCACCAGCGAGTCTTCGCCGCGCACCAGGTTCAGGTCGCAGGCCCAGAGCATTTCGTCGAATTGCGGCTGGGCGCAGGGCGCGAGCCAGGTGCAGGGCAGGGCGGATTGCGGCGCCAGCGCGGCGCGCACGGCGTCGGTGGCGCGCCCCGGCGTGACCAGCAGATGGCTGGGCGCATCGCCGGCCGCGAGCTGTTCGAGCAGCACCGGCAAGGCCGGCGGCTCGTAGCAGAACAGGGACACAAGTCGCGTGGCTTCGTCTATGCCGCGCGCCGCGCGCCAGGCCTGGCGATCGAACGCCGCCTGGCGTTCAGCGAGCGCTGCTTCGCGCAGCAGGCCGCCGGTGCGCGGCGTGAATCCCGGATAGAAGAACCAGCGTGTCAGGCCTGCGGCCGCACCGCTCATCAGCAGCGAAGGCAGGCGGTGGCAGCGTTCCACATAGGACTCGGCGCTCAGGTATTCGAGGTTGATCCAGACCGGACTCTGGGCGGCGCCTGGTGGTTGCGCGGCCTGGCGCCGGGCAATCGCCTGGAGCAAAGGCTCGGGCAGGGTGCAGCCAAATGCCTCGATCACCACATCGCCCACGCCGTCCGCGGGCACCAGGGCTTGCCGGTCGGGCCAGGGGTGAACGCTCAGGCCCGCGGGGTGGGGCGCGGGCGCCATCCAGCCCAGCGCACTGGCGTCGTCGAGAAACAGCCGCACCTGCTGGCCGCGCGCGGCGAGTTCGGCGGCCGCGCGCCAGCAGACGCCGACATCGCCGAAGTTGTCTATCACCTGGCAAAAGATGTCCCAGCGGAGGGAGCGGTTCAGCGGCATGGGGAGGCTTCAAAACGAGGGCAGGGGGCGCCGATCGTACCGCTTTCGGCAGCGCGGCTGAAAGCGCGCACCAGGCCCGCCACAATAGAGGCATGTCTGAAATGCATTCCGATGAACTGCTGGCCCAGGTCGCAGCCCTGCCTTCCCTGCCGGGCGTGTACCGCTACTTCGATGCCGCGGGCGGGCTGCTCTACGTGGGCAAGGCGCGCAATCTAAAGCGCCGCGTGGCCAATTATTTCCAGAAGAGCCATGGCGGCACGCGCATAGGTCACATGATCAGCAAGATCGCGCGCCTCGAGACCACCGTGGTGCGCTCCGAGGCCGAGGCGCTGCTGCTTGAAAACAACCTGATCAAGACCCAGCATCCCAAGTACAACATCCTGTTTCGCGACGACAAGAGCTACCCCTATCTGATGATCTCGGGTGTCGCCGGGCACGACGGCGAAGGGCCGCAGCCCGGCCAGCGCTTTGCGCGCATGGCCTATTACCGCGGCAGCGTGGACAAGCGCAACCGCTATTTCGGGCCGTACCCCAGCGCCTGGGCGGTCAAGGAAACCATACAGCTGCTGCAGAAGGTGTTCCGCCTGCGCACCTGCGAGGACACGGTGTTCGCCAATCGTTCGCGCCCCTGTCTGCTCTATCAGATCAAGCGCTGCACCGGCCCCTGCGTGGACCTGATCTCGCCCGAGGCCTATGCGATTGACGTGCGCAATGCCGAAGCCATGCTGCGCGGCGAGACCCAGGCCCTGCTGCAGCAGCTCGAAGCGCGCATGCTGGTGCATGCCGAAGCGCTGGAGTTCGAGCAGGCGGCCGAAGTGCGCAACCAGATGACGGCGCTGGCGCGCGTGCTGCACCAGCAGTCGATAGAGACCACGTCGGACAAGGACGTCGACATTCTCGCGGTGCGCGTGCAGGGCGGGCGCGCCTGCGTCAACCTGGCCATGGTGCGCGGTGGCCGCCACCTGGGCGACCGGCCGTATTTCCCCTCGCAGCTGGGCGACGCCGCGGCCGTGCATGACGCCGAGAGCGAAGGCGAGGCGCAAGGCGATGCCGCGCCGCAGCAGCCCGTCGAAGTGATGGTGCTCGAAGCTTTTCTGGCCCAGCATTACACCAGCGTGCCCGTGCCTCCCATACTGGTGCTGAGCCATGCGGTCGACAAGGCGCTGGTCAAGGCGCTGTCCGAATCGAGCGGCGTGCGCGTGAGCGCCCTGCACCAGCCGCGCGATGAGCGCCGCGCCTGGCTCGACATGGCGCAGCGCAATGCCGAGCTGCAGCTCGCGCGGCTGCTGGCCGAGGAAGGCTCGCAGCAGGCGCGCACGCGCGCGCTGGCCGAAGCCCTCGATCTGCCCACGCACGACCTCGACAACCTGACCATCGAATGCTTCGATATCTCGCACACTTCGGGCGAGGCGACCAAGGCCTCGTGCGTGGTGTTCCACCACCACAAGATGCAGGGCAGCGAATACCGGCGCTTCAACATCGAAGGCATCACGGGCGGCGACGACTATGCGGCCATGCGCCAGGTGCTGCTGCGCCGCTACAGCCGCGTCGCAGAAGCCCAGCGCGAGGCCGGCGGCGCCGAGCCCACGGCGGGCCAGGCGCGCCTGCCCGACCTGGTGCTGGTCGACGGCGGCGTGGGCCAGGTGAGCATGGCGCGCGAAGTGTTCGAGGCGCTGGGCCTCGATCTGGCGCGCATTGTCGGCGTGGAGAAGGGCGACAAGCGCAAGGTCGGGCTGGAAGAGCTGGTGTTTGCCGACGGCCGCGAAAAAGTCTATCTGGGCAAGGACTCGGCGGCGCTGATGCTGGTCGCGCAGATCCGCGACGAAGCCCATCGTTTCGCCATCACGGGCATGCGCGCGGCGCGCGCCAAGGTGCGCATTGGCGGCGGTCAGCTCGAGGAAATTGCCGGCGTGGGACCTAAGAAGCGCGCGCGCCTGCTGCAGCGCTTCGGCGGCGTGCGCGGCGTGGCCGATGCCAGCGTCGAAGACCTGATGAAGGTCGAAGGCATTTCGCGCGAACTGGCGGACACCATCTATCGCGCATTGCATTGAGCCCGGGCGCGATGCTGTGCGTAAAGGTCTTCGCCGCATGACACAATTGCAGCATGTTTCTGACCATCCCCACCTTGATGACCTGTACGCGCTTCGTCGCGATACCTTTGATCGTGGGAGTGTTCTACACCCCTATGGAGCCGGCGCTGCAGAATCTCATTGCAACGCTGATGTTCATCGTGTTTGCCGCGACCGACTGGCTCGATGGCTATCTGGCGCGCAAGCTCAACCAGACTTCCTCGTTCGGCGCCTTTCTCGATCCCGTGGCCGACAAGTTCCTGGTCTGCGCTTCGCTGCTGGTGCTGGTGCATCTGCAGCGCGCCGATGTGTTCGTGGCGCTGATCATCATCGGCCGCGAAATCGCCATTTCGGCGCTGCGCGAATGGATGGCGCAGATCGGGGCCAGCAAGAGCGTGGCGGTGCACATGCTGGGCAAGCTCAAGACCACGGCGCAGATGGTGGCCATTCCCTTCCTGCTCTATGACGGCATGCTGTTCGGCGTGATGGACACCGGCGTCTGGGGCCATGTGCTGATCTGGATCGCGGCCGTGCTCACGGTCTGGTCCATGGTGTATTACCTGCAAAAGGCCCTGCCCGAGATCCGCGCCCGCGTGGACAGGTGACCGGGCCGCGGCCGGCGCGCGCCAGCCCGGGTTGTCAATCCGTGAAGCCTCTAGCGGCCGCGCGCCACAAAATCGCCCGCCGACGCTGGGCAGCAGGGCAATTGCAGCTAGAATCGCTGCAGCCGCTGGGATTGCAGCGGATAACATTGACACTTGGAAGGTCGATGGCATGGCACTAAGCGCATCCACCTCCGGTGATTGCGGGCTGGTCGGAAGATACAGTTTTCGAACTGCACAGTCTCCGCACAGCAGCGACATTCCATCCACCATTTCTCGAGAGGCTTCTTGTGAATAAGACCGAACTGATTGAGCACATTGCAAACAATGCCGACATCTCCAAGGCCGCCGCCGCGCGCGCACTGGAATCGACGATCGAGGCAGTGAAGAAAACCCTCAAAAAGGGTGGTACAGTATCGCTCGTCGGTTTTGGAACTTTCACCGTGGGTGAGCGTTCCACACGTACCGGCCGCAACCCACGCACTGGCGCCACGATCGAAATCAAGGCCGCCAAGGTGCCGAAATTCCGTCCGGGCAAGGCATTGAAAGATGCGTTGAACTGACAAGCAGTTGCAAGGGGGTGCTTAGCTCAGTCGGTAGAGCGGCTCCTTTACACGGAGTAGGTCGGCGGTTCGATCCCGTCAGCACCCACCACCCATTGCAGATGAAATCAAGGGCCTGGAGCAATCCAGGCCCTTTTTCTTTGCCCGCCTGCTGCGTTGGCACTTCTGGCTGCGTGGGCCTTCAGGCGTAACAGGTAGAATCTGCGCAGTTTCCTTCACCAAGGGTGCGTGGGTCGTTGGCAGGCTTTGTCGTTGATGGATGGATGGGGTCAGTCCCTTGCCTTCCTCAGTCAGGTTCCTTTGGCTGCGCACACCTTACAAAGGCGAACATCGGTTCGCCTTTTTTATTGCTTCCACAGAAAGATCGACTATGTTTGAAGCCATCCGCAAGCACTCCAAGTTCGTGATGATCTTGTTGTTCTTGCTGATCATTCCCTCGTTCATCTTCGTTGGCATCGACCAGAACTATTTCTCGGAATCCAGTCCGACGGTGGCTCGGGTGGATGGTCACGATATCAAGCAGTCGGACTGGGACAACGCCCACCGCATGGAGAGCGATCAACTGCGTGCGGCGAATCCCGAAATGGATACCAAGCTGCTGGACTCGCCCCAGGCGCGCTATGCGACGCTCGAGCGCATGGTGCGTGACCGCGTGCTGGTGGCCGCGGCGCAGAAGATGCATCTCGTGGCCAGCGATGCCCAGCTGGTGCGCAGCCTGCAGCAGATCCCGGCGATCGCCGCGCTCAAGCGTGCCGACGGCACGCTCGATGCCGAAGCCTATCGCGCGCTGGTCGGCGCACAGGGCATGACGCCCGAAGGCTTCGAAGCCAATCTGCGCAGCAACCTGTCGCTGAGCCAGGTGATGGGTTCGGCGATCAACTCCTCGTTCGTGACGGATTCCCAGGTCAAGCTGGCGATGGACGCGCTGTACCAGCGCCGCGAAGTCCAGGTGGCGCAGTTCAAGGCCAGCGATTTCGCGGCCAAGGTCAAGCCCACGCCCGAAGAGCTGCAGGCCTATTACAAGGCCCATCCGGACAAGTTCCAGCAGGCCGAGCAGGCCAGCGTCGAGTACGTGGTGCTTGATTCGGCCAGCGTGCAGGCCTCGATGGTGCTGAGCGAGGATGACCTGCGCACCTACTACCAGGAAAACCTGGCGCGTCTCGCCGGCCAGGAAGAGCGCCGTGCGAGCCATATCCTGATCAACGCCACCAAGGATGCATCGGCCGCCGACCGCACCAAGGCGCGTGAACAGGCCCAGGCCCTGCTCGAACAGGTGCGCAAGGATCCGAAGTCGTTTGCCGCCGTCGCCAAGCAGTCGTCGCAGGACAGCGGCACGGCGCAAAGCGGGGGCGATCTGGGCTTCTTCACGCGTGGCGACATGGTCAAGCCTTTTGCCGACGCGGCCTACGCGCTGAAGAAGGGCGAGATCAGCGACGTGGTCGAAAGCGATTTCGGCTTCCACATCATCCAGCTGACCGACATCAAGACGCCGCCCCAGCCCAGCTTTGCCGAGCTGCGTCCGCGCCTCGAGAAGGACCTGAAGGAGCAGCAGGCCCAGCGCAAGTACGCCGAGGTGGCCGAGCAGTTCGCCAATGGCGTGTACGAGCAGTCGGACAACCTGCAGGGCGTGGCCGACAAGCTCAAGCTGACCGTGCAGAAGGCCGAGCGCGTGAGCCGCGTTCCCGCCCCGGGCGCGCTAGGCCCGCTGGCCAATCCGCGCTTCCTCGAGGCGCTGTTCTCCTCCGAATCGCTGGAGAGCAAGCGCAACACCGAAGCCGTTGAAATCGGCTCCGGCATCATGGCCGCCGGCCGCGTCACCGCCTATTCGCCGGCCCACACCCTGGCCTACGAAGAAGTCGCCGACAAGGTGCAGGCGCTGTACGTGGCGCAGAAGTCGGCGGAACTGGCGCGTGAAGAAGGCCAGGCCAAGCTCAAGGCCTGGAAGGAAACGCCCGCCAGCGCCGCGCTGGGCGCAGCGCTGGTGATAGGCCGCGACCAGCCACAGAACCTGCCGCGCGATGTCATCGATGCCGCGCTGCACGCTTCCGTGGACGGTTTGCCCGCCTGGACAGGTGTGGACCTGGGCAACCTCGGCTACGCCGTGGTCAAGGTCAATGCCGTGGTCGAGCGTCCTGCCCAGGATGCGCAGATCGTGGCCGCACAGAAGCAGCAACTGGCCCAATGGTGGGCGGGCGCCGAAGGCGCGGCCTACTATGAAATGCTCAAGGCGCGTTTCAAGGTGCAGATGAAGGTCGACCGCCCTTGAGAATTAATGCCGCCAAATCGCCAAACTCGCGATAAGGCGGCATTTTTGCGATTACAATAGATGCTTCTACGGTGGCTGTAGCTCAGTTGGTAGAGTCCAGGATTGTGATTCCTGTTGTCGTGGGTTCGAGCCCCATCAGCCACCCCAAATATTGA
The DNA here is from genome assembly GCF_057914905.1 of Comamonas sp. DB36. Lineage (NCBI taxonomy): Bacteria > Pseudomonadati > Pseudomonadota > Betaproteobacteria > Burkholderiales > Comamonadaceae > Comamonas > Comamonas sp. DB36. Next base: position 1,858,961 of record NZ_CP196631.1, read on the forward strand.
AAACGCCCTGAACGCAAGTTCAGGGCGTTTTTTCTTGCGCGCTGCACTTTCAGCGCAGCGCGGAGAGATAGGCGGCCATGTCTTGCGCATCGCGCGCCGAGACGCCCAATTGAGGCATGGCCGTGCCCGGCTTGATGTGCTGGGTATGCGTGAGCCAGCGCGCGAGGTTCTGCGGCGTATTGGGCAGCGTGCCCGCGATCAGCGTGCGCTGACCCATGCCGTGGAGCGGCGGGCCGACATGCACACTCGAGCCGGTGACGCCAGGGATGCGGTGGCAGGCACTGCAGGCGTACTGGTGCAGCGCCTGGCGGCCACGCTCTGCATCGGCGGCAAAGGCGGGCACCGAGCTCGTCTGGGCGGGTTCGCTGCGCGGCGCGGTCCGCACCCACTGCGCATATTGCACCGCATCGAGCTGCGGCAGCCGCTGCATGAATGCCACGAGATCCCATATCTCCTCGTCGGCGAGCCGATATTGCCACGCCGGCATGCCGGTCATCTTGATGCCGTGGCGCACCACCCAGTAGAGCTCGCGCGGGCGCCAATGCTTTCTGGCGTCCACCAACGGGCCGGGCAGGGGCTGCATGCCCAGACCTATATCGGACTGCGCCACGCCGGGCGCGCCATGGCATTGCACGCATTTGTCCTGGTAGCTGCCGGCACCGCGCCGCGCCATTTGCACATCGTCGAGCGCCGGCTCCTCAATGGACTTGGCCTGCCGGCGCACCGACTGGCGCATGGCGATCTCCAGCAGGGAATGCGTGGCCTGCCAATGCTGGCGCGTGGCGGAGATGTCGTAGGCGCCCGAATACACCACTGCTACGGCAGCCAGGGCCGCTGTAAGCCCGATTCCCGTGGCTGTGACAGCAATGATTGGCAACAGCTTGTTTTTTATCATCTGCTGTGATTTTGCGTCAGTTGTCCTCATTTGTGCGACAGAATGCGCTAATGAAGCGCAAGTATGCCTTTCCACCTACGCTGCTGCCGGTGTTGCTTGCCGCCTGCGTGTTCGGTGATGCACGGGCCCAGGATCGCCTCACGATAGAACGCGGCAAGGCGCTGATGGGGCAGTACCAGTGCGGTTCCTGTCACCGCATTCCCGATGTGCCGGCGGCGCGCGGCCAGGTGTCGCAGCCGCTGGATGCCTGGAGCCAGCGCAGCTATATCGCGGGGCTGCTGCCCAACCGGGTCGACACGCTGGCGCAATGGATCGCTGCGCCGCAGTCCCTGGTGCCGGGCACGGCCATGCCCAGCATGGGCGTCTCGCCCGCCGATGCCCAGGCCATGGCGGCCTTTCTTTTTTCGCTCGAATGAAGCCCGCAGGCATGCTGCCCGCGGCCGGCGACGCCGCCCAGTCCATAGAGACCGTGACCTGGGTGCTGTTCGGTGGCGGCTTGCTGATTTTCCTGGGAGTGATGCTGCTGCTGGCATGGTCGCTGCGCGCGCGCAAGACGGCGTTGCGTCCCGGGCTGTGGGTGATAGGCGGGGGCGTGGTGTTTCCGGCGCTGGTGCTGGCGGCGCTGTTTGCCTGGGTGCTGCCGCGCATGCCGGCCTGGAAACCGGTGCCGCCTGCGGGCGCGCTGATCGTCACGGTCAAGGCGCACATGTGGTGGTGGGAAGTGCGCTACCGCGATCCCGTGACGGGTGCCGATGTGGTCACGGCCAACGAGATACGTGTTCCCGTGGGCAGGCCGGTGTATTTCGCGCTGACCAGCGCGGACGTGATCCACAGCTTCTGGGTGCCGCAGCTCGCGGGCAAGATGGACATGCTGCCCGGACGCATGCAGCATCTGCTCGTCACTCCCACCGAGACCGGCGTCTGGCGCGGCCAGTGCGCCGAGTTCTGCGGCGCGCAGCACGCGCAGATGGCGCTGCATGTGGTGGGCATGCAAGCCCAGGCCTTTGACGGCTGGCTCGCGGCGCAGGCCAGCCCCGCGTCGGCCCCGGCAACGCCGCGCCAACTGCAGGGCCGCGACGCCTTTCTCGCCAATCGCTGCAACGCCTGCCATACCGTGCGCGGAGTCAGCGAAGAGGGTCGGCTGGGCCCCGATCTCACGCATTTCGGCAGCCGCCTGCACCTGGGGGCCGGAATTCTGGAGAACACGCCCGAAGGCCGGGCGCGCTGGCTCACACATATCCAGCAGATCAAATCCGGAGCGCGCATGCCTTCCTATGACCGACTCGACGCGTCCACGCTCGCAGCCCTGGGCGACTGGCTGGGGGCGCTGCGATGAACGACGCCTTGCCCAACGCGCTGCCGCGTCCCGCGGATGAGCTGGCGGCGCTGCAGCGCGCCTGGGAGCCGCCCAGGGGCTGGCGCCGGCTTTCGGCCGTGAACAACAGCCAGATCGGCGTCTATTACCTCGCCACGGCGCTGGTGTTTTTCGTGCTCGCGGGCATCCTGGCGCTCATCATGCGCGCGCAGCTGGCGTTGCCGGGCAGCACGCTGGTCACTGCCGGCACCTACAACCAGCTGTTCACCATGCACGGCTCGGTGATGATGTTCCTGTTCGCCGTTCCCGTGGTCGAGGCCGTCGCGGTGTGGCTGCTGCCCAATATGCTGGGCGCGCGCGATCTGCCTTTTCCGCGGCTGTCGGCCTATGCGTTCTGGGCCTATGCGATCGGCGGCCTGGCGTTCTTCATCACCATCTTCTTCGGCGCCTCGCCCGATGGCGGCTGGTTCATGTACCCGCCGCTGACCAGCAAGGAGTTCTCTCCGGGCATTGGCGCCGACTGGTGGTTGCTGGGCATAGGCTTCATCGAGATCTCGGCGATTGCGGGCGCGATCGAGCTGATCATCGGCATCCTGTTCACGCGCGCGCCGGGCATGACGCTGATGAAGATGCCGCTGTTTGCCTGGGCGGTGCTGGTCGCGGCGCTGATGGTGATCTTCGCGTTCCCGGCGCTGATCGCCGGCACGCTGCTGCTCGAACTCGAGCGCGCGTTCGACTGGCCGTTCTTCATTGCCGCGCGCGGTGGCGACCCGCTGCTGTGGCAGCACCTGTTCTGGTTCTTCGGCCACCCCGAGGTCTACATCATCTTCCTGCCGGCCGCGGGCATGGTGACCATGATGGTGCCGGTGATGGCCGGCACGCCGCTGGTCGGCTACCGCGCCATTGTCTGGGCGCTGGTGGCCGTCGGCGCGATCAGCTTCCTGCTGTGGATGCACCACATGTTCACCGCGGGCCTGGGGCCGCTGGCGCTGCATGTGACGTCGGTGGCCAGCTTTGCGGTCGCCATTCCCAGCGGCGTGCAGGTGTTCGCCTGGATCGCCACGTTCTGGAAAGGCCGGGTGCGCATGCATGCGCCTGCGCTATTCCTGCTGGGCTTTCATTTCGTCTTCGTGCTCGGCGGTCTCACGGGCGTGATGCTCGCGGTGCTGCCGTTCGACTGGCAGGCGCACGACAGCTATTTCGTCGTCGCCCATCTGCACTACGTGCTCATAGGCGGCCTGGTGTTTCCCTTGTTTGCGGGCATTTATTACTGGGCGCCGCTTTACAACGGTCACCGGTTGTCCGAACGCCTCGCGCGCTGGAGTTTCGCGCTGATGTTCGGCGGCTTCAATCTGGCGTTCTTTCCCATGCACATTGCCGGCCTCGCGGGCATGCCGCGGCGCGTCTACACCTATGCCGATGGCCTGGGCTGGACCTTGTGGAATCTGTTGTCCACGGCGGGAGCGTTCATCTTTGCCGCCGGCGTGCTGCTGTGCCTGGTCGATCTGGTGCGCACGCTGGCGCGTGCCGAACGCGAACACGGCGACCCGTGGCAGGCGGATTCGCTCGAATGGCTGCCCCAGGGCGACTATGGCGTGCGCAGCATTCCGCAGATCGAAGCGCGCGCGCCGCTGTGGCAGCGTCCCACGCTGGCCCAGGAAGTGGAGCAGGGCCGGCATTGGCTGCCGGGCACAGTGTTTGGCGGGCGCGAGACGCTGGTCACGAGTCCGGTCGATGCGCGCATACGCCATCTGCTGCGCCTGCCCGGCGACGGCTGGTCGCCGTTCATTGCGGCCGCCGGCACGGCCGGCTTCTTCCTGCTGCTGACCGTGTACTGGATTGTGCCAGCCGTCATCTCGGGCCTGATTTCGGTGGTCGCGATGCTGGTCTGGCTCTGGGGTTCCGACCTGCCTCCATTGCGCGCCACGGCCACCATTGGCGCGGGCGTGAGCGTGCCCACGGTGGCTGCGGGCCGCGCCTCGCATTCATGGTGGGCGACGCTGATCCTGCTGGCCGTGGACGCCACGATCTTTGCCTCGTTTGCGTTCGCGCATATCCATGTGTCGATGGCGCTGGACGTCTGCCCGCCGCCCGGCGCCAGCCTGCCCATGGGCGGGCTGTGGCCTGCGGGCCTGCTGCTCGCCGCGTCGGCGCTGATGGTCTGGGCCCAGCGCTGTCTGGGGCGCGAGCGCCAGGGCTGGCTGCGCCTGGCCGTGGTGCTGGCAATGGGCGCGGCCGGCGGCGCGATCGGGCTGGATCTGCTGACCCATCTGCAAAACGGCCTGGCGCCGCGCGCCGACGCCTGGAGCGCGACTGTCGCCGCGCTGCTTGCCTGGCAGGGCTTTCACGCGCTGGTGCTGCTGGTCATGGGCGGCTATGTGCTCGCGCGCTCATGGGCCGGGCGGCTGCGCACCAATGCGCGCGCCACGCTCGACAACACCGCGCTGATGTTTCACGGCGTCGTTGCCCAGGGGCTGATCGGCATGGCGCTGGTGCGCTGGCTGCCGGCATGGATGGGCGGCTGATACCGGCAAGCGGGCGGGCTGGAAAGTGTCATAAGGGTTTCACGGGCGCAGAACAGTATTTGCGCTTTGCATCCTGAAAGACAGTCCTTGAAACGCACTCCTTATGCTCTTTCCCTAAGCCTGATTGTGTCCGCCGTGCTGACCGCTTGCGGCGGTGGGGGTGATGGCGGCGGCGACAGCGTCGCCGCGCAACCGATGGATCTGACCATCCTGCACATCAACGACCATCATTCCAATCTCGACAGCAAGAGCAAGACGCTGCAGCTCAAGACCGCGGCGGGTGCGGCCAGCGCCGTGGTCACCGAGGCGGGCGGTTTTCCGCGCGTCACGGCCGCGATCGAGGCGCTCGCGGCCCAGTCGACCAATGTGCTCAAGCTGCACGCGGGCGATGCCCAGACCGGCACGCTTTACTTCAACCGCGCGGGCGCCAGCGGAGAAGCCGACGCAGCGATGATGAACACCGTCTGCTTCGACGCGTTCACGCTGGGCAACCACGAGTTCGACAAGGGCGACACCAGCCTCAAGGGCTTCATCGACCTGCTGCACAAGGGCAGCTGCAAGACGCCGGTGCTCAGCGCCAACGTCAATTTCGGCGCCAACTCCGCACTGCTGCCGGCCAAGGCGCCGGGCTATGTCAACAAATCGGTGGTGCTGCAGCGCAGCGGCCAGTCGATAGGCGTGGTCGGCCTGACCATCGCCGGCAAGACCAAGGCCTCGTCGAGCCCCGACGCCGACACCCTGTTTGAAGACGAGACCCTGGCCGCGCAGCGCGAGATCGATGCGCTGCGCGCCAAGGGCATCAACAAGATCGTGGTCATGAGCCATATCGGCTACGACTACGACAAGGCCGTGATTTCCAGGCTCAGCGGCGTGGATGTGGTGGTGGGCGCGGACTCGCACACCTTGCTGGGCCCCGCAAGCCTCGCCACCTATGGCGTGGGCTCGCCGGCCGGCGCCTATCCCACGCGGCTCAGCAACAAGGACGGCAAGCCGGTCTGTCTGGTGCAGGCCTGGGAGTACAGCCAGGTGGTGGGCGAGCTCAAGGTGTCGTTCGATGCCAACGGCGACGTGACGCGCTGCGCGGGCACGCCGCATGTGCTGATCGGCGACAGCTTCAGCGTGGCCGGCAAGCCCGCGAGCGCCGAGCAGAAGGCCAGCATCCTGGCCGACGTCAACGCCAGCGGTTTCCTGCGCGTCACCGCGCCCAGCGCCGCCGCCACGGCCACGCTCAAGCCGTTCAAGGACAAGGTCGATGTGTTCAGCCGCAGCCTGGTAGCGACCGTGCCCGCCGAGCTTTGCTCGCGACGCGTGCCGGGCGGGATTGGAAGCGCCGACTACAGCCGCTCGAGCGCGGCCTGCAACGCCCAGGGCGATGTGAGCCTGCGCGGCGGCGACATCCAGCAACTGGTGGCCCAGGCCTATCTGGAAGTCGCCAATGCGAGCTATGGCGGTGCCGACATCTCGCTGCAAAGCGGCGGTGGCGTGCGCGTGCCGTTGAACGGCAATGTGACGGCCGCCAACGTGATCGAGGTCCTGCCTTTCGGCAACATGCTGTTCCGTCTTGACGTCACCGGACAGGAAGTCAAGAGCATGCTCGAAGACGGCATGCAGGCGGTCTATGGCGCGGGCGGCACCACCGGCCCTTACCCGTACACCGGCGGCCTGCGCTTCGATGTGAACGCGACGCTGGCGCGCGGCAGCCGCGTGGCCAACATCGAAGTACGCGATGCCAGGACCGGCGTTTGGGGCCTGCTCGACATGGCCAAGACCTACAAGCTGTTCGTGCTGAGCTTCAATGCCACCGGCGGTGATGGCTACACGACCCTGGCGGCCGTGCCGGCCGCGCGCCGCCTCGACATCGGCGTGCTCGATGCCGACGTGTTCCAGGCCTACATCGACAAGCAGCCCAAGGATGCGTCCAGCAATCTGCCGGTGTTGCGCAAGCTAGATACGACGCTCTACAGCACCAAGTCGTACGTTCAGCCCTGACCGGCGCAGGGGCAGGCGCGGCGCAGGCCGTGCCTGCCGGAGCTTGCGGCGCCGGACTACAGGGGGACGCAAAAGCGTCCCCCCATACTTTGCGCATGAACAAGACAACCCCTTCCCAATCTCTGCGCTGGCTGTCGCTGCTGGCCCTGGCCGGCGGCGTCGCCGGCGCCTGGGCACAGCCACTTACCGCCCCCGGGCTGGGGTCAGACCCGCAACTGCCCGCGCCGGCCAAAAAGGGTTTGCTGCCCACCGTCAACATCGCGCCCGCCGTAGGCTGGAGCGAAGGGCAGATGCCGCAGGCGCCCGAAGGCTTCAAGGTCACCGCGCTGGCCGCGGGCCTGGACCATCCGCGCTGGGTGCATGTGCTGCCCAATGGCGATGTGCTGGTGGCCGAAAGCAACAAGCCCGAGCCCGAGCCGGGTACGAAGAATGTGCATGCCGATGGCCTGCGCGGCAAGGCCATGGGAATGGTGATGAAGCGCGCGGGCGCCGGCCCGGCCAGCGCCAACCGTATAACCCTGCTGCGCGACACCGATGGTGACGGCGTGGCCGAAACGCGCAGCATCTTCCTGCAGAACCTGGTGTCGCCTTACGGCATGGCGCTGGTCGGCAACCAGCTTTACATCGCCAATGCCAACGCCATCGTCAAGGTGCCGTACGAGACCGGCCAGACAAGCATCTCCGCGGCGCCGGTCAAGGTCACCGACCTGCCCGCGGGAGCCAACCATCACTGGACCAAGAACATCCTCGCCAGCGCCGATGGCAGCAAGCTGTACGCGACCGTGGGTTCCAACAGCAATATCGGCGACAACGGCATGGCCGCGGAAGAGGGCCGTGCGGCAATCTGGGAAGTCGATGTGGCCAGCGGCAACAAGCGATTGTTCGCCAGCGGACTGCGCAACCCCAATGGCCTGGGCTGGGAGCCCGAGTCAAAGGCGCTGTGGACGGTGGTCAACGAGCGCGATGAACTGGGCAACGACCTCGTTCCCGACTACCTGACTTCGGTCAAGGACGGCGCGTTCTATGGCTGGCCCTGGAGCTACTGGGGCCAGAACGTGGATAGCCGCGTCAAGCCGGCGAATCCGGAGATGGTGGCCAAGGCGGTCGCACCGGACTTTGGCCTGGGCTCGCATGTCGCCCCGCTTGGTCTGGCGTTCTCCGATGCGCGCATGCCAGCGCCTTATGCGAGCGGCGCGTTCATTGGCCAGCACGGGTCGTGGAACCGCAAGGAACTGGTCGGCTACAACGTGGTCTTCGTGCCGTTTGTGTCGGGCCGCCCGTCAGGGGTGCCGGTGCAGTTTCTCGGCGGCTTCCTGAATGACGAAGGCAAGGCCAGGGGCCGCCCCGTGGGCGTGGCCCTCGATGCCAAGGGCGCGCTGCTGGTGGCCGACGATGTCGGCAACACCATCTGGCGCGTCGCGCCGGCGCGGTAAAAGCGCTCAGGCGCTGGCGCGTGCCGCCTGCCAGGCCTGGAATCTGAAGGCCAGCCACAGCGCCGCCAGCATGGCCGCGCCATACACCCAGGCGCTGAGCGCCCCGGCCATGCCGCCCGACAGCAAGGTGCCTATGGTGCAGCCCAGCCCGGTCATCGCGCCCCAGCCCAGCAGCGTGCCGCCCGCAATCCCGCGCAGCGCGTCGCCGCCCGTGGGCCGGCGCGGCGTGAATTGCCGGCTCGCGAGCGCGGCGACGAAAGCGCCCCCCAGCAGGCCTACGAGCACCAGCGCATTGGGCGTGGCCCAGCTTTCCTGGGGCAGCGTGGCGCAGCCTGCAAAGCCGTCCAGGCCGTTGAGGCGTTCGGGCACCCAGCCCCGGCTCTGCAGCGCGCCGCGCACCTGGCTGCCCAGGGTGGCGGTCACGCCCAGCGGCCGCATGCGCACGATGGTGAACACGCTGATCAGCCCGATCAGTGCACCGCCCAGCGCATAGTTCCAGCGGCCGGTCCACAGCGACCGCCAGAGGCTGCGCAGATCGCGCGCCACGGGTGCGGCCGGGGCGCGCGGCTTGCGCGCGTTGCGTTTGACATGGCGCTGCCAGATCCACGCCGCCCACAGACCCAGGCCGCCCAATTGCACGGCCAGCGCGCCGCCATAGCCCAGGTGCTGCGGCAGCCAGACCACAGGTGCATCGGCGACTGCCACGCTGTACAGCGGATTCCAGGTATGAAATCCTATGGCGAACCCCAGTGCCGTGCCCAGCAAGGCAAACGGCGCAACGCTGGAGCCTTCGGCCAACCGATACCAATGGGCGCTGATGCACGAGCCCGAGATCGCCATGCCCGCGCCGAACGCCAGGCCGGCCAGCACCAGCACCCAGCTGACCGGGCCGATGTGCATTTCGGGCGGCAGCTGCCCGGCCTGGGGATTGGCCACCCAGCTGCCCTGCACCACGGTCATGCCGACCAGGCCCACGGCCAGCGCCAGCGCGATCGCAAGAATGCCGCGCGGGTCATCGCGCTGCAGCCAGTCGCGCGCATGGCAGTAAAAGCAAAAGCGCGTGCGCTGCAGCACCACGCCCAGGGCGATGCCGGTTGTCAGGGCGAACACCAGCGTGCGACCGCCGTTCCATGTCTGTGCCTGGCTGGCGAAAACGCCCAGCAGCACGATCAGGGCGGCGGCCGCCCAGGGCTGCCAGGCGGCATGGCGTTGCGGGGACGACGGCAGGTCGGCATTGCTGGCGGTGGACATCATTGTGTTCCTGTCTGATCGCAAAAATGCCCGCGCAGGCGGGCATCCAAGGGTCAAGAGGCGCGGGCCCGCGATTACTTGGCCGCCCAGACCGTGCCGGCGGGGTTGTTGATCGGCACGCCCACGGCGTTGCCGTATTCGGTCCAGGAGCCGTCGTAGTTCTTCACGTCGTAGCCCAGGATCTTGGAGAGCGCAAACCAGGTGTGGCTGGAGCGCTCGCCGATGCGGCAATAAGTGATCACCGGCTTGCTGCCGTCTATGCCGACGCCCGCGTAGAGCTTGCGCAGCTCTTCCTTGGGCTTGAAGGTGCCGTCTTCCTGCACCGCCTGGCCCCAGGGCACGTTCACCGCACCGGGAATATGCCCCGCACGGATCGCCAGCTCGGGCACGCCGGCCGGAGCAAAGATCTTGCCCTGGTACTCGTCGCCCGAGCGGATGTCGATCAGCCGGGCCTGCGACTTGCCTTCGGCCACGGCCAGCGCATCGCTCAGCCGCGCGCGCAGGTCCAGGTTGACCTTGCCCACGCGGTAGGTCGTGGCCGCGTACTCGGGCGCGCGGTTGTTCAGCGGACGGTTTTCGGCCTCCCATTTCTTGCGCCCGCCGTCAAGCAGCTTGACGTTCTTCACGCCGTAGATGTCGAACACCCAGGCGCCCCAGGCCGCAAACCAGTTGTTGGTGTCGCCGTAGAGCACGACGGTGGTGTCGTCCTTCACGCCGGCCCTGGACAGCAGTTTCTCGAAGTCCTGCTTGCCGACGATGTCGCGGCGCAGCTTGTCGTTGAGGTCGTTGTGCCAGGAGAGGTTCACCGCGCCCGGAATATGCGCACGCTCGTAGAGGCCTGGATTGACGCTGACTTCGATCACGCGCACGTCGGGGCGGCTGAGGTTTTGCGCCAGCCATTCGGCCGTGACCAGCGGTCCGGCGCTGCTGGCCGCCGCCGTGTTGGCCAGGGCCGTGCCCGCCAGTGTGGCCAGCAGCACCGTGGCGCCCACTTTGATTGCAAGAGCCCGCGGGCTGCAGGCAGAAACTGTCGTTGTCATGGTGGTCCTTGGGAGTTCGGAAAGGGGATGAAGCTTTCGCGCCAGCTGTTGGATGGGCTTTTGGGCCAGCACTTGCAACTGAATGTAGAAGCACCCATGGGCCTGGACAAGTGAGTTTTGGGAGTATGAATATGCGCTGCTCGAATAGCTCGCGCGCTTGCGGGTGCGACCGGCTGCCGCGCAAAATGCGCCGACTCGATTTGAGCGTCGAAAAACGCGCTATAATTTGAATCTACGGTGGCTGTAGCTCAGTTGGTAGAGTCCAGGATTGTGATTCCTGTTGTCGTGGGTTCGAGCCCCATCAGCCACCCCAGATACAAAATCGATCAAAAGGCCCTTGAAGCATTCAAGGGCCTTTTTTTTCGCACGATGGATACCTGGCTGCGCCAGCGTCGCCTGGCGATCTGCTGCAGGCCATGTGCTGTGCCAGGCTTTCGACGCCGGTGCGCGCCCAATCCGGGCGGCGGGTGCGGGGACGTTACACTTTGCAATGCCCTGATGGGGTTGTCGCTCGTGCACCGCAAGTCCTTCCACCGTCCACTGTGTCGCCTGACTCCTATTTCGCGCTGATTGTCCCGGCTTGCTCGCTGTTGCTAGGCTTGGCGTTGATCGCCTGCTGGAAAGCCATGCCGGCCATGCGCACGCAGCGCTCGGTGCTGTGGATCGCCTCGGGCTACGTTGTGCTGGCTTTCCCCTTGGGAGCACAAAGTCTGATGACCAATGGGCAGCTGGCTCATTGGGCCGTGCTCACCGGCGCGCTCTACATGGCCGGCGTCTGGGTGATTTCGCGCGGCATGGCGCAGCGCTACGGCGGGTCGGCGCATCCCAGGCTGGCCCTGGCGATAGCCGTTGTGGCGCTGGCGCTGCTGTTCTATTTCTCGCAGGTCTCGGATCAACTGTGGCTGCGCATTGTGATCCTGAACGTCGCCATGCTTTTGCTGCGGGCTTTGCCGGTGCGCAGCATTTTCCGGGCGCCCGCTTTCAAAAGCGGCGTGGAGCGCATTCTGTGGGCCTGCTATCTGGCCTTGCTGGTCAACGCGGTGGTGCGCACCGGCGTGGTCATGTATTTGCTGCCGGTGCAAAGTGTCGAAGATCTGACGCAGTCGGGCCTGTGGTTGCTGATGCTGGCGGTCAACATGGTGATAGGGCTGGCGTTCATCCTGAGCCTTCTCGCCTGTTCGCTGCGCGAGATTCTCCAGGCCCTGCGCAGCGAGCGCGACCATGATGCCCTGACCTGCTTGCTCAATCGCCGTTCCTTTCTCGAATCCGCGCAAACGCGCCTGCGCAGCCCGCGCTCGTCAGGCTGGGCGCTGCTGGTGTGCGATGTAGACCATTTCAAGCGCGTCAACGACGCCTGGGGGCACGCTGCCGGCGATGAGGTGCTGCAGATCGTGGGCCAGACGCTGCAGCAGCAGGTGCGCCCGGGCGATCTGGTGGCGCGCTTCGGCGGCGAGGAATTTGTCGTCTTGCTGCATTGCGCCGATATGGCCATCGCTGCCGGCGTTGCTGAACGCATGCGCCGGCAGCTGGCGCAAACCCATTGCAGCGCCATTGCCGGCGCCGTCACGGCGAGTTTCGGTGTGGCCGGCGTGGGGTCTTGCGACGACCTGCCGCGCGCCCTGGAGCGTGCCGATGCCTTGCTCTACCTGGCGAAGAACGCGGGGCGCAACCGGGTGGCCTGGGATGCCGCGCCCGGGATGACCAGCGTCTGACGGCATCTGCGGCGTGCTGTGTCCCATCGCTTCAGCATGCGCCTTACGCCCCGGCCAGCAGCGGTGCGCGTCGCTGGGCGAGTGCGCGTTCGAACAGTGCCATGAAGCGCGGCGCAATCTTCGAGATGTGGTACTTCTGGCCTGTCTCCTGTGCAGCCCTGGCATAGCGCGCGCGCCTGGCCGGATCGGCGCGCAGCGCGCGTATCGCGGCAATCCATGCGTCGTCGTTGTCTGGCAGCAGCAGTCCGTTGACATCGTTTTGCACCAGCTCGGGAAGAAAGCCCCAGTTGGTGCCGATCACGCAGCCGCCGCGCGCCAGGATTTCCATCAGCCCCCAGTTCGCCACGCCATGGCGCAGCGGATAGAGAAACAGGTCCACCTCGGCCAGCAGCGCAGCGAATTCCGCATAGGGCAGGCGTCCAGGAAACTCGACCACCTCGGCGCCGGGGTAGACCTTGAGCAAATGGTCGCGAAAGCTCGCGACCTTGCCGCCATAGCGGCGCTCCACCCACTGCTGCTCGTAGCCATAGGTTGCGGCCTTGTCGTCGCCTATGGCGATGAAGCGCGTGTTCTGGGCGTCGCCTTCGCGCACCATGCGGTCCACCAGCCGCATATAGGTCTCGAAGCCCTTGGCGCTCGACAGGTCGCGCGCCGAAAATGCCAGCGTGAAACGCCGGCCCGGCACTGTATCGGTCGCAGGGTCGCGCAGCGGCGGCTGGATGTCGAAGCCTTCGAACTGCACCGCGATCCGGTCCTGCAGCAGTGGCGGGAACAGGGAGCGCGCATGGGCGCTGGGCACGATGGTCAGGTCGCTGCACAGCACCTGGTGAAAGTGCAGCATCTCGGTGTTGCGGTCGGCCAGGCGCTGGGCTTCGTCGGGTGGATACATGGGGTCGCAGCCGTGCGCGCGGTAGCTGGGAAATTCGATGTAGCTGACCACGGCTGCATCCAGTTCATCGTAAAGCCAGTTCGGCGCGCCCCACAGCGAGTGCGCGACCACCACGTCGATGCGCCGGCCCTGCGCCTTCTCGAAGTCCTTGAGTGCCTTGAGCACGCCGCGGCAGATGCGCGCCGAGCGCTCGACCTTGCTCGAATAGTAGTAGCTTTGCGGGCCGACGATGTTGCCGTCGGGCTGGAAGGACAGCAGGTGGTCGCAGTCCTTTTCGTGGTTGGCCTTGTGGCCCGGCGTGGTCATGAACCAGCTGTCGGCCATGCCGCTGGCGCGCAGATGGCTGCACAGCAGTGTGTATTGACTGGGGTAGACGGCGCCGACGAAAACGATCAGAGGTTTTTGCATGGAATAAAACTTCGCGGATTCAGGGCAGGGGCAGATACGGCGGCGGCGTCACTTCTCGCTGTCGTCTTCGGCATCCGCAGGGATGCCGACGGCCAGCGGAACTTCGGGCTCACCGTTGCTGATCTGGTACTTGCGCATCTTTTCCCACAGCACCTTGCGGCTGATGCCCAGCTGGTCGGCCGTGGGCTGGCGTTTCCAGTCGTTGGCCCCCAGCGCGGCGATGATGCGGTTGCGCTCTTCCTGGTCCCAGTTGGCGCGACTGGCGGGCAACGCTTCGCTGGCGCCGGTCTGCAGCGGAAACGTAACGGCCGACAGGCTTTGCGCCTGGCGCAGGATGCGCTCGGTCGCACCGCCCGCGAGCCAGTCGCCGGTCTGGCGCGCGGCGACGCCTATGCGCTCGGTCAGGTTGCGCAGTTCGCGCACATTGCCCGGAAAGTACATTTGCGCGACCGCGTCGAGAATGAAGAATGGCGGCTCGCCCAGCTTGGTCATCATTTCCTCGCCGACCACCTTGTGCAGGATGCTGGAGAAGATGGCGAGCTTGTCGGCTTCGCCGCGCTCTTCGAGGCTGGGCATCTGCAGCTCGATCACCGCGAGTCGAAAGAACAGATCGGCGCGAAAGCGGCCCGCGTGCACCTGTTCGCGCAAAGGCTTGTTGGTTGCGGCCACCAACCTGAAATCCAGCCGCACCGGCGTGGCCGAGCCCAGCCGCGTGACCGTGCGCTCCTCGAGCACGCGCAGCAGCTTGACCTGCTGGTAGAGCGGCAGATCGGCAATCTCGTCGAGGAACAGCGTGCCGCCGCTGGCCTGCTCGAAAAAGCCCTTGTGCGCGGTCACGGCGCCGGTGAACGAACCCTTCGCATGGCCGAAGAACAGCGATTCGAACAGCCCGTCGGGGATGGCTCCGCAGTTGACGACGACAAACGGCCCCTGGCCGTAATGGGTGTTGCGCACATGCAGGCGTTCGGCGATGCGCTCCTTGCCGGTGCCGGTCTCGCCGCTGATGAGCACGCTGTGCTCGCAATCGGCAAAGGTGTCGGCGTCGTTGAGCAGGCTCAGCATGCACTCGGCGACCGCAATGATGTCGTCTGAGCGCTGGGGCTGGCTGTGCGAACTCTGCAGGCGCTGCAGGATGCGTGCCAGCATCGCGCGCAACTCCGCGCCCGTGAAGTCGAACGGCAGCACATGCGAGTACTCGGTCGCATAGCTGCCCGCGGTCGCGCCGCGCAGATTCGAGCTGACCCACAGCACGGGCATGCCGCCGAACGTGCCCTCGACATGGTTGCGGCTGAAACGCGCGCCTTCGAGCATGGACACGCTCACCACCGCAATCGCGTTCTGGCCGGCGGTCGAGGCCGGAGCCATGTTCAGGCCGTCGGCACGCACGACCTCCACGTCCATGCTGAGCATGCAACGCTCCACCCGCTCCGCGATATCGGCTTGGCCTTCCCAGACGTAGATGACCAATTCTCCCTGATTCACTGTGCGGTTCCTTGATGTTGAATGGTTGGTTGATGAATCGATTCAATTCACCAGTTGCGCCGGATTGCAGTCTGTCCAAAGCAGTTCTACATCGGCGTAGCCGATCTGCAGTCCCAATGTTTTCAACAGGGGGCCCAGCAAAGAATCAAGCAAGATGAAAATCGGATTCAGCAATGTGGAAAGCAGGGATACGACCACGCCGACGATTATGGAAAGACTGTTGACCAGGGCATCAACGATGACCGATAAATAATCGAGATCGATTCCAAGAAGCGTCAGGCCACTCGTGTCCAGTCGAAATTGCAATAGATTATTGCTCAATGCATTTCCGAGCGCAGCGCCCAGTTTTGTTTCCGATCCAACAGTCTTTATCAGATTCTGTTCGGAACGAGGTTCTTCCGTTGAATAACTGAAGTCAAGAGCTGATTTAGGGTTGTCTATGGAAAGATCCAGCTTGGCCATCAATTTCACGGGTGCCACCAGAATTGGCAGCCCAAGCAAAGTCACTCTGACGTTGATGTCAAGGAGGTTGAAATAATCCTTGGACAAGCCTCCCCACGCAGTAGTGGTGTTGGTCATTGCATCAGGTATTTTTCCAAGGAATATATGTGCTACCCCGGGTTTTGCCAGAATGGTGGTTTTGTGGGTGTTGGCAGCGTAAAAGTGGCACGAAATGCTTTCCAGCTCGCCATCGGCGGAAGCCACCTCCACATAAATCGGAAGATTGATCGCGCTGCTGGACGGCAGCGATGCCTGCAGACGCAGCAGGAACAGGAGGTTGAGATCGAGCAGATTACCCGAGGACGTCAGAGCATTGAGGGCTTGTAGATCGATCTTTGTGCGAACCTGGCCAGTATGTGCTCTCGTTATGTATTGCCCGCTGCCATCCTTCCCCGCCGGGCCGGTGGCGATGACGGGCGGTTCTATGATCTTCACCGCCACGGTGGTCTTTGCCAGCACGCCCAGATCAAGCGTGGTCTGCAGTGCAGCCGCAGAGTTCGCATTGGCGATCTGCAATGCCGTGGTCAGGATGCTCAGCGCGCTCACATCGGCATTCAGCGCGGAAGAGGGCAGGTTCTGATAGATCCCCAGGTCCACCAGGCCTTTTTGGCTGCCGTCCTTGAGCAGGTTGATGAATGTATTGTTCAGATTCAGCGTTGCGGGAAGCGCAAGCAGATTGCCCAGGGCATTGATGGCAATGTCGGCGGTTGCCTGATCCTGGATGTTTTCCGCCACCTGGATGCTGGCTTGCAAAAGCTGTTCCAGACTGACCGTGGTGTTGAGCAGTTCCGCATAGTTGCCTGCATTGACCTGCAAGGCATTCATCAGTCCCAGAAGATTGACATTGGTGTTTGCAAGACCGGTGTAGTCGGCAAGGCTCAGATTGACGCTGGTGCCAAGCAGCAGTGTAAGAAGACTGTTAAGCGCGCCGTCGTTCAACCTTGCAACTCCGGAGCCTATGGAGAAAGAGGCGATCGAATCACTGGCGATGGCCGCGGTGGCCGTGGCGCCAACTGTTCTGTTTCCTGTGAATGGAACCAGCTGCAGGCTCTCGCCGGACAGCGTGACGCGGGCGGCGTTGAATGGGCTGACCGAAACGAAACCTGCCGCTTTTGTCCATTGGCCGCATTCGATCTTGTCGAGAGTGTTTCCTGTTGTCGTAATGCCCAGCGGCCATTGGGCATCTATGCTTTGTTTTCCGGAGTTTTTCGCATCGTTGCAGGTGGTCGCGATCTTGATGGCGTTTGCGGACTCGAGGGCGGCCATATCGGCGATGCGTTGCAAATCGCGCTTTGCATAATACATGTAGCCAATCTGAATCGTACCAAGTATCGCGATGAGAACCAGAACCAGCAGAGCGAATTGAACCAGTATGGAACCATTCTGCAGCGGGGGATTGCGGGACATGTGGTACGTCATGCTGCCTGTCCTTCAAGTCGTGGAAGGGAAGTGGACCACGATGTGATCCTTGATGTTCAGGCTGGTCGGCTCTTTCAGAAAACTATTGCTGCCTATGAATGATGGAAGTTGGTAGCTGACGTCGAAGCTGAAACTCTCCGTTCCGGTATTGGAGCATTTCCACAATTTGTTTGAAATGCTGAACTTTTCCGCGGCCAGTCCACTGTGCGTCAGTTGACTTTTGATGATGTTTTCGATGCGCGTTTCAATGCTGGCCTTGTTGGTGGCCGCATTGGTCACGACGCAGGGGGCTGTACCTGTTATGACCAGCGTATGTGCGGCCCGCGCACCGTCGCCTGCCGCTCGCGTCAATATCTGGTTGGCCTGAAAATACTGCCACCACACCATAAGGCCCAGAAGCAAAGTCGTCATGAGAATGGCAAGCAGCGCGAATTCAATGGCTGCAACGCCATGCTGTCTGTGGCGCGCCGCGACCGCATTGGCCAAGCGATGGGGCCGTGGAGTTTTCACAGCAACTCCCTGTCCATCAGGATGCTGGCGTTGGCCTGCAGCCTCGAAGGCAAGACCAGCCCGATGCCGGGAAAGGCAGGGGCAATGGCATGGTCCTGATAGTTGTTGATGGCGTAGGAAACCAGAATCATGCAGGGTGCGGCGGTGCTGCAGGGCAGACTGGCATTGAGCACGCTGTCCTGATTGCAGGCCGCATCGCTGACCAGGCATACGGTGAACTTGACGTTGGCGTCGGTAGGTCTGATGGCAGTCGGCAGCCAGTTCAGGCGGTCCTTGACCGCGGCGACGGTCTGCGTTTTTCTGTCGTTCCAGGTGGACGAGCTCGCGCCCACCGGATATCTCAGCGCGGCCCTGGCCCCTTCCTCCACTGCGTACTGCATGGATTCACGCACCAGGAAAGTCAGGCCGTAGCAGATGATTCCGTACAGCAGCATGAAGAATGCCGGAAAGATGAAAGCCCACTCCAGCGCATAGACACCGCGCTGACGCCTTTGCGGGGCGCCGGTTGGCTCGGAAGTGCGTGGCGGCTGCAGCATGGCGTGACGCGCTTACTTCTTCACGATTTCCAAGCCGGAACTGAAGCGCTCGGGAATGGGGTACTCGAAGCTCTTGAGATAGCGCTGGTAGCTGCGGCTGGCCTGATCGCCATCGATGGGGCGGGGGCGCACGCCGGGCGCCGCGCGCTGCAGGTCCCAGAGCTTCTGCGCGGCGCTGCCGATATCTATGCTTCTGACGCGCAAGGGCTGGGGCGGCACATTCTCCTCGGCCGGCGGCGGCGCCTGCACGGCGGCGACGCTGCGGTCGGTCTGGGCATGAACGCCGCTCGCCATTGCCATTGCCAGGGCCAGCAGCATCAGCGAAATCTGCAGGCGCGGATGGATGGTGAAATGCAAGGTCATACGGGCTCCTTATCGCGTGGGGGCAGGCGTCGGGCGGCGGTCCGCGGTGAGCGTGGCGGCATCGGCGGCGCGCGGCGCATGTTCGAGCACCACGGTCCTGATGCGGTCGGGCGCCTGCGCCACGGGCGGGGCAGTGCTTTGCGCGGCGGCGTGATTGGCCCTGTCCTGCACCGCCTGCGTGACGGCCGCGAGCTGGGCCTGCAAGGTCTGCAGCGAGGTCTCGTCTATCAGCGGCGCGGCGTTCCTGGCCGGCGGCAGGCGCAGGCGCTGCAGCAGCTGGGTGGCCTGGTCCTGGGCGCCGCTCGCGAGCCAGTAGAGCGCGAGGTTCAGTTGCACCCGCGCATTCGAGGGCGCGAGCTGCGCGGCCTGCAGGATGGGCAACGCGGCCGCGGACAGCTGGCCGTCGAGCATATGCGTGTAGGCCAGGTCGCTGAGCAGATCGGCGTCTATGGGGTTGAGCTGGCGCGCGCGCTCGAGTTGTGCAACCGCCTGGGCATAGCGTTTCTGGCCCGCATGCAACAGTCCCAGCCCGCGGTGGGCCCGCGCCTGGGTCGTGCTGTCGGTCTCTCCCAGCAGCGCGCGGTACTCGTTCTCCGCGGGCAATGCCTGACCGGTATTGCGCAGCGCATCGGCGCGCAGCAAGCGCATCTGCACGCTGGCGCCGTACTGGCGCTCGAACGCTTCGGTGTGCGCCAGCGCGGCGTACCACTGGTTGGCCTGCTGCATTTGCGTGATCAGGCCCAGATAGGTTTGCTTGGGGTCGACCTGCGTCATCTGCTCTGCCTTTTCCAACTGCTGCTGTGCCTGCTGCGCCAGGCTGGCTTCGGTGGCAGCGCCATAGCCTTGCGGCGACTTGGCCGCACAGCCCGCGAGCAGCAGCGCCGCGATCGCGCCGGCGAGCCCGGTGAGCGCGCGCTGCCCAGGCGAAAAGCGTGGCTTGTGGTTCATGGCTTATTTCCCTCCCATCGTGGACAGCGAACGGATGACGGCCGTGAAGCCTGGTCCCGCAGTGATGACGATCAGCGCGGGCAACAGCGTCAGCACCATGACGCCGGTCATCTTGACGGTGATGATTCCAATCTTTTCCTTGAAACCCGCCTGGCGCTTCTCGCGCAGCCGCAGGCTGAATTCCTTCAAAGGGTCCTGCACCGCGCCGCCATGCCGGTCGACCTGCACCAGCAGGTTGACGACGGCGCTCAGGTCATCGTCGGCGCCGATATGGGCCAGGCGCTGCAGCGACTGCTCGCGCGTGCGACCGCTCGCATAGAGCCGGTTGGCCAGGGCCAGTTCGGCGCCGATCACGCGCAGCACGCCGGTAAATTCCGTGGCGAGAATCTGCATGCTCTGGTCAATGCTCAAGCCCACGCCTTGCAGCAGCCGCAGCAGATCGACAAACAGCGGCAGTTCCTCGACCACGCATTGGCGCCGGCGGTTGGCCTTGGAGCGCACCAGCCATTTGGGCAGCATCATTCCAAAACCGAAGCCCAGGAAACCATAGAGCAGCGCGTTGTGGCCCTTGGGCTGCAACAGCATGAGCAGGAGCATGGGCAGGCACAGCGCCAGCACCACGCGGCTGATGACATAGACCAGGCCGCCGCGCGCGATCTCCATGCCGGCCAGCTCCATCAGCTTGCGGTCCTCGTCGGCGAACAGCGCCTTGGACAGACCGGACTGCAGCCAGGCCGGTGGCCTGAGGCTGTTGGCGACCGATTGCGCCATCGCGGCTTCGGCCTTTTCATTGCCGGGTGTCGAATGCGCAGGGGTTCCGGGCATGAGAAACGGCTGCAGCGCCGCCGCGCTGGCTTCGCGCGCGTGCAGCACCTCGCCGACCAGCGCCGCCGCGCGCGCCGACCGGCGCAGCTGCCAGACCATTGCCCCGGCGAGCAGCAGCACGGCGAGTGCGGCGAATGCCAGGCTGGCAATCCATAGTTGTTGCGCAGTCATGGCTGCTCCTTGCGCCAGGCGCGCAGCGGTCGTGCAGGGAGATGGGAGGCCCGGTACATGGCGATGGTCCTAGCGCAGCCTTGCGAGGCGGTACAGCAGAAACGAGCCGAAGACCTGCAGCGCCGCGGCAACGAGAATCATCTTCTGGCCCATGGCATCGTTCCACATGCGCATGAAGTAGCCCTGGTTGAGCAGCATGATCATGGTCCCGACCACGATCGGCAGCAGCGCGAGAATCCAGGCCGACATCCGCACTTCGGCGGACATGGAGTGCAATTCCCGTTCGGCCGATTGCCGGTCGCGGATGTAGCTCGAGACGCGCTCGAGCACCATGTCGGCGCGGCCGCCATAGCGCGTGGTCATGCGAAACACCGCGGCCAGCAGGCCGAACTCCGGCACGCCCCAGGTGCGTTCGAGCTGCGCCATGGCCTGGCCCAGGTCGGGCGAGACGTTCAGCGAGGCCGAGGCATGCTGCAGCGCCGTTCCCAGCGGCGGCGGCACATTGCTGCTGGCGAACTGGAAGGCCGCATGCAGCGAGTTGCCGATGGACAGCAGCCGCACCATGTTGTCGAGAAAGCTGGGCAGCTGCGTGAGCATCTTTGCGCGGCGCCGATTCAGGCGCAGCCAGATGCCGAATATGCCCAGCAGCAGGCACAGGCCCAGCACCATCAAGCCGACAATCATCCCTCCTTGCAGCGCAGCGATCACCGCCAGCCCGAGCGCGGCCAGCGCCAGCGTGGCGAGCGCGCGCGGCGCAATGCCCCAGGCCTTGTAGCCCAGATACTCCTTGAGGCGGCGCAGGCTCTCGTGCCGGGAGGGCGCCTGTGCCGGCGCTGGCATTGGCATCGGCGACACCAAAGCGCTGGGCAGATTCAGCGCTTCGCCGGCCTGCAGTTCACGTCGTATGTCGAGACCGCGGCGCAGCGTGCTCTGGATGGACTGCTGCGCCTGCTTGCGGCGCGCGCTCGCGAACAGCCACAGCGCCAGCGCCAGCAGCACGCAGGCCAGCGCGCACAGAACAAGAACGGCGGGGGCCAGGGCCGTCATCGTTCGCTCCCATGTTGCTGCTGCTGCGAGCGCCACCAGCTCAGCAGCTTGGGAGAATGCGGCGAAATGCCCATGGACACCCAGTGATCGAGTTCCTGGCCGTCGGCGCCCATCTGTGGCTCGTAGCGATAAAGCTCCTGCATCGAGATGACGTTGTCCGACATGCCGGTCACTTCGGTCAGCGACAGCAGGCGGCGCCGGCCGTTGGACAGGCGGCCGATCTGCACGATGAAGTCGATCGCGTTCGCGATCTGCCGGCGCAGGCTGCTTTCGCTGCCCTGGAAGCCGGCAAAGCCGGCAAGCATTTCCGCGCGGTAAAGGCACTCGCGCGGCGAGCTCGCGTGTATCGTGCCCATGGAGCCATCGTGGCCGGTGTTCATGGCCTGCAGCAGGTCCAGCACTTCGCCGCTGCGCACTTCGCCGACGATGATGCGGTCCGGCCGCATGCGCAGGCTGTTGACCAGCAGATCGCGGATGCTCACATGGCCTGTGCCGTCAAAGCTGCCGGGCCGGCTTTCGAGCCGCACCACATGGCTGTGGTTCAGCGACAGCTCCGCCGTGTCCTCGATGCTGACGATGCGCTCACGGCCGGGAATGAAGGTGGCCAGCGCGTTGAGCAGCGAAGTCTTGCCCGAGCTGGTGCCGCCGCTGATCAGGATATTGCAGCGCGACTGCACGGCCATTTCCAGAATGCGGCTGATGTCGGCATTGAAGGTGCCGAGCTTGACCAGCTCCTTGGGCGTGAGCGGGTCCTTGCGGAACTTGCGTATCGACACCGACGGCCCGTCGATGGACAGCGGCGCGATGATGACGTTGATGCGGCCGCCGTCGGGCAGCCGCGCGTCGACCATGGGACTGGATTCGTCGAGCCGCCGGCCCAGCGGCGCAAGAATCCGGCGCACGATGCGCAGCACATGTTCGTCGTCCTTGAACTGCGATGTCTCGCGCTTGAGCACGCCGCCGCGCGAGACATAGATGTCCTTGTAGCCGTTGATCAGCACGTCCTCCACGTTCGGGTCGTCGAGCAGTGGCTGCAGCGGCCCCAGGCCCGTGAGCTCGCGCGTCAACGCGCTGGCGACCAGATGGGCCTCCTGCTCGTTCACGGGCACGGCGTGCAGCCGGATGAAGCTGTCGAGCTCCAGCGACACGAACTGCGAAATCGCCGCCGGCGACCAGCGGCCGAACTCCGCGCCCAGCTCCTCGATGCGGCTCAGCAGATGGTCGTAGGCATTGTTCTTGAGATCGGCGAGCAGCGCGCTGTTCTCGAACTCGGCGGGGCTGACAGGCGCATGTGGGGAGTAAGCCGTGTTCATCATGGTGCGTTCAGTGGTGGCTGATGCGGTGCAGCAGCCGGTTGAGCGGGTTCGCAGATGCCGTTTTCGCCGGTGCCATTTCCGGGTGGTGATCCGCCAGCAGGCGATCGACCAGCTTTTCGACCACCTGCACATAGGGTTCGCGCGTTTGCTGGGGCGTGAACAGCTTTCCCTGGTTGACCACCTGGGCCAGCTCACGGCGGCGCTCGGGAAGGTGGGCCAGCAGCGGCAGCTGCAGCTGGCGCGCGATCTGTTCGGCACTCAGTTCCAGGCCCGTGTCATGCCGGCTGATGATCAGTTGGCGGCGGTTGCGCGGGATCTGCAGCACATCGAGCTGCTGCAGCAATTCGGCGGTCCAGACCACGCTGGCCACGCTCTGGTCGCAGACCACCCAGACTTCGCTGGCCGCGGGCAGTACGTCCTTGAGCATCTGCGCGGACTCGGTCGCGCCCATGTCGAGCACGATGTGGCGGAAATAGTGGCCCAGCCGGTTGAGCAGCGCCTGGACTTCGATCGATGGCAAGGCATGGGCCTGGCGCGACAGCGTCAGCAGGCGCAAGCCGCTGGCGTGGCGTGCGAGCGCACTTTGCGCCATGCGCCTGTCCAGGCGGCGCTGCTGGCTGACCGCGTCGGTGAAGCCGAACTCGCCGGGCGTGTTGAGGTAAATGGCGCAGTCGCCGCCGGGAGTGCCGAGTTCTATCAGCAGGCCGGACAGCGATTCCTTGGGCGTTGCATCCGCGGTCGCCTTGTCCGGGGTTACCGGTGCCGGGCTGCCCAGGCGCAGCTGCAGATGCCAGCTCAGGTGGGCTGCGAGCAGGCTGCAGCCCAGGCCCGCGCGCGCCGAGATGATGGCAGTCTGCGGCGCCAGCGATGCATGCAGGCCTGTCGAAGGCGGATGGCTCAGCAGCTTGCGCACCACGAGCTGCGCGGTCTCTATGGACCCGTCGATATCGAGGAAGTCCTGCACGCCGGTGCGCAGCGCCGCGAGCATGCACTGGGCGTGGCGCGCCCGGCCCACGGCCAGTCGGGGAATCTGCGGGTATTGCAGCTGCAGTTGCGCGGATAGCGCGACGGCGGCTTCGATGCAGCAGGGATCGAACTGGATCAGCACTGCATACGGCTGGTGGTCCAGCACGAGGTCGGTCACGCCTTCCTGAAAGCGCGACAGATGCAGGGCCGGGCCTTTCATCACATGCTGCATCCAGGTCTGGATCAGCGCGCCTTCCGAAAACTCGGCATGCACCAGCAGCAGCGGCACTTTCGGGCTGTCCACCGCGGCCGTTGCGTCCACCTGCGGCTCGGCCGGGCGCCTGGCGGGCGGCGGCTGCAGCGGTTCGGGCCGCAGCGCTGCGGGCTCCAGCGGCGCATCGGTCTCGGGCGCGTGCGCGGCCAGCAGATCGGCAAGCGACGGTACCGGGGACTTGTCGCCTGGAGGCAAGGGGCCGAAGGGTTCTTTGCTCATGGCATCAATAGGAGAAGCCCGGCAAGGCCGAGTTGACATAGGGTGCGCCTACCAGATAAGGCGTCCAGACCTGCGCCGCATTGCGGTTCTCCGCGCCGGCCCCGGGCAGCAGCGCCTCGAGATTGGTGTTGGCGGGAAGGGGGTGGACCAGGCGCGGCGTCACGATGATCACCAGCTCGGTCTCTTCCTGCGAATAGTTGAGGTTCTTGAAGAAAGTGCCCAGGATGGGCAGGTCGCCGAGCAGCGGTACCTTGTTGATGTTGGAGATCGTGGCGCGGCTGACCAGGCCGCCGATGACGAAGCTTTCGCCGTCGGCCAGTTCGACCATGGTGTCGGCGCGGCGCGTGCGCACGGCCGGCACCGAGACGCCGCTGATGGTCAGAGCCTGGCTGTAGTCGAGGTCGCTGGCCTCGGGCGCCACTTTCAGCGCAATGCGTTCGTCGGACAGGATCGTCGGGGTGAGCTGCAGCTTGACGCCGAATTCCTTGTATTCGATCGCGATATTGCCATCGCGCGCTGGCACGGGAATGGGAATCTCGCCGCCCGCGAGAAAGCTCGCGCTCTGGCCGCTGTGCGCGACCAGCGTCGGCTTGGCGAGCACGCGCGCCAGGCCGTTGCCTTCGAGAAAGCCCAGCTGCGCGGTGATGCCCTGGCCGCTGAAAGCCTTGCCGAAGCCCAGCACCAGGTTCATCGCGGCGGCCAGCGCGTTCGTGCCGCTGCCGTCGGTGCCTGACGAAGTGCCGCTGTCACTGCCTTTGACCGTCGCGGCTCCAGGAGTGAAGACGCCAAACTGGAAACCGTGGTTGTTGCGGCCGCTGGTCAGGTTCATGCCGGCGCGGCGCAGCGCCGACTTCTTGAACTCCACGACCTGTACATCGACCTGCACGGTATTGCTGGCCACCTTGATCTCGGAGCGGTCGACCAGCAGCGCGTCCTTGGCGCCGGTGGAGCGCAGTTCGGCCAGCGCCTGCGCATGCTGGGGCAGCGCACCCAGGCGGCGCTCGAGCACCAGGCGCTGCATGCCCACGCGCACCTGCCGGGTGTAGGGTGCACCGTTGGCGGGCCAGACAACGAGCGTGGTGGTTCCCGGCGCCTTGGGCGTGAGCAGCAGTTGCGCGGCGCGTGGACCCGCGGCGCGCGCTGCGCCCAGATCGCGCAGCACTTTGACATCCAGCACCGCGGGGTCGCCAACCGCGATGCGCGCCACGGCTGCGTTCTCCTGCAGCAGATGCTGCTGGCCCACGGTCAGATCCAGCGCGGGGCCGGCATCGCCCATGCGTGATTCGTTGGGTGCAGGCGTCGACTGGGCCATGCCGTTCGAGGGGCTTGCGCACAGGGCCAGGCTGCCCAGCAGGCCCAGGACTGTCGATTGCGAAATGGTGGCGGTTTTCATGGTCTTTAACCCTGTGTGCTCGATTAAGGCCGGTGGCGTTCGTCCGCAGGCGCAGGCGGGGTCTCAATAGCTCACGGTCTGTACGGCGCTTCCCTGGTAAAGCTCCACGGACTGCTGGCGTGGCGGCGGGCTGGGGGTGGGACGCCCGGCGGTGGATTGCATGGCGGGCGGTGGGCGGCGGGTGTTTTTCGCATCCGCTCCGCTCGCCAGGTCCTTGAAGCTCAGACCCGCGTACGAGCGGTCCGCGGGCTGCAGCTGTTCGCCTTTGGGCAGGCGACCGGCCACAGGCTGCAGCACCGTGGGCAGGGCCGCGAACAGCGAGGCGTCGGGCACGCTGGCGTCGTCGGGATGGCGCAGGGCCAGGGTCAGCTGGCCGTATTTCTCGGCCAGCGTCAGGCGCTGCACATCGTCGAGCGCCACGGCAAGAACCGCGGTGTTGGCGTTGTCGCCGCGCGTGCCCTGGTTGTCGCGCGCGCCGCGGCGCACGCCGGTGGCGCCCTCTTGCTCCTGCGCCTTGCGCTGATCCGCCGTGGGCGGAGGGTTTTCCACGCTGGCTGCGCCGTAGGCAAGCACCCGGCTGCGCGCGAGCAGCAAGCGCGTCTGGGTGTCCACGGCGGCCTGATCGCTCTTGCCGTCGAGCGTGAAGAACACATCGACAAAATCGCCGGGGCGGATATGGTGGCCCGCGGCCATGGGTTCCTTGACTGCGACCGATACCGCGCGCTGGCCGTTTTCCAGCTGCAGCGCCAGACCCTGGATCAGATGCTGCTCGAACAAGGGCGTCTCGGCCGGCAGGGCCATCACAGTAGTGCGGCCCAGCACGGCGTCGGTGCTGCCGAAACTGCTGGCGACGGCCGCGGGCAGTTGCACCACCTTGACATCTTCTGCGGCCAGGCGCTGGCCCGCGGCAACTGCCTTGGCCGCGACCACTACAGCATGCTGTTCCATTTTTTCCTTGGGCGGCACAGCCGTCGCAACCGCAGCGACTGACCTGTCGGCGGGGCGGCTCAGCATCCAGGCCCCGATGGCCAGGCCAATGGCCAGAACGAGCAGCAGCCCGGCAAGAATCTTGGTGAGGTTCATGGCGTGCGGGCCCTCTTTTGTTATGGTGAAAATGCCGGGTGCACCAGGCGTTGGCGCGGCGCGGAAACTTGGCTTTCGGGGCGTGGCGGCATCAAGCCTTGGCCGGTCTCGAAAGCGAAATTCCCGTGTACGTAGTGGCGCTGCATGGCTACGCCTTCAAGTTCGGCAGCGCGGGCTCGAAGGCCAGCACCAGCCAGATGGCGGTCAGCGCCATATAGCCCGCATAGGGAACGCTGCGTTCGATCGCACGCGGCTGGCCGCTGGCTGCGGCGCGGGGCTCCGGAGCAAACAGCGCCGTCGTGGCCCGCAAAGGCAGATGCGCCTGCAGCCAGCTGCCCGTCGGCGTTGCCGCCAGCCTGCGCCGCGCGAGCACCAGCAGTCCATGAATGCCCGCCAGCAGGCTGCCGCCTATCCAGATGATCAGCAGGGAAGGCGACAAGCCGAACCACAGTCCTGCCACGGCGGCAAACTTGACGTCGCCCGCGCCCATCCAGCGCATTGCGTAGAAAGGCAGCAGCGCGGCAAATGCCACCAGCAGGCCCAGCAGCGCCTTCCAGGCCGTGACCTGGAAGGGCTGTATATCGGTTGCAAGTGCCACCAGGCCCATGCCCAGACCCAGCAAGACCATCCAGTTGCGCACCTTGCGCATGCGCAGGTCCATGACGGCTATGGCTATCAGCCACAGCAGCCAGAGGGGAATCATTAGGGAGGGGGCGAGCATGGACCATTGGTCCTCTTCAGGGGACTGCTGGCAGCTTGTTTCCAATCGCGGTAAAGAGCGTACTCAGATCACCTTCAAGTGCTGTCAACGCGGTGATGAGTCCCACTGCAATCAACCCCGCAATCAGCCCGTACTCAATGGCGGTAGCACCTTCTTCGTCATTCCAGAAGCGTTGGATGAGATTGGTCATCTTGATTCCATTCAAAAGACAGGCCCATGGATTGAAAGCGGGGAGGCGGGCGATGGGCTAGCGCTCGCTGCCGCTGTGGAAACCTATGGCATCACCATCGCAGCGCGTGGTTGATGGGAGCGTGGTCGGGCAGGGCGTGCAGACTGGCGTCGAGCCGGGTCTCGAGGCGCAGTTGCAGGCGCTGGCCCAGCAAGGCGGTGGCGTCGGTCAGTGCCGCGTCGGCATAGGCGGGCAACGGGGCCGGCGGTGTCGGGGTGCCGGGAACGTGGCTGAGCGTGGGCTGATCGAACAGCCGGTCCAGCCAATGCTCGGGCAGTTCGCGCGGCAGCAGCTGGCCGGTGGTGCGCACCAGCCGCAGTCCGTTGATGCGCTGGTCGTAAAGGGCGTCGGCCTCATCGAGCATCAGGCGCTGCATGTCCAGCTGGGCATCGAGCACCTGCGCCAGGCTGCCGCGGCCGACTTCCAGCAGCCGGCGATAGCCTTCGAAGGCCGTGCGCGCTTCGCGCACCGCATCGGTCAACTGGGCTTCGCGCTCGCGCCCGGCCTGCCAGCGGCCCCAGGCGGCCGAGGCCGCTTCCTGCACTTGGCGGCGCACGGCTTCCTGCTGCGCTTCCTGGGTCTGCAATTCGTTGATCGCCTTGAGAATGCGGTCGCGCAGCTCGAAGCCGTTGCCGAAGTTCCAGTTCAGCTCCAGACCGTAGCGCGTGCCTTCGTTGTAGATCACGCCCTTGGGGTCCTTTGTATGGGCGACGACCCCGGCCAGCGTGGGAAAGCGCTGGGCCTTGCTGCGCTCGACTTCGGCGGTCGCGCGCTCGATCAGATGGCGCGATTCGCGCAGCTCCGAGCTATGGGTTTCCGACGCCTGCAGCGCGGCCTGCTCGCTCGCGGGCATCCAGTAGTCGGGCACTGCGAGCTCGGGCAGCGGGGTGCCCGTGGGCGAGTAATTGAAATAGCGCGTGAAGCGCGCCACGGCATCCATGCGCTGCGACTGCAGCTCGTGCTGCTGGGCGAGTGCGCTGGCGCGGCGCGATGCCGCGCGGCGCAGATCGTTGCGGCCGACCGCGCCCAGCTCGGCCCGGCGCTGCTCCACATGCGCGAGCTGGCCTATGGTCTCGGCCGATTCCGCTGCGACCTGGGCCTTGCGCTCGAAGCGGTGCAGCTCAAGCAGGGCCGTCAGCGCTTCGAGCAGCACGTTCTGCCGCGCGCTGTAGAGCACGCTGTCCTGCGCGGCTTCCATTCCTTCGGCCGAGCGTATGCCCGCGCCTATCGCCCCGCCGTCGAGCAGGTTCACGCGGACTTCGGCATTGACGGCCGTATACGTTTCGCGGCGCTGGCCCTGGCCTATCGACGCATTGCCGGACGAGGTGCCGACCTTGAAGCTGGGCCAGCGCGCGTTCTTCGCCGAATTCAGGTCATGTCCCGCGGACTCGAGCGCGGCCCGCGCCTTGAGCACATCGGGGTGGGCGTCGAGCATGCCGTACACGGCTTGCAGCAACTGCTTTTGCGACTGATTGACGGCCAGCGAGCCGGGCGTGAGCTGCTGCGCGAGCTGCAGCGGCGCAGCATTCGACGGCAGGCGCGCAGTCGGTGCGGGCAGGCTGTGCGCCGCCACCAGCACGGACGCGGCCAGGCTGTCAGGCGACGACTGCGCGGCCGCGGGCCAGGCCAGCATGCAGGCGAGCAGCCCCAGCGCCGAAGATCCATGAGCGATGCGGGTGGCAGTCATCATCATGGCTCCCGGAACGCTTCGCTCTGGATATGCAGCACGGGGCGCAGCAGATACCAGATGAACGGCTCATGGCCCACCAGCAGGTCCAGTTCGGCCTGCATGCCGGTGGTGATGCGGTTGTCGGTGCGGCCCACCCAGGGTTGCAGAAGACTGGCCTGGATGCGGAAGTACGAGGGCGAATCGGGGCGGCTGGGGTCGCGGTCCGCATCGGCCGAGACCAGCCGGACTTCGCCTTCGACAAAGCCGTAGCGAAGATAGTCGTAGGCCGTGATCTTGGCCTTGGTGAGCTGTCCGACGCGCACATAACCGCGGTCCGACGGGTTCAGCCGCGCCTCGATCACGACCTCGTCCTTGTCCGGCACGATTTCGAGAATCGGCTCGCCGGGCTTGACCACCCAGCCTGCGCCCGAGCTGCGCAGACCCTTGACGATGCCGTCGGTGGGCGCGAGCACCACGGTGCGCGTGCGTTGGCTCTGGGCGCGCGACAGGTCTTCCGACAGGCTCATCAGCTCGCGTTCGGTCTGCGCCAGCTCGTCGGAAGCGCGCCGGCGAAACGCTCCCTGGGTTTCCATCAGCTTGGCCTGGGCCTGCTCGACCTTGGCGCGGTTGCTCACCAGGCTCTGCCTCGCGGCCGCAAGGTCGGCGCGCACCTGCTCGAGCGCGCGCTGCTTGTCGATGACTTCGAGCTGGCCTATGAGCTGCTCGGCTGCAAGCTGGTTGGCGATCGCGGCTTCCTGTTCGTACAGGCGCAGGCTGTTCTCCAGCCCCTGGATGCGCGCCTGGACCTGGGCCACGTCGCCGCGCGACTGGGCGAGCAAGGCCTGGGACGATGCCAGGCCGCCGCGGAATTCGAGTTCGCGCGCGCTGAATGCACCGAGTTCGGAGCGCACGATGCGCGCGTCGACTTCTGCCGGAAAATGCTTGGCATCGAGCTTGAGGCCCAGGCTCTCCGCGGACAGCCGCGTCCTGACGGCCTGGGCCGTGGCGCTGCGCGCGGTGAGCTGCTCCAGGTTGAGACTGGTGCCGCCCAGGTCGATTTCCAGGATGGGGTCGCCCTTGGCGATGGTCTGGCCTTCCTTCACATGCACCAGGGTCACGATGCCGCCTTCAAGATGCTGCACGGACTGCACGCGGTCCGAGGGAATGACCTGGCCGCTGGCGACCACCACGTTCTCGACCGGATAGAACAGGCCGACCAGAACCAGCAGCGCGAGCGCGGCGATCAGCAGCCGTTGCCGGCTCACGAGCCGCTTGCCGCGCGCAGGAGGGCTCGCGTCTGCCGCGTCTGCCTGCTGCGCGGCGCGCAGCACTTCGGGGAGTTCCTGGGGCGCGTTCATCGTTACACCGCCACCTGGGAAGTTTGCGCCGCCGCGCCGCCTGTGACCGGCGCATCGGCTACGGGGCTGGCGCTGCCAGCGCGCGCGACGCCGAACAGTTCGGGCAGCATTTTCTCGGGCGTGCCATGGTCCACCTGGCCGTCGCCGCGCACATGATAGATATGCTGGGCGAGCGAGGCCACGCGCAGCGAATGGGTCACGACGATGATGGTGTGCTTGACCGCGATCTGCCTGAGCGTCTGCAGCAGCTCGGTCTCGCTTTCGAAGTCGAGGTCGTTGCTGGGCTCGTCCAGAATCAGCACCGAGGGATTGCGCAGGAACAGCTGAGCCAGGCCCAGCTTGCGCAGCTCGCCCGCGGACAGGCCGGCGCCGCCTTCACCCAGCTCGGTCTGGTAGCCGTTGGGCAGGCGGCTGATGAAGTTGTGCGCGCCCGAAAGCCGGCAGGCGACAAAGATCCGGTTGCTGTCGGCGTCCGGGTTGACCATGCGCAGCGTGTCGATGATGGGGCCGCTGAACCAGTAGGACTGCTGGGGCAGGCAGCCCACCCAGCGTCCCAGGTCGTTGCGCGAGAACTGCGCCATGTCGTACTCGTCAATGAACAGGCTGCCTTGCGTCGGTTGGTACAGTCCCGCGAGCAGCTTGGCGAGCGTGGATTTGCCGGCGCCGTTGCGGCCCACGATGACATGGATTCCCCCCGGTCCCATCTGCAGCGAGACCTGCTCGAGCGCGACATGGCCTGAAGGGTAGTGGAAGCTCACGTTGTCGAGCCGGAAGGCGCCGCGCGGGCGCGGCGGCTCTATGGTCTGGGCCTCGGGTTCGAGCGGCTCGCGCAGCACTTCCTGCAGCCGCGCCGTGGCTTCGTTGGCGCGCGCCAGCGAGCGCCAATTGCTCGCGAGCTGGGCGATGGGGCCCAGCGCCTTGCCCGACAGCAGGTTGACAGCCATCAGGCTGCCTATGCTCATCCACTGCGCGTTGATCGCGATCGCACCTACGGTGATGACCGCAACGGAGAAAAAAGTCAGCAGTACATGGCCCGTTTCACGCGCATTTTCGATGTCGCCGTTCTTGCGAAAGCTCTCGCCCAACCAGCGGTCGTAGCCCGATTGCCAGGACTGCTTGGCGGCGGCGTCGTAGCCCAGCACCTTGAGCGTGGAGCGCGCGTTGCAGATCTCGGCCGTTCCGCGGTCGAGCAAACGCGCCTGCTCGATTTCCTCGACCCGGGAAGTGCGCACTTCATCGGCCCACCACCAGGCGAGCACGCCCAGGATCAGCATCGCCACCAGGATCACCGGCAGCACGGGCCAGGCGATGATGCCGATCACGACCAACGCGATCAGCGCCATCGGCAGATCGAGCACGGAAGCCGCGAGGCCGCCCGACACGCAGGAGCGCATGGTGCCGATATCGCGAAACAGCTGCATCCATTGGCTGGCCGAGCGTCGCTCGAGCGTGAGC
This sequence comes from Comamonas sp. DB36, assembly GCF_057914905.1. Classification (NCBI taxonomy): domain Bacteria; kingdom Pseudomonadati; phylum Pseudomonadota; class Betaproteobacteria; order Burkholderiales; family Comamonadaceae; genus Comamonas; species Comamonas sp. DB36. The sequence goes on from NZ_CP196631.1 coordinate 1,890,903, forward strand.
AGCGGATGGCGCAGCATGCAGTTCATCAACGATTGGGAGACTTCGCGGTCTATGGTTGCCCCCGCTTCACGCAGTGCCAGCGCGCGCCGGCGGCGCAGCCAGAGCTCCAGGCAAAGAAAGCACAGAACGCCGGCGACCATGGCGGTGAGCGTGGCGATGCCGCCGCGCGAGATAACCCGGTTGTAGACCTGCAGGATGAAAATCGAGGGCAATAGGCCCAGCAGACTGATAGGCAACGACAACCATGCCGCCCGACGCAGATGACGGGACGATCTGTCAAATGAATCCCTGATGGCCGAGCTAAACCCTGAGGTCTTGCCTGTCTGCTCATCCTTGTCGGTGGCAGCCAGTAGCTGGCGGGGTAGCAGGTATTGAAGCATGGGCGGCTGGCGGTTTCTATCGGTTAATGGCGCTGGCCGTTATCTGGCTGGGTGCAAACCGGTTTTCTATGATTTTCTTTTGTTGATAGCTTTCGTTTAATTTGCTGTCATGGCGCTTTTGCGATCATCGCGTATTGATGTTAATCATGTTTTGTTTAGTGTAAAACAGTAATTAGTTGTTTTTTCAACCTGTTTTCTGAATGGGGTTTGCCGGTTCAAATCCATTGCGCGCTAAATAGTTTTTCTTTATCAATGGTTTTTTTCATTTAAATATATGCAGCGCAACTATGGCGTTTGTCCTGCATGCATAAAGGATTTGTTGCCTGTATGGCTACGGAGTGCTGGGGCACATGCGCCTGAATTGAAGTGTTTACGCTTGTTTTTTGCGATTTTTGTGCGAATTTTTTTCTTTGTTGCGCGTATAAATTCGTTTTTGATTAAATGACGCGGTGATATTTTTCGCTCCCTCAGGGCGGTTGCCGACGCTGTAGATACGGGAAAACCATGAGGTATACCCACACGATGTCCCAGAGGAATTGAATGCCCACGACGCGCCAGATACTGCGGTCTATGCGGATGCGAGAGAACGAGTAAATGAGGGTTTTTTATCTGCAGGCCGCATCACTGGTTTTGGTTAATGGAAAACCCTTGGAATACCAACATGCATATCCGGGTGGCGCAGCGGTAAATCACTCTATTGGTGCAATGTGGGCCGTCGGTCGCCATGATGGGTATCTCCGTTCGCTGAATTGCCGGAAGAAAGAAGTCTTCAAGATTCCCCATCGGAGTAGGGCAGTTTTTTGATTGCACTCAGGTTCTGCGCAAGACGTTCCATGTGCTGGATGAGATTGTTGAACGCCCCGTCCGTGTTCCGGCTGGAGATATAGCGCGTGAAAATCAACAGGCACATGGTTTGCTCTATGTAGGCAGCATCCTCGTGTGTGCGCAGGCTGTCGATGTTTTTCTCCACGCAGTGGAATGCGCGCTCGATGGCGTGGATCACATCGTCCTGGGCGAGTTCTGTTTGCGCGATATGGTGCTGCGTCAGCAGCAGCGCATGGGTCACGCAGCGGCGATCGCACCCGAAGCTGCGCGCGGCGTCGCCCTCGTGGGGCTGCTGCGCGCAGAACTGGGTCTTTGACTTGAGGGTGAATGTTCCGGGCGGGTGTGCAGGCAATGGCATGTGCTGCGCCGGCGCCACTTCAGGCAGTTGAGTGTGCACACCATCCTCGCCTATGTGCAGGCCTTGAAGGCGCAGCAGCAGATTCACCTCGGCAAGCAGCGGGAAGCTGGGGGCGGCAACGCTCTGATTCAGATGCGTTTGCGGACCGCCCTGACTCCCATTGGATGGTTCCAGCGACGGTATCAGTTCTGCATGCTCCAGATCGTCGTCCGCCACCGCCCATGCCGAGGCCGGACCCCACTGACCCAGCGCAGGCATGCGGCTGCCTATCACCACGATCTCATCGGGCCAATCGATACGAAGTTCGACCGCGCTGAGCTGGCGTGCCCAGGCCCACTGACGCACGCGCGTCGTGCCTTCGCGCCAGGCGGCCTCCAGGGTGCTTCTGCGCACGAAGAAAACGCAGTTCCGCGCGCCTTGCGCGGCCACCGTGAAAAACAGCACGCAGCACGAATAGGGCTCCGGCAGCAGCGTGATGCGCTGCGCTAGGTGCTGCAGGCTGGCGCTCAACTGAAGGGAGAGCGTGGTCCGGGCGGGCCCGGGCCGCAGGGCGCTTTGTGCGGCAAGCGCGGTGGTGGGGGGGCGTTTGGGGATCAAGGCTTTCCTCACACGCAAGCGGTCAAGGTGGCTCGATCAGTTCATCGATACTCGAATTCGACGCGGCGATTGCGCTGGTGTGCGGCATCGCTGGAGCCTGGGTCGGCCAGCTGTTCCTTGCCGTAGCTCACGGCTTCGATCCGGCGCGGCTCCACGCCCAGCAACTGCAGGCTGGAACGCACGGCCTCGGCGCGCTTGTGTCCCAGCGCGAGGTTGTATTCGATGCCGCCACGCGCGTCGGTGTGGCCTTGAAGCACCAGCGACTGCTGCGGATTGCTGCGCAGCCAGCGCGCATGGCTTTCGACAATGGACCTGTCCGTCGGCCTGACCGTGTACGAATCGAAGTCGAAATAGACAATGTGGGCGACGTTGTCCGGGCCTTTTTTCCCCTGGATCGGCTGGGCCGTGACCGGTGCCACGCGCGATTTCTCCACGGGGGCCGCCGGCGGCGGCGGCTTGCCAAAAGCATAGGTGCCTTCAACGCGCTGTGACGATGTGCCGGTGGTGGTGCTGCAAGCGGCAAGGCCCAGGGCCAGCAGCAAGGAGGCGTAGCGCGGATAGTTGTTCAACATATGAGTCCTTGCGTGCCCATGTCGCCGTCGCTTCAGTGGAGCGGCGACATGGGCGTTGGGGTGGAGCGGATCAGGCGAGCAGGTTGTTATGCAGCGACTGGGGCAGGATGGAAGCAAGGCCGCTGCCAGCTTCCGCCTGGCTGCTGATCGCCGTGGCAATCGACTGCTCCACGGAGTCGGCGCTGGCCAGGGCCTGCGAAGCGCTGGTGCCGAGCAGGCCACCGAGCAAGCCGCCGCCACCCAGCAAACCGCCGATCAGACCTTGGCTGCCCGTGAGGCCGGACAGCAATCCGCTGTCGCCGGTCACGCCGGAGAGCAGGCCACCATCGCCGCCCAGCAGGCCGCCGACCAGACCGTCTTCGCCGATCACGCCGGAAAGCAGGCCGCCATCGCCGTCCAGCAGGCCGCCGACCAGACCGTCTTCGCCGATCACGCCGGAAAGCAGGCCGCCATCGCCGCCCAGCAGGCCGCCGACCAGGCCGTCTTCACCGACCAAGCCGGAGAGCAGGCCGCCGTCGCCGCCCAGCAGGCCGCCGACCAGACCGTCTTCGCCGACCACGCCGGAAAGCAGGCCGCCATCGCCGCCCAGCAGGCCGCCGACCAGACCGTCTTCACCGACCACGCCGGAGAGCAGGCCACCATCGCCGCCCAGCAGGCCGCCGACCAGACCGTCTTCGCCGACCACGCCGGAAAGCAGGCCGCCATCGCCGCCCAGCAGGCCGCCGACCAGACCGTCTTCGCCGACCACGCCGGAAAGCAGGCCACCATCGCCGCCCAGCAGGCCGCCGACCAGACCGTCTTCACCGACCACGCCGGAGAGCAGGCCACCGTCGCCGCCCAGCAGGCCGCCGACCAGGCCGTCTTCACCGACCACGCCGGAGAGCAGGCCACCGTCGCCGCCCAGCAGGCCGCCGACCAGACCGTCTTCACCGACCACGCCGGAAAGCAGGCCACCATCGCCGCCCAGCAGGCCGCCGAGCAAGCCGTTGTCACCCAGCACGCCGGCCACGATGTCGGTCAGGCCTTGGCTTGCACCGTTCTCGGAAATGCCGGCAATCAGGTCCTGCAGCACACCGAGCACGGGCTCCAGTCCTTCGCCAGGTACTTGCGTCAGGCCATTGACCAGTTCGGTGAGCACGCCCAGAGGCCCGCCTGCGGTGTTGGTCAGTTCCTCGAGCGCTCCGGTCACGACCGACAGGGTGCCGTCCGTGGGCGACAGCAGCGCGTCGAGCAGATTGGAAACCGGCTCTGCCACCGTACCGCCGAGCAGGTTGTCGATCACATCCTGGGCCGAGGTCACTATGCCGCTGCCTTCTCCCGAGCCACCGCCGGTGCCGCCCGACAGGGTTCCCAAAAGGTCTCCGACGCCGGCCAGCAGGCCGCCTTCGGCAAGCAATCCGCCCAGCGTGCCGTTTTCGCCCAGCAGGCCTTCGACCACGCCGCCCAGCGCACCTTCACCGTTGCCGGCATCGGCGAGTCCGCTCACCAGGCCATTGAGCGTCTCGACCAGAGGGGCCAGTCCTTCACCCGGCAGCGTCGTCAGTCCGGCGACCAGCTCCGTCAACACGCCCAGGGGGCCGCCGTCGGTGTTGGTCAGGCTTTCAAGTGCGTCGGTCACTGTGGCCAGCGTGCCGTCGGTGGGGTGGGTCAGTGCGTTGATGAGGCTGGCGACGGGTTCGGCCACGGTGCCGCCCAGCAGGTTGTCGACGACTTCCTGGGCCGTGGTCACAAGACCGCTGCCTTCTCCCGATCCACCGCCTGTACCTCCCGACAGGCTCCCCAGCAGGTCGCCTACACCGGCCAGCAGGCCGCCTTCGGCGAGCAAGCCACCCAGCGCTGCGCCTTCTCCGAGAACTCCCTCGACCACATCCTGCAGCGTGCCCGCGCCATCTCCGGCGCCTGCCAGTCCACCAATCAGGCCGTTGAGCGTGTCAATGAGAGGCTCAAGGCCTTCGCCCGGCAGCGTCGCGAGCCCATCTACCAGTTCCGTGAGTACACCCAGTGGACCGCCGTCGGCGCTGGTCAGGCTTTCCAGCGCGTTGGTCACTGCCGACAGCGTGCCGTCGGTGGGGTTGATCAAGGCATTGACCAGATCCGCCACGGGCGCGGCCACCGTGCCGCCTGCGAGGCTGTCGACGATGTTCTGCGTCGATGCGATCAGGCCATCGCCGCCGCCATTGCTGCCTCCCGTGAGCAGTCCGCCCAGCAATCCACCGAGGCCGCCGGCGCCCAGCAGGCCGCCGACCACCTGATTCACCACATTCTGCAGTCCACCGCTGCCCGAACTGTCCGCCGCGCCGGCCGCCAGCCCATTGAGCGAGTCGATCAACGGAGCCAGACCTTCACCTTCGACGTTCAACAGGCCGTTTGCGAGTGTTGTCAGCGCCCCCAGTCCGCCCTGAGTGTTTGTCAGATTCTCCAGCAGTCCGGTGATGGTGCTCAGCGTGCTGCCGCCCGGGTCGACCAGCGCGTTGACCAGATCAATCACCGGCTCGGCGACAGTACCGTCCAACAGCGTATCGACAGCGGTTTGAACTTCGGTGATCAAGCCATTGCCGTCAGGGCCGTCGGTCGGATTGGTCGGATCCGTGGGGTTGGTCGGATTCGTAGGGTTGGTAGGGTCCGTCGGATCCGTGGGGTTGGTCGGATTCGTAGGATTGGTCGGGTCCGTCGGATCCGTGGGGTTGGTCGGATTCGTAGGATTGGTAGGGTCCGTTGGATCCGTGGGGTTGGTCGGATTCGTAGGATTGGTAGGGTCCGTCGGATCCGTGGGGTTGGTCGGATTCGTAGGGTTGGTAGGGTCCGTCGGATCCGTGGGGTTGGTCGGATTCGTAGGATTGGTAGGGTCCGTCGGATCCGTGGGGTTGGTCGGATTCGTCGGATTGGTAGGGTCTGTCGGATCCGTGGGGTTGGTCGGATTCGTCGGATTGGTAGGGTCTGTCGGATCCGTGGGGTTGGTCGGATTGGTGGGATCCGTAGGATTGGTTGGATTCGTTGGATCGGTAGGGTTGGTCGAGTCCGTGGGATTTGTGGAATCCGTCGGATTGGTACTATCTGTCGGGCTTGTCGTGTCCGTTGGATTGGTCGGATCGGTAGGGTTTGTCGGTTGGACCGGCGGTGGCTGGTCATCGTCATCGTCATTGTTGGAGGCGATCAGCGCGCCAGCACCCAGGCCGGCCAGGCCTGCGAGCAGAAAGTCGCCGAGCACCCAGCCACCGGCATCGGACGATTCCTTGGTCACCACAAGGCCTACGGCGTCCGACCCCACCGGGGCCACATTGACGTCCCCCGAGGCCAGATCAAGCGCCATCACGCCCGCGCCGTCGTCCGTGGGGCGCAGGCTGAGCGTGGCTTCGGTGCCGCCTGCGAACGTTCCCACCAATTGCTGGCCTTCACTGCCCGAGAACATGGCCTTTGCCGAGCCTTCGGGTGGAACGATGATCTTGTCGCCGATTTGCAGCCTGCTGCCGGCCTGCGCCGCCATGGCTTGCCCGTCGCGGATGATTTGAACGCCCGATGAGGCTTGCGAAATGACGACCGGCCCAGGCGTGGCCGCGGCCGCCACGCCCGTAGCGGGAGCCATACTGAATCCGCCAGGCTGGGAAGTGCTCAGTTGGGCGATGGCGGTGCCGGAGGGTTGTGTTGCAGAGGTCGTCATATGCTCTTTCCAGATAGGGTTGATCGTTCAATCGGTAAGCAACGTCGCGGGCCATAAAGCTCGTCTGCATGGTTTTTCGCAATATGTGTGCCAGTCGCCGCATGTCCTTTTCTGGGCTTTGAGATATTTGTAAGCTGTTGATTTAAATGATATTTTTCTTTTTCTGAACGATGTGCGAGCAAAGCGCGGACGCGTTGTGGCGCGTGTTCCGGTACGTGTTACGGCGTATGTTCCGTAACGTCTGGTGTTTGTGGCGTATCGTTTTCGCGGTCGGCGCTGCGCTCGCGCATCGGTCACACCGCCGGTCCGGCGCTGACACTGACATGCTCCGCGGCGCCCTGCATTGCCGGATAGATGCTTCTCCGGCCATGGAAAGAGAGGGCGCGGTATACAATTGATAGGGTTTGGCTGCATGGTCAGGCAGCTGCGCCGACCCCCGCTTGGGCGACAAGTCCCGCTTCCATTTCCCCCTCCCATTCATTGCGTAAAGAGAAGAGCGCCATATGCAGATTGCATCCCAGGTTATGTTGCGTAAACGCAGTGCTGTGCCCGCGCGTTTTTCAAGGCCTGTGCTGGCCGTGCTGCTGGGCTGCCTGTCCCTGGGCAGCATGCCCGCCCATGCTTCGCGCGCTGTGGATGAAGTGACGAAGTTGCTGGATCAGGGCAATGCCAAGCAGGCAGCAGCGCAGGCCGACAGCTACCTCAAGCAAAATCCTGGTGATGTAGAAATGCGTTTCGTGCGCGGCGTGATTGCGTCGGAGCAAAAACAGAGTGCGCAGGCCATCAAGATTTTTTCTGCATTGGTTCGGGAATACCCGAGCATGCCCGAGCCCTACAACAACCTGGCCGTTCTGTATGCGGCCGAGGGCCAGGAGCGCAAGGCGGCCGAAGCGCTTGAACAGGCGATTCGCACCAATCCCAGCTACACGACCGCCCATGAAAATCTGGGCGACCTGTATGCACGCATGGCCAGCGAAGCCTATTCCAAAGCCCTGCAACTGGACGCCTCACGCCAGACCATTCCTGCCAAGCTGGCGTTGATCACGCAACTGGTCCCCACTTCCCAGAACTCCGCCAAGACCGTCGTGGCGCAGGCCAACACCGCGGCTGCCGCGCCCGCGAAGCCGCCCGTCGCGCCCAAGCCTGAAGTCAAGCCAGAAGTGAAGGCCGAGGCCAAGCCCGTGCCTGTGGTTGAAACCAAGCCCACGCCCAAGGTCGAGGCCAAGGTCGAGCCCAAGGTCGAGCCCAAGGTCGAGCCCAAGGTCGTCGCCAAGCCGCCAGCGCCGCCGGTCGCGCCGGTCGCGCCGGTCGTCGCTGCTGCGGCCGCACCCGTTGTCGCGCCACCGGTGGCCGTCGCTGCGGCGCCCGTCAAGCCGGCTGTGGTTCCCGAACCCAAGGCATCGCCTGCGGCCAAGCCCGAGCCCAAACCCGCAGCCGAGCCCAAGGCTGCCGTGGCCAAGGAAGCCGCCGAAGTCGAGTCAGCCGTCAATGCCTGGGTCACTGCCTGGGAAAAGCAGGACATGCAGGGTTACCTTGATGCCTACAGCGAAAAGTTCACTCCGGCCAACGGCGCCAGCCTTGCCAAGTGGAAAGAAGACCGGCGCGTGCGCATCGTGGGCAAGAGCGGCATCTCGATCTCGCTGCAGAACATCCAGGTGTCCGTCAAGGGTGACGAGGCCACGGCCAAGTTCCGCCAGAAATATGTGGCGGGCAGCCTGAACACCACCACGCGAAAGACGTTGTCGATGCGCCATGAGCGCGGCGCATGGCGCATCGTGCGTGAAAGCACGGGCGGCTGAAGCCGGCCGTTTTCCCCGTCTCCGCGCGCATCGCCTGTAGAAGAGAACTGTCGAGAATATTGATGAGAAGGTCGTTTTGTCGAGCGCTGCTGTTGCTATGCATGATTGGCGGCAGTACGGCCTTTGTTTCGACCGCCCAGGCGCAGGCGAGGCACGAGAAGTCGAAGTCGGTTGCCAAGCCGGCCAAGAACTCCAAGCTGGACACGTCGGTGAAACCCGCCAAACGCGCGGTCGAGCCCAAGCCCGGGACCCGCGCCAAAATTGCCGCCGCAGCCGGTGCCGCGGGAGCGGCCGGCGCGCTAGCCGTTTCCACGTCCGCAACGCCCCTGGTTCCCGATACCGCCGAAGCGCGCCTGCTGGAGATCGTCCAGTTGGTCAAACGCCAGGAACTGGACGCGGCGCTGAAGGGGGCGGCCCAACTCACCGCGGATGTTCCAAACTTTCGCGCTGCTCAACTGGTCTATGCGGATCTGCTGCGCTTCAAGACCGGGCGCATGACCGGATGGGCGAATGCCCCCACGTCCGAAGTCACGCAGCTGCTGGTCAAGCATGTGCCGGCCGACCCCAAGGCGACGCCTGCGCCACCGCAGGAGTTGCAGGAGCAGGCGCATGGCTTGCAAAAGGAACTCCAGCGCCGCGTGCATGGCGCCGGCGTGCTGCCGGCGCCGGCAGGCAGCGTGCCGCGCGAGTTCCAGGCGCTGGGCGCATCGGTGCGCCATGCCGTGGCCATCGATGCGAGCAAGTCCAGGCTCTACCTTTTCCGTCATGAGAAGGGCAGGCTGCGCCTGATCGGCGACTTCTACATCTCGATCGGCAAGTTCGGCATGGGCAAGACGCTCGAAGGCGACCAGCGCACGCCGCAGGGTGTGTACTTCATCGGCCGCCAGATTCCGGGGCCGCGCCTGCCCGAGTTCTATGGCAAGGGGGCGCTGACGCTCAACTACCCCAATGACTGGGACAAGTCCGTGGAACGATCGGGCGACGGCATCTGGTTGCATGGCTCACCGCCCGACCAGTTCGCGCGCCTGCCCGAAGCCAGCGACGGCTGCATCGTGCTGGCCAATCCCGACCTTATCCTGCTGATGAAGACGCTTGATCGGCAGACACCGGTGCTGATACGCGACAAGCTGCAGTGGACCGTGCCGTCCGAACGCGCGAATGCCAAGACCGCCGATACCTTCGTGCATGTATTGGACAACTGGCAACAGGCCTGGAAAAGCGCCGATCCGCTGCTTCTCGCGAAAATGTACGGACAGGAGCCCGGAGCTGAACATGCGCCTAGGGCCCGCCTGCTGGAGTTCTTCCGCATCGCCGACATTGGCGTGCAGGACCTGTCGGTCTATTCCTGGAAGGATACGCAAGGCGAAGTGCGCATCGTCGACATGCAGATCGGCAGCCGCAAGACCGGCAAGACCTTGCCCCTGCGCCAATACTGGCGCCGCGTCGGCGACCGCTGGGAAGTTCTTTCCGAAGAGATCCGCGGCTGAGCGACCAGGCTTTGCGGACGCTGGCGATCTGCACCTGGCACGCCACATGTCGACAACCGGGCGGGGCAAGCCTAGTCATCGCCGCCCAGCGCGCACTGCCTTGACGACCCATTTTCTCGCTGCCCCGGCCACGCGTGTATTCGCCAGGCGCGGGCGGCCCATGCCTGCATTCTATTTTCCGTCTGCGCCTAGCCTGTGGGCGCATCGGCGCTGTCCCGGATCGCGACCAGCCCAAGCAAATTTTGCCTGCTGAAATATCGTTTTCATAATGTGGAAAAGACAAATGCTGCAGCGCACAAAAAAATATCAATACGAGAAATGTTGTTTCGCAATGCGAAAAACGATCGCAAGTCATTGATTTATATACAACTCTTATCTCTTATATAAGACATAAGACTCATGCTATTTTTCTGAAATAAATTTAAAGTAGTCTCCAAGGGCGGCAGAAATGCTCCCGCGAAGTTCATCAACCTTGAGTCCTTGGAGAAACAACATGCCCCAATCGCTGACGCAACAACTGAGCCGTGAACAGCAAATCGCCGCACTGGAAAAGGACTGGGCGCAAAACCCCCGCTGGAAAGGCATCAAGCGCGGCTACTCTGCCGCCGACGTGGTCCGCCTGCGCGGCAGTCTGCAACCCGAGCACACGCTGGCCCAGCGCGGCGCTGAAAAGCTCTGGCAAAAGGTCAACGGCGGCGCCAAGAAGGGCTATGTGAATTCGTTCGGTGCGATCTCCGCCGGCCAGGCGATGCAGCAGGCCAAGGCCGGCCTCGAAGCCGTGTACCTGTCGGGCTGGCAAGTCGCCGCCGACGGCAACAGCTCCGAGACCATGTACCCCGACCAGTCGCTGTACGCCTACGATTCGGTGCCCACCATGGTTCGCCGCATCAACAACACCTTCAAGCGCGCCGATGAAATCCAGTGGGGCCGCGGCCTGAACCCCGGCGACGCCGAGTTCATCGACTACTTCCTGCCCATCGTGGCCGATGCCGAAGCCGGTTTTGGTGGCGTGCTCAATGCGTTCGAGCTGATGAAGAACATGATTGCCGCGGGCGCTGCCGGCGTGCACTTCGAAGACCAGCTCGCTGCAGTGAAGAAGTGCGGCCACATGGGCGGCAAGGTGCTGGTGCCCACGCAGGAAGCGATCGAGAAGCTGAAGTCGGCACGCTTTGCCGCCGACGTGATGGGCGTGCCCACGCTGATCCTGGCGCGCACCGATGCCGAAGCCGCGAACCTGATCACTTCCGACCACGACGCCAATGACAAGCCGTTCCTGACCGGCGAGCGCACCCAGGAAGGTTTCTACCGCGTGCGCAACGGTGTCGAGCAGGCGATCAGCCGCGGCGTGGCCTACGCTCCCTACGCCGATCTGGTGTGGTGCGAAACCGGTACGCCCGATCTGGGCTTTGCCCGCGAATTCGCCCAGGCCGTGCATGCCGCCTGCCCCGGCAAGCTGCTGAGCTACAACTGCTCGCCATCGTTCAACTGGAAGAAGAACCTCGACGACAAGACAATTGCTTCCTTCCAGGAAGAACTCTCGGCCATGGGCTACAAGTACCAGTTCATCACGCTGGCCGGCATCCACATCAACTGGTTCAACACCTTCCAGTTCGCCCACGCCTACGCCAACGGCGAAGGCATGAAGCACTACGTGAACATGGTCCAGGAACCCGAATTCGCCGCGCGTGAAAAGGGCTACACCTTCGTGTCGCACCAGCAGGAAGTCGGCGCGGGCTACTTCGACGATGTGACCACGGTGATCCAGGGCGGTACTTCCAGCGTGAAGGCGCTGACGGGTTCCACCGAAGAAGAGCAGTTCCACTGATCTTTATTGGCTCCTGGCGCTCGCGAGGGCGCTGGGGGAGGGCAGGGGGGAAAAACCACTTGATGCCGTTGGTGTCAGGTGGTTTTTGCGTTGTGTGAATGGATTCTGCGGTATGGAGCTAAGACCGGCATTCTTGTATTCATCCTTTGCAGTCTTTGGAGGTTAGATCGCTCATGCTTTGCATATGGCTCAAACGTTGTTCCTTCTCAGACCTCCGTCGACCAGGAGACGCCATTCCATCGCGAGGCATTTATTTGCGTCTGGTAGACCGTGAGGGATAAGTCTGGCTTTTGATTACTGGAGCGCGCAAATCAGGATCGTTTAAGATTTGCTTCGGAGATGTGCGGCCTAGACACTCGCGCGACCAGATGCGCGCCTGGAAAGAAGACCAGCACGTGCGCAAGAATGCCAATTGGAATGAGGGGCAACACTGGCAGTATTTCGGGATTGAATCCGACGACCAGTCCAAGCGGGAACCACCATAGAGTCAGTCCGTAATATGTGAAAAATGCGATGGCTGGGTGCCGCAAAGTTCTGAAATCAAGGAGCGCTCGCATCACTAGAAGAGTTGGCAGTGATGCCGCGCCAAACGAGATGGCTTGAAACGAGAAATTGACCGCGCCCGCAGTAAGGTCGGATGTGTCTGGTCGTGCCATAAAGCTGACACGAGCCCACTCACCGAGGGGAAGCAGCGCCAGTTGCATAGCATCATGAACGACCGACAGCACCAGCCCTAGAAAAACAGAAACAGCGGTGGCCAGGGACTGTCTGGAGTTAATAAATCTTCGCAGTCGGTGCATAAGTGGGCCGTTAAGAGTTTGCTCTTAGTGTCGCATGAAGCACTACGTGAACATGGTCCAGGAACCCGAATTCGCCGCGCGTGAAAAGGGCTACACCTTTGTGTCGCACCAGCAGGAAGTGGGCGCGGGCTACTTCGACGATGTGACCACGGTGATCCAGGGCGGCACGTCGAGCGTGAAGGCCTTGACCGGTTCCACTGAAGAAGAGCAGTTCCACTGATCTTTGTAGGCTCCTGGCGCTCGGGAGGGCTCTGGGGAGGGCAGGAGGGCAGGGGGAAAACCACTTGATGCCGTTGGTGTCAGGTGGTTTTTTGCATTGGAGACTGAATTCGGCTGCAAGGGCCTGCAACCCTTTCGTGACCGACTGCCTTCGACCCTAAGAGCAGCTAACACAACCCAGAAAATCGTTAGATTTGCGGTTGAGACTAGGTGCTTTGTCTCAGCCAGGACACCCCGTACGACAAGGCGAATTAACGACGTATCAAGGGTAGTGTAGCCGCTCTAAGCCGCGATCCCTACACTTCTGCGCAAGCGATTGCTTAAAGTCTCATTTATACTATTGGTTGCACATGTGTGCGCAAATGATGCGGCAAACATTACGGTGACTCAACTTGGGGACAAGCATGGCTGACTCCAACAAAAAACTTCAGGGAAAATACGCGTCAAAGAATCGTTACTCCAACTTCGGTCATTGCCTTCGAAAAATTCACATTGATGGATTTCGTGGCATAGCTGCAATGGATTTAACTCTTGACCATCCTGTTGCTGCCATCTCCGGGTTAAATGGGGCGGGGAAAAATACGCTTGGTCAACTTGCGATCTGCGCGTACCGAAAGCCATTAACTGCGGTTGACTACAAACGCCAATACATCAAAGATTTCTTTCCAATTTCTGTAGCTGATCCAACGCCAATCACAAACAAGGCAACGGTTATATACACCTATGAAACGGGCGACCACAAGAAGCCGCAAGACGTAACTATTTCACGCGCCAACTCCGCTTGGTCAGGCTACAAAAGGCAACCGGAGCGTCACTGCTACTACATCGGATTTACTGTCTACATTCCCAAGGTTGAACGCAGAGATCTCAGTGTCTATAGTGGTGCCACATTGTCGTTTACTGACAAACGAGATCTTGATCCGGAGGTGGTAAAACATGTGGCAAGAATAATTGGGCACAAGTACGATACAGTCGGATTCCAGGGCGTTTCGCACAAAAATCGAGAGTCGGAGATAGGTGTTGCATCCCGACTCGGTTATTCATATTCAGAGAACAATATGGGGTTCGGAGAGGGGCGCATTCTTTACACCGTAGATGCACTTGAGAGCTCCCCTGAGCAAAGCCTGTTTATTCTTGAGGAACCAGAGACATCGCTGCACGAAAACGCTCAGTACGAGTTCACCAAGTACCTTATTGACGTATGCAACAGGCGTCACCATCAGGTGATACTTTCCACACACTCCAGTGCCATACTTAACGCTCTTCCAAGCGAGTCCAGAAAACTGCTTATTCGAGATACAAAAGGTGTCGAAGTTATAGACCGGATTTCGTCAAATCAAGTTCGCTCTATTCTCTCTTCAGGGCACGTCCGAGCGCTGGACATCTGCGTCGAAGATGTTTTTGCGAAAGTGCTGTTATCCGAAGTCATTCGGAATAGGCGTAGAGAGTTACTGAAGGCTGTTGCTATCCACGACATCGGATCCAAAGACGCTGTGCGAGAAGCAGTGCGTGTACTAAAAAAGACGGGGAAGAATGCAATCGCGGTGCGCGATGCTGATGTCGGCCCCAACTCATCTGAGGGGCTTTTCTCATTCCCCGGAAATCAGCCGCCGGAGGTTCAAGTTTTCAGTAATTCTGCAGTTCAAGCACTAATGAAAAGCAAATATGGAGTCGACGTAGATTGGATTCTTCAGCGTGATAGTGTTGATGATCACCATCAGATTGTGGCTTGCATAGCTAAAGAGGCCGAAGCCGAAGAAGAGGTGATTCGGACTCTCGCAATTGAGCAATACATAAAGGAAATTGGCAGCGAGTTCGACCCACTCATAAAAGGTATTGAACGCGCAATCATTTAAATCGCTCGTCGAGCGGAAGTGTATTCGACACGCTGCTCATTTAGAGCGTCAAGTGTTCGTTTTCTCTAACTGGCACTGGCTGCTCCTAGCTGTAGATTCAACTGGTCAATGCAACACAATGACTGCCTCTGGCGGAAGGAGTGTTGACATGAAGCAAGGACCCCCGAGTCCGCAGAGCGCGAAATGGACGACATCTTCGTGCCACACCAGCAGGAAGTGGGCGCGGGCTACTTCGACGATGTGACTACGGTGATCCAGGGCGGCACGTCGAGCGTCAAGGCGCTGACGGGCTCGACCGAAGAAGAGCAGTTCCACTGATCTTTATGGGCTCCTAGCGCTCGTGAGGGCGCTGGGGGAGGGAAAGGGGGAAAACCACTTGATGCTTCGGCGTCAGATGGTTTTTTTGCGTTTGAGACTGAATTCGGCTGCAAGGGTCTGCAGTGCTATCGTAAGTGGCGGCTTTCGCCCCTTTGCTGCCAGCCCAACCGTCAAAGTTTCTTAGTTAGATACTGTGGAGCCAAGCAGCCGTCCGGTAACGTGCCAAAGTAACTCGTCCGGTTACTGGGTTAATATTATGTCGCCTAGCCCTATTCATAGTCTGTCATGACCTTAAATTCCAGCCGTGATCGGTCCGGCACCCCATCCGCGCCGCGCCTTTCTACGGTAAAACGCCTGTTTGCCGTATCGATGAACCGCTGTGCGTTTCCCGGTTGTTCGACGCCCGTGATAGATCCAGCAACGCAAACCGTCCTTGGGGAGATTTGCCATATCCATGCGCAGAGCGAAGGTGGTCCTCGTTTCAACAATGACCTAACGCAGGAGCAGATACACGGCTTCGAAAACCTGATTCTTATGTGTGGTACTCATCACAAGCTGATCGACGATTCAGGGAATGAGGCGACCTATTCTGCCGGCTATCTTATGGGTCTCAAAGTGGCCGTCGCTAAGAGCTCTAGCAAAATAGGAACCGAACTGTCCAATGAGCAGGCGACAGTATTGATTCAGCAGAGCGTAGTTTACGAAGAGAACGCTGTTCATATGGACTTTCGACACGCCACTTTTCGCGTTGGCGGAGAAGGCGGCCAGTGGGGCGGTGGCGGCGGTGCTGGAGGCACTCTGACGATTGTCGGTAGCCATCGCTTACCATCTGAAACGATCATAGATGCGAATGGTCGCACAGGCGCCGCGCCCGGCGGGGGTGGGGGCGGCGCGGGCTCGATTGTTTTCGTGGGCCGAGCATTAGACGCCCAAGAAATTCGAGCTGGTTTTGAAATTTCGAGCATCTTTGCAGCGGACGCGACGTCAGGTGAGGGACTATTCAATGCTCTCGGCGCCGGATGGGGTCATTGTCGAGTTGGAAGCTTGCCGATCAATGCAACAGTCAGGCTTATTGTTGTCGTAGAGACGGCCGGGATAGAGGAGGACGCATTGATACGGCTTACCATCGATGTGATGTCGCCGAGTGGTGAAATCGTGGGTATTCAGGCGGTCGACATACCGGGTAATCCAACTCATGACTTGACGCCTAGATGCATCGTTCAGTGCGTTGTATCGTTCGAAGTTGTTGAGTTGGGTGTATGGGAGTTCCATGTGCGTTCTGGCGATACGCGCCTTAAGACTCATCGGATCGAATTCCGACAGGGTTGATTCTTCGCTCCCATAAAGGTGGAAATAATAAATATTGGCTGCCTCATCAGTTGAGCATCTGATATTCGGCTACGCGAATTGAATAGCCGAGCAGCAACGCGATGCCGGGCATCCCCCGTACGAGAAGCTCTCTAAATTGCACCGCGAAATCACAACTTGCGACGACTACAATTACCTTAATGCCCTCACCATCACGTCAAAGCACCGACGTATCGTCCGCGCATAACTGAACGAGGTCTTGAAAAATTCCAACCTTTGAAGCAAACGACCCAAGCCATTGAAGCATGATCTTGTAGATGATCATAGTCATTCGATTACAGATGTATCTTCAGAATCGTCAAAAAATCCGGAGTCGGCCGACAATCCTACTGCGTTTGGCATTCTGGATTTTATGTTTTGGCGAAGGCATGAAGCACTACGTGAACATGGTCCAGGAACCCGAATTCGCCGCGCGTGAAAAAGGCTACACCTTCGTGTCGCACCAGCAGGAAGTGGGCGCGGGCTACTTCGACGATGTGACCACGGTGATCCAGGGTGGTACTTCCAGCGTGAAGGCACTGACCGGTTCCACCGAAGAAGAGCAGTTCCACTGATCTTCAGCGGCTCCTGGCGCTCGTGAGGGCGCTGGGGGAGGGCAGGGGGAAAAACCACTTGATGCTTTGGTGTCAGGTGGTTTTTGCTTTGTGGGTCTGGATTCAGCTGTGGAGGCTGCGGTCCTATCGTCACTGACGGCTTTCGACTGTGGATTCAGCCGGCCGATGCAACCCAAAGTAGTCGGTCATCAGGTCACTTCCAGAGCTCCCGAAGAAACCTCGCCTGGCGGTCTAGTACTTGGTCCCGCGCTGATTTATCAAGCACGTGCCCCTGGCCCGCAAGAGCTATGAGTTCGCAATGGCTGGCGACACTCCGCGCTCGGTCGCAGAACGCCCGACTCCTATCAATAGGTGTGGTCTTATCGACGTCTCCCTGCATGATGAGGGTGGGCGCGATGCTCTTGGTTAAGGTGTGCATGGGCGACAAGGACGAGGGTTTGCCGTGTCCTTTCATCAGGTCACGAAATAACCCGTCGGCAACGGCATCCACTACGGGCGAGACTAGAAGCAAGGCGTCAGGGCCGTCATTGCCAGTGCTGCCGTCTACAGAATTGCAACCGACCGTCGCCGCAGAAGCCACAAGTTGACCGCTCGACGAAATTCCCCACAGGGCAATCCGCGATGGAGCGAGACCAAGCCTGTCTGCATTCTTCCTCATGAACGCGAGTGCATGGCACACATCCGAGAATGATTCGACTGGCGAATTCGTTGCGTCTGCCAATCTGTATTCAAGAACTACAGATACGAATCCCTTGTCTGAAAAGTACCTCGCCGACCTGAAGAGTTGCTCAGGGCTGCCACGCGTCCATGCGCCGCCTTGTACAAAAAGAATGGCAGGCTGCGCGCTACCTGAGGCGGCCTGCGGCGGAAACTCGAATACTCGAAGGTCGCGGCCCGCGATGTTTCGGTACACCGTGCCACTAGGTGTCGCAAGCTGTTGCGTAGGCTCTTCGGTAGCTCGCGCGAACGTAATTGCGGCAAAAAAACCAAGCGAGATTGCGCAGATGCGGCGCAGTCCGCACGGTTTCCAAGATCGCTTGCTTTCCTGCATGGAACGTCTCCTAATAGCTCGCCGTCAGCAGACGCTCTCCGAAGACGACTATCGACTGGTTGATGCCGCTCAGCCTATTCCCATACCTGTCATTCGTCTTTTCCCAAAGTCGGGCTGGGGGAATGGCACCGCTTGAAGCCAATAAGATACTGGTAGTAAGGGCGGGCCATGATCTCATCCAAGGATTCAACAGCTGGCCTACCAATGCGTCCGGACAGATGCAGAAATAGGTTGTTCCCCACACAAACCATCACATGCGCGCCCCATGCCTCGGGGCGGTCGTGCACCATCGCGATGTCAAACGTTTGGGGTGGAGCAACTTCGTAGGTGTACTCCGTATCCTCCCACAAATTGCTGGAACGCAAGTTACCAATGGAATACCCGTGCTCACGCAGAAACTCATAGGCGTACAACTGGCAGTTGGCACCACCGGTAAAGCCGCTCACCCCTGGGGCGCCGGGATACCGATCGAAGTTGAAAGGCACATCGTAGAATCGCGCCGGCACTCTAATGGGCGACCTATTTAAGTCAAGTGACTCAGGCGAACAGAATTGAGGAATGCACATGCCGGTCATTGCAAGCTTCAATTAAAAAATAGGCAATGACGTACATGGATCGGGGTGTAACAAGCGGTCTGGAGTGGCGTAGAGCCAGAGGCTTTGGTCATCGGATCTCCTGGGAGGACTATCAAGATGCCCAGGCGATCGGCTCAACGTAGGTCATGCTCCCCGATGGTGCTCCATCATTTCGCCAGTCACATGACACCATCAGAATACGTGATTGCAAATAGCATGACAAGCGGGTCCTCCTGGCTGACATTTGCCGGCAAAAGACTACGCAGTATGGAATTCGAATGCCTGCTACAGCGCAAGTTGAGCAGCGGGGGTGACCGGCCGCTCCTGGCCGATCGCGGCTGTCTTGAAGGGCTCGGCCCGACCCAAAGCCGTCGCCTGCGGGATACATTCAAGGGTCGCAGCTGGCCGGATTGAGCAAGATAAGTGCCCATGCGGAACTGGTCGACCATGGTTACGGCGCATGCTCCCAATCTTTGGGCCTTGTTCGCACAAGAACGAAGATCCCAAGAATGGTGCCGATAGGCACAGCGAAGAGCAGCAAGAAACCAAGAGTGCGAGAGAGCGAGCGTCCCCATGCCTGACCAGTACTAACACCCCGCAAAGCTACAAGATGCAAAGTCGGGAGTGCTGCGAACATAGCAAGAAGAATCAGAATACCTGTGGTATCGGATTGATCGCCAGCTAAATACACGGTGCAGATGAATGTCGCGATAAGCCCATAGAAGATGACCAAGCCAAGATGAATGCGAGCTAAAGACCGATTCATTTTTCCTCCGTTGACGATTTTTTTGATTTTGGCCGATTTCAACGGTGCAGAAGAGTGGTTTGAATCGCACTGGGTGCGA
This sequence comes from Comamonas sp. DB36, assembly GCF_057914905.1. Taxonomy (NCBI): domain Bacteria; kingdom Pseudomonadati; phylum Pseudomonadota; class Betaproteobacteria; order Burkholderiales; family Comamonadaceae; genus Comamonas; species Comamonas sp. DB36. The sequence goes on from NZ_CP196631.1 coordinate 1,909,990, forward strand.
TTCACCCGGAGCGTGGCGTCTTCATGCAATTGCCTCCGAGGTCTTGCCGACGGTATCCAGCTGAGTGGGAAGATGTTCGCGAATGACCGGAGCCCACTTACGCCAACTGAAGAAGGCGCTCGGGTGTCGAATGAAGAGTAGCTTGAGCACGCGGCCCTCGTCGACGACAGTAATCAAACGCGGCCGCGTCCTACCAACCTTCGATGGCAGGGGGCTCTGTTTGAGGAATGCTCCGCGCAGCTTGATGGCTTCCACTAGCGCGCCCATCTTCTTCGCTTCAAGTCCATAAACAATGCCTTGGTCAATCGCCATCAAGCGGGACAGGTCAAGAAATTCCTGCCAGCCTTTCAGATATTGGTTATGGCACGGCCGCTTCTTAATGCACTCGAGAGGCTGCAACACCAGGTTGTGGTATGCCACCGATGACCAGAACGCTCGTTTTTGGCCCTCGCTTGGCTGGGACGCACAGTAAATCGCTCGCTCGATATTGCGAACATAGGGGGAGTCGCGCCGATAGTCGAGGGCGTGACGGCGGTGTGTCTCCCGCAGGCCATCGGTTCGCTGGTAGCGCGCAACGAACCCGTCCCCCCAGTTGTAGACGCTCTCGCCGAGCAACATCGTCCGGACCTTAGAGGTTGAGAAATCCTTCCCGACCCAAGGCCACCAAGGTAGATTTGGCCGGCCGGCAAATGTCGTGTCGAAGGAGGCATCCAGCAAATTATCAAGTTCCATTATTCAAAAAGTTGCGAGCGGGTTGACGACTGCTCGGTAACTTGCACTCCTGCCCGCATTTTTTTCGTCGCCTAAGAAATTCGTGGATTGGACATAGATTTTTGGAGGTTTGAGCTACGTAGTGCCACGGCCTCCTCGATCCACAAAATCATATCGTAGCCCGTGCCTCGGCTTTCGTTGCCCAGATCATGATCCAGGCGAATCTCGTTACCGGCACCGGTTTCAAGGAGTCTGATTTCCTCATCGGGCCCAGAATGCACTGGTGCCAACCTTCTGGTTCCAACCGCTCGGCGTGGCGTGATGCTGCAAGGCGTTGATGCGCAAGCTCCTCGCGCGCAGCAATGGAGCAACCCAAGGCCCCCGTGTGTGCGAAGCGCCTCCAGCCGCGAAGGCGCGCCGATGATTAGGATCGGCACCTTGGCTTAGAATCAGCGCTTTCCCGAAAGAACCGTCATGGCCGTGGCCATGAAGGGCTTTCATACTTGCAACCAAATGTGGTGAAGATGAGCAAGCCTTTCATTTCGCTATGTCCGGAGATCACTCGGGCAAATGCGCTGAGTTTGATGGACTGGTTGGATGATGAGAGCGTCATCCGCTATCTGAGTGATTCGCGCAATGTGTCGCGCTTCATCGAGCAGGTCATCGGTCGGGTCCAGTTGCCCATTCTGACGCATCTGTTCAACCAGGGCGGCCGGTTCTTCATGGCCTACGACCGGCATGATGTGCCAGTGGGTTTTGTGCGCCTGGTCAAGACAGGTTCCGACTGCGAAATCGTGCTGGTCATAGGCGACCGCGACAACTGGGGCCGCAAGCTGGGTGCCAGCGCCATTCGCGAAGGCATGAAGCTGGCCTTCTTCGAGATGCGCGCCGAGAAGCTCAAGGCCAAGATCCACGTGGAAAATGCGCGCTCGCTCAAGGCCTTTCTGCGCTGCGGTTTCGAGCTGGAGAGCGAAACGCCTGCGCTGAATTCGTTTTCCATGACTTCGCAGCGCTATCTGCGGCTGTTGCGCGAAAGTGCTGCGCAGGATCCCACCGGGATCTACATCACCGAAATCGACAAGGCCCGCCTGAGCAGTCTGGTCGCGCTCGAGCAGGATGCGGCGGTGTTCGAGCTTGAACATGAGATCGAGCGGGCCATCGTTGTCGAGGCGCAGGAAGTCGCGGGCAATGTGGTCACGATGAACTCCAGGGCTTTGCTGCAGCTGGACGACGAGCCCGTGGAGGTGGCCCTGGTCTACCCGCAGGACGCGGACGACAGCGCAGGCAAACTGTCGGTGTGCTCCGGCATAGGCACGGCGATCCTGGGTTACAAGGAAGGCGACTTCATCGACTGGCGCGTTCCTGACCGCACCCGGCGTATCCGTATCGAAAAAGTGCTCTACCAGCCGGAAGCCGCGGGCGATTTCCACCTGTAGAAGCCCCTGGGAGGTGCAGGGCGCAGGCGGTCAGGCGTCCTGCGCAATCTGGCGCGCATACACGGCCAGCACGATGCGCTCGGAGTGCACCAGATAGTCGTTGAGCGCGGCCGAGGCTTCGGCCATCTGGTCGGCCTCGACCAATTCCATCAGGCGCTGGTTCATGCTCACATAAGGCGCGTGCAGGAACTCCGGATCGTTGAGCAATCCGAAGGCCAGGCGCAGCTCCACCAGCAGGTGGGAAAAGAAGCTGTTGAGGCGTTCGCTGTCGGCCATTTCGACCAGCGCCATGTGGAAATCCATGTTTGCCGTGCCCACGCCCTGCCAGTCGCCGGCGTCGCGGCAGGCGTGCGCCTTGTCGACCGCCTGGCGCATGCGCTTCTTTGCCGGATGGTAGGGGTAGGCCTGGGCCAGCGCCTGGCACTCGATCATGCGGCGCACGCGGTAGATGTCGATGATCGAGGCAATGCTGGGCGTGGCCACGAACACGCCGCGGTTGGGCGCATGCTTGAGCAGCCCTTCCTTGGTCAGCGAGCGAAACACTTCGCGCAGCGTGTTGCGCGAGATGTCCAGGTTCTCGCTCAACGCGGCTTCGGACAGCTTCTGCCCCGGCACGAACTCCCCCTGCACGATCTTCTGCCTGACCATGTCGGCCACGCGTTCGTTGAGGCTGGTGGTGGGGAGGGCGAGTTCGGAAGCGGAAGTCATGCGGGCGATCTGGAAAGTTCTTGCCCTGGCCGTTGCCCGGGCTGCGCGCCATTGTGCTGCCAATCCTGTCGATTGCCCCGGTAAGCAGCATGGCTTGCAAGCGGGAAATGAGGGTAATTACTGATTCTGCAGACCCTCCAATGGCTTGCACAATCGGGTCATTGTTCATTCATTGTTTTATGAATGCTCAACCTTTTAGATTTATTGTTCAACAAAAATGCAAGGGCTGGTTTCCGAAACCGGCCCTTGCGCCGTTCTTCGTCCCATGGGCCAGGCGCGGGGCAAGTGGACCAGCGGGGCAGGGGCCTGCGGTCTGCCTGACCCACCCCGGCCCGGCATGCGGGATACAACGAAAGGTTTTCCTATGATTGCAGACGTCAGCCTTTGGCCCCTCATCGGGGTGGGCGTCATCATCGCGGGCTTCATCCTGCGCTTCAATCCGATGCTGGTGGTGATCGTCACCGCCATCGCCACGGCTTTTGCCGCAGGCTTCGGGCCGGAGAAGATCCTCGCCACCATAGGCACGGGTTTCATCAAGACCCGCAACCTGCCGCTGATCATCCTGCTGCCGCTGGCCGTGATCGGCCTGCTCGAGCGCCATGGTCTGCGCCAGCACGCACAGAACTGGATCAGTTCCATCAAGTCGGCCACCGCCGGCCGCCTGCTGGTCGTGTATCTGGCTGCGCGTGAACTCACGGCCGCGATGGGCCTGACCAGTCTCGGCGGTCATCCCCAGATGGTGCGTCCGCTGCTGGCCCCCATGGCCGAAGGCGCGGCCGAGACCAAGTACGGCACGCTGCCCCAGCGCATACGCCACAAGCTGCGCGCCAATGCAGCGGCCACCGACAACGTGGGCCTGTTCTTCGGTGAAGACATCTTCGTGGCGTTCGGCGCCATCGTGCTGATGGTCACCTTCCTGCGCGAAGCCGGCATCGAAGTCGAACCCATCCATGTCGCGCTGTGGGGCATTCCCACGGCCATCTGTGCCTTCCTGATCCACGGCTGGCGCATGTACCGCCTCGACAAGGTGCTGGACAAGGAACTCGGAGGCGGCCGTGCCGCGCAGGAAGTCGCCGCTGAGCAGGCGGCCGCAGCCAAGAGCGTGGAGGCGCGCTGATCATGATTCTGTCGATTCAACATCTTTACTATCTCGTCGGTGCCATCCTGGCGATCACGGCGCTGATGACGCTGGCCGACAAGGGCCATACGCGCCGCTATACCAGCGCCGCCTTCTGGGGCCTGTATTCGCTGGTCTTCCTGATCGGTGAGAAGCTGCCGCCCGAGTGGGTGGGCGTGGGCGTGATCGTCATGGCGCTGATTGCCGGCTTCGGCGGCGTGGGCGTGGGCAAGCACAAGCCGCGCACCGACGCGGAGTACATGGCCAGCGCCAAGCGCCTGGGCAACAAGCTGTTCGCTCCAGCGCTGGCGATTCCGCTGGTGACCGTGATCGGCACCTTGCTGCTGCACAACATCAAGATCGGCGACGCGCTGCTGCTCGACCCCAAGAACACCACGCTGGTGAGCCTGGGTCTGGGCTGCATCGTGGCGCTGGGCCTGGCCTGCTATCTGACGCGCGAAACGCCGGTGCAGGGCATGCGAGAATCGCGCCGGCTGACCGACGCGCTCGGCTGGGCCGTGGTGCTGCCGCAGCTGCTGGGCATGCTGGGTCTGGTGTTCTCGGATGCCGGCGTGGGCAAGGCCGTGGCCTATGTGACCACAAGCTACATCAACATGGACATCCGTTTTGTCGCGGTCGCGGTCTACGTGCTGGGCATGGCGCTGTTCACCATCATCATGGGCAATGGCTTTGCTGCGTTCCCGGTGATGACCGGCGGCGTGGGCGTGCCCATCCTGATCGGCGTGTACGGTGGCGATCCTGCCGTGATGGCGGCCATCGGCATGTTCTCCGGCTACTGCGGCACCTTGCTGACCCCCATGGCGGCAAACTTCAACATCGTGCCCGCGGCGCTGCTGGAATTGCCCGACAAGAACGCGGTGATCAAGGCGCAGGCGCCGACGGCACTGGCGCTGCTGGTGGTCAATGTCTTCCTGCTGTATTTCCTGATGTTCCGCTGAGTGGCGGGGAGCGAGCGATGACTGAAACACTGAATCCTGCGATGACGGTCCTACTGACGGGCTTCGAGCCTTTCGACAAGGACACGGTCAATCCATCATGGGAAGTGGCGCGCGCGCTCGCGGGCTGGACTTTCGAGGCCCAAGGCCGCACGGCGCGCGTGCACGCGGTGCAGCTGCCTTGCGTGTTCGGCGCCGCGAATGACGTGCTGTTGCGGGCGCTCGCTGAGTGCCGGCCCCAACTTGTGGTGTGCCTGGGGCTGGCCGGAAGCCGCACCGATATCACGCCTGAGCGCGTGGCCATCAACGTGAACGATGCGCGCATTCCAGACAATGCGGGTGCGCAGCCTATAGACACGCCGGTGGCCGCGGAGGGGCCAGTGGCCTATTGGTCCACTCTGCCGATCAAGGCCATTGCACGCGATCTGCGCGCCGCGGGCGTTCCGGCGTCGGTGTCGAACACTGCGGGCAGCTTTGTCTGCAACCATGTTTTCTATGCGCTGATGCATGCGCTCGCGCAGAAGGGCGACCAGGCGCGCGGCGGCTTTGTGCATCTGCCGCTGCTGCCCGAGCAAGCTGCGCGCATTCCGGGAGCGCCGAGCATGGCCCTGTCCACCCAGGTCGAAGGCATTCAGCAATTGCTGCGCACCGCGCTCACGGTGCAGGCCGACGTGCTTGAGACCGGCGGCAAGCTGCATTGAGCGGCACTCAATAAAGGAACATCACGATGTTGAAGATGGATTTGAACAGCGATCTGGGCGAAAGCCTGGGCGCCTGGCGCATGGGCGATGACGCGGCCATGCTGAAGATTGTCAGCAGCGCCAACGTCGCCTGCGGCTTCCATGCGGGCGACACCGCGGGCATTCTCAAGACCCTGCGCCAAGCCCAGGCCAATGGCGTGACCGTGGGCGCGCATGTCGCCTACCGCGATCTCGTGGGCTTTGGCCGGCGCAACATGGATGTCGCCAGCGAAGACCTCGTGGCCGACGTGATCTACCAGATCGGCGCGCTCCAGGGCCTGGCCACGGCTGCCGGCACGCGCGTGCGCTACGTCAAGCCGCATGGCGCGCTCTACAACACGATTGCCCATGACGCCCGCCAGGCGCGCGATGTGATCAATGCGATTCTCGCCATCGATGCGAGCCTGGTGCTGGTGTGCCTCGCGGGCTCGCCGCTGATCGGCTGGGCGCAGGACGCGGGCCTGAGCACCGTTGCCGAAGCGTTTGCCGACCGCGGCTACATGCCCGACGGCAGCCTGGTGTCGCGGCGCGAAAAAGGCGCGGTGCTGCATGACGCCGACGAAGTCGCGGCGCGCATGCTGCGTCTGGTGCGCGAAGGCGTGGTCGCCGATCTCAACGGCAACGACGTGCGCATCCAGGCCGATTCGATCTGCGTGCATGGCGACAGCCCGGGCGCGGTCGAGATGGCGCGCGCCGTGCGCGCGCGCCTGCAGGCCGAAGGCGTGGCGATTTCGCCTTTCGTATCCAGTGATGTGAACTGAGCTGCCCATGCGTTTCCTGCCTGTCAATCTGAATGCGGTGCTGGTCGAACTCGATGACCTGGCCCAGACCCTGGCGCTGCTGCAGTCGCTGCAGACCGAGCCCGTGGCCGGCGTCGAGGAGCTGATTCCCGCGGCGCGCACCATCCTGGTCTATTTCAACCCGGCGCTGACGCAGTTGCCGCAGCTGATCGATGCGATCGGCGCGCGCAGCGTGGCGGCCCAGGTCGAGCGCTCCAGCCACCGCGTGCAGATTCCCGTGCATTACGACGGCGAAGACCTGCGGGAAGTCGCAGATATCCTGGGCGTCGCGCCCGCCGACGTGGTGCGCATGCACACCGGCGGCGAATATTCCGTGGCCTTCACGGGATTCGCGCCGGGCTTTGCCTATCTCTCGGGCGGCGACGCGCGGCTCGACGTGCCGCGGCGCAAGACGCCGCGCACGCGCATTCCCGCGGGCGCGGTGGGCCTGGCCGGCACGTTCAGCGGCGTCTATCCGCAGGCCAGCCCCGGCGGCTGGCAGATCATAGGCACGACCCCCGTGCAGATGTGGGACCTGGAGCGCGTCGCGCCTTCGTTGCTGCGCCCCGGCTACCGCGTGCAGTTCGTCGATATCGCCACCCTGTCGCCCGAAGCGCTGGCCGCGCTGATGACGGCCTGTGCGGGCGAACGCGTGGCTGCGCCGGCAGGCACGGGCGATGCGGCGGGCGCGGCGTTTCGCGTCGAGGCACCTGGCCTGCAGACGCTGTTCCAGGACGGCGGCCGGCTCGGTCATGCCGGGCAGGGCGTGGGCGCATCGGGCGCGATGGACCGTGGCGCGCTGCGCGCGGCCAACCGCGTGGTCGGCAATGTCGCCCATGGCCTGGGTGTCGACACCGCCTGTCTCGAAGTCGCCTATGGCGGCCTCACGCTCGAAGCCCTGCAGCCCGCAGTCCTTGCCGTGACCGGCGCCGACGCGCTGGTCGAAGTGCTGACGGCGCAGGGCCGGCGCTACGCCGTGAACACCTATGCGGCGCTGGCGCTCGATGCCGGCGATCGCCTGATCGTGGGCACGCCTGCGGCTGGCTCGCGCAACTATGTCGCCGTGCGCGGCGGCTGGAGCGTGGCGCCGGTGCTGGGCAGCGCGTCCACCGATACGCTGGCACGCGTAGGCCCTGCCGCGCTGGCCGCGGGCGATGCGCTGCGGGTGGGCAGCACTGCCGGCCTGCCGGCCGTGGCCCTGGCCGAGCAGGCCGCGTTCGCCATGCCGCGCGCCGATGAAGAGATATGTCTCGACGTGGTGCTGGGCCCGCGCACCGACTGGTTTGCCGAGCAGTCGCTGGAGCTGCTCTGCAGCCAGGCCTGGGCGGTCACGCCCCAGTCGAACCGCGTGGGCATACGCCTGCAGGGCGATGTCGCGCTGACGCGCGCCCAGGTTAAGGAGCTGCCCAGCGAAGGCACGGCGCGGGGCGCGATCCAGGTGCCGGCCAGCGGCCAGCCCGTGCTGTTTCTTGCCGACCACCCGCTGACCGGCGGCTATCCCGTGATCGCCAGTGTGGCCAGCTACCACCTCGATCTGGCCGGGCAGATTCCGGTCAATGCGCGCGTGAAGTTCCGCGTGGTGCGCGCATTCGACGTCGCACAGACGGCGCCCGCCTGAGCCGCGGCCCCAAGACCTCACCAGTAAAGAATTGAAATGATGAAAAAAGTCCTGATTGCCAACCGTGGCGAGATCGCCGTGCGCGTGGCGCGCGCCTGCGCCGACTACGGCGTGAAGTCCGTTGCCGTCTATGCCGACGCCGACATCGATGCGCTGCACGCGCGCATGGCCGACGAAGCCTATGGCCTGGGCGGTGATCGCCCGGTCGACACCTATCTGCACATTGCCAAGCTGCTGGAGGTCGCGCGCAAGAGCGGCGCCGATGCCGTGCATCCCGGCTACGGTTTCCTGTCGGAAAGCGCGGCCTTTGCCCAGGCCGTGATCGATGCCGGCCTGATCTGGATAGGCCCCTCGCCGCAGGCCATCAGCCGCCTGGGCGACAAGGTCCAGGCGCGCAAGCTGGCCATCCAGGTCGGCGCGCCGCTGGTCGCCGGCACGGCCGAGCCCGTCAAGGACGCCCAGGAAGTCATTGATTTCGCCCAGCAGCACGGTCTGCCGGTGGCCATCAAGGCGGCGTTTGGCGGCGGTGGCCGCGGCATCAAGGTCGCATGGAAGCTCGAGGAAGTGGCCGAGCTGTACGAGTCGGCGGTGCGCGAGGCCGTGACGGCGTTTGGCCGCGGCGAGTGCTTCCTGGAACAGTTCCTCGACCACCCGCGCCATGTCGAAGCCCAGGTGCTGGCCGACCAGCACGGCAACGTGCTGGTGCTGGGCACGCGCGACTGCTCGCTGCAGCGGCGCAACCAGAAGCTGGTTGAAGAGGCGCCCGCACCGTTTCTCAGCGATGAGCAGCGCGCGCGCATTCACCAGTCGGCCAAGGACATCTGCGCGGCTGCGGGCTACACCGGCGCGGGCACCGTCGAATTCCTGCTGAGCCAGAACGGCGCGATTTCCTTCCTCGAAGTGAACACCCGATTGCAGGTCGAACATCCCGTGACCGAGGAAACCACGGGCATCGACCTGGTGGTCGAGCAGCTGCGCATTGCCGACGGCCTGGCGCTGCGCGTGCTGGAGACCCCCGCGCCGCGCGGCCATGCGCTGGAGTTCCGCATCAACGCCGAAGACGTGGGCCGCGGCTTCGTGCCCACGCCCGGCGCGATCACGCTGTTCGAGGCACCTTCGGGCCCGGGCGTGCGCGTCGACTCGGGCGTGGTCACGGGCTCGGTCATTCCCGGCACCTTCGACTCGCTGATGGCCAAGCTGATCGTCACCGGCGCAACGCGCGAGCAGGCCATCGTGCGCGCGCGCCGCGCGCTCAAGGAGTTTCGCATCGAAGGCGTGGCCTCGGTGCTGCCTTTCCACCGCGCAGTGCTCGAGCAGTCCGATTTCACGGCCGAGACCGCGCAGGATTTCAAGGTGCACACGCGCTGGATTGAAACCGATTTCGCGCAGGATCTCGAAGCGGCCGCGCGCGTGACGCCGGTGGCCGATACCAGCTTGCAGCGCACGGTCATGGAAATCGACGGCCGGCGCGTGACGCTGGGTCTGCCCACGGCCTTGCTCGCGGGCCTGTCGTCGGGCGCGGCGCGCGCCGCCGACGCCCCCGTGGCCGCTGCCGTTGACGCCTCGGCCGTGGCCGCGCCCGTGAGCGGCACCGTGCATGCCTGGAAAGTGGCGGACGGCGACGCCGTGCAGGCCGGCGACCTGATCGCGGTCATGGAAGCCATGAAAATGGAGATGCAGGTCACCGCCCACCGCGCCGGAACGATCACGATACGCGCCGCGGTGGGTGCCTATCAGCAGCAGGGCGCAGCGATAGCGAACATCGTTTAGGCAGTCCGGCAACGCGCCAGCTGTGCGGGACTTGCGCGACAGAGGTAAAATGCGCGCAAGCACATTGTTTCAACGTACAAGGGCGAGAAAGGCAATCTGGTTATGACACCGCGAACTACATCCACGGAGATGTTCTCCGGCCGTTGAGGCCGGCGGTTCGCGCCTGCACGAGATTTTTGCTTTCTCTCCCTCTCAAGCGCGGACCTGTTCCGCGCTTTTTGTTTTTGGCACGGGCGCGCACCCAATCCCCCAGACAAGGTTAGACAAGGAATCCCATGATCCACATCACGCTCCCCGATGGCTCCCAACGCGAGTTTCCCGGCCCGGTCACCGTGGCTGACGTTGCCGCTTCGATAGGTACCGGCCTGGCCAAGGCCGCGCTGGCCGGCAAGATCGGCTCCGGCGACGCCGCCAAGGTCGTCGATACCAGCCACCTGATAGAGCAGGACGCGCAACTGGCCATCATCACGGCCAAGGACGCCGACGGCCTGGACGTCATCCGCCATTCGACCGCCCACTTGCTGGCCTATGCGGTCAAGGAACTGTTTCCCGATGCCCAGGTCACCATCGGCCCGGTGATTGAAAACGGCTTCTTCTACGACTTCGCCTACAAGCGCCCGTTCACGCCCGAAGATCTGGCAGCGATCGAGAAGCGCATGACCGAACTCGCCGCCAAGGACGAGCCCGTGGTGCGCCGCGTGCTGCCGCGCGACGAAGCCGTAGCCTACTTCAAGGGCCTGGGCGAGAACTACAAGGCCGAGATCATTGCCAGCATTCCCAGCAACGAGGATGTGAGCCTGTACCGCGAAGGCAACTTCGAGGACCTGTGCCGCGGCCCCCACGTGCCCAGCACCGGCAAGCTCAAGTTCTTCAAGCTGATGAAGGTCGCGGGCGCCTACTGGCGCGGCGACCACCGCAACGAGATGCTGCAGCGCGTCTACGGCACGGCCTGGGCCACCAAGGACGAATTGCAGCAATACCTGCGCATGCTGGAGGAAGCCGAGAAGCGCGACCACCGCAAGCTCGGCCGCGAACTCGATCTGTTCCATATCGACGAGCATTCGCCCGGCACGGTGTTCTGGCATCCCAAGGGCTGGACGCTGTGGCAGCAGGTCGAGCAGTACATGCGCGCCGTCTACCGCGACAATGGCTACCAGGAAGTCAAGGGTCCGCAGATCCTCGACAAGGGCCTGTGGGAGAAGACCGGCCACTGGGACAAGTATCGCGACGGCATGTTCGTCACCGAAAGCGAAAAGCGCGACTACGCGCTCAAGCCGATGAACTGCCCCGGCCACATCATCATCTTCAACCAGGGCATCAAGAGCTACCGCGACCTGCCGCTGCGCTACGGTGAGTTTGGCCAGTGCCACCGCAACGAGCCCACGGGCGGCCTGCACGGCATCATGCGCGTGCGCGGCTTCACGCAGGACGACGGCCACATCTTCTGTACCGAAGACCAGATCCAGCCCGAAGTGCAGGCCTTCAGCACGCTGCTGCAAAAGGTCTACGCCGACTTCGGTTTCACCGACATCATCTACAAGCTCGCCACGCGCCCCGAAGCGCGCATCGGCTCGGATGAAAGCTGGGACAAGGCCGAGAACGCACTGGCCGAAAGCCTGCGCGCTTCGGGCTGCGAGTTTGAAATCGCCCCTGGCGACGGCGCGTTCTACGGCCCCAAGATCGAGTACACGCTCAAGGACGCACTGGGCCGCCAGTGGCAGTGCGGCACCATCCAGGTCGACTTCTCGATGCCCGAGCGCCTCGACGCGGAATATGTGGGCGAGGACGGCAACCGCCATCGCCCCGTGATGCTGCACCGTGCGATCGTCGGCAGCCTGGAGCGCTTCATCGGTATCCTGATCGAGCAGCATGCTGGCGCATTGCCGGTCTGGCTGGCTCCCGTGCAGGCAGCGGTGCTCAACATCACCGACGCCCAGGGCGACTACTGTCGTGAAATTGCCGAAAAACTGCGAAAAGCCTTGCCGGGTCAAGACCTTCGCGTGGTTACTGACCTGCGCAACGAAAAGATTACGTATAAAATACGCGAGCATTCGTTGCAGAAGCTGCCCTATATCCTCGTCGCTGGCGACAAGGAAAAGGCAGCCGGAGCGGTTGCAGTGCGCGCCCGGGGCAACAAAGACCTCGGCGTGATGTCGGTCGACGCATTCATTGAATTGGTCGCCAGCGACATCGCCTCCAAGATCTGACTGAGATGTCAGCCTTTGGCTTGCGTGCACAGTGCACGCAAGCAGGCTACGCTGTTGTAGCCATTTATATTCAAGGGTGAAAACCATAGCTACTGAATTTCGCGATCGCCGTCACCGTGAGGAGCGCAAGCACCGCCTCAACCGTGAAATCATGGCGCCTGAAGTGCGTCTGTCCGGCCCAGAAAACGAGCCCCTCGGCATTGTTCCCATCATGGAAGCATTGCGTATGGCGGGTGAGTTGGACGTTGACCTGGTGGAAATCGCCGCTACTGCCAATCCGCCGGTCTGCCGGCTGATGGACTACGGCAAGTTCAAATACCAGGAACAAAAGCGCGCCGCCGAGGCCAAGGCCAAGCAAACGGTCATCGAGATCAAGGAAGTCAAATTCCGTCCCGGTACCGACGACGGCGACTACAACATCAAGTTGCGCAACATTCGCCGCTTCCTCGCGGAAGGCGACAAGTGCAAGATCACGCTGCGTTTTCGCGGTCGCGAAATCACGCACCAGAACTTGGGTCTGGCCCTGCTCAATCGCATTCGCGATGACCTGGCCGACACGATTGCCGTCGAGCAGTTTCCCAAGCTCGAAGGTCGTCAGATGATCATGATGATTGCCCCGGCAAAGAAAAAGCCGGCACCGGCGAAGGCACAGGGCGATGCGCCCACAACGCCCGCAGCTTGAGGCATAATCTAGCTCGCAGCGAAAGTGAGCCGTAAAGGCTCACTTTTTCTTTTGCGCCGCATGGTTCACGCCATGCAGCCAAGTGCGGTGGCCGATTCGTCGGTGGCCGCGCAGGCCGGCCTGAAATGGCTGGCAAAGAAGTGGCTCGGGGCCAACAAGTTCGCACTCCTTTGTGCGAACGCCTCACGAGCACAATTAACAGGAGCATTCACATGCCCAAAATGAAGACCAAGAGCAGCGCGAAGAAGCGATTCCGCGTTCGTCCCGGTGGCACCGTCAAGCGCGGTCAAGCCTTCAAGCGTCACATCTTGACGAAGAAGACCACCAAGAACAAGCGTCACCTGCGCGGTGCGGTTGCTGTGCACGAGACCAACATGGCCTCCGTCGCACAAATGCTGCCCGGCTTCGGCTTGTAATTAACTGACGAACAAGGAGTACTTACATGCCTCGCGTCAAACGTGGTGTAACGGCCCGTGCCCGTCACAAAAAAGTTCTGGCCCTCGCTAAGGGTTTTCGCGGTCGCCGCGGTAATGTCTTCCGTATCGCTAAACAAGCGGTAATGAAGGCTGGGCAATATGCCTACCGTGACCGTCGTAACAAGAAGCGCGTGTTCCGTCAGCTGTGGATTGCCCGTATCAACGCCGCTGCGCGTGAACTGGGTCTGACCTACAGCGTGTTCGCAAACGGCCTGAAGAAGGCATCGATTGAAATCGACCGCAAGATGCTGGCCGATATCGCGGTGCACGACAAGGCTGCTTTCGCCAGCATCGTTGAACAAGTCAAGGCCAAGCTGGCTGCTTGAGTTCACGGCCTGTAGCTACATAACCTGTAGCTGCTAATGCACTAACAACAAGGGCTAGAGCTTGAAAAGGCACTAGCCCTTGTTTATTTTCAAGAGTCGATATGAACGAGTTGGATTCTCTGGTCGAAAGCGCGCAACAACTGTTTGCGCAAGCCGTCACCCCTGCTGATCTGGAAAATGCCAAGGCCCAGTTCCTGGGCAAGTCCGGTCGTGTGACCGAACTGATGAAGGGCATGGCGCAGCTTTCCGTCGAGGAGAAGAAGTCGCGCGGCGCTCAGATCAACGTCGCCAAGCAGGCGATCGAAGCCGCGCTCACGGCACGCCGCCAGGCACTGGCCGATGCCGAACTGCAAACCCAACTCAAGGCCGAGGCGCTTGACGTGAGCCTGCCGGGCCGGCGTCGCGGCGCGGGTGGCCTGCACCCGGTGTCGCTGACGCTCGAGCGCATCGAAGGCATTTTTGCGTCCATGGGTTTCGACGTGGCCGACGGCCCCGAAATCGAGTCCGACTGGTTCAACTTCACTGCGCTCAACACGCCCGAAGACCATCCCGCGCGCTCGATGCACGACACCTTCTACGTCGAAGGCGGCACCGAGACCGCGCCCAACCTGCTGCGCACGCACACCAGCCCCATGCAGGTGCGCTATGCGGTGCAGCATGTGAAGAAATACCAGGCCCTGCTCGACGCGGGCCAGAGCATGCCCGAGATCCGCGTGATCGCGCCGGGCCGCACCTACCGCGTGGACAGCGATGCCACGCATTCGCCGATGTTCCACCAGTGCGAAGGCATCTGGATAGGCGAGAACGTCAGCTTCAAGGACTTGAAGGTGGTGTTCACCGATTTCTGCCGCACGTTCTTCGAGAGCGACGATCTGGTGCTGCGTTTCCGCCCCAGTTTCTTCCCGTTCACCGAGCCCAGCGCCGAGATCGACATCCAGTTCCAGACCGGTCCGCTCGCGGGCAAGTGGCTCGAAGTCGCCGGCTCCGGCCAGGTGCACCCGAACGTGGTGCGCAACATGGGGCTGGACCCCGAGAAGTACATAGGCTTTGCCTTTGGCATGGGGCCAGACCGGCTGACCATGCTGCGCTACGGCGTCAACGACCTGCGCCTGTTCTTTGACGGCGACATCCGCTTCCTGTCGCAGTTCCAGTAAACACCGCACCCACTGTTGGCGCCTGCGTCTGGTACGCAGGCCCGTTTGAAGCCAAAGAGTCTGACTATGCAATTCCCTGAATCCTGGTTGCGCGCGTTCTGCAACCCGCCCCTGAGCACTACCGAACTCGCGCACACCCTGACCATGGCCGGTCTGGAAGTCGAGGAGCTCGCTCCCGTCGCGCCGCCGTTCACCGGCATCGTGGTCGGTGAAATCAAGGAGGCCGTACAGCATCCGAATGCCGATCGCCTGCGCGTGTGCCAGGTCGATGTGGGCCAGGCCGAGCTGCTGACCATCGTCTGCGGCGCGCCCAACGCGCGCGTGGGCATTCGCATTCCCTGCGCCATGGTCGGCGCCGAGCTGCCCGCGGGCGACGACGGCAAGCCTTTCCTGATCAAGATCGGCAAGCTGCGCGGCGTCGAAAGCTACGGCATGCTGTGCTCGGCCAAGGAGCTCAAGCTCGCCGACGACAATGGCGGCCTGCTCGAGCTGCCGCTCGACGCACCGCTGGGCCAGGACATCCGCAAGTACCTGGACCTCGACGACACGCTGTTCACGCTCAAGCTCACGCCCAATCTGGCGCATTGCCTGAGCGTCTACGGCATCGCGCGCGAAGTCGCGGCCCTGACCGGCGCGCCCTTGCAGGCACCGACGTTCAAGCCCGCAGCCGTGGCCAGCGACGCCCGCCTGGGCGTGAAGATCAGCGCGCCCGATCTGTGCGGCCGCTTCTCGGGCCGCGTGATCCGCAACGTCAACACCCAGGCCAAGACCCCGGCGTGGATGGTCGACCGCCTGGCGCGCTGCGGCCAGCGCAGCGTCGCGCCGCTGGTCGACATCTCGAACTACGTGATGTTCGAGCTGGGCCGTCCGTCGCACATTTTCGACCTCGACAAGATCCACGGCGGCCTCGACGTGCGCTGGGGCCGTCCCGGCGAGCAGCTCAAGCTGCTCAACGGCAACACAGTCACGGTCGATGGCCAGGTCGGCGTGATTGCCGATGACCAGGCGATCGAATCGCTGGCCGGCATCATGGGCGGCGACGCCACGGCGGTGTCCGACGACACCCGCCATATCTACGTCGAAGCCGCGTTCTGGTGGCCGCGCGCGATTGCCGGGCGCTCGCGCCGCTTCAACTTCTCGACCGACGCCGGCCACCGCTTCGAGCGCGGCGTGGACCCCAGCCTCACGGTGGAGCATATCGAGCGCATCACCGAGCTGGTGCTCGAGATCTGTGGCACGCCCGAGACGCAATGCGGCGCGATCGACGACCAGATCGTCAACGTGCCCACGCCCCAGCCCGTGCAGCTGCGCGTGGCGCGCGCCGCCAAGGTCATAGGCATGCCCGTGAGCCAGCAGCAGTGCTTCGACGCGCTGCAGGGCCTGGGCCTGGGCGTGACACAGGGCGAGGGCGTGCTCACGGTGACGCCGCCGTCGTACCGCTTCGACATCGCGCTGGAAGAAGACCTGATCGAGGAAGTCGCGCGCATGCTGGGCTACGGCCAGCTGCCGACCACGCCGCCGCTGGCGCCGATCACGCCCAAGCTGCGCGCCGAAAACCAGCGCAGCAGCTTCGCCGTGCGCCGCGAACTCGCGGCCCTGGGCTACCAGGAAACCATCAACTTCAGCTTTGTCGAAGAGCGCTGGGAGCACGAGCTTGCCGGCAATGCCAACCCGATCAAGCTGCTCAACCCGATTGCCAGCCATCTGAGCGTGATGCGCAGCTCGCTGCTGGGTTCGCTGCTGCAGGTCGTCAAGTTCAACCTGGACCGCAAGGCCCAGCGGGTGCGCGTGTTCGAGCTCGGCCGCGTGTTCCTGCGCGACGCCAGCGTGCAAAGCACCGACACCACGGTGCAGGGCTTTGACCAGCCGATGCGTGTTGCCGGCATGGCCTGCGGCCCGGCCGACCAGCTGCAATGGGGCCGCAAGGACCAGGCGGTTGATTTCTACGACATCAAGGGTGATGTGGAAGCCTTGCTCGCGCCGCTGCGTCCTAGCTTCGAAGCGGCCGAGCATCCGGCCATGCATCCCGGTCGCTGCGCGCGCGTGCTGCTCGACGGCAAGGCCATTGGTTTCGTCGGCGAGCTGCATCCGCAGTGGCGCCAGGGCTGGGAGCTGCCCCAGGCGCCCGTGATGTTCGAGCTGGAGCTCGACGCCGTGCAGCTGCGCCAGGTTCCCCAGTTCCGCGCCGTCGCCAAGCACCAGTCGGTGGAGCGTGATATTGCCGTGGTCGTCGCCGAATCGGTGACCCATGCCGAGATCATGGCCGCCGTGGAAGCCGCGGCAGCGCATACGGTGCTGCGCTCGGCCGTGCTGTTCGACGTGTTCCGCGCCAAGCCTTTGCGCGCCGGTGAAGTGCCGGCCGCGGGTGCGCTCGCGCCCAATGAAAAGAGCCTGGCCGTGCGCCTGCTGCTGGGCAGCGATACCGCCAGCCTGACCGAAGCCGAGATCGAAGCCGCGATGGCGGCCGTGATCGAGCAGCTGGTGGCGCGCTGCGCTGCGCGCCTGCGCGGATGATGGATTCGGTTGTGTTTTCCCACGACAAGGGGTCTACCATGGAATTGGCCATTGAAAGCCTGGACAGCCCCGCGCTGACCAAGGCCCAGCTAGCGGATTTGCTGTTCGACCAGATTGGCCTGAACAAGCGCGAGTCCAAGGAAATGGTGGATGCGTTCTTCGACCTGGTTTCGCAAAGCCTGGTCGAAGGCGATGACGTCAAGCTCTCGGGCTTTGGCAACTTCCAGATCCGCACCAAGGCGCCGCGCCCGGGGCGCAATCCGCGCACCGGCGAGCTGATTCCCATCCAGGCGCGCCGCGTGGTGACGTTCCATGCGAGCACCAAGCTCAAGGAGCAGATCCAGAGCGGCGAGACGTCCGCCTCGGTCGCATAACCGGCCATTGCCCGCACAGGGCGATTGCGCATGGCGGCATGGCGGTGGCTGCGGTAGCCTTGTCAGGTTGATGATTGGAGATGCTTCCGATGTCCCAGGGAACCCCGCTGCCGCCCATTCCGGCCAAACGCTACTTCACCATTGGCGAAGTGGCGCAATTGTGTTGCGTGAAGCCGCATGTGCTGCGTTATTGGGAGCAGGAATTCACCCACCTGCGTCCCGTCAAGCGCCGCGGCAACCGGCGCTACTATCAGCACCATGAACTGCTGATGATCCGCCGCATACGCGAGCTGCTTTATGACCAGGGCTTCACCATACAAGGCGCGCGTGCGCGCCTGCGCGAAGCGGGTGCGCCGGGTGCCGAGGAGGGCGCCGATGGCGATGGCTTTGAGTTGGTATCGGCTCAATGGCGTGAGCACGAGGCCCGCGATGGCGCATTGGTGGCGCTCGATTCCTGGGCGGTTCGCCAGGAGCTTTTGCAAATTCGCGAGTTGTTGTCGGTGTAAGCGGTTTTTCGGTATATAATTCAATTCTCGTCGGCGTGTAGCGCAGCCTGGTAGCGCACTTGCATGGGGTGCAAGGGGTCGAAGGTTCGAATCCTTTCTCGCCGACCACAATCCCCAAAAAGGGTCAGCAGATTTTTCTGCTGGCCCTTTTTTGTTTTCTGCCGTTTTGGGCGCAGCATGGCTGTGTCTTGAATGCAAAAGGACCGACCATGATGGATGGATTGATTGCCGGGCGGCTTTACGGCACGCCCGAGCAACGCACGAGCAAGACCGGCAAGCCTTTCATGGTGGCGCGCATGCGCGCCGAATGCGGCGACGGCGAGAACCTGTTTGTCAACGTGATTGCCTTTGACGCCGCGCCCTGCGCCGCGCTCGAAGCGCTGCGCGAAGGCGATGCGATCGCGATTGCCGGGCCGATCACGCCCAAGGTCTGGACCGACAAGCAGGGCATCGTCCACCCCGCGCTCGATGCGATTGCCCACCAGGTGCTCACGGCCTACCATGTGGAGCACAAGCAGCGCCAGGTGCTCTCGGGCCAGACCGGCCAGGAAGCCCAGCGCGACGACTGAGGGCTGCTTATTCAATTTTGGAATAAGCAGCTGATTATTTAATCGGAAAATTCGCCAGGGTTTGCGCGTACAGTGCTTTCATTCCGAATTTTTGATTGAAGGCATTCCGTGAACAAGCGCCAACTTTTGCAGTCCACTTTGGCTTTGGGCCTGGCCCTGGCAGCTCCCCTGGCCGCCGTGGCCCAGGACAAGACATCGATCAAGATCGGTGTCACCGCCGGTCCCCACGCCCAGATCTTCGAGCAGGTCAAACAGGTCGCCGAAAAGCAGGGCCTGAAGATCCAGGTGGTCGAGTTCGGTGATTACATCCAGCCCAATGCGGCGCTGGCCGCGGGTGATCTGGATGCCAACAGCTACCAGCATCTGCCTTACCTCGATGCCCAGGTCAAGGACCGCGGCTACAAGCTGGTGCGCGTGGCCGACACGGTCAACTTCCCCATCGGCCTGTATTCGAAGAAGGTCAAGAAGCTTGCCGATCTGCCCCAGGGCGCGAAGTTCGGCATCCCCAACGACCCGACCAACGGCGGCCGCGTGCTGCTGCTGCTGCAGGCCCATGGCCTGATCAAGCTCAAGGAAGGCGCAGGCCTCAAGGCCACGCCGCTGGACGTGGTGTCCAACCCCAAGAAGCTGCGCTTTGTCGAACTCGACGCTGCCCAGCTGCCGCGCTCGCTGGACGACCTCGATGCTTCGGCCATCAACACCAACTTCGCGATCTCGGCTGGCCTGAACCCCAAGACCGATTCGATCGCGCAGGAAAGCGCCAAGAACCCCTACGTCAACATTCTGGTCGTGCGTGACGCCGACAAGAACCAGCCCTGGGTCGCCAAGCTGATCAAGGTCTACCAGTCGCCCGAAGTGCGCCAGTTCATCGAGACCCAGTTCAAGGGTTCGGTCGTGCCCGCGTTCTAAACGACGCTGCTGTGCTCTCATTGAGCACGCCGAAAAAAGCCAGTGCCGCCTTGCGCCGCACTGGCTTTTTTCATGCCGCCGGGAGCGGCGGGTGCTTGGGGTTGACCACGATGCATACCGATTCTTTATTAGTAAAAATGCATAAGCATGCGCTTTTAAATTCGTTGGTGGATTGGGGGGATGGCGTCACACTTCCATCCATTCCCATGTCGGCGAATGGCGTATTGAGAGCGCAGATTCGCGACGCGCAATCTGCGGTTGCCCGCCCCGGCATCGGATCCTTGAAGACAGGCGCAAGCCGCTGATTCCCCGGTTCCGGCGGTTCAGTTTCCAACAACATGATTGCATGAGCCAGAACACCGCAGATCCGGTCCAGAGACCGCCCATCATCCGCTTGCGCGATGTAAAGAAGAAGTTCACCACGGCCGACGGCGGCCTGTTCGAGGCCGTCAAATCGGTCACCCTGGATGTGCGCCAGGGCGAGATATTCGGCCTGATCGGCAAGAGCGGCGCGGGCAAGTCGACGCTGCTGCGCCTGATCAACCTGCTCGAGCGCCCCGACGCGGGCGAAGTCATCGTTGCCGGCCGCGAGCTCACCCAGCTCAGCCGCAAGGAACTGCGCGAAGCGCGCCAGAACATCGGCATGATCTTCCAGCAGTTCAACCTGCTGCAAAACGCCAGCGTGTTCGACAACGTGGCCTTTCCGCTGAAGATACACGGCGGGCTGTCGCGTGCCCAGATCGACGCGCGCGTGCGCGAATGCCTGGCGCTGGTCGGCTTGTCGGAAAAGATGGCCAGCTATCCGGCGCAGCTGTCGGGCGGCCAGAAGCAGCGCGTGGCGATTGCGCGTGCGCTGGCGCCGCGCCCCCAGGTGCTGCTGTGCGACGAGCCGACTTCGGCGCTCGACAGCGAAACCACGCGCTCGCTGCTCGAGACGCTGCGCGACATCCAGCAGAAGACCGGCGTGACCATCGTCATCGTGACGCACGAGCTGTCGGTGGTCGAGGTGCTGTGCAGCGAGGTGGCGATCATCGAAGGCGGCCATCTGGTCGAGCAGTTCTCGCTGCACGGCCCCAGTGCCGCGCGCACCACGCTGCTGGGCCAGGAAATCGAGGCCCTGCGCGAGCGCACGGCGCGCGAAGCGCGCTGGAGCGCGCAATCGTCGGTTTCTTCATCATCCGCTGCGGCCGCGGCCCAGGAGCTGCACCATGTCTGAGAACATCGTCGCCATTCTTCCCGAGCTGTGGCTGGCCATGGCCCAGACCGCCTTGATGCTGGGCATAGGCCTGACGGCCGCGGTGGTTCTCGGCGGACCGCTGGGCGTGCTGCTGTTCCTGCTGGGCCCGGGCCAGTCGCTGGACAACAAGCCGGCGTTCATCGTGCTCAACTGGATCGTGAACACGGTGCGCTCGTTTCCTTTCATCATCCTGCTGGTGGCGCTGGTGCCGTTCACGCGGGTGATTGCCGGCACGTCGATAGGCCCGCTGGCCGCGGCCGTGCCGCTGTCGATTGCTGCCATTCCGTATTTCGCCCGACTGGTCGACCAGTGCCTGCGCGAAGTGCCGCGCGGCGTGATCGAAGCCGCGCATGCGATGGGCGCTTCGGAGCTGCAGATCGTCTGGCGCGTGCTGGTGGTGGAAGCGCGTTCTGGCCTGGTGCTGGCGCTCACGGTGCTGGCGGTGAGCTTCCTGTCGTACTCGGCCATTGCCGGCGTGGTCGGCGGCGGCGGCATTGGCGACCTGGCGATCCGCTATGGCTACTACCGCTTCCAGACCGATGTGATGGTGCTCACGGTCACCATCCTGGTGGTGCTGGTGCAGATCCTGCAGTTTGTCGGCAACACCGCGGCGCGGCGCCTGGACAAGCGCGGCTGAGGCGGCGAATTTTTCCCCGGCCGCGCGGCGGCCGTATTTTTTCTGCGTTGTTTCTCTTTTGGAAAGAGGTTTGAGATGAAGAATTCCGTTGTGCGTCGTTCCCTGCTGGCAGCGGCCGTGGCTGCCGTGACCCTTGTCGGCGTGGCCGCACCCGTGCAGGCCCAGGCCAAGAAGGACCTGGTCATAGGCGGCACCGCCGGCTCGAACATCGACCAGCTCAAGCAAGGCATCGTGCCCATCCTGGAAAAGAAGGGCTACAAGGTCAAGCTGGTCGAATTCAACGATTACGTGCAGCCCAACCTGGCGCTGGCCCAGGGTTCGCTGGACGCGAACTTCTTCCAGCACCGCGTCTACCTGCAGAAGTTCGCCGCCGACCAGAAGCTCGACATCGTCGAGCTGGTGCAAGGCCCGATCGCGCCGCTGGGCGTGTACTCGAACAAGCGCAAGACGCTGGACGAGGCCAAGACCGGCGACCGCGTGACGCTGCCCAACGACCCCAGCAATCTGGCGCGTGCCCTGGTGCTGCTCGAGCAGAACCAGCTGGTGAAGATCAAGCCCGGCATCGACCCGCTGCGCGCCTCGGAAAAGGACCTGGTCGAGAACCCGCGCAAGCTCAAGTTCATTCCGCTCGAAGCCGCGCAACTGCCGCGCTCGATCGGCGACACCGAGTACGCGATCATCAACGGCAACTTCGCGATTTCCTCGGGCCTGAAGCTCACGGAAGCCGTGAAGCTTGAAAAGACGCCCGACCACTACCTGAACGTGGTCGCCGTCAAGCGCGCCGACAAGGACTCGGCCTGGGCCAAGGACCTCGAGGCGGCCTACCGCTCTGGCGAGTACAAGGCCGTCGTGGACAGCAAGTTCCAGGGCTATGCCAAGCCTGCGTTCCTGCAGTAAGCGGCACGCGGCCCGCCGGCATACTGCTGTCTGTAGGACGTAGACCACGGGCCCGGCCAGCTGGGGCTTCCATAATGGGAAGCCCTTTTTTGTTTTTGACGCAAGGAGTTTTCATGAGCCAATACCAGGTCGCTGTCATTGTCGGCAGCTTGCGCAAGGAATCCTTCAACCGCAAGCTGGCGCAGGCGATTGCGCGCATGGCGCCCGAAGGCTTCAGCTTCGAGGAAATCGCCATCGACACCTTGCCGCTCTACAACCAGGACGCCGACGGCAACGAGGTGGAGGCCGTGAAGCGCTTTCGCGCGCAGATCGCCGGCGCCAATGCGCTGCTGTTCCTGACGCCCGAATACAACCGCTCGATTCCCGGCGTGCTGAAGAACGCGCTGGACCAGGGCTCGCGTCCTTACGGCCAGAGCGTGTGGGCCGGCAAGCCCGGCGCGGTGCTGGGGGTCTCGGTCGGTGCCACGGGCACGGCCCTGGCGCAGCAGCACCTGCGCAACGTGCTGGCCTATCTGGATGTGCCGCTGCTGGGCCAGCCCGAGATGTTCATCCAGGCCAAGGACGGGCTGTTCAACGACGACGGCACCATTGGCAAGGCCAGCCATGATTTCTTCCAGGCCTGGCTGCACCGCTATGTGGAATGGGTCAAGCGCAATACACGCAGCACCCCCTGAGCCGCTTTGCGGCGGGACCAAAGGTGCGGGGCGGCCGACTGGCCCATTGCTGGCTCACGCCCTTTGCATGGGTTGTGGGGTGTGACATTGCCGTAGCAGAAAGAGATGTAATGGCGTCTTCGGGTGACAAAGTCAGGCTAAGCTGGGAAGCTGCATTGTGGAGCACCCATGGACTATCTGCCTCAATTGATCACGCTTTCCGGCATCATCCTGCTGGCCTGTGCCAGCCCCGGCCCCGATTTCGTTGCGGTCACCTCGCACGCGCTGCATGACCGCAGCGCGGGAGTGTTTGTGGGCCTTGGCATCGCCTGCGCCGCCACCCTGTGGGCCAGCCTGGCCATTCTCGGCTTCGGTCTGTTGATCCGGGAGATTTTCTGGCTCTATGAGTTCATCCGCCTGGCGGGCGCGGCCTATCTGGTTTACCTGGGCATTCGCATGCTGCTGGCGGCCTGGCGCAAGGCGCCGGAAGACGCCGCCGTCGCCCGGGTGTCTGCTGGCAGCGCGGGCGCCGCCTGGCGGCGCGGGCTGCTGGTGGGGCTGACCAATCCCAAGACGGCGACATTCTTCGCCACCTTGTTCGTGACCCTGTTGCCCGCCCATGCACCGGCGTGGGTGTACATCAGCGTCGTGGCCCTGGTGGCAGCCATCACCGCCCTGTGGCTGGGCCTGCTGGCCACGTTCTTCTCGGTGCAGGGCGTGCGCGGCGCCTACCTGCGAATCCGCCGGCCCGTCGATGCGCTGATGGGTGCGGCGCTGGTGGCGCTGGGCCTGCGGCTGGCAACGAGTCGTTGAGGCTAGCAGCCCGGCGGGGCAGGCATGGCATCGACAACGCCCAGCGGCTGCACGCAGCGCACCAGATAGCCGTCCGGGTCGGCCACAATGCATTGCCTCTGCCCGACTTGCTGGCTATCGCGGCGATACCAGCGTTCTTCCAGCGGCAGAAAAAGCGCGCTGCCGCGCTGCTCGCAGCGCAGCAGCAGCGCGTCGAGATCCGGCACCTGCAATTGAAAATTGAGGCCGCGGCCGAAGGGGCGCTCGAGCACGTCTGCAACCCAGTCGTCGGCGCTTTCACTGCGCTGCTCCAGCATGATTTGGGCCTGGCCCAGGCACAGGAAGGCAAAGCGCTCTTGCGGACGTTCATACCAGATGGCAAAGCCTATGACATCGCACCAGAACGCAAGGCTGGCGCGGATGTCGCTGACTATCAGCTCCGGTACCAGCGCGCAGTACTCGGGAGTCGCGCCGCGGGTCATGCTGCGCTCCCGGCTTCGTCCAGCACCCAGTCCGCGAACGCCTTGACTGCGGGGCGCTCGCGCGCCTGCGGCTGGGTCACCAGATAGTAGGCAAAGCGCGCCGGCCAGGGCTTGTCGAGAACCTGAACCAGCCGGCCCGCGGCAATCTCCTCGCTTGCATGTTCCTGCGGCACCAGCGCAATGCCCTGGCCGGCTTCAGCCGCGCGAATCAGCAGGAAGTCATCCTCGAACGCCGTGCCGCGTTCGGCGCGTGCGTCCTCGGCCACGCCATGGGCGGCAAACCACAGCCGCCAGTCGGCGCGATCGCCATCGTGCAGCAGCGGGTGGTCAAGGCAGTCCGCGGGCGACTGCAGCGGCCCGCTGCGGTCCACCAGGCCGGGGCGGGCCACGGGCACCAGCACGGGTGCCATCAGCCGCGTGACCTCCAGCCCGGGATAGACGCCCAGCCCATGGCGCAAGGCGATGTCGACCCGGCCCTGGCGCATGTCGGCCAGGGCCGAAGTCGCTTCGACGCGCACTTCGATCTCGGGGTGGCGCTGATTGAAGCGCCCCAGGCGCGGCACCAGCCATGAGGCGGCAAAGGTCGCGACCGTGCTGACGGTCAGCGTCTGCCGTGCCTTGGTCTGCTCAAGCCATTGCACCGCCTGAGCGATCTGCGTGAAAGCCTGGGACAGCGCGGGGTGGACGCTGGCGCCGGCTTCGGTCAGCGTCAGGCCCTGGTGCGCGCGCGTGAACAGCGTCACGCCGGTGCGGTCCTCCAGCAGCCGGATCTGCTGGCTGACCGCGCCCGAAGTCACGTGCAGCGCCTGGGCCGCGGCCTTGATGCTGCCGCGCCGGCCGACTTCGACAAAGGCGCGCAGCGCCAGCAACGGCAGGCCGGCATTCATTGAGTGTAGTTTTTCTAAATCCATGGGGAAGAAACAATCGTTTCCGTATTTAAGGATGAAAAACTAACATGAAGTGGCTTTTGCAACAAGTTTTTGATTTAGCTAATCTATATTCATGAGAGCCCCCAGATGAAGCATTTATCGGCCGGATCATTGATCCGGCTCTACACCGACAGCTCGCCCAACGGCTTCAAGATCACCATTGCGCTGGAGGAACTGGGCTTGCCCTATGTCTTGCACCATGTGCGTATCGACGAAGGCGCGCATAGGCAGCCGGAGTTTCTGCGGCTCAACCCGCATGGGCGCATTCCCGTGCTGGTGGACGAGGCCGCGGGCATCACGCTGTTCGAGTCCGCGGCCATCCTGCTGTATCTCGCGGAGAAGACCGGCAAATTGCTGCCCGATGCGCGCACCGCGCCCCAGGCGCGCTGGCAGGCGCTGCAGTGGCTGATCTTTCATGCGGCCAGCGTCGGCCCGCTGATCGGCCAGCGCGTGCATTTCGAGCTGTTCTCCGATACGCGCAACGCCGAGGCCGTAGAGCGCTTTCGCCGGCTGACCAACGAAGCCTTTGCCGCGCTGGACCAGCATCTGGCGAGCCGGCCTTGTCTGGCGGGCGAGGAGTACTCCATCGCCGATATCGCCCACTTCGGCTGGACGCATATCGCGCGCATCATCGATTTCGATTTCAGTCAGCACCGTCACCTGAGCGCCTGGCATGAGCGCGTCGCCGCCCGGCCCGCGGTGTGCAGGGGCGTGACGCTGCCCGCACCGGCCACGGGGGCATGAACACCATGGCTTCCATTTCCACGCCCGCCGGAGCGTCCTGGCCGGCCTTTGGCGCGCATCCCGGCTATCGCCGCATGTTTGCTCCCGACCAGCTGACGCTGGGGATTTTCCTGCCGCTGCGTTTCTACCAGGGCGACATGCAGGCGCTGGCCGGTCAGGCCGACCTGGTGGCGGACATCGACCGCCATGGCTTTGCCGCCGTCTGGGTGCGCGATGTGCCGCTGTTCGATCCGGCGTTCGGCGATGCCGGCCAGGTGTTCGATGCGTTCACCTACCTTGCGTTTCTTGCGGCGCGCACCCGGAATGTGGCGCTGGCGACCGGCAGCGCGATCTTCTCGCTGCGCCATCCCGTCGATCTGGCCAAGGCCTCGGCGACCATAGACCAGCTGTCGGGCGGGCGGCTGGTGCTGGGGATTGCGTCGGGCGACCGTCCCGTCGAGTTCCCCGCCTACGGCATTGAACATGCCGAGCGCGGCGCGCGGTTTGCGCAGTCGGTGGCGTATTTTCGCGCGCTGCTGCGCGCCGACAGTCCCGCCATTGGATCGCCGCTGGGCCGCATGGAAGGCGCCATGCTGCTGCCCAAGCCCGCGACGGGCGCCATTCCGCTGATCGTCACCAGTTCGTCGGGCCAATCGCCGGACTGGATCGCCGCCCAGGCCGACGGCTGGCTGACCTATCCCGAAGCCACGCATGTGCCGCAGGGGCCGCTGCGCCTGGCCCAGAAGATCAAGGCCTGGCGCACGCTGATTCCCGACGGCGGTTTCCGGCCGCACATGACCAACGAATGGCTGGACCTGGTCGAGGACGCCGATCACCCGCGCACGCCGCTGCGCGGCGGCCATGTGCTGCGCACCGGCCGCAAGGGCCTGATTGCCTTGCTCGAGGAATGGCAGCGCGCCGGCGTCAACCATGCGGCGCTGGGCATCCAGTTCTCGCAGCGCCCGGCCGCGGAAGTGATTCAGGAGCTGGCCGAGGAAGTGCTGCCGCATTTTCCTTCGCATGCGGGGCCGCCCGCGCTCGCGACCCGGTGGTGAATGGCCATGCAGAAAGGAATTCTCAATGAATGAAGACACGGTCTGCGTGCGCGCTGTTGCGGTGGGCGACAGGCCTGCATGGGAGCGGCTGTACCGCGGCTATGCCGCGTTCTACCAGGTGCCCATGGAGGAGGCGGTGCTTGACGCCACCTGGCGCTGGCTGATGGGCCCGCAGCGGCGCGTGGAAGGCCTGGTGGCGCTGCAGCGCGGCGAACTGGTGGGCCTGGCCCACTTTCGCGCGTTTCCCGAGCCGCTGCTGGGCCAGGAACTGGGCTTTCTCGACGATCTGTTTGTGCCACCCGCGCATCGGGGCCAGGGCACGGGGCGCAAGCTGATGGAAGCCGTGGCCGCCATTGCGCGCGAACGCGGCTGGCCCGTGCTGCGCTGGATCACCGCCGAAGACAATGCGCACGCCAGGCACTTGTACAACCAGCTGGCGCAGGCCACGCCCTGGGTGACCTACGACCTGGACCCACGGCAACGCTGAACCGGGAAAAAGAAAAGGGCGCCGGCCTTTTGCAAGACCGGCGCCCTAGGTGCGAGAACGCGTTGGCTTAGAACTGGTAAGCCGCACTGACACCCGTCATCCACTGGCGGCCCGGAGCGCCTTCGAAGAAGCGGCTGTTGCCGTCGTTGACGATGACCGAGCCCACGTACTTGCGGTCAAACAGGTTGTCGACGCGCGCAAAGGCGCGCAGCGTCCACGGACCCATGACCTTGCGATAGCCGACGCTGGCCGAAGCCACGGTGTAGCCGGGTGCGGCGGCGCTGTTGGCGTCGTTCACATAGACCTTGCTGGCATGCTCGGCGGCAACGCCCAGGCGCCATTCGGACGTCAGGTCGTAGTCCAGTCCGACGGACAGATGCTGCTTGGACAGACCGGGCAGCATGTTGCCGGCGGCGGCGCTGCCCGAAGCCTGGCGGAACGTGGCGTCGAGGTAGGTGTAGGCGGCTTGCACCTTCCACTGGGGCGTGAGGCGCAGGTCGGCCTGCAGTTCCAGGCCCTGGCGGCGGGTGTCGCCGGCGTTGCGGTAGGTCGTGCGGCCGTTGCTCGCGCCGGCGCTGACGATTTCATCGCTGGTGCGCGAATGGAACACGGCGGCGCTCCAGCCGCCCTTGACGGCGCCGGTCAGGCGTTCGCGAAAGCCGATTTCATACTGGGTGCTGGCGCTGGGCTGCAGGTCCAGGTTCAGCCCGCCTATGCTGCCCGTGCGGTACGACAGTTCGGCAAAGGTCGGCGTCTCGAAGCCGCGGCCGGCGCTCACGTAGACCGTCTTTTCCGGTGTCAGCTGGTGCGACAGCGAAATGACGGGCAGGGCCTGGCTGTGGGTCACGGAGCCGGAGTCGTCGGGGTTGCCGGCGCGGATGTAGCGGTCGTCGGACTCGAACTTCACATGGCTGTAGCGCAGCCCCGTGCCCAGGCTCCAGGTGGGAGCGAGCTGCCAGGTGGCCTGCACATAGGGGTCTATGCTGGTGACCGTGTTGTCTTCGTTGCGGCGCAGCGCGCCCTTGACGCCCAGCTGGCTGCCGATGAAGTTCTCGTAGCCCTGGCGGTCTTCCTTCATGGTGTCGAAGGCCAGGCCGGCGGTCACCGTGACAGGCACGGGCGCGTTGTCGAAGCGGCCGGTCCAGCGCGCGTCCAGGCCGGCGTAGTCGCGCGACATGTCGATCACGCCGCCCGCATGGCCCGCAGGCGCCTGGGTGGCGACGGGCAGCGACTGGTATTGTTCCATCGAGCGGTGGCCCGCATAGGCGGTCAGGGACACGCTTTGCGTGCCGCTCAGGCGGCGCTCGTAGGTGGCGCCGACCTGGGTCTGCTCCAGCGACTTGCGGGTGTTGAATTTCTCGGCCACCGCTTCGCCGTTGTCGGCGCGGTAGGAGGCGCGGCGCGGGTTGGCCTGCCACTGCTCCCAGGTCAGGCCTTGTGCGTCCTGGGCGTTGGACTTCATCGTGTTGGCGACAATCGTCAGGCGTGCGTCGTCGCCGATGGCGGTCGACAGCTTGACGTTGGCCACATTGCGGTCGGCCGCGCTGTGGTCGCGCCAGCCGTCGGTCAGGTAGCGGCTGGCGCTGAGCACATAGCTCAGGCCCTGGGTCTGGCCGCTGGCCTTGCCCGAGATGCGCTTTTGGCCGTTGCTGCCGACCGAGTAGCCGCCTTCGACCGTGGGGCGGCCGGTGGGCGTTTCGGTGTACATGCTGATCACGCCGCCGGCCGAGTTGCCGTACAGCGCCGAGTAGGGGCCGCGCAACACTTCGACGCGCTCCAGGCTGGAGATGTCGATATGCGACAGTGCGCCCTGGCCGTCGGGCATGGTCGCGGGAATGCCGTCCACATACAGGCGCACGCCGCGCAGGCCGAAGGTCGAGCGCGCGCCATAGCCACGGATCGACAGTTGCAGGTCCTGGGCGTAGTTCTGGCGGTTGTTGATCTGCAGGCCGGGCACGCCCGACAGGCTTTCCGACAGGTTCACCTGCAGCTGGCGGTCACGCATCCGGTCGGCGTCGATCACGGATACGGAAGCCGGAGTCTGCTCGAGCGAAGTGCCGCCCAGCGTGCTGTGCACCGTGATTTCAGGCAGGCGGGCTTCGGTGGCGGGCTGGGCGATGGCGACGCCATACATGCCGCCGACCAGTACAGGAAGGCCGGCGACCCAGCGCAGGTGATGCAATGTCATGTCAAAAACCTTTTATGCGGCCGCAAGCCTTGGCCGCGGCTGGCCGCGACAATGCGCAGCGCAGCCACGCAAAGGCCTGCGCGGCATTCATTCAAATGGGGGAGGGTGCCGTCGGGGACCCCTGCGGGCAACGGCAAGGGGCGAAGAATGCCACAGAGCGCTGCGCATTTTTCACGAACCGGTGTAAACACCAGCAGGTCCGTGGTTAATTCTGCCGCCGCTGGTTGGAGTCCCGGGACTCGAGCCGCCGCAAGGGCGGGCCCGGCTTCTTACAGCGCTGGACGCGATCGGCTCTGCGCATTGTCGATCGCGTCGACGATGGCCTTGCCCGTGCTCTGCACGCCGGGCGCGGCAAAAGCCGGGCCGGGCTTGACGGCAGGATTAGCCAGCAGCTGCTCACGCACCTTGAGCCGCTCGGCCATGGCTTCGGGCAAGGGCTTGGGCGCCTCCACCGGGGTGTTGTTCAGGTATTGCTTGTAGACCACGGACTGGGCGCGTGTCATTTCGCGCGCGCTCTTGGATTCCAGATACCAGTTCAACAGATAGCCCAGCACGATGGCGGAGATCAGGCCTACGGCGACGGCGGAGATGACGAACGACTCATCGGTGTACTTGCGCGGGCGCTGCGGAGCGGAAGACATGTAGGCGTAGATGGTTAGGTGGTCACAGAAAAGCGCCAACCCGGCGCGGGCAAGGCCGCATCAGGGTTATCACCGAATTGCTCCAAGCCTAACAAAAAAAACCGCCCTGGCGATGACATTGGGGGCAATGTCCCGGCAGGGCGGTCGGCGGACGGCGTTGGGCGCGTCCGCCTGGTGCAGCGAGCTGCAGGCTCAGGCAGCCAGGGCCAGCTGGCTGTGGATGGCCTGCTCGGCCTGGACCAGGGCCGCGGCCTTGGCGTCGGGGCCCATGGCAATGCCTTCGGCGCGCACGAAGCGCACATCGGTCACGCCCATGAAGCCCAGCACGGTCTGCAGCAGGCTTTCCTGGTGTTCCATGGCGCGGCCGCCTTCGGAAGTCGAGTACACGCCGCCGCGGGTCGACACGACGATCACGGTCTTGCCCTTGGCCAGACCTTCGGGGCCGGCGGCGGTGTAGCGGAACGTGCGGCCGGCCTGGGCGACGCGGTCTATCCAGGCCTTGAGCTGGCTGGGAATGCTGAAGTTGTACAGCGGCGCACCGATCACCACCACGTCAGCCGCCAGAAACTGGCTCACGAGCTTTTCGGAGATCGCATTTTCCGCACGCTCGGCTTCGGTCGTGGCGCTCTGGCCGGTACGAAAGCCCATGGAAACCGCCGACAGGTGGCTGGGAGCGTCCTGGGCCAGGTCGAGGTAGTCGACGTTCAGGCCGGGATGGGCAGCGACCCATGCCTGCACGGTGCGGGCGGTCAGATCGCGGGAAACGGACATGTCGCCGGTGATGGCGGAATCGATGTGCAGCAGTTGCATGGAAGGCTCCTTGAATTCGAAATGTGGATGGTTGCCGGTGAGGGCTTGGTATAGATTGTGCAGCTGTGTTGAATGTTTGATAAGCTGCCTTAAATGCGATAGATTGTTCTATCAGCGAGACAATAAGGCTTGAAATGAACGATCTCAACGACATGCTGTATTTCGCCGAAGTCGTCGAGCGCGGCGGGTTTGCCGCGGCCGGGCGCGCGCTGGGCATCCCCAAGTCCAGGCTGTCGCGGCGCGTCGCCGAGCTCGAGGGCCGGTTGGGCGTGCGCTTGCTGCAGCGCACCACGCGCAAGCTGTCGCTGACCGAAGTCGGCGAAGCCTATCTGCGCCATTGCCAGGTGATGCGCGACGCGGCCCAGGCCGCGGCTGATACCGTGGCCCAGGTGCGCACCGAGCCCTGCGGCACGCTGCGCGTGAGCTGTCCGGTGACGATTGCCCAGACCGTGCTGGGCGAGCTGATGCCGGTCTATCTTGCGCGCCATCCGCTGGTGCGGGTGGAAATGCAGGTCACCAACCGGGCCGTGAATCTGGTCGAGGAAAGCATCGATGTCGCGCTGCGCGTACGCGCCTCGCTCGACGACAGCGGCAGCATGGTGGTCAAGCGGCTGGACATGTCGCGCCAGGTGCTGGTCGCCAGCCCCGATCTGCTGCGCCGCCAGGGCACGCCCGGCCGGCTGCAGGAGCTCGGGCGCCTCGACAGCGTCGCCATGTCGGCGGTCGACGGCCGCTCCAGCCTGCTGCTGGCCGGCCCGCAAGGCCAGGAATACACGCTGCAGCACCAGCCGCGCTATGTCGCCGATGACCTGCTGACCTTGAAGTTCGCGGTGCTGGCCGGCACGGGCATGGGCTGGCTGCCGGACTATATGTGCCATGACGAGATTGCCGATGGCCGTCTGGTGCATCTGCTGCCGGACTGGTCGCCGCCGCCCGGAGTCTTCCATGCGGTGTTTCCTTCGCGCCGCGGACTGTCGCCGGCAGTGCGCAGCTTTCTTGATTTTCTTGCCGAGACCATGCCCGGCAGCAGCATCTCATCGGGGCCTGGCGGCGCTTGATCCTTGTGGCGGCGCGCAGCCGCTGCTGTGCTTCTGGACCATAAGATAACAACCAATGGTTCGTTGGGATTTTGGCGGAAGCTGCAGACAATGTCCGTTCAAGGAGAACTGGCATGGATAAACCCCCCCGCATATTGATCGTGCCCGGCTGGCACGACTCAGGCCCCGGTCACTGGCAAAGCCTCTGGGCCGCGCAATTGCCCGGTGCAGAGCGGGTGGTGCAGGACGACTGGATCACGCCCCACCGCGACGCCTGGGTAGGGCGGCTCGAGGAATGCATTTTTTCGCGTCCCGAGCCGGTGGTGATCGCGGCCCACAGCCTGGGTTGCATCGCGACCACGCAGATCTCGGCCCGGGCTGCCGAGCGCGTGGTCGGTGCCTTGCTGGTCGCGCCCGCCGACCCCGAGCGCCGTGCCCAGTTGATCGACTTTTCTCCGGTACCAGCGGCGCCGCTGCCCTATCGCAGCGTGCTGGTCGCGAGCAGCAACGATCCCTTCTGTCCTATCCGGCTTGCCGGCGCCTATGCGCGGGCCTGGGGCAGCGAGTTGGTGCGGCTGCAGAACGCCGGCCATGTGAATGTCGAATCAGGCCACGGCGCCTGGCCGCTGGGGCTGGCGCTGCTGCAGTCCTTGACCGCCGGCCTGGCCTGGTCTTCCACACCCGCCGATGCGACCGCATTGCAGGCATGAATTTGCGCGCATCGCCTGGCGGCGCATGCCTTTGCAAGTTCTATATGCCAAAAGGTGATTAATTAACAAGAATCTATTCGTTTGAGTTTGAAGGAGAAATTCGGACAATGAAACACTTCTTCACGTTCCAGGCTTTGCAACCATGAAATCTTTGACTCTCAAGACCGTTTTGGCCAGCCTTGCTTTTGCGGCCAGCGGCGCGGCAATGGCACAGAACCAGCTGCTCAACGTGTCGTATGACGTGGCGCGCGAGTTCTACAAGGACTACAACACCGCCTTTGCCGCGCACTACAAGAAGACCACCGGCAAGGACGTGAAGATCGACCAGTCGCATGCGGGCTCCAGCGCCCAGGCGCGCGCGGTCAACGACGGCCTGGACGCCGACGTGGTCACCATGAACACCACCACCGACATCGAATTCCTCGCCAGCACCGGCGTGGTCGCCAAGGACTGGGCCAAGAAGTTCCCCAACGACGCCTCGCCCACTACCTCGACCATGCTGTTCCTGGTGCGCAACGGCAATCCCAAGAACATCAAGGATTGGGACGACCTGCTCAAGCCCGGCGTGCAAGTCGTGGTGGTGAACCCCAAGACCGGCGGCAACGGCCGCTATGCCTACCTGGCCGCCTGGGGCGCGGCGCGCGAAAAGGGCGCCACCGATGCCCAGGCTGCGGAGTTCGTCGGCAAGCTCTACAAGAACGTTCCCGTGCTGGGCAAGGGCGGTCGTGACGCGACCGCGATCTTCCTGCAGCGCAACATCGGCGACGTGCTGATCACGTTCGAGTCGGAAGTGATTTCCATCGACCGCGAGTTCGGCAAGGGCAAGGTCCAGGCGGTGTACCCATCCTCGTCGATCATTGCCGAGAACCCCGTGGCCGTGGTCGAGCGCACCGTCGCCAAGAAGGGCACAGCCACGCTGGCCAAGGAATACCTGGACTATCTGTACTCGGATGAAGCCCAGGAAATCGCTGCCCAGCATGCGCTGCGCCCACGTTCGGAAGCCGTGCTGAAGAAGCACGCCGCAACGTTCAAGCCGCTCAAGCAGTTCACCGTCGCCAAGTACTTCGGTTCGCTGTCTGAAGCCCAGAAGGTGCACTTCAACGACGGCGGCCAGTTCGACAAGCTCTACACGCCTGGCAAGTAAGCCGGCGCGCGCACCCGCACCATGGCATTCGCTGCTAACTCGGCTACGGCCGCATCTCTCTCCGCCTCGCCGGGCGCCGGCGCGCCAGCGCCGCGCGGCCGTGGCGCCAAGCGCGTCCTGCCCGGCTTCGGGCTGACGCTGGGCTATACGCTGTTCTATCTCAGCATCATCGTGCTGATTCCGCTGTCGGCCCTGGTCTTCAAGACCTTCACGATGACCTGGCCGCAGTTCTGGGAAGCCGTGAGCGCGCCGCGCGTGATGGCATCCTACCGGCTGACGTTCGGCGCCTCGCTGATCGCGGCCCTGGTCAACCTGGTGTTCGGTCTGCTGATCGCCTGGGTGCTGGTGCGCTACAAGTTTCCCGGCAAGAAGATCGTCGACGCATTGGTCGACCTGCCGTTCGCGCTGCCCACGGCCGTGGCCGGCATCTCGCTCACTGCGCTGCTGGCCGGCAACGGCTGGATAGGCCAATACCTTGAACCCCTGGGAATCCAGCTGGCGTTCAAGCCCGCGGGCATTGTCATCGCGCTGATCTTCATCGGCCTGCCGTTTGTCGTGCGCACGGTGCAACCCGTGCTCGAGGACGCGGAAAAGGAACTCGAGGAAGCCGCGACCAGCCTGGGCGCGACGCGGCTGCAGATTTTCGTCAAGGTGATACTGCCGAGCATCACGCCCGCGCTGCTCACCGGTTTCGCGATGGCGTTTGCCCGTGCCGTCGGTGAATATGGCTCGGTGATCTTCATTGCCGGCAACATGCCCATGATTTCCGAAATCACGCCGCTGATCATCATCGGCAAGCTCGAACAATATGACTATGCGGGCGCAACCGCCGTGGCGGTGGTGATGCTGGTCATCTCCTTTGTGCTGCTGCTAATCATCAATGCGCTGCAAGCCTGGCAGCGCCGCCACGCAGGAGCACCGGCATGAGTGGAGTCACTTCTTCCCGCAACCCGGTGCGCCGGGCCAAGGCCGGCACGACCGAAGCGCCCTGGGTGCGCTGGACGCTGATCGGCATCGCGATGGCGTTCCTGCTGCTGTTCCTGGTGCTGCCGCTGGCCGCGGTGTTCACCGAGGCGCTGCGCAAGGGCTTCGGCGCCTATATCGACGGCCTGCGCGAGCCCGATGCCTGGTCGGCAATCAAGCTGACGCTGCTGACGGCGGTGATTGCCGTGCCGCTGAACCTGGTGTTCGGCGTGGCCGCGGCCTGGTGCATCGCCAAGTACGAGTTCAAGGGCAAGGCCTTTCTGACGACGCTGGTCGACCTGCCGTTCTCGGTCTCGCCCGTGGTTGCGGGCCTGACCTATGTGCTGATGTTCGGCTCGCACGGCTGGATGGGCTCGTGGCTGCAGGCCAACGACATCAAGGTGATCTTCGCCGTGCCCGGCATCGTGCTGGCGACGATCTTCGTGACCTTCCCGTTCATTGCGCGCGAGCTGATTCCGCTGATGCAGGCCCAGGGCAGCGACGAGGAGCAGGCGGCCATCGTGCTGGGCGCGACCGGCTGGCAGACCTTCTACAAGGTCACGCTGCCCAACATCAAGTGGGGCCTGCTGTATGGCGTGATCCTGTGCAATGCGCGCGCCATGGGCGAGTTCGGCGCGGTGTCGGTGGTGTCTGGCCATATCCGCGGCCAGACCAACACCATTCCGCTGCACGTGGAAATTCTCTACAACGAATACCAGTCGGTCGCGGCCTTTGCCGCCGCCTCGCTGCTGGCGCTGCTGGCGCTCGTGACCCTGGTCATCAAATCGATAGCCGAATGGCGCGCGGAGCGCGAGCAGGCAGCAGCTGCCGACCTGCCTCCAGAGCGGCCCACGCCGCTGACCACGTCTGCCTGAAAGAACAAGCACCATGAGTATCGAAATCCGCAACGTAAGCAAGCAGTTCGGCAGTTTCCAGGCGCTGCGTGATGTGAGCCTGGACATCCAGTCCGGCGAGCTGATCGCGCTGCTTGGCCCTTCGGGCTGCGGCAAGACCACGCTGCTGCGCATCATCGCCGGGCTCGAGTCGCCCGACGTGGGCAGCATCCATTTCAGCGGCGAGGACACGACCGACGTGCATGTGCGCGAGCGCAACGTGGGCTTCGTGTTCCAGCACTATGCGCTGTTCCGCCACATGACCGTGTTCGAGAATGTGGCCTTCGGCCTGCGCATCAAGCCGCGCAAGGAGCGCCCCAGCGAAGCGCAGATCCGCACCAAGGTGATGGACCTGCTCAAGCTGGTGCAGCTGGACTGGCTCGCCGACCGCCATCCCTCGCAGCTGTCGGGCGGCCAGCGCCAGCGCATCGCGCTGGCCCGGGCGCTGGCTGTCGAGCCCAAGGTGCTGCTGCTTGACGAGCCTTTCGGCGCGCTCGACGCCAAGGTGCGCAAGGAACTGCGCCGCTGGCTGCGCCGCCTGCACGACGAACTGCATGTGACCTCGATCTTCGTGACCCACGACCAGGAGGAGGCGCTCGAAGTGGCCGACCGCGTGGTGGTGATCAACCAGGGCAAGATCGAGCAAAGCGGCTCGCCCCAGGAAGTCTGGGAGAACCCCGCGAGTCCTTTCGTCTATGGCTTCCTGGGCGACGTGAACCTTTTCCACGGCCGCGCCAACGAAGGCCTGGTGCACATGAGCGGCATCGAGATCGACGCGCCCGAAGCCGATGATGCGAAGAACGCCAAGGCGTTCGCCTATGTGCGCCCGCACGACCTCGACGTCGAGCGCTATTCGCCGGGCCAGAACATGGATGCCCAGGGCCGTCCGCGCGGCATCGTCGCGCGCCTGGAGCGGGCAATCGTTGTCGGTCCCATCGCACGCCTGGAACTTATTCCCGCCGACGATAATCATTCAACCACCCAGAACGGGGAGGATGCCTTGATCGAAGCGCAGATTCCTGCCCATCAGTTCAAGGAATTGGGATTCAAGGAAGGCGAAACGCTGGTGGTGACACCGCGCAGGACCCGCGTGTTTATTGACCAGGCTGCAGGCATCTGACGGTTCCCAGGGGCCGCGCCGCGGCCTTTGAAGGACAAGAAAAATGGTGTTGTTGAACTGGATGGAAACGGCGCCGCGCCGCGTGCTGGCGCTGATCAGCGCGGCCTGCGTGGCCATGCTGGCATTTGGCATGTATCTGCAATATGGCCAGGGGCTCGAGCCTTGTCCCATGTGCATTGTGCAACGCTATGCGCTGATCGGCGTGGCGGTGTTCACCGGCATCGCGAGCCTGCGCCGCGGCCGCGGCTGGCTGTTGGGCTGGGGCGGCCTGGCGCTGCTGAGCGCGGGCTTTGGCGCCTTTGTCGCCGCGCGCCAGAGCTGGCTGCAATGGAACCCGCCCGAGATCGCGACCTGCGGCCGTGATTTCTACGGCATGGTCGAAAACTACCCCTTGAGCCGCGCGATTCCCATGATCTTCCGCGGCTCGGGCGATTGCACTGCGATCGACTGGACCTTCCTCGGCGGCTCGATCGCCAACTGGTCGTTCATCTGCTTCGTGGTGATGGCGCTGGCCCTGGTCGCACTGTTCGTGCGCCAGCGCGCAGCGCGTTAACTGCCCCTTGCCGGCTGCGCCGCCGGTGGCGCACCGTATCATGGCCGAATGAGTCTGAGCCATTCCACGTTGGATATCGCCGCGCGCATCTGGGACGGCGCGTGCGAGACCGCGTCGGCCTGGTGGCGCAGCGTCTATCTGGGCGCGGTGATTCTCGTGCTGCTGCTCTCGCCGTCGAGCTACCGCGGGCAGTCGCGCGCGCGCATGGCCTACCAGCTGTATGTGCAGACCGGGCCGGTGTTGATAGGCTTCACGGCTCTCGCGGCGCTGCTGTGTGCGGTGATCACGCGCATCGTGATCGTCACCGCGCTGAGCTACGGGCTCTCGCGTTACGCGCTGGAAATGGTGGTGCGCGTGCTGGTGCTCGAGTTGATTCCGCTGACCGCCTGTCTTTTCGTCGCCATGCGCTGCACCATTCCCAATGGCACGCAGCTGGTGCAGCTGCGCCTGCGCGGGCGCGCCCAGGCGCTGCAGCGCCTCGGGCTGGACCCGGTGCGCAGCGAGCTGCTGCCGCGCGCCGTGGGCGGGCTGTTCGCCTGCCTCACGCTGGCTGCGCTCAGTTGCGTGGTGGCGCTGGTCACGGTCTATCTGAGCGTCTACGGTTTCAATCTCGCGGGACTGCCCGCCTACACGCGGCTGTTCGGCCATGTGTTCTCGCCCGTGGTGACGCTGGTGTTCACGCTCAAGACGCTCTTTTTCAGCCTGGCCGTGGCGCTGATTCCGCTGGCCTCGGGCTGGTATTCGCCGCTGCCGCGGCTGCGCCAGGAAGGGCGCGAGCTCGGCGGGCTGACGCGCATGTTCGCGGTGTTGCTGCTGATCGAGGTGCTTTCGCTTATGGGCAATTACTATTGATGTTTTGGAGCTTGGCTATGTTCGGGAATCACCATGGACCCCACTGAATCGGGCGCCGAGGCGGCGGGGCTGCATTCGCCGGCCGAGCTGCGCCCCGTGGCCCATCTGCGCGCCAAGGCCGCGGCGCTGCTGCTGTTCACGCTGGCGCTGGTCTTCGGCTCGGCGCTGTACCTGCTGTATTCGCGCGGCGTGTTCGAGCCCACGCAGCAGCTGGTGCTGACCACCGACGACTCCGAAGGCGTGGTGGTCGGCATGGACATGACGTTCTCGGGTTTTCCGATAGGGCGCGTGCGCCGCATCGAGCTGTCCGAGGATGGCAATGTGCGCATCGTCGTCGACGTGCCGCGCAAGGACGCGCACTGGCTGCGCGAGTCCAGCATCTTCACGCTGGTGCGCGGTCTGGTGGGTGGCACGACCATCAAGGCCTACAGCGGCATTCTCACCGACCCACCGCTGGCCGAGAACTCCGTGCGGCCCGTGCTGCGCGGCGATGCCACGGCCGAGATTCCGCAGATCATGGCCTCGGCCAAGGAGCTGCTGGCCAATCTGGGCGCGATGACGGCCCAGGATTCTGCGCTGGGCGGGGCGCTGGGCCAGGTCCAGTCGCTGGCCGAGCGCCTGCAGGGGCCGGGCGGGGCGCTGGGCGTGCTCATGGGCAACGAGGCCGATGCGCGCAAGGTCGTGCTCACGCTGGAGCGCGCGAATGCGCTGATCGCGCGCATGGAGCAGCTGGTGGTGCGCGCCGACCGCCAGGTGTTCGATGCCGACGGCGTGATGCCCGAAGTGCGCGCCACCGTGGCGCAGCTCAACGGCTTGCTGGCGGACACGCGCCAGAGCCTGCGCAAGGTCGATGCGGTGCTGGTCGAAGCCCAGGCCGTGGGCGCCAATGCACGCGAGGCGACGACTGACCTGGGCGCGCTGCGTGGCGAAGTCGAAAGCAATCTGCGCCGCCTCGAGGATATTCTTGCCGACCTCCAGCGCAAGTGGCCGCTGGCGCGCAAGCCGGAGCTTGAACTGCCATGACCGTGATACGCCGCTTTTCCCCTCCCTGGATCCGCTGGTGCGCGATCGCACTGCTCGGCGGCACGCTGGCCGCCTGCAGCCAGAAGCCTCCAGCAGCGGACTGGGCGCTCAACGCCGAATCGGCGTCCGACCGCGCGACCCAGGCCTATCTGCGCGCCGATCAGCGCGTGCAGGCGCTCGAGTGGGACAAGGCGCGCGCCGAGGTGCGGCGCACCGCGAGCCCGCAGCTGCTCGCGCGACTGGCGCTCATGCGCTGCGCGGTCGAGCACGCGAGTCTGCAGTGGAATGAATGCGGCGAGTACCAGTTGCTGGCCATCGATGCCGACCCGCAGGAACAGGCCTATGCGCGTTATCTGCAGGCGCAGCCGCTGTCGGCGCAGCAGATTGCCTTGCTGCCCGAAACGCAACAGCCCGTGGCCCGGGCTTTGGCGAATGGTGAGGGCGCTGCGCTGGCCGCGGTGAAGGCAGTGCCCGCACCGCTGTCACGGCTTCTTGCGGCATCGGTGGTGCTGCGCGCCCAGGGGCCGTCGCCGGCCTTGCTGGTGGCGGCGGTGGATACCGCCGCTGCGCAAGGATGGCGACGCCCGTTGCTAGCCTGGTTGCTGCTGGCTGCCAGCCAGGCCCGGCAGGCCGGAGACATGGAAAACGCGCAGCGGCTGGAACGCCGCGTGCGTGTGCTCGAAGGCCAGGCGCCAAGCGCACCCGCGTCCGATCTGGCAGCCGCAGGGCGCTAGAACTGGACTTTATTCGTCCAGCAGCGAGAACAGGTCGACCACCTGGACGCTGTCCGCGGCCTGGGCCGCGTTGTCAATCCACAGCATCAGGGTCATCGAAGCGACGGCCAGCACGACGGTGATGGCGAAGGCCACCAGGGGGTGGCGAGAGATCGAAGGATAGGCTTGCATGGGACCTCCTTGAAGAGGTGAATGGCGACAGGGAAGGGGCGAAACGTCGCACCGATTGAAAGCTATGCCATTCATCCTGCGACCCCTCGATTGCAGCTCGGATCCAGCGTTTTCCTTGTGGGACAAATGCGCGTGCCGCTGACGCCCGCGATGCCGCGATGTGCGGGCGAAAAAAAAGCGAAGCACAAGGCTTCGCTTTTCGCAGGGCGTGCAGGCCCGCAGGCATGCACGCGAATGGGGATCATCAGAAACGGTGGCGCACGCCCAGCACCAGGCTGGTGCCCGATTTCAGGCTGGTGATCTTGTCGTGCATGACCACGCTGTACAGATCGGTGCGCTTGGACAGGAAGTGGTCGTAACCGACGCTGGCGGTGGTGCGCGTGGCATTGACCGGGCCTTCCACCTTGGTGCGGGCGACAGCGGCCTTCACGGTGCCGGCCTTGCCCAGCACTGGAACGTCCAGGCCCAGCGAAATGGTGCGGGCTTCGAAGTTGGTGGCGTCGACTTCGGCCTGGCCGTAGGTGGCATAGGCCTTGACCACGCTGAAGTCATAGGTGCCGCCGAGCATCCAGTCGGTCTTGGTGTTGGCCAGAGGCGTCAGCGCCACCGGGTTGTTGACCTTCACGTTCTCGTAGAAACCCAGCAGCGTCAGCGGGCCGCCGAAATACATCACGTTCAGGCCCACGTTGCGCTTGCCCGAGTCGCCGGCTTGCTCGCCGAACTGGTAGTGCAGATTGGCGCTCAGACCACCGAAGCTGGGCGTGGAGTAGGTCACCTGGTTGCTCCAGCCGGTGTCGGCGGGCGTGGTCAGGTTGCCAAAACCCCAGGCGGGCAGGCTGGCCATGTTGGCGTGCAGCACCAGCGGCGAGACGGTGAACGAGTCGCCGTAGGGGTTGGCCAGAATGGTCGGCAGGAAGTTGGGCGCCTTGGAGCGGCCCAGACGCAGCGCGCCGAAGCCACCCGACAGACCGACGTAGGCATCACGCGAGAATGCCGGGTCGCCATCGTAGCGGCCCAGGTTGCCGACGTCGGCGCGCAGGAAGGAGTTCACCATGAACTCGGCCTTGAGGCCGCCGCCCAGATCTTCCTTGCCCGAGAAGCCAATCCACGAGGTCGTCATGCCGCCCGAACCCACGGTGCTGGTGCGCCCGACGCTGCCCGACTGGCGCATCGAGCCAGCGTAGACATCGACCAGACCGGAGATTTGCACCGTGCTTTGGGCATGTGCCGCTCCAGCGCATGCAAGGGCTGCAACCAGGGCGAGCAGGGACTTCTTCATAGGGACTCCTGTAATAAAAGGTTAGGAAATGTGAATATAGCAAGACCTGTGCCAGCTTTGGCCGTAGGACCCGTCCTGCGTGAATATATGCTTGTGTCGAACAAATGACTGTTGCATGTCGCCAACAATCGTCTGTCTGCGGCCCGCGCGTCATCCGGGTTGCCGCTGCGCCCCGGTGACCGCACAATGGGCTTCCCGATATGCACAAGGAGACCGGTATGCAGTCCGAAGCACCCGAAGAAAATGTCTTTGGCGAGAACGATGGCAGCAGCTACAGCGCCACGCTGCGCCATGCGGATGGCGTCTGGTATTGCACCAGTTTCGTCGTGGATGAGCACAACATCCTGCTCAACGGGGAGACCTGGCCGTCGCGCGAGGCAGCGCTTGACGCGCTGCGGCGCATCGCCTCGGGCGACAGGGCGCCGCTGTGAGCCCGCAATTCAACACTTTGCAAACATAGGGTATCGGATAATTGTTTTAATAGTCCATGGCTATTAAATTTCCAGCCTTTGATTACATTGAAGGAAGGGCGGCCATGCGCAGAGTTCTCGTCGTCTGCATAGGAGCGCTTGCTTTGGGCAGCGTGAGCGCCGCGCCCGAGCACCTGATCCCCGAGGAGTTCGTCGGCAGCTATCTGGCGAACCGGTCTTCGGAAGCCTGCCTGCGCCAGGAGCGTGCGGGCCTGGCGTCTCCTTCCTACCTCGTGGTGCAGCCGCGGTTCTTTCGCTATGGTTTCATGAATCCCCAGCAGGGCAACAGCCTGGATGCCATGGTCTGCAGGGCGAGCGAGCCTGTCGTTGTGGTGAGCGATGGCGTGGAAGTGCGCAGCGAGTGCTTCCTGACCGATCAGCTGGTCAAGCGCCATTTCAAGTTCTCCAAGCGCGCAGGCGTGCTGCGCATGCGCGACCTGGAGCGTCAGACCGAGGAAGAATTCGAAGCCTGTTATTGAACGGGCCCGGGCTTCAGCGGTGGCGCCATAGCCAGGGCGCGACCGGATGGGGGTCAGCCCACAGTCCCCGGCGCGCCGTGCGCGCACGTGCCTGCAGCTCCCGCAGATCAGGGCGTGTGCGCGCATAGGGCATAGAGACCCAGGCCAGACCCGCGTCCACCTGATGGCTGGCGGCATCCTCCCCGCGGCATTCGACCTGGGCGACGGTGCGTGCGTAGCCATCGGTGTCGATAGGCCGTATGCGCGCCTGCATGTTCAGGCACAGCGCGGACAAATGGCGGCGCGCCGCGTCGCTGAACGACTGGTAGCGCTCGGGCGCGTCTATCGCATGGATGCGCACTTGGCGCTGCGGTTCGGCCGCCGCGCAGCGCACGGTCAGGGAGTCGCCGTCGCTGATGCCGACGACCAGACAGACGAGGGCCACGGAGATCATGCGCACATGATGCCGCCTGGATAGCACTCGATATGCCGAGGCAGGCATTGCGTGCCGCCTGCGCGACCTTCGGCACATGGGCCTGGTGTCCGGCATCGATTGCCAGGCATGGGGGGCTACCGTGGAGTCTTCAAATTGGAGGGCTGCAGCCATGATCCTGATACGTAGTGCGCGGGCGTGCGATGCGCTGGCGCTGGGCGACCTGCACGCCGCAAGCTGGCGCCATGCCTATCGCAACGCACTGAGTGACACCTTCCTGGCGGGCGACATCGTCACCGCGCGACGGGCACTGTGGATTTCGCGCCTGGGCGAGCCCGCACCCCATCAGCATGTGTTGATTGCCCAGCGCGGGTCCGAAATGCTGGGCTTCGCCTGCGTCTACGGGGATGCGGATGCGCTGTGGGGAACGTTTCTGAACAATCTTCATGTGGGGCCAGCGCACCAGCGCCTGGGGGTGGGCACAGCGCTCTTGCGCGCCTGTGCGCGCCTGTGCGCTAAGCGCTGCGCGCACCGCGGCCTGCATCTTATGGTGCTTCGATCCAATGCCGACGCTCGGCGTTTCTACCTGCGCCACGGCGCGCAAAAGCACGGGGAAAGCGCCTGGCATGCACCCGACGGCGGAGTACAGCCTCTCGATCATCTGGCCTGGAAGGACGTGGGCCAGCTCTGCGCGCGACTTTCCTGACTGCCGGCGCAGCATGCGCTTCGCATGGAACTGCCGCCTGCAGGCTTCGCTGCTTCATCCGCGTGTAAGCGAACTTCTATTTATAGTGTTTTGCTATTAAATTTTCAATGCAATAGAAATAACATGATTGCGCGTGTCGGGCTCTGGGTGTTTCGGCTTCGATGCGCAGCGGAAAGTCCGTTCCGGCAGCCCAGAGTCTTGCCGGTCAGCGGGTTTCCATTTTGTTTGCCTGCCAGTTTCCTGGCATGCAGCCTTGACCAGCATCTTTCAGGAGAACCGATGAGCCGACTGCATATGGACCACAGCAAGCCATTTCGTGACCGCACGGGCATGGGCGTCATCGAACGCTATTACGACCTGATAGCGAGCCAGGCCGGCCGTTTCGAGTCCGCC
Source organism: Comamonas sp. DB36 (assembly GCF_057914905.1). NCBI lineage: Bacteria > Pseudomonadati > Pseudomonadota > Betaproteobacteria > Burkholderiales > Comamonadaceae > Comamonas > Comamonas sp. DB36. The sequence goes on from NZ_CP196631.1 coordinate 1,954,012, forward strand.
TCCTCGGACGACGACTTCGAGCCTGCCATGCAGCTGCCGTTTCTTGACTCGCGCATGAGCGAATTCCTCGATGCTTCCAGCGTCGACAGCGTGGAACTGGGCGTCTATGCCGGCAAGTCTCTGCGGCTGCTCGATCTGCGCCTGCATCCGCAGACGCAGACGACCAAGACGTTTGCATCGCTGATCATCGTGGCGCGCGCCATTCGGCACATACAGGACACGGGTGAGTCCATCCTGCTGTTTTCCCCGTCGTCAGGCAACAAGGCGGTTGCGCTGCGTGACGCCGTGGCGCGGGCGCTGCGCATAGGACTGGCCACTCCCGAGCAATTGCGCGTGGCGACGCTCACGCCCATGCAGACCGCCGAAAAACTGCGCTGCTCGGAGCTGTCGGAGGATGCGCGTCTGCGGGCGCTGAACCCGGTGTTCGTGCTCGAGCATCCCATGCCGGAGCAGGTCAAGGCGGTGGGCCAGGCTTTCAAGAAGCTCTACCGTCAAGCCGGGCCGCGTCACTTGCGCCTGTGGCATTCGCTGCGGCTGGAGAACTACCGTTTCGCCGATCAGGCGCGTGCGTTCTACGATTTTGAATTCGGCACGGCCGGCCAGGCGCAGGCGCGCGTCGCGCATGTTCACGCGGTATCGAGCGCCTACGGGCTGCTGGGCTATCACAGCGGCCTGCAGGCGCTGCGCGGCCTGGGCTACGAGGTGGCCAGCCCCGCCTACCTGCTGGTCCAGCACATGGCCACCAGCGACATGGTGCGCCATCTGCTGCAAGGCTCATTCGACAAGCGCGTCGTGCCGGCCTATAGGCAGGGGGATGACGGGGTATGGGCACAGGACAGCTCGCCGCACTTTCCCGCCCGCAGCTGGGCGCTGGAAGAGCCGCTCGAACACACGTTCTACACCCATCAACCCGCGACCGCCGAGGAAATGAGCGCACTGATTGCCGCGGGCGGTGGCTCGGGCATCGTGGTGTCGCTTCTCGAGTGCATGGAACGCTATGCGCAGTGCCGCCAGCTTTTGGCGCCGAGCCAGGTACGGTTGCCCGACGATCCGCGGCGCCTGCGCGAGTGGTCGATCGCCATGGCATTGACGGGGACGCTGAACGCCATCGATCGCGGCCTGCTTGCCGATGTCGACAGCTTCACCATCCATGGCTCGGGTTCATACGCCGAGGGCGACTACCAGCCCATGCCCGCGCGCTGGACCACACCCGTCAGCGACGAGCGGCAAATGCTGGACCGGCTTGTCGACGCAGCCGTGACCGCCTGAGGCCAGTCCCCATGGCCGCCGGCCTACCCCATTTCCTGCGCCTGGCGCAGGGCATCAGCCGCTCGGGCGAGCCGGCCTGCGTTGCCTATGTCGGCGTGGCCGAAGGCTTGACCTACCTCGCGCCTTTTGTGGAAGAGCGCCTGTTCGCGCGCCACACGGTGACGCTGGCGCAGATTGCCGGCGATGAGGCGCAAGCGACGGCGCAGCGCTGCGCGGCAGATCTCGTGGTGCTGGTGTCGCCTCCCGAGATGCTGACCGGGCTGCGCAGCGCGCGCGACATCGCGGCCGTCCCGCGCATCCACCAGGTGGTGGACACCTGCGCCGAACTGGCATCGGTGCAACGCCACATGTCTGCGCGCGAAATCAAGCGCTGGGGCGCGGCGAAGGCCGCAGGCTTTCGCTACGACATCACGCACGAAGACCGCCATTTCTTCGCGTTCTACGACAGCATGCACCGACCCACGATGCAGGCGCGCTACGGCGACCAGGCGCGCAGCGTCGAGCGCGGGCTGGCGCATGAGTCGCTCTTTCGCCACGGAATGCTGTTGCGGGTGTTTCGCGGCGACGCCTGGGTGGCCGGCAGCACAGGGCAGATCGATGCGCGCCAGCGCACGCTGAACGCGCGTTTGATCGGCGTCGCCGCGGGGGATCCGGCGCTGCGCGCGGCGGGGGCGCAGAATTTTGTCTACCACTCCCTGCTGGATTGGGCCTGTTCCACCGAGGGCATAGACCGCGTGGACTTCCAGGGCTGCGAGCCATTTCTGACCAAAGGGACGTTCCAATACAAAAAGCGCTTTGGCAGCCGCGCGGTCATTCCAGACAACGTCTTCGGCACGCTGCGCATGGTGTTGCGCGCGAACCGCCTTACGCGCAGCGTGCGGGATTTTCTTGTGGGCAATCCGGTGCTGGATGCGGACGGGGGCGGCGGGCTCACGGCAAAGTACTTCCATGACCGACAACGCCCGCTGCGGCGGGACATTCCCTGCATTTCAGCGGGCATCACGGGCATGGTGGCTGTAGACCTCGACGCGCTGGGCATGGGCGCCGAGGAGCGGGCATGAAAAGCCAGGTGGCAGCGCTGGGTCGCAACAATGTCCGCCTGCTGTGGGTGATGCTGGTCGCTGCGCTCGCCGCTTTCTGCTACTTCCCTTATGTCACCACCGCGCTGGCCGAATATCTCGGCCTGCGCAGCCCCGACATGGCAACGCTCGCCGGCCTGGGCATGGTCGCGGGCAACGTGTTGGCCTATGTGGCTTCCCTGAGGATCGCTTGCGGGGCGGCGTTTCGCCTGCTGCGCGCAGGCTATGCCATGCTGCTGGGTGCACTGGTGGTGATGGCATGCGCGAAGGCCGGCACCGGGGCCGCGACGCTGCTGATGGCGGGCGCTTCGCTGGTGCTTTACCGCTTTGCCATGGCGCTGACGTCCAACCTCGTGCGCACGGCCCAGATGCAGCTCCTGCCCGATCGCAGCGCAAAGCCTTCGCTGTTCTCGTACATCAAGCTCGTCACCAGCATAGGCGGCGCCTGCGGGCCGGTGCTGGGATCGCTGGCCTTCGCGGCAGCGGGCATGCCGGCCGTGCTCATGCTGTCCGGCGCGCTGTTCGCCTGCGCGCTGGGCCTGCTCTGCCGGGTGCGCGCTCCGCTGCAGGCGCAAGCGCCCATGGCGCGTCCTGCAACAAGCCTAGGCACACGTGTGCGCGCGCAGCCGCGCCGGGTGATTCTGCTGAGCAGTGCCGGCATGCTCCATTACGTCTTCGAAGCGCAGATTTACACGGCCATCGCCATTACCCTCCAGCGCAACGTCGCCGACTTCACGCCGCTCGTCGCATTGCTTTTCACGGGCAATGCGTTGCTGCTGGTGGTTCTGGTGGTGCCGGTGCTGCGCGTGTGCAGCGCATGGGGGGCGCGCCATGCGCTGCTGGCCGGCGCAACGCTGCTCTCGTGCCTGGCTGCGGTGCTTGCGCCTTTCATCGCGGGTCCCTGGTCGGTGCTGGGCGTGTGTCTGCTGTTCACGCTGGGCGAGATCGTCACGCCGCAGCTGCTGGTGGACATGGTCACGGACGTGGCTACCGATGACATGGCGGCCGATGCGCTCGCGACCTACAACCTGTTCACCTCGGGCGCGGGCCTGGGGCTGGGCTACTGGATCGGGGGATGGATCGCTGCCGCCGACAGCGCGCTGCTGGGCGCGGTGGTCTGGGGCGTGATCTATCTCGCCTATGTGGCGACCTTGTTGGCCTGCCGTGCCGGGGAAAGGGCGCGGCGTGCGAACTCCATGCCAAGAGACTCTCACTCGCAGCAACCACCATGAACCACGGACCACATCTGCTCCTGATCGGCGGCTGGACGCAAACGCTGCAGAAAGCGCTGGACAACGGCTTTCGCGTGTCGTACTTCGGCCCGGTACAGTCCAGCCCCACGTTCGACGCCGCCATTCTGGCCTGCTGCGCCCATGTGCGCGCGGTCGAGGTGGACAGGATTGGAATCTGCCTCGCGCTGGCACAGGATCTGCACGCCGCCGATCCCTTCATCGCCTGTCTTTCCCATACCGAGCGCGGCCTGGAGACCGCTGCCGTGATCGCTGCGGCGCTGGGCGTGCGTGGAATGGCGCTGTGGCCTGTCGCCGCGACCCGCTACAAGGACTGGATGCGCCAGCTGCTGGACGGCTGCCCGGGGCTGGCTCTGCCTTGGCGCCGTGTGGCCACGCCCGAGGCGCTGCGCGCATTCCATCGCGAACATGGCCCCGACATCATCGTCAAGCCGCTGAGCGGCGCGGGCGGCGCCGGCGTGCAACGCCTGCACTCGGTGGCGGAACTCGATGCCTTCGCCGAGGCCCATGCCGCCTGCTGGCCCGCAGATCTGCTCGCCGAAGAGTTTGTCGCCAGCGACGACCTCTACAGCGTCGAGACCCTCACGCTTGACGGCCAGCATCATGTGCTGGGAATGTCGTTTTCCAAGATGACCGGCTATCCCTACGCCTGTCAAAGTTTCGTGATGGTGCCGCCGCCCGACATGCCTGCGGCTTTGCGCGAAGCGGTGGCGGAATGCACCAGGCGCTTTCTCGGTGCGATGCGGCTCGACTGGGGTGTAGCGCATACCGAAGTGAAGATCCGCCAGGACGGCAGGCCGGCGATCATCGAATCGCAGACGCGCGTGGGCGGTGATCGGATCTGGCGCATGCTGGAGCTGACCACCGGCTTTCGCCAGATTGATGCGATGCTGCGCTCGCTCATCGAGCCCGTGGCCTGCCGCAGTCTGCCCGAAACGACGCGTGCGGCGGCATTTCTGGGCTTGTATCCTCCTGCCGGGCGCATCCAATCGGCCTGTGCACCCGATTTTCCGGCGGACCTGGCCGGAGTGCTGGAATGGCGGCTGGAGGTGCGCGCCGGCGACATGATTCTTGCCGCGACGGACAGTCTGTCCAAACGCGGCTTCGTGCTGCTGCAGGCAGACAATCACGCGAGCCTGCTGGAGCGCATCGCTGCCGTGTGCGCACGCTGCCGGTTGATTTATGAAGACGGCCGCTGCTGGCAACCGAGCTTCGAGCTGCAGGCGAGCCCGTTGCGATATGCCGTCGATCAACTTGCACATGAGAAAAACCGGATTGCCAGGAACCCCGCTGCAGGTCCAGACTGAGAGGCTTCCCGTTCACTCCGTCTCTTCAAGGTTCCGCACATGACACTTTCCCTGGACCATCTGGTGATCGCCGTTGCCGATCTGCCGCGCACCGTTGCCGACTATGGCGCGCTGGGCTTTCATGTCATCGAGGGCGGCCGCCATCCGGGCCGGCCCACGCACAACGCCCTGGTGGTGTTCGAAGACGGCAGCTACCTGGAACTGATTGCCTGGCATGGCCAGGGCCTGGCCGACGACCGCTGGTGGCAGTGGCTGCAGTCGCAGGGCGAAGGCCTGGTCGATTTCGCGCTGCACCCCGGCGATGTCAGGGCCCAGGTCGAGCGCGCGCGTGCTGGCGGTCTCGCGCTCGAAGGCCCGCTCGATGGCGGCCGCGCCCGGCCCGATGGCGAACTGCTGAAGTGGCAGATCGCCAGGGCCGCGACGCCTGACCTGCCTTTTCTGTGCGGCGACATCACGCCGCGCGCGCTGCGCGTGCAGCACGGTGTGCTGCGCGAGCATTCCAATGGCGTACGCGGCGTGGCCAGCGTCACGCTGGTCGTCGATCATCTGGAAACCACGCTGGCCGGCTACCAGGCCTTGCTGGGCAAGGATGCGCTGCGCACCGCGCCGCTGCGCCTGGCCGGCACCGGACTGCGCCTGGCAAGCCTGGATCTGCCCGCGCATGCGAGCGAGCATGGCGTGGCGCAGGGCGGTACGAGCTTGGTGCTGCTCGAGCCCGACCGCGACAGCCAGGCCGAGGCGGCGCAGGCCTTGAGTGCGCTCTTGCGCCAGCGCGGCCAGGGCCTGCTGGGCTTTGCGCTGCGCGGCCGCCTGGGCGCCGAGGCGCTGCCCTGGGGCCGTGCGGCTGAACTGCCCAGGGGACTGACCCATGGCGCGCTGATCGAGTACCAGCGCCAGGCCGGCCTCTGATCGACGCGGCTCAGCCGGCGGGCGTGGGTTCGCCCAGCGACAGCATCAGCCGGTTGGCCCAGTTGAAGAAGGCCGCGCCATGGATGGCGTCCGAGATCGCCGCGTCGTCCAGGCCCGCGGCGCGCAGGCGCAGCACATGGCTTTGGTCGAACGACGAAGGGGTGTTGCTCAGCGCCACGCTGGCCGCGGCGATCGCGTTCCAGCGTTCGTCGCCCAGATCGGCCTCGGTGCCCTGGTCCAGCAGGCGCTGCACATCGTCGCTGCGCTTGGAGAAATGGCTCGCAAAGCGCGCGTGCACCGAAGCGCAGTAGATGCAGCCGTTGTGGCGCGAGGTCGCGGCCGCGGCCAGCTCGCGCTCGGCGCGCGGCAGACCGGCTTCGGGGTTGTAGAAGATGTCCTTGTCGGTCCTGGTGCGCGCGGCCAGCGTGTCGGGGTCGCGCGCCAGCAGGCGGAAGTAGGGTGACTTGATGCGCGCGGCATCGACCAGGCCGGCCTGGTGGCGCGCGCTGAAATCTTGCTCGGGCAAGGGCGCGATCCAGGGCAGCCAGTCGAGCTGGGCCTGGGTGAATGCCACCGGCGGCTGATTGTGGGGGTGGGCGATGGGCGCGTTTTCGGGATAGGTCATGCGGTTTCCAGGCGGGGGGAGGCGGTGGCGGGATGGGCTTGCAGCGTGCGCAGGCCATGCACGACGCGGATCTGGAAGCTCAGGAAAGCGATGAGTTGGGACAGGATCACGATGTCGGTGTTGTCCCAGCCCGCATCGAGCAGGGCCTGCAGTCCCGCGGGACTCGCGTCGCGCGGATGGAAGACCAGCAGATGCGCCTGCTCGAATGCGGCCGCGAGTTTTTCGCCCAGTACGGCGCGCAGACGGCTGTCTAGCGCATACACGGGGCCGTCCTGGTTTTCGACGCTCAGCGGGCCTGCTGGATAGCGGCCATAAGGGCCCTGGCCGCGCGCGCAGTCGGCGGCCTGCTCCAGTGCGCCCAGCAGGGACTGTCCGGCGCCCGCGGCCTGCAGGCCCTGGGCGTAGAAGCCGGCGACATGGGGCGCGGCGTGCAGCGTGGCGACCCACCAGGCCAGCGCATGGCGTTCGAGCGCCGTGACGTTGCCGACCACGGGCGCGGCGGGATGGAACAGCGCCAGATAGCTTTGCTGGGCATGGATGCGCGCCTGCGGACGCTGGGCGCGAATCCGGTCCAGCGGGTCGCCGGGAAGAATGTGCAGCAGCTGGTCGATCACATCGGGCAGGTCTGGCTGGTGGTCGGGAAGGGTGTGGCTTGGTGCGGTCATGCAAAGGCTTCCAGGGGTGAATCGGTGGTCGTGGAGGTGGCGGCGCGCGCGCGCCAGCCCAGCGCCGGCGCGACTTCGGTGGCGATCAGTTCGATGGAGCGCAGGATCTGCGCCTGCGGCGGGTCTATGGAGTGCACCTGGAACACGATGTCGCTCACGCGCTCGAGCGTGGTGTCGGCGCGCAGCGAGGCGACCACATCGGCGACCGTGCCCACATGCACGTCATAGGCGGCGATGATCTGCGCCAGCGGCGCGTCGGCGGGAACCAGCGACTTGCCCAGGGTGGCGGAGCGCGCAATGCTGCGGCGCAGGCCGAGCTCTGCCAGCCGCAGCGCTTCCGTGCGGTCGTCGGCGACGAACAGGCTGCGCGAGGCGACGATGCGCGGCGCCCGGCCCGCGGGCAGCGCCGCGAGATAGGCGTCGATGATGGGATGCTGGATCTCGGCCAGTGTGGCCTGCGGGGCCTGGGCGCTGCGCGGCTGGGTGCGCGACAGCATCAGGCCGTCGCCGGCCGCGCCGGCCAGGGCCGCGCCCTGGGCCGAGAACGTGGCCTGCCACAGCCGTCCCAGCAACTGCGCGCCAGCGGGGTAGAGGCGGTCGCCGCCGGCGAGCGCTTCGCCGGCCCAGGCGCTGCGCAGCGTGGCGAGCTGGCCCGCGAAGATCTCGCGGCGCTGTTCGCTGTCGAGGCCGAACGCGGTGAACGAAGCGGGCGTGCCGCCCGTGCCCACGCCGACTTCGAGCCGGCCGTTGGCCAGCAGGTCGAGAACGGCCGCGTCCTCGGCCACGCGCAGCGCGTTTTCCAGCGGCAAGGTGATGATGCCCGTGCCCAGGCGTATGGTCCGGGTCTGGGCCGCGAGGTAGGCGAGAAACACCAGCGGCGCGGGCAGTCCGCCTTCGTGCTCGTGGAAGTGGTGCTGGGCGACCCAGGCCGAATCGAAGCCATGGGCTTCGGCATGGCGGATCTGCGCGGCGACCAGCTGGTAGCGCTCGGCGGCGCCGGCCTCGTCAAGCAGCCTGCTGAAAAAGCCCAGGCGTTTGGGCTGCGCTGCGGTGTGCGAAGGAGTGGAAATCTGCGGTTGCGTCATGTGGGATGCGGGGGGAAGAAGGCCAATGCTTTTGGCCGGGAATGGCGGCAATCAGCGCGCGCGTGTAGTCGCTGCCGGGGCGCTCGAAGACGTCCTCGATGGGGCCGGCGTCGACCTGGCGGCCGTTGTGCAGCACGCTCACGGTGTCGGCGATCTGCCGCACCACGGCCAGGTCGTGGGAGATGAACAGATAGGTCAGGCCCAGCTCGCGCTGCAGCTTCTCCAGCAGTGCGAGGATCTGCGCCTGCACGGTCACGTCGAGCGCGGAGACCGCTTCGTCGAACACCACCACCTGGGGCCGGAGCACCAGCGCGCGCGCAATCGCCACGCGCTGGCGCTGGCCGCCCGACAGCGCGTGCGGCCGGCGCGCGAGCAGCGTGGGCCCCAGGCCCACGCGCTCGAGCATTTCGCGCACGCGCGCCTCGCGCTCGGCGCGCGCCAGGCGCTCGTAGTTGCGCAGCGGCTCCTCGATGATCTCGAAGATGGTCTGGCGCGGATCGAGCGACGAGAACGGGTTCTGGTGCACCAGCTGTATGCGCCGGCGCGCCAGGCGCAGCGCTTCGCCGCGCAGCGCCGTGAGGTCCTGGCCTTCGATCAGGATGCGGCCTGAAGTCGGCTGGCGAAAGCCCACGACATCGCGCGCCGTAGTGGTCTTGCCCGAGCCCGATTCGCCGACGATCGCATGCGTGGTGCCGCGCGCCACGCTGAACGAGACCTTGTCGACGGCGACGAACGGCGCGCTGCGCCCGGGCAGGTCGAACTGGTGGACCAGGTCTTCGACGACCACGGCCGGCGCTTCGTTGCGCGCGCTGCGTTCGGTGGCCGGGCGCTGCCGGCCCTGGGCCAGCGACGGCGCGTCGGCCAGCAGCTTGCGCGTATACGCGCTGCGCGGGGTGGCCAGCACCTCGTGCGTGCTGCCTTGTTCCTGGATACGCCCGCCCTGCAGCACGACCAGGCGGTTGGCGCGGTCGGCGGCCACGCCCAGGTCATGCGTGACCAGCAGCACGGCCGTGCCCGATTCGCGACGCAATTCGTCGATCAGGTCGAGAATGCGCTTTTGCACCGTCACATCGAGCGCGCTGGTCGGCTCGTCGGCGATGATCAGCGCGGGCTTGAGCGCGATCGCGATCGCGATCAGCACGCGCTGCTTCATTCCGCCCGACAGCTCGTGCGGATACTGGCGCGCGCGCAGTTCGGGCTGCGACAGGCCCACATGGCCCAGCAGTTCGATCACGCGTTGCTGGCGCGCGCGCCGTGCCGCGGCGCCGCGCGCGCCGTCGTGCAGCCGCAGTATCTCGGCCAACTGCCGGCCCACGGTCTGCACGGGATTGAGCGAGCTGGTCGGGTCCTGGGGAATGAGGCTGACCACCGCGCCGCGCAGGCCATCCATCTGGCGCGGGCTCCAGCGCGTGATGTCGCGGCCTCCCAGCTGAATGCGGCCCGAGACCAGGCGACCGTTCTCGGCGAGCAGGCCGATCACCGCCTGGGCGGTCGTGGTCTTGCCCGAGCCCGACTCGCCCACCAGCGCGACGACTTCGCCGGGCAGCACATCGAAGCTCACGCCATGGACCACGTTCTGGGCCGGCTGCTGGCCTTCCTGATAGGCGATGACCAGGTCGCTGAGCGACAGCACCGGCACGGCGGCGGAGGCGGTGGCTTGAATGGGCGCGGTGGGCAGCGCGGCCGCGGGCCGTATGCGGCGCAGGAGTTGTTGCAGGCGGTTCATGCGTTGGCCTTGTGCAGTGCGGCGCTGATGCGGTTGGCGGACAGCACCACCAGCACCACGACCAGACCGGGAACGGTGGTCAGCCACCAGGCGGTGGAAATGTAGTTGCGGCCTTCGGCGATCAGCAGGCCCCATTCAGGCGTGGGCGGCGGCGCGCCATAGCCCAGAAAGCCCAGCGTGGAGATGGCCAGGATGGCCGAGCCGAACTGCAGCGCCGCGAGCGCGATCACCGAGGTCAGCGAGTTGGGCAGCACATGGCGCCACAGCACGGGCCAGAAGCGCCCGCCGCTGCCGAATGCGGCTTCCACATAGTCGGAGCGGCGCACGCGCACCACCTCTGAGCGCAGCAGCCGCGCAAAGCCCGCGATCGACGCCACACCCACCGCGATCGCGGCGTTGATGGTGCCGAAGCCCAGAATGATGATGATGGCCAGCGACAGCAGCAGCGCGGGCACCGACAGCAGCACATCGACCAGGCGCATGATGGCGTCGTCGACCAGGCTGCCGCTCGCGCCGGCAATCAGACCCAGCAGCGTGCCCAGCACCAGCCCCATGGCGACGGCGACAAACGCGCCCGACAGCGAGTGCACGGCGCCGTAGACCACGCGCGTATAGACATCGCGGCCCAGCGCGTCGGTGCCCAGCCAGTGCGCGGCGCCCGGGGCCTGCAGCTGCTGGCCCGCAATGCCTTGCACCGGGCTGTAATGCGTCAACAGGCCAGGCGCGAGCGCGAACAGGGTCACCGTGGCGATCACCAGCCAGGCCAGCCACAGGCTCAGCGGGCCGCGGCGCGCGCGCCGCCAGACGGAGTGCGCGCGCGCGGCGAGCGTGGACGACGCAGGCGTCGACAGGGAAGGGAATGTATCAGGTAATGCGCTCATGGCTTCAGCCCTCCAGGCGGGTGCGCAGCCGTGGGTCCAGCACTGGATAGAGCAGGTCCACAAGCAGATTGATCAAGACAAAAGAGGTCGCGGAAATCACCACGATGGCCTGCAGCACGGCGGTGTCCTGATTGGCCACGGCCTGCTGGGTCAGGCTGCCCAGGCCGTTCAGTCCGAACACCGCTTCGGTGACCACGGCGCCGGCGAGCAGCTCGCCGAACAGGATGCCGGCCATGGTCAGCGTGGGCAGCAGCGCATTGCGCGCCACATGGCGCCACAGCACCCAGGTGCGGCTCGCGCCCTTGGCCCGGGCCACGGCGACGAAAGGCTGGGTCAGCACGGCGTCGATATTGCGTATCAGGATCTGCGCCAGCGGCGCGGAAATCGGCACGGCCAGCGTGAGCGTGGGCAGCACCAGGCCTTCCCAGGGGCCGGGGTTGATCACCGGCACCCAGCCCAGGCGAAACGAGAACACCTGGATCAGCATGATGCCCAGCCAGAACACCGGCACCGAGACAAACAGCGAGGGCAGCGACTGCAGCGCCGCGCGCAGCCAGCCAAAGCCCAGCTGGCTCGACAGAAAGGACAGCGCCACGGCCAGCAGCAGCGCGGCGCTGAAGCCCGAGGCCGCGAGCTTGAGCGTGGGCGGCAGGCTGGTCGCGAGGCTGTCGCTGACCGGCACGCCGGCCTGCATGGAGTAGCCGAAATCGCCGCGCAGGAAGTTCAGCAGGCTGTGGCCGTACTGTTGCCACAGGGGCGCATCGGCGCCATAGGCCAGCCGGATTTCTGCCAGCTGCTCGGGGCTCAGCCCCAGCTCGGGGTTGAGGAACTTGATCAGCACCGCATCGCCGGGCAGGAACTGCAGCAGCACGAAAGAGGCGGTGAACGCCGCCCAGAGCACCAGCAGGGTCTGGGCGATGCGACTCGTCAGATAGCGGGACATGGTCGTTGGCCTTGAAGAAAATGCCGGGTGCCGTCAGTGGGGCGCGATCCAGGCGGCGTAGAGGCTGGGCCGGCCCACGGCCTCGAAGTCCACGCCATGCAGCCAGGGCGCGCCCGCATAGACCTGGGGCTCCTCGAACAGCGGAATCACATAGGCCTGCGCGAGCAGATAGCGCTGCACCTGGCGCGTGAGTTCCAGCCGGCGCGCGGTGTCGGGCTCGGCCGCAATCGCCTCGAACAGGCCGTTGAGCTTGCGGTCCTCGAACGACTGGACCTTCTGGCTGATGCCGCCCTTTTGCAGCAGCAGGTTGCGGTTGGTCGGGTAGTAGTTGCTCTTGATCACGTCGGGGTCGGCGCGCCCGACCATGGCCGGCAGCAGGGCGATCTTTTCGGGATCGAGGCTGTCTATGGTCTTGCTGCCCAGGTCGCCCGAAAGCACGTTGAGCTGGACACCCACCTTGGCCCATTGCTGGGCCACGAGCTGCAGCACTTCGCGGTTCTGCACATAGTTCAGCGACTCGTAGGTCGACAGCGCCAGCGGCCGGCCGTCCTTGGCGCGCATGCCGTCGGCCTGCAGCTTCCAGCCGGCTGCGTCAAGCAGCGCGCGTGCGCGCTCGGCGTCGTATGCGAGTTCTGCGCTCTGGTCCACAAAGCCCGCGGCGCTGGCCGCGAGCACGCCCCTGGCCTGGGGGTAGTTGGCGCTGAACAGCGTCTGCACGATCTCCTTGGCATGGGTCGCATGCAGCAAGGCCTGGCGCACCTTGAGGTCGGCGAGCAGTGCGTTGTCCGGGCGCAAGGCCAGGCTGTCGTTGACGCCGCGCGTGGACGCCGCATAGAGCGGGAACTTGCCCTCGTTCACGCGCTTTTCGTCATAGGCCTGGACCTGGCGTATCAGCCCGGCCTGGCCCGACAGCAGTGCGCCTATGCGCACGCCGTCTTCGGGCGTGACGATGATCTTGATCGCGTCCAGCCGCGCGCGGCCCTGGTGGGCCAGCTTGACCGGACCCCAGTTGTACTTGTCGCGCGCCTGCAGGTTGACTTCCTTGCCCAGCACTTCGCCGCTGACCACGAACGGGCCCGAGCCGATGATGCGCGTGGCATCGCCGAGCTGATCGAGCGACAGCGCCAGCGTGGCCTTGGACACCAGGCCCGAGCCGATCACCGAGGTGGCCTGCAGGAAGCCCGGCGAAGGCTGCCTGAAATGGAACTTCACCGTGAGCGGATCGAGCACTTCGCTGCGCGCGTAGTTGTTGATCACCTCCGAGACCGAGTGCTTGAGCGCCTTGTCGCCCAGGCCGAAGCGGTCGAAGTTCGCGGCCACGGCGTCGGCGTCCAGCGGCGTGCCATCTGAGAACGTGACGCCGGGGCGCAGCTGGAAGGTGTATTCGGTGGCGTCGGCGTTGATGCTCCAGGAGGCGGCGATCCAGGGCTCGATCTCCAGCGTCCTGGGGTTCTGGTAGGTCAGCTTGTCGGTGATCTGGTTGAGGATGCCGCCATTCGGATAGAAGCCGCCATTGGGCGGATACAGCGCGTTGTGCGCCTGCTGCTCCAGATAGACCAGGGTGCCGCCGTTTTGCGGCGTAGCCGACGTGCTGGCCGCGGTGTCCGGGGCCTTGTTGCAGCCCGCAAGGGCCAGCGCCAGCGCGACGGCGGCCAGCGGGCGGGCCAGCGCGCTGGCGCAAGGAATGATTGCTTTTGAAGTCATGACAACGCGGGAAGGCGGGCATGGCGCGGCGCGCCAGCCGGGGACAGGAGGGAAAAGCGGATGCGGGCGGCGGCTTCAGTGCGGCGCTATCCAGCTGGCGTAAAAGCTCGGCCGGCCCACGGCCTCGAAGCCCACGTCACGCAACCAGGGCGCGCCGGCGAACGCCTGCGGCTCCTCGAAGATGGGAATCACATAGGCCTGATCGAGCAGATGGTTCTGCGCCTCGCCCACCAGTGCCAGGCGCTGGGCGGGCTGGGTTTCGGCCGCAATGCGCTCGAGCAACTGGTTGAGCTGCGCGTCCTCGAACGACTGCACCAGCTGGCTGACCCCGCCTTTTTGCAGCAGCACATTGCGGTTGCTCGGATAGAACTGGCTCTTGAGCACATCGGGGTCGGCGCGGCCGACCATGGTGGCCATCACGGGCGTCTTCTTGGGGTCGAGGTTGTCGACGGCCGAGCTGCCGTTGTCGCCGGTCAGCACATTGAAGCGCACGCCCACCTTGGCCCACTGCTGGGCCACGAGCTGCAGCGTTTCCTTGTTCTGCGGCTGGGGCAGGGCGACATAGGCGGCCAGCTCCAGCGGCTTGCCGTCCTTGTGGCGTATGCCGCCTTCGCCCGGCACCCAGCCGGCCGCGTCGAGCAGGTTCGCGGCCTTGGCCGGGTCATGGGCCAGCTTGCTCGACAGATCGACATAGCCCTGGGCGTTGGCCGCGATCACCGAGGTGGCGCGCGGGTAATGGCGGGAGAACAGCGTGTCGACGATGGCCTGGGTGTCGGTCGCGTGCAGCAGCGCCTGGCGCACCTTGAGGTCGGCGACCAGCGGGTTGTCAGGGCGGAAATACAGGCCGTTGTTGACGCCGCGCGTCGACGGCGCGTAGATGCTGAACTGCTTGTCGGTGACGCGCTTTTCGTCATAGGCCTGGACCTGGCGGATGAAGCCTGCCTGGCCCGACAGCAGCGCGCCTATGCGCACGCCGTCTTCGTTGTTGACGATGAACTTGATCTCGTCGAGCCGCGCGCGCCCCTGGTGCGCGTGTTTGGCCGGGCCCCACTGGTAGTCGGCGCGCGCCTTGAGCACCAGCTCCTTGCCCAGCACTTCGCTGGCGACGACAAACGGGCCCGAGCCGATGATGCGCGTCGCATCGCCCAGTTCCTCGAACGGCCGCGCGAGCGTGGCTGGCGACACCAGGCCCGAGCCTATGACCGACGTCCCCTGCAGGAAGCCGGGCGAAGGCTGCCTGAAGTAGAACTTCGCCGTGAGCGGGTCCACCACTTCGCCGCGCTCGTAGTTGTTGATCGCCTCGGACACCGGCAGCTTGAGCTCGCGGTTGCCCAGGCCGAAAGTATCGAAGTTCTTCACCACGGCCGCGGCGTCCAGCGGCGTGCCGTCGGAAAAGCTCACGCCGGGGCGCAGCTTGAAGGTGTACTCGGTGGCTTTGTCGTTGACGGTCCAGGACTCGGCGATCCAGGGCTCGATCTCCAGCGTCTCGGGATTCTGGTAGGTCAGCTTGTCGGTGATCTGGTTGAGCACGCCGCCATTCGGATAGAAGCCGCCCGCGGGAGGGTAGAGGTTGGTGTGGGCCTGCTGCTCCAGATAGACCAGCACGCCGCCGCTGACTGGCGTGAGGGCCGCGGCCGGGGTCTGGGCCGACGGCTGCTGCCTGGAGCAGGCGGTCAGCAGCGCGCTGCCCAGAACAACGGACAAGCTGGCCGAGGCCAGAAGGGAACGGCGGGAAATGAACGGCAAGGCAGGCTCCATAAGGGACGATGCTGGCCGGCGCGCAAGAGGCGGGCACGGCGTGAAAGTCCTTGAATGGTGCGTTTGCCTGCTTAGGTTGTGAACGTATAAATCGTCACTTCCTTATTTGATTTCCGCATAGTCACGCGGCCTGGCCGCGCAACTGGTGCTTGAGCAGCTTGCCCGTGGCCGTGCGCGGCAGCGCGTCGCGCAGGTCGAAGACGCGTGGAATCTTGTAGCGCGCGAGCCGGGTCTCCAGGAAAGCGCTCAATTCGTCGGGCGCGAGCGTGCGGCCCGGCCGCGCGACCAGCACGGCGACCACGGTCTCGCCCCACTCGGCATGCGGTCGGCCGATCACGGCCACGTCCTGCACATCGGGGTGGGCGCCCAGCGCATCCTCGACTTCCTTGGAATAGACATTCTCGCCGCCCGTGATGATCATGTCGCGCAGGCGGTCGACGATGAACAGGAAGCCGTCCTCGTCCACGCGCGCCAGGTCGCCGCTGCGGTACCAGCCGCGCGCGTCGAAGGCCGCGGCCGTGGCCTGGGGGTTGTCCAGATAGCCTTGCATCATTGCCGGCGAGCGCATGTGGATCTCGCCGACTTCGCCCGCTTCGCAGCGCCGGCCGTCGGGCCGGCGCACTTCGATGGCCACGCCGGGAACGCCCACGCGGCCTATGGAGCCGGCCTTGGCGATCGCTTCTTCGGGGTGGAGCACGGTGCCCAGCGGCCCGCTTTCGGTCATGCCATAGACCTGGACGAAACGGTCGCTGCGGTAGCTTTGCGCGAGCTTGCGCGCCATGTCGGCGCCCAGCGGCCCGCCGCCGTAGGCCCACAGGCGCATGGCGCTGAAATCGTAGCTGGCGATATCGGGCACGACCGCCAGCGGCGCGAGAAACGCAATCGGCGCGCCGAACGTGAAGCTGATGCGCTCGTCGACCAGTGTGTCGAGAAACGCCTGGGGTGCGTATTCGCGCAGCAGCACGGCCGTGCCGCCCATCAGCAGCGTGCCCAGCAGCCAGTTGTTGAGCGGCGACGAATGCCAGATGGGCATGGCAATCAGGGTGCGGTCGCGGTGGCTCAGCGCGGTGCTGGCCGCGGCGCACAAGGCGGCGTGAAACACGTTGGCGTGGCTGTGCAGGCAGCCCTTGGGCTGGCCCGTGGTGCCCGAGGTGTAGAGCACTTCGGCCAGGGTGTCGGTCGCAGGCGAGTCGTCACCGGCGAGCGGCGCGGCGGCCTCCAGCAGCGCGTCGAAATCGGCCAGCGCCGGCGCCGCGCTGTCGGTCGCGAGCCAGGTGACGGGAGCGACCACGCGCTGCGCCAGCGGCGCCAGAGCGCCGTCCACCAGGCACAAGCGCGCGCCGGAATGCGCGAGCACGTAGTCGACCTCGGGCGCCTGAAGCTTGTGGTTGACCGGCACCACGGCCGCGCCCAGGCGCCAGGCGCCGAACAGCGCGAAGACAAAGCCCGGCGTGTTGAAGCACAGCAGCGCGACCTTGTCGCCGGCCTGCACCCCCTGGGCGCGCAGCACCGTGGCCGCACGCCGGCTGGCCTGGGCCAGCTCCTCATAGGTCCAGGAACGGCCCGCGCCGCGCAAGGCCTGCTTGTGCGGCTGGCTGCGTGCCTGCTGATCGAGCAGCGAAACGAAATCCATCATCTGGTGACTCCTCAAGCCCAGGCCGCGCGCAGCAGCGCGGCCGTATCATGGCTGCCCGATGTGATGCCCATGACCGGGCCCCAGTCGGGATCGAAACGGCTGCCGATGAAGGCCGACGCGGCCGCGGTGCTCGCGTGCTGCAGCATCAGGCAGCCCTGGGCGGTGAGCGCCAGCCGCTGGGCGAAGCGCCTGGCCTGGGGTTCGAGCGTCTCGGGCGGCAGCTGCAGCGCGGCGCGCAGCTGCTGCACCTGGGCCAGCAGCGGCGGCGCCTGCGTGGCGATGTCCTGCAGATGGTCTAGCAGCAGATGGGCGTCGTCGGGATTGCGCGACACCGCGCGCAGCACGTCCAGGCACATCACGTTGCCCGAGCCTTCCCAGATCGAGTTGACCGGCGCTTCGCGAAACAGCCGGCCCATGGGGCCGGTCTCCACATAGCCGTTGCCGCCGAACACTTCCATGGCTTCGCCCGTGAGGCCTACGGCGCGCTTGCAGTTCCAGAACTTGGCGACCGGCGTCATCACGCGGCGCCAGGCGGTGTCCAGCGGCGCCGTCGCGCCGAAGTGGCTGGCCAGCTCCATGGCCAGCAGCGTCGCGCCTTCGGACTCGAGCGCGATGTCGGCCAGCAATTCGGTCATCAGCGGCTGGTCTATCAGCGCCTTGCCGAACGCATGGCGGTGGCGCGTGTAGTGCAGTGTTTGGGCCAGGGCCTGGCGGATGAAGCCGGCGCTGGCCAGCGCGCAGTCCAGCCGGGTGAACGTGGCCATCTCGATGATGGTCGAGATGCCGCGGCCTTCCTCGCCTATGAGCACGCCGAAAGCGTCCTTGAACTCCACTTCGCTGCTGCTGTTGGAGCGGTTGCCGACCTTGTCCTTGAGGCGCTGGATGTGGATCGGATTCCTGCTGCCGTCGGGCCGCCAGCGCGGCACGAAAAAGCAGGTCGAGCCGCGCTCGCGCGTCTTGGCCAGCACCAGGTGGCCATCGCACATGGGCGCGGAAAAGAACCATTTGTGGCCGGTGAGCAGGAACTCCTCGCCCCAGGGGCCCTGGCCCGCAGGCACAGCCTGCGTGGTGTTGGTGCGCACATCGCTGCCGCCCTGTTTCTCGGTCATTCCCATGCCCACGGTCATCGAGCTTTTCTGCGCCAGCGGAATGTCGCGCGCATCGTGTTCGAGCGAGGCGAGCAAAGGCGCGGTCAGGGCGTCGAGCGGCGCGTTCAGCCGCATCAGCGGAATGCAGGCCTTGGTCA
Source organism: Comamonas sp. DB36 (assembly GCF_057914905.1). NCBI lineage: Bacteria > Pseudomonadati > Pseudomonadota > Betaproteobacteria > Burkholderiales > Comamonadaceae > Comamonas > Comamonas sp. DB36. The sequence goes on from NZ_CP196631.1 coordinate 1,972,095, forward strand.
TGGTGGTCGGGCAGGTGGAGCCCGACTCGATCTGGCTGTGCATGTACAGTGAGGCCGCGTAGGCCGACCAGGCCGAGGGCCGCGCGTCCACGAAAGGCAGGTTGGCAATGCCATTGCGCCTGGCCATGGCCATCATGGTGTGCCAGGACGGGTGGAACTTCACCTGGTCTATGCGCTCGCCGCGCGGCGACAGCGCTTGCAGTTCGGGTGCGTAACGGTTGGCGTCCTCGGCGGCGCGCAAGGTCGCTTCGGCGCCATATTCCTCGCCCTGGCGCACCAGCTCGGCGTCGCGCCACTGGGCTGCGCCGCGTGCGACCGCGCGGCGCAGCACGGGGTCGCTGGTGTAGAGGTTGTAGTCCTTGAGTTCGGGCGCCTGGTTGTCGCGATGGATGCCTGTCATGGTGACTCTCCTTGAAAATGGGATGGGCTTCAGCCGGGACGTTTCATCTCGCAGCCCGTGGGCTGGGTCGCGGCAGCGGCGGTGATGGTGGCCACCGGCTTCCAGCCCAGGCCGGTGCTTTCCTGGTCATGGACCACGGCCTTGCCGTCGACCTTTTCCCAGCTCTGCACATAGATGGCCTGTTGCGCCTGGTGGTCGCTTTTGCGCATTTCGACCGGGCCATTGAGACCTTCGAAGCGCAGGCCCTCGAGTTGGGCCGCCACCTTGCGCGGTTCGGTCGACTGGGCCTGGCGCATGGCCTGGGCCAGCATGCGCAGCGCGTTGTGGCCCAGGCCATTGATGAAGTCCTCGTTGAACTGGCGCTTGAAGCCGGCCAGCAAGGGCAGGGCGGCCAGGCGGGGATCGTTGGGGCTGAATGCCGAGATCAGCTTGACCCGGCCCTCGCCCGCGCTGCCCATGGCGCTGGGAACGCCGAAGTTGTTGGCGTTGAGCGTGTAGAAGTCCACGTCCAGTCCTGCGTCGCGTGCCGCGCGGATGATCAGCGCCAGGTCGGCGCCGAAGTCTGCGGTGATCACCGCCTGCGCTCCCGACTGCTTGATCTTGGCGATGTAGGGCGAATAGTCCTTGACCTGGCCCAGCGGGTGGAAGTCTTCGCCCACGATCTTCAGTTCGGGGCGCTTGCTGGCCAGCATGTCGCGTGCCGCGCGTGCGACCTCCTGGCCGTAGGCATAGTTCGGGTTCAGCAGGTGGATGCGCTGGATGTGTTCCTGCCCGGCCAGGTAGCTGGTCATGGCCTGCATTTTCATGTCCGAATGGGCATCGGTGCGAAAGTGCCAGTAGCTGCACTTGGCGTTGGTCATCTGCGGGGCCTGGGCCGCGTAGTTGAGATAGATGATTTCCTTGCCCGGATTGCGGCTGTTGTGCTTTTCTATGCCTTCCTGCAGCGCTATGCCCACGGCCGAAGAGCTCGCTCCCTGCACCACGTAGCGGATGTTCTGGCCGATGATGGAGTTGAGCTGGCTCAGCGCCTCCTGCGCCGACAGTCGGTTGTCGAAAGGCACGATCTCGAACTTCACCGGCCCGGCCCAGGCTTGGTCGTTGGCCATCTTGGCGCTGTACTGGAAGCTCTTGAGCACATTCAGGCCCAGGCCGGCCATGGGCCCCGACATCGCGTCCAGCGAGGCAATCCTGACGGTCTGTGCCGACGCGCCCGCAGCCAATGCCAGCGCCGCGGCGGCCAAAGGAGCCACAATCGCAAGTCTCATGTTCTGTCTCCGTTTCTGGGTATGCGTCCCGCCTGGTGCGCGGCCTGGAAAATGCGACGGGATCGTTCAAAAAATTCTAGGCAAAACAAGGCCTTGAGGTGTTCGGATTCCACCGCCATGCCACCCAGAAGCACGTCCCATCCTCTTGCCCCCCGCAGAAAGCCGCGCCAGTCGCGCGCGCTGCACACTTCGCTGGCGCTGCAGCAGGCCTTTGTTCGGCTTTTGGTGGAGCAAGGGTATGCGAGCATGACGATCCGCGAGATCGTGGCCTTGGCCGGAACGGGCCTGGGAAGCTTCTACGAATACTTCGCGAGCAAGGAGGACCTGGCGCGGGTCTGCCTGCATCTGCGCACCAAGACCTTGCTCGTGGCCTTGCGGGATGCGCGCACGGCCGCGGCCGGGCGCCCGCTGCGCGAGATGGTGGACGCGGTCATCGACTCCCAACTGGCGGCCCACACGGGCGCGGCCCAGGAATGGAGCGCGCATTACCTGCTGGAGCGCCACTTTTCGAGCGCCGAGGCCTACCGCACGATGTATGACCGTTTCGTGGGCGAATGGGGGAGTGCGTTCGACGCGGCATCGGACCTGCCTGCGGCCTTTCCCGTGCGCGAGGCCGCACGCGTGGCGCAGACCATTCTCTACGGCCTGTGCGCCCACACCTATATCCGCACGCCTGAGCGCCCCGATGTGCCGGCACTGGAGCGCCAGGCGCGGCAGGCCATACATTCCTACCTCTCAGCCCTGCTGCCGGGGTGAAGCCCGGTCTGCGGCACAACGGATCTCCCGGCTCGATTGCAGCTTACATGCAGTTGAAAGGAATCGGCATTGTTTGCTGGAGTTCGGCTGAGGACTGCGGTTTGGCCTGACCTGACCAGATCCTGCAAGCGGGCCTTTTGTGGATTGCCCGGAGCCAGACGGACAAAAGGCCTTGGCTATTTCTAGCCAAGGCCTTGAATCACTGGTCGGAGCGGCGGGATTCGAACTCGCGACCCTCTGCTCCCAAAGCAGATGCGCTACCAGGCTGCGCTACGCTCCGACAGCTTGTATTGTAAGGGTTTTTTCGGGGTCCAAAGACTTGGCGGCAACAAATTTGTCTAACTGTTAATCCTGCATGGGCCCGCGCCTTGCCTCTGAGCGCGCAATACAAGTGAGACAGTTCAGCGGGTTGCTCCAACGCGTATTGCGAGTTTGTGGCGGACGTAACCAGCGGTCTCTGATGGAGTAGAGTGGGCACCCATTCGCTGCGCATCCATGATGCCACGACCCTTGTCGACGTCCGTGAGTGCCTTGCTTCGAAGGTCATGGAAGTGGCAGTTTTTCATACCTGCTCGTTTCACAGCGCGCTGCCATGCGGTGCACGCACCAGAGTAGCTATACGGCTTGCCTTGCAGCGTGCAGAACACAAATTGAGCATTGTTGTTGGGCAATGCCTTGATGCAAGCTATCAGTTCCGTCATGCGTGCCACGTAGTCGCGTTTAAAGGTGTTCACGAAGCTCAGGCCATGACTGCCACGTTCGCCAAGGACTGCTGCGACCGGGAGGTAATGGCTTGGCGTGCTTGGGAGGGAAAGGGGCTGCCAGGCGAGCCGGTGCGTGAGATGCTCATCGAAGCCGTGGAGCGCCGCTTCGGGGCCGTGGAGGCTGTTCCTGCGGACCTTGCGCTGGAGTTCCTCTCGGACAATGGAGGCGCCTACATCGCGGCCGAAACACGGGCTCTGGCACGCGCGCTGGGCCTCAAACCCATCAATACCCCCGTCTGCAGCCCGCAGAGCAATCCCATCGTCCAGCAGACCGTCTTCACTGGTCTTCCCCGGGCAACAAGGGCGAGCGCGCAAGCCACTTTTTTTCTGCGGCGTACTCTACGGCTTCTTTGAGAATTTCGTTCTCCAGGGTTTTCTTGCCGAGTACGCGCTGAAGCTTGGCGATTTCTGCGCGGGCCGCCGCCAGCTCGGACGCCGGCACGACTGCTTCACCAGTGGAGACAGCGGTCAAAGCACCCTGGTGCTCGAGATTGCGCCATTGGAACAGTAGCCCAGCGGAGACGCCTTCCTGGCGAGCGACCAGCGAGACGCTCATGCCTGGTTCGTATGTGCGGCGCACTAACGCCGCCTTCTCAGTCACGGACCACCTCTACTGAATCCGTATGTCGAGTCATATGCACAGTCCGATTCCTATCTCTAAAGATAAGCGACAGGACGGGGCTGGGGAATCAAGGGGCTATCTCACGGCATCAAGACCCCATAGCCTCCGCAATAGAAGAACTATCGCTCTGTGGAAGAAAACGGTATAAATAGTATGTGCAGTTTTTAGGAAATCATCATCATGACGGTTCGTAAACCCAGAACTTCCACGCCCAAGGCGCCTGCAGCATCCAAGGCTGCAAGCGCCGCAGTAGTGCCGACTGCCGCACCCGCACCCGCACCCGTACCCGTACCCGTACCCGCAGTAGCGCCTACGCCGGCAGCTATCGACAATAAGCCTAAAAAAGCCAAGCTGGTGCGCGACAGTTTCACCATTCCTAAGGATGAATATGAGGCGATTGATGCGCTGAAGCTGCGGGCTGCTCAGCAGGGTGAGGTGGTCAAGAAGAGCGAGCTGCTGCGTGCAGGGCTCAAGCTGCTGTCCGGTTTGGATGACAAGCAGCTGCTGACGGCTCTACATGCGGTGCCTTCGCTCAAGACAGGACGTCCTGCCAAGGCAGAAGAGGATTCCTCCAGTCCTCCCAAAGCCGCTCGACGCTCTTCGGCCAAATCCAAAAAGTAGCCAAGACGTTTTGACACCGTTGGCGTGAAAGGCGGCTGGGACTGCTGTCGCATCACGTACAAGAAATCACTTGCCGCCATCAGTGCAGGTGATACGGAATCCAACCGCACAGTAGCTGGTGGAATTTTGCATGGGGTGTGTCGTGCCACGGTGCGGCGACGGTCAACTCTTCTAGCTGCTGCTGCGCAATGGCGCGATTGATGCGCAGTTGTTGCGGTAACTCCGTGCCGCCAGCCTCCAGCTTGCTGGCCTCCAGTCTGTCGTGCTCACGCAGCTGATGAGAAATCTCCTCCAACCATCGCAGACAGAGATCGCTCTTGTTCCAGCCATTCTGGACCATGTCTTGTATCGTGCGGCACAGCTCGAGCAGTTCGATGTGCTGAGCATCCAGTACAGGGTCGCGCACGCTCATGCTGGGCGACCATCGAGGAATGGCTTTCATAGGCAAACTCCTTCTTGCTCTGAACATGGCTTGGGCACTGCGCGCTCAGTGGTCAGTTCTTATGCAGCTTTTCGGAGGTATGCCATGCTTGCATGACGTTTTCGAGAAGTTTTACGTGGGCTTACTCCAGCACTGTCAAATCCCGTACGAAAGCATGTAGGCGACACATCCGTGTTGCAGGGGCGCAAGAGTGGTTGAACACGGGGGGTGCTCAATGCTTCGGCAATTCCATGGTGAAGCGAACGCGTCGATCCGAGCAATTGCCGGTTACGTCGCCGCCATGTGCTCTTGCGACCTGTCGCACAATGAAAAGACCTAGGCCAAGGTGCGTGTGGTCTGACTTGGCGGAGCCGCTTTTTCCTTGGCGGAGAGGTTCGAACAGCTTTTCAGTGTCGTCGGATGGGAGCTCGCCCTGATTCTCCACGACTATCCTGACGCAAGCTGCATCGCCTTCTAGCCTCACGCAGACGGATTCGCTACTATCCCCATGCTTGATCGCATTGGATACCAGATTTCCAAGGGCTTCCCGCACCCATGACGCATCGAATGTTCCCTCGGTAGAGCCCTGGGTAGCATAGTCAATCCTTGAATCAGGATTGGCAGCCCGCTGGAGTTCCAGTTCATCAGAGCAGGCCACCGCAAGATCGACCGGTTCAAGTTTCAATGCCATGCCCACGCCTAGGCTGGATCTGCTGTACTCGAGCAACGTGTCAAGGAGCGACTTCATTCGCGCAACAGCCCGGGTAAGCATAGCGGTCTGATTCACAGGTGCGATCCCTTGCTGGCGCAAAATAGCCGCCGTCAAGGAGATGGTGTTGAGCGGGCCGCGCAGATCGTGCCCAAGTACGCCGAGGAAAATTTCGCGCCATCGCTCACGCGCCTCGGCGTAAAACTTGACCGACTCAGCCACAGCCTGGTCAATCGCCTCATTGAACCGGATGATGTCCTCGATGGCATTCGGCTGTGCCGGGTGAGTGTCCGTCCATAGTCGAAGAATGCTGGAGCGTAGGGCTCTGAACTCTGCAACCAATTGCTCTATGTCGATGCCGTCTTGTGCACGCATCAATCCATGCGTTTCCGCCGGGGTCTGGGATGACGTATGAGGGGCGTCTCCATGGGACTTGGCAATGGCTTCAGTCCTACTTTGAGAGGTTCTCAGGTCGGTTGAAATGGCTTTAAGCACCTCGGGCAGGTGATCGCGCAGAGCCTGTTCGCTGGTGTGCGCCAAAGCGGGGATGGTTCGCGCAAAAGTGACTGCCTCGTCCAGTATTTCGGCGTGAGCAGATTCTAAAAATGTGGCGAGTCGCATGGCGTTGATCCTCTTTGCGGCCTAGTTATACAGGCACACGGCGAAACCCGCGAATTTATGACCAAAACGATGATATTGATTGCGGATGACGACGCGGATTCCGCGGACGCTCTTGGGCTTGTTGTCGGAATGCGATTTCCTGAGTCAGCTGTGGTTGTGAGCTATGGAGGTCCCGAAGCCCTCGACATCGCGTCTCGGGAACGTCCTGATGTCGCGCTGCTTGACATGGAAATGCCTCAAGGCGGCGGCGAAGCGCTCGCCCGCGCTTTGCGAGCCATGTACCCTGGCCAAGCACCCCTATTGATCGCGATTTCCGCTAACACCGTTCTCCTGGATCTAGTCAGCCGCAATGGCATCTTTGACCATTTCATCATCAAGCCCATCGATGTTCCTGCCTTGATGCGCATGGTGGAAAAGCGGCTTGCAGTGATTGAAGACGGCTCTTCTATGGCTCCTTAAGTCGGCTGGCAGCTGTGCATGTACGCGTCCGCAGCTTTGGCCGGTGCAGGGGCGTTTGGCAGGAATTGTGCCCCTGTTGAATGTTTACAAAACATGCCGAAAGGGAGAGACAGGTGATGATGTGAGGTGGGGGCCTAAGACGAAAAGAAAAAAGGCACTGCGAGGTTTTATCCTTGCAGTGCCTTCTTCGTCTGGCTCAAAAGTTAGACAGTGCCCGAAAGGGTTAGACATTTTGCGTTGGTGTAGAACCTCAGCTATTTGCCTAAGTCATTGTCATAACTTAGAAATAATGGTCGGAGCGGCGGGATTCGAACTCGCGACCCTCTGCTCCCAAAGCAGATGCGCTACCAGGCTGCGCTACGCTCCGACAAAAAGAATTCTAAGGGGGTTTATGGTGCTCTTTTTTGAATTTTCAAAAATATTTCAAAAATGGAGCGCCGTACGCCTTCTTAACGGGGCGAAGGGCCAGGGCCACGGCCGGCCAGATGGCGGAACGTGATGCGGCCCTTGGTCAGATCGTAGGGCGACATTTCAAGCGACACTTTATCGCCAGCCAGGATACGGATGTGATGCTTGCGCATCTTGCCGCCGGTATAGGCGATCAACTGGTGTCCGTTTTCCAGCGTCACGCGAAAGCGCGAGTCGGGCAAGACTTCCGTCACGGAGCCTTGCATTTCAATCAATTCTTCTTTGGCCATATTCTCAATCTCTCATATAAATCTGGGTCACTGCGCCTGTGAGCGGAGGGCACAGCAGCATGCACCGACCCGTGGGGGCCACTGAGTTACTGTGCATGGCAGGCGGTGTAAGCCGCTGCGCTCAAGGCGCACAGCGGTCAGAAGGCCGGAAAACGGCTTCATTCGCACAGGCGGGGCGCTGTACGGAATCTCCCAGATTGTAACCCGTGGGCGGCGCGGCTGCTAGGGTGTGGGCGTGATTGCCGATGCCAGCGCGCGTACCAAATCGGTTTGCGTGATCACGCCGACCAGCCGCTGCTGGGCATCGACGATGGGCAAATGGTGGTGGCCGCCCGCGGAAAACAGCGGAATCAGGTCCATTACGGGCTGGTCCGCGGACGCCGTCTGCGCCGGACCGCTCATCAGCTCGTTCACGGTCTGTGGCTTTTTGGCACCGATGGCGACCAGCTTGCGCAGGCGCTGGCCCCAGCCTTCGGGAGATTCGAGCGCCGTGGTGCGCATGAAGTCGGACTGCGACAGCATGCCCTGCACCTGGTGGTGGCCGTCGACGACCGGCAAGGCCTTGATGTTCTTTTGCCGCATCAAGGCCCAGGCCTCGCGCAGAGAGACATCGGCTTCGACGGCCAGCGGCGGGGTCGACATGATGTCGGCGCAGCGCAGATCGCCCAGCGTACGCTGGAAGGCCGCGCGGCCCGCGAGGTGCAGCAGGCCTTCAAGGTCGGCGCGGCTGATGTCCAGCACCTGGTTGTATTGTTCGAGCGCGGTGTCGAGGTCGGACTTCTGGAAGTGCTGGCCGCTGGTGGCCTTGCGGCGCAGCGGATAGGACTTGCCGGTCGCATGGTTGTAGGCGATGGCGCAAAGCAGCAGCACCACGATGTTGAACAGCACCGGAAACACCAGCAGGTCCAGGCCGTTGCTGTGCTCGAGCACCACGAACGCCGCCATGCCCACGCCCGGCGGGTGAAAGCAGCGCAGCAGCAGCATGCCGGCCAGCGTCACGCCCACGGCCAGCGCCGCGGCCCACACAATGTCGGGCACCAGCACCCGGAACAGCGTGGACACCAGCGCCGCGAGCACGGTGCCGCCCAGCACCGGCCAGGGCTGGGCCAGCGGGCTCGCAGGCATGCCGAACAGCAGCACGGCGCTGGCGCTGAGCGAGGCAATCATCCACGAATCGTTGCCTGCGCCCGCCCACCAGCGGCTCAGAAAGCCGGTGACCAGCAGGCCCAGGATGACGCCGACCACCATGCGCAAGGCTTCCTTGGCGTCGATGCCGACCGAGTGGGGCACCAGGCGCTGCAGCAGCTGGCGAAGTTTGGACGGGCGATTGGAAGGATAGGGCGAGACAGGAGACTGTGGTGCTGGCACGGGCAGGACGGAAAGTGCAGTGGCCCTTCAGGATAGCAAAGCGGTAAGGATGGTGCGCGCCAGCGCGCAGGGGTGGGCCAATCCGTATGGGCAATGGCCCGAATGCGTCGCTAGAATGCCCAGCTTGCCTTGAATCATCTGGAAACCAATCTGTGTCTGATCGCCTTGCCGTGCTTCCCCAATATCTGTTGCCCAAGCAGGCGCTCACGGCCCTCATGGGGCGACTGGCGAATGCCAGGGCCGGCTGGCTGACCACCTGGGTGATAGAGCGTTTCATCGCCCGCTACAAGGTCGACATGGCCGAGGCCGCGAACCCCGATCCCGCAAGCTATGAGACCTTCAACGCATTTTTCACGCGCAGCCTGCGTGCAGGCGTGCGTCCTCAGGTGCAGGCGCCATGGGTCTGCCCGGTCGACGGCGCGGTGAGCCAACTGGGCCCCATCGCAGGTGACCAGATCTTCCAGGCCAAGGGCCACCATTATTCGACCCAGGCCCTGGTCGGCGGCGATTCCAAGCTCGCCGCCGAGTTCGACGACGGCCACTTCGCGACGATCTACCTGAGCCCGCGCGACTACCACCGCATCCACATGCCCTGCGACGGCAAGCTGCGTGAAATGGTCTATGTGCCCGGTGACCTGTTCTCGGTCAATCCGGTGACCGCGCGCGGCGTGCCCGGCCTGTTCGCGCGCAACGAGCGCGTGGTCTGCGTGTTCGATTCCGCTGCCGGGCCGTTCGTGATGGTGCTGGTGGGCGCGACCATCGTCGGCAGCATGGCCACCGTCTGGCATGGACAGGTCAACCCCCCGCGCAGCGCCGAAATCCGGCGCTGGCAGTATGGGCAGGACGGGCAGGACGGCCCGCTGCTGCGCCAGGGCGAGGAAATGGGCCGCTTCCTGCTGGGCTCGACCGTGGTCCTGCTGTTTCCCAAGCAGCCGCTGCAGTTCAACGTGCTGTGGCAGGCAGGCAGCCCCGTGCGCCTGGGCGAGGCCATGGCGCAACGCAGCTGAAAATCGCGCCCCTGGGCGGCATGCGCCGCCCGGGAACGTTCACAGGAACCAGTTCAGACCTTCGGCACGGCGTGCGGTGGTGAACTTGGAAGGCTGCAGTCGCAGCCGGTCCGGGCGCACCGGATCTTCGCGGCCCACGAGGTAGACCACCATTTCTCGCCGGCGCAGCACCACATGGCTGACGGTTTCGTTGCGTCCGCCCTCCTGGACTTGCACTCCGGGGCGAAACAGCGGCATCTCGAATGTGAAGCTGCGCGCCTGCACGGGGTGCGTGGCTCCTGGCGCGTTGCTGCCCGACGCAGCGGCGCTCGACGCCGCGGCGCCCGGCATGTCGAAGTCTGGCGCAGTGGCGCCCGACCCATCGGCTGCATAGGCAGCGGTTTCCGGTGAGATAGTGAGGGATTGCATAGGCGCAGTCTGGGGAAATAAGCTAGTTATCGGCAGGCGGCGGGGAAAGTTGAGGAGCTATCTCACTTTATCGTCAGGCGCGCGCTTGTCCAGTGCAAGGCCGGGCAGAGGGGCTTGAGCGCGGCGCCAGCCGGTAAGATAGGCCGCATTCGTGGATTCCTTCCTTTTTCCTGGCCACAGACCTGCCGTCTGTACGCGCACGGGATGTCGCCTAGTCGTTTTACCCCATGCCCCAAATTTCCATTGAGCAGCTCAGTCACGATTGGCATGCGCTGCAAGGCTGCGCATCCCCCGCCGCGCGGGAATGCATAGAGCAGCTTGCTTTCACGCACCAGAAGAATCTGGCCAGCCATTTTTACACCGAAATGCTCAAGGATGAAGCGGCTTCGGCGCTGCTGACGCACGAGCAGGTGCGGGTGCGGCTGCACCACTCCATGTCCCAATGGGTCGCCGAGGTTTTCAGCACGGCCACGCAGGAGCAGCTCGCGCAGCGCGTGGCGCGCCAGATCAAGATCGGCGAAGTGCACGCGCGCATCGATGTGCCCGTGCACCTGGTGCTGCGCGGCGCGCGCAGCCTCAAGCGCGGTCTGGGCGCATTGCTGGACCAGGCGCTGGTCGACGACCATGCGCTGCAGCTGCAGGCCTATGCCTACGGCCAGGCCGTGATCGATATCGCCATGGAAATCATGAGCCAGGCCTATTCACGCTCCCATGACCGCAGCGCGCGCGCCCAGGAGGCCTACCGGCTGCATGCGGTGGCCCAGGACATGAGCGCCGAGCGCGAGCGCCAGCGCGCGGCCGTGCTCGACTGGGAGAACCGCCTGATGTTCGAACTCGCCATGGGCTTGCCGGCGCCGCATCTGCCGCGCATGGGAGCTTCCGAGTTCGGCCTGTGGTTCCGCCACAAGGGCGCGCATGCGTTTCGCGGCACGAGTGAAACCAGCTTGATTCTCGAGACCATGGACTTGATCGACGAGCGGCTGCTGCCTTCGCTCGACGAGGATGCCGATGCGCCGACACGCCTGCAGCAGTTGCGCGCGCTGCATGAGCATACGCAGACGATTGCCTTCCACCTCGATGCGCTGTTCGAGCAGAACCGCGAGCTCGACGCGGGCCGCGATGTGCTCACGCGGCTGCTCAACCGCAAGTTCCTGCCCGTGGTGCTGCGCCGCGAGATCGACTACTGCCGCGAACGCCACGCGAATTTCGCGCTGCTGTCGCTGGACGTGGACCATTTCAAGCAGATCAACGACCGCTTCGGCCACGAAGGCGGCGATCTGGTGCTGCAGCAACTGGCCGTCATTCTGTCGAGCGCCTGCCGCGCGGGCGACTACACCTTCCGTCTGGGTGGCGAGGAGTTTCTGCTGCTGCTGGTGGACATCGACCTGCAGCGCGCGCTGGCGCTGGCCGAGCGGCTGCGCGCGCAGGTCGAGAAGGAGGCTTTCCGACTGCCCGGCGACGGCCGCGTGCCTGTCACGGTGAGCATAGGCGTGGCGATGCACAACGGCCACCCGGACTACGAGTACACCGTGCGCCAGTCGGACCAGGCGCTGTACGCGGCCAAGAATGGCGGCCGCAACCGCGTGGAGCGGGCTGCGGGCTAGTACTGCGAGGCCGGGCCTGCGGTCGTGCCCGGCCTGGCGTCAGGACTTTGCCGGCGCCATGGGCAGGGGCGAAAGGCAGGCAATGGCGTGGTCGGCAAAGGCCTGGGCGATCTGTTCGCCCGACTGGGCACCGCCTTCGGTGAACCAGCGGTTGATGTTGTTGATCGCCCCCATCAGGAAGAACACCGCCAGCTTGGCATCGCAGGGCGCGATCAGACGCTGGTCGACGGCTTGCGTGACCAGCATGCGCAACGCGGTATCGATGACACGCCGCCGGCGCTGGATTAGCGCAGTGTGCTCCGGCGTCATCGAGTAGTACTCGGTCAGCACCACGCAGGTGCCCAGCTCGCTGGTGATCTTGCGGATGTACAGCGCAACGAAGGCATGGAGCTGCTGCAGCGGCGCGGCGCTGCCCTGCATGGCCTGGGCCAGGGCTTCCTCGGCCATCGCCACGGCCATCTGATGGCATTCGAACAGGATCTGGTGCTTGTTCTCCACATAGCGGTAGAGCGCGGGCTTGGTCACCGACAGGGCGCTGGCAATGTCGTCCAGCGTGGTGTTGTGAAAACCCTTGGTGCCGAAGACGCGGCCGGCCGCGACGATCAGCGCACGCTTGCGGATCTCGCGCGGATCGGGCGCCTGGGCCAGGGCATTGTTCCAGCGCGCTGGTTTGGCGGGCACTTGGGTTTGCTTTGTCATGTCTATGGAGATACCGGCGATGTCGCCGATGTGTCAATTTCGTGGTTGACCCTGGACAGGGCGACTCATAAGATTCACATCAAGTTACCGCAGAGTAACTATTGGTTTATCCATCATAAACAACCTGCGCAAGGCGGGTGAGCAACTGGAGACAAGTTCATGGGAATCTTTCGTTCAACATGCGTTGCCGCCGTCTTCGCCACCGGCGCGGCCTGGTCGCTGGCGCAGCCCGGACAGCCCATCCGGATTGCCCACATCGACACATTTTCCGGTCCCACGGCGTCGACCGGAACGACCGTGGCAAAGACCATGCAGTATGCTGTGCATTTGATCAACGAGCGCGGCGGCGTGCTCGGCCGCAAGCTCGAAGTGGTGCAGATGGACAATGCCGGCGACTCGAACAAGGCCGTGGCAATGCTCACCAGCACCATCGACCAGAAGATCAACTTCATGGTGCAGGCCGGCAACTCGGGCATTGCAGGCGCGCTGCTGACGGCCGTGGAAAAGCACAACCAGCGCAACCCCGCGGCGCGCGTGCTCTTTCTCAACTACGGCTCGGCCTTGCCCGATCTGACCGAGTCCAAATGCAGCTTCTGGTTCTTCCGTTTCGAAGCCCACCAGAAGATGAAGATGCGCGCCGTGGCCGACCATGTGGCCAGGTCGCCTGAGATCAAGAAGATCTATCTGATCAACCAGGACTACAGCTTCGGCCACGAGGTCAGTGCGGATGCCAAGGCGCTGATCGGCAAGGTGCGTCCCGACATCCAGTTCGTGGGCGACGAATTCCACCCGTTCGGCAAGATCAAGGACTTCTCGCCCTATGTGCTGAAGATCAAGCAGTCGGGCGCCGACACGGTGCTCACCGGCAACTGGGGCAATGACCTGGCGCTGATGGTGCGCGCCAGCAAGGAGTCGGGGCTTAACGCCAAATACATCACCTACTACGGCGGGCTGTTCGGCGTGCCGACCTCGATTGGCGCTGCCGGCGAGAACACCGTTTTCCAGATTGCGTCCTGGCACCCGAACGTTCCGGTGGAAGACCGCCAGCCCGAGCTGGAGAAATACCAGCGCGACTTCAAGGCCAGGTTCGGCGAAGACCTCTACTACACCTCCATCCTGGTGCAGATGGACATGCTGGCCAAGGCCATAGAGAAGACCGGCAACACCCAGGATCTGGTCAAGATCGCCACGGCACTCGAAGGCATGGAGCATGACTCGCCGTTCGGCAGGATCAAGATGCGCGCCCAGGACCACCAGGCCAGCCACCCGATCTACATCAACCAGCTGGTCAAGGGCGTCAAATATGACGCCGAAGGCCTGGGCATGGGATGGAAGACCGTGGCCAAGGTTGCCGGCGACGACACGCAGCTGCCTTCGCCCTGCAAGATGGAGCGTCCGCGGTGATCGAGCTGCATGGCCGGATTGCGGTCGTGACCGGAGGCGGCTCTGGCCTGGGCCGGGCAAGCGCGAGCGCGCTGCAGGCAGCGGGCGCGCGCGTGGTGCTGCTGGACCGCGATGCGCACGCAGTGGCGGCGGCCGCCGACACCCCGGGCCTGCGGGGCTATGTGTGCGACATCACCCAGGACCTGGAAACCGAACAGCTCTTCGAACGCATCCGGGACGAGGTCGGCCCGGTCTCCATCCTGGTGAACTGCGCCGGCATTGCCGACCCGGGCAGCGTTGTCCGGCAGGGCCAGGCCATGCCGCTGAGCAGGTTCGAGCAGGTGATTGCCGTGAATCTGCTGGGCACGCTCAACTGCATACGCTGCGCAGTGCCGCAGATGATAGAACAGGGCGCATTGCCGGCGCAGGCCGGGGGCGAGGCCGGCGTGATCATCAACACCGCCTCGATTGCCGCTTTCGACGGGCAGATGGGGCAGGCCGCTTATGCAGCCTCCAAGGGCGGCGTGGCCGGCATGGTGCTGCCGCTGGCGCGCGAGCTCGGTGAATACGGCATACGCGTCATGGGCATTGCGCCCGGCGTGTTCGAGACGCCGATGACGATGGGGCTTTCGGCCGCATCGCGGGACGTCGTTTTCGCGGCCGTGCCGCCCTATCCCCAGCGCCCCGGCCAGCCGCACGAATTTGCGCAGCTGGTCATGGCGATACTGGCCAATCCCATGCTCAACGGCGAGGTGGTGCGCCTGGACGGCGCGCTGCGCATGCCGGCGCGCGTGTAGCGCAGATGAGGGTTCTATGAAACTGCACGGAAGCATTGCGGTGGTCACCGGCGCCGCCTCTGGCCTGGGACTGGCCTGCGTGGAGATGCTGCGGGCGCAAGGCTGCAGCGTTGCCGCCATCGATCTGGCGCCGGCGGCGCCCGGCGACGCGGGCGCTGGCCCGGGCCTGCTGCCGCTGAGCGGCGATGTGGCCAGTGCGCACGACATGGAGCAGGCCTTTGCCAGCACCCGGCGCCTGCTGGGAACGCCCAACATCCTGATCAACTGCGCGGGCGTGCTCGGGCCCGCGCGGGTCTTCACCCGAGACAAGGCGACGGGGCGGGTGCTGCCCCGGTCCATGGATGCCTTCCGGCGCGTGATCGCCATCAATCTGGTGGGCACGTTCAATACCATACGCCTGTTTGCCCAGGGCCTGAGCCAGGCCGGCGCGGTGCATGACGACGAGGATCGCGGCGTGATCGTCAACACCGCGTCCGTCGCCGCCTATGAGGCCTTGTCGGCGCAAGCCGCCTATGGCGCCTCGAAGGCCGGCGTGGCCAGCATGACGCTGCCCCTGGCGCGCGAACTCGCACGCTACGGCATACGCGTGGTGGCGATCGCGCCGGGCACGTTCGAGACCGGCATGTACGAGGTGGTGCCCGACCATACGCGCCGCACCCTGATCGACGACGTGCCGTTTCCCCGGCGGCCCGGACGCCCGCAGGAGTTCGCGCACATGGCCAAGGCACTGATAGAGAACGCCATGATGAACGGCAGCGTGGTGCGGCTCGACGGCGCGGTGCGCATGCGCGAGCCCGCGCGGCGCTGACGCGCGTCGCTGAACGCGCGTCACTAACGCGCGTCGCTAAACGCGCGTCGCTAAACGCGCGTCACTGAACGCAGCCCCAAATCCTCCCTTTTTTCACATTGCCATGACCGAGTCCTCTTTCACTGATGACCATGCCACGCGCATCGAGGCGCTCTACCAGGACCGCCTCGTGCCCTGCTATGCCTACAGGCCTGCCCATCTGGATGCCATGTTCCGCGCCACGGTGCAGCGCCGCCCCGAGGCGCAGGCGCTGGAGGAGGGCGAGCGCCGCCTGAGCTATGCCGAGCTGGATCGCGAGGTCGGCCTGGTGGCCGCCGGCCTGGCGGCGCTGGGCACGGCCCGGTCGGACCGGGTCGCGCTGCTGCTGGAAAACCGGCTGGAATTCGTCCTCACGCTGCTGGCCATCTGGCGGCTTGGGGCCATTGCCGTGCCCGTAGGCACCCGGCAAAGCGCGGCCGAGCTGGCGTACATGCTCAACCAGTGCGGTGCCAGCGGCCTGGTGTTCGAGAGCACGCTGGCCGAACGCCTGCCTGCGCCGGCAAGCACCCCGGGCCTGCGCTGGAAGGTGGACTGCCACGACCGCGGGCAGGCCGATGCGCGGGCGCAGGCCGCAGCGGCCGCGAGCCTGCCCTACGAAAGCCTGGCGCGCGCGCCCGGTGTCCAGGCGCTGGCCGCCGACTTCAGCGATCAGTCCGCGGCCTGCATCATGTACACCTCGGGCACGACCGGCCACCCCAAGGGCGCGGTGCTGTCGCATCTGGCCTTCTTTCACACGGCGCGGCATTACGTGCACCGCTTTGGCTATCGCGCCGACGACCGCATGCTGCTGGTGATTCCCGCCAGCCATATTTCGGGCCTGCTGGCCGCGGTGGTCGTGACGCTGCAGGCGGGCGGCTGTCTAGTGTGCCTGCGGCATTTCAATGCCGAAAAGGTGCTGGCCGAAATGGAGGCCAGGCGCATCACGGCCACGGTCATGGTGCCGGCAATGTACAACCTGTGCCTGCTGCAGCCGGAGATCGCGAGCCGCGATCTCTCGGCCTGGCGCATAGGGCATTTTGGCGGCGCGGCCATGCCCGAGGTCAGCATCGAGCGGCTTGCCCGGGTGCTTCCGGGGCTGGCGCTGTACAACGGCTTTGGCGCGACCGAAACCACGTCGGCCGTGGCCCTGACCGAGCGCGGCGACGCCGCGCGCTTTCCGGACTCCGTCGGGACGCTGATGCCTTGCGTCGACATCCGCGTGCTCGATGCCGACGGCCATGAAGTGCCGCCCGGTGCCGCGGGCGAGCTGTGGATACGCAGTCCCGGCAATGCCATTGGCTACTGGGACCAGCCCGAAGCGACGCGCAAGGCCTTTGTGGCCGGCTACTGGCGCTCGGGCGATATCGGCAGCGTGGACGCTGGCGGCTACCTGCGCGTTTTCGATCGCATCAAGGACATGATCAATCGCGGCGGCTACAAGGTCTATTGCGTGGAGCTCGAGAACTGCATCCAGCGCCATGAAGGGGTGGTGGAAGTCGCCGCCGTTGCCAGCCCCTGCGAGGTGTTGGGCGAGCGCATCCATGTCTTCCTGCATGCGCAGGGCGCCATCGATGCGGACAGCGTGCGCCAGCTGTGCCGCAGCCAGCTGGCGGACTACAAGACGCCCGACTTCATCACCGTCAGCGCGACGCCGCTGCCGCGCAACCTCAATGGCAAGCTGGTGAAGGCCCCGCTGCGCGAAGCCGCGCGCGCCGCCGCCGCCGCCCGCCTCCTGCCACGCTAAACCAAGGACCAGCCATGCGACACAACCCCATCTATATCCTCGGCGGCGCGCAGACCGACTTCGCGCTCAATGCCGCCCGCCAGGGGCAAGGCCTGTTCGAGCTGCTGCAGTCCGCGGTGCAGGGGGCCCTGCAGGACGCGGGCGTGGATGCCAGCGAGGTCCAGGCCGGGCATGTGGGCAATTTCGTCGGCGAGCTGTTTGCCGGCCAGGGCCAGCTCGGCGGCATGTTTGCCGCCATCGATCCGGCGTTCTACGGCATGCCCGCGGGCCGGCACGAAGCGGCCTGCGCATCGGGCAGCATTGCCATGCTTGCGGCCACGGCCGAGCTCGAGGCCAGTCGCTATGACTGCGTGATCGTTGCCGGTGTCGAGCTCGAGCGCAATGTTCCCGGCGCGCTCGCTGCCCAGCATCTGGGCGCTGCGACCTGGGTGGGCGAGGAAGCGCAGGACGCGAAATACGCCTGGCCTCACATGTTCGACCTGGTGGGCCAGGAATATGCGCGCCGCTATGGGCTCAAGTACGAACACCTGGGGCGCATCGCGCAGATCAACATCGAGAATGCGCGGCGCAATCCCAACGCCCAGACGCGCGATTGGGAATACGGTCCGCGCAGCTTCCTGGCCGACGACGTCGCCAACCCGGTGATCGAAGGCATGATTCGGCGCCAGGACTGCGGGCAGGTCACCGACGGCGCGGCGGCCGTGGTGCTGGCGAACGAGCGCTTTGCCGGCGCCTGGGCCGCGCGCCACAACCGTTCGCTGGATTCGATTGCGCGTCTCACCGGCTGGGGGCACAGCACGGCGCACCTGAAGCTCGATGCCAAGCTGCGCGCCAGCGTCCAGTCGTCCTATGTGTTCCCGCATGTGCGCGCTGCCATCCAGGATGCTTTGCGGCGCGCCGGCGTCGCCGATGTTTTCCAGCTCGACGGCATAGAAACCCACGACTGCTTCACCACCACCGAATACATGGCCATAGATCATTTCGGCATCACGGCGCCGGGGCAAAGCTGGCGCGCCATCGAGGACGGCACGATTGCCGCGGGCGGGCGGCTGCCGATCAATGCCAGCGGCGGCCTGATAGGCCTGGGCCACCCCGTGGGCGCGACGGGAGTGCGCATGGTGCTGGACACGGCGCGCCAGGTCACGGGCCGGGCCGGAGCCTGTCAGATCGAGGGCGCGCGCCGCTGTGCCACGCTCAACATCGGCGGCAGCGCGACCACGGTGGTGAGTTTTGTGGTCGAGCGCTGAGCAGGCGCGGGCGCGCTATTCGCTGGCCGGATGTTCCACGCCCAGGATGGCGTGCAGCCGCGCGCTGGTGGTCGTGTATTGCAGCAAGACCTTGGCGCCGCTGAGCAGCTCGGCCGCGGCAAACGCGGCCAGCGTGGCTTCATGGAAGGCGCAGAGGATCAGCCGGCGCTTGCCCGCGTAGTGGTTGATGTCGCCCACGGCATAGATGCCGGGTTGGCTGGTAGAGAACGTTGCGGCATCGACCAGCAATTGCTTGCGCTCCATCGCCAGACCCCAGTCGGAGATGGGCCCCAGGCGCGGTGAAATGCCCAGATAGACCCAGAGCTGGTCCAGCGCCAGGCGCTGCGCCGCGCCCTGCGGGTCGGTGAGCTGCAGCGCGGCGAGGCTGCCGTTCTGCTCTTCCATGCCATTGATCTGCGCCGCGATGACGGTGATGCGCCCGCTGTCGCGCAGCGCCTGCAGGCGGGCCAGCAGATCGGGCGCGGCATTGAAGACATCGCGGCGATGCAGCAGCGTGACATGCGCCTCCGGATGGATCTCGGCGCAGCGCAGCGCCGCGGCCACCGCATCTTCGTCGCCGCCATGGACCACGATCTTCTGGCCGGCGGCAACTTCGACATCGGCCGGGTGGTAGTGCAGCTGGCGACCGAGATGCGCCTCGATGCCGGCAATCTTGAGCATGCGCGGCACAAACGCGCCCACGCCCGCGGCAATGAACACGCAGCGCGCGCGCAGCTGGGCACCCGATGTGGTGCTCAGCAGGAAACGGCCGTCGGCCAGGGTTTCAAGCGCCTGCACCTGGGCGGCCAGATGCCATTGCGGCTGGATGGGCGCGAGCTGCTTGAGCAGCAGGGCCACGAGTTCGCGGCCCGTGCAGACCGGAATGCCCGGAACGTCATAGATGGGCTTGTCGCCGTACAGCTCGGCGCACTGGCCGCCCGCATGGGGCAGGGCGTCGATGATATGCACGCCCAGGCCTTGCAGGCCCAGCTGGAAGGCCTGGAACAGGCCGGCCGGACCGGCGCCTATCACCACCGCATCGGTGTCAATGGGATCGTGGGAAGCGGGGGGCAGGGCGCGGTCTGTCATCAGGGGTGCATCAACCGATCAGCGCTGCAGCGCGGCAATCTTGCCGGGCTGGCCGTTGAATTCGTCGGCGTCGGGCAGCGCGTTCTTGCGCTTGGTGATGCTCTTCCAGCCCGCGGCCAGCGACAGCTCGGCGTTGAGCTTGATGAATGCCAGCTGATCGGGCGGCACGTCTTCTTCGGCAAAGATGGCGTTGGCCGGGCACTCGGGGATGCAAACTGCGCAGTCAATGCATTCATCCGGGTCGATGACCAGCATGTTCGGGCCTTCGCGGAAGCAGTCCACGGGGCATACGTCCACGCAGTCGGTGTATTTGCACTGGATGCAGTTTTCGGAAACGACGTGAGTCATGAGGAACTTTGGAGTTATAGGGTCAGTACTGAGCTGATTTTATTTCACTGGGCCGATTCGTGGGCGCAGTGTGTATCGAGGAGGGCGCCGCGCCGGGGTTATCACCCCCGGCGCGCGGCGCGAACTCAATGCGCAAGGGCTGCAGCGGCGGTCTTGTGGCTGGCAGTATCGACCAGAATCAGCGCACCCTGGATACGCGCTTCGGTGAACGGACGCAGCGGCAGCGGTTCCTGCAGCGCGAGTTCGACCACGCCAATGGCATTGGCCTGCAGGTTGGCGGCGGGCTCTTCGGCCAGCGTATGGATGTCGAGATGATGCACCACGCGGCGCACCTTGGCCTTGACCCAGCGGTGGCCGTGCAGCGCAAGATACACGCGCCCGGGCACCAGCGGTTCGTCGTCCATCCAGGCGACGGTGGCCGTGAGATCGCGCCGGCCCACGGGCGCGGCCTCCTCGGCGTCGAAATCATCGTCGGCCACGGGCGCTGCCGTGCTGGCGGCCAGGATCCAGTCGCCGCGCGAGACATCGACTTCGCGGTCCAGCACCACGCCAGCGCTGTGGCCGGCGCTCACGTCGCCGGGGCGGCGCGCGTGGTCGAGCACCTGGGCGACGACGGCGGTCTGGCCGCTGGGGAAGATCTGCACGCTCTGGCCGGCCTGCAGCTGGCCCGCGCCCAGACGGCCCCAGAACACGCGCCGACCCTGCGAGGTATCGGCCGACGCGGAGAATTTCTCCACCCATTGCACCGGCAAGGCCGTGGGCAGCGCGGTATCGGCGGGCGTGCTGGGCAGGCCTTCGAGCCATTGCAGCAGGCTGGGGCCGCTGTAGCCGCACCAGCCTTCATGCGAGGTAACCACATTCCAGCCCTTGAGCGCCGAGACCGGCACCGTGGCGGCAACGCGAATGCCGGCCGCCGCGGCAAAACGTTCGAGCGCTGCCTTGATATGGACAAAGGCCAGTTCGGGCTCGGCGACGGCGTCGAGCTTGTTGACCGCGAACACCAGCGAAGGCACGCGCAGCAGATGCACCAGCAGGCTGTGGCGGCGGGTCTGGGGCAGCAGCGCCAGATCGGGCGAGCGCCAGTCGAGCTTGGTTGCATCGACCAGCACCACGGCGGCGTCGGCGCTGCTCGCGGCCGTGACCATGTTGCGCGTGTACTGCTCGTGGCCGGGAGCGTCGCCGATGATGAACTTGCGTGTGGGCGTGGCGAAGTAGCGGTAGGCGACGTCGATGGTGATGCCTTGCTCGCGCTCGGCCGACAGGCCGTCGGTCAGCAGCGCGAGATCGGTCTCGCCGCTGCGCTGAACGCCCGCGAGCTGGTCCTGCAGCACCGACTTGCTGTCGACCAGCAGACGGCCGATCAGCGTGCTCTTGCCGTCATCGACGGAGCCGCAGGTGATGAAGCGCAGCGCCGAGGCTGTGCCTTCGGCCGGGGAAGTGAATGCAGTGCTTGTCATTAGAAGTAACCTTCCTTCTTGCGCTTTTCCATGGATGCGTCGCTGGTCTTGTCGTCCATGCGCGTGGCGCCGCGTTCGCTGACGTCGGCGGCCAGGGTTTCAATCACGATGTCGGCGGCGCTGGCGGCCGTGCTTTCCACCGGGCAGGTGCAGGTGATGTCGCCCACGGTGCGAAAACGCACGTCACGCAGCACGACTTCCTCGCCTTCGCGTGGCGGGGTCAGCTCCGTCACGGGCACCAGCAGACCGCGGCGCTCCACCACTTCACGCTGGTGCGTGTAGTAGATCGAAGGCAGGGCGATCTGCTCGCGTTCTATGTATTGCCAGACGTCAAGCTCGGTCCAGTTGCTGATCGGGAACACGCGGAAATGCTCGCCCGGCGCGATGCGGGTGTTGAACAGCGTCCACAGCTCGGGGCGCTGGGCCTTGGGCTGCCACTGGCCGAAGCTGTCGCGGTGCGAGAAGATGCGCTCCTTGGCGCGGGCCTTCTCCTCATCGCGGCGCGCGCCGCCGATCAGCGCGTCGAAGCGGAATTCCTCTATGGCTTCGAGCAGCGTCACCGACTGGTGCACGTTGCGCGATTCGCCGGGATGGGCCAGGCGCACGGTGCCGCGCGCCATCGAGTCCTCGACATTGCGCACGATCAGCTCGGCGCCCAGTTCCTTGGCGCGCTGGTCGCGAAAGGCCGTGACTTCAGGGAAGTTGTGGCCGGTATCTATCATCAGCAGCGGATAGGGCAGGCGGCCGGCGCCGAACGCCTTTTCGGCGCAGCGCAGCATCACCAGCGAATCCTTGCCGCCGGAAAACAGCAGCGTCGGGCGCTCGAAAGTGGCGGCCACTTCGCGCAGGATGAAGATGGTTTCTTCTTCCAGGGCGTCGAGATGGTGGTTGCTGAGCTGGGTCAGCACATGGGGAGCGATGGGAGCGTTCATGCAAAACCTTGGGGGCAATATCGGGAGAGGGCAGGACTTCAAGAGGCCTTGACGTGCAGGCCGCATTCCTTGGCGGTCTCGTCCTCCCACCACCAGCGGCCGGCGCGGAAGTCTTCGCCCAGGCTGATGGCACGGGTGCAGGGCGCGCAGCCGACCGAGGGGTAGAACTGGTCGTGCAAGGGGTTGTAGTCGACGTCATTGAGCGCGATGTAATGCCACACATCGCCCCAGGTCCAGTCGGCCAGCGGGTTGAACTTGGTCAAGCCCTTGGTCTCTACTTCGCTGGTGTCGATCGCGGGCACATCGGCGCGCGCATTTGACTGCTCGCGGCGCAGGCCCGTGATCCAGCCGGTGCGGCCGGCCAGCGCGCGCGCCAGCGGCTCCATCTTGCGTATGCCGCAGCATTGCTTGCGCAATTCGAGGCTGCGGTACATCGCGTCCTGTCCCTGGGTGCGCACGAACTGGATCACCTGTTCGTGGCGCGGGCGATAGACCTCGATATCGGCACGCGACGTCGCTTCGGTGCGTTCCAGCAGCGCCAGCGTCTCGGTGTGCAGCGCGCCGGTGTCGAGCACGAACACCGGGATGTCGAGCGCCAGCGCGTTGATCAGATGGGTGATGACCACGTCTTCGGCGCCCAGGCTGGACGCCTGGGTCACGTCGCCGTGGCGCCCGCCATGGGCCGCAGCCTGGCGCAGCAGCTGCTCGGTCTGGGCGAGCTTGGCCGCGAAATCGCTGCTGGGCCGCGCGTTGCTGCGCACGGCCTGGCGGGTCTGGCCTGCGCCGGAGCCGGACGCGGGCAGCAGTGAGCTGGTGATGCCGGACATCAGTCCTCCTGCGACGCGAAGATGGGCGCGGTGTGCACCGCATCGCCCTGGTAGAAGCGCGCAAAGCGTTCGAACTGGCGCTGGGCGGCCGACGCATCGACGTCGGCGCGCAGCACGGCGCTGCTGAAACCGGTGCGCTGCATCTGCACCAGCTGGTCGATCAGCACATCGCCGGTGGCGCGCAGATCGCCCGTGAAGCCGCGGCGGCGGCGCAGCAGGTAGGCCTGGCTGAACGCGCGGCCGTCGGTGAACTGCGGAAAGTGCAGGTCGATGCGCGTCACGCCTTCAAGCGGCAGCGCCAGCGCATCGGCATCGTTGGCCAGCGCCACCTGGCTGGCGTCGCCCTCGGCGGGCGCCTGGTGTTCGTGGGAAGCTAGGATTTTCATCGTCTCGAGCGGATTTTGGGTGGACCGGGAACTCAGGCCGTGGCTTCGGCTTCGACGGGAGCAGGATGGCGCGCGGACTTGCCGGCTTCCTTGAACGGATCGAGGCCCAGGCGGCGCACGGTGTCCTGGAAGCGCTCGCCGGCTTCGCGCTGGTCGCGGTAGGTGGCCAGCACGGCTTCGATCACATCGGGCACTTCGGCCGCCGAGAACGACGGGCCTATGACCTTGCCCGCGACCGAGGCGCCCGACAGCAGCGAGCCGTCCGAGCCGCCCAGCGTGACCTGATACCACTCCTTGCCGTCCTTGTCGACGCCCAGGATGCCGATATGGCCGCTGTGGTGGTGGCCGCAGCTGTTGATGCAGCCGCTGATGTGCAGGTCGATGGGGCCGATGTCGTCGAGCTCGTCGAGGTCCTGGTAGCGCTGGGTGATGGCTTCGGCAATCGGCAGCGAGCGCGCATTGGCCAGCGCGCAGAAGTCGCCGCCGGGGCAGGCGATCATGTCGGTCAGCAATTGCACGTTGGCGCTGGCCAGGCCCAGCGCGCGCGCTTCCTGCCACAGCGTGAACAGCTCGCTCACGGGCACCCAGGGCAGCAGCACGTTCTGGTCATGGGTGACGCGGGCTTCGCCCGACGAGAAGCGGTCCATCAGCGCGGCCAGGGCGTCGAGCTGGTCGCCCGTGGCGTCGCCCGGCGACTGGCCGGGGCGCTTGAACGACAGCGTGACGGCGCGCAGCTGCGGATTGCGGTGCGGGTGCACGTTGCGCGCCAGCCAGCGGGCAAAGCCGGGCTCGGCGGCCGAGTGGGCCGCAAGCGACTGCGCGATTTCCTCGGCCGACAGCGGCTTGAGCGCCGGCAGCTGCGGATCGACAAAGCAGGCCTTGACGCGGTCGAGCTCGGCCTGGGGAATGGTGTGCGGGCCGCCGTCGATCTCGACGATCTGGCGATATTCCTCTTCGACATCGTCGATGTACTGCTGGCCTTCGGCCTTGACCAGGATCTTGATCCGCGCCTTGTACTTGTTGTCGCGCCGGCCGTGCTCGTTGTACACGCGCACGATGGCCTCGATGTAGTTCATCACCTGGTTCCAGGGCAGGAACTCGCGGATCTGCGTGGAGATCACCGGGGTGCGGCCCATGCCGCCGCCGACAAACACCTTGAAGCCGACTTCGCCGGCGGCGTTCTTCACCACATGCAGGCCCACATCGTGCCAACCCGTGGCGGCACGGTCTTCCGCGGCGCCGCTGATGGCGATCTTGAACTTGCGCGGCAGGAAGGCGAACTCGGGGTGCAGCGTGGTCCACTGGCGCAGGATTTCAGCGTAGGGGCGCGGATCGACGATCTCGTCGACGGCCACGCCGGCCAGGGCGTCGGTGGTGGTGTTGCGAATGCAGTTGCCGCTGGTCTGGATGCCGTGCAGATCGACGCTGGCCAGCAGGTCCATCACATCGGCGGCCTTGGCCAGCGGAATCCAGTTGAACTGCACGTTGGTGCGGGTCGTGAAGTGGGCGCAGTGCGTGGGCAGGAACGTGGTGCCCAGCAGGCCCTGGCCTTCCATCGCGGCCTTGAAGACTTCGGCTTCGGGTTCGTCATATTCGCGCGCGATGCGCGCCAGCACGCGGATCTGCCGGCTGGCGATTTCGCCGTAGGGCACGGCCACGCGCAGCATGGGCGCGTAGCGCTGCACATACCAGCCGTTTTGCAGGCGCAGCGGGCGGAAGTCGTCTTCCGGCAGCTTGCCGGCCTGCCAGCGTTCGAGTTGGTCACGGAACTGATCGGCGCGCAGCTTCACGAATTCCTGGTCAAAGGGGGTGTATTGGTACATGGCGGTTCAGTGCGAAAACCGGTGAAGCCCTGCCGGGCCGCGGAGAGCCTGCGGCAGGCGGGCGCAAATGCAGGAAAGTCGCGCGAGCGCCCGGCGCCTTCGTGGGGCATGTGGGGGGAGGGTGCTCGAAGCATGCATGCTGGGAAATGTAGGCCGGGACAGCCGCCGGGCAAACTATTGTTTTGTGCTTCCTTTATGCGAATAAGCTTATGCGCAAGCACTGGCGCGGCCTGGCGGCCTGCCGAGAGGCGTTTTCGGCCGGTTTTCTGAACCGGTGCAAAACCCTCTGTCAGGCCCCGGTCAGGCGCCGATGCGCTGGGTCGACAGCGCCTGCGCGAGCTTGGCGTCAAGCGGCAGCGGCTCGTCGTGCAGGCGCGCGGCCAGCAGTTCGGCGCACAGCAGCGCCAGCGTAATGCCGCGCGCGCCCATGGCCGTGCAGGTCCACAGGCCCGGTTGGTGCACCGGGTCCACCGGACCGACCAGCGGCAGGCGGTCGGGCGCGGCCAGGCGCACGCCAGCCCACAGCTGCGGCGTGGCGGCAAACGCCGGCGCCAGTGCCGCCGCCTTGCCTGGCAGCAAGGCCTGCAGTCGCAGCGCGTTGGCCGCATGCGCTGCGGCCTGGTCCGCGGGGGATGGCGGCAGCGTATCGCTGTCGCGCTCGAAAGTCGAGCCCATGAACCAGCCGCGGCCCGCATCAAGGCCGCCCAGCGGAATATGGGGCACCAGGCTGCCCTTGCCGTTGACCGGGAAGGGCGGCAGCGCATCGGCCGCCAGGTCCTTGTGCTCGCCCCAGGAGACCTGGCCGCGCATGCGCTGCAGCGGCCAGCCGGCAGGCAGCAGCTGGTCGCTGCCATGGCCGCCGGCAATCACCACCAGCGGTGCCTGGCCCAGTACCTGGCCCTGGGCATCGAGCAACTGCCAGTCGCTGCCTTGGCGCTGCAATTGCGCGACGCGGCGCCGGCCTTGCCACTGGATGCCGGGCTGGGCCAGCAGCGCGCGCACCAGCTGCGCCGGCCGTATCCAGCCGGCCTGCGCATGCCAGCAGGCGGCGTCGGCGCCATCCAGCCCGGCCAGCGCGCGCTGCGCGGCGTCGGCGGGGTGGCTCCAGTGATGGCCCGGGTGCGGGCGCGAACCCGGGGGCGCGGCATGCGCGCCTTCGAGCTGCCATTCGCGCGGCAGGCCTATGAGCCCGTCGCTGCTTTCCACGCGGTGTTCGAGTACGCCGCAGTGCTGCCAATCCTGGCCGGGTTGCAGCAAGGCATGGGCCCGCTGCAGCGTGGCGCGCACGCCGCTGCGCGACAGCCGCGACAGCAGGCTGTCGTCGGGCGAGACATGGGGGGCAAACAGGCCTGCGGGCAGGCCCGAGGCGCCGCCCGCGGGTTGATCGGCCTGGTCCAGCACCTCGACCTGCCAGCCGCGGCGCGCGAGCTCGAAGGCGACGGACGCGCCCGCAATGCCGCCGCCAATGACGATGGCGCGGCGCGCGTCGGCGGGCGGCAGCTGCGGCGGCTGGCTCCAGGCATCGGCGCGCCGGCGCGGCTCCCAGCGCGGATTGAACAGCGCCTGCAGGTTGTCGCGCTTCGGGGGAACGCCCGGCACCTTCTGCACTTCGAAGCCGTTCTCGGCCAGCGCATCGCGCACCGCGCGCGCAATCGTCCAGCTTGCCAGCCGCGTGCCGCGGCGGCAGCAGCGCGCCACGGCCTTGAGCGTCTGCGCATCCCATATCTCGGGATTGCGCGCGGGGCTGAAACCGTCGAGGTAGACCGAGTCCGCGGTAGGCATCTGCTGGCGCAGCTGGGCCTGGGCATCGCCGATGTAGAGCGTCAGCTGCACCTGGCCGTCCTCGAACGACAGCCGGTGCACGCCCGGCAGCAGGCCCCAGAACTGCGCGGCGAGCTGTTCGGCCAGCGGGTGCAGTGCGGGGTCCTGCGGCATGGCGCGGCGCATGTCGTCCTGCGTGACTGGGTAAGCCTCGATCGAGACGAAATGCAGCTGGCGCGGACGCGCCGGGTCGGCTTTCCAGGCGGCCCAGGTGACGAGAAAGTTGAGTCCGAAGCCGAAACCGGTCTCGAGAATGCGCCACTGCGCGGCATAGGCCCAGGCCGCGGGCAGGCCGCAGCCGGCGAAAAACACCTGGCGCGCCTGGTCCAGGCCGCCGTTTTCACTGTGGTAGCGGTCGGAAAAACGCGGGCTGTAGGGCGTGCCGTCGGGCAGCCAGTCAATTGCTTCGGACATAGGGAGAAATCAGGCCGCGGCGTTCATTCCCAGCGCTGCTGGTAGGAGAACGTCGGCAGCCGCCATTTGAAACGGATGGCCAGCAGGCGCAGCGCCAGGCCGCCCGCAAAGCAGATGGCGGTGCTGATGCCCGTGGACACCGCGAAATGCTGCAGCAGCAGGAACAGCACGCAGACCGCGAGCGACACGCTGGCATAGAGCTCGCGCCGGAACACCACCGGCACCTGGTTGCACAGCACGTCGCGCAGAATGCCGCCGCTGATGCCGGTGAGCATGCCCGAGATGATGACGACCACCAGCGGGTAGTTGAGCTTGAGCGCCACGTTGCAGCCTATCAGCGAGAACGCGATCAGCCCCATGGCGTCGAGCAGCAGGAACAGCTGCTTGAGGCGCAGCAGATGGCGCGCGACCAGCGTTGTCAGAAGGCCCGCGGAAATCACCAGGTAGACGTATTCGGGGTGCTGGGTCCAGCCTATGGGGAAATGGCCGAGCACCATGTCGCGTATGGTGCCGCCGCCCAGGGCGGTGACGAAGGCAATCACGGCGACGCCGAAGATGTCCATGTTGCGCCGGCCCGCGGCCAGTGCGCCGGACATGGCTTCGGCGGTGATCGCCACGAGGTAGATCACCAGCATGGTGTCGATAGGGGAGGACGCCTGCAGAGGCTGGATGGCGGAGAGGGAAGAGGACACGCAAAAAGTCTCGGTGGAAACCGGCCCGTCGCCTGACGGTGCCGATACGCCTCTCCCGCTGTCCTTTGTACCTGAGAGTTTGCGCGCTCCAGGCGGCAAGCCAGGAGCGCTTGCCCCTTCGGTGAGTCGGCGGCGCGGCAAGCCGCGCCCTGACTGCTCTCCAGTTGGCGAACGATTCCTGCGGTTCCGGGTGCCTGAGCGATTATGGGAGTTTGCGCCTTCGGCGAAAGCGCATGCAGCGCCTTAGCTCTCCCGCAGAAAGACGGGATTATCCCGTCCTGCACCGGGGCCGTCAATGGATGCGGCCCGGCTGGCGTTTTATGCGTCGGTCGGGGGCACGTAGCCCACGGCGGCGTCGGCGCCGCCGCCGAAGAAATGGTTTTCCATCTGGCGTGCCAGGTACTGGCGGGCGCGCGCATCGGCGAGGTTGAGGCGGTTTTCGTTGACCAGCATGGTCTGGTGCTTGAGCCATCCGGCCCAGGCTTCCTTGCTCACGCTTTCCCAGATGCGCTTGCCCAGTTCACCGGGATAGGGCGGGAAATCGAGGCCTTCGGCTTCCTTGTCGAGCTTGATGCAGTGAACGGTACGTGCCATGGGGAAAAGATCCTTGTGCTGACTTCAGATGTTTTGGATATAACGAACTGAAATCTTATTGGTTTAAGTTTTGATGGGTCGGTTCCAGAATGCGTTCAGCAGCGTTCAAGCGCTCACCGCAACCTATTCGAGACCCAAATGACAATTCGCCGTCACTTTATCAAGTTTCCAGCCCTGCTCGCGCTGACTGCCAGCGTTGCACTCACGGCGGGTCCGGCCATGGCCCAGCCCTTGACACTGCTCAATGTTTCCTACGATCCCACGCGTGAGCTGTACGTCGAGTACAACCAGGCGTTTGCCAAGCACTGGCAGGCCAAGACCGGCCAGGCGGTCTCTGTCAAGCAGTCGCACGGCGGTTCGGGCAAGCAGGCGCGCTCCATCATCGACGGCATCGACGCCGATGTGGCGACACTGGCCCTGGCCGGCGACATCGACGCCGTCGCCAAGAACGGCGGCCAGATCAACGCCGATTGGCAAAAGCGCCTGCCGCACAACTCGGCGCCCTACAGCTCGACCATCGTGTTCCTGGTGAAGAAGGGCAATCCCAAGGGCATCAAGGATTGGGACGATCTGATCAAGCCCGGCGTGCAGGTGATCACTCCCAACCCCAAGACTTCGGGCGGCGCGCGCTGGAACTACCTCGCGGCCTGGGAATTCGCCAAGCGCAAATATGGCGGCGACCCCAAGGCCAAGGAATTCGTCGGCAAGCTGTTCCAGAACGTTCCCGTGCTGGACACCGGCGCGCGCGGCTCGACCATGACCTTCGTGCAGCGCGGCGTGGGCGATGTGCTGCTGGCCTGGGAAAACGAAGCTTTCCTTGCGCTCAAGGAATTCGGCCGCGACAAGTTCGACATCGTCGTGCCTTCGATCTCCATCCTGGCCGAGCCTTCGGTGGCCGTGGTCGACAAGGTGGTCGACAAGCGCGGCACGCGTGCCGTCGCCGAGGAATACCTCAAGTTCCTGTACTCCGAAGAGGCGCAGCAGATTGCCGGGCGCAACTTCTACCGTCCGACTTCGGAAAAGGCCAAGGCGCAGTTCGCCAGCACCTTTCCCAAGCTGACGCTGGTGACCATCGATCAGGCGTTTGGCGGCTGGGCCAAGGCCGACAAGGAGCATTTCGCCGACGGCGGCAGCTTCGACCAGATCTACACCCGCAAGTAAGCGCATACGGCGCCGGCCCCGGTCGGCGCCGCAAGGAGAGCCCCATGAAAACCTGCCTCAAGCCTGCCGCCCGCGGCCTGGCGCCATTGACGCCCACATTGCAGCTGATAGCCATCACGGCCGCCAGCTGGAACCTGATTGCGCCAGTGCGCTCGCGCAAGCGGGCGCCGCGCATTGCGCTGCGCGGCCTGGCGCGATCCGGCGGCTGCGCGGCGGCGGTGGGGGCAGCATGAGCATTCGCGGCGTCCATCATCTGCAGCTCGCATTCCGCGCCGGCAATGCGCCGGCCATGCGGCATTTCTACCGCGACCTGCTGGGCCTGAGCGAATTGCCGGGCGAGCAGGTCGAAGGCGCGGCCCTGCATTTCGTCGCCGGCGGCCAGCGCATCGATCTTGTCGGTGTGGCGCAATGGCAGCCGCTGCCCGCGGTCTCGCACCTGGCGTTCGAAGTGCAGGATCTGCCCGCGCTGCGCCAGCGCCTGCTGGCCGCGCAGCTGCCGCTGGTCGAAAACCAGGGCCTCGCGGGCTTTGCGCGTTTCTATCTTAAGGACCCGGCAGGCAATCAGCTCGAGTTTCTCGAAGCCGAGCCGCAGGACGTCGAGCCTCTCGTGCGCTGGGAAAACGCCTTGGTCGCGGCGTGAGCCGGCCGCGATTTCTTTCGAAGATGCGCGCAGGCGGCGCGCACGCCGCAATTCCTGCGGCCCGCATACGCCAGAAGAAAAACAGGTCAGTGGCATGAATTTCCAGCAATTGCGTTCGGTGCGTGAAACCGTGCGCCGGGGCTTCAACCTCACCGAGGTCGCGCAGGCGCTCTATACCTCCCAGCCCGGCGTGAGCCGGCAGATCCGCGAGCTCGAGGAAGAACTCGGTGTGCAGATCTTCGTGCGCGCGGGCAAGCGGCTCACGGGCCTGACGCCGCCGGGCGAAAGCCTGATGCCCATCGTCGAGAAGCTGCTGTTCGAAGCCGACAACCTGCGCCGCGCAGGCCTGGACTTCAGCACCAGCGACCAGGGCCGGCTGTCGATTGCCGCCACGCACTCGCAGGCGCGCTATGCGCTGCCGCAGGTGGTACGCGATTTCCGCAGCCGCTTTCCCCAGGTCGTGCTGCACCTGCACCAGGGCTCGCCCCAGCAGGTGGCGCAGATGCTGCTCAGCGGCGAAGCCGACATCGGCGTGGCCACCGAGGCCCTGAGCACCCATGATGAACTGGTCACGCTGCCGTGCTACCGCTGGACGCACAGCATCGTCGTGCCGCCAGGCCATGCGCTGCTGGACATCGAGGGGCCGCTGACGCTGGCGCAACTGGTGCAGCACCCCATCATCACCTACGAGCAGGGCTATACCGGCCGGGCCCACATCGACGAAGCCTTTGCGCGCGAAGGCCTGGCGCCCGATGTGGTGCTCTCGGCGATGGATGCCGACGTGATCAAGACCTATGTGGAGCTGGGCATGGGCGTGGGCATAGTCGCCTCGATTGCGGTGGACGCCGAGCGCGACCGCCATCTGCGCCTGCTCGATGCGGGTCACCTGTTTGAAGTCAACCTGACGCGCCTGGGCCTGCGCCGCGGCGCCTGGCTGCGCGGCTATGCCTTCCACTTCATAGAGAGCTTTGTGCCAACGCTCACGCGCGATGTCGTGGCCAAGGCGCTGGAAGTCACGCGCAGCGTCGACTGACACGGCAGGAAACATGGGCGAGAATTGCCGTCCTGCTTTCTGACGGAGCGCCGCCTGGTGCTCCAGTGCTGCCGATGCCCCGTTATTTTCTCTTTCACAAGCCCTACGGCGTGCTGTCCCAGTTCACTCCCGATGATGGCGCACGTTCGCTGGCCGAGTTCGGCCTGCCCAAGGGCGTGTATCCCGCGGGCCGGCTCGACAAGGACTCCGAAGGCCTGCTGCTGCTGACCGATGATGGCCCGCTGATCGAGCGCCTGCTCAACCCGCGCAATGAAAAGCCCAAGACCTACTGGGCGCTGGTCGAGCGCGTGCCCAGCGAAGAAGCATTGCAGCGCATGCGCGCGGGACTGCGCATAGAGGATTACCAGACCAAGCCCTGCGCGGCCGTGCTGCTCGATCCCCAGCCAGACGTGCCGCCGCGCGAGCCGCCCGTGCGCCTACGCAAGTCGGTGCAGGATGTGTGGCTTGAAGTGAGCATCGTCGAAGGCAAGAATCGCCAGCTGCGCAAGATGACCGCGGCCATAGGCCATCCCACGCTGCGCCTGGTGCGCCAAAGCATCGCGAATCTGCGCCTGGACGGGCTCGCGCCCGGCGAATGGCGCGAGATAGTCCGCGCCGACATCCAGTTCTGAGGCTTATTGCGCGCCCGACACCTGGGCCATGAAGGTCGGGCCGGTCTCGCCGTCGCGCCAGCCGGGGTAGGTTTCCATCACTTCGGCAAACAGCGCGGAATCTATCCAGCGCTGCAGCCAGGCCTGCAGCGCGGGCCAGGGCTGCTCGGCCCACTGGGCCTCGTCGATGCGCGCGAACTGGCGCACGAAAGGGCGCAGCGCCATGTCGGCAAGACTCGGGTGCAGACCGAACAGATAGCCGGTGTCGGTCAGCTGCTCGTCCAGCGCCGCGAGCCAGGTCAGGGCTTCGGCCTGGGCGTCGTTGACTTCGGCGGCGCTGTAGCGCTCGGGGTACTTGCAGCGGTCGAGCGCGGGCTTGAAGCGCGTATCCAGGTCATTGATCAGCGCCAGCATCTCGGCTTCGCTGCCTTCGGTCGGGGCCAGCCAGCCGTCGGGGTCGTTCTGGCGCAGCGCCCAGAGCATGATTTCCAGGCTTTGCTCGATCACGCCGTCCGCGGTGACCAGCACCGGCACCGTGCCCTTGGGCGAGGCCTGCAGCAGCGCTTCGGGCTTGGCGCGCAGATTGACTTCGCGCAGCTCGCAGGCAATGCCCGAATGGGCCAGCGCCAGGCGGGCGCGAATGGCATAGGGGCAGCGGCGAAAGGAGTAGAGAACGGGCAGGGGCATGGGCTGGGGTGAATGGGGCCGAGGAAAAAAGTGTGCCGATGATAGCCCCGCGTCGCAGTAAAAGCGGGCGCGAGGCCATTACATGCTTCAGAGCTTTTTGACCAGTACCTGGCTCTTGCGGTCCCAGTTGTACTTGGCCTTGCGCGATTCAGGCAGCCAGTTCGGGTCCACGGGCTGGAAACCGCGCTTGATGAACCAGTGCATGGTGCGCGTGGTCAGCACGAACAGGCTTTCCAGCCCCTGGTTGCGCGCGCGCTGCTCTATGCGCTTGAGCAGCTTTTCGCCGTCGCCCGTGCCCTGGCTCTTGGGCGAGACCGTCACGGCCGCCATTTCGGCGGTCTTTTCCTTGGGATAGGGGTAGAGCGCGGCGCAGCCGAAGATCACGCCGTCGTGCTCGATCAGCGTGTAGTTGGTGATGTCGCGCTCGATCTCGGTGCGGCTGCGCTTGACCAGCGTGCCGTCGTTCTCGAACGGCTCTATCAGCTGCACGATGCCCGCGACATCGTCGGCCGTGGCTTCGCGCAGCTCTTCGAGCTTCTCGTCGATGACCATGGTGCCTATGCCGTCGTGCACATAGATTTCGAGCAGCAGCGCGCCGTCGACCGCGAACGGCAGGATATGGCTGCGCTCGACGCCGGCCTTGCAGGCCTTGACGCAGTGCTGCAGGTAGAACGCGGTGTCGGTGGGCTGCTGGGGCGCGGGCAGCTGGGCCAGCAGCGACTGGGCGGTGGCCAGCGGCAGCTCGGTGTCTATGGGGTTGTCGTCGCCCGCGGGCTCGAGCGGGTGCTGGTAGATGCCGGGCACTTCGGTCAGGAAGATCAGCTTGTCGGCCTTGAGCTCTATGGCCACGCTGGTCGCGACCTCTTCCATGTTGAGGTTGAAGGCCTCGCCCGTGGGCGAGAAGCCGAACGGCGACAGCAGCACCATGGCGTCCATGTCGAGCGTCTGGCGTATCGCGTTCACGTCGACCTTGCGCACCAGTCCCGAATGCTTGAAATCGACGCCGTCGACGATGCCCACGGGGCGTGCGGTGACGAAATTGCCCGACAGCACGCGCACCGTGGCGCCGGCCATCGGCGTGTTGGGCAGGCCCTGGCTGAACGCCGCTTCGATTTCATAGCGCAGCTGGCCCGCGGCTTCCTGTGCACAGTCGAGCGCCACGGAGTCGGTGATGCGGATGCCGTGCGAATACTGCGGCGCATGGCCCTTGGCCTGGAGCTGCTCGTTGACCTGGGGACGGAAACCGTGGACCAGCACGATGCGCACGCCCATCGCCTGGATCATCGCCAGGTCCTGGGCGATGCTTGTGAGCTTGCCGGCCGCAATGGCTTCGCCCGTGATGCCGACGACAAAGGTCTGGTTGCGGAATTTGTGGATATAGGGCGCAACCGAGCGGAACCAGGGAACGAAGGTGAAGTTGAAGACGGTGGACATGGGCGGCGTGGACGGGGCGGGCGAAGGCGGGCTACAAGCCCGGGGCGACAAATGTCGCATCATAAGCACGCCGCGACATCCTGCGAGGCGCAGGGCGAAGAAGTTGTCAGCGCGCATCGGTCGCCTGCAGAGTCCTGCGCCGGCCCGGAATAAATCATGGGCCGCCAGCGCTGGGAGCCCGGGCTGCGGATAATGGCGGGCTATGCCTTTTTCCGATCCGCAGACCGCTGCCGCGCCGCGCGCGTACACCCTTGACTTTCCTGCCTCCCTGCCCGTGTCCACGCGGCGCGAGGAGATCATGCGCGCCATGGAGCAGCACCAGGTGATCATTGTCTGCGGCGAGACCGGCTCGGGCAAGACCACGCAGCTGCCGAAAATCGCGCTGGCGCTGGGCCGCGGCAAGTGCAATGCGCCGGCCGGCACCCAGGGCAAGCTGATCGGCCACACCCAGCCGCGGCGCATTGCCGCCAGTTCGGTCGCCAAGCGCATTGCCGAGGAGCTCAAGACGCCGCTGGGCGGCGTGGTCGGCTACAAGGTGCGCTTCCAGGACCGGCTGTCCAAGGACACCACGGTCAAGCTGATGACCGACGGTATCCTGCTGGCCGAAACCCAGACCGATCCGCTGCTCAAGGCCTACGACACGCTGATCATCGACGAGGCGCACGAACGCAGCCTCAACATCGACTTTCTGCTGGGCTATCTGCGCCAGATCCTGCCCAAGCGCCCCGACCTCAAGGTGGTCGTGACTTCGGCGACCATCGACGCCGACCGCTTTGCGCGCCATTTCGCCTCCGCCGACGGTCCGGCGCCCGTCATCATGGTCTCGGGCCGCACCTTCCCGGTCGAGCAGCGCTACCGGCCGTTCGAGGAAAGCCGCGACTACGGCCTCAACGAGGCGATTGCCGACGGCGTCGACGAGCTCTGGGCCGGCGGGCGCGGCGGCGACATCCTGGTGTTTTTGCCGGGCGAGCGCGAAATCCGCGAAGCCGCCGACCATCTGCGCAAGCACCTGCAGCACCAGCCCGTGCTGCGCGGCGCCGAAGTGCTGCCGCTGTTCTCGCGGCTGTCGCAGGCCGAGCAGGACCGCATCTTCGAAGGCCACACCGGCCGGCGCATCGTGCTGGCGACCAACGTTGCCGAGACCTCGCTGACCGTGCCCGGAATCCGCTATGTGATCGACGCGGGCACGGCGCGCGTCAAGCGCTACAGCTTCCGCAGCAAGGTCGAGCAGCTGCTGGTCGAGCCCATCAGCCAGGCCGCGGCCAACCAGCGTGCGGGCCGCTGCGGCCGCGTGGCCGACGGCATCTGCATTCGTTTGTACGACGATGCCGATTTCCTCGCGCGCCCGGCGTTCACCGACCCCGAAATCCTGCGCAGCTCGCTGGCCGGCGTGATCCTGCGCATGAAGTCGCTGGGCCTGGGCGACGTGGTCAACTTCCCCTTCCTCGAGGCGCCTTCGGGCCGGGCCATTGCCGACGGCTACCAGCTGCTGGCCGAGCTCGGCGCGGTGACCGACCACGGCGACATCACGCCCATGGGCCAGGAGCTGTCGCGCCTGCCGCTGGACCCGCGCGTGGGCCGCATGATTCTCGAGGCGCGCGCGCGCGGCGCCGTGGCCGAAGTGCTGGTCATCGCCTCGGCGCTGTCGGTGCAGGATGTGCGCGACCGGCCCATAGACGCCCAGCAGCAGGCCGACCAGCAGCACGCCAAGTTCGACGACGAGAAAAGCGAGTTCAGCGGCTATCTGCGGCTGTGGAAATGGCTGCAGGACGCGCGCGGCGGCAAGGTCGTGGCGCAAAGCCGGCGCGAGATGGCCAGTCAGGCCGCGCCCGCGCCCAAGGCCTCGGCGCGCAATGCGGCCTTCCTGCCCGTGGCCCAGCGCAGCACGGGCGCTCAGGCATCGGTCCAGGCCGATGCGGCCCCGGCCTGGAAGCCCGACGCCGGCGTGCCCGTGCCGGCCGACGACGCCTCGCACAAGATCAGCAACCGCCAGTGGGAACAGCTGCTGCGGCAGAATTTCATCAACATCCGCCGCGTGCGCGAGTGGCGCGACATCTATTCGCAGCTGCTCACAGTGGTCAAGGAGCAGCGCTGGCAGATCAACACCCAGCCCGCGGGCTACGAGGCGCTGCACCTGTCCATGCTTTCGGGCCTGCTGGGCAACCTCGGCTACAAGGGCGACGAGAGCGACAGCTACCTTGGGGCGCGCGGCATTCGCTTTCACCCGCACCCGGGCGCGCACCTGTCGAAAAAGCCCGGCCGCTGGATCGTTGCCGCCGAACTGGTCGAGACCTCGCGCCTGTACGGCCGCGGCATTGCGGCCGTGGAGCCGGTGTGGCTGGAAGAGGTCGGCGCCCATCTGCTGAAGAAACAGCTGCTCGACCCGCACTGGGAAAAGAAAAGCGCCGATGTGGTCGCGCTCGAGCGCGCGACGCTGTACGGCCTGGTGGTCTACAACGGCCGGCGCACCAGCTTCGGCAAGGTCGATCCGCAGTCGGCGCGCGAGCTGTTCATCCGCCAGGCGCTGGTCGACGGCGGCTGGGACACGCGCCTGCCTTTCCTGCAGGCCAACCGCAAGCTGGTCGCCAAGATCGAGGAGATGGAGCACAAGTCGCGCCGCCAGGACGTGCTGGTCGACGACGAGCTGATCTACGCCTTCTATGACCAGCAGTTGCCGCAGGGCGTGTTCAGCGGCGCCACATTCGAGCGCTGGTTCCAGATGGCCAGCCGCGAGAACAGCGACCTGCTGCGTCTCACGCGCGACGAACTCATGCGCCACGAGGCCGCGGGCATCACCACCCAGGCGTTTCCCAAGGTCATCAAGCTCGGCGGCGTCGACTGCGCGGCCCAGTACCTGCATTCGCCGGGCGACGCGCGCGACGGCGTCACCGTCACGGTGCCGCTGTTCGTGCTCAACCAGGTCAGCGAGGAGCGCGCCGAATGGCTGGTGCCGGGCATGCTCAAGGACAAGATCCAGGCGCTGCTCAAGAGCCTGCCCCAGCGCCCGCGCAGCCGCTTCGTGCCGCTGCCCGAGAACGCGCAGCGCCTGGCCGAGCTGCTGTGCGCGCCCGAACGCTTCGTGCAGGGCGGGCTGGTCGACGCGCTGCTCAAGCAGGCGCGCGATGAAACCTCCCTGGACATCAAGCGCGCCGATTTCAAGCTCGACATGCTGAGCCCGCACCTGTTCATGAACTTCCGCGTGACCGACGAGCATGGCCGCCAGCTGGGCCAGGGCCGCAACCTGGGCGCGCTCAAGGCCCAGCTCGGCGCCAAGGCGCGCGGCGCGTTCCAGGCGCTGGCCGGAATGAAGCTGGCCAATGTGCTCGAAGACGGCGCGCCCGCACCGGCATCGGCATCGGCGGCGGCAAAGCCGACGGCCAAGGCCGCGGCGCCCGTGGGCAAGTCCCAGGCACAGCCCGTGGCCAAGCCGGCCAGCGACGCGCCCGCGGCCGGCCAGCGCTACACGCAATGGAGCTTCGGCACGCTGCCCGAGCTGATGGAAATCCGCCAGGGCGCGCAGTCGCTGGTGGGCTTTCCGGCGCTGATAGACCACGGCGATGCCGTCGG
Organism: Comamonas sp. DB36; assembly: GCF_057914905.1. NCBI lineage: Bacteria > Pseudomonadati > Pseudomonadota > Betaproteobacteria > Burkholderiales > Comamonadaceae > Comamonas > Comamonas sp. DB36. Next base: position 2,010,030 of record NZ_CP196631.1, read on the forward strand.
CATCGAAGTCTTCGACGAGCCCGAAGTCGCGGCCGCCAAGCACCGCGCGGGCCTGCGCCGGCTGTTCGCGCTGCAGATCAAGGACGCGCTCAAGTACCTGGAAAAGAACATTCCCGACCTGCAGAAAATGGCCGTGGCCTTCATGCCGCTGGGCACGCAGGAGGAGCTGCGCCAGCAGATCATCGATGTCGCGCTGGACCGGGCTTTCGTGCTCGATCCCCTGCCCACCAACGCCGCGGAATTCACGCAGCGCGTGCAGGACGGGCGCGGCCGGCTGACCTTGATCGCCAACGAAGTCGCGCGGCTGGCGGGCGCCATCCTGGTCGAGTACACGGCTGCGGCGCGCAAGATCAAGGACACGAAGAATGCGCCCGAGGCCACGGCCGATGCGCTGCAGCAGCTGCAAAAGCTCATGCCCAAGCAGTTCATTGCCGCCGCGCCCTGGACGCAGCTGGCGCATTTTGCGCGCTACCTCAAGGCCATCACGCTGCGCCTGGACAAGTGGCGCGCCGATCCCGCGCGCGACGCCGCGCGCCTGGCCGAGCTGCGCCCGCACGAGCAGCGCTACTGGCGCCTGGTTGCCGACCGCAAGGGCCAGGTCGATGCGCGCATGCAGGAATACCGCTGGATGCTCGAAGAGTTGCGCGTGGGCTTCTTCGCCCAGGAACTGCGCACGCCTTACCCGGTGAGCGTCAAGCGCCTGGACAAGCTCTGGGCGCAGATGCAGAAATGACCCCCCTGAGCGGCTACGCCGCTTCCCCCCAGGGGGACGGCAGCCTCGGTGCGGGGCGGCCCTTCCTCGCTGCCCCCTTGTCGGGGCACGCCGGTTTCATGGACAGAGGGTTTGGAGAGCACCTTGAGTAACCGAACACAATGAGCGCGATGGTGGACTGGTTCTGGAGCCGTCCGCTGCTGCCGCTGGAGCGCGCTTTCGTGCGCCGGCATTTCGGCGCCACGCTCGATGCGCATCTGCCCGGGCTGCGCATCTACCTGCGCCGCGTGGGCGACACGCGGCGCGCGCTGTCGTTCAACGGCGGGCGCATCTCCATGCCACGCATCTGCTTTGTGGCCAGCGATCCGCGCCAGCCGCTGCGCCTGGTGCAGCCGCAGATCGCGGGCGTTTTTGCGCACGAACTGCTGCACCAGTGGCAGCGCGTGCAAGGCCAGGCCGTGACGCGCCAGGCGTTCTGGCTGCAGCTGCGCCAGCTGTGCGGCGGGCACAACCCCTATGCGTATGCGCGCTGCAGCGATGCGCAGGTGATGCACGACACGTTTCTTCAGGCCCAGGTGGAGCAGCAGGGCCAGATATGGGAAGACCATGTGCAGGCTTGCGTCGCCGGCGCGCCCGCGGCGGAATTCGCGCGCATTGCCGCCCATGTGCGCGGTGACCGGGCGATGGCCGGCGCCGCGCCTGGGGACGCGGCTTCGCGCGCTTGAGTTTTCGGCGGGGTTGCGGCCGTGTCAGCGTCGCGCAGGTGACCCGTACCTAGGTCTTGTGCCTAGTGCCAGCGCCGGCGCGCTGGCCTAGTCTAGCTGTTGATTTCATAGCGAGCAACATCCATGCGCCCTCATCACGCTTTCTGGCCCGCCCGGCTGCCCCATTCGATCACCGTTCCCGCCACGTCGGTATGGGACAACCTGGCCGTCAGTGCGCGGCGCTATCCCGACAAGACCGCGCTGGTGTTCTTCGGCCGCCACCTGACCTACGGCGCGCTGGCCGCGGACGTGGAGCGCGTCGCGGCCTATCTGCAAAGCCTGGGCGTGGGCCGGGGTGACCGCGTGGTCGTGCTGATGCAGAATTCGCCGCAGCTGGTCATTGCGCATTACGCGATCATGCGTGCCAACGCAGTCGTGGTGCCGGTCAACCCCATGAACCGCGCCGACGAGTTGCAGCACTACATCACCGATCCCGACGCCAAGGTCGCGCTGACCAGCGGCGATCTGGCCGGCGAACTCGCCAAGGCCAGCAATGCCTTGCCCGCGGGCAGCGGACTGCAGCATCTGGTGGTCACGCAGTTCAGCGATGCCTTCGATGCCGATGTGCAAGGCCCCGACGCGCCGCCCGAACAATGGCGCGAATGGCTGCTCACGCGCCACCCTTTGCCGGCCCTGGCGCAAGGCCAGGTCCACCCCTGGGACGAGGCGCTGGCCTGCACGGCCATGGCTTCGGCGCATACCGTGGGCGCCGACGATCTGTGCGTGCTGCCGTACACCAGCGGCACCACGGGACTGCCCAAGGGCTGCATGCACACCCACCGCTCCATCATGCACAACGCCGTGGCTTCGGGCTTCTGGAGCAACGCGACCAGCGAGCAGGTGGTTTTGGGCGTGGTGCCTATGTTCCACATCACGGGCCTGGTGTCCATGCTGCACACCTGCATCTGCCTGGGCGCGACGCTGGTCATCATGCCGCGCTGGGAGCGCGAGCTTGCCGGCCGGCTGATCTCGCGCTACCAGGTCACGAGCTGGACCAATATCCCGACCATGGTCATCGACCTGATGGCCAGCCCCCACTTCGACCAGTACGACCTCACCAGCCTGCGCCACATCGGCGGCGGCGGCGCGGCCATGCCCCAGGCCGTGGCCCAGCGCCTGCTCGACCAGTTCGGCCTGCGCTACATCGAAGGCTATGGCCTGACCGAAACCGCCGCGCCTTCGCACAGCAATCCGCCCGACCGCCCCAAGCAGCAGTGCCTGGGCATTCCTTTCATGAGCACCGACGCGCGCGTGATCGACCCCGATACGGGTCAGGAAGTGCCGCAGGGCGAGCAGGGCGAGATCGTGATCCACGGCCCCGAAGTGTTTGCCGGCTACTGGAAATGCCCCGAAGCCACGGCGGCGGCGTTCATCGAGATCGAAGGCAAGCGCTTTTTCCGTTCGGGCGACCTGGGCCGCATCGACGAGGAAGGCTACTTCTTCATCACCGACCGCCTCAAACGCATGATCAATGCCAGCGGCTTCAAGGTCTGGCCGGCCGAAGTCGAGGCGCTGATGTTCAAGCACCCGGCGGTGCAGGAAGCCTGCGTGATCTCGGCGCGCGACAGCTACCGCGGCGAGACCGTCAAGGCCGTGGTCGTGCTGCGCGCCACGCACAAGGGCCAGGTCGGCGAACAGGAAATCCTCGACTGGTGCCGCGAACACATGGCCAGCTACAAGGCGCCGCGCCAGCTGGTGTTTGTCGATGCGCTGCCCAAGAGCGGCAGCGGCAAGGTGATGTGGCGCGTGCTGCAGGAACGCGAAGCCGCGGCGTGAAGGCGCCGGCTCCGATTCGATCAATTCCGGGTTTTTAGGCTTTACGCATGACTTCGCACTCTCAGGATTTCGCCATGAATGTTCCCCCATTGAGCCGCCGCAGGCTGCTGCAAGGCGCGGCCGCCTGGACCGGCGCCGGCGTGCTGGGCAGCGCCCAGGCACAGGGCAGCAAGGCCGCCTGGCCGTCCAAGCCGATACGCATCATCGTGCCCTACAACGCGGGCGGCAGCACCGATGTCGTCGCGCGCACGCTGGCCGACGGCATGAGCAAGCGGCTGGGCAAGCCGGTGCTGGTCGACAACCGCGGCGGCGCGTCCGGCATTCTCGGCACCGACGCCGTGGCGCGCGCGCCGGCCGATGGCCATACGCTGCTGGTGTCGCTGTCGACCTCGATGATGGTCAACCAGTTTCTCTACTCCAAACTGCCCTACAACCCCGAAAAGGACCTGGAACTCATCACCCAGATCGCGACCGCGCCCATCGTGCTGGTGGTCCACCCCTCGGTGCCGGCCAACAACATGCAGGAGCTGCTGGCGTACGTCAAGGCCAACCAGGGCAAGCTGTCCTATGGCTCCTGGGGCCAGGGATCGCAGGCGCATCTGGTCGGCGCCTATCTGAGCAAGATGACGGGCTCCGACATGACCCATGTGGCCTACAAGGGCGAGGCACCCATGCTGCAGGACCTGCTGGGCGGGCAGCTGCAGCTGTGCTTTGCCGGCGTGGCCGGCGCCAAACCTTTTGTCGACGCCGGCCGGCTCAAGGCCATAGGCCTGGTGGGCCGCGAGCGCGCGCCTACCTTGCCCAAGGTCGCGACCCTGCATGAGCAGGGACTGACCGACTCCGCCTATTCGGTGGTCGGCTGGATAGGCATGGGCGCGCCCGCGGGCATTCCCGCGGATGTCGTCGCCCAGCTCTCCAGCCTGGTCAAGGAGCTGGCGCAGGACCCCAAGGTGCAGGAGCAGTTGGTCAACACGGGTGGCCTCGCGGTGATGGGCACGCCGCAGGCGTTTCGCGCCGCCTACCAGCGCGACGCGCCGGCCTGGAAGGCGCTGGTCGCGGCGGCCAACGTGCAGCTCGACTGAGGCCGCGTCAGCGCGCCGCCGGGAAGTTGAAGTTCCTCACTTTTCCGGGCAGGCCGGTTCGCCGGCCTGTGGGGTGGCGTTGCCCTGCGGCTTCCTGCGGCGGGTCAGCGACAGCACCCAGACAAAGAAGACGGGAACGAAAACCACGCCCAGCAGCGTGGCGCTGAGCATCCCGCCGATGACGCCGGTGCCTATCGAGCGCTGGCTGGCGGCGCCCGCGCCCGAGGCCATGACCAGGGGCAGCACGCCCAGAATGAAGGCCAGCGAAGTCATGACGATGGGCCGAAAGCGCAGGCGCGCGGCGCGCAGCGCGGCATCGACCAGCGGCTGGCCCTGGGCCATCAGGTCCTTGGCGAACTCGACGATCAGAATCGCGTTCTTTGCCGCCAGGCCGATGACGGTGATCAGCCCCACCTTGAAGTAAACGTCATTGGACATGCCCAGAATGCTCACGGCCAGCACCGAGCCCAGGGCGCCAATCGGCACGATCAGCATCACCGAAGCCGGTATGGACCAGCTCTCGTAGAGCGCCACCAGCAGCAGGAACACCACCAGGATGGCCAGCGTGAAGAGAAAGGGCGCCTGCGCGCCGGCAAGCTTTTCCTGGTGCGACAGGCCCGTCCATTCGTAGCCGATTCCCGGTGGCAATTCGCCCATCATGCGCTCGAGCTCGGCCATGGCCTCGCCCGTGCTGTGGCCGGGCGCGGCGTCGCCGCCGATGTTGAACGCCGGATAGCCGTTGTAGCGCGAGATCTGCACCGCGCCGCTTTCCCAGCGCGGGGTGACAAAGGACTTGAGCGGCACCAGCTTGCCGTCGCGGTTGGGGACGTTGAGCTCCAGCACTTTTTCCGGCGTCATGCGGCTGCTCACATCGGCCTGCACGACCACGCGCTGCAGCCGCCCCGCGTTGGCGAAGTCGTTGATCGTCGCCGAACCGTAGGCGGTGGAGATTGCCGAGCGCACGGCATCGAAGTTCACGCCCAGCGCCTGGGCCTTGTCGCGGTCCACGTCCAGCCGCAGCTGGGGCGCGTCCTGCAGGCCTTCCATCATGGCGTAGGCAATCACGGGCGAGCTGCTGGCCATCTGCAGCAGCTTGTCGCGCGCAGCGGTCAGCGCCGCGCGGCCCAGGCCGGCGCGGTCCTGCAGGCGCAGCGAAAAGCCGCCCGAGTTGCCCAGGCCTTCGATGGGCGGCGGCGAGACCGCCATCACGGTGCCGTCGGAAACGCTGGCAAAGCGCGCGTTCAAGGCCGCGACTTCATCCATGGCCGACTGGCCGGCGCCGCGCTGCGACCAGTCCTTGAGCGTGGGAAACGCAATGGCCGCGTTCTGGCCGCTGCCCGAGAAACTGAAGCCCAGCACCGAGAACGCCGAATCCACGCCGGCGCGCGACAGCAGGTATTGCTCCACGTCGTCGACCAGCGCCTGCGTGCGCAGATGCGTCGCGCCCGGCGGCAATTGCATGTCGACAATCAGCGTGCCCTGGTCTTCGGTGGGCACGAACGACTCGGGCAGGCGCGCATACAGCACGGCCAGCACCGCCACAAGGGCCAGGTAGACCAGCATGTAGCGTCCGGTCCTGCGCAGCAGTTGGTGGTTGAGCGCCTCGAAGCGCTCGCTCAGGCGCGCGAAGAGGCGGTTGAACCAGCCGAAGAAGCCTTTCTTCTCGGCGTGCTGTCCCTGGGGGATGGGCCTGAGCAGCGTGGCGCACAGCGCGGGCGTCAGCGTCAGCGCCAGGAAGCCGGAGAACATGATGGACACCGCCAGCGACAGCGAGAACTGCTGGTAGATCACGCCCACCGAGCCGCTCATGAACGCCAGCGGCAGGAACACCGCCGCCAGCACCAGCGTGATGCCGACAATCGCGCCGCTGACCTGCTCCATGGCCTTGATGGTGGCCGCGCGCGGCGACAGGCCTTCCTCGGCCATGATGCGCTCGACGTTTTCCACCACCACGATGGCGTCGTCGACCAGAATGCCTATGGCCAGCACCATGCCGAACATGGTCATCATGTTGACCGAGAAGCCGAGCACCGACATCACCGCAAACGTGCCCAGCAGGCACACCGGCACGACAATGGTGGGAATCAGCGTGTAGCGCAGGTTCTGCAGGAACAGGAACATCACCAGGAACACCAGCACCACGGCTTCGATCAGCGTGTGGATCACCTTTTCAATCGCCACCTCGACAAACAGCGAGGTGTCGTAGGGAATGGAGTACTCCACATCGGCGGGGAAGGCCGCCGACAGCTCCTGCAGGCGCGCGCGCACCGCCTTGGCGGTCTTGATGGCATTGGCGCCCGGGGCAAGCTGCACGGCGGCGGACACCGCCTTCTTGCCGTCCAGCGTGGTGTCGAAGCTGTAGTCCTGGCGACCGATCTCCAGCCGCGCCACATCGGCCAGGCGCACGGTGGAGCCGTCGACATTGGCGCGCAGCACGATGCGCTCGAACTCCTGCGGCGTCTCCAGCATGCCCTTGACGGCAATCGTTGCCGTGAGTTCCTGCTCGGGTGAGCCTGGCCGGCTGCCGAAACTGCCCGCGGGCACGGGAACGTTCTGCGCGGCAATCGCGCGGTTCACATCCTCGACCGACAAGCCATAGCCCAGCAGCTTCTGCGGATCGATCCAGATGCGCATTGCGGCTTCCGAGCTGAAGAACTGCAGCTTGCCCACGCCCGGCAGGCGCCGGAGCTCGTTGTTGATGCTGCGCGCCGCGTAGTCGGACAGGCCGACCACGTCCTTGTGGCTGTCATCGCCCTTGTAGGTCAGGGCGTAGATGATCAGGAAGCCGGCATTCGCCTGATCGACCTGCAGCCCCTGCTGGGTCACAGCCGCGGGCAGGCGCGCTTCGGCCTTCTTGAGTCGGTTCTGCACGTCGACCTGGGCCAGATTGGGATCGGTGCCGGGCTCGAAGGTGGCGGTGATTTCGGCCGTGCCATCCGAGCTGCTCGATGAGGCGAAGTACATCAGACGGGTCGCGCCGTTGAGCTCCTCCTCGATCACGCTGGTGACCGAATCGACCAGCGTGGCAGCCGAAGCGCCGGGGTAGGTGGCGAAGATGGAGATCTGCGGCGGAGCGACCACCGGAAACTGCGACACCGGCAAAGACGGTATCGCCAGCACGCCGGCCAGCGTGATGAAAATGGCCACGACCCAGGCAAAGTTGGGCCGGCCAATGAAGAAATTGGGCATTGTCTGTCCTTGGGAATCCTGGCGCGCGCAGGCGCCTTATTTGCCCGCGTCGGCGGGCGCGGCCTGCGGCTGGGCCCATGTCACCTTGTCGCCGGGGTTCACGGCCGGCCCGCCGACAATCACCCGCTCGCCGGCCTGCAGGCCTTCGGTGATCAGCCAGTCCGGGCCGTACATCGCGCCGGTCTTCACCAGCCGCACGGCGGCGGCGCCGGCTTCGTCGACCACCAGCACCTGGGGTTTGTTGTCGGTGCTGCGCTTGACCGCGCGCTGCGGCACCAGCACGGCCTGGGGGTTCACGCCCTGGTGGGTGGTGACGCGCACGTACATGCCGGGCAGCAGCAGGCCGTCGGGGTTGGCGAATTCGCCGCGCACCAGGATCTGCCCGCTGGTGGGGTCCACCGCGATGTCGGAGAACTTCAGCCGGCCCTCGCGCACCTTGTCCGTGCCCTCGACCGTGACGCTGACGCGGCCGGCATGCGCGGACGCGCGCGCTGCCGGGGCGGCGGCGTCGCGCAGGCGCAAGGCCTGGGCCACGGGCTGCGTGAAATCGGCATAGATGGGATGCAGCTGCTGGATGGTGGCCAGCGCCGTCGCCTCGCCCTGGCCCACGAGCGCGCCCTCGCTGACCAGCGAGCGGCCTATGCGGCCCGAGATCGGCGCCTTGACGCTGGCGTAGCCCAGGCTCAGCTGCGCGCTCTCGAGATCGGCCAGCGCCGACAGCCGCGCCGCCTGGGCGCGCTTGAACGCGGCGCTGGCGGCGTCGAAATCCTGCTGGCTGATGGCCGCCATCTTGACTAGCGGTTCGTAGCGTCTGAACACGGCCTGGGCCTCGGTCAGCGCGGCTTCGGTGCGCGCCAGCTCGCCCTGGGCGCGGCGCAGGGCGGCGGCCAGGGGCGCGGGGTCTATGCGAAACAGCAGCTGGCCGGCCTTGACATCGGCGCCTTCCTCGAAATGGCGGCTCAGCACGATGCCGGCCACGCGCGCGCGCACCTCGGCGACGCGCGCCGCCGTGATGCGCCCGGGATATTCCTCGCTCATGTCCAGCGCCCGCGGCTGCACCGAAATCGTCTCCACCTGGGGCGCAGGCATCTCGGCCGGCTCCGGCACGCCACGGCTGCAGCCGCTCAACAAAACCATTGCAGCCACGCCTGCTGCGAGCGGCGCCACGCGACCCTTGCCCATCTCAAACCCCTGGTGATTGATGCGCATTGATGTCTGCGCGAGTCACATAGTGTTTCACAGTTTCAAATGAATCACAAGTGATTCATTTGATCTTTGATGGCTGGAATTTGAATGTCAGCAATGTGAATCGATTAAAATAAAGGCTATTTGAATCACGACATCTGTCGTCCCGTACGGTGCCGACAGACGTCACCAGAGGGGAGTCCACCGATGAATGCGCTTGCTGCCGTGGAAGACGAGAAGACTTTGGCGGCCCTGGCCCTGGCGATGGTGAACCACCCGCGAGCCACCTTGCAGGAGCTGGCCAAGGCCATAGGCGTGAGCAAGGCCACGCTCTATCGGTTCTGCAAGACCCGCGACCAGCTGATCGAACGCCTGTTCGAGCACAGTGCCAGCCAGCTGCGCCGCTCCATCGATGAAGCCGAACTGCACCAGGGCCCGGCTGAGCAGGCCTTGCGCCGCCTGATACAGGGCCAGCTGCGGCACAAGGAACTGACCGCATTCCTGACCTATTACTGGAAGCCGGATTCCATGCAGGACCCGCGCGCGGTTGCAACCTGGGCGGCCTTCGATGCGGCGGTCGATGCGTTCTTTCTGCGCGGCCAGCAGGAAGGCGCGTTCCGCATCGACATCAGCGCCGCGGCGCTGACCGAAACCCTGTTTTCCATGGTCATAGGCCTGCTCGATGCCGAGCGCCGCGGCCGGGTGGCGCGGGCGGCCGTGCCGGACATGGTCGAGCAGGTGTTTCTGCGCGGCGTGGCGGCGCCGGCAAAGTGATTGCCGCGCCGCGCCGGGTCAACGCGTAGACTGGGCCATCCCCATTTCGCGCGCCTTGCGGCTGCGCTGCTGCCCCATGACCCAGAAACTCGCTTCCAAGACCGCCATCATCACCGGCGCTGCCCAGGGTATAGGCGCGGCCATCGCCCGCGCTTTCGTGCAGGAAGGCGGCTTTGTCTATGTCACCGACATCAACGATGAACTCGGCATGCGCGTGGCGCAGGCGCTGGGCGAGCAGGCGCGCTATGTGCCGCTCGATGTGCGCAGCGAGGACGACTGGCAGCGCGTGACGGGCCAGGCGCTGCTCGAGCGTGGCCGGCTCGATGTGCTGGTGAACAACGCCGGCATCACGGGTTTCGAGCAGGGCGCGGTCGCGCATGACCCGGAAAACGCCAGCCTTGCGGACTGGCAGGCCGTGCACCGCACCAATCTCGACGGCGTGTTCCTGGGCTGCAAGCACGCGATACGCGCCATGCGCGGCCATGGCATAGGCGCCATCATCAATATCTCCTCGCGCTCGGGCCTGGTGGGCATTCCCGGGGCCGCGGCCTATGCGTCCTCGAAGGCCGCGGTGCGCAACCACAGCAAGACCGTGGCGCTGTACTGCGCCGAGCAGGGCCTGAAGGTGCGCTGCAACTCCATCCACCCGGCGGCAATTCTCACGCCCATCTGGGAGCCCATGCTTGGCACGGGCGCGGACCGCGAGGCGCGCATGGCGGCGCTGGTGCGGGACACGCCGCTGCGCCGCTTCGGCCTGCCCGAGGAAGTCGCGGCCATGGCCGTGCTGCTGGCGTCGGACGATGCCACCTACATCACCGGCAGCGAGTTCAACATCGACGGCGGGCTGCTCGCGGGTTCGGCCGCAACGCCCGCGAAGGTGGAGTAGTCTGGCGGGCGGTATTTCCTTTTTCCCATCCATAGCCTGAGGGTTCCATTCATGTCCATCCGTCCGTTCGCCGGTCCCGTCATCCGGCCCCTGTTCGCATCCCTTTCGCTGGCGCTGTTCGCCACGCTGGCGCAATCACAGCCCGCGCCCCATGCTGCGGTGCACGCGCTGGCCCAGCAGGAGCAGCAGCCGCTGCTCGACACGCTGCGCGACCTGGTGCATATCGAGTCGGGCAGCAAGGACCTCGAAGGCCTGGACAAGATCGCGGCGCTGATCGCCAGCCAGCTGCAGCAGCGCGGCGGCAAGGTGGAGATCCTGCGGCCGACCGACATCTACCGTCTCGACGACACGCCCGAAAAAGTCGGCCCCGTGGTGCATGCCACCTTCCAGGGCCAGGGCACGAAGAAGATCATGTTCATTGCCCACATGGACACCGTCTACCTCAAGGGCATGCTCAAGGATCAGCCGTTTCGCATCGATGGCGACAAGGCCTACGGCCTGGGCATAGGCGACGACAAGCAGGGCGTGGCGACCATCATCCATACCGTGGGCATGCTGCAAAAGCTGGGCTTCAAGGACTACGGCACGCTCACGGTGCTGATCAACGGCGACGAGGAAATCAGCTCGCCCGGCGCGCGCGGCACCATCACGCGGATTGCGGCCGAGCAGGACGCGGTGTTCTCGTTTGAAGGTGGCGGCGCCACGGGTTCGCTGCGCCTGGCGACCAGCGGCATTGGCGCGGCCTACCTCACGGTGGACGGCAAGGCCTCGCACGCGGGCGCCTCGCCCGAGAAAGGCGTGAACGCGCTTTACGAGCTGTCGCACCAGCTGCTGCAGATGAAGGAGCTGTCCAAGCCCGAGCAGGGCCTCAAGCTCAACTGGACCGTGGCCAGCGCCGGCACCAACCGCAACGTGGTGCCCGCCCAGGCCAAGGCCCAGGCCGATGCCCGCGCGCTCAAGGTCTCCGACTTCGACGCGCTCGACAAGCAGCTGCAGTCCAAGGTGCAGAGCAAGCTGCTGCCCGAATCCAAGGTGCAGGTGAAGTTCGAAGTGCGCCGCCCGCCGCTGGAAGCCACCGAGACCTCGCGCCGCGTGGCCGAGCATGGCAAGAAGATCTACCAGGAAATCGGCCTGCCGCTGACCGTGGTGGCCGAAGCCACGGGCGGCGGCACCGACGCCGCGTTTGCCGGGCTCAAGACCCGCGGCGCGGTGGTCGAGGGCATGGGCCTGTCGAGCTTCGGCGCGCATTCCAACGACGCCGAATACGTGCTCATCAACACCATCGTGCCGCGCCTGTATCTGGCCACGCGCATGGTCATGGACCTGTCCAGCGGCAAGCTCCAGTAACGCGCCTTGGCGGTGCGCCGCACTTCCTGGCGTGGCGCGCTCAGCGCGGCTGCAGGATTCTCTCGGCGCACTCGATGAAACTGCGCAGCGTGGGCGGGCAGTAGGCGGGATTCCAGACCAGCATGGCCGGGGCCCGCACCTGCTCGCCCTTGATCTTCACGAACCGCACACCATGCACCCGTGACTGCGCCAGCGAGCGCGGAACCACGGACACGCCCAGTCCGTTGGCGACCATGGCCACGATGGTCAGCCACTGGCGCGCGGCGTGGGCCAGGCGCGGGTGGATTCCGGCGCGCGAGAAGATGGCAATCACGTTGTCATAGTTGGCCGGAGCGACATCGCGCGAGAACATCACAAAGCGCTCGTCGACCAGCTGCGTCAACTCGATGGCCGCGCACTGTGCGTGCGCATGGTCTTCGGGCAGACAGATCAGGAATTCATCTTCCGCCATGGGCAGAAATGCCAGCTGCGGCGGCACCGCCGAGGCATTGACAAAGCCCGCATGGATCTGGCCGCGCAGCAGTTCGTTGACCTGGTCGGCGCTCGACATCTCGCCGAGCACCACGTCGACATCGGGCGTCTCGGCGTTGAACTGCCGCACGATGGCCGGAACCTCGCGGTAGACCTGCGAGCCGGTCATGCCGATATCGAGCCGCCCGCGCATTCCCCGGCCGACGATCCTGGCGACATTCGATGCCCGCGCCACCTGCTCCAGGATCTGGCGTGCCTCCTCCAGAAACGCCGCGCCGGCCTGGGTCAGCTCGACATGCTTGCTGTCGCGTATCAGCAGCTTGACTTCCAGTTCCTCTTCCAGCGACTTGATGGCGCTGCTCAGCGGCGGCTGGGTGATCGCCAGCTTGCCGGCCGCGCGGCCGAAATGCAGCTCTTCGGCCAGGACGACAAAGTAGCGCAGAAAGTGAAGCTTCATGGGGCAGGGGGGCGAAGGCGCAGCACCTTCAACGATTCTCAAAAAGAATCACTCTAGCCAAATTGAGGATTGGACGCGAATGGTTGTGCCCATGAAGATGGCGCTGCATCGCTTGACACGGCGCTGCGCATTCGAACTACAAAAGGAGACACGGCATGAAAATCTTTCCCCGGGCCCTGACCCTGGTGGCCAGCCTGCTGGCGGCTGCAGCGTCCATAGCCCAGACCTACCCGTCCGCGCCGGTCACCATGGTCGTGCCGTTTGCCGCCGGCAGCGGCACCGATGCCGTGGCGCGCATCGTCGCCAAAAAGCTAGGCGAGCGCCTCAAGCAGCCGGTGCTGATCGACAACCGCGCCGGCGCCAACGCCCAGATCGCGGCCCAGTTCGTCGCCAAGGCCAAGCCCGACGGCTACACCTTGTTCATGACGACCAATACCTCGCACTCGGCCAACCCCAGCCTGATTGCCAATCTCAAGTACGACCCGATCAAGGATTTCACGCCGGTGGCGCGCGTGGGCGAGCTGCCGTTCGCGCTGGTCGTGGGCAGGAACGACCCGGCAAAGACGCTCAAGGGCTGGATAGAGCAGGTCAAGGCCAACCCCGGCAAATTCTCCTATGCGACGCCCAACAGCACTTCGCTGGTGGCCTCGGAAACCATCAAGCGGATTCTGGGCCTGGACGTGGTGGCCATTCCCTACAAGTCGAGCCCGCAGGCGCTGACCGATCTGATTGGCGGCTCGGTGCAGATGTATGTGGTCGATCTGGGCTCGGGCATGGGAATGATCAACGCGGGCAGCGTGCGCGTGCTGGGCGTGACCACCAAGGAGCCGCTCAAGTCCATGCCCGATGCCGTGCCCATCGTCAAGGAGGTGCCGGGCTTCGATCTGACGTCCTGGAACGGCATCTTCGGCCCCGCAGGCATGGCCAAGCCCGTCGTCGACAAGCTCAACCAGGAGCTGCAGGAAGTGCTGGCCGACAGGGAGGTGCAGAAATCGCTGGCCCAGCTGGGCTTCGAGACCTGGCCGACCAGGACGCCCGAGGAATTCGCCAAGTACGTGGCCGACCAGCTCGCGCACTGGAGCACGCTCGTCAAGCAGGCCGGCATACGCGCCGAATGAACATGACTGCAGCGCATTCCCCCGCCGCCACCGGACCGCTGGCCGGTGTCAAGGTGCTTGACCTGACATCGGTCGTGATGGGGCCGTTTGCCACCCAGATCCTGGCCCAGCTCGGCGCCGAGGTCATCAAGGTCGAGACGCCCGAAGGCGACAACATGCGCCATGTCGGGCCGATGCGCCATGCGGGCATGGGGCCCATCTTCCTGCATGCGAACGCAGGCAAGAAAAGCATCGTGCTGGACCTCAAGCAGCCCGAGGGCCGCGAGGCCGCGCTCAAGCTGGCCGAAAGCTGCGATGTGTTCATCAGCAACGTGCGGCCCCAGGCGCTGGCCCGTCTGGGACTGGACTACGCGGCGGTGGCCGCGCGCAGCCCGCGCATCATCCATGTGAGCTGCTGCGGCTTCGACCAGGAGGGGCCCGATGCCGCGCGCCCGGCCTATGACGACCTGATCCAGGGCGCGACCGGCGTGCCCTGGCTCATGGAGCAGTACGGCGCGCCCGAGCCCGCCTACATGCCGACCACGCTGGCCGACCGCGTGACCGGCCTGCACACGGTCTACGCGGTGACGGCGGCGCTCTATGCGCGCGGCCAGACGGGCCTGGGCCAGGCCGTGGTGGTGCCGATGTTCGAGGCCATGGCGCAGTTCATCCTGGGCGATCACATGGCGGGCCTGACGTTCGACCCACCGATAGGCAAGCCCGGCTACGCGCGCCTGCTGACGCCGCACCGCAAGCCCTATGCGACCCGCGACGGCATGCTGTGCGTGCTGATCTACAACGACCAGCATTGGCAGCGGTTCTTTGCCGCCATGGACGAGAGCGAAGGGCTGGCGCGCGATCCGCGCTTTGCCACGCACAGCGCGCGCGCCGCGAACATCGATGCGGTCTATGCCGAAGTCGCGCGCCTGATGCGCACCCGGACCACGCAGGAATGGCGCGCGCTGCTGGATGCGGCCGACGTGCCCAACATGCCGATGAACAGCCCGCAGGACCTGCTGGCCAATCCCCAGCTGCGCGCCACGGGCTTTGTCAGCGACAGCGTGCATCCCAGCGAAGGGGCCATGCATGCCCTGGCCCATCCCACCAAGTGGTCGGCGACGCCGCCCGCGCGCCAGTTCTCTCCCGCGCCCCGCTTGGGCGAACACACCCGCGAACTGCTGCAGGCCGCCGGCTATACCGGCGAGCGCATAGACGCGCTGCTGGCGCAGGGCGCCTGCCGCACCGAACCCTGAAGGAAAGATCCCCATGAATCCCAGCTACCTGGTGCGCAGCGCCGATGTGCCGGCCTATCAGCCCGCCAATCACCATCACACCTTCAACCAGCGGCTGATCGGCCCCGAAACCGTGGGCGCGCGGCAGATGGAAGTGCTGCTGGGAACGCTGCACAAGGGCGGCGGCGCCTTGCCGCATGCCCATCCCGGCATAGAGCAGGCCTGCCATCTGCTCGAAGGCACGGCCCATGTCGAGGTCGCCGGCCAGGCCTTCGACATGGTGGCCGGCGACACCTGCTTTTTTCCCGCCGATGCCATGCATGTCTTCACCGTGACCAGCGACAGCCCGGTGAAGCTGCTGGTGATCTACAGCCCGCCCTACGGCGAATCGCCCGACAAGGTGATACGCCCAGCCGCCGTGGCTGTCGAAGGAGCCGCGCAATGAACTTCGCCCTGAGCTCCGAACAGGAACAGATCCGCGACGCCATCGAGCGCGTGTGCGCGCCCTTCGATGCCGATTACTGGCTGCGCAAGGACCAGGAAGGCGGCTTTCCCGAGGATTTCCACCAGGCGCTGGCGGCGTCGGGCTGGCTGGGAATTGCCATGCCCGAGGCCTATGGCGGCGCCGGCCTGGGAATCAGCGAGGCGGCGCTGATGATGCACACGATTTCCGCCACCGGCGCCGGCCTGTCGGGCGCCTCTGCGGTGCACATGAACATCTTCGGCCTGCACCCGGTGGTGGTGTTCGGCACCGACGAACAAAAGCAGCGCTGGCTGCCGCCGCTGATCGCCGGCACCGACCGCGCCTGCTTTGGCGTGACCGAACCCAATACCGGGCTCAACACGCTCAAGCTCAGGACACGCGCGCTGCGCGACGGCGACCATTACGTGGTGCATGGCCAGAAAGTCTGGATCAGCACCGCCCAGGTGGCCAACAAGATGCTGCTGCTGGCGCGCACCACGCCGATAGAGGAGTGCACGGGCACCGAAGGCCTGAGCCTGTTCTACACCGATATGGACCGCAGCAAGGTGGAAGTGCGCGAGATCGAGAAGCTGGGCCGCAAGTGCGTGGACTCCAACCAGGTGTTCATCGACGGCCTGCGCATTCCCGTGGAAGACCGCGTGGGCGAGGAAGGCAAGGGCTTCAGCTACATCCTGCACGGCCTGAACCCGGAGCGCATCCTGATTGCCAGCGAGGCCGTGGGCCTGGGGCGCGCGGCGCTGCAGCGCGCCGCGGGCTATGCCAACGAGCGCGAAGTGTTTGGCCGGCCCATAGGCCAGAACCAGGGCATACAGCATCCGCTGGCCAAGTCCTGGATGGAACTCGAAGCCGCCCACCTCATGGTGCAAAAAGCCGCCTGGCTCTACGACCAGCACCTGCCCTGCGCGGCCGAAGCCAACAGCGCCAAGTACCTGGCCGCAGAGGCCTGTTACCACGCCTGTGAAAACGCCATCTTCACGCATGGCGGCATGGGCTATGCGAAGGAATACCATGTCGAGCGCTATCTGCGCGAGTCCTGGATTCCGCGCCTGGCGCCCGTGAGCCCGCAGCTGATCCTGTGCTTCATTGCCGAGAAAGTGCTGGGGCTGCCCAAGTCCTATTGAGCCTGCAGCGGTGGCCGCCGGCGTTTTGCGGCCACAATGCGGGTTGTCTAGAATCTGGAAATACCTGTGAACCAACCCATTGCCCACGCCGAACTGATTGCCAGCTACCGCAAGGTCGCCGCCGAGGCTGCCATGAAGGCCGCCAAGGTGCAGGCTGCATCCTCCAAGGGCCCGGCGGTCGCCAAGGCGGCCAGCGATACCGCGGCCAAGGCGGCGCGTCGCCGCGACGTGCTTGCCGCCAAGCTCGCCAAGCTGGGTGTCGTGCTCGCTGACTGAGGCCCTGTCTCAGCCAGCCGCGATCCGCAGATCGCGCAAGAAAGCGGCGAATCCCGTTGTGGACTCGCCGCTTTTTTTCGCCTGGCTTTCATGGCGGCCCGGGGTGGGGCCGCAGGCTCATTCCGGGTAGACGGCCTTGATGGCGCGCGTGCCCAGTTCGGCCCCTGTGGCCGCATCGATGGCCAGGGGCTGTATTTCGGTGCCGGTTTCCGCGTCGAGCAGCCGCACCATGGAGCCGTAACCGCGGTGCTTGCGCCCCCAGGCGCCAATCAGCAGCAGCACCGGCAGGAAATCGCGTCCTGCCTGGGTCAGCACGTACTCGTCGCGCGGCGGACGCTCGGAGTATTGGCGCTTTTCGAGCAGATTCTCCTCGGTCAACACGGCCAGCCGCTTGGTCAACATGGTGGGCGCGATGCCCAGGCTTTTCTTGAACTGCTCGAAGCGGGTCATGCCCGCGTTGGCATCGCGCAGTATCAGCATGCTCCAGGCGTCGCCCAGCAGATTGAGGCTGCGGGCAATCGGGCAGGGGCAATCGGCAGAATTTTTCAAGTCCATATCGTTTTAGTATTGACTCACTATTGTTTCGATACTAACATCCAGACCACAGCCAGTCCAGCAAAGCCACTTCGGCTGATGGAGAACGCCATGGGCGCCTGCGCATTCTGCGTCCAGGCAAGGTGTTGCGGTTGTCAAAGATGTCAAATCAAACGAAAAGGAAATGAAAATGGCCACCCCTTCGAACGCAGCTTCTCGCGCCATCGCCCACAGCGTGCTTCCGTCGCTGGCGACTTCGCTCGCGCTGTCGCTTGCCTTCATCCTGCCGGTCCAGGCCCAGCAAAAGCCCGTCGATCAACGCGATGCCGCGACCGCGCGCGCCGAAGTGATTGCCGACCTGGCGCTGTGGCGCCGCGCCGGTCTGGACCGCAGCGAGCCGCTGCACAGCTCCTACAGCCTGCAGTCGTCGGAGTACAGCGCGGCGCAGCAGGAATATCTGCGCCTGCGCGCCAGCGACGAGTTCCAGCGCGAAGTCCAGAAGGCGCTGGCGCAACAGTGAGCGCGGGCCGCACCATGCCCGCGCCTGGCGCTTACTTGCGCCCGGTCAGCTGGGCATAGCTGTTCATCAGGTTGCGGTAGTCGGGAATGTGGTTGGAGAACAGCGTGCCCAGGCCTTCCACATCGTTGCGCCAGTCGCGGTGCAGCTCGCAGGCCACGCCGAACCAGGTCATGAGCTGCGCGCCCGCCGACGACATGCGGTCCCAGGCGGACTGGCGCGTGAGTTCGTTGAAGGTTCCCGACGCGTCGGTGACGACAAACACCTCGAAGCCTTCGGCAATCGCCGACAGCGCAGGGAAGGCCACGCAGACTTCGGTGACCACGCCGGCGATCAGCAGCTGCTTCTTGCCCGTGGCCTTGATGGCCTTGACGAAGTCCTCGTTGTCCCAGGCATTGATCTGGCCGGGGCGCGCGATATAGGGCGCGTCGGGAAACTGGGCCTTGAGCTCGGGCACCAGCGGGCCGTTCGGGCCGTCCTCGAAGCTCGTGGTCAGTATGGTCGGCAGCTGGAAGTAGCTCGCGAGATCGGCAAGAGCAAGCACGTTGTTCTTGAACTTGTCGGGGTCTATATCGCGCACCAGCGACAGCAGGCCGGTCTGGTGGTCGACGAGCAGCACGGCGACGTCGTTCCTGTCGAGACGCACATAAGGCTTGGACATGGTATTTCCTTTGAACTCACAAACAAAGCCCGTCAGGGCGGGAAAAGCCGGTGCGGCCGGCGACATGGCCGGTCGCACCGACGGTATCAGGCGTGCATCTGGCCGAAGCGGCCACTGTTGAAGTCGGTGATCGCTTCGGCGATTTCGGCCTGGGTGTTCATCACGAACGGCCCGTGACCCACGATGGGCTCGTCAATCGGCTGGCCGCCTAGCAGCAGCAGCGTGGCATCGCTGTTGGCTTCGATTTCCACGCCGCTGCCGTCGCGCTCGAACTGCAGCAGCTGGCCTTCGCGCACCACTTCCTGGCCATTGACCAGCACCGTGCCGTGCAGCAGCACCAGCGCCAGCGTATGGCCCGCGGGCGTGTCAAAGTGCGCGGCGCGCCCTTGCTGCAGCCGCACATCCCACACATCGACCGGCGTGAAAGTCTGCGCCGGGCCGCGCTGGCCGTCGAACTCGCCCGCGATCACGCGCACCTGGCCCGCGCCTTCGGGCAGCGCCACCGACGGAATCTGCGCGTCCTGCAGCGTCTGGTAGCGCGGCGCGGCCAGCTTGTCCCTGGCCGGCAGGTTGACCCACAGCTGCACCATTTCCAGCGTTCCGCCGCGTTGCGCGAACGCTTTTGAATGGAACTCTTCATGCAGGATGCCGCCGGCGGCAGTCATCCACTGCACGTCGCCCGGGCCTATCAGGCCGCCGGCGCCGGTGGAATCGCGGTGTTCGACTTCGCCCTCATAGACGATGGTCACGGTCTCGAAGCCGCGGTGCGGGTGCTGGCCCACGCCGCGCGGCTGGTCGGTGGGCGTGAACTGCGCCGGGCCGGCGTGATCGAGCAGCAGGAACGGGCTCAGATGCGCGCCGTGGCTGTTGTAGCTGAACAGCGAGCGCACGGGAAAGCCGTTGCCCACCCAGTGCGGGCGGGGCGCGCTGTAGGTTGCGAGGATCTTCTTCATGGCTTTTCTCCTGTGGCACGAGGCGGTGCCTCGAATGCATGGCTAGAGAATAAATCCAGAACGATGCTGGCGGTAGTCAGTAATATTTGCCTTCATCGTTCTATTTGAGGAACAATGAGCGCATGAGAGACCTCAACGATCTTTATTACTTCGTACAGGTGGTGGAGCAGGGTGGCTTCGCACCCGCGGGCCGCGCCCTGGGCGTGCCCAAGTCCAAGCTGAGCCGGCGCATCGCGCTGCTCGAGGAACGGCTGGGCGTGCGCCTCATACAGCGCTCGACGCGGCGCTTCGCCGTGACGGACATTGGCCAGACCTACTACCAGCACTGCAAGGCGATGCTGGTCGAGGCCGATGCCGCGGAGGAGGCGATTGCCCTGACCCAGGCCGAGCCCTGCGGCACGGTGCGCATGACCTGTCCCGTGGCGCTGCTCGATGCGCGCGTCGCCGCGATGCTGGCGGACTTCATGGCGCTGTATCCGCGCGTGCAGATCCAGTTGGAGGAAACCAATCGCCGTGTGGATGTGCTGGGCGAAGGCATCGATCTCGCGATACGCGTGCGCCCGCCGCCGCTCGATGACAGCGACCTGGTGATGCGCGTGTTCGCCCAGCGCGACCAGTGCCTGGTGGCCAGCCCGCGGCTGTTGGAGAAGACCGGCATGCCGCGCAATCCGGCCGATCTGGCCGGTCTGCCGAGCATGGGGCTGGGCCAGCCACAGACCGACCATGCCTGGGCGCTGATCGGGCCGGACGGCGCCCACGCCAGGATTGCCCACGCGCCGCGCTTCGTCACGCAGGGCATGTTCGCGCTGCGCACCGCGGCCATCGCGGGCGTGGGCATTGTGCAACTCCCGCGGATGATGATCAACGGCCATTGCGCGCGCGGCGAACTCGTCGAATTGCTGCCCGGCTGGGCGCCGCGCAGCGAAATCATCCATGCGGTGTTCGCTTCGCGCCGCGGCCTGCTGCCTTCGGTCAGGGCCTTGCTCGATTTCCTGGCCGAGCGCTTCGCGGCGCTGCAGGAGGATTGAACTATTGCGGCGGCGGCTGGGGTTGGTCGGCCGCGGGGATGTCGGGCCGCAGCTCGGTCATCACCGCGCTGTCCACCGCGCCTTGCAGCGTGCAGGTCACCCGCGTCCTGCCGCCCTGGCTGCCTTCATCGGGCTCCAGTATGAGCACCCGCTCCAGGCGGCTGCGGCCAGGCGCGTCGCCGGACAGGGTGGCGACCGGCTGCCACAGCCCGTCCTTGCGCACTTCGCCCCGGGCATAAAGCGCTTTCACCGGTTTCAGGTGCGCGGCCTGATCAATCAGCGGGCGCAGCTGCTGCGCAACCTTGTCGGGGCTGCCTTCGACCACAAAGCCCCAGAACAGGTAGTTGCCCAGCAGGTCGAGATCGATGCTCTTGTCGAAATAGGACAGCAGCTTCACGCCGCCCACCTGCGGCGCATTGCGCAGCGGCGCGAAGTTGGCCGCGTTGTACGCGCGCTCGCCGACGGGAATCCAGCTGATGCTGCCTGCGGATTTGAGCCCCACGTGCTTTTTCCACGCCGGCGCATGCGCATGCAGGCTGGAGAAGAATGTGCCATCGCAGCGGGTGAATGCCTTGAACGTTGCATCCAGCGCGCCGTTGCCGGCTTGCAGCGTGGGGGCCAGCAGCAGGCTGGAAAGCAGCAGGGCCTTGCGGGTCGGCGGGCGGCAAAAAAGTGCACGGTTCTGTGTCATTGTCTCGAGAAGGCGGAATTTCAACCAGCCGCATATTCCAGCAGATGGTTGAATGCCGCCTTGTCGGCAAAGCGCTTGACTTGCTGTTTACCGCGGCGGCTGGGAGTCCAGCGTGTCGCGCAGCCACTGCGTGTGCTGGCCCAGCGTGGGCGCGGCAAACGGCGCGGGGCCGGGCGTGCGGTCAAAGGCAATGGCGCGCGTGAAGCCGCGGTAGCTGCCCAGCGTGGGATGGGCGATATCGGCAATCATTTCCTCGGCCACCACCTGCGGGTGGTCGAACATGTCTTCGACCGCGCGCGCCGCGGCGCAGGGCACGGCTTCGCCAAACAGCGCTTCCCATTCGAGCGCGCTGCGCGCGGCCAGCGCCTGGCGCAGCAGCGGCACCAGTTCATCGGCATGCTGGGCGCGCAGGCGCACGCTCGCATAGCGCGGGTCGGCGGCGAGTTCGGCCAGGCCGACCTTCTCGCACAGCGCCTGCCAGAAATGCGGCGTGTTGGCCGAGATGTAGAGGTGACCTTCGCGTGTCGGATGGATGCCGGTGATGCCGCCCGAGCGCATGTCGCGGCCGATCTCGCGCGGCTCGCCTTCGGCCCACACCAGGCGCGCCGACTGCATGGTCAGCGCCGCGCGCAGCAGCGACACGCCCACATGCTGACCCAGTCCGCTTTGCGCACGCTCGTACAAGGCGGACGACACGCCCGCGGCAACCAGCGCCGAAGCGTAGTAGTCGACCACCGAGCCATAAAGGATTTCGGGCGGACCGCCTTCCTTGGCCTGCATGGCACACATGCCGGTCATGGTCTGCAGCACCTGGTCGTAGCCGGCCTTGGTGCGCAGCGGGCCGCTGGCGCCGTAGCCGGTGACGCTGCAGTAGACCAGGCGCGGATTGATCTGCGTGAGCTGCTCGAAGGCAATGCCCAGGCGCTCGGGCACGCCGGGGCGGAAGTTGTGCACCAGCACGTCGGCGTCGCGCACCAGGCGCAGCAGCGTCGCGAGTTCCTCGGATTGCTTGAGGTCCAGCACCATGCCCCACTTGCTGCGGTTGACGCCGACAAAGGCGCGGCTTTCGGCCTCCAGCGTCGACGGGTACTTGCGCAGGTTGTCGCCCGTGGGCGGCTCGATCTTGATGACTTCGGCGCCCTGGTCGGCGAGCAGTGAACAGCCATAGGGTCCGGCAATGTAGGCGCTCAAATCAAGCACGCGAATGCCGCTCAAAGGGCCGCGCGGGCCGGGCCGCTGTTCTGTCAGGTCTTGCTGCATGGTGTCTTGTGTCTCACGGGAATGCCATGGGCCTTGAGCCCATGGCGGCAGGCCGCATGCGCGGCGCTGCCTGGGGAAGTGGCGACCGGTCAGTCGGCCACGATGTTGCGGTCCTTGGCGAGCTTTTTCCAGCGCTCGACGTCCTTCTGGATGACTTCGCCGAACTGCTGGGGCGAGATCGATGACGTCAGTGCGCCTTCGCGCAGGAAGTTGGCCTTGATCTGCGGGCTGGCAAGTATCTGGTTCACCGCCTGATTGAGCTGGTTGACGATGGGCGCGGGCGTGCCCGCGGGCGCCAGCAGCCCCCACCACAGGTCGAACTCGTAGCCCGGCACGGCCGTGGCCATGGGGGTTAGGTCGGGAGCGACCGGGCTGGGTTGCAGGCTGGTGATGCCGATCGCGCGCAGCTTGCCGTTGCGCACCATGGGCAGGATGGACGGGCCGCTGGAAATCATCAGCTGCACCTGGTTGCCGATGACGTCGGTGACGGCAGGACCCTGGCCCTTGTAGGGCACATGGGTGATGTCGAAGCCCGGCGCCATGGAGCGCAGCAGCTCGGTGGCGAAATGGTTGACGCTGCCCGTGCCCGAAGACGCATAGTTGAACTTGCCGGGGTTGGCCTTGACGGCGCTGATCAGCTCGGCCGGTGTGCGCGCCGCGAAATCATTGTTGACGGCGACGATGAACGGGCCGCGCGCGAACATCGCCACGGGCGCAAAGCTCTTGACCGGATCGAAAGGCATCTTGGTCTGCACGGCGGAGTTGGTCGTCATGCTCGACGAGACCGCAACCAGCGTATAGCCGTCGGGCTGGGCCTTGGCGACCTGACCGGTGCCGGTGTTGCCGCTGGCGCCGGGACGGTTCTCGACAATCACCGACTGCTTGAGCACATCGCCCAGCTCCTTGGCGATCTGGCGCGCAAACGAATCGTTGGAGCCGCCCGGCGGGTAGGGCACGACCATGGTGATCGGCTTGGCGGGGTATTGCTGGGCCTGGGCCAGCGGCGCGAAGCCGGCGACGGCCAGCGCGGCGGCGCTGCACAGCAGGCTGCGGCGCAGCAAGGGGTTGCGGTTCAAGGTCTGCATTTTTGTCTCCTGGTTGTCATTGGTCTCGGCGGGCTCTTCGGCCCCTGGCCATCAGTTGTCGTCTGCAATCAGTCCCAGCGCCCGTGCCTGGGCGACGATCGCCTGGGCGCGCAGCACGAAGGGCTTGTCTATCATCTTTCCGTCGACCACATAGGCGCCCACGCCGTCGGCATCGGCCCGCGCCGCGGCGCTGACCACCTTGAGCGCGCTGGCCAGTTCCGCGGCGCCGGGCTGGAACACCTCGTTGGCCGTCGCCACCTGGCTGGGATGTATGCAGGTCTTGCCCGTGAAGCCCAGGCGCGCGGCAAGCTGGGCTTCGGCGCGAAAGCCGTCGGCGTCCTGGATGTTGGCAAACGCGCCGTCGTAGGCCGCGATGCCGGCCTCGGCTGCGGCCATGCGCACGCTCATCAGCACCTGGGCAATCGCCGCGGGCTCGCGCCGGTGCACGCCATAGGGCTCGAACAGATCGCCCAGGCCCACCTGCAGGCCCACGGCCAGCGGATGGGCGCAGGCAATCTCATGCGCCAGGCGCAGCGCGCGCGGTGTCTCGATGTTCAGCAGCAGGCGCGGCGCCCGTGCCATGCCCGCGGCGCGCGCCGCGCGCTCCACGGCGTCGGCGGCGGCGCGCACATCGGCGGCGCTCTCGGGCTTGGGCAGGTTGATCCAGTGCACGGCGGGGCACACGATGTCCGCGACATCGCGCTCGAAATGTGCCGTGTCCATGGCGTTGATGCGCACGATCAGCGTCTTGCGGTGGCCGCCCAGAGCTTCTGGACTGCGCAGAAAGCCTTGCAGCAGCGCGCGCGCTTCGTCCTTGCGCGGTTCGGCGACGGCGTCTTCGAGGTCGAAGGACAGGCTGTCGGCCGAGCCGACCAGCGCTTTGGCGAACAACTCGGGGCGGGATGCGGGGACAAACAGTTTGCTTCTCATGCGGCCATTGTGGAACGCGCAAAAAACAAAAGAAACACATGCAATCTTTCTTCAAAAGAAAGAAATAATGATGAAATGGAAACCCAATATCTGCGCAGCTTCCTGCTGGTCATGGAAACCGGGTCGATTGCCGAGGCCGCGCGCCGCCTGCACCTCACGGCCGCGGCCGTGGCCCAGCAGATGCGCACGCTGGAGCGCGAGTTCGGCACCGAGCTGCTGGCGCGCGCCGGGCGCACCGTGGCGCCCACGCCCGCGGGCCACCGCCTGGCCGCGACCGCGCCGCAGCTGCTGCGCGACCTGGCCCATGCGCGCACCCATGTGAACCAGGAGTCCGAGGTCGGCGAGCTGACCCTGGGCACGATCAACACCGCGCTGCACAGCCTGCTGCCCGACATCCTGGCGCGCTTCGTGGCCGAGCTGCCCGGCGTCAAGGTATTCCTGCAGTCAGGCACGACCCAGCAGGTCTACCAGGCGGTGCAGCAGGGCGCGCTCGATGCGGCGATCTGCCTTTACCCCTCGTTTGCGCTGTCCAAGGCCTTTGACTGGTCGCTGCTGCGCGAGGAGTCGCTGATACTGCTGGCGCCGCGCCATCTCGCCGGCCTGACGCCGTTCGAGCTGCTGCGCAGCCAGCCGCTGATACGCTACGACCGCAGCCTGGGCGGCGGGCAGATGATAGAGCGCTACCTGCGCGCCAACCAGATCACGGTGCAGCGCGAGCGCTTCGAGCTCAGTTCGCTGGTGGCGATCTCCATGATGGTCGACCGCGGCCTGGGCGTGGCCGTCGTGCCCGACACCGCGCTCGACTGGCCCGACGGCCACAACGTCGTGCGGCTGGCGCTGCCCGGCCAGACCGAGTCGCGCCGCTTTGGCACGCTGTGGCTGCGCTCCTCGCCGCGGCTGGCACGCATACGCCGGCTGGTCGAATGCGCCCAGGCGGTCGTGCTGGAGCGCGGCTATGCCGTTCCCGGCAGCAGGCCCTCTGCGGGTTATGCCGAATAGCTATACCTGCTAGCGGGCGATAAGGCTGGTGGGGTCCGCTGCAAGTGTTCAGAATGTGCAGCAATACACAGGAGAGACAACAGCAATGCAAACGGCCATTCCCTGCCTTTTGATGCGTGGCGGCACCTCGAAAGGCCCGTTCTTTCGCGCCGAAGACCTGCCGCAAGACCTGGCAACGCGCGACAAGGTGCTGCTCGCGGCGCTGGGTTCGCCCGACAAGCGCCAGATCGACGGCATTGGCGGCGCCCACCCGCTGACCAGCAAGGTCGGCATGGTGTCGCTGAGCCAGCGCGAAGGCATTGATCTCGAATTCCTGTTTGCCCAGCTTCAGCCCGAGAAAGACACTGTCGACACCACGCCCAACTGCGGCAACATGCTGGCCGCGGTCGTGCCGTTTGCGCTCGAGACCGGCATGGTCAAGGCGCGCGGCGAGACCAGCACCTTTCGCGTGCTGACGCTCAACACCGACATGGCGGCCGACATCACGGTGCAGACGCCGGGCGGCCAGATTTCCTATGAGGGCCAGGCGCGCATCGACGGCGCACCGGGCCAGTCTGCACCCGTGGACATCAGCTTTCTCGATACCGCGGGCTCGGTCTGCTCCAGCCTGCTGCCCACGGGTCAGCCCAGGGACACCATCACCGTCAGCGGTGAAGGCTTTGACGACTTCACGCTGGACGTGACCTGCATAGACAACGGCATGCCGCTGGTCATACTGCGCGCCGCCGACGTGGGCCGCACGGGCCAGGAAAGCGTTGCCGAACTCAATGCCGACACCGACCTAAAGCTCCGCATCGAGGCGCTGCGCCTGCAGATCTCGCAGCGCATGGGCCTGGGCGACGTGACGCAGAAGAACTACCCGAAGATGACGCTGATCGCGCCGCCCGCGCATGGCGGGGCGCTGACCACGCGCAGCTTCATTCCCCACGCCTGCCATGACGCCATCGGCGTGCTTGCGGCGGTGACCGTGGGCACGGCGGTGAAGATGCCCGGTACGGTCTGCGAGGGCGTGGCCCAGGTGCCCCAGGGCGCGGGCAGCGTCACGGTCTCGGTCGAGCATCCCACGGGCGAGTTCAGCGTGACGCTCGACAGCGATCCGGACCAGCCTTCGGTCGTGACCAAGGCCGCGCTGCTGCGCACCGCGCGCCTGCTGATGCGCGGCGAAGTGATGGTGCCGCTCAGCGCCTGGGACGGCAAGCGCTGATTGCCGGGCGCAAGATGTTTGCAATGGCCAGCGTCGATCCGGGCGCCGGCCGCGAGAGTGAAGTGAAGCGTTATGTCATCCAAGTCCCCGCGTGAGACAGGCTCTGCCGTGAATGTGCAGACCCTGCTCAACGAACACCCGTTCTCGGGTTTCCAGTGGCGCATCTTCGCGCTGTGTTTCTTCATCGTGCTGCTCGACGGCTTCGACACTTCGGCCATCGGCTACATCGCCCCGCATCTGATGACCGAGTGGGGCGTGAGCAAGCCTGATCTCGCGCCGGTGCTCAGCGCCGCGCTGTTCGGCCTGGCCGCGGGCGCGCTCAGCGCCGGACCGCTGGCCGACAAGCTCGGCCGCAAGGTGGTGCTTGTCGGCTCGGTGGCGCTGTTTGCCGTGGCCTGCCTGGGCTCGGCGTTTTCTCCCGATCTGTGGACCCTCACGGCGCTGCGCTTCGTCACCGGCGTGGGCCTGGGCGCGGCCATGCCCAACGCGGTGACGCTGATGAGCGAGTACTGCCCCGACAGCCGGCGCGCGACGCTGACCAATGCGATGTTCTGCGGCTTTCCGCTGGGCGCGGCGTTTGGCGGCTTTCTCGCGGCCTGGATGATTCCACTGCTGGGCTGGCGCAGCGTGCTGATACTGGGTGGCGTGCTGCCGCTGCTGCTGGTCGCGCTGCTGCTGTGGCAATTGCCCGAGTCGGTGCGCTACATGGTGGCCAAAGGCTACCCGATGGAGCGCGTGCGCCGCGTGCTGCTGCGCATCGCGGGCGACAGCGTCCGCAGCGTGCAGCGCTTCGTGCTGACCGAGACCGCGCCGGAGTCGCACGCCAAGAGCGGCATAGGCGTGGTGCTGTCGGCGCAGTACCGCGTGGGCTCGGTCATGATGTGGCTGGCGTATTTCATGGGCCTGGTGATCTTCTATGCGCTGATCAACTGGATGCCCATCCTGTTTCGCGACGCGGGCCTGGACCCCAAGACCGGCGCGCTGGTGGCGGCGCTGTTCCCGCTGGGCGGCGTAGGCGCGGTGTTCTTCGGCTGGCTGATGGACCGCTTCAACGCCACGCGCATCATTGCCGTCGGCTATGCGCTGACTGCCGTATCGATCTGGTGGATAGGCCAGACCGCGGGCAACCTCGGCTGGCTGGTGGTCTCGGTGTTTCTTGCCGGCACGATCATGAACACCGCCCAGTCGTCGATGCCGGCGCTGGCTGCGGCCTTCTACCCGACGCGCGGCCGGGCCACGGGCGTGGCCTGGATGCTGGGCATAGGCCGCTTCGGCGGCATCGCCGGCTCGTTCCTGGTTGCCGAGCTGTCGGCGCGCCACCTTGGTTTCAGCGAGATCTTCAGCGTGGTGGCCGTGGCCGGCCTGGTTGCCACGGGCGCGCTGATCGTCAAGGAAATTTTCAGTCCCAAGCCCCATGGCGAGACCGTGGGCCGCACCGCCGCGCATTAAGCCCATTCAGAATTACAGGAGAACATTGCGATGATCATTGACGTACACGGCCACTACACCACGGCTCCCGCAGCGCTGGGCGCCTGGCGCGACCTGCAGATTGCCGGCCTCAAGGACCCCAGCCAGGCCCCGTCGGCCAGTTCGCTGAAGATCAGCGACGACGAGATCCGCGACACCATAGAGAACAACCAGCTCAAGCTGATGAAGCAGCGCGGCTCCGACCTGACGATCTTCAGCCCGCGCGCCAGCTTCATGGCCCACCACATCGGCGACTTCGAGACTTCGTCGACCTGGGCGGCGATCTGCAACGAGCTGTGCTATCGCGTCAGCGAACTGTTTCCCGAGCACTTCATTCCCGCGGCCATGCTGCCGCAGTCGCCGGGCGTCGATCCCGCGACCTGCATTCCCGAGCTGGTGAAATGCGTGGAGCAATACGGCAACGTGGGCATCAACCTCAACCCCGATCCCTCGGGCGGCCACTGGACTTCGCCGCCGCTGTCGGACCGCAGCTGGTACCCCATCTACGAGAAGATGGTCGAGTACGACATTCCCGCGATGGTCCACGTGAGCACCAGCTGCAACAGCTGCTTCCACACCACGGGCGCGCACTACCTGAACGCCGACACCACGGCCTTCATGCAATGCCTGACCAGCGACCTGTTCAAGGACTTCCCCACGCTCAAGTTCCTGATTCCGCATGGCGGCGGCGCCGTGCCCTACCACTGGGGCCGTTTCCGCGGCCTGGCGCAGGAACTGAAAAAACCGCTGCTCGACGAACACCTGCTCAACAACATCTTCTTTGACACCTGCGTCTACCACCAGCCGGGCATTGATTTGCTCACCAAGGTGATCCCGGTCAAGAACATTTTGTTTGCCAGCGAGATGATTGGCGCGGTGCGCGGCATCGATCCGACCACGGGCCATTACTACGACGACACCAAGCGCTACATAGAGGACACGGTGAACCTCAACGAGGAAGAGCGCTTCCAGGTCTACGAAGGCAATGCGCGCCGCGTGTTCACGCGCCTCGACGCCGCGCTCAAGAAGAAGGGCCTGTAAGCAGGCCATCAGCAAACAGGAGATTCAGATGTACGAACTCGGTGTGGTTTACCGCAATATCCAGCGTGCCGACAAGGCCGCGGCCGACGGCCTGGCAGCATTGGGCTCGGCAACGGTGCACGAGGCCATGGGCCGCGTGGGCCTGCTCAAGCCCTATATGCGTCCCATCTATGCAGGCCAGCAGGTCTCGGGCACGGCCGTCACCGTGCTGCTGCAGCCCGGCGACAACTGGATGATGCATGTCGTGGCCGAGCAGATCCAGCCCGGCGATGTGGTCGTCGCGGCCATCACTTCGGAATGCACGGACGGCTATTTCGGCGACCTGCTGGCCACCAGCTTCCAGGCGCGCGGCGCGCGTGCGCTGATCATCGACGCCGGCGTGCGCGATGTGAAGACACTGCAGGAAATGAACTTCCCGGTCTGGAGCCGCGCCATCTCGTCGCGCGGCACGATCAAGGCGACGCTGGGCTCGGTCAACATTCCCGTGGTCTGCGCCGGCATGTGGGTCACTCCCGGCGACGTGATCGTCGCCGATGACGACGGCGTGGTCTGCGTGCCCGCGGCCAGGGCCGTCGCCACGCTGGAGGCCGCGCAAAAGCGCGAGAGCTTCGAAGGCGAAAAGCGCGCCAAGCTGGCCTCGGGCGTGCTGGGCCTCGACATGTACAAGATGCGCGAGCCGCTGGCCCAGGCAGGCCTGCGTTACATCGACTGAAGGACTGCAAAAAATGGCAAATTTTGAAAAGACCCCCGGCTGGCTCGACTGGTACAGCGGCCCGGCCAAGCCGAAATTCCAGGTGCCCGCGGGCGCGGTCGATGCCCATTGCCATGTGTTTGGCCCGGGCGATGAATTCCCGTTCGCGCCCGAGCGCAAGTACACGCCCTGCGACGCCAGCAAGCAGCAGCTGTTTGCGCTGCGCGACCATCTGGGCTTTGCGCGCAATGTGATCGTGCAGGCCACCTGCCACGGCGCCGACAACAGCGCCATGGTCGATGCCTGCAAGTCTGCGGGCGGCAAGGCGCGCGGCGTGGCCACCGTGAAGCGCAGCATCAGTGATGAAGAGCTGCAGGCGCTGCATGACGCCGGCGTGCGCGGCGTGCGCTTCAACTTCGTCAAGCGCCTGGTCGACTTCACGCCCAAGGACGAGCTGCTCGAAATCGCCGGCCGCATCCAGAAGCTGGGCTGGCATGTGGTGATCTACTTCGAGGCCGTCGACCTGCCCGAGCTGTGGGATTTCTTCACCAGCCTGCCGACCACGGTGGTCGTGGACCACATGGGCCGCCCCGATGTGAGCAAGCCCATCGACGGCCCCGAGTTCGAGCTGTTCCTCAAGTTCATGCGCGAGCACCCCAATGTCTGGAGCAAGGTCTCGTGCCCCGAGCGCCTGTCCATCACCGGCCCCAAGGCGCTTGATGGCGAACAGAATGCCTACCAGGACGTGGTGCCGTTCGCGCGCCGTGTGGTCGAGGAGTTCCCCGACCGCGTGCTCTGGGGCACCGACTGGCCGCATCCCAACCTCAAGGACCATATGCCCGACGACGGCCTGCTGGTGGACTTCATTCCCCACATCGCACCCACGGCCGAACTGCAGCGCAAGCTGCTGGTGGACAATCCCATGCGTCTTTACTGGCCAGAGGAAGTCTGATCATGGCTCTGCATAAACCCTATACCGATGTGCCCGGCACCATCATCTTTGACGCCCAGCAGTCCCGCAAGGGCTACTGGCTCAACCAGTTCTGCATGTCGCTGATGAAGGCCGAGAACCGCGCGCGCTTCAAGGCCGACGAGCGCGCCTACCTCGACGAGTGGGCGATGACCGAAGAGCAGAAGCAGGCGGTGCTCGCGCGCGACCTGAACTGGTGCATGCGCACCGGCGGCAACATCTACTTCCTGGCCAAGATCGGCGCGACCGACGGCAAGAGCTTCCAGCAGATGGCAGGCTCTATGACCGGCATGACCGAAGACGAATACCGCGCCATGATGCTTGCCGGCGGCCGCTCGGCCAACGGCAACCGCGTTGTCGGCGAAGACGGCGACGCCCAGGCGCACCGCCAGCCCCAAGGAAACTCTGCCCGCAAGGAGGGCAACTGAATGGCCCGCATCACCGCTTCCGTCTTCACTTCCCATGTGCCCGCGATAGGCGCGGCCCTCGATCTGGGCCGCGACCAGGACGACTACTGGAAGCCGCTGTTCAAGGGCTATGAGCCCTCCAAGCAGTGGATGAAGGACAACAAGCCCGACGTCATCTTCCTGGTCTACAACGACCACGCGACGGCGTTCAGCCTGGACATGATCCCGACGTTCGCGATCGGCACGGCCGACACCTTCACGCCGGCCGACGAAGGCTGGGGCCCGCGCCCCGTGCCCACCGTCGTTGGCCACCCCGATCTGGCGTCGCACATCGCGCAGTCGGTGATACAGCAGGATTTCGACCTGACCATCGTCAACAAGATGGACGTGGACCACGGCCTCACCGTGCCGCTGTCGCTGATGTGCGGCCAGCCCACGCCTGAAGAAGGCTGGCCCTGCCCGGTGATTCCGTTTGCGGTCAACGTGGTGCAATACCCCGTGCCTTCGGGCCAGCGCTGCTTCAACCTGGGCCGCGCGATCCGCAAGGCCGTGGAAAGCTATGACGAGGACCTCAACGTCCACATCTGGGGCACGGGCGGCATGAGCCACCAGTTGCAGGGCGCGCGCGCCGGCCTGATCAACAAGGAATGGGACCTGAACTTCCTGGACCGCCTGATCGACAACCCCCACGGCCTGGCCAAGATGCCGCACATCGACTATGTGCGCGAAGCCGGCTCGGAAGGCATCGAACTGGTGATGTGGCTCATCGCGCGCGGCGCGATGAGCGACATCGACAGCCCGGCGCCCGTGCCCAAGGTCGCCCACCGCTTCTACCATGTGCCTGCGTCGAATACCGCCGTGGGCCACCTGATACTGGAGAACCAATGAACAGCAAGAAGACCATCAAAGTTGCCCTGGCCGGTGCCGGCGCATTCGGCATCAAGCACCTCGACGGCATCAAGAACATCGATGGCGTTGAAGTCGTCTCGCTGGTGAGCCGCGACCTCGAAAAGACGCGCGAAGTCGCGGCCAAGTACGGCATTGCCCATGTGACCACCGATCTCGCCGACAGCCTGGCGCTGCCCGAAGTCGACGCCGTGATCCTGTGCACGCCCACACAGATGCATGCTTCGCAGGCAATTGCGTGTCTCAAGGCCGGCAAGCATGTGCAGGTCGAGATTCCCATGGCCGACAGCCTGGCCGACGCCGAAGCCGTGGTCGCGGCGCAAAAGGAATCGGGCCTGGTCGCGATGTGCGGCCACACGCGCCGCTTCAATCCCAGCCACCAGTGGATCCACAAGAAGGTCGGCGCAGGCGAGCTGAACCTGCAGCAGATGGACGTGCAGACCTATTTCTTCCGCCGCACCAACACCAACGCGCTGGGCCAGGCACGCAGCTGGACCGACCACCTGCTGTGGCACCACGCAGCCCACACCGTGGACCTGTTTGCCTACCAGGCGGGCAGCCCCATCGTGCAGGCCAATGCCGTGCAAGGCCCCATCCACCCCGTGCTGGGCATCGCCATGGACATGAGCATCCAGCTCAAGGCCGCGAACGGCGCGATCTGCACGCTGAGCCTGTCGTTCAACAACGACGGCCCGCTGGGCACCTACTTCCGCTACATCGGCGACACCGGCACCTATCTGGCGCGCTACGATGACCTGTTCAACGGCAAGGATGAAAAGATCGACGTGTCCCAGGTCGATGTGTCGATGAACGGCATCGAGCTGCAGGACCGCGAGTTCTTTGCCGCGATCCGCGAAGGCCGCGAACCCAATGCCAGCGTGGGCCAGGTGCTGCCTTGCTACCAGGTGCTGCATAAGCTTGAGCAGCAATTGAACTAAAGCTTCGGGCAAGCTTGCCTGACTTCGCAACCCCACGGCCAGCGCCTGCAGACAGCAGGCGCTGGCTTTGCCTTTTCAAGGATTGACCCATGCAGACACGCAAAATCGGCTCTTTCGACGTCACTTCCGTCGGTCTGGGCTGCATGAATCTGAGCCATGCCTACGGCACGCCGCCCAGCGCCGAGCAGGGCCGCGAGCTGCTCGCCCATGCGCTCGACCAGGGCGTGACGCTGTTCGACACCGCGGCCCTCTACGGCTTTGGCGCGAATGAAACCCTGGTCGGCCCGGTGCTGGCGCCGCACCGCGACCGCATCACGCTGTGCAGCAAGGGCGGCATGGCCGGGGTGGTGGGCGAGGATGGCGTCACGCGCCGCGTGATCGACGGCCGGCCGGCCACGCTGCGGCGCAATTGCGAGGACAGCCTGCGCCGCCTGGGCACGGACGTGATCGACCTCTACTACCTGCACCGCTGGGACAAGTCGGTGCCTATCGAGGAATCGGTGGGCGAGATGGGCCGGCTGCTGCAGGAGGGCAAGGTGCGCGCGCTGGGCCTGTCCGAAGTCTCGGCCGAGACGCTTGCGCGCGCCCACCGCGAGCACCCGATCACCGCGCTGCAAAGCGAGTACTCGCTGTGGTCGCGCAACGCCGAACTCGGCACGCTGCAGCGCTGCGCCGAGCTGGGCATTGCCTATGTGGCTTTCAGTCCGCTGGGCCGTGGCTTTCTGGGCGGCGATCTGCTCGATGCGGCGACGCTGGGCGAAAAGGACGTGCGCACGGCCATGCCGCGTTTCTCGGCGGAAAACTACCCGCGCAACCTGCGGCTGCTCGCGCCCATGCGCGAGATCGCCGAACAGGCCGACTGCAGCCTGGCCGCGCTGGCGATTGCCTGGGTGCTGCACCAGGGCGAGCATGTGATCGCGCTGCCCGGCACCACGCAGCGCAAGCACCTGGATGAAGACCTGCATGGCGCCGAAATCAAGCTGTCTAGCGCCCAGCTCGAGCAACTCGACGCGCTGTTCCAGCCATCGGCGATCGTCGGCAGCCGCTACGCGCCGCAGGGGCACCGCGAAGTCGATACCGAGGAATTCGTGCGCGCCGACTGAGCGCCTGGCGTGCAAGCCATGTAAAAAGCCGCTGCAGTTGCCTGCAGCGGCTTTCTTTTCCAGCACCCGGCAACACCGGGCGCCCGGATCACAGCTCCAGGTTCGCGCGCCGGATCACGTCGCCAAAGCGCTTGTTCTCTTCGACCATGAAGGTCTTGAATTCCTGCGGCGTCGGGAAGTAGTTCTCGTAGCCGAAGGTCTGGAACTTGGGCTGCACATCGGGCTCGGCCAGCGCCTTCATGGTGTCGCGGCGGATCTTGTCGACCACGGCCGCGGGCGTGCTCTTGGACACTGCAAACGCGTTCCAGCCCGTGACGATGGCATTGGCCGGGCCGCCCGATTCGGCGACCGTGGGAACGTCTTCGTAGCCCTTGAGGCGGTGGGGTGCGAGCACGGCCAGGAAGCGCAGCTTGCCCGAACGCGCGAGCGGACCCGCGGTGCCGGAAGATCCCAGCGCGAACGCGAGCTCGCCCGTGGCGACGCTGGTGTAGAGCTGGCTGGTTTCCTTGTAGATCACATGCTCCATCTTGGTGCCGGTCAGCGATTCGAGCAGCGCCGAGCCCAGGTGCACGGGATTGCCCACGGACCACGAGCCGTAGTTGAGCTTGCCGGGACGCGCCTTGGCATCGGCAATCAGGTCGGCGACGGTCTTGTAGGGGCTGTCGGTCGCGACGCAGACGAAGAAGAAGGTGCGAAACAGCGGCAGAACGACTTCGAAGTCCTTGTCGATGTTGTAGGGCAGCTTCTTGAACAGGTGGGGGTAGGCCGCGAGGTGGACGTTGTCCAGCTGGATGATGTCCGTGCCGTCGGTCGCGCCGCGCTTGAACGCATCGATGGCGATGAAACCGTTGCCGCCGGGGCGGTTCTCGACGATCACCGGCTGGTTCCAAAGGCGCGACAGCTTGTCTGCGACCAGGCGCGAGGTGCCGTCGGGGCCGCCGCCCACGGGAAACGGATTGATGATGCGCACCTGCTTGGTGGGCCAGTTGGTCGCGGTCTGGGCGCGTGCCGGGGCCATGGCGCCGAGCGCGAGCGCGCCCAACGCAAGGCCGGCGCTGCGGCGGTTCATTTGACGTGTGTCTATGGTCATTTTGTCTCCGTTATCGGCTGATCGCGTTTTTTAGCGCGTTCGCTCTTGTGCAGGCTAGGGGCGAACGCAGCTTATTCTGCATTGTGGCAGGCCGGCCCGTATCACCTAGACGCCCGCCTCTCTACCAGCTATAGCAAAATGGCATGGTTACAGTTTGAGTGCGCCATGAATCTTCAGCAGATAGAAACTTTTGTCCAGGTGGCCGAGACCGGCAGCTTCAGCAAGGCCGCGCTCTTGCTCGATATTGCGCAGCCGGCGCTCAGCCGCCAGGTGCGAACCCTGGAAATCGAGCTGCGCGAGACCTTGCTGATACGCACCGGCCGCGGCGTGACGCTTACCGACGCGGGCCGACGCCTGCTCGAGCATGGCCACGCCATCATGCAGCGCGTGGCCCTGGCCAAGGAAGACCTGGGCAGCCAGCGCGACGAACCCGTGGGGCGCATCGTGGTCGGCCTGCCGCCCAGCCTTGCGCGCCGGCTCACGCTGCCGCTGATCGACATCTTCAGCCGGGAAATGCCCAAGGCGGGTCTGGCCGTGGTCGAAGGCTTTTCGGTCAACATGGCCGAATGGCTGACTTCGGGCCGCATGGACCTGGCCCTGGTCTACACGCCCGAGCCCCAGCCCCAGGTCGAGGTCACGCCCGTGCTCGAGGAGCGGCTGTGCCTTATAGGACCGGCGAGCATGGGCCATCGCACTGCAGTGCGCTTCGAGGAGCTCTCGGGCTATCCGCTGGTCATGCCCCAGCGCGGCCAGATCTTCCGCAAGCTGATGGAAGCCCAGGCGACGCTGTCGCAGGTCAAGCTCAACGTGGTCTGGGAAGTTTCCAGCGTCCCCGCCATTCTGGACCTGGTGCGTGGCGGCTACGGCTATGCGGCGCTCACGGCGAGTGCGCTCAGCAGCCATGACCATCAGGACGAGCTGGCCTGCATTCCCATCGAGTCACCGGGCATAGTGAGCACGCTGTGCATGGCGCAGTCGGCAAAGAAGAAAAGCACGCCGCTGATACGCCGCACTTCGGAGTTGCTGCGCGGCCTGTGCCTGGAGGCGGCTGTGAGGCCTTTGAAGGGGGAGTGACTGGGAGGCCTGGCCTCACAGCAGCGGCCGCAACTCCTGGGCCGCGTCGCGCAGCAGCGGCAGCAGATTGCGCTCCAGGGCCTGGGCCGTCATGTGCTGCGAAGACATCACGGCGTTGAGCGCGGCCACGGTCTGGCCCGCGCTGTTGCGCAGCGGCACGGCGATCGCCTGTACACCCAGCTCGTGCTCTTCCTGGGCAACGCAGTAGTCCTGGGCGCGCACCTGGTCCAGACAGGCGCGCAGCTCGGGAGGCTGGGTCAGCGTGTGCAGCGTCAGCCGGTGCAGCGTGCGGCAGGCCAGCCATTCCTCCAGCGCCTGCAAGGGCAGGGCGGCCAGCAGCACGCGGCCGGTCGACGAGGCATGCGCGGGCAGCCGGCTGCCCAGATGCACGCCGTGGGCGAACAACTGCTGGGCCGCGCCCTGGGCCGTGCTGCGCGCGATCACCACGGTTTCGCTGCCCGCAAGAATCGCTGCGGAAAACGAGAACGCGGCCAGCGCGCTCAGGCGATTGAGCACAGGCTGCACGGTGCGCGGCAGGCGGGCACTGGCCAGATAGCTGCCCGACAGGCCCAGCACCTTGGGCGTGAGCCAGAAATGGTGGCCGTCGGATTCAAGATAGCCCAGGTGCGCCAGCGTCAGCAGATGGCGGCGCGCGGCGGCGCGCGTGAGACCTGCGCGCTCCGCGGCCAGCGTGGCGTTGAGCCGCTGGCGCTCGGTGTCGAAGCACTCGAGCACGGCCAGGCCCTTGCCCAGGCCGGCGATGTAATCGGCCGCGGCAATGCCGGGGCCGGGCGATGAGGAAGGCAAGGGCGTCATGGGCAGGCGTGAAGTATTGCGCGATTGCCGCACATTTTGCGCGATCATCGCGCAAAAGTCGATCCCGGTTTGCGCTGGCGCAGAGCATCGCTTCTACGCTAGCGGCAAACAACTTTGGTGGAGAGACAGATGCGTACACAAGTGGCAATCATCGGCGCCGGCCCCGCAGGCCTACTTCTGGGACAGCTGCTGTATGAAGCAGGCATCGACAACGTGATCCTCGAGCAGCGCAGTCCCGACTACGTGCTGGGCCGCATCCGCGCCGGCGTGCTCGAACAGGTCACGGTCGATCTGCTGACCCAGGCCAAGGCCGACAAGCGCATGCGCGCCGAAGGCCTGCCGCACGACGGCATCGAACTGCTGTTCGGCGGCAAGCGCCACCGCATCGACCTGCATGAACTCACGGGCGGCAAGCGCGTGATGGTCTACGGCCAGACCGAAGTCACGCGCGACCTGATGGAAGCGCGTGAACGCGCGGGCCTGCTCACGGTGTACGAAGCCCAGGACGTGACGCCGCTTGAATTCGGCAGCGAACGCCCGCGCGTGCGCTATCACAAGGACGGCGAGCAGCATGAGATCAGCTGCGACTTCATTGCCGGCTGCGATGGCTTTCACGGCGTGTGCCGCGCGAGCATTCCCGCAGAAAGCATCCGCAACTACGAGAAGGTCTACCCGTTCGGCTGGCTGGGCATCCTGGCCGATGTGCCGCCGGTCTCGCATGAGCTGATCTACGCCCACACCGAGCGCGGCTTCGCCTTGTGCAGCCAGCGCAGCGCCACGCGCAGCCGCTATTACCTGCAGGTGCCGCTGACCGACAAGGTCGAGAACTGGAGCGATGAGGCGTTCTGGGATGAACTGCGCCTGCGCCTGGACCCCGAGGCGCGTGACAACCTGGTCACGGGCGCTTCGCTCGAAAAGAGCATTGCGCCGCTGCGCAGCTTCGTGTCCGAACCCATGCGCTTCGGCCGCATGTTCCTCGCGGGCGACGCGGCCCACATCGTGCCGCCCACGGGCGCCAAGGGGCTCAACCTGGCGGCCTCCGACGTGGGCTATCTGTCGAACGCGTTTGCCGAGTACTACCAGCAGCGCAGCAGCGAAGGCATAGACCGCTATTCGGAAGTCAGCCTGCGCCGCGTCTGGAAGGCCGAGCGCTTCTCGTGGTGGATGACTTCGCTGATGCACCGCTTCCCCGAGTCGGGCGACTTCGAGCGCAAGGTGCAGGAAGCCGAACTCGACTATCTGGTGCATTCGCGCGCCGGTTCGACGTCGCTGGCGGAAAACTATGTCGGCCTGCCGTTGAACTGAGCGGCTGCAAGGAAAAAAAAGGCGCTGCATGCGCAGCGCCCGAATTCCCTGAGGGGAAGAGACATTCGTTGCGGCGGCTCAGTAGGCCGCACCATGTGCGGCCAGCACCGGATCGCCCTGGAGCGCCGTCGAAGCGCGGCCGTCGGCGCCCACGGGCACTTCGCCGACCAGCGTGCTGCGATAGAGCTGGCGGTCGTATTCGAGCGCGAAGATGTCCTGCGGCGCGACATGGGCGGTGGAGCGGTTGTCCCAGAAGGCAATCGAGCCGGCTTCCCATTTGAAGCGCACGGTGAATTCGCTGGCCACCGCATGTTCCCACAGCAGTTCCAGCAGAACGCGCGATTCGCGCGTGCGCAGGCCGGAGATGGTCTTGAGAAAACCCGGGCTGATGTAGAGCACCTGCTCGCCGGTCTCGGGGTGCACGGTGACCAGCGGATGCTCGCTGACCAGCGTATTGTTCTTGATCAGTTGCAGATATTCGGGCGTGGGGCTGGCGCCCGTGGGCGGGCTGAAGCGGTGCTCGCCGCGCAGGCCTTGCAGGAAAGCCTTCAACGGCTCGGACAGCGCGTCGTAGGCGGCGGCCAGATTGGTCCACTGCGTGTCGCCGCCATAGGGCGGAATGGTCACGCCGCGCAGGATGGAGGCCGCGGGCGGGTTGTGCGCGGCGGTGACGTCGGCATGCCAGCCAGTCCAGGGGCGGCGCTCGGGTTCGCTGCCATGGCTGTTGGCGCGGCGGTGCTTGGCAATCGAGTACAGCTCGGGATGGCCTTCGACATGGCCGAACACCGGATGGCCTATGGTCAGATCGCCGAACTGGCGCGCGAAGGCCACATGCTGTTCATGGCTCAGATGCTGCTCGCGAAAGAACACCACCTTCCAGCGCAGCAGCGCCGAACGGATGCTGTGCACTTCGGCCGGCGTCAGCGGCTGGCTCAGATCCACGCCGCCAATCAGCGCGCCGATATGCGCCGACTGCGGCACGGCGCTGATATGCGGCGTAGCCTGCAGCGCGGTCTCGAGACGATCGGTCAGCAACTCTTTGGCGCTGGTGTTCAAACGCATGTTCATTGTTGTCTCCTGGTTCTGGTGGTGTTCAGGGGGCTTTGGCGATCTTGCGCGGCGCGGCCGGCAGCAGTCCCAGTTCGCCGAGCAGCGCCTGATTGGTGGCTAGCTGGGCCTGCAGCAATTGCTGCGTTGCCTGCGGACCCTGGAACCAGGGCTCCCATTGGTTCAGGGCCACAAAGTCATTCCACTCACGGGTTTCCGCAACCCTGCGCAGCGCGGCTACCCA
This sequence comes from Comamonas sp. DB36, assembly GCF_057914905.1. NCBI lineage: Bacteria > Pseudomonadati > Pseudomonadota > Betaproteobacteria > Burkholderiales > Comamonadaceae > Comamonas > Comamonas sp. DB36. Next base: position 2,049,844 of record NZ_CP196631.1, read on the forward strand.
ATAGGCCTTTTGCGCGGCGCTGGCGCCGGGAACGGTCATCACGCCCTGGAACGAGTCGCTGACGTAGTCGATGCCTTGCTCCTTCCAGGTCGGCGCCTGGGCGAATGCGCCGCCCAGACGCTGTTCTGCGGCAACCGCCAGCACGCGCACGCGTCCGCTTTGCAGATAGGGCAGCAGATTGGGCGTGGTCGCGGAGACCACGTCGAGGTGGCCGCCCACGAGGGCCGTCATGGACTCGGCCGAGGACTTGTAGGGCACGATGCGCAGGCCCTTGATGTCCACGCCGGCCAGCTTTAGCGGCTGGGCGACACCCAGATGGATATGGTTGCCCAGCGTGGTCGCAATGCCTATCGAATATTTGCCCGGGTCCTGCCTGAGCTGGGTGACCAGGTCCTGGGTGCTGCGCAGCGGCGAGTCGGCGCGCACCACCACCGTGACGAATTCGCGGAACAGCGTGGCCAGCGGCGTGCCTTTTTGCAGGTGGTCGGGCAGGGCGTTCTGCGCCAGGCTGTTGCCGTAGCTGGTGCTGAGCGTCATCAGCGCATGGGCGTCGCCCGGGTGGCGGTGCAGGCCTTCGAGCGCGACGATGCCATGCGCACTCGATTTGTTGCTGACGATGAAGCCGGGCGCGAGCTTTTCGCGCGTCAGCAGCTCGGTGAGCTTGCGTGCCGCGACATCGAGCGCCGCGCCCGCGCCGCTGGGCACGATAAATTCGGTCGACTTGCGCGGTTTCCAGTCGGCGTCGCCTTGCGCCTGCGCCTGCGCCGGCAGCCAGGCGCTGCAAGCCAGCGCCATGAGCGCGGCAAGGGCGGGGCGCAGTGACAGGGGACGGGGCGTGGTCGGCATGGCGTGGTTCCTTGGAAGGCAAGATCGCAGCTTTTTGCTGCGTTGATCTGCACTTTAGGAAGCATGGCCTGCGCGGGGAACAAAGCTTTTCGCATGAGCTTGCGCGGGAAACGTGTAAGCGCCTCTGCGCCTGGCAGTCTCAGTCGGTGATGTACTCGGGATGGCGCTGGCGGATGTCGGTGACGCGGCTGAGCGTGCCCGACAGATGCGCGCGCAGCGCGGCCTGGGCCGCGTCGGGCGCGCCGCTGGCCAGGGCTTCGACGATGCGGCGGTGGTCGCGCACCACGCGCTCGGCGTTGCCGGCAGAAGGCAGGTCGAGCCGGCGCAGCCGGTCGAGGTGGCCGCTGCGCCGGCGCACCAGCTCGTACAGATCGGGTGCGCCCGCGGCTTCGTACATGGTGCGGTGAAAGGCCTGGTCGGCGGCGATGAACTCCTCGGCGCCGCTGGTGGCCAGCGCCGCCTGGACATCGACCATGGACCGCAGGCGTGCGTGCAGCGCGCCGTCGCCGGCCAGCGCGAGCGTGCGCACCACTTCCAGTTCGATCGCGCAGCGCAGGAACTGCGCCTGCTCGGCCGAGGGCAGGTCGATGCGGCTCACGCGCGTGGCGTGCTGGGCAAAGATGTCGACCAGACCTTCCTGGCGCAACTGCATCAGCGCATCGCGCACTGGCGTCTGGCTCAGCTCGAAGCGTTCGGCGATTTCGGCGCGTGACAGGGGCGTGCCTGGCGCGAGCTCCAGGGAAATGATGGCTTCGCGCAGCCATCCGAAAACCTGCGGGGCGGCCTGGCGAGTGCGGTCGAGCTTGTGGATTGTCTTCATCGGGTGTCGCTGTATGGGCCTTGATTTTAAGGTCTTGCAGCATTGACGCGCTAATACATTAGTGCTTCAATTGGCCTGCATTTCAATAATTCCCGGAGACAAATCCATGCACCGTCGCCTTGCCCTGGTTGCTGCCGCCTGCAGCAGCCTTTGCCTTTTCGCCACCGCCGCCCATGCCGCCGACTGGCCCACGGCCAAGCCCATCACCTGGGTCGTGCCTTTTGCCCCCGGCGGATCGACCGACGTGGTGGCGCGCATGGTGGGCCACGAGCTGTCCGCGGCGCTCAAGCAGTCGGTGGTGATCGACAACCGCCCGGGCGCGGGCGGTGCGATCGGCGTGCAGGCCGTGGCGCGTTCGCCGGCCGATGGCTATACGCTGATCGGCGGAACGATCAGCACGCATGCGATCAACTCCGCGCTCTACAAGAAGCTGCCATACGACCCGGTCAAGGACTTCGAGCCCGTGACGCTGATCGCCTATGTGCCCAACGTGCTGATGGTCAACAGTTCGCTGGGCATCAACACCGTGCAGGAACTGGTCGCGTGGATCCGCAAGAACCCGGAGAAAGCCTCCTATGCCTCGTCGGGCGCGGGCACCTCGACCCATCTGACCGGGGCGCAGATGGCCGAACTGCTCAAGGTGCCCATGCAGCACATCGCCTACAAGGGCAGCCCGCAGGCGCTGCAGGACGTGGCCGCGGGCAATGTACCTTTTCTTTTCGACCAGCTCACGGCCGGACTGCCGCTGGTCAAGGCCGGCAAGCTCAAGTTTCTCGCCGTGACGACCAAGACGCGTTCGCCGCTGGCCCCCGATGTGCCCACCACGGCGGAAGCGGGCTTTCCGGGCCTGGATCTGGTGTCCTGGCAGGCGGTCTACGCCCCCAAGGGCACGCCTAAGGATGTCGTGAGCCGGCTCAACACCGAAGTCGTCAAGGCCCTGAAGTCGCCCGAACTCAAGGGCAAGCTCGAGACGCAGTTCGGCATGCAGGTGGTGGGCAGCACGCCGGCCGAGCTCGCTGCCGTGACAGCGGCCGACATGGCGCGCCTGGGTGAGTTGGTCCGCAAGACCGGAGCCACCACCGAGTAACGCTTGGACAGACACAGCAACCGAGACACCACAGAACCATGGCACGCGACACCACCATCACCCACGTCCGTATAACTCCCATCGCTTTTCGCGACGGACCGCTGCTCAACGCGGCCGGAATCCACGAACCCTGGGCACTGCGGGCCATCGTCGAGATCGAGACCAGCGACGGCCGCATAGGCATCTCCGAGACCTATGGCGACGAGCCCATGCTCAAGGTGCTGGAGCAGGCCAGGCCACTGCTGATCGGCCTGTCGCCGTTTGCGCTCAACACCATGGAGGAGCGCGTGCGCGCCACCATCACGGCCGTGCCCGGCGCGGTGGAGTTCGAGCTGGCGCCAGGCTCGCATGCTGCCAAGAACGCGCCCAAGGTGATCAGCACCTTCGAAGTCGGGATGCTCGACCTGCAAGGCCAGATCGTCGGCGCCCCCGTGGTCGATCTGCTGGGCGGCGCGGTGCGCAAGTCGGTGCCCTACAGCGCCTATCTGTTCTTCAAATATGCGGAGCATATCGGCCAGCCCTATGCGCCCGACGCCTGGGGCGAAGGCATCAGCCCCGAACAGATCGTCGAGCAGGCGCGGCGCATGATCGGGCTCTATGGCTTCCAGAGCATCAAGCTCAAGGGCGGGGTGTTCGAGCCAGCACACGAAGTGGCCTGCATGCAGGCGCTGGCCAAGGCCTTCCCGGGGCTGCCGCTGCGCCTGGACCCGAACGCCAACTGGTCGCTGGCCGCGAGCATTGCCGCCGCACCCGCGCTCGATGAAATCCTCGAGTACTACGAGGACCCGACTCCTGGCCTCGAAGGCATGGCCGAACTGGCAAAGCACACCAAGCTGCCCCTGGCGACCAACATGGTGATCACCACCATGGAAGACTTCCGCAAGGGCTGCGAGATGGGCTCGGTCAAAGTGTTGCTGTCGGACCACCATTACTGGGGCGGCCTGCGCGCCACGCAGACGCTGGCGCGCATGTGCCGGCTCTGGGGTCTGGGCATGTCGATGCACTCGAACTCGCATCTGGGCATCAGCCTGATGGCCATGACCCATGTCGCGGCCAGCGTGCCCAATCTGACCTATGCCTGCGACACCCACTATCCCTGGCAGGAGGAAGAGGTGGTCAAGGGCGGACGCATACGCTTCGAGCAGGGTTCGGTGGTCGTCCCCATGACGCCTGGCCTGGGCGTGGAGCTGGACCGCGAGGCGCTGGCCACGCTGCATGCGCAGTATCTGGAGTGCGGCGTGCGCAATCGCGACGATCTGCAGCAGATGCGGCGTTACGACCCCTCGTTCACAGGTAAGACGCCGCGCTTTTGACCCGGCGCTCGGGCTGGGCGCTTGCGTTGGCGCAAAAAAGTGTGGGGCGTTGGCGCCAGCACCCGGGCCGCGGCGTTAAGCTCGGGAATCTATGACGAACGTCACTTTTCCACCCCCGTACATCCACCCCGACCAGGCGGCCAGCCAGCTGCGCAGCCAGGGGTATGCCGTTTTGTCTCCCGCCGACGTCGCGGCCTGGATCGGTGCGACGCCGGCGCAGCTGCAGACGCTGGCCGACGACTGGTCCGATCTGCCGCCCGACGAGCATCTCAAGGACGGCGGTCGTTACCGGCGCCGGCGCCACTCGTGCTTCATCGCCGAGGACGGGCAGCTGGAGCAGGTCGCGCACCGCGCGCACTGGCAGCCGGTGGAGTACAACGCGCTGCACGGCGGCATGCTGCGCATGTTCGCGCCCATGCATGAGCATGTCGTGGCCCAGCCCGCATGGCGCAAGCTGCTGATACAGCTCGGTCACCTGTCGGACCAGGTGTTTCGCCTGCACGCGCCGCCCGCGCCCTGGTTCATCGAATCGCACCAGTTTCGCATCGATACCCAGCACGGCATTGGCCGGCCCACGCCCGAAGGCGCGCACCGCGACGGCGTCGATCTGGTGGCGGTGTTTCTGGTCGGCCGCGATAACGTGAAAGGCGGCGAGACCCGCGTTTTCGAAGCTTCGGGACCGCAAGGCCAGCGCTTCACGCTGACCGAACCCTGGTCGCTGATGCTGCTCGACGACGCGCGCATGATCCATGAGACCACGCCCATTCAGCCCGTGGCAGATGGCGGCTATCGTGATACGCTGGTGGTCACCTGCCGCCGCGGTGGTTTTCAGGGCGCGCAATTCGATGAACCCGCGTGACTTGACAACTATCAATGCCTGCGGCCTGGTGGCATGCCACACTGCAGTCATTGGGCCCGCGCTGCGGCCTGTCGTGTTCATCTAGAGGAGAGACATTATGTTCAAGCACATTCTGGTTCCGGTCGACGGCTCGTCCACATCGCTGCTCGCGGTCTCCAAGGCCGCTGAACTGGCCAAGGTCTTCGGCAGCAGCGTGACCGCTGTCTATGTGGTCGATCCCTATCCTTTCACCGGCGTGGGCGCCGACTTCGCCTACGGCCAGGCCCAGTACCTGAGCGCGGCCACGGCCGAAGCCAACACAGCGCTCGAAGCCGTGCGCAAGATCATGGACGAATCCGGCCTGGCGGTGAATACCGTGGTCGGCGAGGGCCATGCGGTGCATGAAGGCATCGTGCGCGTGGTGGAAAATACGGGCGCCGACCTGATCGTCATCGGCTCGAACGGCCGCCGCGGCCTCGAAAAGCTGATGCTGGGCAGCGTGACCCAGCGCGTGCTGCGTTCGGTCCATATCCCGGTGCTGGTCGTCAAGCCTTGATGGCGGCGTTGCGCCCATGAAAAAGCCGCTGGGAACAGCGGCTTTTTTGTGGGCAGGGGGTTTGGGAGCAACAACGGGCCTAAATCCCCCGTTCGTCCTGAGCGAGGTAAGCAAGCCGAGGTCTCGCAAGGCGTCAAAAAGAAACAGCGGGCTTTATCCCCCGTTCGTCCTGAGCCTGTCGAAGGATGAACGACCCGCGCTCAAGTCATGAGGACGGGGCGTTCATGGTTCGACAAGCTCACCACGAACGGTTTGGAAGCGCTCGTCGCTGTTTGTCCCAATAGACCGCCTTCTAAGTCATTGATTTATTTGAAAAAAGCTGTTTCTTGAGAGCCTGCCTCGCCGGCCGGGTCGAAGGATGAACGGCCTGCGCTCAAGCCGTGAGGCCGGCACCCGCCAACAGACTCAGAACGAATGCACCACGCCCGCCGACAGACCCGTGGCGCGCGCCTTGTTGGCCGCGCCCTGGAAGCCATGGCGCCAGCGCGTGTTGTCGACCTCGGCATAGAGCTTGGTGCGGCGCGAGAGCTTGTATTCGGCAAAGGCCACGAGGCGGCCGTAGCCGTCGTCGGCGGCGCCGGTGCGCGTGCGGTCCACCTTGTAGTAGGCGGCCGTGAGGTCGGTCTGACCGCTCACCGCCCAGGTCGCGCCCGCGGACAGCATGCGCTGTACGGTGTGCTGGTTGGCCGCGGTTTCGGCCTTGCTGCGCCCGGCATTGGCCGCGAGCCGCAGCTTGCCCCACTGGTAGGCCGCACCCAGCGTCGCGCCATCAAGCTCGCGCTGGTTGAGGTCCTTGAACGTCTGGAACGCGCCCGATACCGTCAAGCCGTCGGCCGCATAGGCCAGGCCCAGGCCGCGTGACGACAGCGCGCCGCTTTGCCCCGCGACCTCGCCCAGACCCAGCATGGCGCGCGCCGTCAGGCCACCCCAGCGGCCCGTGTATTTGAGCGAATTGTCGAGGCGGTACGAGCCCGAAGTCGAGCCCGCGCTGCCGAATTGGATGCCCAGGCCATGCTGGCTCAGCGCCGCCACGCCGATGTTGGGGTTGAAGCCCGCAAAGCGCATGGCCAGCGGATCGACGGGCGAGACCGCGTCGGCCAGCGTGGTCGTCTGGCGGCCCAGTGCCAGCGTACCCCAGCCGCCCTGCAGCCCGACCCATGATGCGCGGTCGAAGTACTTGCTGGCGTTGGCCGATGTGCCGGTGTCGGCGTTGATGCCGCTTTCCAGCTGGAACAGCGCTTTTGTGCCGCCGCCCAGGTCTTCGCTGGCGCGGATTCCCCAGCGGCTGGTGGTATTGATTCCGCTGCCCAGACTGCTGGTCGAAGCGGCCGCGGGCGCGTTGCCGGCCGTCAGGCCGCTGCCGTGGCGCGCGCCCAGGTCAACGATGCCGTACAGCGTGACGCTGCTGGTCTGCGCCGTGACGCAGGTGCTGGCGAGCAGGGCGCACAGCGTGGCTATGGTTTTCATTCTTGTCTCCCTCTTGTTGAAATGTGAAATGGCGCAGCGTCTTCAATCGGGCGTGAGCTGGGCCTTGAGCACCACGCCTTTCCACTTGGCGATCTCCTGGCGTACGGTCTGGCCCAACTGCTCGGGGGTGCTGCTGTCGACCACCGCGCCCTGCTCCTCGATGCGGCGCACCACGTCCTTGTCGGCAAGCGCGGCATTCAGGGCCTTGTTGAGCTGGTCGACCACGGGGCGCGGCGTCTTGCCCGGCGCGAACATCGCGTACCACTGCGTGACTTCCACGCCCTTGATGCCGGCTTCCGCGAGCGTAGGCACATCGGGCAGCAGCGACGAGCGCTTGGAGCCGGCGATCGCCAGCGCGCGCAGCTTGCCGCTCTTGACATGGGTATAGGCGGAAAACAGGCTGGGGAACATGACCTGGGTCTGGCCGGCCATGGTGTCGTTCATCGCGGGCGCCGCGCCGCGGTAGGGCACATGCGCCATCTGCGCGCCGCTTTCGAGCTTGAAGATCTCGGCCGTGAAATGCGGCGCCGTGCCGTTGCCGGCCGAGGCGTAGTTGTAGTCCTGGGGCTTGGCCTTGGTCAGTGCGACCAGTTCGGCCACCGTCTTCACCGGCACCTTGGGGTTGACCACCATCAGCGTGGCCGAATAGCTGACCATGCCTATGGGCTCGAACTGCGTGATCGGGTCGTAGCGCAGCTTCTGCAGCGCCGGGCTCATGCCGTGCGTGCCGATGTAGCCGAAAAGAATGGTGTGGCCGTCAGGCGTGGCGCGCGCCACATGTTCGGCCGCGATCGCGCCGTTGGCACCCGCCTTGTTGTCGACGATCACCTGCTGGCCCAGCAGGCCAGACATCTTCTGCGCCACGACGCGCGCCATGGCGTCGTTGCCGCCGCCGGCAGCCGTGGGCACGACCAGGGTGATGGCCTTTTCGGGAAAGGCCGCGTGGGCCAGGGGCGTGAGCCAGGGCGCGCAGGCGGCGATGAGCGCGGCCGAGGCCAGCAGTGAACGGCGCGAAAGGCACGAGGAATAGGCGTTGGATTTTTTCATTTTTTGTCTCCTGTCTTGGAAGGCTTGAGTCTTGGAATCATTCGGTCAATGCGTGTTCTGCAACGTACAGCGTGCCCTCCAGGATCTTGCGTGCGGTGCGCACCAGCGCGGCCTGCACGAGTTTGAATTGGCCGTCGACTTCGCTGAGTTCGACGTCCACATGAATGCGGCCCGCGGGATGCAGCACCTCGACGCGGCGCGTGCCCGCGCTCGCGGCCTGGAAGCTGTCGGTGATCACCGTGCCCGGCAGCACATGGGCCGCGGCGACGCCTATGGCCCCGGTCACGGCATGCGAGCGGTGGCAGCGCAGCGGCGTGAAGTAGCGCGAGACCACGCTGCCCGCCTGCGCGCCCGGCGACACGATCACCGGCTTGGGCAGCACGCTGTTCGAGACATCGCCCATGCCCATGCGCAGCCCGGCTTCGCGGCGCAGCGATTCGAGCCTGGCCAGCAGTGGCGTATCGGCGTCGAGCTGGGCCGGCGTCTCGTCGCCGCGCAGGCCCAGGTCGGCGGCGCGCACCAGCACCATCACCTGCGCGGCGTCTATGCAGGTGACCTGCAGGCCCTGGATGGTGTCCACGCGCTGGCCCGTGGGGAAGATCTGGCCCGTGACCGCGCCCCAGGCGTCGAGGAAGTTCATCAGCACCGGTGCGGCCGTGCCCTGCACGCCGTCGATGTGCACGTCACCGTCGTACTGCACGCGCCCGCCGGCGGTGCAGACCTGGACATTGATGCGCGAACGCGTGTTGACGTTGTAGACACGCACCGTCGTGGTCGGGCTGTCGGCCGCGGCGGGCACCAGCCCCTGCTCGATGGCGAACGGGCCGACACCGGCGAGCATGTTGCCGCAGTTGGGCCGGGTGTCGACGCGCGCCTCCTCGACGCTGACCTGGGCGAACAGGTAGTCGACGTCGCAGTCGGTATGCACCGACTTCGAGACTATCGCCACCTTGCTGGTCAGCGAGTTGCCGCCGCCCAGTCCGTCGACCTGCAGTTCGTGGGGCGAGCCAAGTGCCGCGATCAGCGTGCGGTCACGCGCCGCGGGGTCGCCGGGCAGCCAGTCGGCGAGGAAGAACGGACCCCGGGAGGTGCCGCCACGCATCAGTACGCAAGGAAGGTTGTAGCTCATGGGTTCGCATGGTGCGACGCTTGCGATCTTCTGTGAATTGCATTGTTGGCAATGATTGATGCACCAGGCGCAATAGCCTTCCAGCCCATTTACATGGTGAAATCGCCTGCGTGAATTGCAATGTTCTCAACGTTTGATGCATCCCATGCATCAGAGAAATGCCTTGAAAGCGATCGCCATGAACAATAAATTCGACCTCGGTGACATCCAGGCCTTCGCGGCCGTAGCCGAGCTGCAGAGCTTTCGCGCCGCGGCCGAGTCCATCCATCTGTCCCAGCCCGCGTTCAGCCGCCGCATCGACAAGCTGGAAGAAGCACTGGGCGTGCGCTTGCTCGATCGCACCACGCGCCGCGTGACGCTCACGGCCGTGGGGCGCGACTTCGCGCGCAAGACGCGCGTCTGGCTCGACGATCTCGACGGCATGCTGATGGGCCTGGGCGATGTGGCCGCGCGGCGCATGGGCGAAGTGACGATTGCCTGCGTGCCTTCGGCCGTCTATTACTTCCTGCCGCAGGTGGTCAAGCGCTACCACGAGCGCTTTCCCCGGATCCGCGTGAAGGTGCACGACGCGAGTGCGAACGAAGTGCTGGTGGCCGTGGCGCAAGGCGATGCCGATTTCGGCCTCAACTTCATCGGTAGCCAGGAGTCCGAGATCGAGTTCAAGCCCGTGCTGGCCGAGCGCTTTGTCGCCGCCTGCCGGCGCGACCATGTGCTGGCCAGGCGCAAGAAAGTCACCTGGGCCGAACTCGGTCAGCACGATTTCATGTCGGTGGGCAAGACCTCGGGCAACCGCCTGCTGATGGACCTGGCGCTGGCGAATGTGCCCGACCGGCCGCAATGCCTCTATGAGGCCAAGCATGTGACCACGCTGCTGGGACTGGTCGAGGCCGGTCTGGGCGTGGCCGCTGTTCCGAGCCTGGCGATGCCGGGCAAGGACCACCCGACGCTGGTGAGCATTCCGCTGGTCGAGCCCATCGTCACGCGCCAGATGGGCCTGATCAAGCGCCGTGGCAGGTCGCTGTCACCCGCGGCCCAGCAACTGTACGACCTGCTGGTGGAGACGCGCTCGGCGCGCATTCGCCGCTCGCCCAAGCGGGCCGAGTAGGCGCGGCCCGGCGCTCAGCCCCCCGACAGGCTCGTGTAAAGCATATAGGTCGCGAGGCTGGCCAGCAGCAGCGCAAAAACCTTCTTCAACGCTGCCACGTTCAGCGCGTGCGCCGCCCGTGCACCCAGCGGGGCGGTGCAGACGCTGCACAGCACGATCAGCACCAGCGCCGGCAGATAGAAATATCCCCAGCTGCCGGCCGCCGGGGCAGGCAGGCCCCAGCCGCCCACGACATAGCCCAGCACATTCGCCACGGCGATGGGAAAGCCGAGTGCGGCGCTGGTCGCGATGGCCTGGTGCATGGGCACATTGCAGCGCGTCATATAGGGCACCGACAGGAAACCGCCGCCCGCGCCCACCAGCCCCGAGATGAAACCAATGGCGCCGCCGATGGCGCTCAGGCCCAGCGGCCCATGCACGTCCTGGCGCGCGCTGGCCGTTCTTGCCGCGCCCTTGAACATGCGCCATGCGGAGTAGCCGACGAAGGCGGCGAAGAACAGGCCCAGCGCCTGGCCCTTGATGAAAGTGAACGCACCCGCGCCGGCCAGCAGCCCGCCGCCCACGATGCCCGGCACCAGGCCGCGCACGATGCGCCAGCGCACGGCGCCGCGCCGGTGGTGCGCCCAGACGCTGGACAGCGAAGTGAACAGGATGGTCGCCATCGCGGTCGCGATCGCCATCTTGATGGCGATGTCGCCGCTCACGCCCTGCTTGCCGAGAATGAACACCAGGCAGGGCACGAGCACCATGCCGCCGCCAACGCCCAGCAGGCCGGCGAGAAAGCCGCTGCCCAGGCCTATGGTCAGCAGCATCACGATCAATGCGATATCCAGGTTCACGGCAGCGCTCTCCGGCAGGCAGTCAAGTGCGCTGGACGGTGGTCCAGCGCTTGGCTCACTGTAGCGCAGCTGCCGGCGATGTCAGCGCAGTGGCGCTGCGTCCGCGTGGCCGGCCACGCGCGCATTGCCGGGGCGGCGGCGCTTGAGCACGGCGATCAGCACATGGGCGCCGATGGTCAGGGCCAGCAGCGTCAGCGCGCCCAGACCCCATATCACCCAGGCCAGCACCGAGACGGCGCCCGACAGGAACGGCACGGTTTCCAGCGCGGCCTGCACCATCGGGCCCAGCGAGGCGATCATGGATTGCAGGGCCTGGGCCAGCTCCGGCGGAATCCAGAAGTTGATCCATTCGGGCCACAGCGACGCGCCCAGCGCGGCGCTGCCGCCCGCGAGTGCGCCCGCGCTGGCCACGGCCCATACAGTGACTGCGTGCAGGCCCCAGCAGGCCAGCGACCACAGCGCCAGCAGCGCGAAAGAGAGAAACCAGGCAAGTGCGTAGAACATGAAATGGGAAATTCTGAAAATGGCAATGTGGAAGTATGGCCAAATCGGAGGTTGCAAAACACCAGGTTCAGCCGAATCAGGTATTCGGTTTTTACGAAATGACGACCATGCTGAATTTTCGCCATCTGTACTATTTCTGGCTGGTGGCGAAGGAGGGCGGCTTTGCGCGCGCCGCCGACCGCCTGGGAATGGCCGTGCAGACCATCAGCGTGCAGGTGCGCGAACTCGAAAAGGACCTGGGCCACCAGCTGCTCAAGCCCGCGGGCCGCGGCGTCGCCTTGACCGCGGCCGGCCAGGCCGCGTATGCGCGCGCCGAAGAGATCTTCGCGCTGGGCCAGGGCATTGCCGAGGAAGTGCGCGCCGCCGGCAGCGCGCCGCTCGCGCGCCTGTCTGTAGGGCTGTCCGACGGCATTTCCAAGCTCGCTGCCCATGCCTTGCTCGAGCCCATACTCGCGACGCCCCGGCTGCGCCTCGTATGCCATGAAGGCGAACTCGACGAACTGCTGTCCGAGCTGGCGCTGCACGAGCTCGATGTGGTGCTCGCGGGCCAGGCCGCGCCGCGCAATGCGAACCAGCGCCTGTCCAGCGAACGCATCGCGCGCTCGGCGCTGCATTGGTATGGCCCGGCCTCACTCGTCAGGAAGTCCACGCGCGAACGCTTTCCGCAGTCGCTGCAGGATCTGCCCGTGCTGCTGCCCACGGCCCATTCGCCGCTGCGCGCCACGCTCGACAGCTGGTTCGAGGACCTCGGGGTGCAGCCGCGCATCGTGGGTGAATTCGAAGACAGCGCGCTGCTCGCGGTATTCGCCGCGCGCGGCCTGGGGGTGTTCCCCGTGAGCGAGCTCGGCGCCAAGGACGTGGGCCTGGTGCGCGGGCTGCGCCTGCTGGGTGAATGCCCTGATCTGCACGAGGAAGTGCATGCGATCTGGTCGCGCCGCGGGCGCGATCATCCGCTGGTGCGGCAGATTGTGGCTGCGGCGCAAAGCGCATGACGCGGCCTTGCCAGCGCCGGACTGCTTGCAGCGGGCCGCCGCGTTGACACCAGGCTTTTGCAATCGAAACTAGAATCGTTATCTTTTACGAGTCTCGTTTTATGGTGTTTCCATCGTGGTTTCGGGTCTGCGCTTCGCTTGTCTGTGCGCTGATGCTGTCCCTTGCTGCTGCGGCACATGCGGGCGAGGCCGATGTCCGCCGCATCTGGCAACTGCTCGATTACCTTGCTGTCGACTATCCGGGGGCAGTCAAGGACGGCGCGGTGATCAATGCGTCGGAGTTCGAGGAGATGCGCGAGTTCGCAAGGACGGGCCAGGCCAAGCTCGCCGCGCTAGAGCCCCACGCCGAGCAGGCCGCGCTGCTCGCCCAGGCGCAGGCGCTGTCCGATGCCATCGAGGCGAAGAAGCCTGCCGCGCAGGTCGCGACTCTGGCCAAGGCGCTGGCCAATCATCTGCTCGCGGCCTACCCTGTGCCGTCCTCTCCGGCAAGCGCTCCGCTGGTGGCCCAGGCGGCGGCGCTCTACCAGGCGCAGTGCGCGGCCTGCCATGGCACGAGCGGCGCTGGCGACGGCCCCGCGGGGCTGCAGCTGGAGCCGCGCCCCGTGGCCTTCACCGACCAGGACCGGGCGCGCGAACGCAGCACGTTTGCGCTCTACCAGGCCATCTCCCAGGGCATAGAAGGCACGGCCATGCCGGGCTTCGGCACGATCTCCGAATCCGACCGCTGGGCGCTGGCGTTCTTCATCGGTCAGTTCGCCCATGACGCGGCCGAAGTCAAGGCCGGCGAAACGGTCTGGCGCGAGAATGCCGCGGTGCGCGCCCAGCTCACCAGCCTGGATGCGCTGTCGCGCACCACGCAGTCTGAACTGGCCGCGCAGGTGGGCGAAGCCCCCGCGGCGGCGGCCATGGCCTATCTGCATTCGCATCCCGAGGCTGTGGTGCAGAAGCTGGGCATGGGTTTCGATGTGGCCCGCCAGAAGCTGGCGCAAAGCGTTCAGGCCTATGAAAAGGGCGAAGCTGCGCGCGCGACGGATCTCGCGCTGTCGGCCTATCTGGACGGCGTGGAACCCATAGAGCCCACGCTGGCCACGCGCGACGCCGCGTTGATGGGCCGCATAGAGACCGCGATGGGCCACTACCGCTCGTTGCTGTCCGGCAAGGCCTCGATGCCGGAACTGCAGGCGCAGCTCGACACCATCGACGGCCTGTTCCACGAAGCAGATACCTTGCTTGGATCGAGCGCCGATGCCACGGCGGCCTTCCTCGGCAGCTTTACCATCCTGGTGCGCGAAGGGCTGGAAGCGCTGCTGGTGGTCGTCGCCATGCTCGCGTTTCTGCGCAAGGCCGAACGCGGCGACATGCTGCGCTATGTACATGCGGGCTGGGTCGGCGCGCTGGCCATGGGCGCGGTGACCTGGGCGATAGCTACCTACTTTGTGAGCATCAGTGGCGCCAGCCGCGAAGTCACCGAAGGGCTTTCTTCGCTCTTTGCCGCCGTCGTGCTGCTGAGCGTGGGTATGTGGATGCACCAAAAGAGCATGGCCGGCGCATGGCAGCAGTACCTGCACGACAAGCTGTCCACGGCCTTGAGCCGCAGGTCCGCCTGGTTCATGTTCGGCTTGTCGTTCATTGCCGTCTACCGCGAAGTGTTTGAAACCATATTGTTCTACGCCGCGCTGTGGGAGCAGGGCAATCACGATGCCGTGCTGGGCGGTCTGGTCAGCGGCGCCGTGGTGCTGGCCATCATTGCGCTGGCGCTGCTGCGCTTCAGCGCGCGACTGCCCATAGGCAAATTCTTCACCTGGAGTTCCGCGCTGGTCGCGCTGCTGGCGGTGGTGCTTACCGGCAAGGGCATTGCCGCGCTGCAGGAAGCGGGTTGGCTGGGCGCAGCGTCATTCAGCGGCCCACGCATAGACCTTCTGGGCATTTATCCTTCACTGCAGGGCGTGTTTGCCCAGCTGCTGATGGCGGCGCTGGTGATCTCGGGCTTCTGGTGGAATGCGCGCGTGGCGGCACGGAAGGCGCGCGTGTAGCGCTGCGCCAAGGGCGCCCCGGCATGGTCTGGGGCGCTGGCCCAGCGGCTGCGACCCAGATGGGGCGTTGACATGGTTTTCAGCGCAGCGCAATGGTGTTGCATCCGGCCAGCGCCGTGTGCGGCTGGTGGCTGAGCGCGCTCATCGTGGTGCTTGGCAAGCGCGCATGCAGCACCGCCGCTTCGGTTTTCTTGTTCAGCGTTGACGTGCTTTCGTCCAGAAACATCAAGGGGCGACCACGACGGTGTTCGCGCCGGCCGGCACAGCCGCGCCGGTGATCGCGCGCCTCCATCCCGAGATCAACAAGGCCTTGCAGCACGCCGATATCGTGGCCCTGGGTGAAAAGCTCGGTGTTACGCTGGTGGGCGGCACGCCCGGTCAGTTGGGCGCGCTGCAGAAATCCGACTCCGTCAAATGGGCCGAAGTCATTCGCAAGGGTGGCATCAAGGCCGATTGAGCCCGGGTCGAAAGACACCATTCAACCAGGAGACAGGCTTCATGACTTTTCAGCCACAACGAGTCGCCGGGCTGTGCCTGCTGGCCGGCATCACCGCTTTGTGGGGCTGCGCCGGCCCGGCGCGCCAGGCGCAAGCGCCTTCCGAGGCCAGTGTCGCCGCGCATGTGCAGGCCGCGACGCAGGCCGCGGGCAGCGATCTGCGCGAAGTGCTGGCGCTTTGCAAGCCCGCGCCGGCGACGCGCGCGGCGCAGGACGCCATGGACAAGGGCCTGCGCGCGCTGATCAACAAGCCCGCGCCGCCGCCGGGCCGGGCTTTCGACAATCTCTATTTCGTTGGCGGCGACTGGTCCAGCGCCTGGGCCATCGATACGCCCGAAGGCATCATTCTCATCGATGCGCTCAATACCCCGATGGAGGCCGCGGCGCTGATCGAGGGCGGGTTGCGCAAGCAGGGGCTGGATCCGGCGCGCATTCGCTACATCATCGTGTCGCACGGCCATGGCGACCACTATGGCGGTGCGCCGTATCTCGCGCAGAAGTATGGTGCGCGGGTGGTGATGAGCGATCTGGACTGGACCATGACCGAAACGCGGCTGGAGTTCGCAACGCCGATCTGGGGGGCGCCGCCCAAGCGCGATATCTCGGTCAAGGATGGGGACCGCATCACGCTGGGCAACACCAGCGTCACGCTCCATGTGATTCCCGGCCACACCTGGGGCACGCTGGCTTCGGTGTTCGATGTGGCGTGGCAAGGCAAGACGCACCGCGTGTTGCTCTGGGGCGGCACGGGCTTCAACTTCGGCAAGGACATACCGCGGCTTGAAGCCTATGGCGCCTCCACGCAGCGCATGGCCAGTCTTTCCCGCAGCCAGGGCATCGATGTGATGCTGTCCAACCATTCGCGCATGGATGGTTCGCAGACCAAGCTGGAGAGACTGCGCCAGGACCCGGGCACGCCTGCCAATCCTTTTGTGATTGGCCAACCCACCGTCGAGCGCACGTTGACGGTGATGAATCAATGCGCATTGGCGCAGCGCGACCGGTTTGCGCTGATGCCTTGATGCGTGATGCCGGCCCGGCGGCCGGCAACATGGCGCCTAACTGGTGTGCCAAGGCCCGCAAGGAGCTGTCGGCAAGGAGGGGAGCAAAACGCCTGTCAGTTCGATGTCCGTCGGGACATCGATGACAGCCGGGCAGGGGGCGGCGACTTGCGTGGACAGGTCGATGTCCGACATGGTTTGATTCGTCTCCATGCCATCGGTATCGTCGTGGTTCACGGCTCCCGGCAACACCTGGACATTGTGCTGATCGTCAGACCTTGCTGACCATGGCAGCCGGGCAGGGTCGGTGCCTGGCTGTTCCACGCGTGAATCGCGTTGCGCGAGCATCGCGTACAGCTCCTGCCCAACCCCTTGCCACTGCGCAATCAGCCAGGCGGTCTGCCCGTTGTATGGATTGGCAAGATGTTCATTTGCGCCATTTTCCACAAGCACCTCGGTGGCGTGAAAGTTGGCGTTGTAGAGCGCGACCATCAAGGGGGTGTTCCCGTCGAAGGGATTGATGAAATTGGGATCTGCACCGTGCTCCAGCAGAGTTTTCATCGTGTTCCCAAAAGGCATGGACATTGCCACGATGATGGGGGTAACGCAGGTCCGCGAATCGACGAAATTCACATTCGCTCCACCCTTTAGCAGCCTCCACACTTCCACAGGCTCCGCGCGTTCAACCGCGTCCATCAGCCTCCTGTCCAGCATCAGTTGCGACTGCGCATCGGCCGCCAGTGCGGCCATCAGGGTTTCGCCCGTGGCGCGCGGCGCCGTTGGAACCATTGCGGGCAGCAGGGGCTGCGCGGCATCCTGTTCCAATGCGTCTGCGGGCAGGTAGCTTCGCTTCACCGTGGCGACATCGTCGTCTTCTTCCGCGGGTGGCCGCGGCCGGCGCATGCCCTCGATACACGGTGAAGAGGGGGCCGCATGCATCCCGGTGCTGTTGGCCGGCTTGGGGTCACGCATGGGCAGTGCCTCCGGCATCTTCGGCGTGCATGGGAAGCGGATGGCAGTGTGGAAGCTGGTTTCGCATCTGATGTTGAAGTTGAATTATCTATCGATTGAAATTAAATCATAGATTTTATCTATCAAAAGAATTTTTATGTTGAACGCGACGGATTTGTCGTTTTGAAAACACGCCTGCTGCGGTCGATGGGTGCGCAAGGCGCGCAGGCCCTGCATGTTTCTGCAGCGGACAACCGCTTGGCTACTGCGCCAGCGCCAGGAAGTGCTGCACCTGCGGTTTGTCCGGACCGCTGTGCCATTGCAGCACCTCGCCCTGCAGATCCGCATCAGCTTTCGACACGCGCTGGTGCTGGCGCAGATGTTCGGCCCACGACGCCACCAGAAACCATTCCATCACCTGCTGCGCGTCGGCGCTGTGCTCCATCACGCCCCAGGCGTAGGCGCCGTCGCGCAGCCGTTCATGCGACAGGCGGCGGATGGCGGCAAGGAATGCCGGGCGGTTTTCAGCGCGCACCTGGTAGGTGATCTGCACCATGACCGGGCCGCGGTCGTGGGCCACGGGTTCGCTCGGCAGCGGCTCGGGCCAGTGGTTGGATGGTTGCAGATCCGCCTCGCCGGCCGGCAGCCGGGCGCGGTGGAACAGCAGGGCAACGATCACCAAGCCGGCAGCGCTCGCGGCCAGCGCCCAGGGCAGGCCGATGGCGCGCGCCAGCAGGCCCCAGCCCAGGCTGCCCGCGGCCAGCGCGCCGTTGAACACCGTGAGGTAGACGGCGAGACCCCGGCCGCGCACCCAGTTCGGCAGTATGGCCTGGGCCACGCTGTTGAACGTGGTCAGCGCCGTGATCCAGCCCATGCCCAGCAGCAGCATCAGCACGACGGCCAGCCATTGCGGCGGCGCAAACACTAGGGCGGCCATGACACCGGCGCTCAGCAGCGAAGCCGCCAGCACCAGGCCGTCGGCATCGAGCCAGCGTCGCAGATGCGGCATGACCAGTGCACCGGCAATGGCGCCCGCCCCCACCGCGCCCAGCATCACGCCATAGAAGCCCGCCGTGCCGCCCAGCATCTGGCGCGCCACCAGCGGCAGCAGCGCCCAGACCGCGCTGGCGAACAGGAAGAACACGGCGGCGCGCAGCAGCACGCGGTGCAGTTCCTGGCTGGCCCAGGTGTAGCGCAGGCCGGCGCGAAACGCGCCCAGGAAGTTCTCCGACAGCGTGCTGTCGGCGGCTTTCGGCCGCTTCCACCACACAAGGGCGGCAATCACGAACACGTAGCTCAGCACATCGAGGCCATAGGTCACGGCCGCGCCAAAGCTCGCCAATATCAACCCGCCGGCCGCGGGGCCGATGGCGCGCGCGATATTGATGCCCAGCGAGTTGAGCGCCACCGCGCCCTTGAGGTCGGCGCGCGGCACCAATTCGGGCACGATGGACTGCCAGGTCGGCCCCATCAGCGCCGCGCCTATGCCGCCGATGAAGGTCAGCGCAATCAGATACTCGACGGTCAGCGCGCCGGTATGCGACAGCAGCAGCAGCGTGCCGCTGACAGAGGCCAGCACCAGTTGCACGAAGATCAGAAAGCGCCGGCGGTCCAGAATGTCCGACAGCACACCCGCAGGGATGGCCAGCAGGAAGATGGGCAGCGTGGCTGCGGTCTGGATCAATGCCACGGCCGTGGGGCTGGCCGAGAGGTCGGTCACGAGCCAGGAGCTGGCGACATCGCGCATGAAGCTGCCGGTGTTGCCGAGCACGGTGGCGGCCCAGAGCACGGCAAACACCGGCTGGCGCAGCGCGGCAAAGCTGCCGGCGCTGGAGGGGGTGGCGTGGGTGCCCATGTTCATACCGCCCAGCAGGCGCAGCCCAGCGCGCCCCAGAAGCTCTTGGCGTCCGATGTGGGCAGCTGCGTGTTCCAGGAACTGCCGTGCGCATGGCCGTGCACATTGCACAGGCTGGCGCAGGCACAGGCCGCCGCGGCCTGCTGGGCCAGGTTCTTCAGCGGGCCGCTGTCCTTGGCGCCCCAGGCACCGTAGCCGCCGAAGCGGCGCACCGGCGACCAGTCGGGCATGGCCGGGGGCAGCGCGGCTTCGTCGAAGCGCGTGAAATCGCCGGCGGCGTAGACCACCTTGCCGCCCACCATGGTCAGCAGCGCCGAAGTGTCGGCAATGTCGGATTCGGGGCAGGCAAAGAAGTCGCGGTCGGGAACGACCAGGTCGGCGAGCTGGCCGGCCTCGATGCGGCCCTTCTTGCCTTCCTCGTTGGAGAACCAGGTGACGTTCTCGGTCCACATGCGCAGCGCCTGCTCGCGGTCCAGGCAGTTGCGCTGGGGCGTGAGCTGCAGGCCGCCGACGGTGCGGCCCGTGACCAGCCACGACAGCGAGACCCAGGGGTTGTAGCTCGCGACCCGCGTGGCGTCGGTGCCGGCCGAGGTCTTGACGCCCATCTCCAGCATGCGCTTGACGGGCGGAGTGGCCTCGGCGGCGCGTGCGCCGTATTGCTCGACGAAGTATTCGCCCTGGTAGGCCATGCGGTGCTGCACGGCCACGCCGCCGCCCAGGGCCGCGACGCGTTCGATGGAACGGTCGGAAATCGTCTCGGCGTGGTCGAAGAACCAGTTCAGACCCGTGAGCGGAGTGTCCTGGTTGACCTTCTCGAACACATCGAGCGCGCGGCTGATGGTCTCATCGTAGGTCGCATGCATGCGCCACGGCCAGCGGTTCTGCGCCAGCACGCGCACCACTTCCTCGAGTTCGCCTTCCATACCGGCCTCGAGCTCGGGCCGCGGCTGGCGGAAATCCTCGAAGTCGGCGGCCGAGAACACCAGCATTTCACCCGCGCCGTTGTGGCGGAAATAGTCGTCGCCCTGCTTGTACTTGGAGGTCGCGGTCCAGTTCAGGAAATCTTCCTTTTCCTGCTTGGGTTTTTGCGTGAAAAGGTTGTAGGCCAGGCGTATGGTCAGCTGGTCGGCTGCGGCCAGCTCCTCGATCACCGCGTAATCGTCGGGATAGTTCTGGAAGCCGCCGCCGGCGTCGATGGCGCCGGTCACGCCCAGGCGGTTGAGCTCACGCATGAAGTGGCGCGTGGAGTTGATCTGGTACTCGCGCGGCAGCTTGGGGCCCAGGGCCAGCGTGGCGTAGAGAATGGCCGCGTTGGGCTTGGCCAGCAGCAGGCCCGTGGGGTTGCCCGCGCTGTCGCGCAGGATCTCGCCGCCATGCGGCGCGGGCGTGTCGCGGGTATAGCCCACGGCGCGCAGCGCCGCGCCGTTGAGCAGCGCGCGGTCATAGAGGTGCAGGATGAACACCGGCGTGTCGGGCGCGGCGGCATTGAGCTCCTCCAGCGTGGGCAGGCGCTTTTCGACGAACTGGTGCTCGGTGAAGCCGCCGACCACGCGCACCCATTGCGGCGCGGGCGTGATGTCGACCTGGGCGCGCAGCATCGCCATCGCGTCGGCCAGGCTGCGCACGCCGTCCCAGCGCAGCTCCATGTTGAAGTTGAGCCCGCCGCGGATGATGTGCAGATGGTTGTCGATCAGGCCCGGCAGCGCGCTGCGGCCCTGCAGGTCAATGCGGCGCGTTCCCGCGCCCGCGAGCGCGAGTACTTCGGCATTGCTGCCCACATGGACAAAGCGGCCGTCGGTGATGGCCACGGCCTGGGCCGTGGGATTGGCGCGGTCCAGCGTGGTGAAGCGGCCGTTGAAGAGAACGAGGTCGGGCGTGGAAGGCAATGGCATGGTGTGTCCTGGAATGCGGGGCGCACGCACCCCATTGGTCTTTGGCAGACGCCCCGAGCGTAATGCCCGGGGCGCGTCCCATCAGCCTTCGTGGGCGTTGAACATGCTCTTGGCGTAGTTGATGCCAATGCCGTAGGCGCCGCCGAACTTCTTGGCAATGCCGGTGGTCATCTCATAGGAATCGGTGCGCGCCCAGTCGCGCTGCAGCTCCAGCAGGTATTGCAGCGAAGTGATGGGGCGGGCGCCGGCCTGCACCATGCGGTCCATCGCACGCTCATGGGCCTCGGTGGAGACATCGCCGCAGGCATCGGCAATCACATAGACCTCGAAGCCCTGGTCCAGCGCCGACAGCGCGGGGCCCACGATGCAGACGCTGGTCCACAGGCCGGCCAGCACGATGCGCGGCTTGGCGATCTCGTTGACGCGGCGGATCACGGCCTCGTCTTCCCAGGTGTTCATCGAGGTGCGGTCCAGCAGCGCCTGGCCGGGGAAGGGCGCGGTCACTTCCTCGAACATCGGGCCGCTGAAGCTTTTCTCGGCCACCGTGGTGAGGATGGTCGAGACGCCGAAGCCGGCGGCGGCATGCGAGACCAGCGCGGCGTTGTTGCGCAGCGTCACGGCGTCTATCGAATGCGTGGCAAACGCCATCTGCGACTGGAAGTCGATCATCACCAGCGTGTGGTCGTTGGCGTTGAGCAGCGTGGCGCCGGGCTTGGCCACTGCAACAGGTTGAGCGACAGGTTGGGCGATGTTGGCGTTGTTCATGGCGATATCTCCGAAACTGAATGAATTAAATGAATTGAATGAATGCGTGAAAACGGGGGCTTACATGCCGGGCAGCTCGTTGGGGCGCAGGTCGAAGACCAGCACTTCGGCGTTCTCGCCCTGGTCGAAGCGCAGCGCGCCGGCGTTGCGGATGCGCGCACCGTCGCCTTCGGCCAGGCGCTCGCCGTTGACCTCCACGCTGCCCTGGGCCACATGCACATAGACATGGCGGTTGGCGGCAACTTCCAGCGTCGCGGCTTCGTCGCCGTCGAACAGGCCGGCGTAGACCCGGGCGTCCTGGCGCACGGCCAGCGCGCCTTGTTCGCCCTGGGGCGCGATGATCAGGCGCAGGCGGCCGCGCTTTTCGGCTTCTTCAAAGTGCACCTGCTGGTAGCGGGGCTCGGCGCCGCGCTCGTTGGGCACGATCCAGATCTGCAGGAAGTGCACCGGAGCTTCGGCCGAGTGGTTGAACTCGCTGTGCTGCACGCCGCTGCCGGCGCTCATCATCTGCACGTCGCCGGGACGTATCACCGAGCCCGTGCCCATCGAGTCCTTGTGCGCCAGTTCGCCTTCAAGCACATAGGAGAAGATCTCCATGTCGCGGTGGCCGTGGGTGCCAAAGCCCTGGGCCGCGGCCACGCGGTCGTCGTTGATCACCAGCAGGTCGGAGAAGCCTTGCTGGTTGGCATCACGGTAGCTGCCGAACGAGAAGGTGTGGCGCGATTGCAGCCAGCCATGGTTGGCGCGGCCGCGGTGGTCTGCTTTGCGGATTTCGATCATGATGTGTGCCCTTTCGTTCGATGAAATTCATGCAAGGTTTTCAGCGTTTTTGCTGCGTTCCTTGCTGCGATGAATGTAGTTTCTCGCTTTTTGGCCGCTTGTAGATTGAAGGTTTTGGCGATTCATCATCGATAATTTCGAATATGGAATTTTTGGAGTTGCCATGCTCAAACTGTCGCTGGAAGCCATAGAAATCGTCGATGCCATTGCGCGCCATGGCTCGTTTGCCGCCGCCGCCGAGCGCCTCTACAAGGTGCCGTCGACCATCTCCTACGCGGTCGCCAAGCTCGAAGACCAGCTCGGGCTGGCGCTGTTCGTGCGCAACGGCCCGCGCGTGACGCTGACCCCCGCGGGCCAGGAAATGCTCAAGGAAGGGCGCTGGCTGCTGGCCGCGGCGCGCCAGCTCGAGTCGCGCATGCGGCAGATCTCCACGGGTTTCGAGGCCGAGCTGCGGCTGGTGCACGACTCGCTGATTCCCACCAGCGCGTTCAACCCCGACATCTGCGCGTTCGAGGACCTGAACTGCGGCACGCGGCTGCGCATAGGCAGCGAGGCCATGACCGGCACCTGGGAAATGCTGCGCGAAGGCCGGGCCGATCTGATCGTCGCCGCGGGCGAAGGCCCGCCCGGCGGCGGCTACAAGGCCGTGGCCGTGGGCAGCCTGGAGTTCGCTTTCTGCGTCACGCCCACGCATCCGCTGGCAAAGCTGCAGCGGCCGCTGGTGCGCGACGATCTGCTCGAACACACGGCCATCGTCGTGGGCGACGGCGCGCGCTCGTCGGCCGACCGCACCGTGGGCCTGCTGATGGGCCAGCGGCGCATCACCGTGCCCAGCATGCAGGCCAAGATCGCGGCCCAGACCGCGGGCCTGGGCCATGGATTTTTGCCGCGCGCCTGCGTGCGCGCCGACCTCGAGCAGGGCGTGCTGGTCGAACTGCAGATCGAGCAGCCGCGCCCGCCCGAGACATTCTGGCTGGCCTGGAGCACCGAGCGCATGGGCGAAGCGCTCAAGTGGTGGATTCAGCGGCTGGACCGGCCGTTGCTGCCGGGCATACTGCCGTTCTGATCAGCGGCGCAGGCGCAGGATGAGCGCTGCCAGCGCCGTGCCGGTGGCCAGCGCGGTCACGGCCATCCAGCCGAAATGCGCGAACAGCTGGGCGGCCAGGGCCGAGCCAACGGCCATGCCGATGAACATTCCCGTGAACAGCACCGCATTGAGCCGGCTGCGCGCCGCGGGGTCCAGGCCGTAGATGATGCTCTGGTGGGCAATCAGCGCGGCCTGTATTCCCAGATCGAAGCCTATCGCGGCTGCGACCAGCAGCCCCAGCTGCGCGCCCGCAGGAATGAAGCCGGCCAGCGCCATGGCCGCAAACGACAGCGTCACCAGGCCCGCGCCCAGCCGCGTCACGAGGGCGGGGCCGTGCTTGTCGGCAATGCGCCCGGCCAGCGGTGCGGCCAGCGCGCCGGCCGCGCCGGCCAGGCCGAACGCGCCCGCTGCGGCCGCGCCCAGATGGAAAGGCGCGCCATGCAGCATCACGGCCAGGGTCGACCAGAACGCGCTGAAGCCTATCGACAACAGGGCCTGGGCCAGGGTTGCGCGGCGCAGCGCGGGGTGTGCGCGCCACAGCGCTCCCAGCGAGGCGAGCAGCGCAATGTAGGGCAGCTGCGTGGTCACGGCAAAGCGCGGCAGGCGCCGCCAGGCGGCCAGGCCCAGCAAGGCGATGCTCACGGCGGCGGCGGCAAACATCGCGCGCCAGCCCCATTGCTCGGCGACGAAACCGCTGACCACGCGCGACAGCAGAATGCCCAGCAGCAGGCCGGTCATCACCGTGCCCACGACCTTGCCGCGCCGGGCCGCGGGCGCCAGCGTCGCGGCCGCGGGAACGATGTCCTGGGCCAGCGAGGCCGACAGGCCTATGACCAGGCTCGCGGCCAGCAGTGTCGCCAGCGACGGCGCGAGGGCCGCGAGCGCCAGCGCGGCGCACAGCACGGCCGCCTTGCCCAGAATGATGCGGCGCCGGTCGTATTTGTCGCCCAGCGGGGCGAGGAAAAGAATGCCCAGCGCATAGCCCAGCTGCGTCAGCGTGGGCAGCAGGCCCACCGACTGCGTCGAAGCTCCCATGTCGGCGCCCAGCACGCCCAGCATGGGCTGGCTGTAGTAGAGCGTGGCGGCCGCGAGGCCGGCGCCGCTGGCGAGCAGCAGGGTCAGCGACATGGGCAGGGCGGTCGTCGAGGCTGGAGTGGTGTCTGGGCTGGGTGCAGGTTGGGCGGACATGGTGGATTCCTGGAAATCGGTGGCGGGAGCCGACAACAAAAGTGTGCCTGGGGAAAACCCTTGTGTTGGCGATGCCCAGAGATTAATCTTTGCGTTCCCGTAATGGAATATGCTTTGTCTGCAATGCACGGTTGCGATAAACGCAAATATGAGTCATGGACAAACTTCAAGCCTTGCGCGCTTTCATGGATGTGGCGCAAACCGGCGGCTTCTCCAAGGCCGCCCAGCGCCGCGGCGTCGCGACCTCGTCGGTCACGCGGCTGATCGACGGCCTGGAGGCCTCGCTCGGTGTGTCACTGCTCACGCGCTCCACGCGCCAGGTGGCGCTGACCGATGCGGGCGCGGCCTATCTCGAGCAGATCACGCGGCTGCTCTCGGACCTTGATGAAGCCGACGCCAGCGTGTCCGACGGCGGCGTCGAGGCCGTGGGCCCGCTGCGCGTGTCGGTGCCGGTCACGTTCGGCCGGCTGTGCCTGGGGCCGCATATCGCCCGATTCCTGCATGGGCATCCGCGCGTCTCGCTGGAGCTGGTGCTGTCCGATGCCTATGTCGATCTGGCCGCGGAACGCATCGATGTCGCGGTGCGCATAGGCGTGCCGGACAACGCGCCCCAGCTGATCGTGCGCGAGCTTTCCGGGCATCACCGCTATGTGGTCGCGAGCCCGCAGTATCTGCGCTGCCACGGCAGGCCCGCACAGCCCGCCGACCTGGGCCTGCACGAGTGCCTGCGCTATGCCTACCAATACCAGGCCGGGCCCCAACGCTGGTCCTTCCTGCGCGCGGGCGAGGAACTGGGCGTGGAGGTCAACGGGCGGCTCGCGGCCAACAGCGGCGACATGCTGCGCGATGCCGCGCTGGGCGGGGCCGGCATTGCGCTGCTGTCGCACTGGCTGGTCGAGGACGACGTGCAGGCGGGGCGGCTGCAGCGGCTGTTCGCGGACTACGAGATCAATCCACGCGAGCACCGCGTGAGCATCCATGCGGCGTATCTGCCCAACCGCCGGCATTCGCGCAAGGTACACGCTTTCCTGGATTTTCTGCAGTCCTGCATCGCGGCCCGGCCGCAGGGCTGACGGCAGCGCCCGGCGTGCAAAGTCGCACGTTCCATGCCGCTATTGGCGGGCGGATATGCAGTGCCCGCCATATGTCGTTAAAGTCATATTCCGAGTCCGTTCCGGACTTCAAGGAATTGCATTATGGCGACCAAGCGTATGCCTGATCCCGCGCCGCTGCCGGCCCCTGCGCCGCTGGCCATGATCCGTCTCAAGGACTTGCGCAAGAACGCAGGCAGGACCCAGGAAGACCTCGCGCTTGCCCTGGGCGTGGGCCAGGACACCATCTCCCGGCTCGAGAAACGCAGCGACATGCTGCTGTCCACGCTGCGGCATTACGTTGCCAGCGTGGGTGGCGAGCTGACGCTGGTCGCACGCTTTTCCGATCGACCCGCGGTGGTCATAGACCATCTGGGCGAAGACCGGCCCGTCATCCGAGCGCGCAAGCGCGACCTGAGGTCCGCCAAGGACGGCGAACCCTAGCGTTAATCACCTTTGAAATGATCCCCACTCCTTACTATCTCATCGACAAATCCGCGCTGCTGCGCAACCTGCAAACGATAGACCATGTGCGCACCCATTCGGGCGCCAAGGTGCTGCTGGCGCTCAAGTGCTTTGCCACCTGGTCGGTGTTCGACCTGATGCGCGAATACATGGACGGCACGACCTCGTCATCGCTTTACGAGGTCAAGCTGGGCCAGCAGAAGTTCGGCGGCGAGACCCATGCCTACAGCGTTGCCTTTGCCGACCACGAGATCGAGGAAGTCGTTGCTCACAGCGACAAGATCATCTTCAATTCCATTGCCCAGCTCGAGCGCTTCGCGCCGCTGACGCGCGCGCTGCCCCGCGGCCTGCGCCTGAACCCCGGCGTGAGCTGCGCCGGCTTCGACCTGGCGGACCCGGCCCGGCCCTTCAGCCGGCTGGGCGAATCCGATCCGGCGCGCATCCTGTCCGTGATCGACGCCATCGACGGCGTGATGATCCACAACAACTGCGAGAACCAGGACTTTGCGCGCTTCGATGCCTTGCTGAGCGAAGTCGAGCAGCGCTATGGCGCAATCCTGGGCCGGCTCCAATGGGTGAGCCTGGGCGGCGGCATACGCTTTACCGCGCCCGGCTACCCGCTGGACGCATTCTGCGCACGGCTGCGGCGCTTTGCGCAGGACCATGGCGTGCAGGTCTATCTGGAACCGGGCGAAGCCACGGTGCGCGAGACCACGACGCTCGAGGTCAGCGTGCTCGACCTGGGCTTCAACGGCAAGGCGCTGGCCATAGTCGACAGCTCGACCGAAGCGCACATGCTGGACCTGCTGATCTACCGCGAGACCGCGGCCATGGGCGACGGCAAGGGCGAACATGTCTACCAGGTCTGCGGCAAGACCTGCCTGGCGGGCGACATTTTCGGCGACGCGCGCCTGGCCAGACCGCTGCAGGTCGGCGACCGGCTGTCGATTGCCGACGCCGGCGCCTACACCATGGTCAAGAAGAACTGGTTCAACGGCATCCACATGCCGGCCATTGCCGTGCGCGAACTCGACGGCAGCGAGCGCCTGGTGCGCCAATTCACTTTTGAGGATTACGTCGCGAGCCTGTCCTGAGACGGCCGACCAAAGCATGTGAACGAAAGAGAGGAAGTGATTCAATGAAGCGTAATGTTCTGATCATCGGCGCTGGTGGGGTGGCACAGGTCGTGGCGCACAAATGCGCACAAAACAATGCCCGCCTTGGCCATATCCACATTGCCTCGCGCACGCTGGCCAAATGCCAGGCCATCATCGATTCCATCCATGAAAAGCACAGCCTGCAGCAGCCTGGAACGCTGCAGGCGCATGCGCTTGACGCCATGGACGTGGAGGCGACCAAGTTCCTGATCCGCGCGACCCACAGCCAGATCGTGATCAATGTCGGCTCGCCGTTTCTCAACATGTCGGTGCTCGCGGCCTGCCTGGAGACCGGTGCCGCCTACCTCGACACCGCCATCCACGAAGACCCGCTCAAGGTCTGCGAGACCCCGCCCTGGTACGCCAACCACGAGTGGAAGCGCCGCCAGGCCTGCCGCGATGCGGGCGTGACGGCCATCCTGGGCGTGGGCTTCGATCCGGGCGTGGTCAACGCCTATGCGCGTTATGCGCTGGACCACTGCTTCGACCGCGTCGACTCCATCGACATCATCGACATCAACGCGGGCCGCCACGGCCGCTATTTCGCGACCAACTTCGATCCGGAAATCAACTTCCGCGAGTTCGTCTCCACGGTCTGGTCCTGGGAAAACCGCGCCTGGAAGGCGAATGCGATGTTCGAGCACCGGCGCGACTGGGACATGCCGGTCACCGGTGTGAGCACCACCTATCTCACCGGCCATGACGAGCTGCACTCGCTGTCGCAGCATCTGGATGTGCCCGACATCCGCTTCTGGATGGGCTTTAGCGACCATTACATCAACGTCTTCACGGTGCTCAAGAACCTGGGCCTGCTGTCCGAGCAGCCGGTGCGCACGGCGCGCGGTCTGGAGGTGGTGCCGCTGGAAGTGGTCAAGGCCGTGCTGCCCGACCCCGCGTCGCTTGCGCCCGACTACCAGGGCAAGACCTGCATTGGCGACCTGATCAAGGGCGAGCGCGGCGGCCAGCCGCACGAGGTGCTGATCTACAACAGCTGCGACCACGGCGAGAGCTTTGCCGAAGTGGGCAGCCAGGCCATCTCGTACACCGCGGGCGTGCCGGCCGTGGCCGCGGCGCTGCTGATTGCCAACGGCATCTGGGATGTGGGCCAGATGGCCAATGTCGAGGAGCTCGACCCGGTGCCGTTCATCGCGCTGATGAACCGCATGGGCCTGGAAACGCGCATCCGCGATGCGCAGGGCGACCGCCTGCTGGACGCCCAGCTGCCCGAGGAGAAGCTGCGCGCCAACGCGCGCTGAACAGGCCCGGCATGCAAAACGCCCTGACCCCGTGAAGGGGGCAGGGCGCTGCAGCCGGAGCAGAGGGCTTACTGGATCTTCGCGCCCGAGTCTTCGACGACCTGCTTGGAGGCCTTGTAGTCGGCCTTGAACATCTTGTCGAAGTTGGCCACGCTCATTGCCTGGGGCTCTGCGCCCTGGGCCAGGATGGCGTCGCGGATTTCAGGCATGGCCAGCAGATGGTTGACTTCGGCATTGACCTTGGCAACGATGGCCGCGGGCGTGCCCGCAGGCATGAACAGCCCGTACCAGGTGCTCACGTCGAAGCCCTTGATGCCAGTTTCGGCCAGCGTGGGGACGTCGGGCAGCGAGGTCGAGCGCTTGGCCGAAGTCACGGCCAGCGCGCGCAGCTTGCCGGCCTTGATCTGGGCGATGGCCGAAGGTACGGACGACACCAGCAGATCGACATTGCCGGCCAGCGCATCCATCAGCGCGGGGTTGGAGCCCTTGTAGGGCACGTGGGTCAGCTGCACCGAAGCGGCTTTTTCCAGCAGCACGCCGGCGATATGGATGCTCGTGCCGTTGCCGGGCGAGCCATAGGTGATCTTGCCGGGCTGGGCCTTGGCCGCGGCGAGCACGTCGGCCACGGTCTTGTAGGGCGAATTGACGCTGGTGGCGATGACCACGGGCGTATAGGCCACATGGGCGACGGGCGTGAGGTCGCGCACCGGATCCCAGGGCAGGTTCTTGTAGAGGTAGGGGCCCAGGACCAGGTTGTCCTTCTGGCCCATGACCATGTCATAGCCCGTGGGCGCGGACTTGGCCGCATCGCTGATGCCAATGGTGCCGCCGGCGCCGGCCTTGTTCTCGGGCACCACGGTCCACTTGGTGACTTCGGTGAGCTTGTTGGCCACCACGCGGGCCAGGATGTCGGTGCCTCCGCCCGGGGGGAAGGGAATGACCATGCGGATGGGCTTGGTCGGGTATTCGGCGGCAGGTTGGGCAGCGCTGGCAAAGCTCGCCGTGAAGGCGCAGGCCACGGCAGTGGCGGTAATCAGTGGGCGAAACATGGAACAACAAACTCCGTTGACGGATCGAGAAGAACAGCGGGCCGGACGCGCGCGACAGCTGGTGGCCATCGGGCATCGCAGCCGCTAGCTGAAACAAAATGGGCAGATTCGATGATCGGGGAGGGTGTTTCCGCCATCAATGGGTGTTTGTCTCTAGGTCGTAGAGGGACGGCAAGGCGCAAGGCCATTTCCGTCTCACAGCCCGTGCCATGCACAGCGGGGTTGCCGACTGCGCGATCACCGGCAATGCAGCCGATCTGGTGCACTGCCCTGTGTGGCCCACGGGACGCGGGCTGGGAGCAGGAGCTTACTGCATTTTGTTACCCCGGCGCTTGCAGGCGCGGGGTATAGCAGGCCACGTCAACGGGCCTTTGGTGCCTGTCTTTCAGGCCTGGCGCACATCGGCTACGGCTTCGGCACCGAAATCGGCGCGCTGCAGCCAGGCCAGCACCTTGGCCGCGGCCTGCTCGGGTGAATCCAGCTGGTCCTGGGACTTGAGCGCGGCAAAGCGCTGCAGGTCGGGAAACGCCGCCGGATCGGCATTGCGCAGCTGAACCTGCATGTCGGTGTCGATCACGCCGGGTGCGAGCGAGCACAGTTTGGCGCCATGCGGCTTGAGCCCTTCTTCGAGCGCCACGCAGCGTGTGAAATGGTCCATGCCGGCCTTGGCCGCGCAGTAGGCGGCCTGCGAGGCCATGGCGCGCCGGCCCAGGCCCGAGGAGATGTTGAGCACCTTGCGCTCGGCGGGCCAGTGCTCCGTTGCGCCCAGGAAGGCCGCGGTGAGCAGCATAGGCGCCTCGAAGCCCACGCGCAGCGCGGGCGACAGTTCGGCCGCAGTGAGCGACGACAGCGGCTCGATCGGCGGCATCACCCCGGCGTTGTTGATCAGCGTGGCCTGCCGGTATCGGCCCGAAGGCTGTTGCTTGAGCCAGTCGGTCAGCCGCGCCGCGGCCTGGGCCGGATCGCCGAGATCGACCTGCCACTGCTCCAGCGGGGCGCCCGCGGCCGCGGCCGCGGCGGCAAGATCGTCGTTGGCGTTGCGCGCCAGGCAGATGAGCTGGTGGCCGGGATGCAGCAGCTGCCGTGCCATGGCCAGGCCCATGCCGCGCGAGCCGCCGGTGAGGAAAATCAGATGGGATGTCATGGGGCAATGGTAATCGCGTGGGGGGAACGCAGGTGCCGTAGCGTGCGTCGAGAGGGCTGGGCACAAAAGGAGGACGGTTTCCTGAATGCCGGGGCTTCGACAGGCTCAGCCCGAACGGATTCTTCTCGCGCGCCCCCCATTGTCTTTTGCCATTGACGGGCCGTTCATCGTTTGACGGGCGCGCCCGGCCAAGCGCGGCATGAACGGTTTTCGCCGTTCGCCCTGAGCCCGTCGAAGGGCCGGTATTCCAGAGTCAAACAACCAGGCGACCTACGCCCCCAGATACGCTGCTCTTACCGCATCATTGCGCAGCAGATTGGCCCCGGTGTCCTGCAGCACCACGCTGCCGGTCTCCAGCACATAGCCGCGGTCGGCGATCTGCAGCGCACGGTTGGCGTTCTGCTCGACCAGGAACACCGTGACGCCGGCCGCGCGTATGGTCTGGATGATCTCGAAGATCTGCGCGATGATCAGCGGCGCCAGGCCCAGCGTGGGCTCGTCCATCAGCAGCAGGCGCGGCTTGGACATCAGCGCCCGGCCTATGGCCAGCATCTGCTGCTCGCCGCCCGACATGGTGGCCGCGCGCTGGCGCGCGCGCTCGCGCAGCCGCGGGAACAGCTGGAAAACATGTTCCATGCCGTCGCCGATCTGCTCCTTGCTCTGGAAGAAGCCGCCCATCATCAGGTTCTCGGCCACCGTGAGATGGGGAAAGACGCGCCGGCCTTCGGGCGAGATCGCAATCCCCTTGCGCATGATCAGGTGCGTGGGCAGTTGCGTGATGTCTTCGCCTTCGTAGACCACGCGGCCGCTGGTCGCGCGCGGCGTGCCGCACAGCGTCATCAGCAGCGAGGTCTTGCCCGCGCCGTTGCAGCCGATCAGCGTCACGATTTCGCCCGGGTGGACTTCAAGGCTCACGTCGTTGACCGCGCAGATCGCGCCGTAGTGGGTGAACACGTTTTCAAGTTGCAGCATTGCCGCCATCAGGCCTCTCCCAGATAGGCCTTGATGACCCGTTCGTCGTGGCGTATGGCCTCGGGCGTGCCCGTGGCGATCGGTTTGCCGTATTCCATGACCAGGATGCGCTCGGAGACTCCCATCACCAGACCCATGTCGTGCTCTATCAGCAGCACCGCGACATCGTGCTGCTGGCGCAGCTGGTCTATGAGGTGCTGCAGATCTTTCTTTTCCTGCGGGTTCAGCCCCGCGGCGGGCTCGTCGAGCATCAGCACCTGGGGCTCGGTGATCATGCAGCGCGCGATCTCGAGCCGGCGCTGGTGGCCGTAGGCCAGGTTGCCCGCGGGTCGGTTGGCGTAGGCGCGCAAGCCCATGTAATCGAGCCAGTGCAGCGCGTTGTCCAGCGCCTGCTGTTCGGCGCGCCGGTAGCCCGCGGTGTTGAACAGCCCGGCGAGAAACGAGGTGCGCATCTGGCGATGCTGGGCGACCAGCAGGTTCTCGAGCGCGGTCATGGACTTGAACAGCCGCACGTTCTGGAAGGTGCGCACCACGCCGCGGCGCGCGACGTTGTGGCTGCCCAGGCCTGCAATGCTGCGCCCGGCCAGCGCGATGCGGCCCGCGCTGGGCTGGTAGAAGCCGCTGATGCAGTTGAACACCGTGGTCTTGCCCGCGCCGTTGGGGCCGATGATGGCAAACACTTCGCGCGGCTGCAGCGCAAAGCCCACGCTGTCGACGGCCAGCAGGCCGCCAAAGCGCATGCTCAGCGCCTCGACTTCAAGCAGGGGCGTGCTCATGGACCGACCTCCAGATGGTGGCGCTTCATGGGCAGCAGGCCTTGCGGGCGCCAGACCATCATCAGAATCATCACCAGGCCGAAGATCAGCATGCGGTACTCGGAGAATTCGCGCGCCAGCTCGGGCAGCACGGTGAGCAGGATGGCGGCGATGATCACGCCCAGCTGCGAGCCCATGCCGCCGAGCACCACGATGGCCAGAATGAGCGCCGACTCGATGAAGGTGAACGATTCGGGGTTGACTATGCCCTGGCGCGCGGCGAAGAAAGCCCCGCCCAGGCCCGCGAACATCGCGCCCAGCGTGAACGCCGACAGCTTGATCTTCATCGGGTGCAGGCCCAGCGAGCGGCTCGCGATCTCGTCCTCGCGCAGCGCTTCCCAGGCCCGGCCTATGGGCATGCGTATCAGCCGGCTCGAGATCCACAGCGTGACCAGGGCCAGCGTCAGCGCCATCAGGTACAGCGCGATCACCATGTGCAGCGACTGGAACTCGAGGCCGAAGAACTGGTGAAAAGTGGTGCCGCCTTCGGTGCTGGCATTGCGCGTGAGTTCCAGCCCGAACACCGTGGGCTTGGGAATTCCCGAGATGCCGTCGGGCCCGCCCGTGAGCGTGGTCAGGTTGATCAGCAGCAGCCGGATGATCTCGCCAAAGCCCAGCGTCACGATCGCCAGGTAATCTCCGCGCAGCCGCAACACGGGAAAGCCCAGCACGAAGCCGAACATCGCGGCCATGGCGCCGGCCAGCGGCAGCGCTTCCCAGAAGCTCCAGCCGGCCCAGTGGAACAGCAGTGCGTAGGTGTAGGCACCGACGGCGTAGAAGCCGACGAAACCCAGGTCGAGCAGCCCGGCAAAACCCACCACGATGTTCAGGCCCAGGCCCAGCATCACGTAGATCATTGCCAGCGTCGCGATGTCCACCGCATTGCGGCCGGCGAAGAACGGCCAGGAAACGGCGATCAGCAGCGCGGCCAGCATCAGGCCCTGGCGCTGGCGCTGCGTGGCTGCGGGCAGGGCCGGGCGCTGGATGCGCGGCGCGCGCGCCCAGGCACGCGCGAGCCAGGGGCGCAGCAGCTGCACCACGAACACCAGCGCGCAGGCCCAGGCGACCGTGGTCCAGTGCGGCACGATCAGCGTGCGCCCGCCCGCGCGCTCCAGGTGCAGGCCGAAGATGGGAATGGTGACCAGCGCCGTGAGCACGGCGGCGATGACTGCGTCGCGCAGGTTGTGCCTAAGCAGGGAAGCCGTCGTCATCAAACTTTCTCCACCTCAGGTTTTCCGAGAAGGCCGGTGGGGCGCACGAGCAGGATCAGCACCAGCAGCGTGAACGCCACGATGTCCTTGTATTCGGAGGAGATGTAGGCCGCGGCCAGCGTCTCGGCCACGCCCAGCAGCACGCCGCCCAGCATGGCGCCTGGAATGCTGCCAATGCCGCCGAGCACGGCCGCCGTGAAGGCCTTGATGCCGGCCAGAAAGCCGATGAACGGGTTGAGCTTGCCCACGGCCAGGGCGATCAGCACGCCGCCCACGGCCGCGAGCACCGCGCCCAGGATGAACGTGAAGGAAATCACGCGGTGGGTGTTGATGCCCAGCAGGTTGGCCATGTGCATGTCCTGAGCGCAGGCGCGTGAGGCCCGGCCCATGCGCGAGTGGCGGATGTAGAGCGTGAGCAGCACCATCAGCACCACGGCGACGACGATGATCATGATGCGCGTATACGGTATGAAGATCTCGAAGCCGCCGCTGCCGCCGCCGAACTGCAGCGCACCGGGCAGCAGCTGCGGCACAGCCATGTCGCGCGCGCCCTGGCCCAGCGCGACCCAGTTCTGCAGGAAGATCGACATGCCGATGGCGGAGATCAGCGCCACCAGCCGCGGGCTGTTGCGCACCGGTTTATAGGCCACCTGTTCGACGACGAAGCCGTAGACGCCGGTGATGATGGCCGCAACCACCAGCATCAGGCCTATCACCAGCCATATAGGCACGCCGCCCTGGGTGCCCACGGCTGTCAGCGTGACCAGGCCTACATAGGCGCCGATCATGTAGATGTCGCCGTGGGCAAAGTTGATCATGCCTATGATGCCGTAGACCATCGTGTAGCCGATGGCGATCAGCGCATAGATCGCACCCAGCGACAGCCCGTTGAACAGCTGCTGCAGCAGCTGGGGCAGGAAATCATCCATCGGTCACCACCTTCCGGCAGAAATGACTGTCTGTACCAAGGGCCGCCAGCCCGGCTGCGCGGCCCTTGGTATGCGTGGCGAAGGCCTTACTTGGCCGCCGCGGTCTTGCTGCCGTCCTTATGCCACTCGAAGACCTGGAAGTCAAAGGCCTTGAGGTCACCCTGCTTGTTCCAGCCCACGGTGCCCAGCGCGGTCTCGAAGTTGGTCTTGTGCAGATGGTCGGCGACCTTGGCGGGGTTGTCGCCCACGGCCTTGATGCTTTCAAGCAGCACCTGCACGGCCGCGTACGAAGTGAGCTGGAACGCGCCCGAAGGGTTGCGCTTCTGGTCCTTGAACGCCTTGACCACGGCCGCGTTCTTGGGATTGGCCGCGAAGTCGGCCGGCAGGGTCACGAGCATGCCTTCGACCGCATTGCCGGCGATGGCGTTGACCTCCGGGTTGCCCACGCCTTCGGGGCCCATCATGCGCACCTTGAGGCCTTGCTCGGCAGCCTGGCGCAGCAGCAGGCCCATTTCGGGGTGGTAGCCGCCGTAGTAGACGAAGTCGACGCCGTTGCTCTTGAGCTTGGTGATCACGGCCGAGTAGTCGCTGTCGCCCGCGTTGATGCCTTCGAACAACGCGACGTTGATGTTGGCTTTTTTCAGCGCGTCGCGCACCGAGGTCGCAATGCCCTGGCCGTACGACTGCTTGTCGTGCACCACCGCGACTTTCTTGGGCTTGGCCTTCTCGATGATGAACTTGGCAGCCGACGGGCCTTGCTGGTCGTCGCGGCCTATGGTGCGGAAGATGTAGTGGAAGTTCTTGCCGTCGGTCAGCGCGGGCGAGGTCGCCGAAGGCGTCACCACGACCACGCCTTCATTGTTGTAGATGGGCGCGGCGGCAATCGCCGCACCCGAGCACACGGGCCCGACCACATAGCCGATCTTGGCGTTGACCACGCGGTTGGCCGCGACCGGCCCCTGCTTGGGCTCGCAGGCGTCGTCCACCGGAACGAGTTCTATCTTCTTGCCCTGGATGCCGCCCGCGGCATTGATCATTTCGACGGCCGTGGACGCACCTTCCTTGACCATGTCGCCGTACTGGGTCAGCGCGCCCGTGGTCGGAATGACCATGGCAATGCGGATGTTCTGCGCATGGGCCACAGGAAGCAGGCCCGCGGCGACCAGACCCGCAGAGGCGACCAGAACAGACAGGCGAAACGGTTTTTGCATGGCGATCTCCTTGAATGGCGTGTAGGAGTCCCAGCTTATGCGAGCCCGCAAAGCCTGCAATAGGGTATATGCCAGGGGACGAAGCGTGGTGTGTGCGCTTCAGGGTAAATCCGTGCGCCGAGCGCAGGTGTCAGAACGGCGCGGACAACTCGAATGCGCGCCAGTCGCCCGTTTGCGGGTGGGTCAATCCGAGTTGCTGGGCGTGCAGCAGCAGCCGCGGTGCAGCCGCTGCGATCGGGCCGTCGGCGTAGAGCGCATCGCCCAGGATGGGGTGGCCCAGATGGGCAAGGTGCACGCGCAGCTGGTGGGTGCGGCCGGTGATGGGTTCGAGCTCCACGCGCGTGCAGCCGGGCCAGCCCGGCGGATCGTGGGCCAGCACGCGCCAGCGCGTCTGGCTGGGCTTGCCCGCGACGTCTATGATGCGCAGCGGCCGGCGCGGCCAGTCGGCCGCAATCGGCGCGTCTATGGTCTGCCATTCGTCGCTGCCGTGGACAGTCAGGATTCCGTGGACCACGGCCACATAGCGCTTGTGCACCGCGCGCTGCTCGAACGCCAGGCTCAACTGGCGCTGCACCAGCGGCGACAGCGCCATCAGCACCAGGCCCGAGGTCGACATGTCGAGCCGGTGCACGACCAGCGCCTGCGGCCACTGCGCCTGGGCACGCGCGCTCAGGCAGTCCTGCTTGTCCTCGCCGCGTCCGGGCACGCACAGCAGGCCCGAGGGTTTATCGAGCACCAGCAGCGCGTCATCGGCCGCGATGCAGCGCAGTCCTTCGCACATCGCCATCACGTCAATCGCGCAGCGGCTGGTTCATGAGCTGGTCGACGGTGGTGCACAGCTCCTCGACATCGTTGGGCTTGTGGATCAGCGCGCGCGCGCCCGCGGCCAATGCCTCGGCCTCGATTTCGGCCGTGACATAGCCCGAGGCCAGCGCCACCGGCAGGTCGGGGCGGGTGGCCAGCGCGGCGCGCACCAGATCCACACCGCAGAAGCCGGGCATGTTGTAGTCGGTGACCAGCAGGTCGTAATGGGCAGGCGCAGCTTGCAGCGCGGCCATGGCCTCGCGCGGATCGGTGAAGCCGCTGACGTCGTAGCCGCGCCGGCGCAGCAGGCGCTGCACCAGGAACACCAGCGCCTGGTCGTCATCGACATACATCACATGCCGGCGCGGCACGCCGCCGGGCTGCGCGTCGGGCGCGGCAGGCGCGTTGAGCGCCGGGCGGCGCGCGACCGGCGTGGCGATCACCGGCGCCGAACCGCTGGCCACGGGGAAATAGAGCGTAAAGCGGCTGCCTTCGCCGAGAACGCTGGAGACGTCGACCGCGCCGCCATGGGTGCGCATCACACCATGCACCACGGCCAGGCCCAGGCCCGTGCCCTGGCCCACGGGCTTGGTCGTGAAGAACGGCTCGAAGATGCGCTGCAGCGTCGCGGCGTCGATTCCCGGGCCGTTGTCCTGAACGCTTAGCGCAACGTAGTTGGCCAGCGGCAGGCCCAGCCGGTCGCTCAGGCGCTGGTCGGCCAGCGTGAGGCTGGCCGTGACCTGCACCATGCCGCGCGCGTCGCCGATGGCGTGCACGGCATTGGTGGTCAGGTTGAACAGCGCCTGCTCGACCTGGGTCACATCGGCGAGCAGCGGCGGCAACTGGGGCGCGATATGCGAGTGCAGTGCGATCGCCGGCGGCAGCGTCACGCGCAGCAGGCGCTCGGTGTCGCGTATCACTTCGGCGGCCTGGACGGCGCCGCGCTTGGGCGGCTCGTTGCGGCTGAAAGTCAGGATCTGGCGCACCAGATCGCGTGCGCGCCGGCCGGCCTTCTCGATTTCGAGCAGGCTTTCGAGCATCGCGGAATTCTCGGGGCAGTCGGCGCGCGCAAGTTCGACATTGCCCAGGATGGCGCCGACGATGTTGTTGAAGTCGTGGGCAATGCCGCCGGCCATGGTGCCCACGGCCTGCATCTTGTGCGATTCGCGCAACTGCGCTTCGAGCTCGCTGCGGTGGGCTTCGGCTTTCTTGCGGCTGCTCAGGTCGCGCGCGAACACCGTGGTGGTGGTTTCGCCGCCGCTGTGCTGCACGAAGGCCAGGCTCACCTCGACGGCCAGCTGCTTGCCGCTGGCGGTGCGTGCTTCCATCTCGCCGAGTACGGCCTGGGTGGTCAGCGCGGCGAATTCAAGCGCGCTCGCGGCATCGGGCAGGAAGCGCTCTAGCGGGCTGCCCAGCGCATCCTCGGCGGCGCAGGTGAACAAGGCCGCGGCCGTGGGGTTGAACACCGTGATGCGCTGCGCGCTGTCGACGCACAGGATGGCGTCCAGACTCGAGTTGATCACCGACTCGAGCCGGCGTTCGCTGGCGAACAGCTGGTTGTTGCGCTCCTGCAGCGCCAGGCGCTCGGCCAGCAGCGGACCCTGGTCGACGACGGCGCAGAGGAACTGGGCGATCGGCGGCCCTTTTTTCTGCGGAATCTCTATGCAGGCGATATGCAGGTCGCCGCAGAGGTTGATTTCCGAATTGATGGAGAAGACCACCTCGTGGACTTCGCTGCCGCCGCGTTCGCGCGCTTCCATGAAAGCCTCGCAGACGCGGTCGGCGTGCTTTTCGCTGACCAGCGGCATGAACGACACCAGGATGCGGTCGCGCTCCGTGGGCTGGAAGGCGTTGTGCGCCATGGCATTGGCCTGGATCACCATGTCGTGCTCGTCGAGCACCAGCAGCGGCAGCGGAATGCTCGCGAACAGCGCTTCGAAGCGCTCGGACGCGCTTTCGGCCACAGCCTGGCTGTAGTCGAGCACCTTGTTCTGGATCTCCAGCTCGTGCTGGTAGTTGCGCAGCTCGGCGACGAGCGCGGCCAGCGGCTCCTCGGCAATGGGCTCTAGCACTTCCTCGGTCCACGGCAGAGGCGTCATATCCTGGGCATCCGGCCCCATGAGGGCGTGCAGACCCATGGGATCGTCTTTGCGCAGGAGAAAGGACAGGTCGGGACGGCTCATGTGAGGTGGTGCAGTGGCCGTACGCCAGAGGTTGCGCAGACGCCGCGAGTTTAAGCGCGCGCCCGCGGCCTCACAAGCCTGGGGCCAAGTGGGCGGACAATCAGCTCAGGTAAGACTCCAATGGTATGCAACTGCAGTGCAGGTTGCGGTCGCCATGCACGTTGTCTATGCGTGCCACGGGTGGCCAGTACTTGGCGTGGCGCAGCGCGGGCTGCGCAAAGGCTGCCTGTTCGCGGCTGTACGCATGCGGCCATTCGGTGGCCAGCAGTGCGGCGGCGGTATGCGGCGCGTTCTTCAGAACGTTGTCGCTACGCGACACTTCGCCCGATTCTATCGCCCGGATTTCCGCGCGTATGGCAATCATGGCGGCGATGAAGCGCTCGATTTCCTCCAGCGGCTCGCTTTCCGTGGGCTCGACCATCAGCGTGTTGGGCACGGGAAACGACAGCGTGGGCGCATGCAGGCCGTAATCGATCAGCCGCTTGG
This sequence comes from Comamonas sp. DB36, assembly GCF_057914905.1. Lineage (NCBI taxonomy): Bacteria > Pseudomonadati > Pseudomonadota > Betaproteobacteria > Burkholderiales > Comamonadaceae > Comamonas > Comamonas sp. DB36. The sequence goes on from NZ_CP196631.1 coordinate 2,089,208, forward strand.
CCACGTCCTCGGCCGTGACGCCGCTGGTGGCCTTGAAGCCGCGCAGATCGAGAATGCATTCGTGGCCCACGCGTGCGCGCCGGCCTTGCGTCCCGACGTTCATGCTGGGGCTGGCGTACAGCGTGGGGTAGTGCTCCTGCAGGCGACAGCTGATGTAGTTGGCGCTCAGGATGGCGGTCTCGCTCGCATGCTTGAGGCCTTGCGCGCCCATCATGCGCATGTACATCCAGCTGATGGGCAGCACCGCGGCATTGCCCAGCGGCGCGGCGCTGACCGCGCCCACGCCCGAATGCAGTCCCGTGCTCGCATGGCCGGGCAGGAAAGGCACGAGGTCTTCGACCACGCAGACCGGGCCCACGCCCGGGCCGCCGCCGCCATGCGGAATGCAGAACGTCTTGTGCAGGTTCAGATGGCTCACGTCGCCGCCGAACGCGCCGGGCGCGGCAATGCCCACCAGCGCATTCATGTTCGCGCCGTCGACATAGACGCGCCCGCCGTGGCGGTGCACCAGCGCACACAGCTCCTCGACGCGGGCCTCGAACACGCCGTGCGTGCTGGGGTAGGTGATCATCACGCACGACAGCCGCTCGCTGTACTTCTCGCACTTGTCGGCCAGGTCGGCCAGGTCCACATTCCCCTGGGCATCGCAGGCCGTGACCACGACTTCGAGTCCGGCCATCTGCGCGCTCGCGGGGTTGGTGCCGTGGGCGCTCGAAGGAATCAGGCAGATGTCGCGCTGGCCCTGGCCGTTTGCCGCGTGGTAGGCGTGGATGGCCAGCAGGCCCGCGTATTCGCCTTGCGAGCCGGCATTGGGCTGCAGGCTGACGCCCGCATAGCCCGTGGCTTCGCAGAGCCAGGCGCGCAGCTCGGTGTCCAGCTGCCGGTAGCCCGCGAGCTGGTCGGCGGGCGCGAACGGGTGGATCTGCGCGAACGCGGGCCAGGTGATGGGAATCATCTCGCTGGTGGCATTGAGCTTCATGGTGCATGAGCCCAGCGGAATCATCGTGCGGTCCAGCGCCAGGTCCTTGTCCGACAGCGCGCGGATGTAGCGCAGCATCGCGGTTTCGGCGTGGTGGCGCTGGAACACCGGGTGCGTGAGAAAGCGGCTGGTGCGGCGCAGCGCCGCGGGAATGCGCAGCGCCGTGCCGGCTTCTAGCGCCGCGACATCGGGCAGCGCCTGACCGGGCGCGGCAAATATCTGCCACAGCAGCGCGAGGTCGGCGCGCGTCGTGGTCTCGTCGAGCGCTATGCACAGCTCTTCGGGCGAATAGCGGCGCAGGTTCGCGCCCAGGCCCACGGCGCGCTGTGCCAGCGTCTCGGTGGCCGCGCCGGAGTGCACCAGCAAGGTGTCGAAGCTGCCGTGCTCGGCCACTGTGCGGCCCAGTTGCTTGAGACCCTGGGCCAGGATGGCGCAGTAGCGCGCGATGCGCAGCGCGATGCGCGTGAGGCCTTCGGGGCCGTGGTAGACCGCGTACATGCTCGCCACGACCGCGGGCAGCACCTGGGCGGTGCAGATATTGCTGGTCGCCTTCTCGCGCCGGATGTGCTGCTCGCGCGTCTGCAGTGCGAGCCGGTACGCGGGCTGGCCCTGGGTGTCGCGGCTCACGCCCACGATGCGTCCGGGCAGGGCGCGCTTGTAGGCATCGCGGCAGGCCATGAAGGCCGCGTGCGGCCCGCCCGCGCCCATGGGCATGCCCAGGCGCTGGCTGCTGCCGACCACGATGTCGGCGCCCCATTCGCCGGGCGGCGTGAGCAGCGTCAGCGCCAGCAGATCGGTGGCGACGATGAACGCCGCCTGGCGCGCATGGACCTGCGTGGCGTCGGCGCCCAGATACGCGATCCGGCCGTCGGTTGCCGGGTACTGCGTCAGCGCCGCGAAATAATCGCCTTCGAGTGCGCGCTGCCAGGCCGCAGGCGAGTCGGGCACCAGCACTTCTATGCCCAGCGGCTGCGCGCGAGTACGTATGACTTCAATCGTCTGCGGGTGGGTGCCGGCCGAAACGACGAAGCGCCGGCTGGCCGATGCCGTCATGCGCAGCGCCAGCGTCATGGCTTCGGCCGCGGCCGTGGCCTCGTCGAGCAGCGATGCATTGGCTATGGGCAGGGCCGTGAGGTCGCAGACCATGGTCTGGAAGTTGATCAGCGCTTCCATGCGCCCCTGGGAAATTTCCGCCTGGTAAGGCGTGTACGCGGTGTACCAGGCCGGGTTCTCGAGCACGTTGCGCAGGATCACGCCCGGCGTGTGCGTGCCGTAATAGCCCTGGCCGATGAAGCTCTTGAGCTGCTGGTTGCGCGCGGCCAGCTGCTGCAGTTCGGCCAGCGCCTGGGCTTCGCCCACGGCCGGCGGCAGCTGCATGGGGGTGTGCCGCGCGATGCCGGGCGGAACGATTTCGGCGATCAGCGCGGCGCGCGAGGCGGCGCCGACCACCGACAGCATCAGCGCTTCGTCGGCCTCGCCGGGGCCAATATGGCGGGCAATGAATTCGTCGGGGTTTTCGAGGGAATGCAGCGCGGGAACATGGGGCATCGTCATGGCAGGACCTGTGGAAAAGGCTGAAGCAATGGGATTGCCGGGCCACGAAAGCCCGGTCGCGCGGCGCAGTTCCCGCGTTTACGCGCTCTGCGCGAAAGCCGTGTAGGCGGCTTCGTCGAGCAGGCCGTCCAGCTGCGCGGGGTCGCTGAGCTTGATCTTGAAGAACCAGCCGCCGGCCAGCGGGTCGGAATTGGCCAGCGAAGGGTCGTCGCGCAGCGCCTCGTTGACTTCGACGATCTCGCCGCTCACCGGCATGTAGATGTCGGCCGCGGCCTTGACGGACTCGACCACGCCGGCGACATCACCCTGGGCGAAGGTCTTGCCCACTTCGGGCAGGTCGACGAACACCACGTCGCCCAGCGCGTCCTGCGCGTGCACGGTGATGCCCACCACGGCAGCGGCCGGGTCGGCGGCGTTGATCCACTCGTGGTCTTTGGAAAATTGAACGCTCATGAGAACTCCAGGAAAAACAAAAAAGAAAAGCGCAAGGCCGTAGTTCGCACTGTATCCCGTCGGCGGCCACCCGGGCGTCAGATGACGGACTTCATCCGCGGTAATAGCGGCTGGGAACAAATGGCATGGCCGTGACTTCCATGGGCACGGGCTTGCCGCGCACCAGCGCCTCCAGCCTTGTGCCGGGCGCGGCACTGGCGGATTCCACATAGGCCTGGGCAATGGGCTGGTTGAGCGTGGGCGACAGCAGGCCGCTTGTGACCTGGCCCACCTGCCGGCCGCCGGCATCGAGCAGGGCCGCGGGCTCGCGCACCGGAACGCGCTCGAGCGCGCGCAGTCCCACGCGCTGGCGCGGGCGCAGCGCGGGCTCGGCAATCTGCGCCAGCAGGCGCTCGGCGCCGGGAAAGCCGCCGGCGCGCGCCCCGCCGGTGCGCCGCACTTTCTGCACCGCCCACAGCAGGCCGGCCTCGGCGGGCGTGGTCGTGGTGTCGAGTTCATTGCCATAAAGGCACAGCCCGGCTTCCAGGCGCAGCGAATTGCGCGCGCCCAGGCCCGCGGCAGCGACTTCCGGGTGGTGCAGCAGCGCGCGGGCAAAGGCTTCGGCCATGGGCCCGGGCAGCGAAACCTCAAAGCCGTCCTCGCCCGTATAGCCGCTGCGCGTGATGTACAGCTCGCTGCCTTCCCAGACAAAGGCCGCGCCGTCCATGAACAGCAGCTGCTCGACGCCGGGCACCAGCCGCTGCAGCGCATCCACCGCCAGCGGCCCCTGCAGCGCGAGCAGCGCCTGTTCGCTCAGCGGCGTGATCTCGCAGCGCGCGCCGATATGCGCCTGCAGGTGGGCGAGGTCGGCGTGCTTGCAGGCGCCGTTGACGACCAGCAGGAAATCGTTGCCGCGCTGGATCAGCATCAAGTCGTCGAGCACGCCGGCCTGGTCATTGAGCAGCAGGCCGTAACGCTGGCGGTGCAGCGCCAGGTCCAGCAGGTCCATGGGCATCACGCTTTCCAGTGCGGCCGCGGTGTCGGCGCCGACCAGGCGCAGCTGGCCCATGTGCGAGACATCGAACAGGCTGGCGGCCGCGCGCGTGTGCTGGTGCTCGGCGATCAGGCCCTGGGGAAAATGCACGGGCAGGTGGTAGCCCGCGAAATCGACCATGCGCGCACCAAGTTCGAGGTGCAGCGAATGCAGCGGCGTGGGCAGCAGTTCGCCGGCAGCGGCCTGGGGGAAATGGGGCGTGGGAGGGCTGGTCACGGTGGTCATGGCGTTCTCCGGTCAGGCAGGCGCTGGGCCAGGCCGCAGCGCCATATGCAAATTTCCATTGGCGATAAGCCCAAGCCTACACTGGCCCGCAAGATTCGTGAATTCCCGGAGATTTTCAATGCAACTCACCCTGGGCGATACCCTGTCCTGGCCCGCGCGCTACCTGCCCCACAAGGAGGCGCTGGTCGCCTGGGAGGGCGGCGAGCGCCGCGCCTGGACCTATGCGCAGCTCGACGCCGAAGTCAACCGCCATGCCCATGGCCTGCTGGCGCTGGGCATCGCGCGCGGCGATGTGGTCGCAGCCTTTCTCTACAACACGCCGGCCTTTGTGTTCACGCTGCTGGCCGCGGCGCGCATAGGCGCGGTGTTCAATCCGATCAACTACCGGCTTGCGCCGCAGGAGCTGGCCTTCATCCTGCAGGACGGCAACGCGCGTGCGCTGGTCTTCGAGCGCGAAGTCGCCGAGGTCGTGACGCGCACCCAGGCCCTGCTGGGCGACGACAGCGCGCGTCCGGCGCACTGGATCTATGCCGATGAAGGTGCGGCCGACGCCACGCCCGAAGGCGCGGGCACGCGCCTGAGCGCGCTGGCTGCGGGGCACGCGAGCGACGCGCCGCAGGTGAGCGTCGACGAGACCGACCCCTGCATCCTGATGTACACCAGCGGCACCACGGGCCGGCCCAAGGGCGTGCTGCACAGCCACCGCAGCAAGCTCGCGCACAACGCGCTGATGCACCAGGTGATGCAGCTGCGCCGCGAGGATGTGGGTTTGTCGGTCGCTCCGCTCAACCATACGGCCGAGCTGCACACCAGCTTCCTGCCGCGGCTGCAGGTGGGCGCGACGCTGGTGCTGCAGCGGCGCTTCGACGCCGCCGAAGCCTGGCGCCTGGTCGAGGCCGAAAGAGTCACGTTCTTCTTCGCCGCGCCGACCATGGTCTCCATGCTGCTGCACGAGCCCACGCTGGCCGCGCGCGACACGCAAAGCCTGCGCCTGGTGGAATACGGCGGCGCGTCGATGGCGCCGCACCTGATACGCGAATGGACGCGCCAGGTAGGTTCGGGCCTGGTGCAGGTGTTCGGCACGACCGAGATGGGGCCTTGCATGTCGGTGCTCTACCCGCACGAGCAGCTGTCGCACGCGGGCTCGGCCGGCCTGCCGGCGCTGAGCCATGACCTGGTCGTGGCGCGCATTCCCGCCGACGGCAGCCCCACCGATCCCGCCCTGCGCTGCGCCGTCGGCGAAGTCGGCGAGATCCTGGTGCGCGGGCCCTGCATGATGGCCGGCTATCTGCACCGGCCCGACGCCAACGCGCGCGCCCTGGCCCATGGCTGGTACCACACGGGCGACATGGGTCATCTGGACGCGGACGGCTATCTGTGGATTCGCGACCGCATGGACTACATGATCAATTCGGGCGCCGAGAACGTCTATCCGCGCGAAGTCGAGGATGCGCTGGTCGAGCACCCGGGCGTGCTCGAAGTGGCCGTGGTCGGCGAGGCCGATGAACGCTGGGGCCAGGTGGTCGTGGCGCATGTGGTGCGCAAGGCCGCCGCCGCTGCCGCCGACGCGGCCGGCCTAGACGCTTTCCTGGTGCATGGCGACCGCCTTGCGGCCTACAAGCGCCCGCGCCGCTATCACTTTGTCGAGTCGCTGCCCAAGACCACCAGCGGCAAGATCCAGAAACATCTGCTGCGCCAGCCGCGTTGAGGTTCGCAGGCTGCAATACCCGGATCAAGGGCTCCTGCATTGGCTGCAGGGGCCTTTTTTTCGGTGTAATGACAGCAGATCAGGGAGGAAGTCATGCCGCTGCCCGCACGCATCTTTGATTTGCACACCCATCTGTTCAACGCGCGCTACCTGCCGCTGGCCAGCGTCATCGCCCATGCGATGGGCCGCGACGCGAGCCCGCTCGCGCGCCAGGTCGCGCGCCTGCTGCAGGCCCTGACGGGCTCGGCGTATGCGGTCGTTCCCGTCGAAGCCGTGTTTTCGCAGGCCACCGACGACACGCTGGAAATCGAGTGCCTGGAGCATATCTGGCGCATGGTCGAGTACGAGTTGCTGCTGGGCACGGGCTCGCTCGCCGCCGTGGAGCAGGGCGTGCTGCCGCAGCTCGAGCAGTCGCTCGAGGCGCCGGTGTTCGATCGCCTGCGTGCCTCGCAATTCATGGACATCCTGCTGACGCTGGACCAGATCGATTACGCGGCCGAAGGCTGGCCCGGGCCGCGTGCGCCCGAAGCCGAGGAGGTCGCAGTGCAGCAGATCCCCGAAATGAACGCCCGCTTCTCGGACTTCCTGCAATGGGCCGAGCGCGTGGTGCGCAAGGCGCTGTGGGTCGTGACGCGGCTCATGGACCCCATGGCCTGGGGTGAAGTCGTCAACTATCCCGCTTTCTTCCTGACCCTGCTGCATTCGGAAGAGCAGCTGCTGCAGAAGCTCTTTGCGAGCTATGGCGCGGGCCTGCCGCCGCTGCAGGCCGCGCACTACCTGATCGACATGCAGATGGCCTATCCCGGACAGGAGGCGCCGTTCTATCCGCTGCAGCCCGTGCAGGAAGACCGCATGCAGGCGCTGCAGCGCGCGCACCCGGCGCGCGTCTTCGGTTTCGCCGCATTCGATCCGCGGCGCGAAGATTGGCATGCGCGCGCGCTGCATTCGCTGGGCAAGGGTTTTGCGGGCTTCAAGTTCTATCCGGCCATGGGCTTCAAGCCCACGGGCAACGACGCGCCGATCCAGGCGCGCGTCGATGCGTTCTTCGACTTCTGCATTGCGCGCGATCTGCCGGTGTTCGCGCACTGCACGCCCGTGGGCTTCCAGACGCGGCTGCGGCTGGGCGCCAACGCCCATCCACGCCACTGGCAGGCGCTGCTGGAGCAGCCGCGCTGGCAGAAACTGCGGCTGTGCCTGGGCCATGCGGGCGGCGGCAACCTGCGCAACGGCGCGCTGCATTCAGCGGGCTGGTTCGCGGTTTCGGACGAGGCCTGGCAGCATGCAGACAATTTTGCGCGCATCGTGAGCGAGCTGTGCACGCGCTATCCGAATGTCTATTGCGAAGTCGGCTACCTGACCGAGTTGCTGGCGGATGACGATCCCGCGCGCCTGGAGTCCAACCTGCAGCGCGCGCGCGCGGCGCAGCAGCCGTTCGAGCTGCTCGACAAGATGGCCTATGGCTCGGACTGGCATATGCCCGAAGTGGTCACGCGCACGCGGCAGTATCTCGAACAATGGCTGGCACTCATGGAAAAGCCCGCGTATGCGGGCTTTCGCGAGCCGTTCTTCTGGAAGAACGCCTACCGGTATCTGCGCCTGCCTTTGTGAGCTCAGTACGGTTCGGCCTTGACCCGCATTTCGCTGTAGGGAACGATGCGCGAGCCCTTGACCAGCCGATAGCCCCACCAGATCAGCAGGAACAGCGGCAGGCCGATATAGGTCGCGACCACGCCGCCCCAGTCGATGCGGTCCTGGATGAAAGCCTGGTAGTTCTGGCCCAGCGTGATGATCAGGCACAGCACGAAAGCGAAGATCGGCCCGAACGGGAATGCGGCCGCGCGGTAGGGCAGGGCCGCCAGGCTCAGGCCCTGGGCTTCGTAGCCCTTGCGAAAGCGGTAGTGGCTGATGGCGATTCCCAGCCAGGCAATGAAGCCGGTCATGCCCGACAGGTTCAGCAGCCAGATGTAGACCGCCTGGGGGCTGAAGATGTTGGTCAGAAAGCACAGCGCGGCAATCGCCGTCGTGGCCAGCAGCGCCATCAAGGGCACGCCGTTGCGGTTGACGCGCGCGAAGATGCGCGGCGCCATGCGCTGGCAGGCCAGCGTGTAGAGCATGCGCGTGGAGGCATACATGCCCGAGTTGCCGGCCGACAGCACCGAGGTCAGCACCACGGCATTCATCACGGCCGCGGCAGACAGCAGGCCGGCGCGCTCGAACACCAGCGTGAACGGGCTCACGCTGATGTCGCTCACATCGTTGCGCAGCAGCTGCGGGTCGTTGTAGGGCAGCAGCAGGCTGATGATCAGGATGGCGAACACATAGAACAGCAGAATGCGCCAGAACACCTTGCGCACCGCGCGCGGCACGTTGCGCGCCGGATCCTCGGATTCGCCGGCCGCGATGCCGATCAGCTCCGTGCCCTGGAACGAGAAGCCGACGATCATCGCCACGCCGATCAATGCCGCGAAGCCGCCGGCGAACGGCGCGTCGCCCACGGTCCAGTTGGCCAGATTGCCCCAGATGCCTTCGGGCGCGCCGCCTTGCATGATGCCCAGCACCATCAGCAGGCCCAGACCGATGAAGACGATCACCGTCACCACCTTGATCGCGGCAAACCAGTATTCGGCTTCGCCAAAGCCTTTGACCGAAATCGCGTTGAGGCCGAACATCAGCGCCAGGAACAGCGCGCTCCAGACCATGCCGTTGACATCCGGTATCCAGTAGGCCATGACCAGCTGCGCCGCGACCAGGTCGACCGCAATCGTCACCGCCCAGTTGTACCAGTAGTTCCAGCCGAGCGCGAAGCCGAAGCCTTCATCCACATAGCGCGCGCCGTAGGTCGCAAACGAGCCCGAGACCGGCAGGTGGGCGGCCATTTCGCCCAGGCTGGTCATGAGGAAATAGACCATCAGGCCGACGACCATATAGGCGAGCAGCGCGCCGCCCGGGCCGGCCTGGGAAATGGTCGCGCCCGAGGCCACGAACAGGCCGGTGCCGATGGAGCCGCCGATGGCAATCATCGACAGGTGACGCGCCTTGAGGCTGCGGCGCAGGCCGGGCTCGGCCTGCGCGGAAGAGGGAGAAGCGTGGTCGCTCATTGCTTGGTTTCCTGTGCTCCGCTGCGCTGTGCACATGGCAGCAACGCAAAAGGCCGCACTGGCGCGGCCCGGAAAGACGGCATTGTGCGCGATTTGCCCGGCGCAGGCCGCGCCGTTGCAAAAAAACCTAAGCACGATTCAGCGAAACGCAGGCCCCGATGGATTGCCGCTCAGAAGGAGTCATGCAGCGGCGCCGTCAGTCCCGTAGTGTCCGTCGGCGCCATGGGCTCGGCGTATTCATTGATGTCGGTGTCCGTGGCTGTTTCGCTTTCCCAGGTAACGTTCATCAGTTGTAACGAGCTTTCATCGATATCGTCCATGCATTCTTTCCATGCAGTCGCTCTGATCGCTTCGTTGAGGGCGTGCTGCACTGCGCTCCTGCGCTGTGGATCAAGGCATAGACAGGCATAGTCCATAGCGGTTCGCCCCGCAATGTCCGGGATATACAGGTTCGCCCCCGCGTGCACCAGAACGTCGATTGTGCGGGAATTGCCGGCTGCGGCTGCAATCATCAGCGGGGTCGTGCCGTCGCTGTACGCGCGGGCATTGGGGTTGGCGCCGGGGTAGCCATTGTGCGTCTCCAGCAACGCATTGACGACTTCCGGTGAGCGTACCTCGCAGGCCCGCATCAGCAAGGTGTGACCCCTGCCGTCGTCGGCGTCGCCGCCGTATCCGGCGTCGCGCAGAATTTCTATGATGTCCACCGTGCCCACTTCCACGGCAAGCGTCATGGGGTTGTAGGCTTGGTCCTCGGAGCCGTCGGCCTGCGGGGCTGAATGCTCAGGGATCCATTGCGCCGCGGCCTGCCCAATGCCCAACCTGAAAGCTTCCACCAGCGCACGCCAGCCTTCAGGCTCCGCCAAATCCGGGCACGCACCCGCTTCCAGCAGCGCTTCCAGCACCCCAGTATCGGGCGCAACGAGTGCAGGCTCGAGCGCCTGGCGGTTGGCGCCCTCGTTGGGGTCGGCGTTCGCGGCAATCAGGCTGCGTACCAGACGCGCATCTCCCTGCTCGGCCGCATGGGTCAATACGGCCTTGCCGTTGTCATCGACGGCATTGGGATCGGCGCCCGCGGAAAGCAGCAGTTGCGCGGTGTCGGTCAGCTGGTAGACGACGGCCACCACCAAGGCGTCCCGATTCGCGGGATGAGTGAGATCTGCCTTGGCGTCTAGCAGGCTGCGCACCATGCCCGTGTCACGCGATGCGAGCGCCAGCGCGGATTGCCCCAACGCATTGGTGCGGTGCACATCCGCACCAAGTTCTATCAACTTGTCGACCGTGGGCTGGTCGCGGATTTTCACAGCCGCAGTCAACAGATTGTGGCCATTGCCGTATGTGGTGTTGAGGTCCGCTCCGGACGCCACCAGCAATTGGATGATGTCGGGGCGCTGGTTAAGCACGGCATACGACAGCGGCGTAAGGCGATGCGCGTCGGGAAGATCGACGCGGGCTCCCAGGTCGAGCAGTGTCCTGACCGCATCGGGTTGATTGCAAACGGTGGCTGCGATCAGGGCGGTAGTGCTGTCCACGAGGGCGTTGATGTCTGCGCCAGCGTCCAGCAAGCCCCTGAATTCGCCTGTGCGGCCTTCGCATGCGGCGTTGATGAGCTTCCGGTTCAAAACGGTGTTATTCGGGCTCTTTGGCATTGTGTTTGCAAATTAACTATTGATTTATTATATAAATAGTTAAAAGCTATTGCAACAGGCGAAAGCCGGCATTTCGCATTGCCGGTGGACCGCAATGCTGTGGCGCGGGAGCAGGGCGGGACGCGCGTGGTCCGCCCTGCGGGCTGGATCTCAGCCCAGCAGCAAGGCGTCGTCGGCGAGCTTTTCGCCGCGGACTTTCTCGAACATCTTGAGCAGATCGGGCACGTCTAGGCGCTTGCGTTCCTCGCCGCTGACGTCGAGCACCACCTGGCCCTGGTGCAGCATGACCGTGCGGTCGCCCACGTCAAGTGCCTGGCGCATGCTGTGCGTGACCATCATGGTCGTGAGCTTGGCCTCGGCCACGATGCGCGCCGTGAGCTGCAGCACGAAGTCGGCGGTGCGCGGGTCCAGCGCGGCCGTGTGCTCGTCGAGCAGCAGGATGCGCGATGGCTGCAGCGCTGCCATCAGCAGGCTCACGGCCTGGCGCTGGCCGCCCGAAAGCAGGCCAATGCGATCCGACAGGCGCTTTTCGAGGCCCAGACCCAGTGTGGCCAGGCGCTCCTGGAAGACTTCGCGCATTTCGGCACGCACTGCGCGCGTGAGCCGGCGCGACGCGCCGCGGCGCTGGGCCAGCGCCATGTTTTCCTCTATGGTCAGGTCTTCGCAGGTGCCGGCCATCGGATCCTGGAAGACCCGGGCCACGCGCTCGGCGCGCGCCCAGACGGGCAGGGCGGTCACGTCCTGGCCGTGGATCACGATGGAGCCGCCGTCGACGCGCTGGTCGCCCGACACGGCGTTCAGGAAAGTGGACTTGCCCGCGCCGTTGGAGCCGATCACGGTCACGAACTGTCCGGCCGGAATCTCCAGCGACAGTCCGCGCAGCGCGCGGGTTTCGATCGGCGTGCCGGGGTTGAAGGTGAGAACGATGTCTTTTGCACTCAGCATGGGATCTCCGACCGACTTAACGCGGCTTGCGCTTGGACAGCTTCTGCTTGAGCTGCGGGATGACGAGGGCCACGGTCACGAGTACGGCCGTGACCAGGTTCAGGTCCTGCGCCTTGAGGCCGATGAAGTCGCTGTTGAGCGCGGCGGCAATGAAGAAACGGTAGACGATGGCGCCGATCACCACGGCCAGCGTCGCATAGATGATGCGCCGCGAAGGCAGCAGGCTTTCGCCGACGATCACGGCCGCCAGGCCGATGACGATGGTGCCTATGCCCATCGAGATGTCGGAGCCGCCCTGGGTCTGCACGAACAGCGCGCCGCCCAGGCCCACCAGGCCGTTGGAGACCGCCATGCCCAGCAGGATCATGCCGCCGGTGTTCACGCCCTGGGCGCGCGCCATGCGCGCGTTCGAGCCTGTGGCGCGGATCGCCAGGCCGCGTTCGGTCGAGAAGAACCAGTCCATCGCGAGCTTGGCGATCAGCACGATCACTGCCAGGATCAGCGGGCGCGCGACGTAGTCGGGCATGCCTTCGGGCTGCAGCAGGGTGAACAGCGTGGCGTCGTTGATCAGCGGCACATTGGGGCCGCCCATGATGCGCAGGTTGACCGAGTACAGCGCGATCATCATCAGAATGGACGCGAGCAGGTCCATGATCTTGAGCTTGACGTTGAGCCAGCCCGTGACCATGCCCGCGGCAGCGCCCGCGGCCGTCGCGGCCAGCGTCGCGAGCCAGGGGTTGGTGCCCGTGGAAATCAGGATGGCGCAGACCGCGCCGCCCAGCGGAAAGCTGCCGTCCACGGTGAGGTCGGGAAAGCGCAGCAGCCGAAACGAGATGAAGACGCCCAGCGCCACCAGGCTGAAGATCAGGCCGATCTCGATGGCGCCAAGAAATGAGAAAAATGACATGGGGAGTGCGGTTGCGCCCGCAGGCTGGGTAAAAACAATGGCAGGTCCGTGCATCGTACGGTACCTGCCATATGGAAGCCCCCACCGGGCTATATACCCGGGTGGTCTTTTATTGAATCACTTGCGCGGCCGACTTGACCAGCGCATCCGACAGCTTCACGCCTTGCTTCTCGGCGGCACCGGGGTTCACGAAAAGCTCCATCTTGGTGCTCACCTCGGGCTTGATGTCGCCGGGCTTCTCGCCCTTGAGGATGCGCGCCACCATGCGGCCGGTCTGCTCGCCCAGGTCACGGTAGTTGATGCCGTATGCCGCAACCGCGCCGCGCTTGACGGAGTCGGTGTCGGAAGCAACCAGCGGGATTTTCGCATCCTGCCCGACCTTGACCAAAGCTTCGTAGGCCGAAACCACGTTGTTGTCGGTGTTGGTATAGATCACATCGACCTTGCCGACCAGGCTGCGCGCGGCGCTGCTGACGTCGACCGAGCGCGGCGCGGCGGCTTCGACCAGCGTCAGGCCCAGGGTAGGCAGGAGTTTCTGCATTTCCTTGACCACGACCATGGAGTTCGCTTCGCCCGGGTTGTAGACGATGCCCACGCGCTTGGCGTTGGGCACGACCTGCTTGACCAGCTGCATCTGCTTGTCGAGCGCGAGCAGATCGGACACGCCGGTCACGTTGCCCTTGCTCGGCTCCCAGCTGGGCAGCAGCTTGGCGGCCACGGGGTCGGTCACGGCCGAGAACACCACGGGCACGGCCTTGGTCGCGGCAACCACTGCCTGGGCCGAGGGCGTGGCGATGGCGACGATGGCGTCGGGCTTGTCACCGATGAACTTGCGCGCAATCTGCGCGGCCGTGCCGGTATTGCCCTGGGCGCTCTGGTATTGCCACTTGAGATTCTTGCCGGTTTCAAAGCCCGCATCCTTGAGCGCGGCCTGCACGCCGTCGCGCACCGCGTCGAGCGCGGGGTGTTCGACGATGGCGGTCACGGCCACCGATTTCTGCTGGGCATGCACCGAAGTCATCGATGCCAGGGCCAGGGCCACCGCGCCCAGTGGCGCCAAGGACAGGAATTTCATTTGTATCTCCACCGCTGAATGAATGTTGTGCTCCGAACGAAGCCTCGATTCGAAGTCTACTGCAGCCCAGGCCGCTTGCGAACGAGTCCGACCCCCGAGGTTTCCACGGGACGCGCGCGGCCTGCGATGAAAAAAGGCCTGCAGTGCAGGCCCTTCGTTTACATGCCCGAATAGTTCGGGCCGCCACCGCCTTCGGGCGTGACCCAGACGATGTTCTGCGTCGGGTCCTTGATGTCGCAGGTCTTGCAGTGCACGCAGTTCTGTGCGTTGATCTGCAGGCGCTGGCTGTCGCCGCCCTTGCTTTCGTCGGGCACGAATTCGTAGACGCCGGCCGGGCAGTAGCGGCTCTCGGGGCCTGCATAGCGCGCGAGGTTGATGTCCACGGGCACGCTCGCGTCCTTGAGCGTCAGGTGGGCCGGCTGGTTCTCGGCGTGGTTGGTGTTGCTGATGAACACGCTCGACAGGCGGTCGAAGGTCAGCTTGCCATCGGGCTTGGGATAGACGATGGGCTGGCACTCGGCCGCGGGCTTGAGGTAGGCGTGGTCGGGCTTGTCGCGGTGCAGCGTCCAGGGGATGTTGCCCTTGAGCACGAATTGCTCCAGGCCGTTCATCAGGGTCGCGGTGGTCAGACCCTTCTTGAACCAGGCCTTGAAGTTGCGGCTCTTGTTGAGTTCGGTGTAGAGCCAGCTGTTCTCGAACGCCGTGATGTAGCTGTTCAGTTCGTCGCCCTGGCGGCCGGCCTGGATGGCCTCGAACGCGGCTTCGGCGGCCAGCATGCCGGTCTTGATCGCGGCGTGGCTGCCCTTGATGCGGCTGACGTTGAGAAAGCCCGCGTCGCAGCCGACCAGCGCGCCGCCGGGGAACACGAACTTGGGCAGCGACAGCAGGCCGCCGGCGGTGATCGCGCGCGCGCCGTAGCCTATGCGCTTGGCGGGCTTGATGCCCTTGGCTTCGTCGCCTTCGAGGTAGTAGCGGATGTTGGGATGGGTCTTCCAGCGCTGCATTTCCTCGAACGGGCTCAGATACGGATTCGAGTAGTCGAGGCCCGTGATGAAGCCCAGCGTGACCTTGTTGTCTTCCATGTGATACAGGAAGGCGCCGCCGTAGGTGTCGGCCTTCATGGGCCAGCCTGCGGTGTGCAGCACGAAGCCCGGCTGGTGGCGCGCCGGGTCGATTTCCCAGAGCTCCTTGACGCCCAGGCCGTAGGTCTGCGGATCGCGCCCTTCGTCGAGCTTGTAGCGCGCGATCAGCTGGCGGCCCAGATGGCCGCGCGCGCCTTCGGCGAAGATCGTGTACTTGCCGTGCAGTTCCATGCCCAGCTGGAAGTCGCCCGTGGGTTCGCCATCCTTGCCCACGCCCATGTTGCCCGTGGCCACGCCTTTGACCGAGCCGTCCTCGTTGTAGAGCACTTCGGCCGCGGGAAAGCCGGGGAAGATTTCCACGCCCAGGCCTTCGGCCTGCTCGGCCAGCCAGCGCACGACGTTGCCCAGGCTCACGATGTAGTTGCCGTGGTTCTGGAAGCAGGCCGGCAGCAGGAAGTTGGGCGTGCGCAGCGACGACTTCTCGCCCAGGAACACCATGGCGTCGTCGGTCACGGGCTGGTTCAGCGGCGCGCCGAGTTCCTTCCAGTTGGGAATCAGCTCGGTCAGCGCCTTGGGGTCCATGATCGCGCCGGACAGGATGTGGGCACCGGGTTCCGAGCCTTTTTCGAGCACCACGACCGACAGTTCCTGGCCTTTTTCGGCGGCCAGCTGCTTCAGGCGAATCGCGGTGGACAGGCCGCCTGGGCCGCCGCCGACCACGACCACGTCGTATTCCATGGCCTCGCGGGGGCCGTACTGGGCCAGGATTTCATCATTTGTCATCGGGCGTCTCTTTTTGATTCAGATGGGTAGGCGTAACGCGGCGCACCTCGGCCGGGCGCGCTCCAGCAGCGGCTGATTCTATGCGCAGCGCGTGCGCGTTCATGTCACCTCGGATTTTTTCTGCGGCCGCTGTCGCCTCGGAGGCGGTCATTCAGCGCCATCCCTGCGATGCTGGCGGGCATGCCGAATAACCAGGATATCCGATGAAAATTGAAATTCCGCAGAACAAGAAACGGGTCCACGAGCTGCGCTTTCCAGTGCGCTGGGGCGACATGGACGCCATGGGCCATGTCAACAACAGCCAGTATTTTCGCTATATGGAGACGGCGCGCATCGAGTGGATGTGCGCCATCGGCTGTCAGCCGGCGCCGCAAGGCCAGGGGCCGGTGATCGTCAATGCGTTCTGCAATTTCTACCAGCAGCTGGCCCATCCCGACCAGCTGCTGCTGACCACCTATGTCAGCGACCCGGGTCGCTGCACGTTCGAGAGCTGGTGCACGATAGAGCGCGAAAGCCAGCCGGGTTTGATTTGCGCGGCCGGCGGCGCGACCGTGATCTGGGTCGATGCGGCGCTGCAAAAAGCCAGCCCGCTGCCGGATTGGATGCGCGCGCTGGTGAGCGAATGAGCGTCAAGGACCGGCTTTTTTCCTGCCGCGCGGCCTGGGCGCTGGTGCCGGCGGGGTTTCCCGGTCTTCGTCGGGCGCCGTCTTGCCGCTGGGAAAGGCGTTGGTCTGAAAATCGAGCCAGGGGGGATTTTGCGTATACATCAGCGCGATCAGCTCCTTGATCGCGGGGATGTACCAGGAGTCGTCGTTGAGGCGGTGGCTCAGGATGATGGGCGAGGTCGCCTGCTCGTCCTCGATCAGGCGGTAGACCAGGTCGGAGCGCAGCCGGGCCGCGGCCGGCACTATGCACACGCCGATTTCGCAGGCCACCAGCCCGAGCGCGGCCTGCAGCTCGCGCACTTCATGCACCTGGGCCAGCGGCACTGCCTGCTCGTGCAGCAGGCCCAGCACGTGGTCGGCGTAGCTGGGCCGGGGCTCCTTGGGAAACACGATCAGGTGCTGGTTCGCGATCTCGCTCAGCCGCACCGGGCCGCTGCTGGCGGCCAGCGGTGAACTCGGTGCCAGCGCCAGCACCAGCCTTTCCTCGCGCAGCACCGAGCGCGCCACCGAGGTGTCACGCGTCCTGATGCGGCCGAATCCCAGGTCGATGCGGCCCGACTTGAGCTCGGTGATCTGCTGCACCGAACTCAGGTCGACCAGGTGCACGTCGGTGTCCGGATACTTCTGGCGGAACATCCGCACCAGCATCGGCAGGCCGCCGTACAGCGTGGAGCCCACATAGCCTATGGAGATCGACTGGCGCAGGTTGCGGCCCGCCTGGCGCATGCCGGTCTTCATCTGATCGACGCGCTGCAGCACCTGCAGCGACTGCTCGTAAAACAGCCTGCCGGCTTCGGTCAGTGCCACGGGCCGGCTGTTGCGCAGTACCAGCTGCACGCCCAGCTCCTCTTCGAGCAGCTGGATCTGGCGGCTCAGCGGGGGCTGGGCGATGTGCATCTGTTCCGCGGCACGCGTGAAATTGCGCGTATTGGCGACGGCGACGAAGTAGCGCAGCTGGCGTAGATCCATAAGGGAAAACGATATGGTTGATGATTTTTAAGCCGTAAGTCATTGTTTTGCAATGCGTGTTCTGTGAATTATATGGAAAAGGTATCGAACTAGATTGATTTGGTGTTGGCGTGCTGCGCGGGGCCAGGATTCCAATGGAGGCATGCAACATTCATCCCGCTTCTCGCAGCCCGGCGCTGTCGCTGCCGCGCCCGTGATCATCGAAAAGGTCGAGACCATGCTGGTCGACCTGCCGACGATTCGTCCCCACAAGCTCTCCATGGCCGTGATGAGCGGCCAGACCCTGATGCTGGTGCGCATCCACTGCGCGGACGGCACGGTCGGGGTGGGCGAAGGCACGACGATTGGCGGCCTGGCCTACGGCGGCGAGTCGCCCGAAGGCATGAAGCTGGCGATCGATACCTATTTCACGCCCCAGTTGCTGGGCGCCAACGCCAACCGCGTGGCGGCCGTGATGGCCGGGCTCGACCGGGGCATACGCGAGAACCGCTTTGCCAAGTGCGCCGTCGAAACGGCGCTGTTCGACGCGCTGGGCCAGCGCGTGGGCCTGCCGGTGTCCGAGCTGCTGGGCGGGCGCCTGCGCGACCAGTTGCCCGTCGCCTGGACGCTGGCGTCCGGCGACACGGCCAAGGACATCGACGAGGCGCAGCGCATGCTGGACCAGCGCCGGCACCGCATCTTCAAGCTCAAGATCGGCCGCAAGCCGGTGCGCGAGGACATCGCCCATGTGGCGGCAATCAAGCAGGCGCTGGGCGAGCAGGCCGCGGTGCGCGTCGATGTGAACATGGCCTGGACCGAGCTGCAGGCCCAGTACGGCCTGGCCGGCCTGGTCGATGCCGGCTGCGAGCTGGCCGAGCAACCCGTGGCCAGCGCCGAGGCCCTGGCCCGTCTCAAGGGCAGGTTCCCGATCGCGCTCATGGCCGATGAATCGCTGATGGGCCCGGCGACGGCCTTTTCCCTGGCGCGCAACGCCGCGGCCGATGTGTTTGCCATCAAGACCGAGCAGTCGGGCGGCCTGCAGGCCGCGCAGCAGGTCGCGGCCATCGCCGATGCGGCGCAGATCGAGCTGTACGGCGGCACCATGCTCGAAGGCGCGTTCGGCACCATTGCCTCGGCCCAGGTGTTCTCCACCTTCCGTGCGCTGCAGTGGGGCACCGAGCTGTTCGGCCCGCTGCTGCTGACCGAGGAAATCCTGACCCAGCCGCTGGAATACAAGGATTTCCACCTCACGCTTCCCGCCGGCCCGGGGCTGGGAATCGCGCTGGACGAAGACCGCGTGCGCCACTTCCGCCGCGACCGCACGCGCGTCAGCGTCCCGACCTTTGCCTGACGCCGCGGGCACAGCCAAGCCTTTCAGATCACAACAAACCCCCGTTCAGGAGACCACGATGAGCACGCAAATCTTTCACACCCCCGAAGTCCAGGACTTTCTGCGCCTGGCCAGCGGCCTCGACCAGCCAGGCGGCAATGCCCGCACCAAGGCCATCATCCACCGCATCCTCAGCGACCTGTTCAAGACCATCGAAGACCTGGACATCACGTCCGACGAGTACTGGGCCGGCGTTGCCTATCTGAACCAGCTGGGCGCGCGCGGCGAAGCCGGCCTGCTGTCGCCCGGCCTGGGCCTGGACCGCTACTTCGACATGCGCATGGATGCCGAAGACGCGGCGCTGGGCGTGGCCAACGGCACGCCGCGCACCATCGAAGGCCCGCTGTATGTCGCCGGCGCACCCGTGGAGCAGGGCTTCGCGCGCCTGGACGACGGCAGCGACGCCAACGGCCACACGCTGATCATGCACGGCACGGTGCACGGGGCCGACGGCCGGCCGCTGCCCGGCGCGACGGTGGAAGTCTGGCACGCGAACACCAAGGGTTTCTATTCGCACTTCGACCCTACCGGCGAACAAAAGCCGTTCAACATGCGCCGCACCATCGTCACCGATGCGCAGGGCTGCTATCGCTTCCAGAGCATCGTGCCCGTGGGCTATGGCTGCCCGCCCGACGGCCCGACGCAGGCGCTGCTCAACCAGCTCGGCCGCCATGGCAACCGCCCCGCGCACATCCACTTCTTCGTCAGCGCCGAAGGCCACCGCAAGCTGACCACGCAGATCAACATCGATGGCGATCCGCTGGTGTATGACGACTTCGCCTATGCCACGCGCGAAGGCCTGGTGCCGCCGCTGGTCGAGCGCAGCGATGCGGACAGCATCGAGCGCAACGGCCTGAGCGGCCCGTTTGCCGAGATCGCGTTCGACATCACGCTCAGCGCGCTGGTCGACGGCGTCGACAACCAGATCGTCGAGCGCGCGCGTCTGGCGGCCTGAAGCCATTGCCCCCAGCCCCATGCGGGGCCTGTCTGCAGCTACCGACCGCGATGGGCATCGCGGCGGATGAACCCACCCCAAGGAAATTCCCATGAACACCACCGCATCAACAGATCGCTACGGTGAAGTCGAAAAACTGCTGGACTCGGCCCTGCAGGACGACAAGGACAGCGGTGTCTTTCGCTGCCGTCGCGACATCTTCACCGACCCCGCGCTTTTCGAGCTGGAGATGAAGCACATCTTCGAAGGCAACTGGGTCTATCTCGCGCACGAGAGCCAGATTCCCGCGATCAACGACTACTTCACCACCACCATAGGCCGCCAGCCGGTGGTCATCACGCGCGGCAAGGACGGCCAGCTCAACGCCGTGATCAACGCCTGCGCCCACCGCGGCGCGATGCTGTGCCGCAAGAAGCACGGCAACAAGGGCAGCTTCACCTGTCCGTTCCACGGCTGGACGTTCAGCAATACCGGCAAGCTGCTCAAGGTCAAGGACGAGAAGACCACCGAGTACCCGGTGCAGTTCAACACGCAAGGCTCGCACGATCTCAAGAAGGTGGCGCGCTTCGAAAGCTACAAGGGCTTTCTGTTCGGCAGCCTCAACGCCGACGTGCTGCCGCTGGCGGATTATCTGGGCGAGACCCGGGTCATCATCGACCAGATCGTCGACCAGGCGCCCGAGGGCCTGGAAGTGCTGCGCGGCAATTCCAGCTACACCTATGACGGCAACTGGAAGCTGCAGATGGAAAACGGCAGCGACGGCTACCACGTCAGCTCCGTGCACTGGAACTACGCCGCGACCATGGGCCGGCGCAAGGACGGCGGCACCAAGGCGGTCGACGCCAACGGCTGGAGCAAGAGCGTGGGCGGCGTCTACGGCTTCGAGCACGGCCATATCCTGCTGTGGACCCAGACCATGAACCCCGAGGTGCGTCCGGTCTACCACCGCCGCGAGGAGCTTGCCCAGCGCCTGGGCGAGGATACGGCCAACTTCATCGTCGGCCAGACGCGCAACCTGTGCCTCTATCCCAATGTCTATCTGATGGACCAGTTCTCCACGCAGATCCGGGTCACGCGCCCGATCAGCGTCGACAAGACCGAAATCACCATCTACTGCTTCGCGCCCAAGGGCGAGAGCGCCGAGGACCGCGCGCTGCGCATCCGCCAGTATGAGGATTTCTTCAACGTCTCGGGCATGGGCACGGCCGACGATCTGGAGGAGTTCCGCTCCTGCCAGACCGGCTACGCAGGCAAGGCCGCACCGTGGAACGACCTGAGCCGCGGCGCGCCGCTGTGGGTCCAGGGCGCCGACGAGAACGCGCAGCGCATGGGAATGAAGCCGCTGATCAGCGGCGGGCGCAGCGAGGACGAGGGGCTGTTCGTGTGCCAGCACGACTACTGGGCCGAATCCATGCGCCGCGCGGTGAAGTCCGAGCGCGAAGGAGACCTGTAATGAGCGCGGAACACGCCAGCATCTGCGCCTTCCTCTACCGGGAAGCGCGCCACCTCGACGATCGCGAATGGGAGCCCTGGCTGGCGCTGTATGCGCCCGAAGCCGAATACTGGATGCCCGCCTGGGACGACGACGACAAGTTGACCGAGGACCCGCACCGCGAGATCTCGCTGATCTATTACCCCAACCGCAACGGCCTGGAAGACCGGGTGTTCCGCATCCAGACCGAGCGCTCGAGCGCGTCCATGCCCGAGCCGCGCACCTGCCACATGCTGAGCAATGTGGAAGTGCTTGACGAGCGCGGCGATCAGGTGGACGTGCGCTACAACTTCCACACGCTGAGCCACCGCTACAAGGCGACCGACCAGTTCTTCGGCACCATCTTCGTGACCTTGAAGAAGGACGCGGACGGCAGCTATCTGATCCTGCGCAAGAAGATCGTCCTCAAGGACGACTACATCCGCCAGGTCATCGACATCTATCACATCTGACACGAAAGGATTGACGATGACCAGCTATCGCATCGCGCTGAATTTCGAGGACGGCGTCACGCGCTTCATCGACTGCGGCGCCAACGAAAAAGTGCTTGATTCGGCGTTTCGCAATCGCATCAACCTGCCCATGGACTGCTCGGACGGCGTCTGCGGCACCTGCAAGTGCCGCGCCGAGGCCGGCAGCTATGACCTGGGCGACGAGTACATCGACGAGGCGCTGACCGAGGAGGAGGCCGGCGCGGGCCTGGTGCTGACCTGCCAGATGGTGCCGCGCTCCGACTGCGTGATCTCGGTGCCCATGTCGTCCACGGCCTGCAAGACCGCCACCGCGCAGTTCGCGGCCTCGGTGGCGCAGGTGGCGCGCCTGGGTGACGCGGCCTACGAGCTGGTGCTGGACGCGCCGGACGCGGCGCCGGTGTTCCTGCCCGGGCAGTACGTCAACATCGGCGTGCCCGGCAGCAGCCAGCACCGTTCCTATTCGTTCAGCTCGCTGCCGGGCGCAGGCCGCATGGGCTTTCTGGTCAAGCAGGTGCCGGGCGGGCTGATGAGCTCCTGGCTGCAGGCCGCCCAGGCCGGGCAGGCGCTGGAGATGACCGGTCCGCTGGGCAGCTTCTACCTGCGCGCCGTGACCCGGCCGCTGCTGCTGCTCGCTGGCGGCACGGGTCTGGCGCCGTTTCTCTCCATGCTCGAAGTGCTGGCGCTGAAGGGCACGGACCAGCCCGTGCACCTGATCTACGGCGTCACGCGCGACCAGGATCTGGTGCTGGTCGACAGGCTTGTCGAGTACGCCCAGCGCATTCCCGGCTTCACATTCAGCACCTGCGTGGCCGATGCCGCGACCACGCACGAGCGCCAGGGCTATGTGACCCAGCACATGCCGGCCGCGGTGCTGCACGGCGGCGATGTCGATGTCTATCTGTGCGGCCCGCCGCCCATGGTGGACGCGGTGCAGCAGCACTTCAAGTCCGCGGGCATTGCGCCGGCCAATTTCCATTACGAAAAATTCACCCCGACCCAGCCGGTCGCGGCATGAACGGAGACAGTCCATGAAGACATTCGAAGGCAAGGTGATGCTGATCACCGGCGCGGCCCAGGGCATAGGCGAGCGCGTGGCCGAACTGGCCGCGGCGCAGGGCGCGCGGCTGGCGCTGGTCGACCGCTCGCCGCTGGTGCAGGACCTGCGCGCGCGGCTCGAGGCCCTGACCGAAGTGCTGGCGCTGGAGCTGGACCTGGAGCAGTTCGATGGCGCCCAGCAGGCCGCGCAGCGCACCCACGAAAGGTTCGGCCGCATCGACATCCTGGTCAACAACGTGGGCGGCACGATCTGGGCCAAGCCCTACGAGGAATACGCGCCGCAGGAAATCGAGGCCGAGGTGCGGCGCTCGCTGTTTCCCACGCTGTGGGGCTGCCGCGCAGTGCTGCCGTACATGGTCGCGCAGCAGCAGGGCGCCATCGTCAATGTCTCGTCGATCGCCACGCGCAGCGTCAACCGCGTGCCCTACGGCGCGGCCAAGGGCGGCGTGAATGCGCTGACCGCCTGCCTGGCCTTCGAGAACGGCGAGCGCGGCATTCGCATCAATGCGGTCGCGCCCGGGGGCACCGAGGCGCCGCCGCGGCGCATTCCGCGCAACGCGGCCGAGCAGAGCCCGGCCGAAAAGGCCTGGTACCAGCAGATCGTCGACCAGACCGTCTCCAGCAGCCTGATGAAGCGCTACGGCTCGCTGGACGAGCAGGCCGCGGCGATTCTCTTTCTCGCGTCCGACCAGGCTTCCTACATCACGGGCACGGTGCTGCCCGTCGGTGGCGGCGACCAGGGCTGACGCCGCAGCGCTGACAACGACAACAAACCAGCACAACAGGAGACAACATGAAGACATTGGATGTGAACGAGGTGATCGACAACGCGCGTTTCACGCGCTTTCACTGGACGGTGATGTGGCTGTGCGCCACGCTGCTGATCTTCGACGGCTACGACCTGTTCATCTATGGCGCGGTGCTGCCCACGCTGATGCAGCATTGGCAGCTCACGCCGGTGCAGGCGGGTGCGCTGGGCAGCTATGCGCTGTTCGGCATGATGTTCGGCGCGTTCATCTTCGGTCCGCTGGCCGACCGCATAGGCCGCAAGAAAGGCATTGCGATCAGCTTTGTGCTGTTCAGCCTGGCGACGTTCTGCAGCGGTTTCGCGGCCACGCCCACCGAGTTCGGCATCTTCCGCTTCATTGCCGGTCTGGGCTGCGGCGGCCTGATGCCCAATGCGGTGGCGCTGATGAACGAGTACGCGCCCAAACGCTCGCGAAGCACGCTGGTGGCCATCATGTTCAGCGGCTACTCGCTGGGCGGCGTGCTGTGCGCCGGCCTGGGCATCTACATGCTGCCGCGGTTCGGCTGGCAGTCGATGTTCTTTGCGGCCGCCGCGCCGCTGGCGATCCTGCCCATCGTGCTGTGGAAGCTGCCCGAATCGGTGGGCTTCATGCTGCGCCAGGGCCAGCATGAGAAAGCCCGCGCCACGCTGCTGAAGATGGCGCCGCATCTGGATCTTGCGGACACGCAACTGGTGCAGTCGGGCACCAAGGGCGCAGGCGCGCCCATGCTGGACCTGTTCAAGGACGGACGCAGTCTTGGCACGTTCATGATCTGGCTGTCGTTCTTTTGCTGCCTGCTGATGGTCTATGCGCTAGGCTCCTGGCTGCCCAAGCTGATGGCCAGCGCCGGCTACAGCCTGGGCTCCAGCCTGTCCTTCCTGCTGGCGCTCAATTTCGGCGGCGTGATCGGCGCGATTGCGGGCGGCTGGCTCGGTGACCGTTTCAGCCTGCCCAAGGTGATGGTCGGCTATTTCGCGCTGGGCACGGCGTCGATTGCGCTGCTGGGCTTCAACAGCCCCATGCCCATGCTCTATCTGCTGATCGTGATTGCGGGCGCCACCACCATAGGCACGCAGATCCTGCTGTATGCCAACACCGCGCAGTTCTATCCGCTGGCAATCCGTTCGACCGGCATTGGCTGGGCTTCGGGCGTGGGCCGCATCGGCGCGATTGTCGGGCCGCTGCTGGGCGGCTCGCTGATGGCCGCGGCGCTGCCGCTGAAGATGAACTTCCTGGTGTTCGCCGTTCCCGGCCTGGTGGCGGCGCTGGCCATAGGCGTCTTCATGCTGGTCTATCGCGCGCGTGCCGCTGCGCCCACGCTTGCCGCCCAGCCACCCGCGGTCGGTGCGCGCAAGCTGGCCTGAAGCCGCCGCGCTGCGCATGCCAATGAGCTTCAAGGACTTCTCCCTCAGCGCCTGGGTCGCCGGCGCACTCGCGGTGCTGATTTCATACTGCGGGCCACTGGTGATCTTCATCCAGGCCGCGCAGGCCGGGGGCATGGACGCGCAGACGCTGAGCTCGTGGATCTGGGCGATTTCCCTGGGCGCGGGGCTCAGCGGCCTGCTGCTGAGCGCCTGGCTGCGCCAGCCCATCATCACGGCCTGGTCGGCGCCGGGAACGGCGCTGCTGTTGAGCCTGTTTCCGCAGATATCCATGGCCGAGGTGGTGGGGGCCTACCTCACGACGGCAGTGCTGGTCATCGCCATCGGCGTCACGGGCTGCTTCGAGCGCATCGTGCGGCTGATTCCCAAAGGCATTGCGGCCGGGATGCTGGCCGGCATCCTGTTCCAGTTCGGCGCGCAGGCGTTTCGCGCCAGCGCCGACATGGCGCCGCTGGTGTTGGCGATGCTTGCGGCCTATCTGCTGGGCCGGCGCCTGTGGCCGCGCTATGCCATCGTGCTGGTGGCCGGGGTGGGCCTTGCGGTGGCGACGCTGCTGGGCGACACGCGGTTGCAGATGCTCGCGCCGGTGCTGGCCAGCCCGGTATTTGTCGCGCCGGCGTTTGGCTGGAGCGCCTTCTTCAGCTTCACCGTGCCCTTGCTGCTGGTGAGCCTGACCGGCCAGTATCTTCCGGGCATGAGCCTGCTGCGGCTTGCGGGTTATCAGACCCCGTCGCGCGCCGTGCTGACCGGCACGGGCCTGGCCTCGCTGCTGGTGGCCTGCTTTGGCGGCATCACCATCGTGCTGGCTTCCATCACCGCCGCGCTGTGCACCGGCGCCGACGCCCATGCCGATGCGCGCAGGCGTTATGTCGCGGGCATTGCCAGCGGCATCTTCTACCTGGTCGGCGCGGCGTTTGCGGGCAGCATCGTGCTGCTGTTCAATGCCTTTCCGCCGCCCTTCATTGCCGCGTTGGCGGGGCTGGCGTTGATCGGCGCAATTGCCAGCAACCTCGAATTGCTGGCGCAGCAGCGCGGCACGCTCGAAGCTTCGGTGATTGCCTTTCTGGCCACGGCCTCGGGCATGTCGCTGTTCGGGCTGGGCGCCGCGTTCTGGGGCGTGGTGCTGGGCATGGCCAGCCACCTCATGCTGCGCCCACGCGTCACCTGAGCGCCCGCGCCTTGCCGCGAAAACCGCCGCCACGAGGTCTTCGCTGGATCGCCGGCGCCGGGCGATCAGGTGCGCGCCGCGGGCTTGTCCTTGGGAACGCGGCCCATCAGGTAGAACTCGGCGTTGGGCTGCATGCCCGCAAAGCTCGCCATGCGGTTCGACAGCCCGAAGAACGCGGTGATCGCCGCGATGTCCCAGAGGTCTTCGTCATCGAAGCCATGGGCGTGCAGCGCCGTGAAGTCGGCGTCGTCGATTTCATGGCTGCGCTCGCTGACTTTCATGGCGAAGTCCAGCATGGCGCGCTGGCGCGGCGTGATCTGCGCCTTGCGGTAGTTGACCGCGAGCTGGTCGGCCAGCAGCGGCTTCTTCTCGTAGATGCGCACGATGGCGCCATGCGCGACCACGCAATACAGGCACTGGTTGGCGGCGCTGGTGACGGTGACTATCATCTCGCGCTCGCCCTTGGTCAGCGAGCCTTCCTCCTTGAGCATCAGCGCGTCGTGGTAGGCAAAGAACGCGCGCCATTCGGCGGGCCGGCGCGCGAACGCGAGGAACACGTTGGGAATGAAGCCGGCCTTTTCCTGGACTTCGAGGATGCGCGCGCGGATATCCTCGGGCAGGGCGTTGAGATCGGGGAAAGGGTAGCGGGTGGACATGGTCAGCGTTCTCCTGAAGATGCCTCAGCATAGTGCGCGGCGCGCCCCTTTGCCATGCGAACAATCCAGCAGAGCGCGACAAAAAAAGCCCCCGCCGGCCTGGACCGACGGGGGCTTGGAGCCACCAGGCTGGACGCTTACTTGCCGGCCTTGAGCGCGGCAATCGCCTTGGCCACGCCCGCGCCATAGGCCGGGTCGGCCTGGGTGCAGTGGGCAATGTGCTTTTGCACGATATGCTCGGACACGCCGTGGATGTTGCGCGCCGTGTTATCGAACAGCCGCTGCTGGGCGTCGGGCGTCAGCAGGCGGAACAGGTCGCCGGGCTGGGTGAAGTAGTCGTTGTCGTCGTCACGGTAGTTCCAGCGCGCGGCCGCGCCATGCAATGCAAGTGGCGGCTCCGTGAAGTCGGGCTGCTCCTGCCATTCTCCCTTGGTGTTGGGCTCGTAGGCAATGGTCGCGCCGTAGTTGCCGTCAACGCGCATTGCGCCGTCGCGGTGGTAGGAGTGCACCGGGCAGCGTGGCGCATTGACCGGAATGCTGTGGTGGTTCACGCCCAGGCGGTAGCGCGCGGCGTCGCCGTAGGCGAACAGCCGCGACTGCAGCATGCGGTCGGGCGAGACGCCTATGCCGGGCACCAGGTTGGCGGGCGTGAACGAGGCCTGCTCGACATCCGCATGGTAGTTGTGCGAGTTGCGGTTGAGCTCGACGATGCCGACTTCGATCAGCGGATAGTCCTTCTTGCTCCAGACCTTGGTCAGGTCGAACGGGTGGAAGCGGTAATGCTCGGCTTCGGCCTCGGGCATGACCTGCACGCACAGCTTCCACTTGGGGAAGTCGCCGCGCTCGATCGCGCCCAGCAGGTCGCGCTGCGAGCTTTCGCGGTCGCCGGCCACCACGGCCGCGGCTTCGGCGTCGGTGTAGTTCTCTATGCCTTGCTGACAGACGAAGTGGAACTTCACGTAGAAGCGCTCGTTTTGCGCGTTGTAGAAGCTGTAGGTGTGCGAGCCGAAGCCATGCATGTTGCGGTAGCCCTTGGGAATGCCGCGGTCGCTCATCACGATGGTGATCTGGTGCAGGGCTTCGGGCAGTCCGGTCCAGAAGTCCCAGTTGTTTTCCGCCGAGCGCATGTTGGTGTACGGATCGCGCTTGACGGCCTTGTTCAGGTCGGGGAACTTGAGCGGGTCGCGGAAGAAGAACACGGGCGTGTTGTTGCCCACCATGTCCCAGTTGCCTTCCTCGGTGTAGAACTTCATGGCGAAGCCGCGGATGTCGCGCTCGGCATCGGCCGCGCCGCGCTCGCCGGCGACGGTGGAAAAGCGCGCGAACATTTCGGTGGTCTTGCCGATCTGCGAAAAGATCTTGGCCTTGGTGAAGCGCGTGATGTCGCCGGTGACGGTGAACGTGCCGAACGCCCCCGAACCCTTGGCATGCATGCGGCGCTCGGGAATCACTTCGCGGTTGAAGTGGGCGAGCTTCTCGAGGTGCCAGATATCCTGCAGCAGCATCGGTCCGCGCGGACCCGCGGTCATCGAGTCCTGGTTGTTGGC
This sequence comes from Comamonas sp. DB36, assembly GCF_057914905.1. Classification (NCBI taxonomy): domain Bacteria; kingdom Pseudomonadati; phylum Pseudomonadota; class Betaproteobacteria; order Burkholderiales; family Comamonadaceae; genus Comamonas; species Comamonas sp. DB36. The sequence goes on from NZ_CP196631.1 coordinate 2,117,216, forward strand.
TACGGGAGCGCCGGCGACTGTCGTGAGTTTGTTCATGCGTGGCCTTTCGTTATGAAGATAAAGCAATCGGTGTGGTTCATTATTGAGGTGAATCAGTCATTTGACGTGGCTTGCGCGATTGCAAGTTTGGAACTCCGTCATAGGATTTTTTATGACACCAACTAGCCGAGAGCGAGTTTTCGCACCAGGTCGGCGGCCGTCGCCGCGCCGTATTTGCGCATCAGGCGCGCGCGGTAGATTTCCACCGTGCGGTGGCTGATGCCCAGCGCCTTGCCCATCTCCTTGGAAGTCAGGCCTTCGAGCAGCCGCGCCGCGACTTCGCGCTCGCGGCCGGTGAGCCCGGCCTTGACGGGGCGCTGCGCGCTCAGGTCCTCGAAGCTCCAGACGCCGGCCGCATGCGGGTTGCCGCGCTCTAGCGTGCGGCCCGAGACATGGCACCAGAAAGTCTCGCCCGTCGCGCGCTGCATGATGCGGCTGTCGGAATACAAGCCCGTGGCGCTCATGATGGGCGCAATGCGCTCGCCCAGGCGTTCATACTCTTCCACCGATGGATACAGCACCTGAAAAGACTGGCCGATCAGCAGTTCGCGCGAAGCGCCGAACATCGTGCACAGTTGCTGGTTGCAGTCCATCATGATGCGGTTGCGGGAAATGACCAGGCCCACGGGCGCCATGTCGAAAGCCAGGCGGTAATCTTCAGTCATGACCTGTTCCTAGTGCTAGTCTTTACGGAAAACTACGTAGTTGTCTACGTAGTATGCTAGCCCAAACCCCTTACCAGGAGACAAGAGTGAAAAAGCTTTACCCTTCAGCGGAACAGGCCTTGCAAGGCGTGGTCGCGGACGGCCAGACGCTGGCCGTCGGCGGCTTCGGCCTGTGCGGCATTCCCGAGGCACTGATCGATGCCTTGCGCGACAGCGCGGTGCGCAACCTCACCGTGATCTCCAACAACGCGGGCGTGGACGGTTTTGGCCTGGGCAAGCTGCTCGAGACGCGCCAGATCAAGAAGATGATCTCATCCTATGTGGGCGAGAACAAGGAGTTCGAGCGCCAGTATCTCGCGGGCGAGCTCGAGCTGGAGTTCACGCCCCAGGGCACGCTGGCCGAGAAGCTGCGCGCGGGCGGCGCGGGCATTCCTGCGTTCTTCACCAAGACCGGCGTGGGCACGCTGGTCGCCGAAGGCAAGGAATTGCGCGATTTCGACGGCGAAACCTATGTGATGGAGCGTTCGCTGGTGCCCGACGTGTCGCTGGTCAAGGCCCACCGCGCCGACAAGAGCGGCAACCTGCAGTTCCGCCTGACGGCGCGCAACTTCAATCCCGCGGCCGCGACGGCCGGCAAGATCTGCATCGTCGAAGTCGAGGAAGTCGTCGAGATCGGCGAGATCGCGCCCGACGACATCCACCTGCCGGGCATCTACGTGCACCGCATCGTGCACAACCCGAATCCCGAAAAGCGCATCGAGAAGCGCACCATCACCGCAAAGCAAGGAGCCTGACCATGGCGTGGACCCAAGACCAGATGGCCGCGCGCGCGGCGCAGGAACTCGAAGACGGCTTCTACGTCAACCTAGGCATTGGCATTCCGACGCTGGTGGCCAACCACACGGGCGACAAGGAAGTCTGGCTGCAGTCGGAGAACGGCATGCTGGGCATTGGCGCGTTTCCGACCGAAGACAAGGTCGACGCCGACCTGATCAACGCCGGCAAGCAGACGGTCACCACCATTCCCGGCTCGGCGATCTTCGGCAGCGACCAGTCGTTCGCGATGATCCGCGGCGGCAAGATCAACCTGTCCATTCTCGGCGCAATGCAGGTCAGCGAGAAGGGGGACCTGGCCAACTGGATGATTCCGGGCAAGATGGTCAAGGGCATGGGCGGCGCGATGGACCTCGTGGCCGGCGTCAAGCGCGTGATCGTGCTGATGGAGCATGTCGCCAAGAAAAAGGATGGCACGACCGACCTCAAGATCCTGCCGCAGTGCACCTTGCCGCTGACCGGCGTGGCCGTGGTCGACCGCATCATCACCGACCTGGGCGTGTTCGATGTGACGCCCGAAGGCCTCAAGGTGGTCGAGCTGGCCGAAGGCGTGGCGTTCGAGGAAGTCCAGGCCCAGACCGGCGTGACGCTGCTGCGCTGATGCTTTCCTGGCTGCATTGACATACGGCCCGCAAGGGCCGTTTTCCATGGGCGATGCATTGGCTTACATTTAGGGTCTGTCTCAATACCATCCAACGAATGTCAACAAGTGCTCTCTCAGATCCGGATGCGGTTCCGGACGATCTGCGCGACAGCGTGCATTTCCTGCGGGCGATCACGGAACTGGCCGAAAACGATAACGTCATCACGCACAGCGCGATCTTCACCGACAAGGGCATCAAGCTGGTCGAAAGCGGTGCGCGCATCGACAGCCGCCTCTATGACCGGCTGGTGCAGGCGCCGCTGCGTGAAGCGATAGACCACCATCTGATGGTCGACAACATGGTCTGCATACAGTCCATCGAAGCCGAAGTCATGGTGCAGTGCGAAACCGTGGGCCTGGTGCGCAGCCTGGTCGCCGCACTCGGCGGCGTCGACCGCCTGCTCACGCCGCTGCGCTTCATGCCCCTGCCAAGGCCCATTGCGTTCAAGCTCACGCTGATGCGCGAGCAGCGCCCCGAACTCTATGCCCACAGCCTGCAGATGATGCTGGTGGCGCTGTACCTGGCCGTCAAGGCGGGCTGGACCGAACGCGAATGCGTTCCGCTGGCCGCGGCCGGGCTGCTGCATGACATCGGCATGCTCTACATGCCGCCGGGCTGGACCGACCCCGAGCACAAGCTGACACCCGAGGAACGCAAGCAGTTGGTGGCGCACTCGGTCACCGCGATGTGGGTGCTGCGCGAGCAGCGCGTCTACCCGCTGTCGGTGCAGGTCGCGGTGCTCGAGCACCATGAGTGCATGGATGGCAGCGGCTATCCGCGCGGCCTGCAGGGCGAGCAGATTTCGGCGATGGGCCAGATGCTGATACTGGCCGAAGTGGTTTCCGCCTTCCACGAAAAGTATGCCGACATGGCGGCTTCGCGCCTGTCCTTGATGCTGCGCATGAACCATCGCCGCTATCCGCCGGACCTGGTGCGCAAGATATTGCCCCTGCTCGCGGGCGAGGTCGACAGCAGTCTGGAGATCGGGCCGCTGCTGCATGAAGTGCAGACCATGACCACGCTGCTGGGCGAAGCCTTTGCGCGCTGGGCCCAGTTGCGCGCGCAGTTGCCGGCGGCGCTGCCGGTATCTTCGCCCTCGCTGACCAAGCCGCCGCCGCGTCCCGTGGACCGCGCCGTGGTCTGGCTCGACGGGCGTCTGAAGGTGCTCGAAAAGGAGCTGGCCCAGGCCGGCTCCCACCCCAAGCAGCTGCCCGATCTGCTGGGCTATCTGAAGGACGATCTGCAAGGCATGGCCGAACTCGCGCTGCTGCACCGCGAAGCCGTGTGGCAGCTCGAAGCGATTGCCAACAACTGCCTGCGGCGCTGGCCGCAACTGCTCGAGGGCGCGACGCCCATGGAGCATGCGCTGGCGCGCTGGTGCCGGGCCGCGGGCCGGCAGGCCAGCCAGGAAGCGGCGCAGGAAGCGGGCGAGCAGCCGCAGGAGGACGCTGCGGCCGACGCTTAGCGCCGGCCGCCGTGCGTCAGCGCGCGCGCGGCTTCTGCTTCGCGCCCTTGCTGCCCGACTGCACGGCAGACCGGCCCTGGGCCAGCAACTGGCTGCAATTGGCGTCGTCCTCGGCACCGGGCACGGTGATGGGCACCAGGGCCAGCGCGACCGGCGCGATCGCGATCGCTGCGGCGGCGGCGCCCGCGCGCAGCAGCAGCGGGCCGGCCTCTGGCCCGACCTTGGGCTTGGAGAAGGGGCCGCGCACATAAAGCGGCGTGCGCAGCGAAAAGAACTTCCATTCGAGCGATTCAGGCTTGATGTGCAGGTCGAGCTGCTCCTGTGCCAGGTCTATGGTGCCCGTGGCCTCGACATTGGCTTCGGGCGTCGCGAGTTTGGCCACGCGCGTCTGTGCCACGCCCTTGCGCACCGCGAAATCGGCGACCGCGCACTGCAGCTTGACTTCCTTGTCGTCGCCGAACAGCTTGGCGACCACGACGGAGCCGACGTTGAGCGCGGCCAGATCCAGCAGCTGGCGGCTCAAGGTGCCGTCGCGCACATAGAGCTTGAACTCGCCCGTGCTGCTTCCCAGCAGCTTGGCGATGGAGTTGCCCTGGGCGCTGAGCGCGACCGCGCCATCCATCTGACCCAGGCTCTTTTCCATCAGCGCGACCTTGGGGAACAGCGCCGAGAGCTTGAGCCCCTGCACCGTGCCCTTGATCTCGCCCTGCAGCGGTTTCTGGTTGCTGTCGAGCACGACCACCGTATCGAACTTGCCCTTGGCGACGCCGAAGCGCAGCGGCTCCAGGCGCAGCACGCCGTCCTGCAGCACGGCGTGGGTGCTCAGCGAATCGATGGGCAGGTTTTCCGAACCCACGACATGCTTGCCGTCGAACTTGATGTCGAGATCCATCGCATTCCAGCGACCGATGTTGAACGGGTTGTCGGGCAGGATGCGCCCCCCCGTGGCCCGGGCCTTGCGCGCCTTGGCTTCGGAGGTGCCGAGCACGGGCACCAGGTCGGCCAGGCGCAGCTGCTCGGAGCGCATGTCGCCGACGAGCTTGGCGCGCGGCTTGCCCGAGGTGTAGGTGAGGTTGCCTTTGAGATCGCTGCGTCCGACCTTGCCGCGGAAGTCTTCATACTTCCAGACCGCTTTTCCCGGCTCCAGGCTGCCGGTCAGATGGCCGCGGGTGTCGAAGGTCGGCGTATTGGGCAGCACCAGTCCCGTGAGCGGGTAGAGGTCGGCCATGCTGAAGCCTTCGAGCGTGACGTCGAAGTCCAGGCCCGAGAGCGCCACCGGGTTGGCCAGAATGCCTTCGGCCGTGGCGGCGATGCTGCCGGCACGCGCCGAGAACTGCAGCGGATAGTCCACCTTCCTCTCGCGCAGGCTCAGCACGGGGCCGGCCTTGCCCTGGCCCGTGACCTGGGCCTTGCCATAGCGGCCAGTGAGCACGAAGCCCAGGCCATAGGGGCTGTCTGCGGGCGCATCGTCGAGGGTTGCCAGGCGCGCGCGCACCGACAGGTCGATCGCGCCATCGAGATAGCCCAGCCAGCCCTGCTTGATCTGCAGCTCGCCCACGTCGAACTGCCAGGGCCGGGCGCTGGGTTCGGGGCGTTCGAACTTCCAGTTGTTGCTGCCGTCCTTGCGCCGAGCCAGCACGATGTCGGGTTCATCGAGCACCAGGGTGTCGATCTGCAGCTGGCGCGCGAGCAGCGGCCACAGGCGCAGCGAGGCGCTGGCGCGCGCCACGCTGGCCATGGTCGCGGCGTCGCGTGCTGCGGGCGCAGCGGTGTCGGCCACCGGCTGCGACGCAGCGGGCTTGGCATCGCCCTGACCGGCTTTTCCTTGCGCTGGCACCGCGATCGCCTTGCGCGCCGGCAGGATAGGCAGGCCCGTGACTGCGCGCTGCGGTGCTTCTGGGGTGCTGAAATCCACCGGATTGCCCAGCGTCAACTGCTCTGCGTGCAACGTGACGCCAGGGATCCAGTGGCGCCAGCCGGTATCGAGCGGTTGCGGCCACTGCCATTGGGCCGACAGCGGCCCGGCGATGGTGAAACTGCGGCCCGTGGCTTCGCTGACTTTCTGTTCCACCCAGGGCTTGTAGCGGTTCAGATCGGCATAGATGATGAACAGGACGGCGGCGACCAGCAAGGCCAGCAGCAGTGCGAAGAGGGCGCCGATCCAGCGCAAGGCGCGATAGCGTCGTACGGGGGGCTTGGTGTCTGGGTTTGGGGTCATGCGCAGCAAAGGGGAATCCGTCGAAATAGCGCAGGTTCGCGCGGGCAACCGTCCTCGGTTGCAGGATGAATGCATCCTAGCCCTGCAGTCGGCCGCATCCAAGCGCGGGGCAGACGCTCGCGCCATTGGCTTACAGCGCAATGCCCTCTGAAGGTCCGTTGCGCGCGCGCTGCGCTGCCTGCGCCACGCTTTTGTCGCCCCAGGGGCGGCAGCGGCGCGCCAAACAGGCCCTAAAATCACGCCGCCATGCACAACCCGCACGATCCCAAAGTTCTGCCCCTGCGCGATGGCGTCAGCCCCAGTTGCATCGTGCTGCCCCACCAGGTCGAAGGCCTGGTGCTCGATTTCCTGGCACGGCGCCTGCCCGTGGTAGCGCGCGCCGATTGGCGCGCGCGCATGGAGGCCGGCGATGTGGTCGATGAGCATGCACAACGCGTGCTGCCCGACCGCGCAATGGCCGGCGGGCTGCGCGTGTACTACTACCGCACGCTGGAAAACGAAGCGCCCATCCCGTTCCAGGCCAGTGTGCTGCTGCGCGACGCGCACCTTCTTGTCGCCGACAAGCCCCATTTCCTGCCCGTGGTGCCCGCGGGGCGCTATCTGCAGCAAAGCCTGCTGGTGCGCCTCAAGCGCGAGTTCGACCTGCCGGACCTGTCGCCCATCCATCGCATAGACCGCGAAACCGCGGGCCTGGTGCTGTTTTCGGTGCAGCGCGCCACACGCGGCCTCTACCAGGGACTGTTTCGCGAGCGCGCGATCGAAAAGACCTACGAAGCCGTCGCGCCCTGGCGCGCGCAGCTGGCGTTTCCGCGCGAACATGCCAGCCGCATGGAGGAAAGCGGTCACTTCTTTCGCATGCACCAGGTGCCGGGCGAGCCCAACAGCTTCACGCGCATCGAGGTGCTGGAGCAAGCGGGCGACTGGGCGCGCTACCGGCTCACGCCCGTGAGCGGCAAGCGCCATCAGCTGCGCGTGCACATGGCGGCCCTGGGCCTGCCGCTGGTCGGTGACACGCTGTACCCCGAAGTCAACGACGCGCCGGAAGGCGATTTTTCGCGCCCGCTGCAGCTGCTCGCGCGCTCGCTGGCCTTCGTCGATCCGCTCACGGGCGAGCACCGCAGGTTCGAAAGCCAGCGCAGTCTGGCAGACCTGCCGAGTTGAAACGCCGGCCGCGCAGCGCAGCGCGGCCCATGCGCCAGCACATCCATCGGCCCGGCTTCGAAGCGCCGGAGGCAGGGGCGCGAGCGAGCGCGCCGCGACGGCCATGCGCAGGGTGTCGCAGCCCGATAGTTCATTGCTAACACCATAGCTATTGCACAGGCTAAGCCAATCATTTGCTGAAAAATGCAGTCGAAATTGCGCCCGAAAAGGGCTGTTCAAACCCCTTGTTGGCGGCATGGTTAAAGCAAAAATCTGTCACCAGTGCACGGATTTCTGGCCTTGATTCAGCGCGTTTGCGGCATTTATTCCGGCACTGGAAGTCCGCTGAATCAGGAGCAAGCTTTCAAGGCGTGGCGTGGATTTCATCACTTTTTGTGTCGGCGGGTTCTGACAAAAAACGGCCTAAGAAACCATGGCGAGATATCGGCTATTTGCAAGAAGCTTGATTGACAAAGCTAACCAACGGAATAGGATTTTTTCAAAATAAAACAACTTGTAAAGATCGATAGAAAGTTTCTATTTTTCTAAGCAAGGACCGGTGTCCGAACTGCCTGGATGACGGCCCATCGGCGCCTGCGCCCAGCCCTTCACCAGCGACGAAGTACACGCTTGTCAGACCCGATCGAATGGAGGTTGGCCATGGAATTTTCCGAACTCCGCGCCGCAGCCGAGCTGGTGGGCATGCTGTTTGCCGATCCGCGCTCGCTGACCCTTCTGCTGCTGCTGCTCGCGGCCGCCGTCTGTGATCTGCGCAGCCGCCGCATTCCCAACCGGCTGACATTCGGCGGTGCCACCGCAGGCTTGCTGTTCAGCCTGGCCGCACCCCATCACGGCGGTGGCCTGCTGTGGGCCCTGGGCGGTCTGGGCCTGGGGCTGGCGCTGATGCTGCCGCTCTATCTGCTGCGCGCTCTGGGCGGCGGCGACGTCAAGCTGATGGCCATGTCCGGCGCCTTTCTGGGCCCTGAAGGCACCTGGCAGGCCGTGCTCTTTGTCTTTGTCGTGGGCGGAGTGCTGGCCATGGCCTACGCGCTGTGGCATCGCGTGGTGGGCAGGCTGCTGCGCAACACGCTCAAGACGGTGCAGATCCTGTCCATGACCGTTGCCGCGGGAATGCGCCCCGACGCCCGCGCCAGTTCGGCGCAGTCGGTAGGCAGCTTGCCCTACGGCGTCAGCATCGCGCTGGGAACGGCAGCGTTCCTGGTCGCCCGGCAGTTCACCTGGATTTAGCAACCACAACAGCTTCGCAGGGAGTTCCCATGAAAAACGTCAAAGCTCTGGGTCTGTTCGTTCTGGCGGCGCTCGTCAGCCTGGCGGCCGCGGTCTATGCGGCGAACTGGGTGGCACGGCGTGGCAGCGTGGACACCGACCGGGTGGTCGTCGCGGTCACCGATATTCCTCTGGGCAGCAAGCTGGTGCCCACCATGCTCGGCACGGCCGAGTGGCCGCGCGGCTCGATTCCTGAAGGCGCCTTCACGGACATGCAGCGTCTGCAGGACCGCGTGATCAAGGTCGGCGTGCTGCGCGGCGAAGCGCTGCTCGAAGGCAAGCTGGCGCCTGAGGGAACGAAGGGCGGCCTGGCCGCCATCATCGCTCCGGGCAAGCGGGCCATGTCGGTGCGCGTCAACGATGTGGTGGGCGTCGCCGGCTTTGCCCTGCCGGGCAACTATGTGGACGTGCTGGTCAACGCCGAGCAGGACAAGAGCGGTGGGACGCAGCAGCATCAGATCAGCATGACCGTGCTGGAGAACGTGCTGGTGCTGGCCGTGGCGCAGGAAGCGGGCCGCGACGAGACCAAGCCCAAGGTGGTCAGCGCCGTGACGCTGGAACTCAGTCCTGCGGATGCCGAGAAGCTGGATCTGGCGCGCAGTGTCGGCAGCCTGTCGCTGGTGCTGCGCAACCAGGTGGACAAGGACCCGGTCGGCACCGCTGGCATCACCAAGAACCAGCTGTTCGGCACCTCAGAGCCGGCTGCCGTTCCAGTCAGCGCTGCGGTCAAGGTGGCTGCTGCCGTCAAGCCTGCCAAGCCGGTCGCGCCGCGCGCCCGGCCCGCAGCGCAGCTCCCGGCCGCGACCTGCGTCGAAGTGATTCAGGGCGGGGGCAGCACCTTCAACTGCTTCTGATCTTCAAACAACCAACAACCCAGAGAGGCCGGCCGTGCGAAACCACCACCTGTACAGAGCAGCGAGCATGCTGCTTGCCAGCGCCGTTCCGGCCCTGGTCGCCAACGCCCAGCCTGCGGACACGCCGGCAAAGGCTCCCGCCACGGCTGTTACGGCGCCAGTGCCGGCGCGCAGCGCCGTGTCCGCGCGCAATTGCAGCGCCATCCGCATGGAGGAGCCGGCCACGGTGACGCTGGGCAAGTCCGTCGTCATTCCACTGAGCTCGCCCATGGCGCGCATTCTGGTCAGCGGGCACACGCCGGGCAGCGCGCAGGCGGGCGTGCCTGCGGCAGCGGCGGCGGCCGCCGCCACCCAGACGGCGGTGCAGGACGGCATAGGCGATATCGAAGTGCAGCTGCTCAGCCCGCGGGATCTGTTCTTTCGCGGCCGCAAGTCGGGCGGCATGAACGTCATCCTGCAGAACGCCCAGGGCATCTGTTTCGTCAAGGACGTGGTCGTGACCATCGATCCCGGCCCGCTGCAGGCCAAACTCGCCGAGCTCATGCCCGAAGAGCGCGGCATCCGCGTGCAGGGCGCGGACAACGCGCTGGTGCTCAGCGGCGAGATCAGCAATCCGCTGCGCCTGGACGACGTGCTCATGCTGGCCGGCGCCTACAGCGACAGCAAGCGCATCGTCAACCTGCTGCGCACCACCTCGCCCCACCAGGTGATGCTGGAGGTGAAGATCGCCGAGATCAGCAAGACGCTGCTCGACAAGCTGGGCGCAGGCTTCAACGGCCAGCGCATCGCCAGCGGCGGCATGAACAGCTACTCCATCATTTCCAATTTTCTCAGCGGAGGGGGCGGGCTGTTGAGCGCGCTGCGCATAGGAAGGGGCGCATTCACCATCGACGGGCAGAAGGACGATGGCCTGGTGCGCATCCTGGCCGAGCCCAACATCATGGCCATCAGCGGCCAGCAGGCGAGCTTTCTTTCGGGCGGCAAGATCTTCATTCCCGTGGCCCAGTCCAACACCAATGGCGTGCCGGTGATGACGCTGGAGGAAAAGGAGTTCGGCATAGGCGTCAAGTTCACGCCCACCGTGCTGGGAAATGCGCGCGTCAATCTGAAGCTGGTGTCCGAAGTGTCCGACCTGTCGCAGACCGGCTCGCCCTTCACGTCGATCAACGGCGTGACCTCGGTCATTCCCTCGTTCTCGGTGCGCCGCGCCGACACCACGGTGCAGCTCAATGACGGGCAAAGCCTGGTGATCGCCGGTCTCATCAAGAACAACATCACCGAAGCCATCAAGCGCTTCCCGGGGCTGGGCGAAATCCCGGTGCTGGGCGCGCTGGCGCGCAGCACCGAGTTCCAGACCGACCAGACCGAGCTGATGTTCGTCATCACGCCGCGCCTGGTGCAGGCACTGGCCGAAGCGCCGCGTCTGCCCACGGACAACCATGCGACGCCTTCGCGCACCGAGGTCTACCTCAACGGCGCGCTGGAAAGCGCGACACCTGCGGCGGCGCCGCCGGCGCCCGCAATGCCGGGCTCGACCACGCCGCGCCCCGAACTGTCGCCCACGCCGCTGCAGCCTCTGGCACCCCCTGCCAACCTGCCCGATCCACAGAATCCGCCCTCATGAAAGGAGGTCCGCCATGATCGCTCGCACCCTCTGGCTTCCCCTGGCCGCGACCGCAATGCTGGCCGGCTGCGGCAGCACCACGCCCCATTACGACGCGCGCTTCGGCGACGCCGTGCGCAGCGCCCGCGCACAGATGACCATCCATCCGGACGCGGGCCTGGTTGCGGGCAGCGGCGTTGACGGCGCCACCGGCATGGACGGGCGCACCACGCGCCAGACCATGCAGCGCTACGAGCAAAGCTACAAGACGCCGCCCAAGGCGGTCAATGTCATCAACATCGGCGGCTCGCTGGGAGGCACTTCGTCCGCCGGGGGCGAGACGCAATAGGCCGGGCGACGGTCGCCCGGCGACACGCAATTGATTGAATTGAAAAGGAGTCCAGACCGCATACCGGCCTTGCACGCCACCCACCGGTCCACAGACCGGCGCATTCAGCGCAGTTCCTTTCATTTATCCACTTTAGAGGTGTCACCATGACCAAGTTTGCTCAACAGTTTGGCAATTCCCTGCAGTCCTTTGCAAGCGACGAAGAGGGCGCGCAGGTGATCGAGTACGCCCTGGTGGTGGCCGTGGTTTCGATCGGACTCATCTTGTTGATGAAGTCGTCCATCAGCACCACGCTGTTCACCGATTGGCTCACCAAGGTCAAGGCCTGCCTGACCAACAGCGCTGCCTGTGTGTAGTGGCTTCGCGCGCCAGCAAAAGCCTTTGCGGTCTCCGCGCCGCATCGGCTTTGCGCTGGCACATCGCTGCAACCCTTCAACCACCATGCGCCATGAAAAACCATCCGCACCCACGGTCCAGTCATTGGTCCACGCGCGATGCTGGCGCTGCGGCGCGGCGCCAGCATGGTGCGTTTCTCATCACGTTCGCGCTGTTCATGCTGTTCCTGCTGGGATTCATGGGCGTGGCGCTGGATTTCGGCCGGCTGTTCGTCGTCAAGGGCGAGCTGCAGACGGCCGTGGACAGCTGCGCGCTGGCGGCGGCGCGCGAACTCAACGGCCAGGCTGACGCCATTGCGCGCGCCCAGAGCGCGGGCATGGCGGCCGGCAATGCCAACCGCGTCAACCTGCAGTCCACGGCCTGGAACGGCCAGGGCAAGCTGACGAACGCCGACATTTCCTTTCGCGACCAGGCCTACGCCGTGACCGGCGCGGCCAATCTGGCCCGATATTCCGAATGCCAGTACACCATGGGCGGGCTCAAGCTCTGGCTGCTGCAGGCCATGGGCGCATTCACGGGCGACAGCGCCAACTGGGCCAATGCGGGCACCGTGGCCGCGCGCGCCGTGGCCACCAGAGGCGTGGCGCAAAGCGCCTGCCCGGTTCCGGTGCAGCTCAAGCAAGCCAGGTTCCAGACGCTGGCCAAGGGCGATTGGGTCGTGGTGCTGAGCAAGTCGGGCGACAGCGGCAGCGACTTCGGCTGGGCCAACCTCGACGGCAGCACCAGTGCCACCGAAACCTGGGCCGAAATGGAAGGCAAGTACTGCAGCACCAAGCTCGGCGACACCATAGGCACGGGCGGCGTCAAGGCCTCGGTCTTCGAGTACTGGAACCACCGCTTCGGCATCTACAAGAACAATGCCGCGACCCCGGCCCAGGACCCGAACGCCAGCCGTCCCGACTTCACCGGCTATATTTACAGCGCCACGAACTGGACTGCGGGGCGCAATGCCTATGACGGCAGTTCGGGCGCCACGCCCAATTTCAAGGCGCAGCGCCAGGCCTTTGCGGCCTGCAACCCCAGCTGTCCCGTCAAGGGGCAGGAGGTGGCGCTGGGCGCGGGCGCGCTGCAATCCTATGGCGCCGACCGCCGCCTGGTGCTGCTGCCCGTGGTCTCGGCCAGCGGTGTGGTGGTCGATTTCGCCTGCATGCTGATGCTCCAGCCCATACCCACGCCGGTCAAGGATGACATCCAGCTCGAGTTCCGCGGCAAGGCCAGCGACCTGGACAGCCCCTGCACCACGTCGGGCCTGGCGGGCGGCACGATAGGCCCGCTGGTGCCCACGCTAGTGAGGTGAAACCATGCGCAAACACCATGCACAACGAGGGGCGGCGCTGATCGAGCTGGCGCTGGCCATCCCCTTCATGATCCTGCTGAGCATGATCGTCATCGAGTTCGGCCGCGCGCTGTACGAGTACGGCGCGGTCACCAAGTCGGTGCGCGACGCCGCGCGCTATCTGTCGAACCAGACGCCCAATACCTTGTGCGCGAACGCGCAGAACCTGGTCGTCTACGGCAGCCTGACCACGGGCAGCACGCCGCTGGCGCCCGGCCTCAATACCGGCGCGGTCAGCTGCAGCTGGCAGACCGCGGGAACGTTTCCCTTGATCAACACCGTCACCGTCACCGTGACCGACTACCGCTTCCAATCAATGGCAAGCAGTGTGTTCGGCACGCAGTTGACCGATGGCGGCATTACTTTCGGCGCTATCTCCGCCACCATGAGGACGCAGTCATGAAACGCCTCACACAGCGTGGCGGCACGCTCATCGAGTTTGCGCTGGGCTTGCTCATCTTCCTGATGTTCCTGCTGGGCGTGGTCGACTTCAGCCGCATGCTCTATACCTGGGGCGCGGCCAGCGAGGCGACGCGCGCCGGCGCGCGCTTCGCCGTGGTCTGCGACGACCAGGCGCAAAAGGCCCAGGTGCTGGGCTACATGCAGGCGCGGCTGCCCCAGATTTCCGACGTGGACATCGTCTGGGCGCCGAGCGGCTGCACCACGGCCAGCTGCGAGGGGGTGACGGTGAGCATTCCTGCGGGCGGGCTCAAGTTCCAGTGGATTGCGCCCATCGTGGGCTCGGGCCTGCAGGCGGCCATCGACGTGCCGCGGTTCTCCACCTTCCTGCCGCGCGAAGCCATGCGCAAGGACCTCAACAGCGAAACGGCCTGTGCCAACTAACCAGAGTGCGCGCATCATGAAAATCGCCATCATCTCTCCCAACCCCGCGCATCTCCAGGACATGGCGCATGCGCTGCAGACGTACTCGCACCAGGTGTGGACTTTCGAGGGCGGCAAGACGCGCATGCCCGCGATCGCCGAGCAGGAGCGGCCCGATCTGATGATCGTCGACGGCATGTGCTGCGATCCCGGGGACCTGGCGCCGGTGGAGTACGTGACCAGCCACCATCCCCACACGGCGGTGATTCTTCTGTGCGCCCAGCAGACGCCCGAGTTCCTGCTGCAGTCGATGCGCGTGGGCGTGCGCGAAGTGCTGGCTTCACCCGCGCCGGCGCAGGCGCTGGTGGAGGCCGTGCGGCGCATCGCGGCGCGGCTGCAGGACGGCGCGTCCGAACACGCCAAAGGCCGGATCATGGCTTTCGTCTCCTGCAAAGGCGGCAGCGGAGCCACTTTCCTGACAACCAATCTGGGCTGGATGCTGGCGCGCCATCAATCGGTGCTGCTCATGGACCTGAACCTGCAGTTCGGCGATACGCTGGCCTATCTGCACGAAGGTCCGCCCAGCTCGACGCTGGCCGATGTGACGCGCGACATCCATCGCCTCGATGCGTCCTTTCTCACGGCCAGCACGGTCAAGGTCACGCCGCGCCTGCATGTGCTGGCCGCGCCAGAGGACGCGATGCATGCACTGCAGGTCGATCCCTCGGATGTGGATGCCATCTTGCAGCTGGCCGCCGCGCACTACGACTTCGTGCTGCTGGACATGCCGCGCGTGCTCGACCCGCTGGCGCTGCGCGTGCTCGACCGGGCGCAGATGATCGTGCCGGTGCTGCTGCCCGACGTGCCGGCGGTGCGCAACGCGCAAAAGCTGCTGGGCATGTTCCACGACCTGGGCTATTCGGAAAGCCGTCTGCATCCGGTGCTCAACCGGCTGGACCGGCGCAGCGAAATCGGCCTGGCCGAAGTGCGCAAGGCGCTGCGCCTGGACCTGCCATGGCACGGCGTTTCCGACGCGCCGCATGAAGTCCAGGCGGCGATCAATGCGGGCCTGCCGCTGGCGCAGGCGCAGCGCGGCAGCGCCGTGGTGCGCGAGCTCGCGGCCTGGGCCGATGGGCTGTCGCCCCAGGCCCATCAGGAAAGCATAGGGCTGTTGCAGCGGTTGTTTCGCCGTGCCTGACAGCGCCAGTCGAACACAAGGAGAAGGTCATGTCATTACGAGACTTGCTCGCCACCCCCCTGGCCCGCAGCCCCAGGCCTGCGCTGCAGGTGGTCCCCGCGGCCGCCGACAGCGCCCCGGCCGACGGGCCGCCGCCTGCGCCGGCCGTGCCGCTCTACGGTCACTCGGCGCCGTATCTGGCGCTGCGCGGACGCATCCATGCCAAGCTGCTGGAGCGTTTCGACCTGGCCGCGCTCGAGTCGCTGTCGCCCCAGATGCTGCAGCAGGAGATCGCGGCCATGACCGAGCGCCTGCTGGACGAGGATGCGGAGGCGATCAACGACCTCGAAAGAAAGCTGCTGGTGCGCGACATACAGCATGAAATGCTGGGCTTTGGGCCGCTCGAGCTGCTGATGGCCGACCCCGCGGTCTCGGACATCCTGGTCAATCGCCACGACCAGATCTATGTGGAGCGCCACGGCAAGCTGGAGCTCACGCAGGTGGTCTTCACCGACGAAAAGCACTTGCTGCGCATCATCGACAAGATCGTCTCGCGCATAGGCCGGCGCATCGACGAGTCCAGTCCCATGGTCGATGCACGGCTGCCCGACGGCTCGCGCGTGAACGCGGTCATCGCTCCGGTCGCGCTGGACGGCCCGATGATGTCGATACGGCGCTTCGCGCGCACGCCGCTGCGCATGGAAAACCTGGTCGGCGATCTCAAGAGCCTGACGCCGGGCATGGCCCTGGTGCTCGAGGCCCTGGTCAAGGCCAAGGTCAACATGATCATCTCGGGCGGCACGGGCGCAGGCAAGACCACGCTGCTCAACATTCTCTCGGGCGACATTCCCGTCACGGAACGCGTGGTGACGATAGAGGACGCGGCCGAGCTGCAGCTGCAGCAGCCGCATGTGGTGCGCATGGAAACCCGCCCGGCCAACATCGAGGGCCGCGGCGAGATCACCCAGCGCGCGCTGGTGCGCAACGCACTGCGCATGCGCCCGGATCGCATCATCATCGGCGAAGTGCGCGGCGCCGAGGCCGTGGACATGCTGCAGGCCATGAACACCGGGCATGAAGGCTCGTTGACCACGATCCATGCGAACACGCCGCGCGACTCGCTGGCCCGGCTCGAGAACATGGTCGGCATGGCCGGTCTGAACCTGCCGCACCAGGCCGCGCGCCAGCAGATTGCCTCGGCCATCACGGTGGTGGTGCAGGTGCTGCGGCTCACGGACGGCAAGCGCAAGATCACCAGCATCCAGGAAATCACCGGCATGGAGGGCGATGTGGTCACCATGCAGGAGATCTTCGCGTTCATCCAGACCGGCATAGGCCAGGGCGGCGAAGTGCAGGGCTATTTCCATGCGACCGGCGTGAGGCCCAAGTTCGCCGACCGGTTCCCGGGGCTGGGAATCGTGCTGCCCGATTCCGTCTTCGATCCCGAGCGGCACTACCAGTGAACCAGGAGGCTGCCATGTCGTCCTTTCTTTCCTCGCATTCGTTCATGGTGATCAGCGCGCTGGTGTTTGTCGCGGCGCTGCTGCTGCTCGAGGCGCTGCGCCTGCTGTGGAAGCAGTACAAGAGCCCCGAAGCCAAGCGGCTGGAGCGGCGGCTGCGCGCGCTGTCGGCGGCGCATGACCACAGCGCCCCGACCAAGCTGGTGAAGGAGCGCGCGCTCAGCGACATACCGCGGCTGCAGCGCGCGCTGCAGCGCGCGCCGCGCGCTTACCAGCTGGACCGGGTGATCGTGCAATCGGGCCTGGAGTGGACGGTTTCCGGTTTGCTGCTGGGCTGCGCGATACTGTTTGCGTTCGGCGTGCTCGCGGCCGTCATGTTGCGCCAGCCCATGGCGCTGGCCATTCCCCTGGGCGCCGCGCTGGGCCTGCTGCCCTGGCTTTTCCTGCAGCGCAAGCGCCATCAGCGCCTGGCGCTGATGGCGCGCCAGCTGCCCGAAGCGCTGGATCTGATGACGCGCGCCTTGCGCGCCGGCCATGCGTTTTCCTCGGGCCTGCAGATGGCGGGCGACGAACTGGCCGAGCCCATTGCCGGTGAACTGCGCCTGGTGCACGACGAGATCAACTATGGCACTTCGCTGCCCCAGGCCTTGACCAACCTGAGCGAGCGCGTGCCCATCACGGACCTGCGCTACTTCGTCGTGGCGGTGCTTATACAGCGCGAGTCCGGCGGCAACCTCACGGAAATGCTGATCAACCTGAGCCGCCTCATCCGCGAGCGGCTCAAGCTCCACGACAGGGTGCGCGTGCTTTCCGCAGAAGGGCGCATGTCGGCCTGGATTCTGGGGCTGATGCCGTTCGGGCTGGCCGCGATGCTCAATCTGCTGAACCCGGAATTCATGTCGGTGCTGTGGAGCGATCCCATAGGCATCGCGATACTGCAAATACTGGCCGCGTTGATGGTGATCGGGGTGCTGATGCTGCGCCGCATCGTTCGCATCCGGGTCTGAGTTTGGTCCTGAACGCAAGGAGTCCGCCATGCTGATCGTCGCTTTGCTCACTTTCGTCGCGCTCATGCTGGTCGCGGCAGCCATGTTCTCCTGGATGGTGCCCACGGCCACCGAGCAGCGCCTGCAGTCGCTGGCGCCCGCGCCTGCGGACCAGGGGTGGACGCAGACCGTGGTCAAGCTGGTAGGCCCGTTCGCCCACTTCTCATTGCCCACGGGCGGCATGGACGCATCGCCCTTGCGCCTGCGTTTTCTGAACGCCGGAATCCGCCACGAGAGCGCGCCGCTGCTGTATTTCGGCAGCAAGACGCTGCTGCCGCTGCTCGCTGCGCTGGCGGTGTATTCGCTGATGCTGACTTCCAGCGCGCCCGATGGCACCGAGCGCCTGTTCTATCCGCTGGTGGCCGCGCTGGTTGCCTGCTATCTGCCCAATCTTGTGCTGCGCCGCATGGCCGCGCGGCGCCAACGCGAGATCTTCGAGAATTTCCCCGATGCCGCCGATCTGATGCTGGTCTGCGTGGAGGCCGGCATGGGGCTGGACGCAGCGCTGAGCAAGGTGGCCGAGGAAATCCGCATCAAAAGCCAGGCCCTGGCCGACGAGCTGCATTGGACCAACCTCGAAATGCGCGCCGGCAGCAGCCGCGAGAAGACCTTGCACAACCTGGCCGCGCGCACCGGGGTCGAGGAGATCCACTCCTTCGCCGCCATGCTCACGCAGGCCGACCGCTTCGGCACCAGCATAGGCGACTCGCTGCGCGTGTTCTCGGACGATCTGCGCCACAAGCGGCAGATGCGCGCCGAGGAGCTCGCGGCCAAGATTCCCACCAAGATGCTGCTGCCGCTGGTGCTGTGCATCTTTCCGGCCATCGTGATGGTGGTGCTCGGGCCCGCGGTGATAGGCATAGTGCGCACCGTGCTGCCGATGATGGCCGGCAACGGCTGAGCAGCGCTGCGCTGTCGCACAAATTGCCCGAAACGCGCCGACCTGTGGTGCAATGCAGTGGCGCTGGTCGTCAGCGTGTTTTCGGGGCACTTTCATGCAGAAACTCGTCGGAAAAATCCTTGCCATCGCCACCTTGGCCCTGGCGGCCAATGCCAGCTTCGCGCAGGATAAGCAGCCCACGCCGCAGCAAAAACTGATGGGCACCTGCAATACCGAGGCCACGGGCAAGAAGGGCGATGAGCGCAAGGAGTTCATGAAGTCCTGTCTTTCGGACGGCAAGAAGCTGCAGCAGGAGCGCATGAAGCTGTGCAACTCCCAGGCCACGGGCAAGGCCGGCGACGAACGCAAGGCCTTCATGGGCCAGTGCCTGAAGAAATAGGCATTGGCTGGCGTCCGGGTTGCACCGGCTGGAGCGCCTGGGCCGCGGCTTCAGCCGTGCAAAAACCGTATGCCGCTGCGCCGCACCAGCTCGTCGTAGCTGATGGGCGCGCTCAGTCGCGTGCCGGCCGCGTTCTCCTGCCAGTGCGCCCAGCTCTTGCCCGTGCTCGCGTCATAGACCAGCTTGAACAGATGGCTGGGCACCTGCACCTTGCCCGGGCCTATGGTGCGCACAGGCCCCGAGAACACCGGGCCGGTGAACACATAGACATCCCCTTGCGCGCGCTGGGCATAGCGGCGCGTGTCCTGTTCGATCTGGCTCCAGGGCCCGGCATTGTGGGTCTGGTTCTGCGGCACCATGTTCGCCAGGCTGAAGCTCTGCGCCATGGCTTCGGTGCTGGCCATGTTGCCGGCCGGCGCCATATGGCCGCGCGAATAGCCCGAGCCCTGGTAGTCGGCAAGTTCCGCGCGCTCGGCGCGCGGCAGGCGCGCGTCGGCAAAGAACTTGTCGGTGCGCTGCAGGCCCTTGGCCTGGGTGATGGTGGCGCGGTTGAGGCGTTCGGCGACGAACACCGGCGTCTTGTGGCTGCCGCTGTGCAGCACCGCGAAACTGCTGTAGCACAGCTCGCGCAGATCGCCGGCCTGGGGCACGACGGGCGGCAGGCCGCCGGGGAAATGCTGGCGGCATTGCGAAAACTGCGTGGCCGTGGTGCTGCCCTGGCCCGCATGAGGGGCGGGCGCCGGGCTGCTGGTCGTGGTCTGCGGCAGGCCCAGCAGATCGTTGAGCGCGAAGCGCGCCAGTCCGTCGGCCAGGGGCGCGAGCGCGGCCAGCGCCGATGCGGCTGCCGGGCCGACCAGCGACGTGACCGAGGCGAGCAGCGGCGGTCCTATCACCGCCGAAGCCTTGGCCAGCAAGCCGTCGTACCAGCCCATGTGGGGCGTGCAGCCCGAAACCTGATGGCCCACGGCCGCCGACGAAGTCAGTCCGAGCCAGAACCGGCGCATCCGCAGGAGGTCGTTGATCTTGGAAAGCAGTGCACTTTTACGGGTGCGTCTGCGGCTGGCCTTGCGGGAACGCTTCGTCATGTCTGCGGGGATGTTAACCGCCAAACCGCCCCGTTTTTTCCATTCATGCGCGCATATGCGCCCGGGTCGCGAGAATGTTGCTTTCAGTTGCCCCAGGTATCGGCGCTGATCGCCTGGTACCAGGCCGCGCCGTAGCGCGCTTCGGCCACGCGAAAGCCCGCCGGGGCCTCAAGCGGGCTGATTCCGCCCGAGTCAGGCACCTCGATGAGTGTGTCGTTCTGCGCCCGGTAGACCCCTGCCACCGAGATGCCGTGTTCCGGGCCTATCAGGCTGTAGCAGGTGTTGGTGTACCAGGCCTGGGGCGCCTGCTGGCCTTGCAGTTCGGCGCAGATCGCCGCGGCAACCAGCCGGCCCTGGGAGTTCGCGCTGGCGCCCGATTTGGGCATGGGCGCGGCCAGGCTGGCGTCGCCTATCACATGGATGCCGGCCTGCTGGCGCGCGGCGAAATTCTCCGGGTGCACCGGCACCCAGCCGCTGGCGTCGGTCAGGCCCGCGCGCTCGGCGATCCAGCCGGCTTTCTGCGGCGGGATCACATTGAGCACATCGGCGCGGTGCAGCGTCCCCAGCGAAGTCTCGACTTCGCGCCGCAGCGCATCGACGCGCACCACCTCGCCGTCGTCGTCCAGGCTGCGCCAGTCGATCATGTCGCCATACAAGGCTTTCCAGCCCTGCAGAAACAGCGGCTTCTTGGAGAATTCGTTCTTCGCATCGAGCAGCAAAATGCGTGATCTGGGCTTGCGCGCGCGCAGATAGTGCGCCACCAGCGCCGCGCGCTCATAGGGGCCCGGCGGGCAGCGATAGGGCGCGGCGGGAATCACCATCGCGAAGGTTCCGCCATCGGCCATGGCCTGGAGCTGCGCGCGCAGCAGGCGCGTCTGGGCACCGGCTTTCCAGGCATGGGGCGCATGCATGGATGCGGCGGCATCGTAGCCCGCGAGCCGGTCCCAGCGCATGTCGACGCCCGGTGACAGCACCAGCCTGTCCCAGGCGAGGCGCTGGCCGTCGGACAGCGTGACGGTTCTTGCCGCGGCATCCACGTCGACGGCCGCGGCGTGCACGACGCAGATGCCCATGCCGCGCAGCGTTTCGAAGCCGTGTCCCAGGCTTTCCCAGTGGCGCAGTCCCGCGAGATAGTGGCTGGAAAAAGCGCAGGTGTAGTGGCGCGCTGCGGGCTCGATCAAGGTGATGCGCAGCGCGCTGTTGTACAGGCGCAGATGGCGCGCTGCCGTGGCACCCCCAAAGCCGCCGCCGACCACGACCACATGCGCCGCGCCTGCCTGGGCACGCACCAGGGCCGGCATGGCCAGCGCCCCCAGTCCGGTGAGCAGCGCGCGGCGCGAAAGAGGAGAGGGTGGTGGCGTCATTACCGCTCCTGTGCAAACCAGCGTGCCAGGGCCGCGATCTGCGCTTCGTCATAGCCCTTCATCAACCGCGTCATGATGGTGGCATCGGGCGCTGTGCCGTTCCTGAACGCCAGCAACCGCGCGCGCAAACGGCTTTCGGACTGACCGGCAATGCTGGGAATGTCCGTGGACGAGTGGCCGCCCGGCCCATGGCAGCTCACGCAGGTGGCCGCGAGCACGGCCACCGTGGCGGGCGCGATAGCGGCTTCGGCAGCCGGGCCGGCGACAGCCGTGCCCGGCAGCACAGAAAGCAGCAGCGCGCATGGGCGCCAGAGGGAACAAGGCATGGGGAGACCTTTGCAACACAGGATTGCCAGCATGCCTGTGAGGTCTGTGCGTCTGGATAAGCGCAGCGCGCATCGTCTTGCGCGCAGCAGCCGACAGCGCCGTCCCGCCCGCTATCGTCCTTGCAGGAAGTCCAGCAATGCCTGGTTGAACTCCGCCGCATGCGAGAGATTGCAGCCATGCGGGCCGCCCTTGATCAGATGCAGCTTGCTGCCCGCGATCGCGCTGTGCGTGCGCGCGCCGCTGACTTCGAACGGCACGGTCTGGTCGCTGTCGCCATGGATCACCAGCGTGGGAATGTCGAATTTCTTCAGGTCAGCGCGGAAGTCGGTGCGCGAGAACGCGGCGATGCACTCGTGCGTGCCCTGCGGTGACGCGAAGGCGGCAATCGTCTTCGCGTATTCGCGCTGGGCTTCGCTCACGGCCAGTTGCCCGCCCTTGGGCGTGAAGAACTTCTGCGTGAACTCGTCGAGAAATGCGAGCCTGTCGTCGCGCACGCCTTTTTGCTTGGCGGCGATGTCTTCGTCGGAAACCGCGCCTTCCGGGTTGTCGCCCGACTTGAACAGGTAGGGCGGCACCGCGGCCGCGAACACCGCCTTGGCGACGCGCTCGGTGCCGTACTTGGCGACATAGCGCGCGACTTCGCCGCCGCCCATCGAGAAGCCCACCAGCGTCACGCCATGCAGATTCAGGCTGTTGAGCAGGATGTGCAGATCCTGGGCCAGCGTGTCGTAGTCATAGCCGTCCCAGGGCTGGGTCGAATGGCCGAAGCCGCGGCGGTCATAAGTGATCACGCGGTAACCGGCCGCGACCAGCGGCCCGACCTGGGGCTCCCATGTGCGGCCGCTCAGCGGCCAGCCATGGATCAGAACGACAGGCTTTCCCTGGCCGAGATCCTGGTAATGCAGCTGCAGATCCTGGCCGGAAAATTGAGGAAGGTTGACAAAAGGCATGCGAGCTCCCGCTTGGTTTGGATACAAGCCTTGAGCTTCGCAAGCCCGCGGCATGTTGTCTGTCATCCATTGATGACATTGCATCTGCGCGCCACCGCTCCATCGAAACCAGATGTCGGCTCCGTAGGACAGCCACTACAGCCGTACGCCATTTTTGCTGGCAAGGATTGGGCCGATTGACGACATGGTGACCCGTGGGCAATTGGCGACTATCGATGCCTAGCGCAGGAGCACCAGCGCCCATTTCCAATCCATCCATCCGGAGACCCCATGCCCAACATCAAAAAGAATTTCTTCTATGCCGCCACGCTTGGCGCAGCCCTTGCCCTGGCCGCCTGCGGCGGCGGCAATGACGACGACACCGAGCCCAGCGGCGACATCGGCATTCTGCGCATCTCCCAGGCGACCGATGCCAACCTCAACGGCTGGTACGGCACCGGCAATGTGGGCCTGACCGGCGTCGCCGACACCGGCAAGATCGGCCCCAACGAATGCGCGTTCGATTTCGACAACTTCACCAAGATCACCGGCGACCGCACGCTGGCGATGATGGGCGACATCCGCTATGCCTATCCCAACGGCAACGCCGCGCCCGCGCTCAACGGCGACAGCATCAAGATCAAGGACACGACCTACGCCTTCGTCAAGGACGGCAACAACCTGAGCAAGGCCAAGGTCAACCTGACGCTGGGTACGGTGACGTTCGACAATCTGCTGGCCAAGGATTCGGGCACGCAGTCGGTGGAGCTGTCCGGCACCATCAAGCTGCCCGACGAAGCCAACCGCGACAAGGCCTGCAAGAAGCCTAGCTAAGCGACCCGCAGCGCCCAAGGCGCAGCGAGGGGCTGAAATGCGCATTGTGTCCCGAGGGCGCGATGCGCATTTCTGCATGTGGAGCGGGCGACGGGAATCGAACCCGTGCTATTTGCTTGGGAAGCAAAAGTTCTGCCATTGAACTACGCCCGCAATCTGTGGCTGGTTGCAAACGAACTATCCTGTGCCGCCAGGGCTGGATTATCCATCGGGTTTTTCCAGAGGTTCGGAGTTCAGCGAGGGGGACTTGCGCCAGGTTCCTGCCTGCACAAAAGATGCTCGATGGGTTCCGGTCGGTGCAACAGAAATCCCTGAGCGTAGTCCACGCCGATGTCCCGCACATGTTGCAGCACTGCAGCTTGCTCGACAAACTCGGCGACGGTCCCGACACCGAGCACCCTTGCCACGTCGACGAAGCTGCGCACTGCGGCGGCGTCCAGCGGATCGTCGATCACATCCCGGATGAAGCTGCCATCGATCTTGAGCAGGTCGACCTTGAGTTTCTTCAAGTAACCGAAGGACGACGCCCCCGCGCCAAAGTCATCCAGCGCAATCCGTACTCCCAGTTCCCGCGCTTGTTCGATGAATACAACTGCGTCCGTCATGTTGGTCACGGCCGCTGTCTCTGTGATCTCAAGGCAGATGCGCTGACACACCGCGCTGCCGGCTTGCGCGAGTGCATCGATGGCATAGCGGTGAAAGGCCCGGTCGCCCACCGAATGCGCTGTAAGGTTGATGCCCAGTGTGTCCAGCACGTTCAAATCAGCGAGGTGCTGAATCTGCTGCACCGTGCGTTGCAGCACCCAGCGGTCTATGCGCGCGGCCATATGAAAGCGCTCTGCGGCCGGCAAGAATGCACCGGGCTGTATCAGGCTGCCATCGCTGTCGCGCAGGCGAATCAGCACTTCGGCATGAAGCCCGCTGCTGTTCCCGGCGAGCGGCTCGATCCGCTGGGCGAAGAGCACAAAACTGTCTTCATCCAGCGCCCGCTCCAGCCGGGCGGCCCATTGCATCTCGCCATGGCGTGCGAGTATTGCCTTGTCGCTGTCTGACCACACATGCACGCGATTGCGCCCCGCCTCCTTGGCGGCGTAGCACGAGGTGTCGGCCGCCTGCATGGCGGCTGCGGTGCCGCCCCAACGGCTGTCCAGAGGAACCAGTCCGATGCTGGCGCCGATGCGGAAACGCCGCTCGTCATGGAGAAACCTGAACTCATCCATGCGGTCGCAGATCTGCTGCGCCAGCCGGCCGGCCTGGTCCACCGTGCATTGCTCAAGAATCACGGCGAACTCGTCCCCCCCTAGCCGTGCAAGGGTGTCGTGCGCTCGAACGACGTCTTTCAGCAGCTTGGCCACCTGCTGCAGAAGCCGATCGCCCACCGAGTGACCGCAGGCATCGTTGACGAGCTTGAACTGATCGAGGTCTATGTACAGCAAGGCGTGCTCGCTGCCTTCTTCGCGTGCCTTTTTCAGCGTACGGCTCAGCTGCGACTCAAACTCGGCCCGATTGACCAGGCCGGTCAGCGCATCGTGCGTGGCCCGATAGCTCATTTCGCCCGAGAGACGTCGCTGCTCGGTCACGTCATGAAAGACCAGCACGACGCCGAGGATGTCGCCGCTGGGGTTGCGAATGGGTGCGGCAGAGTCTTCTATGCCGAACTCGTTGCCTTGGCGGGAAATGAGCACCGTGTGATTGCCTGTGCCGGCGATCCTGCCTTGCTCAAGACAGGTGAGCACCGGATTCTCGGCCGGTTGGCGCGACTCCGCATGGACGACGTGGAAGACCTGCGCTACCGGCTTTCCCTGCGCTGCGGCTGACGGCCAGCCTGTCATGCGTTCGGCGGACGGATTCAGCCACGTGACTTCGCTTTGTGCGTTGGTGGTGATCACCGCGTCGCCAATCGATTGCAGGGTCACATGCAACAGCTCGTGTTGTTCAGCCAGCTGGTTGGCGAGGTGCCGCAGCGGCGTCACGTCCCAGTTCACTCCCACCATGCGCAGTGCCTGGCCTTCGGTGTCGCGCGTGACCCGGCCGGAGCCGCGAAGGTAGTGCACCGAGCCATCGGGCCAGACAACCCGGAACTCCGAGCGGAAATCGCCGCCGTCTTTCAGGCACTCCTGGACTTCGCCTTCCACGCGATCCTTGTCGTCGGGGTGAAGACGGTGGGACCACAGGGTATAACCCTCGGTGCCCGGGCCCATGGGCATGCCGTGCAGCGCGTACATCTGGGCATCCCAGGTGAGCGTGCCCTCACGCAACTTCCATTCCCACAGGCCGATGCCGCCACTTTCAGTGGCCAGCGATATGCGCTCGTGGGCGCTTTCGAGCATCTGCCGGTGCCTGACCCGCAGCGTAATGTCCTGAAAGGCGCCGAAAAGCCGCACTGGCTTGCCCGCCTGGAACTCCACATGACCGACGGCGCGCACCCAGATGCGCTGACCGCCGTGTTGAATGACGGGCAGTTCCACATCCCAGTCCCGCCCATCGCACGCGGCTTTGTGGATGGCCGCTTCGATCACCGGTCGCGCTTCTGGCGCATAAAATCCTATTGCTTCGGCGAGCGCCGGCTGGTGTCCCGGCGGCAAACCATGGATGCGGCAGGTCTCCTCTGACCATTTGACACGGGAGCTGGCAATGTCGAGTTCCCAACCGCCTACCTGCGCCAGAGCGCCGGTGCGGTTGAGCAGTTCTTCGCTCTTGCGCAGCTCTTCTTCCTGGATCTTGCGCACGGTGATGTCGAGGTGCGTGCCGAACATCCTTTCCGGTTGTCCGTCTGGCGTGCGGGTCAGCAGCCTTCCGCAACTGAGCACCCACACCCAATGACCGTCGCGGTGGCGCATCCGTGCCTCGCATTCGTAGGCCTTGGCTTCGCCGCAGAAGTGCGCCTGCAGCAGCGCGTTCGAACGCGCGAGGTCGTCGGGATGGGTCAAGCCCGTCCAGGTATGGATGGTGGTCGGCTTCAGTTCGTCTATCGTCAGGCCCACGATCTCGGCCCAACGCTCGTTCAACCAGGTCTCGCCGGTTTGCACATTCCATTCCCAGGTTCCGGCGCCGGTACCCTGAATGATGGCCGTCAGCCGTTGCCGCTCGCCTTCGAGCGCATGACGTTCCAGC
Organism: Comamonas sp. DB36; assembly: GCF_057914905.1. Lineage (NCBI taxonomy): Bacteria > Pseudomonadati > Pseudomonadota > Betaproteobacteria > Burkholderiales > Comamonadaceae > Comamonas > Comamonas sp. DB36. Next base: position 2,143,484 of record NZ_CP196631.1, read on the forward strand.
TGCCGGTCGGTGATGTCTTCCACCGATCCCACAAAGTCTGTGACCTCACCATCCGTGTCGAGCACCGGCTGGGCGATGGAGCGGACATGGCGCACCGTGCCATCGTCGCGACGCACCCTGAACTCCATGTCGAACTCGCGCTTGAGTGCCATGGCGCGACCCCACTCTGCGAAGGCGCCAGCCCGGTCGTCCGGGTGCAAGGTGCGACTCCAGTCATCGCCCAGGGCTTGGCTTTCGGTCAAGCCAAATATGGCCTGCCACTGCGCATTGGTGTAGGTGCAGGAACCGGACGCATCGGTAGCGAACACGCCCAGCGGAGAGGCCTCGCTGAGGGTGCGGAACCGCGTTTCGCTGGCCACGAAAGCGCGCGCCATCCTCCTGGATTCAAGCGCCTGGACTGCAGCGATGGACAGCAGTCGCAAGGCTTCGCGTTGCTTCTCGCAGAGCTTGCGGGGTACGCGATCGATCACGCACAGGGTTCCAACGTGTGCGCCATTGCTCAAGCGCAGCGGGGCGCCGGCGTAGAAACGGATATCGGGCGCGCCGGCGACCAGCGGGTTGTCGGCAAACCGCGGATCGGCCAAGGCATCGGGTACCTCGAACACTTCTTCTTGCAGGATGGCATGAGCGCAGAACGCCACGTCGCGCGGCGTCTCGGTGACGCCAGGCAAGCCAATGTTGGCCTTGAACCACTGGCGGCCGCTGTCGATCAAGCTCACAAGCGCTATGGGCACACCGCAGACCAATCCGGCCGTCGCCACCAAAGCGTCGAATTCACGCTCGGGTGCAGAATCGAGAACCTTGAGGTGCTCAAGGGCTCGCATGCGCTCGGCTTCGTCCAATGGCGTCGGTGCTGTCAACATGATGTGGCCTTACTCACAGTTGATTACCGATTGTCACGGCTATTTCGTCATCTTGGCGACCTGATTTTCCCTTTAAGGGATACGGGTGGAGGGAATCACCACGGCAACACGCCCCGTGGTTTGCCCTTCAGTGCTTTGCGGTGTTTGCCGCTGCATGCCGTGAATGATCCGGCGGATCGATATGTTCGATGTTGCCCAGCAGCAGGGCACGGCCCGCAAATACGCCGCTCACATCCTCTAGTTCAAAGCGTTCGGTGTCGCGCTTGCGCACGCGTTCGGTGATGGCCGCGGCCTCATCGTCCGTGGCACCGAGCGCGGCCACCGCGTGCTGTCCCATCTGCAGCGCCGACTCGAAGGTCTCGCGCACGACATGGTGGGCGTCGAGCTTGATCAACTCCAGCGCATGCTGGCGGTCGAAGGCGCGCGTGACCACCACGGATTGGGGGAATTCGCGCTGGATGTTCTCGACGATGCGCGTGGTCGCATCCTTGTCGTCTATGCACACCAGGATGGCCTGCGCGTGGTGGGCACCCGCGGCATGCAGCACATCGGTTCTCGCGCCGTCGCCATAGTAGACCTTGAAGCCATAGGGCTCGGCCGCGCGTATCGCATCCGGGTCGCTGTCGATGATGGAAAGCTGCGCGCCGCGCGCCAGCGGGCCCTGGCTCGCGATCTGGCCTACACGGCCGAATCCTATGATGAGCACATTGCCCTGCAGGTCCTTGGGCGCCTCGACGCCGTCGAGCCTGATGGCCTGCGCCGCGCCCAGGCGCTTGTACAGCACCACCACCAAAGGCGTGAGCGCCATGGATAGAACGATGATGGCGGTCATGTTGGCGTTCACTTCGGGCGTGATCACGCGCAGCTTGAGCGCTTCGGCAAACAGCACGAAGGCGAACTCGCCGCCCTGGGCCATCAGAATGGCGCGGTCGACGGCATCGGCGTGCGAGCTCTTCGCCAGGCGGGCAACCGCATAGATGCACGCGGCCTTGGCGATCATCAGCGCCACGACGCCGGCGACGATGAGCTGCCAGTTCCGGCCCACGACGTCGAGGTTCAAGGCCATGCCCACGCCCAGGAAGAACAATCCCAGCAGCAAGCCGCGAAACGGCTCGATATCGGCTTCGAGCTGGTGGCGGAAGGTGGACTCCGAAAGCAAAACGCCGGCCATGAACGCTCCCATGGCCATGGAGAGGCCGCCCAGCTCCATCAGCAGCGCCGCGCCGAGCACCACGAGCAGCGCCGCAGCCGTCATCACTTCGCGCGCCTTGGCCTTGGCCAGCACGCGGAACAGCGGATTGAGCAGCCACAGGCCGGCGCCTACCAGGGCCGCCAGGGACAGAACTGCCAGACCCACGCGCTGCCACGGCGAGGCGCTGGCCACGGGCAAGGCATCGGCCGGTGCGAGAAACGCCACGATGGCCAGCAAAGGCACGATCAGCAGATCTTCGAACAGCAGGATGGAGACAATGCGCTGGCCGCGCGGCGCGAGAATGTCGCCGCGTTCGGCCAGCACCTGCATGACCACGGCCGTGGAGGTCAGCACGAAGCCCGCGCCGCAGACGAAGGACACCTGCCAGGAGAAGCCGAAAGCCATGCTCACCGCGGTGAGCAAGGTCGCGCAAAGCAGTACCTGCATGCTGCCCAGGCCGAATATCTGCGCGCGCAGATTCCAGAGGTGCGAAGGCTTCATCTCCAGCCCGATGACAAACAGGAACATCACCACGCCGAGTTCGGCGATGTGGATGATGGTCTGGGCGTCGTTGACCAGGCCCAGGCCGTACGGACCTATGGCCAGGCCGCCGGCGAGGTAGCCCAGCACCGAGCCCAGGCCGAAACGTTTGAACAACGGCACGGCAATGACCGCGGCGCCCAGCAAGGTGATGATGCTTGTCAGCTGGCTGGCGTTACCTTCAGCGGCCATATGGATTTTCCTTCATGTAGTCTGTATTTCGTTCAGCGGTCGGGCCACATACACGCGGTCACGTCCCGCCTGCTTGGCCTGGTAGAGCAGGCCGTCCGCACGCGACAGCGTGGCGGACAGCTCGGTCGGGCTGGTGATCGGCGCGATGCCGAAACTCATGGTCATGCGGTCGCCATCGGGCAACAGCTGCCTGTTTTCGCTCAACTGCATGCGTATGCGCTGGGCAATGCTCTCGGCGCTGGCGAGGTCGGTGCGCAGCAGCAGCACGAACTCCTCGCCGCCGAAACGCGCGACCAAATCGTCGCCGCGCACCTGCTGGGTCAGCGCGCCGGCCACGGTCTGCAGCACATGGTCGCCGTGTGCATGGCCCCAGGTGTCGTTGATGCGCTTGAAATGGTCGATGTCGCCGATCAGCAGCGTCCAGGGGCCGCGCTGCGGATCGCGCAGCAGCGGCCCGGCCGCCTCCTGGAAGGCCCGGCGGTTGAGCAGGTTGGTCAGCGGGTCCATGTTGCGTTCCGCGCGCAGCGCGGTCATGGTGTCGCGCACCGTATTGGCCAGCAGCAGCATGGCGAACAGCAGGGCGAACAGCATGGTGGTGGCCAGCATCATCAGCCAGTAGGAAGAAAAGAATGCGGCGTCCTGGCCCATGCTGCCTACGGCCAGCCACAGAATGGGGCGGATGCTGGTGTTGAGCGCGAATACCACATACGACCAGTACATCGCGCGCTCCAATCCTCCCGCGGGCAGCTGGCGGCGCAGAATGCGCGCCGCGGGCAGCAGCTGCATCAGTCCCAGGCCGGCGTTGAGCCAGAGCATGCGCATCCACAGACTGACCTCGACGCGGCTGTAGTAATAGAGCGCCAGCAGCACCACGGCGCCTATGAGCAGGCCCAGCCGCGGCCGGGCCGAGACGTCGTAATAGCCGGCCAGGCCGCGCGCAAAGCTCCAGGCGCCAAACAGATACAACATGCCCGTGACCACGGCCCAGCGCTGCAGCTCCTCGACGCTCATCAGGCTTTGCCAGGCGAGCGCGCTGCCCACCAGCGCGTAGCTGGCCGCGACCCACAGCAGATGGAAACGGCGCCGCTGCACCCGCCAGCAGCCCGCGAGCATCGCTCCCAGCAGCAGCATGCACGCCGGAATGATCAACAGAAACAGGCGGTCGATGAGAATGGGCACGTGATCAATGCAGCCGCACGCCGCGTGGAAGAGTGGTCAGCAGGCATGACAGGCGCGCGGCTGGCCCGCGGCGCGCTGCCTTCCCGTGGACCGATAATTGATTATTCTGGCAGCGATTTGCATTCGCGGGGAGGATCTGGGCTCCAATTCGCGCGCCATCGTACATGGCGCTATTCCCGCCAGGGCGTGCTGTCGCGGCCTATGCGATAGGCGAGCTTTTGCAGCAGCGGCAAATACTTGCGCTCCACCGTCTGTTCATCGACCGAGGCATTGGGGTAGATCATGTTGATGGCGCCTATGACCTGGTCCGTTCCCATCACGGCCACGCCTATGGCCGAGAAATCGGATTCCTTGGCCCATTCGCCGCTGTTGCGCGCATAGCCGCGTGCGCGCGTGGCCTGGACCAGCGCCTCTATGGACTGGCGGTCCCTGGCCATGTCGCCTATCCAGTCGGGACGCTGGCCCAGCAGCTGCAGGATGCTGCCTAGCTGCTCGGCGTCGCAGGCCGCGAGGTAGGCCCGGCCTATCGCCGTGACGAACAGCGGCAGCCGTTCGCCGATCATCGCCTGGTGTTGAGACAGCAGGCTGAAGCGGTGCGTGCTTTCGCGCACCACGAGAAATCCGGCTTCCATCGTCGCCAGGTCGCAAGGCCACATCAGCTGCTTGACGGCGCCGCGCATCAACGGCGTCGCCACCTGGCTGATCCATTCATCCTCGATGAAGCCTTCGCTCAGGCGCTTGACTTCGAAGGTCAGGCAGTACTGGCCTTCCTGCTCGGTGGGCCGCACCAGGCCGCAGGTGCGCAGCGTCTCCAGCATTCTCTTGACGGTGGTGCGATGCACCTGCGTCATCTGGCCCAGCTCGGTCGTGGTGGCCGTGCCGCCGGGCATCTGGTTCATGCATTTGAGCAAGGCGATGCCGCGGGCCAGACTGCGAATGTCTTTGTAGGCCTCGCTGGCGCGGGGGGTGTCGTCCGGCATGGGGCGCTGGTCCTGGTAATTACCCGTGGCTCAAGGTGCACCACGTGCACTCAGTTTACCGGTTCGCGGGGCGTCCACACAATTCCAGTCATCAAGTGGCCGGAAGTGATTTCCGGAAAACGACGCGTACTGAGCAAGGACCGGGGACATGACAAAACAAGCGCACGAGACACATTCCGCACTGGACGCTGACGTCCTGATCATTGGCGCCGGCCCGGTGGGCCTGACGACCGCCAACATCCTGGGGCAGGCGGGCGTGAAGACGCTGGTGGTGGAGAAGCTGGACGCGATCATCGACTACCCGCGCGCCATCGGCATCGACGACGAGTCGCTGCGCACCCTGCAGACCGCAGGCCTGAGCGGCGAAGTGCAAAAGCACATCACGCCCTATCACTGGATGCGCTTTTACACGGCCGGCGGCAAATGCTTCGCGTCCATAGAGCCGCGCACCGATGAATTCGGCTGGTCGCGGCGCAACGCGTTCATCCAGCCCGAGGTCGACCAGATCCTGTATGAAGGCCTGCAACGCTATGCGCATGTGCAGGTGCTGTTCGGCCAGAGCGTCTGCTCGGTGTCCCAGGGCGCAGAAGGCGTGGCGCTCGAAGTCGAGAATGCGCAAGGCGAGAAGAGGACCTTGCGCGCGCGCTATCTCGTGGCCTGTGACGGCGGCAACAGCCTGATCCGGCGCACGCTGAACGTGGCCTTCGAAGGCCGGACCAAGCCCAACCAGTGGATCGTGGTCGACGTGCGCAACGACCCGCTGGGCACGCCCCATGTCGGCATGCACTGCGATCCCGAGCGGCCCTATGTGTCGGCCGCCCTGCCGCATGGCATAAGGCGCTTCGAGTTCATGGTGATGCCGGGCGAGACCGAAGAGGAGCTGTTCAAGCCCGAAGCCATGGCGCGGCTGATGTCCAAGGTGGTCGCCCATCCCGACAAGGTCGACTACATCCGCAAGCGCGTCTACACGCACAACGCGCGCCTGGCCGCGACCTTTCGCGTGCAGCGCATCTTTCTGGCGGGCGACGCGGCCCACATCATGCCGGTCTGGCAGGGCCAGGGCTACAACAGCGGCATGCGCGACGCGAGCAACCTCGCGTGGAAGCTCGCGCTGGTGGTGCAGGGCAAGGCCGGCGACGCGCTGCTCGACAGCTATACCGAGGAGCGGCGCGACCACGCGCGCTCGATGATCCACCTGTCCGAAGTCGCGGGCGACATCTTCGCGCCCGAAAGCGCAACCGCGGCCAAGGTGCGCGACACCGTGATGCTGGCGATGAACGCCGTGCCGCCCGTGAAGCAGTATTTCGCCGAGATGCGCTTCAAGCCCATGCCGCGCTATGAGAAGGGGCTGGTGCTGCATGCTGCGCCGTCGGGCCCGCCTTCGGCGCTGGGCGGTCTGCTCACGCGTTCGGGCGACACGCCGCTGGGCCGGCTGCTGGGACTGGTGGCCGAAAAGAAGGAGTCCTTCGTCGGCCGGCTGCTCAACGGCTTCGAAACCGTAGAGCCCAGCCCCGTGGGGCGGATGTTCATCCAGCCGCTGGTCACGACCGAGGACGGCGCCGTGCACAAGCTCGACGACGTGATAGGCCTGCGCTTTGCGATCCTGGCCTGGGGCACGGACCCGACTTCGGGCATGGCGCCCGAAGTGCGCGCGTTCTGGGAGCGCACCGGCGTGAAGTTCCTGTGCGTCAAGCCGCTGGGCCAGATGAGCCGCGGCGCAATGGCCCAGCCGCATGTGACGCTGCTGCAGGACACGCAAGGCCGCATCAAGGACTGGTTCGGCGCGCAGAAGAAGGCCGTGGTGTTCATTCGCCCCGACCGTTTCGTCGCGGCCCTGGCCAGTCCGCAGGAAGTCGATGCCGTGAGCCATCAGCTCGCCCAGCGCATGGCCCAAGCCGTGGAGGCCTGAATGCAGATCCGCAGATCGGAACGTGGCTTTCTGGGCATGTCGCATTCGCCGCTCTATGGCCTGAATGCGGTCGATGCCGCAGTGCAGCGGCAGCTCGACGCCGCGGTGGCCCAGGCGCGCGCGCTGGTACATGACTTTGCCCCGGAACTGGTGGTGCTGGTCGGGCCCGACCACTACAACGGCTTCTTCAACGAACTGATGCCGCCGTTTTGCATAGGCTCCGCAGCGACTTCGGTCGGTGACTACCTCACGCCCGCGGGAGCGCTGAATGTCGATGCCGCGCTGGCGCTGGGCCTGGCCGAGCATCTGATGGACGCCGACTTCGACGTCGCGGTGTCGCGCCGCATGAAGGTGGACCATGGCTTCGTGCAGGCGCTGCAGTTCCTCTGGGGCGGGCTGGACACGCCGCCCGTGCTGCCGGTCTTCCTCAACGCCGTCGCCCAGCCCGGCATCGCGCGCCTGCGCCGCTGCGAGCAGCTGGGCCGGGAGATGGGCCGCTTTCTCGACGGCCTGCCGCAGCGCACGCTGCTGATCGGCTCGGGCGGGCTGTCGCATGAGCCGCCGGTGCCGACCATGGAACACCCCGACGCCGCGGTGCGCGAGCGCATCACCTGCGCGCGCATGCCGACGGCACAGGAAGTCGCGGCCAAGACCGAGCGCGTGATGGCCGCAGGCCTGGCGCTGGCGGCCGGCAGCCCGGACATGAAGCCGCTGAACCCGCAGTGGGACCTGCAGTGGATGCAGGCCACGGAGCAGGCCGACTGGAGCGCTTTCTCCGCGCAGGGCGAGGCCGCGATCGCGCAGCACGCGGGGCTGTCGGCGCACGAGTCCAAGACCTGGGTCGTGGCGCGCACCGCGCTGGACTCGCCCGGCGCAGGCCAGGCGCTGCACTGCGGACTGCGCCACTACCAGGCGATTCCCGAATTCATCGCCGGCTACGGCATCTTGATGCTGCACAACCTCGCTTCTCCTCACGTTCCTGAAAGGCCATTCCCATGAATACACCAGAGCACATCGAACGCTGGGCCGCGGCGCTGCGCGCGGCCGAAGCCGGGCGCGCGCCGATCGCACCGCTGCGCGCGGAAATTTCCGACGCCGAAACCGCGTACGCGGTTCAGCTGGCCAACGTCGCCCATGCGCAGGCCCAGGGCCGGCGCATCGTCGGGCGCAAGATAGGCCTGACCTCGCTGGCGGTGCAAAAGCAGCTGGGCGTGGACCAGCCCGACTTCGGCACGCTGTTCGCCGACATGGTCCACGGCGACGACGAGCCGGTAGCGCTGGCGCGCACGCTGCAGCCCAAGGTCGAGGCCGAAGTGGCGCTGGTGCTGCGGCACGATCTGGACCTGCGTGACGCGACGCTGGTGGACGTGATCAATGCCACCGACTACGTGCTGCCGGCCATAGAGATCGTTGGCAGCCGCATCGCCAACTGGGACATCCGCTTCATAGACACCGTGGCCGACAACGCTTCGAGCGGCCTGGTCGTGCTCGGCGCCGTGCCCACGCGGCTCGACGGGCTGGACCTCAAGTCCTGCGCGATGGAAATGCGCTGCAACGGCGAAGTGGTGTCCACCGGCAGCGGCGCGGCCTGCCTGGGTCATCCGTTGAACGCGGCCGTGTGGCTGGCGCGCAAGCTCGCGGCGCTGGGCCAGCCGCTGCGCGCCGGCGACCTGGTGCTGACCGGAGCGCTGGGACCCATGGTGGCCGTCAAGGCCGGCGACCGCTTCGAGGCGCGGATCTCGGGCGTGGGCGTGGTCAACGCCCAGTTCGGCACCTGACACGACTTCCCCATAACAACCATTCCATTCAGGAGACAAAAATGAGCCTCAAACGACAATTCCTGCTGGCCTGCGCGCTGGCGCTTCCCGGCCTGGCGCTGGCCCAGCCGGCAGCGGCCTTTCCCCAGCGCCAGGTCACCATGGTCGTGCCGTTTCCCGCGGGCGGCATCACCGACACCGTGGCGCGCGCGCTCGCGCTGAAGATGGGCGAGAACCTGGGCAAGGCGGTGATCGTCGAGAACAAGCCCGGCGGCGGCGGCCAGATCGCCGCCGCCCAGGTGCGCCAGGCGCCGGCCGACGGCCACACGATCTACGTGGGCGCGACCGAAATGTTCGCCATCAACCCCGTGCTGTTTCGCAAGTTCTCCTATGACCCGCTCAAGGATTTCACGCCCATCACCTCGCTGATCCGCTCGCCGCTGGTGCTGGTCGTGCCCGAAAACAGCCCCATCAAGGATGTCGACGGCCTGATCAAGGCGGCCAGGACCGAAGCCAAGGGGCTGAGCTTTGCCTCGCAGGGCCCGGGCTCGATAGGCCATCTGCTGGGCGAAGTGTTCCGCAGCAAGACCCAGGGCCAGTTCACGCATGTGCCCTACAAGGGCTCGGCGCCTGGCCTGCAGGACCTGATGGCCGGTCAGGTCGACATGATGTTCGACCCGGTGATCAGCACCGCACCCTTGATCGCGGGCAGGAAGCTGCGGCCGCTGGCGATCGCCGCCGCCGAGCGCGCGCCGCAGATGCCCCAGGTGCCCACGCTGCTCGAGCTCGGCCTGACCGGCCTCGACGCCCAGGTCTGGTTTGGCGCGGTCGCCAGGGCAGGCACGCCCGCGCCCGTGGTGCAGCGGCTCAACGACGCCCTGCATGCGGCGATGAAGGACCCTGAAGTGCAAAAGCGTTTTGCCGAGCAGGGCATGCAGGCCTTCCCGTCAACGCCCGTGCAGTTCGGCAGCTTCATGTCCGCAGAAGCCGCGCGCTGGGCGCCGCTGGTCAAGGCCAGCGGCGCTTCCATCGATTGATTTTTTACCTAAGGCAAATGCGATGACCCGCAAACTCAAGGCTGCCATCATCGGCAGCGGCAACATCGGCACGGACTTGATGATCAAGATACTGCGCCACGGCCAGCACATAGAAATGGCCGCCATGGTCGGCATCGATCCGGCGTCCGACGGCCTGGCGCGCGCCGCCCGCATGGGCGTGGCGACCACGCACGAAGGCGTTGAAGGCCTCACGCGCATGGCGCAGTTCGCCGACATAGCCTTCGTCTTCGACGCCACTTCGGCCGGCGCGCATGTGAAGAACGACGCGCTGCTGCGGGCTCTGAAGCCCGGCATTCGCATGATCGATCTGACGCCCGCAGCCATTGGCCCCTACTGCATTCCCGTGGTGAACGGCGACGCGCACCTGGACGCGCTGAACCTCAACATGGTGACCTGCGGCGGCCAGGCCACCATTCCCATGGTGGCCGCGGTGTCGCGCGTGGCCAAGGTGCATTACGGCGAAATCATTGCCTCCATTGCCAGCAAGAGCGCTGGGCCGGGAACGCGCGCCAACATCGACGAGTTCACCGAGACCACCTCCAAGGCGATCGAAGTGGTCGGCGGCGCGACCCGCGGCAAGGCCATCATCGTCATGAACCCGGCCGAGCCGCCGCTGATCATGCGCGACACGGTCTACACGCTCAGCGACTTTGCCGAACAGGACGCGATTGCCGAGTCGGTGGCGCGCATGGCCGCGGCCGTGCAGTCCTATGTGCCCGGCTACCGCTTGAAGCAGAAAGTGCAGTTCGACCGCATTGCCCAGCCGATACGCATTCCGGGCGTGGGCGACGCCATGACGGGCCTGAAAACCTCGGTGTTTCTCGAAGTCGAAGGCGCGGCGCATTACCTGCCGGCCTATGCGGGCAACCTCGACATCATGACCAGCGCCGGCCTGCGCACGGCCGAGCAAATGGCCGCACGCATGCTCGCGGCTCAAGCCGTGGCCACCGCCTGAGGAGCACACCATGCAAAATAAACTCTATATCTCCGATGTCACGCTGCGCGACGGCAGCCACGCCATCCGCCACCAGTACAGCATTGCCCAGGTGCAGCAGATCGCCCGGGCGCTCGACGAGGCCAGGGTCGACTCCATCGAAGTCGCGCATGGCGACGGCCTGCAGGGCTCGAGCTTCAACTACGGCTTTGGCGCCCACACCGACCTCGAATGGATAGAAGCCGTGGCCGGCGTGGTCAAGAACGCCAAGATCACCACGCTGCTGCTGCCGGGCATTGGCACCGTCCATGACCTGAAAGCCGCGTATGAGGCCGGCGTGCGCGTGGTGCGCGTGGCCACGCACTGCACCGAAGCCGACGTCTCGCGCCAGCACATCGAATACGCGCGCCATCTGGGCATGGAAGCCGTGGGCTTTCTGATGATGAGCCACATGCAGACGCCGCAAGGCCTGGCGCAGCAGGCCAAGCTCATGGAAAGCTATGGCGCGACCTGCTGCTACGTGGTCGATTCGGGCGGCGCGCTGGGCATGCAGGACGTGCGCGAGCGCTTTCGCGCGTTCAAGGACATCCTGAAGCCCGAAACCCAGACGGGAATGCACGCCCACCACAACCTGAGCCTGGGCGTGGCCAACTCCATCGTGGCCGTGGAAGAAGGCTGCGACCGCGTGGACGCAAGCCTGGCGGGCATGGGCGCGGGCGCGGGCAATGCGCCGCTGGAAGTGTTCATTGCCGCGGCCGACCGCCTGGGCTGGAACCATGGCACCGATCTGTACAAGCTGATGGACGCGGCTGACGACATCGTGCGCCCGCTGCAGGACCGGCCGGTACGCGTGGACCGCGAGACGCTGGCCCTGGGCTATGCGGGGGTCTACAGCTCGTTCCTGCGCCACGCCGAAGTGGCCGCGGCCAAGTACGGCCTCAAAGCCGTGGACATCCTGGTCGAGCTGGGCAAGCGCCGCATGGTCGGCGGCCAGGAAGACATGATCGTCGACGTGGCGCTGGACATTTTGCAGCAGCGCGCGCGCGCGGCCACCTGATTGAAACGACAAGGAGCAGCAATGTCCAACCCCATCACAGAACAAGCCACCAGCCATCTGGTGCGCATCAGCGAATCCGGCCTGGACCTGCAGGTGCACTACAACGACGTGGGCCAGGGCAATCGTGTCGTCGTCATGCTGCACGGCTCGGGCCCGGGCGCGACCGGCTGGGCCAATTTCCAGCGCAACATCGAGCCCCTGGTCGCCAAGGGCTTTCGCGTGATCCTGCTCGACTGCCCGGGCTGGGGCCGCAGCGACAGCATCGTCAACCCGGGCTCGCGCTCGGACCTGAATGCGTCGGCGCTCAAGGGCCTGCTCGATGTGCTGCAGTTGGACAAGGTCCACATCATCGGCAACTCCATGGGCGCGCACAGCGCCGTCGCTTTCGCGCTGCGCTATCCCGATCAGGTGGGCAAGCTGGTGCTGATGGGCGGGGGCACGGGCGGCCCGAGCCAGTTCGTGCCCATGCCGACCGAAGGCATCAAGCTGATCGGTGCGCTGTACCGCAACCCGACGATAGACAATCTCAGGAAGATGATGAGCGTCTTTGTCTACGACGCGAGCAGCATGACCGACGAGCTGTTCCAGCAGCGCCTGGACAACATGCTCGCGCGCCGCGAACACCTGGAAAACTTCGTCAGAAGCAGCCAAGCCAATCCCCGGCAGTTCCCCGACTACGGCCACCGGCTGCACGAGATCAACGCCAGCACGCTGGTGATCTGGGGCCGCGACGACCGTTTCGTTCCCATGGACGTGGGCCTGCGCCTGATCTGGGGAATCCGCAACGCCGAGTTCCACGTGTTCAACCAATGCGGCCACTGGGCTCAGTGGGAGCATGCCGAGCGTTTCAATCAGCTCGTGGGCGAGTTTCTTTCGCTGCCATAAGCCCTGCGCGGCGAATTCCCCGGATTGGGCAGCGGCGCGCAAGGGTGGCAGACTGCAGTCTGTCGCCCCTTTCCGTGCAACGCCATGCCTGCCCAATCCCTCGCCCTGATCGATTCTTCCGGCCAGACGACGCTCAGCGGCGACAGCGCCGCCGTGCCCTGGTGGAGCTTCACCAAGACCGTGCTGGCCGTTGCGGCGCTGCGGCTGGTCGAGGATGGCATGCTGTGCCTCGATACGCCTATCGAGGGTGAGTGCTTCACCCTGCGCCAGCTGCTGCGGCACGAGGCCGGCTTGGCAGATTACGGGCTGATCGCGCAATACCAGGGCGATGTCGCCGCGGGCCGCACGCCGTGGTCGGTCGAACAGCTGCTCGACCGGGTCGATGTGCGCTCGACGCGCGGCATGCCAGGGCAGGGCTGGCGCTATTCCAATGTGGGTTATCTGTATGTGGGCCGGCAGATCGCGCGGGCCATGGGCCTGGGACTGGCCGATGCGCTCAGGACCTGCGTGTTCCAGCCCGCGGGCCTCACCAGCGCGCGGCTGCCGCCCGATCTTGCCGACGTGAACATGGGCGACGCGTCTGGCTACCACCCCGGCTGGGTCTATCACGGCCTGGTGACCGGAACCACGCTCGATGCGGCGCGGCTGCTCGCCGCGCTGGTCCGCGGCCACCTGCTGCAGCCGGGAACGCTCGCGCAGATGTACGAGTGCCGCGCGCTGCCCGAGCACCGCTGCGCATTGCATCCGGATCCGGCCTACGGACTGGGGCTGATGCTGCATGCGCGCGACGCGCAGTTGCACCCCGTGGGCCATTCGGGCGCGGGCCCGGGCAGCCGGATCGCGGTCTACTCCCAGAGAGACATGGTCTGCGCACTGTGGCAGGCAGAGTCCATGCAATCGGACCCGGCGCATGAAGCTTTTAGAATGCTCTCCAAGTCTGAACAGGTTCCAGGAGCGGCGTGAACGATTATTTTTCCGCCGTACAGGCGGCTTTTTCCGAAGGCGGAGTGATTGCGCGCGCGCAGCCGCATTTCCGCCCGCGCAGCGGCCAGACCGAAATGGCGATCGCGGTCGCCGAAACCATTGCCGATGGGGGCGTGCTCGTGGTCGAGGCCGGCACGGGCGTGGGCAAGACCTATTCCTACCTCGTGCCCGCGCTGCTCAGCGGCAAGCGTGTGCTGATCTCCACGGCCACCAAGGCCTTGCAGGACCAGCTGTTCTCGCGCGACCTTCCGAGTCTCACGCGCATGCTGGGCCTGCCGCTGCGCATGGCCCAGCTCAAGGGCAGACCCAGCTATCTGTGCCAGCACCATCTGGGCCAGGCGCGCCAGGGACGGGGCGCGCCCCAGGATCCGCAGCTGCTGCGCACGCTGGCGCGCGTCGAGGAGTGGGCGCGCGTCACGCGCACCGGAGATCTGGCCGAACTGTCGGCCGTGAGCGAAGACTCGCCCGTCTGGCCGCTGGTCACGTCGACGCGCGACAGCTGCCTGGGCAGCGCCTGTCCGCAGTTCGAGCCCTGCCATCTCAACGTCGCGCGGCGCGCGGCCCTGGTTGCCGATGTGGTCGTGGTCAACCACCATCTGTTCTTTGCCGATCTGGAAGTGCGCGAGTCGGGCGTGGCCCAGCTGCTGCCCTCGGTGGGCGTGGTGGTGTTCGACGAAGCCCACCAGCTCAACGAGACTGGCATCCAGTTCGCGGGCACGCTCGTGGGCACGGCCCAGCTCCAGGGCTATGGGCGCGATTTTCTCGCGCAGACGCTCGAGCATGCGCGCGGCATGGGCGACTGGATGCAGCTGAGCGCCGATCTGGAGCGCACGGTGCGCGATCTAAGGCTCGCGGTCGGGCGCGCCGCCGTGGGCGAGCGCCTGCGCTGGCTGGGCGCCGTGCCCGACGGGCTGGACGCGCTGGCCTGGTCGCGCGCTTTCTCGGCGCTGGGCCAGGCCTTGCACGCGGCGCTGGTCGCGCTCGGCGGCGTCGAGGAAATGGCCGCAGAATTGCGCCAGCTCTATGCGCGCGGCGAAGCGCTGCTGCGCCGCCTGGCATTGTTTGGCCGCACCAGCAGCGACGACACCGTGCGCTGGCTCGATATCGGCAGCCGCCATCTGCGCATGATCGAATCGCCGCTGAGCATCGCGCGCATCGTGCGCACGCGGCTGCTGCAGGAAGGCGAGGGGGCTGCGGGGGCCGAAGTCCCGCACGAGGGGCGGCCCGCGTCGTGGATCTTCACCTCGGCGACGCTGGGCGATGACGCCGCGCTCAGTTGGTTCACCGAGCCCTGCGGGCTGCGCGACGCGCGTATTTTGCGCGTCGACAGTCCGTTCGACTATGCGCAGCAGGCGGCGGTCTATGTGCCCGCGGAATTTCCCGCGCCCGGCACGCCCACGCACAGCGCCGAGGTCGCAGCGCTGGTACAGCGTTCGGCTGAAGTGCTGGGCGGGCGCACGCTGGTGCTGACCACGACCACCAAGGCCTTGCAGGTCATAGGCGCGGCATTGCAGGCGCAGTTCGGGCTGTTTTCAGATCTGGAGGTGCTGGTCCAGGGCCAGGCGCCCAAGCAGCTGTTGCTCGAGCGCTTTCGTTGCGGACAGGATGGCGGCGGCAAGGGCTGCATCCTGGTCGCTTCGGCGACGTTCTGGGAAGGCGTCGACATGCCCGGCGATGCGCTCGAACTGGTGGTGATCGACAAGCTGCCGTTCCCGCCGCCCGATGACCCGCTGGTCGAGGCGCGCTCGCAGCAGCTCGAAGCCGTGGGCCGCAACGCGTTTCGCGACTACATGCTGCCCGAGGCGGCAATGGCCTTGAAGCAGGGCGCGGGGCGGCTGATACGCAGGGAAACCGACCAGGGCGTGCTGGTCGTGGCCGATACCCGCCTGGTCGCCAAGCCCTACGGCCGGCGGTTGCTCGCGGCGCTGCCGCCCATGCGCCGCCTTAAAACCGTGGCCGATTACGACGCCGCGCTGGCCGCGCTGGCGCTTACCAGAACTTCCACCAGGGACTCGACTTCGTGAGGCCGGCCGTGCCTGGCGTGCCGCCTTCGGGGAAGGTGGTGTCGAGCACGCGCTTGCTGTCGTCGCGCAGCTGGGTCATGCCCAGCGCGTCATACGACTTGATCAGGATCTGCAGCGCTTCGCGCACCGCGGGCACGCCTTCGTACTCTGCCAGCGCGGTCTGGGCGCGGCCGATCGCGGCCACATAGGCGCCGCGCTCATAGTAGTAGCGCGCGACATGCACTTCGTACTGGGCCAGCGAGTTGACGATATAGGTCATGCGCTGGCGTGAATCGTTGGCGTACTTGGATTCGGGAAAACGCGTCACGACCGCGCGGAAGGACTCGTACGAATCCTTGGCCGCCTGCTGGTCGCGCTCGGACAGGTCCTGGCGCGAGATCCAGGAAAACATTCCGAGGTTGTCGTTGAAGTTGACCAGGCCCTTGAGGTAGAGCGCGTAATCGGTGGCCGGGCTGGCCGGGTGCAGCTTGAGAAAGCGGTCCAACGTGGCCTGGGCCTGGGCTTTTTCGCCGGCCTTGTACTGGGCATAGGCCTTTTCGAGCTGGGCCTGCTGGGCCAGCGGCGTGCCCGCAGCGCGGCCTTCGAGTTTTTCGAACAGCGGCACGGCCTTGTCGAACGCGCCGGCCGAGACTTCGTCGCGCGCTTCGGTGTAGATCCGGTCCGGAGTCCACTTGGCCGTTGGATCTTCCTGGGTGCTGGAACAAGCCGCCAGCAAGCCCGCAGCGAGCACGGCAGGAAGAAGAGGCGAGGACAAACGCAGCATGGCAGGAAGCTTTCTGGCAATAAGGGGCATCTGGTGGTGGGCGCTCCCACGGGAGTGCCAAGGCCGATAAAGGCGCAGGATACGGCATTGTAATGTCCGCAAAGGCCCGTGCCGCGCGGGGCCTGCGGGGGGCCGCTTTGTCCCGCGGTCCCCAGGCCTTTCTACAATGCTGCCCATGTTTGTTCATTTGCGCCTGCACTCCGAGTTTTCCGTCATCGACGGAACCACCCGTATCAATTCCATCATCAAGGCAGCCGCGGCAGACGGGCAAGCTGCGATGGCGATCACCGACTACAACAACATGTTCGGCGCCATCAAGTTCTACAAGGAAGGCCGGGGCAAGGGCGTCAAGCCCTTGCTCGGCACCGAAATCCAGCTCGAGGGCGAGGACGGCGGCGCGCCGTCGCGCGTGATTCTGCTGGTACAGAACAAGGCCGGCTACCACAACCTCTGCGAGCTGCTGGCGCGCGGCTGGACGCGCAACGTCGTCAAATCCCAGGCGGTCCACACCTGGGAATGGCTGCAGGAATTGGGCGAAGGCCTGATCGTGCTGGCGGGCGCCCAGGCCGGGCCCGTGGGCCAGGCGCTGATGCGCGGCGACATGGCCGGAGCCGCCAACCAGGCGCTGCGGCTTGCTGCAATGTTTCCCCATCGCTTTTACATCGAGTTGCAACGCGCGGGCCGCGCCGACGACGAAGCCCATGTGCTCGCGGCCGCGCAGCTGGCCGCGCGTCTGAACCTGCCGGTGGTCGCGACCCACCCCATCCAGTTCTCCACGGCCGACGACTACGAAGCACACGAAGCGCGCGTGTGCATCGCCGAAGGCGAAATTCTGGGCAACCCCAAGCGCGTGCGCCGCTTCACGCGCGAGCAATACTTCAAGACCCAGGCCGAAATGCAGGCGCTGTTCGCCGACCTGCCTTCGGCCATCGCCAACAGCGTGGAGATCGCGCGCCGCTGCAGCCTGACGCTGGTGCTGGGCTCGCCGCAGCTGCCCAACTTCCCGGTGCCCGAGGGCATGACGATGGAGTCGTTCTTCCGCCAGGAATCGTTCGACGGCCTCGAAGTGCGGCTGGCGCTGCTTTATCCCGATGTCGCCAAGCGCGATCAGGAGCGCCCGCGCTATGTCGAGCGGCTCGAGTTCGAGCTCAACACCATTTTGAAGATGGGGTTTCCGGGCTACTTCCTGATCGTGGGCGACTTCATCAAGTGGGCCAAGAACAACGGCTGCCCCGTGGGGCCGGGCCGGGGTTCGGGCGCGGGCTCGCTGGTGGCCTATGTGCTCAACATCACCGATCTGGACCCGCTCGAGTACAACCTGCTGTTCGAGCGCTTCCTGAACCCGGAGCGCGTTTCGATGCCCGACTTCGACATCGACTTCTGCCAGTCCAACCGCGACCGCGTGATCGACTACGTCAAGCAGCGCTACGGCCGCGACGCCGTCAGCCAGATCGCGACCTTCGGCACCATGGCTGCGCGCGCTGCCATCCGCGACGTGGGCCGCGCGCTCGACATGAGCTACACGTTCTGCGACGGCATCTCCAAGCTGATCCCGAACAAGCCCGGACTGCATGTCACGCTCAAGTACCCGCCCAACCCGAAGAAGGAGGGCGACAAGTACACCTATGCGATCGAGGCCGAGCCCATGCTCGCCGAGCGCATCGAGAAGGAAGAGGACGTCAAGACGCTGATCGAGATGGCCCAGCGCCTCGAAGGCATGACGCGCAATATCGGCATGCACGCCGGCGGTGTGGTGATCGCTCCGGGCCGGCTGGCCGACTTCTGCCCGCTCTACCAGCAACCGGGCAGCGACTCGGCGGTGAGCCAGTTCGACAAGGACGACGTCGAGGACATCGGCCTGGTGAAGTTCGACTTTTTGGGCCTGGCCACGCTGACGATTCTCGAGATCGCGCGCGAATTCATCATGGCGCGCCACAAGGGTCAGGAAAACTTTGCCTACGAGCGCATTCCGCTCGACGACCATCCGACCTACCGGCTGTTTTCCGAAGGCAAGACGGAAGCGGTGTTCCAGTTTGAAAGCCGCGGCATGCAGGGCATGCTGCGCGACGCCAAGCCCAGCCGCCTCGAAGACCTGATCGCGCTCAACGCGCTGTACCGTCCCGGTCCCATGGACCTGATTCCCAGTTTCGTGGCGCGCAAGCACGGGCGCGAAGTCGTCGAGTACCCGCACCCCATGGTCGAGAAGGTGCTGGCCGAGACCTACGGCATCATGGTCTACCAGGAGCAGGTGATGCAGACCGCCCAGGTGCTGGGCGGCTACTCGCTGGGCGGCGCCGATCTCTTGCGCCGCGCGATGGGCAAGAAGAAGGCCGAGGAGATGGCCAAGCACCGCGAGCTGTTCCGCGAAGGCGCGGCGAAGAACGGGCTGAACCAAGAAAAGGCCGACGAAGTCTTTGACTTGATGGAGAAGTTCGCGGGCTACGGCTTCAACAAGTCGCACGCGGCCGCGTACTCGTTGCTGGCATACCACACGGGCTGGCTCAAGGTGCACTACACGGCCGAGTTCTTCTGCGCGAACATGACCGTGGAAATGGACGACACCGACAAGCTCAAGGTGCTCTACGAAGACGCGCTGAAGATGGGCCTGACCTTCGAGCCGCCGGACGTCAACCGCGGCCGCTACCGCTTTGAGCCCGTGACCGACAAGGTCATCCGCTACGGCCTGGGTGCCGTCAAGGGTGGCGGCCAGGCCGCGATCGAAGCCATTGTCGCCGCGCGCGAAGGCACGGGCACGGGTCCCCGGGGGACGGAAAAAGGCCCGTTCAAGAGCCTGTTCGACTTCTGCCTGCGCGTGGATAGAACGCGGCTGAATAAGCGCACGCTCGAGGCCCTGATCAAGGCCGGCGCGTTCGACGCCATCCACCAGAACCGCGCCTCGCTCGTGGCGTCCATAGACACCGCGTTCGAGTTCGCGAATGCGACCCATGCCAACGCCAACCAGGGCGGGCTGTTCGACATGATGGGCGACGACGCCGTGGGCTCGAGCACGCAGGAGCCCGAGCTTGCCGAGCGCCTGCCCTGGGGCATCAAGGAGCGGCTCACGCTGGAGAAGACCGCGGTCGGCTACTATCTTTCGGGCCATCTGTTCGATGAAGTCGAGACCGAGGTGCGGCGCTTCGTGCGCACGCGCATCGAGGAGATGCGCGACAGCCGCGAGCCCCAGGTCATGGCCGGCATCATCAGCGATTTCCGCGCGATCACCGGCCAGCGCGGCCGCCTGGGACTGTTCAAGATCGACGACAAGTCGGGCGTGATCGAAGCTTCGGCCGACGAAGCCGTGCTCAACGCGCACAAGGAGCTGCTCAAGGAGGACGAGTTCGTCGTCGTCAGCGGCCGGCTGCAGCTGGACCACTTCAGCGGCGGGCTGCGCATGAAGGTCCAGCAGCTGTGGAGCCTGGCCGACGCGCGCTGCAAGTTCGGCCGCTATCTGCAGGTCAGCGTGGGCGACGCCATGCCCGACGTGCTGCGCGTGCTGGGCGATTTCCCTGCGCGCCGCGTCGAGCACGAGCAGGCCGAGCCTGTGGTGCACGGCCTGCGCGTGCGCCTGGGCCTGCGCTGCGAGTCGCCGCAGGGCGCGGCTGTGGCGGAGTTGCAACTCGGCGACAGCAGCCGTTTCTATCCCAGCGACGCCGCGCTCGCAGCCTGGACGGCGCAGGCCGGCAGCGGCCACGCGACGGTGATCTACGAATGAAAACCGCCGGTTTGCGCGACACTGGCGGAAAATGCCGCGGGCGCAGGCTTGAAATTGGTGTTTCCCTTCCCATCTGGGAAGACAAAAGAGCCGGTATGGCTCGCTAGAATGAATTCATGGCAACACAACCCCCTTCCATTCCACCAAAGCCCCCCGAGGGGCCAGGCGCAGACGACGCTGGTTCGGTCGTAATGGAGCGGCGCGCGCAGCGTGTGCAGCCCCCCAAGATGTACCAGGTGGTCATGCTCAACGATGACTACACACCGATGGAGTTCGTCATTGCCGTGCTCCAGGAACTGTTCAGCAAGGACCGGGAAACCGCGACCCAGATCATGCTCAAGATCCACCTTGACGGCCGCGGCATCTGCGGAGTCTTTCCGCGCGATATCGCGGCGACCAAGGTCGATCAGGTGCACCAGGCCGCGCTGAAAGCGGGTCATCCACTACAGGCAACGTTGGAGCCTGTTGAATAAGCTGCAACCGCCCCGATTTATCTCCATAATGAAATCACGCAAGCCAAAAGGAGTCCTCTCATGATTGCCCAGGAACTGGAAGTCAGCTTGCACATGGCCTTTGTCGAGGCCCGTCAGCAGCGCCACGAATTCATCACCGTGGAACACCTTCTGCTCGCGCTGCTCGACAACCCCAGTGCTGCCGAAGTATTGCGCGCCTGCTCGGCGAGCATTGATGATCTGCGCGCCTCCCTGTCCAACTTCATCAAGGACAACACGCCGCAGGTCGCCGGTAGCGACGAAGTCGATACCCAACCCACGCTGGGCTTCCAGCGTGTGATCCAGCGCGCCATCATGCACGTGCAGTCCACGGGCAATGGCAAGAAGGAAGTCAACGGCGCTAACGTGCTGGTGGCGATCTTCGGCGAAAAGGATTCGCATGCGGTCTACTACCTGCACCAGCAGGGCGTGACGCGCCTGGACGTGGTCAATTTCATTGCCCACGGCATCAAGAAGAGCGAACCGCCCGAAGCCGCCAAGTCCGAAGGCCAGGCCGAAGGCGAAGAGGGCGGCAACAGCGAGCGCCAGGAAAAGGCTTCGCCGCTCGAGCAGTTCACGCTCAACCTGAACCAGGCCGCCAAGGAAGGCAAGATCGATCCGCTGATCGGGCGCAACTACGAAGTCGAGCGCACGATACAGATCCTGTGCCGCCGGCGCAAGAACAACCCGCTGCTGGTGGGCGAGGCCGGTGTGGGCAAGACGGCCATTGCCGAAGGCCTGGCATGGCGCATCACCCAGGGTGATGTGCCCGAGATCCTGGCCGAGGCCGTGGTCTATTCGCTCGACATGGGTTCGCTGCTCGCGGGCACCAAGTACCGCGGCGATTTCGAGCAGCGCCTCAAGGGCGTGCTCAAGTCGCTCAAGGACAAGCCCAATGCGGTGCTGTTCATCGATGAAATCCACACCCTGATCGGTGCGGGTGCGGCCTCGGGCGGAACGCTGGACGCGTCCAACCTGCTCAAGCCCGCGCTGTCGAGCGGCCAGCTCAAGTGCATCGGCGCAACGACCTTCACCGAGTACCGCGGCATCTTCGAAAAGGACGCAGCCCTGTCGCGGCGTTTCCAGAAGGTCGACGTGGTCGAGCCCACGGTGTCGGAGACGATAGAGATCCTCAAGGGTCTGAAGTCGCGCTTCGAAGAGCACCACAACGTGAAGTACGCTGCGGCGGCGCTGCAGGCGGCAGCCGAGCTGTCGGCCAAGTACATCAACGACCGTCACCTGCCCGACAAGGCGATTGACGTGATCGACGAAGCCGGCGCTGCCCAGCGCATCCTGGTCGCGTCCAAGCGCAAGAAGACCATAGGCAAGGCCGAGATCGAGGAAATCGTCGCCAAGATCGCGCGCATTCCGCCCGCGAACGTCTCGAACGACGACCGCAGCAAGCTGCAGACGCTCGAACGCGACCTCAAGAGCGTGGTGTTCGGCCAGGACAAGGCGCTGGAAGTGCTGGCCTCGGCCGTCAAGATGGCGCGCTCGGGACTGGGCAAGGGCGACAAGCCCATTGGCTCTTTCCTGTTCAGCGGCCCCACGGGCGTGGGCAAGACCGAGGCCGCCAAGCAGCTGGCGTTCATCATGGGCGTGGACCTGATCCGCTTCGACATGTCGGAGTACATGGAGCGCCATGCGGTGAGCCGCCTGATCGGCGCGCCTCCGGGCTACGTTGGTTTCGACCAGGGTGGTCTGCTGACCGAAGCCATCACGAAGAAGCCGCACGCGGTGCTGCTGCTCGATGAAATCGAGAAGGCGCATCCCGACATCTTCAACGTGCTGCTGCAGGTCATGGACCATGGCACGCTCACGGACAACAACGGACGCAAGGCCGACTTCCGCAACATCATCATCATCATGACGACGAATGCGGGCGCCGAGACCATGAACAAGGCCAGCATAGGGTTCACCAACCCGCGGGCTGCCGGGGACGAAATGGGCGACATCAAGCGCCTGTTCACACCCGAGTTCCGCAACCGTCTGGACGCGATCGTGGGCTTCAAGTCGCTTGACGAGCAGGTCATCATGCGCGTGGTCGACAAGTTCCTGCTGCAGCTCGAAACCCAGCTCGCAGAGAAGCGTGTCGAAGTCACGTTCACCGACAGCCTGCGCAAGCACCTGGCCAAGGCCGGCTTCGATCCGCTGATGGGCGCGCGTCCCATGCAGCGCCTGATCCAGGACACGATCCGGCGCTCGCTGGCCGACGAACTGCTGTTCGGCCGACTGGTGGACGGCGGTCGCCTGGGCGTCGACTGGGTCGAAGGCGAAGGTGGCGCTGCGGGCGAAGTGCAGCTCGACATCCAGCCCCTGCCGCGCAAGGAGCGCGGCCGGTCGGAACCGGCCGAGCCCGAAGAAGCCACGACCGATTGAGCGTGTGACGCTTTGATCCTCTCAAGCCGACAGCCTTGTGCTGTCGGCTTTTTATTTTTTTCAAAGGCTTTCAAGTGCAATGGTTCAGCGATGTCTGGAACGCCGAGAACACCCACTCGATGTTCTGGCTGATTTGGTCGGTGTATGCACTGGTGATAGGCGTCTGGGTGCTGATGCAGCGCAGCGCGCCCGTGGCCACGCTGGGCTGGCTGCTGGCGCTGGCGGCGCTGCCCGTGGGCGGGCTGGGCGTCTACTACTTCTTCGGACCACAGCGGCTCAAGCGGCTGCGCAACAAGCGGCTGCGCAGCCACAAGTCCTCGCGCCTGCGCATGAGCGCGGCGCGGCTGCGCGAGCATGTGCCGGCCGCTACCGTGCGCCTGCAGCAGGTGGCGCGCCTGGTGAGCCGCACGGCCGATTTCCCGGTCAGCAGCGCCGAGCGCATGGATCTGCTGGTCGGCGGCGACCGGACCTATGACGCCATCCTCGAAGCCGTGCGCGCCGCGCGCCACCATGTGCACCTCGAGTACTACGTGTTTGAGCCCGACCAGACCGGCACGGCGCTGATGGATGCGCTGGTCGAGCGCGCGCGCGCCGGCGTCAAGGTGCGCATGCTGGTCGACTCCATGGGCTCCAAGAAGATACGCCGCAAGTTCTACGCGCCGCTGGTCGAGGCCGGCGGCGAGTTCGCTTTCTTCCACCCCTCCAAGATAGGCCGGCGCCTGCGCCCGGTGATCAATTTCCGCACCCACCGCAAGATCCTGGTCTGCGACGGCAAAGTGGGCTTCACGGGCGGGGTCAACATCACCGATGAGGAAGACAAGCGCGTGATGGACTGCGCCTACCATGACGTGCACCTGCGGCTCGAAGGCCCGGTGGTCAACTGGCTGCAAACCGTGTTTCTCGAAGACTGGTCGTATGCGCTGGAGCGCAGCCACCCGGTCGAGCCGCCGGACCTCGATGAACTGTTGCCCGACCTCGCCGAAGGCCAGCATGCGGTGCAGATCGTGAGCTCGGGCCCCGACAACCGGCTCGAAGCCATCCACCGCGCCTATGTCGCGGCGATCAACGCCGCCGATGCGCGCGTGTGGCTCACGACGCCGTATTTCGTTCCCACCGAAGCCGCGATGACAGCACTGACCAATGCCGCGCTGCGCGGCGTCGACGTGCAGCTGCTGGTGCCCGAGAAGTCCGATTCGTTCATCGTCACCATGGCCGCGCGCTCCTACTTCGACGAACTGATCGCCTGCGGTGCCAAGGTCTACGAATACCGCGCACGCATGCTGCATTCCAAGACCCTGGTGGTCGACGACAGTCTGGCGATCATAGGCACGGCGAATTTCGACCACCGCAGCTTCTTTCTCAACTACGAAGTCTGCGCGATAGGCTACGGCGCCAAGCTCAACGGCGACCTGGCCACGCAGTTCGTGCTCGATCTGGAGAACGCGCGCCTGGTGCACTACGAACGCAAGCAGCGCTTCTTCCCGCGGCTGGGCGATTCTGTCGCCAGGCTTTGTTCGCCCCTTCTTTGATATGCAAGAGGCAGCCATTCCCGGGCATACTCCGGGCATGGCTGATACCACTTTCTTCTGGCACGACTACGAAACCTTCGGTGCCCAACCCCGCTATGACCGCCCGGCCCAGTTTGCCGGCATACGCACGGACATGGAGCTCAACGAGATCGGCGAGCCGCTGGCGCTGTACTGCCAGCCGGCCAACGATTACCTGCCCGACCCGCAGTCCTGCCTGATCACCGGCATCACGCCCCAGCAATGCGTGGCCCAGGGCGTGGCCGAGCACACGTTCGCGGCGCGTATCGAGGAGGAGTTCGCCGCTCCCGGCACGGTGGGCGTGGGCTACAACTCGATCCGTTTCGACGATGAGATCACGCGTTTTATGTTCTGGCGCAACCTCATCGACCCCTATGCGCGCGAATGGCAAAACGGCTGCGGCCGCTGGGACCTGCTCGACGTGGTGCGCATGGTCTATGCGCTGCGCCCCGAAGGCATCATCTGGCCGCGCAAGGAAGACGGCACGGTGAGCTTCAAGCTTGAAGACCTGGCGCGCGCCAACGGCCTGGTGCACGAGCAGGCGCATGACGCGGTCAGCGACGTGCGCGCCACCATCGCGCTGGCGCGGCTGATACGCAAGCACCAGCCGCGGCTGTTTGACTATGCGTTCAGCCTGCACAAGAAGGACCGGGTGCTGCAGGAGCTGGGCCTGCCGGCCGTGGCCGCGCATGCCAAGCCGTTCCTGCATGTCTCGGGCATGTTTGGCGCGGCGCGCGGCTGCCTGGCCGTGATGTGGCCGCTGGCCACGCACCCCGCGAACAAGAACGAGATCCTCGCCTGGGATCTGTCCCAGGACCCATCCGAACTCGCGACGCTTGATGTAGAAACCTTGCGCCTGCGCATGTTCACACGCGCCGCCGATCTGCCCGAAGGCGTGGCGCGGCTGCCTATCAAGAGCATCCACATCAACAAGTCGCCGATGGTCGTCGGCAGCCTCAAGACGCTGAGCCCGGCCATGGC
The DNA here is from genome assembly GCF_057914905.1 of Comamonas sp. DB36. Lineage (NCBI taxonomy): Bacteria > Pseudomonadati > Pseudomonadota > Betaproteobacteria > Burkholderiales > Comamonadaceae > Comamonas > Comamonas sp. DB36. Next base: position 2,168,911 of record NZ_CP196631.1, read on the forward strand.
CCAGCAATGGGGCATAGACATGGAGCAGTCGCTGCAGTACGCGGCCGTGGCGCGCGACCTGCCCGACATGAGCGCGCTGTGGAAGCAGGTGTTCCAGCGGCCGGCGACCGGCACGGCCGTCGATGCCGACCAGGATCTCTATGGCGGCTTTGTCGGCAATGAAGACCGGCGCCGGCTCAACCATCTGCGCGCGCTCACGCCGCTGGAGCTGGCGATGGACCGCACGGGCTTTGACGATGCGCGCCTGGGCGAGCTGGTGTTCCGCTACCGCGCGCGCAATTTCGCCGACACGCTGTCGCCCGAAGAGCAGCAGCGCTGGATGGAACACTGCGCTGCCTGCCTGCTCGACGGCAAGGGCGGGGCGCGCTCGTTTGACCAGATGTCGGCAGCGATCGACGCGCTGTTTGAAACCGCCGACGAGCGCGGCACGGAAATCCTCGAAGCACTTTATGAGTATGCGGAAGCCATAGTGCCCGAGGCGTGAGTCATCGTCTTGCCGATGGCGGCAAGCTGGCCACCAAGGGCGTTGCCGTTCGCCCCGAGCGGACCGCCCACAGTAATTGCGTTTGCCCTGAGCCTGCCGCGCCGGCCGCGTCTAAGGGTGAACGCAGAAACCCGGCCAAACCGCAACAGCGTTTCAAGGCCGGGCTGCGAGCGCCGCAGTCCCAGCCAGCTCACATTCCCCCGAAGAACTGATAACACACCGCAATTGCCGCCACCACGCCCGCGAACTCGGCAATCAGCGCGCAGCCCACCGCATGGCGCGCGCGCTGTATGCCCACGGCGCCGAAGTACACGGCCAGCACATAGAACGTGGTCTCGGTGCTGCCCTGGATGGTGGCCGCAGCCAGCGCGGCAAAACTGTCCACGCCCTGGCTTTGCATGGTCTCTATCAGCATCGCGCGCGCCGCGCTGCCCGAAAACGGCTTGACCAGGGCCGTGGGCAAGGCATCGACAAAGCGCGCATCCCAGCCGCCCAGATCCACCAGCCAGCGAATGCCCGACAGCGCATAGTCGAGCGCGCCGGAAGCGCGGAACACGCCCACCGCGCACAGCATGGCAACCAGGTAGGGCAGCAGGCCCTTGGCGACGTCAAAGCCTTCCTTGGCGCCGTCGATGAAACTGTCATAAACCGCGACCTTGCGCCAGGCGCCCAGACAGACAAACAGCATGATCAGGCCGAACAGCGTCAGATTGCCCAGCAGCGACGACAGCGAGGCCAGGGCCGCGCCGCTGAGCGTGGCCAGCAGCGCCATGAAGCCGCCCAGCAGCAGTGCGACCGGCAGAAGATAGGCCAGCACGACGGGATGCCACAGTTTGAGACGCTGCACCAGGCCCACGGCCAGCAGCGCGACCAGCGTCGAGGCAGACGTGGCCAGCAAAATCGGCAGGAAGACCAGGGTCGGGTCGGGCGCGCCCTGCTGCATGCGGTACATGAAGACCGTGACCGGCAGCAGTGTCAGCGACGAGGCGTTGAGCACCAGAAACAGGATTTGCGCATTGGTCGCGGTGTCGGGCCGCGGATTGAGCGTCTGCAGTTCGCGCATGGCCTTGAGGCCCATGGGCGTGGCCGCGTTGTCCAGACCCAGCGCATTGGCCGCGAAGTTCAGCGTGATCAGGCCCAGCGCCGGGTGACCGCGCGGCACTTCGGGCATCAGCTTGGCAAACAGCGGGCCCAGCGCCCAGGCCAGCCATTGCACCACGCCGGCTTTCTCGGCGATGCGCAGAAAGCCCAGCCACAGCGTCAGCGTGCCGAACAGCAGCACCATCACTTCGACCGACAGCTTGGCCATCGCGAACAAGGCCTGGACCATGCCGGCAAACACCTGGGCCTGGCCGCCGATCAGCCATTGGGCCAGCGCTGCGATCGCGGCGATGAGAAAAAAGCCCAGCCACAAGGCATTGAGCATCGGAGGTCTCCTGGTGGGAATGGCGCGCCAGCGCGCGCTGGCGCTATTGTCGCGGCTAGCAGACCGTCACGGGGTTTGTGATCTGTCACAAAGGGCGCGGGGCGAGAAATATTTCAAACTGTCACGCCATTGACTTGCGGGCTTTGCATCATCCACGCATCTGCCCGTATGCGCCCGCTCCGTGACTGCCCTTTATGCCCGTTGTTTGTCCTTGCTGCTGCGCTTTCGCCGGCCGGTATCCGCGATGCCGTGGCGCATGGGATGGCGTGGAATACGGCTGGCCTGCATAGGGGCCGCCTTGCTGGTGCTGGGTCTGGTCTGGTGGCTGGCCTGGCAAAGCGTGCAAGCCGAGCGCGTGCAGCAGCAGATCAGCACCGCGCAGCAGCAGGCCAGCCTCGCGGCCGTGGTCGCCGAGAACCTGGTGCAGGTCGTCAACAAGGGGCAGCTGATGGGCTTGGCCGCGGGCGACGCACTCGCAGGCCATATGCGCGGCCAGCAGTCCGCGGCCGAAGTGCACCGGCGGCTCTCGACCATGCTGGTCGCCGAGCACTGCTTCGCGCGCTATGTGCTGTTCGATGCGGCGCTGCAGCCGGTCGATGCATCTTCCCCGCTGTCCGCCGTCGAGCTCGCGCCGCTGGCGGCGGCGCTGCGCGAGGCGCTGCAAAAAACCGAACCGGGCCATGCACGCCTGCTGCCTGCGGTCCAGTCGGCGCTGTCGGGCCATCCCGACCTCTGGCAGATTCCGTTGGTCTATGCGTTGCGCCCGCTCGAGTCCGAGGCGGCGCGCGCGCCGGGTGGCTATCTGCTGCTGATGCTGGACCTGGGCTATTTCCTCAATCTCTACCGCGATGTGGAAATGGGGGCAGGCAGCGCCATCCATCTGCTCGACGACCAGGGCGTGGCGCTGGCCGAACTCGGTCCCCAGGGTCTGACCATGCCGTTTTCGCGCGCGCCCGTGGCGGCAGCGGCGCAGATGGCCGGCAACCGCGGCGCGATGGTGGCCGCGCTGCAGCCCGGCGGCGCCAAAAGCCATTTCAGCTGGCGGCGCAACGCCAACTCGCCGTTTCTGGTGGTTGCAAGCCGCGGCCTGGAATGGGTGCACGGCTCGCCGCGCGAAGACAGCCGCAAGGTCTGGACGCTGCTGGGCGTGCTGAGCCTTTGCATGCTGCTGGCCGTGGGCGGCATGCTGCGCGTGCTGCGCCACCAGGAAGGGCTGTTCACCGCGCTGAGCTACGCCAACCGCGACAAGCACATGCTGATCGATCAGCTCGAACAGGAAAAGGCCAAGGCGCTGGAGCTGGCCGCCAACGACCACCTCACGGGACTGCACAACCGCCGCATGTTCAACGAGCTGGTCGCCAGCCACCTCGCGCTGGCGCGGCGCAGCCGCAAGTTCTATGCGCTGATGTACCTGGACCTGGACCGCTTCAAGGCGATCAACGACACGCTGGGCCACCATGTGGGCGACCTGCTGCTGCAGGCGGTTGCCCAGCGCCTGCGCCAGCTGCTGCGCAGCTCGGACATCATTGCGCGCATGGGCGGCGACGAGTTCGCGGTGCTGGTCACGGGCATGGACGCGATGAGCGACATGGACGTGCTTGCGGCCAAACTCGTCGACTGCCTGAGCCAGCCCTATGAAGGCGTAGAGGGCAACAGCCTGCAGGTCACGCCCAGCATAGGCGTGGCGTTCTTCCCGCGTGACGGCCACGACGTGACGCTGCTGTGCCGCAATGCCGACGCGGCCATGTATGCGAGCAAGCGCGCGGGCCGCGGCCGATTCACCTACTACGACGCCACGGCCAGCGCCGACAGCGCGCGCAGCTACGCGCTCGAGCGCCAGCTGCCCAAGGCCGTGACCGACCAGCAACTGGTGCTGCATTTCCAGCCCAAGGTGCGGCTGCACGACTGCCGCATCATGGGATTCGAGGCGCTGGTGCGCTGGCAGCACCCCGAATACGGCCTGATCTATCCCGGCGAATTCATTGCCTCGGCCGAAGCCACGGGCGCGATACGCGCGCTCGGCGACTGGGTGCTGCAGGCCTGCTGCAGGCAGGCGGCCGACTGGCGCGCGCTGGGGCTGGAGCCCGTGCCCATCGCTTTCAATGTCTCGCCCGTGCAGCTGCGCGACGGCGCGTTTGCCGCGCGCCTGGCCGCGCATATCGCGCATTACGGCATAGAAGCCGCGGACCTGAGCATGGAGATCACCGAAAGCTGCCTGCTCGAGCCGCGCGAGCTCGCCCTGAGCGTGCTCGAGCAGGTGCGCGCCATGGGGGTATCCATCGGCCTGGACGACTTCGGCACGGGTTTTTCCAGCCTCAGCCAGATCAAGGATCTGCCCATAGACACGCTCAAGCTCGACCGCTCATTCGTCAACGACATCCGCAGCAGCAGCGAGGCCGGCGTGATCGTGACCTCGGTGATCACGCTGGCGCACAACCTCAAGATGCGCGTGGTCGCCGAAGGCGTGGAGCTGATGGACCAGCTGGTCTATCTCAAGACCGCGGGCTGCGACGAGGCGCAAGGCTATTTCCTCAGCCGCCCCGTGGGCGCCAAGGCCGCGCAGGAGATGCTGCGCGCCGCCTATCTTTGCCCCGCATGAAAGGCCGGCACCGATGAGCCCAGACATCAACGACCGCCGGCGGGCGCTGGCGCAGCTGTTGGGCCTGGGGGCCACCGCGGCCGCCATGCGCCCGGCTGCTGCCGACGCGGCCCCGGCCGCCGCGGCATCGGCCGCCGCGCCCTGCGATCACCCGCGGCGGCTGCGGCTGGCCTTCATTCCCAAGAATCACGAAGATGCGCAGGCCAACGGCTACCGTCTGCTGGGCGCGCTGCTGGCCGGCGCGCTGGACATGCCCGTGGACCTGGTGTCCGCGGCATCGTATTCCGCCGTGGTGCAGGGCCTGCAGGGCGGGCGCATCGATGTCGCCGAACTCGGTCCCGCCACCTATGTGCAGATGCAGCGCAGCGGCGCCTCGGCGCGGCCCATGGCGGCGATGGTCAAGAACGCCGGAGTGCTCACGCGCTATCACGCGCTGCTGATCGTGCGCAGCGGCGCGCGCTATCGGCGCTGGCAGGACCTGCGCGGCGCGACGCTGAGCCTGGTCGATCCGGCCAGCACTTCGGGGGCCTTGCTGCCGCGCCAGGCGATGAAAGCCCAGACCGGGATGCGGCTCGAAGACTACTTCTCGCGCGTCTCGTACGCGGGCTCGCATACGCGCGCGATCGCGGCCGTGGCCGACGGGCTCGTGGACGCGGCATTCGTATCGAGCGACAGCCTGACGCTGGCGCAGCAGCGCAAGTCCGTTGAGGCCGGCGCGCTGCGCACGCTGTGGATGTCGCCGCCGCTGCCCACCGATCCGCTGGTCGTGCGCCGCAAGCTGTGCCCCGCGCTGCAGGCCCGGCTGCACGCGGTGTTGCTGGCGCGCCAGCAACTGCTGCTGCCGGCGCTGCGGCTGCTGGGCAAACAGGGGCTGGTGGCCGTCGATGAAAGCGACTATGCCCATGTCGAGGCCATGCTGGGACTCAGCGCGCCTTGAGCTGCACGCGCAGCAGCTGGCCGTTGCGTGCGTCGGTCAACAGATAGAGCCAGCCGTCCGGGCCCTGGCGCACGTCGCGCACGCGCTGGCCCAGTTGCGCCAGCATCAAGTGGCGCGCCGTGATCTTGCCATCCTGCAGTGTCAGGCGCTCGAGCATCTGGCTCTTGAGCGCGCCCACCACCATCTGGCCTTTCCAGGCCGTGCCATAGCGGTCGCTGGTGATGAAGGCCATGCCCGAGGGGGCGATCGACGGCACCCAGTAATGCACGGGCTGCTCCATGCCGGGCTGGGCCGTGATGCCCTTGCCGATCGCGCCGCCGCCGTAGTTCTCGCCGTAGGTGATCACGGGCCAGCCATAGTTCTTGCCGGGTTGGGGCTGGTTGACTTCGTCGCCGCCCTGGGGACCATGCTCGTGCACCCAGAGCTTGCCATCGGGCGCGAGCGCCGCGCCCTGGGGGCTGCGGTGGCCGTAGCTCCAGATTTCGGGCAGCACGTCGGTGCGGCCGGCGGAGGCGCCCCCCGCAAACGGGTTGTCGCTCGGCACCTTGCCGTCCTTGCCCACGCGCACCACCTTGCCGAAATGGCTGCGCAGGTTCTGCGCCTCTTCCTTGGCCGTGGAACGCTCGCCCAGCGCCAGGAACAGCGTGCCGTCGGGCTTGCCGCCGACTTCGCGCTCGACGATGCGGCAGCCGAAATGCAGGCGGCTCGCGTACTTGGGCTGCTGCGAGAAGATCACCTGCACGTTCTCCAGGCGTGTCGCATCCGCAGAGAGAGTGGCGCGCGCCAGCGCCGTGCTGTTTACCGCCGTATTGCCGTCGGCGCCGGGCTCGGAAAAGCAGAAGTACAGCGTGCGGTTGCTGGCGAAATCGCTGTCGAGCACCACGTCAAGCAGGCCGCCCTGGCCGCCGGCGGCGACCTTGGGCAGGCCGGCCAGCGGCGCGAGCAGACGGCCGTCGGCTTCGACGATGCGCATGCGGCCCGGCCGCTCGGTGACCAGGTAGCGGCCATCGGGCAGGAATGCCAGCCCCCAGAGGTTTTCGAGCCCGCTGGCGATGGCCTTGGCCTCGACGGCCGGGGCATCGGCGCCCGCGGGCGAGACGGCCAGAGGTTGCGCGCCGGCCGGCGCGGCCCCCGCCAGGGCTGCCGCGCAGGCCGCGATGAGGAGGGTGGAATGGGAACGCATGGGCAGGCTTCTCCGGTAATGGCAAACAAGGGGCGGGGCAGAGGGCCAGCGAAGCACCTCGCCGTGCCAGCATAGTTTTGCGTACCTTGCACCAGCGCCGCATACCCCTGCAATGCACTTGGCTAAATCACGGCGCCACTCACAGGTGTATAACCTCCACCCTTTGGGGTGCGCGTGCCCGGATGGGGCGTGCGCGCCTTTCACCTGAAGGAAAACAATTCATGGGCGCGCAGTGGAAATCGAAGGGCAAGGCACAGGTTGCCGATGCCAAGGGCAAGCTGTTTGGCAAGCTGGCCAAGGAAATCATGGTCGCCGCACGCGGCGGTGCCGACCCGGCTGCGAACTCCAAGCTGCGCCTGGTCGTCGAGCAGGCCCGCAAGGTGTCCATGCCCAAGGACACGCTTGAGCGCGCGATCAAGAAGGGCGCGGGCCTGACGGGCGAAACCGTCAATTTCGAACATGTGATCTACGAAGGCTACGCGCCCCACCGCGTGCCGGTGATGGTCGAATGCCTGACCGACAACGTCAACCGCACGGCGCCCGAAATGCGCGTCGCCTTCCGCAAGGGCCAGATGAGCGCCGTGGCCTGGGACTTCGACTATGTGGGCATGATCGAAGCCGAACCCGCCCAACCGGGTGCCGACGCCGAAGTGGCGGCGATCGAAGCCGGTGCGCAGGACTTCGAGGCCGGCGACGCCGAAGGCAGCACGCTGTTCCTGACCGACCCCACCGATCTGGATCTGGTCAGCAAGGCGCTGCCGGCTCAGGGCTTCACGGTGCTGTCGGCCAAGCTCGGCTACAAGGCCAAGACCCCGATCAGCGCGTCCAGCCTGAGCGCCGAGCAACTGGAGGAAGTGCAGACCTTCCTCGCGGGCATTGACGACAACGACGATGTGCAGAACATGTTCGTCGGTTTGGTCGACTAAGAGCCACTAGCACAACCCTTGCTGCGTCGTTGCGTCGCCTTGTCGTGCTACTTGCACTGCCTGCGGCACCGCGCCTAGCTGTGAAGTCTCAATAGGTTGTTCATCCGTCCCGGACCTGGGAAGCTGTGGTTACCACGCCAACGCAACTCAGGACAGGAGAGACGGATGAACAGTCATAAGCATGCAGCATTGACGCCGCGAGGTCGAGCGCTACTGGTCTACAGGGTCTTGCACCAAGGCTGGAAGGTCGCACTTGCCAGCCAAGCGGCTGGCGTCAGCCAACGCACTGGGTACAAGTGGCTCGCACGCTTCAAGGCAGAAGGCGAAGATGGATTGCGCGATCGCACCAGCAGACCTTGGCACAGCCCAGCCTCCTGTAGCGCCGCGCAGCTCTGCCAGTTCGAGCAGCGCCGCCGCGAGCGAGCGCCGCTGTGGCGCATTGCGCGCGAGTCCGGTCGCAGCTTGGCAACCGTGGCGCGTCACATCGCGCGGCTGGGGCTGAGCCGGCTACCAGCGCTGCAACCGAGCGAGCCCATCGTGCGTTATGAACGCGAGCGTCCTGGCGAGTTACTGCACATCGACATGAAGCGGCTGGGCCGTATTAGGGGCATTGGCCATCGCATCACAGGCGAGCGCCTGCACCGCAACCGTGGCATTGGCTGGGACGCGGTACACCTGGCCATCGACGACCATTCGCGCGTCTCCTTCGCCGCGATCAAACCCGACGAGTCGAGTCTGAACTGCATCGAGTTCTTGCGCCAAGCTCTGGCCTTCTATGAGACCTTAGGAGTGAAAATCGAGCGGGTCATGACAGACAACGGTTCGGGCTACGTAAGCCGAGCCTTCAAGCTTGCTTGCCAAGAGTTGGGGGTGCGCCACATCCGCACTCGCCCCTACACCCCGAAGACCAATGGCAAGGCTGAACGCTTTGTGCAGACCAGCCTGCGCGAGTGGGCCTACGCCAGGGCTTATGAAAGCTCAGACCAAAGACATGCTGCGCTGCAGCCATTCATTGACTACTACAACTGGCTGCGGCCACACTGCGCTCTAAACCATCAGCCTCCCATGAGCCGCATCCCGAGCATGAACAACGTCCTGAGACTCGACACCTAGCCGGCCGCGCCTAGCAGCAACCGCAAATCTTCGATTTGCTGGGTCGTGTTAGCGGCTCTAAAAGTCCTGCACCCGCGCGCCATCATTCCATCACGATGCTGGCGCGCTTGCCCGCGGCCTTGAACGTGGCTATTTCATCGGCCACTTTTGCCTTGAACGCGGGCGCATCCAGAAACCCGGGCTCCAGGCCCGCGGCCAGCATCTTTTCCTTTACATCGGGCAAGGCCATGATGGCGGCGAGTTCGCGCCCCAGCAACTGCTGGACGGCCTGTGGCGTGCCTGCGGGCGCGGCAAGCCCGTAGAACCCGTCGAAGCTGGCCTTGCCCAGCTTCAGTTCACCCAGGGTGGGAACGTCGGGCAGCGCGCTGGCGCGCTGCACCGAGGTCACGGCGAGCGCGCGCATCTTGCCCGACTTGATGTGGGGCCCGACCGAAGGAATCGTGTCGATCGCATAGTGGATCTCGCCGCCCAGCAGCGCCATGGAGGCCGGCGCGCTGCCTTTGTAGGGCACGGCCAGCACCTTGATGCCGGCTTCGTGCGCGAACATTTCACCGGCAAGGTGGGGCGCGGAGCCCGTGCCGAAGGTCGCGTAGCTCAGCTCTCCGGGCCTGGACCTGGCCAGCGCCACGAGGTCGGCCATTGTCTTGGCCTGCGTGGCCGGGCCGGTCACCAGCACCAGCGGCGCTTTGACCAGCAGCGCGATCAGCGCCAGGTCTTTGTGCGGGTCGTAGGGCATGCGCTCCTTGAGCGCCGGCACTACGGTGTAGGTCGACGAGCCCGAGACCATCAGCGTATAGCCGTCGGCTGCGGCCTTGGCCACGGCGTCGGCACCGATCATGGTGCTGGCGCCGGGCTTGTTCTCCACGATCACCGGCTGGCCCAGCCGGGACGACAGCTTGTCGGCGACGCTGCGCGCCACCACATCCGTCGCGCCGCCGGGCCCGAAAGGCACGACGATGCGTATCGGCTTGTGCGGGTAGCTGGGCGTTTGCGCCTGGGCCCAGGGGCTGGCGAGCGCCGCGGCGCCGAGCAGGGATACGTTCAGTAAATGGCGACGTGTGGTCATGATGGCAGCGGGCAAGAGTATTGTCTGCATCGTAGAAAGATTGCCGCCTTGCCACCAGCAGAGAATTTGAAACCCAGCTTTGCCGGATCGGCAATGATCAGGGTTTACCTTCGGTGTCCGTAGCCGCGGGAAGCATGGTCTTGAGATAGTCGAGAAAACGCTGCGCCGCATGCGGCAGGGTGCGCCCGGCCAGGGTCTGCAGCTCAATGTCGCGCAAGCCCATGCCGTGGTCGCGGATGGGAAGGGCGCGCAGCGTGCCTGCGGTCACCATCTGCCGGGTCGTGACTTCGCCGGCGACCGTCAGGCCGCCGCCGTGGCATACAAAACCGACCAGCGTGGGCCAGTGGTTGGTGGTCAGCACCGGCTCCAGCGGCAACTGCTGGCGGCTGCAGGCAATGTCTATCATCTGGCGCACCGTGGTGCTGGGCATGGGCAGGGCCAGCGGATGGGCGCACATGGCGCGCAGGCTCACGGTCTTGAGCCCGGCCAGCGGGTGGTCGGGGCGCATCACGGCGAGCAGCGGCGCGGGCTGGCGGTATTCCACACGGATGTCGCGCTCGGGCTGGCGGCTGAAGGTCAGGCCCATGTCGGCATTGGCCTGGCGCACCTGCTGGGGTACCTCGGCCGGAAGCAAGACCGATACCTGGAACTGGATCTGCGGGTGCTGCAGCCGGAACTGCTGCATCAGACGCGGCAGGAATTCGCCGGCGAAGCCCTCGGTGACGGCCAGACGCACCTTGCCCGAGCGCAGGCCCTGCAGCGCGCGTATCCCTTCGAGCGCATGTTCGGCGTCCATGCGGCTGCGCCGCGCGTGCACGGCCAGGATTTCGCCCGCCGCCGTCAGCACCATGCCGCGCGGCTGGCGTTCGAACAGCGGCGTGCCCAGGGTCTGCTCCAGCCCGCTGATCTGGCGGCTGATGGCGGAGGTGGCGACATGCAGCCTCAGGGAAGCTTCGGTCAGGGAGCCGACTTGCGCCACTTCGAGAAAGTAGCGCAGCGCGGTATCTTGCAATTGGTGGGCGTGCACGGGAGAGTCTGCGGTGATGGTTTGCCGATTCGGCAATGGTAGTTTGAAAATACGGTGATTGTGTTGACGCAGCGCTGTCTCTACGCTCGCTCCATCGATCGGCATGGCGCCGACACCCCTGCACACCGGAGAACCACCCCATGAGCCGAGACCACGCGCTGCAGCGCGCCACCGACTACTTTGACAGCGGCGAACTGCGCCAGACCCTGGCGCAGCGCGTGGCGCTGGCGACCGAGAGCCAGGAGCCCGCACAGGCGCCCGTGATGTCTGCTTACCTGCACGCGCACATGGTGCCGCTGCTGGAGTCGCTGGGCTTCGTGTGCCAGATCTGGCCCAACCCGGTTGCCGGCGGGCCGCCGTTCCTGTTTGCCGAGCGTAGCGAAGCCGATGCGCCGTTCGCCGTACTCAGCTATGGCCATGGCGACGTCGTGCGCGGCTACGCCGCGCAGTGGAACCCGGGCCTGGAGCCCTGGGCGTTGGTGGTCGATGGCGACCGCTGGTACGGCCGTGGCACGGCCGACAACAAGGGCCAGCACAGCATCAACCTGGCGGCCTTGGAGCAGGTGCTGGCTGTGCGCCAGGGGCGACTGGGCTACAGCTTCAAGCTGCTGCTGGAGATGGGCGAGGAAGTCGGCTCGCCCGGCCTGCGCGAAGTCTGCGAACTGCACCGCGAGGCGCTGCGCGCCGACCTGTTCCTGGCCTCAGACGGCCCGCGCGTCGCGGCCCAGCGGCCCACCTTGTTCCTGGGTTCGCGCGGCGGAGTGAACTTCGATCTGCGCATACATCTGCGCCCGGCGGGTCACCATTCGGGCAACTGGGGCGGCCTGCTGCGCAACCCCGGCGTGCGCCTGGCGCATGCGATTGCCTCGCTGGTCGATGCCCAGGGCCGCATCCTGGTGCCCGGCCTGCTGCCCGCGAGCCTGCCCGACAACGTGCGCCAGGCGCTGCAGACCATTGACGTTGGCGGCGGCGCCGACGACCCGCAGATCGACGTCGACTGGGGCGAACCCGGACTGAGCCCGGCCGAGCGCGTGATCGGCTGGAACTGCCTGGAAGTGCTGGCCTTCAAGACCGGCAACCCCGAAGCTCCGGTCAATGCCATTCCGGGCCATGCATCGGCCCATTGCCAGGTGCGCTACGTGGTGGGCAGCGACAGCGCAAACTTCATGCAGTACCTGCGCGCCCACCTGGACGCGCACGGCTTCAGCGACGTGCAGGTGGAGCAAAGCGGCCCGCTGATGGAAGCCACGCGGCTGGACCCCGACAATCCCTGGGTGCAATGGGCGCTGGCTTCCATGGAGCGCAGCACGGGCAAGGCTCCGGCGCTGCTGCCCAACCTGGGCGGCACCTTGCCCAACGATGTGTTTTCGATGGTGCTGGGTCAGCCCACGCTGTGGGTGCCGCATTCGTACCCGGCCTGCGCGCAGCATGCGCCGAACGAGCATCTGCTGGCCAGCGTCGCGCGCGAGGCGCTGGCGCTGATGGCGGGTCTGTTCTGGGATCTGGGAGAGCAGGGCGCGCAGATTGCGCTGGCCTGTCGAGCGGGGCGCTGATGGTGCAGTGCGCGGCGGCGAGCAGCTGAGGTATCGCACGGATGCGGGCTGCCGCATGCCGTGCTGTATGCGTCCTGGCCATTGCGGCGGACGCCGGGAGACGGCAGGCCTTTGCCGTGGGCTTTACTTGGTGCCGAAGATGCGGTCGCCGGCGTCGCCCAGGCCCGGCAGGATATAGCCGTGGCTGTCGAGTTCGCGATCGATGGCCGCGGTATAGATGGCCACATCGGGGTGGGCCTTCTGCATCGTGGCGATGCCTTCGGGCGCGGCCAGCAGGCACATGAACTTGATCGACTTGGGGCTCAGTTGCTTGAGGCGCGCCACGGCGGCCGCTGCCGAATTGCCCGTGGCCAGCATGGGGTCGACGACGATGATGTCGCGTTCGGCCATCTCCGAAGGCATCTTGAAGTAGTACTCGACCGGCTGCAGGGTCTGCGGGTCGCGGTACAGGCCGATGTGGCCGATGCGCGCGCCGGGAACCACATTGAGCATGCCGTCCAGGAAACCGTTGCCCGCGCGCAGGATGGACACCAGCACCAGCTTCTTGCCATCGATGACCTTGCCGGTCATGGTTTCCATGGGCGTTTCGATCTCGATGTCCTGCAGCGGCATGTCGCGCGTGATCTCGTAGGCCATCAAGGTGCTGAGTTCGCCGAGCATGCGGCGGAAGCTGTTGGTGCTGGCCTCCTTGCGGCGCATCAGCGTGAGTTTGTGCTGGACCAGCGGGTGGTCTATTAGATGAACTTGGCTCATTTAGGTTGTTTGTTCGACAGGGAAATGGAGGGCCTGCAGACCAGGTCCGCAGGCCGGTGGCGGCCAGACATCAATCCGCCAGAAAACGGGCGTAGCGATCGAGGTCCACGTTGCCGCCGCTGATGATGACGCCGACACGGGCTCCCGAGAGCTCGATGCCGCCATGCAGGGCCCCGGCATAGGCCAGGGCACCCGTGGGCTCGACCACGATTTTCATACGTTCGGCGAAAAAGCGCAGCGCCTGAACCAATTGCTCGTCTGAAACGGTAAGAATGTCTTCGACCGCGGGCTGGATCAGTGCAAAGGTGATATCGCCCAGGGACTGGGATTGTGCGCCATCGGCGATGGTCTTGGGCGTGGGAATGCGCACCAGCGCGCCGCTGCGCAGCGATTGCTGGCCGTCGTTGCCGGTTTCGGGCTCCACGCCGTAGACCTTGCACTGCGGCGCGAGCTGCTGCGCTGCCAGCAGGCTGCCCGACAGCAGGCCGCCGCCGCCCAGGCACACAAACAGATAGTCGAGGTCGGGAACTTCCTCGAACAGTTCCTTGGCCGCCGTTCCCTGTCCGGCAATCACGTCGGCGTGATCGAACGGCGGAATCAGTGTCATGCCGCGCTGCTGGGCAAGCTGGGCGCTGATGGCTTCGCGGTCCTCGGTGAAGCGGTTGTAGGTCACTACCTGGGCGCCGTATTCGCGCGTCGCGGCCATCTTCGCGGCCGGCGCGTCCTCTGGCATGACGATCACGGCCGGCATTTCCAGCAGCCGCGCCGACAGCGCGATCGCCTGCGCATGGTTGCCCGAGGAAAAGGCCAGCACGCCGCCCTTGCGCTGGGCATCCGTGAACTGCGACAGCGCGTTGTAGGCGCCGCGGAACTTGAAGGCTCCCATGCGCTGCATGTTCTCGCACTTGAAGAACAGCTGCGCACCCAGCAGCGCGTCGGCCGTGCGCGAGCGCTTGACCGGCGTGCGGTGGGCGATGCCCTCCAGCCGCTGGGCGGCTGCTGATACATCTGCGTAACTGGGAAGAGAGGTGGCAGTAGAGGGCATGGGAGGCTTTGCAGGACGTTGGAATATGCAGCCCATCATAGCGAGCCGCCAGCCCTGCGCGAGGCATCGCCACTGCTGAATATCAGCGTAGCGCAGCCGTGCCGCCCACGGCCCAAGGACAGCCGCCTGCCATCAACGGGTGATCAAAACGCGAAATATGTTCCCTTTGAAGTCGGTTTCATGTGTAAAAAATAGTAACTATTCTTGTATTTCAGGAATTTCACAAATTTCTGAAATTTTAGCAAACTCCTGCAAAGAAAGAAGATAAGAATGAATCTTATTTACATTTCAATGTTTTTTATGGGGGTATAGGGTCAATTGGTCGACCCTGTCCGGAAGATCGCCGCTGTTGCGGGCATTACGGAGGTAAAAAGCGGCCGCTGACGCTGGTTGAAAGCCGAAGTGCGGATGCAATCTTTGCTTTGATTGATCCATGTCAAGTCAATAAGGGTGAGGCCTTATTGCATTGTGTGTCTTTTTCTATGCGGAAATTTTGTGCAACGATTCGCGAACTTTTGTAGTTCAACCACGAAAAGAGCACAACAATCATGTACGTGAAGACCCTGGTGGCAGCCCTGTCGGCTGCTGCGTTCATGGCTCCTGTCAGCCTGCTGGCACAGCCCACAAACAATTTCACACTGATCCAAGGCAAGACCCAGTCGCTGGGCAAGTTGGTTGCCGCAGCCAACGGCCAGACGGCTTACACGCTGCTGACCGACTCGCAAAAGAGCGAAGAAAAAGCCGCAGCCCTGGCTGCCTGCGACAAGGCCTGCCAATCGCAGTTCACGCCCCTGAAGGCATTGAGCGCCAAGCCCCAGGGCTGGTTGCTGGCCCAGGGCCTGGTCGGCGCCGTCAAGCGCGCCGACGGCACGCTGCAAGCCACGTTCAACGGCCTGCCGCTGTACACCTTTGCCGGCGACAAGGCCGCGGGCGAGGTGAACGGCCAGGGCTTTAACAAGGTGGCCTATGCGGTCACCACCGTGGGCAAGATCAATACTTCCGCCCCCAAGGTTGCACAAGCTGCGGCCGCCGTGAAGACGGTCGCTGCCGTGGATGCCGCCCAGTTCGAACTGGGCAAGGACAAGTACGCCGCGACCTGCGCCGGCTGCCACGGCCCGAACGGCGAAGGTGCGTTTGGCGCGCCTTTGAAGGGCAACAAGATGATAGGCAACGACGAAGCCTTCATCAAGCAGATCCTGGTCGGCAGCGGCGACATGCCCAGCTTCGCCCCCATGCTGGCCGACGCCGACGTGGCGGCCATCGCCACCTTCGCGCGCAATGCCTGGGGCAACAAGCTCGGCGGCATCACCGTGGACCAAGTCAAGAAACTGCGCTGAGCCCCGATTCCCGCAGCGCCGGCCCCGGCCCGCGCGCGGGATGCCTCACGCCTTTCCCCCTATTTGACGGAATTTGCATTCATGAATTTCAAGACCCTTGCCCTGGCTGCTGCGATCAGCGCCACTTTCGTGCCCGCAGCGTTTGCTGACATGGCCGCCTACCGTCCCGTGACGGACGCCAACGTGCTCAACCCCGAAGCCGGTGAATGGCTGATGTGGCGCCGCACGGTCGACAACCAGGCCTACAGCCCGCTCGAGCAGGTCAACACCAAGAACGTGGGCGAACTGCGCATGGAATGGTCGTGGTCGCTGCCCGTGGGCGGCCTGACCGAGGTCGCTCCGCTGGTGCGCGACGGCGTGATGTTTGTCGGCATGAACCGCGCTGTGGTGCAGGCCCTGGACGCGACCAACGGCGACCTGATCTGGGAATACAAGCACAAGAACCCCGAGTGGACCGGCGGCTACCACGCCAGCCAGGCCGATCGCCAGCGCAACAACATCGTGCTGTACAAGGACAAGGTCTACCTGACCACGCCCGACGCCAAGATCGTCGCGCTGGACGCCAAGACCGGCAAGTCGCTGTGGGAAAGCCAGGCGGCCGACTGGAAGAAGGGCTTCAGCTACACCGCGGGCGCGATGGTCGTCAACGGCCTGATCTACACCGGCATGTCGGGCTGCTCGATTGCCGACACCGGCGGCGGCTGCTTCATCATGGCCCACGACGCCGAGACCGGCAAGGAAGTCTGGCGCGTCAACACGCTGTCCGACCTGACGCGCAAGGAAGTGGAAGCTTCGTGGAACGGCATTCCTCCCGAAAACCGCTACGGCGGCTCGGCCTGGATCACCGGCGCCTATGACGCCAAGCGCGACACCCTGTTCTGGGGCGTGGGCATGCCCATTCCGTGGGCCGAATCCGTGCGCGGCACGACCGGCGGCGCGACGCTGTACACCAACTCGACGCTGGCCATCGATGCCAAGACCGGCAAGGTCAAGTGGTACTACCAGCATCTGGGCCGTGACGACTGGGATCTGGACAGCGTGTTCGAACGCGTGCTGGTCGAGTCGGAAATCGCTCCCGAAGCCAAGGAAGTGCGCTACATGAGCGCCAAGGTCAAGCCGGGCAAGAAGTACGACGTGATCGTCACCGTTCCCGGCAAGTACGGCACGGCTTTCGTGCTGGAGCGCGATTCGGGCGACCTGCTGTGGGCGCGTGACACCGCCTACCAGAACGTGGTCAAGGGCTTCACCAAGGATGGCAAGTCCATCCCCAACGCCGACCTGATCTCCAAGACCATAGACCAGACCGTGCACGTCTGCGGCGGCCGTTCGCTGGGCAAGCTGTGGCAAGCCGGCGCGTACAGCCCCAAGACCAACTCGTTCTACTTCCCCATGGCCGAATCGTGCCGTGACCTGACGCCCAATCCAGGTGAATACGTCACCGGCGGCGCGCTGGGCTTCCAGAAGTCGGGCCCTGCCCAGGCAGCTCCCGGCGAGACCAACACCGGCCGTTTCTACGCGTTCAACGTGAAGACCGGCAAGATGGAATGGGTCAAGAAGCAGGCCGCGCTGTTCACCTCCTCGGCGCTGACCACGGCCGGCGACCTGGTGTTCGTGGGCGACAGCATGCGCAACTTCACGGCGTTCGAGCAGGCCTCGGGCAAGCTGCTGTGGAACAGCAAGCTCAACACTTCGGTGTCGGGCAACCCCATGACCTACAGCGTCAACGGCAAGCAGTACATCGCCATCACCACCGGCCCGCACGCCCAGACGCCTACGGCCGTGGCAGTGAACCCCGAACTGAAGAACGTCAACGACAGCGGTCACTCGCTGTTCGTGTTTGCGCTGCCTGACGCCAAGCCCGCCAAGTAATCCATCCCTGGATGGCGCGCGCAGGTCGCAAGACCTGGCGCCGACAAACCCCGCCCGCAGCGATGTCGGCGGGGTTTTTTCTTTCAGCGGGGATCAGCGAACGCGTGCAAGGGCGCAAGCGGCGGAAATTCTGGCGCGCGCTTTTCCTGGCGCGCCTGCACCGCTTCGCTCACATGGCGGTTGCTCCAGATGCCCGACTGCAGCCAGCCCATCTGGCGCAGGCTGTCTTCCACGCTGTGGTCGCGCGCGTAGTCCAGCGCCTGCTTGGTGCCCCAGATGGCAATCGGCGGCTTGGCGGCAATTTCATGGGCGCAGGCCAGCGCGGCTTCAAGCAGCGCCTCGGGCGTGTCATACAGCGCGTTGACCAGGCCATGGACCAGCGCCTGCTCGGCGGGCAGGCGCCGGCCGGTATAGGCCATCTCCTTGACGATGCCCATGGGAATGAGCTTGGGCAGGCGCTGCAGCGTGCCCAGGTCGGCCACCATGCCGATGTTGATTTCCTGGATGCAGAAGAACGCGTCGCGCGTCGCGTAGCGGATGCAGGCCGTGCTGACCAGGTCGACCGCGCCACCTATGCAGCCGCCCTGGATGGCGCAGACCACCGGCATGCGCAGCCGTTCTATGCGGTTGAACGTGGCAAGCATGTCGGCCAGCGTGTCGCTGAGCGCGGCCCGGCCTTCGGGCGTGCGGTCCTGCGGCGCGAAGCCCGGGTCGGCAAAGGTCTCCAGCGCCATGCCTGCGCTGAAGTGCTTGCCGGTGCTGCTGATGACCAGCGCGCGCGCTTCGCCCGCGTTGTGCAGCTGCTGCAGCACGCCGTCGAGCTCGCGCCAGAACAGCGGGTGCATGGTGTTGAGCTTGTCGGGCTGGTTGAGCTGCAGGTGCGCGACGGCGCCATGCCAGGTCAGCGCAAAGCAGTGCAGCGAGGGGGAGGCGTTGGTTGCGGTCATGGCCTCACTGTAGGGGCGCGCGGGGAGGGCGCGCGTCACTCCGGTGACGCGGCCCGGGCGCTCAGCGCTTGCCGCCGCCCATGATGCTGCCGAGCACGCCGCGCAGGATCTGCTTGCCCAGCGAGTTGCCCATGGTGCGCATGGTGGACTTGGCCATGGTCTGCACCAGTCCGTCGCGCTTGCCGCCGCGCGGTCCGGTGCTGCCGAACAGCAGGTCGTTCAAGCCGCCCATCATTCCCGAATCCTGGGCCTGGCCCGCGGGCGCCGCGCCGCCGCCGGCCGCGGGCGTGGCCTGGGCCGTGCGCTGCTTGAGGATCTCATAGGCCGATTCGCGGTCCTCGGTCTTCTCGTAGACGCCGGCGACCAGCGACGACTGCTGCAGCGCCTGGCGCTGGGCGCTGGTGATCGGGCCGATCTGGCTGCCCGGCGGAATCACGTAGACGCGCTCGGTGATGCCGGGCCGGCCTTTTTCGTCGAGGAAACTGATCAGCGCTTCGCCCACGGCCAGCTCGGTGATCGCAGTCTCTATGTCCAGGCCCGGGTTCTGGCGCATGGTGGTGGCCGTGGCCTTGACGGCTTTCTGGTCGCGCGGGGTGAACGCGCGCAGCGCGTGCTGCACGCGGTTGCCCAACTGGGCCAGCACGCTGTCGGGAATGTCCAGCGGGTTTTGCGTGACGAAATACACGCCCACGCCCTTGGAGCGCACCAGGCGCACGACCAGCTCGATGCGCTCGAGCAGCACCTTGGGCGCGTCGTTGAACAGCAGGTGGGCCTCGTCGAAGAAGAACACCAGCTTGGGCTTTTCGGGGTCGCCGATCTCGGGCAGCTGCTCGAACAGCTCGGACAGCATCCACAGCAGGAAAGTCGAGTACAGCCGCGGCGCGTTCATCAGTTTGTCGGCCGACAGGATGTTGATCACGCCCTGGCCGCCGGCATCGGTCTGCATCAGGTCCTGGATGTTGAGCATGGGCTCGCCAAAGAACTTGTCGCCGCCCTGGCTCTCGATCTGCAGCAGCCCGCGCTGGATCGCGCCCACGCTCGCGGCGCTGATGTTGCCGTATTCTGTGGTGAATTGCTTGGCGTTGTCGCCCACATGCTGCAACATGGCGCGCAAATCCTTGAGATCGAGCAGCAGCAGGCCGTTGTCGTCGGCAATCTTGAACACCAGGTTGAGAACGCCCATCTGCGTCTCGTTGAGCGCCAGCATGCGGCCCAGCAGCAGCGGACCCATGTCGGACACCGTGGCGCGCACCGGGTGGCCCTGCTCGCCAAACACATCCCACAGCGTGGTCGGGCAGGCGAGCGGCGTGGGCAGGGCAATGCCGCGCTCCTTGAGCGCGGCCGCGAGCTTGTCGCCGATACTTCCCGTCTGGCTGATGCCCGCGAGGTCGCCCTTGACGTCGGCGAGGAACACCGGCACGCCGATCTGGGAGAAACTTTCGGCGAGTTTTTGCAGCGTCACGGTCTTGCCGGTGCCCGTGGCGCCGGTGATCAGGCCGTGGCGATTCGCCAGGCCGGGCAGCAGCGCGCATTCTGTGGCAGAGTGCTGTGCGATCAAGAGTGGTGGGGCCATAACGAGGTTCCTCTGGAAATGCGTGCCGTCAAAAGTAAAATCGCCACCAGTAGATTAAATCAATACCAAAGGAATTCCTGTGGCAGGACACAGCAAATGGGCAAATATCCAGCACCGCAAGGGTCGCCAGGATGAGAAACGGGGCCGCATCTGGACCCGTATCATTCGGGAAATCATGGTGGCCGCACGCACGGGCGGCGGCGACCTGGATGCCAACCCCCGGCTGCGCCTCGCGGTGGAGAAAGCCAAGGCAGCCAATATGCCGGCTGACAACATCAAGCGCAACATCGACAAGGCCACGGGCAACCTCGAAGGCGTGAACTACGAGGAAATCCGATACGAAGGCTACGGTATTGGTGGAGCGGCGATCATTGTCGACACCATGACCGACAACCGCGTGCGCACGGTGGCCGATGTGCGCCACGCATTCAGCAAATATGGTGGCAACATGGGCACGGAAGGCTCGGTGGCCTTCCAGTTCAAGCACTGCGGACAAATCATTTTTGCACCGGGCACTTCGGAAGACCGCGTCATGGAACTGGCGCTCGAAGCCGGTGCCGAGGATGTGGTCACCGACGAGGAGGGCGCCATCGAGGTGCTGACCTCGCCCGCCGACTTTGAAGCCGTACGCAACGCACTGGAAGCCGCGGGCCTCAAGCCCGAAGTGGCGGAAGTGACCATGCGCCCTGAAAACACCATCGCCCTCGAAGGCGATGACGCGACCCGCATGCAAAAGCTGCTGGACATGATCGAAGACCTGGACGACGTTCAAGACGTTTACCACAACGCAGACTTATGAAAATTCTTGTGATTGGCGGCGGAGGCCGTGAGCACGCTTTGGCGTGGAAATTGGCGCAATCGCCCAAGTCGACCAAGGTGTTTGTTGCACCCGGCAACGGTGGCACGGCATTGGCGGGCGGCAAGCTCGAAAACCTGGCCCTGACCGATGTCGTGGCGCTGCGCGAATGGGCGCAGGCCGAAAAGATCGGCCTGACCGTGGTCGGCCCCGAAGCGCCGCTGGCGGCCGGCGTGGTCGACGAATTCCGTGCCCACGGGCTCAAGGTGTTCGGCCCGACCAAGGCCGCGGCGCAGCTTGAAAGCTCCAAGGCCTTCTCCAAGGCCTTCATGGCGCGCCATGGCATTCCCACGGCGGCCTACGAAACGTTCAGCGACCCGGCGCTGGCCCATGCCTACATCGACCGACTGGGCGCGCCCATCGTCGTCAAGGCCGACGGCCTGGCCGCCGGCAAGGGTGTGGTCGTGGCGCTTACGGCACAGGAAGCACATGACGCCGTCGACTTCATGCTGGTCGACAACAAGTACGGCGTGAGCCACAACGACGGCGGCGCACGCGTGGTGATCGAGGAATTCCTCGAAGGCGAGGAAGCGAGCTTCATCGTGCTGTGCGACGGCAAGAACGTGCTGGCGCTGGCCACCAGCCAGGACCACAAGCGCCTCAAGGACGGCGACGAAGGCCCGAACACCGGCGGCATGGGCGCTTACTCGCCCGCGCCCGTGGTCACGGCCGACGTGCATGCCCGGGCGATGCGCGAAATCATCCTGCCGACGATACGCGGCATGGAGCGCGACGGCATTCCGTTCACGGGCTTCCTCTACGCCGGTCTGATGATCGATCCCACGGGCCATGTGAAAACGCTGGAATTCAACTGCCGCATGGGCGACCCCGAAACCCAGCCGATCATGATGCGCCTCAAGAGCGATCTGGTCGACGTGATGGCCGCAGCGGTCGATGGCAAGCTCGACCAGGTCGAACTCGAATGGGATCGCCGTACCGCGCTGGGCGTGGTGATGGCCGCCCATGGTTATCCCGAAGCGCCGCGAAAGGGCGACGTGATCACCGGTCTGCCCGCGGAAACCGATGACGCCATGGTCTTCCATGCCGGCACGGCGCTGGTTAACGGTCAGCCCCAGGTCACAGGCGGACGCGTGCTGTGCGTGACCGCGCTGGCCGACAGCGTCAAGCAGGCCCAGGTGCGCGTGTATGACGTGGCGCGCAGCATCCATTTCGATGGCATGCAGTACCGCCGCGACATCGGCTTTCGCGCCATCAAGAGCTGAGATGCAGCCGGTGGAATCAATCAGCGCAACGCCTGCAAGCGTCGACAACGTGCGCGCCTACCTGACGGGGCTGCAGGATGCGATCTGCAGCGCCCTCGAAGCCGTTGAAAGCGGCGCCGGGGGCGAGGGCGCGGGCGCTGGCCGTTTCCTGGCCGATGCCTGGGCCAAGGGGCCGGAGGAGCGTCTGCAGGGCGAAGGCATCACGCGCATCATGGAAGGCGGCCTGGTGTTCGAGCGCGCGGGCTGCGGCTTCTCGCATGTGCGCGGCGCGCAGCTGCCGCCCTCGGCCACGCAGCACCGGCCCGAGCTGGCCGGCGCGCCGTTCGAGGCCATGGGCGTGTCGCTGGTGTTCCACCCGCGCAACCCCTATGTGCCCACGGTGCACATGAACGTGCGCATGATTTCGGCCGGTCATCCGGGCCAGGCGCCCACACGCTGGTTCGGTGGCGGGCTCGACCTGACGCCGGTCTATGGCTTCGAGCAGGACGCGGTGGATTTCCACCGCGGCTGTCGCGATGCGCTGGCGCCGTTCGGCGCCGATCTCTACCCGCGTTTCAAGACCTGGTGCGACGAGTATTTCTATCTCAAGCACCGGGACGAGCAGCGCGGCGTGGGCGGAATCTTCTTTGACGATTTCTGCGAGCTGCCGCCCGAACAGAGCTTTGCCATGCTGCGTTCGGTGGGCGACAGTCTGCTCAAGGCCTACCTGCCCATCGTCGCGCGCCGCCAGGACACACCCTATGGCGAGCGCGAGGTGGCGTTCCAGCGCTATCGGCGTGGCCGCTATGTCGAGTTCAACCTGGTCTGGGACCGGGGCACGCATTTCGGCCTGCAGTCGGGCGGGCGCACGGAATCCATCCTGCTGTCCATGCCGCCGCATGCCTGCTGGAGCTACCAGCGCGAGGACGCCCAGGGCTCGCCCGAAGCGGCCTTGACGCGTGAATTCCTCGTGCGGCGCGACTGGCTTTGAGCCTGCAGGCCCGCCGTTCTGACGGGCTTGATGTGCGCGCAGCGGGGTTATGCTGCAAAAAACTATAATTTCGATAGCTGACCGCGCAGATGCGGCACGCATATCATTCCAATAACAAAGCAACAGCCCGGTCTGCGGTACACCGCGGGGGGGCAAGCCGCAGAAGGCATTGAGCCCGGATGCGCGCTATATTGAACAACCTTTTCTATACATCGCCTGATGACCACCACCCCCAAAACGGAAACCGCCGCCAAAAAAGACGTCACCAAGCTCCAGCGCGCCATCGTCGATGGCCTGGAGGATGTCAAGGCGCAAGACATCCAGGTCTTCAATACCGAACACCTGTCGCCCCTGTTTGAACGCGTGATCGTGGCATCGGGCACGTCGAACCGCCAGACCAAGGCGCTCGCGGCCAGCGTGCGCGACGCCGTCAAGGAAGCCGGCTTCGACAAGCCGCGCATGGAAGGCGAAGAAAACGGCGAATGGATCATTGTCGACTGCGGCTCGGCCGTGGCGCACATCATGCAGCCCGCTATCCGCCAGTACTACCGCCTGGAAGAGATCTGGGGCGACAAGCCCGTGCGCCTGAAGCTCGGCGCCGCCAAGCCCGCGCCTTCGGCCGCCAATGTGCTGGCCGACAAGAAGGCCGCGCAAAAGGCCGCCAAGTCGGATGCCAAGGCAGCCCCCAAGTCCAAGGCCAAGGCCGCAGACAGCGCCAAGCCCGCAGCCAAGAAGACTGCGGCCAAGCCGGCAGCCGCCAAGAAGCCCGCCGCCGGTAAGCCGGCCTCCAAGACCGTGGCCAAGGGCCTGGCAGCTCCGGCCGCCAGCGCCAAGACCGCAGCCAAGACGGCAGCCAACGCCGTGGCCAAGGAAGCCGCCCAGACCGCAGCCAAGAGCGCGGCCAAGGCTGCAGCCAAGCCCGCTGCCGTCAAGAAGCCCGCTGCCAAGAAGGTCGCCGCCAAGGTCCAGACCGTCGTGGTCAAGCCTTCGGTGCCGCGCACTGCCAAGCCCGCGGCGCCTGCCGCCAAGCGCGCTCCCCGCAAGGCTTCCTGATCGGGCCTGAAGGATGAGGCTTTTGATCGTGGCCGTGGGCCTGCGCGTGCCCGATTGGGCGCAGACGGCTTACGACGATTACGCCAAGCGCTTTCCACCGGAGTTGAAGGTGGAGCTCAAGGCGGTCAAGACCGAGCCGCGCGGCTCCAAGACGCTGGAGACGCTGTACGCCGCCGAGCGCGAGCGCATCGAGGCGGCCATTCCGCGCGGCATGCGCATCGTGGTGCTCGACGAGCGCGGCACGACCCTCACGACCAAGGCCCTGGCCCAGCGTCTGCAGGGCTGGCAGCTCGAAGGCGACGATGTGGCGCTGGTGATAGGCGGGCCCGACGGGCTTGATCCGGCGTTTCGCCAGGCCGCGCACGAGCGCATACGCCTGTCCGACCTGACGCTGCCGCACGCCATGGTGCGCGTGCTGCTCATCGAGCAGCTGTACCGCGCCTGGTCGGTGAATGCAGGTCATCCTTACCATCGCGAGTAAGGGACGGTGGCGCGAGCTGGCGCCTCTTTAGACCCATGAACGGCCTGTACTCATCACTTGAGTACGGGCCGTTCATCCTTCGACGGGCTCAGGACGAACGGGGGGATGAGGCCCGCTGTTTCTTGTTGATTCATTGCGAGACTTAGGCTCGCTGGCCTCGCTCAATCCTTGCTCCGACTCATTTCCATGGAGAACGTGAACCGATTCGCCGGGTGGAATGAACGCGAGATCTCCAGCAATTCCCCGGCCTGATCGTAATAGCGCCGCGTGATGCGCAGCGCGGGCGAGCCGCTTTCCGTTTTGAGTTCCGCCGCCATGTCCGCGGGCAGCAAAATGGCCTGCACGTCCTGGCGTATGCGCGCGATCGCGCGGCCGTAGCGTTCTTCGATGAGGCTGCTGATCAGCGTTTGTGGCGAGGCGCGTACCAGCTGGGCGATGTCGGCGAAAGCGGCGTCCACATAGACGTCGGTCCAGCAGATGGGCAGGGCATTGGCCTGGCTGCTGTCGAGCCGCAGGCTCGAGATGCGCAGCCAGCGCGTGCCGCCCGGGCAGTCGAGCTCCTTGGCCAGAGCGAGGTCGGCGACCAGCTCCTGCGACGACTTGACGGTGCGCACATGGCGCGCGCCGAACTGCGCGAGCTCGTCCACGGTGGCGATCGACTGCGTGAAGCCCATCGCGGGGCGCGCCGATTCGACGCGCGTGCCCACGTTCTTCTTGCGCGAAATCAGTCCCTGCTCCTGCAGCTCGTCGAGCGCCTTGCGCACCGCGTAACGGCTCAGGCCGTACTGCTCGCACAGTTCCAGTTCGGTGGGCAGCAGGCTGCCCACGGGATGCACCCCCGAAGTAATGGCGTCCGTCAGCTCGCGGCAGAGGTCTGTCTGTGTGCTTTTCTTCATCGCTTGGATTGTGTCCCGAATCAGGGTTTTCACTGTGAAGTCAATTGTTCGAACATATCTACACTTCGATATGTACGAACATAACTATATGTTCGATTTTATTCAACATATTGGATTGCACTCCCATGCGCAACGGCTCATCTTCCAGCACTGTCATCGATTCCATCCTGTTTCGCGATGCGTTCGGCACGCCCGCGATGCGCGAAGTCTTCTCCGATCGCGGTCTCATCGCGCGTTACATCGAAGTCGAAGTCGCACTGGCCCAGGCCCAGGCCCGCTGCGGCGTGATCCCGCAAGACGCGGCGCAGACGATTGCGCGCGCGTCGTGCATAGAGAAGATCGATTTCGATCATATGCGCCAGGAGACCGACATCGTCGGTTATCCGATCCTGCCCCTGGTGCACCAGCTGGTGGAGATGTGCGGCGACGCCGGCCGCTATGTGCACTGGGGCGCGACGACCCAGGACATCATGGATACCGCCAACGTGCTGCAGGTGCGCGCCGCGCTGGATATCGTGGAAGCCGACATTCGCGCGCTGCGCGCCATCCTGGCCGATCTGGCGAAGAAGCACCGCGACACGCCCATGGCCGGGCGCACGCACCTGCAGCAGGCGCTGCCCGTGACCTTCGGCTACAAAGTCGCGATCTGGCTGGCGATGTTCGATCGCCATCAGCAGCGCCTGGCCGAGCTGCGTGCGCGCGTGCAGTGTGTGAGCTTCGCGGGCGCCGCGGGCACGCTCGCTTCGCTGGGCGACAAGGGCTTCGAAGTGCAAAAAGCCCTGGCCGAGGAACTGGGCCTGCAGGTTCCCGTGACCACCTGGCATGTGGCGCGCGACGGTTTCGCCGAGGCCGTGAATCTGCTGGCTCTGGTCACGGGCTCGCTGGGCAAGATTGCGCTCGACATCATGATCATGGCTTCTACGGAATTCGGCGAAGTCTACGAACCGTTCGTCAAGGGCCGCGGCGCCAGTAGCACCATGCCGCAAAAGCGCAATCCTATCTCCAGCGAGCTGATGCTGGCCGCGGCCAAGGGCGTGCGCCAGCATGCGGGCCTGATGGTCGACGCGATGATCCAGGACTTCGAGCGCGCGACCGGCCCCTGGCACGCCGAGTGGATTGCGATTCCGGAGAGCTTCATCCTGACCGCGGGCGCATTGCACCAGGCCAGGTTCGCGCTCGGCGGGCTGATCGTCGACGCCGCACAGATGCGCCGCAATCTGGGCATCAGCCGGGGCCTGATCGTCGCCGAGGCCGTGATGATGGGTCTGGCCCCGGCCATGGGCCGCCAGCAGGCGCATGACGTGGTCTACGACGCCTGCCGCAGCGTCAACGAATCCGGCGGCACGCTGGCCGAGGCGCTGGCCGCGCTGCCCGTGGTCACCGAGCATTTCGATCGCGCCGCGATCGAGCACCTGACCGACCCCGTGAACTACCTGGGGCTGGCGCCGCAAATGGTCGACCGTGCGCTGGAAGCATCGACCAAGACCCTCTGATTCCGAAATCCAAGGAGACAAAAAATGAAGCTGCTCAAGACTTCCGGCGCTGTGGCCCTGCTGCTCGCATCCCAGATCGCCGCGGCCCAGGCCTGGCCCAGCAAGACCATGACCTGGATCGTGCCCTTTGCCGCGGGCGGTCCCACCGATGCGATGGCGCGCGACATCGCCGACAAGGTGTCGCGCCAGGTCGGCCAGACCATCGTCATCGAGAACGTCGCCGGCGCGGGCGGTACCATAGGCGCGACCAAGGCATCGCGCTCGCCGGCCGACGGCTATACCTTCCTGGTCGGCCACATGGGCTACATGGGTGCGGGCCCGGCGCTGTACAAGAAGCTCAGCTACGACCCGGTCAGGAGCTTCGAGCCCGTGTTCCGCTTTCCCGATACCCCGCTGGTGATGCTGGTCGGCAAGAACTCGCCCTACAAGAGCGCCGACGACTTCGTCGCCGCGGCCAAGGCCAAGCCCTTGGCGCTGAACTTCAGCAATGCGGGCGTGGGCTCGACTTCGCATCTCATCGCCGCGCTGTTCGCGTCACGCGCCGGCATCGAAGTCACGCAGATTGCCTACAAGGGCGCGGGCCCGGCGATCAACGATCTGATCGGCGGCCAGGTCGATGCCATGTTTGACCAAAGCAACACCGCCTTGCCGCAAGTGCAGGGTGGGCGCCTGAACGCGATCGCGCTGACTTCGCTCACGCCCATGGCCAGGCAATATCCGGGCGTCAAGCCGCTGGCCGAGAAAACGATTCCCGGCTTCGAGGCCGCGACTTGGTACGGCCTGTACGCGCCCAAGGGCACGCCGCGCGACGTGGTCGAGAAGATGCACCAGGCCTATCTCAAGGCGCTGGGGGACAAGGCATGGACCGAGCGCATGACAAGCCAGGGCATCAAGCTGCTGCCCGATGCGCAATACGCGCCTGATGCATTCGGCAAGTTCACGGCCGCCGAAGTGCTGCGCTGGAACGAGGTCGTCGCGGCGGCGAAGATACAGCTCGACTGAGCGCGCCCATGGTCCGCATCGCACAGGAAGATCTGGTCGAAAGCCTGGCCCGGGCTTTCCAGTATGTGAGCCACCACCATCCGGCTGACTATGTGCAGGCGCTGCGCCGCGCGCAGGCGCGCGAGACGCATGCGCCCGCGCGCGCCGCGATCGAGCAGTTGCTGGTCAACAGCCGGCTCGCGGCTCTGGGCCGGCGGCCCCTTTGCCAGGACACGGGCGTGGGCCAGGTGTTCGTGCGTCTGGGCTGCGGCGTGCAGTTCTATCGCCACGACGGCGCGCCGCCCCTTTGCTTGCAGGAAATCGCCAACGAAGGCGTGCGCCGCGGCTACACCGACCCGGTCAATCCGCTGCGCGCGACCATGGTGTCCGACCCGCTGGGACTGCGGCGCAATACGCGCGACAACACGCCCGCCGTCGTGCAGTGCGAGATCGTCGCAGGCGATGTGCTCGAAGTGCTGGTCGTCGCCAAGGGCGGCGGCGGCGATGTGAAGACGCGGTTCGCGACGCTCGAGCCCAGCGACAGCGTTGCCGACTGGGTGATTGCGCAGTTGCCAGGTATGGGCGCGGGCTGGTGCCCGCCGGGAACGCTGGGCATAGGCATAGGCGGCACGCCCGAACAGGCTATGCTGCTGGCCAAGCTGTCGCTGTTCGATGCGATCGACATCGATCTGCTGCAGGCGCGCGGCGCGCAGGGCGCCGAGCAAGCGCTGCGCCTCGAAGTCTTCGAGCGCGCGAACGCGCTGGGCATAGGCGCGCAAGGCCTGGGCGGGTCGTCGGCCGTGCTGGATGTGAAGCTGCGCACCGCCCCCTGCCATGCGGCCACCATTCCTGTGGCCTTGATTCCGAATTGCACGGCCGCGCGCTATGTGCGCTTCACGCTCGACGGCAGCGGCCCGGCCGAGCTGGCCGAGCCGCCCGCAAGCCTGTGGGACGGCATCGCCGAGCGCTTCGACATGCCTGGCGCGGTGCGCGTCGATCTGGACCAGCTCGACAAGGCCCAGGTGAGCCAATGGAAGACCGGGCAGACGCTGCTGCTGTCCGGCTCCGTGCTGACTGCGCGCGACGCCGCGCACAAGCGTCTGGTTGACCTGATGGCGCGCGGCCAGCCGCTGCCGGTGGACCTGCGTGGTCGCACCATCTACTACGTGGGCCCGGTCGATGCCGTGGGCGAAGAAGCCGTGGGCCCCGCGGGGCCGACCACGGCCACGCGCATGGACCGCTTCGTCGAGCCGCTGATGGCCGGCACCGGACTGCTGGCGATGATAGGCAAGGCCGAACGCGGCAAGGATGCGATCGCGGCGATCGCGCGCCACGGCGGCGTGTACCTGAGCGCGACGGGCGGCGCGGCCTATCTGCTGGCCCGATCGATACGCGCGGCACGGGTCGTGGCGTTTGCCGACCTGGGCATGGAAGCGATCCATGAGTTCGTGCTGCATGACTTCCCGGTCACGGTGGCGGTGGACAGCCAGGGGCGGACGATCCACCTTTTTGGCAAGGCCGTCTGAGGCGCAAAGGCTGTCGCGCGCTTTGCCCGGAGCGCACGGAATCGGTCGGACGATGGGAGACCACTGCGGCAAGGGCTGCTGTCAGGCCGCAAGGCGTTGGCCGCCATGCGCGCCGTTGCCTGGCACCCGCGCCGATTCTCTGCTCCGACACCACCGTCGCGCTGGGCGCGCAGCGCCTGGGCAAGTCCGGCGCCTGTGGCATCCTGTATCCGCCTGTCCGACCTGACGCTGCCGCACGCCATGGTGCGCGTGCTGCTCATCGAGCAGCTGTACCGCGCCTGGTCGGTGAATGCAGGTCATTCTTACCACAGGGAATGATTGCGGGTCCGGATCGATGAAGCAGCCTCAGGGCTGCTTTTTTTTGCTCCGCCCCGGATGAGCACGAGTCCGCGGCTGCAGGTCCCGCCACTACAGGGCCGCAGTGAGCGATGCAAGGCGCGACCGGGTGGTGAGATTCAGCCGGTAAATGCAATTGAATATTGCTCTGCTGCGGGGTCAGGGCCGCGCGGCACCTGTTAGATTGCGGTATCGCAAGGCGCTGTGCGTGCGGCCCGGAAGGCGCGCGCCGAAAATCTACATAACTATCGAGAGAATCCATGGAATTGCTGAATCAGTTCTTCACGTCATTGAACGGCATCGTATGGGGTGTGCCCATGATCGTGCTGATCCTGGGCACCGGCTTTTATCTGCAGATTCGCCTGGGATTCATGCCTCTGCGCAATATCGTCCATGGCTTTCGCATGATCTGGCGCAGCCGGCGTATCGAAGACAAGGCCGATGGCGACATCTCGCCCTATGCGGCGCTGATGACGGCGCTGTCGGCGACGGTGGGCACGGGAAATATCGCCGGCGTGGCCACGGCCATCGCGGTGGGCGGCCCGGGGGCGCTGTTCTGGATGTGGATGACCGCGTTGCTGGGCATGGCCACCAAGTACGGTGAAGTCGTCGTCGCGGTGAAGTACCGCGAGCAGAATGCCAAGGGCCAGTGGGTCGGCGGCCCGATGTACGCAATCAAGAACGGCCTGGGGCGTCACTGGCGCTGGATGGGTACGCTGTTCGCCATCTTCGGCGGCTTTGCCGGCTTCGGCATAGGCTCCATGGTGCAGGCCAACGGCATTGCCTCGGCCATGCACAGCGCCTTCGGCCTGGAAAACTGGGTCACCGGCCTGGCATTGGCGCTGCTGGTGGGCGCGGTCGTGCTGGGCGGGATCACGCGCATCGGCGCGGTCGCCGAAAAGCTGGTGCCGGCGATGTGCGTGCTCTACATCGCCTGCGTGCTGTGTGTGCTGTGGGTTTTTGCCGACCGTATCCCCAGCGCCTTCGCGCTGATCTTTGCCCAGGCCTTCAATCCTACGGCGGCCACGGGCGGTTTCCTGGGTTCGACCGTGCTGATGGCCTTGCGCATGGGAGTGGCGCGCGGCATCTTCTCCAACGAAGCCGGCCTGGGCACCGCCGGCATCGCCCAGGCCGCGGGAGCGACCAAGGACCCGGTGTTCTCGGGCCTGGTGGGCATGATGGGCACCTTCATCGACACCATCATCGTCTGCACCATGACCGGCCTGGCCATTGTCGTCAGCGGTGTCTGGAACTCGGGCGCGACCGGCGCGGTGCTGTCGACCCAGAGTTTCGAGGCGGCACTGCCCGGCATTGGCAAGTATTTGCTGGCGCTGTCGCTGGCGGTGTTTGCCTTCACCACCATCCTGGGCTGGGCCTATTACGGCGAGAAGTGCTGGACCTACCTGGTCGGCCCGATCTGCGAAAAGCCTTTTCGCATCCTGTGGACCGTGGCTGCGTATTTCGGCGCCGTGGCGACCCTGGACTTCGCCTGGCTGGTGGCGGACACGCTCAACGCGCTGATGGCGATTCCCAATCTGATCTCGCTGCTGCTGCTTTCGCCGGTGATCGTGCAGCTCACGCGCGAGTACTTTGCCCGGCGCGACGGCGCAGCGCGATAGGCGGCTTGCGAGGCCGTCGAGCGCGCGTGGTACTATCTTTTTCATAGCCTGCGACGCTTGAATTTAAAGGGTTGCAGCAGTTTTTACCGTCTGCCATGTCTGATTTCCTCTACCTCGCCTCGCAAAGTCCCCGCCGCCGTCAATTGCTCGAGCAAATCGGCGTGCGCCACGAATTGCTGCTGCCCAACGCCGCCGGCGATGTCGCAGAAGATGCCGAAGCCATCGAGCTGGCGCTGGCCGCCGAAGCGCCACGCGACTACGTGCAGCGCGTGACCGGACTCAAGCTCGACGCAGCCGTGGCCCGCCATGCGCGCCGCGGCCTGGCGCCCGCGCCCATCCTGTGTTCCGATACCACGGTGGCGCTGGGTGCGCAGATCCTGGGCAAGCCCGAAGATGAGGCTGATGCCGCGCGCATTCTTTCGCTGCTCTGCGGCCAGGAGCATGAAGTGCTCACGGCCGTGGCGCTGCAGTCCGGCCCGCAGCGTTTCACGGCGCTTTCAGTTTCTGTCGTGCGCTTCGCGGCCATGACGCCCGCGCAGATCGCGGCCTATGTCGCCACGGGCGAGCCCATGGGCAAGGCCGGCGCCTATGGCATACAGGGCGCGGCCGCGGTGCATGTCGCCCACCTCGCGGGCAGCTATACCGGCATCATGGGGCTGCCCCTGTTCGAAACCGCCCAGCTGCTGCGCCAGGCCGGCTGGTCCCTTTGAGTTGGATAGGCAAGCAATGAACATGCAACAGGACATTCTGATCAACTGGTCGCCCCAGGAGACCCGCGTCGCCATCGTCGAAAGCGGGGCGGTGCAGGAGCTGCACATGGAGCGCCCGCTCGAGCGCGGCCTGGTGGGCAATGTCTATCTGGGCAAGGTGGCGCGCGTGCTGCCGGGAATGCAGTCGGCCTTCATCGACATCGGCCTGGAGCGCGCGGCTTTCCTGCATGTGGCCGACGTCTGGCAGCGCCAGGAAAACGGCGAGGCGCCGATGTTCGCGCGCAAGGACCTGCCGGTCAAACCGATTGAAAAGCAGATCTTCGAGGGCCAGGCCATCCTGGTCCAGGTCATCAAGGACCCGATCGGCACCAAGGGCGCGCGGCTGTCGACCCAGGTCAGCATCGCAGGGCGGCTGCTGGTGTTCCTGCCCCAGGACGACCATGTGGGCGTGTCGCAGAAGATTCCGCCTGCCGAACGCGACGCGCTGCGCGCCCGGCTGCAGGGCCTGGTGGGCGAGAAGGCCACGGGCGGCGGTGGCGGTTTCATCCTGCGCACCAACGGCGAGGATTCGAGCGACCAGGAGCTGTCGGAAGACATTGCCTACCTGCGCAAGACCTGGGCGCGCATCAAGCAGTCATCGGTGCAACTGCCGCCGGGCTCGCTGCTGCACCAGGATCTGAATCTGCTGCAGCGCGTGCTGCGCGATCTGGTGGGCGAGCAGACGCAGACCATTCGCATCGACTCGCGCGAGCAGTTTGCGGCCTTACAGGCTTTCGGGCTGGAATTCATGCCCGCGGCCGTGCCCAAGCTGCAGCTGTACAAGGGCGAGCGGCCGATTTTCGACCTCTACTCGATTGACGAGGAAATCGCCAAGGCGCTGGGCCGGCGCGTGGACCTCAAGTCGGGCGGCTACCTGATCGTCGACCAGACCGAAGCCCTGACGACGATCGATGTCAACACCGGCGGTTTCGTCGGCGCGCGCAATTTCGACGACACCATTTTCAAGACCAATCTCGAGGCCGCCCAGGCGATCGCGCGCCAGCTACGCCTGCGCAATCTGGGCGGCATCGTGATCGCCGACTTCATCGACATGGTGCGCGAAGAGCACCAGCTGTCGGTGCTCGCCGAGTTCCGCAAGCAGCTGGGCCGCGACCGCGTCAAGACCATGATGTCGGGCGGCTTCTCGCAGCTGGGCCTGGTCGAGATGACGCGCAAGCGCACGCGCGAATCGCTGGCCCACATGCTGTGCGAACCCTGCCCGGTGTGCACCGGCAAGGGCATAGTCAAGACCGCGCGCAGCGTCTGCTATGACGTGCTGCGCGAAATCCTGCGCGAGGCGCGCCAGTTCAATCCGCAGGAATTCCGCGTGATTGCCTCGCGCCAGGTCGTCGACCTGTTTCTCGACGAGGAAAGCCCGCATCTGGCAAGCCTCTCGGACTTCATCGGCAAGCCGATTTCGCTGCAGGCGGAAAATGCCATGGGCCAGGAGCAGTACGACATCGTGCTGCTGTGACCCTAGGGCAGAGGGTCGCCGCGCCGCGCGAAATCACTGCGATACGTTAATCTGCGTATGTTCCGGTGCGCTTTCGGGGTGGGAGGGGTCAGGGTGCTTGGGACTGCTCATGGAAAAGAAGACGTAGGTCGACTTGCCATGGGCCGTGTATTTGAAGGCCTTGGCGTGAAAGATTCTGGCTTGTGCACCCACCATGTCCTCGGAGCCGTCCTCCGAGAACCACTGCGCGATTTGTTGTGGCGTCATATCGAATCGCGGATCGTGTGGCCGCGGCCGGGCGAAGGGGGCGAGGGCGGTCCCGTCTTCCGCAAACTCGTCAAAGCCATAGCTGTAGCCGTTGGCGTCTAGGCCCCAGACGCCTCTTTGATCCAGGCAGTTGTGCATGTCTTCATAAACCCTGCCGAACAGTTCAGTGTGGGGCACCTCCACTAGGTCGCTGGAGACGAAAACATATTTGCTCACTATCGAGTCACTGCGAAACTCCCCTGACCCACCATCTTTCGGCTGCCGGCACGCTGCCAGTACCGCCCGCGTCGACGCCAGCGCCGGCGGCGGACGGCGAGCCGCCCCCCCCCGCCGTAAGTCGCCGGTCCCCATGCCAACGCCACCCCTGCGACAGTCAGCAAGCATGAGTTTTGGCGTATGGCGCCCATGATCTGCCTCGGTTGAAAGCGCCGAAACTGGCAAATCAACTATGGCTTTTGTTGGGCTCGGGCCAAGGCGGCAAGGGGCTTATTTCCAAGCCAGAAAAACCTTATCATCCGGATCGCGTGCCGGTTGGCTGGCAAGCGCAAGGGGGGGCGGGGCGTGCAGCCCGATGCAGCGCGCATTTCGGTCCGCCCGGCATGGTGTGGCATTCGCGGGGCACCGAAACAAAGCAGCGAAACTGTGACTGACTATCTTCAGCTGATGTTCGATCTGACACTGCGCAAGCAGCCTCAGGGCATTCATTTCTGGTTTACGGTTTACGTGGTGTTCGTGCTTTTGGGCACCTTGCTGCATGCGCTGCGCGTGCGCCGCTGGCCTGGCACCGAAGGCCGTTTGCTGCGCTTGGGAACGCGCCAGTTCGGCGCCACCGAGCTTCACCCCGCCAATCAGCAATTCGTGCCCGATGCGCTCTATGAGTACCAAGTGAGCGGGCAGGTCTATCAAGGTCGAGAAATCTCGATCTGGAAGATGTCCGCGTCTGGTGTGCTCAAAGGCGCGGCAGGAGTGCTGCCGCGGCGGGTCAAGGCGGATGCCCGCGGCGCGGTCCGTGTTTTTTACCATCCCGGCAAGCCGTACCGGAGCCTGCTGTTGCGACCGGGATGGGTGAGCTTGTCGAGTTTGTGCGCGGCCATAGCCATCGTGATCGCTGGCTACATTGGCCGTTGGTGAGTGCCATGCCGCGCGCTGCACCGGGCGCCGCATCAGACCTGCAGCGGCGCCGGCGGGGCAGAGTCCCAGGCGCGGTTCAGCTGGCTTCTCCCGTGGGAAAAAGCGCGGGCTTGGCCGTATAGCTCTCGGGGAAAAGCTTCCTCAATTCGTCGATCTTGGGCAGGTCGTTGACCGTGATGTACGGCTGGCCCGGATGCAGCGTCAGGTCATTCCTCCTGCCAGGCGAGGTTGCCACGAAGCAGCATGAACGCAAAGCCGAATCGTCAGGAGAGGGTCTAGCCGGACTCCCCGCCAAATTCGACCAGCTTGCAGTTCCAGGCGGACTGGCAGTCCGATAACGTGCCCTTGAGATATTCCAGCACTTCGGGCGACAGCGTCTTTCGCCGGTATTTCCGCACAAAAACGATGTGCGGCCCGCTGTTAAAACAGCAGGAGAGCTAGGGCTTGTTACTTTTCATGCTGGCGCCTTACTGATTTCTCCATGAGCATGGCGACATGCAGATCGGCCACCGTTTTCGCTGCTATCCCACGCCTGCACAGGCACAGACTCTGCTGCGGTGCAGGCGCCGAAAGCGGCTGATGCGCCTTGGATGCCCGACCGCGCTGCGCGCGGCCGTGCTCAGGCGAGTGCGGTATCGAGCACCATCATCATCACGAAGCCCAGCATCAGCCCGGCGGTGGCAAACACTTCGTGGCCCTTGCGGTGGGATTCGGGAATGATTTCGTGGCTGATGACGAACAGCATCGCTCCCGCGGCAAAACCCAGGCCCCAGGGCAACAGCATCGCGGAGTGTCCGACGATGGAAGCGCCGACCACGGCGCCCATGGGCTCCACCAGGCCCGAAGCCATGCCTATGGCGACGGCCAGAATGCGACCGTAGCCCGCGGCAAGCAATGCCGCGGCAACGACAAAGCCTTCGGGCACGTCCTGGATCGCAATGCCTATCGCCAGCGCGTTGGCGCGCAGGCCTTCGTTGCCCGCGTAGCCCACGCCTATGGCCAGGCCTTCGGGAATGTTGTGCAAGGCAATTGCGATGACGAACAGCCAGGTGCGGCGCAGCTGCTGGGCGCTGGCGCCTTCGCGTCCCTTGATGAAATGTTCGTGCGGCAGCAGCTTGTCCAGCGCCAGCAGCACCAGGCCGCCGAGCAGAATGGCCGCGCCGACCGAGCCGCTCGCGGCCCAGGCGCTGCCGCCGGCCTGGCGCACCGCGTCCAGGCCTGGAATGACCAGCGAGAACGCGCATGCCGCGAGCATCACGCCGGCACCGAAACCGAACAGCGTGTCCTGCAGGCGTTCGGACGGGCGCTGGGCCAGCAGCACGGGCAAGGTGCCCAGCGCCGTGGCCAGCGCTGCGACGCCGCCGGCAAGCAGCGCGCCGCGCGCCGCCGGATTGTTCTGCAGGCCGTTCCAGACCAGGGCGCACAGCGCCCATACGCCAAGAATGGAAATCGCCAGCCCGATCCGGGTTCTGAGCCGCATGCGTTGTGTGGCGCGCGCAGCGCAGGCGCTGGAGTCATTCATGCGTGGGTCCGATCAGCCTTGCAGCGCCTGGGCGTGGCGGCGAGCGACTTCGGCCCAGTCGATGACGTTGTAGAACGCCGCGATGTACTCGGGGCGACGGTTCTGGTACTTGAGGTAGTACGCATGTTCCCACACATCGAGCCCGAGGATGGCGGTATTTCCGGAACCGATGCCGACCATGGCCGGGTTGTCCTGGTTGGCGCTGCTTTCGACCGCAAGCTTGCCGTCGCTGTCGACCGTGAGCCAGGCCCAGCCGCTGCCGAAGCGGCTCAGCGCGGCCTTGGTGAACGCGGCCTTGAAGGCTTCGAGGCCGCCGAGGTCGGACTCGATTGCGCGCGCCAGATCGCCCGCAGGCTGACCTCCGCCCTGGGGCGACATGACTTGCCAGAACAGGCTGTGGTTGGCGTGGCCGCCGCCGTTGTTGCGCACCGCGGGGCGCAGCGCTTCGGGCAGGGACTCGACCTGGGCAATCAAGGCCTCGATGGAAAGTTCCGCATACGCGCTGCCTTCAAGCGCCGCATTGAGATTGTTCACATAGA
This sequence comes from Comamonas sp. DB36, assembly GCF_057914905.1. Taxonomy (NCBI): domain Bacteria; kingdom Pseudomonadati; phylum Pseudomonadota; class Betaproteobacteria; order Burkholderiales; family Comamonadaceae; genus Comamonas; species Comamonas sp. DB36. Next base: position 2,205,844 of record NZ_CP196631.1, read on the forward strand.
TCTGATGGTGCTTGGTGTAGTGGATCTCCATCGTCTGCGCATCGATGTTCGGCTCGAGGGCGTCATAGGCGTAGGCAAGCTGGGGCAAGGTAAAGGGCATGGGAGTCCGTCTGGGGAGTGGGAAAAAATGCGTGGCGCGCGCAGGACAGGGCAGGCCGGCGAAAGGCTTGCGCGCAGAAGTCCTTCATTCATTGGAAATGATATTAAATGAGAATCATTACCGATGCAAAACCCATTCGAGCCACATTGACTTAGGCATTTTCCGCTGAATCCGGTGAGCGCTGCGCCCGTTCAGCGTTCGGCTGCGCAGGCCATTTGCAGGTGCTCTTTCACGACCGAATGCAGGTGCGCCAGCAGTATCGGCATCAGAGGATGCGCGGGCGAGGGGCGCCACATGGCCTGCAGCACCGACAGCGGCGTTTTGCGCGCGATCGGCTTGAACGCCAGGCCCTGCATGCCCGCGCGCTGCAGGCAGGCCGGCACCAGAGACACGCCTTGGCCGGTGCTCACCAGCGACAGCACGGACAGCCAGTGGCGCACCTCATGCCGCAGCTCGGGGTCGAACCCGGCTTTCTGGCACATGCTGCGTATCACGCGAAAGTAGTCGGGCGACACGGCTTCGGAAAACAGGATCAGGCGTTCGTTGGCCAACTGGGCGATGGAGATCTTCGCCTGACCCGCCAGCGGGTGGCCCGCGGGAATGCAGGCGATGAAGGGCTCGGAGGCGATGGTCTGCGCGCTCATGCCCGGCGGTGGCGCCATGGTATGCATCAGTCCCAGGTGGATCTTGCCGGCCTGCAGCGCCCCGACCTGGTCGATGCTGTTGAGTTCATGCAGGTCTACGCGCACGTCGGGGTATTGGGCGCGCATGTGTTCCAGCGCTTCACGCGCCTGCACCAGCAGGTGCAGGCCCGCGTGGCTCAGGCGCACGCCGCGGCTGTTGCGCTCGAACAGCTGGGCGTCCAGCGTGCTTTCGAGCTGATCGAGAACTTCAAGATCGGCACGATGGAAAAATGGGGCATTGGCTTTGCGCAGATGCAGCAGCGCTTCGAGCGCCTGGTCTGGTGCCGCGTCAGCGGCTTTGGCGCCGACGGCCCGCTGGGCGCCTGGCCGGGTTACGACGCCGCGATCCAGGCCATGACAGGGCTGATGAGCGTCAACGGCGAGCGCGACGGCGGGCCCTTGCGCGTGGGACTGCCCGTGGTCGACATGGTGACGGGAATGAACGCGGTCATCGGCGTGATGCTGGCTCTGCACGAGCGCCAGCCCAGCGGCCTGGGCCAGCTGGTCGACGCCGCGCTCTACGACAGCGGCATCTCGCTGCTGCACCCGCATGCGGCCAACTGGTTCATGGACGGCAAGACGCCGCAGCGCTCGGGCAATGCCCATCCGCACATCGCGCCCTACGACGTGCTGCAGACCGGCTCCATTCCGGTGTTCTTTGCCGTGGGCAATGACCGCCAGTTCAAGCTGCTGTGCGAACACATCGGCTGCGCGCAGTTGGTGCAGGACAGCCGCTTTGCGACCGCCGGCCAGCGTTCGGTGCACCGCGAGGCGCTCAAGCCCCTGCTGGAACAGGCGCTGGCGGGCTTTGAAGGCAATGCCCTGGCCACGGCGCTGATGGCGATCGGCGTGACGGCCGCGCCCGTGCAGGCTGTGGATGCGGCGCTCGCGCACCCGCACACGCTGCACCGCCAGCTGCGCGTGCAGCTGCCCGGCTACCAGGGCGTGGGCTCGCCGATCAAGCTATCGCGCACGCCGGCTACCTACCGCCATACGCCGCTGACCCCGGGCGAGCAGTTCGATTGACGGCTGCGGCTCAGAGCTTGCGCAGGCGCGCCAGCGCCGCGTGCAGCGTCGCGTCTTCCTTGGCAAAGCAAAAGCGCACCACGCGCTGGTCGAAGCCGTCGCCGTAGAACGCCGACAGCGGAATCGCCGCCACGCCGATCTCGCGCACCAGCCACTGGCAGAAATCGGCTTCGCTCAGATCGCTGACGGCCGAGATGTCCACGCACTGGAAGAAGCTGCCGGTGCTGGGCAGCAGCTTGAGGCGAGAATCCGCCAGGCCCGCGCGAAACAGGTCGCGCTTGGCCTGGTAGAACGCCGGCAGGCCCTGGTAGCGCGCGGGCTCGGCCAGGTAGCTTGCCAGGCCGTGCTGCATGGGCGTGTTCACGGTGAACACGTTGAACTGGTGGACCTTGCGGAACTCGGCCATCAGGGCCGCGGGCGCGGCCACGCTGCCGACCTTCCAGCCGGTGACGTGGAAAGTCTTGCCGAAGCTTGAATTGATGAAGGCGCGCGCCGCCAGGCCGGGAAAGCGCGCCGCGCTCTGGTGCTCGGCGCCGTCAAACACCATGTGCTCGTAGACTTCGTCGCTGATCAACAGCACGTCGGTGGGCGCGAGCAGCTCTTCGAGCGTGCGCATTTCCTCGGCGCTCCAGATGGTGGCGCTGGGATTGTGCGGCGTGTTGATGATCAGCAGACGCGTGCGCGGCGTGATCGCCGCCGAAATCCTGTCGAAGTCGGGGCGGAAGCTGCCCGGCGTCAGCGGCACGCGCACCGGCACGCCGCCGGCCAGCAGAATGTTGGGAATGTAGCTGTCGTAGCAGGGGTCGAGAACGATGACTTCATCGCCTGGGTGCACGCAGGCCAGGATGGCCGTGAGAATGCCCTGGGTCGCGCCCGCGGTGATGGTGATCTCGCTGTCGGGGTGGTACGTGCGGCCGTGCAGCGCCGCGATCTTGGTGGATACCGCCTGGCGCAGCGCGGGCACGCCGGGCATGGGCGGGTACTGGTTGTGGCCGGCCAGCATCGCCTGGTGCACGGCCTCGATCAGCGCCGGGTCGCAGGCGAAGTCGGGAAAGCCCTGGCCCAGGTTCACGGCCTGGTGCTCGGTGGCCAGGGCCGACATCACGCTGAAGATCGTGGTGCCGACGGCGGGCAGCTTGCTGGCGAAAAGGGGCGTGCGGGGTGCGGATGCAGCAGGGGTAGAGGTCATGGTGCAGCAGGAAAAACGATAAGGCACCGCGGGCCGGTGCGCAGGTCAGTCGGAAGAATCAGAGTTCGTAATCGGCCACATGGCCGTTCATGGCGCGCACCACCAGGTCACGGCTCAAACGGTCGCTGAGCAGCTCGGCGAACTTGTAGACGAAGTTGCGCATGTAGGCGCCGCGCTTGAACGCGACGCGCGCCACGTTCTGGCCGAACAGATGGCCCATGGGGCGCACCACCAGGTCGCCGGCCGGGTCGTCGCGCATCGCCATTTCGGCGACGATGCCAATGCCAAGGCCCAGGCGCACATAGGTCTTGATCACGTCCGAATCGATGGCTTCGAGCACCACGCGCGGCTGCAGGCGGCGTGCGGTGAATGCCTGGTCGATCTTGTTGCGGCCCGTGAACGAGGGGTGGTAGGTGATCAGCGATTCGTGGGCGATGTCGTCCAGCGAGATGCGCTCTTTTTGCGCCAGCGGGTGGCCGGGCGGCACGACCAGCACATGCTGCCATTCATAGCAGGGCAGGGTCACGAGTTCGGGGTAATCGGCCAGCGACTCGGTGGCCATGCCGATCTCGGCGACCTCGTCGATCACCATGCGCGCGACTTCCGCGGGCGTGGCCTGGTGCAGGCTGATGTGCACCTTGGGATAGATCTCGCGCAGCTTGGCGACCGAAGGCGGCAGCACATAGCGCGCCTGCGTGTGGGTGGTGGCGATGCTCAGCGTGCCGCTGTCCTGGGCGCTGAACTGTTCGCCTATGCGCTTGAGGTTGCCCACCTCGCGCATGATCAGCTCAATGCTTTGCAGCACATGCTGGCCGGGCTCGGTGATGCGCTTGAGGCGTTTGCCGTGGCGCGCGAAAATGTCCACGCCCAGCTCTTCCTCCAGCTCGATGATGGCTTTGGAGACCCCGGGCTGCGAGGTGTGCAGGGCTTTCGCCGCCTCGGTGAGATTGAGGTTGCGGCGCGCGGCTTCTTGGACGAAGCGGAATTGATGCAGGTTCATACTGATTTCTGCTAAGAGCTTCCATCATTATGACGCATTTGTCTAACAAGAGCCGCTAATTTGCGGCCCGCAACGCGTTATTCGGTCGCTATCTGCGCGAGCAAGGCCGTGACGCGCGCGTCCTCGCCCACGGATGCCTGCACTTCAACCTGCACGTCGGGGTGGCGCGCCTGCAGCTCGGCGACCAGCCGCGGAATGTCTTCGCGCGCATGCTTGCCCGTGCCCAGGAACATGGGCGTGATGCGCAGCTGGCGCACGCCCTGGGCAATCAGCTGGTCGGCGGCCTGGGCCAGGCTGGGCTCGGTGAGTTCCAGATAGGCGCAGCAGCAGGGCGACTGCGGCTGGGCGCGCTGCACGCGCTGCTGCACGGCCTCGATGGGCGCGCGCCACAGCGGATCGCGCGAGCCATGGCCCAGCAGGATCACGCCGAATGTCGAAGGATTTTCAGTAGTCATGTTCATCGCCTGAGCACCAGCCAGCTGAAGGCGCCGAGTGAAAGCAGGCTGTAAATGAAGCCCGGCGCCGCGGCAGTGAGCCAGGGCGACCAGTTCTGCAGATTGCCCGCGTAGCCGAACACGTTGTTCAGCAGGAAGAAGCTGATGCCGGCCATGACGCCGCCGAACACATAGCCCGCGATGCCGCCCGAGCGGAAATGCAGGTAGGCAAAAGGCAGGGCCAGCACGACCATCACCAGGCAGCTCAAGGGATAGAACACCTTGCGCCAGAATTCGATTTCATAGCGCTGCGCGGACTGGCCGTTGGATTCGAGGTGGCGGATGTACTGGAACAGGTCGAGCGTCGCCATGCGGTCGGGCTTGAGCAGCGAAGCGGCGACCATCTCCGCGCTGATGCGCGTGGGCCAGCGCAGCGCGGCCTCGCGCACGCGATCGAGCCGCGCCTGGCCGGCCTCGACGACATAGGTGCTGCGCGTCACGTTGCGCAGCTCCCAGGTGTCGTCGTTGGTGCTCACCACGGCGCTCTCGGCGCGGGTTTGCGAGGCCATGTGGCCCTGGGCATCGAACTCGAAGATGCGCACGCCCAGCAGGTCGCCGTCATTGCTCAGCGCATTGACGTTGACCGCGAACGAATGATCGCCCTGGCGTTCCTTGAGCCAGGCACCGGTTGCGCCGCTCGACACTTTGCCCAGCTGCGCGGCCTTCACGGTCTGCGCCAGGCGTTCGGCCGCGGGTGCGATGTAGTCGCCCACGGCAAACGTCAGCACCACGAAACCCAGGCCCAGCACCAGCAGCGTGCGCAAGGCCATCCACGGGCCCATGCCGCTGGTGCGCATGATGGTGAACTCGGAGCTTTGCGCCAGCCGCGCCATCACGAAGATCGTGCCTATGAGCACGGTGATGGGCAGCAGCTCGTACAGATGGCTGGGCAGGCTCAGCAGCACGAACACCAGCGCGTGCGAAGGTTTGTACAGGTCGCCGCCGGTGCGGCCTACCCAGCGCAGCTCATCGATCAGATCGAAGAAGAAAAACAGCCCCAGAAAGGCCAGGGTCACGAAGGCGACGGCGGACAGCGCGTCGCGGTAGATCAGTCGGCGCAGGACTTTCATTGCACGGCTTCCTTGCGTCGGTTGGACCAGAGCGAACGTATCGACCAGCGGTGGTGGCGCGCGAGCAGCACGCCCAGGGCGCACAGCAGCGTGCCGCCATGCAGCAGCGCCAGAAAGCTGAAGGGCCCGATGCGGCCCGCGCCGACCCAGCTTTGTCCCAGCGTCATCAGGTTGTAGTAAACGATGAATGCGAACAGCGCAATCATCAGGCTCGAGCTGCTGCCCGCGCGCGGGTTCACGCTGGCCACGGCCAGGCCCAGCACGAGGAAGTTCAGCGCCGCCAGCGGCAGGCCCAGGCGCCAGCCCATTTCGGCCTGGTAGGCCGGCAGCGCACTGCTCCACAGCGCATGGGTGTATTGGCTGCGCGCCGATGCATCCTCTTCGGCGATCGATGCGCCGTCGCCCAACTGCAGGCCGTATTCCTTGAACTCGCTGATCTTCACGCCCGGAGTGTCGGTCTGGGTCTCGACGCGCTGGCCGTCGCTCAGGATGACCGTGCGCTGGCCGTTCTCGACAATCAGGCGCGCGCTGCGTGCCGACGTCACCGACTCCGCATGCGGCTCGTTGGTGACGATGAACACATTGCTCGCGGCATCGGCGCCCGGCGTGTCCTTGTCGATGAAGAACACGCGCGAACCGTCCGACGATTCCTGGAACTCGCCGGGCGCGATGCGGTCAATGTCGCTGCGCTGCGAGTACTGCGACTTGAGCTGCTGGACCTGCTGGTTGGACCAGGGCCAGACCAGCGTTGCGAGCACCGCGATCACCGCCACGACCGGCCAGGCAAAGCGCAGCAGCGGTGGCAGGAACGACACCAGTCCGCGACCACTGGCAAACCAGATGACCATCTCGCTGTCCCGGTACATGCGCGACAGAGACCCTACGACGGACACGAACAGGCTCAGACCCAAAATAGTGGGCAACTGGCCCAATACCGTGAAGCCCATGACCATGATCACGTCGGAAGGATTGACATTGCCGCGGGATGCCTGGCCCAACGTGCGAATCAGCATCATGGTCATGACGACCGTGACCAACACCACCAAGGTGGCGCCAAAGCTGCGGGCCAGCTCTTTGCGTATGGATGAATCGAATAACATTGGCTAAAAGGAAAACGCCGATTATGAACTTTGATCTCAAGGCACTGACCATCGCGGCTGCCGCCAACGAAAAATCCGACCTGCTGGTGCTGCTCGTTGCCGAGCCCACGCCCGCCGCGTCCGATCCCCTGTCCTCGCTTGTGGCCCTGGCCCTCAAGCATGGCGACCTGCAGACCGAAGCCGGCAAGTCATTGTCGCTCTATCATCTGCCCGCCATCGCTGCGCGCCGGGTGCTGCTGGTGGGTGCGGGCGATGGCTCGGCCAAGGCCGTTCGCAAGGCCCTGGCCGCTGTCGGCCCGGCGTTGAGCGCGCCCGCGCTCAAGCGCGCTGTAGTGTGCTTCAGTTTCGATGTCCCTGCGCCGGCGCTGACTGCTGCGGTGCAGGCGATTGCCGACGCGACCTATGTCTTTGCCACGACCAAGCCTTCGGCCAAGCCCTGCAGCCTCGAGAAGGTGGTGCTGGGCGTGCCTTCCAAGGCCGCGTCGCAGGCGGCGTTCGACTGCGGCGTGGCGCTGGCGCTGGGCCAGGGCACGACGCGCGAATGGGCCAATCGCCCCGCCAACCATGCGACGCCCACGCTGCTCGCCGACGCCGCCAAGGCGCTGGCCAAGCTGCCCGGCATCGAGTGCAAGATCCACGGTCCGGCCGAAGTCGCCAAGCTCGGCATGGGCGCGTTTCTCGCCGTGGCCCAGGGCTCGGCCGAGCCACTGCGCCTGATCGAGCTGCATTACCAGGGCGGCGCCAAGGGCGACGCGCCCGTGGCCCTGGTTGGCAAGGGCATCACGTTCGACACCGGCGGCATTTCGCTCAAGCCGTCGGCCGAAATGGACGAGATGAAGTTCGACATGGGCGGCGCGGCCAGCGTGCTGGGCGTGTTCCGTGCCCTGGCCGAACTGCGCCCGGCAATCAATGTCGTCGGCCTGATCCCGGCCTGCGAAAACATGCCAGACGGACGCGCCGTGAAGCCCGGCGACGTGGTCACGAGCATGAGCGGCCAGACCATTGAAATCCTCAACACCGACGCCGAAGGCCGTCTGGTGCTGTGCGACGCGCTGACCTATGTCGCGCGCTTCAAGCCGCGCGCCGTGGTCGATATCGCGACGCTCACCGGCGCCTGCGTGGTCGCGCTGGGCGGGCTGCGCAGCGGCCTGTTCTCGAACAACGAGGAGCTGGCCCTGGCGCTGCAGAACGCGGGCGAGGAGGCGCAGGACCTGTGCTGGCGCATGCCGCTGGACGACGACTACGCCGAAGGCCTCAAGAGCAATTTCGCCGACATGGGCAACGTCGCGGGCCGTGCGGGTGGCGCGGTGACGGCCGCGAAGTTCCTGCAGCGCTTCGTGGGCGACATGGCCTGGGCGCATCTGGACATCGCGGGCACCGCCTGGAAGGGCGGCGCGGCCAAGGGCTCCACGGGCCGTCCCGTGGGCCTGCTGGTGCACTACCTGCTTGAAGCTGCCAAGTCCGCTCCTGTGGCGGCCAAGGCAGTGAAGGGTGACAAGGCCGGCAAGGCGGTGAAGGCCGCCAAGCCTGTCAAGGCGGCCAAGCTGCCGGCAGCGGCCGACACGACGGCTGCCGTCGCCAAGACGATCACGCCCGCGGCCGGCGCGCCCGACGCCGCGACCGATACGCTGCTTTGAGTGGCGCCAGCGCTGTGACCATGACCGAAGTCGCCTTTCATTTCAACGCGCCCGACAGGCTGGCCTATGTCTGCCGCTTCGTGCGCAAGGCCTTGCGCAACGATGCGCGCGTGGTCGTGACCGGGCCGCAGGCGGTGACGCAGGCGCTGTCGCAGATGCTCTGGAAGCTGTCGCCGCCCGACTTCCTGGCCCATGCCTGCGAAGGCGACGACGCGCAGGTGTTCGCGGCCTCGCCCGTGGTGCTGGTTCAGGACGAGCGCTGTGCGCCGCACCAGGACCTGCTGCTCAACCTCTGGGACAGCGTGCCGGCGCATTTCGCGCCGTTTGCGCGCGTGGTCGAAGTGGTGAGCGCGCATGACGAGCAGGACCGCGCCCAGGCGCGTGTGCGCTGGAAACACTATGCGGGCCTGGGACTGAACATCGTGCGCCATGATCTGGTGCTGAAAGGGGCGTGATGGACTTGTCCAATGCCAAGGCGCCACCGCGCTATGTGCCGACCTTGACCGATGTGGTGCAGGACCCGGCTCACGGTTCCGTGCAGGCGTCAGCGCCCGAGCCCGCTGCGCATGCCGTGCCGGTGCAGGCTTACGCCTCTCGGGACGTGGCGGCCCAGGCGCCCGCGCCCCATGCTGCAATCCCCGAACTGCATCCCGGCGCGCGCGTGGTGTATTCGCCGTCGCCGGCCTCGGGGTCGGCGGCGCGTTTTCCGCTGGCCGAGACGGTGTTGCCCAGCCTCGCCGAGCAGGAGCCCGAAGCCAGCCCCGAACTCGACGCCGTCGCCTGGGCCCAGGTCCAGATGCAGGCCGAGGAGCGGCTGGTGCAGCGCCTGCTCGAGCGCGTGGAACGCGTGCTGGACCAGCGCCTGCGCGAGTCCATCGCCCAGGTGGTGCAGGAGCAGACGCGCTCGGTGACGCTGCGGCTGCAGGAAGAACTCGAATCGGTGGTGCGCCAGACGGTGCAGGAAGCCATCGCACAGGAGCGCGAGCCCGACGGCGGCGCCGCGGGATTCAGAGTCCGCTGATCATCGCCGATGCCGCGCGCGCGTTCAGCGCGCGACCCGCTGATAGTCGGGATTGACGATCTGCGTGGGCATGCCCTGGATGAAATTCACGACATTCTCGAAGGCCGTACCGAAATACAGCTCATAGCTGTCCTGCTCGACATAGCCCAGGTGCGGCGTGCAGATGCAGTTTTCCATGCGCAGCAGCGCATGGCCTTGCAATATGGGTTCGCTTTCGAACACGTCGATCGCGGCCATGCCGGGGCGGCCGCGCTGCAGCGCGGCGACCAGCGCATCGGCCTCGATCAGCTCGGCGCGCGAAGTGTTGACCAGCAGCGCCGTGGGCTTCATCAGCGACAGGTCGTCCAGGCCTATCACGTGCTCGGTGGCTTCGCTCAGGCGCAGGTGCAGGCTCAGCACATCGCATTGCGAGAAGAACTCTTCACGCGTGTTGGCCGCCTGGTAGCCGTCGGCCAGGGCTTCGGCGCGCGAAGCGTCACGGCCCCAGATGCGCACGTTCATGCCAAAGGCGCGGCCGTAGCCGGCCACGATCTTGCCGACCCGGCCGTAACCCCAGATGCCCAGCGTCTTGCCGCGCAGCACATTGCCGAGCGCGAAATTGGGCGGCATGGACGCGGACTTGAAGCCCGATTGCTGCCAGGCGCCATGCTTGAGGTTGGCGATGTACTGCGGCAGGCGGCGCATGGACGCCATGATCAGCGCCCAGGTCAGCTCGGCGGGAGCAACCGGCGAACTCACGCCTTCGGCGATCGCAATGCCATGGTCGGTGCAGGCCTTGACGTCGATATGCGCGCCCACGCGGCCGGTCTGGGCGATCAGCTTCAGACGCGGCAGCTTCTCTATCAGTTGTCGCGTGATCGCAGTGCGGTCGCGTATCAGCACGATGATGTCGGCATCCCGCAGTCGCACCGAAAGCTGGCCCAGGCCTTTGACGTTGTTGGTGTAGACCTTGGCATTGAGCGCATCCAGGCGGGAAGCGCAATGCAGCTTGCGTACGGCGTCTTGGTAGTCGTCCAGTATGACAATGTTCATGGTTAAATCACCTGCCTAAGTGCTTGAATTTACAGGGGAAAACAACGCAAGCCGTTGATTTGCTTAATTTTTTTGGACTTTCGGCAACCTTGCCTCAAGTCACGGCATCGTCACCACATGCCCTGTACACTTCACTAATTGGCGTAGCTTTTGGCGTAACCTCATTTCGGACTGTAGGAAAGCTACGCTGGCAGGGAGTGCAATGTATTTTGATGCGCGGACAGCAAAGGCGCTGCAGCCCGGTGCCTATATTGTCGTACATGGGTGCCCAGGCTTACGTCTGGATGCAAGTAACGCAAGTAAAAGTTGGATTTACCGTTACAAGTCGCCAGTCGATGGGCGCATGCGACAAATCAAATTTGCTCAGTGGCCAGCGATGCCGTTCACGGCTGCTGTTGCTAGGTGGGAGGGGTTGCGCCAAATTCGTGATTCCGGACGCGATCCGTCGCTCGAGCGTAAGGCAGAGAGGCAGGGAAAGCAGGCCGCAGCAGTTGAGGCGAAAGAGGGGGCTTACACCGTTGGGCGTCTGGTAGGCGACTATCTCACCGACTACATCGAGCGCAACCGTGAAGCCAAAAACGCAAAGGCTTTGCGATCGCGCCTCACTCGTGGCATCGCATCCATCGCGCATTTGGAGCCCTCGGCAGTTACGCGCAGCGTAGCTTTTGAAGCGATCCAAGCCGTGGCCGATAGGCCTGTGATGGCGAATAGCCTGCGCCAGGAGCTGGGCGGGGCCTGGGAATATGCCCATGATTCAGGTCGTTTGAGCGCAGATGTTCCCAACTGGTGGCGGCAGATCCTAAAGCGCAAGCTACAGAGCAAGGGCCAGTTGCGTGATGGCGAGCACAAGGGTTCGGATAAGCGAGTGCTCGAGCCTGAAGAGGTGCGGAGGTTGATCGTGGCAGACTATCCCAAGCTGTCGCCGGCGGTACAGGATGTGCTGACGCTATACCTGTGGACGTGTGCTCGGGGAGTGGAGATTTGCGCATTGCACGCAAGCCACATTAGAGAAGAGGGAAAGGTGTTGTGGGCAATGCTGCCCAGGAGCCTCACCAAGAACAAGAAAAGGGAAAGCGCCAATGACTTTCGAGTTCCGCTTTTAGGTCGTGCCGCGGACGTCGTCAAACGGCGGCTGGCAGACAATCCCAATGGATTTCTGTTTCCGGGTGCGCATGCTTCCGGGCATATCCAGCAGACGAACGTGCAGACCCAGGTGCATTCGAAGCAGCCTTATAGCAAGACGCGACCAGGTTGGGAGCGGGCGCGGCTGGAGGTGACGCACTGGTCTCCGCATGATTTGCGCAGGACAGGGCGCACGATGCTTGCTCAGATCGGTTGCCCTGAAGAAGTTGGCGAGGCCATCATGGGGCATGTCACTGCAGGTGTGGCAGGCGTATATAACCGATACCGCTATGACGCTGAAAAGCTTCACTGGCTGCAGCGCCATGCGGAGAGGCTGGATGCAATTGTTCAGGCCTCTCCTACATAGACGGCCTCACCCTGCCTGTTGTTTCTAGGCTTTGGGGCTCCGGTGTTGCTGGGCGGCAGCAGCTCTGAAACGGGGCGCTTTTCAGCCCATGAGTCAATGTCGCTGACCAGCCAGCCTACTCGATTGGGGCTGAGCTGCCTGGACTTGGGGATGCTGCCTTGAGCCACAAGGCGCTCAAACGACTTCACGGAAAGACTCAAGAGTTGTGCTGCGATTTCTTTGGGGACGACGCGGGGTGAAATTGTTACGGTGGTCATAGTCATTTGCTCGTAAAAGGAGCGCCCTTCGGGGGTAGGCTGGACGAGTTCGAGGAACGCGGTTGCGTTGGGGTTGGCAGCCAGGTGAAGTGGGGCGGATCGCCTGCAGCTTGGTATGTGTCCCAGAGCGCTTGCCGGGCGCGGCGCCGGCGGCAATGCACTGTGGGCAGTTGATGTGGTGGAGCTGGTATGCCTTATCGGCCTGTTCCCAGGTGCTGGCGCTGGTCGTCATGGCGCGGGAGCCTCGTCCCAGGTGTGGCCATCCAGCAGGCGGCCAGCGAGTTTCTTGCCGACACGAGCCATTTCGCCCCACATGCATACGTAGAGATCGCTGCGCTTTCCGCCCGCCGCCATGAACGCAGGGCCGTCGGCTGGCCCCCATTCGCCCCACTGCTTGAACAGGAAGGGCACGTCGGCATCGGCGCACTGGTCGCGCAGACTGAGCGCCCAGTCGGGATGCATGGGCCGCGCGCCGGGTTCGCTCTCGCCGCCAACGATCACCCAGTCCAGGCGCTGAATGGCCCGGACCATGTTGCGCATGACACCATTTGCCACCATCACGCTGGTCAGGTCGACCGAGCCCAGCAGCGGCTCCATGCTCAAGAACCGCACGCGCGCTTCCAGCGCCAACAGCTTGGGAATGTCGCGGGCTGCTTCTGCCTGGCTGGTGATGGTGGCGCCGAGCCACACGTTGGGATACTGCTTGGCGAAGTCGAATGGCACAGGGAGCATGTTGCCCACGTTGCCAATGCGTTTGGTCAGCAGCAGCCAGTCCAGGTTGGGCGTGGCCTCGATCAGCCGGAACAGGTCTTCGCGCCACTGCGGATCCACGGCGTTGTCGAAGACGTCGGCCAAGCTGGTGCAGAACACGCGCTGGCGGCGGCCGTGCTGGTTCATGAAGGCCTCGGCCTGGGCATTCCAGCGCTTCGGCAGTTCCCAGTTGCTGGCGCTGGTCCGGCGCCGCGCCGCGCCGGGGCCCAGGTTGATGGTCGTGCCGCCGGCGAAGCGCGCGTTGCGCGTCTTGGCATAGCAGTGGTCGCAGCCGGGTCCGACCTTTTGGCAGCCTTCCCAGGGATTGAAGGTGTGGTCTGTCCACTCGATCTTGCTGTTTTCGGACATGAGTTCTCCAAAAAAGCAGCCCCGCTCGATGGCGGGGCTGGTGGTTGGTTGAGGCGGATCCGGGGTCCTGGTAGTCCGCGTGGCGTTATCGAGAGTGCGTACGTTATTTGGCTATCAATTCAGCAGCACCAACCTTGCGGCTATGGCCCCGAATGGTATGCAGCGCGAGATATGCGTTTCGCTTTGTCTGAGGCCTTGCCTGTGTATGCCTTTTTTCATTCCATCTCACTCGTGAATGCCTATAAATATCCGCAATGAGGGGAATCATGTATTGAAAAGAAATATCCATGGTGTTTAAGAAATCTCTGTGGGATTTAACGCCTAGGTGCTGTAGGACGTGACCTGCGTGGCGTATTTGGCATTCTGATCAATGGAACTCTCAATGGGTCAGAGCTGGATTGATTGGTCTGTAAGCTCCATTTACGCCATAGTTGTATAAAAAAAGCAACAAGATGCTGCTATCATTATTGATGTTACGTTTTGCAATAATTGATGGCCACCAGAGGCGTCGGTGCTGAAGAACCGCAACTGGCACGCCTGCTGGAACGGCGCCAAATAATCCCTCTTGGAGTAGAAATGAAGTTGTTTTCAGACTGGTCCGTAGGCACCAAGTTGCTGGTCGGGTTTCTTGCGGTCGCAGCCATTGCGGCACTGATTGGTCTTCAAGGAATCCTGAAGGCGGGGGAGATCAACGAGCTCGCCAACACCATGTACGAGCGCGAAACCGTAGGTATGCGCCAGATCGCCGATGCCAACATCGAGCTACTGGCCGCTACCCGTGCCCTGCGCAGCGCAATGCTGTCCTATTCCAGTAATGACCGGGATACCCACCTCAAAGATCGTGAGCAGCGCCTGTCGAACACCCTCGCGCAATTGCAGATGGCGTCTAAGTCGTTCACCCGGCCTGAAGGCAAGGCGATGCTGGAGGACGCTCGTGTCTCGGTGGAGGCGTACATCAAGGCGTCGGATCAAACAGTGGCCTTGCTGCGTTCCGAGCCGCTCATAGAAGTGCTGGGTTCCACGCAGCAACTGTTCACGGTGGTGCGCCCTATTGCCGACAAGGCCGACGCTCTGATGACCCAATTGGTGAACCGGCGTATGGCCCAAGCCAGCAACCTCAAAGATGAAACCGACGTCATTTTTGAGAACATCCGTATCCTGCTGCTAGTGCTGACGCTGGGTGGCGTGGTAGTGGGAGTCGTGCTGGGTGTGACCATCACCCGCGGCCTTACTGGCCAGCTGGGCGGCGAGCCCGGCCAGGTGGCAAAGATGGCTAGCGCGATTGCCGATGGCGATCTGACGACCCGCATCGATACGTCCAAGGCCAAAGATGGCTCCGTGGTCCACGCCATGCACTCCATGCAGGAATCGCTGCGCCGCGTCGTGAGTTCCGTGCGCTTCAGCAGCGACAGCATTGCGACAGGATCCGGCCAGATTTCCGTAGGCAATGCCGATCTGTCACAGCGCACAGAAGAGCAGGCTAGCAATCTTCAGCAGACGGCAGCTTCTATGGAAGAGATCAGCAGCACCGTGCAGCACAATGCAGAGACTGCCCGCCTGGCCACGCAATTGGCCAATAGCGCCAGTCAGAGCGTGCGCCAGGGCGGTGAAGTGATGGAGCAGGTAGTGGCTACGATGGCCGAGATCAATACCTCATCGCGCAAGATCGCAGACATCATCAGCGTGGTTGACGGCATCGCGTTTCAGACCAACATTCTGGCGCTCAATGCGGCGGTTGAGGCCGCACGCGCAGGTGAACAGGGCCGGGGCTTTGCCGTGGTCGCAAGTGAAGTGCGAAGCCTGGCGCAGCGTAGTGCCGAAGCGGCCAAGGAGATCAAGACGCTTATAGCCAACAGTGTGGACGCTGTGAGCGCAGGCGGTCAGCTGGTCGATGAGGCTGGCACCTCCATGCAGGTCATCGTTGGCCAAGTGCAGCAGGTCACCGACCTAATCGGTCAAATCAGTTCCGCCACCATCGAGCAGACCACAGGTATCGGCCAGATCAGCGATGCGGTTGCGCAGCTCGATCAGGTCACCCAGCAGAACGCCGCGCTGGTTGAAGAGTCTGCAGCTGCGGCCGACAGCCTCAACGTGCAGGCCAAGCAATTAGTTCAGGCTGTGAGGGTGTTCCGGCTGGGTTCGGATTCGCCTGCGCCCGCATTGGCGATGACGTAGCACGTGCTTATGTGCCGCCGGGCATGGATAGCTGCATGTGCAATGTCAGCAGGCTTGCCCACGCGGCACAGCGTGGTCTTGGTCATAAACACGCCATGTATCCCGCAGCCTATTCCGGATTGCTCGCATTTTGACTAATAGAATGCTGCTGGGGTCGCCAGTGCCGCGCGGCCTGCGGCCGTGGGCAGGTGATTGATGCCGGCCAGCATTCCCTTGCGGTGTAAGGCCTGGGCGGTGCTGAGCGGGCCGGACTGGTGAATTCGGGCCAGGCCGTGCTCGAGCGGTCGGCCGGTGATGGCATTGGCCAGCATTGCGCGCTGGGGCCTAGATAGGGATTGCTTCATAACGCCCTCTGCAGTGAAAAATCTCGCTATCGCGGGCATGAATATTTTTTGCAAATGGGTGTCAGCAGTCACACTAATATCGAACCTCACAGAGTGGCTGCCGCAGATCGAAGGAGAGCCGTATGAACGAAACAGCAATTCGGCTTGTTCGAGAAGCAGTGGTCAGAGCACTGGTGAAAAATCCTGGCGACGTCGAGTTTTATCGTGCTCAGGTGATCGACCCATTGCGTAAGCCCCAGTACAGGCAAGCGCTGCAGCAGGCCATCGAAGAGAGTCGACAGATGCTTGAGGACCGCCGACAGAACGCAAATCAGCACAGTGCCTAGCGCACGACATGGGCCTGCGCCTGCGGGTTCCAAATGAGTTGACCAGCATTGCGCGCTGGGGGCGGGAGAGGGTGCGCTGGTTCATGCTGCTGTCACTCCGGGGCAGGTTTCATGAACACCAGCCAGTGGGTCATTCCCGATCGCCCGCTGACCTGGCCGAAGAGCGGCGCGGCGGGCGCGAGCGCCAGGACCTCTCCGACCTTCACCTGGGTCTCGTTCCACTTGAACACCAGCACGCCGTCTGGCGCGAGGACTCGCCAGCACTCGGCGAGGCCTTGGCGCAGGTCGTCGCGCCAGTCGGTGCCCAGCTTTCCGTACTTGGCTGCCAACCAGCTGCTCGGGCCAGCGCGAACCAGGTGCGGCGGATCAAACGCGATCAGCTTGAATCGGCCGTCGGGGAAGGGCAGCGCGCGGAAGTCGAGTTGCACATCCGGGTTGATCGTCAGCGTGCGCGTGCCCTCTTCGCGGTGGGAGCGGCCGGTGACGACGAGGGTTTCGCTGCGTTGGTCGCCGAAGATGACGCGCGGGTCCGACTTGTCGAACCACATTATTCGACTGCCGCAGCAGGGGTCCAGCACTTGCTGGGTGGTGAGGGTGTTCATGCTGCTGTCACTCCGTAAATCTGTGCCTCATGGGCGAAGTTGGCGCGGGCCAGGGCCTCGGCCAGCGGTGGACAAACGCTGTTTCCGCACATGCGCACCTGTGCGCTTTTGGTGAGCTTTAGACCCTGGCTTTCGTCGTCGCCGATGATGTAGGTGTCAGGGAAGCCCTGGGCCTTGAACAGCTCGCGCGGCGTCAGCATGCGCAGGCCTATGTCCACGATCTGGTAGTCCTGGCCGTGAATGGTCACCAGCCCGAAACGGTCCTTTGTGGTTGCCGTGGGCAGCGGGCCTCCGATCTTCGGGTCCCGGTCGGTGCTGTAGTAGCTGAGCAGGAACGCGCGGACCTCGGCGTGATGCTGGCCGCCAGCGCTGGCGGTGTGCAATGGCCCATCGGTAGCCGCGGCGCTGCTGGTGCCGCGCAGCTTGACCAAGTTACTGGTGACAATGGCGGCGGGCATGCCGGAGGCGGCCACTGTGTTCAGTGGCACTTCGACTTCGCGCATAGCGTGGCTGAATCGTTTCGTTCCGTCCTTGCCTTCGCCGTGTCCCATGTGCACCAGGTGCGCCGACACAAGGCTGTGGTGATCCACTGCGGTCACCGTGCCCATCCCGTCGCTCAGATCGCTGCCGACCACGCCGGTGTAGTGCTTGGCGAGGAAGGCCGCGACGAGCGCATGCTTCACGCTTCCCACTGCGGTTCCGAGCGGCTTTCCGATGTCCAGCGCCCGCGGCGCCTGGCCTTTCCGCTCGCCGTAGCCGGTTTGCATCAATGTGGGCGAGACAAGTGCGAAGTGACCGCCCTTGACCTGGGCGCATTGCGTGCGCATTGGGTCCTCCACGGAAAACACCCGCTGCGTTGAGCTGTTGGCATGCTCTGTCATGAACGGGGCGATGCCGGCGGCATTCCCAGGCACGATGAACGGCTGCTCTGCATTCACCACGTACCGCATGATCCCCTTAGCAATGCGCCGCAGCGTGGCGTCTGCCAGCGGGCGGGCGCGCTCGAAGATGGACGGGCAGGGGATCGACCAATCGATGCACTCGGCGGCCGTGCGCCAGGGCTTCAGCTTGCCGCTGCGCGCCAGCTCGCTGCCTGGTGCTGCATGCGTCACCGGCGGCCGCGCGATGGTGGGCAGCCCGTCGCGACGGCCGACCATGAAGAAGCGTTTGCGGATGGTGGGGGTGCCGTAGTCGCAGGCTTTCAACTCGGCGCATTCGACCGAGTAGTGCATGCCGTCCAGCAGGCGGGCGAATTCGCTTTGGCTCAGCGCCAATGGCCGGGTGCACAGCGCGGCGCGTGCGTCTTCGATCGACTCGTTGCCTTCGCGTTCCGACAGTGGCACGCCCGTGGTGAGCATCTGCTTGAACACGCGGAAGGTCTGGCCCTTCTTGGCTGGATCGGGGCGGGCGTTGCCGTCCTCGTCGATCAGCAGCGGCCCCCAGGTCTGCAACTCTTCTACGTTCTCAAGCATGAAGCCGCGCGGCTTGGTGCGGATGACCCAGCGAACGCCGATCCATGCCAGGCCGCGGATCTCCTTCTCCACGGGCTTGCCGCCCTTGGCCTTGCTGAAGTGCTTGCAATCGGGCGACAGCCACACTAGGCCCACGGGTTGGTTCTGGGTGACTTCGATCGGGTCCACATCCCAAACGCTCTCGCACAGGTGGCGAGTGTGCGGGTGGTTGGCGGCGTGCATCGCCAGTGCCTCGGCGTTGTGGTTTATCGCGATGTCGACCGGGCGCCCGAACGCGGCTTCAAGGCCGGTGCTGGTGCCGCCGCCGCCGGCGAAGTTGTCGATGATGAGCTCGCCCGGGAAGGCCAGCGGCAGGGTGAATGCGTCACGCCGCCAGGGCCAGCGAGCATTGCTGGTCCACGGGCACCTTGACGATGTGGAGGCGGCAATCGCAGCCATCACCGATCCCCTTGATCGGCGCGATGCGCAGATTGAGTACGAGGCAGGCATCTGGGAGCGCGACAACCCATTCGTGCAAGCCATGTGGGCGCAGCTTGGCGGCACGCCCGAGCAGCTGGACGAGCTGTTCCGAATGGCGGTCACGCTTTGACCGGCGCCGCTCCACCCGCACCCGCTACGGCGGGGTTTTTTTCGCCTGCTGAAAGATCCTGACATGGGCACAAATCAACTCGACCCGGTCTCCGTGGCCATCGCCCTTGCCGGCGTGCTGTTTGGCCCGGCGCTGGCCGGCGTCATCGGCCCCTATGCCGTGATCCTCATCAGCTGCACGGTCGGCGCGGGCTGGGCGCTAGGCCGGCGCGACCCCGCGGCGCGGCTGTCTGCCGCCTGGTACTTCCTGCGACTCAACGCTACCGCTGTCCTCGTGACGGTGAGCCTGGCCCAGCTCGCGGGCCGGTGGCTTGGTGGGGATGACCACGCCTGGCTGTTGGCGCCGATCGCGTTGGTGGTCGGTGGCGTGGGCGACGATTGGCCTAGCCTGGGCCGCTGGCTTCTGCAGCACGCCGGCCGCATTCTGGAGCGCCGCGCGGGCGGCGATGGAGGTTCGACATGACATGGCAAACCCATCAACTGCTGGCCGTGCTGAACCTGATCATTTGCGCGGGCATCGCCTGGGCCTGCCTCTGTCGGCTCAACTCCGAGATCTGCCGGCGATTCCGCGCGGCGCGCGCCAAGTATTCGCTGCTCCTGGCCGGCGCGCTGGCCAGCGGCATGCAGCCGGCGCTGTGGGGCTCCTGGCCCACGGTGGGCGGCGTGCTGCTTGCCGGCTGCGTGCTCGCAGGGCTGGCGATCAACGTGGTGCGCTGGTATGGCCAGACCCACCCGATGCGAAGAAAGGACGACGCATGAAAACCGAACTGACCAAGCAACTGCGCCGCGATGAGGGCGAAGTGCTCAACGCCTACACAGACCATCTGGGCTATTTGACGATCGGCGTGGGCCGCATGATCGACAAGCGCAAGGGCGGCGGCATCACAGCCGAGGAATCTGCCTACCTGCTTAGCAATGACATCGACAAGCGCCAGGCCGAGCTACTGCGCCGCGCGCCGTGGATGGCCCAGCTCGACCCGGCGCGGTTCGGCGTCATGCTGAACATGGCGTTCCAGATGGGTGTCGACGGCCTGCTGGGCTTCAAGAATACCCTGGCCATGGTGAAGGCGGGCGACTACGCGGGCGCTGCAGCCGGCATGCTGCACAGCAAGTGGGCCACGCAGACGCCGGCGCGCGCAGCGCCTGTCCGTGCAGATGCGGTCGGGGGTGTGGCAATGATCGGCCAAATCAAAGCCTACGCCTGGCAGCTGCTGGCCGTGCTGCTGCTGGTCAGCCTTGCGGCCAATGGCGTGTTGACCTGGGCCTACCTGGGCCAGCGCGATGCAACGGCGGCCACGCGCACCTCGGTCACCGCTGTGGAGCGTGAGCGCGACGGCGCGCGCGGCGCAGGCCTGCAGCGATGGTGTCGAGGGGCTGGAGAGTGCGGCAGCGCAGCGGCAAGCCCAGGTCGAACCGGCGCGCGCCGCGGCGGCCGCGCACGCTCAGGTGCTGAACCAGCGCGCCGACTACACGTTATCCACGGCGCCGGCCGCGCCCGGCGATGCATGTTCGAGCGCTCAGGCCCTGGGGGCGGCCTGGCTGAAGGGGAGGGCTAAGCCATGAAATTTCGATTTTTCGCAATTTCGCAATTTGTGGCGTTGGCTGGCTTGTTTGCCCTGGTCGGATGCGCAAGCGCGCCCCATGTCGAGATCCAGACGGTCAAGGTGCCCGTGCCCGTGGCGTGCCGCGAGGCAACCCCGGGCCGCCCGAGCATGCCGACTGAGTCCCTGGCCGACGACGCGGACCCCTTCGACTTGCTGCGCGCGTCCCTTGCCGAGATTGACCGGCGCGAGGGCTACGAAATGAAGCTGGTTGCAGCCCTGGAGAACTGCAAGCGACCGCTCATCTCACCGGAGTGACTTGCTGCGCATATGGTATGGCCTGAGCGGCAAAGCCGCTGAATATGCCCTTGGACTGGCCAATACCACCGGCCAACTTGCCTCGAATGCCGGAGTGGTGGGGGAGGCGCTATGCCTCCACCATTCACATGTCAGGCGAACTCGATACCTGTGGCTGCCAGGCCTACGAGGTCGATGCGCATGGCGTTTAGGTCCAGATTGCTTGCGAGCACTGCGAGCTCGCCGCCTGTGACGCCCTGCGCCATCATGTTGACAAACGGTTGCAGCTGCACTGGCGTGGCCGCGCTGCCCACCACGTTGGTCCACAGCAACTGCGTCACCTGACCCGGCGTGGACGCGCCCAGCAATTGCAGGCCCAGTTGCGCCAGGCTTTGCGCGCTGATGCCCGCGTCCAGAGCGCGAATCACTTCGCCCACCAGCGGCTTGTTGTCCAGGAACGCGGCGCCGGCCACCGCGCCTATCAGTTTGGCGGCCTGGCCCGCGTGGCCGTCCAGGTCCAGGGCCAGCTTCGTGTCGCTCAGCGTGAGCCGCTCCACATTCATCAGCTCGAGCATTGCGCCATCGGTCATGCGCTGCAGCGTGTAGCCTGCGTCGCCTGCTTCGATATGCAGCTGCGCAAAGCTGGCCGGGAAGACCACGGTGTCAATGCCCGCGCCGCCGTCGACCGACCAGGCCAGGCCCGGTGTCGGGGTAAAGGTGTTGTCGCCGGCATCGCCCGTGAACGCGGTTGCGCGCTCGGCATCCACGCGGATCGCGCCCGCGCTGCCCATGCCTTCGAGCAGCTGCTGCGCCGTCCTGCCGCCGGCCTGCTGCGGGAACACCAGGGCAAACAGCTCGGCAACTTGAACGGCCGTCTTGCCTTGCAGCGTCTGGATCACCGCGCCTTCGGACGGCGTCGGTTCGCGCCCCATCCATTGCTGGAACAAAAAGGCTGCCACTTCCTCGGCCTCGCTATAGGCCACGGTCAGACTCGGGCCGGTCGCAAAGCGCACCTGCTCCACGTCGACCAGCCAGTCGGAGATGCCACTTACGCCATGGGTCAGCTTGATGCCCGCGCCGTCGAGCGTGATCGTGTAATCGCTGCGCTTGCCTTCCTGGAGGGCGACATCAAAGCCCGTGCCGCCGTTGAGGCGGTCGCTGCCCGAGCCGCCGGACAGCAGGTCGTTGCCCGCGCCGCCAAACACGATGTCGTCACCGGCATCGCCGTAGACCTGGTCGTTTCCGCCCTTGCTGCCGACGGTGTCGTTGCCGTCGCCGCCATGGATGATGTCGTCCTCGGCGCCCAGCACGATGTACTGGGCGGCGCCGTCGCCGCTGGCCGTGTTCTGGCCTGCGCCGCCAATGATACGCACTGCGCCAATCACGGTCACGAAGTCCACGTTGTCGACCTGAATGGCGCTGCCCGAGGGTAGTGCACGGGCGTCGAGAATCACAGCCTGCAGGCCGTCGCCGGGCAGCGCGCTGCCACGCACCACGATTGGCGCGCTGGCGTCGAAGCCAGCGCCCGTGCTCAACGTCAGCGTCTGGATGTGCAGCTTCGTGGTGGGGCTGACTGTGCTATCGAAAGTCCGACCCAGGTTCAACTGTTCGGTGTTGCCGCCGGCGCTCTCGATCCGCGTCAGCAGCTCATTGAGGGCAGCATCACTGCGCAAACCGGTAGCTACGCCTTGGGCCTTTACCGCCACACCTGCCGGCACACCTACCTCGAGAATGCTGCGTCCACCTGCGGTCTTGACGATTGGAATATCTGCCAATCCCGAATCCGGAGTGTTGGGGTCGTCCACTCGAGTGGGTCGAACAATTGGAACGGTGATGATGGTCGTTCCGCCGTCGCCGGTGGTGGTGGTCACGGGCACGCCATCAACCACCGGTTCGGGGGCCGGTGGTGGCGCAGGAGGAGATGGAGGGGGTGGCGTTGGCGTGAGGTTGGTCGCTGGCGCGGCGCCAAAGCTGTCGGCATCGTTGCCTGCTGCGTCCTGGATGGCGTTGGTGTCGTCGCCAACTGTAGGATCTGTGTAGGCGACGGTGACCGCTTGGCCTGCACTGGCTGCTGTAGCTAGAGTCAGGGTAATGGTCTTGGCTGCTGCATTGACCGCTACGCCTGTGACTGCGCCAGGAGTACTGCCGACTTGTACTTCAAAGTTCCCTGCAATAGGCACGTTGACGGGATCCAGGGTCGTGGTTTCCGTGTAGGTCAGGACTAGCTGGGTGCCGTTGACTGTGGCGCTGGAGAAGGCGGGGAACGTCGTGTCGATGGTCATGCCCAGGGGGCTTGAGGCGTCACTGAAGTTGCCCGCAGGATCGCTGGCCTTGGTGGTCAGTGTGTGCGTGCCCTCAGTCAAGGCGATGCTGGTGATAGTCCAGTTGCCAGAGCCGTCGGCGGTATCGGTGCCCAGCACTGTGATGCCATCGGTGTCGTACAGAGTGACCGTGGCTCCAACATCGACCGTGCCGGTGAAGGTGGGCATGGTCTCCGATGTGTTGTTGTCTGCGTCAGAGGCGCCCGAGTCGCTGCCAGCGACCATGTCAGGTGCTGATGGCGCAGCTGGGGCCAGTGTGTCAAACGTAATGGCAGGCGTCGGACTGCCGACACCATCGTTATTGCCTGCAACATCTGCGTAGCTTCCTGCAGGGACTGTGATGGATGCGGATCCGCTGTCGATATCGGCTGTGGGCGTGAAGGTTGCTGTGCGGGTGAGGCCGGAACCAGAGATGGCGCCAAGCGTGCCGCCGATGACGATCACATCGCCAATCGTGCCATCCCAGGTGAACGAAGCTCCGGGATCTTCGCTAAAAGTGAAGGTGATGTTGGCTGTCTCTCCAGCTTTTAGCACCTGCACATCGCTCGTAATGGCCAACGTGGGGGCCGTGGTGTCTATAACGACGCCCACACCGCTAGAAGCCGCACTGACGTTGCCAGCCACATCGGTGGCCTTGGCCGTGAGTGTGTGCGACCCCTGTGCCAATATGCTGCTGGTGATGGCCCAGAGACCATTTGTTGCGACGGCGCTGCCCAGTGAGGTCACTCCATCGGTGTCGTACAACGTGACGGTAGAGCCCACCTCTGCAGTGCCTGTGAAGTTGGGCGTGGTGATGCTGGTGATGCCGTCCACGTTGGAGACGCCCGTATCGCTGGCTAAGTGCAGGCCCGGCGTGCTTGGTGCCGGTGGGGCGGTGGTATCGAGCGAATATGCCTGGCTGGTGCTGGTGCCGACGTTGCCCGCCGCATCGACAACGCGCAGCAGGAATGTGTCGCTGCCAGCCAGCGTAACGCCATTCCAGCTCAGCGTGGTTCCAGAGACCTTGCTGGTGATGTCAGTCCAGGTGCTACCGTTGTCCAGCGATCCATAAACGACGTCAGCGCCTGCCGGGGCAGCGCTCAGTGTCGCCGTGATGGTCTGGGCAGCGGTGCTGGTGACGAGGTCGCTGTTGCTGCTGCCGGTATCCGCCGAAAACCTGATTGTGTCGAAGGTGATGGTCGGGGCCGTGGTGTCGAGCAAGTAGGCCTGCGAAAACACACTCCCGTCATTGCCGGCGGCGTCGGTTACCTTGATTTTCAGGATGCTGCTGGCAGTTAAAGTCTGGTCCGCCAGGGACCAGGCATTGCTACCAACACTTGCCGTAGCTGTCGTCCAGCCGCTGCCATTGTCGAGCGAGACATAGACAATTTCACCGCTGGCAAGATTGGCAGACAAGGTGCCACTGATGGTCTGGGCGGCAGTGCTGGTGTTGAAGTCTGTACTGCTACTGCCGGTATCGGCGCTGAAAGAGGCCGTCGCAACAGTGGTGGTTGGGGCTGTCGTGTCAAACACATACGCCTGCGAATACACGACACCATCATTGCCAGCCTCGTCCTGCACCTTGACACGCAGCGTACTGCTGGCACTCAAGATCTGGCCGGTCAGCGACCAGGCACTGCTGCCAGCGGTTGCCGTGGCGGTCGTCCAGGTGCTGCCATTGTCGAGCGAAACATGCACGCTCTCGCCGCTTACGAGGTTGGCCGAGAGGGTGCCGCTCACAGTCTGCGCTGCCGACTTGGTGATCAGGTCAGTGTTGCTGCTACCGGTATCGGCACTGAAGCCGGCGGTACTGACCGTATTGGTGGGCGCTGTCGTGTCGAGCACGTACTCGTGCGCGTAAGCCGTGCCGCTGCCATCTGCATTGCTAACCCGCGCCAGAAAGGTATTGGTGCCGGACAAGGTCGTCGTCGTGGACCATGAGTTGGAGCCGACGGAATAGAGAGTAGCATCGCTCCAACTGCCGCCGTTGTCGTAGGAAACCTCAACTTTCTCACCGCTCGCGAGGTCGGCTGTGAGCGTACCGCTGATGGTTTGGGATGCAGTGTTGGTGATGAAGTCGGTAAGGCTGCTGCCGGTGTCGGCAGACAGAGCCGCGCTATTTACCATAGTGGTGGGGAGTTCGACCACGTTGGTGACGGTGATCGCCACCGCCCTAGACGCATTCAACGCGCCAGCCCCGCTATCGGTAGCCGTGACGGTGATGTCGTAGACGTTGTCGCCCCCTGCATCACTCGGCACTTCGTAATTCGGCGCGACGTTGAAGCTCACCGCGCCAGTGCTGCTGTTGAGTATGAACAAACTGGCATCGGTGCCGCCCAGGCTGTAGCTCAGTGTTTGGCCTGTATCCGCATCGCTGGCTGTGGCAATGTAAACGATACCCGTGCTGTTCTCGGCAACGGTGGCCGTGGCGCCCGAGGTGATGGCAGGCGTGTCGTTTGCACCGGTGATGTTGACCGTCAGCGTCGCCGTACTGGTGGCTGCGGCATTGTCGGTCGCTGTGACGGTGAAGGTTTCATTCTGCGCGCTGCTGCTTGCGTTGATCGCCGTGGCGTTGGGCACATAGACGTAGCTGCCATCGCTACTCTTTACATAGAGCGTGCCATAGGTGCCGGCCCGGGAAACGTCGTAAAGCGTCCCGCTGATATCGGTGGTGCCGCCCGCGGTGCCCCCGGAGATGCCGTAAGAAGCAATAGGGCTGATGGTTACTGCAGAAGAACTTGCGGTCAATGTTCCGGTTTGGTTTGAGAACGTGTTGTCTGCAGCGGTGTCGGTGTAGGTGATGGCGCTCGGCGTGGTTAGCGTGGGCGGGGCTTTCACGTCGGTGATGATCAAATCTTGGAAGAGTGCGTAATTCTCGGAGGAAAACGTAACGAAGGTGACATCATTGAAGTCTGTCAGGCTGGACAGGTTTTTTTCCGTGTCGATAGCGCCAAGATTGAAGTCCTTGTAACTCGCCATCCCGTTGTAATAAACCCGAATGAGGCCCGTAGAGGCCGATGCCGCGAAACCGGTAAGATCAAAGGTATAGCCGTTTTCGACGGTTATCGTGAAATCGACGCCGCCGCCCGCATTGCGTGCGGATAGTGCATAAACCCCGGCAAAACCGTCGCCGGGGATACCGTTCATGGTCTGGATGTCGAAATATGATCCGGGGTAGGCACTTGATCCGCTTGCGAAAGTGAAGGTTGCGCCATCGATGGTCTTGGCGAAGGACGTTGCACCGCTTTCAATGTTCAGGTCTTCGGTTGATCCTTCGACAAAAACCACGGTAGCCAGCAGACCGCTGAATCCCGCCACGCCTCTATCATCCAGCATGGCGGAGGCATCAATCTGGCCGGTTTCCTTTTCCAGCACCCAATCGCCGCCCTTGGCCGCCGCGCCGGTCAAATCGGTCGAAGCCGCGACATCCGCCCCCGTCGCCTGCGCAAGTTCGGCGATGAAGGCCGCCCCATCCGTTCCCTGCGCGATGTCGCATCCGTAGAGCAGCAGGTCGCCGCCCTCGCTCAGGGAGCGCCCGATCGTGGCCAGATCGGCTTGACGGCTTTGCAGCGTGTTCTTATCGAGTGTCAGCGTCCCCAGTTGCACCGACGCGTCCGACCCATGAGAGAAGAGGTGAATAGCGTCTATGCCGCTTCTTCCAGCCAAAATTTCTGCCATTTGCGCCAATCCATCGCCCGCAGCATCGAGGATGTAAACTTCGACTCCTTCTTGCAGTCCGGCGATGAGCTGGGAGTAATCGGCAACGTTGTTTTCGATGAAGACGATTTCGTTTTGTAGTGATTCTCTCGCAGTGATTTCGGACGCTGGAAAACTGACTGACGACATGTTTACACCTAGTCTTTGAGGGAACGGTTTTATCCAGGTCGGGATTAGCGATAGCGCATCCCGTGCATTGTGATTTCTGCACTGCGTATGATAGTTCTGAGTTGGCGACGAAGTCATGCTTTTTGCGGAGCGAGCCTCGCGAGTGTTCTTGCGAAAACACCTTAAAGCAGTACTAAGATCAGCTCTAGTGCTCTGGCCCTGATCGGCCATCTGAATCGCCCCGGCTTTTCTAGACACTGTTGAGCGGTTGGGAATGTCGCTGTTCGAACTCTGCAGGAGATAGCCCTGCTGCTGACGAATGACGGCGCTGCTAGTTGTAGAACATCTCGATGTAGTTGAAGGCATCCGCTCGTGCGTCGCTTCGGGACGCATAGATCCGACGACGGATGCGCTCGCGTTTGAGCAGTTGAAAAAAATTCTCGGCCAGAGCGTTATCGTGGCAGTTGCCACGCCGACTCATGCTGCTGACCAGATTGTGGTCATTCAGGAAGATCTGACACTCGTGGCCGGTAAATCGACAGCCCTGGTCGGAGTGAACCAGAAGAGGCGCCTGCGGCTGGCGGCGCCAAGGCGCCATCAGCAGGGCATCAAGGACCAGTCTGGTGTCGATGCGGCTACTCATGGACGCTCCCAAGACCTGCCTGGAGAACAGGTCAACGACGACTCCCAGGTTGAGCCAGCCTTCGTGGGTTCGGATGTAGCTGATGTCGGTGACCCACGACTGGGTTGGGTTCTGCCACAGTGAACTGACGCTGCTGGTGATTTGGCGCGACCATTGCAGACTTGCCGACTGACATCCCCGGCGTGCAGCCGTAGCTTGATCCACTTGTACAGGCTGTGGTGGCTCACGCAGATCCGGGCAGATACATCGGCCGCCCTATGGCCCCGCTACGTGATGTGCTTGACGGCTTCGATCTTGAATTCTAAAGGGTATGGCTGCTTGTTTGTCATGGCACCTCCTGTTGGGTCTCAGGTTTGAGGCTCGAAGATGTCTAGTGCAGCCGGGGCGATTCAGTTAAATGCGTCCTGTGAGCCATTACAGCTTGCCGCGGACAGGCACGTGAAAGCGGCGTAGCTTTTGGCGTAGTTTCAACCAAAAATGCCCATACTCTATATAGTGAACATTGCCATCCAGTATGACAATGTTCATGACGGGCTCCCAGCTCGTGGGCTTTGGGTAGGTGGAGGCAGCTTGCCTGTGCGTGGCAGGCGTGCCTGGGGCAGGATAGAGGGCGGTGGAAAGCTTCGCCCGCTTTCCACCATGCTTGCGCCAGGCAGGCCTCAGGTATTCACCATTGTCCCGCATGCACAAACGTGCATACATGGGTGATAGAGGGCGAGCGGCGCGAATACCGAGTTTGATTGTTACAGATTACATTGGTATGTATCAAGACGTATATCCTGCAAGGAATATACGGCCGGCGCGCGCCGTGGCTGCGATCAGATCAGGGCTCGGTGCCGTACTGGCTGCGAAAGGCAGCGTCGAGGTCGGCGCAGTCCTTGGGCGTCAGGTCGGGACGCTTGCGGTCTTCGGGCGCGCGCGCGACCTCCTTGTTGCAGACCTTGATGGCTTCGCGCGCCACCCACTGGTTGCTGCTTTCGGGCGTGGACAACAGCTGGCCGACGACCATCAGTACCGCAAACGCGCCCACGGGCAGGCCTATGAGCCAAGGCACCAGACGGCTGCGCGGCGCGGGCGCAACCGCCTGTGCACCCGCAGTCGAAGCGGCAGAGGAGGGCATTTTTCCGCACCCGGCGCAAGGCGAGATGCTATCGGTCAGCGTATGACCGCAGAAAGGGCATGAAAGGGTGGACATGGCCCATTATCGGCCGAGGCGGTCGGCATGCCCACCCGGGCACAGGCCCTGCGCGTCAACCGGCGGCATGCACATGCTTGCGGCGGTTGGTCCAGGAGTCGACGATCAGTCGCTGGCCCATCTCGTTGGCGCAGCGCAGGTGCAACAAGATGCTGCCGCCTTTGCCGTCATAGCGTACGCCTGAAGAGGCCAGTGGCTGGCCGCAGGAAAAGCAGGCAAAACCGTGCTCATGGCTTTCCAGAGGCAGGTCGACGATGCATGTCATATCAGCGATGTAGGTCATGTGCTGGATATCGGCCATTGCCGCGTCGACTGTAGGACAACCTGTGATCGCGTGTCACACCCTGCATCGCGGCGCTTGCATGCCTCGTTGGAGCCTGCTCGCCGGCACCGCGCCGGGCCCATCATCCATAGGGTCACTTGCTGCCGCGCTGTGCAGCGGCGTGTGCGCCGATAGAATTGACCCGGGACAATGCGCCGCGGTCTGCAGACCGCCTTGACAGCCCTGCGAGGAGGTGTCGTGCATGCTCTCTTCCCGGCCCTGGCGCCGCGCTCGTACCTCGCGCAGGCAGCGCGGGTTTTTTTATTAAGAGCGTTCAGATATTTCAGACAATCTTGAAATGGTGGCGGCCTTGCCGGTCGCGGCCCGGCGCACGTGACAACAACGAGTGATGACTAGCCAGCCCCTTTACGATTTGCAACCCCTGCTGCATCTGATGCTGATCGGCGCGGTGATCGCGCTGGCTCCGCTGGCCTGGGTCTGGTTCCGCAATCGCCAGCATGGCCCGGCCGAGCGTCTGCTTGCGCTGAGCGTGTTCACACTGTTCCTGACCTTCGATCTGGTGATGTTCGGCGCGTTCACGCGGCTCACCGACTCGGGCCTGGGCTGCCCTGACTGGCCGGGCTGCTACGGCAACGCGAGTCCGTTGGGCGCGCACCTGGAAATCACCGCGGCCCAGACCGCCATGCCTACCGGCCCCGTGACCCATGGCAAGGCCTGGGTCGAAATGATCCACCGCTATCTGGCCACGGGCGTGGGCGTGCTGATCATTGCGCTGACGCTGATGAGCTGGCGCCTGGCGCGCAAGCAGCCGCTGTCTGCGGGGCGCAGCCCCTGGTGGCCCACGGCCAGCCTGGTCTGGGTCTGCATCCAGGGCGCGTTCGGCGCGCTGACCGTGACCGAGAAACTGTTTCCCGCGATCGTGACGCTGCATCTGCTGGGCGGCACGGTGCTGCTGGCGTTGCTGTGCGTGCCCGCTGTCGCCCATGGCCTGGCCGTGCAAGGCCGCGAGCCCGAAGTGCTCACACCCTGGCTGCGCCGCGCGCTGGTGGTCGGCCTGGCGCTGGTGACGCTGCAGGTCGCGCTCGGCGGCTGGGTCAGCACCAACTATGCGGTGCTGGCCTGCACCACGTTCCCGACCTGCCAGGGCAGCTGGTGGCCGGCCATGAATTTCTCCCAGGCTTTCGAGATCTGGCGCCCGCTGGGCATGCTGCAGGATGGCAGCCACCTCGATTTCGAAGCCTTGACCGCCATCCATTACCTGCACCGGCTCGCGGCCTATGTGGTCGCCGCGGCGCTGGTCGCGCTGCTGCTGGCATTGCGCCGCGCCCAGGCGCTCGCGCGCCAGCGCCGCTGGCTCGCCGGGCTGCTGCTGCTGCAGGTGATGACCGGACTGTCGAACGTCCTATTTGACTGGCCGCTGATTGCCGCTGTACTGCACACTGGAGGCGCCGCGGCGCTGGTGGGCGTACTGGTCTGGAGTCTCGCCAGCAGCTCTTCTTCGCGCGCCGAAATGGATCGTCGCCGCCTCCTCTCCAAGAAAGCCATCGCTCGCGCATGACTACCGACACCCTGTCCTCCGCTTCACGGATCGCCCAGTTCTATGCCTTGACCAAGCCGCGCGTGGTGCAGCTGATTGTCTTTTGCGCGCTGATCGGCATGGTGCTGGCCGTGCCCGGCTGGCCTTCGGGCGCGCAGTGGTTGCAGATGGCCGTGTCCTGCGCCGGCATCTGGCTGGTCGCGGCCGCGGCCGCGGCATTCAATTGCCTGGTCGAAAAGCACATCGACGCGCGCATGCAGCGCACGTCATGGCGGCCCACGGCGCGCGGCGAGCTGTCGAGCTCGCAGGCGCTGGTGTTTTCGGCGGCGCTGTGCAGCCTCGGTTCTGCCATCCTGTTCGTTGGCACCAATCCGCTGACGATGTGGCTCACGCTCGCGACCTTCGTCGGCTATGCGGTGATCTATACCGTGGTGCTCAAGCCGCGCACGCCGCAGAACATCGTGATCGGCGGCGCCTCGGGCGCGATGCCGCCCGTGCTGGGCTGGGCCGCGATGACCGGCCAGGTCGGCCCCGAAGCGCTGATCCTGTTCCTGATCATCTTCCTCTGGACGCCGCCGCATTTCTGGGCGCTGGCGCTGTACCGCGTAGAGGACTACCGCAAGTCGGGCCTGCCCATGCTGCCGGTGACGCACGGCAGCGAGTACACGCGGCTGCAGATCCTGCTCTACACGGTAGTGCTGTTCGCGGCCTGCCTGCTGCCGTTCATCTACGGCATGAGCTCCTGGCTCTACCTGTTCGCCGCCGTGGTGCTGGGCGCGGGCTTTTGCGCCTATGCCTGGCGCCTGCGCCGCAACTATTCCGATGCGCTGGCCTGGCGCACGTTCCGCTTCTCGCTGGTGCATCTGAGCCTGCTGTTCGCGGCGCTGCTGGTCGACCACTACCTGTTCTTCTGACCCGGTAAGGGCCGTATCGGCCCTTACTTCACCTGGCGCTTTTCCAGCTTGCGCGCCAGCGTGCGTCGGTGCATGCCCAGGCGGCGCGCGGCTTCGGAGATGTTGAAGCCGCTTTCGGCCAGGGTCTCGTGGATATGCTCCCACTCGACGGTCTTGATCGAGCTGGTCTGCTGGGTCAGCTCGACTTCGGTGTCGCCCGCGATGCGTCCGAACGCCGCTTCGATGTCATCGGTGTTCGAGGGCTTGGCCAGATAGTGGCAGGCGCCGAGCTTGACGGCTTCGACGGCCGTTGCAATGCTCGCATAGCCCGTCAGCACCACGATCAGCGCCTGCGGGTTGTGCTCGTGCAGCATCTGTATGCAGTTGAGCCCCGAGGCATTGCCCGCAAGCTTCAGATCCATCACGGCATAGCCGGGACTGTGCTCCTGCAGCAGGAGCTTGACTTCGTCGGCGCTGGCCGCGCTCAGCACCTGATAGCCGCGGCGCTCGAAGGAGCGCGCGAGCGTGCGGGCAAACGCGGCATCGTCTTCAACCAGCAGCAGCAGGCGTGGTTCCATGGTCGGTATCTCCTAACGTGATGGATGACAGCGGAAACTGGATACGCACTTCGGCGCCGCCGTCGTCGCGGTTGCGCGCCGACGCCGTGCCATCGAGCGAGCGCGCGACATTGGTCACCAGGAACAGTCCCACTCCGCGGCCCGCGCGATCCGTCTTGTTCGATTGCTGGTACTTGCCGAAGTTGCGCAATATTTCGGGCGCGAAGCCCGTGCCGCGGTCGAGCACGGTGATCACCAGCTGATCGTCCTCGCGGCGCAGGCGCAGCTCGACTTCGTCGGCCGAAGCCTCGAGCGCATTGTCGAGCACGTTGCAGATCATCTGCTGCAGCGCGGTATCGGAGATGATCGCCAGGTCCTGGGCAATGCCATTGTGATAGCGAAAGCGCCCCGGATGATGGGTTTCCTGCCACTGCGCGATCAGCCGGTCCATGAAGCGGAACAGCGTGGTCGGTTTGGGCGCGTCGGCGCGCGCTTCGCCGGCCGACAGCAGCACGTTGGTCACTATGCTCTTGCAGCGCAGCAGTTGCTGGCGCATCTCGTCGAGGTCCTGCAGCAGCTCGGGCTGGCGCGCGATTTCGGGAATGCGCTGCCAGTCGCCCAGGATCACCGACATGGTCGCCAGAGGCGTGCCCAGTTCATGCGCGGCGCCCGTGGCCAGCAGGCCCATGCGCACGATATGCTCCTCTTCGCTCGCGCGCTGGCGCATGTCGGCCAGGCGTGAGTCGCGCCGGCGCAGATTGCCGACGATGCGCGTGAGGAAGATCACCAGCAGCACCGTGGTCAGCACGAAGCAGGTCAGCAGGCCTATGACGTAGAGATTGTTGTCGGGCTGCACGGCCAGCGGCCGCGACGAGCCCGCCAGATCGATCACGCACAGCGAGGTGATGGCCGCGATCACCCAGGTGTAGGCCGGCGACAGCAGCACCGCGCTCAGGATGGCCTGCAGCAGGAACAGATAGATGAAGGGATTGCTCGCGCCGCCGCTCAGATACAGCTGCACTGCGAGCGCGGCCACGTCGGCGAGCAAGGCGCAGAACAGTCCGACGCTGGTCACATTGCGCCGGCGCCATTTGAACCAGTAGAGATAGCCGAGGTTGGTGACGATCAGCGCCATCAGCACGGCCGTCATTTCGGGCAGCGGCAGCGGAATGCCCAGGCCGTAATGCACGACGGCGATCGTGATCACCTGACCCACCACCGCCAGCCAGCGCAGCTGTATCAACAGCTGCATGTTCTTGCGTTCGGTGGTGAGGTCTACCTGGGAAAGAGGGTCCGCAGAGCGGGGGCGATGAGGGCGATTCACCGCAGCGATTTTGCCGCAAGCGGTGAATCGCCCGGCCTACAAGGTCTTGTGCGCGCCGCGGCGCTTTTCCCAGCGCACCACGACCACGGCGGCGACCAGCACCATCAAGGCCATGCCGTACCAGGTCAGCGCGTAGACCAGATGGCTGTTGTGGAACGTGATCACCGTCATGCCTGGACGCGGCCAGACCGCGTGGGCCGCGGGCGTGCCGGGGCTGTCCATGCCCGCGCTGTCCATCGCGCCGCGGGCCAGGTTGGGTCGGCCTTCATCGATGAAGTAGGGCGCGGGCCGGTCCAGGCCCTGGGCCGCGGCGATGGCCGCGACGTCGCGCGAATACCAGCGCTGCTGCTGGGCATCGTTGTCGCGCAGGAAGCCGCCGCCGGGCTCGGTCATGCGCAGCAGGCCGGTGATGGTCTGCTGCGGCGATTCGGACGCCGACGCGCCGCTTTCGGGCAGCCAGGCCTGGCGCTCGCTCGCAGGCACGAAGCCGCGGTTGACCAGCGTCTGGCTGCCATCGGCAGCCTGCAGCGGCGTGATCACCCAGAAGCCCGAGCCGAGTTCGGTCGCTGCCTGGGCCAGCACGGTCTTGTGCTGCAGGAAGCGTCCGGACAGGGTGACGGGCAGGTATTCGTATTGCGTGGCATCGACCTGCGGCCATTGCGCCGGGCCGGGCGCGGCCACGGGCGCCGAGCGCACGCGTTCGGTCACGCGCTCGATCAGCGCGAGCTTCCAGGCGCGGCGCTGCAGCTGCCAGCTGCCCAGGCCCACAAACGAAACAAACAAGGCCACACCCAACAATGCGAGCATGGCCTTGAGCAGAACAGAACGCGGGCCCGCAGGCCCGGCGTTCAGCGCATGGTGACGAGTGGAGGTCAAGACTGCGGAGCAGTAACGGCCGCCGGCGCGTCGTGGTGCGGCATCATGTTGGCGTTCATGTGGAACATGACCCAGAGCGTTCCCGACAGCGCAATCACGACGAAGATCACGGTGAAGATCGTCGACAGCAGCGTCCAGCCGGCTTCGACCTTGCTGTTCATGTGCAGGAAGTAGTACATGTGGACCAGGATCTGGATGATCGCGAACGCGCCCAGCACCAGCACCGCAGTGCTGCGGCCTTCGATGACCTTGGCCATGATCAGCCAGAACGGAATCGCGGTCAGGATGATCGACAGCACGAAGCCCGTCATGTAGCCGGAGAAGGTGCTGTGCGGGCCGGCGTCGTGGTGGTCGTCATGCGCATCGTGCGCATGGCCGGCATGGATGTCGTGTGCGCTCATTACAGCACTCCCATCAGGTAGACAAAGGTGAAGACGCCGATCCAGACCACGTCCAGAAAGTGCCAGAACATCGACAGGCACATCAGGCGGCGGTTGTTCTCGTGCGTCAGACCATGCTTGTTGATCTGCAGCATCAGCACGACCAGCCAGATCAGGCCGAACGTCACGTGCAGGCCGTGCGTGCCGACCAGCGTGAAGAACGACGACAGGAAGGCGCTGCGGCCCGGGCCCGCGCCTTCGTGCAGCAGGTGCGAGAACTCATAGAGTTCCAGACCCAGGAAGCCCAGGCCCAGCACGCCGGTGATGGCCAGCCAGCCCAGCGTGGCCGAGACCTTGCCCTGCTGCTTCTTGAGCATCGCGAAGCCGAAGGTGATCGACGACAGCAGCAGGAAAGCCGTGTTCATCGCCACCAGCGGCAGGTCGAACAGGTCGGCGCCGGTCGGGCCGGCGGCGTAGCTGCGACCCAGCACGCCGTAGGTGGCGAACAGGGCGGCGAAGATGAGGCAATCGCTCATCAGGTAGAGCCAGAAGCCCAGCGCCGTGCCGTTGGCCACGTGCGGTTCCTCGGCCAGGTGGTAGTCGCGGGGTTCAATGGCGCCAGCGGCGCCAGCGTTCATGCGGAGTTCAGACATTGCGGGCAAGCAGTTCAGTGCGGGCATCTTCAGTCGCAGCAACTTCGGATGCTGGAATGTAGAAATCGCGCTTGTAGTTGAAGGTATGGATGATCGAGATCAGCACCACGGCGGCGAACGACACGGCCGCGACCAGCCACATGTGCCAGATCATCGCGAAGCCGAACAGCGTGGCAACCATGGCGATCACGAAGCCTGCACCCGTGTTCTTGGGCATGTGCAGCGCCTTGAAGCCGGCCAGCGGACGCTTGTAGCCATGCTTCTTCATGTCCCACCAGGCATCGATTTCGTAGACCTTGGGGGTCATGGCGAAGTTGTAGTCAGGCGTGGGCGAAGCGGTCGACCATTCCAGCGTACGGCCATCCCATGGGTCGCCGGTGACGTCGCGCAGGGCTTCACGGTTGCGGAAGCTGACCCACAGTTGCATCAGGAATGCAGCGATACCCGCGGCCACGATCATCACGCCGACGAACGAGATGTACAGCCAGATGTTGTACGAAGCGTCCTCGAACACGTTGACGCGGCGCGTCGCGCCCATCAGGCCCAGAACGTACAGCGGAGTGAACGTGACCCAGAAGCCGACCAGCCAGCACCAGAAGCAGACCTTGCCCCAGAACTCGTCGAGCTTGAAGCCGAAAGCCTTGGGGAACCAGTAGTTGATGGCCGCGAACAGGCCGAACACCACGCCGCCGATGATGACGTTGTGGAAGTGGGCGATCAGGAACAGGCTGTTGTGCAGCACGAAGTCGGCAGGAGGAACGGCCAGCAGAACGCCGGTCATGCCGCCCACGGCGAACGTTGCCATGAAGCCCACGGTCCACATCATGGGGACAGTGAAGCGGATGCGGCCCTTGTACATGGTGAACAGCCAGTTGAAGATCTTCGCCCCGGTAGGGATGGAGATGATCATCGTGGTGATGCCGAAGAACGAGTTGACACTCGCGCCCGAGCCCATGGTGAAGAAATGGTGCAGCCAGACCAGGTAGGACAGGATGGTGATCGCGACCGTGGCGTACACCATCGAGGTGTAGCCGAACAGGCGCTTGCGGCTGAACGTGGCGGTGATTTCGGAGAACACGCCGAAGGCCGGCAGGATCAGGATGTACACCTCGGGGTGGCCCCAGATCCAGATCAGGTTCACGTACAGCATGGCGTTGCCGCCCATGTCGTTGGTGAAGAAGTGCGTGCCCAGGTAGCGGTCCAGCGACAGCAGCAGCAGCGTGGCCGTCAGCACGGGGAACGAGGCGACGATCAGCGCGTTGGTGCACAGCGAGGTCCAGACGAACACCGGCATCTTCATCATCGTCATGCCGGGAGCGCGCATCTTGATGATGGTCACCAGCAGGTTGATACCCGACAGCGTGGTGCCCACGCCCGCGATCTGCAGTGACCAGATGTAGTAGTCGAGACCGACGCCCTCGGGGTTGTGGCCGAGGTTGGACAGCGCGAGCCAGCCCGACGTCGAGAACTCACCGATGAACAGCGACACCATCACCAGGATGGCACCGGCGGTCGTCATCCAGAAGCTGAAGTTGTTCAGGAACGGGAAGGCCACGTCGCGCGCGCCGATCTGCAGCGGCACGACGTAGTTCATCAGGCCCGTGACCAAAGCCATGGCCACGAAGAAGATCATGATGGTGCCGTGGGCCGTGAAGATCTGGTCGTAATGGTGCGGCGGCAGGAAGCCCAGGCCGTCCACCGTGGCCATGGCCTGCTGCGCACGCATCATCAGCGCGTCGGCGAAGCCGCGCAGCAGCATGACGATGCCCAGGATCATGTACATGATCCCGATCTTCTTGTGGTCGATGCTGCAGATCCAGTCGCGCCACAGCGGGCCCCAGAGCTTGAAGCGGGTCAAAAGGGCGAGCACCGCCAGGCCGCCGAGGATCACTCCCGCGAAGGTGGCGAGAAGAATCGGCTCGTGCAGCGGTATCGATTCCCAGCTCAACCGTCCGAAGATCAGTCGGGCTGTATCAAATTGGTCAGACATAAAGGGTCTCTTGTGAGGTGGACAGCAGGCCGGGCAGGCCGGCTATCCACCGAATTGCTTATTGCTGGATGACGGCAGGGGAGGCCACGCCGGGTTCCAGGGCTGCCGTGATTTTGTCGGCGTCCTCGGTCGTGCAGATGTCGGCCGTGAGGTTCAGGCCCTTGGCACGTGCATAGGACTCGCCGCCTGCCTTGTCGATGGCCATCATGGTGTGCATGCACATCTGGCCTTCTTCGACGCAGCGGTTCAGGACCGTGTGGTAGAGCTTGGGGTCGACATTGCCGAAGCGTTCGACCGGGTTGCGCTCGCTGGGCTTGGCCAGTGCGAGGTAGCTGTCGCGGTCGAGCGTCTTGCCTTCGGTCTTGGCCTTGGCGATCCACTCGGCGAAGCCTTCGTTGCTCAGGCCGTGGAACTTGAAGGTCATGCCCGAGAAGCCCGCGCCGCTGTAGTGCGAGGACATGCCCTTGTAGACGCCTTCCTTGTTGATCACGGCGTTGAGTTCGGTCTGCATGCCGGGCATGGCATAGATCATGCCGGCCAGGTCAGGCACGTAGAACGCGTTCATCGTGGTGGTCGACGTCAGCTTGAAGTGGATGGGGCGGTCGACCGGCGCAGCGAGTTCATTGACCGTGGCAATGCCTTGCTCGGGGTAGAAGAACAGCCATTTCCAGTCCATGGCCACGACTTCGACGGTCAGCGGCTTGACGTTCTCGGCCAGCGGACGCTGGGCGTCGATGCGGTCGAGCGGACGATAGGGGTCGAGCTTGTGGGTGCTGATCCAGGTGATCGCACCAAGGATGATCACGATGATCAGGGGCGCCGTCCAGATGATCAGTTCGAGCTTGGTCGAATGATGGAAGTCTGGATCGTATTCGGCTTCGGTGTTCGACTGGCGGTATTTCCAGGCGAAGAAGAACGTCAGCAGAATCACCGGAACGATGATGATCAGCATCAGCAGGGTGGCCAGCATGACCAGATCACCTTGCTGCGCGGCGATATCGCCTGCGGGGTTGAGAACTACGGCTTTGCTGCAGCCGCTCAGAGCGGCGACAAGCGCAGTAGCTGTGAGCCACGCAGGCCCACGGATTTCCTTGGATTGAAGCATGTCATG
The DNA here is from genome assembly GCF_057914905.1 of Comamonas sp. DB36. Classification (NCBI taxonomy): domain Bacteria; kingdom Pseudomonadati; phylum Pseudomonadota; class Betaproteobacteria; order Burkholderiales; family Comamonadaceae; genus Comamonas; species Comamonas sp. DB36. The sequence goes on from NZ_CP196631.1 coordinate 2,243,973, forward strand.
GGCGCGCCAGAGCGCGCTTAGGTGTAAACGTGAGATTGGAACCAGCGTAAATGTAATAAAAAGGAGCAAATTGTCGATTGGACATTTTGTCCCACGTCAAGACGTGGGTGTATTGCGCCATTCTTGGTAGATCAGCGGATTTCGATGTAGGCGGGTAAGCCGAACCGATGTCGGCGGGCTTCATGCCCGCCGGGGTGAGGGGCTGGCGATGGCCGGGCTGTAGTTTTTGGCTGACGCGTTCAGGCGCAAAAGCCGCACCAGGCCCTGTCGTTGACCAGCGTAGAAAGAGCTAGTCATTGAAAGGGAGCATCTCTATGAGCGCAACCGGTTACACAGCATTGTCTGCAGGGGGCCGCGAAAGCCCCGAAGCACTTTCCCGCGCCGATACGGACGAAGAGGTCAGCCCTGGTGATATCGCGGTCGGCGTGATCATTGGCCGGTCGTCCGAATATTTCGACTTCTTTGTGTTCGGCATCGCCTGCGTGCTGGTCTTTCCCGCACTGCTGTTTCCCTCCTTTTCACGTCTTGACGGCACGCTTGCGTCGTTCGCCATCTTTTCGCTGGCCTTCATTGCCCGGCCTTTCGGTACCGCCATCTCCATGGCGGTGCAGCGGCGCTGGGGTCGCGCCACCAAGCTGACGCTGGCGCTGTTCCTGCTCGGCACTTCCACCGTGGGCATGGCCTTCCTGCCCGGCTACCAAAGCCTGGGCATCTGGGCGATCGTGCTGTTTGCCGTGCTGCGCATAGGCCAGGGCCTGGCGCTGGGCGGCTCCTGGGACGGCCTGCCGTCGCTGCTGGCGATCTCCGCGCCGCGCGAGCGCCGCGGCTGGTACTCGATGCTGGGGCAACTGGGAGCGCCCGTGGGCTTCTTCATGGCCGCAGGCCTTTTTGCCTACGTCTACGAGAACATGAGCGCCGAGGAGTTCCTCTCCTGGGGCTGGCGCTTCCCGTTCTTCGTCGCCTTCGCGATCAACGTGGTGGCGCTGTTCGCGCGGCTGCGGCTGGTCGTGGGCCAGTCGTTCTCCCATCTGCTGCACCAGAATGAACTCGAGCCGGTCAAGGCCTCCGAAGTGGTCGCAAACGAAGGCCGCAACGTGGTCATCGGTGCATTCGCGGCGCTGGCCAGCTTCGCGCTGTTCCATCTTGTGACCATCTTCCCGCTGTCGTACATCGAGCTGTATTCCGAGCAGCCCGTGGGCGACGTGCTGCGCGTGCAGATGCTGGGCGCGGCTGCAGCCTGTGTGGCGATGGTAGCTTCAGGCTGGCTCGCCGACCGCTTCGGGCGGCGCAACACGCTGGGCACGATGGCCGCGCTGATCTGCGTGTTCAGCTTTGTCGGTCCCGGCCTGCTGGGCAACGGCCAGGGCGGCAACAACACCTTTCTGATCGTCGGCTTCATCCTGCTGGGCCTGTCCTACGGCCAGGCCTCGGGCACGGTCACTGCGAACTTCACGCCGCGCTACCGCTACACCGGTGCGGCGCTGTCGGCCGACATGGCCTGGCTGGTCGGTGCGGCTTTCGCGCCACTGGTCGCGCTCGCGGTGTCGGCCCGCTTCGGCCTGTTCGGGCTGGGCATCTACCTGCTGTCGGGCGGTATCTGCACGCTCGCGGCGCTGGCGATCAACCGCGCGATCGAAGCGCGCGATAGCGAGTGATCACCCCCTGAGCGCCTGCGCGGCATGGGCCGCCCGCGCTTGCCCCTCTCAACCTTCGTTGGAGGGGGCGGCAGCCTCGCTGCGGGGCTGCCCTTGCGCGCTGCCCCCATGCTGGGGCACGCCAGTTTCCAGAGGGTTGCGCGAAGGCCATGGAGGCAAATTCAACTGCCGTCAAAATCGGGCCGCACAAATCTATAATGGAAGATTGTCCCGCTGCACAGCGGCGCGCCTTTTCATGCGAGCGTGCAGGCGCTGCGCACTTCCAAACCATACGCCATGAGCCAACCCACTTTTTCCGTTGCCGAAATCAGGAAGTCGTTCCTGGACTTCTTCGCCTCCAAGGGCCACACCATCGTGCCGTCGAGCTCGCTGGTGCCGGGCAACGACCCGACGTTGATGTTCACCAATTCGGGCATGGTGCAGTTCAAGGACGTGTTCCTTGGCACGGACAAGCGCCCCTACACCCGCGCCACCTCGGTCCAGGCCTGCCTGCGCGCCGGCGGCAAGCACAACGACCTGGAGAACGTGGGCTATACGGCCCGCCACCATACGTTCTTCGAAATGCTGGGCAACTGGTCGTTCGGCGACTACTTCAAGCGTGAATCGCTCAAGTGGGCCTGGGAACTGCTGACCGAAGTCTACAAGCTTCCCAAGGAGCGACTGCTCGCGACCGTGTACGCCGAAGACGACGAGGCCTACGACATCTGGACCAAGGAAATCGGCCTGCCGCCCGAGCGCGTGATCCGCATCGGCGACAACAAGGGCGGCCGCTACAAGTCCGATAATTTCTGGATGATGGCCGACACCGGTCCCTGCGGCCCCTGCTCGGAAATCTTCTACGACCATGGCGACCACATTCCCGGCGGCCCTCCGGGCAGCCCCGATGAAGACGGCGACCGCTTCATTGAAATCTGGAACAACGTGTTCATGCAGTTCGACATGGACGAGCAGGGCCGGCTGACCAAGCTGCCCGCGCCCTGCGTCGACACCGGCATGGGCCTGGAGCGCCTGGCCGCGATCCTGCAGCATGTGCACAGCAACTACGAGATCGACCTGTTCGCGGCGCTGATCAAGGCCGCGGGCCGCGAGACCCATGTGGCCGACCTGAGCAATCCTTCGCTCAAGGTGATCGCCGACCATATCCGCGCGACCTCGTTCCTGGTCAGCGACGGCGTGATTCCGTCGAACGAAGGCCGCGGCTACGTGCAGCGGCGCATCGTGCGCCGCGCGATCCGCCACGGCTACAAGCTGGGCCAGAAGACGCCGTTCTTCCACAAGCTGGTCAAGGACCTGGTGGCCGTGATGGGCGACGCCTATCCCCAGCTGCGCGAGCAGGAAGCACGCATCACCGAAGTGCTCAAGGCCGAGGAAGAACGCTTCTTCGAGACCTTGGCCAACGGCATGGAAATCCTCGACAGCGCGCTCGCGGGCGACGTCAAGGTGCTGCCCGGCGACGTGGCGTTCAAGCTGCACGACACCTATGGCTTCCCGCTCGACCTGTCGAACGACGTGGCGCGCGAGCGCGGCCTGAGCGTCGACGAAACGGGTTTCCGCGCGGCCATGGAAGAGCAGAAGAACAAGGCGCGCGCGGCTGGCAAATTCAAGATGGACCGTGCGCTTGAATACACGGGCGCGGCGAACGCCTTCACGGGCTACACCCAGCTCGCCACCCCGGCCAAGGTGCTCGCGCTCTACGCCGACGGCACCAGCGTGCAGTCGCTGGCCGCGGGCCAAAATGGCGTCGTGGTGCTGGACAACACGCCTTTCTACGCCGAATCGGGCGGACAGGTCGGCGACGAAGGCCTGATCACGGCCGACGGCGTGCGCTTTGCCGTTCAGGACACGCTCAAGATCAAGGCCGACGTGTTCGGCCACCACGGCACGCTGGAGTCCGGCAGCCTCAAGGTGGGCGATGCGGTCTCGGCCGAAGTCAACACCGAAGTGCGCGCTGCCACCATGCGCAACCACTCGGTCACGCACATCATGCACAAGGCGCTGCGCGAAGTGCTGGGCGACCATGTGCAGCAAAAGGGCAGCCTGGTCAACGCCGAGCGCACGCGTTTCGACTTCACGCACAACGCGCCCGTCACCGACGCGCAGATCCGCGAGATCGAGCGCCGCGTCAACGCCGAGATCCTGGCCAACAGCGACACCCAGGCGCGCGTGATGGACATTGAGAGCGCGCAGAAGACCGGCGCCACCATGCTGTTTGGCGAGAAGTACGGCGAGACCGTGCGCGTGCTGGACATCGGCTCCAGCCGTGAACTGTGCGGTGGCACGCATGTGCAGCGCACGGGCGACATCGGCCTGTTCAAGGTCGTGGGCGAAAGCGGCGTGGCCGCGGGCGTGCGCCGCATCGAAGCCGTGACCGGCGCCAACGCGCTGGCGTACCTGCAGTCGCTCGAAGAGACCGTGGGCCAGGCCGCGGCCGCGTTCAAGGCACCGGCCAGCGAACTCAATGGCCGCATCGGCCAGGCGCTCGAGCAGATCAAGGCGCTGGAGAAGGAAATCGCCGCGCTCAAGGGCAAGCTGGCGTCCAACCAGGGCGACGAACTGCTGACCCAGGCCGTCGAGATCAAGGGCGTGAAGCTGCTGGCCGCACGCCTCGAAGGCGCCGATGCGAAGACTCTGCGCGACACCATGGACAAGCTCAAGGACAAGCTGGGCAGCGCGGTGATCGTGCTGGCAGCGGTCGACGGCGACAAGGTGCAGCTGGCCGCGGGCGTGACCAAGGATTGCATAGGCAAGCTCAAGGCCGGCGAGCTGGTCAATCATGTGGCGCTGCAGGTCGGCGGCAAGGGCGGCGGCAAGCCCGACATGGCGATGGCCGGCGGCACCGATGCCGCGGCACTGCCTGCGGCGCTGGCTTCGGTCCAGGCCTGGGTGACTGAACGCCTTTGAGCGTAATCTCCAAGGGTGCGCCTTGCGCGGCGCACCCGGTCTGAAAACAGCAACCTGATTTCCGAAGGAGACGGCATGGTCGTGCTGCACACCGTCGTGGCCATTGCGCTGGTCATCGGCCTGATCATCTGGCTGCGTGTGGAACCGGTCATCTCCCTGGTGCTGGGCTCGCTCTATCTGGGCCTGGCCAGCGGCGTGGGCTTTGCCGGCACGCTGACCGAGATCACCACCGGCTTTGGCGAAATCATGGGCAAGGTGGGCCTGCTGATCGGCTTCGGCGTGGTCATAGGCTCGCTGCTGCACGCGACCGGCGCGTTCGGGCGCATGGTGCAGGCGCTGGTCTCGGCCGTGGGGGCCAGGCGACTGCCCTATGCGATGGCGGGCGCCATGTCGACCATCTTCCCCTCCATCTATGTCGACGTGCAGGTGGTGCTGGGCGCGCCCGTGGCGCGCTCCGCGGCGCCGCTGCTCGGGCGCAACGGCCTGCCGCTGCTCGCGGGCGCGATAGGCACGGGCATCTTTTCGGGCTATGTGTTTGTCGTTCCCGGCCTGGCCGTGATCCTGATCGCCGGGCAGATGAACGTGAGCCTGGGCGCGTGGCTGATCGGCGGACTGTGCATAGGCCTGGCCACGGCGCTGCTGACCACCTTGCTGTTCAGCCTGCTGCTGCGCACCAACTACTGGAAGCCCGAGACTGACGAGGACGCGAGCGATGCCATGCTGGAAACCGAGGCCAGCGATGCGCAGGCGCCGGCATCCGGTGAAGGTCCGGGCCTGCTGCTGGCTTCGGCGCCCATCGTCGTGCCGCTGTTGATGATTGCCTTTGGCGCCTTCGCCAAGCTCGCGGGCGTCTCCAACGAAGTGATCAGCTTCATAGGCAATGCCAACCTGGCCTTGTTCGTCGGCCTGCTGGGGGCTTACTTGATGGCGCGGCGCTGGATAGGCGTGGAGCGCACCAGCGAGGCCTTGACCGACGGCTTCAAGACCAGCGGAGAAATCCTGCTGATCACCGGGGTAGGCGGCTCGCTGGGCGCGATCATCACGGCCTCGGGCATGGGCGCCGAGCTGGGCAAGCTGTTTTCGGCCGATGCAGGAGGTCCGGTGCTGCTGAGCATCGTGCTGGCCTGGTTCATTGCCGCCGTGTTGCATGTGGCCATAGGCTCGGTGTCGGTCGCGGCGCTGACCGCGGCCAGCATCATCGGCCCGGTGGCATCGCAGATCGCGGTCTCGCCGGTGATCATAGGCTTCGCGATTGCCTCGGGTTCGCTGTTTGCCGTGCAGGTCAACAGCAACTTCTTCTGGATGTTCAAGGGGCTCATGGGCCTGTCGACCAAGGGTGCGCTCAAGACGCTGACCATGGTGACGTCGATGGCCTCGCTCGCTTCGCTGGCGTTGGTGCTGCTGGCCAGCGTGTTTGGCTGAAGACCTGCATTTTCTCCTGGCCATCTTCGTTGCTTGTGCGGTTGAGATATAAACCAGGCTGGTTTGTATCGGGTCGGTAATAAGAATGAAAGATATCAGGAGCATGGATCTCAACCTGCTCAAGGCGCTGGACGCCTTGCTGGACGAGTGCAATGTGACCCGCGCCGCGGCGCGCCTGGGGCTGACCCAGCCGGCGATGAGCGGCATGCTCACGCGGCTGCGCGAAAGTTTTGGCGACCCGCTGTTCGCGCGCGCCCAGCGCGGCATGGTGCCCACCCAGCGCGCGCTGGACCTTGCGCCGTCCATCAAGCAGGTGCTTGCGGGCATAGACGCGCTGCTGCAGCCGCCGGTGTTCGATCCCTCGACCGCGCGCCTGACCTTCACCATTGCCGCGACCGACTACGCGCTGCGCGCGATTGCCGTGCCTTTTCTGGCCGTGCTCAAGCCGCTGGCGCCGCACATGCGCGTGGCGCTGGTGCCGCTGAGGAACGGGCAGGTGCAGACCCAGCTCGAGCGCGGCCAGATCAGCCTGGCCTTGCTGAGCCCCGAGAACACGCCGCCCGATCTGCATGCGCGCGTGCTGTACCACGAGCGCTATGTCTGCGTGCTGCGCCAAGGCCACCCCGCGGCGACCGGGCGCAGGCTCACGCTGGAGCAGTTCTGCGCGCTCGACCATGCGCTGGGCTCCTACGAGGGCGGCGGTTTTTACGGCGTGACCGACGAAGCGCTGGAGAAGCTGGGCAAGCGGCGCAATGTGACTGTGTCAGTCAAGTCCTTCCTGATCCTGCCCGACATCCTGCGCGCCAGCGACATGGTCGCCATCCTGCCCAGCCGGCTGGTCGCGGGCCAGGACGGATTGATGGTGTCCGAGCCGCCGCTTGACGTTCCCGGATTCACCAACACCGCGGTCTGGCATGCGCGCACCCACAGCGACCCCGCGCACCGCTGGCTGCGCGAACTGCTGGTCAGGTCCTGCGCCGAAACGCAACCGGGCTGATATCGATTGCGCTGATGCGAATCATAAATTTATAGCATTTGATTTATTTCAGCAGCGGCGCAATTTGTGCCTATGGGTCCACAGCATTCGCCGTGTCGAATGCCTGGGCTCGCGGCCGTTCGCGCCGCCCCATTTCCCTTTCAGCCCAGAAGAAAATCAGCATGTCCGCATTGTTCTCTCCGTTCACCCTCAAGGACGTCACGCTGCGCAACCGCATCGCCGTGCCGCCGATGTGCCAGTACAGCGCCGTCGACGGCTTCACCACCGATTGGCACCAGGCCCATTACACGTCGATCGCGCGCGGCGGCGCGGGTCTGGTGATTGTGGAAGCCACGGCCGTTTCGCCCGAAGGCCGCATCACGCCGGGCTGTACCGGGCTGTGGAATGACGCCCAGGCCGAAGGCCTGGCGCGCATCGCCGCCTCGGTCAAGACCGCGGGCGCCGTGCCCGGCATACAGATCGGCCATGCGGGCCGCAAGGCCAGCGCCAACCGGCCCTGGGAAGGCGACGACCATATCCCCGCGGATGACGCGCGCGCCTGGCAGCCGATCGCGCCTTCGGCGATTGCCTTCGGTGGCGGCCTGCCGCGCGTGCCCACGGAAATGACGCTGGCCGACATCGTGCGCGTCAAGGCCGATTTCGTGGCGGCCGCACGCCGCGCGCGCGACGCGGGCTTCCAATGGCTCGAGCTGCATTTCGCCCATGGCTATCTTGCGCAAAGCTTCTTTTCCGCGCATTCGAACCAGCGCACCGATGCCTACGGCGGCAGCTTCGACAACCGCGCACGCTTCCTGCTCGAGACGCTGGCCGCGGTGCGCGAGGTCTGGCCGCAGAACCTGCCGCTCACGGCGCGTTTCGGTGTGATCGAGTACGACGGCCAGGATGAGCAGACGCTGTCTGAATCGATCGAGCTGGTCAAGAAAATGCGTGCCGGCGGACTGGGCCTGCTCAACGTCAGCGTCAACTTCGTGATCCCCGACGTGCAGATTCCCTGGGGCACGCCCGCGTTTCTCGCGCCCATCGCCCAGCGCGTGAGCCGCGAAGCCGGCCTGCCGGTCGCTTCGAGCTGGGGGATAGACGACCCGCAGGTGGCCGAGCGTGCCGTGGCCGAGCAGCAGATGTCGCTGGTGATGATTGGCCGCGCGATGCTGGCCAATCCCCACTATCCGTATGTGCTGGCCCAGGCGCTGCAGCAGCCGCGCCCCGACTGGACGCTGCCCGCGCAATACGCGCATTGGCTCGAGCGCTACCGCGGCGCGGGCAAGAAGGCCGTGCAGTAAGAAGTCCGGGGAGCGTTACTCGAAATCCGAGTAATCATCCTCGGAATCGTTCGATACAGACAGGTCTGTCCACCCCTAGCATGGGACCATCCTGTCTGAATTCCTATCGAACATGTCTCTGCTCACCCGTCGCCAATTCGCCTTTTCCGCCGGCGCGCTGTGGCTCGCCGGTGCAACGAATGCATCGGCCGCCACCGCCGCCTATCCAACGCACGCGGTGTCCATCGTCGTGCCCTACGCCGCGGGCGGCGCTGCCGACCTGCTGGCGCGCATCCTGGCGACCAAGCTCGGCGAGCGCTGGGGCCAGCCCGTCGTGGTCGACAACAAGCCCGGCGCCTCGGGCCAGAGCGGCACCGAGTTCGTCGGCAAGAGCAGGGGCAACCCTTACCGCCTGCTGCTGGGCACGCAGGCGGTGTTTGCCGTGCTGCCCACGCTGAGCAACCGCGCCGACTTCAACGTCAACGCCGATTTCTCGCCGATTTCGCTGCTGATCAAGATGCCTTCGGTGATCCTGGTGCCCAGCGCAAGCCGCATCGCTTCCCTGGCGGAACTGGTGGCGCTGCTGCGCGCCGGCCCGCCCAACGCCTACTCGTTCTCGTCAAACGGCGCCGGCACCTCCCAGCAGCTGATTGCCGAGGACTTTCTCGGCCGGCTGGGCGTCAAGGCCGTGCACGTGCCCTACAAGGGCAGCACCCAGGCGCTCACGGCGCTTGCGGGCGGCGACCAGATCCTGCTGAGCGTGGACAACATTCCTTCGGCCCTGCCGCTGCTCCAGGCCGGCAAGATCAAGGCCCTGGCGGTGACGACCACGGCGCGCGCGCAGCAGCTGCCCGACGTGCCCACCGTGGCCGAGACCCTGGACGGCTTCGACCAGTCGACCTGGATGGGCCTGATGGCGCCGCCTGGCATTCCCGCCGATGTGCAGCAGTTCCTGAGCCGCGAAGTGCGCGCTGCGCTGGCCGACGCCGACGTGCGTCGCCAGTTGCAAGCCCTGGCCTTTGTGCCGCAGGGCAGCGCGCCCGACGAGTTCCGTTCCTTTGTCAACCAGGAAACGGCGCAGTTCAAGAAGCTGCTGGCCCGGTTTGATCTAGCGCAGAACTGAGGAGTGGGCATGACAGCGAACACCTTTGCCGTCGCAGGCACCATCGAAGGCCCCAGCGCCTGGACACGCGACACGATTTCTCCCGATGACTGGACGCTGGCGTTTCCCGCCGAATGCGTTGCCGAGCTGGCGCAAGCGGTGCGCGCTACCAATGGCCACGCAGGCGCGCTGCACACGCTGGGCCGCGAAGGGCTGCAGCTCGATGCCTGCCAGGCGTTTGCCGCGCGGCTGCGCGGCGATTACCTCGACAACGGCCCGCTCTTTGCGGTGTTGGACGGACTGCCGGCGGCGGCTTTTACCGATGCCGAACTGACCCGGGCCTACTGGCTGTTTTCAGGCCTGGTGGCGCGCCCCGTGGAGCAGACCTACCAGGGCACGCTGATGTTCGATGTGCGCGATACCGGCGTGGGCGGGCAGATGGTGCCGGGCTCGGGCATTCGCGCGACGATCACCAATCTGGACCTGAACTTCCACAACGACAACTGCTTCAACAGCGCCATGCCCGACTATGTGGGCCTGCTGTGCCTGCATCCGTCCAGGACCGGGGGCATCTCCAAGGTCATCAGCTTCCACACGCTGCACAACATCCTGCTGGCGGAAAACCCCGAGCTGCTTGAAAGGCTGTATCAGCCCATCTGGTGGGACCGGCACCGCGAGTTCGGCCCGGGCGAGGCGCCGTATGTCGCCAATCCGGTGTTTGACGCGGCCAACGGCCGGCCGCGCGCGCGCTTTTCCAACTACAACATCCGCGGCGGCTACCGGCTGCGCGAGCAAGCGCTTGATCCGGCGCTGGAGCAGGCCATGCAAAGGCTGTTGGCGCTGTTTGCCCGGCCCGAGCTGCAATGCCAGTTCCACATGCAGGCTGGCCAGATCCAGTATGTGAACAACCGCGCGATCGCCCATGCGCGCAGCGAGTTCCAGAACGGCGACACGCCCGAAGAGCAGCGCCATCTGGTGCGGCTGTGGCTGCGCGAGCACGGCCGGGTCGGCTACGAAGGCTGAGGCGCAGCGGTGCGTGATCACATCGTCGAGACCGCGAGCCGGCTTTTCTACCAGCATGGCGTCAAGACCGTGGGCGTGGACCGCGTGATCGCCGAAGCCGGCATCGCCAAGGCCACGCTCTACCGCCATTTCCCGAGCAAGGAACAGCTGGTCGTCGCCTATCTGCAGGCACGCCATGACGCGGTGATGCAGTCCATGGAGCAGGGGCGGCTGGGCGGCCAGGCCGGTGCCAGCGCGCGCGTTCTGCGCTATTTCGAGATACTACAGCGCAAGGCCGGCAGCCCGGAGTTTAAGGGCTGCGCCTTTTTGCTCGCGCTGGCCGAGAACGAGAATTCGGCGCCCATCAAGGAAGTCGTGCTGCTGCACAAGCAGACCATCCTGGAGATGTTCCTGGCCGAGCTGCCCGAGGACCTGCCAGCCCGCGTGCCGCTGGCGCGGCAACTGGCCTTGCTGTACGACGGCGCGCTGGCGCAGATCATGGTCCAGCGAAGCCCCGAGGCCGCGCAAATCGCGGCCCTCTGCGCTGACAGCCTGCTGCAGGCGCAGCTCGGCCGCTAGCGTCCAGCCTACTTCTTGCGGAACACCAGGTCCCAGACGCCGTGGCCCAGCTTGATGCCGCGGTTCTCGAACTTGGTCAGCGGGCGGTAGTCGGGCTGGGGCGCGTAGCCTTCGGCGGTGTTGGCCAGCGTGGGCTCGGCCGACAGCACTTCGAGCATCTGCACGGCATAGGGCTCCCAGTCGGTCGCGCAGTGCAGGTAGCCGCCAGGCTTGAGGCGCGACGCCAGCTTGGCGATCAGCGGCGACTGCACCAGGCGGCGCTTGTTGTGCTTCTTCTTGTGCCAGGGATCGGGAAAGAAGATGTGCACGCCGTCGATACTGGCTTCGGGCAGCATGTTGTCTATCACTTCGACGGCGTCATGCTGCAGGATGCGGATGTTCTTGATGTCCTGCTCGCTGATGCGCTTGAGCAGCGCGCCTACGCCGGGTTCGTGCACTTCGCAGCACAGGAAGTTGTCGTCGGGGCGCACGCGCGCGATATGCGCCGTGGCCTCGCCCATGCCGAAGCCGATCTCGAGGATCAGCGGTGCCGTGCGGCCGTAGGCGGCGCTCGCGTCCAGCGGCGCGGCCTGGTAGTTCAGCAGGAACTGCGGGCCGACCTCGGCAAAGGCCTTGGCTTGGCCGGTCGTGGTACGTCCTGCGCGCAGCACATAGCTTTTGATGGTTTTGGGATAAGCCACGCCGGCGGGTGCAATGCCGGGAGTAGCGTCTTGGGGGGCGTCGGGGCCGGGAGCGGCCGCATTGGTTTGGTGTTCAGTCACAGGGCGTGATTGTAGTTAGCTCGCCAGGCCTGCACCCACAGGGCCAGTGCATCGGCCAGGGATTTGTGGGTGCAATCGGCCACGGGCAGGCCCAGCGCGGCAGCGGCGGTGGCCAGAGCGGCGCTGCAGGCTTCGCGTGTGGACACGTCGATGGAGCGCGCCCCATGCTGCTTGGAGAGCTTTTCGCCATCGGCGCGGCGCACCAGCGGCATGTGCAGATAAGCGGGCGTGGCCAGGCCCAGCGCCTGCTGCAGCAGCATCTGGCGCGGTGTGTTGTCGGTCAGGTCTTCGCCGCGCACGACATGGCTTACCTGCTGCAGGCCGTCATCGACGACCACGGCCAGCTGGTAGGCCCACAGGCCATCGGCGCGGCGCAGCACGAAATCGCCGACACTTTGAATGAGGTCCTGAGACTGCGCGCCGAGTCGGCGGTCCTGCCACAGCAGGCGGCCGTCTGCGGCGTTCCAGGTGGGCGCGCACTGGCCGTGGAACGCCAGCGCCAGGCGCGCCTGTTTGTCGGTTGCAAAGCGCCAGGCGCGCGCGGGCCGGCCGTTCAGGCCTGCGCGGCAGGTGCCGGGGTAGGGACGCTCCACATGCCGCTCGCGCTCCAGGCCCGACTGCTCCCAGGCGAGCGCGATGTCGCGGCGCGTGCAGGCGCAGGCATAGGCGAGCTGCCGGTCGAGCAATTGCTGCAAGGCGTGGGCGTAATGGTCGCCGCGCCGGGATTGCCAGACCGGCGGTGCGTCGGGCAGCAGGCCGCAGGCGGCGAGTTGCTGCAGTATCAATTCGTCGGCACCGGGCATGCAGCGCGGCGGGTCTATGTCCTCGATGCGCACCAGCCAGCGCCCGTTGTGGGCGCGTGCGTCCAGCCAGCTGCCCAGTGCAGCAACCAGCGAGCCCGCATGCAGCGGGCCCGTGGGAGAGGGCGCAAAGCGCCCGACATAAGACGAAGAAGTCCCGGTCATGCCACTTTCAACGCAAGCTCCAGGCCGGACACGAAGGCATCCTCGACGCGTGCACCCAGGCACCAGTCTCCGCAGACGCCCAGGTGGGTCTTGTCGTTCCAGAGGAAAGGATGGCCCAGCGTGCTCACGGTCTGGGCATGCGGCCAGAAGCGGCTGCTGACATGGCTGGGCGTGGCGTGTATGCCGGTAATTTCGGCAAAGGCCTTCTGCAACTTGGCCTGGATGCGCGGGCCGTCGTCGTTGCGGTGTTCCTGCGACCAGGCGGGGCTGGCCTGCACGGTCCAGCGCTCGGTCGTCGCGCGCCCGGGCTTGGACGATTCGCGGGCGAGCCAGGCAATGCGGTGGTGGGTGCTGCGCGCGGCGTTCCAATGGGGGCCCAGCGTGGTCAGGCCCGGCTGCTGCGCCTGGGCGAAAGTCAGGTGCAGCGTCCAGCATGGTGCGATGTCGATTTCGCTGAGCGTCTGGCAATGCAGGTCGGCCAGGCCCGTGGGTTCGAGCAGCGCGCGCGCCAGCGGCGCAGGCAGGGCCAGCAGCACGGTGTCGAAGCCCGCGTGCACGGTCTGCTCGGTCGAATCAAGCGAATTTTCGGTTTGCAGCTGCCAGCGCGTGGGGTCGAGCCGGTCGCGCTCGAGCGCGGTGACGCGGCATTGCGTGAGCACGCGCCCGGCATCGACCAGCGGTTTGGCCCAGGCCGCGGGCAGGCTTTGCATGTGGGGTGTGGCGACCCAGTGCGATTCGCGCGGCGGCGGCACGGCCGTGGCCACGCGTCCGGCGCTGTCAAGCACGCGGATGGTGGTTGCGCTCCAGGGGCGGCACAGCTTGGGGTCCAGCGCCAGCACCTGTTCGAAGCGCGCATCGCGCACGGTGAAATATTGCGCACCGGAGTCGAAGCTGCCGTGCGATGTGGAATGCACCGCCATGCGGCCGCCGACATCGGCGCCCTGTTCGAAGACCTTGACCTGGTGGCCGGCCTGCACCAGCGTGCGCGCGCAGGCCAGGCCCGCGATGCCCGCGCCGATCACGGCGATGACTTGGGGTCGGTGGCGGGCGCGGCGCGGGTGCTGCGCGGCAGTGGGTGCGGGGGCAGGGGTGCGAAGCGTGCGCGGAGCAGTCATGTCAAGCCTTTCGGAAAACAGGGAGGCGAATTCTGCGGTCTCGCTGAGCCTCCACCGTGGACTGACTCTACACCCTTCGCGGGGGTGCGCAGGGCTCAAAGCACGTGATGGTTTTCCAGCAATGCGGCGCGCGTGGTCGGATGCGACAGCTTTTCGAGCCACCACTGGAGCGCGCGACCGGGGCTCGCATGGCCCGAAGTGGTCCAGGCGTAATGGGCGCGCAGCGTGCGCGCCGGACGCACCACGGAGCGCACCACCAGCCGTCCGCTGGCCGCGTGTTCGTGCAGCATGCCCTGGGGCAGGAAGCCGTAGCCCAGGCCGCGCAGCATGGCGTCCACTTTGGCGCCCATGCTGTCCACGGTCAGCACCTGCTGGCCATCGAGCACGCCTATGCTGGTGGTGTCGCGCAGCGCGGAGTCGGCCACGGCCACCACGCGGTGCTGCAGCAGCGTGTCGTCGCTGATGGGCTCGGGCAGCTGGGCGAGCGCATGGTGGGGGGCGACGGCCAGACAGAAGACCAGCTCGCCGAGTTCCTGCAGCTGTATGCCCGCGACATTGCTCGCGTTGACGGCCACGCCTATGGCCAGGTCGGCGCGCCCCGAACTCAGCACTTCGAGCGTTCCGCTCAGGATGCCTTCGCGCAGCTTGAGCCGCGTGGGCGGCGCGAGCGCATAGAACGCTTCGACGAGATCGAACAGCGGGCCGCGCGCCAGCGCGCCGTCGGTGACTATCGTCAGCTGGGGTTCCCAGCCCGTGGCCACGCGGCGCACGCGGTGGGCAACGCTGTCGATGTCCTGCAGCAGGCGCGCGCCTTCGCGCAGCAGCGCCAGGCCGGCTTCGGTGGGCTGGGCCTGGCGCGAGCGCCGATCGAACAGCAGCACATCGAGCGCATCCTCGATGTGGCGCACGCGATAGGTCAGCGCGCTGGGCACCAGGCCCAGCGAACGTGCGGCGGCGGCAAAGCTGCCGGTATCGGCAATCACCTGCAGCATCGCCAGGCTGTCGGGAGTCAGTGCGTCGCGGGGACTGGACATGGAAAGGCGTGGCTGTTCAAAGGATTTGAATGATGCCATCAATTTGGCTGCACCAGCGCAGTGTTCGGCGCGGCTATGCCGCAGATTGCCGCGTGCGGCAGGCGGTGGATCAGTGGAACAAAGCTGACAAGCGCGGCCGCAACGTCTGGTGACAATGAGGTCCATCCGACACGGGCGACCGCTGGTGTCCGATCCCGCGCCACGCAGCGGAATCCTCCGCTTCGACGCAGTGTTCTCGGAGGTATCTCTATGTGGACTTCGCTGCAAAATCCGCTGGCCCTCTTGGGCCGTATCCTGCTGGCCCTGCTGTTCATTCCCGCGGGTGTGGGCAAGCTCACGGGCTTTGCCGGCACAGTGGCCTATACCGCGTCCGCGGGAGTTCCCGTGCCGCAGGTCGCAGTGGCGCTGGCGCTGCTGGTGGAAATCGTCGGCGGCCTGGCTTTGCTGCTGGGCTGGCAGACGCGCTGGGCGGCGATCGCGCTGGCGCTGTTCACGCTGGTCGCGAGCTTCTTCTTTCACAAGTTCTGGGCCTTGCCGGCGGAGCAGGCGGGAATGCAGCAGTTGCTGTTCTACAAGAACATCGCGGTGGCGGGCGGACTGTTCGCGTTCGCGGCATTTGGCGCGGGCGCGCTGAGCGTTGACGCGCGCCGACCGCTGGCGCCGGTCGTGCGCTGAGGCGGCCCTGGCCGCCGGCGCTCAGCCCGCCGAAGGCGGCAGCTCGCTGGCCGGCACGGTGTCGAGCGCCGGGTCGAGCACGCGGCGTTCGTCGAACACGAAGCAGCCGCCGCGGTAATGCGCGCCGTCGGTTTCCTCGAAGTACTTCAGGATGCCGCCTTCGAGCTGATAGACATGCTCCAGGCCCTGCTCGCGCATCAGGATCGCGGCCTTCTCGCAGCGTATTCCGCCGGTGCAATAGCTGACCACGGTCTTGCCTTCGAGCTCGGCCTGGTGCGACTGCAGCGCGGCGGGGAATTCGGTGAACTTGGCGATGCGCCAGTCGATCGCCGATTCAAACGCGCCCGCATCGACTTCGAAGTCGTTGCGTGTGTCTAGCGTGACCACGGGCCGGCCGGCGTCGTCATGGCCTTGCTCCAGCCACTGGCGCAGCCGCGCCGGGCTCACGGATGGCGCGCGCCCATGGGCGGGCTTGATGGCCGGGTGGTCCATGCGGATGATCTCGCGCTTGACCTTGACCAGCATCTTGCGAAACGGCACGTCGCTGGACCAGCTTTCCTTGGGCGCCAGATCAGCGAAACGTTCATCGGCGCGCAGCGCATCGACGAAGCCATGCACTTGCGCGGCCGGGCCGGCGAGAAAGAAATTGATGCCTTCTTCGGCCAGCAGGATGGTGCCCTTGAGTTCGGCGGCGAGCGCGCGTTCCAGCAAGGTCTCGCGCAGCGCGGGCGCGTCGGGGAGTGCCACGAACTTGTAGCAGGAAATATTGAGAATGTCGTTCACGGTCATGGGCCCGATACAGGCCGGTGCAATGGCGCGGCCTGTGTCAGGCCACCAGCATCGATTTTATCTTGTTGGCCAATTGTGCGACAGACAGCGCGGCCGCGCAGCCCGGAGTGGCTTGCAGCAGCAATTGCCGGCGCATCACCGAGTCGCGCACTGCCGGGTCGGCAGGAATGTCGCCCATGTGGATCAGCCGCAGCGGCTGGCCTTCGGCCGTGGTGACGAAACGGTTGAGCACCTGCTGCAGCTGGCCCGTGATTGCGCGGCCGTCGCCGGCGCGTACCGCCTGGTTGATGATCAGGCGCATATGCTGGCGCTTTTGCTGGGTCGCAAGCACCTTGATCGCCGCATAGGCATCGGTCAGCGAAGTCGGCTCGGGCGTGGCGACAATCATCACTTCGTCGGCCATGGAGACGGAGAACAGCACAACGTCAGAGATGCCTGCGCCGGTATCGAGCAGCACCACGTCGAAGCGCGGCGCCATGGTCTCGACGACTTCTAGGAACTTGGCGCGGATGTCGGGCGTGAGGTGCGAGTATTCGACCATGCCCGAGCCCGCGAGCAGCACCGAGAAACCGCCCGGGCCTGCGAGCAGTGCGTCTTCGAGCGCGGCCTTGCCGGTGAACACGTCGTGCAGCGTGATCTTGGGATAGAGGTTCAGCACCACGTCGAGATTGGCCAGGCCCAGGTCGGCGTCGAGCACCAGCACCTTGAGACCGTGGCGCGTGAGCGCGGCGGCCAGGTTGGCGGAGACGAAAGTCTTGCCGACCCCGCCCTTGCCGCTGGTGACGGCAATGATCTTGGCCCGATGCTGCGGGCGCGTGCGCACCGCTTCGCCCATCGGAGTGGTCGTGGGAATGGCGGGGTGGGAGGGAAGCACGGCGTCGCTCATCGCTCTGCTTTCAACGGCCTGCATCCGGCGCGTCCGTGGGGTTGACACGGATCACGTTCGATTGATCTGCTTCATTCGGATGAAGATTCATGGGCAGGGAGCCAAACAACATGCTTTTTTCTTCTGCACTCACGGTGCTGTCGGGTTGCTCTTCGATGCAGATACGGTTTCGGCCAGCGGATTTTGCCTGATAGAGCTGATTGTCCGCGCGTTCTATCCACAGTTGTGTGGTGCTGCGGATCCATTGCAGCGCATACGCGCCGCCTATGCTCACGGAGACGCTCAGGTCCAGGGCCGGCGAGACGCGAATGATGGTGGACTCGACCGCTTCGCGGATGCGCTCGGCAATCGAGCTGCCGAAAGCCGACTGGCACGAGGGCAGCACGATGGCGAATTCCTCGCCGCCATAGCGCGCCAGGGTGTCCATGGGGCGTACGCAGCCGAGCAAAGTGCGGGCCACGGATTGCAGCACCATGTCGCCCACGATATGACCGTGGGTGTCGTTGATCTTCTTGAAATGGTCGATGTCGAGCATCAGCAGGAGTGCCGCTTCACCCGAGCGCGCCATGCGGTCGACTTCGCGCTCGAGTACGGAGCGGAAATGGCGGCGGTTGGCCAGGCCCGTCAGTGGATCGCGCAGTGAGAGGTCGCACAGACCGTCGATCACTGCCTGAAGGTAGCGAGTGGGAGTCTCGTTGGGCAGCACCAGACCCGGCGCACCAGACTGGGTTACCAGGCTGTGGGCCGTAGACAAGCGCAGATCGCGCAAGAAGACAGATTGATAGGTCGCGGAACCGGTCACAAATTGCAAATCAGTGTTACGAGAGTGTATCAGCCCGTTGTCTGCGTGGCACGAAGGTTTTGCAACGCCGCCAACGCATCGGCGTCGGTGCGGTACAGGGCGAGGTCGGTGCCGGGCTCGAGCGCACCAGCGCGTCGCAGGCTATTTTCCACCGGAAGTTTGAGTCCACTGACGTGCAGTGTGCCACCACGCAGGCACAGCAGACCACGGATTCGCTTGAAAGTCTCGATTCCCGTAATGTCGATGCGGTTGATGGGCTGGGCCAGCAGGCACAGATGCAGCAGTTCCGGGTGCGCGCCCAGGTGATCGACGATGCGCTGCTCGAGCGCGCGCGCCGACGCGAAATCGAGCTCGGCATCCATGCGCAGCACCAGCACGCCCTGGGCCAGCGAGGGCAGTTGCCAAAGGTGGCGGTCGCGCAGGCTGCCGTCGCCGTGCAGGCCGGCCTCGATGATGCGTGGGTGCAGGCGCTGGTAGAGGAAGTGGCACAGGCCCATGACGATGCCGGCAAGCACGCCCCAGTACAGCCGCGGCGCCGTGGCCAGCGTGAGCGCGCAGGTGGCCAGGCCTATGCAGGCTTCGGTGCGCGAAATGCGCCACAGGCGGAACATGGTCTGCGGCTTGATGAGGTTCAGAACGGCCGTGACGACGATGGCCGCCAGCGCCGACTGCGGCACATGGTAGAGCGCTGGCGTGAGCCACAGCAGCACGATGAACACGAAGGCGATGGCAAACACCGTGGCCCAGCCGGTGCGCGCGCCGGCCATGAGATTCACGGCCGAGCGCGAAAACGAGGCGCTGGTCGCGAAACTGCCGCACAGACCGGCGCTGATCTTGGCCATGCCCTGGGCCAGCAGATCCTGGTTTTCGTTCCAGCGCGTGCCCGCGTTCTGGTGCTCGGCCTGGGCGCTGGACGCGGTTTCGAGAAAGCTCACCAGCGAAATCACCAATACCGGCATGATCAGCGCCGCAAACTCGCTGGCTTCCAGCCATTGGGGCCAGTGCAGCGACGGCAGCCCTGCAGGCAGCGTGCCTACGACATCGCCGCCGCTGTCGGCGAAGCCCATGGCCCAGCTGAGCACGCCGGCCAGGCCGGCAACGACCATGGCTGCGGGGAAGCCCGCGCGCCAGCGCTTGAGCACCAGCAGCAGCGCCACGCTGATCAGGCCTATGGCTGCGGCGCGCAGATCGAAATGGTGCAGCGAAGGGCTGTAGAAAAATGCATTCCAGGTGGTGCGCAAGCCCAGCAGCGCAGGCAACTGGGACGCCAGGATCAGAATGCCCGCGGCCTGGGTGAAGCCGTTGAGCACCGGCGAGGTCACGAGGTTGAGCAGCCAGCCCGCGCGCAGCGCGCCCAGCGCGCATTGCAGCAGGCCCGACAGCAGCGCGATCCAGACCGCGAGATTGACCCAGTGGGCGCTGCCCGGCTCGGCCATTCCCAGCAGCGATGCGCCGATGAGCAAACTGGTCAGCGCGGTCGGCCCCACGCCCAGGCGCGGCGAGGCGCTCCAGAGGACCGCGATCAGCGCGGGAATCAGCGACGCATAGATTCCGGTCACCAGCGGCATTCCCGCGAGCGCGGCATAGGCCACGCCCTGGGGCAGCAGCATCAGACCGACAGTCATGCCGGCCCAGAATTCTCCAAGCAGCAGGGCGGAAGTCGGACGGGGCCAGGCGAGAAACGGAAACCAGCGAGCAAGATGAGGCATGGGCAGCATTGTGCTGCAGCGCGATGGCTGGTGCAGGGTAGGGCGGCTGTCCTACGCGGGCGTCGGCTTCCTCCCACGGTGGCCGCTGCGCCGCGGCGTTACATTTTCCTCACGAACAACACGCAGGAGATGTCCTGCCACAAGGGGAAATCAACATGATTCAGCCACGTCAACGCATTCTTTCGATTCTCGCGGTCAGCGCTCTGGCACTGGGTCTGGCCGCCTGCGGCAAGAACGAGGACAAGACCGCAGGCCAGCAGCTGGACTCCGCGGTCTCCCGCACCGAACAAGCCGCTGGCGACGCGCAAAAGCGTGCCGAGGAGGCGGCCAAGAACGCAGGTGCGCGCATCGAGGAAGGTGCTGCCAAGATGGGCGACGCCACAACCAACGCTGCCGGCAATGCCATGGACGCAGTAGGCGATGCCGCGACCACGGCTGAAATCAAGGCCGCGCTGGTCAAGGACTCCGAACTGAGCGCGCTGCAGATCAACGTCGACACCAAGGGCGGCGCGGTCACGCTCAACGGCACGGCGCCCAGCGATTCCGCGAAGGCGCGTGCCGAAGAGATTGCCAAGGGCGTCAAGGGCGTGGTGGCGGTGAACAACATGCTGACCATCCAGCCCAAGTAACTCCGGGGACGTGGACACGGCCAGGCCCTGTCCCGGTTCTCGTGCATTCGGGCCCTGCCCCTGGACGCCACCGCTGAGCCGGTGGCGTTCTTGCGTCCGGCAGGGGGCTGCGGGGCGCTACCATTGGCCCATGAAACAAGCCGCCTACGATCTGACGACCGAACTGGTCCATCATGCCTATCAGCCACCGGCCGATTTCGTGTCCTTGCTGCCCGCCGTGCACAAGGCCTCGACGGTGGTGTTTCCCAACGTCGCGGCGATGCGCGAGCGTCGCTGGCTGGACAAGAGCAGCTACACCTATGGCCTGCACGGCACGCCGACGACCTACCTGCTCGAGGAGCGCCTGTGCACGCTCGAAGGCGGCAGGCAGTGCCTGCTGGTGCCCAGCGGATTGGCGGCGATAGGCTGCGTGTCGCTGTCGCTGCTCAAGGCGGGTGACGAAGTGCTGATTCCCGACAACGCCTATGGGCCGAACAAGTCGCTGGCAGAGGCGGAGCTGGTGCAATGGGGCATCACGCACCAATACTACGACCCCATGGATCTTGCGGATCTGGCCGCGCGCATCTCCGAGCGCACGCGCCTGGTGTGGATCGAGGTGCCGGGTTCGGTGAGCATGGAGTTTGCCGACCTTGCCGCGATGGTCGCGCTGTGCCGCGAGCGTGGCGTGATTTCGGCGCTCGACAACACCTGGGGCGCGGGCCTGGCGTTCAAGCCTTTCGATCTTGACGGCGACGGCAGCCACCGGTTGGGCGTCGATGTATCGGTGCAGGCGCTGACCAAGTACCCCAGCGGCGGCGGCGACGTGCTCATGGGCAGCGTGATGACCGTCAACCAGGCCTTGCACCTGCGCCTCAAGCTCACGCACATGCGGCTGGGCTTGGGCGTGTCGGGCAATGACAGCGAAACGGTGTTGCGCTCGCTGCCCAGCATTGCGCTGCGTTACCGCGCCCACGACCTGAGCGCGCGCGAACTCGCGCGCTGGCTGCAGCAGCAGCCTGCGGTCGTTCAGGTGCTGCATCCAGCGCTGCCCGGCTCGCCTGGCCATGCGCATTGGGCCAGGCTCTGCGGCGCGGCCAACGCCGGCCAGGGCGCGGCCGCGGGCTTGTTCAGCGTGGTCATTGATCCGCGCTACACCCAGGACCAGGTCGATGTCTTGTGCGACAGCCTGCGGCTTTTCAAGCTGGGCTACAGCTGGGGCGGCCCGACCAGTCTGGTCGTGCCCTACGAGATCGAAACCATGCGCCAGCGGTCCGTGACGCAGCTGCAGCCGGGCACCGTGGTGCGTTTCAATATTGGTCTCGAGGCGGTCGAGGACTTGCGCGCCGATCTGGCGCAGGCGCTGGCCAAGGCCTTCGGCTGAGTGGCGATGGCCTTCTTGGTGATTGTCTGGATGGCAGGCGCAGGCGGCCGCGCTAAGGTGGTGCCAGCAAGCGCCTTTGCCCGCCGGGCCGGGCGCGCATGCTGGAGGAGGCATCGCCATGGACATTTCACCGGTACCGGTTCCTGCAGCGGCTTCGGAGGTCGAGCTCAGGCCCTTGCGCTGGGGCGACCCTTTTCGCTGGCTTGCGCTGGGCTGGCGCGACCTGCGCGCCGTGCCCGGCATTGCCTTGTTCTATGGCAGCTGCTTCTGGGCCATGGCGCTGCTCATAGGCTGGCTGTTCCGCTCGCGTCCTGAATATGTGATGTCGCTGGCCAGCGGTTGTCTGCTGCTGGGCCCGTTTCTGGCGATGGGGCTGTATGACGCGAGCCGGCGCCTGGAGGCCGGGCAGCGGCCTGCGCTCGGGTCTTCGATCACCGCCTGGGATACGCACATTCCCAGCATGGCGATGCTGGTGTTGGTGCTGGTCGTGCTCGAGTTGCTGTGGGGCCGTGCGTCCATGGTGGTGTTCGCAGTGTTCTTCAACACCGGCATGCCCACCAGCGCAGGCGTGGTTCAGGCCGTGTTCAATTTCGAAAACTGGGAGTTTCTGGCCGTGTACCTGCTGGTGGGAGGGGCATTCGCGGCGATCGCCTTTGCCAGCATGGTGGTGGCGCTGCCCATGATTCTCGACCGCGACACCGATGCGCTCACGGCCTGCATTACCAGCGTGCGCGTGGCTGCGGGCCATCCGGGCGTGCTGCTATTGTGGGGCCTGCTGATCACGCTGCTGGTGGGCTCAAGTCTCTGGTGGACCTGGGGTGCGGGCCTGGTGCTGGTAGGGCCATTGCTGGGCTGCGCGAGCTGGCATGCCTACCGACATGCGGTGGCTCCGGTCCTCTCGGCGGCGGCCCAAGGCTAAACCCGAGCCCGATGGCTGGTACAGTAGGCGCAGCTTCAAATCAACGAAAGAGAACATTGGCAACACCCAACTACGGATACGAAAAACGGCAACGCGAGCTCGCCAAAAAGCAAAAGAAGCAGGATAAAGAGCGCGCCAAGGAACAACGCAAGAGCGATGTGCCCGAGCATTCGGGCGCGACCTATGTCGCTCCCGGCAATGATCCTGCGCCTGCCGCCGATGTGCCGGCGCCCAGCGCTGGCAACTGATACGCGCAGCCCGCGCTCAGCGCAGCAAGGGCTGCAGCAGCGGCCAGACATTCTCCAGCATGCGCGGATGCGCCTTGGCTGTGGGATGGATGCGGTCGGCCTGGAACCAGCTGCTCGCGTCGGGTGCGTCGGCAATGCCTGCGAGCAGGAACGGCAACCAGGCCGCCTTGTTCTGCTTGGCAACCTCGGGGAAGACCGCGGCGAAATCGCGGCCGTAGGCGCTGCCATAGTTGGGCGGCACCTGCATTCCCAGCAGCAGCACCTTGGCGCCGGCCGCCTGACTGGCGCGCGTCATGGCCTGCAGGTTGTCGCGCGTTCCCTGAAGCGGCAGCCCGCGCAGCGCATCGTTGCCGCCCAGCTCGATCACCACCACCGTCGGCGCATGCTGCTTGAGCAGGCTTGCCAGCCGGGCACGTCCGCCTGCCGTGGTGTCGCCGCTGACACTTGCATTGATCACACGCGCTTGCGGCATGCTTTTCGCTAGTCTTTCCTGCAGCAGTGCCACCCAGCCCTGGCCGCGGGCCAGGCCATATTCGGCGCTCAGCGAATCGCCCACCACCAGCACCACCGGGGCCTGTGGGGCGGACGCTGACGGCGCCGCGCTGGACATGCCGCATGCCATGGCGGCCACTGCCGCCAGAAGCCGGCGTCGCGTGCGGTCGGATGGTTTCAATTTCATGGTATCCATTTCAGTTTGATATGCCCGCACCTCTTGTACCCCCTCTGCTCGAAATCGAACATCTTTCCAAGTCGGTCACGGATTCCACGGGGTCACTCGACATTCTGCGGGATATTCATGCGAGCTTCGCGCGCGCCGAGAGTGTGGCCATCGTGGGCGCGTCGGGCTCCGGGAAAAGCACGCTGCTGTCGATTCTGGCAGGCCTCGATACCCCGACCTCGGGTACGGTCCGCCTCGAAGGCCAGGATCTGTTCGCGTTGAACGAAGATGACCGCGCGGCGCTGCGTGCGCAAAAGCTCGGCTTCGTGTTCCAGAGCTTCCAGCTGCTGGGCAACCTGACGGCGCTCGAAAACGTGATGCTGCCGCTGGAACTTGCGGGCCATGCCCAGGCGCGCCAGCTCGCCAGGGAGATGCTCGAGCGCGTGGGTCTGGGCCAGCGCCAGGGTCATTACCCGCGGCTGCTGTCGGGCGGCGAGCAGCAGCGCGTGGCGCTGGCACGCGCCTTTGTCGTGCAGCCGGCCGTGCTGCTCGCTGATGAACCCACGGGCAGCCTCGACTTTGCGACCGGCGAAACCATCATGCAGCTGATGTTCGATCTGAACCGTGAACGCGGCACCACGCTGGTGCTGGTCACGCATGACCGTGCCATCGCCGCGCGCTGCGACCGATGCCTGACCGTCGAGGCCGGGCGGCTGCTGGCGTAATTCGGGCCGGCGCGGGGCAGGGGAGGCATGGCAATGCGTGGGGCCGTTGCGAAGTATGTAACATCGACATGCAAAACCGCTGTGTCTGACTTGGAGCCGGGCAAAAAACAGCTATGCTCAACAAGCTATCGGATTCATAGCTTTTCTAATCGTTTGACGTTGTGAGCCCTCGGAATTTCCGCGGCGCGCTTATGTCCCCATGACCCTTCACCTTCCAGGCCTGTCGAAAAAGCACCGCATTTTTGTGCCGGGATTGGCGGTGTTCGTCTTGGGAGCGTCACTGAGTGCCTGGCTGGGAATTGCCTTGATGCGTGCGCCGCATGATGCGGGGGCGCTGAGCGTGATCACGCAGGGCGTGGGGCTGTCGACCAGGGCGCCGGATCTGCGAGCCGCGCCTCCTGCGGCCGCGTCCGCCCCCAAGGATCCCGTGGTGCTGCGGACTGCGGCTACGCCGGTGCGTCATCTGTTGCCCTGGGTGGTGATTCTGGGCGGCGGGCTGACGTCTTTGCTGCTCGGCGTCGCGACCGTCTGGCGCATGCGCCGGCGCCGCCGGATCTGGGCGCAGGAACGAGCGCTGGCGACCGCGCGCCACAGCGACCAGCGCATCCAGGCGCTGTTCAACCAGGCCGCGGTCGGTGTGGTCCAGCTCGATGCCGAGACCGGCGCGTTCGAGCAGGTCAACGAGCGTTACGCCAGCATTCTGGGGCTGCCCATCGAAGCCTTGCAGGACCGCAAGTTCGGAGAGTTCATCCATCCCGGCGACCGTGCCCAGCATTTGTCGCTGATGCAGCGACTGGGGCGCGGCGAGATACAGGAATACCAGGTGGAACTGCGGCTGCTGCGCAGCAACGCCTCCATCATCTGGGTCGAGGAAACCGCGTCGGCCATAGGCCGGGGCGTGCGCGGCCGGCTGCTCAACCTGGGCGTGGTGCAGGACGTGACCGAGCGCCGCCGCTTGGAGCAGCACCACCGCGAGAACGAGGAGCGCCTGCGCGCGGTGCTGCAGCGCCTGCCCGTGGGCCTGGCCATCGTCAACGATGCCGATGAGATCGTCTACCGCAACGACCGCTTCGTGTTCACCTGTGGCTATACCGAGCAGGACGCGGTGACGGTCGACGAGTGGTGGGGCCTGGCCTATCCCGATCCTGTGCAGCGCGCCAAGGCCTGCGAGCAGCTGCGCACGGCCAAGGCGCGCGCGCGCGCGCTCGACGGCAACATCGTGCACTCCGAATACCACATCGTGTGCCGCGACGGCACGATGCGCACCGTGGAAATCGGCGGCGTGGCGATGGACGGCCAGTACCTGATCACGCTCGAGGATCTGAGCCAGCGCAAGGCCGCCGAGGAAGAGATACGCTACCTCGCGTTCTATGATTTGCTGACCCAGCTGCCCAATCGGCGGCTGCTGCTCGACCGGCTGCAGCAGGCGCTGGGCGCGGGCGCGCGCCGCCAGCGCTCGGGCGCGTTGCTGATGCTCGACGTCGACAACTTCAAGACTTTGAACGAAACCCGCGGCCACGACCAGGGCGATGCGCTGCTGCGCCAGGTCGCGACACGGCTGCGCGAGACCGTCGATGTCACGCATACCGTGGGGCGCCAGGGCGGCGATGAATTCGTCGTGGTGCTCGAAGACCTGGGCGAGGACCCGGTGCAGGCCGCGGCCATGGCCCAGGAAGTCGGCCACGCCATCTTGCAGGCCCTGCGCCAGCCCTATGTGCTCGACGATGGCGAGGAATGCCATGCCACTGTGAGCATGGGCGCGACGATCTTCCAGGGCCTGAGCGACACCGTCGACGAGCTGCTGCGCCGCGCCGATCTGGCCATGTACCAGGCGAAGAAGGCCGGCCGCGACACGCTGCAGTTTTTCGACCCTCGCATGCAGCAGGCGGTGCGCGAGCGCGCGACGCTGGAGCAGGACCTGCGCACCGGCCTGGCGCAGCAGCAATTCGAGCTGTTCTACCAGCCCCAGGTCGAGGACGGACGCATCATAGGTGCCGAAGGCCTGCTGCGCTGGCGCCATCCGGGACAAGGTTTCATTTCTCCCGCGAACTTCATTCCGCTCGCCGAGGAAAGCGGCCTGATCGTGCCGCTGGGCGAATGGGTGCTCAACACCGCCTGCGCCCAGCTCGCGCAATGGTCGCGCGATCCGGCGATGGAGTCTTTGGTGGTGGCGGTCAATGTCAGCCCGCGCCAGTTCTACCAGGCGCAGTTCGTCGACCAGGTGCTCGCGGCGCTGGCGATCAACGGCGCGCCGCCGTCGCGCCTCAAGCTTGAGCTCACCGAAGGCCTGCTGCTGACCGACATCGACGATACCATCGACAAGATGGTGCAGCTCAAGCAGCATGGCGTGGGCTTCTCGCTCGATGACTTCGGCACCGGCTACTCGTCGCTGGCCTATCTCAAGCGCCTGCCGCTGGACCAGCTCAAGATCGACCAGAGTTTCGTGCGCGACGTACTCACCGATCCGAACGACGCGGCCATCGCCAAGACGATTGTCGCGCTGGGCACCAGCCTGGGCCTGCGCGTCATTGCCGAAGGCGTGGAGACCGAGGCCCAGCGGCTGTTCCTGCACGATCATGGCTGCCATGCCTGGCAGGGCTATCTGTTGAGCCCGCCCGTGCCCATGGCCAAGTTCGAGGCACTGGTGCGCACCTGGCCCGCGCAGCAGGCCGTACCTGCCGTGATCCCTGTGCAGCCCGGCTGAGAAGCCGGGCAACGCTGGCATACTGCGGCGTGCCTGAAATCAAGACCTTCTTCCTTTTCGCCGCCACCGCCGTCGCCGAGATCGTCGGCTGCTATCTGCCGTGGCTGTGGCTGCGCCAGGGCCACAGCGCCTGGCTGCTGCTGCCCGCGGCCGCGAGCCTGGCGGTGTTTGTCTGGCTGCTGACCCTGCATCCCGAGGCTTCGGGCCGCGTCTATGCGGCCTATGGCGGCGTCTACGTGGCCGCGGCGCTGGTCTGGCTGTGGCTGGTCGACGGCATTCAGCCCACGCGCTGGGACCTGGCGGGCGCGGCCGTGGCGCTGGCCGGCATGGCGATCATCGCCTTCGCGCCGCGCGCGGGCTGAATCGCCGGGCGCGCGCGGTATCATGCGGGCCTGTTCCACGAAGATGTTGCTAGACGCCCGTGCGCCTTAATTCGATCAAGCTTTCCGGCTTCAAGTCATTTGCCGAACCCACCAATTTCCTGCTGCCCGGGCAACTGGTCGGTGTGGTCGGGCCAAATGGCTGCGGCAAATCGAACATCATGGATGCGGTGCGCTGGGTGCTGGGCGAAAGCAAGGCCAGCGAGCTGCGCGGCGAGTCCATGCAGGACGTGATCTTCAACGGCACCACGCACCGCAAGCCCGCGAGCCGCGCCAGCGTCGAGCTGGTGTTCGACAACAGCGACCACCGCGCGGGCGGCCAGTGGGGCCAGTACGGCGAAATCGCCGTCAAGCGCGTGCTCACGCGCGATGGCAACAGCAGCTATTTCATCAACAACCAGCCGGTGCGCCGGCGCGACGTGCAGGACGTGTTCCTCGGCACCGGCCTGGGCCCGCGCGCCTACGCCATCATCGGCCAGGGCACGATCAGCCGCATCATCGAGTCGCGCCCCGAAGAGCTGCGGCTGTTCCTCGAAGAGGCCGCGGGCGTGTCCAAGTACAAGGAACGCCGGCGCGAGACCGAAAACCGCTTGTCGGACACGCGCGAGAACCTCACGCGCGTCGAGGACATCCTGCGCGAGCTCAACGCCAACCTCGAGAAGCTCGAGAAGCAGGCCGAAGTCGCGGCCCAGTACAACAAGCTGCAGGCCAGCGTCACGCTCAAGCAGCAGCAGATGTGGTTCCTCAAGCGCGCCGAATCCGAGGCCGAGCAGGACAGGGTGCGCGTCGAAGGCCTGCAGGCGGTCAACGACCTCGAAGCGCGCATGGCCGAGCTGCGCCATATCGAGGCCGAACTCGAAACCATTCGCCAGGCGCATTACACCGCGGGCGATGCCGTCAACCAGGCCCAGGGCCAGCTCTACGAAGCCACGGCCGAGGTCGGCAAGCTCGAGGCCGAGATCCGCTATGTGGTCGAAGGCCGCCAGCGCGTGCAGCAGCGGCTGGCGCAGCTCGCCGAGCAGATCGCCGACTGGGCGCGCCGGCGCGAGGAAGCAGAGATCGAGATCGAGAACCTCGAAGGCGCGGGCATGAACGCCGAAGAGCAGGCCGAAATGCTGGCCGCCCAGCTCGAGGAGCAGTCGCAGCGCCTGCCCGATCTCGAAGACGCGCTGCGCCAGGCGCAGAAAAATGACAGCGAGCAGCGCGCCCAGGTGGTGCAGGTGCAGCAGCAGATCCAGGTGCTGGCCGCCGAGCAGCGCAGCTTGAGCGAGCAGGAGCGCCAGTTCCAGGCGCGCGACGAACGCCTGCGCGCCGACCGCAACGCGCTGACCGTGCCCGACGAGGCGCGGCTGGCCGATCTGCGCGGCCAGCTCGAGGTGGCGCAGGAAACCGCCGAGATTTCCGAAGCCCAGCTGCTGGAACTGCAGGACAGCGTGCCCCAGCTTGACGAGGAGCGGCGCACGCGCCAGCAGGCGGTGAACACCGAAGGTGCGCGCCAGGCCGAGCTCGCGGCGCGCATGGAGGCGCTGAAGGCCCTGCAGGAAAAGGTCAAGACCGACGGCAAGCTCCAGCCCTGGCTGGCCAAGCACGGCCTGGACGGCATGCAGGGGCTGTGGACCCGCCTGGCGATAGAGCCGGGCTGGGAAAACGCGCTCGAAGCCGCGCTGCGCGAACGCATGGGCGCGCTGTCCGTGGGCCGGCTCGACATGGTGCGCGGCTTTCTCGGCGCGGGCGCGCAGGACGCGCCGCCCGCAAGGCTGGCGTTCTACAGCACGGCCGATGCCAAGCCCCTGGCCGCGCAGGCGAGCAGCACGGGCCTGGCGCCGCTGGCTTCGCTGCTGCGCGTGAGCGACGCCGGCCTGATGGCGGTGCTGGCCGACTGGCTGCAGGGCTGCTATACCGCGCCCACGCTCGACGCCGCGCTGGACCGGCGCGCGGCCTTGCAGCCTGGCGACGTGGTCTACGCGCCCAGCGGCCACGCGGTCACGGCGCACAGCGTGGGCTTCTACGCCCAGGACTCCGAGCAGTCGGGCCTGCTGGCGCGCGCCCAGGAAATCGAACACCTCGAAAAGGAAACGCGTGCCCAGGCGCTGATCAGCGACGAGTCGCGCACCGCGCTGGTGCGTGCCGAGACGGCGTACGCCGATGCCTCGCAGCGCCTGATCGCCGCGCGCCGCGACGCGGGCGAAGCCAAGAACGCCGCCCATGGCCTGCAGGTCGAGGTGCTGCGCCTGGGCCAGCTGGCCGAGCAGGCGCGCGCGCGCAATGCGCAGATCACCGCGGACCTGGACGAAGTCCAGGCCCAGCTGGGCGATATCGAAGAGCGCCGCATGTCGGCCGAAGCGCGCTTCGAGGAGCTGGACATGCAGCTTGCCGACAGCCAGGAGCGCCATGCCCAACTGGGCGACAAGGTGCTCGAAGCCGAGCGGCGGCTGAACGAATCACGCGAGCAGCTGCGCACGCTCGAGCGCCAGGCGCAGGAAGCGACGTTTTCGCAGCGCAGCCTGCAGGCGCGGCGCGCCGAACTCAGCCGCAGCATAGACACGGCGGCGCAGCAGGTGCGCTCGCTGGGCGACGAACAGCAGCGTGCCCAGGAAGAGCAGACGCGGCTGAACGACGCCGCGGCCCAGGGCGGGCTGCAGGACGCGCTGGCGCTGAAGATGGAGCGCGAGAAAGCCGTGGGCGAGCGCCGCAGCGAATACGACGAACTCACCAACCGCCTGCGCGGCAGCGACGAACGCCGCCAGCAGCTCGAGAAGGCGATGGAGCCGCTGCGCCAGCGCATCACCGAATTCCAGCTCAAGGAACAGGCCGCGCGCCTGGGCCTGGAGCAATACAACAGCCTGCTGACCGATGCCCAGGCCGATCTGGCGGCGATCGCGCAGTCGATCGCCGAAGGCAATGTGCGCATTCCCGGCATGCAGGGCGAGATCGACCGGCTGCACCGCGACATCGCGGCGCTGGGCGCGGTCAACCTGGCGGCGCTCGACGAACTCAATGCGGCCAGCGAGCGCAAGCTGTTCCTCGACGCGCAGATGGAAGACCTGACCTCGGCGATGAACACGCTCGAAGATGCGATCCGCAAGATCGACGCCGAGACGCGCGACCTGCTGTCGGGCACGTTCGACACCGTCAACCGGCATTTCGGCACCATGTTCCCCGAGCTGTTCGGCGGCGGCCAGGCCAAGCTGGTGATCACGGGCGACGAAATTCTCGACTCCGGCGTGCAGGTGATCGCGCAGCCCCCGGGCAAGAAGAACCAGACGATTCACCTGCTGTCGGGCGGCGAGAAGGCGCTCACAGCCATTGCGCTGGTGTTCGCGATCTTCCAGCTCAATCCCGCGCCGTTCTGTCTGCTCGACGAAGTGGACGCGCCGCTGGACGACGCCAACACCGAGCGCTACGCCAAGCTGGTGTCGAGCATGAGCCGCGGAACCCAGTTCCTGTTCATCAGTCACAACAAGATCGCCATGGAGATGGCCCAGCAGCTGATTGGCGTGACAATGCAGGAGCAGGGCGTTTCGCGCATCGTTGCGGTCGACATGCAGTCGGCGCTGCACATGGCCGAGGCAGTTTAGATTTTTTCCTGACGGATACACATGAGTACCTTGCAAATCAGTTTGGCCATTCTGGGTGTCGTGGTGTTGGCACTGATCGTCGCGTACAACACCTGGGCGGCGCGGCGCAATGCGCCCAAACGCGCCCAGCCCGAAGAAGACGAGACCGGCCTGCCGGGCCACCACCAGCCCTACAACCTGACCGAGCGCCAAGAACCCGCGCTCGATCTGTCGCATGGCGGCCATCAGCCCGAGCCCGTGGGTCCGCAGGTCGTGCCCATGGCCCAGGCCCAGGACCATGTCCACACCGCGCCGCCGCCGCCCGATACCCAGCGGCGCGAGCCTGGCATGGACGAAGCGCAGCCCGCAGGCGCGCCCGCGGCGTTCACCGAGCCCGCGTTTGCCGCGCCCGAGCCCAGCGCGATTCCCGTGGAGCGCCGGCCCAACCTCGACTCGCTGATCGATGCCATCGCGCCGATACAACCCGAACATGTGATTCCCGGCGAAGGCGCGCTGCAGGTGCAGCCGACGACGCGGCGCGCGGGCAGCAAGCCGTTTCGCATCGAAGGCCTGAACCAGAAGACGCGCCAATGGGAGCCGCTGCAGGCCGGTTCGCGCTACACCGCCTTCCAGGCTGGCGTGCAGCTGGCCAACCGCATGGGCGCGCTCAATGAAATCGAGTTCTCCGAATTCGTCTCCAAGGTGCAGGCATTTGCCGACGCCGTCAGCGCCTCGGTCGACCTGCCCGACATGCTGCAGGAAGTGGCGCGGGCGCGCGAGCTCGACCAGTTCGCGAGCGAACACGATGCCCAGCTGACCTTCATGCTGCGCGCGCGCCAGGCCGCCTGGAGCTCGGGCTACGTGATGCAGAATGCCGCGCGCCTGGGCTTCGTGCCGCTGTCCATGCCGGGCCGCATGGCCTTGCCTTCGGCCGCGGGCGGCCAGCCACTGCTGGTGCTGACCTATGACGCCCAGGCCGCGATGGCCGAAGACCTCGACCAGTCCGCCATCCTCGAACTGCTGCTGAGCCTCGACGTGCCCCAGGTGCACCGCAGCGAGCAGCCGTTCGCGCGCCTGCGCGAAGTCGCCGACGGCCTGTGCCAGGCCATGGAAGGCGTGCTGTGCGACCAGAACGGCCACCCGCTGCCCGTGTCCGTGGTCGAGCCGATTGCCGCCGACCTCGAGCATCTGTACGACCAGCTCGACAGCCGCGAGCTGTCGGCCGGCTCCATGCTTGCCCGTCGGCTTTTCAGTTAGTAGTTAGAGAGTGCATGCAACATCTGCAGGATGATATGTTCGGGCAGCCCGAGGGCGCGCCTGAACCCAAGCCCGCGGCCAGTCCGGCCGCCGAAATCGAAGCCCTGCGCGCGCAGCTGCGCGTCTGGGCCCACCAGTACTATGTGCTCGACGAGCCCAGCGTTCCCGACGCCGAGTACGACAAGGTCTATCAGCAACTGGAGGCGCTAGAAGCTTCCCACCCCGAGCTGGTCACGCCCGATTCGCCCACGCAGCGCGTGATCGGTGCCGTGATGGCCGGGCTGGCGCCTGTGCAGCATGTGGTGCCCATGCTCAGCATACGCACCGAAACCGATACCGAAGCCACGGGCGCGCAGGCGTTTGACGCGCGCATTCGCCGTGAACTGGGCCTGGAGCCCGGCGATCCGCCGGTCGAGTATGTGGTCGAGCCCAAGTTCGACGGCCTGGCGATGAGCCTGCGCTACGAAGCCGGCAAGCTGGTCCAGGCCGCGACGCGCGGCGACGGCAGCGTGGGCGAGGAGGTGACGCACAACATCCGCACCATACGCAGGATTCCGCAGGTGCTGCCCGCGGGCGTGCCGCCGGTGCTCGAAGTGCGCGGCGAAGTCTACATGGGCCGCGCCGATTTCGAAGCCCTCAACGAGCGCCAGCGCGCAGAAGGCGGCAAGACCTTCGTCAACCCGCGCAATGCCTCGGCCGGCGCGGTGCGCCAGCTTGACTCCTCGATCACCGCCCAGCGCCCGCTGTCGTTCTTCGCCTATGGCCTGGGCGACATCACGCCTCAGGAGCAGGGCGGGCCGGCGTTCGGCACGCATTACGCCATGTTGCAGCAGCTCAAGGCCTGGGGTTTTCCGGTCGCCGAGCAGGTGAGCCTGGCAAAGGGTGCCGAAGAACTCGTGGCCTTCCATGCGCGCATAGGCGCGGCGCGCGACAGCCTGCCCTATGACATCGACGGCGTGGTCTACAAGGTCAACGCGCTGGCATTGCAGCGCGAACTCGGCTTCGTCACGCGCGAGCCGCGCTGGGCCGTGGCGCACAAGTACCCGGCGCAGGAGATGGTCACGCGCGTCGAGGCCATCGACGTACAGGTGGGGCGCACGGGCAAGATCACGCCCGTGGCGCGGCTGGCGCCGGTCTTTGTCGGCGGTGTCACCGTGACCAATGCCACGCTGCACAACCTGTTCGAGCTGCGCCGCAAGCGCGTGCGCGTGGGCGATGAAGTCATCGTGCGGCGCGCCGGCGATGTGATCCCCGAAGTGGTGGGCGTGGTGCCCCAGCGCGTGGTGTCCGCCGCGGGTGCCGAGGTCGGCGCCGCGGCCAGCGACGCGCTGCTCGACGCCGCGGCCCAGCTGGCCACCGTGCAGCCGCGCTCGCCCTACGTGCCCAACTTCCAGATGCCGCGCCAATGCCCGGTCTGCGGCAGCGATGTGCTGCGCGAAAAAGGCCAGGTCAACCACCGCTGCAGCGGCGGCCTGTTCTGCGCCGCCCAGCGCAAGGAGGCGCTGCTGCATTTCGCCCACCGCCGCGCGATGGACATCGAAGGCCTGGGCGACAAGCTGGTCGACCAGCTGGTGGAAGCGCAACTGGTGCGCACGCTGCCCGACCTGTACCGGCTCACGCTGGAGCAGCTCGCAGGCCTGGAGCGCATGGCCGAGAAGTCGGCGCTCAACCTGCTCGCGGCGCTGGAAAAATCCAAGTCCACAACGCTCGCGCGCTTCCTGTTCGCGCTGGGCATTCGCCAGATCGGCGAAGCCACGGCCAAGGACCTGGCCAAGCATTTCGGCACGCTGGACGCCATCATTGCCGCGACCGAAGAGCAGCTGCTTGAAGTCAACGACGTGGGCCCCATCGTCGCGCACAGCATCCGCACGTTTCTCGACCAGCCGCACAACCTCGAAGTGCTGGCCCAGCTGCGCGGCGAGTGCGGCATCCACTGGTCCGAGGGCCCGCCGGCCGAAAAGCCGCCGCAGCTGCTCGCGGGCAAGACCGTGGTGTTGACCGGAACGCTGCCCACCATGGGACGCGACCAGGCCAAGGACCTGCTCGAAGCCGCGGGCGCCAAGGTCGCGGGTTCGGTCAGCAAGAAGACCAGCTATGTGGTCGCGGGCGCGGATGCGGGCAGCAAGCTCGCCAAGGCCGAGGAGCTGGGCGTTCCGGTGCTCGACGAAGCCGGCCTGCTGGCGCTGCTCGCAGGCGGATAGCCGACGCGGGCCGGATGGAACTAATCCGCGGCAACTGTTGCGAACAGGCGGGGGTGAAAGTCACCTCGCAGGTGCGGGCCGCGGGCCCGCCCACGTTCCTCGAAGGAAATTCGCATGTCGGAAGTACGCATCAACAATGTGGCACTGAGCCAGAATCGCCTGGAGCAGATCGAGGGCGCGCAGACCCTCAACGAAGCCCAGCGCATGGGCTTGTTCGATCGGGTCGTCGACTGGTTTCGCGGTGGCGTGAAGAGCGAGGCCATCAAGCAGGCGTTCGATCTGCTGCGTGCGCCCGGCTGCGGCAGTGCGCCGGCGTCGCAGCATCAAGGCCTGCTGCAGCACTTCAATGTGCTGCACAACGCCTTGCGCGCCGAGCACACTGACAAGTGCCAACTGACCGTGCAAAGGGACGAGGACACGCAGACCTGGTCCTATCGCATGGAACTCGACGGCAAGTCTCTGGTGAGTGCGACCGCCTTGCCCATGCAGTCGGGCCATACGCTGGCGGCATTCGAGGACCAGGCCATGCTGGCGAATCTGGGCAATTACCTGCAGGACAAATTTGGCGCGGATTCGCCGGACCAGCGCCAGGTGCTGCAGGAAAAATTTGCCGCCATCAACGCCGGGCATGCGGACCTTGCGGGCGATTGTGCCAACCATGCGACACTGGAAAAATTCCGCCTCGTGTGCGCCAATCTGCAGCCCTTGGGCGCGCCCGCCAAGGGCTGTTTCCCCGCAGTCCAGCTGTCGCACGACCTGGGCACGGCGGAGCTGTCGATAGGCAATCATGTGCTGGGCGAATACATGATTTCCAGCCAGTCCGTCCTGACCGACACCCTGACCACCATGGCCCAGGTCTGCGCCGGCGCCGTCGACTACATGCTGCAGGCGCGTGACATCGATCAAGCCGTGCTGGCCACGGTGCAGGACATGGTCGATGACAGGGACGAACGCAGCGTGATGGAAGGGCGCATCCACGACCCCTTCTTTTGCCGCGCGAACTTCGTCGGTGCCCGTGTGCTGGAGGGGGACGAATCGAAGTTCGTGGCGACGTTCCGTGACGCTTCGGCGGGCGGCCAGGAGCAGACACTGGTCTTTTCCAATCGCCTGGTCACGAATGCCGAGTTGCGTGGAGCCAATCTGCAGGAAAAGCTTGCAACCGGCGCCTACGCCACGCTGGCGGAGCTGATTTCCCAGCGGTTTGGCACGGCCGAGGATTCCGAGCTTCCCTATCTGACCACCACTGCGCGCTTTGGTCTGGCGGGCGCCTTGTCCTGTCTGGAAGATGACACGGATGCGGGCGAGCGACTTGGGTTTCCCGATGAGGCGTGCGTACACCGGTATTTCCAGGGGCTGAAGGACAATGTGCTCGGTCCCATGACGCTGGGCCGTACGGATCTGGCCCAGGTCTGGCGCCTGGAGTCCACCGCCTACGGCAGCATGAGCCAGCAGCAGCCGGCAGCCGACGACGGTGACCTCATGCCAGCGGAGGTGGGGCCGCCTGCCGCCCCACCGTCGCAGCCGCATGACATGACCATGCTGGCCACCTTCAAGGCCTGAGCCAGGCATAGGCCGCCGCTTCCATGCCCGTTTCGGCGCGCGGTCGCCTGCGCTGCTTTACCATTCGCGCATGAGTTCCCATTACGAAACGCTGCAAAAGGCAGACGCCTACCGCGAATTTTTCAAAGTAGCCCCTCCCGAGGACCTGGGCGAGCGCATGCTGCGCGCCCGCCGTCCGGGCTTCATGATCCGCGCCGTACCCCAGGCCGAGGCCCCGAGCGAAGCGCCGGTCGCCGCTGCGCCGGCCCCCGATGCCACGCCCGAGGCCGAGACCGCGGTCGCGGCGCCACCAGCGCGCAAGCAGGCCGTGCCGGTCGTGCGCGAGCTGGTCGCGGCGCAGTGGGGCCTGGTGCCGCACTGGGTCAAGACCGCGTCGGACGCGCGCCTGCGCGCCATCAAGCTGCTGCACGCGCGCAATGAAACCGCATCCACGGCCCAGGCGTTTCGCGACGCCTGGCTCAACAACCAGCGCTGCATCATTCCCATCATGGCGTTCTTCGAGGACGACCACCGCAGCGGCAAACCGGTGTCCACGCGCATTTCGCGCATCGACGGCCAGCCCATGGGTCTGGCGGGTCTGTGGGCGCACTGGAAGGGCCCCGAAGGCGAGGAGATCCTGAGCTTCGCGGCGCTCAACATCAACGCCAACACCCACGGCCTGCTGCACCGCTACCAGCCCCCAGGCAACGAGCGGCGCATGCCGGCCATCCTGAACGAAGGTGCCTACGACGCCTGGCTCAGCGTGCGCCAGGACAAGGCGCGCGAGTTCATGCGCCAGTACGCGGCCAACTGGCTCACGGCCAATCCCGTGGAAAACAAGAAGGACAAGATTCCCAAGGATTGGCGCGTCGCCCAGTAAGCGCGCGCCGCTTCAGGCGAACGTCTCCTCGCTCTCGGGCGTACCGTATTGCTGCGACTGCAGCGCTTCGGCCGCCTGGCGCTGGTTCGCGGCGCAGGTCTGCAGCAGCTGCATCAGTGCCGCGATGTCCAGGCATTGCACCAGCAGGCCCGTGCCGTCGGCCTGCTGCGCCTGGATGATCTCACCGACGATCGCGGGTGCGCCGCCATGCATGCGCGGCGCGGCCGCAAAGCGCCTGGCCGCGAAATGCTGTACGCCCAGCAGGTCGCTGACCAGCAGGCCTATGCGCCGCCCGCCTTGCTCGATCACGATCACCTGGCTTTGCGCGGTGATGGTCGAGGGCGTGCCACGCAGCACATGGCCCAGATCGAACACCCAGGCATAGCCCGTGACCTGGCCTTGGGACCGGCGCGCCAGCGTTCCAAGGCAATAGGGCAGGCGTCCCGCGGAGACCGCAGTGATCGCACTGGCCGGCAGCGCTTCAAGCACGCAGGCTGCATGGACCGCGAAAGGCCTGGCATCGATGAAGAACGTTGCCATCTCGCGTCCCGCGCCCATTGCCGGCTCCTGGACATTGCCCACGCTGTCACCGAGCAGCTGGGTGGTGCGGCGCAGCACCGCGGCTTCGGCATCGGCAAGCACCGCGCCAAACGAGGTGAACGACAGCGCGAGCACGGCATCGGGCGCATCGTGGTTGGCGCGAAACTCGCGGTAACCCTGCGTGACCGAACAGCCGACGATGCAGTAGTGGCCCGCATGCACCATGGCGCGCGACTCGCTCTGGCCGGGAGCTAGCTGCAGCATGCGCGCCGGCAGCGCCAGGCGGCTGCCGGCTGCAATCTGCAGGCCGGCGCGCTCGGCCCGGGCGCTGCTGCTGGCCAGCACCAAACCGGTGCGATCGACAAACACGGTGCAGTTGCGCTCGGCGCCCGGCTGCGCTCCGGCCAGCATGGCCGTGAGCTCCTCGGCCGAGTTGAAGACAATGCCTATGCCGCCCACGGGTGCCGCGTTGGCGCTTTGCGCTCCTTCGGGCGCGCGTATCGCGGCATGGAACACATAGGTCGGCGCATCGTCGCTGAGCGCGCTCGCCTGCCAGGGGCTCACGTGGTAGGCCTGGGGGCCGCGCAGCGCGAGCACGGCGGCCAGCGCCTGCGCGTCTATGCTCTGGCCTATGGCGCTCGTGCCATTGGCCAGCCGTTCGTGGCTGGCGGCGACGATGCGCCCGCTGGTGTCGTAGACCACCAGACGGGAATAGACGGTATACAGCCCGTTGATCTGCGCCAGGATGGCGTTGGCGCGCAGCACGTCGGCATCCCCGGCGATGCCCAGCTTCACATCGGCCAGCAGGTTGCGCAGCTCGGGCGTCAGCGCCCACCAGCGGCAGTCGTTGGCACGCTCATAAAGGTTGCGGTCCAGCAGATCGACCAGCAGCTGGCTCAGAAACTCGCTGTCGCGCAGCGCCGCGCTGAGCACTGTGTGGTACAGGTCGCGTATGGAGTGGCTGAACACCTCGTTGGTGCGCGCGCCGGTCTCGCCTATCTGCTCGAGCACGGCGGCCAGGCGCTGCGCGTCCTCGCGCTGACCGCCCGTCATGACCTGGCCGTTCCAGACCACGCGGCGAATGGTGTCGGCGGCCGTGACGATGTCGTGCAGCGGCGGGCAGAACTGGCGCGCATGGCCCAGCAGGCCCTGGATGATCGCCGGCGGCAGGCTGTCGACGCTGCTGCCGGCGCGCGACTGGAAGGCGAGCTCGACGGGCACCATGACCTGGCCTTTCCAGCCCGGTGGGCCGGGATAGCCCTGGTAGCCTGCGGCGGCGATGGTCTGCACCAGATAGGTGCGTCCAGAGTGTGTCCACAGTTGCGCAGCACCAGAAAGGTTCCCTGGGACCTTGATTCCAACTCCGATCCACAGCGGGTCGCTGCTGGCCAGCACCTGCTGGCTCGCATCGACCAGCAGCGCGAGGCTGCGGCCTTGCTGCGCCCCGCGTGCCTGGAAAATGCCCTGGAGCTCGTCATCGAACGCAAAGCTCAGGCACAGCACGCCCACGGCTTCGCCGGTGACCGGGTGCAGCAGGCGCTGCGAATAGATCAGTGCATGGCGCTGGCCGGGGCGCAGGTCACTGGCGCGAAAAGTCTCGACATGGCGCGGGCTGCGCAGCGTCTGCTCGATCAGCGCGTCCTGGCTCTCGACCAGCGGCGTGGCCTCGTCTATGCGCGCCAGCACGCGGCCTTGCGTGTCGAGAATCAGGATGTCGTCATAGACGGTGTATTTGCTGCGGTACTGGCGCAGGCGCGCACGCACCGTTTCGGCATCGTCGTCCAGTCCCGCGGCCAGACGGCACAGCACCGGATCGGTGGCCAGGAAACCCACGTCGGCCGTGCGTTCGTACAGGTTGCGCACCAGTATGTCGATCACATGCCGCGCCTGCGTGCCGATTTCGCGCATCACTTCGCCCAGCGACTCGGCGACCAGCGACTGCACCAGATCGGCTTCGAGCCGCTGGAAGCCCTCGCGCGTCGCGGCCATCATCGGCAGGATGCTGTGCGCCTCCTCGGGGCAGTTCATCTTTGCCGATGATTCGATCAACCGCCACATCAGCCGCAGCTCCCGCAGCGAGTCCTCGCAGCGCGATACCTTGCGCATGAAGGGAATGAAACTGTCCGTATCGATCTCGTGAACCACTTCGTCGGTGCTTGTCATGGCGCTCCCTGGTTGTCGTACTTCTTGTCCGCATGCGTCGTTGCATGGGCTATTTGTGACAAGATGCAAGCAAGAGATGGGCCAGTCTGGCGCCAGGAAGCTGCCGTCGACAGCCAGGTTCTCCATGGGGTGATAACGCTAACCACCAGCAGCGCTCGAATGGCGCTGGGTTGTTGAACAACATGGCTTCGATCCTTCAACGGCTTGGGTGCTCGGCGCGAACCGAGCGGTGCGCTGCGCCCTCAACCCCGTTCGCCCTGAGCCTGTCGAACAGCAGACGAACAGCGGCTCTATCGCCGTCGCGAAACCTCAGTTCAGATCAATGCAGTGCATGCCGAAGCTGCCGCGCGCACGGTCGGCATAGTAGTGCTGCAGCGTTTCCTTGACGGTGCGAAACGCCAGGTCTTCCCAGGGGATGTCCTGCTCGGCGAACAGCTGCACCTCCATGGTCTCGGGCCCGGGATAGCATTGCTCGGCACGCAGGCGGGCGCGGTAAAACAGATGGACCTGGCCCACGCGCGGTACGCTGATCAGGCTGTAGAGCGGTCCCATTTCAATGTCGGCGCCGGCTTCCTCGTCGGTCTCGCGCTCGGCACCCTGGGCCGTGGTCTCGCCCAGCTCCATGAAACCCGCGGGCAGGGTCCACAGGCCGCGGCGCGGCTCGATGTTGCGCTTGCACAGCAGCACGCGGCCGTCGTCCATCACCGGAATGGTGCCCACGACATTGAGCGGGTTCTCGTAATGAATGGTGTGGCAGTGGGGGCAGACGGCTCGCTCCCGGGTGTCGCCGTCGTCGGGAATGCGGTAGACCACGGCGGTGCCACAGTTGCGGCAGAACTGGATGGGGCTGCGAAAAATCATTGCCTGAATATAAGCAATAAATCAGCCGGCCGTTGGCGCCGGCCGCGAGCAAGCCGATGAAAAACCGCATCGGCAGGCCCCACGCGGCGCGGGGCCCTGTGACATCAGACGATGCGCACCGACAGCGGTGTCAGGCCTTCGACCGTGCCTTCGAGCAGGTCGCCGCGCACCACGGCGCTCACGCCTTCGGGCGTGCCGGTCATGATCAGGTCGCCGGGCTGCAGTTCCCATGCGGCCGACAGATGCTCTATGGTCTCAGCGATATTCCAGATCAGCTGCGCGACCGTGCTGCGCTGGCGGTCGACACCGTTGACCTGCAGTGCGATTGCAGCGTTCTCCACGTCGCCGGCCTGGGCCACGGGCGTGATCGGGCCTATGGGGGCCGAGTGCTCGAACGCCTTGCCGATGCACCAGGGGCGGCCCTGCTTCTTCATTTCGTTTTGCAGGTCGCGGCGCGTCATGTCCAGGCCCAGCGCGTAGCCGTAGATGTATTCGGCGGCGTCGGCGGCGCGGATGTTCTTGCCGGCCTTGCCTATGGCCACGACCAGCTCGATTTCATGGTGCAGATTGCTGGTCAGCGTGGGGTAGGGCATCTCGCCCGTGGTGCCGGCTTCTACCGGCAGCAGCGCGTCGGCGGGCTTGAGGAAGAAGAACGGCGGCTCGCGGCCGGTGAAGCCCATTTCCTTGGCGTGTTCTTCGTAGTTGCGGCCTACGCAATAGATGCGGTGCACGGGGAAACGTTCGGGGCTGCCCACCACGGGCAGGCTGGCGACGTCTGCGGGTGT
Source organism: Comamonas sp. DB36 (assembly GCF_057914905.1). Classification (NCBI taxonomy): domain Bacteria; kingdom Pseudomonadati; phylum Pseudomonadota; class Betaproteobacteria; order Burkholderiales; family Comamonadaceae; genus Comamonas; species Comamonas sp. DB36. Next base: position 2,285,032 of record NZ_CP196631.1, read on the forward strand.
GAATACATAGCGCATGGGAATCTTTCACGAAAGAAGGTAAATGCCAAGCCGCGCCCTGCGCAAGCCTGAGCTGCGCAGTGTGCCATGCGCAGCGCGGCAATCTTATATAAGAGTGGATTTTTCCGCACAGGATTCAGCGCTTGTGCCATGGGCAAGGCCCGCCGCTGGCGGTATGCTGGGCGGCATGAAGCTGCATTCCTATTTCCGCTCCTCTGCCGCCTACCGCGTGCGCATCGCGCTGCATCTCAAAGGCCTGTCGTTTGATTATGTGCCCGTGCACCTGCTGCGCGGCGACCACCGCGCCGCCGAGTACGCCGATCGCGTGGGCGATGCACTGGTGCCGGCGCTCGAACTCGACGCAGGTCCGTTGCTCACGCAGTCGATGGCCATCATCGAGTACCTCGACGAGACCCAGCCCGCCGTGCCTTTGCTGCCCGCCGATGCACTGGGCCGCGCCCATGTGCGCGCGCTGGCGCAGATGGTCGCCTGCGAGATCCACCCGCTCAACAATCTGCGCGTGCTCAAGTACCTGGTGCGCACGCTGGAAGTCTCGGAAGAACAGAAAACCACCTGGTACCAGCACTGGGCCGGCTCGGGCCTGGCCGCCATAGAGCGCCAGTTGGGCCTGCTGGCCGAGGAGCGCCGCGCCGCGGGTCTGGCCGAGTCCAGTTTCTGCTGGGGCGACACGCCCGGCCTGGCCGATTGCTGCCTCATTCCCCAGGTCTTCAACGCCCAGCGTTTCGGCCTGACGCTCGACGAACTGCCGCGCATCGCGGCGATTGTCCAACGCTGCAACGCCTTGCCCGCGTTCCAGCTGTCCCATCCTGACGCCTGCCCGGATCACCAATGAGCGCTGCCCCCGCATTCGATGACTGGCTGCGGCCCGACTGGCCCGCGCCACCGGGCGTGCATGCGCTGTGCACCACGCGCTCGGGCGGCGTCAGTGCTTCTCCCTGGGATTCGCTGAACCTGGGCGACCATGTGGGCGATTCGGCACATGCGGTCTACGAGAACCGCAACCGGCTGCAGAGCGCGCTGCGCACGCGCACGCCGGGCGCGCATGCGGTGTTCCTGCGCCAGGTGCATGGCAGCGACGTGCTGGCGCTGGACGCCGCCACCGGCCAGGGACTGGCCGCCGATGCGAGCCTGACATCGACGCCGGGCGTGGCCTGCACCATCATGGTCGCCGACTGCCTGCCGGTACTGTTCACGACTACCCAGGGCAGCGTGGTCGCCGCGGCGCACGCGGGCTGGCGCAGTCTTGCGGGCAGTGCGCGCGCCGGCGCCCGCCCGCAAGGCGTGCTGGAAAACGTTTTTGCGCAATTTGCCCAGCAGGCGGGTGCCATCAGCGGTGTCGATGCCTCCCAGGTCGCGGGCCAGACGCTGGCCTGGCTGGGCCCCTGCATAGGCCCGGAGGCATTCGAGGTCGGCGACGAAGTGCGCGCCGCGCTGTGCCAGGGCCGGCCCGAGGCCGCAGCGCATTTCCGCGCGGGCCAGGCGCCAGGCAAGTGGCTGGCCGATCTTGCGGGTCTGGCGCGCCAGCGCCTGCAATCGCTGGGCATCAGCGCGGTCTACGGCAACGACGCCAGCGCGCGCTGGTGCACCGTGGGCAACCCTTCAGCGTTCTTCTCGCACCGCCGCGACGCTGCCCGGCTGGGCAGCAGCGGACGCTTCGCCGCCTGCATCTGGCGCGACGGCGCCGTCTGAGCGCGCGCGAGCGGCCTGGGCTTCATCCCAGGCCTGCTGCTCGGCCTGAGCGCGTTGGTGCAGCTTGCGCTTGCGCGCCGGCGTTCCCAGGATATAGACCAGGATGCCCAGCGGCAGCAGGCCGTAGAGCACAAACGTCACGATGGCGCCGAGCACGCTGCCCACGGGGCTGGTGGCTTCGGCGACGGCCATCATCAAGGTGACATAGAGCCAGGCGATAACGACAAGGTACATGGAGGGCCATTCAGCAGGAAGTGGCCCTAAGGGGCCGGTGTCCGGAAAAGTGGGAAGCGCTCGCAAAGAGGGCCGAAGTGCATTGCCAGGGGGCGCATGCTGGTCAACAATGGTGACATCCGGTCGCATCGTTATCCCGCCTTTCTTGGACGCAGCATGAATTCTGACCCACTCCGTGGCTTCGCCCCGCAAATCCCGCAGATTTTCAGTCAGCAATGGGGCCAGATACTGGCCATGCTGCAGCCCGCCGCTGCAGCGAGCCCGGCGGCTGCAACGGCGCCCGCGGCGCCGGCGCTGCAGTTCGATCCGCAAAAGCTCCAGCAACTGCAGCAGCACTACCAGCGCGAGCTCACGCGCATCTGGAGCCATGTCAGCGAGCCACCGGCGGACGCGCTCAAGGACAAGCGCTTTGCCGCCGAAAGCTGGCGCAAGCAGCCCGGTGCGGCGCTGATGGCGCAGGTCTATCTGCTCAATTCACAGACTCTTCTGGGCCTGGCCGATGCCGTCAAGGCCGATGAGAAGACCACGCGCCGCATCCGTTTCGCGGTCGAACAATGGGCCGCGGCGCTGTCGCCCAGCAACTGCCTGGCCTTCAACCCCGAGGCGCAGCAAAAGCTCATCGCCTCGCAGGGCGCGAGCCTGGCCAAGGGCATCAGCAACCTGCTGCACGACATGCAGCAAGGCCATCTGTCGATGACCGACGAAAGCCGTTTCGAAGTCGGCAAGAACATGGCGACCACCGAAGGCGCGGTGGTGTTCGAGAACGAGCTTTTCCAGCTGATCGAGTACAAGCCGCTGACCGACAAGGTCAGCGAGCGCCCGCTGCTGATGGTGCCGCCGTGCATCAACAAGTACTACATTCTCGACCTGCAGCCCGAAAGCTCGCTGATCCGCTATGCGGTGGCCCAGGGCCAGCACACCTTTGTCGTCAGCTGGCGCAATCCCGACGCCTCGCTGGCCAAGGCCAGCTGGGACGATTACATAGAAGGCGCGGTGCTCACGGCCATAGAGCGCGTGCGCGAGATTTCGGGCGCCGAGCAGATCAACACGCTGGGTTTTTGCGTTGGCGGCACCATGCTCACGGCGGCGCTGGGCGTGCTCGCGGCGCGCGGCGAGAAATCGGTGGCCAGCGCCACGCTGCTGACCACGCTGCTTGACTTCAGCGACACCGGCATTCTCGACATCTTCATCGACGAGCCCATGGTCCGCTACCGCGAGTGGCAGATGGGGCAGGGCGGCCTGCTCAAGGGCCAGGAGCTGGCCTCGACCTTCAGCTTTCTGCGACCCAACGACCTGGTCTGGAACTATGTGGTCGGCAACTATCTGCAGGGCGAAACGCCGCCGCCGTTCGATCTGCTCTATTGGAACAGCGACTCGACCAATCTGCCCGGACCCTACTACGCCTGGTATCTGCGCAACCTCTACCTCGAGAACAAGCTGGTGCAGCCACGTGCGCTCACGGTGTGCGGCCAGCCGCTGGATCTGTCGCAGCTCGACATCCCGGTCTACATCTACGGCTCGCGTGAAGACCATATCGTGCCCATCAACGCCGCCTATGCCTCGACCCAGCATCTGCCGGGCAGCAAGCGCTTCGTGATGGGGGCCTCTGGCCATATCGCAGGCGTTATCAACCCGCCGGCAAAGAACAAGCGCAGTCACTGGATTCGCGACGACGATCAACTGCCCGCAAGCCACGCCGAATGGCTGGCCGGGGCGAGCGAGCGTCCCGGCAGCTGGTGGACCGACTGGTCGCAATGGCTCGCGCAGCAGGGCGGCAAGCAGGTCGCGGCGCCCAAGCGCTATGGCCGTGGCAAGAATTTTCAACCGATCGAACCCGCACCAGGTCGCTATGTACGGCAAAAAGCCGCTACAAATAGTTGACAATGTTGCGGTGCAATATCCGTAGCATGTGGCGATCACCGGCCCAGCGTTGACAGGGCCGACCGCCGAAACCAGAGTCATCAAAGGACCATCATGGAAGACATCGTCATCGTTTCTGCTGTTCGTACCCCCGTGGGCAAATTTGGCGGCACGCTCGCCAAGGTTCCCGCGACCGACCTCGGCGCCCTGGTCATCCGCGAGGCCCTGAGCCGCGCCCAGGTGCCGCTGGACCAGGTCGGTGAAGTCATCATGGGCCAGGTGCTCACCGCAGGTGTGGGCCAGAACCCCGCGCGCCAGGCGATGATGAAGGCCGGCGTGGCCAAGGAAACTCCCGCGCTGACCATCAATGCGGTCTGCGGCTCGGGCCTCAAGGCCGTGATGCTCGCGGCCCAGGCCGTGGCCACGGGCGACAGCGAGATCGTGGTCGCGGGCGGCCAGGAAAACATGAGCCTGTCGCCCCACGTGCTCAACGGTTCGCGCGACGGCCAGCGCATGGGCGACTGGAAGATGACCGACACCATGATCGTCGACGGCCTGTGGGACGTCTACAACCAGTACCACATGGGCATCACTGCCGAGAACGTCGCGCGTGAAAACGGCGTGACACGCGAAGCCCAGGATGCGCTGGCGCTGGCCAGCCAGCAGAAGGCCGCGGCGGCCCAGGACGCGGGCAAGTTCGTCGACGAGATCGTTCCCGTCGCGATTCCTCAGCGCAAGGGCGACCCCGTGCAGTTCGCGGCCGACGAGTACATCAACCGCAAGACGAATGCCGAGGCGCTGGGTGGCCTGCGCCCCGCGTTCGACAAGGCCGGTTCGGTCACCGCCGGCAATGCGTCCGGCCTCAACGATGGCGCGGCTGCGGTGGTGGTGATGTCGGCGACCAAGGCCAAGGCGCTGGGCCTCACGCCGCTGGCGCGCATCGTGTCCTATGCGACTTCCGGCCTGGACCCGGCAACCATGGGCATGGGCCCGGTTTTTGCTAGCCGTAAGGCATTGGAGCGCGCTGGCTGGAAGGCCGAAGACGTGGACTTGTTCGAGCTCAACGAGGCCTTTGCTGCCCAGGCCTGTGCGGTCAACCAGCAGCTGGGCATAGACCCGGCCAAGGTCAACGTCAATGGCGGCGCCATCGCGCTGGGCCACCCCATTGGTGCCTCGGGCTGCCGCGTGCTGGTCACGCTGCTGCACGAAATGCAGCGCAGCGGCGCGCGCCGCGGCCTTGCCGGTCTGTGCATCGGTGGCGGCATGGGCGTGGCCATGGCGCTGGAACGCGTCTGAGACCAATGACCGCAGCCCGCAGGTTTTTCACGCGGGCTCGGTAGTTACCTCAGCGTGGGATCCGCCCAAGTTGGATAGAGTGTCTGAATCGTACTAGTGGTTTGTCCAGGAGAAATTGCATGAGTCAAAAAGTAGCATATGTCACGGGGGGTATGGGCGGCATTGGTACGTCGATCTGCCAGCGTCTGTACAAGGATGGCTTCAAGGTGATCGCCGGCTGCGGCCCGACACGGGATTTCCAGAAATGGCTCAAGGAACAGAAAGACCAGGGCTTTGAGTTCTATGCCTCCGTCGGCAACGTCGGTGACTGGGATTCGACGCACGCGGCTTTCAGCGCCGCCAAGGAAGAGCATGGCAGCATCGACGTGCTGGTCAACAACGCCGGCATCACGCGCGACCGCATGTTCCTCAAGATGACGCGCGAGGACTGGGACGCGGTCATCGAAACCAATCTGACCTCGATGTTCAACGTCACCAAGCAGGTGGTCGGCGACATGGTTGAAAAGGGCTGGGGCCGCATCATCAACATCAGCTCGGTCAATGGCGTGAAGGGCCAGTCGGGCCAGACGAACTACTCGGCGGCCAAGGCCGGCATGCACGGTTTCACCATGGCCCTGGCGCAGGAACTGGCGACCAAGGGGGTCACGGTCAACACCGTGAGTCCGGGCTATATCGGCACCGACATGGTCAAGGCCATACGCACCGAAGTGCTCGACAAGATCGTGGGCACCATTCCGGTGCGCCGCCTGGGCGAGCCCGGCGAGATCGCCTCGATCATTGCCTGGCTGGCGTCCAATGACGGCGGTTATTCCACCGGGGCCGATTTCTCGGTCAACGGCGGACTGCACATGCATTGATGCGTCAGGCAAAGAAAAAACCCGCTGCGGCGGGTTTTTTTTATGCCGCTTTGGCGGCAGTGGAAATGGGAGGACGGAACATCCTGGAAAGGCTATCGGTCCGGCTGTCAGGGTTTCTTGGGGCGCCTGCGGGCGCGCGCCGGAAACAGCGGGACGGGGGCTCAGCAGCGAACGGGTGCGCGCTTGCGATCGCGTTCGTCTTCAGGCCAGGCAAACATGTGGGACATCGTGTTCATAGCAAAAGCTCCTTGATATCTGTTCAACGCGGCTGTGTAGGAATGCGTTGACAGGAAAACACCGATTCTTCAAAAACTTTTTGCATTGTCGCGCCAGGATAGGAACTTCGAGGCGCCATGCGTAGTCCAAGAAAAAACCCGCGCCTGCGGGTTTTGGCTGCCGGCTTTGCGGCGGTGGAAAATCAGCGGCCGGGGCATTTGCGTGTGAATGCCGGCGCTGCCAGAAAGTGTGCTGCGGGGGGCGTCAACGCGCGACCCGGCAACGGGGGAGGGTTTCAGCAGCGGGCCGGGGCGCGCTTGCGATCGCGTTCGTCTTCGGGCCAGGCAAACGTGTGGGCTGTCATGGTCATAGTAAAAGCTCCTTAGTGCTCATACAACGTGGGGGCCGCAAACAGCGTTGACAGTCAAACGCAAATAAATGAAACGAAAACGCGCCGTTTGACCGCACAATTCTTCCTTTTGCAAAATACATAGCAAAAAACCAAGGCATAGCCTTGGTTTCAAGTGGGTTTGCTCGCTGGAGATTGGCTTACGAATCGTTGCCAGCCTGGGCCGTCAAACCTTCGATCACGTCGTTGATTTCGAGCCAGCGTTCTTCCAGCGCATCGATTTCATCGCTGCAGGCCTTCAGGCGCTTGCCGGCTTCGACGATTTCCGCCGCGGGCAGCGGCTCGGTCAGGCGCTGTTCGATCTGCGCGCGTTCGGCCGTGAGCTGGGCCAGCTTCTTGTCGTTGGCTTCGAGCTCCTTCTTGAAGGGACGCATCTTGTCGGCCAGCTCCTGGCGCGCCAGCGCGGCCAGGCGGCGCTGCTCCTTCTGGTCCACGGCGGGCGCCGCGGGGGCAGATGCGGGCGGGGCCACCGGTGCGACGGCCGCAGGTGCGAGCGCAGGCGCAGGCGCCGCGGCTGCGGGCTTGGCCTCTTCGTTCTTTGCTTCCTCGCGCAGGCGCTTGGATTCGTCGAGCAGGTAGCGCTGGTAGTCGTCGAGGTCGCCGTCGAACGGGCCCACGGCGCCGCGACCGACCATCCAGAACTCGTCGCAGACCGCGCGCAGCAGCGCCCGGTCATGGCTGACCAGCATGACCGTGCCTTCGAACTCGTTGAGCGCCATCGACAGCGCCTCGCGCGTGGCCAGGTCCAGGTGGTTGGTGGGCTCGTCGAGCAGCAGCAGGTTGGGGCGCTGCCAGACGATCATCGCCAGCACCAGGCGCGCCTTCTCGCCGCCGCTCATCGTGCCCACGGCCTGCTTGACCATGTCTCCCGTGAAGTTGAACGTGCCCAGATAACTGCGCAGGTCCTGTTCGCGCGAAGGTTCGCGGCTGTTCGGGCCCTGTTCGCGCGCCAGGCGGATCATGTGCTCCAGCGGGCTGTCGGCGGGGCGCAGCACGTCGAGTTCCTGCTGCGCGAAGTAGCCGATGTTCAGGCCCTTGCCTTCGGTGACCTGGCCGGCAAGCGCGCCCATTTCGTGGGCAATCGTCTTGACCAGCGTCGACTTGCCCTGGCCGTTGGCGCCCAGGATACCTATGCGCTGACCGGCGAGCACCGAGCGGCTCACATTGCGCAGGATCACGGTGTCGTTGCCGTCCTCGCCGCGGTAGCCGAACGAGGCGTCCGAAATCGCCAGCATCGGGTTGGGCAGGTTGAGCGGTTCCTTGAACTCGAAGGTGAAGTCGGCTTCGGCCAGCACCGGGCCGATCTTTTCCATGCGCTCCAGCGCCTTGACGCGGCTTTGCGCCTGCTTGGCCTTGGACGCCTTGGCCTTGAAGCGGTCGATGAACTTCTGCAGGTGGGCGATCTTTTCCTGCTGCTTGGCAAAGCTTGCGCCCTGCAGTTCGAGCTGCTGGGCGCGCAGTTCCTCGAACTTGCTGTAGTTGCCGCCGTAGCGGTTGAGCTGGGCCGCATTGATCTGCAGCGTGACCGTGGTCACGGCATCGAGGAATTCGCGGTCATGGCTGATGACGATCATCGTGCCCGCATAGCGCTTGAGCCAGGCTTCGAGCCAGACGAGGGCGTCCAGATCCAAGTGGTTGGTGGGCTCGTCGAGCAGCAGCAGGTCGGACGGGCACATCAGCGCGCGCGCGAGTTGCAGGCGCATGCGCCAGCCACCCGAGAAGCTGTCGACAGGATTGTCGAGTTCGGACGACTTGAAGCCCAGGCCCAGGATCAGTGCCTGGGCGCGCGCCACGGAGTCGTGCGCGCCGGCGTCGGCCAGGTCGCAATAGGCCTGGGCGATGGCCATGCCGTCGTCGGCGGCCTCGGCGTCCAGCAGCTGCTGCTGCACTTCGGCCAGGCGGGTGTCGCCGTCGATCACGAACTGCGTTGCCGACTGGTCGGTCTCGGGCATGTCCTGCGCGACCTGGGCCATGCGCCACTGGCGCGGCTTGGAGAACTCGCCGCCGTCTTCGGCCAGCGCGCCGGTGAACAGCGCAAACAGGCTGGACTTGCCCGCGCCGTTGCGGCCCACTAGGCCGACCTTTTCGCCCGGGTTGATGGTGGCGGTCACTTTGTCGAGCAGCACTTTGGCCGAGCGGCGCAAGCTCACGTTCTTGAGGGTAATCATGTCAAAGTCCAGGGCGTGGCGTGGCCACGTAAGCGGGCCCGCGGGCCCGGCAAGAAAAGAAGTCCTGATTTTCGGCGGCTCCCGCGCGCGGCGGAAGCCGACTGGCTCAGAGGTCGGCGAGCGCCTGGCGCACCAGCGCTTCGCGCGTGATCAGCAGCACCTGTTCGTCACCCGACGAGGTGTCGAGCCAGAACACCGGCAGCCGCGGAAACGCGGCTTCGAAATATTCACGCTCGTTGCCGATTTCCAGGATCAGGATCGCGTGCTCGCGCATGCGGCTGGGCGCGTCGCTCAGCAGCTGCTTGATGAAGTCCATGCCGTCGGCGCCGCCGGCCAGCGCCAGCACCGGCTCGGCCTGGTATTCGGCGGGCAGCGCAGACATGCTGTTGGCGTTCACATAAGGCGGGTTGCACAGGATCAGGTCCCAGGGGCCGGGCGTGTTTGCCATGCCGTCGGATTCGATCAGCTGCACGCGCTGGCCCAGTTCGTGGCGATCGACATTGATGCGCGCCACGGCCAGTGCATCGGTCGACAGGTCGGCACCCGTGACCTGCACATCGGGGTAGGCCATTGCCGCCAGGCAGGCCAGGCTGCCGTTGCCGGTGCACAGGTCGAGCACGTCATGCGTCTTGTCGCTGAGCCAGTCGTCGATGGAGCCATCGGCCAGGATCTCGGCAATGAAGCTGCGCGGCACGATGGCGCGCTCGTCCACATAGAACGGCACGCCCTGCAGCCAGGCTTCACGCGTCAGGTAGGCCGCGGGCTTGCGCGTGCGAATGCGTTCCTCGAACAGCGCGGCCACGCCGGCCTGTCCGGCGGCGTCAACGGCCTGATCGGCCAGCACGGCTTCGTCCAGATCGCTGTCCAGCGGGATTCCCAGGCGCCACAGCACCAGCCAGGTGGCTTCATCATGGGCGTTGCTGGTGCCGTGGCCAAAGGCCACGCCAGCGGCGGTCAGTGCGCTCGCACCGGACGCGATGAGCGCGGCGACAGTCGTGCCGTGCACGGCTTGGGGTTCAATCATGGAGCTTTCGGTCACGCCGCGCCGGGGGCTGCGCAGGCCGCGAGAGCCTGGGCATGCAGGTTTTCCAGCGTGCGGCGGTAGATGTTGGTCAGTGGCGCGATATCGGCCAGGACGATATTTTCGTCTATCTTGTGGATGCTCGCATTCGGTGGGCCCATTTCAATGACCTGATCGCAGATCTGGGCAATGAAACGCCCGTCGCTGGTGCCGCCCGTGGTGGAGAGTTCGGTCTGCAGACCGGTCTCGTCGGCGATCGCCTGCTGCACCGCGTGGACCAGGTTGCCGGGCGTGGTCAGGAAGGGCTGGCCGCCAATCGTCCAGTCGAGCGTGTATTCCAGGCCATGGCTGTCGAGAATCGACTTGACGCGCGCCTGCAGGCCTTCGGCGGTCGATTCGGTGCAGAAGCGGAAATTGAAGTCGATCACCACGCTGCCCGGAATCACGTTGCTCGCGCCCGTGCCGCCGTGGATGTTGCTCATCTGCCAGCTCGTGGGCGGGAAGAATGCATTGCCCTGGTCCCAGGCCGTGGCCGCGAGTTCCGTCAGTGCCGGAACAGCCTGGTGAATCGGGTTGCGCGCGAGTTGCGGGTAGGCGATATGGCCCTGGATGCCGAGCACCGTGAGCTTGCCGCTCATGGTGCCGCGGCGGCCGTTCTTGATCATGTCGCCGGTGCGCTCCACGGCCGTGGGCTCGCCCACGATGCAGTAATCGAGGCGCTCGCCGCGGGCCTTGAACTGTTCGACCACGACCTTGGTGCCGTCGATCGATGGGCCTTCCTCATCGCTGGTCAGCAGGAAAGCCAGATCGATCAGCGGATCGGGCGTGGCCGCCAGGAATTCCTCCACCGCGACGACAAACGCCGCGATCGAGGTCTTCATGTCGCTGGCGCCGCGGCCGTAGAGCCGGCCGTCGCGGTGCGTGGGCGTGAACGGCGGGCTGCTCCACTGATCGAGCGGGCCCGTGGGCACGACATCGGTGTGGCCGGCGAAGACCAGCGTCTTGCGCTGCTCGGTTGCGGTCGCGCTGCGCTTGGCGTAGAGGTTTTGCACGCGAAAGCTGTCGGGGCCGCTGTCGAGGCGCTCGCAGACAAAGCCCAGCGGCGCGAGGCGCGCGGCGATCAGGTCGAGGCAGCCGGCATCTTCAGGCGTGACGGAAGGGCGGCTGATCAGTTGTTCGGCCAGTTGCAGTGTGCGGGACATGGGAAATGCAGGGTTAAAAGTGCGTAGGGACAGCGGGCAGGCGGCAATGCCAGCGCTCAGCTGTGGGAGCCGATGTCCAGCACGATGTCGGTGAAAGAAGCTTGTTCGTCTTCGGCGGGCGCGGCGGCCTTGGCCTTGGCGTCGGGGCTGGGCGCGGGAGCGGGCTTGGTGCCCGAGAAATCGTTTTGCAGCCGCCACATCAGGTTGGTCGGCGAGTCCGCATGGGCCAGGCCTTCCTTGCGGTCAATGGTGCCGGCGACAATCAATGTGGCCAGTGCTTCCTCGAAGGTCTGCGAGCCTTCGGCCATGGATTTCTCCATTGCCTCGCGCACCGCCGAGAAGTCGCCTTTTTCAATCAGGTCGGCGACCAGCTTGGTGTTGAGCATCACTTCGACGGCCGGCACGCGCAGGCCTTCGGGCGTGCGCACCAGGCGCTGCGAGATCACGGCGCGCAGCGCGGCGGCGAGATCGCCCAGCATGGTGTCGCGCACTTCGACCGGGTAGAAGCTCAGAATGCGGCTGAGCGCGTGGTAGCTGTTGTTGGCGTGCAGCGTTGCCAGGCACAGATGGCCGGACTGGGCATAGGCCAGCGCGGCCGACATGGTCTCGCGGTCGCGAATCTCACCAATCAATATGACGTCGGGCGCCTGGCGCAGCGCGTTCTTCAGCGCGGTATGCAGCGAATCGGTGTCGCTGCCGATCTCGCGCTGGTTGACGATGGAGCGCTGGCTGCGGAACTGGTATTCGATAGGGTCCTCGATGGTGAGGATATGGCCCGTGACGCTCTTGTTGCGCGCATCGATCATAGACGCGAGCGTGGTGCTCTTGCCAGAACCCGTTGCGCCGACGACCAGCAGCAGCCCGCGCTTTTGCAGTATCAGCTCGCTGAGTACGGGCGGCAGGTTGAGCGTCTCGAGCGCAGGAATGTGCTGGGCAATGAAGCGGATCACCACCGCGTAGGTGCCGCGCTGGCGCATGGCGCTGACGCGAAAGCGTCCCACGCCGCGCAGCGGCACGCCCATGTTGAGCTCGCCGGTCTGTTCCAGCTCCTGCATGCGCTCGGGGGGAACGATTTCGGCCAGCAGGCTGCGCGGCGCATCGGGCGGCAGCAGCTGGCTGTTGATCGGCACGCACTCGCCATGGATCTTGATCAGCGCGGGCGCGTTGGCGGACAGGTAGACGTCGGACGCCTGTTTTTCACCCATCAGGCGCAGGATTCGCTCCATGGTGCTCATGCAAGTTCCTTTTGGGTTGGGGTAGACCGTTGATCCTGCTCAAGATCAGCGTGAACGGGCGAGTCCGTTCGTCCTGAGCCTGCCTCGCCGGCCGCGTCGAAGGATGAACGGCCTGTCCTAAAGAAATACCTCAGTCGCGCAGCAGGTCGTTCAGGCTGGTCGTCGAACGCGTCTTGGCATCGACCTTCTTGACGATGATCGCTGCGTACATGCTGTAGCGGCCGTTGTCCTTGGGCAGGTTGCCCGACACCACCACCGAGCCCGCGGGAACGCGGCCGTAGCTGATTTCACCGGTGGCGCGGTCATAGATGGGCGTGCTCTGGCCGATGTACACGCCCATGGAGATCACCGAGTTCTCTTCGACGATCACACCTTCGACGACTTCGGAACGCGCACCGATGAAGCAGTTGTCTTCGATGATCGTGGGGTTGGCTTGCAGGGGCTCGAGCACGCCGCCCAGGCCCACGCCGCCCGACAGGTGGACGTTCTTGCCCACTTGCGCGCACGAACCGACCGTGGCCCAGGTGTCGACCATGGTGCCTTCGCCCACATAGGCGCCGATGTTCACATAGGAAGGCATCAGGATCGCGCCCTTGGCCATGAACGAGCCGCGGCGTGCGACCGCGGGTGGCACCACGCGCACGCCGGTGGCGGCAATCTCGGCTTCCGACATGCCCTGGTACTTGGTGGGGACCTTGTCGTAGAAGTTCAGGCCGCCGGCCGTGATCAGCTCGTTGTCCTTGAGGCGGAACGACAGCAGCACGGCCTTCTTGATCCACTGGTGCACGGTCCATTGGCCCACGCCCTGCTGGGTCGCGACACGCATCTGGCCGGCATCGAGCTGGGCGATCACATGCTCGACGGCGTCGAGGATTTCCGCGGGGGCGCTGGCACTGCTCAGGTTGGCACGGTCTTCCCAGGCGGCGTCGATGATGGATTGCAATTGCTGAGTCATGAAATCTTACTTCTTCAGGTTTTGGATAAATTGGACGATGCGCTGGGCTGCCTCGAGGCATTCCGCGGTCTCGGCGACCAGGGCCATGCGCACGCGATTCGCACCGGGGTTGTGGCCTGCGACATCCCGGGCCAGATAGCTGCCCGGCAGGACCGTGACATTGTATTGAGCATAGAGCGCGCGTGCGAACTCGACATCGTCCATGCCCAGGAATTCAGGCACGCCGGCCCACAGGTAGAAGCCCGCGTCGGGCAGGCGCACGTCCATCACGCTGGCCAGCAGCGGCGTGACTTCGGCGAACTTCTGCCGGTACTGGCGGCGGTTCTCTATCACATGCTCCTCGTCGTTCCAGGCGACGATGCTGGCTTCCTGCACGGCCGGGCTCATTGCGCCGCCGTGATAGGTGCGGTACAGCAGGAAGGCCTTGAGCAAGGCGGCGTCGCCGGCGACAAAGCCGCTGCGCAGACCGGGCACATTGCTGCGCTTGGACAGGCTGGTGAAGGACACCAGATTCTTGAAGTCGCTGCGGCCGAGCTTGGCCGCGGCCTCCAGGCCGCCCAGCGGGGCTTCCTCGCGGAAATAGATTTCGCTGTAGCACTCGTCCGAGGCAATGACGAAACCGTGGCGGTCGGACAGAGCGAACAGCTTTTCCCACTCGGACAGGGGCATGACCGCGCCCGTGGGGTTGCCCGGCGAGCAGACATACAGCAGCTGCGTGGTCTGCCAGACAGTTTCTGGCACGCTGTCCCAGGCGACGGCAAAGTTGCGTGCCGGATCGCTGGGCACGTAGACTGGCGTGGCACCGGCCAGCAGGGCCGCGCCTTCATAGATTTGATAGAACGGGTTAGGGCAGACCACGGTCGCGCCGGGCTGGGTCGGATCGATCACCGTCTGCGCGAACGCAAACAGGGCTTCGCGCGAGCCGTTGACCGGCAGCACCTGGGTCGCCGGGTCCAGCGACAGGCCGTAGCGCTGGTTCATCCAGTGCGCGCCCGCCGCGCGCAGTCGCGGGTCGCCGCCCGTGGCCGGATACTTGGCCAGCGCCCCGGGGCTGTTGCCCAGCACCTCTTCGATGAAGGGCGGCGTAGGATGGCGGGGTTCGCCTATGCCCAGGCTGATGGCGCGATACGAAGGCGAGGGCGTGACCCCCGCGAAAAGCTGTCGCAGCCGTTCAAACGGATAAGGCTGCAGTTTGGAGAGCAGGGGATTCATTGCCCGCATTATCCACGCTGTGGCGGGCGCTGTTGCGCTCCGTTGGCCGCAACTGACAGGCAAAAGCGCGGGGTGGTCCTGCACCCCGGCTTCAGGATTGCGCGCGCTGCGCGCGCGCTCTGGCCATGGCCGCGGCAATCGCGGCTTTTTTTGCATCGACGGGCGCCGCAGCCGAGGCCGAGGCCGGTGCCGCTGAAGGCGCCAGCGCCACTTCCAACCCTGCGGCCATTGCGGCCTTGGGCGCGGCCGCGCGCTCGGAAGCTCCCAGCCGTTTCTGTCGCCGGGTATAGCGCGACAACGCGTGCGTGGCCTGCTCCTGCGACCAGGCAGCCCAGCCGGTCGCGCCACCGCTGGCCGGAACCAGCGTGATGCAGTCGACCGGGCAGACCGGAATGCACAACTCGCAGCCCGTGCAATGGGGAGCGATCACGGTGTGCATGCGTTTGTTGGCGCCGAAAATCGCGTCCGTGGGGCAGGCCTTGATGCACAGGGTGCAGCCTATGCACCAGGCTTCGTCGATCACCGCCAGCGTGCGCTGCGACTCGAGGCCGTGTTCTGCCGACAGCGGCAGCGGCGGCCGTCCGGTGAGCGCCGAAAGCCGCGCAATGCCCGCGGCTCCGCCGGGCGGGCATTGGTTGATGGGCGCAGCATCTTCGGCGATCGCCTGCGCATAGGCCGCGCAGTCGGGATAACCGCAGCGCGTGCACTGGGTCTGCGGCAAGGCGGCGTCGATGCGAGCCGCCAGGCCTTGTAAGGCGGAGGCTGGCATGACGCGTCCCCCTGTCAGTTGCGGCGTGATCCGCGTGTCGTACGCGGTTTCGCTTTGGCGGGCTCGGGAGCACGCGCCTGCGGGCCTTCGGTCGTTGCCAGGGCTGGTTCCTCGGCGCGTTCAAGTGCCGTTTCCAGCACGGTCTTGGGCGTTTCAGGCGGCGTCACATGCGCAACTTCCAGTGCTGCTTCGGCTGCCGGGCTGTCCAGCGCCGCTGCGGGAGCGAGCGCGGGCGCGGTTTCCACCGGCGTCACCGCAGCCTGGCGGGCCGCAGCCGGACGCATGGGCAGGGCGTCGTGGCCCACGCCGTCGTCGACCGCAACCTCTGGCTGCTTGTGGTAGGCCAGGATGAAGTCGCGCACTTGCGGGTAGACCGTTTCGCGCCAGCGGCGGCCGCTGAAGATGCCGTAGTGGCCCGCGCCCTCGACTTCGAGGTGGCGCTGCTTGTCGACCGGCACGCCGGTGCACAGGTCGTGCGCGGCCCGCGTCTGGCCCGCGCCCGATATGTCGTCGAGTTCGCCTTCAACCGTCAGAATGGCGCTGCTCGTGATGTCCTGCGGGCGCACGCGCTCGACCTGGCCGTCCGGCGACTTCACATCCCAGGTGCCCTTGACCAGCGAGAAATCCTGGAACACGGTGTAGATCGTCTCCAGGTAATAGGCCGCGTCCATGTCGAGCACGGCGTTGTACTCGTCGTAGAACTTGCGGTGGGCTTCGGTACTGGTGTCGTCGCCCTTGAGCAGGTTCTTGAAGTAATCGTAGTGGCTGGTCGCATGCCGGTCGGGATTCATCGCGACGAAGCCCGTGTGCTGCAGGAAGCCCGGATACACGCGCCGGCCTGCGCCGGGATAGTTCGAAGGCACTTCGTGTATCACATTGGTCTCGAACCACTCGTAGCTGTTGGTGGTCGCGAGGTTGTTCACCGCGGTCGGCGAGCGGCGCGCATCGATGGGGCCGCCCATCATGGTCAGCGTCAGCGGCGTGGTTTCGCCGCGGCTGGCCATCAGCGATACCGCAGCGAGCACCGGAACGGTGGGCTGACACACGCTGACCACATGGCAGTTGCCATACTTGCCCTGCAGATGACGGATGAACTCCTGTACATAGTTCACATAGTCATCGAGGTGGAAAACGCCCTGGTCCATGGGAACCAGGCGCGCGTTTTTCCAGTCGGTGATGTAGACCTTGTGATCCGCCAGCATGCTGCGCACGGTGTCGCGCAGCAGCGTTGCATAGTGGCCCGACAACGGCGCCACCACCAGCACCACTGGTTGGGCCAGCATGGTGTCGAGCGTCGCCGAGTCGTCGGTGAAGCGCTTGAAGCGCCGCAGCTCGCAGAACGGCTTGTCGATCTCCACGCGCTCCATGATGGTCACGCCCACGCTGCCGACATCCACCGTGGTGATGCCGAACTGCGGCTTTTCGTAGTCCTTGCCCAGTCGGTGGAACAGTTCGAACCCCGCGGAAATACGTTGGGACAGCGGTGTTTGGCTGAAGGGCGACGATGGATTGCTGTACAGCTTGGAAGCTGCAAGTGCAAAGTCGGCGAAGGGCTCCACGAGGGAGCGCTGAGTTTCATACATTTGGTAAAGCATGGGCAAGACCTTGTTATGTTGCAGTGCAATATAGCAGTTGTCTGGCATCAAGGTGCAAGACTGTGCGACACCGACGTCCGTCATTCGGAAGAAAGCGACACAGAGACCCTTCTTGTCACATGTCCGCGCTATGGGTCTCAGCCTATGGTGCCGTTTTCCGCGCCACGCGGCTGGCGCGCGATCGCCATCACTTCGTGCGCCGGCAGGCCCTTGAGGCGGTGATCGCTCCACACCTGGCGCCAGCGGCGCGCACCCGCGAGCCCGTGGCGCAGGCCCAGCATATGGCGCGCCACGCTGTACCAGTGGGTGCCGTGCTCCAGCGCTTCGCGCTCCATGTACTCGACCATCTGCTCCTCGACGGCTTCGCGCGTCAGTTCGCTGGGCGCAGCACCATAGAACTGTGCATCCCAGCTCGCGAGCCACCAGGGGTTGTGATAGGCCTCGCGCCCGACCATCACGCCATCGACCACCTCGAGCTGCTCGGCGACGGCCGCGCTGTCCTTGAAGCCGCCGTTGATGGCAATGGTCAGCTGCGGAAAATCGCGCTTGAGCTGGGCCACGACGTCATAGCGCAGCGGCGGCACTTCGCGGTTTTCCTTGGGCGAGAGGCCCTTGAGCCAGGCATTGCGTGCGTGCACGATGAACACTTCGCAGCCGGCTTCGGCCACGGTGCCTATGAAGTCGCGCACGAAGTCATAGCTTTCGCTCTTGTCTATGCCTATGCGGTGCTTGACGGTCACGGGAATCTGCACCGCGTCGCGCATCGCCTTCACGCCTTCGGCGACCAGAGAGGCCTCGTTCATCAGACAGGCGCCAAACGCGCCGCGCTGCACGCGCTCGCTGGGGCAGCCGCAGTTGAGGTTGATCTCGTCATAGCCCCATTGCGCGCCCATCTGCGCGGCGCGCGCCAGATCCGCAGGCTCGCTGCCGCCGAGCTGCAGCGCAACGGGATGCTCCTCGCCATTGAAGCGCAGATGGCGCGGCACATCGCCGTGCAGCAAGGCGCCAGTGGTCACCATTTCCGTATACAGCAGCGTATGGCGCGTCAGCAGCCGGTGCAGATACCTGCAATGCCGGTCTGTCCAGTCCATCATGGGCGCCACGCTCATGCGCCAGTTGAGTGCAACTGCTTGATTTTCTTGAGATTTCTGCGGATTCATAGGTTTGTTTGGGGCCTGTGGCGCTGGCGGCAGCGCCGCGGACAAGGCCGATATTGTGCACACCCGAGCGCAAACCTTCAGCTCCAAGGCCTTGCCCACTCTGCGGCGCAGGCGCCTGCACAGGGTTCGGATGGATTCAATGCCCTGCGCAAACGGGGTTTACGAATGTCTGTTTTCCGATATTGTTTCAATGTAAAGCATCGTTTTTCATGTAAAAAAATGTTTGTCTCGCGGATAATTTCGCACTGAGCACCTCGTCCATATCAATCATTCGCCCGCGCCAGTGCGACCGCGTGCGCCAGCAGAAAAAATCCGATGCCTCCACGCCGTTTCCTGTCGGTCCGACTGAGGTCTGTGGCGTTCTGCGCCGCGCTGACCTGCCTTTCTGCTCATGCCACCGAACCAGCCGGGCCGCGCTTCGATATCTCGCGCTTTCAGGTCGAAGGCAATACGCTGGTCTCCAGCGAAGCCATCGCCAGTGCGCTGGCCCCGTTGACCGGCCCGCAGCGTGAATTCAGCGATATCCAGCGTGCGGTGGAAGCCGTCGAGCGCGCCTACATGCAGGCCGGCTTCACCGCGGTGAAAGTGGTGTTGCCCGAGCAGGAAATCGCCGGCGGTGCCGTGAAGATCCGCGTGGTCGAAGCCGTGGTGACTTCGGTCAAGGTCGTGGGCAACCAGCATTTCAGCGAGGAAAATATCCGCGCGAGCCTGGCGGTCCTGCAGACCGGCAGCGCGCCGCGTCTGGGGGCGCTCTCGGCGGCCATCCAGCAGGCCAACGACAATCCGGCCAAGCAGGTGTCGGTCAGCATGGCCGAAGGCGCTTTGCCAGCCACGGTGGAGGCCACGGCGTCCGTCGTCGACCATAAGCCGCTGCGCTTCATTGCCACGCTCGACAACATCGGCACCGCTGCAAGCGGCCACTGGCGCACCGGCATCGCGCTGCAGCATGCGAATCTGTTCGATCGCGATCACGTGGGCACGCTCGCGTACTCCACGTCGCCCGACGGCCCATCGGGACAGAACCTGAACGTCTACTCGGTGGGCTACCGCATGCCGCTGTATGCGCTGAACGACAGCATCGACTTCATCTATGGCCGCTCCAGCGTCAACACGCCCGCGAGCTCGCCCACGCTGGGCGGTGTGCTTGGCTTCACGGGAAAGGGCGAGACCTGGGGGCTGCGCTACAACCTCTTCCTGGGCCGCAAGGGTGAGACCGCGTCCAAGGTCGTGTTCGGCCTGGACCACAAGAAGATCGACTCGCGCTGTGATGTGAACGGCCAGCCCATCAGCGTCACGGGAGCTACGCCGCCGATCTCCTCCTGCGTGCCGTACACCACGACGCCGTTGAGCATCACCTATATAGGCCAGCGCGACGCGGTGAACCAGGCGCTGGCCTACAACCTCGGGCTGGCGCGCAACTTCGCCAGCGGTGCGCGCTACACCAATCTGGACGGCCGCACGGACCGCTACTCCTACCTGACACCGGGCAATCGCAGCACGCGCGACGGCTTCATGGTCGTGCGCGGCGGCGCCACGCTGCTGCAGGCGCTGGACAGCGGCTGGCAGATTCGCTTTGCGGGCAACGCCCAACTGACCCACACGCCGCTCGTTTCTAGCGAACAGTTGGGCCTGGTGGGCAGCAACGCGGTGCGCGGCTTCGACGAGCGCGCCGTGGCCGCGGACGGCGGCCTGGTGCTCAACGCCGAGCTTTACACGCCTGAGTTGGGCGCGCACATCAGCCTGCCGGGCACCCTGCGCGGCCTGGTGTTCTTGGATGCCGGCTATGGCAGCAACCGAAAGACGGCGGGCACCTACCTGCCGGGCCACACCAAGGTCGCCAGCACCGGTCTGGGCGCGCGCTACACGCTGAGCCGGGACTTCAGCGTCCGGCTGGATGCGGCCCGGGTGCTCGATGCCGGCAGTTCATATACCGAGAAGCGCGGCGACTGGCGCGCCCATCTGAGCGCGATGTTCGCGTTCTAAGAAAAGAGAGCTTCCCCCATGAAATCGAACAAGGCATTCCGGCTGCGCTTTCTCTCGCTGGTGGTCGCGGCGATGTGCGCCGGCGGCGCGCGCGCCCAGCTCGCCCCGGGCGCGCTGCCCACCGGTGCCACCGTGATCGGTGGCCAGGCATCGATCGTGCAAAACGGCACGACGCTCAATATCCACCAGACTTCGGCTCAGGCGCTGGTCAACTTCTCGGGCTTCAACATCGGCTCGGCTGCGCTGGTCGACATTCGCCAGCCGGGCGCGGCGGCGGCGCTGCTGGCGCGTGTGACAGGTGGCGACCCGTCGCAGATTTACGGCCAGATCACGGCCAATGGCGCGCTCTGGCTGGTCAATCCCGCTGGCATCATGGTGGGGCAGGGCGCGCGCATAGACGTAGGTGCCTTCATCGCCAGCACGCTCAATGTGAGCGACTCCGACTTCCTGGCCGGGCGCCTGAACTTCACTTCGGCCGGCAACGCCGCCGGAGTGCGCAACGCGGGCACGGTCAATGCCGGCGCGGCAGCGGGCGGGGGACGCATCTATCTGGTAGGCCAGACGGTGGAGAACGCTGGCAGCCTCAACGCCCCCAATGGCGAGGTGCTGCTGGCTGCGGGCCAGAACGTACAGCTGCTGGATACCGGCCACCCGGGCGTATCGATCGCGCTGTCCGGCGCCGGTGGCAATGCCAGGAATCTGGGCCGCATCGTGGCCGAAGCCGGCCGCATCGGGCTGGGGGGTGCGCTGGTGGCCAACGCCGGTGAAATCAGTGCCAGCAGCGCCCACAGCGTGGGCGGGCGCGTGTTCCTGCGCGCCAACGAGGTGACGACGTCAGCGGCGTCCCATATCCATGCCGATGGCTTGTCGGGTGGCAGCGTGGTGCTGGTCGGTGACACGGCCGACATTGATGGACGCATATCGGCCACGGGCAGCGCGGGCCCGGGCGGCTTTGTCGATACCTCGGGCCATGCCCGCCTCAACGTCAAGAATGCGCCGACCGTGGGCAAGGGCGGAGAATGGTTGATTGATCCCAGCAATTTGGAAGTCATTGCCGGCGCCGGCGGCGGCGCCAATGTGCAGGAAGGAATCATCGTTTCGACCGAAGCCGGCACAACCATAGGCGCCGACGTCATCACGGCCCAGCTCAACGTCGGCGCCTACGTGGTGCTGGCCACCGGTGGCAGCGGCACCGGTGAGGGCAACATCGCGGTGAATGCGGCGATCGCCAAGACCGGCGGCGAAAACGCGCAGCTCACGCTGCGTGCCCACAACGACATCGAGATCAACGCGCCCATCACCAGCAGCGCTGGTTCGTTGGGCCTGAGCCTGAAGAACAATTTCCACGGCAGCACGACCACCCCCGGCCACGCGGCCACCATCAACGCGGACATCAACCTCAACGGCGGTGCGCTGGAAGTCTCGCAAGGCGAGGCGCTGGGCAACGGAACCCTGAATATTGCGAGTGGCACCACGACGCTTCAAGGCGCTTCGCGCATTCTCGCGGCGGCGGTCAATGTCAGGAAGGATGGCCGTGTATCGATCGATTCGGCGCAGACGCTGCAGGGCGTTTGGACCAATGCCGGCGAGATAGAACTGCAGGGCGAAGGCGCACTGAACCTGGAAAACGCGGACGCGAGCCTGCTCAACACCGGGCGCCTGACCCTGTCCGGCACCAACAGTGCCGTGCTGGCCGGCGCCAGCGAAGCGTCCAACCTCACCAACAACGGCGAAATCGTCAAGACTTCGTCGGGTGCCCAGGACATCAGCAGGCTGACCAACGGCGGCGCCGGCAGCATCGTGATTGAGGCCGGGCAATTGTCGCTGTCCAGGACAACCGTGGGCGGTGCCGTGAAAGTGGCCCAGAACGCCGAGCTTGCGATAAAGGGCGCCGAACAGGGCGAACAGGGTTCCGAGCTTGCCGGTGGCGTCAACATCACCGGTGCCGGCGCCATGACATGGCGCGGTAACGTGAGGCTGCTGGGCGATGTGACGCTGGGCGCCAACGCGCCGACACTGACCATCGAACCCTCGGTCCTGACTTTCGTTGGCGGCACGAACACCCAACTCACGACGCATAACCTGATCGACATCCGCGGCGAGCTCGTGCTTGATGGCGACACGGTCTGGAACAACCACGGCCCGATCAGCGTGGGCGCTGATCAGCCTGGAGTGCTGTCCTTCAATACCAATGCCATCTTCAACAACAAGTCGAGCGGGGTGGTGGACGTAAGAAACAACTCGCGTGTCATGCTCTCGACGTTGACCACCATCAACAACGAAGCCGGCGCGCTGCTGAAGATTGCATCCTCCGAGACCAATACGTTCAGCGGCGGCTATCAGGGCCGTATCAACAACAGCGGCACCATAGAGAAGACGGGGCTGGGCACCACGCCGGCGCCTATCGTGAACCAGGCCGGCGGCTTGCTCGACATCAGAGCCGGCGTGCTGGGCGTCACATTTTCGTCCACCGACACCAACCAGGGCACGATCCGTATTGCCGAAGGCGCAACGCTGCGCAGCTACGGTCCCCAGGATCTTTACAACGCGGGCACCATACGCGGCGCGGGTACGGTTGATTTTTACGCTGCAGGGCCGACATTGGTCAACGCCTTTCCCGAAGCGCTCCAACTGGTCAACGCGGTCGTGGCGACGCCCAAGCTGGTCAACAACGGCATCGTTGCTCCGGGCGGATCGGACGAAGTGGGCACGCTGACGGTCAACGGCGGCTATGCCCAGGGAGCGCAAGGCGCTTTGAACATCCGGCTGTCGGGCGACACCGCCGACAAACTCCAGGTCACCGGCCCGGTCCAGCTGGCTGGCACGCTCAATCTGTCCACCCTGGGCGGCGGCCTGCCTGTCGATGGAGTGCAGGCCAGCGTGCTGACCGGTGACGCGGGAAGAACTGGCTCCTTCACTGTGGTGAATGCGCCCGCAATCATCACTCCTGAGCTTACCGGCAGGCTGGCAGTCGACTATCCCGCGTCGGAAACCGCCTTGGTGCAGGTCAACGCAACGACTTCCCCGACGGTCGTCACGCCAACGCCAACGCCAACGCCAACGCCAACGCCAACGCCAACGCCAACGCCAACGCCAACGCCAACGCCAACGCCAACGCCAACGCCTACGCCTACGCCTACGCCTACGCCAACGCCAACGCCAACGCCAACGCCAACGCCAACGCCAACGCCAACGCCAACGCCTACGCCTACGCCTACGCCTACGCCTACGCCAACGCCAACGCCAACGCCAACGCCAACGCCCACGCCCACG
This sequence comes from Comamonas sp. DB36, assembly GCF_057914905.1. Lineage (NCBI taxonomy): Bacteria > Pseudomonadati > Pseudomonadota > Betaproteobacteria > Burkholderiales > Comamonadaceae > Comamonas > Comamonas sp. DB36. The sequence goes on from NZ_CP196631.1 coordinate 2,308,184, forward strand.
CCTACGCCTACGCCCACGCCCACGCCTACGCCCACGCCCACGCCCACGCCCACGCCCACGCCCACGCCCACGCCCACGCCCACGCCCGCCCCTACACCCACGCCCGCGCCGCCACCTACCGCAGATATCTGCACGATTGCGCCGAAGTCGGCGCTATGCCAGGTGTTGTCCCCGCCTACCGCATCGGAGCCTATAAAGCCGGTGCTACGCGCTGCAAACGAAGTGCTGTTCACCGCCATTGCAACCAGCACTCCGCCGCCGGCCCCCCCGGCCGATAAGAGCTCCCCGTCGATTGGCAACGAGGATACGAAAGCTGCGGCCGAAGCTACGGGCGCGACAAATCAAAGCGTCAAGACGACGTTCTGCAACTGAGCCAGCCCATGAAAAACCACTCCCGCGCCGCCTGCCTGCTCAGCCTTGCGCTCAGCGCAGTCATTTTTTCGCCCTTGGTCCAGGCCCAGGGCGTGGCCACCATCACCCACCTGGCCGGTCTTGTGGTCGCGCGCAGTCCGCAGGGCGCGTCCAAGCTGCTCGCCGTCGATTCGCATGTCAATCAGGGCGACACGCTGACCACTGAAGCCCGCGGCTACGCGCTGGTGAAATTCACCGACGGCGCGGAAATCATGATGAAGCCCGACTCCGTCGTGGCCGTGAACCACTTCAGCTATGACCCGGCGCAGCCGCAGCTCGACCGATTCGAGATCGGCCTGGTCCAGGGGGGCTTCGTCAGCACGCCGGGTATGCTGGGCAAGCGCAGCCCCCAGGCCAGCGTGATCAAGACTCCTTCGGGCGACCTGCAAGGCGCCGCAACACTCAATGTGATGGTGCAGCCATGAAAAATCCGCTGTTTCTGCTTACGTTGGTGTCTGCATTGACTGCGCCTGCATGGGCCCAGGTCGCTATGCCGCCGACTTCCCCTGGAGGTTTGCCTCCGGGCTTGTATGTGCAGGTGGTTGACGGTCTCATCAGTGTGACCAATCGTGCGGGCACGATGAACTTCACGGCAGGGCAGTTTGGCTATACCCCGAGCCCAACGCAGCCTCCCGCCGTCGTACCAAGGAACCCGGGTCTTCAGTTCGCATTACCCCCGTCCTTCGCCGCGCCCCCCCCAGGCAACTCGTCCAACGGAGCCACCAAAAGCAATGAAGTGATGTGCATCGTTCGGTGAGCGTGTCTGTCCGGCGAATGCATAGGCGCGCCGCTTCCGCTATTCAATTGCGTTGAGACTGCGGCGCCGGCATCGGCGCTTCAGAAAAACACTGCGCTGCACATCTATCAGGCTGACGGTCAGATGCCACAGGCACTCGCGCCCGCGGCGCACTGCGCCTCAGCGCGGCACGAATTCTATCCCTGTGCGCCGCACCAGCTCTTCATAAGTGATGGGCGCGCTGACCTTGCGCTGGGGCTCGTTGGCTTGCCAGTGCGCCCAGCTGTTGCCATTGCTCGGGTCGTATACCAGCTTGTAGAAATACTGCGGCACCTGCACCCCGCTGCGACCTATGGCGTAAGTGTCTTTCGAATAGACCGGTCCGGTGAACACATAGACGCCCGCCTGGGCGCGTTGCACATATTTGCGCGTATCTTGTTCTATGTCGTTCCAGGCACCGTTGTTGAGTTCCACGTCCTGCGGCGCCATGTTCGCCAGGCTGAAGCTCTGGGCCTTGCTCTCGACAGAGCCCATGTCGCCCGCGGGAGCCATATGACCGCGCGAATATCCCGAATCGCGATAGTCGTCGATTTCCGCGCGCTCTTCGCCGGGAAGCCGGGCTTCGGCATAGAAATGCGCGCTGCGACGCACTCCGTGTCCTTGCTGAAGGGTCGATCTGTCCAAGTGTTCGGCGACGAACACCGGCGTCTTGGTCTGGCCGCTGTGCAGCACCGCGAAGCCATCGAAGCACAGTTCACGCTGCAGCGGTGCCTTGGGAACAATCGGCGGAAGACCGGCAGGAAAGAAATGCTTGCATTGCGAAAACTCGGTGGCCACGCGCTCTGCAACCGGGAATGGCAAAAGCGGATCGGAAAATCCATGCAGTGCGAAAAAAGCCAAAGCCAGCAAGAGCCAGGAACGCTTGTGTTTGGGCAATGAGGCCGGTTGTTCGGGCATATAACTCCTTTACAGATGACGGACTGATGGATTGCAGTCTTACTGTGCATTCGTCTCGCCCGTGGTCAAGCCGGGCAGCGAAGGAACAACCTGTAGGAATTACGCCGCCAGGCGCTGAAGTTTTCGCTGGCATGATTTCCTTCATAAATCCCGCTGCGCATTGAGGAATAAAGAATTTATTCGCGACATTGGATTTTCTCGAAGTGGATGATTGTCGATGTGTGATTAATTTTTTACCGATTTTGTGCTTTGGAATATTTAATTGTTATTTTTATAGGTTTTTGTCGCGGACATAATTCTCTCGCATGCTCTGCCATGGATGCATTTGACTCGCTAGTGCTCTTATATTGTGTTTTTTGTACTTAGATGTAATAAAAAAAGGGTATTTGGATGATTGAGTGGCGCAAATGCTGGGTATTGAAGACTTATGACAAAAAGTTAATGAATGTTAATAAATGTCTTGAGAGGATTGCTCATAGAATCCTGCTATCAAAGTGAACAAAAGTTACTGCGATTAACACTTTTTTAAATATTTGTCTATAGGGCATAATCCCTATTTTTCAGCTCCCTGCAAGGTTGCCGGTGCCCACAGCGGCAGTGCCAATTTCGCTTCGTCTCTCATGAAATTCCCCCTGTTTCGAACCACAACCCGTGCGCGGTCGTTGAGTGTCTTCACGCCATGCAGATGCCGGTGACTCAGGCGCGGCAGTCCATGGGGAACTTCGAGTCAGCCATGGCCGTGTGGAAAGCACTGTTCCTGCGCGAGGCCGTGGTTCGCATGTTTGGTTCGCGGCTGGCTTGGGTCTGGCTCGTTGCCGAGCCCTTGGTCAACGTGCTGTGGCTGATTCTTATCTTTACCGGACTTCGCGTGCGCCATATCGGCGGCATTGAAACGGCGCTCTGGATAGCGATCGGCATGCTGGTGTTCATGACGTTCAAGCGCACGCTCTCACAGGTTCAGAACGGTGTCAGTGCGAACGGCGCGCTTTTTTCGTACCGGCAGGTACGGCCTGCGGACGTAGTGCTCGCGCGCGCCATGGTGGAAGGCGTCAGCATGCTGATCATCAGTAGCGTGTTGTTCTTTGTGGGTACCCTTTTTGGCTGGATGTCCTGGCCTGCGAGCGTGTTTCAGGTGCTGGAGGCTTTCACCCTGGCCTGGCTGTGTGGTCTGGGTCTGGGCATGACTTTTGCCGTGCTGATCAAGCTGGTACCCGAGATGGAACGCGTCATCAACTTCATCATGATGCCGCTCATGATGATTTCGGGTGTCGTCTTTCCTTTGTCCATGGTGCAGCCGCCGTACCTTGATTGGCTGTTGCTCAACCCTCTGGCGCATGCCATCGAAGCCGGCCGCGTAGGCTTCGCGCCTTACTACCATGCGGTGACGGGTCTTGACCTTGGCTATGCGTATTCTTGCGCGTTGGTGCTTGTCTTCACAGGGCTGGCGCTGTTCCGCCGTTTCAATGAACGGCTGGTGACGCAATGATTGAAGTGCTGGACGTACACAAGCGCTATCACACGGACCACGGCATGGGACCGTGGGTGTTGAAGGGCGTGAATCTCACGATTCCCGCTGGCTGCAGCGTCGGACTCATCGGTGGCAATGGCGCGGGCAAGTCCACGCTGCTGCGCATTGTGGGCGGCGTGGACTATCCCTCCAAAGGCGAGGTCCGCAGACATGTCAAGGTCTCCTGGCCCATGGGCTTTGGCGGCGGCCTGCAGGGCAGCATGACGGGCCGTCAAAACACCAAGTTCGTGGCCCGCATCCACGGCATGGAGCATGACATTCCACGCATTCTGCAGAGAGTGCAGGAGTTCGCCGAAATCGGTGCGTCCTTCGATGAGCCGATCAAGACCTATTCCTCCGGCATGAAGTCACGCCTGCAGTTCGCGCTGTCCCTGGCCTTCGACTTCGATGTGTACATCTCCGACGAAGTCACGGCCGCGGGCGATCGCGCCTTTCAGGCCAAGGCCGCCAAGGCTTTCAAGGACCTGATTGGCAAGGCCAGCATCGTCATGGTTTCGCACAGCGAAGGCACGTTGCGGGATTTTTGCCAGGCCGGCATCTGGCTGCACCAGGGCCAGGCGCACTGGTTTGACCAGATCGACGACGCCTTGCGCGCCTACAACGACAGTACCTCTCCCTCCCGTTCATGACCATGGTTTCTCCTATCCAACGCAGTGTTCAGTGGCTGCGACATTCCCCCTTGCGCAGTCTGACTGCCGTGGCCTGCGTCTGCAGCGCCGTCTACTGGCTTGGAATTGCTTCCGACAGGTATGTATCGGAGTCGCGTCTCATCATCCAAAGCACGAGCTTGCACAGTGGGGCATCGTTGGACCTCGGAAGCCTGATCTCGGGTGCTTCGGGGGCCAACCGTGCAGACCAGCTGCTGCTGCGCGAGCATCTGCGCTCGCCCGATATGGCCGAGATCCTGGACGCCAAGCTGGGCTTGCGTGCCCATTTCAGCTCCGAAGGGGACTGGTTTTCGCGTCTATGGGGTGCACAGGCCAGCCGCGAGGACTTCAGCGCCTATTATCTGCGCCGCGTGCAGGTCGAGTACGACGAATTTGCGGGCGTGCTGGTGCTGAAGGCCCAGGCCTACCAACCGGAGATGGCGCAGCAGATCAACCAGGCGCTGGTGCGGGAGGGGGAGCGTTTCATGAATCGCATGGCGCACGCCATTGCACAGGACCAGGTGACCTTTCTTGAAGGCCAGGTCGAAACACTGAACGCTAAAGTACAAGGCAGTCGTCAGGCTTTGCTTGACTTCCAGGAGAAAAAAGGGCTGATCTCGCCTGAAGCGGCAGCGCAGGTAATAGCCACCATCGTTGCAAGCCTTCAGGGCCAGCTCGCCGACTTGCAGGCACAGCGCAGCGCACTTCAGGCCTACCTGGTCAAAGACCACCCGAACATCGTGCTTCTTGACCAGCGCATCGCCGCGATTGAAAAGCAGATGGCCCAGGAGCAGGCAAAGCTTGCCGCTCCGGGAGGCAAGACGCTCAATCGCACTGCGGAAGCTTTTGCCCAGCTCGAGATGCAATCGCGGTTTGCGCTCGATATGTACAAGACCGCGCTGACTGCGCTGGAGCAGGGTCGTCTCGAAGCCACGCGCACGCTCAAGAAAGTCTCTGTGCTGCAGCAGCCCAACTTGCCACAGGACGCCACCGAACCCCGACGCATGTACACCAGCGGCGTGTGGATCGTCGTCATTTTGCTGCTGGCGGGCATAGCCCATCTTTTGCTGGCCATCGTGCGTGATCACAAGGATTGAAATCCTTGGTCCGTACATATTCCATATTGCCCGTGCTGGCGATGTTCATCCTGTCTCGCTCGCCTCTGAATTACCGGATTTTCTGTGTGTCTCTATCTGGCCGAAAAACGATTTTCGGGACGCAGATATCAGGAGTGCGCCAGCCGCCAATTACCTATTGCATTTATGAAGACAAGCCCTATCCCGAACGCCATTAATTTGTCAACGCCCGCGATTTCATTGCGGCATGCCTCCGCAGTGGCGATTTTGGCCGCAGCGTTGCAACCGGCATGGGCGCAATATGACGTGGGCACATCCTTGGGTCTGGGCACATCCAGCCCTTCGTTGGCATCCACGGCCCCAAACGCAGCGAAAAATACCGCCACGCATACAGCTTCGCGAGAAACACCAGCTGCAATACCTGGATTGCCATCCCCAATGCCGGTTCCCGCGCAGACTCAGGATCAGCTCGACAACCAGGCCAGCGATGTCTTCGGCGCGCAACTGTTCACGGGTGCATTCAGCCAGCCAGGCGCCACCCAGTTCAATCCTGACTACGCCATCAGCATTGGCGACCAGATTCAGGTGCGACTTTGGGGCGCGTTCACGCTGGAGGACGCGCTGACGGTGGATCCCAAAGGCAATATTTTCCTGCCCCATGCGGGACCCGTGAAACTGCAAGGCGTGCGCAATCAAGATCTGCAGTCCGCGGTGCAGAACGCGGTGCGCAAGACCTTCCGCAACAACGTCAGCAGCTACGCGAGCTTGGCCGCAGCCCAGCCGGTGCGTGTGTTTGTAGGCGGCAATGTGAACCGCCCTGGTCTTTATAACGGCACCAGCATGGACAGCGTTCTGCGCTACCTTGACATGGCGGGCGGCGTCGATCCGGAGCGTGGCTCCTACCTGCAAGTGAGCATCAAGCGCGGCCAGGCCACGAAAGCCACAGTCAATCTCTACGATTTTCTGCTCAACGGCAATATGCCCATGGTGCAGCTGGCCGATGGCGATGTGATTTTCGTGCCGCCGTACGCCAAACGCGTGAAGGTCAAGGGACTGGTCGCGAATGCCAAGCGCTTTGAATTCAATGCCGGCATGCAAACCGTGGCGCATTTCATGGAACTGGCCAAGCCGACAGCCACGGCGACCCATGTGCGTGTGGTGCGCAACACGGGCAGCATACGCAATGCCGAGTATTACCCGCTGGCCGATGCCGCGGCCGTCATGGTTGCGGACGGAGATGAACTGGAGTTCACGGCGGACAAGAAGCCCGGCACCATCACCGTGCGCGTGGAAGGCGAGCACAACAGCGCGCAGGAATATGTGCTGCCTTACGGCACGCGCATGGGAGCGCTCATGCAGCAGGTCGCCCCTACGGCGGATGCCGACACGCAAAGCGTGCAGCTGTTTCGCCAAAGCGTGAAGCAGCGCCAGAAGGAAATGCTGGCCACCAGCCTGCACAACCTCGAAATGTCATTGCTCACGGCGCGCAGCGGCAGCAGCGACGAAGCCCGGTTACGCAAGGAGGAGGCGGAACTGAGCTTGCAATGGGTTGACCGCGCCAAAAAGATCGAGCCGGTGGGCCAGGTGCAGATTTCCCAGGCCAGCCAGCGCGACGCCATGTTGCTCGAAAACGGTGACGTGATCCGAATTCCGCGCAAGGATGACCTGGTGCTTGTCAGTGGCGAAGTGCTTTTTCCGAATGCCGTGGCTTTCGAGGCCGATTTGGGTCTGGAGGATTACATCAATCGAGCTGGCGGATTTACGCAAATGGCCGATAACGCACGCGTGGTCATTGCGCGGCGAGATGGTTCCTTCGAACAGGTTGCCGCCAAGAGAATATTTGCGAGTGCAGATATTCATGCCGGTGACCAAATTCTTGTGCTGCCCAAGGTGGATGAGAAGAAGCGCCAATTTTGGAAAGATATGACCCAAATAGTTTTTCAAATTGCAGTAAGTGCAAAAGTGGTTTTGGGCCTGTGAAATGAAAGCGACGCAAATGACTATTAGAAAATATACCATTAACCATGTGATGAGTAAAAATATCGATAGCGGTATTTTTACTGCAATATTGGGGTATTTTAAAAAATATAGTCCTTCTTGGGTTGAGCATATTGAGAGCGTGAATCCGATTGATGGCGCTGATATCTATCACTACCACAGGCCTCATCTTGAGAGGAAGCTGTTGGATAACGCTGTCTGCACAGTACACCATGATCTGGATGATCCAGATGTCTGGCATTCCAGGCAAAGGTTCATTCCTCGATATGTTGAATCAGCCGCTGTCATTTGCTTAAATAGCAAACAAAAAGGCATCTTGCTGGACGATGAGGGACTGCCTGCCGGGTCGATCAATGTGGTTGCCCATGGATACAACAACGAAGTTCTTGCGTTGGCGGAAAAAAAACGCCTTCCGGGGGATAAGTTTGTAATCGGTATCGCTTCGAGGAGATATGGAAGAAGAGTGAAGGGTGAGGCTTACCTTCTCGAGTTGGTAAAGCGGTTGAATCCGGCTGGAGTGAAATTTGTCTTGGTAGGCGAAGATCGTTCAATCGATGCAATTTCACTTAGAAAGCTTGGCATTGAAGTCGATGTTTTTGAACGTCTTCCATATAGAGTGTTTCAGGGATTTTATTCGAAAATTGATGCTCTTTTAATGTGCAGTAGCCATGAAGGTGGGCCAGCGAACGTGCCGGAAGCTTTGGCCACAGGCACGCCAATATTCTCAAGTCGAGTAGGTATGTCATTGGATTTCATCAAGCATAAAGAAAATGGATTTTTTTTGAGTTTGGATCCGGATCTGGATGCTGCGGACATCAACGAAATTCTTGATGATCGTTCTGCTTTCTCAGGCGTTGAAGCAAATTGCAGGGCGTCAGCATTTTCCATACCCACTTGGCAAGATTCAGTTGCTGGTAATCTGAGCGTCTATTCAAAAATAATTGGTGCCGATATATGCTCCCCGTCATTTATTGACGTGTCAGAAGATGAATTTGCTGTTTTTTCGGGTGTAGGAGTGTGAAATGACGAAGAAATACAATATATTGGTTCCTGATGACCTGCATATAAACCAGAGGAATTTCACTTCTTTTTTTAAGTTTGTTGAAAAATCTGGTGCGTCCGTTAAGTTTGTCAAAGGCAGGCGTGACTGGATATGTCTTTTTGGAAACTATGAGGAAAAGTCGCAGGAGTTGAACGAGTTTGCCCGTGTCCTCTCTCATTTGGATCAGGAAACACTTTTTAATTACTCCATAAAGGGGGTTAATCTATTCAAGATATCTCGCGCAGAGATCTTGTCAAAAGTTATTGTTGGGCCATCATGGTTCAATGAGCCTCTTCCGTTGAAGTCGGAGGAGATTTTTCACAAGATGTTGATGCTGAATAAACAGGTGCTGATGCAGTGCTTGGCCGCCGCATGGGAATGGTTGGATTTTTGGTCAAAGTTTTTAGCCGATGAGAAGGAATTTACGCACTGCTGCGTTTTTTCTGGCTCGTTGATTTACCAAAGATCGTTGGTTGAGTTATTACGCTATACACCGACAAAAGTTCTTCATATGGAATCATTTTTTACTGGAAATGATTACTATTGTGAGGAGAAGTATGGGCCCATTGCAAACAACTGCGATATTCGGCATCAAGCTGTTTTCGAATCTCTCAGCCCTGCAATGTTGGCTAACGATTTGGATAGAGACAGGATGAAGGCCATCAACAAGGTGGTCCTGGCAAAAAACAAGAATGTAGTGCAGCCGGATTTCGGAGAGGACGTGATATTTTCTTTGCCGGGGAAAGTTGTTGTCGTATTAGGGCAGGTTGTCAATGACTTTTCTTTGCTCGAATATAAGAACCTGGGGATTTCCTCTATCTCCTTTTATAAAGAAATAATATTGGGGTTGGTTCGTGGCGGATTCAATGTTGTATTCAAGTCGCATCCTTGGGAGGAGAGGAAAACAAATATTGAAAAATCTCTTACAAAAGATGTCTTGAATGACTACGTTGCTGGATTTTCTCCCGAGGAAAGAGAGAGGATAAAAATTGTTGATCATTACCCCATAGATCGACTCTTTTCGATGTCAAGCTTTGTTGTAGGACTGAATTCTCAAAGTTTGATTGAGGCAGCATTTCACGGGTTGAAGCCGGTCCAGTTTGGTAATGCATTTTTCGGTGGCAAGGGGTTTACCAGTGATTATTCCTTCACTTCTTGCAAGCGTTTTCTGGCAGATATTGATTCGGGGTGCGTCAGTGGTTCTTTGAATTTGGATGAGTTTGCTGCTTTCGAGGAGTTTTTGAGAAGGCTAATGCAAGGGCAGTTGGTTTCTGTTCATGATTCTGGCGTTGCAAGACTGAACTCAATATTTGAGGCGAATCCGACAATTGGCTTGGCAAAAAACACATCAAAAACTGTTGGATCGCATGCCGATGATAGCCAAAGCCTTGAGAAATCCAGTAAAAATATTGCTGTTGAAAGTCAGAATATTGATGAGAAAAGTATTCCTGTCAAAGATTATTCGTCTGAAGTTATAACGCTGGGTAATGCGGTGGGAGATTTGGGGCGAGTTGGCTCTGTCAGGAGAAAGTTCAAGAAGTTCATGCTGAATCCGCGAAAATTTTGTGCTGATTCACATGTTGTTCCCATACGAGCTTTGAGGCATTTCTTTCCTGCAAAATCTTGATGGAATAAAAGATGGATTTGAAGTCGGTAGTGCAAGCGCACGAGAAGGAATTCAAGGGTAAGAAGTACTTGTTTATACCCAGGGAAGGTTGTGATCGCATTCTGATATTGTTAAGTGCGCATAATCAAGGAGATAAATATTTTCTTCTTAGGTCATTTGTTGAAAAAAGTAAATATAACCTGCTATTCATTACTGATCCAGGGAATAGCTGGTATCTGAATGAAGATTTTGGCGCCTCATATGTTGAGCTTATAAGAACAGTTCTTCTGGATTTTGATGCCGAGAAGTCTTATATTTTTGGCTCATCTATGGCTGGTTATGCAGCAATAAATTTTGCTGTGCAACTCGGTATTCATGCCTTGATTTGCAATCCTCAAGTCGATTTGAACTTGACTCTGGATTATGGTTGGTATGAGTTGAATAAAAACATAGCGAAGCTAACTTCCAAGCGATTGAATGCTGATTTAGGGAAGTTGCTCAATGAGTCAAGGCATGACAAAGTCATGTGCATTGTGCATGGGCATGCACCCATAGATGTTGCAAATGTTGAACTGATATTAGGGTCTGCGGCCCCGATCAGGAAACTGCTCGTTTATACCCTGGATACTGATGACCACTCAATGCCTTTTGGACGAGATGTTGACAAGGTCTATAAAGCATTGGATTTGATTGATAATTTTCATGATTTTAATGTTCATGTAGAAGATCAGAATTCTCAGATAGCTGTTCTCAGGGAAAACAGAAAAAAATCTGTGGCGAAAAATAACATATATCACAGCAGAAGCTTATCAGGCGTGCATTTTGAGGATATCTCCTGGGTAAAAAGATATGCGGTGAATGACCCGGGGGTTTATTTTTGCAATGATGTGGGGTTCTACAATTCAAAAGGAATATTGTCAGGGTGCCTTTTGTCCTTTGATGGCGATGATTTTACTTGCATTACAAATCATGCGGATTCAATGAAAAAATCTGCTTCACTGGGTTTGTCTGTGATTGAGGCGCTGGAGATTAATAACGGAGATGGAATTTTCCAGAACGCTTGGGCCAGGGTTCCGGAAGGCGGTTCATTGACTGCCTTGAATGAAGGTTTGTTTTTGGCTGAATTCGAATCTTCCAAAAATTGTTATTTGAATTGGGAATTGATCAAAGAGTTTTCTGCAGATGTCAAAGAGGGTATGTATGTGTCGTGCCTTGTTGATGTTGAGCTCTCTGGCGGAAAAATAACGTTGAGTCTTGGTGGGTATGGTAATGCTGGATATTATCAGGTAAATAAAGTTATTGATGCCAGTGGTTGTTATGGCTTGACGTTTCATATTTCAAATATTTTGCCGCAGCACCGAGATGCACTTTTTGCCAGAGTGTATTTTTACCCTGATGGCGTCAGTAAAGAAGTTAAATTGAATAGATTTTCGGCAATTCTGGGGTGCTACCCTGATGTTTCATTTTGGAGTTTCCGTGATGCTTAATTTGTCGAATGATCGAGGCTTTTGCTTGTTTGGTGGGATCAATGTCATTGAGGACTATGACTTTGCCTTGCGTTGCGCTGCTCACTACGTCAGAGTGACAGATAAGTTGAAGATTCCTTTTGTGTTCAAGGCCAGTTTTGATAAAGCCAACCGATCTTCAATCCATTCCTATCGAGGCCCAGGTCTGGAAGAGGGACTCCGAATTCTGGAGGCAGTGAAGAAGGAATTTGGCGTTTTGATCATCACTGATGTGCACGAGCCTTGGCAGGCTGCGCCTGTTGCCGAAGTAGTTGATGTATTACAGCTTCCCGCATTTTTGGCGCGTCAGACCGATCTGGTGGTAGCCATGGCAAGGACAGGCAAGTACATAAATATCAAGAAGCCCCAGTTCTTGAGCCCTTCGCAGGTTGCCAACATCGTTGAAAAATTCAAGGAAGCAGGCAATGACCAGTTGATGCTATGCGATCGGGGTACATGTTTCGGTTACGATAACCTGGTGGTTGATATGCTGGGTTTTGGCGTGATGAAGAAGGTCACCAACAATCTACCTATCATTTTTGACGTTACGCATGCACTGCAGAACCGTGATCCCTTGGCAGGAGCTTCTGGAGGACGTCGTCAGCAGATTGTGGAGCTTGCGCGCGCGGGCATGGCAACAAAATTGGCTGGGCTGTTTTTGGAGGCTCATCCTGACCCCAGCAACGCCAAGTGCGATGGCCCCAGCGCCTTGCCTTTGGATAAATTGGAGCCATTCTTGGTTCAAATCAAAGCAGTCGACGAGCTTGTGAAGTCGTTTGAACCATTGGTTATCGACTGAAGATCATTTGAAATACATTCCAACGAAAAATTTGCTGCTTGTAGTGCCAATGAGAACTGCTCATGTGCGCGCGCTGCGAAGATGTGTGGCCTGGAGCAAGCGTATGTTGGCCTTGTACAAGAATGATTGCGCAGCCAAGGAAAATTTAAAATGGCGATAAATATGCGAAGCACCTGTGATGCACTGGCAATAGGATTGGAAACGCTCGATGTGGAAATCGAGGCGTTGCAGCGCATGCGGTCGCGCATGGGGCAGGATTTCAATGATGCCGTAGATATTATCCTGGCCATGCAAGGACGATTGGTTATCGTCGGCATGGGAAAATCGGGAATTATTGGAAAAAAAATCGCTGCTACATTGGCTTCAACTGGAACACCATCTTTTTTTGTGCATCCAGGTGAAGCATTTCACGGCGATCTGGGAATGATAAGGCCTATAGATGTTTTGCTGCTGATTTCGAATTCGGGTGAGACCGAAGAGGTGTTGCGCATATTGCCTTTTCTTCAGCATCAACAAAACAAGATAATTTCGTTCACCGGAAAGCCGGGCTCAACGCTTGCGCTGCATTCACATGTCGTGCTGGATGTGGGAGTGGAGCGCGAGGCCTGCAAGAACAATCTGGCGCCTACCAGTTCCACAACCAATACTTTGGTGATGGGCGATGCACTGGCCGTTGCGCTGACCGTAAAGCGTGATTTCCAACCGGCAGACTTCGCGCGGTTTCACCCCGGCGGCAGCCTGGGGCGAAAACTGCTTACGCGGGTAAGTGACGTGATGCACAAGGGCACATTGCCAATTTGTGCGCCGGATGCTTCTTTTCGCGATGTGGTGAACTCGATCACTTATGGTCGTCTGGGCTTGACGCTGGTCATGGAAGGGCAGGAACTTAAAGGGATCATCACCGATGGTGATTTGCGCCGTGCTTTTGAAGCGCAGGACGATCCCAAGCTTGTGCAGGCTGCGGAAATGATGTCTTCAAATCCCCTGACTATCGCTCCAGATACACGATTTTCCGACGCCGAAGCATACATGCGTGAGAAGGAAGTCGGCGCTCTGGTCGTCAAAGATGCCGCAGGTGTGGTGGTTGGAGTACTGCAAATATACGGACTCAAGCAGGAAACCGCATTGGTCTGATATGCGAATTGGAATTCTGTCTTCCGGCATTGGCCGTATCCCTTTTCTTTCGTCTTTTATTGGGGCAGACGTGCACCGACTGCGCTGGTTCACCGCGCAGGTGGATGCGGTCGCCGGTTGGGGCCTGCGACCCAGCACGCGCAAGGCGGTTGCCTATGCCGCGAGGCACGGTCTGCCGTATGTGGCGCTCGAGGATGGATTTCTGCGATCGTTCGGCACGGGCGAGCATTTTGCGCCGGTCGCGCTGGTGTCGGATGACGAAGGCATCTATTACGACTGCACCAGGGTCAGTGCATTGGAAAGACTGCTCAACAAGACAGATGATTTGTTTTTGCCCGACGCTTTGGCTCGCACCCGGCTGCTTGAGTGCGCGTTGAGCAAATACAACCATGCGCCGTCGCTCCCTGCCAATGCGCTTCGTGCGCGGGATATTGCGCGGATACTGGTTGTTGACCAGACTGTCGGCGACATGAGCGTGGAGTTGGGAGGTGCCGATGCCCAGACTTTTCAAGAAATGCTCGCCGCCGCGCGCAAGGAAAATCCCAGCGCAACCGTCTATGTAAAGACTCATCCCGAGGTGACATCAGGCCGCAAAGGCGGCTATCTGACGGCCGTTCGGGAAGATGCGCAGACCGTAGTACTGCGCGACGCGGTCAATCCGCTGAGCCTGATAGAGCAGATGGATCGGGTCTATGTGGTCACCTCCACCATGGGCTTCGAGGCCTTGCTGGCAGGCAAGCCCGTGACTTGCTTTGGCGTTCCCTGGTATGCGGGCTGGGGAGTCACCGATGACAGGCAAGCGGATCATCCGGCGATAGCCAGGCGCATGTGCGCTCGCTCGGTCGACGAGTTGTTTGCTGCTGCCTACATCCAGTACACGCGCTACCTCAACCCCGAAACGCGCGAGCGCGGCAGTATCTGGGACGCCTTGCGTTGGCTTGCGCTGCAGCGCGAGGTGGCACAACGCTTTCCTGCGCGCATGATCTGTGTGGGCTTTCGCCGCTGGAAAGCCGCCAACCTGCAGCCCATGCTCTCGCTGTTTCCGGGCAAGGTGCTGTTCGTGAAAGATGCCAAGGCGGCAGCCGCGCTGCAGCCTCAAGGGGCGGATTGTCTCGTCTGCTGGGGCCTCGTGGCGCCGCCGGGCGTGGAGCGACTGGCGAGTGAGCAAGGCATACGCATGCTGCGCATGGAAGACGGTTTCGTGCGCTCCGTGGGGCTGGGTTCCGACCTGATTCCACCGCAGTCCTTCGTGCTCGATGCCAAGGGGCTCTACTTCGATCCGGCCGGCCCCTCCGAACTGGAAGACATTCTCAACGGCCGGGAGTTCACTGCAGAAGATCTGTGCCGCGCAGCCAAGGTGCGCGAGACCATCGTGGCGCATGGCATCACCAAGTACAACCTGGAGTCGGTGGTTGCCGTGCAGTGGCCTGGCGTCGCTCACGGCCAGCAGGTGGTGCTGGTGCCTGGCCAGGTCGAAGATGACGCGTCCATCCGTTTTGGCTGCGATACGGCGAGCGGCGTGCACACGAACCTGGGCCTGCTGCAGGCCGCGCGCACGGCCTATCCGCAGGCATTCATTGTCTACAAGCCACACCCCGATGTGACCAGCGGCAATCGCCGCGGCAAGGTCGCACTGGCCCAGGTGCGGCAATGGGCAGACCATGTCGAGCTGCAGTCGTCGGTCGTCAGCTGTATCGATGCCTGCGATGTGGTGGTCACCATGACGTCGCTGACGGGTTTTGACGCCTTGCTGCGCGGCAAGACCGTGGTGGTGCATGGCCGGCCGTTCTACGCGGGCTGGGGTCTGACCGACGACATGCTGGCCACGCCGCGCCGCGAGCGGGCGCTGACGCTGGATGCACTGGTCGCTGGAGCACTGCTGCACTATCCCCTCTACTGGGACCCCGTGCTCAACGGCTACACCACCTGCGAAGCGGTATTGCGACGCCTTGTCGAGGAGCGCACGCACAAGGAAGCGCAAGGCAATCTGCAGCGGATGAAACGGGGCTATGTGGTCAGGCAAGTCAGGAAGATACGCGTACTGCTGCGGTCCTGGTCGAACGGGCATTCAGCGAAGCCGCTGTCGGCGCTGGGCAGGCTCTCCAGTTGGCCGCCGCCCTTCGGAAGGGACGGACCATGAGTACCATGGCTTCTCCTTTTTCAGGAAAACGCGTGCTGTTGCTGCAAGGCCCTGTCGGGCCCTTTTTCAGCAACCTCGCCCACGACCTGCGCCATGCGGGTGCCGAGGTGTTCAAGGTCAACTTCAACGCCGGTGACTGGCTGTTCTATCCCCGCGACGCCCATGGTTTCAAAGGCAGCCTGCAGGAGTGGCACCGTGAGCTGCCCGAACTGCTGCACAGACACCGCATCGACGCCGTGCTGTTGTTTGGCGACTGCCGGCCTGTCCACGCCAAGGTGCGGGCGCTGGCCGAGCGCCTGGGAATTGCGGTCGGGGTCTTCGAAGAGGGCTATCTGCGACCCGACTACGTGACTTTCGAGCCGGTGGGCGTCAACGGCCATTCGGTATTTCACCAGGATCTCGGCGACTGGCTCAGACAGGCCGCGCTGGACGGCCCGCAGGCGGCCAACGCCGATGTGGCCGAAGAATCCTCTGCGTCTGGCAATGCGCCGGCCACGCCCGCTGGCGCCAAGATGCCAGAGCAGCAGGCGGTGGGCAACTGCTACTGGAACGGCGCGCGCTGGGGCATGCTGTACTTTTTCGCATCGTGGGCGGGCTACGTTTTCTGGAACAACGCGCTGCACCACAGGCCGTTGACCATCTGGGATGGGCTCTGGTGGCTGTTGTCTTTCGCGCGCAAGGCCTATTTCCGCTGGGCGGAAAAGGGCGTGCAGGAAAAGCTCGAAGGCGAGCTGCGCCAGAAGTTCTTTCTGATCCCTCTGCAGGTCCACAACGATGCGCAAATCACGGTGCATTCCGACTATGAGTCGGTGTGCGGATTCATCGACCATGTGATGCGTTCGTTCGCGGCGGCGTTGCTGCGTGAGAACCAGCCTGATAAACAATTGCCGTTGAACGCGGAGTCTGTACAGGGTGATGTGCTGGTGTTCAAGCACCACCCCATGGATCGTGGCCACCGCAACTACGCCAGGGCCGTGCGCCTGCTGACCAGGCGCCATGGCTTGCAGGGGCGGGTGCTCTATATCCACGACCAGCATCTGCCCAGCCTGCTCAAGGCCTGCAAGGGCGTGGTGCTGGTCAACAGCACCACAGGGCTTTCGGCGCTGGGCCATGGCGCGCCGGTCAAGGTCTGCGGTTCGGCGTTGTACGACGTGCCGGGCATTACCTACCAGGGACGCTTGAACGATTTTTGGTTTGAAGCACGCAGCGCGCTGCCCTGCGTGCAGATGCTGCAGCGCTTCAAGGCCGCGCTGGTGACGCGTACGCAGCTCAACGGCAGTTTCTACCGCAAGCTGCCCGGCGTGGCGTGGCGCTGCGGCGTTCGACTTCAGGGACTGATGGCCCAGCGGCTGTGGCCCGAGCCCGCGATGGCGGCCGTTCCCGAGAGCCTGCCCAAGGTCGCGGCCAACCAGTCGGTTGCGCCTCTCGCCCCCTCTGGGCGATCTGAAGCCTGCGCAGGCAAGGGCTGGGCGCCGTGAGCGGTCATGATGAATTCGCGGCGGCGCGCGCGCCGAGGCTGGTGGTGTTCGTTGGCGGCTTCGACCCGCGTGGTGCTCGCCACTACTACCGCTTGTTCTGCGAGCATGCAGCGCTGCAGGCCAAGGTCGATCAGCAGGCGTATGCGGTGGGTCCCCGACAAGCGCTGGATGTCGGTGGCCATCGCCATGCGCAGTGGCGTTTCAGCGGCGAGGAAGGCGGCGGCGACTACGTTTTCTTCGACTGGAGCGATGCGGTGCGCGCGCACTGGCCGCGGTCCTGGTGGCCGGTCGCGGCGCAGGCCTGCGTTACCTATGCCGTAGCGCTCAAGGATTGGCGCGTGTTGCGTGCGGTGCAGCGCCAGGCGTCCAACACGCTGCTGTCCTTCGCCTATCCGCTGGTGTATATCGTGCTGGCGCTCGCGGCGGCGGTGGGCGGCTTCGCGCTGGGTTGGCGCCTGAGCGAGGGCCTGGCTTCATGGGTAAGCTGGGCCATGCCGGCGGCAATGTCCGCTGCCGTGCTGTGGGGCAGCGCGGCGCTCGACAAGCGGCTGCATGTCAGTTGGCTGCTGAGGATTCTCAACTTCGCCAACCACAGCAGTCAATCGGACTGCCCGGTGCTGGCGCAGCGCACCTGCGCCATGGCCGACTGGATACAGGCGCAGGCCGCGCGCCAAAGCAAGCTCGAAGTGGTGGTGCTGGGCTTCAGCGTGGGCAGTGTGCAGGCGCTGCACCTGGTGGAGGCCTTGCGCCAGCGCCTTCCCGCGCAGCAGACTGCGGCGCAAGGCGAGCCGACCTCGGTGACCTTGCTGACATTGGGAAACTGCATTCCGCTGTTCAGCTTGATGCGCAAGGCCCAGGCCTTGCGTGCGACCTTGAACGATGTGGCGGCGGACAGCAGGGTGTATTGGGCCGATGTCTCTTCGCCTGGCGACAGCGTCAGTTTCGGCATGTGCGACCTGATGCCGCTGGCGATGCGCGGCGCGCCGCCACCGGCGCAGGCCTACGTCAATCCTCGCCATATGTGCAGCCCGCGGTTTCACAAGCTTTTCGAACCCGAGACCTACAGGCGCATGCGGCGCAATAAGATGCGCATGCATTTCCAGTACCTGATGGCTTCCGAAAAGCGTGGCGCATACAATTTTTTTGCCATGCTCACAGCGCCCGGCGCTGTGCGTGCATTTGTTGAGAAGTATCTGGTCCGATGAGTCTTTTTTGCCCCGCCTATCCCAAACCCCGGCCTGAAAAAGCTTCCAGGCTCAGCCTTTTCTGGCATGCACGCCGCTCCTGGATGGACGCGCTGTACGAGCGCAGCTACACCATGCAGATGGGCGAAGTGCATCTGCCGGGTGTCGACCTGTACATGCTCAACGATGTCAAGGAAGTCAAGCGCGTGATGCAGGGCGAGGCGCAGTCGTTTCCCAAGAGCCATCTGCTGCATGAATCGCTGGCGCCCTTGCTGGGCGACAGCATTTTCACGACCAATGGCGCGCAGTGGCAGCGTCAGCGCAGCATGATGAACCCGGCGTTCGAGCAGGCGCGGCTGCAGGTGGCGTTTCCGCGCATGCTGGGCGCGGTCGATGCCATGCTCGCTCGCCTGGACGCGCTCAAGAGCGACCAGCCCTATGACATCGAGATCGAGATGACCCATGTCACGGCCGACATCATCTTTCGCACCATTTTCTCCGAGCCCATGCAGGGCCCGGATGCACACCGCGTGTTCGATGCCTTTGCCCGCTACCAGGCGATGGCGCCCAAGCTGATGCTGCCGGCGCTGTTCGGCATGCGCTGGCTCAAGACACCGTGGCTGCAGTGGCGCAGCAACCAGGCTGCCAGGGAAATCCGCACGCTGCTGCAGGCCATGATTCGGCCGCGTTATGAAGCGCATCAGCGCGGCGAGCCAGGTGTGCAGGAAGATATTCTGGCGGCGTTCCTGCGCGCCAGGGATGAGACCACGGGCGCGCCGTTCTCCTTCGAGGAACTGGTCAACCAGGTGGCGATGCTGTTCCTTGCTGGTCACGAGACTTCGGCCAGCGCGCTGACCTGGGCCAGCTACCTGCTGGCCAAGTCGCCCGAGATCCAGCAGCGCGCCCACGACCAGGTCTGCGCGGCGCTGGGCGAACACGCGCCGCAGCAGGCGGACATGAAAAGCCTGCCCCTGGTCTGGAATGTCTTCCGGGAAACGCTGCGCTTGTTTCCACCCGTGGGATTTTTCGCGCGCGAGAACACTTCGGCCTGTCCCATGCGCGGCAAGCAACTCAAAGCCGGCAGCACGGTGGTGGTTGCGCCCTGGCTGCTGCAGCGCCATCGCAAGTGGTGGGTGGATCCCGATGCCTTCGATCCCGACCGCTTCGACCGCGACGAGAGCAAGGAAGCGATCAAGAACGCCTACCTGCCTTTCAGCATGGGGCCGCGCGTGTGCCTGGGCGCGGCGTTCGCGCTGCAGGAGGCGGTGCTGATCCTGTCATGCCTGCTGCGGCGCTATCAGCTGCAGCCGGTCGAAGGCCATGAGCCGCAACCCGTGGGCCGCCTGACCATACGCTCCGCCAATGGCGTACAACTGCGCCTGGTCAAGCGCGCGCAAGCGGCGGGCGCATGAAAGAGCGCCTCGCAGGCTTTGTGCTGATGTGCGCGATGGTGCCCCTGGCATTGCTGGGCTGGCTGCTGCTGATCGTGGTCGGCTTTGTGGGAAAAACCGAGCGCGGCCGCGCCGGAGTGCGCGCGCTGGACCACTTCGTCAACGCCACGCTGTTCAACGGCCATGCCTGGGAAAGCGTGTCATCCCATGCGTGGCGCGAGCGCGACCGGCGCTGGGCGCGGGCGGTGATCTGGCTGACCGACCTTTTCCAGCCGGACCACTGCCAGCGCGCCAACAAGCGCGAGCAGCCCGTGGTCGATCTGGTGCTCAAGAAGGGACTGGGAGACCGTACCATCCACTAAGAGTGGCTCACACAACCCAGCAGACTGAAGATTGGCGCTGGCTGCGAGCCGTTCTAACCATCCATTCAGACCCGAAAATGCAAGCATTCACCTTAGGCAAAGCTATCCCCGTTCTTGCGTCGCTCGACATGGCGCGCACGTTGCAGTTCTACCGCGACATGCTGGGTTTCAGCACGCGGCATTTCGAAGCGCAGGGATATGGCGTCGCACAGCGCGGCGACACCGAACTGCACTTCTGGGCCTGCACCGAAAGGCATATCGCCGAAAACACATCCTGCTATATCCGGGTGGCGGACATAGAGGCCGTGCACCGCGAATTGAGCACCAGGCTGCCCGTGCTCGGGCCGGTGGTGCACACGGACTGGGGCATGGACGAGCTCTATGTGATCGATCCCGACGGCAATCTTCTCAAGTTCGGCCAGGACTCGGCGCGGTAGTCATTCCCAAGGGGGCGTCGCGAAGCGCTCCACCAGGAAGTCAAGCAGGGCGCGCACCGCGGGCGACAGATTCTTGCGCGAAGGGTAGAGCGCATAGATGCCCATGGTCGGCAGCGCCCATTGCGGCAGCACCGCTTCCAGCGCGCCGGCGCGCAGATGGGGATTGGCCAGATAGGTCGGCTGCATGGCGATGCCGCCGCCGGCCAGCGCGGCCTGCAGCAGGGCCGTGGCCTCGTTGCCGCTGAAGTGGCTGCCCACGCTCACTTGCTCGCGCGCGTCACCGCGCTGCAGTTTCCAGAGGCTTTTGCCAAAATTGGCATAGCTCAGGCAGCGATGGGCGCCTAGGTCGGCCGGCTGCTGCGGCGTTCCATGCGCGCGCAGGTATCCGGGCGAGGCGACCAGCACCGAAGCGCAGGGCGCGAGCACGCGTCCTATCAATGCGGGATCGGGCTCGGCGCTGATGCGTATGGCGAGGTCTATGCGCGCTTCGACCAGATTGAGCGCGCCTTCGCTGGCGTTCAGGTCGATCTTGAGCTCGGGGTACATGCGCAGGAAATCGACCACGGCCGCGGCCATCTGCGCATGGGCGAAGGACACGCTGCAGGTGATGCGCAGCTGGCCGCGCAGCGCGCCGTCGCGGCCGCTGGTTTCCTCTTCGACATCATCCATCAGCGACAGCATCTGCTGGCTGCGACGCAGGCAGCTTTCACCGGCATCGGTCAGGGTCACGCTGCGCGTGGTGCGCTGCAGAAGGCGGGCACCGAGCCATTGCTCCAGCGTGCCCACATAGCGCGTGACCATGGCGCGCGACATGTCGAGCTTGTCGGCCGTGGCGCTGAAGCTGCCGCTGCGCGCCACTTCGACAAACACCTGCATGGCTGTCAGTCTGTCCATGATTTGCTCAATTTATGAAACGGTCATGCGCGGATTATCGCGTTTATCTGCGCGGATATTGAAACTAAAGTCCATCCATCGCACCACTGACAGGAGTTTCCACATGATCCGCACTACGCTTCTGGCCGCATCGCTGGCCATTGCCTTCACCAGCGCCCAGGCTGGCCAGCCGCTGACCGTCAAGGTCTACAACGCCGACGGCAACAGCTTCAATGTCAACTCGACCCTGGTTTTCGGCGAGAAGGAGGCCATGGTGATAGACGCGGGCTTCACGCGCGCCGATGCGCTGCGCATCGCCGCCAATGTGCTCGACAGCGGCAAGCAACTGACCACCATTTACGTGAGCCAGGCCGATCCCGACTATTACTTCGGTGTCGAAACGCTCAAGCAGTTCTTTCCCCAGGCTGACGTGGTGACCACGCCTGCGGTGCTGGGCAAGCTCGCGCCCAAGATGGCCGGCAAGCTCGCGTTCTGGGGCCCCAAGATGGGCGCCAATGCGCCGCGTCAGCCCGTGCTGCCGCGCGCGCTCGAAGGCAACACATTGATGATCGAGGGCCAGACGATAGAGATCCGAGGCACCCAGGGCCTGCTGGCCCACCGCCCCTATGCCTGGATCCCATCGCTGCAGGCCATTGTTGGCAACCTGGCGGTGTTCGGCAACATGCATGTGTGGACCGCGGATACCCAAAGCCCGGCCGAGCGCGCCGCATGGGTGGCGCAACTGGACGAGATGGCCGCGCTCAAGCCCGCGCTGGTGGTTCCCGGCCATATGAGCGCCGCCACCCCGGTGGACGCAAGCAACATCACGTTCACCAAGGAATACTTGCAGACGTTCGAGAAACAGCTGGCAGCGACCAGCGACAGCGCGCAATTGATTGCCGCGATGAAGAACGCTTATCCCAAGCTGACGGGCGGTGCAATGTCGCTGGACATCGGTGCCAAGGTCAACAAGGGTGAAATGAAGTGGTGAACATTACCTATCTGCTGGACCCGCTTTGCGGCTGGTGCTATGGCGCTTCGCCCGTGCTGCAGCAGCTGGGCCAGCTTCCCGGCATGCAGCTGGAGCTGGCGCCCACGGGACTGTTTGCGGGCGCGGGCGGGCGCACCCTGGATGCGGAGTTTGCGCAATACGCCTGGGCCAACGACATGCGCATACAGAAGCTCACGGGCCAGCGCTTCAGCGAGAAATACCGCAGCGAGCTGCTGGGCAAGCTGGGCAGCCGCTTCGATTCGACAGCCACCACGCTGGCGCTGACGGCCGTGCTGCGCAACGCGCCGCAGCGCGAGCTGGAGGCCTTGAAAGTCTTGCAGGAGGCGCGCTATGTGCACGCATTGGACACGGGCGACATGGCCGTGGTGGCGCAACTGCTGCGTGAAATGCAGCTTGATGCCGCCGCCGATCTGCTGCTCGCCGATGACGCTCAGTTGCTGGCCGCCAATGCCGCACGGCTGGTCAAGGCCCAGGGCCTGAAGCAGGCGTTCGGCGCCCAGGGCGTGCCGGCGCTGATCGTCAAGGGCAGCCGGCTGCTGCGTGGCGATGCCTTGTACGGCAGCTTCGACAGCCTGCTGGCCGAGATTGCCGCGGCCTGAAAGGCATCAGAGATGCACCGTGAGCGCCACCAGGCGCAGCACGAAGGGCCGCACGATGACCACGCAGCAAAAGGCCACAGGCATGGCAAGCGCGTAGACCTTTAGAACGCTGGCCAGATAGCCGGGACCGACGCCCGCTTGCACGCCCACAATGACGGCGCACATCAGGAAAGCCATGATGGTCGCCATGTAGAAGGCAAACACGTAGGGCATGAAGCGCCGCGGAAGCTTGCGGCGAGGGGAAGCAGAGGGAGAAGGCGTCGACATCTGTTATGTTGTTGATAAAGTCAACGGATTATGCGGGATGAAGTTGACTAAATCAACTTCTTGTCCGGAAAATTGAGGTCGCGCGCGAAGAGATTCGTCAATGTGGCAGCCCGAGCACCATGGCCTGGGCCATCAGCGGCGAGCCTTCACGCAGCGGCTCCAGGGCGCCTATGGCGCGAAAGCCATGGCCTTGATACAGCCGCAGCGCCGGGCTGTCCGCTGCCGTAACGCCCAGATGAACCTGGCGGCAGCCTTTCATGCACGCCCAGTTCAGGGCCGCCTCTAGCAGCGCCCGGCCTGCCCCCCGCCCACGGGCTTCTGGCGCAACCCACATCTGATAGAGGTCGGCTCGCGACGGGTTGTCGGCCGACAGTTTGCACCAGATCAGACCGCAGACCTGCTCGCCATCGAAGGCAAACAAGGGGCAGTCCTTGCCACTCGTGGTGGCGGCCATGATCCGCTGCGCCCAGGCTGGGTCGCTGCGCATGGCTTCGGCTGCGAAACTGCTGCCGAACGCGTCGGGAGCCTCGTGCAGCGCGCGCAGCCGGAGATCGCGGTACATCGCCCATTCATGCGCTTGGATAGGACGTACCGCGAAGATGGGGTTTTGCATTCCAGAACTGACGGGTGCTTGCATGATGTGGGTCATCACGCAAGCTTGCCATAGCTCAGGGGTGAACGGCTTCGCCCAGATTGAGCATCAGGCGGTTGGCCCAGGCAAAGATCGCCGCGGCGTGCAGTGCGTCGAGGATCTCCATGTGGCTCAGACCGGCTTCGCGCAGCTGCTGCAGGCGTTGGCCGCTGAGCTGGTTCGGCGCTTCGGTCAGGTCGATCGCGAACTGGACCAGCGCTTTTTCGCGTGCATTGGTGCCTGCCGTGTGCGGGTTCTCGAACACCTGGGCGATCACGTCGTTGCGCTTGGCCAGTTGCTCGAAGCGCTGGGCATGCACGGAAGCGCAATAGACGCAGCCGTTGATGCACGACACCGCGGCGCTGACCAGCTCGCGCTCGGCGCGCGACAGACCGCCGGGAGCGTACATGATGGCGTTGAACACCACCGAGCGTTCCTGCAGGATCTGCGGCTGATGGATCAGCGCCAGGTAGTACTGGCTGGTCTTGGCCGAAGGGTGGCTGGCTTCGAGAATGGCGAGCTGCTCGGGCGTGGCCTGCTCGAGCTGGAGCACCGGCACCCAGGCTTTCCAGCCCAGCGTCTCGCTGGTGAAACCGTTGATGCGCAGCGCCTCGCCGGGCTTTGGCAGATGGTGGGGGTGCACGAAGGTTTCGCTGCTCGCCGCGGCGGCGGGCGCCGCGTGCAGGTCGTCGCCCAGCGCGGTGAGCGCCTGCAGGCCGGCGACCACACGCACCTGGTAGCTGAGGAAAGCGATCAACTGGGCCAGCGTGATGATTTCGGGCGGCTGCAGGCCAGCGGCGAGCAGGGCATCGATGCTGGAGCGATCGCCTTCCACGGGCTTGTGCGTCAGCAGCGTCGCGAACTTCTGCAGCGCGGCTTCGCGCGGTGCGTCGACGCCAGCGTCATGCAGCGCGGCCAGTTGCGCGCTGTAGTGCTGCAGCAGGCTCGCGCTGTCGCTGAGCCGGCTGATGGTCTGCGCCACGCGCAGCCGCTCGCCCAGCGTCAGGCCGGGCAGGGCGGGGTCGAACAGCTGGTTGTAGCTGCCCTGGGTCGCGTCCACGACCTTGGCGCGCTGGTGGCGTATGGCCTTGACTGCGGGAAACTGGTCCAGCTGGGTCAGGGAGTCGATCAGATCAAGGGTTTGGGTTTCGGTCATGACTTGGAAAGGGAGTTATGGCTGTAGTGCAGGCCGTTCATCCTTCGACGCGGCCGGCGAGGCGGGCTCAGGACGAACGGGACATCCGTTCGAAGCCATCGCGCGAACGGCGTTTGACCGTTCGTGGTGAGCTTGTCGAACCATGAACGTCCACGCGCATGTTTCAGGCCTGGGCCTTGGGACGGTTTGCCTGCGCGGCCGTGGCGCGCGCAAGAAAGGCCTGGACGGCGATCCACGACTGCTCGTTGGCCAGTGCGTTGACCGCCGGCGTTCCGCCCGAGGTGCTCAGGCGCCTGGACACCGGGTGGGCGTAGAACAGGTGGGTTGTCGGCACGTAGGGGAACAGGATCGCATGGCCGCCGCCTTCCCAGTCGTGGTGTTCCACGGGGTAGGGATGGTGATTTGCCGCGAGGTGGTCCTTGACCATCTTGCTGTAGAGCGACGACGGCCAGGAGCCGTCATCGGTCGCCGACAGCAGCATCACCGGACCATCGATGCGTTCCACGCGAATGCGGGCGCGCTCGACGGCGTCGGGGTCCTGCAGCGCGGTGAGCATGGCCGCGGTATGGCGGCGCGGCTCGGGGCCTTCGTCCCAGGGCGCCCACGAGGCCGTGCGGTTGTTGCTCCAGATGTCGGGAATCGGCTGGCCGCGGAAGATCCAGGCCGGCCCTTCGCGGCCCTTGGCCGGGTCGCAGGCGTTCTGCGCGCAGTGCACCAGCGCGCTGGGCACATAGCCGATCACCGCCTTGACCAGATGCGGGAACAGCGAGCCCAGCAGCAGCACCAGCTCGCCGCCGCGCGACTGTCCGCTGAGCGCGACAAAGCCGTCCTTGGGGTGCAGCTCGCGATGAATCCACTGCAGCGCGGTCTCGAAGTACTCGAGATGCGTGTCGGAGATGTAGTCGGAGCGGCCCGGCGACTTGAAATAGCCCACGGCCAGCGCCGCATAGCCGCGCGAGGCGTAGAGCGCGGCGCGCGGCTCGTTGATGCCGCCGCCCGAGCCGTTGAGCACCATCACCACGGGGTGGGGGCCGGGCGTCGCGGGCGTGAACAGCGTGGCCGACAGCCCCTCGTCGCGTATCTCGCGGCGCGTGACGCCTTCGGCGGCCAACTCCTGAACGAAATGGCCGGATAGCTCCGTACCGTCATCCAGCAGCGCGCGCACTTCGGTGGTCAGCGCGGCGCTGGGTTCGGCCGCAAACGGGTCGTGCGGCGCGTCGGCGATGGTCTGGGTTTGCGACCAGATCAGGCCCATGGCCGACACGCCGCTGTAGCTGCCGTCGACAGGCGCGTCGCGCCCCAGGTCGACGCTGCCGTCCGCGCCCGCGAGGAAGCTTGCTTCGGACGTCCATTCGACCTGTGGGCCACGCACGGTGCGCGTGCGCAGCGTGACGCGCCGGCCGGGCGCGAGCCCGCGCACGATGATGCGGCGCGGCACGTCGATCAACGCCGTTTGCGGCGAAATCTCGAGCTGAGCTTGCATGGCTGCCTTACTTGCCGGACACGGGAGTGACCTGCAGTGCCGTGGTCCGGTCGCTGAGAATGGGCACCACTTTGAGGCCCTTCTTGGCGGCCCAGATGTTCTTGTAGTGGAACAGCGGGATCTGCGCGACATCGTCGGTCACGAGCTTGGCCGCATGCCGGAAGATGGCTTCGCGGCGCTTGGCGTCGAACTCGATGGTGGCGGCGTCCAGTGCCTTGTCCACGTTCTCGTTGCTGTAGCGGCCCCAGTTGTTGGCGCCGCGGCCAGCCTTGGAGTCGTTGGTCGCCAGCGTCTGCAGCAGACCGTAGCCGGCTTCGCCCGTGCCGTTGCCCCAGGCAATCACGCTGACCGCGTATTCATTCTTGCCCGCGCGGCTGGAGTACACCGACCATGGCACGACTTCGAGCTTGGTCTTCACGCCGATGCGCGTCCAGAACTGGGCCACGGCCTGCATGGTCTCGGGCGCTTGCGGATAGCGGTCGCCGGGCACATGGATGGTGATCTGGAAGCCTTCGGGGAAGCCGGCGTCGGCCAGCAGCTTCTTGGCTTTCTCGGCGGAGTAGGGCGTTGCCGGGATGTCGGGGTTGTAGCCAAACGAGCCCTTGGGCATCCACTGATTGGCTTCGGTCGCCGTGCCCTGCAGGATGCGGTCGGTGATGGCCTTGCGGTTGATCGCGATGTTCAGCGCCTCGCGCACGCGCTGGTCGGTCAGCGGGTTCTCGGCCAGCGGCTTGCCGGCGTTGTCGGTGATGAACTCGTTGCTGCCCTTGCGCAGGCTGGGCTGTATCAGCAGCGCGCGCAGGCCGGGGTACTCGTACACGCTGACCGATGAGGTCTTCTTGAGCTTGGCGACATCGGTCACGGCCACCTTGTCGATCACGTCGACATCGCCCGACAGCAGCGCTGCGGTGCGCGCCGCGCCGTTGTTGATGAAGCGGTAGGTGACCTTGTCCCAGGGCTGGGCCGGGCCGTAGTAGCTGGCGCTGCGCTCCATCAGCGTGCGGTCGCCGGGGGTATAGGACGTGAACTTGTAGGGGCCGGTGCCGACCATGGCCTTGCCCGAGTTGTAGTCTTCACTCTTGGCCTGCGCGCCCACATGCTTGCTCACGATGTAGATCGAGGCGATCTCCAGCGGCAGCATGGGGTTGGGCGTGTTGGTCTTGATGATGACCGTGTGCGCGTCCTTGGCGGTCGTCGACTCGACGCTGCGCAGCGCGCCGCGGTAGGAAGCCACCGAGCCGGCGACATTGCGCGCGCGCTCGAACGAGAACACGATGTCGTCGGCGGTGAACGGCTTGCCGTCCTGCCACTTGATGTCCTTGCGCAGCTTGAATTCCCAGGTCTTGTCGTTGAGCGTCTTCCAGCTTTCGGCCAGGCCCGGCTCGAGCTTGCCGCCGTCGCGCGAATTGACCAGAGAGTCCCAGAAGTGCAGGGCCAGCGAGCGATCGCCCGCATGGTTGTTGAGCTGCGGGTCGGCCGATGAGATGGGGTCGGCAAAGCCTATGCGCAGGTCCTTGGCACTGGCGCCCGAAACTGCCAGCAGGGCGGCCATTGCAATGGCGGAAAGGTGAGCGGTGTGCATGGTGGTGCTTTCTCTCGGGAGGGTGAAGTGAATCGATGGTCTATAACAGCGTTCGCACTGAGTCCTGAGCCTGGCGAAGGATCCAAGTGCCTGTATTCGACAGGGCTTCGGCAGGCTCAGCCCGAACGGCTGTTGAGCGGAGTTCAGGCAGCATGGGCCATGTCATTGAGGTGGCAGGCGCTTTCGTGCTGAATCGCAATTCCCTTGAGCCGCGGCACTTCGACGCTGCAGCGCGGCATCGCCTGGGGGCAGCGCGGGTGAAAGTGGCAGCCGCTGGGCGGGGCCATGGGGCTGGGAATCTCGCCGCGAATGGTCTGAAAGCTGGTGCGGCGGTGGTCCAGGCGTGGAATTTCCGCCAGCAAGGCCTGGGTGTAGGGGTGTTGCGGATTGGCAAACAGCTCCTCGACCGGCGCGGTCTCGACAATGCGGCCCAGGTACATCACGGCGACGCGGTCGCACAGATGGCGGATCACGCCCAGGTCATGGCTGATGAACAGGTAGGCCAGGCCCAGCTCGTCGCGCAGGTCCATGAACAGGTTGAGAATCTGCGCCTGGATGGACACGTCGAGCGCGGCCACGGCTTCGTCGCAGACCAGCATCTTGGGCTGCACGGCCAGCGCGCGCGCAATGCCTATGCGCTGGCGCTGGCCGCCGCTGAACTGGTGCGGGTAGCGAAAGCGCAGGCGCGGGTCCAGGCCCGCTCGCTCGAGCTGCTGGCACACGTACTCGTCCTCGTGCTCGGCATCGACCAGGCCGTGCAGGCGCGCGGCCTCGCCGACGATGCGGTTGACGCGCAGTCGCGGGTTCAGGCTGGACTGCGGGTCCTGGAAGATCATCTGTATGCCCAGGCGGGCGCGCAGCGTTTCCTCGGCGTTCAGCTGCGTGCGGTCCTTGCCCATCACCTGCACCTGGCCGTCGGTGGGCGCAAGCAGGCCGGTGGCAATGCGGCCCAGCGTCGATTTGCCGCAGCCCGATTCGCCGACCAGACCGACGACTTCGCCGGCGCGCACCTGCAGGTCGACGCCGTCGAGCGCGTGCGTGACGACGGGCGCCTTCTGCAGCCCGGTGCGGCGCAGCCATTGGCCGAAACGGCCCGGCGGCGGCTGCAGGCCGAAACGCTTGGTGATGCCCTTGAGGTCAAGCAAAGGGGCGGCGGTGTCTTGAACATTGCCGGTCATGCGGCGCTCCGGGAAAAATCGGCCGCTGCGCCGGGAAAGAAGCAGCGCACGGTATGGGCTGTGGCGGTCGCGGCGCCGGTGGGCGCGGCAATGGTCTGCAGTTCGGGCGGCTGCTGGCAGCGCGGCTGGGCACGCGGGCAGCGCGGCGCAAAGGCGCAGCCGGGCGGAAGATCCAGCAGGTTGGGCGCCATGCCCGAGATCTGCTGCAGGCGGCTCTTGCGCTGGTTGGCGCTGGGCAGGCTGCCGATCAGGCCCTGGGTGTAGGGGTGCTGGGGATGGTCGAGCACGGCATCGACGCTGCCATGCTCGACGATGCGTCCCGCGTACATGACGGCAATGTCATCGGCCAGTCCCGCGACCACAGACAGGTCGTGGCTGATCCAGATCATGGAAGTGCCAGTCTCGCGCACCAGCTGCTGCATTTCCGACAGAATCTGTGCCTGGATGGTGACGTCGAGCGCGGTGGTCGGTTCGTCGGCAATGATCAGCTCGGGGTCGTTGAGCAGCGCGATGGCAATCGCCACGCGCTGGCGCATGCCGCCCGAGAGCTGGTGGGGAAAGGCCTTGAGGCGTTCCTCGGGGCTGGGAATGCCCATGCGCGCCAGCGTCTTGCGGCAGTGTTCGAGGGCTTGCGCCTTGCCCATTTTTCGGTGGGCGCGAATGGTCTCGAGCATCTGCACGTCGATGCGCAGCACCGGGTTGAGCGTGGCCATCGGATCCTGGAAGATCATGGCGATGCGGTTGCCGCGCAGGCTGCGCAGCGCGCGGCTGTCCAGGCGCGCCAGGTCCTGGCCCTGGAACAGCACCTGGCCGGCGGTGATGCGCCCGGGCGCGTCGAGCAGGCCCATGATGGAAAAGCCGGTGACCGACTTGCCCGAGCCCGACTCGCCGACCAGGCCCAGCACCTTGCCGCGCTGGAGGGCAAAGCCTACGCCGTTGACCACGGGCAGCAGGCCCGCGCGCGTGTCGAACTGGGTGTGCAGGTCCTTGACCTCGAGCACGGGAGCTGGCGCAGGCGGCAGCGAAGAGTTGACTGAATCGTGGGACATGGCGCTTTTTTTATTTCTGCAGGCGCGGGTTGAGCACATCGCGCAATTGGTCGCCAACCAGGTTGATCGCGACAATCGTCAGCAGCAGCGCGACACCCGGGAAGAAGCTGATCCAGTATTCGTTGGACAGCAGGTACTGGTAGCCGTTGGAGATCAGCAGGCCCAGCGACGGCTCGGTGATGGGCACACCCAGGCCGAGGAACGACAGCGTGGCTTCGAGCGTGATCGCGCGCGCCACCTGCAGTGCGGCAATCACCAGCAGCGGCGGCAGGCAGTTGGGCAGGATATGGCCCAGCAGGATGCGCCACTGCGGCAGGCCCTGGCCGCGTGCGGCATCCACATATTCGCGCCGGGTTTCCACCAGCGCCTGGCCGCGCGCGGTGCGCGCGTAGTAGGCCCATTCGACCAGCACCAGGGTCAGGATCACGTTGCCAATGCCCTTGCCCATGTAGGCCAGGATCATCAATGCCATCAGGATGGTGGGAAACGACAGCAGCAGGTCGACCACGCGCATGATCAGCGCGTCGACCTTGCCGCCGGCGTAGGCCGCGATCAGGCCGATGACCGTGCCGACCACGGCCGCGATCGCCGCCGAGCCCACGCCCACCAGCAGGCTGATGCGCAGGCCGTAGACGATGGCCGAGTACAGGTCGCGGCCCTGGCCGTCGGTGCCCAGCCAGTAGGTGAAGCCATGCTCGGCGCTGGCCGAGCCGGGCGTGAGCCGGGCGTCGAGCACGTCGAGCTGCATCAGGTCATACGGGTTCTGCGGCGTGATGAAAGGCGCGAACAGCGCCATCAGCACCACGATCAGCAGGATGACAAGGCCGATGATCGCGGGCTTGGAGCGCAGGAAGTCGTGGGCGATCTGCGCCCAGATCGACTGCACGCGGCCGGCGTCGGTCGCCGCGGGCGCGGCAGCGGAAGAATTGACGGGAGCTTGGCTCATTGGGCGGCCTCCAGGCGAACGCGCGGGTCAAGCAGCTTGTAGAGCAGGTCGACGATCAGGTTGAGAGTCACGAAAATCACCACCACGACCATCAGATAGGCGACGACCACGGGGCGGTCCAGCGAGTTGATGCTGTCCAGGATCAGCTTGCCCGCACCCGGCCAGGCGAAGATCGATTCGGTGACGACGGCATAGGCGATGGTCGAGCCCAGTTCGAGGCCCAGCACCGTGACCAGCGGAATCATGGTGTTGCGCAGAACATGCATGACCATCACGCGGGTTTCCGACAAGCCCTTGGCGCGCGCGAACTTGACGAAGTCCTGCGGCATCACTTCGCGCACGCCGGCGCGCGTGAGGCGCAGCACCAGCGAGATCTTGAACAGCGCGAGGTTGAACGCCGGCAATATCAGGTGGTGCAGGCCGTCGAGCGTGAGAAACGACCATTCGATGCCGAACAGGCTGCGCGTGTCGCCGCGGCCGCTGGAAGGCATCCAGCCCAGCTGTACGCTGAACACCATGATCAGCATCAGCGCGACCCAGAATGCGGGCAGCGAGAAGCCCAGGATGGAGCCGCTCATCAGCAGCTTGGAAACGGGGCTCGCGGGCTTCATGCCGGCATACAGGCCCAGCGGCACGCCCAGGACGATGGCCATGACCAGCGCCACGACGGCCAACTCCAGCGTCGCGGGCAGGCGGTCGAGAATCAGGCCTATCGCCGGTTCGTTGTAGACAAAGCTGGTTCCCAGGTCGCCTTGCAGCGCATTCTGCAGAAAGCTGAAGTACTGCTGCAGCAGCGGCTTGTCGAGGCCCAGGTGGGCAATGGCTTCGAGGCGTTCCTGCTGATTCAGGTCTTCGCCGATCAGGATGTCGATGGGGTTGCCGATCGCGTGCAGGCCCACGAAGACGATCACCGTCATCGCCAGCACCACGAGCATGGCCTGGCCAATGCGGCGCAGCAGCCAGCCTATCATGCTGTCACCTCGTCATAGGGAGGCAGCGGCGAATCGGTCCATTCGTCGCCGTAGAGTTCGGGCTCGCTGTAGCGTTCCATGGCCGCATAGTGCAGCGCGATGTCCTCGGCGTAAAGCGCGCCGGCCAGGCCTTGCGACAGGCGGCGCGCGCCGTCGCTGATCTGTGGAATGTCGCCCGAGATTGTTCCCAGCGACAGCGCCGCGGGATAGCTGAAGCAGTGAATGCGGTCCAGCCCCGGGCAGGTTCCCGGCGTCTTTTCCTGGAACTCGAACAGATCGCCCAGATCGGGCGACAGGTTCAGCTCGGCATCTTCCTGGCCGGACTGGGGCGTGAAACGGTCCTGCCACAGGCGCACATAGGGCGCAAACGGCGCGAACTCGGGGCGCAGCTGCCAGTCGGGGCGAAAGCCGGTGCAGAAGATCACGCTGTCGGCGGCAATCGGGCCCTGTGTGGTGTCTATGCGCAGCTTGCCATCGGCGCGCACCTGCGCGCCTTCTATGCCTGCGCCCAGGTGAAAGAACGCATTGTCGTGCTGCGAAACGCGCAGCGTGCTGCCGTGCGGCGGCGGCACCTGCTGGCGGTTGATGTAGTTGCGCACCTTCCACTTCCACTCATCGCTCAAACGCGCAAAACCATGGGCGGCGCCGGGATTGCCCGCGCCCTTGCCCTTGTTGACCGTGGGCAGCTCCTTGCGCCGTATCAGCAGGTGCACGGCAGCCGCGCCGTTTTCCAGCGCCGTCGCGGCGCTGTCCATGGCCGAGGCGCCGCCGCCCACGACCACGACGGTCTGGCCCGCGAACGCAGCGTCATGCCAGGGATCGGACGAATGCGCCCAGCGGTCGCGCGGCAGCGTGTGCGCGACATCGGGCACCCAGGGCCCGCCCAGGCCGTCGCGGCCCGTGGCCAGCACGACATGGCGCGCGAGCACGCGGTAGGCGCGATCGCCTTCGCTGGTGTCGATCAGGTCGAGCTGCGCGAGCTGGTCGGCGCGCGGGCGCACGGCGACCACGCGCTGCTGGTTGTGCAGCACCACGCCCGCGGTTTCGCGGTACCAGCGCAGGTAGTCCATCCACTGCAGGCGCGGAATCTTGTCGAGCGCGGTCCAGGCGGCCTCGCCCCATTGGGCTTCGAACCAGGCACGGAACGTCAGCGATGAGAAACCCAGGGCCGGGCCGGTGAGTTCCTTGGGAGAGCGCAGCGTCTCCATGCGCGCCGTCGTGGCCCAGGGGCCTTCATAGCCGGGCGGGCTCTGGTCGAAGATCTGCGCGCGCAGGCCCAGATGCGTGAGCGCCGTGGTCAGTGCCAGGCCGCCCATGCCGCCGCCAACCACCGCGACGTCCAGCACGGGCTGGCCTTCGTGGGTGATGGCGGGCGTCCAGGTCTTGCCAGGCAAGGCCAGCAGCTGCAGGTCGCGCTGGTAGCGCGCCTGCAATGCTGCAAGAGAGGTAGGAAGAGGAGTGGGCAAACTGTTCATGGAGTGGGCGGCGTTTTGCGGCCAGCAGAGCAAAGCGGGCTGGTGTAAGGCTGTGAATTGGTGGGAGCGCAGACGCCGGACATGGCCTGGGCGTCGTGCAACTGGCATTGATCGAGCGAAGCGGCGGTCTCGCGCAGCGCTTCGAGCAGCAGCAGCGCGGGGGCGGAAAGGTTTTTTCCCTGGGCGCTGATCGCGCCAAAGTGAAAAGGAATTCGCACGTCGAGATCGCGGTAGGCCAGGCCGTGGAGCGGAGCGCCGAGCAGCGTCATTGGATCCAGAATGGCCACACCCAGCCCGGCGCGTACCAGGGCCTGGGCGTTCATGGACGAATTGGTTTCTATATCGGCCTGCAGGCCCGGGGCGCCGGCCTGGTGCAGCGCGGCGTCTATGTGCTGCTTGAGCCGGTGCGGGTTGTGCATGCCTATCACGCGCTGTTGCGCCAGCGCCGCGATGGGAATGATGTCGAGCGCTGCCAGGGGATGGCCGGCCGGCACGACGGCCTTGCACGCCACTTCGGCGACCCAGTGCACGCAAATCTGCTGGTGGTCCAGCGGCAGGCTGCAGACGCCGATGTCCGCCATGCCGTGCAGCACGTCGCTGACCACGCTCTCGGGGCGCACCGACAGCAGTTCGATCTTGCTCACGGCCAGCGCAGGCTGGCAGTGCGCGAGCGCGGGCGCGACGATGCCCAGCGACAGAGCGGGCGTGGCGGAAATCAGCAGCGGCGGCTGCACGATTTCCGCCGGGCGGCGCGCATGCTGCTGGATGCGGCGCACGCCGTTGACGATGCGTTCGGCTTCCTCGTAGAGCACATAGCCCAGCGCCGTGGGTGTGACCTTGGGCCCGTTGCGGTGCAGCAGCGCCTCGCCCAAGTCTGTTTCCAGCTCCTGGATCTGTCGGGAAATGGCGGGCTGCGAGCGTTCCAGCAGCTTGGCTGCACCGGTGATGCTGCCAATCGTCATGACCGCGACAAAAGCTTCGAGCTGGCGTATGTCCATGTGCGTTCGATTATGCAAAACGCGAATGATGACGCATTTGGCATGCGTTTGTGAAATACTAAATCGATATTTGCTTATGAGAGCCGTGGTTTTGCACATTGCTGTGCCGGTCGACGCGCGCCCCCGCAGGCGAATGACCGTTCACACCGCACTCGTTGATGGGAGAGCGGCCATGCGCTGCAGCCAGTCCGAAAACGACTGCAGAACGGCTGAAGGGGGCAGGGCAGGCGTGATCAGGTAATAGCTGCGCTCGCGCCGCAGCGACAGCGCGCAGGCCACGACCAGGTCGCCGCGCGCCAGCTCTGCCTCGACCAGCATGGGCGGAATCAGCGCCACGCCCATGCCGTGCGTGGCAGCCATGGCCAGCATCGAAAAGAGCTCATAGCGCGGGCCGTCGAGCGCGCGCGCGGGCGCCAGCCCTGCAGCCTGGAACCATTGCTGCCAGCCATAGGGGCGGGTGCTCTGCTGCAGCAGCGGCAGTTGGGCAATTGCTTCGGGCGACACCGTCTGCCAGGCGCGGCCCAGCCCGCGCTGCGCCGCCTGGGCCAGCAGGCCGGGACTGCACATGGGCACCACCTGCTCGTCCATCAGCCACTGCGCCTGTATGCCCGGCCATTGCGTCACCTGTTCGGGCGTGCCGGCGTAGAGCGCCGCGTCGAAGCCGGTGTCGGCAAACAGAAAAGGGCGGGTCTGGGTGTCGATGTGCACGGTGATGCCCGGGTGCTCCTTGGCGAGCAGGGGCAGGCGGGGCATGAGCCAGCGCGTGGCGAAGGTCGGCACCGCAGCCAGACTCAGCGTTCCGCCTTCCCCTTGGCGCGCCATGATGTCCAGCGTGTCGCGCTCCAGGCCTTGCAGCCAGCTGCGCACCTTGCGCGCATAGGTCGTTCCGGCAGGGGTGAGTTCCATACCGTGGCGCGTGCGCCGGAAGAGGGCTACGCCAACGAATTCCTCGAGCGCAATGATCTGCCGCGACACTGCGCTCTGGGTCAGTGCGAGCTCCTGCGCAGCGCGTGTATAGCTTTGGTGCCGGGCGCAGGCTTCGAAGCAGGCCAGGGCTTGGGTGGAAGGAATGGCGCGGCGCATGGTGAACAGGGTTGGAGCGGTTCGCGGGATTAGGCCATAAAAGCCGATGGACACGGCACGCACGGGATGCGCATCGGTGCAGGCGGAGCTGGCAAAGAAACTTCCAACGGCAGATTGCGCCATCTGCGTAGTTCAAATCATTTCTCGAATCCAGCTTACATGCAATTAAAAACCAATCATCAATTTCTACTGCGCTGCATTGCAGCGAGTAATCAAGCAGGGGGGCAGCCTGCCGGCTCAGCAGCGCGCATAGGCTTTACAAGCGCTAGAACGATCTTGCGCGCTGCGACAGCGCGGCCCGGGCTTCATCGCTGACCAGATCGCGCAGATGCAGCAGGCCATTGACGTTCTTGAGCCCGGCGCGCTCAACGACATCGGCCAGAGACATGCCGGCATTGAGCCAGCGAACGATGGCCGTGTTGCGCACGATCTGCGGCCCCAGCCGGGCGGGCGTGGGCAGGCCCGCCGATTGTGCGGCTTCGGACAGCGTCTTGGTGACCAGGTGCAGCAGCGTATGGTTCGACAGCGTGCGCGATTTGCGCGAACAAAAAAGCGAAACTTCGCCTTGCATCGCGGGGTATTGCGCGCGCGCGCGCAGCCAGTGGGCCAGGCCGCGCGCCAGCGCCGTGCTGATCGACAGCTTGCGCTGCTGGTTGTCGCGCAACCCTTCTATATGCACGCCTATGATCTGCGTCTCGCCGCTGTCTCCTTGGGGCGTGCTGTAGAGCAGGTTGTCCATGCGCAACATGCGCAGTTCCTCGGGCGCCAGGCCCAGCTCGAACAGCAGCATCAGCACCGCGCGGTCGCGCGCGCCCACCAGATCGGCACCTGGAGGAATGTGGGCAATGCCGGCTTGCCACATCGCATCCGAGAGGATAGCGCCCTTGGGATCCTCGCTGGGCGGGCGCTCGGCGGCGGCGACCGCATGCACGGGATTGATCTCTATCCAGCCCATCAGCAATGCGTGGTCGTAGATGCGGTCGAGCACGCGCCAGTAGCGCCGCCGCGTGATGTCGCTGACCTTGCGGCCCTTAGCGGTCTGCGGGATATGGTTGATGAAGTGCAGCACCTGCACGGCGCTGGCCTCGTTCCAGGCCAGCGCCGCCACCTTCTGTCCCTGGGCATCGAGATGGGCCAGCAGAAATTTGCTCCAGGCTCCCCAGATGAAGCGGTAGGGCTTGGCGGCCTGGGCGGTCAACGGCGACCAGGGATCGCTGGCGCGCGCCTGCAGCCAGTGGTCGAACAGGCCTTCGGCGCTGGGCCGGGCAGTGGGACTGGAATCGGGAAGGGCAGAGGTGGACATGGCGGACCTGGTCGCGGCGACAGGAGACTGAACAGACGCGGCTATTGTCGCAGTGGAATCAGCGCCCAGCGCGGCGCATCAGGCGGTGGGTGCGGGCTGCGCGCAATCGGTAGCGTCCAGGCGCACGAGTTCCTTGCCCGTCTCCGGGGTTGGCGCGCTGCGGAAACGCCGATACTGGTTCTTGCCGCATTGCTTGGCGTCGTACATGGCCTGGTCCGCCTGCTCGAGCAGTTCCTCGGGCAGTTGCGCGTCCAGCGGAAAGACGCTCATGCCAATGCTTGCGGTGACACGCACCGTGCCGCGCGGCAGGGCCACGGGACGCGCAATGGCTTCGAGCAGCCGCGCAATGGTCGCCTCGGCCTGGTGCATTTCGTTCCAGTCGCCCAGCAGCAACACCATTTCATCGCCGCCTATGCGTGCGGCCGTGTCGTCGCCGCGCAGTTCAGCACGGATGCGCCGGCCCTGTTCGCACAGCAGCAGGTCGCCGTCCGCGTGGCCCATCAGGTCGTTGACCTGCTTGAATCCGTCGAGGTCGAGGTACAGCACGGCAAGTAGCGTTTTCTGGCGGGTGGCCGCATGGATGGCCTGGGCCAGGCGGTCGTTGAGCAGGCGGCGGTTGGGCAGGCCGGTCAGGCTGTCGTAGAGCGCGATCTGCTCGAGCTCACGCTCGTGCGATTTCTCCTGCGTCACATCGCTGATGACGACGATGTAGTGCTGTATGCGCTTGCGCTCGTCCAGCACCGCAGAAATCGAGATGCGGTGCACGGCGTTGATGCCGCCCGCATCCATGGCTTCGATCTCGCCTTGCCAATGCGTGGTCGCGGCGACGATCTGCTGCACCGAATCGAATGTCTGACCCAGCACCAGGGGTCCGTAGAGGTCCTCGAGCGTGCGGCCCACACAGTGGCTCTTGGAGAAGCCGCTCATGCGCTGGTAGGCATGGTTGATGTCGGTCACGCGAAAATGCGCGTCCAGCACCATGAAACCTTCATAGCCGTGCTCGAACACGCTGGCCGCAACGCGCAGGCGGGACTCGATTCTCTTGCGCTCGCTCAGCAGTGACTGCAGACGCTGCTCGTTCGACTCCACGCGCCGCCACAGCGCGCGATAGCGCAGCAAGCCCATCAGCAGCCCGATCAGGCCGATCACCGCGAGCGCGGCGAAGGCCACGGTCATCGCCAGGAAGCGCGCGCCCCCGGCGCCCGGGCCTTCGACCATGTCAGGCGTGCCGACGAAGCGCGCAGCCGCCATGGCGGTGTAATGCATGCCCGAAATTGCGCCCCCCATGACCAGCGCCGACACTGCCTTAATGGTTTCGGATGACCAGTTCAGTGCCGGGCTAAGACGGTCGCGCAGCGCAAAGCGTATCCACAGCGCAAGCGTGGCCAGCACCACCGCGACCCCCAGCGACGCCGCGAACCAGAACGGGTCATAACGCAGCAGCGGCGCCATGCGCATGGATGCCATGCCGCTGTAATGCATTGCCCCTATGCCCACGCCCACGCAGAAACCACCTAGCAGCAGCGAGGACAGCGCTGGGCGCGGCCGCGAGAGGATGCGCAGCGCGATCCACGATGCCAGCAGGCTGGGAACCATGGAGATCAGCGAAAGATTCAGGTCGTAATTGATAGTCAGGCACAGATCGAAGGCCAGCATGCCGACGAAATGCATGGCCCAGATGCCGCTGCCCAGCACCAGGCTGCCCGCGAGCAGGGCCGCCTGTTGCGTCGCGCCTTTGGTGGCCTGTGCTATACCCGCCAGGCGCAGACATACTGCGGCGCTGATGATGGCGATCAGCACGGACAGCACGACCAGCCCGGCGTTGCTACGACCTTGGAGCAACTGTGCCGGACTTGCGTCGCTGAGGAAAAAACCGTCCAGCATGATGAAGGCCCTCAGATTGCAGCGCGAATGCGATCCGAATGACACGGCTCCCGGAATAGCTGGTCAGTGACACGCCGCTAAAGAAGGCGAAACCTCATGCCGGGTGAACTTCCTGCTGTTTACCTGTCATCCACTGCTTGATTTATAGCATTCTTCAGTTACCTTGCGTAACAGGCGCGGCGCGCGTTGCAGGAATGCACCGTTCAAAGCACGGCTGCCGTGAGACCGTTGGAGAAGTGCTGCTGCATCGCCGCGCGCGCTTGCTCGGGCTGGCGATCGAGCAGCGCCTGCAGGATCTGCGCATGCTCCCTGAGCGATTCCTCTATGCGCCCCTGGCGGAACAGCGACTTGTGGCGGTTGAGTTTCATGACCTTGCGCAGGTCGGCAACCACCTGGTCGGACCAGCGATTGTTGGCCAGCGCCAGCAGGCGCATATGGAAGCGTTCGTTGATTGCAAAGAATTGTTCAGCGTTGCTTTTGTGCGCAACCAGATCAGCGTGCAGGGCGCTGAGCGCAGCGAGTTCGTCATCGGTGGCGGTTGCCGCCACCGCGGCCGCCGCGTCGCTCTCCAGTAGCGCCAGCAGGTGATAGACGTCGCGCACATCCTTGGTCGAGACTTCGGTTACATAGGCGCCGCGGCGCACTTTCATCGTCACCAGCCCTTCGGCCGCAAGCACCTTGAGCGCTTCACGCAGCGGCGTGCGGCTGATGCCGAATTCCTCGGCGATCTTGAGTTCGTCAATCCAGGCACCAGGCTCGAGCACATGCTGAAAGATGCGTTGGCGCAGTTGCTCGGCCACCTGTTGGTAGAGAGCGGAGGGGGCTAGGGTAATCACTGACATGAATGGTGAATTGTAGCCTGGATTATTTTGAATCAATAATTATGAATCATGTACACTCTTTCGGTCACAACCTACCGTGGTCTCACTGATGGACAAGCCTACAGATATGCGCCAAAGCGTGGCGAATGCCGACACTCCTGAATTCGCCCCCGCCGACCTGGGCGCCTGGGCCAAGGCGGCAGCCAAATCCGCGCCTGGCGGCGATGTGCAGGCCTTGAACTGGATCACGCCCGACGGCATCACCGTCAAGCCGCTCTATACCGCCGCAGACAGCGCTGATCTGCCGCATGCCAACACGCTGCCCGGTTTCGAGCCCTATCTGCGCGGGCCACAGGCCACCATGTATGCGGTGCGTCCCTGGACCATTCGCCAGTACGCGGGCTTCTCCACCGCGGAAGAGTCCAACGCTTTCTACCGCAAGGCGCTGGCCGCGGGCGGCCAGGGCGTGTCGGTGGCATTTGATCTGGCCACGCACCGCGGCTACGACTCCGACCACCCGCGCGTCACGGGCGACGTGGGCAAGGCCGGCGTGGCCATCGACTCGGTCGAAGACATGAAGGTGCTGTTCGACCAGATTCCGCTCGACAAGGTGTCGGTCTCGATGACCATGAACGGCGCGGTGCTGCCGGTGCTGGCCGGCTATGTCGTCGCGGCCGAAGAGCAGGGCGTGCGCCAGGATCAGCTCTCGGGCACGATCCAGAACGACATTCTCAAAGAATTCATGGTGCGCAACACCTATATCTATCCGCCCAAGCCGTCGATGCGCATCATCGGCGACATCATCGAGTACACGAGCCTGAACATGCCCAAGTTCAACTCGATCTCGATTTCGGGCTATCACATGCAGGAAGCTGGCGCCAACCAGGCGCTGGAACTGGCGTTCACGCTGGCCGACGGCAAGGAATACGTGAAGACCGCCACGGCCAAGGGCATGGATGTCGACGCGTTCGCGGGCCGGCTGTCGTTCTTCTGGGCGATCGGCATGAACTTCTATCTGGAGATCGCCAAGATGCGCGCCGCGCGCCTGCTGTGGTGCCGCATCATGAAGGAGTTTGGCGCCAAGAACCCCAAGAGCCTGATGCTGCGCACCCACTGCCAGACCTCGGGCTGGTCGCTGACCGAGCAGGATCCCTACAACAACGTGGTGCGCACCACCATCGAGGCCATGGCCGCGGTGTTCGGCGGCACGCAGTCGCTGCACACCAACAGCTTCGACGAAGCCATCGCGCTGCCCACCGAATTCTCCTCGCGCATTGCGCGCAACACCCAGCTGATCATCCAGGAAGAAACGCATATTCCCAGCGTGATCGACCCCTGGGCCGGCTCGTACATGATGGAGAAGCTGACCCAGGACATGGCCGATGCGGCCTGGGCCATCATCGAGGAAGTCGAAGCCATGGGCGGAATGACCCAGGCCGTGGACAGCGGCTGGGCCAAGCTCAAGATCGAAGCTGCGGCTGCCGAGAAGCAGGCGCGCATCGACTCGGGCAAGGACGTTATCGTTGGCGTCAACAAGTACAAGCTCGCCAAGGAAGATCCCATCGACATTCTGGAGATCGACAACGTCAAAGTGCGCGACGGCCAGATCGAGCGGCTCAACAAGATCAAGAAGGAGCGCGATACGGCCAAGGTGCAGCAGGCGCTGGACGCGCTGACCGCAGCCGCCGAAAGCGGCGAAGGCAATCTGCTGGACCTTGCCATCCAGGCCGTGCGCCTGCGCGCCACGGTGGGCGAAGTCAGCGATGCGCTGGAAAAGGTCTACAGCCGCCATCGCGCCGACACGCAGAAGGTCACCGGCGTCTATGCCGCGGCCTATGACTCGGCCGAAGGCTGGGACAAGCTCAAGACCGAAATCAATGCGCTGGCCGAGGAACTGGGCCGGCGCCCGCGCGTGATGATCGCCAAGCTGGGCCAGGACGGGCATGACCGCGGCGCCAAGGTCGTCGCCACGGCGTTTGCCGACCTGGGCTTCGACGTCGACATGGGCCCGCTGTTCCAGACACCCGAGGAGTGCGCGCGCCAGGCCATCGAGAACGACGTGCATGCCGTGGGCGTGTCCACGCTCGCCGCCGGCCACAAGACGCTGGTGCCGGCCATCATTGCCGAGCTCAAGGCCCAGGGCGCGGACGACATCATCGTGTTCGTCGGCGGCGTGGTGCCGGCGCAGGACTATGAATTCCTGTTCCAGGCCGGCGTCAAGGGCGTCTACGGCCCGGGAACGCCGATTCCGGCCAGCGCCAAGGACGTGCTCGAACAGATCCGCAAGGCTGCCGTGGCATGAGCCCTTCCGAGTTGCTCGAAGGCATTCTGCACGGCAGTGCGGCCGTGCAGCGCCGGGCGATCGCCAAGGCGATCACCCTGCTCGAATCGACACGCGCCGACCACCGCGCGCAAGCCGATGCGCTGCTCACCACGATGCTGCCCCATACGGGCAAGGCGTTCCGGCTGGGCATCAGCGGCGTGCCGGGCGTGGGCAAGTCGACCTTCATTGAAACCCTGGGCCTGTACCTGATCGGGCAGGGCCTGCGCGTCGCGGTGCTGGCGATCGATCCCTCGTCCTCGGTATCGGGCGGATCGATCCTGGGCGACAAGACGCGCATGGAGCATCTGTCGGTCCATCCCCAGGCCTACATCCGGCCCAGCCCCGCGAGCGGAACGCTGGGCGGCGTGGCCGAGAAGACGCGCGAGGCCATGCTGGTCTGCGAGGCCGCGGGCTACGACGTGGTGATTGTCGAGACCGTGGGCGTGGGCCAGAGCGAGACCGCGGTCAACGGCATGACCGACATGTTCGTGCTGCTGCAACTGCCCAATGCGGGCGACGACCTGCAGGCGATCAAGAAGGGTGTGATGGAGCTGGCCGATCTGGTGGTCATCAACAAGGCCGACATCGACAAGAACGCGGCCACGCGCGCCCAAGCCCAGATCACCTCCAGCCTGCGCCTGCTGGGCATGCATGGCAACCCCGATCACGCCACGCATGGCGCGCTGTGGCAGCCGCGCGTGCTGCAGATCAGCGCGCTGCTGGGCCAGGGCGTGGAAGCGTTCTGGCAGGCGGTGCAGCAGTTCCGCGAGATGCAGACGGCCAATGGCCGGCTGGTCTCGCGCCGCGAAAAGCAGTCGCTGGCCTGGATGTGGGAACGCGTGGACGCCGGCCTCAAGCAGGCGTTTCGCTCCCACCCCGAAGTACAGGCGCTGCTGCCGCAGACGCTGGCGGCCGTGGCCGAAGGCCGGCTGCCCGCATCGACCGCGGCACGCAATCTGCTGGCCGCACAGTCACAGGTTCCACATTCCCGCGCGCCACAATAGGGCACGCAGTCATCCATCCCCAAGAAGCGCGCGTGCCTCCGTGCCGCGCGACGACTCAGCAAGAAAGACGAGCATCATGCAGGACATTCTGGAGCGACTCGAGAAACAGCGCGCACTGGCGCGACTCGGCGGTGGTCAAAAGCGCATTGACGCGCAGCACGGCAAGGGCAAGCTCACGGCGCGCGAGCGCATAGAGTTGCTGCTCGACGACGGCACGTTCGAGGAATGGGACATGTTCGTCGAGCACCGCTGCACCGATTTCGG
Source organism: Comamonas sp. DB36 (assembly GCF_057914905.1). Lineage (NCBI taxonomy): Bacteria > Pseudomonadati > Pseudomonadota > Betaproteobacteria > Burkholderiales > Comamonadaceae > Comamonas > Comamonas sp. DB36. Next base: position 2,351,517 of record NZ_CP196631.1, read on the forward strand.
CATGCAGGACAACAAGATTCCGGGCGATGGCGTGGTCACGGGCTACGGCATGATCAACGGCCGGCTGGTGTTTGTCTACAGCCAGGACTTCACGGTGTTTGGCGGCGCTCTGAGCGAAACCCATGCCGAGAAGATCTGCAAGGTCATGGACCAGGCAATGAAGGTCGGCGCGCCGGTGATCGGCCTCAACGATTCGGGCGGCGCACGCATCCAGGAAGGCGTGGCCAGCCTGGGCGGCTACGCCGACGTGTTCCAGAAGAACGTGCTGGCCAGCGGCGTGGTGCCGCAGATCAGCATGATCATGGGCCCCTGCGCGGGCGGAGCGGTGTATTCGCCGGCGATGACCGACTTCATCTTCATGGTGAAAGACTCGTCGTACATGTTCGTGACCGGCCCCGAGGTGGTCAAGACCGTGACGCACGAGGAAGTCACGGCCGAGGAACTGGGCGGCGCCGTCACGCATACGACCAAGAGCGGCGTCGCCGACATGGCATTCGACAACGATGTCGAAGCGCTGATGATGCTGCGCCGCCTCTATAACTACCTGCCGCTGAACAACCGCGAGAAGGCCCCGCTGCGCGCCACCACCGATCCGTCCGACCGCGCCGACCGCTCGCTCGACACGCTGGTGCCCGAGAACCCGAACAAGCCCTACGACATGAAGGAGCTGATCGCCAAGACCGTGGACGACGGCGACTTCTTCGAGCTGCAGCCCGACTACGCCAAGAACATACTGATCGGCTTCGCGCGCATGGCCGGCCAGACCGTGGGCATCGTGGCCAACCAGCCGCTGGTGCTTGCCGGCTGCCTGGACATCAAGAGCTCGATCAAGGCCGCGCGCTTCGTGCGCTTTTGCGATGCGTTCAACATTCCGGTTCTGACGTTTGTCGATGTTCCCGGCTTCATGCCCGGCACCAGCCAGGAGTACGGCGGCATCATCAAGCATGGCGCCAAGCTGCTCTACGCCTATGCCGAGGCCACGGTGCCCAAGATCACCATCATCACGCGCAAGGCCTATGGCGGCGCGTACGACGTGATGGCCTCCAAGCACCTGCGCGGCGACGTGAATCTGGCCTGGCCCCAGGCCGAGATTGCCGTGATGGGCGCCAAGGGCGCGGTGGAGATCATCTTCCGCGAGGACAAGAACGACCCCGAAAAGCTCGCCGCGCGCGAAGCCGAGTACAAGGCGCGCTTTGCCAACCCGTTTGTCGCCGGCGCACGCGGCTTCATCGACGACGTGATCCTGCCGCACGAGACGCGCAAGCGAATCTGCCGCAGCCTGACGATGCTGCAGAACAAGCAGCTCGAGAACCCGTGGCGCAAGCACGGCAACATTCCGCTCTAAGAACGACAGCGCCAGGAAATCCATCATGTTCACCAAGATTCTGATTGCCAACCGCGGCGAAATCGCCTGCCGCGTGATCGCCACCGCCCGCAAGATGGGCATCGCCACCGTGGCCGTGTATTCCGATGCCGACAAGGATGCGCGCCATGTGCAGCTGGCCGACGAGGCCGTGCACATCGGTGCCGCGCCCAGCCGCGAGTCCTATCTGCTCGCCGACCGCATCATCGCTGCCTGCAAGCAGACCGGCGCCCAGGCCGTGCACCCGGGCTACGGCTTCCTGAGCGAAAACGAAGCCTTCGCCAAGCGCGTGGAAGAAGAAGGCATCGTCTTCATCGGCCCCAAGCACCATGCGATTGCCGCCATGGGCGACAAGATCGCCTCGAAAAAGCTCGCAGCCGAAGCCCAGGTCAACACCATTCCCGGCTACAACGACGCGATCGCGGGCGCCGAGCAGGCCGTGGAAATCGCGCGCGGCATAGGCTATCCCGTGATGATCAAGGCCAGCGCCGGCGGCGGCGGCAAGGGCCTGCGCGTGGCGTTCAACGACAAGGAAGCGTTTGACGGCTTTGCGAGCTGCCAGAACGAGGCACGCAACAGCTTCGGCGACGACCGCGTGTTCATCGAGAAATTCGTCGAGGAGCCGCGCCACATCGAGATCCAGGTGCTGGGCGACGCCCATGGCAACGTGGTGTTTCTCAACGAGCGCGAATGCTCGATCCAGCGCCGCCACCAGAAGGTGATCGAGGAAGCGCCGTCGCCGTTCATCTCCGAGGAGACACGCGCGGCCATGGGCGCCCAGGCCGTGGCGCTGGCCAAGGCCGTGCAGTACCAGAGCGCGGGCACGGTCGAGTTCGTGGTCGGCAAGGACCAGTCGTTCTACTTCCTGGAAATGAACACCCGGCTGCAGGTCGAGCATCCCGTGACCGAAGCCATCACCGGCCTGGACCTGGTAGAGCAGATGATTCGCGTCGCGGCCGGCGAGAAGCTGGCTTTCGGCCAGGCTGACGTGCGCCGCGACGGCTGGGCCATAGAGTGCCGCATCAACGCGGAGGATCCATTCCGCAACTTCCTGCCGTCCACGGGCCGGCTGGTGCGCTTCCAGCCGCCGCAGCAGACCATGTGGCAGGGCGATACCGAGCACCTGCATGGCGTGCGCGTCGACACCGGCGTCTACGAAGGCGGCGAAATTCCGATGTACTACGATTCGATGATCGCCAAGCTCATCGTGCACGGCAAGGACCGCAACGAGGCGATCGCCAAGATGCGCGAAGCGCTCAACGGCTTCGTGATCCGCGGCATCAGCTCCAACATCCCGTTCCAGGCCGCGCTGCTGGCCCACCCCAAGTTCATTGCGGGCGACTTCAACACCGGCTTCATCGCCGAGCACTACGCGGGCGGCTTCCATGCCGAGGACGTGCCGCACAGCGATCCGCAGTTCCTCGTGGCCCTCGCGGCCTACATGAACCGCCGCTACCGCGAGCGCGCCTCGACCATCACCGGTCAGATGCAAGGCCATGAACTGCAGCTGGGCATCGACTACGCCGTGGTCACGCTGGGCGCCGAAGGCCGCAACCAGCACGCGGCGGTGCGCGTCGAGGACTTCGACCTGGCGCGCCATGCGAGCAAGGTCACGGTGCATGGCGCGGGCGGCGAGCAGGTATCAGCCGACCGCGTCTACGAGATCAGCAGCGACAGCCATCTGCGCGACGCGCGCCTTGCAGGCCTGGTCAACGGCCAGCCATTCACCGTGCAGATCGAACGCGGCACGGGCAAGAACCCGCTGGCCCTGCGCATTGCGCACAACGGCACGCAGATCGAAGCCCTGGTGCTGTCGCCGCGCGGCGCCGAGCTGCACCAGCTCATGCCTTACAAGGCACCGCCCGATCTGTCGAAGTTCCTGCTGTCGCCCATGCCGGGGCTGCTGATCGACATCGCCGTGCAGCCAGGCCAGAAAGTGCAGGCGGGCGAGAAGCTCGCCGTGATCGAAGCCATGAAGATGGAAAACATCCTGTTTGCCACGCAGGACGGCGTGGTCGGCAAGATCAGCGCCAGCAAGGGCGATTCGCTGGCCGTGGACGAGGTGATCCTCGAATTCGTCTGAATTCCGCCCTGCGGCTTTCGCCCAGGGCCGCCTGCCGGGGCCACGCCAATGCACATGGCGTGGCCCCGGTCCGCTTTCCCCGCCCTCGGACACGATAGACAAGTCATATACCTGACACAAACGCAGTGCTCAGGGGGGTGCCTTGGGCAAAGGTGTAAGCAAAAGCATGCTATTTTTTTAGGCGGTATTCACGGCCCGAAAAGCATCGATCTCTCGCACTTTTCCCTTTGGTCTTCCCCACTGATCTTTTATGCACTTCAACAATCTTTCGGTCGCCAGCAAGCTCTGGACGACCATTCTGGGTCTCATGCTGTCCCTGCTGGCCCTGGGCACAGGCCTTTACGTGATCACGGTGCAACTCAATGCACAAACGGCGCAGGAGGTCCAGGCCGAGGAGGACCGCATTTCCCTGGCGCTGCGCTGGAAAGGCATGACCGAGCTGGCCGTCGAGCGCGTGGTGATAGGCGCGATCACCACCGATGAGTTGCTCAGCCAGCGGCTGCAGCCGCAACTCAAGACCTCGATCCAGGCCGTATCGGCGGTGCAAAAGCAGATTGTCGACGGCGCCGACTCGCCCGAAGACAAGGTCCAACTGGAGCGCGTGGCTGCCGCGCGCGTGATCGTGCTCGATCTCGTCGCCCAGGCGCAGAAGACGCGCAGCGCCGGTGACGTGGAAGGTGCCCAGCGCGTGGTCAACGACAGGCTGCTGCCTGCGGTGGCGAGCTACATCGCGGCGCAGGAAGCGTTCATCTCGCTGCAGCAGCGCCAGCGCGACCAGATCAAGGCCGACGCAGTTGAGCGCAATGCAGTGGCGCGCTGGATTGCGGAAGCGGTCGCCGCCGTGGTGATGTTGCTGGGCATAGGCCTGGTCGCGCTGACCGTGCGCTCCATCACCCGGCCGCTGGAGCAGGCCGTGCGTCTGACCGATGCCATCACGGATGGCGACCTGACGATCGAAGTGCGCGATGACCGCAAGGACGAACTGGGCCATCTGCTGCAGTCGCTGTCGGCCATGGCCGCGCGCCTGCGCGGCGTGGTGACGGAAGTGCGCTCGGGTGTCGAATCGGTGTCTTCGGCATCGACGCAGATCGCCACCGGCAACCAGGATCTGTCGGCACGCACCGAGCAGACCGCCGCCAACCTCGAGGAAACGGCTGCCAGCATGGAGCAGCTGACGGCCACCGTGACCCAATCGGCCGACACCGCGCGCCAGGCCAACCAGTTGGCGTCCACCGCTGCCCAGGCCGCGGAGCGCGGCGGCGAAGTGGTCGGTCAGGTGGTGCACAGCATGCAGCAGATCACCGACAGCTCGCGCAAGATCAACGACATCATCGGCGTGATCGACTCCATCGCCTTCCAGACCAACATCCTCGCGCTCAATGCGGCCGTGGAAGCCGCGCGCGCAGGCGAGCAGGGCCGGGGCTTTGCCGTGGTCGCATCGGAAGTGCGCAGCCTGGCGCAGCGCAGCGCCGAGGCCGCCAAGGAGATCAAGCAGCTCATAGGCGCCTCGGTGGAGAACGTGGAGACCGGCTCGGCGCAGGTCGCGCACGCGGGCCGCAGCATGGAAGAGATCGTCAGCAGCGTGCGCCGCGTATCGGACCTGATAGGCGAAATCACGGCCTCGTCGACCGAACAGCGCGACGGCATAGGACAGGTGAACCAGGCGGTGGCCAATCTGGACCAGATGACGCAGCAGAACGCGGCGCTGGTGGAAGAATCGAGCGCAGCCGCCACGGCCATGCGCGATCAGGCGCAGCGCCTGTCACAGGTGGTGGCGGTGTTCAATGTGGGCGGCGCAGCGGCCAAGGCCGCGGCGCCGGCGCTGCAGCCCGCAAGAGCGGCGACGCCAGCGCCCAGGAAGGTGGCCGCGGCCCGGCCCGCATCGCCGCCACGCCTGGCACCGACGGCGGCCATGCGCGTCAGCGCCGCTGCGCCGGCGGTGCGCCCCGCGGCCAAGGCCGAGGGCGAGTGGGAAAGCTTCTAGCCGTGCATTGAGGCGTGCTTGCCGGTGCAGGCACGCCGCGACAATGCCGCGGCAGCACGGCATTTGATAATGTCCGCATGAAAATCGACACCCTCACGGTCCAGCTGGCCCTGGCCGTCGCCGAGGAAGGCAGCATCTCGCGCGCGGCCGACAAGCTGCAGCTGGCCGTGGCCGCGGCCTCCAAGCGGCTCACCGACCTGGAGCGCCAGCTGGGCACGCCGCTGTTCAAGCGCGTGCCGCATGGCGTCAAGGTCACCGAGTCGGGCACCAAGCTGCTGGCCCACATTCACCAGATCGACAGCCTGATCACGCGCCTGGCCGACGACGCCCACGCAATGCGCGAAGGCCAGGACGGACGCATCATCATCGGCGCGCCCAAGGCGGCCATCATCGAATTCCTTGCCAGCGACCTGGCCCAGGTGCGCGCCCGGTATCCGCAGATCACGTTGCACATCATCGAAGAGAACAGCCGCATCATCCAGCAGCTGCTGCGCGACAAGGTCATAGACATAGGTATCTTCGAGAAGAAAAGCGGTTTCATCGATGTGGAGAAGTTCGACTACCGCTCGGACGAACTGGTCGCGGTCTACAGCCGCGCACATTTTTCGTTTGCCGCAGAGCCGCTTGAAGCCGACCCGCTGCTTGACTGCCCGCTGGTCAGCCTGGGCCAGGGCTCGGCCGTGCTCGCGAGCCTGCAGCGCCTGCACCAGAGCCGGGGCCGGGCCATGGGCCGGCACCTCACCGTGAGCGGCTTCGACACCATGCTGGCACTGGTGCGGCATGGCCTGGGCGTGGGACTGATGCCGCCGGACGTGCTTGCGAGCCTGCACCCCGAGCCCGCGATAGGCCATGTGGCGCTGGCCGGCGACTGGCACCAGCGCACCTATGTGCTGGCCAGCGTGCAGGGTAGGGCCCAGGAGCAGACGCTGCGCAATGTCGTCTCGCAGCTGCTGAAGTAGCTTTCAGCCAGGGTTTCCTCGTATTTTTGTTGGTTCAACGCGGCTGGGTTTCGCAAAACACGAACCCAGGCATGCTTGATGCGTTCTTGCCGCTGCTGGCGCGCTCGGCGAGCATTGCAGCAAACAAAACGCAGGAGACAAGATGAAGCGACGCGAATTCCTGGCCGGCAGCGCAGCTGCAGTGGCCGCGCCCTGGGCCCTGGCCAATGCCGCCGATCTGCCCAAGGGCCCGGTGAAAATCCTGGTGGGCTGGGCCCCGGGCGGCGGCACCGACGTGTTTGCGCGCATCGTGGGCCAGAAGCTCACGGACCTGTGGGGCCGTTCGGTGATTGTCGAGAACAAGCCCGGCGCGACTGGCGCGCTGGCCGCCGACTATTTCGCCAAGACCCGCTTCCATGATGGCCTGACGCTGCTGATGGCGCATGTCAACACGCATGCGATCTCGCCCCAGATCTTCAAGAGCATCACCTATGACCCGCTCAAGGACTTCGCGCCCATCGTGCTGATAGGCGCGACGCCGCACATCCTCGTGACCAGCCACAAGAACAGCTATGCAAGCGTCAAGGAAGTCGTCGAGTTGTGCAAGAAGAACCCGGGCAAGATCAGCTTCGGCTCGTCGGGCACGGGCTCGGTCCAGCACCTGGCCGCCGAAATGTTCAACATGGCAGCGGGCGTGCAGACCATTCACGTTCCCTACAAGGGCTCGGGCCCTATGCAGACCGACCTGATAGGCGGCCAGATCGATTTCAGCTTCGACACCATGACCGCGGCCACGGCCCAGGTCAAGGCCAGGAAGATGAACGCCATTGCCCAGACCCGCGTGAGCCGCGCCAAGGGCTTCCCCGAAGTCACGACCATGGACGAGCAGGGCTTCAAGGGCTTTGACGCTTCCAGTTGGTACGGGCTTGTAGGCCCCAAGGACATGCACAAGGACCTGGCCAGGCGCATCAACGCCGATGTCAACAAGGTGCTGGCCATGCCGGACGTGGTGGCGCGTTTCGATAGCTTCGGCGTCGAGGACGGCGGCGGTTCGGTGGAGAAATTCGCGGCCTTCATGGCCACCGAGTACAAGAAATGGGGCGAGGTCGTTCGCCTTGCCAAAGTGACCGAGGAGAGCTGAAATGAGCCAGACCACCCCCCAACTGCCGCTGCAGGGCATTCGCGTTCTCGATGTGAGCCAGGTCATGGCCGGCCCGTTTGCCTGCATGCTGCTGGCCGATCTCGGCGCCGACGTGATCAAGGTCGAGCCGCCCACGGGCGACCAGACGCGCGGCGCCATGGGCTTCAAGATGAAGGGCCCCGACAGCATGGGCTTTCTCAACATGAACCGCAACAAGCGTTCGCTGACGCTGGACCTCAAGAGCGACGAAGGGCGCGAGTTCTTCTACAAGCTCGCCGAGACCGCGGACGTGATTGTCGAGAACTACCGCCCCGGCGCCGTGCAGCGCATGAAGATCGACTACGAGACGATTCGCAAGATCAATCCCAAGATCGTCTATGTGAGCATTTCGGGCTTTGGCCAGAGCGGACCCTGGGCCACGCGCCCGGGCTTCGACCTCATGGCCCAGGCCATGTCGGGCGTGATGAGCGTCACCGGCTACAAGGGTGAAAAGCCGGTCAAGGCGGGCGTTCCCGTGGCCGACATAGGCTGCGCGCTGTTTGCCACCTATGGCCTGCTCGCGGCCTACATCGGCGCGCAGAAGTCGGGCCAGGGCCAGCATATCGATGCCTCGCTGTTTGATTCGGCGATGGCATTCTCGATCTGGGACATGTCCGACTACTGGGGCACGGGCGTGCCGCCATCGCCGCTGGGCACCAGCAACAAGATGAGCGCGCCCTACCAGGCGGTGAAGGCGCGCGACGGCTACTTCGTCATGGGCGCAACCAACCAGAAGCTCTGGGCCAAGCTGTGCGCGCTGCTGCAACGCCCCGACCTGGTCGAGCACGCGGATTACGCCACCGTGGCGCTGCGCCTGAAACACCGCGAAGCGCTGATCGAGGAGCTCGAAAAGAGCTTTGCCCAGCGCGACAGCGAGGACTGGGTCGACACCATGCTTGAAGCCGGCATTCCGGCCGGCCCGCTGCTGACCTACCCGCAGGCGTTTGAAGGCGAGCACGGCACGCACCGCAAGATGTGCATGGAGATCGACCATCCTATCGAAGGCAAGGTCAAGAACATCGGCTTTCCCGTGAAGATGCTGGGCACGCCGCAGCAGGTGCGCCGCCATCCACCGCTGCTGGGCGAGCACAACGAGGAAATCATGGCTGAAATCTACGCACTCTCCGCATGAACGAACTGGTCCAACTGCGCATCGCGCCTTCGGGCGCGGCGCATATCACCATAGCGCGTCCCGAGCGCCACAACGCCATGACGCAGGCGATGTACGAGTCGCTGCTCGAATGCATTGCCGAATGCGCGCGCAATCCCCAGGTGCGCGCCATCGTGTTTCGCGGCGCGGGCGGCAAGTCCTTCATCTCGGGCACGGACATCGCGCATTTCGCCGATTTCACGCGGGGAGAGCAGGGCATCGCCTATGAGGCCTTTGTCGAGAAGGTCATAGACAGCGTGGAGCGCATTGCCGTGCCGACCATTGCCGTGATCGACGGCTGGGCCGTGGGTGGCGGCCTGGCGCTGGCCACGGCCTGCGACTTTCGCCTGTGCACCGAAGGCGCGCGCTTTGGCGCGCCGATTGCCAAGACGCTGTCCAACACCTTGTCTTCGCGCAATATCGCGCGGCTGCAGGCCGCCCTGGGCGTGCCGCGTGTCAAGAAGATGCTGCTGCTGGCCGAGTACATCGACGCTGCCGAAGCCCTGGCCTGCGGCTTTGTCTACGCAGCCTGCGCGGCCGATCAACTGGGCGAACGCGCGAACGCGCTGGCCGAACGGCTGATGGCGCTGTCGGGCGTGACCCAGGCGGCCGTCAAGGAAAGCATTCGGCGCATCGTCATCGAGCAAAGCCTCGAAGACGACGATCTGGTGCACGCGGTCTATGGCAGCCAGGCCTTTCGCCAGGGAGTGGCCGGGTTTCTCAAGCGCTGAGCCCCGCACTTGCCACGAACCGCCTGCCAAGGCGGTTTTTTTCTGGCTGCGCGCCGGGACTGGGGCCGGCTTTTCTCCGAGAATGGCGAGTGAGCCCGCGAGGGCCGAACTTCAGAAAAATACAAGGAGCAACATGACTGCAGCGCAGCGCCCATTCAAGGTCTTGGGCATTCAACAGGTCGCCATTGGCGGCACCGACAAGAACCGCATGAAGAAACTCTGGGTCGACATGCTCGGCCTGGAGCAGACCGGCACCTTCCAGAGCGAGCGCGAGAACGTCGACGAAGACATCCTGTCCATGGGCCGCGGCGCGATGAAAGTCGAAGTCGACATCATGCAGCCGCTGGATCTGGACAAGAAGCCCGCGGTCCACACCACGCCGCTCAACCATATCGGCCTGTGGATTGACGACCTTCCGCTCGCAGTCGAATGGCTCACCGCGCAGGGCGTGCGTTTCGCGCCCGGCGGCATTCGAGCGGGCGCTGCGGGCTACGACATCTGTTTTCTGCACCCCAAAAGCAATGACGAATTTCCCATTGCGGGCGAAGGCGTGCTAATCGAACTGGTGCAGGCGCCCGCGGACGTGATCGCGGCGCTGGGCTGAGTTTTCAAGCCAGCAGCCAGGCCGCCAGGGCCGACAGCGCCACCACGCGCAGCGACGACTGCCGGCCCCAGGCCAGCAGGCCGAACGCCGCCAGCGCAATGGCGAAATCCAGGCGGGAATGAATGGCACTGGTCCACAGCGGGTCGTAAAGCGCGGCCAGCAGCAGTCCGACCACGGCGGCATTCGCTCCTGCCATGGCGCGCTGCACCCTGGGCCGGCGGCGCAGCGATTCCCAGAAAGGCAATGCGCCCGCGACCAGCAGCAGTCCGGGAAGGAATACGGCGACGAGCAACAGCAGCCCGCCTGCCCAGCCGCCTAGAGGCGCTGGCATCAAGGCGCCCAGATAGGCGGCAAAAGTGAACAGCGGACCGGGCACGGCCTGGGCCAGGCCGTAGCCGGCAATGAAGGCGTCGTTGCTGATCCAGCCCGGCGGCACCACCGCCGCCTGCAGCAGCGCCAGCACCACATGGCCGCCGCCAAACACCAGCGCGCCCGCCTGGTAGAACGCGGCAAACTGCGCCGACAGCGAAGGCGTGGCCATCACCGCCATCGACCACAGCAAAAGCAGGGCGAACACCAGCAACAGCATCGCGCCGGCCTTCTGGCCCAGGCCAGCGGCGCGCGGCGTGGGTATCGGTTGCGCTGGCAGCCGTAGCCACAGCAGGCCGGCGACGCTGGCCGCGGCAATGGCCGCAACCTGTCCCAGCGCCCAAGGAATTGCCAGCGCAAGCAGCGCTGCGGCTATCGCCAACCCGGCCCGGGGACGATCCGGGCACAACGCGCGCGCCATGCCCCAGACCGCATGCGCGACCACGGCGACCGCGGCCAGCTTCAATCCATGCACCGCTCCCGATGTCGCCAGCCAGGCCCATTGCTGTATGCCGAACGCAAACAGGATAAGCACCAGCGCCGAAGGCAAGGTGAAACCCAGCCAGGCGGCCAGCGCACCGGGCCAGCCCGCGCGCCCCAGACCCAGCGCAAAGCCGACCTGGCTGCTGGCCGGGCCTGGCAGGAACTGGCATAGCGCGACCAGATCGGCATAGCCGGCGTCATCGATCCAGCGCCGACGCTCGACGAATTCCGCGCGAAAGTAGGCCAGATGGGCCGTAGGCCCGCCGAAAGCCGTGAGCCCCAGCTTCAGAAAAGCGAAAAAGACTTGGGCGACATTGGCTGCGCGACCAGGGCGCGCGGGTGCTTGGGGCTGGGGCGGCAGGGAAGACATCAGGCTGAGACCATGAAAACCGGTGAATGCCCGCGAAAACCCGGGCGCTGGGGTGTGAGGCGACAGCATAGCGCGCGCCAATGACACGGGTTGCCGGCAAACGCCGGGATGGTCCAGGCCGTTTTGGGCGCAGTTGGCGTATGTTGCGCGCAGCATGGCGACGACAATTCACAGGGTTGGCAATTCATCCTCAAATACACTTATTTGCCTTTAAAAATAGCCGAATTTGCGCGCATTTGCAGGCATCGTTTTTAGTCGATTTATTTTGGGGCGTGAGGCGCAGTGCAGTGGATTTCGCCTCCCACAATCGCTGCCATGGACTGCCAGCCTTCGCCAGCAGCCTGATCCAGGAGTTGTTTCCATGCCTGTTTTGAACCCGTCTGCCCCCACAGCAGCGCACACGCTGAATTTCCACCCACCGGTTTGCTCCCCGGCCGTCCGCCGGGCCGAAATGGACGAATGGAGCGAAGAAGCCGTGCAGCAGTTGCTGGACCTGCCTTTTCTCGACCTGCTGCACCGCGCGCAATCTGTTCACCGCGAACACTGGCCCGAAGGCGACATGGAACTGGCAACCCTGCTGTCGGTCAAGACCGGGGGCTGCCCCGAGAACTGCGGCTATTGCCCCCAGGCCGCGGAGTTCGACACCGGCGTCAGCGCGCAAAAGCTCATGGGCGTCGATGAAGTGCGCGCCGCGGCCCAGGCCGCCAAGGATGCGGGGGCGACGCGCTTTTGCATGGGCGCGGCCTGGCGCGCGCCCAAGGACCGCGATATCGAGAAAATGGCGCTGCTGATTGAAACCGTCAAGGGGCTGGGAATGCAGACCTGCGCGACGCTGGGCATGCTGCAAAGCCACCAGGCCACGGCATTGAAGGAAGCCGGCCTCGACTACTACAACCACAACCTCGACACCGCGCCCGAGTACTACACCGACGTGGTCAGCACGCGCAGCTACCAGGACCGGCTCGATACCTTGAGCGCGGTGCGCGCGGCCGGCATCAGCGTGTGCTGCGGCGGCATCGTGGGCATGGGCGAGGCGCCCGTGCACCGCGCCGGGCTGATTGCCCAACTGGCGAATCTCAAGCCCTATCCCGAGTCGGTGCCTATCAACAGCCTGGTGGCCGTTCCCGGAACGCCGCTGGCCGACAGCCCACCCGTGGACCCTCTGGATTTCGTGCGCGTGATCGCGGCCTGCCGCATCACCATGCCCAAAGCCCGGGTGCGCATGTCTGCCGGGCGCCAGCAAATGGGGCAGGCCGTTCAGGCCCTGTGCTTCCTGGCCGGCGCGAACTCCATCTTTTATGGCGACAAGCTGCTGGTGACCGGTAACCCCGAAGTCGATGCCGACAACCAGCTGCTGCAAAAACTGGGCATGCGGGTTCGCCGCAGCCCAGTCTGAATCGCAACAGCGGGACAGGCGCGCGCAGCGCCTGGCTTTATGCCAGCGTCAGCGTGACGTCGATATTGCCGCGCGTGGCGTTGGAGTAGGGGCAGACCTGGTGGGCGGTGTCGACCAGTTCCTGGGCCTGGGCCTTGTCCATGCCGGGCAGCGAGATGTTCAGGCGCACGGCGATGCCAAAGGCCTGGCCCACGGGGCCGAGGTCGACTTCGGCGTCGATCGCCAGATCCTGGGGCAGCGTCACTTTCTGGCGCGCGGCCACGGCCTTGAGCGCGCCGATGAAGCAGGCGGAGTAGCCGGCGGCAAACAGCTGCTCGGGGTTGGTGCCCTTGCCCGCGCCGCCGGGCGAGGACAGGCTGATGTCCAGGCGGCCGTCGTCACTGCTGGAAGCGCCATCGCGGCCACCGGTGGTGTGGGTGCGGGCGGTGTAGAGAACTTTGTCGAGCGATGCCATGGGGTGAACTCCTGAAAAGTGAAGACGCTTCAATGGGAAGCGGGAGGGATCAGCGCAACCAGATGGTCGCGCCATTGCTGGAGTTGCAGGCGCAGGGCCTGCAGCTCGGAAAGGGTGCACGGACTTTGTTGCAGCATGCAGTCAGGAATGCCGGCAAGCTTTTCGCGCAGCGCGCGGCCGGCCTCGGTCAGGACCACGCGCACCCGGCGTTCATCCGCACTGTCGCGCTGGCGTTGCAGCCAGCCCGCGCTTTCCATGCGCTTGAGCAGCGGAGTGAGTGTGCCGGAATCAAGAAACAGGCGATCGCCCAGTTCAGAGACCATGCAGTCGTCCTTTTCCCAGAGCGAGAGCATCACCAGATATTGCGGATAGGTCAGCCCCCAGGGCTTGAGCAGCGGCTTGTAGAGCTTGGTCGTCGCCAACGAAGCGGAGTACAGCGCAAAGCACAGCTGGTTGTCGAGCTGGAGAGCATCGCTGCTGGAAGACACAAGTGCGTTGGGCATGGGTGCATTGTTATGCACAATTGAATTGCACACAATTTAATTTCCAAAGAACCTGCAGACAGAAGGGTCGGCAGCTGCCGCCCTCAGGGCGCAACAGGCGGGCGCACCGCGCCTGGCTGCGCCTTGTGCGCGAGCCAGGCACGGCGCACGAACGGGTCGGTCACGCAGTACACGCCGTGGCTCTTGCGCATGATGATGTTGGCATTGCGCAGCTCGTCTGCGACACGCTGGACCTGGTCGGTCGTGACATAGTGGCCGACCACGGCGCTGTAGGCGCTCACGGATTCGGCGGAAAACAATCCGCGCACGCCTTCCTCGTCTGCAACCACCCGCTCGAAGACGGCCATGGCCAGCATTCCCAGGTCTTCGATCTTGCGCAGCTCCACATCCGCCGACGCGCTCTTGAGCGTCAGCGCGATCACGGGGAAGAAGGTATCGACCTGCGCCGCCACGTATTGCTGGACCATGCGCAAGGCGCGCAGCAGTTCTTCGGGCCGGTGGCCCAGGGTCTCGAAGGCCGCTACCGCGACCGCGAGACTCGGCACTTTCGCGCCTTCCGCGTGAACGGCATCGAGCAGGTATTCGACATAGTCGTCGCCCAGCGTGGGGTAGCTGAGCGAAGTCGCTCCGGCAAACGCCTGCTTGCCTTGCAGCGTCAGGCTGGCCACCTGAGCGCGGTGCGAGCCCGTGCCTATGAAAAGAAAGTACCCGGGCGTGTCGGGCCGGGGATTGATCGCATCGCGCGCGGCCTTGAGCGCAAGCATCAGCTGCGCCCCCTGTTCGGTCGCCAGCACCTGCTGCACTTCATCGACGATCAGCACCACATGGGTTTTGGCCTTGTCGACGACTTCCATCAGCGCCTGGGCCAGGGGTGGGCCGGACTTGGTGCCCAGGTCGGCGAGCTCGAAGCCGAACTTGACGCCCAGCGCCTCCACATCGAGCCCCTTGATGCGCGCCAGCCGCGCAAGCACACTGGACGCCGGCGTCTGCAACTCCTGCAGCGCATTGCGAATCGCTGCGTGTACCAGCGCGCCGGGCTCGGCATGGGTGTCGGACCACAGGTCCACATAGATCACGACCGCATCGTGGGCTTCGAGCGCGGGCATCAGATCCTGCTGCAGGAACGTGGTCTTGCCCGTGCGCCGCGAGCCAGACAGGAACAGGCCCGAGCGCAGCCCCTGGTCGAGAATGCCAGGACGCAGCAGTTGCCTGGCCATCTGCTCTGCCAGGGCTTGACGACGGAAGTAACTCATTATTGTCAATTATCCAATTTGAATAATTATTATTATTGAATAATTCATGCGAATTGACCAGCACCTCCTCTGAATAGCGCCGGACCTACTCCTTGCCCTCCATCATGCGCGCCGCCTGGTTGCCCAGCGCGGATTCGGCGCGGAAGTAGCCCATGACCGTGGCCACGCTCTGATGCCCCGTCATGGCCATGGTGTCGGAAAGCGGCACGTTCTGGCGCCCGGCCTCGGTGACAAAGCCCGAGCGCAGCGAGTGCGCGGAGAAATCGCCTTCCACGCCCGCGAGCGCACAGCGTTCGCGCACGATATTGCGCACCGCGGGCGGGCTCAGCGGTTCACCCAGATGTCCGCCCTTGCGTATGCGCCGGAAAATCGCACCCTCCACGATGCCGCTGGCCTGCAGCCAGGCCTCAAGCGCCACCGCGGCCGCGCCCAGCACCGGCTTGTGGTTCTCGGGTGCATCGACCCCGGTCTGATTGGTCTTGGAGTGGGTCAGCGTATAGAGATAGTCGCCCGAAGCCAGGCGGCGCAGGTGCTGCATATCGGCGCCCGCGACCTCGGAGCGCCGGCGGCCGCCGCTGGCCCAGGCGAACAGCAGCAGCGCGCGGTCGCGCCGTCCGCGCAGGCTGTCGTCGCAGGTATCAAGCAATTGGGTCAGCAGGTCGCGCGTCAGCGCCTCCTTCTTTTGCGGCAATGCACCACGCTTGGCATAGGCCTTGCGCGTGCGCGACAGCAGCTCGCGCACGCGCGGGTCATGGCAAGGGTTGGCGAGGTCGCGCACCTGATGCGCTTTCGACAGCACCGAGACGCGGTGCACCAGCGTGTTGTGCGCGGGCGCGCCGGCTCGCGTCTTGTAGCCGGCCTCGATCAGCGCCTGGTCCATGGCCGCGGGCAATTCGCAGACCAGGCCTTGCGGCGTGCTGCGCTGCGCATGGTCGACGACGAACTGCAGCACGCAGTCCACCGACAGCGGCAGCGCGATCTGGCGGCCGTAGCGCAGCGCATGCCAGGCCGCCCAGTAGCGCAGCGCACTCTGGTAACTGATGCGCGTATTGAGCGACTCACCTTCACGCAGCAGGTCGCGCATGGCCTGGTGCGCCTGTTCATCCAGACCTTGTGCGGGCAAGGTTGCGGGCAGGGCCTCGTCGGCCGCTCCCACGCGCAGGGCATTGAACGTTTCGGCGCCGGAATTCCCCGAGGAGGGCGGGGCAAGGTCAAAAACATCAGGATGCATGGAAAGACTCAAGTGTTTGTATTATTTTATATGTAATACATAACGTATAATACATATATAATTCATAGATCGCGATAACAATCCATTATCGATACTAATCCTAGCAGGATGCCAAGATGAACCCACCAAAAGTCACGCGCGGCGTGCAGGAAGCCGATGTCTGGGCCGCAGCCGACGCCTTGCTGGCCCAGGGGCTGCGCCCCACGATCGAGCGCGTACGCCAGCAGATTGGCCGCGGCTCGCCCAATACCGTGAGCCCCATGCTCGAATCCTGGTTCGCGACGCTGGGCCAGCGCTTGGGCGTGGCCCAATCGGACAACCCCCAAGGCAGCGTTCCCGAGAACGTTCTGCGCCTGGCGCAGGAGCTGTGGAGCAGCGCCACGCAAGAGGCCGTGGCCGCGGCGCAAAAGACGCTGGAAGAACGCGAAGCCGCGCTGCAGGCCAGCCGCCTGTCGCATGAGGCCGATCTGGAGCACATGGCGCAGCGTGAAAAAGCCCTGCACCAGCAAAAGCAGGCCATGGACGAAGCCATGAAGCTGGCCCAGGGCCAGGCCCAGGAGCTGTCGCGCCGGCTTGATGAAATGCAGCAGCTGGCCCAGGACCGCGAAGCCCAGCTGGGCAGCCTGCGCGCGGAAATCGCCGCCCAGGGCAAGGCACGCGAGATCGAGCGCAAGGAGCACAGCGAGGAACTGCAGGCCGCGGCCCAGGAGCGCCAGCGCCTGGCCGAGCAATTCGCGGGCAACGAGCGCCGCATGCTGACCGACCTCGACCGCGCGCGCCAGGAAGTCACCAGCGCCAAGAAGGCGCAGGCCGAGCAGGAGCGCAAATCGGAAGCGCGGCTGGGCGAATGGCAGACCCGCCAGCAACACCTCGAGGAGGAACTGCTGCAGGCACGCACCCAGTTGCTGGGCGCGCAGCAGGCGGCCCAGGCCGCGCAGGAGCGCGTGACCGATCTCAAGGCCTTGTTGCTGGCCACGCAGTCGGCGAGTGCGCCGGCAGCCGCCGCGGCCAAGCCGCCGCTGCGCTCGGGCAGCCCGTCGTTGCAGCGGCGCGCATTGTCGCAGCGCGCACGCAATCTGCCGCGCAAATAAGCCAGGCGCGAAGAGCAGGCGGGGATTTTCCCGCTTGTCGGCGCTGTCTATCCTTGCGCAGGCCAGGGCAGGGGACTAGGCTTTACGCCCATCCTTGCAGGAACGACACCATGCGGCTGTGTTTGCTTGCGCTGCTTCATCTGTTTGCCGGCCTGGCCCAGGCCACGCCCGGCGGACTCGATGCCAGCGGCTGCCATCACCCCAGGAACAAGGAGTTTCACTGCCATGTGCCGCGCGCCAAGGCCCAGGGCAAGACCCTGGGCCGCGCAGAAACCACGGCCCAGCGCGAAAAGCGCCTGCTGCGCGAATGCCGGGGCCTACCCAACGCGGGCGCCTGCCTGGGGTATGCGAACCAGGCGCAAGGTCCACAGCGCTAGCAAGAAGCGCTTGATGGCCGTCCATTCCCGCCAGGGTGCAGCCCCCCAAGGGACCCAATGCGTTGAGTTGCTGTGGTTTTGCGGAGAATACGCCGCCTATTCTCCGCAAAAATGCGGAGAATAATGCCTCTAATCACCGCAACCTTATGGCCACCGAAAACCGTACCTACATCTGGCAATTGCCCGAATGGCCGCAGTGGCGCTACGACATCGGTGCGCTCGCCACACCGCTGACCGAAGTCGCAATGGCGCAGGGAAAGCTGTTTGGTGCGCTGTCGCAGCTGGGCCTGGCCGTGCGCGAACGCATGGAAGTCGACGCCTTGACGTCCGACGTTCTCAAGACCAGCGCGATAGAAGGCGAACATTTTCCACCGCAATCCGTGCGCTCATCCGTTGCGCGCCGCCTCGGAGTGGACGCAGGCGCGGTGGTGGCGGCAGACCGCAATGCCGAAGGCGTGGTGGACATGGTGCTCGATGCCACGGCCCGCTGCACCGAGGCCTTGAGCGAACAAAGACTTTTTGCCTGGCATGCGGCCTTGTTTCCCACGGGCTATAGCGGCTTGCAGCGCATACAGCCCGGCGAATGGCGCAAGGATGAGCAAGGCCCCATGCAAGTCGTGTCAGGGCGAATCGGCCGTGAAAAGGTGCACTTCGAGGCGCCCGCAGCGGACCAGCTCACGCGAGAAATGGCGCAATTTGTCGATTGGGCCAACACCGACTGCAACCACCATCCGATGATCAAGGCAGGGCTGGCCCACCTCTGGTTCGTGACGCTGCACCCCTTTGACGACGGCAACGGGCGCGTCGCGCGCGCAGTGGGAGATCTGTTCCTGGCCCGCGCCGACGCCAGTCCGCAGCGCTATTACAGCCTTGCCGGCCAGATACAGCGCGAACGCGAAGCCTACTACCAGATCCTGGAACAGACACAGCAGGGCGGCATGAACGTCACGGCCTGGCTGCAGTGGTTTCTGCGCAGCGTGCATCTGGCCGTCGAGCACGCCTTGGCCGGCGTCGGTATCAGCCAGCAGCGCAACGCCTACTGGAGCAGGTTTGCCCATGTGGCGCTCAATGCGCGTCAGCAAAAGGCGCTCAACCGGCTGTTCGAAGACTTCGAAGGCAAGCTGACCGCCAGGAAATGGGCGGCCATCACCAAGACTTCGGCTGATACCGCCTTGCGCGACATCACCGCGCTGGTGGATGCAGGGATGCTGGTCAAGGCTTCTGCGGGGGGGCGCAGTTCAGCCTACGAAATCCCCGCGGAATTCCGCTGATCGGGCGCGGGGAAAAGCGCATCAATCGCCCGCTGGATGCCGCCATAGCCCGTGCAGCGGCACAGATGGCCGCACATCAGCGCGCTGGCCGTGGGAGCGTCCATTCCGGGCTGCTGGTGCAGATAGGTCAGCCCCATGCACATTCCCGCGCTGCAGTAGCCGCATTGCACGCCGCCGCTTTGCGCCAGCGCTGCTACGACGGGCGCGGCCTGGGGTGTGCGCGACAGGGATTCAATCGTGGTGACCTGCCGGCCCTCGAGCTGCCAGGCCATCAGCAGGCAGCTGTTGGCGGGCTGGCCGTCGAGCCAGACCATGCAGGCGCCGCAGCGGCCGACTTCACAGCCGGGCTTGGCGCCGACCAGCAGGAAATGTTCGCGCAGCAGGCTCAAGAGGCGCTGGTCGGGCGCGCAGTGCACTTCGACCACCTGGCCGTTGAGCACGAACGACCAGACCGGCGGCGCGGCGTCGGCGTTTTCGGCAACAGCCAAAGGGATGCAGGCGTTCATGCGAAGACTCCTTCAAGCAGGCGAAAGACGGTTGCCGGACGCACCGGCAGGCTTTCAATGGGCGACTGCAAGGCGCAGGCAATGGCGTTGGCGCAGGCCGGCGTCGCAATATTGACGCTGATTTCTCCCGTGCCGCGCGGCCCGGTCGTGTCGTCTTCGGGCAGGCCCTCGATGGCCCAGACGTCCATGGAGGGCGCGTCGGCCAGCGTGGGAATCAGATAGCTGTCGAGGTTGCGCTGCTGGTAATGGCCGTCCACGCAGTCCAGTGATTCCTGCGTGCACAGCGCCTGGCCCATGAGCGCTCCGCCTTCTAACTGGCCCAGATAGCCCATGGGCGACACCACTGGGCCCACGGCGCCGACCAGGGCCATTTCCGTGATGCGTATGCTGCCGGTCCAGCTGTCGACCACCGCATGCGCGACGCCTGCGCAGGCGCCAAACACATAGTGGGTGTCGGGCGCGTCGCTGGGCGTGACTTCGGGCGGCTGGTCTATGGTGATCTTCGGTCGCTGCGCGCCCATATGCAGAGCCAGTTGCGCGTAGCTGGCGATCAGCCCCGCGCGGCCATGCACGCCGCCGGCGCCGAGTCGCAGATTTTCGCGCGCCACATCGAATGCCTGCGCGGTCGCGGCAAGCAGCTGCGAGCGCCATTGCGGCGCGGCGCGCTGCAGCGCATGCCAGACCAGCGTGGTCGCGCGCGAGGCCGCGACCGGCCCGGAGTCGGGCGTGCAGCGTGTGTCACCCAGCACCGGGCGCACGTCACCGGGGCCACAGTGCAGGAAATGCACGCAGGTATTGCGCACCGCGGACAGCAGGTTCTGGCCCAGTTCGGTGAAGCCGCTGCGCAGCTCGATGGCGCCGTCCTCGGCCAGCGCCAGCTCCATGCGGCAGCCGAAAGGAAAGCCCTTGCCGAAGCCGTCGCTGCGGTGCACCAGCGCCAGACCTATGCCGTGGCGGTAGCGTCCGCCTGGCCCATCGCTCCAATGGCGCTGGGGATGCGAAACCCACAGCGGATGCCGCACCAGCGCCGCGAGCGCGCGCTGCGGACCGTCGAACGGCACGACGATCTGGCCCAGCGGCCCGGGCGCATCGACGGGCTTGAGGTTGCGCAGGCGGAAATCCGCGGGGTCCAGATGCGCAGCATGGGCCAGCCTGTCCATCTGCTGCTCGAGCGCGAACTGCACCTGCACCGCGCCAAAGCCGCGAAACGCGCCGGCCACGCCGTTGTTGGTATAGGCCAGGCGCCCGGCGATGTCGATGGACTGCCAGGCATACGGCCCGGGCGCGTGTTCCAGCGCCGCGTCCAGCACTTCGGGACCATGGGTGGCGTAGGCGCCGGTATCGGCCAGGATCTGCACGCGGTGGCAAGTCAGCCGCCCGCGGGCATCGCAGCCGCTTTCCATCTGGATGCGCATGGGGTGGCGCTTGACGCCGAAATCCGTCGATTGCGCGCGCCCCAGATGCAGGCGCACGCTGCGCTGGGTCTTCCAGGCAAGCAGCGCGGCAATCGGCTGGACCGTGAGTTCGTCCTTGCCGCCGTAGGAGCCGCCGACCGGCGAGCCCACGCTGTGCACGCGCTCGGGCGGTATATCAAGCAGCGCGGCAACGACCTGGCGCTCACGCTCGGGGTTGTGGTTGGCGAAATACAGGCACAGCCCGTCCTGGCCGTCGGGCTCGGCCACGCCGCCTTCGGTTTCCAAAAATGCATGCATCTGGCGCGGCGTCTCGTATGTGGCGCTGACACGGTGCACCGTGGCAGCGTCGGCGGCGCCGTCATCGCCCAGGCGGTGATGGTGCTGGTGCAGCAGATTGCCGCCCGCATGCACGGCAGTTGCTTCGGGCCGCAACGCGGCTTCGGGGCAGGTCACGGCGGGCAGCAATTCATACTCGACCGCAATCAGATCCAGCGCCGCATGGGCGATGTCCAAGCTGTCGGCCGCCACCGCGGCCACGGCATCGCCCACATAGCGCACACGGTCGCGACACAGCGCGGGGCGGTCCACGCGGCGCAGGCCGTAGTCGGCCTGGCCCGGAATATCGGCATGGGTCACGACCGCGTGCACGCCGGGCAGAGCGCGTGCCGCCGCGGTATCGATGGACACGATGCGCGCATGCGGATGCGGGCTGCCAAGCATCGCGCCACGCAGCTGGCCGGGCGCAATGCGGTCGCTCAGATAGCCGGGGTTGCCGCCGAGCTTGGCCAGCGCGTCGGGCCGGGCAAGGTCGGCGTGCGCCAGCGGGCGCATCACGCCCGCGGGCAGCGGTGCATTCGGCTGTGTCATGGCACTTCCTCGATGGCAGGGCCCAGCAGGCCGCAATGGCCTGCAATCAGGCGGGCTGCCAGATGAGCGAGATCTTCGGGATGCTCGCTGGGCAGGCCGTCGGCGGCGCAGGCCTGGCGCAGACCGGCAAGCGCCGCAGCGCCGCGCGTTGCGGGATGGGAATGCAGCCAGGCAAGCGTTCGGCCCAGCAGACGCGCCGGCACATCGGGCGCGGCACAGGCCGCGTGGCTCAGCTGCCCCGCATTCCAGCGCAGCGCCAGGCTCAGTCGCGCCGGCGCAAAGGCCGCGCGCGCTGCGGCTTTCTCGAAGGCGGTGTGTGGCTGCGGATGACCGGGCCGCAGCGGAATATGCAAGGCCACAATCAACGGCAATTCGGCTTGGGCCAACAACGCCGCCAGCGGCAGGCGCTGGCCGGGCGCATGCGCGCATTCGGCCTGGGCATCGAGCACCAGCAGCGCGGGCGTGCTGTCGCCCCAGCGCCATGCGACGTTGCCGCCCAGCGTGCCCAGATGCCGCACGCCCAGGGCGCCCAGCTGAGCAAGCGCTTCAACCAGCAGCGGTGCATGCGCGCGCACCAGCGCGTGGGTGCGCACGGTTTCCAGCGGCATGGCCGCGCCTATGCGCAGCGCGCTTGCGTCTTCGATCAGTTCAATGCCATGCAAGGCGCTCAGGTGATGCAGGGGAATCAGACAGCAGCCGGCCGGGGCGCGGTGGCGATCGCCCCATTCCTGCTGCAAGGCCGTGCCGCCGGCGACAAAGCGCGCGCCCGGATGCGCGGCGCGCAGCGCGATGGCATGGGCCGGGCTGTCGGGCCTGAGCAATTGCATGGCCGGCCTTCAGCGCCCGGCCCAGAACGCGCGCTGCTGTGCGGCAATCTCGGCTTCGAGCGCGGGAACAGGGCCTATCAACTCCACAGGCTTCTGGCAGTGATCGAACACATAGCGCGAGGCCACGCTCATCGTCGGGTTCTCGGCGTGGTTGCCGGTCTGCTGCAGCAGCGCGTGCTCGGTCATGCCAAACACCACGCGGCCGATGTTGGCCCAGTACGAGGTGCCGGCGCACATGCAGCAGGGCTCGACCGAGGTGTACAGCGTGCAGTTCCACAGATAGTCGGCCGGATAGTTGCTGGCCGCAACCCGCGCCAGCGTCGACTCGGCATGGTTGACGGTGTCGATGTTGCACTGCTCCAGCAGCACGGTTTCGTTGTCGGGCGCGACCAGAATGGCGCCAAACGGGTGGCGGCCTATGCTCACGGCGCGCTCGGCGACTTCCATGGTGCGGCGCAGATGGCGCTCAATCTGTTCGGGCGAGGGTGGGCTGGCGGGGGGCAGGGTGGTCATGGCAAGTGAGAAAGTGAGATGAATCAGGCCTTGGGGCTGCTCCAGCCAAAGAAGCGCTGGTGCACCCATTGCACCAGGCTGTAGAGCGTGAGGCTGCTGAGCACCAGCAGCGCCAGTGCGGCAAAGGCCACGGGCACCTTGAAAGACGAGGTGGTGAACAGGATCAGATAGCCCAGGCCTTTTTCGGCGGCGACAAACTCGGCCACCACGGCGCCGACCACGGCCAGCGTGACCGACACCTTCATTGCCGAGAACACATGCGGAATCGCAAACGGCATGCGCACCTGCCAGTACTGGCGCGCGGTATTGGCGCGCAGCGAGCGCGACAGCTCAATGAACTCGGCCGGCACCGACGACAGTCCCAGGCAGGTGGAGACCACCAGGGGGAAGAACGCCAGCAGCGTGGTGATGGCCACGCGCGGCAGCACGCCCGCGCCCAGCGTGACGACAATGATGGGCGCGACGGCGACGATGGGCGTCGACTGGATGACGACCAGCCAGGGCATGACGATGCGCGACAGCAGCGCCGAGCGCGTGATCGCCACGGCCAAGGGAATCGACAGCGCGATGGCCAGCGCATAGCCCAGCAGCGCGACTTCAATCGTCGCCCACAGGTGCTCGGCCCAGCGTGCCAGGCCCAGGCTGCCCGCGGCCAGCGCAATCGCACTGGGCGCGGGCAGGATGAACTCGGGCACGGCCAGCGCACGGCAGGCCAGCTCCCAGAGGCCCAGCAGGACGATAAAAGCCAGCAACGAGGCATGGCGGAAGGCAAAGGCTTTCATGGGCAAAATCCGGAAAGTGGTGGCGTGGGGCAGGGGGGGCGATCAGTGCGGGTGGCGCGTGAACACCTGCTCGCGGATCTCGTTGGCCATGCGCGTGAACACCGGGTCGGTCAGCGTCTGCAGCGTGCGCGGCCGGGCCAGCGGCACATCGATGATCTGCGACACGCGGCCCGGGCGCGCGCTCATCACCACGATGCGGTCCGACAGCAGCAGCGCTTCCTGAATGGAGTGGGTCACGAAGACCACGGTCTTGGGGCGTTCGCTGCAGATGCGTAGCAACTCGAAACTCATTTCGTCACGCGTGAGCGCGTCCAGCGCCGAGAACGGCTCGTCCATCAGCAGGATGTCGGGGTCGTGCAGCAGCGAGCGCGCGATCGCCACGCGCTGCTGCATGCCGCCCGAAAGCTCGTGCGGGCGCTTGTGGCCGAAGTCCTGCAGGCCGATCATCTGCAGCAGCGCCTGGGCGCGCGCCTGGTCCCTGGCATCCACGCGGCCGTACTTGTGGCGCATGGGAAAGGTGATGTTGTCGACCACGCTGAGCCAGGGCAGCAGCGTGGGCTTCTGGAAGACCATGCCGATCTCGTCGCGCGGCTCGGTCACGGGCAGATCGAAGATCCGCACTTCACCGGAGCTGGGCCGCAGCAAGCCCGCGATCAGGCGCAGCACCGTCGATTTTCCGCAGCCCGAGGGGCCTATCAGCGAGATGAATTCATTGCGCTGCAGGTGCAGATCGACGTTGTGCAGGGCAGTGACAGGGCTGCCATCGCTGGACACAAAGGTTTGGGTGACGGCATTCAGGTCGATGACGCAAGGCATAGAAGATCCAGCAGGCAGGCAACAAAAGGCGGATGGCCGGCTCTGGCCATCCGGAAATACAAAGGCCGGATCAGCGCGCCATGAAACGGCGATCGACCAGCGCTTCCGGATCGACCTTCTTGATGTCGTAGCCCATGGAGGCCGAGACCCAGCCCCAGGTGTCGGCCAGCAGCTTGGGCTGGAAGGCACCCAGGCCGTCGCGCGCCGAGGCCTCGGTCTTGAGCAGCGGAATCGACGCGCGGAATTCGGCCTCGATCACGTCGACATTGGCTTCGGGCACCATCGCCACCAGCGATTCGGCGGCCTTGCGCGGCTGGGCAATCGAGAACTCGAGCGACTTGGTCAGCGCGCGCAGATAGCGCTTGAGCACGTCGGGGCGGCTGGCAATGGTCTTGTCGTTCGCGATTGCCGACCAGCCGTAGCCCGTCAGGCCGAACTGGCTCCAGGGCAGCACCGACAGCTCCTGCTTGGCCTGGCCCAGCACGTTCTGGAACGCGGGCGCAACGGTTACCCAGTTGATGGTCGCATCGACGCGGCCCTGGGCCAGCATGGGAGCGAGCGTCGCGGGATCGGTCTTGATGATCTTGACCTTGGAGATATCGACGTTGTTGCGCTGCAGCACCACGGGCCACAGCGCGTTCGACGACGAGAACGTGGGCATGCCCACGGTCTTGCCTTCCATGTCCTTGAGGCTCTTGATATTGCTGCTGGCCTTGGTGAACAGTGCATCGGGCTGGGCCGAGTACAGCGACATCACGGCCTTGACCGGAATCTTGCCTTCGGCAGCGGCCATCATCACGGCGGAGATTCCGCCAAAGCCCACGTCGGCCGAGCCCGACGCGACCTTGGTCACCGCATCGGCCGAGCCGCGCCCGGGAACGATCTTGACTTCCAGCCCTTCGGCCTTGAAGAAGCCCTGCTGTACACCGGCGTAGACAAACGACTTGTCGCCACCGGGCAGCCAGTCGAGCTGTACGGTCAGCGCATCGGCCGCATGGGAAGTGGAGGCCATCAAGGCCAGGGCCAGGGCGGAAAGAACAGGGCGAACAGTGATGGACATGGCAAGCGCTCCAGAGAGTGAGAAAAAAGGCGCAACGCGGTTGAAAGGCCGCTGGCGGCGTTACGTTGGATCAAGCAAATTCCAGGCCAGATTTGCATACCGATTTCGTATACAAATTTCAAGGTGCGAAAAAGCCGGCGGCAAACGCTATGCCAGCAGGGCTTCGAGCGCAGGCAGCAAGGCCTGCGTCAACGCGCCGGGACAGGCGAGCTGCGGCACATGGCCGCAGTCGAGGGCAACACTTGCCTGCGGCGGCAGCAGCCGCTGCATGCGCTGCTGCAGGGCCCAGGGCACGGAGCGGTCGTTGCGACAGCCCACGTAAACGCGCGGCACGCGCCCGAAACGCTGGGCAGAAAGTTCGTTGGCCATCGCCCGGCCGCTTTCGGGCTGGGGCGTGAGCAAGGCAGCAGCGGCGCGCGCAGCGTCTGGCGGGCAGTCATGCAAAAAGGTCTCCAGCGCGCCGTCGCGGTCCACTTCGCTGTGCGCGCCGTCTGCGCTCCAGCGCAGATGCGGCGCTATGCCCCTATAGACCCAGTCGGGGTCATCGGCCCTGGCCTGGGCAATCAGGTCGGAATACGCCATGCCGCCGGGCAGCATCATTCCCGCAAGGTAGACCAGAGCCGCGACCTGATCGGGCAGGGCCTGGGCCACCTGCGAAGCGACGATGCCGCCGCCGCTGTGGCCCAGCACCACGGCGGGGCGTTGCAGCGCAGCCAGAACCTCGCACACATGGTCGGTATAGCCCGCCAGCGTCGCGGGCCGTTGGGCGCTTGCAGGCGTATGGCCGTTGCCCGGCAGGTCCACGCAATGCACGCGCCAGCCCGCGGTTTCAAGCAGGGGGCGCCAGGCGTCGAACGCCCAGCTGCCTTGCCACGCGCCATGGATCAGCACGATATCGCGCACGCCGGCGCTGGAAGTCGAGTGGCTCATGGTTTCAGGCCGCGGCGGTGGCATAGGTCCGGCGGTAGCAGGCGCGTTGATGGTCTTCGACCGTGGTCGCGGGATAGCGCGGTGCCTCGCCTTCGGCCAGGCAGGTGGGAATGCAGCGCACTTCGTGCAGCGGATTGCCCGTGAAGAAAAAGGGCACCGAGTAACGGCGCCGGCCCGAACGGTTGATTACGCGGTGCAGGGTGGACACATAGCGGTCATTGGTCCAGCGTGCAAACAGATCGCCGATATTCACCACGAAACTGCCGGCCACGGGCGGCGCGTCTATCCAGCCCTGGTGCTGACGATCCCAGACCTGCAGGCCGCCCAGATCGTCCTGCAGCAGCAGCGTGAGCCCGCCGAAATCGGTGTGGGCGCCGCAGCCTTTTTCACCGGGTGCCGGATTTCCGGGCTGGGTCGGATAGTGCAGCAGGCGCAGCGTGGCTGCGGCGTCGCGCAGATAGGCTTCGAAGAAATCCGCGGGCAGCTGCAGCGACAGCGCCATGCCGCGCACCAGATCGGCGCCCAGCGCATAGACCGCCTGGTAATAGGCCTGGGTGGTGGAAGCGAAGTCTTGCAGCTCGCCGGGCCACTGGTTGGGTCCGGTGTTGAAACGCCCGGCCAGCACGCGCGCATCATCGGCCGGCACTTCGGCGCCTATATAGAAGCTTTCCTTGAGATCGGGCGGCGCGCCGGCTTCGAGCGTCTGGGCGCGCAGCGGCTCGTAGCCGCGGTTGCAGGGCGAGTGGCGCTTGTCGAGCGCGTTCTTGCGCGCTTCGGGCAGGTCGAAGAAGGCGCGGCTGGCAGCAAACACGCCATCTATCAGCGCCGCATCGATGCCATGGCCAGTGATGTAGAAAAAGCCGTGGGTTTCACAGGCCAGGCCCAATTGCGCGGCAACGGCCTGGCGCTGGGCGGCGCTGCCGTGGCGCAAGGCATGGATATCGATCACGGGCAGCTGCAGTTGGGAGGTGGTCATGGCGGGAACATTCAAAAAACGGTTGGCAAGCGCGACAGCCGCCAGTCTAAAAAGGAGTCGGGGGCAGCGGGTAGCAGCGTTTTTGGCGCAGGGTGCTGCCGTTTTTGGCGCGCCGCCTCAATCCGCGAGTTCGGCCATCAGCAGATGCACCAAGGCAGTGACTGCGGGCGGCAGGCTGCGCCCGGCCCGCACGTAAACGCCCAGTTCGCACCACAGTGGTGCCGGAGAATGCAGCGGCACATGCACCAACTGGCCCGACGCCATTTCCTGCTCCAGCCCCCAGCGGCTTTGAAAGGCAATGCCCAGGCCTTGTTGTGCGAGGCGCTTGCCCAGATCAAGCGAGGCGGTTTCCAGCAAAACGGCAGGGCGCTCGGCCAGGCCCGAGAGCAGGGGGGCCAGCAGCGCATGCAACGACAGGCTGGGCAAGGGCAGTATCAAGGGCGACGCCTGCGCGCATTCGGCCAGACTCAGCCTGGGCCGGCCGGCGAGCGGATGCTCGGGGCTGAGCACCGCACCTACGGGATCCCGGCGCAGGCAGCAGGCCTGCAGGTCGTCATCGGCCGCTATCGAGAACCCCAGCCCGATGTCGGCATCGCCGGTGCGCACCGCCTGGGCCGTGGCCGCCGATCCGCCGGTGTGCAATTGCACCGACAGTCCTGGATGACGGCGGTACAGCCGGACCAGCATGCGCGGCAGCAGATCGCTGCACAGGCCTTCGACGGCCATCACATGCAGGGGCCCGCGCTGCAGGCCCTGCAGTTGACCAAGTTCCTGGGAAAGGCGGCGCTCGTCCTGAAAGACGTTCTGCACATGGCGCGCAAAGGCTTCGCCCGCGGCCGTGAGTTCCAGCCCATGCGGCAGGCGCTCGAACAGCGGCATGCCCAGCGTGTCCTCGAGTTGCAGCAACTGGCGGTTGATCGCCGACGAGGCAATGTGCAGATGGCGTGAAGCCTCACGGATAGACCCGCAGCGGCGGATCATGTCGAAGGATTTGAGAACTCGGGCATGGATGTGCATTCCCCATGGCCTGCAGCTTGCGTGCCAGACTTTCTACAATGGCCGCGATGCACAGCAGCAACGACAACAGCAATCCCGTGGTGGTGGTTCTCGCCGCGGGCCAGGGAAAGCGCTTTCGCGCTTCGGGCGCGCAGACCGGCAAGCTGCAAGCCCAGTTGCATGGGCGCAGCGTGCTCGAGCACACGCTGGCGGCCGTCGCGGCCAGCGGGCTGGGCGCGGTGCTCGTTGAAAACAGCCCGCTGTGGCGCAGCGAAGGCATGGGCCATTCGATCGCGCGCGGCGTGGCGTTGTCGTCAGACGCCAGCGGCTGGCTGATATTGCCCGGCGACCTGCCGGCCGTGGCACCGGCCAGCCTGCGCGCCGTCGCCCAGGCATTGCAAGCGCTGGGCGGCGTGGTGCGGCCGCAGATCGATGGCCAGTGGGGCCATCCTGTCGGTTTTTCGGCGGCGTGGGGGGAGCAGCTGCTGCAGCTGACGGGCGACAGCGGCGCACAGAGCGTGGTGCGCTCAGCACAGGCGCAGAATCAGTTGCAGCCAGTGGTACTGCAAGACTGGGGTGCTCTAGCAGACACCGATACGCTGGCCGACCTGGCCCGCGTGGCCGAGCGCTGGGATCAGCGACCGACAGCGCGTTGAATGCCGTTGCCGTTACAGGCTTCCAGCAGCGCTCAGCTGCGTGGCGGCCTCTGCCGCCGGTAGCCTTTGGGCGCGTAGACCGTGGAAAGCGGGGAAAACCGTTGCTGCTCCTTGCGCGAGCGCAGCAGCCCGGCCGCGCCGTGCTTTGCACGCGAACGCTTGCCCGACCGGCCCGTCCAGCGGACCGCACAACCGAGGGCCACCAGCGCACCCAGCATCAGCCAGGGATGGCGCAGCGTCCATTGGATGGAGGCAGTGAAAAATTCCATACGGGGAAGTTAGCACGCTTTCGCCGGTTCAGGCCCTGGCACAGAAACTGGAGCGGACTGGCCATCGGAGTGGAGCAAAACTGTATAGCCAATACTTAACATAATATACATCGTATCTAGTAGATACCACCTCAGAAAGCAGCCTGTCTTGGCTGCCACGACCTCGAGTTCCAAGTTTCGTCCGCTCATCCATTTCAGGAGCGAAATACTCCTGGGCTGCAGCCGTACACACTACGACCATCCCCCTGGCTGGCGGTCGAACTTCCAGGGCCACGGCCAGGTGCCCCCACGTCAACCCGAACCACGCCGTGCGCAGCGTCATGCGCCAGCCGTGTCACATTCCAGCGATGCTCCGGCCTGTGCCGCAACGACCGGGACTTCCAAAGGTTCGAGCCGAATGAACGCTTGTTCCCGTGCACGAATCGCTGTTTGGCGCCCATGGGCCGGGACTTGGCTTGGCGCGAGCTCCGGGCGCTGGCGGAAGTCACGAAGATGGCAAAGCAACGGTAGGCCGCGGCGTGACCGCCACAGGATTGGCTTTGCCAGCGCGCCCTCGCCGATAAGCCCGACCCCGACGCCAGTTTCACGCACGGGCCATCGCACGCTCCGATATTCAAAGAAATACGCCAAATCGAAGGCTTGAGGCGCCGGCGCAAATAAATCTGTAACCAAGCACGGTACAACAAGTGACAGTCTTCAACAAAAAGCCTAGCATCTGTAACACAGGCGTCAAATCCCAACGTTGAACGCGATAGCATTCATCGATTGGCAGCACCTTCCAGTCGTGTGCGCATGTGGTGATCGTGAAGCAGGGAGAAAAAAATGCGTTTTTTCCTGGACAACACTCCGAATGTGGTGTTTGCATTCTGGATCGGCGTTTGCGCGATGACGCTGGCGTTGGTCATGCTTTTGATCATCCTTGCGATGCGCTGGTTCACCAAGCACCGAGAGCGCCGGCACTTGCGCGGACTGCAGCAATGGCGAAACCTCTTTGAAAGAGCATCGACAGGGGAAAACATCGCCCTGCCCGCGGTCCCGGCGCGCGATGCACCGGCCTTCATCGAAGCGTGGAACGATATCCACGAAGCGGCGCCCGAGAGAAATGCGCAGCTGCGCAATATCGGCGAACGCGTAGGTCTCTCCGCAGTGGCCCGTCGCATGCTGCACGGCAACTATCACGATTGCGGGATGGCCATCATCGCTCTGGGCCATCAGGGAGATATGCGCGACTTCGAGACGCTGGTCCCCTATCTCTCGGATCCCGGCCCCATCCTGTCACTTTGTGCCGCCCGGGCGCTGACACAGATCGACTCTGCCAGAGCGTTGGAACTGTTTGTTCCGGCGATTGCCGAACACGAGAACTGGCCAGATGGGACAGTGGCGCGCATTCTCAAAGGGAACGACGCCGACAACACGGCCGCCGTCCTGTCCAGTGCGGTTTTGCGCGCCAACGACAATACCGCCGCCAGGCTGGTGCGCTTCCTGGCCGATACGGACACGCAACGCGCGGCGCTTGTCATCCGCCAGTTGCTGGATTCCAAGATGGACGATCACGTACTCTCCACCTGCCTGCAGATGGTCACCGATCGCGCCGATGTCGATCACGTGCGAAGTTTTCTCGCCCATCCCCGCTGGCATGTGCGCATGCATGCGGCCACCGCGCTGGCTCGCCTGGGAGACAACAGCGACGAGGCACGGCTGGTTCCGTTGCTTTCGGACAGGCAGTGGTGGGTGCGCTACCGAGCGGCCCAAGCCCTCAGTTCCTTGTGCGCAGGAAATGAGGAACGCATTCAACGCATCGGCGCCAGACAGCATGATGTGTTCGCACGAGAAATCATCCAGCATGTGCTGTCGGAGCTACCGCAAAGGAGGATGGCATGAACGAATTCTTCAACGCCCTTGCGGCCGGGTGGCATCAAATTGCGGCTGAACTGGGGCAAATGCCCTGGGTGAGCTGGATGACGTCACTGCAGTGGTTTTTCCTCTTCTACTTTGTCGTGCTGAACCTGGCCTACCTGCTGCTCAGCGTGATTTCCGGGTTCAGCATCGTGCGCCACATGCGCGAGCACAGGGCGCGCTACCTGCCCGCTGCATTGCGCGCCTACCAACCGCCCGTCAGCATCATTCTGCCGGCGTACAACGAAGCGCAATCGATCGCCTCCAGCGTGCGTTCCTTGATGGCCATGGACTATCCTGAGTACGAGATTGTGATCATCAACGACGGTTCCACCGACAAGACCCTGGAAACGGTGATCAACGCCTTTGGCATGCTGCCGTTTCCCGAGGCCTATCGCCGCCGCCTCAAGACGGAGGACGTCAGAGGCTTTTATTTCTCGCCGACGATGCCCCGCCTGCGCCTGGTGGACAAAGCCAATGGCGGCAAAGCCGATGCCTTGAATGCAGGGCTCAACTGCGCTCGCTTCCCGCTTTACTGCACGATAGACGCCGACTGCGTTCTTCAAACCGACAGCCTGTCGCGCGTGGTGCGGCCTTTTCTTCAGGACGCACGCACCGTGGCCTGTGGCGGCGTGGTGCGCGTACTCAACGGCTGCTCGGTCAAGAACGGCCTGCTGGACAAGGTGGGTTTGCCCAAGGGATTCCTGGCTGGATTTCAACTGATCGAGTACCTGCGGGCATTCCTGTTCGGACGCATGGGTTGGTCGCCCTTCAATGCCTTGCTGATCATCTCCGGCGCCTTCGGCGTCTTCTACAAGGAGCGGGTGATATCGATCGGTGGTTACCGCCGCGACACCATGGGCGAAGACATGGATCTGGTGGTCCGCCTGCACCGTGCCATGCGTGAGGAGAAGCGGCCATACCGCATCACCTTCGTTCCCGATCCGATTTGCTGGACGGAAGTGCCCGAAGACCTGGAGTCGCTGCGAAACCAGCGCATTCGCTGGCAACGCGGACTGGCCGAGAGCCTGTGGCCCAATCTGGGCCTGATGTTCAGCCGACGCAGCGGCGTTCTTGGCTGGCTCAGCTTCCCTTTCATGCTGTTGTTCGAATTCATCGGACCGCTGATTGAACTGCTGGGTTATGTCGTCATGACCGTGCTCTTGATCCTGGGCCTGGTGTCGGGGCAGATCTTCCTGATCTTCCTGATCGCCGCGATCGGCATCGGCGTCCTGCTCTCCATCAATGCCCTGCTCTTGGAGGAGCTTTCGTACCGCATGTACCCCAAGCTAAGCCAGCAACTCAAACTGCTCGCATGGGCCGTGCTGGAGAACTTTGGCTACCGCCAGTTGACTGCGGTCTGGCGTGTCACCGGACTGATGCGCTGGGCGTTCAGCGCGCGGCGGCATGTTCGGCGCTGGGGAAAAATACGTCGCGACGGGTCCTGGCAAGTGCCTGATGCGGTGGAGTCAAGAACACCCCCCCAGGCCACCGCCTCGGACACCTCCGTTCCTTAAGCCATCGAAAGTACACCATGCATCTTCGATTTCATACCGATGTCGCTACCGTGCTGGCTTTCTTGTCCATGGCGCTGCTCCCCGCAGCGTCCAGCGCACAGCCATTGGCAGCGCCTGGCCTGACGGAACAGATGGCCCAGGCGCGGCAGCTTGCGGTCAGTGGACAACGCGAAGCCGCGCTGGCTCTGTACGATCGCTTGCTGACAGAAAGCCCCGGCAACGGCGACTTGCTGCTGGCGCGTGGCCGCACGCTGGCCTGGATGGGCCGCTGGGAGGCTTCGGAGCAGGACCTCAGGGCAGTGACGGCCGCCCACCCCAGCTATGGCGATGCATGGTCGGCGCTGGGAGACATGTATTTCTGGAGCGATCGCCCGGCGCAGGCGGCGCAAGCCTACGCAGAGTGGGCCAGGCTCGATCCTGCGGACGCCCCACCCTTTGTGGCGCTGGGCCGCGCGCTGCGTGACGCGGGTGATTACAGCGGTGCTGCCGACGCATTTGGCCGGGCCGAGGCAAACGGCCTGGCGCGCGTGGAGGTGGAAGGACTGATGGTCTCGCTCAGACCGCCCGCAGCCAATCGCGCCGATACGGCCCCACCGGGATTTCGCTGGATCGCCAGTGGAACTTATGAGCACACCGGCTTCGAAGGCAGTCGAAGGCCCTGGAACGATTACTCGATATCGCTGCGCCGGAAGTTCACGAAAGGCTCACTGGCAGTGGAGTTGCTGCGTGCGAATCGATTCGGCGGTCACGACAGCGCCGTGGCGCTCGATGGCTATGTAGACCTTTGGTCGCGTGCCTACGCCAACGTCCGCTACCAGCGCGCATCGGGCGACAGACTGTATCCGCACTACGCCTCCCGGGCAGAACTATTCCAGGGTGTGGGCAGTGGATGGGAGCTGTCGGGCAGCTATGACCGGCTGAAATTCAGCGACGATGTGAACATCTATGGGCTGGGTGTGGGCAAATACTTTGGCAATTACTACGCCCGCGTACGCGCCACCCATGTGCCGAGCAGCGACGGCACCCGGAGCAATGGCTATCGCGCCATTCTGCGCAACTATTACCGTGGCGATGCCGACAGCTATGTCGAATTCCGCGTGGGTCATGGCCGTGGCAACGATTTTCTTCCGGGCCAAGGCCTGAGCCAGGTCCGCAATGGCTTGGTGGGGGTGTCCTGGGTATTTTTCCCCGAGCGCACGTGGGGCTTCAAGCTCACGGGCGACTATGGGCATGACAGCTCCGCACCAAGCCAGTTCTCGGTTTCGATGTCCGTCTATCGTCGGTGGTGATGAAGTGCCGACCGGGAAAGCCGCCACTGATGCCGCCGTGCCTCTGGGTTGGCGTGGCGCGGCCAGGCGTTTTCTTTGGGTGCTGCCTGCATGGCTGGCCGCGAGCGGTGTCGTTCGCGTAGCTGAACTGGTCGCCAGCGGACCGCTGGATCCGCACCTGGCCACGGTGGCCGCAGGGTTTGATGTCGCGGATTTTCTGCGCTGGCTGCCGCTGCTGTTTTTCAGTGCCTGGCTTTTTCTGCGCCAGCCGAAACCATGGCCGCTGGCGCTGGCATGGAGCGCCTTGCTTCTCGCGCAGATGGGCCTGTCGCTTTATTTCCTCATTGCCCGAACCCCGCTTGGGAGCGATCTGTTCAGCTACTCCCTGAATGAAATCACCACCACCGTACGTGGGGCCAATGTAGCGATCGGTGCGGCGCCGCTGCTGGTGGGACTGCTGGCTCTGGCCGTACTGTGGTCCGGACTGATGCTTGCCTGGCGCCTGCCGCTGCCGCGCAGCGCCCTGCCCCTGGGGGTGCTGGTGGCGCTATCGCTTGCCGCCTGGCTGCTGCCGCTGCATGGCGCCTGGTCGCAGGGTCTGGACCTGGACCGCCGCATGAGGGCGCAGGACAAGGCAGGATTCTTTCTGGAAAGCTTGGCGCAAAAATGGCGGCCTGCGCCGGCACCGGACGCCATTGCGGGCGCCGACGATGCAGCCGACGTTGCGCCCCAGGCAGCAGCGCCGGCCCACCCGGACTACCCCTTCATGCGTGCAGAGCGCACGCAGGATGTGCTGGGCGGCTATTTTTCTCCCGCGCGCCGGCCGCCTAGCTTGGTGGTCATTGTGGTGGAAGGACTGGGCAGAGATTTCTCTGGGCCCGATGCCCGTCTTGGCAGCTTCACTCCCGGCCTCGATGAGCTGGCCAGCCGCAGCCTGTATTTCGAGCATTTCATTGCCCCGCAGGGGCGCACCTTCGGTGTTCTGCCCTCGCTTTTCGGCTCTCTGCCCTTCGGAGAAAAGGGCTTTGCCGATCTGGGCGACAGGATGCCCGAGCACGCCGATCTTTTCAGCGTGCTGCTGGCCAACGGCTATGACGCACGGTTCTACAGCGGCACCAACCTGGATTTCGACAGCGAACGCGCGTATTTGACGCGCCAAGGTGTGACGAAGCTGCGTGACCTGCCGTGGCATCTGCGCCGGCATAGCTTGCCCGCGGGCAGCAACAGCTGGGGGTTCGCAGACGCAGATCTGGTGCGGCTGGCGCTGGCCGATGAGGCCAAGGAAAGCGACGCGCCGGCCATCGTCGCGCTGCAAACCATCAGCATGCACACGGATTACCATTTTCCAGGCCAGGAACGCTATCGCGCGCGCGTATTGGAGCGTTTGCAGGAGCTCGGTATCCAGCCAGCGCATAGGCAGTTCTATGTCGACAACATCGATATTTTTTCCGCCGTGCTCTACACCGACGACGCTGTGCGCAGTTTCATCGACGGAATGCAGGCATTGCCAGGACATGCGGACACGGTCTACATCGTGACAGGAGATCACCGTCTGCCCGAACTGCCGCTGGTGGACGCCCTGGAACGTCACCATGTGCCGCTGCTGGTCTATTCGCCGCTGCTCAAGAGCCCGGCACGCATCGCGGCGGTATCGTCGCAATTGGATCTCACGCCGTCGCTGCTGGCATGGCTGTCCCATGCCTACGGACTGCGCACCCCGGTGCAGACCGCCTGGCTGGGCAAGGGACTGGATATGTTCGCAGCCTACCGGAACCTGCACGACATTCCCATCAAGCCGGTGAAGACCGAATCGCCAGGGATGCTGTCAGGTGACTGGTTTCTGCTGCGCGGGCAGCTCTACAGCGTGTCGGCGCAGCTGGCGGCGGAAGCGGTCGCCAATGCACCGCAGCAGGCACGCCTGCAAAGCAAGCTGGCGGCTTTCAACGCTGCCAGCCAACGCATGTTGGCGAGCGGTCGGCTGCTGCCGCCCGAAGCTGTCACGGAATTCGCAGCCTGGGATGCCGGGGCACGGCAGGCGCCAACCGCCGCTTCCGCGAACACCGATGCTACGGTGCAGTTGCAGGTGCGCAATGTCAGCCTGCAAGGCCAGTATGTACACGTCACGTTCTTGAATGCGGGCAGCCGCTCCAGCACGGCTTTCGTTCCGTTGCTGGTCGTCACCGATGCGGCTGGACAGGAACTGCAAGAAGTCAATGGCGCGCCGTTGCGGTTGACCGGGGGCGAATCGCGCACCGTGCAGTTGCGGCTGCCCGAAACCGTTCTTCGGTCCGAGCGCTATTTGGCCGTCATTCCTGCCGATCCCAATTCGGGAAAGCGTGTCGGCGCCGGCTTCTTTCACATCTCTCTGGAGCCAAGATGAAAGCCCATCTGCTTGCTGTACTGCTTTTGCTGGGCATGCCCTGGTCGATCACGCGCGCGGCTGAAGGGCCACCGGATCGCGCGCTCTGGATCTGGGAAGCCGAGTCCTATGCGATGGTGGAAAAACCTGAGGTCGCAGCAGATGCCATTGCCTTCATGAAAAAGAATGGCGTGAATACGCTGTATCTATATGCCGACGCGTATAAATCCCGCAATCTGATTGCCGATAATCCCGCGCTCTATCGCAGCTTCATCGAGAGTGCGCATGAGAAGGGAATGCACGTCTATGCGCTGCTGGGGTCCGCCTATCTGCATACCGAAACCTATATCCTCCCGGAGCGGCGAGCAGACGCCCAGGCGATGTTCCAGCGCGTACTGACATACAACCAGGCAGCGCCGCCCGCGGCGCGATTCGACGGCATCAACATGGATATAGAGCCGCATCTGTTGAATGCCTGGAACGACGACACACGCGTGGAGCTGATGCGCCAATTTCTGGAGATGAGCGCCGCATTGATGCGCCTGAAGACGCTGGCCGGTGCCGATCTGTCGGTCGGTCCGGCCATCCCGTTCTGGCTGGACGGCATGCAACTTGATTGGCGAGGACAGAAAAGGCCCGTCAGCGAGCACGTCATCGATCTATACGATTATGTGGCGCTGATGGATTACCGCGACAAGGCCGAGGGCCGTGACGGCATTCTCTCCCATGCGGCGAGCGAGATCGCCTATGCAAACAAGGTGGGCAAACGCGTGGTCATCGGACTGGAAACGACAAAGAACGACATTGACAAGGTCACATTCTATGAAGAGGGACCGCGGGTGATGGAACGCGAGATTTCCAAGGTCAGCGCCGCATTGGCCAAGGAACCGTCCTTTGCCGGCTACGCGCTGCATCACTACCGAGAATGGCGCGCTTGGTTGCAACGCAAATGGCCGTGATCGAACCGCCGGCCACGAAGGTAATGGTCAGCGCGATCTCCACAGAGATCATGAACCAGTTCGGGTCTGCACCTGCGCCGCTGGGCTTGTGGCTGTTCTTGCGGGTGAACCAGGGGTTGGGACTCCCGATTTATCCGTAAATTTGAGCAAGCAAGTGCTATAGTTCTATTGGCGTTAAAAATTGAAACATGTGTGTGCTGGGGTTGCATTTCTGCAACCGTGTGCCTACCCATCCACGACTGGCCCACTCAATGTCACACCTCGGATCTGCCTCCCGCCGGCGAGTTGTCTTCCAGCTCGCCAAGTGCATTGCAGTGGTCTCGCTGCCCGCCTTGCCGGCGGTTGCCTCGTCTGCCGATGCCATTCCAGACCGCACGCTGCGCTCGCTGGCAGCGGCCTGCGAGAAGCTGACAGGTATCGCCAACGCCAATGAGGCACTCACGCGGCAATACGTCACCGTACTGATCAAGAACCTCGACAAGACCCAGTGGGATGCACTCTTGGGTCTGGCCGGAAAGTCCACCGCCGAAATGCGCGCCGCTTCGCTGCGCCCGCCGTTGCGCGATGCCGTCGAGTTCGCGCTCCAGCTGTGGGTCAGCGGCATGGTGGGTGCATCGCAGGTGATCGCGTACACCGATGCGCCCATCTGGTCCGCGCTGAGCTTCACCAAGCCCCCCGGTGTCTGCGGCGGCGCTTTTGGTTATTGGGCCGACCGGCC
The DNA here is from genome assembly GCF_057914905.1 of Comamonas sp. DB36. Lineage (NCBI taxonomy): Bacteria > Pseudomonadati > Pseudomonadota > Betaproteobacteria > Burkholderiales > Comamonadaceae > Comamonas > Comamonas sp. DB36. The sequence goes on from NZ_CP196631.1 coordinate 2,389,678, forward strand.
CACCTGATTTCGCCCCGCAAATCACCAATCAGGTCAATTGCCTTTACCCAGAGAGAACCGTATCCATGCAAGAGTCTTTGGACCAGGAGTTGACCTCCGACGTCATCGTCGTGGGGGCCGGCGCCGTCGGCAGCATGCTGTCTTGGCAGATGGCACAAAAGGGCGTCAAGGTGCTGCTGATCGATGCCGGTCCGCGCATAGAGCGCGCCACCGCCGTGCAGAACTTCTACGACTCGGCAGATAAAGGCGCCAACTCGCCGTATCCTAGCCAGCCCTACGCTCCCCATCCCATGCATGCGCGCGACCATGTGGTGCAAGCCGGCCCCGATGTCTTCGGTGGCAGCTATCTGCGCGGCGTGGGCGGAACGACCTGGCACTGGACAGGCTTTGCGGCGCGCTTTCGGCCCAACGATTTCCGTACAAAGTCGTTGTTTGGCGTGGGCGTGGACTGGCCTGTGGGCTATGAAGACCTGCAGCAGCACTATCTCTTCATTGAAAAGGAATGGGGAACGGCGGGCTACGCCGAGTTCGATCAGGGGGGGCCGCGCAATGGCGCGCCCTACCCGTTGGCGCCGGTTCCCATGACCTATGCCGACGGACTGATACGCGCTGCGCTCGCGCCGCTGGGCTATACCGTTGCGCCCTTTGCCCATGCGCGCAATTCGGAAGTGTTTGACGGCCGCCCGCCTTGCTGCGGCAGCTCGAGCTGCGCGCCCATCTGCCCCATAGGCGCCAAATACGATGCCAGCGTCCATGTGGCCAAGGCCGAAGCTGCCGGCGTGCGCGTGCTGCCCGAATTGCTGGTCGAGCATATTGAAGTCGGCCAGGACCAGTTTATCACCGGCTTGCGCGTGCGCCGCTCCGATGGGCAGCGCGGCATGGCCCGGGCGCGCATCTACATCATTGCGGCCCATGCGACCGAAACCCCCAGCCTGCTGCTGCGCTCGACCCAGCCTAATGCACCGCGTGGCGTGGCCAATCGCAGCGACGCGGTCGGCCGGTATCTGATGGGCCAGGTGGACCTGGATACGCGCGCGCTGACGCGCGAGCCGCTCTACACCTACCGGGCGCCGACCACTACGGCCGGCATCCTGGAGCTGCGTGACGGCGACGCGCGCCGCACCCACGGCGCCATCGGCACGTCTTTCCTCAATCGTGGCTGGCGTGTCGGCCTGGGGCCGATGCAACGCTCCGCGCGCCTCATCAAGTCGGGGGTGCGCGGCAGCGAGCTGGCGGCGCGGCTGAGCGACGAATGTTCGCGTGAGCTGGCAATCAACAGTTCGGTGGAAACCTTGCCATCGGAAAGCAACCGCGTGCAGATCGACCCGGTACAGCGCGACTCGAGCGGCATGCCGCGCCCGCGCATCAGTTTCACCATCGACGAGTACAGCCTGCGCGGCGTTGAAAAGGCGCGTGCGCGCCACGGCGACATCACCAGGGCGCTGGGCTGCACAGAGATCGAGACCGATGCGCCGTCGATTGCCTCGGCCATCATCGCCGGCACCGCGCGCATGGGCGCCGACGCAGCGACCACGGTGGTCGATCCGTACTGCCGCAGCCACGACCACGCCAACCTGTTTGTCGTCGGCACCGCCAATTTCCCCACCATGCCGATCAACGCGCCCACGATGACTGCGGTCGCCCTGGGTCTGCGCGCCCTGCCCCTGCTGCATGCCGATCTGGCCGCGGGACGCTTCCCGCTGTCCACCCCACCAAGGTAATAACCCCATGCTGCGCCGCAACTGGTTGAAGATCTCCGCTCTCACGTCGCTGGCCGCGACCTTGCCGGCCAAGGCCCGCGATGCACTGCGCAAACCTGAAGAGGGCGTTTCATCGGGTTCGGCAGCCTACCAGCGTGTGGTGCGTACCATTCGCGATACCTTCCCTTCGCCCACGCGTTCGCAGTCCGCAGACAGCCGCCTGTCGCGGCTGATGGCCTACGCAATGGGGGAATACGAGAAGCGCAAGACCCACAGGACGTTTCTGGGGAAGCGCACGGCGCTGGACTACGCCGGCGCGCGCCGGGAACGCATGGGCGAGAAGCTGGGCGACGCGCGCGGCACCATCCGCGAGACCGCGCGCTATCTCGAAGGCCAGTACACCTGGAGCCATCCGAACGTGCACCGGCTGCACGGCTCGGCAACCTCGGTGTCCATCATCGGCCAGCTGTATGGCTCGATCACCGATCCCAACACCGTGTGGGACGACCTTTCGCACAAGGCCGCGGAGGCCGAAGTGCGGGTCTCGGCCATGTGCGCTGCACTGGTAGGCTACGACCCTGAAAAGGCGCTGGGACTGTTCACCTTCGGCGGCACCGGCACCACGCTGTACGGCATCAAGGTGGGCGCCGAGATCGCCCAGCCCGGACTGTTCAACGACGGCATCCGGCAGCCGATGCGGGTGTTCGGCTCCGACCTGGCGCATTACGCCAAGCTCAGCGCCTCGGCCTGGCTGGGACTGGGCAGCCAGGCGGCGGTGTCCGTGCCTACGGGTGACGACAACGCCATGGACATCGCGGCACTTGAAAAGGCGCTGCGCGCCAGCATAGTCAAAGGCGAGCGCATTGCCGCCATCGTGGTGACCATGGGAACGACCGATGCCTTCGGCATCGACGACATACTGGCGGTGCACGCGCTGCGCAAGCGCCTGGTGGACGAATACCGGCTCGACTACACACCGCATCTGCACGCCGACGCCGTGATCGGCTGGGCTTACGCGGTGTTCAACGACTACGATTTCGCGGCCAATGCGCTGGATATTCCGCCCGAAGCCGCGGCCTCGCTCCAGGCGGTGCGCGAACGCATGCGACACCTGCATCTGGCCGACTCGCTGGGCATAGATTTCCACAAGAGCGGCTACACACCCTATGCCTCGAGCCTGTTCATCGCCCGCGACGCGCAGCTGCTCAACACGATACGCCGCGACAAGGTCGCCATGCCCTACCTGTTCCAGTTCGGTGAATACGATCCCGGCATCTACACGCTGGAATGCTCGCGCTCGGGCGGGCCCGTTCTGGCGGCCCTGGCCAATTTGCTGATGCTGGGCAAGGATGGCTACCGCGGACTGCTGAGCCATTGCGTCGAGATGTCGCAGCTTCTGCGTCGCCGCGCGCGCGACCTGCCCTGGCTGACGGTGCTCAACCAGGACAACCATGGCGCCGTGGTCGTGATCCGGGTGTATCCGGACGGCGTCAATGGCGACCAGGCCTATCTCGCGGAAAAGGACGACATCGCGCAACGCGACGCGCTGATCCGGCACAACGACTTCAACAAGGCCGTCTACACCGCCACGCGCGAGGCCGCCGAGGGCGGCGAGAGTCCGGTGTTCGTGCAGACCAGCCGCTACCGCGCCACAGGCTACGGCGAACCCGTGGTCGGCATCAAGTTCTTCACCTTGTCTGCATTCACCGACCCGGCTTGCGTCGAGGCCGCCATCGATGCATTGCAGGCAGCGCGCAGGAAAGTCGCGGCCCCGCAGAAAAAGACCTGAACCTCCCGTCCCCTGTCGCTTACGGAAACTCCCCATGGCCCTCTTCTCCTGCCGCAGATACCTGTTCAGCCTGCGCCGTTTCGCCCTGATTGCCGGCGCGGCAACGCTGTCGCTTGCCGGCTTCAGCGCGCCCGCACAGGCGCGTGCGCCCAGTGCCGCAGTATCGCTGGAGATTCCCGCACACCTGTTTGCGCTGACCCACCCGATAGGCCAGCAGCGGCTCATTGAAAGCAGCTACCGCCAGGCGTATTGGCCGCTAGCGGCATACTTCGAGACGCAGCGCAACCAGGCCTACTGTTCGGTCGCGACCTCGGTGGTGGCACTGAATGCGCTGGGCGTCGCACGTCCGGCCACAGCCATGTATCCCGACTTTCCTTTCTTCACGCAGCAGGATTTCTTTGCGGGCGTGGACCAAGCCATTGCCCAGCCCGAAGTCGTCGCCAAGGAAGGCATGACACTCGAGCAGCTTGGCAAGGTGCTGGCAGCGCATCCGGTGCGCGCGCAGACCATTTTTGCCGACACGCTGGATGCGGGCCAGCTGCGCGAGTTGCTGATGCAGCATCTGCGCGAGCAGGACCGCTTTGTGCTTTTCAACTTCAACCGCCATGTGCTTGGCGAGGTCGGAGGCGGGCATTGGTCGCCGCTGGCGGCCTACCATGCGGCCAGCGACTCGGTGCTGGTGATGGATGTGGCGCGCTACAAGTACCCGCCGGTCTGGGTGCCTTTGACGGAGCTGCTGCGCGGCGCGCAGGATCACGACAGCGTCAGCGGCAAGGCGCGCGGCCTGATCGTGGTGCGGGGGCAGTAGACCTTGGCCACGGCTGTCCAGGATCTGGCCGCCGGCCGCGATCACAGCCTGGTGCTGAGGTCCGATGCCAGCCTGCAGGGCTGGGGCGGCGACGGCACGGGGCGGTTTCCGCCCCCGGCCGGCATATGCACGGCCCCGCCGACAGCGCAGGCTGCGGTGGTGGTGCGCGCCGCCCAGCCGCTGCAGCAGATCAGCGCGAGCGGCGGAACCAGCCTAGGGCTGGATGCCCACGGTACGGCCTATCTCTGGGGTGCGAATCGCGCCGGCATAGGCGGTGCGTTGGCGCATATCGTGCATGAGCGGCCGCAGCCGCTGCGCGGCTTGCCGGCTATTGCCCAGCTGAGCAGCGGCGAGTTCTTTGCGCTGGCGCTGGCGCGAGACGGCCGGCTGTTTGCCTGGGGCCTGGTCAATCACGCCGGCAATGTGCGCAACCGGGGACCGGCCCCCTTGGCCGGCCTGCCCGCCGTCGCCCATTGCGACGTGGGCGGTGCGCACGCGCTGGCCATCGACAGGTCGCGCCGGCTCTGGGCCTGGGGTTCCAATGCCGCGGGTCAATTGGGGCTGGGACATCTTGATGACCAGGATCAGCCCCGGCCAGTCAATCTGCCGGGCGGCGCCCTGGCCTGCGCAGCGGGCGCCAGCCACAGCCTGGCCATCGACGCCCAGGGCGCCGTATGGGGCTGGGGCAGCAACCAACATGGCCAGTTGGGCAGCCGCCAGGATGCTTATCGCGACGCACCGCTGCGCATCGCGCTGCCGGAAAAAATCACCCAGGTGGCGGCAGGCATGTACGTCTCCTATGCGCTCGGGCGTTCAGGGCGCCTTTACGCCTGGGGCTGGAATGCCCGCGGCCAGTTGGGCCAGGGAGACTTGAAGCCCCATGCCGGCATTCTTGCCGTGCAACTGCCTGCCCGGGTGCGCCAGATCGCCTCGGGTCAGGCCCATGTCCTGGCCACCGACGGCGACCAGGTCTGGGCCTGGGGCGACAACACCAGCGGGCAGCTGGGCCGCGAAGGCGGCCCCACGGGAACGCCCCAGCCCTTGCCCATTGTCAGCGCTGCCCGTTCCACTGCGACTTCCATTTCCAAGAGCAACACATGACTGCCCACCTGCCGCGCCGCGATTTCTTGAATGTCAGCTGGAAAATGGGAGTGGGGGCCATGGTGCCGCCGATTCTGCTGGCCTGCGGGGGGGGCGCTGCCGATGGTCTGCCGGCGACCAGCGAGACGTTTGTCGAGCCGCCGCGCCTGCGCGCGCGCGGTGGAGTTCTGGACTACACGCTGCGCATGGCCTATGCGGACCTGAAGATCAATGGCAAGAATGCGCATCTGCGCAGCTACAACGGCATGGTTCCCGCGCCCACGCTGCAACTGCGCGCCGGTGAGACGCTGCGTGTGAAGGTGGTGAACGACCTGCCGCCCAACCCGGACAGCGCCGAGCCTGCCGAGCACCTGCGCTACATGAACAGCGCCAATCTGCACACCCATGGACTGCATGTCTCCCCGGGCATGGTGGGTGCGGATCTTTATGGTGACTACGTGATCGACAGTTCCGAGTCCGCGGTGCAGCCGGGCCAGTCGCGCCAACATGAATACAAGATTCCCAGCGATCACCCCATAGGCACTTCCTGGTACCACCCGCATCTGCACGGCTCCACGGCCATCCAGGTGGGCAGCGGCATGGCCGGTGCGATCCTGATCACGGGAGATCTCGACGAGGTGCCCGAAATTGCCGCGGCACGCGACCGCGTCATGGTGTTCCAGGCGCCGATCTTTGACGACCAGGGCCAGCTCGAGAGCTTCTCGCAGGTCACTTCGCCCGATTCGGAACCCCCATTCCTGGTGAACGGCGTGCGCTGTCCACGCCTGGTGCTGCGGCCGGGGCAGGTCGAGCGCTGGCGCTTTGTCAACGCCGGCATCGCCAACTACCTGAACCTGACAATGGACGGCCATGATCTGCACCTGATCTCGCTAGACTCCTGCCCACGTGCGCGTGCGCAGGTCTTTTCTGCGGGCGCCGCCATGGGACTTGTCCTGGCACCGGGCAATCGCGCCGACATTCTGGTCAAGGCTGCGGCACCCGGCCGCTATGTGCTGCGCACCAAGCCTTACGACATGGGTTTTCCGAACATGCTGGCCGGCGATATCCTCGCCGAGATCGTCGTCGAGGGCGAGCCTCTGGACATGGCGCTGCCCGCAGCGGCACTGCCGGTTTCCAGCAATCTGGCGTCGATCAACGATGCCGAACTGGCGGCGCATGGCGGCTTGCGGCGCAACGTGGTGCTGCGCTCAGTCTACAACGACAGCGGCGCCCCGCTGGGACAGGCACCTGCGGCGGATGCGCTGGACTCCCCAGGCGACGAACTCTCGCAGTGGCAATACCAGACCGACGGCACTTTTTTCGCGGATACCGCCTTTACCGTGGGAACGGGCGACGGCAAGCCATCGGTCATGCCTGGCATGCCGCAGCGGTTTGCCCCGTTTCAGTCGCACCGCGCGACCCGGCAGACCGTGGCGCTGGGCAGTGTCGAAGAGTGGACGGTGCACAACATGAACGCAGTCCAGCACCCGTTCCATATTCACATCAACCCCTTCCAGGTGGTGAAAATCAATGGCAAGCCGGTCGAGCCTTACTGGGCCGACACCGTGGGCCTGCCCAAGGGCGGCACACCCGAGGCGCCGACCTCCGTGACCTTCCGCACGCGCTTCACCGATTTCACCGGTGTCTTCGTGATGCACTGCCACATCCTCGCGCATGAAGACATGGGAATGATGCAGCTTGTCGAGGTGACATGAGCGCCCCGGCCCCAGCGCACGACAGCAAAACTGCGCCCGGCGCTGCAGCACCGTTTCCCAATGCCGTCAGCCTGGCGGTTGCCGCCAGCTGCGCCCTGCTTGCCGTTGTGCTGCCGCTGAGCGGCTGGGCCAGCGCGATGCAGGCTGCGCCGTGGCTGGTTCTGGCGCTTCTTGCGGGGCTGTGGCTTGTGCCCTCGATGCCGCTGCTCTTTCCGGCGTTGCTGGCGCTGCTGCTGCTGTGCCTGTTCAACGTCGTTCCACCCGACCAATTGATCGGCGCCGCCTCGGGCAATGCCGCGCTGTGGCTGCTTGGCTCGCTGGTGCTGTCGCTGGCGGCAAAGGACAGCGGCTTGCTCGGCGCACTGGTGGCGCGCGCCGCCCAGGCGCGCACGCCAGGCCGGCGCCGCGGCGTTGCCGTGCCTGCGGTGCTGTGGCTGTCCGCGGCGCTGGCCCTGCTGCCTTCGCCGGACCAGGCCAGCCGCTGGAGCGCGAGCTTCTGCGCTGCGTCCACACTGCCGGGCCGGGCGCGCACCGAGCTGCTGCGTGCAGCGCGTTTGCTGGCACGGCTGGCCTGGCTGCCGGCCCACCCCGCCAATCTGGTTGCGATAGGTCTGCTGCCCGGCGGCGGCCTGGATCGCTTCATTGCGACCCACTGGCTGTCGCAGACCTGGCCGCTGGTGCTGCTGGCAGCCGTGCACGGCCTGAGCGCGCAATGGTGCCCGGGGCGAACTATGTCCGCGCCCGCCGAAACGCCAGCTGCATGCGCGCTGGCGCCGGCCAGCGCACAAGACCTTTTCGCGCTGCGCAGCGTGGCCGGAATATTCCTGAGCATGGTGCTGATGACAGCACTGCAGCCCTACCATGGCCTGGCGCCCGGACTGCTGGCGCTGTTTGCACTGGTGGTGCTGTTCGCTCTGCAGCTGGTTCCAGGCGGCAGGTTTCACCCCGCCATCGACTGGAACGTTCTTGTGGCCGTAGGGCTGTTGCCCGGCCTGGTGGCGGCACTGGCTGCCGACCTGCGGCTGCCGCTGCCGCCGCTGGCCTTTGCACCGCTGGCGCTGCCAGCGCTGCTGATGTTGCGTGCCGTCTTTCCCGCACTGGCGGCAACGGCGCTGGTTTTTGTGCTGCTGCTGCCCTGGGCGGCTGCCGGCAACGCCGACCTGCCGGATGCAGTGTTGCCGGTGCTGGTGGCATTGCACATTGCCGAGCTGGTGCTGGTGCGCCCCGGGGCAAACGAAGGCCCGGCGGGCCTCAAGGCATTGGCATCGGCCGTGAAGCGCCCCTCGGTCTGGATCTGGGTCCTGGCCTATTACCTCTGGCTTGGCTGGAGCACCTTGTGACCTCTTACGTTCACGCAGCACAAGGCGCGATGCCGCCATCGTCCCGGCTCCTGCGGCTCGTGGTTCTAGGCGCATTTGCCGCCCTGGCCATCAGCCTGCTATGGAATGCCGCGCGCCGGCCGGCAGTGCTGGTGGTGCATAGCCAGAGCGAGCGCATACCCTGGACCCGAGGCATAGATGCAGGAATCGATGATGTACTCCATGCGCAAAGCGGAGTGCGTCTGCAGCGCATTCATCTGAACCCACGCGACACACAGCGCATGGCCCAGCAGGTTGACGATGTGCATGGCTTCATTGCACGCTGGCAGCCGGGCGCGCTGATCGCCGTCGACGGCCTCGCACAGACGGCAGTGGGCAGACATTACGCCGGTCATGGGCGGCCTTATGTGGTCTACAGCGGCATAGAGGATGAAGAACGCTCGCTGGCGCAAAGCCTGTCCGCCAATGTGAGCGGCATCGCGGAGCGCACGCCCTGGCCCGTGGTGGAGGACATGCTGGTGAAACTGGTGCGCTCGCAGCGCATCGCGGCCGGGTTGCCGCCCGCAGCGCGATCGCTGCGCGTGGCAATGATCAACGACAACGGCGCCGCGTCGGCCGAGGAGGCCCAGGGCTTTGCGGCCCACCGCTGGACCAGAGCCACGCCCATGGGTGTCTGGCGCTGCGCGACGCCCGACCAATGGACGCAAGCCCTGGCGCATATTGCGCAGCGCGCAGATGTCGTGCTGATTGGCGATTACCGCGCCATGCCCGTGCCCGCGGGCGTGCTACCCGCCGTGTGGCGCCGCAATCTTGCCGCGCAGGCGCTGGCGCAACTGCACCAGCCACTGATGGCTTTGTCCTCCTACGCAGTGGACGACGGCATTCCGCTGGCGGTCCTGCCATCTCCCATGGAACAAGGTGCCGTGGCCGCACACCAGACGCTGCGGGCGCTGCATGCCAACATGGAACCCATGGCCCGGCATGCCCACACGGTGGACTTCGCGCTGGTGGCCAATTCCCAGGCAATGGCCGCGCGCCAACTGTCGCTGGGAGCACTGGACGGTTATTACGCGCGCCTGTCCAGCCGGGTGATTGGAGCTGGCAAGTGGTGAGAGCTGGCCTGCAGGATCACCCCTTCTGGCAAACGCTGGACCGGTCGACAAGGCGCATGCTGGTGGAAGGAGTGGTGCCGCTGCAGTGGACCAACCTGGCCGAGCTGCAAAGGCTGAGCGCAGGCGCGCTGGTGATTGGCTATGCGGGCCCTGGACAGGCACTCACCGCCAACGCTGCGGATCTGGCGCCATCGGCGCAAGCACCGGGAGAACTGCCGGATGCGCCCGGCCATGGATGGCGTATCGCCGTCGATGTGCTGGCGCCGCTGCTCGATGGCCAGGAGGCCAGCCAGCAGTATTTGCAGCAGGCCTGCGCCACGCCCTGCATTGCCATCGGCGACGCTTCAGCGCCGGGCGCGGGGGAGACGCCTTCCGACCCCTTTTCCTTGTCGGTGGCCATGGGCTGGATGATGGCCGTCGCGGCGCCGCTGGCCGCGTCGTTGCTGCTCGGCGCCTCCAGCGGCATGCCGGCCCAGCTGTCGCAATGGCTGTTTTTCCTGGCGGCGCTGGCTTCGGGTCTGTGCGTCTGGATATTCAATCTCGCACCGCCTTTTGTGGGCGCCCTGTTGGCGCTGCTGCTGATGGTGACAGGCAGCAATCTGCCACCCGAACTGGCGTTTGCAGGCCTGTCCAGCGGCAATTTCTATCTGCTGCTGGGCATGCTGGGCATCAGCGCTGCCGTCCAGCAATCGGGCCTGATCGAGCGCATGCTGGGCGCGGCACTCAGGCGGCTCGCGCATGGGCACAGAACGGTGCAGGCCAGCGTGCTGATGACGGGGGTGCTGATGTCGGTGTTCATACCGAGTACATCGGGCCGGCTGCAACTGGTGGTGCCCATGGTGCGCTCCTTTGCGCAATCCGGTCAGCGCGCGGCACTGGCGTTTGCCGCCTTGTCGGGTTGCACTCTGTTTTCCACGGCTTTCCTGATGGGCAATGCCGGCAACTTCATTGTGCTGGGCGTGCTGCCGGAGCACTGGCAACCGCATGTCAATTGGACGATGTGGTTCAAGGGCGCAGGTGTCTACGTTCTCGTGCTGGCCTTGCTGTTGGCGGCCACCGTGCTGTGGCAAAGGGCCGACGCCCCAGCCACGGCGGCACCGGTGGCGGCGCGGCGCAGGCCTTTTTCCGCGCACGAAGCGGTGGTCGCACTGGCCCTTCTATGCCTCACGCTGGGCATGGGCCTGGGCAACGTACACCATATCGAAACCGCCTGGCTGACGCTGTTTGTGTTTTTGCTGCTGGTGGCCTGCGGCGTACTTTCGCTGCAGCGACTGGCAAGCGACATCCATTGGCCCATCCTGATCTACCTGGTCTGCACCGTGGGATTCGCGCGCGGCTTTGCATTCACCGGCTTGGATGAATGGGTGGGCAGCCACCTGGGCGTTCTGACGTCGCTGATGCGCAGCGCCCAGGTCCAATTCCTGTGGCTGCTGATAGGCATCGTGCTGCTGCTGCGGCTGCTGCTTCCCACCGTGGTGTGCGTCACCACCTTGTGCGCCGTGCTGATGCCGCTGGCCGACACCTTCGGTTTGAACCCATGGGTCATAGGCTTCATTGTGCTGACCGCCAGCGAGGTGTGGTTCTTTCCCCACCAGAGTTCGGACTACCTGCTGTTTCGTGAATCCACCGGTCTGATCGCGGCCGAGAGCCGCCAGCTGCTGCGCATGAACGGATGGATCCAGGCCTGCCGCGTGCTGGCGCTGGGCCTGTCGATTCCCTACTGGCAATACCTGGGCTACGTGCAATGATGGGCCGCACGCATTGGGGTTGGTTGCTGCTGCTCATGCTGGTGGCGGCGGCGGCCGTTCTGGTGAACGCCGGCAGTCGGCGCGTTTTCATCCTGCACGAGGGACGCGCCAGCCAACCGGTGGCGCAAGCCTTCTTTGCGGCCGCAGAAGGGGTGCTGCGGCGCTCGTCGCACCTCAAGGCGCGCCACCAGTATCTGGATGTAAGACCTGAGAACTGCCGCAAGGCGCTGGTGCAACTGGCCGCTTTCAATCCCGATGTGGTGATTGCCGAGGGACTGCAGGCCCGCCGGTGCATGGCGCAGCGTGAGGCAGACAACGTACATCTGGTTGTCGATCCCGCGACGCAGATTCGCGGGCAGGGGCACAGCGCCTTTGTTGCCGCCTGGGCAGAGGTGCTGGCAGAGCTTTCCTCACCAACGGCAGCGGTGACGCTGCTGTATGGCGACGACGCCGAAGGTCGGGCGGAACGCGACCTGCTGATTGAGGCCGCAAGCCTCGCCGGGCGGAAAATCCAGTCAGTGGCGGTTGCGACGGACAGTGATCGCCCCATGATTCCAGCGGAAAGGCTTGGCACGCTGGACAATCCGGTGCTCGTCGGCCACACCGTGGGCGAAGGCGCAAGCGCCGGCAGGGATCCGGCCTTGCGTGCCGTCTTCAGTGCCCTGCAGGCAGCGACACCCCAGCCCATCTTGGCAACGCGGCTTGACCGGGTAGCCCTGGGCGCCGACATGGCGCTAGACCAGGCGCCCGAGCAGCGCGGCGAGCAGATGGCGCTGAAGGCCTTGCGCGGCCTGCCTGCCGACGTGGCGGTGCCGCCTCTTGAAATGGCCGTGGCGCTGCGCAGCGAATTTGCCGCGCGCATGGGGGCGGAGCTGCCCCCTTTCTATCTGGCCAGCGCGCGGCTTTCAGGGTTCTTGGCAACGCCTGAAAACCGTGCGGGCGCACAGCCACGGCTTGCGCCTGCCGCAGCGCGGTGAAGCGGTCTGGGGCGGTATGGCCCCACGACAGCCCGATTTCTGCAACGGCCCGCATCTGGCGGCACAATTGGCGCATGAGATTCCTACACACGATGCTGCGCGTTGGCAACCTTCAACGCTCGATTGATTTCTATACCAATGTGCTGGGCATGCAACTGCTGCGCCAGTCCGAAAACAGCGAATACAAGTACTCGCTGGCTTTTCTGGGCTTTGATGGCGGCAATCCCGGCCAGGCCGAGATCGAGCTGACCTACAACTGGGGCACGGAAAGCTATGACCTGGGCACGGCCTACGGCCATGTGGCGCTGGGCGTGGCCGATGCCTATGCGGCCTGCGAGAAGATCAAGGCTGCAGGCGGCAACGTGACGCGCGAAGCCGGTCCGGTCAAGGGCGGCAGCACGGTGATTGCTTTCGTCACGGATCCTGACGGCTACAAAATTGAGCTGATTCAGGAAAACTCCCGCGCGCATGCGGCGGGATCGAACGCCGATCCTCTGCGCGCGGCCTGAACGCGCACAGCCTCGCGGCTGTGCAGAACAAGCGCGCCGCTGGCTCCAGGCACGCATGCCGCCATGCACAATGGTGGCATGAGCCAAATTTCCTCCTCCATTGCCGATCTGCGCAAAAGCTACGAGCGCGCGGAACTCAGCGAAGACGCTTCGCACGCCAATCCCATGCAGCAGTTCGACCAGTGGCTGCAGGAAGCGGTGAATGCCCAGGTGCCAGAGCCCAACGCCATGACGCTGGCCACCGTGGGCGCCGACCAGCGGCCGAGCACGCGCATCGTGCTGATCAAGGGCTATGACGAGCGCGGCATTGTCTGGTACACCAACTACGACAGCCGCAAGGGCCGTGAACTCGCGGGCAATCCGTTTGCCGCGCTGCAGTTCCACTGGGTCGATCTCGAGCGCGTGGTGCGCATCGAAGGCCGGGTGGAAAAAGTCAGCGCCGAGGAAAGCGACGCCTACTTCCAGAGCCGTCCGCTGGATTCGCGCATAGGCGCCTGGGCCAGCCCGCAAAGCCAGGTCATTTCCGGACGCAGCGTGCTGGTGGCCAATGCGGCGCGCTATGGCGCGCAATTTCTGCTGTCGCCGCCGCGGCCGCCGCACTGGGGTGGTTTCCGACTGGTGCCCGAGCGTTTTGAATTCTGGCAGGGGCGCAAGAGCCGGCTGCATGACCGCCTGCGCTACCGCCTGGACAACGGGCAATGGACGCGCGAACGCCTCGCGCCCTGAACTGCAATGGGCAGAAAACCGCCCTCTTCCTGGTCAGCCATGCGCGAAGCGCATGGCACTTTTTTCTCTCAACTCCCTCGCTTTTTCTTTCAATTCATTCTCAACCAATTCATGTAAGTTACATTCAATGAGATCGGGCAACGGTTGCCATGTGATTCGTCTGCCAGCGCGGCAAGGCTCGCGGCGGCAACGCCTCAGGCATTCCCGGTAAAGTTCCCCAACTTTACCTGCCGTTAGAAAAACAGCCGGCAGAAAGCACTATATTGAGTCCCATTCGCATTTGATGGCCAATATGACTGCTTTCCTCCTCCAGGGCTTGGGCAAAACTGCGCTCAGCTGCCCTCTGTTCCATTTCAACGCTTGCGCGCGCCGGCAATGAGCGATATCGCCTCCCGAACTGCGCCCGGCGGCCCGCCTCGTAAATTGCCGGCATCCATGGGCCGCTACCGCCTTGCCGTTGCTTCGCGCGCGCTGGCGGCGATCGGCGGCGGCTACGCCCTGGCCTGCGCCACTGCGGCCGGTGTCGGCCTGACATTGGCACGCGCCGGCAGCAGCGGCGTCGATGCCGTGATGTGGGCCACGATGCTCGCGTTCATCGCCCATGCCCTCGCCGCGCTCTGGTCCTTTGGCTGTGCCAACGCCTGGCGTGCCTGGCTGGGCATCGCCGTACCGGCAGCATTGCTCGGCGCGCTGACCTTTGTCCTGCGGGGAGCTGGCGCATGAGGCCCGATGGCAAACCCGAGGGACTGCGCCAGTCCATGTCGTGGCTGCACACCTGGAGCGGCCTGCTGCTGGGCTGGCTGCTCTATGCGGTGTTCTTCACGGGCACGCTGAGCTACTTCCTCGACGAGATCACCGACTGGATGCGGCCCGAACTGCACCAGTCGATTCCCGGCCCGCAGACCGCGGCGCTGGCACTAGCGACAATGCAAAAGCTCGCGCCCGATGCGACCAGCTGGACCATCAACCTGCCCGGCGAGCGCCAGACCGCGGTCGAGGCCAACTTCCGCCAGCCAGGCGCGGCCGCGGGCCGGGCCGGCAACCAGCGCGTGCAGCTCGATGCGGGCACGGGCGAGGTGCTGCAACCGCGAGAAACGCGCGGCGGCAGCTTTCTCTACCGCTTTCATTTCGAGCTGTACGCCATGCCGCGCGTCTGGGGGCGCTGGATCGTCGGCATCGCCACCATGTTCATGTTCGTTGCCATCATCAGCGGCGTGATCACGCACAAGAAGATCTTCACCGAGTTCTTCACCTTCCGGCCGCACAAGGGCCAGCGCTCGTGGCTGGACGCGCACAACGCCACCGCCGTGCTGGCCTTGCCGTTCCACATCATCATCACGTTCAGCGGCCTGCTGCTGCTGATGTTCATGCTTATGCCCTGGGGCATAGACGCGGTCTACAACGGCGATACGCAGAAATACTTCGCGGAAAGCCGGGGCCGGCCCGCGGCTGCAGCGGGTGCATCGGGGGAACGTGGTGGCGCGGGCCGCGCCGGCCGAGCCCAGTCCGCCGAGCCCGCGCAGCTCACAGCCATCGCCCCGCTGATGGCCGCGGCCCAGGCGCGCTGGCCGGACCGGGGCGTGGGCACCATTGTCGTGCAGCGGCCCGGTACGCCGCAGGCAACCATCGAGCTGCGCGAACAAGGCGCGCGCGCCCTGGTGCGCGGCGGTGGCGAGCGGCTGCTGTTCAACGGCGTGACGGGCGCGCCGCAAACGCCTCCCGAAGCGCGCGCCACGTCTTCCGCGCAGGCGGTCTCGGGGGCGATGATGGGCATCCATCTGGGACGCTTTGCCGATCCCGCGCTGCGCTGGCTGCTGTTCCTGTCCGGCGTGATAGGCACCGTGATGGCAGGCTCCGGCATGGTGCTTTGGGTCGTCAAGCGGCTGCCCGAACGCCGCAAGCTGGGCCGCACGCCGCGCGGCCACCGGCTGGTCGAAGTGCTCAATATCGCCGCGATCGCGGGTCTGTCGGTCGCGACAGCCGGCTATTTCTGGGCCAACCGGCTGCTTCCCGTGGACATCGCCCAGCGTGCCGACATGGAAATCCGCAGCTTCTTTGTCGTCTGGGGCCTGTGCCTGCTGCATGCCATGCTGCGCCCCCATCGGCGCGCCTGGCTCGAACAGCTGTGGCTTGCGGCCATCGCTTTTGCCGCACTGCCGCTGCTGAACGCCGCGACCGGCGGCGCGGCGCTTCCCGCTGCCATGCTGCACGGCCAATGGAGCGTTGCGGGCTTCGACCTGGTCGCGCTCGCACTGGGCGTGCTGCACGGTTTCGCGGCCTGGAAGCTGGGTGCATCGGGCGCCATCGCCCTGCCCCAGCGCGCGGCCAGCGGCGCCGGCATGCGGATTCCGCGCCCCGTGGCGCAGTCACCGGAGAAACAACAATGAGTGCCTGGATTGCGGGGGCCTTGGCCCTGCCGGCCTTCACTGCGCTGAGCCTGGCCATGGAGCGCCACCAGGACCAGGTCTTTGGCCGTGCGCTTTCGGTCAACACCACGGTCGCCTGGCGCCTGACCGGTATTGCCTTGCTGGGTTTGTCACTGGCGAGCTGCCTGGCCGCGGGCTGGAGCGGCGCGGTCGCTGTCACGGCCTGGGTCGGAGTGCTGACCTTGGGCGCAATGGTGACGGGTTGGACGCTGGCCTATGTTCCGCGCCATCTGCTGCGCCTGGCCGGCGTCAGCCTGGCTGCGGCCGCGCTGGGCTTCGTCTTCAGCAGCTAGCACCCTGGCGCGCCGACGCCGGCGCGCAAGGCCAGGACACCGGCACGCGGAGTCGGCCCGGCTTGCGCTTTCGCCCATCACGCGCCGAAGTGCATGTGACCTGCGGCCGCTTGGGGCCCGAAAATGCCCTGCCCCGCTTGATTTGCCATGTCTAGTACATGGCATTTTTTTGCCTACGTCTTGGCCAGCCATCACATGTAAGTTACATTGAAGCAATGATGAACGCCAAGGAAAAACAACAATCGACGGCTGCGCCCCCATCCCCCTCTTCGCCGCCGCCCGATGCGACGGTCGTCTTTGTGCATTGGCAACAGGCCGAATGGGGCCGCGAGGTGGATGCCGCCCAGCCAGCCTATGCACAGTTACCGGCCACCGGCTATGCGCTGGTATGGAATGCCTGGGTTCTTCAGTTGCAGGGCCAGACGCCCGCCTCTTCCAGGAAGCCGCGCGACGCCCGTGCCGCGCCCAAGGCCTGGCACGCGGCCACGGCCGAAGATGTCGCGCACTTTCTGCAGATACGCCCCGGCCAGCGCGCCCACCATCAGCCCGGAAGGCAGATCAGCGAAATCACGCGCCGGCGCTATTGGCGCCTGCTCGATCGCATCTATGCGCATGCGCTGGAGCAAGGCTGGGTTACATACAACCCGGTGCAGGCGGTTCATCCCGTAGAACGCCCTGCCCCCGAGCAGCCCACGGGCCATGTGCTGCCGTCTGCACTGTGGAAAGCCCTGCCCCGCCATTTCCCGGGCAGCGACGATCTGCAAGGCGCGCGTGACCGGGCCGTGTTGCGTCTGCTGTACGACATGGCGCTCGCGCCCGAAGAAGTACGGCTGTTGACGCTGGGGTCGCTGCGCAATGCGCGCCAGGCCGCGATGGCCGCCGATGAGAAGCCGTCTTTCATCCAGATAGAAGGAACGCGCGCCGCGCAGCACCGCTGCCTGGCCCTGCCTGCGACCACGCAGGCCGCGTTGAGCGCCTGGCTCGCGTTCAGGCACAACAGCGGCACGCCCGCGCAGCAGGCCGCGCCGCTGTTCGAGTCGCGCAAAGGCGGGCCGCTGACCATTCGCGCGCTGTTCCATATCGCGTCCAAGACGATTGCACTCGCCAGGCAGGCGAGCCCGGATCGCGCCCTGCCCCTGGCCCGCATGGGCCCGCAGGTGCTGCGCAACACCGCCATCGTGCACTGGCTGCATGCGGGTGCCGCACCGTCGGAAGTGGTACGGCGCATAGGCGTGGAGGATGTGCGCGCCCTCGCCCATCTGCAGCAATGCGTAGACGCGCTGCAAGCCATCAGGCTGTCGTAAGTGCCTTTTTTGCGTAACTGTACAAACGTACAGTTACGACAAAACCGGCACTTTCGCGCACCTTAGAAGTCCATTTTCACGCCCACGGTGATGTTGCGCCCCATCAGCGGCGCTGCCGACTTGATGAACGAAGTGTGGGCATAGCCCAGGCGATCGGTCAGGTTGCGACCCTTGACATAGATCTGCCAGGGCGTGCCGCCCGCGGTGCGCATTTGATAGCTGGCCGACAGATTCAGCATGCCGTAGCCGGCGGTCGTGCTTTCGAATTCCGCGACGCGGTTCTGCTTGCCCACCTGCACCCATTCCGCCATGCCTTGCCAGCCGTTCCAGCGTGCGTCCAGGCGCAGGCCCACGCGTGCCGAAGGAATGCGCGGCAAGGTGCCGCCCGCGTCGAGACGCGCGCGCACCGTGTCGCCGAACAGCGTCACGCCCCAATGACTGCCCAGGCGCTGGCGCACCTGGCCTTCGAGCCCGGTGAAGCGCGCGTTGGCCTGGCTGTACTGCAGCAGCTGCAGGCCGTCGTGCTCGTCGAGCGTGCGGCCGTAGATGTAGTTATTCACGCGGTGCTGGAACGCGCTGACGCTGAACGTCGTCGCTCCCGCGGTCTTGCGCAGCGACAGGTCCCAGGCCTTTGACTTCTCGCGCTGCAGGTCGGCGTTGCCGCGCTCATAGGTCGATGTCGCCATGTGCAGACCCTGGGCATAGAGTTCCTCCACGGTGGGCAGGCGGCTCGAATGGGTCAGCGAGGTCGCGAGCTGGTAGCCCGGCACGAATTGCCAGACCGCGCCCAGCGACGCCGAGGTGCCGCTGTGCTTGCGCTCCAGGCCCGAAGTCAGCGCTTCGGCGGTCTGGCGTTCGTGGCGCAGCGCGCCTTCGAAACGCCAGTCCTGCCAGCGGTACTCCTCAAGCAGGAACAGGCTGTTGCGCCGCGTCTCGGTAGGCTGCACATAGGCTTCCTCGCCGATGGCGCTGAACTTGCGGTTGGTGGTCTGCATGCCGAGCACGCCGCGCAGCCCGCCAATGGGCTGATGCTCGATCTCGACGCGCGCATCATGCGCCTTGTTCTTGAACGTCGTGGCAATCGCGCCCTCCTCGATCTCGTCGTGGCGATAGTCGGTGACGCCCGCACGGAAACGCACGGCGGCCACGCCCGCGAAAGGCTGACGCAGTTCGCCGCGCATGTCCAGGCGCTCGCTGACCATGTCGACCACGGGCACCTCATGTTCATGGGCGTGCTCATGGTCGTGGTCATCGTGGTCATGGCCGTCGTGGCTGCCGCAATGCAGATGATCGCCATGGGTATGGCAGCCTTCGAAGTCATGGCTGTGGCCCGGCAGGCCGTAGCGCGATGTCTGGCGCGTATAGGCCGCGCCCAGATAGCCCTGTGTGCCTATCCACGACAGCCCCAGGCTGCCGGTATCGCCGCGGCTGAAGCTGCCGCCCACGCGCTTGCCTTCGGCCCAGCCGCTGCCCACGCGGTAGTCATCGGCGTCGCGCGTGAGGCCTTCGACATGCACCGCGACCTGGCCTGCGCCGCCGGTCAACGAAAACGCCCCGGCCTTCTCCTTGGCACCGCTGCCGTAGCGCAGCTCGGCGCTGCCTTCGTAGCCCTTTTCGGGAATCCTGGTGGGAATCTTGTTGTCGAGGATGTTGACCACGCCGCCCATCGCACCGCCGCCGTGAATCAGCGCCGAAGGGCCGCGCAGCACTTCGACCTGCGTGGCGAGCATGGGCTCCATCGCGACCGCATGGTCGGGGCTGATCGACGAGGCATCGTGCAGCTCGGCGCCGTCGCTGAGGATCTTGACGCGCGGACCGTCCATGCCGCGGATGATGGGGCGGCTCGCGCCCGCGCCGAAATGGCTCGAGTGGATGCCGGGCTCGCCGCCGAGCGTCTCGCCCAGCGTGGCTTCGCGACGCAGCACCAGTTCCTGGCCTTCGAGCACGCTCGCCGGCGTGGTCATCTCGCTGCCCGACTGGCCCAGGCCGCCGGCCGAGACAGTGACTTCGGACAAGGCAGCTTCGGCCGCAGCCGGCGCCACGGTCTGCGCCGAAGCCAGGCCGGAGAAGGCCCAGGCGGCCAGCGCGGCGCAGGCAATGGCGACCTGCGTGGGGCGCTGTACCGGGGAAACGGCGGGCGCGGAAAACTCAGCCCGGAGGGATTGGATGCGGTGCATGGGAACGCTTTCTAAACAGGCAAGGCGGCGCGCCGGTGCAAGGCAATACACCGGGAGAACGCGCAGCGCCAGCGCAGACCTGAGGCCTGCGCAAAATTCGGGGAAACAGGGAGTGCGGCGCCGGGAAACCGGCACCGGAAAGATCAGGCGTCGGCAGGCGGCGCGCGCGGATCGAAGAAAGCGGCCGAACCGGCGGATGCGGTTCGCCCCTCCACATGGCGTGGAGGTTCCTGGAGCAGGGCCGCAGGCAGGGCCTGGGCAAGCACGGGCGGGCTGGCCCAGGCATTGAGCTGGTCGTGCAGCTGGCAGTCGCTATGGCTGTGGCCGAAAAACAGCGCCAGCAGCCAGGGGTAGCCGTCGCCTTGGCGCGCGCCATCTTGCACCGCCGCGCCGGCCTGCGAATGCGCATGCACAAGGCCCGGCGTGGCCGTTCCCTGCCACGCGGGCGGATGCAGCACCTGGTGGATGCGCCCCAGCGCGGGCGCGAGCAGCATCGCCAGCACCAGCCACCACAGCAGGCGCGCGGGCGCACCGTAGCTCTGGCGGGCAGCTGGGCGAGGGTTCAGCATGGAGAAGATGACAATGAAGCGGACGCGAAAATCAGTTCACGCAGCTCAATGCGCGTGGCGCATGCCGCAGTACTTGCCTATGGCCAGGCCCTTGCAGGCCTGCAGCAATTCCTTCTGGCAGACCGCATGCGCCTTGCCCGAGGCCAGGCACTGGGCCGCAGCCTGGTGCGCGGCCGCCATCGCCTGGTGGCGCTCGATGTCGACCTTCAACTCCTGGGACGTGTGCTTGTCCTTGTCCTTGCTGTCGTGGTCATGGGCCTGGGCCACGGGCAGCACCGACAGGCTCAGGGCGGCAAACAACAGGGCGGCGCGACGCAGGACGTTCATGGCAGATCTTTCAGGTGGCAAGAGTAGGAAATCGGAAATGGGGGCGCATCAGGACGCCGCGGCATCGGTAGTCTGTACACAGCCGGCGCAGCGGCCGCGCACGGCCAGGTCCAGGCGCAGCTCTTCGTGGCCCGCGGCCTGCAGTTCCTGGCGCAGCGCGCGCAAGGCGGTCTGCAGCCGCGCCTGGTGGCCCGCGAGCCGGAACTGCTGATGGCAGCCGTCGCATTCGAAGCGTGGCTGCTGCGCCGCGCCTTCCGCACCGCACGGCATGTAGCGCGCAATCCGGTCCGCATCGACGCTGCGCTGCAGCAGCCCGGCCGCATGCAGCTTGTTGAGCAGTCGATAGACCGTCACGCGGTTGACGGCGATGCCCTGGGCCTGCAGGCTGCGCTCCACATCGGCTTCGCTGACCACGGCATCAGGCCGCGCGGCAAACAGCGCCAGCACGGCCTGGCTGGCGCGCGTGGAGCGCATTCCGGCAGGCAGCGGCAGGGGAGCATTGGCGATGGGCATGGGGCGCAGGGATGAATTCAAAAAACACGGTCGCCATGCGCGCTGAAACCAGGCGCTAACGCAACCGCGTTGCATTATGCCCAGTTTTTGCCCAATTTTTTACAAATATCCCACGGGTGCACGCCCGCGCGGCTCATGGCGCCTTCAGGCGCCCGGCTTCATCCACTGCGAGAAGCTCTTGCGGAACTTCTGCACCTTGGGGCTCACGACAAAAGCACAGTAGCCCTGCTCAGGGTGCTGGCGGAAATAATCCTGGTGGTAGTCCTCGGCCGGCCAGTAGCTTTGCAGCGGCAGCACTTCGGTCACGATGGGACCACCGGCCTCGGGCGCCAGCTCGGCAATCACCTCGCGCGCCACTTCGGCCTGGAGGGCATCGCCGTAATAGATGCCGCTGCGGTATTGCGTGCCCACATCGTTGCCCTGGCGATTGAGCGTGGTCGGGTCGTGCGTGGCAAAGAAGATCTCGAGCAGCTGGCGCAGACCGATGATCTGCGGATCGAACACCAGGCGCACGACTTCGGCGTGGCCGGTCGTGCCTTCGCAGATCTGCTCATAGCTGGGGTTGTCGACATGGCCGTTGGCATAGCCGCTTTGCACGTCCATCACGCCGCGCACGCGATCGAACACGGCTTCGGTGCACCAGAAGCAGCCGCCCGCGAGGTAAATCGTTTCCAGCTGGCTGTCTTGTTGACTTTGAGGAGTTTTTTCCATGGCGGATAGGTCCTGAGATGGGATGGAAAGGCAGGCCGAGTTTAGGGTACGTCGCAGCAATCCCATACGCTCGATCCAGATGACAATTCATCATATGGATGCCACACCGCCAGATTGAAAGCCCTCATGGATCTCAAGTTCAGTCACATCGACGTGCTGGTCAACGACCTTGAAGCGGCGTGCCGCTACTACGCCCGCCTCTTTTGCGCCGAAATCTCCAGAATCCAGGCCTGGGATCGTGGCGGTCTGCGGGTGCGCTATGCGATGGTGCGGTTTGGCCAGGAACGCTTCATTCTGGTCCAACCCCTTCAAGGCAACCTCAAGGACCTGCTGGACAGCCACGGCGAAGGCACGATCTACCGCCACTGCTATACAACGCCGAACATAGAAGCCGCCTACGATGCATTCGTCGCCCAGGGCGTGCAACCCGAAGACGAGAACGGCAACGCTTTGGCAAAGACCAGCCTCGAGTCCCCCAGCGGCACACGCATTCTCTGGTTGCCCAAAAGATTCGGCAGCTTCTCCATCGAGTTGCTGGAAGAAAGTGAGCTGAACAAGTTCATTCAGGACATTTTCTGACCAGCACAACAAGAAGGCGCGCAAGCAATGATCGACGTCCAAGGCACTGCACAGACCGATCCAGCGGGCGGTGGATCGCATGCTGGCGCAGAACCACTGATCCTCGTCGCCACCAGCGGAACCGGGGGCGACATTCTGCCGTTCATCATATTGAGCCAGGGGCTGCTGCAACGCGGTCGCCAGGTGCTCATGCTGGTGCCCCGCTTCCACGAGCCCCGGGTCGCCGCCGCAGGAATTCCCTGCCTGACGTTCGGAACCGATGAAGCGTGGCAGGCACTGCTGAGCAACCCGGATCTCTGGGACGAACGCAAGGGCTGGGGCGTGATCTGGCGCGGACTCGTGCCCCACCTTGGCGCCTTGCGCGAGTTCATTGCGCAATTGCCGGCGCATGAATCCTGCGTGGTGTTGACCCATCCGATTCTGGTGCCCATGGCAGCGCTGGCCCGATCGGTACGCCCCGACTTGCGGATCGTCGCGGCCTACCTCGCCCCGGCAAATTTGTGCAGCAGCCACGACATGCTTACCGCCGGCTCGTTGCGAGTTCCCGCCTGGGTGCCTATCCCATGGCGGCAGGCGCTGTGGAAGCTGATCCACCGGGGCTGGATCGATCCCGTCACATTGCCCCATCTCAATGCAGCGCGCGGTCGAGCGGGCCTGCCTGCGGTCGCGCATTTCTTCGAACACATGCTGGCGGCGCCAAGCGTCTCTATGGGCCTGTTTCCGAGCTGGTACGCGCCCACCGCGCCCGATTGGCCGGCCTCTTTTTCAGACGGCGATTTTGTCGGACCCGGCGCGCAGTGCACGGCGACGCTGTCGTCGGAGCTGCAGCAGTTTCTGTCATCGGGCGACGCACCGATTGTCTTTACGCCCGGCACCGGCCACCAGCATGCCGCACGGTATTTCACCGCGGCGTTGCAGGCGTTGCAGCGGCTGGGCCGCAGGGCGATCTTTGTCACACCGCATGCGGCGCAACTGCCTGCGGCACTGCCGCCCCACGTACTGTGGCAGGCCCATGCACCTTTCTGCGCGCTCTTGCCACACGCGGCGGCGCTGGTGCATCACGGCGGCATAGGCACCACGGCCGATGCCTTGCGGTCGGGCACCCCGCAACTGATAGTGCCGTTTGCCTATGACCAGTTTGACAATGGGCTTCGCGCCCGACAATGGGGTGTTGCCGAAGTGCTGCTGGCCAGGCGCTTGTCTGCCCGCCGCATGCAAAGGCAACTGGCGCGCCTGCTTTCATCACCCGATGTGGCCCGGGACTGCAGCGCCCTGGCCCTGAAAATGGAGCAAGGCCCCGATTTGCCATGGTTGCTGGATCGGGTGGAAGCCGCCCTCTTTGCGCCACCGGCGATGCCCTCCAACCCGCTGCGCGATTGAACGCCATTGCGGCATCACGCGCCCTTGCATTGACGCTCGCAAACGCCCTGGTTATATTAATAACCCATTAGTCATTAACATGCCCCATTCCGCTTCCGACCCTTCTTCGCCGATCGCCGACGCCTCCGAGCCGCAGCGCCGCTCGCGCCGCAAGAACGCCCGCCCCGGCGAACTGCTGGCCGCGGCGCTCGACCTGTTCGTTGAAAAAGGCTATGCCGCCACGCGCGTGGAGGAAGTCGCGGCGCGCGCCGGCGTCTCCAAGGGCACGCTGTTTCTCTACTTCGCGAGCAAGGAAGAACTGTTCAAGGCCGTGGTGCGCGAGAACATCGCCGGGCGCTTTGCCGAATGGCAGCTCGAACTCGATGTCTTCGAAGGCGACAGCGAAGCCCTGCTGCGCCACTGCTACGCCGTGTGGTGGGAGCGCATAGGCAGCACCAAGGCTGCAGGCATCACCAAGCTGATGTGCAGCGAGGCGCGCAACTTCCCCGCGCTCGCGCATTTCTACCAGCGCGAAGTGATGGTGCCGGGCAATGCGCTGGTGCGGCGCATTCTGGAGCGCGGCATCGCACGCGGCGAAATCCGCCCGCTGGATCTGGACACGGGCGTCTATCTGGTGCTCGCGCCCATGATGTTCCTGATGTTCTGGCAGAACTCGATGGCCTGGTGCGGGCCGGCGCCCGCGGACCAGGGCGCGGGCAGCGGCTGCGCCGTCATGCCGTTCAGCCCGCAAGCCTATCTCGAGGCACAGATAGACAACCTCGTGCGCGGGCTCGCGCTCAGACCCTGAACCACGCCAGCCCCATGACGCGCCGCAAAATATTGCTCCTGGTGATCGCCGCGGCGCTGGCCATCGCCTTCGCCGTGGGCCGCGCCCTCATCAAGCGCCAGCACCAGCAGCAGGCCGGCCAGCAAGCGGCCAGCGCGGCGCCCATGCCGTTGCGCCTGCAGCCCGGCGAAGTGCTCACGGTGCAGCGGCGCGCGTTGCCGCTGGTCGTACAGGTATCAGGCGTGGTCGAGGCGCTGCAGGTGGCGAGCATCAAGTCCTATGCCGCGGGAACGCTGCAGGACCTGGCCGTGCGCGAAGGCGACAGCGTGCAGGCCGGCCAGGTGCTGGCGCGCGTCGATGCGGCCGACGCCAGCGCGCGCCTGCGCCAGGCCCAGCAGGAAGCCGAGGCCGCGCGCGCCCAGCTGTCCATACAGCAGCGCCAGCACAGCAACAACGAGGCGCTGGTGGCCCAGGGCTTCATTTCGCAGACCGCGCTGCGCACCTCCGACGCCAATCTGCAGGCCGCGCAGGCGCAGTACCAGTCGGCGCTGGCCCAGGCCGATGTCGCGCACAAGGCCGTGGCCGACACCGTGCTGCGCAGCCCGATCGCCGGCCAGGTCGCGCAGCGCCTGGTCAACAACGGCGAACGCGTGGCCGTGGAGACCAAGGTGCTTGAAATCGTCGACCTGCGCGAACTGCAGCTGCAGGCACTGCTGCCGCCCGCCGACGCGCTGCAGGTGCGCGTGGGCCAGACGGCACGGCTGCGGCTTGACGGCAGCGCGCAGGAATTCACGGCGCGCGTGGTGCGTGTGAGCCCCCGGGCCGATGCCGCGACGCGCAGCGTGGCGGTCTATCTGCAGCTGCGCCCGCCCGCCGCCGCCAGCGGTACGGCCCCGGTGCTGCGTCCCGGCATGTTCCTGCAGGGCCAGATCGATCTGGAGACCAGCGAGTCGCCCGCTCCGCTGGTGCTGCCGCTGGACGCCGTACTGACCGACAAGCCCCAGCCCTATGTGCAGATGGTGCAGACGACGACCGATGGCCAGCTGGCCATTGCCCACCGGCCGGTGAGCGTGGGCGCGCGGGCCTTGATCGACGGCCAGGCCTGGGCCGCGATCGAGGGCGTGGACGAAGGCAGCCGGGTCGTTGCAGCCGGCGCCGGGGCATTGCGCGAAGGCACGCGCGTCGAGATCTCGGCCAGCGCCGGCGCCCGCTGAAAGCCCGCACGCATGTGGTTCACCCGCGTCAGTCTGCACAACCCGGTGTTCGCGACCATGGTGATGCTCGCGCTGCTGGTGCTGGGCGTGTTTTCCTACCAGCGGCTCAAGGTCGACCAGTTTCCCAACATCGACTTCCCGGTGGTGGTGGTGACCGTCGCCTACCCCGGCGCCGCGCCCGAGATCGTCGAAAGCGAAGTCACGCGCAAGATCGAGGAAGGCGTGAACTCGGTGGCCGGCATCAATGCACTGACTTCGCGCAGCTACGCGGGCACCAGCGTGGTGATCATCGAATTCCAGCTGCAGATCGACGGCCGCCGGGCCGCCGAGGATGTGCGCGAGAAGGTCGCCGCGGTGCGCCCCTTGCTGCGCGACGAAGTCGAGGAGCCGCGTGTGCAGCGCTTCGATCCCGCCGATGCCGCGGTCTGGTCGCTGGCCGTGCTGCCCACGGGCGAGGGCCGCGACCCGCCGCTGTCGCCGGTCGAGCTCACGAGCTGGGCCGAGCAGGTGCTCAAGAAACGGCTGGAGAACGTGCGCGGCGTGGGGGCCGTCAATCTGGTCGGTGCGACGCCGCGCGAAATCAATCTCTATCTCGATCCCCAGGCGCTGGAGGCTTTCGGCATCAGCGTCGATCAGGTCGCGCAGGCGGTGCGCAGCGAAAACCAGGATCTGCCGCTGGGCGCCGTGCGCTCGCTGGCGCAGGAGCGCATGGTGCAGATCGACGCGCGCATGCAGCGCCCCGAAGACTTCGCCGACATCATCGTCGCGCGCCGCCAGGGCAGCGCGGTGCGGCTGGGCCAGCTCGCGCGCGTGCTTGACGGCGCGCAGGAAATAGAGAGCCTGGCGCTGTACAACGGCCAGCGCAGCCTGCTGCTGTCGGTGCAAAAAGCCCAGGGCGACAACACCATAGAAGTCGTCGACGGCCTGCGCCGCGCCGTGGCCGCGATGCAGGCCGAGCTGCCGCCGGGCGTGCGCCTCGAAGCCATAGGCGACATGGCGCGGCCCATACGCGTGGCCGTGGACAACGTGCGCCAGACGCTGATCGAAGGCGCGGCGCTTACGGTGCTGATCGTGTTTCTGTTCCTCAACTCCTGGCGCTCCACGGTCATCACCGGGCTCACGCTGCCGATCGCGCTGATAGGCACCTTCCTGTTCATGCACTGGCTGGGATTTTCGATCAACATGGTGACGCTGATGGCGCTGTCGCTGTGCGTGGGGCTGCTGATAGACGACGCCATCGTGGTGCGCGAGAACATCGTGCGCCACCTGCAGATGGGCAAGACGCCCTATGCGGCGGCGCTCGACGGCACGCAGGAGATCGGCCTGGCCGTGCTTGCAACCACGCTGTCCATCGTCGCGGTGTTCCTGCCCATAGGCTTCATGCAGGGCATCATCGGCAAGTTCTTCCATGAGTTCGGGCTGACCATCGTCGTCGCGGTGCTGATTTCGATGTTCGTGAGCTTCACGCTGGACCCCATGATGTCCAGCGTCTGGCACGACCCCAGCGTCCACGCGCCGTCCGGGTCCGGCCAGCGCAGGAGCTTTTACGACCGCAGCATAGGCCGCGTGACCGGCTGGTTCGAGCGCATGACCGAGCAGCTGGCCAGCGTCTACCAGCAGATCCTGCGCTGGGCGCTGGGACACCGGCTCGCGACTGCGCTGTCGGCGCTGGCGATCTTCGCGCTCAGCGTGATGATGGTGCCGCTGCTGGGCACGGAGTTCGTGCCCAAGGCCGATTTCTCCGAAACCACGGTGCAGTTCCACACGCCCCAGGGCAGCTCGATAGAGACCACCGAAGCCAAGGCCAGGCAGGTCGAGGCGCTGCTGCGCGCCATGCCCGAAGTGCGTTACACGCTCGCCACCATCAACACCGGAGCGGCGCGCGGCAAGACCCATGCGAGCATCTACGTGCGCCTCACGGACCGCCACCAGCGCGCGCGCAGCGCCGAGGCGCTGGCGACCGAGCTGCGCACGCAATTGCGCCAGATCGCGGGCATCACCGTGACCCAGGTCGGATTGCTCGATCCCGTGGGCGGGCAAAAACAGATCGCGTTCTCGCTGCAGGGCCAGGACCTGGCCGAACTGGGCCGGCTCAACCAGCAGGCGCTGGCATTGATACGCGACATTCCGGGCCTGGTCGATGTCGACTCCAGTCTCGAAAGCGACACGCCGCGCGTGACGCTGGCGATCAAGCGCGAGGCCGCATCCGACCTGGGGCTGTCGACCGGCGCCGTGGCAAGCGCGCTGCGCACGCTGCTTGCCGGCCAGGACGTGGGCAACTGGCGCGCGAGCAACGACGAAACCTACGATGTGCAATTGCGCCTCGCGCCCGAAGACCGGCTGTCGCCGCTGCAGCTGGGCCGGCTGCCGCTGCTGGTCACGGCCCAGGACGGCACGCGGCGCAGCATACGGCTGGACCAGGTGGCGGACATCCGCGCATCGGCCGGCCCCAGCCAGATCAACCGGCGCGCGCTCACGCGCGAAGTGTCCATCACTGCCAACGTGTCGTTTCGCTCGGTCGGCGAAGTCTCCGCCGACATCCGCAGCGCGCTCAAGGGCCTGGCGCTGGCCCCGGGCTACAGCTGGCAGTTCAATGGCTCGACCAAGGACATGGACGAATCGTTCGGCTACGCGCTGTCGGCCCTGGCCCTGGCCATCGTCTTCATCTACATGATTCTTGCCAGCCAGTTCAAGAGCTTTCTGCAGCCGATGGCGCTGATGACCGCCCTGCCCCTCACGCTGATCGGCGTGGTGCTGGCCTTGCTGATGTTCGGCTCGGCGCTGTCGATGTTCTCGATGATAGGCGTGATCATGCTGATGGGCCTGGTGACGAAGAACGCCATCCTGCTGGTCGATTTCGCCATCCGCGCGCGCCAGGACCAGACCGACCCCGCGACCGGCGCGGTCACGCCGGGGCTGGCGCGCGAGCCGGCGCTGCTGCTGGCGGCACGCGTGCGGCTGCGCCCCATTCTGATGACCACGCTGGCCATGATCTTCGGCATGCTGCCGCTGGCCCTGGCAGTCAGCGAAGGCTCGGAGCAGCGCGCGCCCATGGGCCAGGCGGTGATTGGCGGGGTGATCACCTCCTCGCTGCTGACGCTGGTGGTGGTGCCGGTGATGTACTGCTACATGGACGATCTCGCCAACTGGGCGCGGCGCCTTTCGGGTCGAACACGCCACAAAGCAGACCCTCGGTGAAACATGTACCCACTCCCTCGTAGAATCAAAGGTTTGTCGTGATCAGCCTTTCCCCGGAGTAACCCCATGAACATGCCCTTGAACACCTCAGCCAACGCCAACGACCCAGTCGAGCAGGCGCGCTTCAACATGATCCAGCAGCAAATCCGCCCCTGGAACGTGCTGGAGCAGGACGTGCTGGATACGCTCAACGAGGTGCCGCGCGAACAATTCGTCGCCCCCGAGCACCAGGGCCTGGCCTTCATGGACATCGAGATTCCGCTGCACGGCACACCCGAGGAGTCGGGTCCCAAGGGCTGGACCATGCTCGCGCCGCGCGTCGAAGCGCGCATGCTGCAGGACCTGCGCATCCAGCCCACCGACAAGGTGCTCGAAATCGGCGCCGGTTCGGGCTACATGGCGGCCTTGCTGGCCCACCAGGCACGCGAAGTGCTGAGCCTGGAAATCGTGCCCGAACTCGCCGAACTCGCACGCGAGAACCTGCTGGGCGCGGGCGTGACCAATGCCACCGTGCGTCTGGCCGACGGCGCCAGCGACCCGCTGCCCGAAGGCCCGTTCGATGTGATCGTGCTCAGCGGCTCGGTCGCACAGGTGCCACCCGCGCTGCTGCAGCACCTGACCGAAGGCGGCCGCCTGGGCGCGATCGTCGGCCACGAACCCGTGATGCGCGCCACGTTTGTCACCCGCACGGGCAACAGCTTCGAGACCACCTCGCCCTGGGACACCTACGCGCCGCGTCTGGTCGGTTTCGCCGAGCCTTCGCCGTTCAAGTTCTGAGCCCCCGGAGCCGCAGATGCTTGCCCAAGTCCGCCCCGCGCAATTCGACCAATGGCTGCAACAGGTCCAGGCCCAGGGCCTGACGCCGCTGGTGCTCGACGTGCGCGAGCCCTGGGAATGCGCGACCGCCAGCGTCACGCCGCAAGGCTTTGAACTGGTGAACATTCCCATGCAAGACATTCCCGCGCGCCAGCAGGAGCTGGACCCGGAGCGCCCCATTGCCTGCCTGTGCCACCACGGCATGCGCAGCATGCATGTGGGCATGTTCCTGCTCAACCAGGGGTTCGAGCAGGTCACCAACATTACCGGCGGAATCGATGCCTGGTCGCGCGAGCGCGACCAGGCGGTTCCCCTGTACTGAGACCCAGGCGATGGCGCCGGGGTCTTTTCTCCGTGTCTGTCCGTGCCCTCGCACGCGCGGCGCGGCAGGCTTCTCTTAGCAAGGAACACCATGCCCCTGGCCCGCACGCTGCGGTTCTCGCCCACCCCCTGGCGCAATGCCAGCACTCTCTTGGCCATGCTCGCTTTCGCGCCGCTGGCGCAGTCGCAAAGCCTGGTCGAGCTCGCCGAACGCGCGCGCGGCTTCGACGCCGTATGGCAGGCGCGCCAGGCCGAAACCGATGCGGCCTACAGCCGCTCGGAACAGGCGCGCGCCGGCCTGCTGCCTTCGGTCGGCCTGCAGGCGGGCGCGAGCCGCGCGCGCACCGAAATCAGCCGACCCGACTTCACGCTCAACGCGAGCACCCAGACTGCGACGCTGAGCGCTTCTCAGCCGCTGTACCGGCCCGCGAACCGCATTGCCTTCACCCAGGGCCAGCGCAGCTTCGAAATCGCGCTGGCACAGCGCGACGCGGCCGAACAGGACCTGATCGTGCGCACCAGCCAGGCCTATTTCGATGTGCTCGGCGCCCAAGACGCGCTGCGCTTCGTGCAGGCGCAAAAGGAAGCGGTGTCCGAGCAGCGCGCGTTCGCCCAGCGCAATTTCGACGTAGGCAATGCGACCATCACCGATGCACGCGAAGCGCAGGCACGCTACGACCTGATCGTCGCCCAGGAAATCGCGGCCGACAACGATCTGCGCGTCAAGCGCCTGGCGCTCGAGCAGCTCGTGGGCACGCCCGGCGTGCAGCCGCTGCCGCTGGCCCAGCCGGTGGTGCTGCCGCCGCTGTCGCCCGCCGATCCCCAGGCCTGGGTCGATGTGTCGCAGGGCACGCAGCCGCAGCTGCGCCAGGCCCAGCTCGCGCTCGATGTCGCGCGGCTCGAAACGCGCAAGGCCGAAACCGGCCACCTGCCCACGGTCGACCTGCAGGCCGGCTACAGCGTCAACAACAACCCGCAAGGCACGGTCACCGCGCCCAACAACGGCTTTCGCACCAATGTCGCGAGCGTGGGCGTGCAGCTCAACATGCCGCTGTTCGCGGGCTTTTCCGTGCAGAACCGCGTCAAGGAAACGCTGTCGCTGGAACGCAAGGCCGAAGCCGATCTCGACAACGCGCGCCGCAGCGTGGCGCAGTCCACGCGCGCCGCGTTCTATGGCGTGCAATCGGGCCAGGGCCAGATCCGTGCGCTCGAAGCCGCCGAGGCCTCGAGCCAGAGCGCGCTGGACGCCAACCGGCTGGGCTACGAAGTGGGCGTGCGCATCAACATCGACGTGCTCAACGCGCAAAGCCAGCTCTACCAGACCAAGCGCGATCTGGCGCTGGCGCGCTACAACCTGATCCTGGGCCAGCTCAAGCTGCGCCAGGCCGCGGGCACGCTCAGCAGCGACGACCTGCGCGCCGTCAATGCCCTGCTGAGCACCGACGCCGCCGCGACGCGTTGATCTGCACACCGCCGCTCAGCGGCGATTGATGGGGCTGCTGTGCAGCAGCTGCTCTATGGCCATCGCCGTCGCCTGCGCCGCGCCGCGGTGGGCCTGGGCAAACTCCAGGCAATGCGCGACGGCTGCGGTGCGCGCGGGCACATCGTGCACCAGCACCAGCGCAGCCTGCACACCCGCGTCGAGATCCGCCACCCGCCGCGCCGCACCCGCCGCGCAGGCGAGTTCGGCCGCTTCGGCGAAGTTGAACGTCGAGGGCCCGACCAGCATAGGGCAGCCACAGGCCGCGGCCTCGATCAGATTCTGGCCGCCCAGCGGCGCAAAGCTGCCGCCGAGCAGCGCGGCATCGGCCATGCCGTAATAAAGAGGCATCTCGCCCAGCGAATCGCCCAGCCACAGGCATTCCTCGCCGGCCTGGGCCAGCGCGCGCGGCGGCGCACCCAGCCATTCGCTGCGCCGCGACACCCGCAGACCCGCGGCCTGCAGCGCCAGCGCGACGGACTCGAAACGCTGCGGATGGCGCGGCACGACTAGCCATTGCACTTTCAGCGCCTGCGCGCCGAGTCGGCGCAAGGCGGCGATGAACAGCTCCTCCTCGCCTTCGCGGCTGCTGGCCAGCATCACCACGGGACGCGCCGAACGGTGGCGCCATTGAGCGCCCTGCGCGAGCAGGCCCGCATCGGGCAGCACGTCGAACTTGAGATTGCCCAGCACGCCGTGCACCGGCGCCGCGAGCGCGCGCAGCCGCTGGGCATCGGCCTGGGTCTGGGCCCAGACCGCGGCCAGCGCCTGGTAGGCGGGCATGGACAGCGCCGACAGCTTCAAGGCCTTGTCCAGCGACTTGCTGTTGAGCCGCGCATTGGCCAGCGCCAGCGGCACGCCGCGCGCGCGGCAGATCGCAGCAAGATTGGGCCAGACTTCGGTTTCCATCAGCACGCCGACGGCGGGCCGAAATTGCGCGACGAAGCGCTCGACGGCGGCGCGCGTATCCCAGGGCTGCCAGACCTGCAGATCGCCGCTGCGCAGCAGCTTCTGGCCTTCGGCGCGGCCCGTGGCCGTGCCATGCGTGAGCAGCAGCCGCATGTCGGGCAATTGCGCGCGCAGCGCGGTGATCAGTATCGCCGCGGCGCGCGTCTCGCCCAGCGACACCGCATGCACCCAGATCCAGCGGCCCGCGCCGTCACGCCCCAGACTCTCTGGCTCGTAATGGCCAAAGCGCTCCCCGACCTTGAAAGCGTAGCCCGGCTCGGCGCGCGCGCGCTGGCGCAGCTTGCGCCGCAGCAGCGGCTGCGCGACCCAGGTCAGCGCCGAATACAGCGCCAATACAACGTTCATTGCACGCTCCCAACTACTGCCCGATGTACTCTGAGAAACTGGCGCATCGCAGCATGGAGACACCGAGCAAGGGCCGCCCCGCAGCGATGGTGTCGTCCCCCTCCACCGAAGGATGAGAGGGGGAAGCCGCGTGAGCGGCTCAGGGGGTGCTTCATCAATGCGCGGCGCTGCCGACTTGCGCGCCGGGCTTGACGCGCTCCAGCAGCGCCAGCATCTCGGCCTCGATGCGGTGCAGCGCTTCGGGCGTATGGCCTTCGAAACGCAGCACCAGCACCGGCGTGGTGTTGCTCGCGCGGATCAGGCCGAAGCCGTCGGGCCAGTCGACGCGCAGTCCGTCGATGGTGTTGAGCTGGGCCGGGGCCGCAAAGCTGCTGACCGCGAGCGCCTGCAGTTCGGCCGTGAGGCGGTGCGGCTCGCCTTCGGCGCAGGCCACATTCAGCTCGGGCGTCGAATGGCTGGTGGGCAGGGCCAACAGCTGCGCGCTCGGATCGGCGCTGCGGCTGACGATTTCCAGCAGGCGGCAGCCCGCATAGGTGCCGTCATCGAAGCCAAACCAGCGCTCCTTGAAGAAGATATGGCCGCTCATCTCGCCGCCCAGCGGCGAATCGAGCTCCTTCATGCGCGCCTTGATCAGCGAGTGTCCGGTCCTGAACATCACGGGCTCGCCGCCGGCTTGGCGGATCGCGGGCGCGAGCCGCTGGCTGCACTTGACGTCGAACACGATGTGGCCGCCGGGCACGCGCGACAGCACGTCGGCGGCGAACAGCATCATCTGCCGATCGGGAAAGATATTGCTGCCGTCCTTGGTCACGATGCCCAGGCGGTCGCCATCGCCGTCGAACGCCAGGCCCAGCTCGGCATCGCTGTGCGCGAGCGCGGCGATCAGATCGCGCAGATTCTCGGGCTTGCTCGGGTCGGGATGGTGATTGGGAAAGTTGCCGTCGACTTCTGAAAACAGCTCGATCACTTCGCAGCCCAGCGCGCGGAAGATGCCCGGAGCCGAAGCGCCGGCCACGCCGTTGCCGCAATCGACGACGATCTTCATGGGCCGCGCGAGCTTCACATCGCCGACGATGCGCGCGGTGTAATCGGCCAGCACGTCGGCATGGCGCACCGAGCCGCCGGGCAGCAGTTGCCAGCTCTCTTCTTCCATGGTGCGGCGCAACGCCTGGATCTCTTCACCATAAATTGCACGGCCGTTGAGCACCATCTTCAGGCCGTTGTAGTCCTTGGGATTGTGGCTGCCCGTGACCTGGATGCCGCTTTGGCACAGCGTCGCGGCCGCGAAATACAGCATGGGCGTGGTCGCGACACCTATATCGATCACTTCGATGCCCGCGGCCACCAGGCCATCGATCAAGGCCGCCGACAGCGCCGGACCCGACAAGCGGCCATCACGGCCCACGGCCACGGTGGTCTGCCCTTCGGCGCGCGCGGCCTGACCGAAAGCCAGACCTACACCGCGCACCACGGCTTCGTTCAGGGTCGTCGGCACCACGCCGCGGATGTCGTAGGCTTTGAAAATGGAAGGTGTCAGCTGCACGGAATGACTCTAGTAGAGGGTGAACACCGGCGCCATGGGCGGCGCCAGCGAAACAGAGGCGGCCATTGTAGGCCGGCCTGGTGGCGCCCGCGCGGCGGCGCGCAGGCGCATGCGGGCTTACTTGATCAGCGCCAGCACATCCTTGAATGCCGGATGCTCGCAACTGCCCAGCCACTCGAACGCCACCATTTCGGTGGTCACCAGTTCAACACCCGCACCGGCGAGCCGGTCGAAGGCCGCATCACGGTTGCGCTCGGTGCGCGAGCTGCAGGCATCGGTCACGACCCAGACGTCGAACTCTTCCTCGACCAGATCGAGCGCGGTCTGCAGCAGGCACACATGGGCTTCGCAGCCCGCGAGCACGATGGTGCCGCGCTCGGCTTCCTGGGTCTGGGGCTTTTGCAGGTGCTTGGGCAGGCTGCGTGCATTGCCGCCCTGGGGACGCGCAGGCGGACGCAGCCATTCGCCCAGGCCTTCCTCAACGCCGCTGAACTGCATCTTGGCCAGCGTGCGCTGGCACAGCGCACGCAGCTGCACGTCGTTGGCGCCCAGCTTGGAAGGATTTTGCTCCGTGCCCCAGACAGGCACTTCGAGCAGCCGGGCGACCTGGGCCAGCAGGCGGGCATTGGCCAGCACGGCCTGGCCTTCAAAAATGGCCGGCATCAGGCGTTCCTGGTAGTCCACCAGTACCAGCTGGGATTCAAACGAGTCAAGCAACATGGAAATCTTTCTTTTTCGGTCCGCAATGGCTGCATTGTCGCAGCCCGGGCCCGTCCCTGGGGCCTGATGGACTCCCTCTGAGCCAGAGCGGCGGGCCGCCCATGCAAATGCGATCCAATCCGGAAAAAAACTGTAAATCCCCATTTCAGGGTATGTCGCCCAAGCTTTCCATGTTACCCTTTGTCTCCATGTCCAGATGGTTGTGTGCTCTTCTTTTTACCTGTGTCAGCGCCCATGCCGCGCCTGACAGTCGCTCCGCCGACGACGACATGCAGCGCTTGCTGGTCAGCAAGGGCCTCATCTCCCAAATCAATACGCAATTGCATGAAGCCGGCCAAAACGTGGCAGCGCGCACGTCCGAACTGGTCGGCACGGCCATGGGCTTCCTGGGCGTACCCTATCGCCGCGGCGGCAACAATGCCACCACGGGCTTCGACTGCAGCGGTTTCGTGCGTGCCATCTACTCGCAGACCGTGGGCCTGGTGCTGCCGCGCCGCGCCGACGAGCAGGCAAATGTCACGCAGAAGATCGACAAGAACGAGTTGCGCCCTGGCGACCTGGTGTTCTTCAACACCATGCGCCGCACGTTCAGCCATGTCGGCATCTATGTGGGCGAAGGCAAGTTCATTCATTCGCCGCGCTCGGGTGCAACAGTGCGCGTCGAAAGCATGCAGACGCCATATTGGTCGCACCGCTTCGATGGCGCGCGCCGCGTCGAAACCGCCGAGCTCGCAGGCGATCCGCTCGCCATGACGCGCTGAGCCGATGATTCGTCGCTGGCAGGCAGGCTGAGCGACAGGTTAAGCCCCTGTCCGACATGGCTTGCCATGGGCTGGGCACTAGAGTCAGGTGTCGAATCCCTCACACTCAAGGAGCCCACCTTATGTTCTCTCTTCTCGGAACCTTGATCGTCGGTCTGATCGTGGGCCTCATTGCACGCGCCGTCAAACCCGGCGACGACAGTCTGGGCTGGATCATGACCATCTTGCTGGGCATTGCCGGCGCCTTTCTGGCCAGCTATATCGGCGTGGCCATGGGCTGGTACCAGCAAGGCGATGCCGCGGGCTGGATCGCTTCCATCGTGGGTGCGATCGTGCTGCTGGTGATCTACCAGTTCGTGCGCGGCAAGACCGCCGACCGATGAGCCAGGCCACCGGAACCGAAGGCGCTGCGGCGCCCGCCCGGCAGGCGCAGATCGATGCCGCCGCGCAACGCTCGCGCAAGCTGCTGCACAGGCGTGCGCTTGCGGGCGCATTCGTCAGCGCCGTGCCCATTCCCGGTCTGGACTGGGCGGTGGATGCCGCGCTGCTATCGCGCCTGGTGCCGCGCATCAGCAAGGAGTTCGGCCTGAGCGTGGAGCAGCTCGACGAGCTCGAGCCCTCGCGGCGCGAAGGCATTCAGAAAGCCGTGGCCATCGTCGGTTCGGTACTGATCGGCAAACTCGTCACGCGCGAAATGCTCATCCGGCTGGTGCAGAAAGTCGCCACGCGCATGGCCGCCAAACAGGTCAGCAAGTTCGTGCCGATTCTGGGTACGGCGACCGCCGCCGCCCTGGGCTATGCCGCGCTGCGCTTTCTCGGCGAGCAGCATATCCGCGACTGCATCCGCGTGGCGCAAAGCTCCGACGTCGACCTGCCCGTGGGCAGCACGGCGCACGCCGACGCACTGCGCCAGCGCGCAGCGCGCAACGCCGCGCGGCATTGAACCGGCAGGCCAGCGCGGGCTTTGCCACAATGCAGCCATGCCTGCTGCATCTTCCACCCCCTCTTCCCAGCGCCGCTTCTGGCTCATGAAAAATGAGCCCGAAACCGAATCCATAGACCACGCGCTGGCCGCGCCCGATGCCACGCTGGCATGGAGCGGCGTGCGCAATTACCAGGCGCGCAACTTCATGCGCGACCAGATGCAGGTCGGCGACGGCGTGCTCTATTGGCACTCCAGTTGCGCCGAGCCCGGCATCTACGGGCTGGCCTGCATTGCCAGCGAAGCGCGCGTGGACCCCACGCAGTTCGACCCCGCAAGCCCATATCATGATCCGCGCTCCAGCCCCGACAAGCCGCGCTGGCTGCTGGTCGATGTCAAGGCGCTGCACAAGACCCGGCCGGTGGGGATTGCCGAACTGCGCTCCCACCCCGCGCTTGCGGGCATGACAGTGTTGCAAAAAGGCAATCGCCTGTCGATCAGCGAAGTCACGCCCGCGCAGTGGCACTACCTCAACGAGCACCTGCTGCAGCCCTGCTGACCCGCGCGGAATCATCCGCGCAAGTAGGGCCTCTGGATGCCCTCTTCCACCCCGGATTTACCATCAATTCACGGCCGCTGGAACGCAGTCCGCGCTCCTGCCGAACGGAGAGGGACACTCCGCCACCGCCCCAGCCCGATGGGCTCGAGGCTTGCGGCGTATGCCCCTTCCACTGCTTGACCGGGAGGGTTCAAAATGTACCGATGCCAATGCCAGATCGTTCCGGACGAGGTGCTCAAGCGCTGGGCCTGTGATCCCCAGCTGTCCGAGGAGCTTTGCAAGAATGCGGAGTACTCCGCGCGGCTGAGCGAACATTTCCGCGACATACGGCTGCAAACCAAGAAGCTGGCCGGGTTTCTGCTTGAAACCCACACGCTCACGACGCTGACCGAAAATCCCGAAGTCACCTTGTTCGATTGCAAGCAGACATTGAGCCTGCCGGGCTCACAGGTCAGGGAGCCGACCAGGTCCGAGGATCCCACGGTCAGTCGCACCTACACGGAAACCGACTACCTCGCGACCTTCCTGCGCCAGGTCTTCAAGCGCAACTCCGCGGACAACGCCGGAATGACGCTGATGTCCTCGGTGCACTATGGCAAGAAATACAACAATGCCATGTGGAACGGACTGCAGATGATCTACGGCGACGGTGATGGCGAACTGTTCACCGATTTCACGCTGGGTATTGATGTGATAGGCCATGAACTCACTCACGGCCTGACCCAGTACACGCTGCAGCTCGACTACGACGACGAGCCCGGCGGCCTCAACGAAAGCATTTCCGACTGCTTCGGCTCGATGTTCCGCCAATGGCGGCTCAACCAGGATGCAGCGAGCGCCGACTGGCTCATAGGCAATGACATTCTCGGCAAGACATCGCTCAATCGCGGCTTCACCTGCCTGCGCGACCTGTCCGATCCCGGCGGCAAGCATTGCCTGGCGCCCCAGCCCGTGCACTACTCGGAAATCAAGCCCGGCATGGATCCACACTTCAGCAGCGGCCCGCCCAACCTCGCGTTCAGCACCGCGTGCAGGCAGGTGGGCGGCAAGAGCTGGAACACCGTCGGAAAGGCCTGGTACCACGTGATCTCCAATGCAGGCCAGCGCCCGCGCATGACCATGGCGGAATTCGCGGACCAGACCCGGCAGGCCGCAGCCGAACTGTTCGGCAGGGAGTCGGCCGTCGACGTCGGCATCAATGCCGGCTGGAAGAAAGTGGGGCTGTGACATGCGCGCCGAACTGCTGATGTCCAGCCCCGTCGCGGGCTGGGGGCGCATCGATGTCGAGCGGCTTGGCGGCCTTGCAGGCTACGGCATGCCTGGATCGCGCATTCGCAGCCGCGGCCATATCCTGGCCAAGGATCTGAGTCCGACAGACCAGAGCACCTTGCGCAGTCTCTTTGTGGAGCCCGCCGATGCACCTGCCTGGGTGCGCGACGGCTTTCGCTACCACCTCACCAGACAAAGCGATTGCGGCCCGCAGACCGTGATCGCGTCCGAAGCGACCGTGC
Source organism: Comamonas sp. DB36 (assembly GCF_057914905.1). Classification (NCBI taxonomy): domain Bacteria; kingdom Pseudomonadati; phylum Pseudomonadota; class Betaproteobacteria; order Burkholderiales; family Comamonadaceae; genus Comamonas; species Comamonas sp. DB36. The sequence continues at coordinate 2,428,565 of NZ_CP196631.1, forward strand.
CCGATTCCATTCGGGAATGCGTGCGCGATGAAATCATTCCCGATGGGGCGCCAAGCCTGACCTGACGCCGCGGCATGTAAAAAAGCCGCACATGCCCGCAAGAGCATGTGCGGCCTGCTGGCCCGCGCGGACGCGCGAATTACTTGCGCACTGGAGGCACGTCCGTGCAACTGCCGTGCGCGACTTCCGCGGCCATGCCGATGGACTCGCCCAGCGTCGGATGCGGATGGATGGTCTTGCCGATATCGACGGCATCGGCACCCATTTCAATCGCCAGGGCGATTTCACCGATCATGTCACCTGCATGCGTGCCGACCATGCCGCCGCCCAGGATGCGGCCGTGACCATGGGCCTCGGGCGAATCGTCGAACAGCAGCTTGGTCACGCCTTCGTCGCGGCCGTTGGCAATCGCCCGGCCCGAGGCCGCCCAGGGGAACAGGCCCTTCTTGACCTTGATGCCCTGCGCCTTGGCCTGGTCTTCGGTCAGGCCCACCCATGCGACTTCGGGGTCGGTATAGGCGACGCTGGGGATCACCCGGGCATTGAACGCGGCCGCGGCCAGTTCCTTGTTGCCCTGCAGTTCGCCGGCGATCACTTCGGCCGCCACATGCGCCTCGTGCACCGCCTTGTGCGCCAGCATGGGCTGGCCCACGATGTCGCCGATCGCAAAGATATGCGGCGCGCTGGTGCGCATCTGGATGTCGACCGGAATGAAGCCGCGATCGGTCACCGACACGCCTGCGGCTTCGGCCGCGAGCTTCTTGCCGTTGGGCGTGCGGCCCACGGCCTGCAGCACCAGATCGTAGGTCTGCGGCTCGGGCGCCGTGCCGCCCTCTTCGGCGGCCGCGAACGTGACCTTGATGCCTTCGGGCGTGGCCTCGGCACCCACGGTCTTGGTCTTGAGCATGATGTTGTCGAAACGCGGCGCGTTCATCTTCTGCCAGATCTTGACCAGATCGCGGTCCGCGCCCTGCATCAGGCCGTCCATCATCTCGACCACATCCAGGCGCGCGCCCAGCGTGGAATACACCGTGCCCATTTCGAGGCCGATGATGCCGCCGCCCAGGATCAGCATGCGCTTGGGAACTTCCTTGAGTTCGAGCGCGCCCGTGGAATCGACCACGCGCGGATCTTCGGGCATGAACGGCAGGCGCACGGCCTGCGAGCCCGCGGCAATGATGGCGTTCTTGAACTGCACGACCTGGGTCGTGCCGCTGCGCTCGGTGCCTTCACCTTGCGTGGCTTCGACCGACAGGTGGTGGCTGCCGACGAACTGGCCGTAGCCGCGCAGCACCGTGACCTTGCGCATCTTCGCCATCTGCGCCAGACCGCCGGTCAGCTTGCCTATGACCTTTTCCTTGTGGCCGCGCAGCGTGTCGATGTTGACCTGGGGGGCACCGAATTCCACGCCCACGGCCGACAGGTGCTTGACCTCGTCGATCACCGCCGCGACATGCAGCAGCGCCTTGGATGGGATGCAACCCACGTTCAGGCACACGCCGCCCAGCGTCGCGTAGCGCTCGACCAGCACCACCTTGAGGCCCAGATCGGCCGCGCGGAACGCCGCCGAATAGCCGCCGGGGCCACCGCCGAGCACGACCACGTCGCATTCGAGGTCGGCCGCAGCGCCCGCATATTGCTGGGGCACGGGTGCGGGTACCGCGGGCGCGGCGCCGGCAGCCGGCGTGGGCAGTGCGACCGCAGGCGCGGGCGCGGCGGCCGCCGGCGCGGCAGCGGCCGCCGCGGCAGCAGCGGCTGCGGGCGCAGGCGCCGCAGCTTCGGCACCGGCCGCCTCGGCCTCGAGCGTCAGCACCACGCTGCCCTGGGCGACCTGGTCGCCGATCTTCACGCGCAGTTCCTTGACGATGCCGGCATGCGACGAGGGAATCTCCATCGACGCCTTGTCGGATTCGACGGTGATCAGGCTCTGGTCCACGGCAACCTTGTCGCCGGGCTGCACCAGCAGCTCGATCACGCCGACGGTGTCGAAGTCGCCGATGTCAGGGACCTTGATATCAATGATGGCCATCTGCATGACTCCTTACAGCACGATGCGGCGATAGTCCGCCAGCAACTGGCCCAGATAGGCATTGAAGCGCGCGGCCAGCGCGCCGTCGATGACGCGGTGGTCGTACGACAGCGACAGCGGCAGCTGCAGGCGAGGAACGAACTGCTTGCCGTCCCAGACAGGCTTCATCTGGCCCTTGGACAGGCCCAGGATCGCCACTTCGGGCGCATTCACGATGGGCGTGAAGTGCGTGCCGCCGATGCCGCCCAGCGACGAGATCGAGAAGCAGCCGCCCTGCATGTCGGCGCCGCCGAGCTTGCCGTCGCGCGCCTTCTTGGCGAGCTCGCCCATTTCCTGGCTGATCTGCATGATGCCCTTCTTGTCGGCATCCTTGAGCACAGGCACCACCAGGCCATTGGGCGTGTCCGCCGCAAAGCCGATGTTGAAGTACTGCTTGTAGACCAGCGTGTCGCCGTCGAGGCTGGCGTTGAACTCGGGGAACTTCTTCAGCGCCGCGACCACGGCCTTGATCACGAAAGCCAGCATCGTCACCTTGACGCCGCTCTTCTCGTTTTCCTTGTTGGTCGACACGCGGAAGGCTTCGAGTTCGGTGATGTCGGCTTCGTCATTGTTGGTGACGTGCGGGATCATGACCCAGTTGCGGTGCAGGTTGGCGCCGCTGATCTTCTTGATGCGCGACAGCTCCTTGCGTTCCACCGGACCGAACTTGGCGAAGTCGACCTTGGGCCAGGGCAGCAGGTCCAGACCCGCGCCAGCGCCGCCAGCCGCAGCCTTGGGAGCGACGGCACCTTGGGCCTTGGTCTGCAGCGCGCCCGACATCACCTGCTTGGTGAAGGCCAGCACGTCGGCCTGGGTGATGCGGCCCTTTTGCGCCGTGCCGGTGATCTCCTCGAGCGGCACGCCGAGTTCGCGCGCGAACTTGCGCACCGAAGGCGAAGCGTGCGGCAGCTTGCCCGAAGGCGGGGTCGTGGGATTGTGCGCGGGCACGGCAGCGACCGGTGCCGCAGCCACGGGCGCGGCTGCAGGCGCAGCGGCCGGGGCCGGCGCGGCCACAGGAGCCGGTGCGGCGGCGGGTGCCGAGGCTGCGGGCGCCGCAGCGCCAGCGGCTTCGATCTCACCGATCACATCACCGATGTTGACGGTGTCGCCGACCTTGAGCGTCAGCGCCTTGATCACGCCGGCGGCGGGCGATGGAATCTCCATCGACGCCTTGTCGGATTCGACGGTGAACAGCGATTGCTCGGCCGTCACCGTGTCGCCCACCTTGACCAGGATCTCGGTCACGGCCACGTCCTTGAAGTCGCCGATGTCGGGGATCTTCAGGGCGATGGTTGCGGCCGGGCTTGCGGCGGCGGGAGCCGCTGCTGCCGGTGCAGGGGCGGCTTGCGCTGCGGGAGCGGGAGCCGCCGAAGCCGGGGAAGCAGCAGCGGGGGCCGCAGCAGCGGGGGCCGCTGCTGCGCCGGCCGAAGCCGTTTCAATCACCGCAATGACCGAACCCTGCTTGACCTTGTCGCCCAGCGCCACGCGCAGTTCCTTGAGAACGCCCGCATGGCTCGACGGAATCTCCATCGAGGCCTTGTCGGATTCCACGGTCAGCAGCGATTGCTCGGCCTTGATCGTGTCGCCCACCTGAACCAGCACTTCGATCACCGACACCTCGTCGAAATCACCGATGTCCGGAATTTGAATGTCTACCAATGCCATATATGTCTCCCGGAATTCTTAGGCGTTCAGCGGGTTGATCTTGTCGACCTGGATGCCGTACTTGGCAATCGCTTCGGCCACCTTGGTCATGGGCAGCTGGCCGGCGTCGGCCAGGCCGCGCAGCGCCGCCACGACGATGTAGTGGCGATCGATCTCGAAATGCTCGCGCAGCTTGCGGCGGAAGTCCGAACGACCGAAACCGTCGGTGCCCAGCACCTTGTAGATGCGGCCCTTGGGGATGTAGGCGCGGATCTGTTCGGCATAGGCCTTCATGTAGTCGGTCGACGCGATCACCGGGCCGGTGGAGCCGGCGAGCTGTTGCGTGACGAATGCCTGGCGCGCGGTTTCCAGCGGGTGCAGCAGGTTCCAGCGGTCCACGTCCTGACCGTCGCGCGTCAGTTCGTTGAAGCTTGGGCAGCTCCAGACGTCGGCGGCCACGCCCCAGTCATTGAGCAGCAGCTCCTGGGCGAACATCGATTCGCGCAGGATGGTGCCCGAACCCAGCAGTTGCACGCGCAGGCCCGTGGTCGGCACCTTGATGCCGGCCTTGCACTGGTACATGCCCTTGATGATCTGCTCTTCGGTGCCGGGCGTGAGGCCTGGCATCGCGTAGTTCTCGTTGAGCAGCGTCAGGTAGTAGAAGACGTTTTCCTGCTCCTGCACCATGCGGCGCAGGCCTTCGCGCATGATCACCGCGACTTCGTGGGCGAAGGTCGGGTCATAGCTGACGCAGTTGGGCACGGTGTTCGCCAGGATGTGGCTGTGGCCGTCTTCGTGCTGCAGGCCTTCGCCGTTGAGCGTGGTGCGGCCCGAAGTGCCGCCCAGCAGGAAGCCGCGTGCCTGCATGTCGCCCGCCGCCCAGGCGAGGTCACCCACGCGCTGGAAGCCGAACATCGAGTAGTACACGTAGAACGGGATCATGATCCGGTTGCTGGTGCTGTAGCTCGTGGCGGCAGCGATCCAGCTGGACATGCCGCCGGCCTCGTTGATGCCTTCCTGCAGGATCTGGCCGGCCTTGTCCTCGCGGTAGTACATGACCTGGTCCTTGTCGACCGGGGTGTACTGCTGACCTGCAGGGTTGTAGATGCCGATCTGGCGGAACAGACCTTCCATGCCGAACGTGCGCGCCTCATCGACCAGGATGGGAACGACGCGCGGACCGATTTCCTTGTCGCGCAGCAGCTGCGTGAGGAAACGCACGTAGGCTTGCGTGGTCGAGATTTCACGGCCTTCGGGCGTGGGCTCGAGAATGGCCTTGAAGGTTTCCAGCGCGGGCGCAGTGAACTGCTCGTCGGCCTTGACGCGGCGCTTGGGCAGGTAGCCGCCCAGGGCCTTGCGGCGCTCGTGCAGATAGCGCATTTCCGGCGTGTCGTCGGCCGGCTTGTAGAACGGCAGATCGGCGATCTGGCTGTCGGGAATCGGGATGTTGAAGCGGTCGCGGAAGGCCTTGATGTCTTCGTCGCCGAGCTTCTTGGTCTGGTGCACGGTGTTCTTGCCTTCACCGATCTTGCCCATGCCGAAGCCCTTGACGGTCTTGACCAGCAGCACCGTGGGCTGGCCCTTGTGCTCGTTGGCCGCGTGGAAGGCCGCATAGACCTTCTGCGAATCGTGGCCGCCGCGGCGCAGGTTCCAGACTTCGTCGTCGCTCATGTGCTCGACCATCTTCAGCGCGCGCGGATCGCGGCCGAAGAAATGCTTGCGCACGTAGGCGCCGTCATTGGCCTTGAACGACTGGTAATCACCGTCGTTGCATTCCATCATGATCTTGCGCAGCACGCCGTCCTTGTCCTTGGCCAGCAGCTCGTCCCAGCCCTTGCCCCAGAGCAGCTTGATGACGTTCCAGCCCGAACCGCGGAACTCGCCTTCGAGCTCCTGGATGATCTTGCCGTTGCCGCGCACCGGACCGTCCAGGCGCTGCAGGTTGCAGTTGATGACGAAGATCAGGTTGTCGAGCTTTTCACGCGCGGCCAGCGAGATCGCGCCCAGCGATTCCACTTCGTCCATTTCGCCGTCGCCGCAGAACACCCAGACCTTGCGGTTCTCGGTGTTGGCAATGCCGCGCGCGTGCAGGTACTTGAGGAAACGTGCCTGGTAGATGGCCATCAGCGGGCCCAGGCCCATGGACACCGTGGGGAACTGCCAGAACTCGGGCATCAGCTTGGGATGCGGGTAGCTCGACAGGCCCTTGCCGTCGACTTCCTGGCGGAAGTTCAGCAACTGCTCTTCGCTGATGCGGCCTTCGAGGTAGGCGCGCGCATAGATGCCGGGGGACACATGGCCCTGGATGTAGAGGCAGTCGCCGCCGTGGTTCTCGCTCTCGGCATGCCAGAAATGGTTGAAGCCCGCGCCGAACATGTTGGCCAGCGAGGCGAACGAGCCGATGTGGCCGCCCAGGTCGCCGCCTTCGGGCGGATGGATGCGGTTGGCCTTGACGACCATCGCCATCGCGTTCCAGCGCATGTAGGCGCGCAGGCGGCCTTCGATCTCGAGGTTGCCGGGGCAGCGCGCCTCCTGCGAAGTCTCGAGCGTGTTCACATAGCCGGTATTGGCCGAGAACGGGCGGTCCACGCTGTTTTGGCGCGCGTGTTCGAGCAGCTCTTCGAGCAGCGCGTGGGCGTACTGCGCGCCCTCACGGTCGATCACGGCGGACAGCGCGTCCATCCATTCGCGGGTTTCTTGCTGATCGGTGCTGGCCACGGGGGTGGCGCCGGCGCCGGCCTGAGGGTCGGTCTGAGCTGTCATGGTGTCTCCTGGCAATAGGCGATAAACGAACAGTACGCGTTGAGCCCATTGTCATCGGGCCGGAATGCTCCTGCCAAATGCTCAACCAGCTGCCCTGCGCAAACGGCCGCAAACCGGCCGCCACTGAATGAATTTGATCGGAAGTTTCGCACATTTTCCGCAAATTTCAAATGATGCTTTTCAATTTCATAATGTGATATTTTGCTGCAAATGCACAATTCAAACGCAGGCTGAAGACCGCCGGAAAAGCGCGCCCTGCTCCTCTACACTCGGGCCATGGATCCCACTCCCGTCAAGCCTGCCGTCAGGCCCGCCGCATCCCCGCCTGGCGCGTCCGCGCCGGCCGCCCCGCATGTCCTGTCCGACACCATCGTTGCGCCCGCGCGCTGGTGGCGCAGCTGGTGGCGCAGCCTGTCGCCCACGCGACAGGACCGTTTTGCCGCGCTCGCGCCGCTGGCAGCGGTGCTGATGTTTCTTGCGGCCATCGTGGTCGCGTTCTGGTATCTGCGCGTGGAGGAAGTCGAGCGTGAGCAGGAAGCGCTGCGCCGCGATGTCGAATACGCCCAGCAGCGCGTGCGCCTGCGCCTGCTCGAACGCCAGGAGCAACTGATGCGCGTGGCGCGCGACATCGCCAACCAGGAGCTGGGTCGGGGCGACTTTGCGCGCCGCAGCGAAGCGCTGATCACCCAATACCCCGAGCTGCAGTCGATCAGCTGGATAGACGAGCACCAGCGCATACGCGCCAGCCATTCCGCGCCCACGGTGCACAGCGAACAGCTGCGCATCGCCGGCCAGATCCTGCGGCCCGGCGATACCGCACGCACGTTTGCGCAGGTGCAGGACCTGCAGCAGCCGGTCTATTCGCAGTCGCTGGCGATAGCCGGCGAGCCGGTGCCGCTGCTGCAGCTGCAGGTGCCGATCAACAGCACGGGCGGCTTTGGCGGCGTGGTGCTGGGCGAGTACTCGGTCGACAGCCTGCTGCGCTACGGCACGCCGACAGAAGTGCTCGCACGCTACGCGGTCACCATGCTCGACGGCAGCGGCAAGCTGCTGGCCGGCACGGCCTTGTCGCAGCGTGCCAGCGGCAATGCCTGGCGCTGGTGGCGTGACCGCGCCAACGAATATGAGGTGCCGGTATCGCCCGTGGGCAGCGGCCTGGTGCTGCGCGCCCAGGCCTACCGCACTTCGCTGGGCTTTGTGGGCAACAGCCTGTTCTGGCTGGTAGGCACGCTCAGCGCCATGACGGCCTGGCTGCTGCTGGCCACCTGGCGCCATACGCGCCGGCGCATGCGCGCCCAGGAAGCGCTGGTCGCAGAGACCAACTTCCGCCGCGCGATGGAAAACTCGGTGCTGACAGGCATGCGCGCGCTCGACCTCGAAGGCCGGATCACCTATGTGAACGCCGCGTTCTGCCAGATGACGGGCTGGAGCGAAAGCGATCTGGTCGGCCAGCTGCCGCCCTACAGCTATTGGCCCAGCAACGAGTACGACAGCCTGCGGCTGAAGCTGCGCGACGAGCTCAGCGGCAAGACCATCGTCGGCGGCTTCCAGGTGCGCGTGCAGCGCAAGAACGGCAGCCAGTTCGACGCGCGGCTGTATGTCTCGCCGCTGATCGACGCCCACGGCCAGCACACGGGCTGGATGTCGTCGATGACCGACATCACCGAGCCCAACCGCATCCGCGAGCAGCTGTCGGCCTCGCATGAACGCTTCACCATCGTGCTCGAGGCGCTGGACGCCTCGGTGTCGGTCGCGCCCCTGGGCAGCGCCGAGCTGCTGTTTGCCAACAAGCTCTACCGTCAGTGGTTCGGCTCGCAGACCGACGGTCATCTGCAGCTGGTGGCCCAGGCCGGCGTGCTGCCCACGCGCCACACCGACTCCAACATGGACGACGAGGACGGCCTGATGGGCCTGCCCGCCGACCCGCTGACCAGCGCGCGCAGCGAGAACGCCGAGATCTTCCTGCCCGACCTGGGCAAATGGCTGGAAGTGCGCTCGCGCTACCTCAGCTGGGTCGACGGCCGTCTCGCACAGATGGTGATCGCCACCGACATCACGCCGCGGCGCCTGGCGCAGGAGCAGGCCGCGCGCCAGGCCGAGCACGCGCAGTCGATCAGCCGCCTGATCACCATGGGCGAAATGGCGTCCAGCGTGGCGCACGAACTCAACCAGCCGCTCACGGCGATCAGCAACTACTGCAGCGGCATGATCTCGCGCAGCCAAAGCGGCCAGCTGAGCCAGGAGATGCTGCTCACGGCGCTGCAGAAGACCGCCCACCAGGCGCAGCGCGCAGGCCAGATCATCCAGCGCATACGCGCGTTCGTGAAGCGCAGCGAGCCCAACCGCACGCTGGCCCAGGTGGCCGACATGGTGAACGAAGCGGTGGAACTCGCCGACATCGAGCTGCGCCGCCACAACGTGCGTCTGACCCACCATATTGCCGAGCGGCTGCCGCCCGTGATGGCCGATGCCATCCTGATCGAGCAGGTGCTGGTCAACCTGATGAAGAATGGCGCCGAATCGATAGAGAATTCGCAGCGTCCGGGCCACCAGCGCAGTGTCGAACTGAGCGTGCTGCCGCGTGAAATCGAAGGCCAGCAGGTGGTCGAATTCACGGTGCAGGACACGGGCAAGGGCCTGCCGCCCGAAGTGCTCGAACGCCTGTTCGAAGCCTTCTTCACGACCAAGAGCGAAGGCATGGGAATGGGGCTCAATCTGTGCCGCAGCATTGTCGAGTCACACCATGGCCGAATGCGCGCGGAGAACCTCTACAATGGTTCAGATGTCATAGGCTGCCGCTTCACTTTCTGGCTGCCGCTCGCGGCTCCTGTGGATGCGACAGCGCTCACCACGACAACCGAACCCACACCAAGGACGATTGCATGAGTTTGATTCCGAAAAAAGGCACTGTGTATGTGGTGGACGACGACGAGGCCGTCCGTGATTCGTTGCAATGGTTGCTCGAAGGCAAGGACTACCGCGTGCGCTGCTTCGACGCCGCAGAATCCTTTCTGGCGCGCTATGACCCGCGTGAGGTCGCGTGCCTGATCGTCGACATCCGCATGGGCGGAATGACCGGCCTGGAACTGCAGGACCGCCTGATCGAACGCAAGTCGCCCCTGCCCATCGTGTTCATCACCGGACACGGCGATGTGCCCATGGCGGTGAACACCATGAAGAAGGGTGCGCTGGATTTCATCCAGAAGCCGTTCAATGAAGAAGAACTGCTGGGCCTGGTCGAGCGCATGCTGGACCACGCCCGCGAAGCCTTTGCCGGTCACCAGCAGGCCGCGAGCCGCGACGCGCTGCTCTCCAAGCTCACCAGCCGCGAAGCCCAGGTGCTCGAACGCATCGTCGCCGGTCGCCTGAACAAGCAGATCGCCGACGATCTGGGCATCAGCATCAAGACCGTGGAAGCGCACCGTGCCAACATCATGGAAAAGCTCAACGCCAACACCGTCGCCGACCTGCTGAAAATCGCGCTGGGACAAAACCAGCCCACAGGCAAGGTCCCGGCCTGATCCCTAGAATTACGGCAGGTACACGGCTGCTAGTGCCCCACGGTGCTAGCAGCATTTTTTATTGAGATTTCAAACATGACAGCCCAACTCATCGACGGCAACGCCCTCTCCCGCCAACTGCGCTCCGAAGTCGCCACGCGCGCCGCGGCACTCAAGGCGCGCGGCGTCACGCCCGGTCTGGCCGTGGTGCTGGTGGGCGACAACCCCGCCAGCCAGGTCTATGTGCGCAACAAGGTCAAGGCCTGCGAGGAAGCGGGCCTGCATTCGGTGCTCGAGAAGTACGACGCCAGCCTGACCGAAGCAGAACTGCTGGCGCGCGTCGAAGCGCTCAACAACGACCCCAGCATCCACGGCATCCTGGTGCAGCTGCCGCTGCCCGCGCACATCGACGACCACAAGGTCATCGAAGCGATCTCGCCGCTCAAGGATGTCGACGGCTTTCACGTCGCCAGCGCCGGCGCGCTGATGGTCGGTGAAGTCGGCTTCAAGGCCTGCACGCCCTACGGCTGCATGAAGATGCTCGAGTCCATAGGCATGAAGGATCTGCGCGGCAAGCACGCCGTGGTCATCGGCCGCTCGAACATCGTCGGCAAGCCCATGGCCATGATGCTGCTGCAGGCCAATGCCACCGTCACCGTGTGCCACAGCGGCACGGCCGACCTGGGTGCGATGACGCGCCAGGCCGACATCGTGGTCGCTGCCGTGGGCAAGCGCAACGTGCTGACGGCCGACATGGTCAAGCCCGGCGCCGTGGTGATCGACGTGGGCATGAACCGCAACGACGAAGGCAAGCTCTGCGGCGACGTGGACTTTGCGGGCGTCAAGGAAGTCGCGGGCTACATTACCCCCGTGCCCGGCGGTGTCGGCCCGATGACGATTACGATGCTTTTGGTCAGCACCGTGGAAGCGGCCGAGCGGACCGCGGCCTGAGCGACAGTTCGAAGGGTGTGCCCCGCTCGCATGCCCGGCACCTCGACGTTCAGCGCGAACAAAGCCAGCTGCTTGAACTGAACCTGTCCAAGCCTGCTGCTTTCACTCACCGCTTGAAATTATTAGTTACGCCGCCACATAAGCACGCATGAGCAATCCACTTCTCGACAAAACCGACCTGCCCCTGTTCGACCGCATCCAGCCCGAACATGTGCAGCCCGCGATCAATGAATTGATGGAGCAAGCCAGCAAGGCGCTGGAAACGGTCACCGCCGCGGATTTCCCCGCGCGCTGGGAATCGATTGCCGGCGTGCTCGATGTCGCAACCGAGAAGTTCTCCAGTGCATGGGGCGCCGTAAGCCACCTCAACAGCGTGGCTGACACGCCCGAGTTGCGCGCCGCCTACAACGAGGCTCTGCCCAAGGTCACCGAGTTCTGGACACGCCTGGGTGCAGACGAGCGGCTGTACGCCAAGTACAAGGCCATCGATCCGGCCACGCTCAATCCCGAGCAGCGCCGTGCCTGGGACAACGCCATCCGCAACTTCGTGCTGTCGGGTGCCGAACTGCAGGGCGAAGCCAAGGCGCGCTTCGCGCAGATCCAGGAACGCGCGGCCGAGCTGAGCCAGAAGTTCAGCGAGAACGCGCTCGACGCCACCGATGCGTTCGCCTACTACGCAACGCTCGATGAGCTCGAAGGCGTGCCCGCCGATGTGCAGCAGGCCGCACGCACCGCCGCCGAAGCCGAAGGCCAGGCCGGCTACAAGCTCACGCTGAAGATGCCCTGCTACCTGCCCGTGATGCAGTTCGCGCGCAGCAGCAGCCTGCGCGAAACGCTCTACAAGGCCTATGTCACGCGCGCCTCCGACCAGGCCGCGGGCGATGCCCGGAAATTCGACAACAGCGCCAACATCCGCGAAATCCTGGCGCTGCGCCAGGAAGAAGCGCAGCTGCTGGGCTACGCCACCTTCGCCGACCTGTCGCTGGTCACCAAGATGGCGAAATCGCCGGCCGAAGTCATCACCTTCCTGCGCGACCTCGCGCACCGCGCGCGCCCCTTCGCCGAGAAAGACGTTGCCGACCTGCGCGCGTTTGCCAAGGAAGAACTGGGCCTGGCCGATCCCCAGCCCTGGGACTGGAGCTATATCTCCGAAAAGCTCAAGGAAGCGCGCTATGCGTTCAGCGAGCAGGAGGTCAAGCAATACTTTCCCGCCCCCAAGGTGCTCGCCGGGCTGTTCAAGATCGTCGAAACCCTGTTCGAAGTCAGCATCCGCCGCGATGTCGCTCCGGTCTGGAACCCCGCGGTCGAGTTCTACCGCATCGAGCGCGCAGGCAGCAACGGCCCCGAGCTGGTCGGCCAGTTCTACCTCGACCAGCCGGCGCGCAAGGGCAAGCGCGGCGGCGCCTGGATGGACGATGTGCGCGCGCGCTGGCTGCGCCCCGACAACCACCAGCTGCAGACGCCCGTCGCGCATCTGGTCTGCAACTTCGCCGACGGTGTCGACGGCAAGCCCGCGCTGCTGACGCACGACGACGTGATCACGCTGTTCCATGAAACCGGCCACGGCCTGCACCATCTGCTGACCCGGGTCAACGAGCGCGATGTTTCGGGCATCAGCGGCGTCGAATGGGATGCGGTCGAGCTGCCCAGCCAATTCATGGAAAACTTCTGCTGGGAATGGAATGTGCTCGAGCACATGACCGCCCATGTGGACACCGGCGAGCCGCTGCCGCGCGCGCTGTTCGACAAGATGACGGCGGCGAAGAACTTCCAGAGCGGCATGGGCACGCTGCGCCAGATCGAGTTCTCGCTGTTCGACATGCTGCTGCACACCACGCACCAGCCGGCCGACGACATCATGCCGCTGCTGGCCCAGGTACGCGCCGAAGTCGCGGTCCTGCCCGCACCGCCCTACAGCCGCACGGCCCACACGTTCAGCCATATCTTCGCGGGCGGTTACGCCGCGGGCTACTACAGCTACAAGTGGGCCGAAGTGCTCAGCGCCGACGCCTACGCGGCCTTCGAGGAAACGCAGCTGCCCGACGGCAGCAATGCTCCCGAGACCGGCCGTCGCTACCGCGCCGCGATTCTCGAAGCCGGCGGCAGCCGCCCGGCCATGGACTCGTTCAAGGCCTTCCGCGGCCGCGAGCCTTCTCTGGACGCCTTGCTGCGCCACCAGGGCATGGCCGAACCGCTGGCGGCCTGACCAGGCGCAGGCGGCTCACCGCCGCCTGCCCGCCCTGCCCCTTCTTTTCACCAGGTTCCTGCCATGCTTGTTTCGCCCTCTCTGCAGCGCTCGGCACTGGTTGCGGTCATGGCGCTCGCCGTCACCGCATTCGCGGTGAATGAAGCCACGGCCCAGGCCATCTACCGCAGCGTAGGCCCCGACGGGCGCGTGACATTTTCCGACCGCGAGCCCAAAGCCGCGCGCGCCGCCGTGACCTCCGAAGATGCGCGCGCTCCGGGCAACGCCAGCGATGCCCTGCCCTATGGGCTGCGCGACGTGCAGGCACGTTTTCCCGTGACGCTTTACACCGGCAGCGACTGCAGCCCCTGCGCCAGCGCACGCGCGCTGCTCACGACGCGCGGCATTCCCTTCACCGAACTGAGCGTACAGACCAACGCCGACATCCAGGCGCTGCAGGCGCTCAGCGGCCAGCGCCAGCTGCCGTTTGCGACCATAGGCCGCCAGCATCTCACAGGCTTTGCGGCCGACGAATGGCGCCAATACCTGGATGCAGCGGGCTACCCGCAGACTTCGACCCTGCCCGCAAATTACCGCCAAGTGCCCGTGCGGCCGCTGGCCACGCCGCCCGCGCCAGCCGCGCCCGCTGCCGCACCCGCCGGGACAGAACGCCGCATGGAGATGCCGCCTGCGTCGTCCAACCGCGTGACACCCACCAATCCCGCAGGCCTGAGCTTCTGAGCCGCCAGCGCCGGCAAGGCTGGAGATGCGCCGCGCCAGCCCTTTGGCGCGGCAAGAAGCCACCACGCCAATCCCGCTCGGCACCCTGAATTTGCCGACCACGCCGCGCGCCATGCGCAGCCGAACGCCCGGCGGCAAGCCCGTGCCCGGGGCGGGAATTCTCTGCATCCATACATCTATCGGGATGGTGCCAACTTGCATCGCTTGATAGTAAAAAACTATTTATTATTTATTTTTGATAGAATTTCCACCAGGGCACGGATCGCTCATGCGCCTGAGCAACGACTGCCCCGTCTCCCCGCACTTTTGCAGTACTTCTACAAGGTTTAAAAATCATGGACAAGCAACCGCCTCAGGAGAGCACGCTGGACACTCTGATCAAGTCACTCCCGCCCACCGACAACACAACCCAAGATACCGAAGATACTGTCCCGGCAGAGCCCCGCTCGGACGGCCCCGCGGCTGTCAACGCCTCGACCGAGCAGATTGCCGCGGCCAACCAGGTGTACCTACAATTCCAGGCAGTGAAGGCCGAAGTGGTCAGGCTGGATCGCGGACTGGGCGATCGGATGGCTGCCGGTGAAAGAGAGGTCGCGAGAATGGCCCAGCAACTAGATCACTCTTCGACACAGAGCGTCATTCACCGCGGCATGCTACAAGTGGCCGAGGATGAGCTCGCCCAACTGGGCTCCTACTGGGCGCAGCACAATATGACAGAACGGATGTGGATGGCTTTACAAAAGGACCACATTGAAGGCCTGCAAGCAGCTGAACATGCCGCTGCGACTGCCCACCTTCGGCAGTTCCAAGGCCACGCGCTCGACGATCCTGCTCGAGTGCCGGGCCACCTCATCCGGGCTTTAACACAAGCCCGCGTCGACCCCCAAGCGCTCGCACGCCCGCTGGTGGACGCACTCAGAGAAATCATAGAAGAAATCAACCAAGCCTATTTCGTGGAAGAAAATGCGCAAGAGTACAGCGACCCAACGTACACGCAAACGAAGATCTACCTGGTGAGGCAGGACCTGGCCAAGCTCGATAAGCTGTTGGACGAAGAAGCTGTTTTACAGCGGCGCACGTCTGTTTCGCTTAGCAAGGCAATAGATGAACAGGACGACATTGCAGCCCAGAGGCAGACGCTGTCCGATTTTCTGCAACGCACAAACGCGGTCAAGGAACCCGTCAGCAGCAGTGTGGACGACCTGATTCAATTTGCCTACGACATCGCCAAATTCTACGCGGATGCGCCGTCGATCGGCACGCTGACAAACCTCCGCCTCAAATTGGTTGAATCAATAGCAGAGCTGGGCGAGCGCTTTGGCATGCGCGAGGATCTACTGCGCTGTTCGTATGGCTATGCAGAGTCGACAGTCCCGCAAGATGAAGGCGAAAGCGACAACGATTCAATTGACGAATGGTCGCTGATATCCAGCAACTACGTCTGGAACCCCGGACACACTCGCACCATCCATGTCGACTCGGAGGAGTCCGACGACAGCGAAGAAGGCACCGATATCGATGAGGTGAACCCGCTGCTGCATCTGCAGCCGCCAGGCTCCATGTGGGATGGGGCCCCCAACGGCCTGCCATGACCCACGCCGAGCCAGGCCGCGCATGACACGTTGACCATGGCCGCGCGGGGTCAGTAGGCGATGGTGCGCACGCCCTGTGCCGTGCCAAGAAGGCATACCGAAGCCTTCTGGTGGGCAAACACGCCCACGGTGACCACGCCCGGCCACTGATTGACTTCGGACTCGAAGGCCAGCGGATCGGCAATCGACAGGCCGCGCACATCCAGAATGTGCTGACCGTTGTCGGTCACCAGCGGCTGGCCGTCCTTGAGGCGCAGCGCGGCGCTCGCACCGCGCGCTTCGAAGCGGCGCGCGATCTGCTGCGCGGCCATGGGAATCACTTCGACGGGCAGAGGGAACGCGCCCAGCGCATCGACCAGCTTGGATTCATCGGCAATACAGATGAAACGCTTTGCGAGCGCGGCGACGATCTTCTCGCGCGTCAATGCCGCGCCGCCGCCCTTGACCATATAGCCCTTGCCGTCGATCTCGTCGGCGCCGTCGATGTACACCGACAGCGACTCGACCTCGTTGGCGTCGAACACCGCTATGCCCAGCGCCTTCAGGCGCTCGGTGCTGGCCACGGAGCTGGAAACCGCGCCGCGGATCTGGTCCTTGATGGTCGCCAGCGCGTCGATGAACTTGTTGACCGTCGAGCCCGTGCCCACGCCGACGATTTCGCCTGGCTGCACATATTGGAGGGCAGCTTGTCCCACCAGGGTTTTGAGTTCATCTTGGGAAAGGGCTGCAGCAGGTGTCGTCATGGGAGAGAATTGGAAGTAATCACCGAATTATCCAATGTCTCTTATTCCCTACGCACTGGCTAGACCCTTTCTGTTCCGGCTCGACGCCGAAGCAGCCCATGACCTGACCATGAACCTGCTGGCGCGCGGCCAGGGCACGCCGCTGCAATGGGCCTGGTCGCAACCCATGGTATCGGACCCGATCGAACTCGCCGGACTGCGCTTTCCCAACCGCGTGGGCATGGCCGCAGGCCTGGACAAGAACGCGCGCTGCATCGATGCGCTCAGCGCCATGGGCTTTGGCTTTGTCGAAGTCGGCACCGTGACGCCCAAGCCCCAGCCGGGCAATCCGCAGCCGCGCATGTTCCGCATTCCCCAGGCCAGGGCTCTGGTCAACCGCCTGGGCTTCAACAACCAGGGGCTGGAGGCATTCATCGCCAACGTGCGCGAGTCGAAATGCCGCGCCCAGGGCAAGCCCATGCTGCTGGGCCTGAACATCGGCAAGAACGCGCTCACGCCCATAGAGGAAGCGACCAGCGACTACCTGATCGCGCTGGAAGGCGTGTACCCGCATGCCGACTATGTGACCGTGAACATCAGCTCGCCCAACACCAAGAACCTGCGCGCGCTGCAAAGCGACGACGCGCTTGATGGCCTGCTGGGCGCGATCGCCGTGCGCCGCGAGCAGTTGGCCGCGCAGCACGGCCGGCGCGTGCCGCTGTTCGTCAAGATCGCGCCCGATCTCGACGCCGACCAGGTCGCGGTGATCGCCGCGACGCTGCAGCGCCATGGCATGGACGGCGTGATCGCCACCAACACCACCATCCGCCGCGAAGCCGTCCAGGGCATGGCGCATGCCGAGGAAGCCGGTGGGCTGTCCGGCGCGCCGGTGCGCGAGGCCAGCAACCATGTGATAAGCCAGCTGCGCACCGCCCTGGGCCCCAAGTTCCCCATCATCGGCGTGGGCGGCATCATGAGCGCCGCCGATGCCGTGGAAAAGATCCATGCGGGCGCCGATGTCGTACAGATCTACAGCGGCCTGATCTACGAAGGCCCGGCGCTGGTGCAGCGCGCGGCCAGGGCGATTCGCGCGCTGCGCTGAGCTGCGCGCGCAAAAAGAAAAAGCCGTGGCTGCTGGCAGCGCACGGCTTTTTCGCGTCCGGCTCGCGCCGGATTCGCCGCCCTTAGCGGCGGTATTTCATCACCAGCGGCAACACAATGCCCGACCAGCGGATCAGCCGCCGCGGACCCACGGCGAGGGCCGCTACGGCCGCAGCCGCGACCGCCATGGGATGCAGCCGCGCAAAGGCCACCAGCCGCTCCGACAGCGGACCGGAGGTAGGCATATGTGCCGATTGCTGGCTTTGCAACGCCAGCGCCTGGGCGCGCGCGCTGCGCCGCGCATTCAGGCGCTCGCGCTGCGTCGCAATACGCAGCAGCACGGCGCGGTGCGTTTCGGGCAGCGAAGGATCAAGCGCCGCGGCCTTGGCCTTGAGGCTGTCGGCAGAAGTCGTGGAAGTGTTCACAGCTTCTCCTTGAGCGAGCGCCAATCCTGCGCGAGCTCATTGCGTGTCAGCGCGAAAGCATTTCCGGCCTTGCGCAGCGTGGACCACAGACCCAGCAGCAAGCCGGCCCAGATCAACAACCAGGCACCGGCCACGCTCCAGGCGACCGTGACGCGCTCGGGCGAATCCCAGAAATGCACCAGCAGCGCCATCGAGAGCACGATCAAGGTCACCACGGTAAGCCCCGCCAGCGCGATGCCCAGCACCACGACGGAGATCAATCGGCGTTTCTGATCCTGCCATTCGAGGCGGGCGAGATCGAGGCGGTCTTCGGCCGCGATCGCGCCTTCGATCACATTGGCGCGCCAGCGCGCTATCCAAGCGTCGATCCCGAGTAGAGACAACCAGTTCACATCCATGTCCGGTGGATCGCTGTCGCGCGATTCAGCGGCGCGACAGCAGGAAACCGATGACTGCGCCAGCGGCGAGGGCTGCGCCGGCAACACGCCAGGGTTCGTCGTGCGCGTACTGATCCGCAGCCATGGCCGCATCCTTGGCCTGGCGGGCGGCTTCGCGCGCGGCGCGCACGGCCGAGTCGCGTGCGGATTCGATGCCCTCATCCAGGCGCTTGCGCAGCACCTGGATCTCGGGCAAAGCGTCCAGAGTCTTGCTGTCGACCAAGCCGCGCAGATCGCTCACCAGTTTTTCCAGGTCAGAAGGAGCGTGGGCGATGGTTTCGGATACGGATTTAGTCATGAAGGCCTTTCGGATGGACAATAAAAACAGGCGCCGGCAAAACGCATGCGAGGTGAGTCACCTACAAGCGCCTACTGGCGTCATGGCTTCATCTTAGCGAATGCAGAGGCAAGCACCAAGAGAATCTGGGCCGCAGCGCTGTCAGACAGCTCCCACAATTGCGCTTACAGACTCGGCAAGCGCAAGGCAGCTGGTCAATCCGGGCGACTCGATGCCGAACAGGTTGACCAGGCCGGGAACGCCGTGATCGCTCGGCCCCTGCAGCACGAAGTCGGCGGAGGGCGCGTCGGGCGCGCTGATCTTGGGCCGAATGCCAGCGTAGCCGGGCGCAAGTGCTCCGTCGCGCAGACCGGGCCAGTAGCTGCGCACCGCCGCATAGAACGCCTCGCCGCGCCGTGGATCCACCACCAGATCGTCAGGCCCATCAACCCACTCGACGTCGGGGCCGAACTTGGCCTGGCCGCCCAGGTCCAGCGTCAGATGCACCCCCAAACCTGCGGCTTCGGGCACCGGGTAGATGAGGCGCGAGAACGGGCTGCGTCCGCTGAGCGTGAAATAGCTGCCCTTGGCGTAATAGGCGCTGGGAACCACGTCCGCGGGCAGGCCGTCGAACGTCCGGGCCAGACCGGGCGCGTACAGGCCCGCCGCATTGACCACGGTACGCGCCATCAGCTCCATGCCGTCGGCCGTATGCAGCACTATGCCTTCGGGCGTGACTTCGGCGCGCAGCACGCGCGCATGAAATGCCACCAGGCCGCCGGCGTTTTCCAGGTCGCCCTGCAGCGACAGCATCAGCGCGTGGCTGTCGACGATGCCCGTGCTGGGCGAGTGCAGCGCGGCAACGCACTGCAGCGCGGGTTCCATGGTGCGCGCCTGCCCGGCATCGATCAGCACCAGATCATCGACGCCGTTGGCCAGGGCCTTGAGGCGAATCGATTCGAGCGTCGCGCGCTGGGCTTCGCTGGTGGCCACAATCAGCTTGCCGCAGCGCTTGAACGGCAGGCCGCGCTCTTCGCAGTAGGCGTAGAGCAGCTGCTTGCCGCGCACGCACAGCCGCGCCTTGAGCGAGCCTTCGGGGTAATAGATGCCCGCATGAATGACTTCGCTGTTGCGCGAACTGGTGCCCGTGCCTATGGCCTCGGCCGCTTCCAGCACCATCACTTCCCTGCCCTGCAGCGCCAGGGCGCGCGCCACGGCCAGGCCCACGACACCGGCGCCGATCACGACGCAATCCACACTTTCACGCATTGCCACCCCTGCTTGCAAAAAAACGATTTTGCCGCCGAAAACCCCGCACAGAGGCAGATGAGCGGCGCTTTTTTGCAGCGGCGGCTGGGCATGTTTCCACTGCTGATCAGGGCAATGACCGGTGGACGGCAGCGTCGCGCCCCGGCCACAGCGCGCCACTGCTTTTAACCGCATGGCGCCCATGCGCAACAACCCCCTTGCGCCGGAAAAAATCATCGACTATCCTCGGCATTCGGAATATTGCTAATATATTTACAGTCTATTTAAAGATTGATTCCGCTTTCGGCAGTTGCGTCGTTTGCCGCGCTTGCCGAAGGTGCCCACAGCGAGTTTTTTCACAAAGGTGGTTTTCTATGAGCACGAACATCTTCACCGGCACCATTCCCGCACTCATGACACCGTGCACGCCGGACCGCACGCCTGACTACGATGCACTCGTTGCCAAGGGCAAGGAACTCATTGCGGCAGGCATGAGCGCCGTCGTCTACTGCGGCTCCATGGGCGACTGGCCGCTGCTCACCGCCGAGCAGCGCCAGGAAGGCGTGGCCCGGCTGGTGGCCGCGGGCATTCCCGTGATCGTCGGCACCGGCGCGGTCAATTCCAAGGAAGCCGTGGCCCACGCCGCGCACGCCGCCAAGGTCGGCGCCCATGGCCTGATGGTGATTCCCCGCGTCATGTCGCGCGGTGCTTCCGCAACCGCGCAGAAAGCCCATTTCTCCGCCATCCTGGAAGCCGCGCCCAACCTGCCCGCTGTCATCTACAACAGCCCCTATTACGGCTTCGCCACGCGAGCCGACCTGTTCTTCGAACTGCGCGCCAAGTACGCCAACCTGATCGGCTTCAAGGAGTTCGGCGGCGCGACCGATCTGCGCTACGCCGCGGAACACATCACCTCCAAGGACGATGCCGTGACGCTGATGGTGGGCGTCGACACCCAGGTGTTCCACGGTTTCGTGAACTGCGGCGCCACGGGCTCCATCACAGGCATAGGCAATGCCCTGCCCAAGGAAGTGCTGCACCTGGTCGAGTTGTGCAAGAAGGCCGCCCAAGGCGATGTCGCCGCGCGCCGCCAAGCGCAGGAACTGGAGTCGGCGCTGGCCGTGCTGTCTTCGTTTGACGAAGGCACCGATCTGGTCCTGTACTACAAGTATTTGCTGGTGCTCAACGGCCAGAAGGAATACACGCTGCACTTCAACGAAACCGATGCGCTGACCGACTCGCAGCGCCGCTACACCGAAGCGCAGTACCAACTGTTCCGTGACTGGTATGCCGCCTGGTCCAAGGACCTGGGCCGCTGATCCTCTGGCTGCAAGCTCCCTCACGGGAGCTTTTTTTTGGCGCGCGCGCAGGCGCCAGCGCAGCGGTCTGGATGGCGCCATTTGGTGCGGATGCCGTGTGCGAAGCGCACCAGCGCTGTGCAGTCAGCGCCTGAAGACGGTGCATCGTGAGGGGAATGGACGGATGCTGCGGTCCATCCAGCCGCTTGCCCACCCGAAGGCCTGCAGCAGACAGCAGCAGGTATGGTTTGTGCTAGTACAACATAAAAATGTGTCAAATATATTTCCAGCATCTTTGCGCCACCTGATGAAAGCCCAATCATGCAAGCCAGCTCTGAACCCGGCCTTTGCGCAGCCCTCAGGAACGCGCGCCATGCCGATCGGCGCAGCACTGCGCGGCGATCCCAGGGAAACACCTATAGGCCGGCCTGCCCAAGGCTCTTAATATATTTGGCATATGTTTGAGTTGTGGGCAGTTTGTTTCACTTCCTTTTCCAAAAAACCAGAAGAAGCCTCATGGACGATATAGCCAACTCTTCCACTGCCCTCAACCCTCCACCGCGGCCCGTGCGCTGGGTGCTGGACGCCTCCGATGCGCTGCTGCGCGTGGAGCGCTGGCTGCTGACTTTCCTGATGAGCCTGCTGACCGCGCTGATCCTGATCAACGTGGTCACGCGCTACAGCGGCATGCCGATCTACTGGATAGACGAAGCTGCGGTCTATACGGTCGTCTGGCTGACCTTCATCGGTGCCTCGGCGATGACCCGCCTGCGACTGGACTTCGCGGTCACGATGCTCACAGAGAAGCTGGGAGCGCGCAACGCACGCATCGCCAAGGTGATCGCCACGGGCGGCGTGCTGTTCTTCGCGCTGGCGCTGTTCGCCATGTGCTGGATCTGGATGGATCCCGTGGGCATCGCCAGCAAGGGCTTCGACGCCAAGGAATACGCGGCCGAGTCCTTCAACTTCCTCTACACGGAGCGCACGCAGACGCTCGAATGGCCGGTGTGGGTGCTGCAACTGATCATGCCGATCTTCGCTGTCTGCATGAGCCTGCACGCCTTGGCCAACCTGCTGGAAGACCTGCACCTCGCACCCCAGCGCAAACACCCTGCCTTCCAGGCAGCCAACCCCGAAGCGGTGAACTGACATGCTGACCTCCCTCTTCTTCATCGTGATCATGCTGGTGGGCGTGCCCATCGGCCTGTGTCTTTGCCTCTCGGGCATTTTCTACATCTACAACACCGGCAACCCGGTGCTGCTGCAGTCGTTCGCCACGCAGATGTTCGCCGGCGTCGACAGCTACGGCCTGATTGCGATCCCGCTGTTCATCCTGATCGGTGAAATCATGAACAGCGGCGGCATCACGCGCCGGCTGGTCGATCTGTCGATGGCGTTCGTGGGCTCGATCAAGGGCGGCCTGGCCTACGTGAACATCCTGGCAAACATGCTGGTCTCGTCCATCATCGGCTCGGCCACGGCGCAGGTCGCGATCATGTCGCAGGTCATGGTTCCCGAGATGGAAAAGCAGGGCTACGACAAGACGTTTGCCGCCGGCCTTACCGTGTACGGCGGCATGCTGGGCCCCATCATTCCGCCGTCGGTGATGTTCGTGGTCTACAGCGTGCTGGCCCAGGTGGCCGTGGGCGACATGCTGATAGCGGGCATTCTGCCGGGCATCCTGCTGACGGTGCTGTTCTTCGGCGTGATCGCCTGCATGGGCCTGGTCTACAACTACCCGCGCAGCGCCAGGCGCACGCTGCGCGAGCGCGCCATGACGGTGCTCACTTCCAGCCCCACGCTGCTGATTCCGCTGGTGATCGTCGGCTCCATCCTGACCGGCCTGGCCAATCCGACCGAGGCCGCGGCCGTGGGCGCGGTGAGCGCGGTGCTCGTGGGCCGCTACGTGACGCGCGAATTCAAGTACTCCGACCTGGCGCCCATCATGCTGCGTGCCGCCATCTACTCGGCCATCGTGCTGTTCCTGGTGGCTGCGGCCTCCGTGTTCTCGTGGCTGCTGATCTACGGCAAGATTCCGCAGGAGGTCGCCGCCTGGATACAGACCGTGGCCAAGGACCCGATCACCTTCTTGCTGCTGGTCAACGTGATCCTGCTGATCATAGGCACCGTGATCGACGGCATTCCGGGCCTGATCATGACCGCGCCCATCCTGCTGCCCATCGCCACCGAGATCTACCACATCGACCCGCGCCATTTCGGCGTGGTGATCGTCATCAACCTGGTGCTGGGGCTGATGACGCCGCCCGTAGGCCTGAGCTTCTTCGTGGCCGCGGCCGTGACGGGGGCCAAGCCGGGGCGCATGTTCATCGTCACGCTGCCTTTCTTCATCATCAGCGTGATCGCGCTGATCATGCTTTCGCTGTTCCCCAGCCTGTCGCTGGGCCTGCTGAACTGACCGTTTCCCCGCTCTGCCTCGATTCCTCCCCTCTCTACGGAGTTTTTCATGACACTCAACCGTCGCCACTTTCTTCAGACCTCGGCCGTGGCCGCTGCGCCCCTGGCATTCGTGACGCCTTCGCGTGCGGCAGCAGCCAAGGAATTGCGCCTGGGCATCATCACGCCCGCAGGCCATTCATGGAACCGCGCGGCATTGCAGTTCGGCGAGGCGCTGTCCAAGGCCACCAACGGCCGCCTCACGGTGACAGTCTTCCATTCGGGCCAGCTGGGCAACGAGTCGGTGATGATGCAGCAGATGCAGTCGGGCGCGCTGGACATGGGCTGGATACAGGCTGCCGAACTGGGCACGCGCGTCTCCAGCGTGGCCTCGATCAACGCGCCCTATCTCGTACGCTCCACGCCCGCGGTCGCCAAACTGGTCAAGACCCCCGCGGCCCTGAAGCTGCTCGAAGTGCTGCCGCGCGAGACCGGCTGCGTGGGCCTGGGCTGGGGCATCACGGGCATGCGCGTGGTGTTCTCGAACAAGGACATCAAGACGCCCAATGACCTCAAGGGTCTCAAGATCCGCATCAACCCGACACCCGTCTACCGCGACTTCTACCAGTACTTCGGCGCCGCGCCCACGCCGATTCCCACGCCTGCGGTGTTCGATGCGATGACCAACGGCCAGGTCGACGGCCTCGAAGCCGACGTGGAGTTCTCGTGGAACCAGCGCTTCGACAAGGTGTCGAAAGTCATGATGCCGATGAACGCGCTGTTCATGCCGTTTGCGCCACTGTTCTCCGGCCGCGTCTGGGCCACGCTGGACACCAAGGACCGTGACCTGATTCGCCAGCTGACCACGCAGGCGCTCGACGCCCAGATCAATGACATCGTCACCACCGAAGCCGGCCTGCTGGAGAAGTTCAAGAAGGAATCGATCGCCATCCGCGATCTGAGCAACTTCGACACCAAGCCCGCAATCGATGCCTTCGACAAGATCTGGCTGCCCAAGGCGCCGCAGATCGCCGAGCTGCGCGCCGTCGGCGCAAAGCTCTGAGCCGCAGCTGAAAAAAAGGGGTGATGGCCTGGCCATCACCCCTTTGTCGTTGCGACAGAGCGCACGCGAGCGCCCGGTGTTCAACTTTCGATAATGCGCTTGGCAAAATCCTCGAGGTAGTCCATCAGGCGGTTGGCGCCGGTGATCGCCGCCGCCTCATCGCCCGTGGCAATGCCTTGTGCGAGTTCCAGATGCGCCTGGGCGCCCGCGATGATGTCGCCTTCGTGCTGGTACGCATACCAGAACCGGCGGCATTGGACGATCAGCGGCGTCACGCACTTCACGGCCGAACGGTTGCGGCTGGCCGAGTGGATCACGAGATCGAGCTCATGGTCGCCGCGCATGTATTCGTCCAGATTGCCGCGCTCGGCAGCGGCCACCATTTTCTCGGCGCAATGCACGATTTCCTTGCGCTGCGCCGCCGATGCGCGGCGCGCGGCGCAGGCCGCGATCAGATTCTCCAGCACCCGGCGCGTCTGTATCACGTCGAGATGCTCCGCCAGATCGATGTTCGAGACCAGCAGGCCGCGGCGCGGTTGCTGGACGATCAGGCCGATCGAGATCATGCGCAGCAAGGCTTCGCGCACCGGCGTGCGCCCCATGCCAGTGCGTTCGGCCAGCTCGGCCTCCACGATAGGGCTGCCGGGCTCGAGCTGCATGGTCGACAGCATCGCTTCGATGGCATCGTAGGCAAGGTCCGCAGCCCGGCGTTTGGCCGGAACCGCCGCCTTGACCTTGGCAGTGGAAGGCTTCGCGCGCGAAGCTGTGGATTTGAAAGGAGTCGGCATCAGATGAAGGATTCTTTCGGCTTTTTATGCCGCAAAAGCTGAAATGGTTGAATGCAATTATATTGACAAAATACTTTTGCTACATCACCGTATTTGCGCGCTCGCCGCCCTGAAGCTGCTGCCAATGGCAAGTCGCAAGCCGTGTCACAGCAGCAGTTGCCGCACGTCGTAATACAGGGCCGCAGGCACCTGCACGCAACCATTGCCCAGGCTGCGCTCCCGGGCAGCGAAGCGACGCTGCGAAGGCAGGCGCGCGCCCTGATCGGTGATGCCTTCGAACAGCTTCTCGGCGCGCACGCGGTCTTCGAGAAAGTCACCCTGGCTGAAGAATCGGGGGTCGAACGCCAGCACCAGTTCGCCGTGACACGGCGCGGCGCCGGCGCCGTCGTCCTTGGCGCGCGACTCGCTGCTGGTCATGTCGCCGATCAGCGGGCCGGCGAGCAATTCGATCATCGTCGACAAGGCCGAGCCCTTGTACCCGCCGAACGTCAGCATTGCGCCCTGGTCCAGCACGGTCGCGGCGTCGGTGCTCGAAGCCCCATCGGCATCTATGCCCCAGCCCGCAGGCAGAGCGCGCCCGCTGCGGCGGTACAGCTCGATCTCGCCACGCGCGACGGCGCTGGTCGCAAAGTCGAATACATAAGGATGCGCGCCAACGCGCGGCCAGCCGAAGGCAATCGGATTCGTGCCGAACACCGGCCGGCGCCCGCCCGCAGGCGCGACCCACGAATGGCTGGGCGTCATGGCCAGCGCGGCCACGCCATGCTCCACCAGGGCTTCGACTTCGGGCCACAGGGCCGAAAAGTGATAGCAGTTGTTGATGACCAGCGCCGCGACGCCGGTTTTCGCGACCTTCTCCAGCAAGACCTTGCTGCCCACTTCGAACGCCAGCTGAGAGAAGCCGAACTGCGCATCGACGGCAACCACGCCCGGCCCGCGGTCGCTCACGACAGGCGTGGCATCGCGCACCACGGCGCCGTGCTGCAAGGTTCGGGTGCACGACAGCAGGCGGTAGATGCCGTGCGAGTGGCACTCGTCGCGCTCCCCGGCCGTGATGACGCGGGCGATCGCCTGGGCCTGGGCTGACGAGAGGCCATGGTGGGTCAGGACGCGCAACGAAAGATCATGCACTTCTTCCAGCGTCAGCATGATGCAGGCCGGGGGCGCGGCGGAAGATGCGACGCTTTGCGGCGCGCGCAGGGGGAATGTGTCGGGCGTAGAGTTCACGAGGCGCTCCTCAGGATAGAACAGGGTCGTGATGGCAGCGAGGAGGTCTTGCCACTGGCTTGGATGCAGCGCTTCGTCGAACGGAAGACTGCGTGAAATAAATATATTATTAAGATACTTGAACCCTGTCGATGGGGCCTAACCCTTGCCTCGCAATTCAGATGGCCTGCTGCTTGCAATTTTAAAGATACTTAAAATATATTTACGCTATCTTCATGTCTGGTATCTTCTGCATGCAGCGGTTTTCCCCGGCTACGGGCACGCGGCAAGGCCGGGCGTCTGCGGCCTGCTGGCGCCAGGCCCATGAAGAAGCAAGACCGGCCATTCACCACCATAGACCTCACCAGGACATGTTCATGCAAATCACCGGCGAAATGCTTATCGGCGCGAGTTTCGTTCGCGGCACCGAAGGCCAGCAGCAGGCGTTCAATCCCGCCACCGACAAGCCCATTGACGCCCCCACCTTCGGCATGGGTGGCGCCGACGAAGTCGACCGCGCGGCCCAGTTGGCCGCCGACGCCTTCGACCCCTATCGCAGCCTGCCGCTGGCCAGGCGCGCCGAGTTCCTCGAAGCGATTGCCGACAACATCGTGGCGCTGGGCGACACCCTGATCGAACGCGCCCACGCCGAATCCGGCCTGCCCATCGCGCGACTGCAGGGCGAGCGCGGACGCACCGTCGGTCAGCTGCGGCTGTTCGCCAAGGTGGTGCGCGACGGCCGCTTCCTGAGCCCGACCATCGACCAGGCCCAGCCCGAACGCACGCCCATGCCGCGCTCCGACCTGCGCCTGGCCAAGATGCCCCTGGGCCCCGTGGCGGTTTTCGGTGCCAGCAATTTCCCGCTGGCGTTCTCGGTGGCCGGCGGCGATACCGCCTCGGCCCTGGCCGCGGGCGCGCCGGTGGTGGTCAAGGCGCACAGCGCGCACCTGGGCACGTCCGAGCTCGTCGGCCGCGCAATCCAGAAGGCCGTCAAGGACCTGGGCCTGCCCGAAGGCGTGTTCTCGCTGCTGATAGGCGCGGGCCGCAAGCTGGGCGAGGCGCTGGTCTCCCATCCGGCAATCAAGGCCGTGGGCTTCACCGGCTCGCGCCAAGGTGGCCTGGCGCTGGTGCGCGCCGCCAACGCGCGTCCCGAGCCGATTCCCGTCTACGCCGAGATGAGCAGCATCAACCCGGTGTTCCTGATGCCCGCGGCCCTGGCCGCGCGCGCCGAAGCCATAGGCAGCGGCTTTGCCGATTCCCTGACCATGGGCGCGGGGCAGTTCTGCACCAATCCCGGCATGGTGGTGGCGATAGGCGACGACAACGTGCAGCGCTTCATCAGCGCCGCCAGCAAGGCATTGGCCGCCAAGGCGGCCCAGACCATGCTGACCCCCGGCATCCATGAGGCCTTTGTTGCGGGCACGGGCAAGGTGGACGGCGTCGCAGGCGTGGAGAAAGTCGCCCAGGGACTGGCCGCGGGCGGCCAGCCCAACGCCGCCCAGGCCGCGCTCTACGTGACCGACGCCCAGCGCCTGCTGTCGTCGCCGGTGCTCGAAGAAGAGATGTTCGGCCCGGCCTCCATCGTCATCCGCGCCAAGGATTTCGAGGAAGTGCTGCAACTGGCCGAGCACCTCGAAGGCCAGCTCACGGTGACGCTGCAGATCGATCCGGCCGACTACGCCGACGCGCGCCGCCTGATTCCCGTGCTCGAACGCAAGGCCGGGCGCATCCTGGCCAACGGCTTCCCCACGGGCGTGGAAGTCTGCCATGCCATGGTGCACGGCGGCCCCTTCCCCTCCACATCGAACGCCATGTACACATCCGTGGGCGCGACCGCGATAGACCGCTTCCTGCGTCCGGTGTGCTACCAGGATCTGCCCGATGAACTGCTGCCCGCAGCCGTTCAGCAAGCCAACCCGCTGGGGCTGTCACGCGTCGTCAACGGCGATCTAGAGAAAGCCTGAGCGCGGCTCGGGCGCCGCGGCCCTGCATGTAGGGCCGCGGCAATAAAAAAACCTCGCAAGCCAATGGCTTGCGAGGTTTTCAATCTGGTGGGTGATGCAGGGTTTGAACCTGCGACCCCTGCCGTGTGAAGGCAGTGCTCTACCGCTGAGCTAATCACCCGAATTTAGAGGTGCCTGGCAGCATGCCTGGCCAAGCCAAAATTCTAACAGTGCGGCGTGCGCCCGAAGGGAAAATGCCGCATATTTTTGCGCCTGCGAACGCCGATCAGGCAAAAGCTTCGTCCAGCGCAGGCGCCGACAGATAGCGCTCGCCCTCAGCCTGCAGGCGGTCGAAATGCCACTGCACGGCTGCAATCTCCTCGGCATCCTGAACCGGATCCAGTCCCGCATAGGGCTGACCGTGATAGTCGCCGCGCCACGCCAGCACATCCTGCAGCGCGCCGCGCTGGGCGTAGATTTCGCGGATTGTCAGGCATTCGGCCTCGTCGCCTGCATCGGCATGGTGCAGCGCATAGTGCACGGCCAGCGCGGCGCCGAACGCCAGCGCCGGCGCCCCCACGCCCTGGGCACGGGCCATTGCCAGACTGCCCAACACGCGTTCGTCGCGCTGCAGTTTTCGCAGCGGATCGCGGGCTACGCGCGCGCAAGGATCCTTGAACGCGAGTTCGCAGCGGCGGCGGAAAGTGTCGATGAACTCGGGCAGGCGCGAAGCCATCGCCGGGAATGCCGCTTGCAGTGCAGGCGCAAGCTCGGCGTCGAGCAAACGGTTCATCAGCGCCTGCACGCGCGCATCGCCCATCGAATGGCCTATGGTCGGATAGCCCAGCAGCGCCGCATACCAGCCGATGACCGCATGCGTGCCGTTCCACAGCCGGTTCTTGAGCGTCTGGATTTCACCGATGTCGTCGACGGTGTCGATCTGGCGCAGATGCTCGAGCAGGTTGCCGCCACGCTGTGCATACAGCGGCATGTCCGTCTCGGCGTGGAACAGGATCAGGTGCAGCGGCGCCAGCGCGCTTGCGGGCTCGCCCGCGTCGCGCAGCGTATTCACGATCGGCGTGATGGCCTCCATCTGTGCATCACCCAGGTCGTCGCCCCACCCTGCATGGTCCGCGGCCGACTCGCGCACCGCAGCGACATTCTTCTCGTAGAGATCACGCTTGATGCGCAGCTGACGCACCAGCGCCTCTTCGGTCAGCTTGGAAACGATACGCGTGACCACGGTTTCACAGAAATGCGTGCGCGCAAGTATCTGCTCGCACTCGCCGGCCGGCAGTGTCGACGCCAGCGCGGCGGCCACCTGATCGCGCACGAACTGCGCACCGCCCACCTTGTTGAGCACCACCAGCACCGTCAATGGCCGGCCATGCGCCGCGCGCCGCTCGGCCAGGCCCTGGGCAATCACTTCGGCCTGGGTCGCGATCGCCTGCTCGGGCAGGCACAGGGCCACGATCTCGCAATCGCGGTACATGCCGGCCACGCAAGGCACGTCGGCCGCGTCGATCACGCGCATGTTCTCTATGGTCTGGTCGAACGCCAGGCTGCCATAGCGCACGCTGAACCTGCCGAATGCATTGACCGCCTCGCGCAGCAGCGCATTGCCCGTGGAAGCAATGATTTCGCCTGGCCGGGTATAGCCATCCCAATGCGAGAACACCTGCGCCAGATAGCCTCCGCCCATTGCGCCAAAGCCATGGATTGCGGCCTTGAGCTGGTTCACGGCCTGGGGAAAAGGATCGGTCACCGCAGGCATGGCCATCTTCGGCGTCCAATCCGAGAGATCGGCCAGGAAGCCGCGCAGATCGGCGTAGCGGGCGAAGGCGCGCGCCGCGACTTCGGGGCTGGGCGGCTTGATGTCTTCGACCAGAATCGCCACCCCGCCGGCATCGGCCGCAGAGCGCAGACCGTTTTCCGAATCCTCGAACATCAGGCTGCGTTCGGGCAGGCTGTTGAGCGCTTCGGCAGCGCGCAGGAAGATCTCGGGGTGGGGCTTGCCGCGCGTGACCTCGTCGCCGCAGACACAGAGGTCGAAGTACTTGAAGATATTGGCATTGATCAGGTACTCCTCGGCGATCGCGCGGCGGCTCGAGGTCGCCACCGCCATCTTCAGTCCCGACTTGCGCAGGCGCTCGAGCACCGGCAACAGGCCCGGCTTGATGGGCACGCCATGGGCACGCACATGCGCGAGCTCCAGTTCGTCCGCGCGCCGGCGAATGGCCGCATAGGGAAATGCATCTCCGTAGTGCTGTTTGGCAAGCTCTTCAGCCTTGGTGGCGCTCAGGCCCAGCGAGCCCATGAGCACGGCTTCGGTGAAAGGCTTGTCGAACAGTTCTTGGGATGCCTGGGACAGGGTTCTGAATCGCAATCTTTCGGTATCGAACATGGTCCCGTCCATGTCGAAAATTGCGGTGTCGATTTGCTTGTCCTTGAATTGAAGCATCCAGATCCTTTCTGTTTTGTTGCTGCAGTGCAGCAAACATTCTGACCCCAAACGTTCTCAAACGAAAACGGCGTGTCAAAAGATCCGAAAGGCCCGGACAATGCTTAGGTTACTTGACGAACGCAAAAAACCCTCTTGAACCGGAATTCAAGAGGGTTTCGAATTGGTGGGCGATACATGGATCGAACATGTGACCCCTGCCGTGTGAAGGCAGTGCTCTACCGCTGAGCTAATCGCCCGAGCATCCGGCACAGGCCAGACCTCGAAATATGGTGGGTAATACATGGTTCGAACATGTGACCCCTGCCGTGTGAAGGCAGTGCTCTACCACTGAGCTAATCACCCATACTGACTTGTTGCATCAACCAGTCAAGACTAATATTCTAACATCAATTTTCGAGTCTTTGCACAAGCTTCTGAATTTTTACCCCAACCAGCGCCACCGCCCGAACTTTTACCGGCAACGCCCGTGCATGCCGAGACGTCATAGCCCCGGCCGGTCGGCGGCACGGGTCACACATTAGCGCTGCCCGCCCCGGGGTCACGGCGGCGCTGCTCGACTCCTCAGTATCCGCAAGCGCGCGAGGTCCAGGTCGGTCCTGCTTCATTGAAAGCAGAATTCCCCGAGCATTCACGACTGCGTGAAAGCTTGCCAACGGGCCCAAATGTCGGGCAATTCCAGAAGGCCGGCGAGCTCTTTCGGAATGCCGGAGGGCCCGCATGGAGCGCATGCGCGCCCATCTGTGGTGCATCGCGCAAAAGTTGGACGCAGGTCCATGAGAGCGTGCATTGGAATGGCTTGAATTCGCCCTGGTTCTCATTAGCGAATCAATAACATTATGTTACATTTGAATGTGCATTTCCAATGCATTTGAAGACGAAATCTACTTCTCAAGGCGTTCAATGAAATTTTTCAAAATTCTTCCTCTCGTCGTCGCAGCAGCCTTGACTGCGGGCTGCGCAAGTGTTGGCAACGAGCAACTTCGCAACGAAACAGAAACCTCTGTTCAGCAGAAGTTAATCGAAGGCAAAACAACCAAAGCGGAAGTTCGGGCAACCTTTGGCTCCCCTCTCAAAACATCGTTCACAGACGGCGGCCTAGAAGTCGCTACGTATGAATTCACCAATGTGTCAGCCGATGCAATTTCATACGTACCAATTGTGAACCTGTTCGGCGCATCTGCCAGCGGGAAAAAGAAGGAACTGGTAGTTCTTTTCGACAAAGGTGGAATCATCCAACGTTATTCGATGAGCGAGTCTGACGTTAAACAAAAGACTGGCCTATTCAACAATTGAGCTTCTCATCGCGGACGACCATAAGACCGCTTGCTGAATAAATGCGGATGGATCGGGTGCCACTGGTTCATTGCAAGCATCCGAGTAGTGCTGCTCAATGCAAACTGCGGCACCTGATGCTTGTAAAGTGCCACTCAACGCAACAGCGTTTGCGCCAAACCTTCGCCATTGTGAAAACGGCGGGGCTGCAGAACTCTCGCGATGCGGCCATTGGCTGGAGGGCATTCGAATTACCCGCTCCATGGCGACCTAGGCATCTGTCAAACCCAGAGCGGGCGACGCTGGCGGCAGGAGCCCAGAAGGAACAGCGAGTAGATCATCACGAGCGATCATCGGCATACAGCCCCATACCGCTGCTCAAAAAGAAAAACCCTCTCAAGCCAGAAACTCAAGAGGGTTTTCAAATTGGTGGGCGATACATGGATCGAACATGTGACCCCTGCCGTGTGAAGGCAGTGCTCTACCGCTGAGCTAATCGCCCGAATCGCTGTTGCGACCAGACCTAAATTATGGCACAGCTTTTGCGGCGTTCAGGCCGCACTGCGCCAAATAGTTTTGGCACCGCTGGACTTGTCGATTTGCGCCAGCACCGCTTCGTGCGCCGTGCACTCCTGTTCGCTGGCCTGGATCACGGGCAAGGTGAGGCTGCGCAGATCGAGTGCAACAATGGGCAGGCCGGACGCGTCTTCCTGCGCTTCGTCGCTGATCAGCAGCGCGTCCTGGCCGCGCGTCAGATTGATGTAGACATCGGCCAGCAGTTCCGCGTCCAGCAGTGCGCCGTGCAGCGTGCGCCCGGAGTTGTCCACGCCCAGGCGATCGCACAGCGAATCGAGCGAGTTGCGCTTGCCCGGATAGCGCTCCTTGGCCATGGCCAGGGTGTCGATCACGCCTTCGACCCAGCTCTTGAGCGGCGGCTTGCCTGCGCGCTGCAGTTCCTCGTTCAGGAAGCCTACGTCGAACGGCGCGTTGTGGATGATGATCTCGGCGCCCTGCAGATAGGCGAGGATCTGGTCGACCTGCTGTTCGAAGCGCGGCTTGTCCTTGAGGAACTCGGTCGTGATGCCGTGCACCCGCAACGCGTCTTCATGGCTGTCGCGGCCCGCGTTGAAGTACATGTGCAGGTTGTTGCCGGTGAGCTTGCGGTTGAGCAGCTCCACGCAACCGAGTTCGATGATACGGTCGCCGTTCTCTGCGGACAGGCCCGTGGTTTCGGTATCAAGGACGATCTGGCGCGACATCTCAGTGGTTTTCCTTGGCGTGGTTGATCGAGTACTTGGGGATTTCGACGGTCACATCTTCCTGGGCCAGGATGGCCTGGCAACTCAGGCGCGACAGCGGCTCCAGGCCCCAGGCGCGGTCCAACATGTCTTCTTCCTCTTCCTCGGCTTCGTTGAGCGAGTTGAAGCCCTCGCGCACGATCACGTGGCATGTGGTGCAGGCGCAGACCATGTCGCAGGCATGCTCGATCTTGATGTTGTTGTCCAGCAGCGCTTCGCAGATCGACGTGCCGGCCGGCACCTGCAGTTCAGCGCCCTGGGGACAGTATTCGGCGTGGGGCAATATTTTGATGACAGGCATGGGTTCTCTTCTATGGCAATCAGGAAATGCTGTGGACGTTCTTGCCCGCCAGGGCCTGGACGATGCCGCGGTTCATGCGCTGGGCCGCGAAAGCTTCGGTGCCCTTGGCCAGGGCCTGGGTCGCGGCTTCAACCACGGCCGGGTCGCTGGAGCCCTGCTGCTCGCGCAGCGCAGCCATCAGGGCATCGACGGTGGCGCGCTCGGCGGCACTCAGCAGGTCGCCGTCTGCATCCAGCGCGCTCTGCGTGGCGATCAGCATGCGGTCGGCGTCCACGCGCGCCTCGACCAGCGCACGCGCCTGCATGTCCTGCGCCGCCGTGGCGAAGCCGTCCTGCAGCATGCGTGCGATCTGTTCATCCGACAGGCCATACGATGGCTTGACATCGATATGCGCTTCCACGCCGCTGATCTGCTCCTTCGCTCCCACCGACAGCAGGCCATCGGCGTCGACCGTGAAGGTCACGCGTATGCGCGCCGCGCCCGCGGCCATGGGAGGAATGCCGCGCAGCTCGAAGCGCGCCAGGCTGCGGCAGTCGGCCACCAGATCGCGCTCGCCCTGCACCACATGGATGGCCAGCGCCGTCTGCCCGTCCACATAGGTGGTGAAATCCTGGGCGCGCGCCGTGGGAATCGTCTCGTTGCGCGCGACGATGCGCTCGACCAGACCGCCCATGGTCTCCACGCCCAGCGACAGCGGGATCACGTCGAGCAGCAGCAGGTCGCCGGCCGAACTATTGCCTGCGAGCTGGTTGGCCTGGATGGCCGCACCCAGCGCCACGACTTCGTCGGGGTTCAGATTGGTCAGCGGCGTCTGGCCGAAGAAGTCGCCCACAGCCGTTTGCACCTGGGGCATGCGCGTCGAGCCGCCCACCATGACCACGCCTTGCACTTCGTCCTTGGCGAGTTCGGCGTCGCGCAGCGCGCGGCGCACCGCGGCCAGCGAGCGCGCCGTGAGCGCCTCGGTAGCGGCGTAGAAATCGGCGCGCGCGACTGCGTGCTCCACGGTGCCCGTGGACAACTCGGCGCGGAAGGTGGCGCTCTCGGCGTCCGTCAGCGCCTCCTTGCAGCGGCGCGCGGCCAGCCGCACCGCGGCCTTGTCTTCGGCGCTGGGCGCCTGCGCGCCGGTCTGCCCGAGCACCCATTGCGCCAGCGCGGCGTCATAGTCGTCACCGCCCAGGGCTGAATCACCGCCCGTGGAGATGACTTCAAACACGCCTTGCGTCAGGCGCAGGATGGAGATGTCGAAGGTGCCGCCGCCCAGGTCGTAGACCGCGTAGACGCCTTCGCTGGCGTTGTCCAGACCGTAGGCAATGGCCGCTGCCGTCGGCTCGTTGATCAGGCGCAGCAGGTTGATGCCGGCCAGTTGGGCCGCGTCCTTGGTCGCCTGGCGCTGGGCGTCGTCGAAGTACGCAGGCACGGTGATCACCGCGCCATAGAGTTCGTCGTCGAAGCTGTCTTCCGCGCGAAAACGCAGCGTGGCGAGGATTTCCGCGCTGATTTCCACGGGCGTCTTGACGCCGGCGCGCGTCTGCAGCGAGACCATTCCGCCCTGCCCTTCCTGCTGGACGAAAACGTAAGGCAGGTGGTTCGCATCGGCCACGTCATTGAGGCCACGGCCCATGAAGCGCTTGACCGAGACAATGGTGTTTTGCGGATCGGTGCTCTGGGCCGCGATGGCGGCGTCACCGATCAGGCGCTTGCCCTGCTCGGCATAGCTCACGATGGACGGCAGCAGCACGCGGCCCTGGTCGTCGGGCAGGCATTCGGCAACGCCGTTGCGCACCGCGGCCACCAGGGAATGGGTCGTGCCCAGATCGATGCCTACGGCAATGCGCCGCTGGTGCGGATCGGGGGACTGACCGGGTTCGGAAATCTGCAAAAGCGCCATGGGAACTCTCGAAAAATGGGGTGCAGGCGCCTGCCCGAGCAGATCGCGCCTTCCAGAAAAACAGGGGGTGCTTCAGAGCCGCCCGCAGAGATGTCTATTGTTGCAGTTGCTCTCGCCGCGCCTCGATGTCGCGCGCAAAACGTGCAACAAACATAAGGGCTCTCACCTGCTGGGCCGCGCCCGCAGGATCCTGGGCTTCGTCGAGCAGCCGTGCGCATTCGGCCAGCAGGCTGCGCCGCGCTTCGGACACTTCGTCGTCGAGCCGATCGACATCGGCTTCGGTCTGCGCGTCTTCGAGCGCTTCGCGCCATTCCATCTGCTGCATCAGGAACGCCGTGGGCATGGCCGTGTTGTCCTCGGCGCGCAAGGGCGCACCGCGCAACTCGCACAGGTAGGCCGCGCGCTTGAGCGGGTCCTTGAGGCGCTGATAGGCCTCGTTGATGCGCACCGACCATTGCATGGCCACGCGCTGGGCCGCCGCGCCCTGGGCCGCGAAACGGTCGGGGTGGGCTTCGCGCTGCAACTCTTTCCAGCGGCTGTCAATGTACGTACGGTCCTGCGCGAACTGCGCGGGCACGGCAAATAGCTCGAAGTCGTCGGATTGGAGGTTCATATCAAGAAAAAACCGCCAGCACGCAAAGTGGTGGCGGTTGTTGTGTGCGGGAAAAAATCGCCGGCAAAACGCAGAGTTCTAGCGTCTTCAGACGCGGAAGCTCTCTCCACAACCGCAACGATCGCGCTCGTTCGGGTTGTTGAACTTGAAGCCTTCGTTGAGGCCTTCGCGCACGAAGTCCAGCTCGGTGCCATCGATATAGGCCAGGCTCTTGGGATCGATGATGATCTTCACGCCGTGGTTCTCGAATACCATGTCTTCGGGCGCCTGATCGTCGACATACTCGAGCTTGTAGGCCAGGCCCGAGCAGCCCGTGGTCTTCACACCCAGACGCACGCCCAGCCCCTTGCCCCGACGGGACAAGTAGCGGCTCACATGCCGGGCCGCCGCATCAGTGAGCGTGATGGCCATCTTAGGCGGCCACCACCGCTGCGTGCTTGGCACGGTAGTCGTTGACTGCGGCCTTGATGGCGTCTTCAGCCAGGATGGAGCAGTGCACCTTGACGGGCGGCAGCGCCAGTTCTTCGGCGATCTCGCTGTTCTTCAGCGCCGCGGCCTGGTCCAGCGTCTTGCCCTTGACCCATTCGGTGACCAGCGACGACGAAGCAATCGCCGAGCCGCAGCCATAGGTCTTGAAGCGTGCGTCTTCGATCACTCCGGTTTCCGGATTGACCTTGATCTGCAGCTTCATCACGTCGCCGCAGGCGGGAGCGCCGACCATGCCCGTACCAACGGAGCCGTCACCCTTGTCGAACGAACCCACATTGCGGGGGTTTTCGTAGTGGTCTACCACTTTTTCGGAATAAGCCATGATGTCTACCTCTTCAATTCTTCAGACCGTGGATCTTTGGACCAAGCTCAGTGGGGCACGCCTAGTGGGCAGCCCACTGGATGCTGCTGATGTCGATGCCGTCCTTGTACATTTCCCACAAGGGGCTCAGTTCGCGCAGCTTCTCGACATTTGCGCGTATCGTGCCGATCGCGTA
This sequence comes from Comamonas sp. DB36, assembly GCF_057914905.1. Taxonomy (NCBI): domain Bacteria; kingdom Pseudomonadati; phylum Pseudomonadota; class Betaproteobacteria; order Burkholderiales; family Comamonadaceae; genus Comamonas; species Comamonas sp. DB36. The sequence continues at coordinate 2,465,733 of NZ_CP196631.1, forward strand.
GTCGATTTCTTCTTCGGTCGTGAAACGGCCGATGGTCATGCGCAGGCTGCTGTGGGCCAGTTCGTCGCTGCGGCCCAGGGCGCGCAGCACATAGCTGGGCTCGAGGCTGGCCGATGTGCAGGCCGAACCCGACGATACCGCCAGGCCCTTGATGCCCATGATCAGCGACTCGCCTTCAACGTAGTTGAAGCTGATGTTCAGGTAATGGGGAACGCGATGCGTCATGTCGCCATTGACGAACACCTGCTCGATGTCCTTGAGACCGTCGAGCAGACGGGTCTGCAGGGCACGCGCCTTGGCGATGTCCTGGCCCATTTCTTCCTTGGCGATGCGGTAGGCTTCGCCCATGCCGACGATCTGGTGCGTGGCCAGTGTGCCCGAACGCATGCCGCGCTCATGGCCACCGCCGTGCATTTGTGCTTCCAGGCGAACGCGGGGCTTGCGGCGCACGTACAGCGCACCGATGCCCTTAGGGCCGTAGGTCTTGTGCGCCGTCAGGCTCATCAGATCGACGGGCAGCGTGGCCATGTCGATGGGCAGCTTGCCGGTTGCCTGCGCGGCGTCCACGTGGAAAATGATGCCCTTTTCGCGGCACAGCGCGCCGATGCGGGGAATGTCCTGCACCACGCCGATTTCGTTGTTCACCAGCATCACGCTGGCGAGGATGGTGTCGGGACGGATCGCGGCCTTGAAGACTTCGAAATCGAGCAGACCGTTGTCCTGCACATCCAGATAGCTGACTTCAAAGCCCTGGCGCTCGAGTTCACGCATGGTGTCGAGCACCGCCTTGTGCTCGGTCTTCACGGTGATCAGGTGCTTGCCCTTGCCCTGGTAGAAATGGGCCGCGCCCTTGATCGCCAGGTTGTCGGACTCGGTCGCGCCGCTGGTCCAGACGATTTCACGCGGATCCGCATTGATCAGCGCCGCCACATGACCGCGCGCCGCCTCGACCGCCTCTTCGGCTTCCCAACCCCAGGCATGGCTGCGCGATGCCGCATTGCCGAAGTGCTCGCGCAACCACGGAATCATGGCGTCGACCACACGCGGGTCCACCGGCGTGGTGGCGCCGTAGTCGAGATAAATGGGGAAGTGCGGGGTCATGTCCATGGCTGGCTCAATGCAATGTCTGGCTGGCAAAAAAACGAAATTTTCTCTACACACCTGGCAGTGCCCCGCCCCCTGGCGCTGGCACCGTTGCTCGGCGCGGATTACGACTTGGCGAAAACGTTGCCCAAGGCAAACACCGAGTTCGGTGCATTCACGCGTATCGGCTTGACCACGGGAGCCGTGGAGATCGCGCGGCGCACCACAGGCTTGTCTTCGATCTGCACGCCCTTGGCGATCTGTTCGTCGACGAGCTTTTGCAGGGTCACGGAGTCAAGAAACTCGACCATGCGCTGGTTCAACGCGGCCCACAGTTCGTGGGTCATGCAACGGCCGGCTTCGCCCAGACAGTTTTCCTTGCCGCCACACTGGGTGGCGTCGATGGGTTCGTCCACCGAAACGATGATGTCGGCAACAGTGATATCCGCGGCCTTGCGGGCCAGCGTGTATCCGCCGCCAGGGCCACGGGTCGATTCGACCAGTTCGTGGCGGCGCAGCTTGCCGAACAGCTGTTCCAGATAGGACAGCGAAATCTGTTGACGCTGGCTGATGGCAGCCAGCGTGACGGGACCGTTGTTTTGGCGCAGGGCCAAGTCGATCATGGCAGTGACCGCAAAGCGGCCTTTGGTTGTGAGACGCATCGCGAGCTCCTTTGTCAGGCTTGTTCGTTACAGAAATACCCTAGGCAGGTTCTTGACCCGTCCGGGCACCGTCTCCGCCCATACTCCGCCCTACAAAAGGTCCAGAGCCCTTCTTCATCGAAGTCTTTGTTGTTATTGAATGTGGGGTCTAGTGTATCACAAACCCCATCAATTTTGTCGGGTACCCCAAGACAAAGCTCGCGGACCCGCTCACACTACTGGCGACTCGCGTCCGGAAGCGCCGAAAAAGCGCGCCTTGAGCTGCGCCAACTGGTCGCGAACGCGCGCTGCCTGCTCGAACTCCAGGCTGCGCGCATGCTCGAGCATCTGCTTCTCGAGGCGCTTGATTTCGCGCGCCACGTCCTTCTCCGACATCTCTTCCACGCGCACCCGTTGCGCGTCGGCCTGCTCCAGCCGCTCGGCTTCCTTGCCGCTTTTTTCGCTGTAGACACCGTCAATCAGGTCTTTCACCTGCTTGACAATGGCCTGCGGCGTGATGCCGTTGTCCAGGTTGAACTGCGTCTGCTTGGCGCGCCGGCGCTCCGTTTCGTCTATCGCCTTGCGCATCGAATCCGTGATGCGGTCCGCGTAGAGAATCGCCTTGCCGTTGAGGTTGCGCGCCGCGCGGCCTATGGTCTGGATCAGGCTGCGCTCTGCGCGCAGAAAGCCTTCCTTGTCGGCGTCGAGAATCGCCACCAGCGAGACTTCGGGGATGTCCAGGCCTTCGCGCAGCAGGTTGATGCCGACCAGCACGTCGAACAGCCCCAGCCGCAGGTCGCGGATGATTTCCACGCGCTCGACGGTGTCCACATCGGAATGCAGGTAGCGCACCTTGACGCCGTTGTCGGTGAGGTAATCTGTCAGTTGCTCGGCCATGCGCTTGGTCAGCGTGGTGATCAGCACGCGCTCGTTGATTTCCGAGCGCAGGCGGATCTCCTGCAGCACGTCGTCCACCTGATGGATAGCGGGCCGCACTTCGATCTCGGGGTCGATCAGGCCCGTGGGCCGCACCACCTGCTCGACCACCTGGCTCGCATGGGTCTTCTCGTAGTCGGCAGGCGTGGCCGAGACGAACACGATCTGGCGCATGCGCTGCTCGAATTCGGCGAACTTGAGCGGCCGGTTGTCGAGCGCCGAAGGCAGGCGAAAGCCATATTCGACCAGCGTGGTCTTGCGCGCCCGGTCACCGTTGTACATGGCGTTGAGCTGGCCTATCATCTGATGGCTCTCATCGAGGAACATCAGCGCGTCGGCCGGCATGTAGTCGGTCAGCGTGCTCGGCGGATCGCCGGGCGCCGCGCCCGACAGGTGGCGCGTGTAGTTCTCGATGCCCTTGCAATGCCCGATTTCGCTGAGCATCTCCAGGTCGAAGCGCGTGCGCTGCTCCAGCCGCTGGGCCTCGACCAGCTTGCCCTGCCCCACCAGCTCGTTCAGGCGCTCGGCCAGCTCGAGCTTGATGGTCTCGACGGCCGCGAGCACCTTGTCGCGCGGCGTGACGTAATGGCTGCTGGGATAGACCGTGAAGCGTGGGATCTTCTGCTTGACCCGACCGGTGAGCGGATCGAACAGCTGCAGCGTCTCGATTTCGTCGTCAAACAGCTCGATGCGCAGCGCCAGCTCCGAATGCTCGGCCGGAAACACGTCGATGGTGTCGCCGCGCACGCGGAACTTGCCGCGGCTGAAATCCTGGTCGTTGCGCTGGTACTGCATGCGTATCAGCTGGGCGATCACGTCGCGCTGGCCCATGCGCGCGCCGGTGCGCAGCGTCATCACCATGCGGTGGTAGCTCTCGGGCTCGCCAATGCCGTAGATCGCCGACACCGTGGCGACGATCACCACATCGCGCCGCTCCATCAGGCTCTTGGTGCACGACAGCCGCATCTGCTCGATGTGCTCGTTGATCGCGCTGTCCTTCTCGATGAACAGGTCGCGCTGCGGCACATAGGCTTCGGGCTGGTAATAGTCGTAATAGCTGACGAAGTACTCGACCGCGTTCTTGGGGAAGAACTCGCGGAATTCGCTGTAGAGCTGGGCGGCCAGCGTCTTGTTGGGCGCGAAGACGATGGCCGGCCGCCCCATCTGGGCGATCACATTGGCCATGGTGAAGGTCTTGCCCGAGCCGGTGACGCCCAGCAGCGTCTGGAACACTTCGCCGTCCTGCAGCCCCTCCACCAGCTTCGCAATCGCCTGCGGCTGGTCGCCGGCCGGCGGATACGGCTGATAAAGCTCGAAAGGCGAGCCTTCATACGAAACAAATTGGCCAGTCAATGGCAGATCAGTAGCTTGGTGCATAACGTGGTGATACTAGCCTGCCCCGCAGGCCGCTAAAATTCCGGGGCTAACCCAAATGAATAATGCAGCTTGGGGCTGGCAGCCATATTTTCATCCTCCGAGGATTTTTTTCATGTCTTTGTTTACCGCCGTCGAAATGGCCCCCCGCGACCCTATTTTGGGTCTGAACGAGCAATTCGCCTCTGACACCAACCCCAACAAGGTCAACCTGGGCGTGGGCGTGTACTTCGATGACAACGGCAAGCTGCCCTTGCTGCAATGCGTGCAGACCGCCGAAAAGGCCATGATGGCCCAGCCCACGGCACGCGGCTACCTGCCCATCGACGGTATCGTCGCCTATGACAACGCCGTCAAGGGCCTGGTCTTCGGCGCCGACAGCGATGTCGTCACCTCGGGCCGCGTGTCCACCGTGCAGGCCATTGGCGGCACCGGCGGCCTAAAGATCGGCGCCGATTTCCTCAAGAAGGTCAGCCCCCAGGCCAAGGTGCTGATTTCCGATCCCAGCTGGGAAAACCACCGCGCGATCTTCCAGAACGCCGGTTTCGAAGTCGACTCCTACGCCTACTACGACGCCGAAAAGCGCGGCGTCAACTTCGAAGGCATGCTGGCCAGCCTCAATGCCGCAGCGCCTGGCACCATCGTCGTGCTGCACGCCTGCTGCCACAACCCCACGGGCTATGACATCACTGCCGCCCAGTGGGACCAAGTGATTGCCGCCGTCAAGGCCAAGCAACTGACAGCCTTCCTCGACATGGCCTACCAGGGCTTTGGCGAAGGCATTGCCGAAGACGGCGCCGTGATCGGCAAGTTCGTCGCCGCCGGCCTGGACATCCTGGTCTCGACCTCGTTCTCCAAGAGCTTCAGCCTGTACGGCGAGCGCGTGGGCGCGCTGTCGGTGGTTGCCAAGGACGCGGAAGAAGCCAAGCGCGTTCTGAGCCAGCTCAAGATCACGATCCGCACCAACTATTCCAACCCTCCGATCCACGGCGGCGCCGTGGTCGCGGCCGTGCTCAACAACCCCGAGCTGCGCGCGCTGTGGGAGAAGGAACTGGGAGAGATGCGCGTGCGCATCAAGGCCATGCGCCAGAAGCTGGTCGACGGCCTCAAGGCCGCGGGCGTGCAGCAGGACATGTCGTTCATCACCCAGCAGGTCGGCATGTTCAGCTACTCGGGCCTGTCCAAGGACCAGATGGTGCGCCTGCGCAGCGAATTCGGCGTCTACGGCACCGACACCGGCCGCATGTGCGTCGCTGCCTTGAACAGCAAGAACATCGACTACGTCTGCCAGGCCATCGCCAAGGTGATCTGAACATGTCCAGGAGCCCTGGTTCCCCTTGAAAAAGGCGCCAGGCTCCCTTGAGGATATCTGCAGCAAGCCCTCCCAGCCCCTCTTGCAGGGGCTTTTTCTTGCCTTGATTCACAGCGAACTTCCGGGCTGCCTGTGCCGGGGAAGCCTGATGCTGAGGAATACGGAGGCCAGTACGATCAAGGCCACGATCGACAGCGACCACTGCACGGGCATGTGAAACCAGGGCATCAGCAGCATCTTGGCACCGATGAAGACCAGCACCAGCGCGAGTCCATACCGCAGCAGGTGAAAGCGTTCGGCCATGTCCGTGAGCAGGAAATACAGCGCCCTCAGACCCATGATGGCAAAGATATTCGACGTAAAGACAATGAAGGGATCGGTGGTGACCGCAAAAATGGCGGGAATGCTGTCGACCGCAAAAACCAAGTCGCTGGCTTCTATCATGACGAGTACCAGGAACATCGGGGTCGCATAGCGCAATCCGTCAATGTGCACAAAGAAATCCTGGCGGTGAAACCCGGGCGTGATGCGCAGGTGGCTGCGCAGCCAGCGCAGCAAGGGATTTTTTTCCAGGTCGGGCTTATGGTCGACCAGAACCAGCATCTTGATGCCGGTGACCACAAGAAAAATGCCGAACACATAAAGCATCCAGCGGAACTCAGAAACCAGCCACACTCCCCCCATGATCATCACGGCACGCATGGCAATGGCGCCGAGCACGCCATACAGCAGCACACGGCGCTGCAGCTCGGGTGGAACGCCGAAGTAAGCGAAGATCATCACGAACACGAACATGTTGTCCACGGACAAGGCCTGCTCGATCAGGTAGCCCGTAAAGAACTCCAGCGCCTTGCGATTGGCTATTTCGCGGCCGACTTCTGCATCGAGATGCCACCACAACAATGCACCAAAAGATGTCGCCAGAGAAATCCAGGTGACGGTCCAGCCCGCGGCTTCCTTGACCGACACCCGGTGGGCCTTGTTTCCTCCCAGAACAAACAAATCCAGGGCCAGCACGATCAATACGAATACGATGAATCCGATCCACATCGGACCTGTCGCCAACGATTCGATGTTGTTCATGGGCCAGCTCCAGGAGCGTCGCGTTCATCGGGGTGGGACATCGGTCAATTCGCAGCCATCCAGAGCGCGAGGATTCCTGCGCCTGCCCCTATGCCTGCCGGGATGCCGACACGCTCGAGCGTTGAGGCGCTCTCGCCGGCGATCACTTCCACCGGAACATGGGCTCTTTCAAGCACCTTGTTGGTCACCGAACTCTCGACAAGACGCACCAAGGAGCTTTTGCGCCCCGTGCCCATCACAATGCCGTCGCAATGGAGTTCGGCGGCCATGTCGACAATGCAGTCGACGGTGTCGCCCACCTTGGAGTGGGCGGTATACGGAACGCCAGCATCGTCGAGCACCCGGCGCGCCGGCGCGAGTGCGGCATCGGCCTGCTCCTGGTGAAAATCCGTTCTGGCGATCTTGCTGCTGTGCTCGCAGATCAGCGCCGAAAACGGCGGCTGCACGTTGAGCAAATGGATATCCAGCGCATGGTTCTGGTCGTATCCGTGCAAAACATGGCGTATCGCGTGTAGCGCATTGCGCGAGCCATCCGATGGGACAAGAACTCTCAACATGATGCTTCTCCTGCGGTTGTGTTTCACGAGGGGCACTCCCACGATAAAGACACCGCCGCTTTATAGAAGCAGATAATCAGGAAGTATCAGTTCCGAAAAAGGTGAACCAATGAGTTCCGCCTTCAGTTACCGCCATCTGTACTACTTCTGGGTGGTTGCCAAGGAAGGCGGCATGGCCCGCGCTGCCGAGCGTCTGGGCATGGCAGTGCAAACCGTCAGCACACAGGTGAAGGAACTGGAGCGCGCGCTGGGCTATGCGCTGCTAAAGCCCGCGGGACGCGGCGTGGCACTCACGGAAGCGGGTCTGGCGGCCATGCGCCAGGCCGAGCAGATTTTTCAGTTGGGCGAGCAGTTGCCTGCACTGCTGCGTGACGCAGCCGACTTGCCGGCGGTCAGGTTGGTGGTCGGCATCTCCGACGAACTGCCCAAGCTTGCGGTCAGGAGCCTGATGCAGGCCGTGCTGCAAGAACCCCACCTCAGGCTTCTGTGCCTGGTCGATGAGTTTGAAGATTTGCTCGGCGACCTGGCCTTGCACCGGATCGACGTAGTGCTTGCCGACCGCGCCGCACCGCAAAATCCCAGTTTGAAAGTCTACAGCCACCTGCTGGGCGCATCGGAATTGGCGTGGTACGCGCCCGCACCGCTGCTGACCGCAGCACGCTGCAATTTTCCGCGCTCCCTGGCCGCAGTACCCGTGCTGCTGCCCACCGCCCATGCAGCGGTACGTTTCAGGCTGGACCAATGGTTCGAGCGGCTGGAGATCAAGCCGCACATCGTGGGCGAATTCGAGGACAGCTCAATGCTGCAAACCTTCAGTGCCGCAGGCATGGGCGTCTTTCCCATGGCGTCCCTCGTGCAAGACGATCTCACGATCCGATATGAGGTGCAAAAGATAGGTGCCTGTGAGGGCGTGGAAGAGCAATTCTTTGCCATAGGCGCACAAAAACATGTACAGCATCCCCTGGTGCAGAAAATGCTGTCGGGCCGTTTGGCGCAATAGGCCGTCAGCGCAGCGGGACTGCGTGCCCCAGCCAGCGCCTTCCTTGCGGGTCACCGGAAGGCCGCAAGGCCCTCCGGGATCAATCGCGATCAGTCCGCGATCGCGCCCGATTCGCGCACGACCTTGCCCCACTTGACGCTTTCCTTCTGGATGAAGGCGGCGAACTCGGCAGGCGTCTCGCTGTAGGCCTCGGCGCCCTGGTCGTTGATCTTCTTCTTGATGTCGGGCTGGGCCAGCACCTTGACCAGCGCGGCGTTGAGCTTGGCGACGATGGGCGCAGGCGTGGCGGCCGGGGCCAGCATGCCGAACCAAGACGTGGCTTCATAGCCGGGCACGCCGGCTTCGGCAATGGTCGGCACGTTGGGCAGTTCGGGCGAGCGCTTGGCCGTGGTCACGGCCAGCGGCACCAGCTTGCCCGAGCGCACATGCTGGATGGCGGACGGCATGTTGTCGAACATGATGCCGATCTGGTTGCCCAGCAGGTCGGTCACGGCCGGCGCGCTGCCCTTGTAGGGAACGTGCACCATGTCGACCTTGGCCAGCGAATTGAACAGCTCGCCCGAGAGGTGGATGGAGCTGCCGCTGCCCGACGAACCGTAGTTCACCTTGCCCGGATTGGCCTTGGCGTAGGCGATCAGTTCCTTGACGGTCTTGTAGGGCTGGTTGGGGTTGGCGACCAGCAGGTTGGGAACGTTGGCCACGCGCGTCAGCGGTGCGAAGTCCTTGACCGGGTCAAAGGACATCTTCTTGTAGAGCGAAGCGTTGATGGCATGCGTGCCCACGGTGCCCATGAACAGCGTGTAGCCGTCGGCCGGGGCCTTGGAGGCCAGCAGGCCGCCGATGTTGCCGCCCGCGCCGGGACGGTTGTCGATGACCACCGACTGGCCCAGCTCGGCCGTCAGTCCCTGGGCAACGATGCGCGCCAGGATGTCGGTCGTGCCGCCGGCCGAGAACGGCACGATGATGGTGATCAGCTTGCTGGGGTACGGCGCCTGGGCCAGCGCGCTGGTGGGCAGCGCTGCAGCGCCGACAGCCAGGCTGGCCAGCGTGGCGAGGGCCGCGCGGCGGCCCGTGAACTTGGTGCTTGTCTTCATCATTATGGTCTCTGTCTCTCTAGTGGTTAGCACCTGCAGCCTCATGGGCCGCAGGCAGGGTCAAGGCCTTGGGGGCCTGTCGGATGGTGTGCGGCTCAGACGCCGGCAACGCCGACGGTCATGCCGCCGCAGACATAGATCACCTGGCCGGTGACAAAGCCGCTGCGCTCGTCGAGCAGGTAGCTGGCCGTGTGGGCCACGTCATCTGCCGTGCCCACGCGCTTGACCGGCACCGATTCGATGATGGCGCGCGTGCGCGGTGCATCGGGCGGGTTGGCGCGGTCGAACAGCTCGGTGCGGATGGGGCCGGGGCCGATGGCGTTGGCCGTGATGCCGTGGCGGCCGAGTTCGAGCGCCCAGACGCGCGTCATGCCGATGAGGCCGGCCTTGGTCGCAGAGTACGCCGTGCGCAGCTCCTTGCCCAGCGCGGCGCGCGAGGACATGTTGACGATGCGGCCAAAGCCCGCTTCCTTCATTCCCGGCAGCAGCGCCTGCATGCACTGGAAGGCGCAGCGCAGGTTCAGCGAGACCGCCAGGTCGAATTCGGCCAGGGTCTGGTTCTCGGCATCGGCCGGCACCACGATACCCACGTTGTTCACGAGGCGCGTGATCGGGCCTGCGGCCAGGGCTTCGTGCAGCGCGCGCTCGGTGTCGGCCGCGTCGGACAGGTCGGCGCGTATGCCGTCGCCCACGCGGTCAATGACCACCGGCTCGTAGCCTTCGGCGCGGCAGCGCTCGGCAATCGCCGCGCCTATGCCGCTGGCGCCGCCGGTGATCAGCACGCGCTGGGCATTCTGGGTAGCAGTATTCATGGAAACTCCGAAAAAATGATGCGCTGCGCGGGCGGGCCCGCACAGCGCATGGTCGCGCGAATCAGACGCGCTCGAGGATCACGGCAATGCCCTGACCCACGCCAATGCACATCGTGCACAGCGCGTAGCGGCCGCCGGTGGCGTGCAGGCGGTTGACGGCCGTCGTGGCCAGACGCGCGCCGCTGGCACCCAGCGGGTGGCCCAGGGCAATCGCGCCGCCCCAGGCGTTGACGCGGGCATCGTCATCCTGCAGACCCAGGGCGCGCAGCACGGCCAGGCCCTGCGCGGCAAAGGCTTCGTTGAGCTCGATCACGTCCATCTGCTCGAGCGTCAGGCCGGTCTGGGCCAACACCTTGAGCGTGGCGGGCGTGGGGCCGAAACCCATGATGCGCGGCGCGACGCCGGCCGTGGCCATGCCGACCACGCGGGCGCGCGGCACCAGGCCGTACTTGGCGGCGTTGGCTTCGTCGGCCAGCAGCAGCGCGCAGGCGCCGTCGTTCACGCCCGAGGCATTGCCGGCCGTCACGCTGCCGTCGGCACGCACCACGCCCTTGAGCTTGGCCAGCGCTTCGATGGTCGTGGCGCGCGGGTGCTCGTCCTGGCTCACGATGATGGCGTCGCCCTTTTTCTGGGCAATCGAGACCGGCACGATTTCGCGCGCCAGGTGGCCGGCGGCAATGGCCGCCGCGGCATTGATCTGGCTGGCCAGCGCCATGCGGTCCTGGGCTGCGCGCTCGATCTTGAAGTCATCGGCGACGTTCTCGGCGGTTTCGGGCATGGAGTCCACGCCGTACTGCGCCTTCATCAGCTTGTTGACGAAGCGCCAGCCTATGGTCGTGTCATAGACCGCGTTGTTGCGGCTGAAAGCGCTTTCGGCCTTGGGCATGACGAAAGGCGCGCGGCTCATGCTTTCGACGCCGCCGGCAATCATCAGGCCGGTTTCGCCCGACTTGATGGCGCGTGCCGCCGTGCCCACGGCGTCCAGGCCCGAACCGCACAGGCGGTTGATGGTCGCGCCCGGCACTTCCAGCGGCAGGCCGGCCAGCAGGCCCGACATGCGCGCCACGTTGCGGTTGTCTTCACCGGCCTGGTTGGCGCAGCCGTAGATCACGTCGCTGACGGCAGCCCAGTCCACGCCGGGATTGCGCTCCATCAGCGCCTTGATCGGCAGCGCGCCCAGATCGTCGGCGCGCACGCTCGACAGCGCGCCGCCGTAGCGGCCGAAGGGGGTGCGGATCGCATCGCAAATAAAGGCCTGGTTCATGTTGTCTCCTGAATGGGTCGAATGAAGTAAATGGGGCGGTGGCGCGGACTCAGGCCTGGATAGGCAGGCCCACGAGCTGTTCGAGCTCGGCATGGGTCAGGCCGGGCACCATGTCGACAAGCTTCAAGCCGTCGGGCGTGCACTCGAGCGTCGCCAGGTCGGTGTAGATGCGCTTGACGCAGCCTATGCCGGTCAGCGGATAGGTGCACTGCGGGACGATCTTGCTTTCGCCCTTCTTGGTCAGCAGGTCCATCATCAGCCAGGTCTGCTTGGCGCCTATGGCCAGGTCCATGGCACCGCCGACGGCGGGAATCGCGCCGGGCTCGCCCGTGCTCCAGTTGGCCAGGTCGCCCGTGGCCGACACCTGGAACGCGCCGAGCACGCAGATGTCGAGGTGGCCGCCGCGCATCATCGCGAAGCTGTCGGCGTGGTGGAAGAAGGCGCCGCCGGGCAGCAGCGTCACGGGCTGCTTGCCGGCGTTGATCAGGTCGTAGTCTTCGGCGCCCGCGGCCGGTGCCGGGCCCATGCCCAGGATGCCGTTCTCGCTTTGCAGGATGACTTCGCGGCCCGCGGGAATGTGGTTGGCCACCAGCGTCGGCTGGCCGATTCCCAGGTTCACATAGGCACCGTCATGGATGTCTTCGGCCACGCGCTTGGCAAGCTCGTCTTTGCTGCGTTTTTGATAGCTCATGTTGTTCTTTCCTTGTCGCGCGCCGCTCAGGCGGCTTTCTTGATGCCGCCGGCCTGGGTCGCAACGCGTTCCACGCGCACGATCTGGCTGACAAAGATGCCTGGCGTGACGATGCTTTCGGGGTCCATCTGGCCGAGCTCGACGATCTCGTGCACGGTCGCCACGGTGTGGCGTGCGGCCATGGCCATCACGGGGCCGAAGTTGCGGGCCGACATGCGGAAGTTCAGATTGCCCCAGCGGTCGCCCTGCTCGGCCTTGATCAGCGCCACATCGCCGTGGATCGGATACTCGAGCACGTAGTGCTTGCCGTTGATCTCACGCGTTTCCTTGCCCGCGGCCAGCTCGGTGCCGTAGGCCGTGGGGCAGAAGAACGCGCCGATGCCGGCGCCTGCGGCGCGCAGGCGCTCGGCCAGATTGCCCTGGGGCACGAGCTCGAGCTCGAGCTTGCCGCTGCGGTACAGGCCGTCGAACACCTGGCTGTCGACCTGGCGCGGGAAGCTGCAGATGATCTTGCGCACGCGGCCGGTCTTGAGCAGGGCCGCCAGGCCTTCCTCGCCATTGCCCGCATTGTTGTTGACCACGGTGAGGTCACGCGCGCCGTGCTCTATCAGTCCGTCAATCAGCTCGATGGGAATACCGGCCGTACCGAAGCCACCAATCAGTACCGTGGCGCCGTCTTTCACTTCGGACAGCGCCTGGGCCACCGAGTCGGCAATCTTGTTGATCATGTAATGCGTCTCCTGGGGATCAAAAATCCTGGCAAATGTTCGCCTAAAGAACAAATGTTCGTATAATGAATTATAGAGAGGCATCCCATGACCGTCCAGCCCCCGACCCAAGACCCCAAGCCCGGTGACAGCTATGTGCAATCGTTTGCGCGCGGCCTGGGCGTGATCCATTCATTCAGCGCCGACGCGCCGCAGCAGACGCTCAGCGAAGTCGCGGCGCGCACCGGCCTCACGCGCGCCGGCGCGCGCCGCATCCTGCTGACGCTGCAGACGCTGGGCTACGTCGAAAGCGACGGCCGGCTGTTTCGGCTCACGCCGCGCATCCTGGAGCTGGGCTTTGCCTATCTGTCGTCGATGCCGCTGTGGAATCTGGCCGAGCCGGTGATGGAAGACGTGGTCGACCAGGTGCGCGAGTCGTGCTCGGCCGCGGTGCTCGACGGCCTGGACGTGGTCTATGTGATGCGGGTCCACACCCACAAGATCATGCGCTCCCACCTGGGCATAGGCTCGCGCCTGCCGGCCTGCTGGACGTCCATGGGGCGGGTGCTGCTCGCCGGGCTGCCGGACGCGGCGCTGCAAGCGCGCCTGCAGACGCTCAAGACGGAGCGCTTCACGCAGCACACCATCACCGATGTGACCGAGCTGACCGAGCGCATTCGCCAGGCGCGCAGCCAGGGCTGGTGCCTGGTCAACCAGGAGCTCGAGGAAGGCCTGATCTCGCTGGCCGCGCCGCTCACCAACCGCGCGGGCCAGACCGTGGCCGCGCTCAACATCAGCGGCCAGGCCAACCGCACCAGCGCCGAAGTCATGCAGACGCAGATGCTGCCCGTGCTGCTGCAGGCCGCGCGCGCGATCTCGCAGCGCCTGGGCGCAGCGCTCGACTGACGCGCAACACGGGCCGCATGAGGGCTTGCACCGAGGGCCGGGAAGCGCGCATCTGCGTATAAAGACATGAACCCGACACATTGGCATGGCGCCAATGCGTTACGCGGACGCCGTACTTACGAGGTCATGACGATGCACAACCCCTCTTCCTGGTCGGCCCTGCCCCTGCACCCGCTGCGCGGTGTGCGCATTCTGAGCCTGGCACTGAACCTGCCGGGCCCGGCCGCACTGCGCCGCTGCGCGGCCATGGGCGCGCAATGCACCAAGCTCGAACCCCTGGCCCCGGCCGGCAGCGCAAGCGCCGACCCGGTGCAGACTTACTGCCCCGAGGCCTACAACGCCCTGCACAAGGACATCACCCGCCTGCAGGCAGACCTCAAATCGCCCGAGGGTCAGGACCAGCTGCACGCCGAGCTCGCGCGCAGCGATGTGCTGCTGACCTCGTTCCGGCCTGCGGCGCTGCACAAGCTGGGGCTGGATTGGGACACGCTGCAAAAGCGCTACCCGCAGCTGTCGATGGTGCGCATCTTCGGCGCGACCGGCGAAGGCGCAGACATCCCCGGTCATGACATCACCTACCAGGCCGAAGCCGGGCTGCTGCCCGGCGGCCAGATGCCGGCATCACTGATGGCCGACATGACCGGCGCGCTGATGGCCAGCGAGGCCGTGCTGCAGACGCAGATGCACAGGCTGCGCTCGGGTGCGGGCGCGCTGCTCGATGTCGGGCTGTTCGAGGCCGCGCAGTGGCTGGCCCAGCCGCTGCACTGGGGGCTTTCAGCGCCGCAGGGCGATGTCGGCGGTGCACATGCGGGCTACCGCACCTACCGCTGCGAGGACGGCGTGGTGGCGATTGCCGCGCTGGAGCCGCATTTCGCCGCCCGGCTGTGCGCCGCCGCCGGCCTGCCCGCACGCGGCGATGTCGGCACCATGCGCGAAGCTTCCACGCATGAAGCGATCACCCGCTTCATGGGCGAACGCTCGGTCGCGCATCTGCGCGAAATGGCCCAGCAGCAGGACATCCCGCTGCATGTGATTCCGGCCTGATGGCGATCCGAGGCCGGCACCGGCCTCGGCGGTATCAGCGTGCGCCGCCGCGCTTGCCCTGGGCGGGGCGCGCATTGCTGGCCGGACGCGCATTGCCCGGGCGGGCCATGGGCTTGGCACCGGGCTTGGCACCGGTGCCCGCGCGCGGCGGCAGGCCGGTGTGCTGCGTCAGCAGCTGGCCCTTGACCGGAGCCGCGGCATTGCGCCCGCCCGAGGACGCGGCCTGGGGACGCGCCACGGCCTTGTCGGGCGCGGTGCTGTTCTTGCGGCGCGCGCTCTGATAGGTGCCATCCGTCATCGGCTGGAACGTAGGAATCAGATGGTGCTTGCCGTTGCCGATCAAATCGGCGCGACCCATGGTCTTGAGCGCCTCGCGCAGCAGCGGCCAGTTGTTCGGGTCGTGGTAGCGCAGGAAGGCCTTGTGCAGGCGGCGGCGCTTTTCGCCGCGCACGATGTCGACCGACTCGTCCTCGCTGAGCACCGTGCGGCGCACGCGCTTGAGCGTGTTGCGGCCCGAGTGGTACATGGCCGTGGCCGTGGCCATGGGGCTGGGGTAGAAGGTCTGCACCTGGTCGGCGCGGAAGCCGTTCTTCTTGAGCCAGATGGCCAGATTCATCATGTCGTCATCGCTGGTGCCCGGGTGGGCGGCGATGAAGTAAGGAATCAGGAACTGCTTCTTGCCGGCCTCTTCGCTGAACTGTTCAAACATCTTCTTGAACTTGTCGTAGCTGCCAATGCCCGGCTTCATCATCTTGGTCAGCGGACCCTGCTCCGTATGCTCGGGCGCAATCTTCAGGTAGCCGCCCACATGGTGCTGCACCAGCTCCTTGACGTACTCGGGCGACTGCACGGCGAGGTCGTAGCGCAGGCCCGAGCCGATCAGGATCTTCTTGATGCCCTTGAGCGCACGGCCACGGCGGTAGATCTTGATCAGCGGATCGTGGTTGGTGGTCAGGTTCTGGCAGATGCCCGGATAGACGCAGCTGGGCTTGCGGCAGGCGGCCTCGATTTCGGGCGTGCGGCAGCCCAGGCGGTACATGTTGGCCGTGGGGCCGCCCAGATCGGAAATGGTGCCGGTGAAGCCAGCGACCTTGTCGCGGATGTCCTCGATCTCGTGAATGATCGAATCTTCCGAGCGACTCTGGATGATGCGGCCTTCGTGCTCGGTGATCGAGCAGAAGGTGCAGCCGCCAAAGCAGCCGCGCATGATGTTGACCGAGAAGCGGATCATTTCCCAGGCGGGAATCTTGGTCGCGCCATCGTGGCTGCCGTTTTCATCGGCATAGCTTGGATGGGGCGAGCGCGCATACGGCAGATCGAACACATAGTCCATCTCGGCCGTGGTCAGCGGAATCGGCGGCGGGTTGATCCACACATCGCGCGCAGTCGCGCCTTCGCCATGGGCCTGCACCAGCGCGCGCGCGTTGCCGGGGTTGGTTTCCAGATGCAGCACGCGGTTGGCGTGGGCATAGAGAATGGGATCGCTCTTGACCTGCTCGTAGCTGGGCAGGCGTATCACCGAGTGGTCGCGCGGCGGCGCCTTGAGCTTGCTGCGAAGCAGCGGGTTGGCGACGAACTGTATGGGCTGAACCGAGTCGCCCTCCTCCACGCCCGCGACCAGCGGCGAGTCGTATTGGCGCCGCGCCGGCACGTTCTTGCCCGTGCCGCAGCTCGGGCCCGCGATTTCGGGAATGGCGGAGGCCGCGGCGGCCTCGCCGTCTTCCTTGCTGCAGGTGCTGCCCTGAGCCGCGGCCTGCTCGCTGGTGGTCTGGTAGGGGTTGATGTGGGCTTCGACACGGCCGGGTTCGTCGACCGTTGTGGAGTCGATCTCGAACCAGCCGGCTTCGGAGGCGCGGCGCACAAAGGCCGTGCCGCGCACGTCGGTGATGGTGTCCACCGGCTCGCGCGCGGCCAGGCGGTGGGCGACTTCGACCAGCGCGCGCTCGGCATTGCCGTACAGCAGCAGGTCGCACTTGGAGTCGACCACGACCGAGCGGCGCACCTTGTCGCTCCAGTAATCGTAATGCGCGATGCGGCGCAGGCTGCCTTCGATGCCGCCAAGCACCAGCGGCACGTCCTTGTAGGCTTCGCGGCAGCGCTGGCTGTAGACGATGGCCGCACGGTCGGGACGCTTGCCGGCGACGTCGCCGGGCGTGTAGGCGTCATCCGAGCGGATCTTGCGGTCCGCCGTGTAGCGGTTGATCATCGAATCCATGTTGCCCGAGGTCACGCCCCAGAACAGGTTGGGCTTGCCCAGGGCCTTGAACGCCTCGGCGCTTTGCCAGTCGGGCTGGGCAATGATGCCGACGCGAAAGCCCTGGCCTTCAAGCACGCGGCCGATCACCGCCATGCCGAAGCTCGGGTGGTCCACGTAGGCGTCGCCCGTGACCAGGATGACATCGCAGCTGTCCCAGCCGAGCTGTTCCATTTCCTTGCGCGTGGTGGGCAGGAACTTGGCCGTGCCGAAGCGCTTGGCCCAGTACGGGCGGTAGCTGGTCAGCGGTTTGGCGGCGCGGGCAAAAAAGGAAACGTCAACGGGGGCGTTCATGGCGTGCGATCGTGGGGACTGGAACCTGACAGTGTACTTTTGCACAGGTAGCTTTGCTGCAGCAGGGTCTTGACCGCCCTGCTGCGCGCGCGGTGAACGCCTAGAGGTCCTTCTGCGCTTTTGCCACCAGCGTGGCCAGCAGCTGCGCATCGCCGATCTGGCGCGCGCTGAGCAGCGCCAGCTTGACGAGGAACAGCTCGATTTTATCAGGCCCGACGGCGTCTATCGCCGAAGCCAGGGTTTCATAGACCGACTCGAGGCCGGCGATATCGAGTGCGGGCGCGGCCGCAGATGGTGAGTTGTGGGACATCAACGGCTTTCAACAGGGACAGAAATAGCCAGCGCGCTGTCTAGCGCCGACTGCAGGCGTGCGGCGTCCAGCGCGAGCCAGCGCGCGCAGACATGCTGGTCCGGGCGCAGCAGATAGGCCGCGCCTTCGGCGGCCACGCCGTAGCGCGCGCGGCAGCGGCCTGCACTGTCGTGCAGCAGCAGATCGGCGCCGGCCACGGGTCCGCTGCCGCGGCCCACGGCGACGATGCGCAGCGGCAGGCCGCGCGCCCGCGCCGCCGCAGCCGTGGCCTGCAGCGGTGCAGGAACGGCCGCGCCATCGGTGAAATACAGCAGATCGAAATGCCCGCCCACATGGTCGAGCAGAAAATCCTCGGCGCCCAGGCGCACGTTCTGCGGCGGCGCGCCATGGCCTGGGCCGGCCTCGAACAACGCATTGTCGTCGTGCTTGCTGTTGAGCGGCGACTGCTCGTAGGCATGCGGGCGCGAAGTGCGCCAGTGGTACAGCGGCCCGACAAACGGCTCGCTCAGCGACAGCGACAGCACGGCGTCGCGCAGCAGCCGGTAGCCGCGCGTGGGCGGCGCCATGAAGCGCGTGCTCTTGCCGGCCTCCTCGACAATCTCGCGCGCCGCGCCCACGCGCTCGCTGCTGTAGGTGGCCAGCAGCGCGCGCGGCGCGACGCCGCGTGCCACCAGCGCCAGCCGCCAGGCCAGGGCCTGCGCATCCTGAAAGCCGGTATTGGCGCCGCGCACGCCGAAGATGGGCAGCATGTGGGCCGCGTCGCCGCAAAACACCACGCTGCCATGCACATAGTCGGGCAGCGTCAGCGCGCGCGCGGAGTACACCGAACTCCAGTCCATGCGCCAGGGCGTTCCGGCGAAGCCGATCATGGCCAGCTGGGCGTCTATGCGTGCCTTGAGCGATTCGGGCCGCAGTGCATCCTGCGGGTCCTCATCCAATGGCAGTTGGTAGTCCACGCGCCAGATGCCATGCGGCTCGCGGTGCATGAGTATGGTGTTGCCCGGATTCCAGTCGGGATCGAAATACGCCAGGCGCTCGGTCGGCAGCGGCAGGTCGATGCGGATGTCGGCGATCACGAAGCGTCCTTCGTACGACGCGCCTTCCATCTGCAGGCCCATGGCCGAGCGTATGCCCGAGCGCGCGCCGTCGCAGGCCACGAGCCAGTCGGCTTGCAGCGTGTAGAGGCCTTCGGGCGTGTCGACCTGCACATGCGCAAAGTCCGCTTCCTGCACGACTTCGGCAACGCGGTTGCCCCAGCGAAAGTCGATCAGCGGATGGGCCAGCGCGGCATCGATCAGATATTCCTCGAGATACTGCTGCTGCAGGTTGATCATGGGGTGGAAGCGATCGTCGTCATCGTGCGGCGCCTCCATGCGGTAGACGCGCTGACCGCGGTAGATCGAATTGCCGCAACGCCAGGGCAATCCGTTCTCGCTGACGCGCTCGGCCACGCCCACCTGCTGCAGGATTTCCATGGAACGGCGCGTGAACACGATGGCCCGGCTGCCTTCGCTGACCTGCAGCTCGGACTCGAGCACCACGCAGGCCACGCCCTGGCGCGCCAGCTCCAGCGCGGCCGTCAGGCCCACCGGCCCGGCGCCGGCAATGACCACCGGATGGCGTGGCTGGGCCGGGTGCGCGGACGCGAGCCAGGGCGCATGCACCTGGTAGCGGTAGTAGATCGATGGCCTCGGCTGGGCATGGGGCTGGTGCATGGCGCTTGTCTCCTGGGCGGGCGCGGAAATCGGGATTTGTGCAAGCAGTGTAAAAAGCGGCAGACCACAATTTGTCCCCATGTAGGGACATCGCCAGGACATTCTTCAGCGGCGCTCGCCGGGCTCCATCAGCAGCGCAAACAGTTCACGCTGACCTTGCACGCCGAGCTTGCGGCACACGCGCTTGAGGTAGGTGCGAGCGCTCTCCAGCGTAAGCCCCAGACGCTGCGCCAGCGCCGCGGTGTCCAGCCCCTCGAGCACGGCGCGCACCACGTCGAGGTCGCGCTGCGTCAGCTGCACAAAGCGCCGCTGCAGGCGCGCGATCACCCAGCCAGCGAGATCGTCCTCGAGCGTCTGCCCCGCGTAGTGCAGCCGCATGATGTCCATGAGCATGGGCGCGAACGCTTCGATCACGCCAATCGCGGCGGCATCGAATGGACCATGTTCTTCGCCGCGATACAGGTTCACCGACAGCCAGCGCGCGCCCTGCTGGCGGCTGAGCAGCGAAAGCCGCTCGACCACGCGCGGCTGCTCGTAGCAAACGGCGCGGTATTCGGGATGAAGCACCTCGTCGCGTGCCTGCAGATGCAGCCAGATGCGTACACTGGCCGCTGTCGACGCCGGCGCGGCGCGCTGGCCGTTGACCCAGGCCAGCTCCTCGGCAAGAACACGCTGGGCACCGTCGAGCAGATAGAAGCGTTGCGCGTAGTCCTGCGAAATCGCAGCCAGCGCCCCCGTGCGTGCGCGGTCGCCAAATCCGACCACCTGGGGCCGCCCCTGGCCCTGAAACGAAAAAATGGCGCATTGCGCCAGCGGAACTTCACGCAGCAGCAGCTGCAACAAGGCTTCGGCGACTTCGTGGCTGCCCGTACCGCCCAGGCCGTGCAGCAGGCGCCCGATATCTGCGAGCGCTATCTGGCGGGAACGGGCTGCGGCGGGTTGAAGCAACCAGTATCGAGACATAGGACGCGGACTTTAGCATTGCGCAATGCGGTCGACGCGGGCCGCGCGAAACTGCTCAGGTCACTGCAATCAACCGGTGCGGAGTGTGCCGAGCGCAAAAACAGCACCGCCGGCAGCGATGCCGGCGGGGGCCTGGTTTCACCATTCACCTACGTTGCGTATGCGCTGATCGAGGTCCAGAACGGGTGCGGCATATGCCAGCGGATCCTGGCCTGCAGCGAGCGCGCCCACGGAAGATGCGCGTTCGAGATTGTCTGGCAAAGGCGGTGGAGTGAACTGGTGGCGCCCGAATGTGTGCGCGGCCAGGTCGTGGGTTGGGGGTAGGCTACTGGACATGGACGGTCACTCCTATGACCTCTAGGCTAGCTTTTCACCAATGCAATCCTTGTAGGACAAATGCCGGCAATGATGTCGCCGATTCGCCTAGGCTGCGCGCGCCTTGCGTTAAGCTCACAGACCCCATGTCCCAGACTCTCGCCGCGCCCGCACGGAGCGAACTCATCATCAAGAAAAGCCGTTTCATCGGCTGCGTGCAACCGATGGCCGATCGCGCCAGCGCCCAGCAGGTGGTCGACAGCCTGCGGCGCGAACATCCGGGCGCAGCCCATGTCTGCTGGGCGCTGCTCGCGGGCGGCCAGTCGGCGGCTGTCGATGACGGCGAACCCAGCGGCACGGCGGGCCGGCCCATGCTCGATGTGCTGCGCCACCAGGAGCTCGAAGGCGTGCTCGCGACCGTGGTGCGCTACTTCGGCGGCGTCAAGCTGGGCGCGGGCGGGCTGGTGCGCGCTTATACCGACTGCGTCGCCCAGGCATTGCTCAGCGCGCCCAAGATCCGGCTGCAGCGCATGACCGCACTGCGCTGCAGCGTGCCCTATTCGCTCGAGGGCATGATGCGCCGCGAGATCGCCGCGGTGCAGGCGGAATTGCTCGAGGTCGCGCACGGCAGTCTGGTGACGCTGCTGTGGCGCATGCCCGAGGATGCGAGCGCGGCCTTTGTGCAGCACCTCAACGATATCGGCCAGGGCCGGCTGGGCTGGGTCGACGCCTGATTACGCGCGCCAGCGTGGCGTCCGGCCCGGGGCTTGCATGCCGGCCTACAGCCGGCAACATGGGTCCCATGCAAAGTGAACGCATGAACCAGACCCCTGCATACGACTATGACGTTCTCATCATCGGCGCGGGCTCGGCGGGCCTGGCCGCGCTGCGCGCGGTGCGCCGGCATACGCAGCGCTTCGCGCTGATAGACGCCGGCCCCGGCGGCACGACCTGCGCGCGCGTGGGCTGCATGCCGTCCAAGCTGCTGCTCGAAGCCGCGCATGCGTTTCACCGCCGCCATCAGTTCGAGGCCTTCGGACTGCGCGGCAGCGAACAATTGAGCGCCGACATCCCCGCCGTGCTGCAGCGCGTGCGCGCCGAGCGCGACCGCTTTGTCGCGGGCGTGCTGCAGACCACGGCCGACCTGGGCCCGCGCGCCATCACCGGCAGCGCGCGCATTCTGGACCCGCATACCGTCGAAGTAGACGGCCAGCGCCGGCTGACCGCGCGCAGCCTGATCATCGCCACCGGCTCCAAACCCCATGTGCCCGACGAATGGCAGGCGCTGGGCGATCGCGTGCTGACCACCGACACGCTGTTCGAGCAGACCGACCTGCCCGCGCGCATCGCGGTGCTGGGCCTGGGGCCGCTGGGCACCGAAATGGCGCAGGCGCTCGCGCATCTGGGCCTGGACGTCACGGCATTCCACAGCGACGACCATCTGGCCGGCCTCGCCGACCCCAAGGTCAATGCCGCGCTGATCCAGAGCATGGCGAGCAGCATGCAGCTGCAGCTCGGGCAGATGCCCGAACTCCGGGCTTTCGATGGCCACGCGATCACCGTCGGCGCGGGCGCGTTTTCCACGCAGGTCGATGCCGTGCTCGCCGCCACGGGCCGGCGCCCGGCGATCGAGGGCCTGGGCCTGGAAAACCTGGGACTGGCGCTCAACGAGCGCGGCCTGCCCGAAGTCGACCCCCATACCTTGCAGTTGGGCGGTCTGTCGGTGTTCTGGGCCGGCGATGTCAACCCCGACCGCGCCCTGCTGCACGAGGCCACGGACGAAGGCGAAATCGCCGCCAACAATGCGCTTTCCGAGGAGCCGCGCGCTTTCGCGCGGCGCACGCCGCTGGCGATCACGTTCACCGAGCCTTCGGTCGCGGCCATCGGCATGCCTTATGACCCGCACTGGAGCGACGAGGTGGCGATAGGCGGCGTCGATTTCGCCGACCAGGGCCGGGCGCGCGCGGGTCTGCGCAACCAGGGCGTGCTGCGGCTGTATGCGCGCGCCGACGGCGGCGAGCTGCTGGGCGCGCAGCTGTGCGCGCCCGCAGGCGAGCATCTGGCCCATCTGCTGGCCTGGGCGATAGCGCGGCGCAGCAGCGTCGCCGAACTGCTCGAGATGCCGTTCTACCACCCGGTCATAGAGGAAGGCCTGCGCACCGCGCTGCGCGATCTGCAGGCCCATGTGCACGCGCCGCGCGCCACGCCAGGCCCGCATTACTGCGAGCAAAGCAGCCTCGATTGCCTCGACTGATCGCCGGTAAAGGACGGTAGGCCGGGCTTTTTTCGGGCCATGGCGAAGTGGCGTGCAGCGCTAAAGTCGAGCCACTTCAATCAAAGACCCCAGAGGTCATCGGCATCATGGACATCACTTACCAACGCGCTCTCGACAATGCCAACCGGGCCTGGTCACAGCAGCGCGTGGTCGATGCCCAGAGCCTGGCCGTGGTTCGCCGCGGCGAACGCGCCGCAGCGCAGAACGCGGCAGCACCTGCGGCCACGCAGCAGGCCTTGCTGCAGCCGGAGCTCGCGCGCTTCGGCCTGCTCGGAACCCGGCTCAATCTGTTTGCCTGAGCAGCCCGCCAGCGCCAGGCAGGGGCGTTAACATCCCCGAGATGACCCACCCCCTGATAGAACAACTGACCCAGGCGCGCAAGGCCGCGCAGATGACACAGGCCGATCTGGCCGAACGCGCGGGACTCTCGCGCATGACGGTGCAGCGCCTCGAAAGCGGCGGCCTGGACCCGCGCCTGTCCACGCTCAGCGAAATGGCGCGCGTGCTGGGCCTGGAATTCCACACCCGCCAGCGCAGCGACGACAGCGAGGTCATGGGCTGATACGCAGGAGGCGTGTTTGCATAATGGAAGCATCCCCAATGCAAAGGACACGCCGATGAATGCTTCCTCTCCTTCGTTTCGACAACTGGGCCGCTCGGGCCTGCAGGTTTCGCCGCTGTGCTTTGGCGGCAATGTCTTCGGCTGGACCGTGGACGAAGCCACATCCTTCGCGCTGCTCGACGCCTGGCTTGATGCAGGTTTCAATTTCATAGACACCGCCGACGTGTATTCGCGCTGGGTGCCCGGGCACACGGGCGGAGAATCCGAGCGCATCCTCGGCAAGTGGCTGCAGCGCAGCGGGCGGCGCCAGCAGGTGGTGCTTGCCACCAAGGTCGGCAAGGACATGGGCGACGACAAGGTCGGTCTGCGCCCCGAGTACATCCGCGCGGCAGTCGAAGCTTCGCTGCAGCGCCTGCAGACCGACTACATCGACCTCTACCAATCCCACGACGACGACGCCGAGGTGCCGCTGGCCGACACGCTGGGCGCCTATGCCGACCTGATCGCCGCGGGCAAGGTGCGCGCGATAGGCGCATCGAACTACGGCGCGGCACGTTTCAAGGAGGCGCTGCTGACCAGCGAGCGCCTGGGCCTGCCGCGCTATGAAAGCCTGCAGCCGCTGTACAACCTCTGCGATCGCGCGGTGTTCGAGCGCGAACTCGCGCCGCTGTGCGTTGCCCAGGAAATCGGGGTGATCAATTTCTACGCCCTGGCCGCGGGCTTTCTCACGGGCAAATACCGCAGCGAGGCCGACGCCGGCAAGAGCCCGCGCGGCGCCAAGACCGTGAGCACTTATCTGAATCCGCGCGGACTGGGCATTCTGCAGGCGCTGGACAGCGTGGCCCAGCGCCTGGGCGCGCAGCCCGGCCAGGTGGCCCTGGCCTGGCAGATGCAGCGCCCGGCAATCACGGCGCCGATTGCCAGCGCCAGCACGCTTGACCAGCTCCAGCAGCTGATGGCGGCGGCGCAGCTTCGCCTGTCAGCGGATGACCTGGCGCTGCTCAACGCCGCCAGCGCCGAGCCCGGCGCGCGCGACTGAGACGGCCGTCTTCAGGCGGCGGCGAGCCGCTGGCGCACGGCTTCAAACAGGCACACGCCGCTGGCCACCGACACGTTGAGGCTTTCGACCGCGCCCTGCATGGGAATGCTCACCAGCTCGTCGCAGGTCTTGCGCGTGAGCTGGCGCATGCCGTCGCCTTCGGCGCCCAGCACCAGCGCGACCGGGCCCTTGAGGTCCATCTGGTAGATGTTCTTGTCGGCATCGCCGCTGGTGCCGATGATCCAGATGTTGCGCTCCTTGAGCTCATTGAGCGTGCGCGCCAGATTGGTCACCATGAAATAGGGCACGGTCTCGGCTGCGCCGCTGGCGACCTTGGCGACGGTGGCGTTGATGCCGGCCGCATGATCCTTGGGAGCGATCACCGCGTGCGCGCCCGCGCCGTCGGCCACGCGCAGGCAGGCGCCGAGGTTGTGCGGATCGGTCACGCCGTCGAGCACCAGCAGCAGCGGGTTCTTCACGCCGCTTTCCTCGAGGTTTTCGAGCAGCTCGTCAAGCGAGGTGATCTGCTTGGTGGGCTCGACGCGCGCGGCCACGCCCTGGTGGCCGTGGCTGCCGGCAAGCTTGGCCAGGCGTTCGCCGTCGGCTTCGATCAGCCGCGCTCCGGCTTCACGCGCACGGTCCAGGAACTGGCGCATGCGGGCGTCGCGGCGCGAAGCCTCGTAGTAGATTTCGACGATGGATTGCGGCGCGGTCTTCAGACGCACGCCTACGGCGTGGAAGCCGAAGAGAACTTTGGGGGACGACATAGCCTTCGATTATCGACCCAAGCCCATGCCCGGCACATTCCCGGTGGCATCGAAAGCGACAAATCGGCGCCAATGCTGTTGCTAACTACGCTGCCAGGCCGCATGCCGCCTAGCATCCTGCCGTGCGGCGGGGTTTTGCCCAGCGCTTAAACTCCCGGCTCCCGCGGCACGGCTGCCCGTGCTGCCGCGTCCGGCATGCCGCAGCGCCCTGCTCCCTCGGCCCCATTCGTTCTTCTTTATTCCATGATCTTCAAGCCATTGCTGCACCTGATGCAGCGCACCAGCCTTGTGACGCAAATCGTGCTGGCCTTGATTGCCGGCATTGCGTTTGCCTTTCTTTTCCCGGCGGCCACGCCCGGTGTGGGGCTGCTGGGCAAGCTGTTCATCTCGGCGCTCAAGGCCGTCGCCCCGGTGCTGGTGCTGATGCTGGTGATGGCGTCCATCAGCAACCACCGCCCCGGAGACTCGACGCTGATTCGCCCCGTGCTGTGGCTGTATGTCGTCGGCACACTGGCCGCGGCCATCGTCGGCGTGTTCGCGAGCATGTTGTTCCCCTCGACGCTGGTGCTGCAGACCGCGGCCACGGGCGTCACACCGCCGGGCAATGTGCAGGAAGTGTTGATGGCGCTGGTGCTCAGCGCCGTCGACAACCCGGTCAACGCCCTGCTGAGCGCGAACTACATCGGCATTCTGGTCTGGGCCGTGGGCCTGGGACTGGCGCTGCGCCATGCGAGCGAAGGCACGCGCAAGCTGCTGGGCGACCTGTCGAACGCCATCACGCTCGTCATCCAGGGCGTGATCCGCTGCGCGCCGCTGGGCATCTTCGGCCTGGTCGCGGCAACGTTTGCCGACGCCGGCATGGCCGCGCTGCTGGGCTACGCCCACCTGCTGACGGTGCTGGTCGGCTGCATGCTGTTTGTCGCGCTGGTGGTCAACCCGCTGATCGTGTTTGCCAAGATCCGCCGCAACCCCTATCCGCTGGTGCTGATGTGCCTGCGCGAAAGCGCCGTGACGGCGTTCTTCACGCGCAGCTCGGCGGCCAACATTCCGATCAACCTGGCCCTGGCCAAGCGTCTGAACCTTGACGAAGACACCTACAGCATCGCGATTCCGCTGGGCGCGACCATCAACATGGCCGGCGCCAGCATCACCATCAGCGTGCTGTCGCTCGCCGCAGCGCACACGCTGGGCATCGTCGTCGACATTCCCACGGCCATCCTGCTGTGCGTCGTGGCCTCGGTCTGCGCCTGCGGCGCCGCGGGCGTGGCCGGCGGCTCGCTGCTCTTGATTCCGCTGGCCTGCAGCCTGTTCGGCATTTCCAGCGATGTGTCGATGCAAGTCGTGGCGATCGGCTTCATCATTGGCATACTGCAGGACTCGGCCGAAACCGCGCTGAATTCCTCCACCGACGTGATCTTCACCGCCGCGGCCTGCCAGGCCGAGGAGCGAAAGAACGCGGCACTGATCTGAGACCTGTCCCATGCTGTTCGCCCCCCTGAAATACATCCATCTGCTGGCCGTGATCGTCTGGCTGGGCGGCATGGCGTTCTCCCACTTCTTCCTGCGCCCCGCCGTGCAGTCGCTGGCGCCCGCGCAGCGCGTGCCGTTGATGCACAACGTGCTGCAACGCTTCTTCGCGGCCATGCTGGTGACCGTGGCCGTGGTACTGCTGTCGGGCGCGGGCATGGTCGCCTCGGTCTATCACATGGCGGACCAGGCCGAACTGCAGTTCCAGATGCCGCTGGCCTGGAAAGTCATGACCGCGCTGGGCCTGGTGATGGCCGGCATCTTCGGCCATATCCGCTTTGCGCTGTTCAAGCGTCTGGACCGCGCGGTGCAGGCCGCCGACTGGCCCGCAGGCGGCAAGGCATTGGCCAGCATCCGCGTCTGGGTCGCGGCCAATCTCGCAATAGGCGTGGCCATCGTCACGGCACTGCGGCTGTCCGTTTGACAGCGCCGATTAGAATCACCGCGTTGGTGCTGGCCCGGCAAATCTTGCCGGGCCGTTAAACGGGAAACAGGGCGGCGATGCGCAATGCATCGCTCCAGCCTGTACTGCCCCCGCAACAGTGAGTGAAGCGGCCCGAACATTCGGGCCGGCGCGCATCGACAAGCCACTGGCGCAGCCGCCGGGAAGGCGATGTGCGTGATTCACCAGTCTGGATACCGGCCAACAAGGCGGTTGCTGCATGCGCGGCAACCTTGTGAGTGAAGCGCCGGCGGGGTCGCGGGCGCGAACTGGTAATCCTTCATGACTATTTCCTTTCGACCGAACACCGGCGCTGCGGTGCGACTGCACGCCTGCGCGTTTGCCGCCATGGCACTGTGCGCGCCGGCCTGGGCGCAGACCGGCTCCGCGCTCGACACCCTGGTGGTCACGGCTGCGCGAGAAGCCCAGCCGCTGCGCACCGTCACCGCCGACATGAGCGTGATCGACCGCGCGGCCATAGAGCGCAGCGGCGCCACGGGCGTCGCCGACCTGCTGGCCCAGGTGCCTGGCGTGCAGATCACGCGCAACGGCGGCCCGGGCCAGACCACCTCGGTGTTCCTGCGCGGCATGGGCAACCAGCACACGGCGGTGTTCGTCGACGGCGTGCGCTTCAACAGTCAGGAACTGCAGGGCGGCGCAGCGTGGGCCGCGCTGCCGCTGGCGCAGATCGACCGCATCGAGATACTGCGCGGTCCGGCCGCGGCCATCTACGGTTCGGACGCAATGGGCGGCGTGGTGCAGATCTTCACGCGCCAGGGCGACGGCCCGCTGCGTGCATACACCGAAGCCGGCCTGGGCAACCAGGGCACCTCCAAGATTTCCACCGGACTGCAAGGCGGCGCCAACGGCTGGAGCTATGGCCTGCATGTGGCGGACGAGCGCAGCGACGGTTTCGACGTGAACCCGGGCAACCCCTGGACACCCAACCCCGACCGCGATGGCTACAGCAACAGCTCGCTGGGCCTGAACGCGGGCTACAGGCAAGGCATTCACCAGATCGACACGCGCCTGCAGCACAACCGCCTCAAGGCGCAATACGACCAGAGCGCCGCGCCGTTCGACGACTACGACCGCGTGAAGAACACCTCGGGCACGCTGCGCTGGCAGGCCGCCTGGAGCGATACCTACCAGAGCGTGGTGCAGCTGGGCCAGGCGCGCAGCGACATCCGGCGCTTCACCGATTCCCCCGAAGGCAACGACGGCCGCAGCAGCAACTACCTGCTGCAGAACCAGTGGAAGCTGGGTGACAGCCGCGTCAACATCGATCTGGAGCGCCGCGAAGACCGGCTGAACACCGATTACGCCTGGACGCAGAACACCGACAGCAAGCGCGTGCAGAACTCGCTGTCGGCCGGCTGGCGCTATGCCAGCGGCCGGCACCAGCTCGACGCCAACGTGCGCCACGACCGCGTGCGCGAGCAGCAAAGCAAGACCACGGGCGGCCTGGGCTATGGGCTGCAGCTCAATGACAGCCTGCGCTGGGTGGTGTCGGCGGGCACGGCCTTTCGCACGCCCACGCTCTACGAGCGCTTCACGGGCCAGGCCGCGGCGGATCTCAAGCCCGAAAGCAGCGCCAATGTCGAAACCGGTCTGCACTACAACACGGGTAACCAGCAGCTGTCTGCCGTCGCCTATCGCAACAAGATCAAGAACCAGATCACCTATGACTTCACCAGTTCGCCGGCCTGCAACTGCTACCGCAACTGGGAAAGCGTGGAGCTCAAGGGCCTGACACTGACCAGTTCGACGCGCCTGGACCGCATGAACCTGGGACTGTCGCTGGACTTCCTGAACCCCAAGAACCTCGAGAACGGCAGGCTGCTGCCCTACCGCTCCAAGCGCATGCTCAAGCTCTCGGCCGACACCCAGCTTGCAGGTTGGACGCTGGGCACCGAAGCCCAGCTCTACAGCGCACGCTTTGTCGATGCCGAGAACTCGGCCAGCCTGGGCGGCTATGGCGTGGTCAACCTCTATGCCCAGCACCAGCTGGCCAAGGACTGGTCGCTGCTGGCACGCGTCAACAACGTCGCCGACCGCGACTATGCGCCCACCAAAGGCTATGCCAACGCGGGCCGCACCCTGTTCGTCAGCGTGAAATGGGCGCCCGCAAACTGAGCGCGCGCCTCGCGCCCTGGCTGCTCGCGGCCTGCGTGCTGCTGGCTGCGACCGCGCCCGCGCTGGCGTACGGCGTGCGCGATGCCCAGGGCCGCACGGTGGAATTCGCCCGGGTGCCGCAGCGCATCGTGTCGCTGCTGCCTTCGGTCACCGAGTCGCTGTGCGCGCTCGGCGCCTGCGCGCGCCTGGTCGGCGTCGATGCGTTTTCCAACCACCCGCCCGAGATCGCGGCGCTGCCGCGGCTGGGCAAGTCTTCCGCGCCGTCGGTGGAAGCCATCGTGCGCCTGCGGCCCGACGTCGTGCTGCTGGCCTATTCGCCGCCGCTGATGGCCCAGCTCGCGCAGTTCGGCATTCCCGTGCTCGCGCTCGACGCCCACGATATCGCGGGCATGCGCGCACAGTGGCGCACGCTGGACGCCTTGCTGCAGCAGCAGCGCGCCGAGGCGCTGAACGCGCGCCTGCAGGACGGAGTCGAGCGCGTCGCGCAGTCGGCGCGCGCCCATGCGGGCCGCAGCGTCTATTTCGAAGTCGACGCCACGCCGTATGCTGCCGGCAGCACCTCGTTCATCGGCGAATTGCTGACCCGGCTGGGCGCGCGCAACATCGTCGCGCCCGCGCTCGGGCCCTTCCCGCGGCTGTCGCCCGAATATGTCGTGCGCCAGAATCCGCAGATCATCATCCATACGCCCGAAACGCCGGCCAGCGCGTTTGTCCAGCGCCCGGGCTGGCGCAGCATCGATGCGGTGCGCAGCGGCCGTATCTGCACGCTCAGCACAGCCGAAGTCGATCTGGTCTCGCGCCCCGGCCCCAGGCTGGACCAGGCCGCGGCCGTGCTCGCGCGCTGCCTGGCGCTTTCAGACAAGCCCTAGTCCGGCTGGACAGTGACCGCAAGTGCTGGCACGCTAGCCCCCGCACTGTCCACTGAAAGCGCGCATGAACTTCGCCGATATCACCGCCCACCGCATGGATGCGGCCTGGCTCGATGCCCACTGGATGCCGTTCACCGGCAACCGCAATTTCAAGGCCAGGCCGCGCATGGTGGTCGGCGCCCAGGGCGCGTATCTGCGCGATGCCAGGGGCCGCGAGATCTTCGACGGCCTCTCGGGCCTGTGGTGCTCGGGCCTGGGCCATGGCCGCAGGGAGATCGCCGAGGCGATAGGCCAGGCCGCGCTGCAGCTCGACTATGCGCCGGCCTTCCAGTTCGGCCACCCTGCGGCCTTCACGCTTGCCAACCGCATCAAGGAGCTGATGCCGGCCGGCCTGGACCATGTGTTCTTCACGGGCTCGGGCTCGGAAGCCGCCGACACTTCGCTCAAGATGGCGCGCGCCTACTGGCGCGCCAAGGGCCAGGCGGGCAAGACGCGGCTCATAGGCCGGGAAAAGGGCTATCACGGCGTGAACTTCGGCGGCATTTCGGTGGGCGGCATCGCCGGCAATCGCAAGCTGTTCGGCCAGGGCATAGAAGCCGATCACCTGCCGCATACCCAGCCGCCGCCGGGCGGCTTCCACAAGGGCCTGCCCGCGACCGACGGCCGCGCGCTCGCCGACCGGCTGCTGGACATCATTGCCCTGCACGATGCCAGCACCATTGCGGCGGTGATCGTCGAGCCGTTCTCGGGCTCGGCCGGCGTGGTGGTTCCGCCGGCGGGCTATCTGCAGCGGCTGCGCGAAATCTGCACCCAGCACGACATTCTGCTGATCTTCGATGAAGTCATCACCGGCTTCGGCCGCTGCGGCGGCTGGACGGCGGCGCAGGTCTTCGGCGTCACGCCCGACATCCTGAACTTCGCCAAGCAGGTCACCAACGGCGTGCAGCCGCTGGGCGGCTGCGTCGCGAGCAAGGAGATCTACGCCACGTTCATGGCCGCGGGCGGGCCCGAATATCTGGTCGAGTTCGCCCATGGCTACACCTATTCGGCCCACCCCGTGGCCTGCGCGGCCGCGCTGGCCACGCTTGATCTGCTGCAGCAGGAAGACCTGCCGGCGCGCGTCAAGACCATGGCTCCGCATTTAGAGAATGCGGTCCACGGCCTGCGCGGCGCCAGGCATGTGCTGGACATACGCAACTTCGGCCTGGCCGCGGGTTTTTCCATAGACCCGCTGCCCGGCGAGCCCGCGCGCCGGCCTTACGAGATCGCCATGAGATGCTGGGAGATGGGGTTTTACGTGCGCTATGGCGCCGACACCATCCAGCTCGCGCCGCCGTTCATCAGCACCCAGGCCGAGATAGAGCGCCTGGTCAGCGCGCTGGGCGATGCGCTGCAGGCCTGCAACTGAAAAAAAAAGCGCCCGAAGGCGCTGGTTCAAGGAAGGCGCAACAGCGCTTACTTGTAGAAGGCCTCGACCTTGCCCTTGATCTTGATCAGCAGCGGACGGCCCTTGCGGTCCAGTGTCTTGCCCGCGGGCACGCGCACCCAGCCTTCGCTGATGCAGTATTCCTCGACGTCGAAACGCTCCTTGTCGTTGAAGCGGATGCCGATGTCATGCTCGAACACCGCGGCCACATGGTGCGGGCTGCTGGGGTCGATGGAGAGGTGGTCGGGCAGCGCAGGGGCTTGGGTGGAGTCGCTCATGAAAACCTTTCTGTGCATTGAAGAATGCGTTCAACCCGCGATTTTCGCGGATTTTCGCGCGCTCAGCGCCCAGCGCCTTCATTCCCCAGTACCACGGCCGTGCCGCTGGCCGAGACCATCAGCATTCCATTGCCCTGGCCCAGCACCTCGAAGTCCAGATCGACCCCCACCACGGCATTGGCGCCGAGTTTTTGTGCCTGCTCCTGCATTTCCTGCAGCGCGACCTGGCGGGCCTTTTGCAGTTCCTTCTCGTAGGTTGCAGAGCGGCCGCCCACGATGTCGCGTATGCCCGCGAACAAATCCTTGAAAACGTTCGCGCCCAGGATGGCTTCACCGGCAACGATGCCCAGATAACGGGTGATGGGCCGGCCTTCAACGTTGGGAGTGGTCGTCACAAGCATGCGTTCACCTTGGAAATGAAGAGGATCTGATTGTGCCTGCGCGCTGCGGCCGCGCCAAGGCCGGGCAGCGCCTCACTCCGTGAACTTCGCCGCCGCACTGCCGGCCGCAAGACTGGGAGCGCGGTTGCGGCCTTCGTTTTCGTGGTTGATCTGCGCGACCATCTGCATGAAAAGCGCGCGCTGCTCCACGGGCAGCGGATCGAGCATGCGCTGCTGGGCGCGCATGACCGCGGGCTGGGCGGCCTTGAGCAGGTCGACGCCGGCCGGGGTCACGGTGAGCAGGCGCACGCGCTTGTCGGTCTTGCTGGCATTGCGCACCATGAAGCCGCGCGCTTCGAGCCGGTCGATCACGCTGCCTATGGTGGAGGTGTCGAAACCGATGAAGCGCGCCAGCGAGCGCTGGTCCATCTCGGGCTGGCGCAGCACCGCCGACAGCGCCGCGAACTGCACGGGCGTGACCGCGAAGTCCTGGGTTTCCTCCATGAAAACCGCCACGGCAATC
Source organism: Comamonas sp. DB36 (assembly GCF_057914905.1). Classification (NCBI taxonomy): domain Bacteria; kingdom Pseudomonadati; phylum Pseudomonadota; class Betaproteobacteria; order Burkholderiales; family Comamonadaceae; genus Comamonas; species Comamonas sp. DB36. The sequence continues at coordinate 2,498,312 of NZ_CP196631.1, forward strand.
TGTTGCAGCCGCCGGATATGGAAGCCAGGAAGCAGTTCAAGTTCTTCAGGACTGAAAGTTGTCATAGCAGCCAAGTTTAGGGGTGCGGCGGCGCTTTGCCGTATGCAAAACCCGAATGCGCCGCCTCAGGGTTTTCACTGGTTACGCGGCAAGGCAAATCAACACTACACTGATCGTCAGCATACTGTTGATTATCCGCAAACCGCAGGCGAGGCCGCTTCACAGCCCGCGCCGGCGTCACGCAAGCATTGAAGAAAGAGTGGCCCATGACGACGAAATCATCTTCCGCCCTGCCCGTCCTGGTGGTCGGCGGCGGCATAGGCGGCGTCGCCGCGGCGCTGGCCCTGGCGCGCCAGGGCCATGCGGTGCAGGTGCTCGAGCAGGCGCCGCAGCTCGGCGAGATCGGCGCCGGCATCCAGCTGGGGCCGAACGCATTCGCGGCTTTCGATGCGCTGGGCATTGGCGAACAGGCGCGCGGCAGGGCCGTCTACACCGATGAAATGGTGATGCATGACGCGCTCGATGAAACCCTGGTCGGCCGCATTCCCACGGGCGCGGCGTTTCGCCAGCGCTTTGGCAACCCCTATGCGGTGATACACCGCGCCGACATCCACACCGCGCTGCTCGAAGGCGCACGCGCGCAGTCGGCGATAGAGACCGTCACCGGCACGCACATCACCCGCGTCGAACAGCATGCGGACCGCGTGACCGTGCACGAGCAGAACGGCCGGTCCTTCACGGGCCAGGCGCTGATAGGCGCCGACGGCGTCAAGTCCGTGGTGCGCCAGCAGTACGTGGGCGACAAGGCGCGCGTTTCGGGCCATGTGGTCTACCGCGCCGTGGTGGAAAGAAACGACTTTCCCGAGGACCTGCGCTGGAACGCAGCCAGCATCTGGGTAGGCCCCAACTACCACCTGGTGCACTACCCGCTGCGCGGCGGCGAGCAATACAACGTGGTCGTGACCTTCCACAGCCGCGAGAACGAGGAATGGGGAGTGCGCGACGGCAGCCGCGAGGAAGTGCAGAGCTATTACCAAAGCTGCTGCGCACGCGCCCACCAGCTGATCGACCTGCCCAAGAGCTGGAAGCGCTGGGCAACAGCTGACCGCGACCCCATAGGCCAATGGAGCTTCGGCCGCGCGACGCTGCTGGGCGACGCCGCCCACCCCACGCTGCAATACATCGCCCAGGGCGCCTGCATGGCGCTCGAAGACGCGGTCACGCTGGGCGAAGCGCTCCAGGCCTGCGACCAGGATTTCGTCAAGGCGTTTGCGCTCTACGAACGCTCGCGCATTGCGCGCACCGCGCGCGTCGTGCTGTCGGCGCGCGAAATGGGCCGCATTTTCCACGCCCGGGGGGTGGAGCGCCTGGTGCGCAACGACCTGTGGAAAGGCCGCACGCCCGAGCGCTTCTACGACGCCATGGAGTGGCTGTACGGCTGGAAGGTCGACCACTGCCTCGCCGACTGAACCCATCCCAGGAGAACACCATGGAAGAACTCGGTCGCCTCGAAGACCTGCCCCAGGAGTACCGCGACGAGCTGGTGCGCAACAACCTCGTGCCGCTGTGGCCCAGCCTGCGCAGCGTGATGCCGCCGCTGACGCCCAAACCGCGCACCCAGCCCATACTCTGGACCTATGACAGCATACGCCCGCTGCTGCTGCGGGCCGGCGAACTCACGCCCATCGAGAAGGCCGAACGCCGCGTGCTGGTGCTGGCCAATCCGGGCCATACGCTGGAGAAGATGCAGGCCAGCTCGGCCATCTATCTGGGCATGCAGCTGCTGCTGCCCGGCGAATGGGCGCCTTCGCACCGCCACACGCCGAATGCCGTGCGCATGGTGGTCGAAGGCGAAGGCGCGTGGAGCACCGTGGACGGCGAGAAATGCCCGATGCTGCGCGGCGACCTGATCCTCACGCCCACGGGCCTGTGGCACGAACACGGCCACGACGGCGACCAGCCCGTGGTCTGGCTCGATGTGCTGGACCTGCCGCTGGTCTATTACATGGAAGCCACCTACCACGTCGACGGCCCGCGCCAGCAGACGCTGGCCGGCCGCGGCGATCGCGCCTATGCGCGCGGCGGCGTCGCGCCCACCAAGGTATTCGAGCGCAGCAGCCGGCAGTACCCGATGCTGCGCTATCCCTGGGCCGACGCGCGCGCCGCGCTGCTGGCGCTGGCCGACGACCAGCCCGCACTCGACTGCGTGCAGGTCACCTATGTGAACCCCGAGACCGGCGCCGACTGCGAAAACATCCTGGGCTTCTACGCGCTGATGCTGCGCCCGGGCCAGACGCTGCAGCTGCCCGCGCGCTCGCCGGCCACGGTGTTCCATGTGATCGAAGGCGGCGCGCTGATTGCCGTGATGGACCAGGACTGGCGCCTGGCCGAATCCGACACCTGCTGCGCGCCGGGCTGGGCGGCAATCACGCTGCGCAATGCCTCCAGCACCCAGGCCGCGTTCCTGTTTGTCGCCGACGAGGCGCCGCTGCACCGCAAGCTGGGGATTTACGAAGTGCGCGGCTGAACGCCGCACGCCCTGCATTTTTCGAAAGACTTTTTCATGACCACCAATTACCTCTGGACTCCGCCCGCCGTTCAATCCCTGCCGGTGCGCGGCAGCGAGCAGCGCCTGCCCATCCACCGCCTGTTTTTCGTGGGCCGCAACTACCACGCGCATGCGGTCGAGATGGGCCGCCCGGTCGACAAGAGCGTGGAGCGCCCGTTCTATTTCACCAAGGCGCCGTCGACGCTGGTGGAATCGGGCGCCACCGTCGCCTACCCGCCCGAGACCAGCAACTACCACTTCGAGATGGAACTGGTGGTGGCGATCGGCAAGCCGGGTTTCCGCATTGCCGCCGAACAGGCCCATGAATACATCTACGGCTATGCCTGCGGCCTCGACATGACGCGGCGCGACCTGCAGCTGGTGGCGCGCGACAAGGGCCGCCCCTGGGACCTGGGCAAGGACGTGGAGCAGTCGTCGGTGGCCAGCGAAATCGTGCCCATGCCAGGCGTGGTGATCGATCGCGGCGCGATCGCGCTGTCGGTCAACGGCCAGGTCAAGCAGCAGTCCAATGTCGACAAGCTGATCTGGGACATACGCGAAATCATTGCCGACCTGTCGCTGTTCTACCACCTGCAGCCCGGCGACCTGATCTACACCGGCACGCCCAAAGGCGTGGGCGCGGTGCTGCCCGGCGACCGCATCGCGGGCAGCGTCGAAGGCGTGGGCAGCGTGGCGCTGACCGTGGGCGCAGCCGAGTAAAGCACATGAAACCCTACAGTTTCTTTCGCAGCGGCACTTCGCACCGCCTGCGCATCGCGCTCAACCTCAAGGGCCTGAGCGCCGACTACATTCCCGTGGACCTGCGCGTCGACGAGAACCAGGGCGCGGCCTTCAAGGCCGTCAATCCCCAGGGTCTGGTGCCCGCGCTCGATGTCGACGGCCAGGTGCTGATCCAGTCGCCGGCCATCATCGAATGGCTGGAGGAAACCCATCCCACGCCCGCGCTGCTGCCCCAGGGCGCGGCGGCCCGGGCGCGGGTGCGCGCACTCGCGGCGCTGATCGGTTGCGACGTGCACCCGATCAACAACCGCCGCATCTTGATGCGCCTGCGCCAGCAGTTCGGCGCCGACGAAGCCGCGGTGAACGCCTGGTGCGCGACCTGGATCAGCGCGGGCTTCGACGCGTTCGAAGCGCTGCTGGCCCAGGACAGCGAACGCGGCGACTTCTGCTTCGGCGGCGCGCCCACGCTGGCCGACGCCTACCTCGTGCCCCAGGTCGAAAGCGCGCGCCGCTTCGGCGTGGACATGGGCGCCTGGCCGCTGATCAGCGCCATCGACGCGGCCTGCGCGCGCCTGCCGGCCTTTGCCCGGGCCGCTCCCCTGGCCCAGCCCGACGCCGCCGGCTGACATCATCGAATCCCGCAAGCCCCGGAGACACGGGGCCTTTCATTCCACCTGGAGACAAGCTTGAAAACTGTTCCTTCCACACCGGCACTGGTCGCTGCGGCCCTGCTGACCACAGCGGGCTGGGCATCGGCGCAGACCGCCCCCTACCCCGCCAAGCAGGTCAATGTGATCACGGCCTTTGCCGTGGGCAGCGGCCCCGACGCCGTGCTGCGCCTCGTGGGCCAGAAGCTGGGCCAGCGCTGGAAACAGCCGGTCACGGTGGAGAACCGCCCCGGCGGCGGCGGCTTTGTCGCCATCGAAGCGGTGCGCCGCGCGCCGCCCGACGGCTATACGCTGCTGCAGCTCGACAGCGAGCATGTCTCGGCCCTGCCCTATCTCTACGCCAAGCGCAATTTCGACACGCTCAAGCATTTCGACGCGGTCGCGCCGCTGTTTCTCACGCCGTTCTTTGTCGCCGTGCCCACGCAGTCGCCGTGGAAGAACATGGCCGACCTGATCAAGGCCGCCAAGGCCGAGCCCGGCCGCGTCAGCTATGGCTCCTGGGGCGTGGGCAGCCCCGGCCATCTGGGCGGTGAATGGCTCGACTACCTCACGGGCAGCAAGATGACCCACGTGCCCTACCGCGAAGTCAGCCAGCTGTTCACTTCGGTCGCCAATGGCGATCCGGCCTGGAGCTTTGCCAGCATTCCTTCAAGCCAGGGCATCTACCGCGCGGGCAAGCTGCGCTACCTGGCCGTGGCCAGCCCGCAGCGCAACCCGCAGATGCCCGACGTGCCCACGGTCGCGGAATCGGGCGGTCCGGCCGAGCTCGACGTGAACTCCTTTGTGTCCCTGCTCGCGCCCAAGGGGATCGCACCCGCGGTGCGCGACAAGATCCACGCCGACGTGGTTGCCGTGCTGCAGGACCCCGAGGTCAAGGAGAAGTTCGCCACCTTTGCCTTCCAGCCCATCACCTGGCCGCTGGCGCAGATGGACCAGTTCGCCAAGGGCAAGGCCACGCAGTACAAGCTGTTGATACAGAAGGCAAACATCAGTCTGGACTGAGGTCGCAGCGAACTCCGTTCGCCCTGAGCATGTCGAACGGCAGAGGCATCCAGGGGCAGGCGCTGCATTCACTGCGGCGGCTGCAGCCGCTGCGCCTCCTCCTTCAGCGTCTCCTTGAGCCAGCGCCACACGGCCTGGATGCGCGGCACCGACTGGCCTTCCTGGGGCATGGACATCCAGAACGTGCGCGTGAAGCGCGCCTGGGGCTGGTGCACGCGCGCCAGCCGCGGGTCGCGGTCGGCCAGAAACGCAGGCAGCACGCCCAGTCCCGCGCCGGCGCGCACGGCTTCGTATTGCGCCGTGATGCTGGTGCTGCGAAACGCGTAGCGCTGCGGCTGGTAGAGGCTGTCGATCAGTTGCAGCTCCTTGGTGAACAGCAGGTCGTCGACATAGTGCACGAACGCATGGTGGCGCAGGTCGGCGGTCTCGCGCACCAGCGGGCGGCGCGCGAGGTATTCGCGCTCGCCGTAGAGATAGAGGTCGTAGTCGGCCAGCCGCGTCACGACCACGGCGCCGCGCTTGGGGCGTTCGAGCGAAATGACGATGTCGGCTTCGCGCCGCGACAGGTGCAGCAGCCGCGGCAGCGCCAGCAGATCGACCGACAGCTGCGCATGCCTGCAGGTCAATGCGGCGAGCTTGCCGGCCAGCAGCGTCGTTCCCAGCCCTTCGGTCGTGCCCACGCGCACCAGGCCGCTCGGGCCTTCGGCCGAGGTGGCGGCCTGGTCAACGCTGCGCTCTATGCCGCGCGCGGCCTGGGCCATGGCTTCCACGGCGGGCAGCAGCGCACGCCCGGCCTCGCTGGGCCGCAGGCCCCCGGCCTCGCGCGTGAACAGCGCCTGGCCCAGGCTTTTTTCCAGCGCCTGGATGCGGCGCGCGACCGTGCTGTGCTCGACCTGCAGCACGCGCGCCGCGGCCGAAAGGCTGCCGTGCTGGCCCACGGCGGCGAAATAACGCAGATGTTCCCAGTCCATGAAAACCCTTAATGAATACGCGCAATCCAGCGCTGGCGCGGGCTGCGCGGCCTGTGCATTTTTGCAAAGCGAAAGTGCACAAACCGATATTGCCCTATGAATTTCGCACAGCTAGCATAGTCCATCGCTGGAAAATTTCTTACTACACCGGAGACCATGTCATGAACGCCCCTACCGCTGCCGCAGTCCTCGCCCCCACGGTCAAACTGCTGATCGACGGCCAACTGGTCGAATCGCGCACCACCCAGTGGCGCAACGTGGTCAACCCCGCGACCCAGCAGGTGCTGGCGCGCGTGCCGTTTGCCACGCCCGAGGAAATCAACCTGGCCGTGAGCAGCGCCAAGAAGGCGTTCGCGACCTGGAAGAAGACGCCCATAGGCACGCGCGCGCGCATCTTTCTCAAGCTGCAGCAGCTGATACGCGAGAACATGGGCGAGCTCGCGGCGCTGCTCACCGCCGAGCAGGGCAAGACCCTGGCCGACGCCGAAGGCGATGTGTTCCGCGGCCTCGAAGTCGTCGAGCACGCGGCCGGCATAGGCAACCTGCAGCTGGGCGAGCTGGCCAACAACGTCGCCAATGGCGTCGATACCTATTCCATACTGCAGCCGCTGGGCGTGTGCGCGGGCATCACGCCGTTCAACTTCCCGGCGATGATTCCGCTGTGGATGTTCCCCATGGCGATCGCCACGGGCAACACCTTCGTGCTCAAGCCGTCCGAGCAGGACCCCATGGTCACCATGCGCCTGTGCGAGCTGGCCGTCGAAGCCGGCCTGCCCGCGGGCGTGCTCAATGTCATCCATGGCGGTGAAGACGCCGTGAACGCCATCTGCGACCACCCCGACATCAAGGCCGTGAGCTTTGTCGGTTCTACCCAGGTCGGCACCCATGTCTACAACCGCGCCAGCCTGGCCGGCAAGCGCGTGCAGTGCATGATGGGCGCGAAGAACCACGCCATCGTGCTGGCCGATGCGAACAAGGAGCAGACGCTCAATGCGCTCGCCGGCGCCTCGTTTGGCGCGGCCGGCCAGCGCTGCATGGCGGTCTCCACCGCCGTGCTCGTGGGCGAGGCGCAGAACTGGATTCCCGAACTGGTCGCCAAGGCGCGCACGCTCAAAGTCAGCGCCGGCGTCGAGGCCGGCACCGATGTCGGCCCCGTGGTCTCCTGCGCGGCGCTGGCGCGCGTCGAAGGGCTGATCGCGCGCGGCGAGGCCGAAGGCGCCAAGCTCGAGCTCGATGGCCGCAAGCCCACCGTGGAAGGCTATGCCAACGGCAATTTCGTCGGCCCGACCATCTTCAGCGGCGTCAAGCCCGGCATGGCGATCTACGACCAGGAAATCTTCGGCCCCGTGCTGTGCCTGATGGCCGCCGACACGCTGGACGACGCGATTGCCCTGATCAACGCCAATCCCAACGGCAACGGCACGGCCATCTTCACGCAGTCGGGCGCGGCGGCGCGCAAGTTCCAGGAAGAGATCGACGTCGGCCAGGTCGGCATCAACGTGCCGATTCCCGTGCCCGTGCCCATGTTCTCGTTCACCGGCAGCCGCGCTTCCAAGCTTGGCGATCTGGGCCCCTACGGCAAGCAGGTGGTGCTGTTCTATACGCAGACCAAGACGGTGACCGCGCGCTGGTTCGACGACAGCACCACGGCGGCGCGCGTCAACACCACCATCAATCTGCACTGAAGGCAGCGCCAAGGCTGGGATGATGGCGGCATGAATGCCTTGTCTTCCCCTTTCCTTCTCGGCGCCGCAGCGCTGGCGCTGCTCGCGGCGCTGGCCCCCGGCATCAGCCAGGCCCAGGCCGGAGCGGCCTGCGAGCGCGCATCGGTTGAACCCGGCGCGCGCAATGCCTGCGCCGTGCTCGACTTCCAGGCCGCAGACACCGCCAACACCATCCTGTATGGCGACGTGATGCGCGCGCTGTCGGCGCACGAGCGCCCGGCCTTGCGCCGCGACCAGACAGCGTGGACGCGCCAGCGCATCACAGCCTGCAAGACCAGCCATGCGCGCGAGGAGGCCCTGGCCGACTGGCCGGCGCGCTACCACCAGTGCCTGCGCCTGGCCACCGAAGCGCGCCGCGCGGCCCTCATGCACTGGCTGCAGACCGGCGAGGCGCCCGCACAACAATAGGAATACCCATGGACTTTGAACTCAGCGACGAACAACAGGCTTTTGCCGACACCGCGCGCCAGTTTGCACTGGCCGAACTCGCGCCGCATGCGGCGCGCTGGGACGCCGAAGGCCACTTTCCGCGCGAAGCCATCGCCAAGGCCGGCGAGCTGGGCTTTTGCGGCCTGTACGCGCCCGAGAACGCGGGCGGCCTGGCCTTGCCGCGGCTGGACGCGACCCTGGTGTTCGAGGAAATGGCGGCCGTGGACCCCTCGACCACGGCCTTCATCACCATCCACAACATGGCGACCTGGATGCTGGGCACCTGGGCCCAGGACGCGGTGCGCGAGGAATGGGGCCCGCAGCTGGCCAGCGGCGCCAAGCTGGCCTCGTACTGCCTGACCGAACCGGGCGCGGGCTCGGACGCGGCCGCGCTGGTGACGCGCGCCGAACGCGCCACCGACGGCGAAGGCGAGCACTACCGCATCAGCGGCAGCAAGGCCTTCATCTCGGGTGCGGGCAGCACCGACATGCTGGTGCTGATGGCGCGCACCGGCGCCGTGGGCTCGGGCGCGGCCGGCATCAGCGCGTTTGCCGTGCCCGCCGACCTGCCCGGAATCACCTACGGCAAGAAGGAAGAAAAAATGGGCTGGAACAGCCAGCCCACGCGCGTGATCCATTTCGACAACGTGCGCGTGCCCGCGCAAAACCTGCTGGGCAGCGAAGGCGAAGGCTTCAAGATCGCGATGAAGGGCCTGGACGGCGGCCGCATCAACATTGCCTGCTGCTCGGTGGGCGCGGCCCAGGGCGCGCTGGCCCAGGCCCAGGCCCATCTGCACGCGCGCCGCCAGTTCGGCAAGAGCCTGGCAAGCTTCCAGGCGCTGCAGTTCAAGCTCGCCGACATGGCGACCGAACTCGTTGCCGCGCGCCAGATGGTGCGCCTGGCCGCAAGCAAGCTCGACGCCGGCGCGCGCGATGCCTCGACCTATTGCGCGATGGCCAAGCGCTTCGCGACCGACGCCGGCTTCATGGTCTGCAACGAGGCGCTGCAGCTGCATGGCGGCTACGGCTATATCCGCGAATACCCGCTCGAGCGGCTGATGCGCGACGCGCGCGTGCACCAGATTCTCGAAGGCACGAACGAAATCATGCGCGTGATCATCGCGCGGCGCATGCTCGAAGCCGACGCGCCCGACGTGATCCGCTGAAAGCCCTGCGATGGCGCGCAATCCCGACGCTTTTTCCCCCGGCCTCACGGCCGCGCTGCGCCAGGCGCTCGATGCGCGCAGCGACGTCGAGGAGCGCCAGATGTTCGGCTGCCTGTGCTTCATGGTCGACGGCAAGATCTGCCTGGGCGTCAGGCGCGACGAGCTGCTGGTGCGCCTGCCGCCTTCGCGCCATGACGAATTCGCCGAGCAGCCCGGCGTGCGCGAACTGTCGCCCGGAGGCGGCATGCAAGGCTATTTCTTCATCGAACCCGATGGCTATGCGCGCCGCGAACAGTGGGAGTTCTGGCTCGGCGAAGCGCTGGCCTACAACCCCCAGGCCCGCGCCACGCCAAAGCGCAAACCGCGCACCACCACCGAAGACTGAAATTTCCAATCACCACAAGAGGAGACAAACATGCACATCGCATTCATAGGCCTGGGCCACATGGGCGGCCCCATGGCCGTCAATCTGCAAAAAGCCGGCCACAGCGTCGCCGCCTTCGACCTGTCCCAACAGGCCTGCGACAAGTTCGCTGCCGCGGGCCTGACCATTGCCGCGAGCGCCGAAGCCGCGGTGCAAGGCGCCGAGGTCGTGATCAGCATGCTGCCCGCAAGCCGCCATGTGCAGTCGCTCTATCTCGGAGCGTCGGGTGAAGGTGGCCTGCTCGCGCATATCGCTGCAGGCACGCTGGTGATCGACTCCTCGACCATTGCCGCGGCGACCAGCCAGCAGGTCGGCACCGCCGCCAACGCCGCGGGAATCGACTTCATCGATGCGCCGGTCTCGGGCGGCACGGGCGGAGCGATTGCCGGCACGTTGACGTTCATGGTCGGCGCCAGCGCGGCCCAGCTCGAACGCGCGCGTCCGGTGCTCGAGAAGATGGGCAGCAACATCTTCCACGCCGGCCATGTGGGCGCGGGCCAGACAGCCAAGATCTGCAACAACATGCTGCTGGGCATCCTGATGATAGGCACCAGCGAAGCGATTGCGCTGGGTGTGGCCAACGGCCTGGACCCGCAGGTGCTGTCCGAAATCATGCGCCGCAGCTCGGGCGGCAACTGGGCGCTCGAGAAGTACAACCCCTGGCCCGGCGTGCAGGAGAATGCACCGAGCAGCAAGGGCTATGCGGGCGGTTTCGGCACTGACCTGATGCTCAAGGACCTGGGCCTGGCGCAGGAGAACGCGGGCGCGGTGCAGGCCGCCACGCCGCTGGGCGGTCTGGCGCGCTCGCTGTATGCGATGCATTCGATGGCCGGCCATGGCGGGCTTGACTTCTCGAGCATCGTGCAAAGCCTGCAAAAGCGCGCGGGCTGACGGCGACGACGCGCACCGCGGTTTTGCCGCAAGGCGCGTGAATGGGCAACAATGCAGGTTGCGTTCCGGCACGGCGCGCAGCGCCTGCCCTGACATCTGTTCGCAGGGGTCGTCCTGGAAAATCAAGACGGCCCCACCCAGGATGGCGCCACTTTTTGCGCGCACCGCGCAGCATTCTTGCCCGAAAGGAAATCTGAATGAAATACCTGCAACCTTCCGCCATTGCCTCGGCCCTGCGCGCCGGCGGCCTGAGCCTGATCAGCATGGTTGTCATGGGCAGCGTCAGTGCTCCCGTCTACGCCGAATCGCCGGCCCAGTGGCAGGCCGCGCTGCAGCAGACCCGGCTGTCGCTGTCGCAGGCGATAGACGCAGCCGAAAAGGCCGTTCCGGGCCGCGCTTTCGATGCCCAGCTCGACATCGACGATGGCTCGCCGCGCTTCGACGTGGACCTCATCACGACCCAGGGCGACCATGTCGAGGTGCATGTCAACGCGGGCACGGGCGCGGCGCAGCAGCACAAGAACAAGGGCTCGGCATCGTCCAAGGACAGGAAGCGCCTCGACGCCAGCAAGATCACGCTCAAGCAGGCGCTGGACGCCGCGCTCAAGCACACGCCAGGAACGGCCGTCGATGTCGAGCTGGGCAACGACTGGGGCCGGGCCGTGATTGCCGTCGATGTGCTGACCGCGGCCGGCCAGCGCATGGAAATCAAAGTCAATCCCGTGGACGGCACGGTCATCAGCGCGAAAGTGGATTGACCATCCGGGGGGACGCAGGTACGCCTGATCACACGGTTCTTGCCGATTGGCGCAAGAACCGCCAGAATTTCCCCATCCCCCTTACGGAGCGCACGCCATGGCCATTCCCCACGCCTTGCCCGCACAGGCCGTCGACGTCCATCCTTACGGTGCGCGGCTGGCAGACGAAAAATCCGTGGCGCTGTTCAAATCCGACGATCTCGAAGTGATACGCATGGTGCTGCATGCGGGCAAGCGCATGCCTGCGCACAAGGTCACGGGCGGGCTGGTGCTGCACTGTCTCGAAGGCCGATTGCAGGTCGACATCGACAGCCAGCAGCATGCCTTGCACGCCGGCCAGCTGCTGCACCTGCCAGGCAACGTCGCGCATGCGGTCAGCGCGCTCGAGGATTCTTCGGCGCTGCTGACCCTGGTCGTGCGCAAGTAGACGGCGGTCAGCAGGCGCAGATCTCAAGGCGCCACGCGGTCCAGCGCCTGCGCGAAAAGGCTCCATGCCTGCGGGTCGTCGGCCATGGGAACGGGTACGCGCACCATGCGGCTGGGTGCGCACTGGGGCGAAAACAGCATGCCGGGGGCAAGCAGCAGTCCCAGCGCCACGGCCTCGCGCGCCAGCGTTTCGGAATCGCGGCCGCAGTCGGCCCAGACGAACATACCCGCATGCGGTGGGTGTGCCACACGGCAGCCCAGCGCCTCGAGCTGGGACAGACAGCGCCCGCGTGCCTGATTCACGCGTTCGCGCAGCCGGTCGACATGGCGGCGGTACTGGCCGTCGGCCAGGATGCGGTGCACCACCTGCTCACCGAGTTCCGGCGAGGTCGGACTGCCCAGCAGCTTGGCGTCGACCAGCCGGCGCATCAAGGCCTCATGTCCCGCGATGTAACCCACGCGCAGTCCGCCGCCCAGCGTCTTGGCGTAGCCGCCGATCAGCAGCACGCGTTGCAGCCGGTCGAGCGCGGCCAGGCGCACCGGCGTGCCCGGATGGAAATCGGCGAAGGTATCGTCCTCGGCCAGCAGAAAGTCGAAGCGCTCGGCGATGCGCAGCACTTCATGGGCTACGCCCAAAGACAAGGTCGAGCCCGTGGGATTGTGCACGGCGGTGTTGATGATGAACATGCGCGGCCGGTGCTGCTCGGCCAGCTGCGCCAGCCCAGCCAGATCGGGGCCGTCATGGCGGCGCGGCACGCCGACCACCTGCAGACCCTGGGCCTGCAGCAAACCATGGACCAGAAACCAGCCCGGGTCTTCGACCAGCACCGTGTCGCCGGGCTGCAGCAGGCTGCGCACCACCAGATTGAGCCCCTGGGTCACGCCCGCGACCGTCATCAGATGCAAGTCAGGGTGGGCCGGCACTTCCTGGGACTGCAACTGCGTCGCGATCTGCTGGCGCAGCGGCCGGTAGCCATGGGGCGTGCCGTAGCTCAGCAGGCTCGTGCCGGCCGTGCGGCCCACGCTGCGGATCGCTGCGCCCAGCATGTCGGCGTCGAGCCAGTGCGCCGGCAGCAGCCCCGCTCCAGCGGAGGCAGCGCCGCGCCACGGACCGCTGAACATGCTGCGCAGCAAAAAGGCCCTGTCGAACGCCAGCGGCCCGGCGACGTCGCAGGCATCGCCTGAACGGCAAGGTGCCTGCACGGGTTGGGTACAGACAAAAAAACCCGCGCCGCGGCGCGAACCGACCAAACCCTGGGCCTCGAGCCGGCCATAGGCCTGGACCACCGTGCAACGGCTCAGGCCCGTCGCCTCGGCCATCACGCGCACCGACGGCAAGCGCATTCCCGGGCCCAGCCCCTGGTTGGCTATCAGCTCGACCACATGCGCGATCAACTGCTCGACCAGCGACAGCGGCGAATCGCGCAACGGTTGCCAGCCGCACCCTCGCGGCCCCTGCGTGCGGGCGAGCTCGCTCGCCTTTCTTGGGTCAAGTGTCATGGTGTTCGGCACAGGCCAGTCAGCCCACATTATTAATTAACTGTATCGATATTAATTTACCAATAGTCAATAGCATGACATGGTTACGCCGGTTTTCCTAGCCCGCAGGCCAGGACACCACGCCGATTCACCCTGAATGGACTCAGCCATGAACGCATCTGCTTTTTATCCGCTGCTCATGTTCACTTTCGCCTACTCGATCACGCCCGGGCCGAACAATCTGTTGCTGGCGGCGTCAGGCGCGGCATTCGGTTACCGACGCAGCCTGCCGCATATCCTGGGAGTGAGCGTGGGCGCAGCCCTGATGCTGGTGGTGGTGGGCTGCGGCCTGTGCACGGTGTTCGATCGCGTGCCGCATCTGCACACTGCGCTCAAGTATTTTGGCGCGGTCTATCTGGTCTGGCTGGCGTGGTGCATTGCGCGCTCTGGCAACGCGGGCAAGCAGCGGACCGCGCGCCAGCCCCTGCGTTTCTGGCAAGGCCTGGCCTTGCAGTGGATCAACCCCAAGACCTGGGTGATGGCCGTGGGCATCGCCGCCACCTATACGCCGCGCGACGGCTATCTTCTGCACCTGCTGCTGGCCGGCGCGCTGCTGGTACTGGTGAGTTTCCCCAGCATCAGCGCCTGGACCCTGTTTGGTCAATGCGTGGCCTGCAGGCTGCGCTCGCCTGCGGCCATCCACCGTTTCAACCGCACCATGGCCGGCCTGCTGCTGGTGTCGCTCTATCCTTTTGCCGTCGAAGTCTGGGAGTGTCTCTGCGGCTAGCGCGCTGGCGCCGCGGCGGCCACCTGCTGTGCGAGCCGCGCAATGCCGGCGTCGCTCAGATCCGCGCAGCCGATGCGCGCGCGCTGCTCCCAGCCGCGAAAATGCCGCGCCTGCGAGCGCTCGTACTGCGGATCGTAATGCAGCGCCATGAGTTCGCCGAACAGCGGCGCGAGGGCCTGTTCCTGCGCCCAGGCCTGCCAGCGCGCGACAATCACATTGCCCTGCATTTCCTTGAGCCGGCCCAGCTGCGCCGACAGTGCCTGCGCATCCTCGCCCAGATAGGCGTAGTCGCGCAGCAGATAGTCAAGGCGGGCCTCGGCCGTGGCTTCGATTTCTATGCAGGGCGCGTCGCGCATGCGCTCGACCAGGCCCAGCGGCAGCGTGATGCGGCCTATGCGCTGGCTCTCGCCTTCGATGTAGACAGGGCGCGTGAGATCCAGCGCTTCCATGCAATCGACCAGTCCGGTCTCAAACGCTTTTTGCGACGGCTGGGCAATTCCCGGCAGCTGCCCCAGCAGCGAGCCCTTGTGGCGTGCCAGGCCTTCGAGATCGAGCACCTGCTCGCCCTGCGCGGCCAGCGCATGCAGCACGCGCGTCTTGGCACTGCCGGTCGCCCCGACAAGCACGCGCAACTGCAGCTGCGGCACCATCTGTTCCAACTGCGCCATCACATGGTGGCGAAAATATTTGTAGCCGCCCGCGAGCTGCTGCGCATCCCAGCCCACGAGGCGCAGCCAGGTGACCATGGAGCCGCTGCGCAGGCCGCCGCGCCAGCAGTAGATCAGCGGCTTCCAGTCGGCGGGCTTGTCGGCGAAGGTCTCGCGCAGATGGCGCGCGAGATTGGCCGAGACCATGGCCGCGCCCAGGCGCTTGGCCTCGAAGGGACTGACCTGCTTGTAGATCGTGCCTATGGTCGCGCGCTCGGCGTCGTCGAGCACCGGACAGTTGATGGCGCCGGGAATATGGTCGAGCGCGAATTCGGCGGGCGAGCGCGCATCGATCAGGGTATGGAACTGGTGCTTGTCGGTGATGCGTACGGGAGAGCGATGGGACACGGGAGAGGCTTTCTGAAAGCGCCGCCTCGAAGGGCGGCATGGGCTGCCAGTGATCGAGCCTCGATACGAGCTGGACGCCGCAAATGCGCTTGGCGCAAGCGCGCGCAAGGGGCGACCATTGTCGCATTCCATGCTTGGCCATGCTGGAAGGCTTAGCATTGGCGCGCATCCCGCACGCTCACCTTTCCGCCGCCATGCCCTCTGCCGCCCCCCCTGTCCTGCACTATATTTTCGATCCGCTGTGCGGCTGGTGCTATGCCGCCGCGCCGCTGCTCGCGGCCAGCCGCCTGCCCGGACTGCAGCTGCAGTGGCATGCGGGCGGAATGCTCAGCGGCGCTGCGCGCCGCACCATCACACCCGACTGGCGCGCGCATGTGATGCCGCACGACGAGCGCATCGCCGCGCTCACGGGCCAGCCGTTTGGCGACGCCTACTACAACGGCCTGCTCAACCAGATCGGCGCGACGCTCGACTCCACGCCGCCGATCGCCGCGATGCTGGCCGCCGAATCAATGGCCGGCCTGGGCCTGGCAATGCTTGCGCGCGCCCAGACCGCCCACTACGTCGAAGGCCAGCAGATTTCCACGCTGGGCGTGCTGCAGTCGCTGGCGCAGGAGCTGGGGCTCGATGGCCGGGCGTTTGTCACGCAATATCAGGACGCGCTGGCCCACGCCGTCGCCGACCATATCCAGCAAAGCCGCGAATGGCTGCAGGCGTCGGGCGGCCAGGGATTTCCGACCTTCCTGCTCGAGTACACCGAAGCCGCGAGCAGCCGGCGCGTGGGCCAGCGTCTGGATATCTCACCCTGGCTGGGCAATGCCGCGGGCTGGCACGCGCATCTGCAGCAATTGCTCGATACCGAAGCCGCGCCGATCTGAATCGGTGCCGCGGGGTCAGGACGGTCATTCGACAGCAATGAGAAAAATTCTCATTACAATTTGAGGTTCCATCACCGTCGGGCCGCGCGCCCTGCCCATTCAGATATGCATAAACTGCTGTTGATCGCTGCGCTCGCGGCCGCCCCCGTGGTCGCCCCCCTGGCCCAGCCCGTTGCCCCCATTGCCGCCAAGCAGTCCACGCTCAGCGTCGAGCAAGTTGCCGGTCACTACGCCCAGCTGGTCCATGCCGGCTACAGCGATTCGCTGCAATCGGCCCAGGCGATGCAAAAAGCCATCAACGCCCTGATTGCGCAGCCCAGCGCGAAGACGCTGGCCGCGGCCCGCAAGGCCTGGCTGCACGCACGCAACTTCTACGGCCAGACCGAAGCTTTCCGCTTCTACGACGGCCCCATCGACAACGAGGACGGCCCCGAAGGCCGCATCAACGCCTGGCCCATGGATGAGTCGTATGTCGACTATGTGCAAGGCAATGACGAGGCCGGCATCATCAACGACCCTGCCCAGCCGATCACGGCCGAAGCGCTGTCCGAGCTCAATGAAAAGGACGGCGAAGAGAACATCGCCACCGGCTGGCATGCGATCGAGTTCCTGCTGTGGGGCCAGGACCTGAGCGCCAGCGGCCCGGGCGCACGCCCGCACACCGACTTCATCGACGGCAAGAAGCCCAATGCCGACCGCCGCCGCCAATACCTGCAAGTCGTCACCGACCTGCTGATTGAAGACCTCCAATCGATCCAGGCCGCATGGGCGCCGGGCGTCGCCGACAACTACCGCGCGCAATTCGTTGCCGGCGGCAATGAGTCGATACGCAAGATCTTTGTCGGCCTGGGCTCGCTGTCGCGCGGCGAACTCGCGGGCGAACGCCTGGAAGTGGCACTGGCCAGCCAGGACCAGGAAGACGAGCACTCGTGCTTCTCCGACAACACCCACAACGACGCGATTGCCAACGCCAAGGGCATAGAGAACGTCTGGCTGGGCCAGTACCGGCGTCTGGACGGCAGCCTGTTGCGCGGCCCGGGCCTGCGCGACTGGGTGGCGCTCAAGAACGCGGCCCTGGCCCAGGAAACCACCACGCATATCCGCAAGTCCGTGGCCGGCACGCAGCAGATTCCCGTGCCGTTCGACCAGGCCATACAGGGCCAGCGCTCGTCGCCGGCGCGCGCCAGGATCCAGGCCGTGATCGACAGCCTGACCCAGCAGAGCAAGGACCTCGCCGCCTCCGCCCAGGCCGTGGGCATTGACCGCCTGAACATCGTTCAACCCGAGTAAGCCGACTGCGTCCCATGAAAAGATTGACGGGCCGCCAGGCCCTGGCCGCAGTGGCCTGCGCTGCTGCGGCCGCCACGGCGGCACTCGCCGCCCAGGTTTTTGCCGAGAGCCGCGCCGCGCCAGCGGGCGCAGTGCAAGCGGGCGCCGCGGATGCGAGCGTCGCGGCGCCGGCCGACCACCTTCCCGGTGGCCAGACCACGGTGTTTGCCACCGGCCGCAATGCGTTTTCGTTTCCCGCGGCCAATCTCGCCGATGCCGAGCGCACGCGCTTCGTGATCGGCAATTCCTTTTTCAAGCGCAACTGGGTGCAGGCGCCCGCGTCGACCACGGCGCGCGACGGCCTGGGCCCGCATTTTCTCGCGCGCTCGTGCGGCGGCTGCCATGTGCAGGACGGCCGCGCCCAGCCGCCCGACTTCCACAACGGGCTGGAGCCACGCGCCGTCGCCGGCCTGCTGATGCGACTGTCGGTTCCCGGCAAGACCGCCCAGGGCGGCCCCGTGCCCGAGCCGACCTATGGCGACCAGTTCAACGACCTGGCGATACCCGGAGTACGCCCCGAGGGCAAGGTCCATATCCGCTATGAAACGCTGACCGGAGCGTTCGCCGACGGCACGCCCTATACGCTGGAAAAGCCGATCTACACGCTGCGCGAACTCGGCTACGGCGCGCTCGCGGCCCATGCCATGGTCAGCCCGCGCATCGCGCCCCAGGTCATAGGCCTGGGCCTGCTCGAAGCCATTCCCGCGGCCGAGATCGAGGCCAATGCGCGCGCGCAGCAGGCCGCAGGCGGCCCGGTGCGCGGCGAAGTCAACCGCGTCTGGGATGCGTTTGCCCAGACCACGATGATCGGGCGCTTCGGCTGGAAAGCCAACGTCGCCACGCTGGCCCACCAGACCGCGGGCGCGTTCCAGGGCGACATCGGCATCACGTCGAAGAACTTCCCCGACGAAGCCTGCATGCCTGCGCAAAAGGACTGCATCCAGGCGCCGCGCGGCGCCAAGGGCCAGGGCGTGGAAATCGACGACAGGACGCTCGACGACGTGATCTTCTACCAGGCCACGCTGGCACCGCCCGCACGGCGCGACCCGGCCGACCCGCAGGTGCTGCAAGGCCAGCAGATCTTTGCGCGCGCCCAATGCGCCGCCTGCCACCGGCCCAGCTATGTGACCGGCGCGCCGCCGTTTCCGCGGCTGAGCAGCCCGGCGCTGTCGGGCCAGGTGATCTTCCCCTACACGGACCTGCTGCTGCACGACATGGGCAAGGATCTGGCCGATGGCCGGCCCGACTTCCTGGCCAATGGCAACCAGTGGCGCACGCCGCCGCTGTGGGGCCTGGGCCTGGTGCCCGCGGTCAACGGCCACAGCCGGCTGCTGCACGACGGCCGGGCGCGCAACATCCTCGAAGCTGTGCTGTGGCATGGCGGCGAGGCCCAGGCTTCGCGCGACGCCGTGCTGCAACTAAACGCTCAGGAGCGTGACGCGCTGGTTCGTTTTCTCGAATCGCTCTGACCCCGCAGGAATCCTATGACAAACCATTCCGCATTCCGCCCCATCGCCTGGGCCTGCACGGCGCTGGCCCTGGTGGCCGGCACGGCATCCGCCCAGGGCATTCCGGCGGCCTACGCCGAAGTCGCGCTGCCGTTCTACAACCCCGCGCACCTGAGCGCGGGCCTGGCCACGCAATGGTATGGCACCAACGCCAGCGCTTTCGAGCAAAGCGCCCAGGCTCTCGTCGGCAGCTGGCAGCAGTACTGCGCGGGCCAGGGCTCGGCCACTGAAGTGCGCGAGCGCTGGCGCGCCGCGGCCACCGACTGGGAGCGGCTGTCGGCCGTGGCGCTGGGCCCGCTGATCGAGCGCCGCTCCATGCGCCTGATCGACTTCCAGCCGCTGCGCCCCGCGGCCGTGCGCAAGGCCATCACCACTGCGCCTGCCGACCTGCTGGGCATGGAGCGCGTGGGCGCGCCCGCCAAGGGTTTCCCGGCGCTCGAATGGCTGCTCTGGACCGAAGCCGCGGCGCCGAATACCCCCGCCTGCCGCTACGCGGCACTGGCCGCGCGCGAAGTCCATGCCGAAGCGCAAGCGCTGCAAAAGGGTTTTGCCAAGCTCGCGCAAACACCCTGGGATGAGGACGAATCCACGGCCGCTCCCGAGCTGATGGCCGAGTTCATCAACCAGTGGATTGGCGGGCTCGAGCGCCTGCGCTGGCAGCAGATGGAAAAGCCGCTGCGCAGCCAGGGCAAGGCCGCGGCGCCCGACTTCGCGCGCAGCGCCAGCCAGACCAGCCTGCAATCGTGGCGCGCGCAATGGTCGGCGCTCAAGACGCTGGCCGTGCACCACGCCGGCCCCACGCCCGTGGCCGGCAAGGACATCGTGCCCATCGAACTCTATCTGCGCGGCCGCGGCCTCAACGACCTGGCCCAGCAATGGGTCAATGCGGTGCTAGCCGCCGACCAGGCCATGGCGCAGCTCGCATCGACCGACAAGGATGCGGTGCTGCAGGCCGTCAAGGCGCTGGGCCAGGTCAAGCAGCAGATGCAGGACAAGGTCGCACCGGCCTTGAAAGTGAACATCGGCTTTTCGGATGCCGACGGAGATTGACATCATGAGCGCAGCAATGCACCGCCGGCAATGGCTGCGGCAGGCGCTGGTCTGGTCCCTGCTGCCCGGCCTGCCGCTGGCCGCCCGCGCCCAGGCCATCGGCAACAGCCCGCTGCCGCGCTTCATCGCGGCCTGGCAGGACGGCGCGCAGCAATACATAGGCCAGCTCGCCTGGACCGGCGCCACCACCGCGGCTGCTGCGCAATTGCTGCCATTGCACAGGCTCGAAGTGCCCACGCGCGCGCATGCGCTGCTGCAGGAGGCTTCGGGCGCCATCGTGTGTGTCGCGCGCCGGCCCGGCGACTGGCTGCTGCGCTGGCATCCGGGCCAGGAGCCGCAATGGCTGTGGATAGAGCCCGACCGCGTCTTCAACGGCCATGTGCTGGCCAGCGCCGACGGCCGCCACATCTACACCACCGAAACCGATCTGGCCGACAGCCAGGGGCTGATAGGCGTGCGCGACGCGGCCAGCCTCGAAAAGCTCGCCGAATGGCGCACCGGCGGCATGGACCCGCACCAGCTGCTGCTCGACCACGACGGCAGTCTGATCGTAGCCAATGGCGGCATTCCCACCCAGTCCGAGACCGGCCGGCGCAAGCTGCGGCTGGACCATATGGATTCTTCGGTCGTGCGCCTGGCTGCCCAGGCGAGCGGTGAACTGCTGGGCCAGTGGAAGCTTGACGACCCGCGCCTGAGCCTGCGCCACCTTGCCTGGGGCGCGCAGCTGCGGCCAGGCCACGCGCGCCGCTGGCTGGGCGTGGCCTTGCAGGCCGAGCACGACGACGCCCAGGCCAAGCGTCAGGCGCCCGTGCTCGCGGTGTTCGACGGCGAGGCGCTGCGCGCCGTCGCCACCCCGGCGCCCGTGGCCGGCTATGGCGGCGATATTGCGTTCACCGGCGACGCATTCGCCGTGAGTTGCCCGCGCGTGGACCGGGTGGCGTTCTTCGGCAGCGCCCGACCGGGTGCGCCCATCGCCTGGCAGGCCGAGCATGCGCTGCCCATGGCCTATGCGCTGGCGGCCGTGCCCGGCCAGGGCCGCGCCGATGACGCGCGCGTCTGGGTAGGCGGCGGCGAACAGGCCATCGCCCTTGATGCCGCAGGCCAGGACAGCAATATCGCGCCCGCGCGCGTGGGCGCCATCCAGCTCGACAACCACTGGCTGCGCGCGCGCACCGCCTGAAGCACGCCAGCGCGGCGGCCGCGAAGGTCGGCTGCGTGCCTTCGCGCGCCTGGCGCGCAGCACCCCATGGGCGCATGCGCGCCGCGTGCGCGCCGATTTCGCGCCATTTCCGCAACGCTTCGCGCCAACAGCATCAGAAAACACGAATTCGAATGAGAATGGTTTCTGTTTGCATTACAATTTGTATACAGTTTCACTTCTTATTTGGCCTGCAGCGCTGTAACGTCGCTTTCCGGGCCTGGAGCCTTCCATGTCTTCTTCCCATCGCGCGGCCTCCGGCGCGCAACGCCGTCTTCCCGCGACGCTGACGCCGCTGGCTTCGGCCCTGTGCCTGGCGCTGCCCGCGCTGGCGTTCGCGCAATCTACGCCTGCCACCGAAAATGCGACCGTAACCGTCACGGCCACGCTGCAGGAACATGACACCCGCACCGCGCCGGCTTCGGTCAGCGTGATCGACCGCGCCCGGCTCGACCAGCAGCAGCCCGCCGACCTGTTCGAAGCCGTGCGCGGCCAGACAGGCATAGGCTTCAGCGCGACCAACACCGCGGGCCGCCGCACCCTGTCGATGCGCGGCATGGATGGCAAGCATGTGCTGACCATGGTCGACGGCAAGCGCATTGCGGCCACTGACGACATCGTGGGCCACTCGAACTTCCAGTTTGGCTGGGTGCCCATGGCCGCGGTCGAGCGCGTCGAAATCATCCGCGGCCCGATGTCCACGCTCTACGGCTCCGAAGCGCTGGGCGGCGTGATCAACCAGATCACGCGCCAGCCCCGGGGCGACCGCTGGGAGACCTCGGTCTACCTCAAGGCCGGAACACAGACCGACCGTACGGGCGGCAATCTGGGCCAGGCCTCGATCTACTCCGCGGGCAAGGTCAACGACATGCTGTCGCTGCGCGTTTCGGGCACGGCGGCCCACGCCGATGCCATCGCCAAGCCCTCCGCGCCCACGCTGTCGGCGCTCGAAGGCCAGCACAACGGCCAGGGCAGCATAGGCGGCACGCTCAAGATCGATGCCGACCAGTCGCTGGACTTCAACCTCATGGCCGGCAAGGAGCAGCGCTTCTTCGACACCAGCAAGACCGTCAACAAGCTGCTCACGGTCTATGAAAGCGAATACGACCTCGACCGCCGCCAGGCCGACGTGACCTGGAAAGCCAAGTTCGGCGACTGGAAGACGCAGGCGCGCGCCTATGCCAGCGACATCCGCATCACCAACTCGGCAAGCAACGGCGTCGCGCCGGCCACGCCCCAGCGCATGCAGGAACAGGTGATCGACGGTTTTGCATCCAGGCGCTTCGGCGCCCACCAGCTGACCACGGGCGCCGAAGTGCGGCGTGAAAAGCTGACCCATTCGGAACTCAACCAGGGCAGCGACGGCGTGACCCACCAGGCCTTGTTCGCCCAGGACGAATGGGCGCTGACCGAAAGCCTGAGCCTCACAACAGGCCTGCGCGCCGACCACCATGCGCTGTTCGGCAGCGAATTCAGCCCGCGCGCCTACCTGGTCTGGGAAGCCTCGTCCGCACTGGTCGTCAAGGGCGGCATAGGCCATGCGTTCAAGGCGCCCACGCTCAAGCAGATGTCGGGCAACTACCACTACAACGGCACGAGCTACGACATCTACGGCAACCCCGATCTCAAGCCCGAGTCGCTGAACTCGATCGAGCTGGGCGCGACCTGGCAGGCCACGTCGGCGCTGGAACTGCAAGGCACGCTGTTCCACAACGACGTCAAGAACCTGATCGCCAGCAAGATCATCGGTCCCAAGGTCAACAACCGCAACCAGTACTGGTACTCGAACGTCGACAAGGCGCGCATCACGGGCCTGGAACTCGGCGCGAACTGGGACATCAGCCGCCAATGGCGCTGGAGCAACAACGCGACGTTCATGGCCACCAAGGACCTGACGACTGGCACCCGCCTCGACTACCGTCCGCGCGTGGGCTTCAACTCGGCGCTCGACTGGAACGGCAACGCGGGCTGGAATGCGCGCGTCGATCTGAACTATGTCGGCAGCCAGGTGGCCGCGGCCGCACCCATGCCCGCGTTCAGCGTCTGGAATGCGAGCATAGGCAAGAAGATCGACAAGACCTACACGCTGCGCGCGGGCCTGGAGAACATAGGCAACGTGGATCTGGCCGAGAGGTCGCCCAACTTCAAGAACGCCGAACGCGGCCGCACGCTGTTTGTCAGCCTGCAAGCCGACTTCTGAGGGCCTGGCCCTGGCGGGCGCCGATGCGCCCGCCGCTCTCCAAGCCACCCGCCGCTTTCTGGTCGATGGCTTGTTTCTCGTTCTGACGGCAGACGCCCGCAAGCCATGTACTTGCCGCGCTGCCCGCCCACCGACCGGGCGCCCCCGAAGCTGATTGATGCAATTCTTCTCCCTGATTTCCTGGCTGCTGGCCGGGCTGCTGCTCGCCAGCGCCAGCCACGCAGCGCCGGCGGCACCTGCGCAGCGCGTGCTGGTCATTTCGGCGAGCAATGTGCCGCTGGGCAAGTTCACTGCGCTCGCGCCCATCGCGCTGGACGCCGGCATACAGATCGAGCAGCGCAATCTGCAGTCGCTGCCCGACCAGGCCGACCCGGGCAGTTTCGCGGGTTTCGACCTGGTGCTGATCGACGCCTACCAACAGGAGCAGGTTCAGGCCAAGCTCGGCAGCACCTTGGCGCGCCTGCCCATGCCCCATGTCTGGCTGCTCGAAACCCAGCCTTCGGGCCAGGGCCTCGCGGCCGCTGATATCGAGCAGCTCACGCGTTACTACGTCAACGGCGGCCAGGCGAACTACCGGCATTTCTTCCAGACCGTGAAAGCGCTGCTCGAAAAGCGCCGGCCCGATGGCATTCCCGCGCCTGTGGTGTTTCCCAAGGTCGGCATCTACCACCCGCGCGCGCCCAGCCAGGTGTTCGCCAGCACCGCCGACTACTTCGCCTGGCGCGGGCTGAAACTCGACGCCCCCGGCCAGCGCCCGCCGGTCGTCGCCATCGGCTTTCACCAGACCCAGATCAGCGGCCTGCAGACCGCGGTGATCGACGACCTGGTCGCGCGCATCGAAGGCGCGGGCGCGGTCGCCCTGCCCTACTACAGCCCATCGATGGACGCCCAGGCCCACCTGCAGATCCTGCAGCCCGGTGGCCTGCGCGCCGCCGATGTGCTGATCAACACCCGCATCATGCTCAACGCCGAAGGCACGCGGCGCGCCTTCGAGCAGCTGGGCATTCCCGTGGTCCAGGCCACGACCTACCGCCGCGGCTCGGCCGACGACTGGGCCAGGGACCCGCAAGGCATTCCCGCCATGGACCTGCCGCTCTATGTGGCCCAGGCCGAATACACAGGCATCAACGACATCCAGATCGCCTCGGCCATCGATCCCGAAAGCGGCGCCCAGGTGCCGATCGACGCCCAGGCGCAATCGGTGGTCACCAAGGCCTTGAACTGGGTCAATCTGCAGCGCAAGCGCGCGGCCGACAAGCAACTCGCGGTGTTCTTCTGGAATTCGCCGCCCGGCGAGAAGAACCTGGCCTCGGCGTTTCTCAATGTGCCGACCAGCCTGATCGAAACGCTCACCCGGCTGCGCGCCGCCGGCTACACCACCGAAGTGCCGTCCCAGGCCGAACTGATAGAAAAGCTCCAGCGCCTGCTCGCGCCGCTGTACCGCGACGCCAAACTCGACGACCTGCTGCGCGACGGCCTGGCCGCGACGCTGCCCGTCGCGCGCTACGAAGCCTGGCTCAACAACCTGCCGCCGCAAGTGCGCGCCGATGTCACGCGCCGCTGGGGCGCGCCCGCGGCGTCCGACATGGTGATACAGCACCAGGGCCAGCCGGTGTTCGTGATCCCGCGCCTGCAATTGGGCAAGGCGGTGCTGCTGCCCCAGCCGCCGCGCAGCGACAAGCGCGACAACCAGGAACGCGCGCTCTACCATTCGTTGAGCGCCGTGCCCACGCACTTCTATCTCGCGGCCTACCTCTGGGCGCGCGAAGCCATGGCCAGCGACGCCATCGTCCACTTCGGCACCCATGGCTCGCAGGAATGGCTGCCCGGCAAGGAGCGTGGCCTGGCCGTGACCGACTACCCCTCGCTCACCGTCGGCGACCTGCCCGTGGTCTACCCCTACATCGTCGACAACATCGGCGAAGCCCAGCAGGCCAAGCGCCGCGGGCGCGCCGTGACCATCAGCTACCAGACGCCGCCGTTCCAGCCCGCAGGCATGCACCAGGCCTGGACCGAAGTGCACGATCTGCTGCACAGCTGGCAGGACCAGGACCAGGGCGCCGTGAAGGACCAGTACCGCGCCGACATCCTCGCGCGCGTCAAGGCCCAGCGCATGGACGCCGACATGGGCTGGACCCAGGGCCATACGCCCGCCAACTTCGCCGACTTCGTCGAGGCCCTGCACAGTCATCTGCATGAACTCGCCGAGACCGTGCAGCCGCTCGGCCTGCACACGCTGGGCCAGCCGGCCGCGCAGGAGCATCGCATCGCCACCGTGGTGATGATGCTGGGCCGCGACTACTGGTATGCGGCGGCGCGCGCCGCGGGCAAGGCCGAAGCCGAGATCGACGAAGCCATGGTCGGCGACTACCGCCAGTTCAAGCAAAGCCCGCCGTTCCGTCTTCTCGAACAGTTTCTTGCGGGCCAGGCCCGCGTGACGGACCCGGCATTGCAGGCCCAGCTCGAGCAGGGGCGCGAATGGTATGGCCGGCTCGACGCCGCGGGCGAGATGCCCGCGCTGCTCGCCGCGCTCGACGGCCAGTACATCCCCACTTCCTACGGCGGCGACCCGATCAAGAACCCCGACGCGTTTCCCACGGGCCGCAACCTCTACGGTTTCGATCCTTCGCGCATTCCCAGCGCCCAGGCCTGGGCCGCGGGCAAGAAAGCCGCCGAGCAGATGATCGCCGCCCACCGCGATGCCACGGGCAAGACCCTGGACAAGGTCACGTTCTCGCTGTGGTCGGTCGAGACCATGCGCCACCAGGGCATTCTTGAAGCCCAGGCGCTGTGGCTCATGGGCGTGGAGCCGGTCTGGGACAAGGGCGGGCGCGTGATCGACGTGCGCCGCGTGGAACGCAAGGCGCTGGGCCGGCCACGCGTCGATGTGGTGCTGTCGGCCACGGGCCTGTACCGCGACCATTTCCCCAACGCGCTGCGCCAGCTCGCGCGCGCGGCCCAGCTCGCGGCCACGGCCGACGAAGCCGACAACCCCGCATGGCGCTTCAGCCAGCAGGTGCGCCAGCGCCTGATCGCCCAGGGCGTGGATGCCAAGGCCGCGGCCAACGCCAGCCAGACGCGCATCTTCTCGACGGCCAGCGGCGAATACGGTACCGGTCTGCCCGAAGCCACGCTGGCCAGCGACTCCTGGGGCAGCAAGGCCGACGGCGACAGCAAGCTCGCCGCGCTGTATCTGGACCGCATGCAGTCGGCCTACGGCCCCGACGAAAAGCTCTGGGGCACCAAGGGCGTCGCGGGCCTGGGCACCAACCTCTACGCCGAACACCTCAAGGGCACGCAGGCCGCGGTGCTCGCGCGCAGCTCCAACACCTACGGCATGCTGACCACCGACGACCCGTTCCAGTACCTGGGCGGCATAGGACTGGCGGTGCGCGCGCTCGACGGCAAGGCGCCGCAGCTCTACATCTCCAATCTGCGCAACCCGGGCGCAACGCGCACCGAGTCGGCCGCGAACTTCCTGTCGAAGGAACTCGCGACGCGCCAGTTCCACCCCGGCTATATCGAAGGCCTGATGAAGGAAGGCTACTCGGGCACGCTGCGCGTGCTCGACGCGACCAACAACCTCTGGGGCTGGACCGCGACCTCGCATGAAATCGTGCGCGATGACCAGTGGCAGGAAATGGCCGAAGTCTATGTGAACGACAAGCACCAGCTGGGCGTCAAGGAATGGATGGAGAAGAACAACCCCCATGCCTATGCCCAGACCATGGAGCGCATGCTCGAAGCCGCACGCAAGGGCTACTGGCAGACCGACGACAAGACGCTGGCCACGCTCAAGGATCGCTACCAGGCCCTGCAGCAGCGCTTCGGCGTGCAGGCGCCGCACCAGGCGCTGATGGACTATGTGGCCGGCGCCGCCGACAGCAATGCGCTGCCGTCCCAGGCCCCGGCTGCCCAGGCACCCGCGGCAGCCCCGCCACCCGCATCCGAAGAGCCCGCCGCCGCGCCCGAGCCGCCGCCGGCCCCGCCGCTGATCACCGGCATGCAGCTGCAAAAAGTCGAGCCGCCCGCGCCGCCACCGCCTGTGAGCCTGCAGCAATGGCTGCTGTGGCTGCTGGTGCTGGGCGTGGTCGCGGCCGGCGCGCTGCGCCAGTCACTGCGCCCGGCACGCGCACTGCCCACCACCGCGCATTGAGCGCGCGACCCGCTATTTTTCTCTTCTAGATTTTGAAAGCCACCCCATGACAAGCCTGCACATCGAATCCTGGATGTACACCATCGGCCAGCTGTTCCTGATTCCCACGCTGCTCGCCATCGCGCTGCTGTTCTTCTATTCGCTGTTCGCCTTCGGCCAGTTCGCGATGGCGCATTTCCAGCGCCGCCAGCTGCGCCTGGGCGCGGCCGCCGCGCACAGCAGCGCCTACCCGCTGCTGCGCTGGGCCGCCCAGCACCCGGGCGCGAGCGCCGATGAACGCGACCTCGCGGCCCACCGCCTGCTCGAAGTGCCGCGCGTGGCCACGCGCGTGACGCCGATGCTGGGCCTGGTCGCAACCATGATTCCCATGGGTCCGGCGCTCAAGAGCATTTCGAGCGGCGACATCGCCGCCGTCGCCGACAACCTGGCCGTCGCGTTTTCGGCCGTGATCCTGGCGCTGATCGCCTCGGCCCTGACCTACTGGATCGTCTCCGTGCGCCGCCGCTGGCTCGCCGAGGAACTGGTCTGGCTGCAGCAACATGCCGCCGTCAGCGCGCCCGCGCTGGCCCCGGGCGCGCTCGCGCAGACCGCCCAGGCCGGAGTGCACGCATGAGCCTCAAGTTTCTTGAAGAAGGCGATGCCGAGGACCCGTTGCTGTCGGTCGTCAATCTGATCGACATCTTCCTGGTGATCATCGCCGCGCTCGTGATCACCATCGCCCAGAACCCGCTGATGGCCGCGATGTCCCAGCCCGACGTCACCGTGGTCACCAACGCGGGCAAGGAAAGCATGGAAATGATCGTCAAGAAAGGCGACAAGGTCGAACGCTTCAAGGCCAACGGCCAAAGCGGCCAGGGCGAAGGCGCCAAGGCCGGCGTCGCCTACCGCATGAAGGACGGCTCGGTGGTCTATGTGCCCGAGGCCGCCGAAGGCAAGCAGCCGGCGGCGACAAACTGAAGCCCGCCTACGGCCGGCGCTTCTCCAGCCGCACATCGCCATCGACCAGATCCGCAGCATGCGCCCAGCCTAGGTGGCGATAAAAACCCGCGGCGCGGCTGCGGCCGTCGGTTTCGAGCCAGGCCAGCGCATGGTCGCGGAACAGGGCCTGCTCGCAGACCGCGACCAGATCCCGGCCCATGCCCCGGCCTTCATATTGCGGCAGCACGAAGGCCGCGAACAGGCAGGCGGTTTCGAGCTCGACCATCGCAAATCCGGCCACCTTGCCATCGGCTTCGGCGACCCAGATGCAGGGGGCGCTGCATATCAGCTCAGCAATGGAGTCCGGCGTCACGCCCAGCTCGGCAAGCTGCTGCAGCGTCAGGACGTTTTCCGTGACGGCGGTGCGCACGCGAAAGATCGCGGCGACATCTTCCAGCGTGGCAGGGCGAATCTGATGGTTGAGTGAAGCGGTAGAAGGCATGCGCGCATTAGAACAGGCGACTGCCGCAGGGCGCGGCCCTGCGCCATGGCAGAATCACCGCGAATCGCGACCGCTGGACTCTGAAAGGCAAGGTTGACCGAAACCAAAGGCGTCGATGCGCTGGGATATATCCGCACCGTGGGCCATGCGCCGCTGCAGCCGGCCTTCCAATCCGTGGTCGACGCCCTGTACGCTGCCGTGCACGGCCCGCTGGCCGATCTGATCGACAGCGCCTATCTCTATGGCAGCGTTGCCAGAGTGGATGCCGTACCAGGGCGCTCCGACCTCGATGCCGTGCTGCTGCTGGTGCGTACGCCTTCGACCCAGGACCTTGAACGGATTGAAGCCGCGCGCCAGACCCTGGAGCAGAGCCACGCCGAAGTCACCAAGGTCGATTTCGATCTGGGCAGCCTGGCCGAAATCCAGGCGCCAGAGAATTTCGCACGCTGGGGTTTCTGGCTCAAGCACCATTGCCGCTGCATCGCCGGGCCGGACCGCGCCCAGGCCTTTGCGCTGTTTCGGCCGTCGCGGGCGATCGCGCTCGCGGTCAACGGCGATTTCTCCAGCGTGTTGACCGCCTATGCGCAACGCCTGGCGATGCCACTGCCACCGGAACAGGCGGCGCAACTCATGCGCCAAGCGTCCAAGAAAGCGATTCGCGCGACCAATGTGCTGCGCCCCCTGGATTCGACGTCCTGGCCCGAGTCGATCGACGACCATCTGCAGCAATGCGCCGCGGCCTTTCCCGAGGCGGTCGAGGCGCTCGGATTTTTCGCTGCCCAGCAGCTCCAGCCGCAGGCCGACGCGCAGGACTTCTCGCGCCGGCTGCTGCGTTTCGTTGCCTGGATGGAACAGCGACGCTGACACCGCGTTCGACCAATGTGACGCAAGGGTGAAATCGACCCTGATGCGCGCACGCCTATGTCTTACTGAATTTTCAGTAATTACTGAAAACTCAGTAAACTCCGAGCGCATATGCCTACCCTTCCCGACCTCAGCGCGCTCGACCTGGCACGTATCCAGTTCGCATTCACCATTTCCTTTCACATCGTCTTCCCGTCGATCACCATCGGCCTGGCCTCGTACCTTGCCGTGCTTGAAGGTCTTTGGCTCTATACGCGCAAGACGCTGTACCGCGACCTGTACCACTACTGGATCAAGTTCTTCTCGCTGTGCTTCGGCATGGGCGTGGTCTCGGGTCTGGTCATGGCCTACCAGTTCGGCACCAACTGGAGCGGTTTCTCGAACTTCGCGGGCGGCGTCACCGGACCGCTGCTGGCCTATGAAGTGCTCACGGCGTTCTTCCTCGAGGCCGGCTTCCTGGGCGTGATGCTGTTCGGCTGGAACAAGGTCGGGCCGCGCCTGCACTTCTTCTCGACGCTGATGGTCGCGCTGGGCACATTGATTTCCGCGACCTGGATACTGGCATCGAACAGCTGGATGCAGACGCCGCAGGGCCACGAGATCATCAACGGCATCGTCGTGCCGGTCGACTGGATTGCCATCATCTTCAATCCATCCTTCCCGTACCGGCTGGTGCACACCGTGATTGCGGCGTTTCTCGCCACGTCGCTGATCGTCACGGCCACGGGTGCCTGGCATCTGCTCAAGGGCAACCGCACGCCGATGGTGCGCCGCATGACCTCCATGGCGCTGGCCATGCTGCTGGTCGCCGCGCCGCTGCAGGCCTTTGTCGGCGACCAGCATGGGCTCAACACGCTCGAACACCAGCCCGCCAAGCTCGCCGCGATCGAAGGCCACTGGAAGCATCACGCGCCCGGGGCCGGCGTGCCGCTGGTGCTGTTCGGCCTGCCCGACCAGACCAATCAGAAGAACGATTACGCGCTCGAAGTACCGCGCCTGGGCAGCCTGCTGCTGACGCACAGCTGGGACGGCACCATTCCCGCGCTGTCCGATTTCCCGCCCCAGGACCTGCCCCATGTAGCCACGGTGTTCTGGTCGTTCCGCGTGATGGTGGGACTGGGTTCGCTGATGATTGCGCTGGCCTTGTGCGCTGCCTGGCTGCGCTGGCGCGGGCGGCTCTACGACAGCGCCTGGTTCCACCGCTGCTGCGTGGCCATGGGACCGGCCGGGCTGGTCGCGCTGCTGGCCGGCTGGTTCGTCACCGAGACCGGACGCCAGCCCTGGATCGTCTACGGCGTGATGCGCACCGCGCAAGGCGTGTCCAACCACGACATTTCGCACCTCGCGATCTCGCTGACGCTGCTGGTCGTGGTCTACCTGCTGGTCTTCGGCACGGGCACGCTGATGGGGCTGAAGATGCTCGCCACCGCGCCCCATGCGGGCGAGACACCGCCCGAAGGCGGACCCGGCGAAGCCAACCAGCCGATGCGCCCCATCTCCGGCGCGAATCCCGAACCTCTGCACTGAATCCTTGCGAAAGAAATCCCCATGGGAATCGACATGTCAATCATCTGGGCCGGCATCATCGTGCTGGGCGTCTTCATGTACGTGGTCATGGACGGCTTCGATCTGGGCGTGGGAATGCTGTTCCCGTTCTTCCAGGACCGCCACGACCGCGACGTGATGATGAACACCATCGCCCCGGTCTGGGACGGCAACGAGACCTGGCTGGTGCTCGGCGGCGCGGGTCTGCTGGCGGCGTTTCCCGTCGTCTACTCGGCGGTGCTCAGCGCGCTGTATCTGCCCATCATGCTGATGCTCATCGGCCTGATCCTGCGCGGCGTGGCCTTCGAGTTCCGCTTCAAGGCCAGCGACGCGCGCCGCCATATCTGGGACAAGGCGTTTGCCGGCGGCTCGCTGCTCGCCACGCTGATGCAGGGCGTGACGCTGGGCGCGATACTGATGGGTATCGAGCTCGATGGCGGCGTGTTTGTCGGCGGCGCCTGGGACTGGCTCAGCCCGTTCAGCGTGTTCACCGGCTGCGCGCTGGTCGCGGCCTACGTGTTTCTGGGCAGCACCTGGCTGGTGATGAAGACCGAGGGCCGGCTGCAGCAGGAGCTGCGCCGGGCCGCGCGCGCCAGCACCATTGCGATGGCGGTCGCAATTGCGGCCGTGAGCCTGTGGACGCCGCTGCTGCACGGACATATCGCCGAGCGCTGGTTCGGCTCGGATGCACTCCAATGGCTGCTGCCCGTGCCTTTCCTGGTCGTTCTGAGCCTGGCCGCGCTGTGGCGCACGCTGGGCTCGGAACGCCGCAATGCCAGCCCGTTCTCGCTGGCGCTGTTCGTGACCTTTCTGGGCTACTCGGGCCTGGTGATCAGCATCATGCCCATCATCCTGCCGCCGTCGCTCACCATCTGGCAGGCTGCGGCGCCCGCGTCCAGCCAGGGATTTGCGCTGGTCGGCGCGCTGTTCATCATTCCCATCATCCTGGGCTACACGGCCTGGAGCTACTACGTGTTCCGCGGCAAGGTGCGCCACGGTGAGCACTACCATTGAGGAGGCCCCATGCGCACCACACTGCGCCAGCTCGGCTGGCTGCTGATGATCTGGACCGCAAGCGTCGCTTCGCTCGCGGCCATGGCCTGGCTGATGCGCCAGTTCATGGCCTGGGGCGGCATGGTCGGCTGAACGACCGCGCCGCCCGCGCGCCCCGTCAGTCCTTGATGTTGGCGAACTTCACCAGTTCCGCATACTTGCGGCCATCGTTCTGGATGATGGCCGCGATGTCCTCGTTGCCCGTCGCGGGCACCAGGCCGCCATCTTCAAGGCGGCGGCGGTAGGCCGGATCCTGCAGCGCCGCGCGCAGGTTGGCGCGCAGCTTGTCGGCCATGTCCGCGGGCAGGCCCTTGGGCGCGGCCAGCGACAGCCAGCCGGTCAGCTCGTAGCCTGACAGTGCGGGATGCTCGGCGATCGCGGGCACATTGGGCGCGGCCGGGCTGCGCTTTGCCGAAGTCACGCCCAGGCCGACCAGCCGGCCGTTGGCGATGAACGGGTTCGCTGCCGTGGTGGTGATCATCGCGCAGTCGAGGTTGCCGCCGACCAGATCGGTCAGCAGCGGCGCGGTGCCGCGGTACGGAATATGGCTCATGAACAGCCCGCCGCGCTTTTTCAGCAGCTCGCCCGCGAAATGCAGGGTCGAGCCCACGCCCGAGCTGCCGTAGCTGTATTTGCCGGGATTTTTCTTGACCAGCGCGAGAAACTCGTCCATGTTCTTCACGCCCAGCTTGGGGCTGGCGACGAACAGCACCGGCGATTCGCAGACCATGCCGATATGCGTGAAACCCTTGACCGCATCGTATTTCTGCGCCGGATTCACATGCGCCGTGGCGCATAACTCGTTGCTTGAGCCCACCAGCAGCGTGTAGCCATCAGGCTGGGCCTGCGACACGCGCTGGGCCGCGATCACGCCGGCCGCGCCCGAAACGTTCTCGACCGTGACGATGGCGCCGGCCAGCCTGGCCGCGAGAAAATCCGCGGTCGCGCGGCAGGCGAGATCCACCGAGCCGCCGGGTGCATAGCCCACGACCACCTTGATGGGACGGCCCGTGGGCCAGGCGGATTGCGCATGCACCACCAGGGGGGTGCAAGCCAGTGCGCCAAGAATGCTGCGGCGTGTGAAATTCATGGTGGTTTTCTCAACGGGAAAATGGGACACAGGGAAACCTTCAGGCGGTGGGCGCGAGAAAACGCCGCACCAGCTGCACCCAGTAGCTCGATGCAATGGGCAGGATCGCGTCGTTGAAGTCGTAGCCGGGGTTGTGCACCATGCAGCCGCCGGTGCTGTGGTGACCGCCTTCGCCGTTGCCAACGATCAGATAGCAGCCGGGAATCTTTTCCAGCATGAACGAGAAGTCCTCGCTGCCCGTGAGCGGCTGCATGCCCTGGATCAGCGCGTCCTCGCCCAGCCATTCGGCGGCCACGCTGCGCGCCAGCTCCGTCGCCGCCGGGTCGTTGATCAGCGCGGGATAGCGCCAGTGGTAGTCGACCTGGGCCTGCACGCCCAGCGTCACTGCCTGGGCCTGGACCAGCGCCGTGATGCGCTCGCGCAGCATCTGGCGCACTTCGGGACGGTAGGCACGCACGGTCAGGCGCATCTGCACGCTGTCGGGGATCACGTTGGGCGCATTGCCGCCATGGATGGCGCCCACGCTGACCACCGCCATGTCGCGCGGGTCGTTGTTGCGCGCGACGATGGTCTGCAGCGCGACCACGATATAGGCCGCGGCCACGACCGGATCGGCCGCCTGGTGCGGTGCCGAACCGTGTCCGCCCTGCCCTTGCACGGTCACCGTGACCGAATCGGACGAAGCCATGAACGAGCCGCCGAGAAAGCCGAACTTGCCCACCGGAAAGCCTGGCATGTTATGCAAGGCGAAGATCTGGTCGCAGGGAAACTTCTCGA
This sequence comes from Comamonas sp. DB36, assembly GCF_057914905.1. NCBI lineage: Bacteria > Pseudomonadati > Pseudomonadota > Betaproteobacteria > Burkholderiales > Comamonadaceae > Comamonas > Comamonas sp. DB36. The sequence continues at coordinate 2,532,449 of NZ_CP196631.1, forward strand.
ACAATCCGTCCTCGACCATGTGGCGGCCGCCGCCCAGGCCTTCTTCCGCGGGCTGGAAGATCAGATGCACCGTGCCATCGAAATCCTGCGCCTGCGCGATCACACGCGCCGCGCACAGCAGGATGGCGGTATGGCCATCGTGACCGCACGCATGCATCTTGCCGTCGTTGCGGCTCGCATACGGCAGCCCGGTGTCCTCTTGGATGGGCAGCGCGTCCATGTCGGCGCGGATACCGATGGCGCGCGCGCTGGTGCCGCGCTTCAAGCTACCGACGACACCCGTGCCGCCCAGGCCGCGGTGCACGCTGTAGCCCCAGCGCGCGAGGTTTTCGGCCACCAGATCGGCGGTGCGGAACTCCTCGAACGCGAGTTCGGGGTGGGCATGGATATCTCGGCGCAGACGCACCATGTCGTCGGCGGAGTCACGGATGGCCGGCAGCACTTTGTCGGCAAGAGCGAATTCGGGGAGGCAATGCATGCCGCAAGTGTATGTAGCGATGCTTTATCGCCATAGATTGCTAAAACCGTTCATTGAACGCATTTACCTGTCTATGCAGCATGGCTGTGCTACTGTCGCGCCATGAAACTCAACCAACTGCGTTACCTGGTCGCGCTGGGCGCGCAAGGCAGCATCCGGGCGTCGGCGCGCTCCCTGGGACTCGCACAGGCGACCGTGACGCAGGGGCTCAACGACCTGCAGGCCAGCGCCGGCGTGGTGCTGCTCGAGCGCCACGGCCGCGGCGTACAGCTCACGCCCGCCGGCAAGGAGCTGCTGGAGCAGGCGCGCACCATCGTCGGCCAGGTCGCGCGCGCCGAGCAAGGTCTGGAGCGCCACCGCCAGGGCGGCAGCGAGCGCCGGCTCGCGGTCGGCGTCACGCCCTGGGTCGGGCAGACGCTGCTGGCACCGGTGGTGTCGGCTTTCCGCAAGGCGCTGCCGCATGTAGGGCTGGAGTTCGTCGACGGCTTTGCCGCGTTGGCCTACCCGCGGCTGCGCGAAGGCACGCTCGATCTGATGATCGGCCGCATAGGTCTGCCGCATATGCTCGAGGGTCTGCAGGCCGAGCCATTGTTCCGCTATGAAATGACCGTGGTCGCGCGCGCCCAGCACCCCCAGGCGCAGGCGCGCTCCTTGTCCGAGTTGCTGGAAAGCGACTGGATACTGAGCCACGGCCAGCTGGAAAACGAAAGCGTGATGCAGGAGCTGTTCGGCAAGCATGGCCTGACGCCTCCGCATGCACGCATACAGCTCGCACATTCCGGCTGGCTTGCGCTGGCATTGATGAAGCGCGTGGACATGCTCAGCTACTGGCCCTGGCCGCTGCTGGAAACGCAGAATTCCAACCGTGATTTTGTCGCGTTGAACCTGAACGAGCGCTTTGCCCACCACGAAGTGGGCATGGTGCGCCGCGCGCACGAGGCCGCAAGCCCGTCCGCGGCCTTGTTCATGGAGCTGTTCCGCGAACAGGTGCGCGCCGCGGCGCACAGTACCGATCCCGCGTGGAAGCGCTTTTTCTACACGCTCGACTGGCTGCCGGGCGAGGCCTGAGCCCCGCGTGCTCGCGCCCGATTCGGCGGCGCCGGCCCTCACCTTGCGGGGTGCCCGCCCCTCAACCTTGGGCAGCCTCATGCAAGGCGGCACTTGCCGGACTCCCGTCCTCAGGGCGCGGCCTCCTACGTGCCGCAGTTCACCTGACTGACGAACCCGGCGGCCGGATCCAGCCACAGTCACTGCTATTCCTTCCTCCAAAAGCACGACCATGGATTCCACCCAGCCGCTGCCTCATCCGCCGACCACTTTTCTCCCGGCCGCGGCACGGGCATCGTTCCATGTCGTGCGCGATGGCGCGGCGCTGGCGACACCGCTGCTGCGCCAGCGGCATGGGGCCGGCGGTTTCGCCCACGCCCGGCCATCCAGGCTCGATCTCGCCGAATTCCGCGCGGACCATGCGCTGCGCCATGCCGTTGCGCCGCCGTCCGATGCGGCCTGCGACCCTACTGTTCTACGGCTCATGGCACCGCGCGGCGCGGCGGCGTTCAGCGCCATGGACCCGCACTTTCGCCACCGCTGGGACACGCGCAGGCTGCTCTTCATGCACCCCTGCGACATGGCCGCTCGCGGGCTGATCGAAGGCGACCTGGCCCATGTCGCTGCGGTGGAACGAACCGAACAGTCCTGTGAACTCGCGGGCATGCGCGTGGTGCCCTACGACATGCCGCGCGGCAGCGTCGGCGCCTATTTCCCGGAATGTCAGCCCCTGCTTGGCGCGCCGGAGCGCGCCAGCTGGAGCATAGCGGTGCGCGTAAGAAGCGCCACGGCCTGATCCCGCCCACCCATGCCCTCGCCGTGCCGTCGGCCGGGCTGCGTGCGCGCACTGACAGGCTCGATCACGCGCATGCGCTGGCCTTGGTAGCTCACGCAGCCTGAGCGCCACCGCTGGCAGGACGCAAAAAAGCCCACCGAGGTGGGCTTTTTTGCCGTTTCGACCGAAGCCGAACCAGGTTGGTTGCGCGAGAAGGATTTGAACCTACGACCTTTGGGTTATGAGCCCAACGAGCTACCAGACTGCTCCATCGCGCGGTATTTCTTCAGCGAGAGAGACATTTGCTGCCCCTCTGCGTCGATGAATGAACTATAGCACAGTCTTTGCGCCAACTTAGAGAACGACGAAACAAATCATCATGTTTCGCCAATATTCAAAAAAAACCTTCTTTCCAACCAACTTTGAAAGCATTTTTTTCGCAGCCCAGAACAGCCGCCCCAAGCCAAGAACCGAAGGCGCTGGAACCCATTTTTTTCACACGTTACTCAATCGGCAAGCTGACCGGTTGTCGCTGCTGGGGCACAAACGGTCTGCCCCAGGCATGACTGGCAGCAGCAGCAGAATCGGCTCTGGCGCGGACCGTGATCCCATTGCGCAACGCCACCCATTCGAGGGAGTCCAATGAGCATAGAACCTATAGGAGCCATTCGGCCTGCGCTGCCGCGCCTCAAAGCGCAGCCGAAGACGCCTGGTGGCGACAAGAATGACAAGGCCGCCGAAGCTGCCGGCGCAACGCCACAAGACACGACATACAACATCCGGCAAACCATCTCGAATCGCAGCAATGCTACTGTGGTTACGACCACAGTCACTACGACCGTCACAACGGTTGAAAGCGTGCCCGAGCCCGTGCACGAGTCCACCGTTGCGCGTTATTCGCTTTCACCCGGCACCCCCAACCCGCTCGACGCCAGGAACGAGGCCCAAGCCGGCGAGAGTGGCGCGGCGCCAGTGTCATACAGCCCCGGCGACAACGACGCGCAACTCGAACGGCTCATCGGTGATCTGGCCAAGTATTTTCACGCCATCGAAGCCGACCGATTGTCGCGCTTCCTGGCCAAGGCGAGGGCAGCGCGTTCAGCGCCGAGCATCAAAGGCGTACAGGCAGTGCAAGCTTACGCGGCCCAAGCCCAAGCTCCGACGATGCAGTCGCCATAGAGGGATACGCAGCAGGCTGCAGCGCGCATCACAATGCAAAAAGCCCACCGAAGTGGGCTTTTTTCCTGTTCCAGCCAAAGCCGGAACAAATTGGTTGCGCGAGAAGGATTTGAACCTACGACCTTTGGGTTATGAGCCCAACGAGCTACCAGACTGCTCCATCGCGCGGTATTTCTTCAGCAACAGGGCGAGGCCTGTTTGCATCTAGATGTCCATTCTAGCACACTGCCGCGCGAACTTTCCGGTCATGACGACAAATCGCGGGATGCCTCCACTCGACAACAGTTTTGTGCGTTAGTGCAAACCGTCCGGGCATGGCGCGGCAGCGGACGAGGCTCCGTGGCCGGTCCGGCCCTGCACGCCGACACGGACAGGAACGCTTTCGCGCGAAATCAGCTGCATACGAAAAACAACACGAGCATTGTTACAAACTAACAAAATAGTACTTTTGATAGTCTTGCTCTATACTTTTTTGGACTCCCTCGGCAGGCCCTGCCATCGCCAGTGGCTATCTGGAGCTTGCTCTTTTTAATTGACAATCCCATGCCAAATTTCAAAGCTGACAACGAACTCCCAAACGGCTCCCAAGACCCTTGCAAAGCCCAAAACGCTGACTCGCCGGAAGTACAGCGACAGGACGTGCAGGCGGTAGCCCCGCCAGCGTCCGCAAACATGGAGCCCTCGGCCCCGTCGCAACTTCGACATAGCACTACATGGGCCGAGACTGTCATCCGTCTTGGGCTGTCGATACATGTAGATACTCGCCAGCAGAATACAAACGGCATCGAGCCTACTTTTTCTCATTTGACCAGACATCCAGCTTGGGAAAATTTCATGCTGCTGTTTTCGTTTTGTATCGAGGACGACATAGGTGAACGCTTTGTCGACGACTATCTTGAACAGCTGGACTGGCAACAATTCATAGCCAATTTGGAAAATGGCCTGCACCTTCTGGATGAATGGCAGAGTACGCAAGAAAAATTGCTGGCATTGCGTCCGAGGGAAAATAGTTTAAATCTGACCCTCGATGAATATCCTCAGTTATGGATCCTGATCAAGAACTTGATAACCTTGCAAAAACAAGGCATTGAGCTGAACGACGTACTCACCACGACATCAGATAAATTAGCTCAAGTATTCGAAAAATTATCCCAACTATTCGATTTTCAAGAAGATGCTTACGAAACCGAAAGCTTTGACTCGTTGGAACTGCGGCTATTTAGCGCGGAGACACCGGCCCGGTCCGCCTCCCCCTACATGGAACTCTTGGTTTCGTCACAACTTAAACACATAACGCTTTGGAACGAAGGTGTTGTCCGAGCTGCGCTGTCCAGAAATGTGGACGCGCGACACCAGAATCCAGACGGCACGCAGGCCAGCTTTTCCCATCTGGCAGAACATCCAGCCTGGAAAAATTTCATGCTGCTGTTTTCATTTTGTATCGATGACAACGTAGGTGAACGTCCCGTCGATGAATATCTTGAACAGCTGAACTGGTCAGCAATCCTTCCCGAGTGGGAACGCGGGCTGCACCTTTTGGCGGCGTGGGAACGTAAGCAAGAGGATTTGCAGGCACTGCGCTCCGAGGAAAAATTTTGTGATTCAGTCCTTGATGAGCCTCTCTATAACGCCTTGGACATAGAGGAAATGGTGGAGGTGCAAACGCGCGGCATCCATCTGGACGGTGCACTCGCCCTTATCTCCAATGAATTGAGCGAGTTGTTCGAAAACCTGTCCCCACTTTTCAAGTTACAAGATTCAAAGGATGCGGGTACAACCCAAAGCCCGGACGACTCGAGCGATGATGAAGACAAGGATGACGGATTCGACACACCGGACAAAAACGATGGCCCCAGCGGATCCGATGACAGCAATGATGCAAGCCACAGCGACAGCACCACGGACGCAAAAGAACATTCCGACAACGCGCAGTCCCCGCCGGCACACGCGTATGCCGGCGCGCAGCGCTCGCTGGAGAACTTCACCATTGCAGTGACGACCCAGCTGGATGCCCGAGCCTTGCCCAGGGGTGGCGACAATGTGCGCGCAGACACCGAAGGGGCGCCTGAGATGGGCATGGTACCGCCAGCCGGCTGGGAACCGTCCCATGCCCTCTCGACATCGAGCGTGCTGCTCACAGGCAGTATGAGCCCCCAGCATCACCACCTGGCGGCCAAGGAATACCTGGTCGGCTTGCCACCGTTCGACTGGTTGTCCCCGCTGATCGCCTGATGCCAAGCGGTGTTCCGCAGTCAGGCGGAACGCGCGCCAGCAAATCGGTCAGGGTTGGGCGAGCGCACCGTGCCTTGGCCCCGCTCAGTCCATTTTTTCAATCATCACCGCGCCAAACCCGGAGCAGGAAACCTGGGTCGCGCCGTCCATCATGCGCGCGAAGTCATAGGTGACCTGCTTGCTCAGAATGGCTTTTTCCAGCGACTGGATGATCAGGTCGGCGGCTTCGGTCCAGCCCATGTGGCGCAGCATCATTTCAGCGGACAGGATTTCCGATCCCGGGTTCACATAGTCCTTGCCCGCGTACTTGGGTGCCGTGCCATGCGTGGCTTCGAAACAGGCCACCGAGTCCGACATGTTGCCGCCAGGCGCGATGCCTATGCCGCCCACCTGGGCCGCGAGCGCGTCGGAGATGTAGTCGCCGTTGAGGTTGAGCGTGGCGACCACCGAGTATTCGGCCGGGCGCAGCAGGATCTGCTGCAGGAAGGCATCGGTGATCGAGTCCTTGATGACGATGTCCTTGCCGGTCTTGGGGCTCTTGAACTTGCACCAGGGGCCGCCGTCGATAGGCTGGGCGCCGAATTCCTTTTGCGCCAGCGCATAGGCCCAGTCGCGAAAGCCGCCTTCGGTGAATTTCATGATGTTGCCCTTGTGCACGATGGTCACGCTGGGCTTGTCATTGTCGATCGCGTACTGGATGGCCTTGCGCACCAGGCGCTCGGTTCCTTCGATCGACACCGGCTTGATGCCAATGCCCGAAGTCTCGGGAAAGCGGATCTTCTTCACGCCCATCTCGTTGATCAAGAAATCGATCAGCTTCTTGGCCTTGTCGCTGCGCGCTTCGTATTCGATGCCCGCGTAGATGTCTTCCGAGTTCTCGCGGAAAATCACCATATTGGTCTTCTCGGGCGACTTGAGCGGCGAAGGCACGCCCTTGAAGTACTGCACCGGGCGCAGGCAGACATAGAGGTCGAGCTCCTGGCGCAGCGCGACGTTGAGCGAGCGTATGCCCCCGCCCACGGGCGTGGTCAGCGGACCCTTGATGGAGACCACGTATTCACGCAGCACCTGCAGCGTTTCCTCTGGCAGCCAGACGTCGGGACCGTAGACGCGCGTGGCCTTCTCGCCGCCGTAGACTTCCATCCAGTGAATCTTCTTCTTGCCGCCGTAGGCCTTGGCCACGGCTGCATTCACCACCTTGAGCATGACCGGCGTGATGTCCTGGCCCGTGCCGTCGCCTTCGATATAGGGAATGATGGGCTCGTCCGGCACGTTCAACGACATGTCGGCGTTCACCGTGATCTTCTGGCCTTGGGCGGGCACCTGGATATGCTGGTAGCGGGTCATTGACAAAATTCTCCGGTGAGAACGCTGAATTCATTCAGCAAGGGGAAAAGCCCCACGATTCTAGCGACAAAGTCCTGCGAGTTTGCACCAAGATGGCGCATGGCCGGCTGCCGGATTTTGCCGCCCTTGCGCGACAGCGAGAGCCCCGATTCTGGCAGACTGCATGCATGCCTCTTTCTTTCATGCATCGTCTGAACAATTTCCACGCCATGCCTGCCTCTTCCGCCCGCTCCACCGCGCTGCGCCTGCCTTTGCGCCGCCCTGCCCTCGCTCTTGCCGCCGGCCTGCTGGCGCTGCTGGGCGCCGTCGTCACCCCCCAGGTTTCGGCCCAGGACAAGCCTCAGTTGCAGCTGCCGCGCACCGAACTGCGCGCGGGCATGTTCCGCATTGACGCCCAGGTCGCGCAGACGTTCAACGAACGCCAGACCGGCCTGATGCACCGCCAGGAAATGCCGGCGCACGAAGGCATGCTGTTCGTGTTCGAGCAGCCCGCGCGCCAGTGCTTCTGGATGAAGAACACCTTGCTGCCGCTGACGGCCGCTTTCGTCGCCGACGACGGCACCATCGTCAACCTGGCCGACATGCAGCCGCTGAGCGAAGCTTCGCACTGCTCGGCCCAGCCGGTGCGCTATGTGCTGGAGATGAACCAGGGCTGGTTCGCGCAGAAGAATCTCAAGGCCGGCGCCAAGCTCACGGGCCGACCGTTCACCAGCCGCTGACCGGCAAGAACGCAAAAAAGCCGGCGGCTGCTTTCGGCAGCCGCCGGCTTGTTGTCTTCAGCCGCGCCCCGCAGGCGGGACGCTGTGGCTTCAGGCCTTGGCCGATGCCAGTGCGGCGTTCAACGTCGCGCTGGGGCGCATTGCGGCATCGAGCTTGGCCAGGTCGGGCTGGTAGTAGCCGCCGATGTCGACGGGCTTGCCTTGCACGGCCAGCAGTTCGGCGACGATGGTCTGCTCATTGTCAGCCAGCTGCTTGGCCAGCGGCGCGAACTGGGCAGCCAGTTCGGCGTCGTCGGTCTGTGCGGCCAGTGCCTGGGCCCAGTACAGCGCCAGATAGAACTGGCTGCCGCGGTTGTCGAGCTGACCGGTCTTGGGCGAAGGGTTCTTGTTGTTGTCAAGCAGCTTGCCCGTGGCTTCGTCCAGCGTCTTGGCGACGATCTTGGCCTTGTTGTTGCCGTTCTTGATGCCCAGGTCTTCCAGCGACACCGCCAGCGCCAGGAACTCGCCCAGCGAATCCCAGCGCAGGTGGTTCTCTTCGACCAACTGCTGCACATGCTTGGGAGCCGAGCCGCCGGCACCGGTTTCGTACATGCCGCCACCGGCCATCAACGGCACGATGGACAGCATCTTGGCGCTGGTGCCCAGTTCCATGATGGGGAACAGGTCGGTCAGGTAGTCGCGCAGGATGTTGCCGGTCACCGAGATGGTGTCCTGGCCGCGGATCACGCGCTCGAGCGTGTAGCGCATGGCGCGCACTTGCGACATGATCTGGATGTCCAGGCCCGTGGTGTCGTGGTCCTTGAGGTAGGTCTCGACCTTCTTGATCATCTCGGCTTCGTGCGGACGATAGGGGTCGAGCCAGAACACCGCAGGCATGCCCGAGTTGCGCGCGCGCGTCACGGCCAGCTTGACCCAGTCGCGGATCGCGGCGTCCTTGACCTGGCACATGCGCCAGATGTCGCCGGCTTCGACGTTCTGCGACAGCAGCACTTCGCCCGTGGCCAGATCGACGATGTTGGCGACGCCGCCTTCGGGCAGTTCGAACGTCTTGTCGTGCGAGCCGTACTCCTCGGCCTGCTGGGCCATCAGGCCCACGTTGGGCACGGTGCCCATGGTCACGGGGTCGAAGTTGCCGTTGGTCTTGCAGAAGTTGATGACTTCCTGGTAGATGCGGGCGAAAGTCGACTCGGGGATCACGGCCTTCGTGTCCTTGGGCTTGCCGTCGGCGCCCCACATCTTGCCGCCGATGCGGATCATCGCGGGCATGGATGCGTCGACGATCACGTCGTTGGGTGCGTGCAGGTTGGTGATGCCCTTGGCGGAGTCGACCATGGCCAGCTCGGGACGGTGCTCGTGGCAGGCGTGCAGGTCGCGGATGATTTCCTCTTTCTTCGAGGTCGGCAGCGTCGCGATCTTGTCGTACAGGTTGACCATGCCGTTGTTGACGTTCACACCGAGTTCGTCAAACAGCTTGCCGTGCTTCTCGAAAGCTTCCTTGTAGAAGATGCGCACGGCGTGGCCGAAGACGATGGGGTGGGACACCTTCATCATCGTTGCCTTGACGTGCAGCGACAGCATGACGCCGGTCTTGCGCGCATCTTCGAACTGGTATTCATAGAAGTCGCACAGCGCCTTCTTGCTCATGAACATGCTGTCGATGATTTCGCCGGCCAGCAGGGAAACCTTGGGCTTGAGCACCAGGGTCTTGCCGCTGGTGGTCACGAGTTCCATCTTGACGTCGCGCGCATGGTCCAGCGTCATCGACTTTTCGCCATGGTAGAAGTCGCCGTGCAGCATGTGCGCCACGTGGCTGCGCGAAGCCATGCTCCACTCGCCCATGCTGTGGGGGTTCTTGCGCGCGTAGTTCTTCACGGCCGCAGGTGCGCGGCGGTCGGAATTGCCTTCGCGCAGCACGGGGTTCACGGCGCTGCCCAGGCACTTGGAGTAGCGCTTGAGGATGGCCTTGTCTTCATCGCTCTTGGGATCTTCGGGGAAATCGGGCACGGCATAGCCCTTGCCCTGGAGTTCCTTGATCGCGCTGACCAACTGGTGCACCGAAGCGCTGATGTTGGGCAGCTTGATGATGTTGGTCTCGGGCAGCAGCGTCAGACGACCCAGCTCGGCCAGGTTGTTCGGGACCTTCTGTTCTTCGGTCAGGTATTCGGGGAACTCGCCCAGAATGCGTGCCGCCACCGAGATGTCGCTGGTTTCGACATTGACGCCCGCGGGCGCGGTGAACGCACGCACGATAGGCAGGAAAGCGCTGGTCGCGAGGCGCGGCGCCTCATCGGTCAGGGTATAGATGATGGTGGATTGCTGGGTGCTCATCTCTTGTCTCAGGTAGTAAAAGGGGTCTTCAAGCCGCCGGCCAGCCTCGCGCCGCGCAGTCCGATGGAGTGATCCAGGAGGATTGTGCGCGCGCCGCAAAAACTGTTAGCAATTTTTTGCAACGGGTTCTCACAATGCAAAAATTCTAACCCGAGCCGGCCGCATTTTTCTTATGTCTTGTATAAGAGTTGGTCTTTCTCCCCGCTTTACCGACTGGGACAAACCCGAGGCAGGGCCGAAAAATATTTGCCGCAGTGCAGCAATTGCGTGTAGCAGCGGCCGAAAAAAAAGCCTGAAGATTGCTCTTCAGGCTTTTCGTCAGGTCACGGGCAGCATGCTGCCCGGCCATGCTCAGGCGAAGTTGGCTTGCGCGAACTTCCAGTTCACCAGCTTGTCGAGGAAAGTCTCGACGAACTTGGGACGTGCATTGCGGTAGTCGATGTAGTAGGCGTGTTCCCAGACGTCGACGGTCAGCAGGGCCTTGTCTTCGGTCGTCAGGGGCGTGCCGGCAGCGCCGGTGTTGACGATGTCGACCGAGCCGTCGGCCTTCTTCACCAGCCAGGTCCAGCCCGAACCGAAGTTGCCCACGGCCGACTTGACGAAGCTTTCCTTGAAGGCGGCATAGCTGCCCCACTTCTGGTTGATCGCGTCGGCCAGCGCGCCGGTGGGCTCGCCGCCGCCGTTGGGGGTCATGCAGTTCCAGAAGAACGTGTGGTTCCAGATCTGGGCAGCGTTGTTGTAGATGCCGCCGGACGAACGCTTGATGATCTCTTCGAGGCTCATCGATTCGAATTCCGTGCCCTTTTGCAGGTTGTTCAGGTTCACGACGTAAGCGTTGTGGTGCTTGCCGTAGTGGTACTCGAGCGTTTCCTGGCTGTAGTGGGGAGCCAGAGCGTCAATCGCGTAAGGCAGTGGTGGCAGGGTATGTTCCATGGTGTTTTCCTCGTGGTGGTTTGAATTCTTCACAGCCCGGGCCTTGCGGCCCGCAGATCTGATGGGGCCCGGGCACGCGGCGCAGTCCTCACAGCAGACATTGTAGGAACAACCGCGGGCCGCGCGCAGCATATGCTTTTAGCTGCAGCCATGTTTGGCCCGTGTCCGACAGCCGCTGCACGGTTTCTCTACAGCAAGCGCGGATGGACAACGGTCAGATCGATGTCACCGTCCGACAGCGAGGCGCGCAGTGCATCGCCGGGCCGGGCCTGCGCAACGCGGGTAACTGCCTGGCCCTTGGCATCGGTCAGCAGCGCATAGCCGCGCTGCAGCGCATGGCGCGGATCGAGCAGCTCCAGGCGCAGCGCCGCGCGCTCCAGCCGGCGCTGCTGGGTTTCAAGCCCGCGCTGCAGGCCCTGGGGAATCTGGCGCGCGAGCTGCTGCTGGATATGCTGCTGGCGCTGCAGCCGCAACTGCATCGCATGGCGCAGGCGCTGGGCGCTGCGCGCGAGCTGCAGCTGGTTGCGGCCCAACTGGCCCGAAGGCCGGCCCAGGCGCTGGCTTGCATGGTCCAGCCGCTGCTGCTGGCGGTCCAGGTGGCGCTGGGCGGCCGCCTGCAGGCGCTGCGCGCCCTGGGCCAGCTCGGCCAGCCAGCTGTCGCGCGGCAGCGACACCAGTTCGGCCGCGGCCGTGGGCGTGGGCGCGCGCAGATCGGCGCAGAAATCGGCGATGGTGAAATCGGTCTCGTGGCCCACGCCGCTGACCAGCGGCACCGGGCTTTGCACGATCAGCCGGGCGAGCTGCTCGTCGTTGAATGCCCAGAGGTCTTCCATGGAGCCACCGCCGCGCACCAGCAGGATCACGTCGATACGCGGTGCCGACGGTTGCGCGTCAGCCTCGGCCATGCGGTAGAGCTGGGTCAGCGCGTCGCGCAGCGACTGCGGCGCGGCCGCGCCCTGCACCAGCGCCGGCACCAGCACCACAGGAATGTGCGGCACGCGCCGGCGCAGCGCCGTGACCACATCGTGCAGCGCGGCCGCGCCCAGCGAGGTCACCAGGCCTATGCCGCGCGGCATCGCGGGCAGGCGGCGCTTGCGCTCGGCGTCGAACAGGCCTTCGGCCTGCAGCTGGGCCTTGAGGCGCAGGAACTGCTCGAACCATGCACCCTGGCCCGCGCGCTGCAGGCTGTCGACAATCAACTGCAGATCGCCGCGCTGCTCGTAGACGCCCAGCTTGCCGCGCAGCTCGACGAGCTCGCCGTCGCGCGGCGAAAAATCGAGCTGCATGGCCGCGCGGCGGAACATCGCGCAGCGGATCTGGCCCTGCGCATCCTTGATGCTGAAATAGCAGTGGCCGCTGGCGGCACGCGAAAAGCCGGTGATTTCACCGCGCACCGTGACCGGGTTGAAACGCGCCTGCAGCGCATCGGCGACCGCCCGGCACAGCGCACCCACTTCCCAGACCGTGGCCCGGGGCGGCTCGGAAAAATCATACATACGGAAAAACGCTTTCTAAAAATGCCCGCGGTGCAGGCCCGCTCTCCAGCGCCGCGCAGCATTCGTTGGAACTTTGCATCCGTGGGGCTCGGCGCCTGGGCCATAATCCCGAGCTGCACCCCTTCGCCTGGAGAGAGTAATTGCTGTCGATCATACAAGCCGCAGGTTGGCCCATCTGGCCATTGATTGCCTGCTCCATCCTGGCGCTGGCGCTGGTTTTCGAACGTTTCATGGCGCTCAAGACTGCCCGCGTCGCGCCCCCCCAGCTGCTTGACGAAGCCCTTGCGGTCTCGTCCAGGGGCGTGCCCGCACCCGATGTGGTGCAGCAGCTCGCGCAGAACTCCACGCTGGGCGAAGTGCTGGCCAGCGGCCTGCGCACGCTGCATGTGCACCCCGCGGCTTCCGAGGAGGAGCTGCGTGCGGCCGTCGAAGGCGCGGGCCGCGCCGCGGCGCACAAGCTGGAAAAATACCTGAGCGCGCTGGCCACCATCGCTTCGGCTGCGCCCCTGCTGGGCCTGCTGGGCACGGTGATCGGCATGATAGAGATCTTCGGCTCGCAAGGCGGCAGCGCCGCGGCGGGCAGCGGCGACCCGGCGCAGCTCGCGCGCGGCATCTCGATCGCACTCTACAACACCGCCTTCGGCCTGATCGTGGCGATTCCCGCGCTGATCTTCTGGCGCTATTTCCGTGCGCGTGTCGACGAATACCTGCTGACGCTGGAGCTTTCAGCCGAGCAGTTCGTGCGCCACCTGTCCCGGCTGCGCAAGTAAGCCAAACCGAGGCCTGCCCGATGAATTTCCGTCCCCGCCACCGCGACGAGCCCGAGATCAACCTGATCCCGTTCATTGACGTGCTGCTGGTGGTCCTGATCTTTCTGATGCTGTCGACCACCTACAGCAAATTCACCGAACTGCAGCTCACGCTGCCGGTCGCCAACGTCGAGCAGCAGCGCAACCGCCCGCAGGAAATCATCGTTTCCGTGGCCGCGGACGGCCGCTATGCGATCAACAAGACCGCGCTGGCCGACACCAGCGTCGCCGCCCTCACCCAGGGCCTGGCCGGGCTGGCGCAGGCCGGCCCCGAAAGCGTGCTGATCATCAGCGCGGACGCCACCGCACCCCACCAGGCGGTGATTTCCGTGATGGAAGCCGCACGCCGTGCGGGCCTGTCGCAGATCACGTTCGCGACCCAGTCGTCCAAGCCCGAGCGGCGCTGAGCGCGCCTTTCGCCGGCCGGCCGCTCTTTCCCTGATGGCCTCTTCCTCCCAGCTGCCGCACACCGCCTGGCGCCGACGCGGGCCGCTGGCCTGGGCGCTGTGGCCGCTGTCGCTGCTCTACGGCGCGCTGGTGCGCCTGCGCCGCGCGCTGTATGCGGCCGGGCTGCTGCGCCGCCAGCATGCAGGCATTCCCGTGATCGTGGTCGGCAATGTGATTGCCGGCGGCGCGGGCAAGACGCCGGTCACGCTGGCCGTGGTGCGCCATCTGCAGCAATGTGGCCTGGCCGTGGGAATCGTCTCGCGCGGCTACGGCCGCAGTACCCAGGACTGCCGCGAGGCCAGACCCGACAGCCCGGCCGACAGCGTGGGCGACGAACCCGCGCTGCTGGCGCGCACCAGCGGCGCGCCGGTGTTCGTCGCGCGCGCGCGCATTGACGCTGTTCGGGCGCTGCGCGCGCAGTATCCGGCCACGCAGGTCGTCGTCTGCGACGACGGTCTGCAGCATCTGGCGCTGGCGCGCGATGTCGAGCTGTGCGTGTTCAACGACGAAGGCACGGGCAACGGCTTTCTGCTGCCCGCGGGCCCGCTGCGCGAGCCCTGGCCGCGCAAGGTGGACATCGTGCTGCACGCGGGCGCACGGCCCACGGGCAGCGCCCCCGCATTCGCGCTGCAGCGCCGGCTCGCAACCCATGCGCACAATGGGCGCGGCGAACGCATTGCATTGACCGCGCTGCGCGACCAGCCGCTGCACGCGCTGGCGGCCGTCGCCCGGCCCGCGGACTTTTTTGCCATGCTGCAAGCGCAGGGCCTGACGCTGGCCGTGACCGAGGCTTTGCCCGATCACTATAATTTTGAGAGCTGGAGCGGCATGAACAGCAAAGCCCAAGCGCTGATCTGCACCGAAAAGGACGCAGTCAAGCTGTGGGCGCTGCGCCCCGATGCCTGGGCCGTGCCGCTGGAAATATCCATTGCCGAGGGATTCTTCCCTGCCCTGGAGCAGGCTCTCTCACTATCATCGAAACACTGATCTTCTTTTCCTACCGCCATGGACGCCAAATTCCTCGAACTGCTCGTCTGCCCTGTGACCAAGGGCCCTCTGACCTATGACCGCGAGCGCCAGGAACTGGTCTCGCGCAGCGCGCGCCTGGCCTATCCCGTGCGCGACGGCATGCCCATCCTGCTGGAAAACGAAGCGCGCACCCTGAGCGACGAGGAAGTCGAAGCGTGACCACCAGCACCCATCCCCACCCCGCGCCCGCGCTGTTCACCAGCAGCGGCTTCACGGTGCTGATTCCTGCGCGCATGGCATCGAGCCGCCTGCCCGATAAGCCGCTGGCCGACATCGCGGGCCTGCCCATGGTGGTGCGCGTCGCCCAGCGCGCGCTGCTGAGCCAGGCGACGAAAGTCGTGGTCGCGGCGGACGACGAACGCATCATCGAAGCCTGCGAAGCCCATGGCGTGCAGGCCATTCTCACGCGCGCCGACCATGCGAGCGGCAGCGACCGCCTGGCCGAAGCCTGCGAACAGCTGGACCTCGACGGCAGCGACTGCGTGGTCAACGTCCAGGGCGACGAACCGCTGATCAACCCGCAGCTGATCGACGCCGTGGCGCGCCTGCTGGCCGACCGCCCCGAAGCCAGCATGGGCACGGCCGCCCACGCGATCGACACGCTCGAAGACTGGCGCAATCCAAACGTGGTCAAGGTGGTCTGCGACGCCCAAGGCCTGGCCCACTATTTCAGCCGCGCGCCGATACCGTTCGCGCGCGACCACGCCAACGAGGCCTGGTGGAGCAATCCCGCGGCGCTTGGCGGCCATGCGGGTTTCGCACCGCTGCGCCATGTGGGCATCTACAGCTACCGCGCAGGCTTTCTGCGCAGCTTCCCCCAGCTGGCGCCCGCGCCCACCGAAGCGCTCGAAGCGCTCGAACAGCTGCGTGCGCTGTGGCACGGACACAAAATCGCCGTGCATGTGACGCAGGAGGCGCCGGGCGCCGGTGTCGATACTCCAGCCGACCTCGAGCGCGTGCGCGCGCTGCTGGGCTGAGCGCCATGAGAGGGCAACATGCAACGATTTGCGCTCGCGGCTTGCATAAATCTCTATGATTTCAACCACTACTTTCTGAAATAACAGAAAATCAAAACAACTCGCAAATTCAGGGAGTGCACGAACAGCGCAGGCGCCAGCGCCTGACTGGCCACTTTGCCCGGCAGCGCCGGTGTCACGAATCCATCCGCTGCGCGCAGTCCACAAGGCTGCACGCGTGCTATCCTTGCCGCGAAAAAACGCGACATGGCCTGCGCCGGCGCAGCTGCCGGCAGGGCCCATCGTCGCCCAAAAATATTTCAACACTTCGAGGATTTCCATGAAACTGATTTTGTTGGGCGCTCCCGGCGCCGGCAAAGGCACACAGGCTGCTTTCATCTGCCAGAAGTACGGCATCCCGCAAATCTCGACCGGCGACATGCTGCGGGCTGCCGTCAAGGCCGGAACGCCTCTGGGCCAGCAGGCCAAGGCCGTGATGGACGCGGGCCAGCTGGTCAGCGATGAGATCATCATCGGTCTGGTCAAGGAACGCATACAGCAGGAAGACTGTGCCAACGGCTTCCTGTTCGACGGCTTTCCGCGCACCATTCCCCAGGCCGATGCCATGAAGGCCGCGGGCGTGAAGCTCGATTACGTGCTGGAAATCGATGTGCCGTTCGACGCCATCATCGAACGCATGAGCGGCCGCCGCTCGCACCCCGCTTCGGGCCGCACCTACCACGTCAAGTTCAACCCGCCCAAGGTGGCCGGCAAGGACGACGTGACCGGCGAAGATCTGGTGCAGCGTGAGGACGACAAGGAAGAAACCGTGAAGAAGCGCCTGCAGGTCTACAGCGACCAGACGCGTCCGCTGGTCGACTACTACCGTCAATGGGCCGAAAAGGACGCCGCACAGGCGCCCCAGTACCGCGCCATCAGCGGCATGGGCACGGTCGAAGAGATCACCGCGCGCGCGCTGGCCGCCCTGGCCAGCTGATTGACACTGCCGCCGCAAGAGGCCGCACCTACGGGCAGCGGCCTTTTTTGCGTCCTGTTCTAGCCGCGCTGCGCCAACAATTCCAGCTGCAGGCTGATGCGCGCCTTGAACGGCGGCAGATCCACAGGCCTGGGCTGCAATGCATGCTGCGCGGCCATGCCCTGCGCCGCCACCAGTTGCCCTTCGCCGCAGCGCGTGCTGATCCACACCGGCACGCGCTTGTGCAGCGCGCGCTGCAGCGCCGGTTCGAGCGCGCGGTGCAGCGTGCCGTTGCCAGTGGCCGCAACCACCAGGCCTTGCACGCCCTGTGCCAGCAGCGCATCGACCGCGCGGCCGTCGCAGCCCGCATGGCTGCTCACGACTTCGACCCAGGGCCAGTCGCTGTCCGGCAGGTTCGCCACATTGCCTGGCCAGGCCGCGCCACCGGCGGCGCCGACTGGCCGCTGCTGCCAGCGCACCTGCCCTTCTTCCACCCAGCCAAGCACGCCCTGCTCGGCCGAAGAAAACGCATCGACCCGGTAAGGGTGGAGCTTGCGCACCGCGCGCGCGCCGTGCACCTGGCCGGCGGCGACCACCAGCACGCCCGCGGCATGCGCATCGACGGCGCAGGCGACGGCGTCGCGCAGGTTCTGCGGACCATCGGCCAGCAGCGCGGTCGCGGGGCGCATCGCGCAGGTCAGCACCACGGGCTTGGTGCCCGATGGCAGCACCTGCTGCAGGAACCACGCGGTCTCTTCGAGTGTGTCCGTGCCATGGGTGACGACCAGCGCGCGCACATCGTCGCGCGCCAGCCAATGCGCGCAGCGGCGCGCGAGCGCGACCCAGGTCGCGGCATCCATGTCCTTGCTGTCGAGCTGCGCCACCTGTTCGGTCAGCAGCCCGCCGCCTGCGACCTCGCCGAGGTCGGGAACAGCCGCGAGCAGTTGCTCCACGCCCAACTGGGCTGCGGTATAGCCCACTGCCTGCGATGCATGGGCCGCGGTGCCCGCAATCGTGCCGCCTGTGGCCAATATGACCACATTATTTGAATTGACCACTTGCGGCCCCTTGAAAACTGGTGAAAAATACAGTCACTGTATAAAAGAACAGATTGCTTTAGCCAGCACCCATCTGCACAAGGACTGCCATGCTCGATCATCCCAAGCTCACACCGCGACAGCAGCAAATCCTGGACCTGATCCAGTCTGCCATCGAGCGCACCGGCGCGCCTCCGACACGCGCCGAAATTGCCGGCACGCTGGGCTTTCGTTCCGCCAACGCCGCCGAAGAACATTTGAAGGCCCTGGCGCGCAAAGGCGTGATCGAACTGGTCAGCGGTACATCGCGCGGCATACGCCTGCGCCATGACACCGTGCGCAACATCAACGCCGCGCGCGGCGCGATCTTCACCTCGCCGCTGGCGGCCATGGCTTCGCTGGTGCTGCCTCTGGTCGGTCGCGTGGCCGCTGGTTCGCCCATCCTGGCGCAGGAACATATCGATCAGACCTATGCGGTCGAGCCCAGTCTGTTCCAGGCCAAACCCGATTACCTGCTCAAGGTGCGCGGCATGTCGATGCGCGACGCCGGCATCATGGACGGCGACCTGTTGGCTGTACAGGCCAGCAAGGATGCACGCGACGGCCAGATTGTAGTCGCGCGCCTGGGTGATGAAGTGACAGTCAAGCGCCTGCGCCGCACGCGCACCGGCATAGAGCTGCTGCCCGAAAATCCCGATTTTCCCGTCATCCACGTCAAGCCCGACGAGCCTTTCGCGATCGAAGGCCTGGCCGTCGGGCTGATACGCAACAGCATGTTCATGTAACAGGCTTTCCCCCGCAGGGACTTGCGGCCCCTGCATTGCACCTCTCGACCAAGGCCACGGCCCGGTCGAAGCACGGCTGCGGCCGTCCTAGTACCTTTGCTGGAGATATCACATGCAATTTGCTTTGCAGGCCTTGCCTTTCTCGCGCCACGCCCAGAACGACACGCTTTTTGAGCTTTTGAGCGCCAAGCCAGACGCTCTTGCCGGCTGCGTCGCGCGACCTGCCCCGCGCTGCGCGCCGGTCGCCCGCCTGCCGCTTTGCCCGCCCAGCGCGCGCGGCGGCGTGCGCATACTGCGCAACGAAGGCCCAAGCCACGGTGGCCAGGGCGGGCGGCTGCTGATTTCCGGGCGCATGGCCGATGTCTGCGCCGCGCTCAACCGCCTGGCCTTCAACGAGTACGCCTGCGGCTGAATCGGGCTGGGTCCGTACAAGCTGTGAAATCCTGCCGCTACACTGTCGGCTAGCGGATTTCGCCCCCTTTGGGTGGCCGCAGCGCCCATGCCCCCCTCTTTTCGACTTCTTGCCTCGACAGGACTGCACCGCGGTGACCGTGAGTACCAGCAGGACCAGGTCCTGCTGCTGACGCACGCACGCGTGCATGGCTGCGTGCTGGGCGTGATCGCCGACGGTATGGGCGGGCGCAGCGGTGGGCGCAAGGCTTCGGACCAGGTCATGCTCACCTGCAGCCAGCTGTTCGAGCGCTACGACCCGGCGAGCGACGACGCGATGGAGCTGCTGCAAACCATGGTGCATGAAGCGCATACCGTGATCCGGCTCACGGCGCTGTCGGCCGAGCAGGAGCCGCACAGCACCATGGCCGCGTTCATCGTCCAGCCCAGCGGCGCCTGCCATTGGGTGCACTCGGGTGATTCACGCATCTACCATTTCCACGACGACCACCTGCTGCACCGCACGCGCGATCATTCTTACGTGCAGACGCTGGTCGACCGCGGCGAGCTGACCGAAATGCAGGCGCACAACCACCCGCAATCGAACATTCTGGTGGGTTGCCTGGGCGCGGCTTCGGTGCCACCTGCGACCCCGCACCATATCGCCCAATTGCAGCCCGGCCACACGCTGCTGGCCTGCAGCGACGGCGTCTGGCACTACTTCACTGCCGACGAACTGGCCTTGGTGCTGCAGGCGCTGCCGCCGCGCGCTGCGGCCGAATCGCTGATACGCCAGGCGCGTGCGCGCGCTGGTGGCGGTGGCGACAATCTGAGCCTGGCGATCGTCAAAATCGAAGCGCTGTAGTAACAGGCTTCGACAAACCCGAACGCCCCCCCGAGAGCGCCGATTACGGCGCAGCGCGCGGCAGCGGCGCGGCCTTGGGCTTGTCGGACTCCAGGGCCTTGGCGCGTTGGCGCTCGCGGTTCTGCTGGGCTTCGCGCTGCTTTTCTTCATAGCGCTGGCGCGAGGCCGCGCGGCGCTCGGCTTCGGAGGCCTGCTTGCGCGCCTGCTCGGCCGTATGGGACTGCTCATGCTGGCTTTGCGCCTGGGCGCGCTCGCGCGCCTGCTGCGCGCGCAGCGCCTGCGCTTCGACCAGGTCCTTGGCCGTGGGTGCGGCTGGCGGCGCCGATGCAGGCACGGTCGGCGACTTCGGCGCGCGCACCTTGCCTTCAACGCCTGGCTTGGGGCCGGTCTGCTGGTTCTTCTCTTCGACTTTCTGTTCGATCGACAGCAGGCGTGCGGCCGACTTCTCGCGCCGCTCGACCGCGTTGATCGCGCTTTCCTGATCGCGCAAGGCGTTGTCCGCGAGGCGCGCACGCGTGCGCGTCGCGCTCAGGCAATCCTCGACCGCAAAGCGCTTGTAGCAGGCGGCTTCCTCCTGGCTGCGGCGCTGCTGTATGGCCTTGCGCTCGGCGGTGATGCGCGCGCGCTCGGCATCGCGCTGCTGCTTGACGGCGGCGCGCTGGGCCTTGGTGGCGCCGCTGTCCAACACGGGCGCCTTTTCCGCGACCGTATCGGCGGCCTGCGCCAGGGCCGCGCCCCAAGGCAGGGCAAGCATCAGGGCGGCAGTGAGCAGCGAGGCGCGAGTACGGAACAACAGGCGGTGCATGGGCATAGGCGTCAGGTCAGGCTGGTATCCACAAGGCGGTGCTCGAGCGCCAGGAACTCCTGGGACTGCATCTCGTTGAGGCGCGACACAGTGCGCGGAAACTCATGCGCGAGCGGTCCTTCAGTGTAGAGCTGCTCGGGAGCCACTGCCGCCGACAGGATGATTTTGACGCGGCGATCATAAAGCACATCGATCAGCCAGGTGAAACGCCGTGCGGGCGAAGCCATGTTGACCGGCATGAACGGCACGTCCGACAGCAGCACGGTATGGAACTGCGTGGCGATCTCGAGGTAGTCGTTCTGCGAGCGCGGGCCGCCGCACAATGTCCTGAAGTCGAACCAGACCACGCCGCCCGCGCGCCGGCGCGCACGGATCTCGCGCGCCTCTATGTGCAGCACCGGATCTTCGTCATGGACTTCGGCCAACTGGTTGAACGCCTCTTCCATCGCGGCATCGGCCTCGGCGCCCAGCGGCGTATGGTAGAGCTTGACCATTTCGAGCGTACGCCGGCGATAGTCAGTGCCGTTGTCGACATTGACGATTTCCATGCGCTCGTTGAGCAAGGCGATCGCCGGCAGGATGCGGTCGCGGTGCAGACCGTTGGGATAGAGGCCGTCGGGCACGAAGTTGGACGTGGTCACAAAGCCCACGCCGTTGTCGAACAGCGCGACCAGCAGCCGGTACAGAATCATCGCGTCGGTGATGTCCGCGACATGGAATTCGTCAAAGCAGATGAGCTTGTAGCGCTTGGCGATGTTGGCCGCGAGCACGTCGAGCGGGTCCTGCACGCCTTGCAGGCCCGCGAGCTCGCGGTGCACTTCGCGCATGAACTCGTGGAAATGCAGGCGCGCCTTGCGCTTGATGGGCACGGCCTCGAAGAAGCATTCCATCAGAAAGCTCTTGCCGCGGCCGACACCGCCATACATGTAGACGCCGCGCGGAATCTCGGGACGGTTGATCAGCTTCTTGAATGCATTCGATCGCTTGCCCTTGTAGGCCGCCCATTCATCCGCGCAGCGCTGCAAGGCCTCGACGGCACGCAACTGGGCAGGATCGCTTTTGAAACCTTTGGCAAGCAACTCGGCCTCATAGGCCTCACGAACAGACTGGGACATGCGAGCGGGGGTGTGAAATGACAAAAGCCGAAAGCACCTGGAAGCCAGGCCCTTTCGGCGGATGCGGCACCCTGAAACCGGTTCAGGGGCCGCTGCGAACGCACTGGAATCAGAAGTTCAGCGTGCGCTTGTCGACGGCCAGGGCCGCTTCCTTGGTCGATTCCGACAGCGAAGGATGGGCGTGGCAGATGCGGGCGATGTCTTCGCTCGATGCCTTGAACTCCATGGCCACGACGGCTTCGGCAATCAGCTCGGACACCATGGGGCCGACCATGTGCACGCCCAGGATCTCGTCGGTCTCGGCGTCGGCCAGGAACTTGACCATGCCGGTCGTGTCGCCCAGCGCGCGCGCGCGGCCGTTGGCCAGGAACGGGAAGGTGCCGGCCTTGTACTTGACGCCGTCGGCCTTGAGCTGCTGCTCGGTGCGGCCCACCCATGCGATTTCGGGGCTGGTGTAGATGACCCAGGGCAGCGTCGCGAAGTTCACATGGCCGTGCTGGCCGGCAATGCGCTCGGCCACGGCCACGCCCTCTTCTTCGGCCTTGTGCGCGAGCATGGGGCCACGCACCACGTCGCCCACGGCCCAGACGCCAGGCAGGTTGGTCTTGCAGTCGTCGTCAACGACGATGGCGCCGCGCTCGTCGAGCGCCAGACCCACGGCTTCGGCGTTCAGGCCTATGGTGTTGGCGGTGCGGCCGATGGACACGATCAGCTTGTCGACAGCCAGCGTCACGGCTTCGCCCTTGGCGTTGGTGTAGGCCACGGTCACGCCCTTGTCGCTGACCTGGATGTCACCGACCTTGACGCCGGTCTCGATCTTCAGGCCTTGCTTGTCGAAAGCCTTCTTGGCTTCCTTGGCGATCTGCTCGTCGACCACGGGCAGGAACTTGTCCTGGCCTTCCAGCACGGTCACGTCCGTGCCCAGGCGGCGCCAGACCGAGCCCATTTCCAGGCCGATCACGCCGGCGCCGATCAGGCCCAGCGAAGCGGGCGTCGCGCCCAGGCGCAGCGCGCCGTCGTTCGACAGCACGTTGACTTCGTCGAACGGCACGCCGGGCAGCGCGCGGGCGTTGGAGCCCGTGGCGATCACGATCTGCTTGGCGGTCAGCGTTTCTTCTTCCTTGCCGGCGACGCGGATTTCGTAGCCGCCGTCAGCGGCCTTGACGAACGAGCCACGGCCGTGGAAGAACGTGACCTTGTTCTTCTTGAACAGGTACAGGATGCCGTCGTTGTTCTGCTTCACGATCGCGTCCTTGCGGCCGATCATCTTGGCGACATCCATGCCGACTTCGCCGGTCGAGATGCCGTGGTCGGCAAAGTGCAGACGCGCGTGCTCGAAATGCTCGGACGACTGCAGCAGCGCCTTGGAGGGGATGCAGCCGACGTTGGTGCAGGTGCCGCCCGGTGCGGGGCCGCCCTTTTCGTTCTTCCATTCGTCGATACAGGCGACGTTGAAGCCCAGCTGGGCTGCGCGTATGGCGGCGATGTAGCCGCCGGGGCCGGCGCCGATCACGATGACGTCAAATTGCTTGCTCATGTCTCAATACTCTCTCAATGCATTTGGGAAAAAACCCACCGCCGGGCGTTGCGCCGCTAGGGGCGGGCCGGGGTGGGTTTTGATGGGGCTAGTGGACCTGACCAGCGCGGTGGTTTACAGGTCGAACAGCAGGCGTGCGGGATCTTCCAGCGCGTCCTTCATGGCCACCAGGCCCAGCACGGCTTCGCGGCCGTCGATGATGCGGTGGTCATAGGACATGGCGAAGTAGTTCATCGGACGCACCACGACCTGGCCGTTTTCGACCACGGCGCGGTCCTTGGTCGCGTGCACGCCCAGGATGGCCGACTGGGGCGGGTTGATGATGGGAGTGGACATCATCGAGCCGAACGTGCCGCCGTTGGAGATCGAGAACGTGCCGCCGGTCATGTCGTCCAGGCCCAGCTTGCCGTCCTTGGCCTTCTGGCCGAATTCAGCGATCTTCTTCTCGATGTCGGCAAAGCTCATCTGGTCGGCGTTGCGCAGGATGGGCACCACCAGGCCGCGCGGCGAACCGACGGCGATACCGATGTCGAAGTAGCCGTGGTAGACGATGTCGTTGCCGTCGACCGAAGCGTTGAGCACCGGGTACTTCTTCAGGGCGTGCACGGCAGCCTTGACGAAGAAGGACATGAAGCCCATCTTCACGCCGTGTTCCTTGGTGAAGTCGTCCTGGAACTTCTTGCGCATGGCCATCACGGGCGCCATGTTCACTTCGTTGAACGTGGTCAGGATGGCGTTGGTCGATTGCGACTGCAGCAGACGCTCGGCCACGCGGGCACGCAGACGGGTCATGGGAACGCGCTGCTCTGGGCGCTCGCCCAGGTCCTGCTTGGCCGCAGGTGCGGACACCTGGGGCAGCGCCTTGGTGGGCACGCCCGTGGGGATCACGGCGGCGGTGGACTGCACGCCACCCTTGATGGCGGCCAGGGCGTCGCCCTTGGTCACGCGGCCGTCCTTGCCCGAGCCTGCCACGTTGGCGGCCGACAGGTTGTTTTCAGCCAGCAGCTTGGCAGCGGCGGGCATGGCGACATCGCCCTTGTTGCCACCGGCTGCGGGGGCCGCGGCGGCAGGAGCAGCAGCGGGGGCTGCCGCGGCGGCCGCAGGAGCTGCAGCGGCAGCGGCAGCGCCGGCAACCGCTTCGGTGTCGATCTTGGCGATCAGCTGCTCGGCAACCACGGTGGCGCCGTCGCCTTGCACGATTTCGGTGATCACGCCGGCCGAAGGCGCAGGCACTTCGAGCACGACCTTGTCGGTCTCGATTTCGATCAGGATTTCGTCGACAGCAACTGCTTCGCCGACCTTCTTCTTCCAGGTGAGCATGGTCGCTTCAGCGATGGACTCGGACAGCTGGGGGACTTTGACTTCTACGATAGCCATGGTGTTTCTTTCCAAAAGGTTTGTACTGATTTCGGGTTTCCGGCCTTACTTGGTCAGAACAAAACCCTTGAGCTTGGTGAATGCGCCTTCGACCAGCGCCTTTTGCTGTTCCTGGTGCAGGTGCGAGTAACCCACGGCAGGCGAAGCGGATGCTGCGCGACCGGAGTAACCGAGCTTCTGACCATCCAGCATGTTTTCATGGATGTTGTGCTGGATGAAGAACCAGGCGCCCTGGTTCTGCGGCTCGTCCTGGCACCACACGATGTCGGTGGCCTGGGGGTACTTCTTGAGCTCGGCGGCAAAGGCCTTGTGCGGGAACGGATAGACCTGTTCGACGCGGATGATCGCGACGTCGTCCTGCTCGCGCTCGGCACGCTTCTTCACCAGATCGTAGTACACCTTGCCGGAACAGGCGATCACGCGCTTGACCTTGGCGGCGTTGTCGACGATTTTCGCATCCTGCTCGGGGATCACGGTCTGGAAGCCACCGGACGTGAACTCGGACAGCGGCGAAGTCGCATCCTTGTTACGCAGCAGCGACTTGGGCGTCATGATGATCAGCGGCTTGCGCAGGTTGCGCACCATCTGGCGGCGCAACACGTGGAAGATCTGGCTGGCCGTGGTCGGCTGCACGATCTGCATGTTGGTGTCCGCAGCCAGCTGCATGAAACGCTCCAGGCGGGCCGAGCTGTGCTCGGGGCCCTGGCCTTCGTAGCCATGGGGCAGCATCAGCGTCAGGCCGTTGATGCGACCCCACTTGACTTCACCCGAGGCGATGAACTGGTCGATCACGACCTGGGCGCCGTTGGCGAAGTCGCCGAACTGGGCTTCCCAGATGACCATGGTGCTGGGATCGTTCGAAGCGTAGCCGTATTCGAAGCCGAGCACGGCTTCTTCGGACAGGATCGAGTCGATCACGACAAACGGAGCCTGGTTGTCGGCAACGTTCTGCAACGGCACGTACGAGCCCGTGTCCCACTTTTCGCGCTTCTGGTCATGGATGACCGAATGGCGGTGCGTGAAGGTACCGCGGCCGCAGTCTTCACCCGACAGACGCACGGGATAGCCCGAAGCGACCAGCGAGGCGAAAGCCATGTGCTCGCCCATGCCCCAGTCGACGTTGACGTCGCCGCGGCCCATGGCTGCGCGGTCGTCATACACCTTCTTGACCAGAGCGTGCGGCGACACGGACTCGGGAATGGTGGTGATCTTCTCGGCCAGGCGCTTCCACTCGGTCAGCGGAATGGCGGTGTCGCCGGCATCGGTCCAGGGCTTGCCCAGGAACGGACTCCAGTCGACGGCGTACTGGCTCTTGAAGTTGGTCAGCACGGGGTCGGCCGTGTGCTTGCCTTCGTCGAGCGCGGCGCGGTAGGCCTTGGCCATGTCGTCGCCCAGGGTCTCGCCCAGGCCTTGCGCGGACAGCTTGTCGGCGTACAGCTTGCGCGTGCCGGGGTGGGCAGCGATCTTCTTGTACATCAGCGGCTGGGTCAGAGCGGGAGTGTCCTGCTCGTTGTGGCCCAGCTTGCGGAAGCAGACGATGTCGACGACCACGTCCTTGGCGAATTCCATGCGGAACTCGAGCGCCAGCTGGACAGCCAGGGCCACGGCTTCCGGATCATCGCCGTTGACGTGCAGCACGGGCGACTCGATCATCTTGACGATGTCGGTGCAGTACAGCGTCGAGCGCGTGTCGCGGGGATCGGAGGTGGTGAAACCGATCTGGTTGTTGATGATGATGTGCACCGTGCCGCCCGTGGTGTAGCCACGGGTCTGGGCCAGCGCCAGAGTTTCCTGGTTCACGCCCTGGCCGGCAAAGGCCGCGTCGCCGTGCACCAGCACGGGCAGCACCTGCTTGCCGTGCGGATCACCGCGGCGGTCCATGCGTGCGCGCACCGAGCCTTCAACCACGGGGTTGACGATTTCGAGGTGCGAGGGGTTGAAGGCCAGCGACAGGTGGACCGGGCCGCCGGCGGTGGACACGTCGGAGCTGAAGCCCTGGTGGTACTTCACGTCGCCCGATGGCAGATCTTCGGGAGCGGTGTGGTCGAACTCGGCAAACAGGTCGCGCGGAGTCTTGCCCAGCGTGTTGACCAGCACGTTCAGACGGCCGCGGTGGGCCATGCCGATGACGATTTCCTGCACGCCCTTGGAGCCTGCGGACTGGATCAGTTCGTCCATCGCGACGATGAAGCTTTCACCGCCTTCGAGCGAGAAGCGCTTCTGGCCCACGTACTTCGTGTGCAGGAAACGCTCGAGGCCTTCGGCCGCGGTCAGGCGGTCGAGAATGCGCTTCTTCTGCGCGGCGTCGAATTGGGGCTTGCTGCGAATCGTTTCGAGCTTCTGCTGCCACCAGCGCTTCTGGTTCTGGTCGGTGGCATACATGTACTCGGCGCCGATGGCGCCGCAGTAGGTTTCGTTGAGCGAGTTGAGCAACTCGCGCAGGGGCATGGTTTCCTTGCCGAAGAAGGTGTTGCCCACGTTGAACACGGTTTCCTGATCGGCGTCGCTGAAGCCGTAGAAAGACGGCTCGAGTTCGGGGATCGAAGGACGCTCGGTGCGCTTGAGCGGATCGAGATCGGCCCAGCGCTGACCGACATTGCGGTAGGCGGCGATCAGTTGCTGAACGGCAGTGCGCTTGCGGCCCAGCTCGGAGTCGGCGCCCGAAGCGACGACGACACGCGTGCCGCCTTGCTTGGCGCGTTCGGCGAATGCATTGACGACCGGCAGGTGGGGCACGTCGCGGGCGTTGGAGCCGTCGACTGCGGGCACGTGCTGCAGCGCATCAAAGTATTCGCGCCACGAGTCGGGCACGCTGCCGGGGTTGGCAAGGTAGTTTTCATACATCTCTTCGACATACGGCGCATTGCCACCGAAGAGATAGGTATTGCCTTGGTAGGCTTGATAGACAGTTGTCTCGCTCATATTCCGCTGACCTCCGCTTTCCTGGAGAAAGCATTAGCTGGTTGGTAGACCTTCCGCGACACGGCTTTACCGATTGGCGGATGCGACTGTGGCATGGGGAAGGGCCTTGTTGCGACCGCCATTGTGCCACCGAACCGGCAAGGCCACTTCTTCCGACGCAGCGCGCGTGGATTACATTTGCAACTATCTTCAACGCAGCGGCGCACATGAAAAGCACTACCCTCTATCACCGCGTATTTCTGTTGTTGCTGTGCATAGTCACCGCAGGCTTCTTCGCCATTCTCTGGCCGTTCCTGGGCGCGGTGTTCTGGGGCGTGGCCCTGGCCGTGCTGTTCGCGCCGCTGCACCAGCGCCTGCTGGCGCGCATGCCGCGCAAGCCGACGCTGGCCGCGCTGGCGACGCTGGGCATCTGTCTGCTGATCGTCATCCTGCCCCTGGTGCTGATCGGCGCCTCGCTGGTGCGCGAGGCCGCGCTGATCTATGAAAACCTCAGTTCAGGCGAGATCAACGTGGGCGCGTACTTCCAGCAGATCATGTCCGCCCTGCCCGGCTGGGCCACGCGCGCGCTCGATGGCCTGGGCCTGGCATCGGTGATCGACATCCAGGACAAGCTGTCGACCGTCGCCGTGCAGGCCAGCAAGGTCGTGGCCACGCAGGCCGTGGGCATTGGACAGAACACGCTGGGTTTCCTGGTGAGCTTTGCCGTCATGCTGTACCTGCTGTTTTTCCTGCTGCGCGACGGCGCCCAGCTCGCGCGCCGCATTCGCTACGCGATGCCGCTCGAGCCCGCGCACAAGGCCGCTCTGGCCAGCAAGTTCACCACCGTGGTGCGCGCGACCATCAAGGGCAACCTCGCGGTCGCGATGGCCCAGGGCGCGCTCGGCGGCCTGATCTTCTGGCTGCTAGGCATTCAGGGCCCGGTGCTGTGGGCCGTGGTCATGGCCTTCCTGTCGCTGCTGCCCGCCGTGGGCGCGGGTCTGATCTGGGGGCCGGTCGCGCTGTATTTCTTCGCCACCGGCGACATCGTCAAGGGCAGCATTCTCGCGGCCTACGGCGTGCTGGTGATCGGCCTGGTCGACAACGTGCTGCGCCCGGTGCTGGTCGGCAAGGACACCAAGATGCCCGACTACGTGGTGCTGATCTCGACGCTGGGTGGCATGGCGCTGTTCGGCCTCACGGGCTTCGTGATCGGACCGCTGATCGCTGCGCTGTTCATCGCGGTCTGGGACCTGTTCAGCCAGGACCTGCACACCTCCGACGACAGCGGCACGCCGCCCGGCGCGGCCGCGCCGCCACGGGACTGACACCGGCGAGGCGCGGCGCGCCGCTACGCCATGGCCCTTTTGGGCAATAGCCGCGAACCTTCCCCTCTCCGGCGTTACTCATGGGATGTCGTTCTGAGCCTCAGTGATGCCTGCCACCGCAGGCCCACCGAGGCGCAGACCCGCAACCCAATGCTGTAACCACCGGAGCGGTCATGTTCATCAATCGCAGAAATATCATTCAGTTCGCATGCGGCAGCTTGCTGGCCCCGCCACTTCTGACGGCTTGCGGCGGCACCCCGGAGCCAGAACCCGGGCAGGAGCCCGTCGATGACCTGACCGAGATCATCGAGTCCCCAGGCTATACGAATCTGGCCCACACGCCGGATGGCGAAACGTTCGACGCGGCGCAGATCTTTCTGGATGCACCGGGCCAGATCAGCGCCAAGGTGTTTCTTGGCGACCTGCCCCAGCCAGCGGTCAAGGTCACGTTCTACAACGCCCGATTGGAAGAGATCTGCAGCGCAGTGACCGGAAAGGACGGGTATCTGCATACAGAGATCCGCCCCAAGCGCCTGATGTTCGCCAAGGCGCAAACCGCCCATGGGGAGCTCTACGGCTACTCCT
Organism: Comamonas sp. DB36; assembly: GCF_057914905.1. Lineage (NCBI taxonomy): Bacteria > Pseudomonadati > Pseudomonadota > Betaproteobacteria > Burkholderiales > Comamonadaceae > Comamonas > Comamonas sp. DB36. The sequence continues at coordinate 2,561,922 of NZ_CP196631.1, forward strand.
TCGTGGGCGAAGGGGAAATCAGCCAGACCATCAACATCAACATCTTCCAGACCCTGGCGGCCCATGTGGCCAATGCGTTCGGCTTCGAATACAACATCGTCAATTATTTGCTGCAGCGGCATTTCCAGATTGGCTACAACGAGAGCATCCAGTCCATAGACCTGGACAACCGCTATTTCAGCCAGAGCAAGCTGGCCGATGCCTATCTTGTCAGCCAGCTGCCACTCGACACCTATCTCGCCAACATGGCCGCGGCCATCATCGCCAGAAAGGACGAGGAATATGAGCCCGAGACGCAATTCCAGCTTTCCCCATCGAATAGTCCGCTCATGCGCGCTTCGGCCCGATTGGCCATCGATGACCAGACGAAATACCAGGTCATAGAATTCGCGCTGGACCAGGCCGAAACCATCATCTCGTCGCTTGTCGCCTTCCCTTATTCATCGCAGATCATCAAATTCTTCTTCAGCCGCATCAAATCGGAACTCAAGCCCGAAGAGCCCGATCCGCTGGCCGAAGTCAAGCAGAAACTCGATACCATTTCCCACAAGATCGACGATCTGCTCGACTACCTCAAGACCAAGGCGCTCAAGGATGAATGGGCCAAATTTCTCGATGTCTGGGAGAAATTCGGCACGGAGCGCGTGGCATTCAACGAAGCGAAAAGTGCGCTCTCGGCCCAGGACTCGCTGAGCAATGCAATATCGCTGATTCAGAACCAGCGCAGCAACATCCTGGGAATGAACAAGTGGTTCTTTGGCGCCAGTGGCATGGCCATGGATTCGACTTTCCTGCACAGCTACAGCGCCTTGATGCAGGAAAAGGAGTTCTACACCACGGATGTCCAGGAACGCATCAACGACTACGTGTGCACGTTTCTTCTGCAGCAAACGCATTTGATCGGCTTTGTCACCGCAATGATCGTGCTCGATGCGCAGGCCAAAGGCGAGACCGAGGAACAGGCCGCCGCACGCTGCGCCGTCTACACCGTTTCACTGGACAAGACGCGCCAGCTGGCTCGGCAGTTCATGGATTGCGTACAACCGCTGCCGGACAGAATCATCATCCACAAGGCAACGCGCACGCTGTGGGTCGGCGTGTGCAACTCGGTCCCAGAAGTCAGGGATTTCCTCAAGACCGGAACCTATACACGCCGCTGGAAAAACATTTTTTTGGGCCAGACTTGGCAGTCAACCGGAACGGCGGATGGCGTCGACAAGCAGAAATACATGCTGAAGAATGCGCAGAACCCCAACGGGGTCACGCAGGATGTGATCGATTTTGCCGACTGGCGGCTGCCAACGCCGGCCGAAGTCAGCGATGTGTTCTTGAAACGCTCCAGCGACGAGGTCGCGACCAAGAAAGCCATCGATGTATGGGCGCAAAGCCGGCATATTCCGAATAGTGTCCCATGGACGCTTTTCAATGCCACGAAGCGCAAGCGGGAGGAAAACTTCGCCACGATCGTGACCAGTTATTTCAACGACAACGTCAGCGGAGGATTCTGCTTTGACTCCAAGTTCGTGCGATTTTCTGACTTTTCGACTTTCTCCGCCGGACTTCCCTCGAAATACTCAGAATTCGGATTCGACTCATTCCCCTATTTCCCTGTCGCGACCAAACCGCCATCGGAACTGGAAGTGTATTACCCGCTCAATGTGTACAAGAAGTTCTATGAGGAATATGCCGTGAAGCTGGACATCTAGTCCGCGCCTTGCCACTCGCACAGCGTCAGGCGGCAGCCGCGTGTCGCTGCGCTGCCTCCTGCATCGGCACGGCAATATGACGGATAAGCGACGTAGCTGTGCAATATCTGCCATCAGAGGCACAAAGGGCTTGCGCAAAAGGCCCACGCTCCAAGAATGGCTTGACGCGCAATGTCAAGCCGGCAAGAAAGCCCGACCGGGGGCCTGCGACAGTTGCGCTGCCTGCGTGCCGATTCCGTGCCTCCCCATAGAATCCTGAGTACAAGCGTCAAACTAAAAGAGGTACCCGCGATGGTGCAATTCTCCAGACGCCAGTTCATGAAAGTGACTGGCTCCAGTCTGGCCGCATCCAGCTTGGCGGTCATGGGCTTTTCGCCCACGGCCGCCCTAGCTGAGGTGCGCCAGTTCAAGCTGGCCGCGACCACGGTCACGCGCCAAACCTGTACCTACTGTTCCGTAGGCTGCGGCATCCTGATGTACTCGCTCAGCGACGGCGCCAAGAACGCCAAGCTGTCGGTGATCCACGTCGAAGGCGATCCGGACCATCCGGTGAACCGCGGCACGCTGTGCCCCAAGGGTGCATCGCTGCTGGACTTCGTTCACAGCCCCAGCCGCCTCAAGTACCCCGAATACCGCGCTCCCGGCTCGACCGAGTGGAAGCGCATGTCGTGGGACGAGGCGCTGACGCGCATCACCAAGCTGCTCAAGGACGATCGCGACGCGAACTTCGTCGAGCAGAACGACAAGGGCCAGACAGTCAACCGCTGGCTCACCACCGGCATGCTGGCCGCTTCGGCCTCCAGCAACGAAGCCGGTTACATCACGCACAAAGTGGCCCGTTCCTGGGGCCTTCTTGCACTCGACAACCAAGCACGTGTCTGACACGGCCCGACGGTGGCAGGTCTTGCCCCGACGTTTGGCCGTGGAGCGATGACGAACCATTGGGTCGACATCAAGAACGCGGATGTGATTTTGATCATGGGCGGCAATGCCGCTGAAGCCCACCCCTGCGGCTTCAAATGGGTGACCGAAGCGAAGGAGCACAACAATGCGCACTTCATGGTGGTCGACCCGCGCTTCAACCGATCCGCATCGGTTGCCGATTTCTATGCCCCCATCCGGTCGGGCAGCGATATCGTGTTCCTTGGCGCAGTCATCAACTATCTGCTGACAAACAACAAGATCCATCACGAATACGTGAGGAACTACACCGACTTCACCTATATCGTGAAGGAGGACTTCGCGTTCGACGAAGGCATTTTCGCGGGCTACGACCCCGAGAAGCGCAGCTACGACAAGTCGTCCTGGGACTATGAGCTCGATGCGGACGGCTATGTGACGGTGGATCCCACGCTGGAGCATCCGCGCTGCGTCTATCAGTGGCTCAAGCGCCACTACGCGGGCTATACGCCCGAAAAGGTCGAGAGCATCTGCGGCACGCCCAAGGCCAAGTTCCTGCATGTGTGCGAACAGCTGGCTTCCACGGCGGAATCGGGCCGCGTCGCGACCATCCTCTACGCGCTGGGCTGGACTCAGCACACGACGGGCGCGCAGATACTGCGCACCGGAGCGATGATCCAGCTGCTGCTGGGCAACATCGGCGTCGCGGGTGGCGGCATGAACGCCTTGCGCGGTCACTCCAACATCCAGGGCCTGACCGACCTGGGCATTCTGTCGGCCAGCCTGCCAGGCTATCTGTCGCTGCCCAACGAAGGCGAGCAGGAGTACGAGAAGTACATAGCCGCGCGCACGCCCAAGCCCATGCGCCCGGGCCAGATGAACTATTGGTCGAACACACCGAAGTTCCATGTGAGCCTGATGAAGGCCTGGTATGGACCGGCTGCCACGGCCGAGAACAACTGGGCGTTCAACTACCTGCCCAAGCTCGACCGCCAGTACGACATGCTGCAGGTCTTCGACCTGATGAACCAGGGCAAGATCAACGGCTACATTGCCCAGGGCTTCAACCCGCTCGCCGCACTGGCCAACAGCAACAACGTGCGCAAGGGCCTGTCCAAGCTCAAGTTCCTGGTGATCATGGACCCGCTGGTCACCGAGACCTCCGAGTTCTGGAAGAACCACGGCGAGTTCAACGATGTCGACAGCGCCGCCATCCAGACCGAAGTCTTCCGCCTGCCGACCACCTGCTTTGCCGAAGAAGACGGCGCGGTGGTGAGTTCGTCGCGCGTGCTGCAGTGGCACTGGAAGGCGGCCGAGCCGCCGGGTGAAGCCAAGACCGATGTGGCCATCATGTCGGCCCTGCACCTGCGCCTGAAGGCGGCCTACGCCAAGGACGGCGGCAAGTTCCCCGACCCCATCGCCAACCTGTACTGGCCTTACGCCCAAGCGGCCCACCCGTCGTCGGAAGAAATTGCCAAGGAGTACAACGGCCGCGCGCTGGTCGACCTGTTCGATCCCAAGGATCCGACCAAGCTGCTGCGCAAGGCTGGCGAGCAGTTGAGCAGTTTCGGCGAGCTGCGCGACGACGGCAGCACGCTCAGCGGCTGCTGGATCTGGACGGGCAGCTGGACGACCTCGGGCAACCAGATGGCACGCCGCGACAACTCCGACCCCACGGGCATAGGCAATACGCTGAACTGGGCCTGGGCCTGGCCGGCCAACCGCCGCGTGCTCTACAACCGTGCGTCCTGCGACCTGCAAGGCAAGGCGTTCAATCCGAACCGCAAGCTCATCGAGTGGAACGGCAAGGCCTGGGGCGGCGCAGACGTGCCCGACATCGCGGTGACCATGGACCCGGCAACCGTCGGACCGTTCATCATGAACCCCGAAGGCGTGGCGCGTTTCTTCGCGCGCAAGGGCATGAACGAAGGGCCGTTCCCCACGCACTACGAAGCGTTCGACAACCCATTGGGCTACAACCCGATGTACCCCAAGAACAAGCTCGCGGTCATCAACCCCGCGGCGCGTATCCTGGAGTCGACCAAGGGCACGGACGGCACGGCCGCCGAGTACCCGCATGTGGGCACGACCTACCGCCTGACCGAGCATTTCCACTACTGGACCAAGCATGTTCAGCTGAACAACATCATTCAGCCCGAACAGTTCGTCGAGATCGGCGAAGCCTTGGCACAGGAGCTGGGCATTGCGACCGGCCAGCAGGTCAAGGTGAGCTCCAAGCGCGGCTTCATCAAGGCCGCGGCCGTGGTGACCAAGCGCCTCAAGGGCATGCAGATCGAAGGCAAGACCGTGCACCATGTCGGCATCCCCATCCACTGGGGCTTCTCGTCGACCGGGCGCAAGGGCTATATGGCCAACAATCTCACGGCATCGATTGGTGACGGCAACAGCAACACACCAGAATCCAAAACCTTCCTCGTGAAGGTGGAAAAGGCCTAAGGAGTAGCTGATGTCTTCTACACATTCTCTCGATATCAAGCGCCGTTCGGCGACCACCACTCCCTCGCCCAGCGTGCGCGAAACGCACTCGGGCGAAGTGGCCAAGCTGATCGACGTCTCCAAGTGCATTGGCTGCAAGGCCTGCCAGACCGCCTGCATGGAGTGGAACGATCTGCGCGACGAGGTCGGCACGCTGGCCGCCGGCGTGTACGACAACCCGACCGACCTCACGGCCGACTCGTGGACCGTCATGCGTTTCACCGAGTACGAAAACGAGGCCACGGGCAACCTGGAATGGCTGATCCGCAAGGACGGCTGCATGCACTGCGAGGATCCGGGCTGCCTCAAGGCCTGCCCGTCGCCCGGTGCCATCCTGCAGTACAGCAACGGCATCGTCGACTTCCAGCAGGAAAACTGCGTGGGCTGCGGCTACTGCGTGACCGGCTGCCCGTTCAACATCCCGCGCATCTCGAAGAAGGACAACAAGGCGTACAAGTGCACCTTGTGTTCCGACCGTGTGGCCGTGGGCCGCGAACCGGCCTGCGTCAAGACCTGCCCCACGGGCGCCATCCAGTTCGGCACCAAGGAGGCAATGAAGGACCATGCCGAGCACCGCATCGCGGACCTGAACCGCCGCGGCTTCGACAAGGCCGGCCTTTATGACCCGCCGGGCGTGGGCGGCACGCACGTGATGTACGTGCTGCACCATGCCGACAAGCCATCGCTCTACAAGGGCCTGCCGGATGATCCCAAGATCAGCCCCATGGTCTCGCTGTGGAAGGGCGTGGCCAAGCCACTGGCTCTGGCCGCGCTGGGTGCGGCGGCCGTGGGCAGCTTCTTCCACTACGTGACCAAGGGCCCGCACGAAGTACCTGCGGAACTCGAGCGCGAGGAAGACCGCATGGAAGAACGGCTGGAGCAGCAGATGCTCGACAAGGAGGACGCAAAATGAAGCGCAGCCCCCGTGACCTCAAGCGTTACACCGCCGGTGAGCGCGCCAACCACTGGCTGGTGGCGATCACCTTTGTGCTGCTGGCGCTGTCCGGCCTGGCGTTCTTTCACCCGGCCTTCTTCCCGCTGACGCAGCTGTTCGGCGGCGGTCCCTGGACGCGCATTCTGCACCCCTATATCGGGGTGGTGATGGCGCTGGGCTTCGTGCTGATGGTGATCCGCTTCTGGCGGCTCAACATCATGCGCGCGCGGGACCGCCAGTGGATCAAGGAAGCACCCAAGCTGGTGACCGAAGTGCATCACGTGATGCCGGAGCAGGACAAGTACAACGGCGGCCAGAAAGCGCTGTTCTGGCTGCTGGTCGCGTCCATGCTGGGCCTGACGATCTCGGGCGTGCTGATGTGGCGCGCCTGGTGGAACCTGCCCGTGGAGCTGGTGCGCGCCAGCGTCGTGCTGCACGCGGTCTCGGCGTTCGCGCTGTTCGGCCTGATCATCCTGCACATCTATGCGGCAATCTGGACGCGCGGCACGCTGCGCGCCATGGTCTACGGCACCGTGAACCGCGCCTGGGCCAAGTACCATCATCCGATCTGGTACCGACGGATGACCGGGGAGAAAGAGTAGCCCCCCCTGAGCCGCTTACGCCGGATGGCCGGCCCCGGCTTCCCCCTCTCATCCTTCGGTGGAGGGGGGCGGCCGGCCAGGCACGGCACCCTCGCTGCGGGGCGGCCCTTGCTCGGTGCCCCTGAGTTGGGGTCCGCCAGTTTCGAGGAATACGCCCTGCCGCCGGACGCCACCATGGCGTGCCGGCGGCACTTATTTGGAAAGACACAATGCAACGCATTCTTCAACGCGGCGAGATCGAAGCCATCGATCAGATCAATTTCCCGCGCATCCGCCTGCCCGAAACCGGCAGCCTGTTTGCCGAGCGCGCGGCGCGCCTGCGCCAGCTCGCCGTCGGCAACCCGATTGCCGACTACATCCTGTTTGTCGCGCAGATCGTCGACGCCCAGCACCAGGCGCTGACCCAGCTGCCCACGCCCGAGCTTCCCGCCGCGGCGATCGCGCTGGCCCAGCAGCATTCGATGCCGCTGCTGCCGGCCGCCGACCACCTCGATCCGGCCTGGAATCAGGTGCTCGACGCCATGCTCACCCGCCTCGAAGGCGGTGACGGCCTGCCCGCACCGCTGCAGCCCCTGATTGGCGCACTGCGCGAAATGCCCCTGGCCGAGCGCGAGGCCGTGGCTCGGCGCCTGCTGCAAAAGGAAGTGGCGGCGCGCGATGTCGGCATGGCGCCGTTCGTCATGGCCGCGCTGCAAGTCGTTTTCACGCAGCGCGCCGCCCATCTGTCGGTGGGCGACGTGCCCTATACCGAGCCGGCGTCGATCTGCCCGGTCTGCGCCAGCGAACCCGTGGCCAGCGTGCTGCGCATTGGCGGCAAGGCCAACGGCCACCGCTACCTGCACTGCGGCACCTGCTGCACCGAATGGCATATGGTGCGTGTCAAGTGCTCGCACTGCGAGTCCACCAAGGGCATACAGTACCAGGGCGTAGAAGGCCTGGGCGAAGTCGTCACCGCCGAGACCTGCACGGAATGCGGCAGCTACCGCAAGGTCATCAACCAGGAAAAGGACCCGCTGGCCGAGCCGCTGGCCGACGACCTGGCCTCGTTGATGCTCGATCTGCTGATGAGCGAAACGCCTTTCAAGCGCGCCAGCACCAACCCGCTGCTCTATGTGGCGTTTGCCGAAGAGCAGGCCGAAGGCGACCAGTCGCTGGTCGATCCCGCGGCGGAATGAGCCGACAATAGCCCGATGAAAACCGCTCCTCTGGAACAGGCCGTTCTTGCGGCCGCACAGGACACGGCCGCGCGCCCCTGGCCGCAACTGCCGTCCGTCGACAAGCTACTGCAAAGCGCGGCGCTCGCGCCCCTGCGCGAGCGCTACGGCCACCAGGCCTGCACCCAGGCCTTGCGTGAAACGCTGGACGCGCTGCGCGACCAGCTGCGCGCGGGCATGGTGCTGGCGCCGGATGCGACCCATTTCGAGCGCATCGCGGACAGCGCCGCGCAGCGCCTGGCCAGGCGCTTTGCACCGCGCCTGCAGGCGGTTTTCAATCTCACGGGCACGGTGCTGCACACCAACCTGGGCCGCGCGCTGCTGCCCCAGGAAGCGGTCGATGCGGTGGTGCAGGCGCTGCTGAGCCCGGCCAACCTCGAATACGACCTCGCAACCGGCGGGCGCGGCGACCGCGACGACCTGATCGAAGCGCTGATCTGCGAGCTCACGGGCGCCGAAGCCGCAACCGTGGTCAACAACAACGCCGCGGCCGTGCTGCTCACGCTGGGCACGCTGGCCGAAGGGCGCGAAGTGATCGTCTCGCGCGGCGAGCTGGTCGAGATCGGCGGCGCATTTCGCATTCCCGACATCATGGCGCGCGCCGGCGCGCGGCTGGTCGAAGTCGGCACCACCAACCGCACCCATGCGCGCGACTACACCGAGGCCGTGTCCGCCGACACCGGGCTGCTGATGAAGGTGCATTGCAGCAACTACGAAGTCACGGGCTTCACCAAGAGCGTCAGCGACCAGGAGGTCGCCGACATCGCCCATGGTCGCGGCCTGAGCATGGTCGTCGACCTGGGCAGCGGCACGCTGGTCGACATGCGCCAATGGGGCCTGCCCTACGAAGTCACGGTGCGCGAGACGATCGCCGCGGGCGCCGATATCGTGACCTTCAGCGGCGACAAGCTGCTGGGCGGACCGCAGGCCGGCCTGATCGTCGGGCGCAAGGACTTGATTGCCCGCATCAAGAAGAACCCGCTCAAGCGCGCGATGCGCGTGGGCAAGCTAACGCTGGCCGCGCTCGAGCCCGTGCTGCGCCTGTACCTGCACCCCGAACAACTGGCCCAGCGCCTGACCACGCTGCGGCTGTTCACGCGCCCGGCCGCCGACATGCAGGCCCAGGCCCAGGCGCTGGCGCCCGCTCTGCAGGCTGCGCTGGGCCCGGCCTATGTGGTCGAGACCGCGGCCATGGCCAGCCAGATCGGCAGCGGCGCGCTGCCTGTGGAATCGCTGCCCAGCCACGGCCTGCGCATCCACCCGGCCTCGGGCCGCCAGGCCGGCCGCCAGCTGATGCAGCTCGAAGCCGCGCTGCGCGCCCTGCCCCGGCCGGTGATAGGCCGCATCCAGGCCGACGCGCTGTGGCTGGACCTGCGCTGCCTTGAAGCCGATCAGCAATCCCTTTTCGCCGAACAACTGCCCTTGCTGGCCTCGCATATCCCTTCATGATCATCGGTACCGCAGGCCATATCGACCATGGCAAGACCACGCTGGTGCGCGCGCTCACGGGCGTGGACACCGACCGCCTCAAGGAAGAAAAAGCGCGCGGCATATCGATCGCGCTGGGCTATGCCTATGCGCCGCTGCCCAACGGCGATGTGCTGGGCATCATCGACGTGCCCGGCCACGAGAAGTTCGTGCACACCATGGCCGCGGGCGCGGTGGGCATAGACCATGCGCTGCTGGTCGTGGCCGCCGATGACGGCGTGATGCCGCAGACCCGCGAACACATCGACATCCTGCTGCTGCTGGGCGTGACCCAGGCCAGCATTGCGCTGACCAAGGTCGATCGTGCCAGCGCGGCGCAGATTGCCGACGCCCGCGCCCAACTGGCCACGCTGCTTGCGCCCACGCCGCTGGCGGGCGCCGTCGTCTTCGAGACCGCTGCCGCGCTGCCCGATGACCCCGGTGTCGCCGCGCTGCGCGGCCACCTGCAAACCCTGGCCCAGCAGATGCCGGCACGGCCGCGCAACGGCCTGTTCCGCCTGGCCGTAGACCGCAGCTTCAGCCTGCCCGGCCAGGGAACCGTTGTCACGGGCACGGTGTTTGGCGGCGCCGTGACCACGGGCGACAGTCTGGTGCACTCGCGCAGCGGCCAGACGCTGCGCGTGCGCAGCATCCATGCGCAGAACCAGGCCAGCGACAGCGGCGTGGCCGGCCAGCGCGTGGCGCTCAACCTCGCCGGCCTGGGCAAGGACGAGATCCAGCGCGGCGACTGGATTGCCGACGGCGCGCTGCTGCAGGCCAGCGAGCGCATCGATGTGCAACTGCAGCTGCTGGCCTCGGCGCCCGAGATCCGCCAATGGACGCCCGTGCACCTGCATCTGGGCACCGCGCATTGCACGGCCCATGTGGCGCTGCTCGAAGGCGAGCACATAGAACCCGGCAGCAGCGTGCGCGCGCAGCTGGTGCTCGACACTCCGGTGTTCTGCCTGCCCGGCGACCGCCTGATCCTGCGCAACGCCCAGGCCAGCCGCACGATTGCGGGCGGCACCGTCACCGATCCCCATGCTCCCGCGCGCAAGCGCCGCAGCGCCGAACGCCAGGCCTATCTGCAGGCGCTCGATGCGCTGATTGCCACGGGCAGCGCCGCGCAGTTGCTGGCGCGCTCCCCCCACGGTCTGGCGCTGTCGCAGCTGGTGCGGCTGTCGGGCCGGCGCTGGAGCGCGCAGGATCTGCCCGCCGATGCGCTGCAATTGCCGCTGGGCGCGGATACTGTGCTGCTGTCTGCCACGCGCTGGCAGCAGTTGCGCGCCCAGGTGCTGGCCACGCTGGCGCAATTCCATGAAAAGCACGCCGACGAACCGGGGCTCAACGCCGCGCGCCTGCGCCGCATGGCCTGGCCCGGATTGGTGCAAGGCGCGCACGACGCGCTGTGGCGCGGCCTGATCGACGGCCTGCTGGGCGACGCGCAACTGGTCGCCAGCGGCGCCTGGCTGCATCTGCCAGGCCATAGCGTGGAACTGAGCTCCCCCGAACAGACGCTGGCCGAACGCCTGCTGCCGCTACTCGATGAAGGCCGCTACGATCCGCCCTGGGTGCGCGATCTTGCGGGCACGACAGGTGCCGGTGAAGACAGCGTGCGCCAGCTGCTGCGCAAGCTCACGCGCCGCGGCCAGGTATTCCAGGTGGTCAAGGACCTGTTCTACAGCGCGCCGCGCATGCAGGAGCTCGCCCAGTTGGTCGCGTCCCTGGCGGCGAGCCACCCCAAGGCCGAAGTCGAAGCGCGCGCGTTTCGCGACGCCACCGGCCTGGGCCGCAAGCGTGCGATCCAGATCCTCGAGTTCTTCGACCGGGTCGGCTACACGCGCCGCCTGCGCGACGCCCACCTGCTGCGCCCGGATGCAAGCTGGCAGGGGCCGAACGGCAGCTTACAATAGCCGGCATTGGAAGGCATGCACACCCGGTGGTGTGGCCGGGCTTCAAACCCGGTGAGGGGCGTCAGTCGCTCCTGGGTAGGTTCGACTCCTGCTGCTTTCCGCCATTCCTACCAGCTGAAGCAGGCGCCCAAGCGCGCGCAGGCCGATGACCGTCCCGACGTCGTCGCCGCCACGCCCAGCGAGACCACGGTGCGGCGCGTTTCGGTGTTGGCGACCAGGCGATTGAAGCTGAAACCCATGGCCGTCTGGCCGTTATAGGTCGCCACGCCGCCGGTCACGGCGCTGTTGGCCTTGGGAGCGAACGACACCGGCTGGCTCAGCGCCATCGCCATGGCCACGCCGCCCGAAAGCTTCTTTTCGACCGCATTGATTTTCTGATCGAGCTGCTGCACGCGGCTTTCCAAGCCGTCGAAGCGCGCGCCCAGCGGTGTCACGGCCGCATCGATCACGGAGTGGACCTGCTCGACATTGACTGCATCGGTGGGCGCAATGCCAGCGGCAACGCCGCCCAGCACGACCGCTGCGCCCGTCTGTGCATCGACAAATTTTGCGCCATCATCGTCAAGCCGCAGATTTGTCGAATGCAGACCGCCCGACAGAACGAGCTTGTCCTGACCGACCCACACGCCATGGGTGTTTCCCAGATGGTTGGTCACCACCAGCGATTCCTGCGGATCGGGAGCCTGGCCTGGCGCTATCACCAGGGAGTCATGCGCGGACAGCGCGACATACTGGTTCGCCGGCAGCATGGGCGCTGCGCCCGCCCATCCCGAGGCCGCTGACGCCGAAACGGCAGGTCCGACAACGGACTCCGCCACAGGCGTCAACACCTTGTCGGATGGATTGGTGACGGCTGACGGGGGCTTGAGCTTGGCGAATAGGTCGCCAAAATTCGATATGCGTTGGCCGAGGCCCGACGGCGCAGGGGGTTGCGGCGCGCCAACGTTTGGCAGTTTTTTCTCGGGGCCGTTGGGCGCCGCCTTTTGCAGCGCCTCGTTCACACCTTCCAGCAGAGTCTTGTTGAGCGTTCCGACCTTGGGTGGGTCATCCCGCGTGTTTTTCGCTGCGCCATCGTTATGCGAATTCTGGAGAAAGAAATCACGGCTGAATTTTTTAGCTGATGGAATCGATTCTTGCTCGCCATTACTGATTGAGGGCGTGGAGGGTGCAGCGGATTCTATTTTCTGGCCACGTTCAGAAGCGGCATCATTATTGGGGCGACGATGAGCGGCATCGTTTCCAAGCGATTTTCGATTTCCAACATTCGCCAGGCCATTTTTCCTGTCGATTTCTCTGCGTTCTTTCTTCAAATCATCCAACTCCAACTCCACCTTGTCTTTCTTGGCGCTCCATTCCTCCAATTTCTTGCCCATTGCGAACGCGTCCTCGGCGCGCTTTTCTCTGTCGGCATGAAACTTCATGTTCGTTGCGTAATTGATTTCCTTATTGCACTTATCCAGATAGGTCTTCAAATCGTTCATCTTCAGATTATTGTCCTGGCTTTCCTTCGAGTATCCGTAGAACAGACCACCCAGCTTATCCAGTTCAGCCGAACTCAAACCATGGGAATGCGCGGCGCCTGCCAGCAAAGCCGAACAGGTTCCAAGCAAGACGAAAAATGTATTTTTTCGGAAATGTGAGATTGGTGTATTTTTCATGTTTGAACCTCTTGATATTGATGATTTTTGCTTCCATGCCATCGACGGCCGTCGCCGCGCACTCCTCTGTCGCCCTGCAGGGTGCACAGCCAGGCGAGAGCGCGCCAAGCCTTGACAATCGATTGCCTTTTTCTATGCAACACAAATAATCAATAGATTCCAACTATTTTTGTTTTTTCCGCCGCGCACGCAGGCGAACGCCGCCGGGCGTGCGCCCCACACGCGGTCGACACTGTCTGGCCATAATGGCGATGGCCGAGTCCTCCGTCGCGACCCGGCACAGAACAGCGAGCACTTACATGAATGACACCACTCCCACTCTTCCCACCGCCCCCCGCCTGACCTCTCTTTCGCACGGTGGCGGCTGCGGCTGCAAGATCGCACCGGGCGTGCTGGCGCAGTTGATAGGGCAAAGCGCGCTGCCCAAGCAGTTCTTCCCCGACCTGCTGGTGGGCAACGAGACCGCCGACGATGCCGCCGTGTACCGCATCAACGACGAACAGGCCATCGTCGCCACCACCGATTTCTTCATGCCCATCGTCGACGACCCGTATGACTTCGGCCGCATTGCCGCAGCCAATGCGCTGTCGGACATCTACGCGATGGGCGCGACGCCGCTGATGGCGCTGGCCATCGTCGGCATGCCCATCAACGTGCTGCCGCATGCGACCATCGCCAAGGTGCTCGAAGGCGGCGAATCGATCTGCCGCGAGGCCGGCATTCCGCTGGCCGGCGGGCATTCGATCGACTCGGTCGAGCCCATCTACGGCCTGGTGGGTATCGGCATCGTCAACCCCAAGCACATGAAGCGCAATGCCGATGCCCGGGACGGCGATGTCCTGGTGCTGGGCAAGCCGCTGGGCGTGGGCATTCTGTCGGCGGCGCTGAAGAAGAACCTGCTCGACGCCAACGGCTACCGCGCCATGGTCGAGACCACGACGCAGCTCAACCGTCCGGGCGCGGCGCTATCGCAGATCGAAGGCGTGCACGCGCTGACCGACGTGACCGGCTTCGGCCTGCTGGGCCATACGCTGGAGCTGGCGCGCGGCGCGGGTCTCACGGCGCGCATAGACAGCCGCGCGCTGCCGCTGCTGCCCACCGTGCAGGCGTTTGCGGAACAAGGCGTGGTCACTGGCGCTTCGAGCCGCAACTGGGCGGCCTATGGCGCGCAGGTGGTCATGGGGTCGCAGGTCTCGGCACCGCTGCAAGCGCTAATGACCGACCCGCAGACTTCGGGCGGGCTGCTGGTGTCCTGCACTGCCGAGACAGTCGATCAGGTGCTGGCGCTGTTCGCGGCCCAGGGTTTTGCGAGCGCCGCGGTCATAGGCCGCATGGAAGCCGGCGCGGCGCAGGTCGTCGTCGACTGACGCACAGGCGTCAGCCCGCGGCTTGCAGCCGCGAATACAGCCCGCCCTGGGCCAGCAACTGCGCATGCGGTCCCTGCTCGACAATGTGGCCGCGCTCCATGACCACCACGCGGTCCGCGTGCTCGATGGTCGACAGCCGGTGCGCAATCACCAGCGTCGTGCGGCCCTGCATCAGGCGCTGCAGCGCATCCTGCACCAGGCGCTCGGATTCGGTGTCGAGCGCCGAAGTGGCCTCGTCGAGAATCAGTATGGGCGCATTCTTGTAGACCGCGCGCGCGATCGCCAGCCGCTGGCGCTGGCCGCCCGACAGCTGGGCCGCGTTGTGGCCGACCACGGTCTGCAGTCCCTGGGGCATGCGGCGCACGTGGTCGCCAAGATTTGCGGCTTCGAGGCTGGCCCAGACCTTGGCCTCGTCGACCTGCGCGCCCAGCGTGACATTCGCGGCCACGCTGTCGTTGAACATCACCACGTCCTGGCTGACCATGGCGAACTGCTGGCGCAGGCTGGACAGATCCCACTCGGCCAGCGGCCGGCCGTCGAGCAGCACTTCGCCGCTGGTCGGTGCGAGAAAGCGCGGCAGCAGATTGACCAGCGTGGTCTTGCCCGCGCCCGAAGGCCCGACCAGGGCCACGACTTCGCCGGGACGCACGCGCAGATTCACCTGCGCCAGGGCCGGCGCCTGGTCCTCGCCGAACGCCACACCCACGTCGCGCAGCTCGATTTCGCCGCGCGCACGTTCCGTGCGGTGCGTTCCGCCCTGCTCGGCCTGCGTGCTGTCGAGCAGCGCCAGGCCGCGCTCGAGCGCGGCCACGCCACGCGTGATCGGATTGGCCACGTCGGCCAGCCGGCGTATGGGTGCGACCAGCATCAGCATGGCGGTGATGAACGACACGAAGCCGCCCACGGTGACGTCGTCGGCGCGCAGCGTCTGGCGGCTTTGCCACAGCGCAATGCAGATGACCGTCGACAGCGCGGCCGCGGCCAGCAGCTGCGTCAGCGGTGTCATCGCGGCCGACGCAATCGTAGACTTCACCGCCAGATGGCGCAGGCGCTGGCTCAGACCGCCAAAGCGCTTTTGCTGCACGTCCTGCGCGCCATGCAGGCGCACCATGCGGTGGGCCAGCACGTTTTCCTCGACCACATAAGCCAGCGAATCGGTCGCCTCCTGGCTGTCCTTGGTGATGCGGTAAAGCCGGCGCGACAGCGTCTTCATGATCCAGGCGACGCCGGGCACGACCAGGCCCACGACCAGCGTCAGCTGCCAATTCAGATAGAGCAGATAGCCGAGCAAGGCGATCAGCGTGAAGCTGTCGCGCGACAGGCCCATCATCGCCTGCACCAGCAGCGTCGAGCCGGTCTGCACTTCATAGACCACGGTGTTCGACAGGCTGCTCGCCGAGTGGCGCGAGAACAGCGCCATGTCGGCCGCCAGCAAGCGGTCGAACAGCGCGTGGCGCAGGCTCAGCATGCCTTCGTTGGCGATGCGCGCCAGCGCGTACTGGCCGACGAACTGGGCGATGCCGCGCAGCAGGAACACGCCCATGATGGAAACCGGCACCAGCCACAGTTGCAGGCTGCCGTCGGTAAATCCGTTGTCCAGCAGGGGTTTGAGCAGTGCCGGAATCATGGGCTCGGTCGCGGCGCCGACCAGCATCGCGGCCACGGCCAGCACCCAGGTCCAGCGACGCCCGCCGAAGTAAGGAGCAAGACGCTGCAGGCGCTGGCGCATGCTCAGGGGACGCGAAGGCACGAGGGCGGAGGCTTCTGGGGCGGAGTGGGATGCTTGCATGTGACGCGAATTTTACGGCCCTACGGCATGACTGTTCATCCACTTACAGTTGGGCCGCGCCAGAGTGTGTAACATGCGATCCGTAAGCACCGGGATTTACCCGGAGCAACAGTCGCTGACACGGCCTGACACGGCCCGAGAAATCGCGGGATTTGCGGTGGACACCAGGCGCAGTGCAAGTTGCACGCGCCCAGGCAACGCAACGATGTGCCAAGGGTTGTGTTGGCCACACTAAGATGGTTGCCAATGACTATTGACCGAACTCCATCCACATCCTTTTCCGCGGCGCTGCCGCAAACGATGCGCCGCGGCTTTCTTGCGGCCCTCGCCTCTGCTCCCGCGCTGCCCGCGCTGGCCCAGTTCCGGGTAGAAGTCACGGGCGTGGGCTTGACGCAGTTGCCGATTGCGATCGCCCCGTTCCGCGGCGAGCCGCAGTCGCCGCAGAAACTCGCGGCCATCGTGCAGGCTGACCTCGAGCGCAGCGGCCAGTTCCGCGGCGTAGATGCCTCGGGAACCCAGCTTGATGAGACCTCGCGGCCCGACGTGGCGCTGTGGAAGCAGAAGATGGCCGACTCGCTGGTCACGGGCAGCGTGACGCGCCTGGCCGACGGCCGCTTCGACGTGCGCTTT
Source organism: Comamonas sp. DB36 (assembly GCF_057914905.1). Taxonomy (NCBI): domain Bacteria; kingdom Pseudomonadati; phylum Pseudomonadota; class Betaproteobacteria; order Burkholderiales; family Comamonadaceae; genus Comamonas; species Comamonas sp. DB36. The sequence goes on from NZ_CP196631.1 coordinate 2,578,598, forward strand.
CGCCTCTGGGACGTGGTGCGCGGCCAGGATCTGGGCGGCCACAGCTTCGCCGTACCTTCGGGCGATCTGCGCCTCGTGGCCCACCGCATCGCCGACTACGTCTACGAAAAGCTCACCGGCGAACGCGGCATCTTCTCGACCCGCATCACCTACGTGACCAAGGCCGGCAAACGCTACAGCCTGTGGATTGCCGATGCCGATGGCGAGGGCGCGCAGTCGGCGCTGTCGAGCCCCGAGCCCATCATTTCCCCGGCCTGGTCGCCCAGCGGCCGCCAGGTGGCCTATGTGTCGTTCGAGTCGCGCAAGCCCGTGGTCTATGTGCATGACGTGGCCAGCGGCCGGCGTCGCCTGCTGGCCAACTTCCGCGGCTCCAACAGCGCGCCGGCCTGGGCACCGAACGGCGAGTCGCTGGCGGTGACGCTCACGCGCGACGGCGGCTCGCAGCTGTACATGATCAGCGCCGAAGGCGGCGAACCGCGCCGCCTGATGCAAAGCAGCGGCATCGACACCGAGCCTGTGTTCTCCAGCGACGGCCAGACGATCTTCTTCGTCAGCGATCGCGGCGGCGCACCGCAGATCTACAAGGTTTCGGCCAGCGGAGGCAGCGCCGAACGCGTGACCTTCACCGGCAACTACAACATTTCTCCAAGTGTCAGTCCGGACGGTCGCTGGCTCGCGTATATTTCGCGCGTGGGCGGAGGCTTCAAGCTGCACGTGATGGACCTGAGCGCGGGCACCGTGACCGCGATCACCGACACCACGGCCGATGAAAATCCGAGCTTTGCTCCAAATAGCCGCCTGATTGTGTACGCGACCCTGCAGCAAGGACGCGAATCCCTGATGACCACGACACTGGACGGCAAGATCAAGGCAAGGCTCGCCGGCCAGGGTGGCGACATCCGCGAGCCCGACTGGGGCCCATTCCCCAAAAACTGAGTTTCTGTAGTTCTTTTCTTTTCAACCATATCGCTGATGGCGTTCTGTAGAACGCTGCGGAGTTTTTCCATGATCACCTTCAAACGCCTTTCCATCGCCATGACCGTTGCCGCCCTGATGGCAGGCTGCAGCTCGGGCGTCAAGCTCGACGAAACCCCGGTCACCGACAAGTCGGCTTTGAGCAGCGGCGCTGGCACCGGCGCCACCGCTGGCGGCACGGGCCAAAGCGGTGTCGCAGGTGTCGACCTGACGCAGTCGGGCGGCGACCAGGCCGGCCCCCAGGGCGTGAGCCGCATCGTCTACTTTGACTACGACTCGTACGTCATCAAGGCCGACGCACAATCGCAGATCGAAGCCCACGCACGCTTCATCAAGGCTTCGCCCAGCCGCAAGGTCGTGGTCGAAGGCCACACCGACGAACGCGGCGGCCGCGAGTACAACCTGGCACTGGGCCAGAAGCGCGCCGAAGCCGTGCGCCGCTCGCTGGGTCTGCTGGGCGTGTCCGACGCCCAGGTCGAAGCCGTGAGCTTCGGCAAGGAAAAGCCTGCCGTCCAAGGCTTCAGCGAAGACGCCTTCGCCCAGAACCGCCGCGCTGAACTGTCGTACCGTTAAATATGGCAACACCGTTTTTCCGCACCACCTCCGTGGCCCGGCTGGTACTGGCATTCGCCTGTACCGCGTCGTTCGCCACGGCCAGCCAGGCCGCCCTGTTCGGTGACGACGAGGCGCGCAAGGCGATCATCGAGCTGCGCCAGCGCCTGGACGCGATGCAGCAGTCGAACCAGCGCGCCAGCGAAGACACTTCGCAGCTGCGCCGCAGCCTGCTCGATCTGCAATCGCAGATCGAGATACTGCGCCAGGACCAGGCCCGTCTGCGTGGGCAGAATGAACAATTGCTGCAGCAGTCGTCTGAACTGCAACGCAAGCAAAAGGACATCGCCCAGGGTGTGGAAGAACGGCTCAAGCAATTCGAGCCGGTCACTGTGACCGTAGACGGTCAGCAGTTCACGGCCGACCCGGCTGAAAAGCGCGACTTCGATGCCGCGCTCGAAGTCTTCCGCGGCGGCAAGTTCGCCGATGCCAACAAGTCCTTCAGCGCGTTCATCCGCCAGTATCCGCGCAGCGGCTATCTGCCGTCGGCACGCTTCTGGCTTGGCAACGCGCAGTATGCGGAGCGAGACTACAAGGAGGCGATCGCCAACTTCAAATCGCTGCTGACAGCGACGCCCGAGCACGCGCGCGCGCCGGAAGCCGCATTATCGATCGCCAACTGCCAGATCGAGCTCAAGGACACGCGTTCGGCGCGCAAGACGCTCGAAGACCTGATCAAGGCCTATCCGCGCAGCGAAGCCGCGAATGCCGCCAAGGAACAGCTGTCGCGTCTGAAATAAAGCACCCCCTGAGCGACTTACGTCGCTTCCCCCTCTCAACCTGCGGTGGAGGGGGACGGCACCTTCGCTGCGGGGCGGCCCTTGCTCGGTGCCCCTGACCCAGGACACGTCAGTTTCACGCGCTGTTAGCGGTGCCTTGCATCCTGAATAAATGAAATGACTTTCTCATTGAGCATCGCGACTGCCGCCCTGCCCGACCCCGACTTTCTGGCTGCCGACAACCAGCGCCGCTTCGGCGGCCTGGAGCGTCTTTACGGCGTGCCGGGCGCCGCGCGCATCCGCGGCGCACATGTGGCCGTGGTCGGCATAGGCGGCGTGGGCTCCTGGGCCGCGGAAGCGCTGGCGCGCAGCGGCGTGGGCCGCATCACGCTGATCGACCTGGACCAGGTCGCCGAATCCAACATCAACCGCCAGATCCATGCGCTCACTTCGACCGTGGGCCAGGCCAAAGTGGTCGCGATGCGCGAGCGCATAGCGCAGATCCACCCCGACTGCGAAGTGCACTGCATAGAGGAATTCGTCGAGCCGGACAACTGGCCGGCGCTGCTGCCCGCGGGCGTGACGGCCGTGATCGACGCCTGCGACCAGGTCAAGGCCAAGACCGCCATGGCAGCGCATGCACGCCGCAACAAACTGCTGTTCATCAGCGTGGGCGCAGCCGGCGGCAAGCGCCAGGCGCACAAGGTCGACATCGACGACCTGAGCCAGACCACGCACGACCCGCTGCTGGCCCAACTGCGCTACCGCCTGCGCCGCGAACACAATGCGCCGCGCGACGGCAAGAAGATGGGCGTGGCCTGCGTCTTCAGCCGCGAAGCCGTCGCCCCGCCCGATGCATCTTGCGCGATCGACGGCGCCGACGGCACGCTCAACTGCCACGGCTACGGCTCGGTCGTTGCCGTGACGGCCACATTCGGCCAATGCGCTGCCGGCTGGGTGCTCGATCAAATTGCGGCCACCGAGCCCAAAGTGCTTTAAATTCCGTGCTAGAATCGAGTTCTTCGCTAATCAGAACAAACGTTTTGTGAAGCAGGTTGGGTCGTTAGCTCAGTCGGTAGAGCAGCGGACTTTTAATCCGTAGGTCGCGTGTTCGAATCACGCACGACCCACCAACCCTCCATAAGGAAAGCCTGCTATTCAAAAGATAGCAGGCTTTTTGTTTTATTCCCACCGTGGGAATATTCACTGCCGGCCAACGGCCCTGAGCAGCACAATTTTTCCTCGAAATCCGCCAACGTCGTGCGTCTGACACAAGGTCGCTTGACCACTGCATGCTGCATGCTGTATGCGAATACAGCATCGGCATGTGGTGCACTGTTCACGTTCTATACCACGATGGCAAGCGTCTTCCTGCCCACCAGGCCAAGGCCAACTCCATCTATGGGTAGCTGCGAATGCATTCCAAGTCGCCCGAGACAGGTGCTCCATTTACCCAAGCCTTTGTTCTCCACGGTCCAATGGGCTTACTTGACACCGCGGTCTGTCAAATTGACCACTGCTGGCTGCGAGCCATTGATGGCGGGGGAATGCGACTTGTGGGTGTTGACTCTGACCATTCAAGAGCGCCAGGCTCTCACCAGTCGTAGTGGGTGATTCCGGGAAAACCGCGGTGATCTATACCTATCCCACCCTCCTGCGCACCCCAAATCCGGATTACGACTAGCCCCTGGTCTACACACTCCCCGGGTTGCCTGCCGACTACACAGTCTTCGAAGTGTTTCCGAGCCGCTTCACAGTGCGCGACGCACGCTGCAGGTGCATCTACTATGGGCCAGGTCCAGTAGAAGTCGTGCAGTCGCCGGCGCCGTTCTAACCTCGGCAAGGCAGATCGAGAGCGAGGGATTCGAACACCCGATGAGCAGTATTTGGGCGTATTCCAGCGTAGCTTTCCCTCTGAGCGCCTACGCTCCAGTACGCTGAGTTCGCTCATTTAGGTGCGCTTTTAGGTTCAGACTCTGGCTGTTATCGACCGTGGATTCAACGGGTCGACTCGGGCCGAAATTGGCCTGGGGGGGCTTGATTGGCATGATCTGCTTCGTGCGAGTGAGCATGATCTCTCATAAGGACGCCCTGCTGGCCTGGGGCCTGGTCTTACTCCAGACTTATCCGTAGCCTTAACTAAGCCCCTGGGAATTCCTGGGCAACCTTGCGCAGCGGCCGCTCGTATACTGCCACCACACACAACAGGGAGGTTCAGATGCTCAGGTCTTCCGGAGTTCTTGCGCTGGTGTTCTCGGTGCTTCTGTCCGCGTGCAGCACTACCAATTTGGGTAAACCTGCGCCGATTGTCGCGCCCCCTCCACCCATCGCGCTCCCCGCACCGATTGTTGCGCCCCCTCCGCCGATGGGGGTCGCGGCGAAGAGCAAAGAGGTTTCTGTGTTTTTCGTCACTGACCGTGCGCCTTCAGAGTCCGGCCAGGGTTTTGGCGCGAGCCGGGCGGGCGGTCAGCTGACCCGCGGCACTGTATTGGTCAACATTCCGGTGGACCGGGCACGAGGCGATGTGCCGCGGCCAGGCTGGTTCGCGCAGAAACTTGGCGCGCAGCCGAATCCGCTCAAGCACATGTTCATCATGGGGACGACGACGATGTCGGCGCAGGACTTCTTCGCGAAGCTGAAGACCGAATCGGGCGAGGACCGCAGCGTTCTTGTTTTCGTGCACGGTTACAACAACTCGTTCGAGGAAGCGGCGCTGAGGACGGCGCAGATCTCCTACGACATGGGCATGCCCTTCTTGCCGGCTTTGTTTTCTTGGAGTTCGTCGGGCAGCACAGCGGCCTACTTCAAGGACTCCGACAGCGCTGCGATCGCCAGGCCTGCGTTCGTCAGCTTTCTTCAGGACCTGATCATGAAGTCAGATGCGCAGCGGCTGTATGTGCTAGGGCATTCAATGGGCACGCGCATTGTCTCGGAGGGCATTGCAGAGTTCGTCGAGAAAAAGCCCGAATGGAAGGACCGGGTCAAGGAGGTCTTGCTGGCAGCGGCCGACATCAACGCAGTGGTGTTCGAGGAACAGATTGCGCCGCGCCTTGAGGCCCTGCAGCTGAACGTGACGATGTACGCATCTGCCAGCGACAATGCCTTGAACATGTCCAAGGCAGTCCAGGGTTACTCGCGAGCTGGCGATATCGAGACGGGTATGCCGGTACGGGTGAAATCCATTGAGATCATCGATGCCACCAGCGTGCAGACTGACTGGCTTGCGCACACCTATGTGGCGAGCACCACCACGCTGCTGACGGACATGGAGACGCTTTTTCGCACTGGCACCCGGGCGGCCGACCGCTCGCCGTTGAAGCTCAGCCCGCTGAGCTCACAGGAACGGAAGTTCTGGGTGTTCCCGTAAACGCATGGGATGACCCAACAGGGCGCCGCGCTCATTTGTAACAGCGCGTTTCGAGATACATTCCTTGCCTGTGGCGCACATTGCCCCATGTGAAACAAAGTCGAGGACGCCGCGTTCCATGCCGCCGAGTCGAAGTGTGAGTTGATCACCTCCGCGAAGGCGACGGTCGCGAGTGTCGGCTCCTGGCGGTAAGCGGTCAGCCATTAGGTGCGGCATCAAATAGCTCGACGGGCGCAAGATGCAGCAGTTCAGAGGCCTCGGCAATGGTGCCGGCAAGCCATTGGTCCACGTCTTCGCGCTCGATCGAGATGACGCTGCGCTTATCCTGCTGGTCTGCGGGCAGCTTCGGATCGGGCTTGTGCATGCGCCTCATCAAGGGATGGGCGTCGGCGTTGATCGTCAGCATTGTGTAGGACTCGACAATCTCGCCGGTCTTGGGATCGGCCCACCGGCTCCAAAGCCCCGCGAGCCCCCACGGCTCGCCATCAGCCCGGGTGAACCTCCACCATTGATTACGCCCCGACTCCCAATTTGGCTCATCGAATGAGACGGCTGGGATGATGCAGCGCTGCCCCTTTGCCCATGGACCCTTGAAACTCGCCTTGCTGGACAGCTCTTCGCTGCGCGCATTGTTCGTAGCGTATTTCAGGCTCCACTCGCCCGCCACGAGCCCCCAACGACCTGCAGCGCCCTCCCGGCGATAGCCAGAGTCGTCTACAGCGCGCCGGATGAACGGGCCTTGCGCCCGGGGGAAAATCTCAACGTGCTGCTCACGCCACCAGCGAGGCTGGTTTGCGCGGCCGATATTCCAAAATCTTTCGATGTCGGCTTCCGCGGGGGAGACGTATCTATTGCACATAGGGTGAGTGCACACCATTTCGCAGAATCATTCAACCCCTTGCCATGGCGCGAGTTGATGGGTGCTTGCAGTTTTCCAGTGGTGAAAGTCTTGCTTCGTGCAGCGCGTCAAGGTCCCGGAATTCGCCGCCTCGGGTCCTGTCCAGCAGCAATGAGGGTTCGTAACCCCATGTGATAGCATGGTTCGAGTGCATTTCGGGGCCTGCGAATCAGGGGCGTGTCGCGCTGCCAAGGCTCAGACGGGGTTCAACAACAACGCCACCGCACTGTGGGTCACCGCACATACGACAGGCCGAACCTGGTCCATGTTCTGTGAACAGTAACTTGTGGTCATTGGCTTCGATGCCCAGTTCGCCATGCTGGCGACAAACAAGTTGGGGATTTCCGTGGATGAATGGTGCGTGGCCATGGCACGCAGCACGCACACCCCAGTTGAGACATACCGTAACCGGAGCTCAAAATGCACGAACTAGCACCGCTGGAATTCAATCAAGCGAGTATTGCCGACGGGGTTGTGATGCCGCCACCAGTCGGCGTACAACTGGTGGCCGGCAGCGATAACGGTAAATCGGGCTGGGATCACATCACCAGCGCCACAAAACTCACCATCGGAGGCACGACGCTGTCGGGCGCCCTCGTCACCTTGTACGACACAGACGGCACCACCGTGCTGGCAACGACGCGTGCCGTCAAAGGCGTGTGGCAAGTGACAACCCACGTTGCGCTGGCCGAAGGAATGCACATCGTGACAGCCAAGGCTTTGGGCGCGGTTGGCACTATCAGCGCTGCATCCAACGCACTGGTTGTCACCATCGACACGCAAGCGCCGGTTTTTGAGTCGGCCGCCGTCAATCGCAGCACCCTGGTGTTGACCTTCTCCAAGTCGGACACACTCGATGACGTCAACGGCCCAGCGCCAGAATCCTTTACGGTGATGGTGGGTCTGGTGCGCAATGTGGTCACGGCCGTGGTCGTCAACGCGGCCAAGAACACCGTCACCCTGACCCTGACCAAACCCGTGACCCATGGCGACACTGTGACCGTTGCCTATGACAAACTCGAAGTGGGCAATGCCGCCAGTGCCATCCAGGACCTCGCCGGCAACGATGCCGCCCCGCTCGCGGCGACGGCAGTGACAAATACGACGCCTGCGCCGCCGACCGATTCCAGCGCTGTGCCCGTCGACGGCGTGCCCGTGGTTACCACGCCCGGCGACGGCGGCAGCACCATCATCAGCATTCCGGTGGTCTTGCCCGGGCGGCCCGACACGCCCGGCACGCCTTCGCCGCTGGCCGACATTCCCCTGGTCAAGGGCATAGATGGCCACTCCATCCTGCAGGTCAGCGTACCCGTGGGCATGGCGCTGCAGGCCCAGGGCATGCCAGCACCAATGACCGGTGCCGCAGCCCTGGCTGAATTGACACTGCGCATAGAGCGCTCGGCCGGTGGCGACGCCGGGCTGACCCACAACGGTCAGGTCTTCCTGGCCACGCTCGATCCCTCGGTGCCGCTGACCATACAGACCATCACCGCCACGGCCGGCGCGGGCTTCAACCCCGACGTGCCCCTGGTGATCAGCGGCAGCGCCATTGCGCGCGACGGCATGCAGGCCGTGATCCTTGACGCGAGCGCCCTGCCCGACAGCACCACCATACAGGTGGACAATGTCGACTTCCTGGCCGTGGTCGGTGCCGTGCGCATCATCGGCGGCGCGGGCCAGACCATGGCCAGCGGCGACGGCGCCGCCCAGTACATCGTGCTGGGCGCCGAGAACGACATCATCCATGGCGGCGGCGGCAACGACACCGTCGGCAGCAAGGGCGGGAACGACCAGGTCTACGGCGATGCCGGCGACGACATCGTGTTTGGCGGCGCGGGCAACGACCTGCTGTCGGGCGGCACGGGCAGCGACCGCCTCAACGGCGGCACGGGCTTCAACGTGGCACTGCAGGAAGGAAAGCGCAGCGACTACTTGATCACGCTCGACGGCGCGGGCATCAAGCTCACGCATATCGCCAGCGGCAGCGTCGACTGGCTGGTCGATGTCCAGCAGGTACGCTTCGAGACTGGACCCATCCTCACGGTCGCGCACAGCGCCGCTGAAGAAGCCGCGGCCTTCCTGTTCCAGAAGTGGATGGGACGCGACCTGACACCAAGCGAAGGCGCAGTGATCCAGACGCAGCATGGCCTGAGCGCCGTGCAAGTCGCGGGCCTGTTTGCCCAGGTCTACCCGCAGCAGGCAGCCGGCAAGACTGCGCAGCAGCTGCTCGACGGCATGGAGGCGGCGGGAGCCATCCGCGTGGATGCCGATCGCTCCACCAAGTACGTGGCCGATGCGGGCGACAACACATTCACCCCCACCCTGGGCCTGGCCTGGAAGCTGGACGGCGGCGCAGGAATCGACACCCTCGTTTTTCCAGCCACTCTGGCGGAAACGCACATCAAGGCGAGTGCCACAGGTTTCACTCTGCAGCGCATGACCGACGGCGCAATGCTCGAGCTGACCAACGTGGAGCGCTTGACGCTCAATGACACCCAGCTGGCGCTGGATCTCGACCGCCACGCGGGCGAAGCCGCCAAGCTGCTCGGCGCGCTGGGCGGTGTGGGCTTGCTCGACAACCAGCCGTTGGTTGGCGAAGTGATTCGCGCGCTGGATGCGGGCGTGAGCGCGCAAAGCCTGGCGCAGCTGGGCCTGCAGGTGCTGGGTGCGAAGACATCGCTCGAAGTCACGCAACTGATCTGGACCAATGTCGTGGGCAGCGCCGCAACTCCGGCGCAGTTGCAGCCGTTCGTCAACCTCATGGCACAGGGCGTGATGGGCAGCGAACTGGCGGTGCTGGCCAGCCATCTGGAGCTGAACGCCACGCGCATCGATCTGGTGGGCCTGGCGGCCACGGGCATCGAGTTCGCCTGACAGGTCAATGGTGGAGGGCACAGCGCCTCGCCCACCACTGCGGCATTCGAGGCAAGGCGGCCCGTGGTATTGGCCAGTCCACGGGCATCTTCAGCGACTTTGCCGCTCAGGCCATACCCTATCGCGCAACAAGTCACTCGGGTGAGATGAGCGATCGCCTGCAGTTCGCCAGCCCTTCGACACCATCGCTGCAGGCCTGGGCCGCGCCGCGCGCGCCTATCGAGCATGGAAAGCCGCCCATCCATGACGCAACGTCTTTTGCGGATAAATCCCCCAAAGACGCATGGATGCTGGGGTACGACTTGAGAAAACACTCTCCAAAAAGCCGTAGAATCCGCGCCAATCTTCAACAGCGGGTTGGACTTCAAAACCTTGGGTCGCGTGTTCAAACAACGTTTGAACAATCGGCAAGATGTCTCCGCTGCTGAAAAGCCTGCTATCTAAAACATAGCAGGCTTTTTTGTATCACGTGAAAATACCTCCTGTTTGGCCTACCGATGAAATGAAACGAAAGCCCGATGTTTGCGCTTATGTCGCATTTCCATCGTTCGCGCCGGTACAGGCTTTCGCTCCCTCCCCTTTTACCTATTGCCCCATCGCTTTGAAAGCCTGCACGCGCGCGCTTGAGAAAACGGAGACAGAATGAAATTCAACAAACTCACCACCTGGGTACTGATCGCGCTGGTTGCCGGCATCATCGTCGGCTACATCTGCAACACGGCTCTTTCCGCGGAAGCTTCCAAGGAAGTTGCGAGCTACTTCTCCGCACTGACGGAAATCTTTCTTCACCTGGTGAAGATGATCATTGCCCCGCTGGTGTTCGCCACGCTGGTGGTGGGCATCGCCAGCATGGGGGACGCCAAGAGCGTGGGCCGCGTGGGCGCGAAGGCGCTGGGATGGTTCGTCACCGCCTCGCTGATTTCCCTGCTGCTGGGCCTGCTCTGGGCCAATGTGTTCCGGCCGGGCGACGGCACGCATCTGACGCTGCCGGATGCGAGCGCAGCAACCCACCTCAAGACAGGTTCGCTGGATTTCAAGCACTTCATCGTCGGCATCTTCCCCAAGAGCATCTTCGAGGCGCTGGCCACCAACTCCGTGCTGCAGATCGTCGTGTTCTCGCTGTTCTTCGGCTTTGCGCTTTGCACCGTGAGGAGCAAGACCGGCGACATCATCAAGTCGTTCTTCGAGGAACTGGTGCACGTGATGATCCGCGTCACCGACTATGTGATGCTGTTCGCGCCGGTGGGCGTGTTTGCTGCCGTGGCCGCAGCGATCACGGTGCAGGGCCTGGGCGTTCTGGGCACCTACGCCAAATTCATCGCGAGCTTCTATTTCGCCTTGGCGACGCTGTGGCTGGTGCTGATTGCGGCCGGCTACGTCGTGCTGCGCAAGCGGGTGTTCAAGTTGCTGAGCCTGGTGAAGGCGCCGACGCTGATCGCGTTCTTCACGGCGAGCAGCGAGGCCGCCTACCCCAAGACCATGGAGCAGCTCGAGAAGTTCGGCGTCAAGGATGAAGTCACGGGCTTCGTGCTGCCCATGGGCTATGCCTTCAACCTCGACGGCTCGATGATCTACCAGGCGTTCGCGATACTGTTCATTGCACAGGTGTATGGCATCGAAATGTCGTTCGCCACCCAGCTGTCGATGCTGCTGGTGCTGATGATCAGCAGCAAGGGCATGGCCGGCGTGTCGCGCGCTTCTCTGGTGGTGGTCGCCGCGACACTGCCGCTGTTCGGCCTGCCCGAAGCGGCCTTGCTGCTCATCATGGGCATAGACGTGTTCCTCGACATGGGTCGCACCGCGACCAACGTCATCGGCAACAGCATCGCCACGGCCGCCGTGGCCAAGTGGGAAGGCAAGCTCGGCGAGACGCTGCCCGACAGCGAGGAGCTGCTGCCCGCACAGGCCCGGCCGGTCGCAGCGCCAGAGATCACCGCAGGCAACGGCCATCCCGCATAACCTTGCCGCAGCGATGACTTTGCTGCGCCGGACGACGGCCCGGGTCATGACCGGGCAAACTGTCGCCCGCTACGGTGGCCGGGTTCGGCCCCCAACCCGTCACGCGCGCAAAACCGGCCGCACGCAAGTCATGTGCGGGCCATTGCCCACCGGCCTGGCCCGGTGTGCCGCAATGCCACCGGTTACAGGAACAAGCGCGGACAGCAGCGATGAATTGTGGGCGTCAGGCGCGCACCCCCCTCGACACGGTGATCCGCTGAAGCGGTGACCCGGCTGCGAAGCAAGTGAATGCGGCCGGCACCGCGTTCCTGTCGATCACTGATCGCCAGCGATACGGTACGGGTGCCAAGCCATGCGCCGCTTTCTTTCCATTCCAACCGATTCGTCCAAGAGACGGAGTATTCTCATGCGGAAATTCAAAATATGGGGGCCTAGCCTGCTGGCCCTTCTGGCACTTGCGGGTGTCCTGTTCCTCTACTGGCCGCTTCATCAGCGGTCCGTGCCTGCGGCCGAAAACGACAAGCCCGTGGACGTGGTGCTGGTCGGCGGCGGCATCATGAGCATCACGCTGGCCACCTACCTGCAGGAGCTGCAGCCCGAGCTGAACGTGCAGCTGTTCGAGCGCCTCGACGGCGTCGCGCTGGAAAGCTCCAATGGCTGGAACAACGCTGGCACCGGTCACTCGGCCTTCGCCGAGCTGAACTACACGCCCGAGCTGCCCGACGGCTCCATCGAGACCAAGCGCGCGGTCGGCATCGCCGAGCAGTTCGAAGTCTCGCGCCAGTTCTGGTCGCACCAGGTCAAGCTGGGCCGCCTGCCCCAGCCCTCGGACTTCATCAATGCGACGCCGCACATGAGCTTTGTCTGGGGCGAAGACCGCATCGAATACCTGCGCAAGCGCCACGCGGCGCTGGTCAAGAACCCGATGTTCTACGGCATGCAGTTCACCACCGACGCCCAGCAGATCAAGCAGTGGGCGCCGCTGGTCATGGAAGGGCGCGACCCCGGCCAGAAGGTGGCGGCCACCTATATGCCTCTGGGCACGGACGTCAACTTCGGTGTGATCACCAACCAGCTGACGCGTGGCCTGCAAAGCAACCCGAACTTCAAGCTGCAGGTGCAGCATGAAGTCACGGCGCTGCGCCAGGGTGACGACAAGATCTGGAACGTCACCGTCAAGGATCTCAAGAACGGCCAGGAACGCACCGTCAAGTCGCGCTTTGTCTTCATCGGCGCGGGCGGCGCCGCGCTCAAGCTGCTGCAGATGTCGGGCATTCCCGAAGCCAAGAACTACGCCGGCTTCCCGGTCGGCGGCCAGTTCCTGGCGTTCAAGGCACCGGCCGTGGCCGAGCGCCACAAGGTCAAGGTCTACGGCATGGCCGAGACCGGTTCGCCGCCGATGTCGGTGCCGCACATCGACTCGCGCAAGCTCGACGACAAGCCCGTGGTGCTGTTCGGCCCGTTCGCGCTGTTCAGCACGAAGTTCCTCAAGGAAGGTTCGTGGTTCGACCTGTACTCCTCGGTCAACCACAACAACGTGGCCGGGATGCTCAAGGTCGGCAGCGAGAACCTGGACCTGGTGAAGTATCTGCTGCAGCAGGCCGAGCTGAGCGATGCCGATCGCCACGCCGAGCTGGTCAAGTACTACCCCAACGCCAAGCGCGAGGACTGGGAGCTGGTCACCGCCGGCCAGCGCGTGCAGATCATCAAGAACGATCCGGAAAAGGGCCCTCTGCTGCAGTTCGGCACCGAGATCGTGACCGACCAGAACAAGACCATCGCCGCGTTGCTGGGCGCCTCGCCGGGCGCATCGACCGCGCCGCCCATCATGCTGAACCTGCTGGCCCAGGCTTTCCCCAAGGAAATGGAAGCCGGCTGGAAGGAAAAGCTCAAGGAGATCGTGCCGTCGTACGGCCGCAAGATCAACGACAGCGCGGCGCTGACCAATGAGATCCGCGCCATGACGGGCAAGGCACTGAACCTGCCTTACCTCGAAGTGCCCGTCGCGGCGCCAGTGGCTGACCAGGCTGCGCCCGCCGCGCCTGCTGCCGCGCCGGCTCCTGCGCGCAATGCCAATACGGAAATGCAGGCCCTGTAAGAAAGCCGCTTCCAAGACGCCCGATGCCGCCCATCGGGCGTTTTGCATTGGGGCCCCGGTCTCGCCTGGCGTTCAGGCGCTGGCGATCGCCGCGCGCAACGCCGCGATGAAGTCGTCGACCGGGCGCTGGGAAATGTCGCCGCGCGGCATCAGCGCGCGCACTTCGATGGGAATTTCCGGCGTCACGGTGCGCATGTGCAATTCGGCCACCTGGCTGGCCTGGGCCGTGAACGAGTCGATGATTGCCGGCCCGAAGCCCTGCTCGGCGAGGACCATCGCAATGTGATGCGTCTGCACCGACATGCCGCCCACAGGCGGCCCGCCCATGCGCGAGAACTGATCCGCGAGCATGGCGCCCAGCGGATCGCGCTCATCGATGCGGATGAAAGGCTCGCGCATCAGGTCCTCGAGCGCGACCGTGCTGCGCCGGTCGTCGCCCTTCTTGCCCACGCGCGACACGCACACCAGCCGGCCCGTGGCGATATGCGCCTCGTTCAAGCCCGCATGCATGACACTGCCATAGACGATGCCCACATCGCCTTCCTGCAGTGCAATCGCGCGTGCAATCTCGTTCGAGTGCAGGGTGCGCACCGATATCGCGATCTTGGGGTGGCGCTGGCGAAACAGGCCCAGCGCATCCGGCAGCGCCCGGATCGCGAGCGAAGGAACGATGAGAATGCGCAAGCCCCGGCTCGAATCGCCCTCCCCCAAGGCCTGAGCGAGCCGCTTGACGCTTTCGAGCTGCGTCATGAGCTTTTGCACTTCCACATACAGCGCATGCGCTTCGCGCGTGGGCACGAGGCGGCGCCGCTGGCGCGTGAAGAGCTGGTAGCCCAGCTGCAGCTCCGCGAGCTGCAGGCTCTGCGTCGCGGCGGGCTGGGTCACATGCAGCAGCTTGGCCGCGCCGCTCACGGTGCCGGTCAGCATCAATGCATTGAACACTTCGATGTGCTTGAGCCGCATTCCGGCCTCCTTTTCGTCGGAGCGGAATATTAGCCGGGCTTATGAACTGCGGCGCGATTGCTATGACATGGCCCCTGTGGGTTGCCTAGGATTGCGGCATGCAGATTCGCCGCTCAAAATCTCTGAAAACCGCCTTGCGCCGCCGCTTTCACGCCAAGGCTCCCCTGAACGCCCATCCCGGCGCATTGCCCGGGCTGATCGGCGTGCTCGGCGGCATGGGCCCGCTGGCGACCGTGGACTTCATGCACAAGCTGGTCCAGGCCACGCCCGCGACGCGGGACCAGGACCATGCGCCCGCGCTGGTCAGCTCCATTCCGCAGATTCCTGACCGCACCCAGGCGTTTCAGGGCAAGGGCGAGTCGCCCCTGCCCGCCCTGGTCGCCTGCGCGCAGCGGCTGGAGGCCGCAGGCGCGGCAGTGATCGTGATTCCCTGCAACACGGCCCACCTGTGGTTCGACGCTATCCAGGCCAAGATCGCCATTCCCATGCTGCACATCGTTGACGCGACACTGCAGATGGCTTGGGCCGGCACGGGCGCCGCCCCGCGCCTGGGCTTGTTGGCAACCGAAGCGACCATGGCGTCAGGCATTTACACGCGCCGCGCGCATGGCACAGCGGTGGAGTGGCTGCTGCCCGGCGCCGGCGAAATCCGCGACTGGGTCACGCCGGGCATTGCCGCCGTGAAGGCGGGCAGGCTCGATGCAGGCCGGGCGCTGCTGCTGCAGGCGGCCCAGGCGCTGCAGCAGCGCGGTGCGGCGGCCGTGGTGCTGGGCTGCACCGAGATTCCCGTGGTGCTCGATGACGCGAACTGCCCGCTGCCCACCATCGATGCGACGGCGGCGCTGGCGCGACGCGCCGTCGATTGGTCGCGGCACATGCGCAGCCGCTAGCGGGCGCGCGAGCCCACGCGGCGCGCAGCGGCCCGTTGCATGCCGGCCCGCACTGCCGCATGCTAAGAGCCGCTAACACAACCCTTGCTGCGTCGTTGCGTCGCCTTGTCGTGCTACTTGCACTGCCTGCGGCACCGCGCCTAGCAGCAACCGCAAATCTTCGATTTGCTGGGTCGTGTTAGCGGCTCTAAGCACCACAGCCAAGGAGCGCGCAAATGACACCCACCGAATCGTTCAACACCGAGGAAGAGGCCCATGCCTATGCGGAACAGGCGGGATGGACCAATTACCGGGTCGTCGCCGAGCCCGGACCGCTTTCGCAGAGCATGCCGCTGGGCGGCCAGGAAGGCATTCCCGCAATCCGCTTCCTCATCGAGCGCCTGGACTAGATGGATGGGCCGGTGGGAATCGGGGCAGCGCTCCTACAACGGCCAGTGCCGTCTTGCGCCACGCTGGGAACACCTCAACGTACAGGACCGCCCCCATGAACAAGCAGCCAGCATCGCTTCCAGAGGACGAGGACATGGACCCCGTGGGCAAGCCCTACCCCGAACAGGAGCCGCTCACGCCCGACGACGCCAAGCCGGCCGACGGCGATGACCCGCCCCACCCGCCCTTCTCGCCGAGCAACGAGCCGGATATCGCACCCGATTGAAAGCCGCTGCGGCGGCCCGCGCTCAGGCGCGCCGTTGCAACCGACATGTTGCAGAAAATGGGGGGCGTTCACCTTAATATTTGCGCAATATCTCTATATTGGCCCACTGAAGGATACCGCCCCATGACGAACGACAACCAATATCTGCAGCAGGCCATCGCCCTGGCGCGCGCCAACATAGCCCAGGGCGGACGCCCTTTTGGCGCGGTCGTGGTGCGTGACGGCGCGGTCATCGCCACCGGCGTCAACGAAATCCGTGCCACCAACGACCCCACAGCCCATGCCGAACTGACGGCGCTGCGCGCCGCGAGCCGCCAACTCGGCTCACCCGACCTGAGCGGCTGCAGCGTCTATGCAAGCGGCCATCCTTGCCCCATGTGCCTGGCCGCAATGCGCATGGCGGGCGTGCGCAAGGTCGCCTATGCCTACTCCAACGAAGACGGCGCGCCGTTCGGGCTGTCTACGGCAGCGATCTACGAGGACCTTGCCAAGCCATTTGCCCAGCAGTCCATGGAGATCTGCCATCTGCGCATTCCGGGCCAGCCCGACCTGTACGCCGAATGGGCGCAGGCGGCCTGCTGACCCGGCCCCTCACCAGCCCGGTCGGCGCGCCGGTTGTGCGGCGCTGGGCTGGCGCTTTTGCGCCTGGGTCAGCGTATCGACCAGATAGTCGCGCGAAGCCTGGCGCGCGAAATCGACCGCGGTCCAGCCGCGCTGGTTCTTGGCGCGCGGATCGGCGCCGTATTTGAGCAGCTGGGCGACCACGTCTTCCGAGCTGTACTGCGCGGCCATCATCAGCGGCGTCGTGCCGTTGGGCGATGGGGCATCGACCTGCGCGCCCTTGCGCACCAGCAACTGCACGATGGCCAGGCTGTCGGGCAGCGCGGCCGAAGCCGCATAGTGCAAGGCGGTCCAGCCGTCCTTGTTCACTGCCGCGCCGCGCTCGAGCAGCTTGTTCACCAGCGCCAGGTGGCCCTTGATCGCGGCCATCATCAGCGCGCTTTCACCCTGGGCACTGACGTCATCGAGGCGTATTCCCGGCAGCTGCACCAGCACCTCGAACACGCGCAGCGAGTCGCGGTGCAGCGCCGCGACCATGCCGGGACGGCCGCGCGAATCCTTGGTGTTCGGATCGGCGCCACGGAAGATCAGATCGACCATGGCCTTGGGGTTGTCCTGGATCAGCGCACGTTCGAAATCGACGGCCGCGTCGGCCTGGGCCAGGCCGGCGAGACCCAGAGCGCCGATGGCGCCCGCGGATTGCAGCCAATGGCGGCGGGTATGCAGTCTGGTCATGAAACCACTCCCTTGAACAAGGCGTCGAAGTTGGCGCTGGTCAGCGCTGCGATGTCCTCGACCGGCATGCCGCGCACGGCCGCGATCTGCTTGGCGACATAAGGCACATAGGCCGGGCTGTTGGTCTTGCCGCGGTAGGGCATGGGCGCGAGATAGGGGCTGTCGGTCTCGATCAACATGCGGTCCAGCGGGACAAAGGCCGCGACATCGCGCAGGTATTGCGCGTTCTTGAATGTCACGATGCCCGAAAACGAGATGTAGTACCCGAGGTCGAGCGCGGCGCGCGCGACTTCGGCGGTTTCGGTGAAGCAGTGCAGCACGCCGCCGGCCTGGTCCGCCGAGCCGTCCTCGCCCTCTTCGCGCAGTATGCCCAGCGTGTCGTCGGACGCGCTGCGCGTATGGATCACCAGCGGCTTGTGGCAGGCACGCGCGGCGCGGATATGCACGCGAAAGCGCTCACGCTGCCATTCGAGGTCGGCAATCGTGCGCCCGCCCTTGCGGTCTTCCATGCCGTAGTAATCGAGGCCGGTTTCACCGATGGCCACCACGCGCGGCAGCGCGGCGCGCTCGAGCAGGTCCTGCACGCCGGGCTCGGTCATGTCTTCGGTATCGGGGTGCACGCCCACGGTGCACCAGAAGTTGTCGTAGCCCGTGGCCAGCGCGTGCACGTCAGGGAACTCCTCCATGGTCGTGCAGATGCACAGCGCGCGGTCCACCTGGGCCTGGGCCATCGCGGCACGGATTTCCGGCAGGTTCTGCGCGAGCGCGGGATAGTTCAGGTGGCAGTGGGAATCGGTAAACATCAAATACTCTCAAAACAAAAATGCCGATCCCGACTGCAGCGCATGCGCGCTGCCTGCGGATCGGCATGCAGCCGCGGGAATGCGCGCTGCCAGGGATCGTCTGCATAAATCGAGCGGTCAGTGTGCGCAGATGCACACGGCGCGATGATTTGTGCAGAGGTTCCCTAGACCGTTTGCGTGGCCTTGTCCCAGGCCAGTGCGCCGCCGAGGATCTGTTCGATCTTGGCCTTGAGCTGGCTCGACTTCTCGTCCTGGGGAAACTGTATGCCTATGCCCTGGGTGCGGTTGCCCGCAGCACGCGCAGGCGTGACCCAGGCGACCTTGCCGGCGATAGGATAGCGCTGCGTGTCTTCGGGCAACGTCAGCAGCACGTAGACATCGTCGCCCAGCCGGTACTCGCGCGGCGTGGGCACGAAAATGCCCCCGCTGGCGAACATGGGGATATAGGCGGCGTACAGGGCAGCCTTTTCCTTGATGGCCAACTGCATGACGCTGGGACGCGGCGTGGGAGGAATCTGGCTCATGGCAATGGTGGGAGGAAAGGAAGGAGCCGCACGACGCAGGCCCTCATGGCCTGGAGTTTAGGACGCTTCGGCCCCGCGCGACAAGCGCCTCGAGCATCAGGCCCGCATTGAAGGGGTGTTCCGCGGTGCGCAGCGCGGCCGTGAGCTCCTTGCTCCAGGCCGCGAGCAGCGCCAGCGGTGCGGGCACGGGCAGGTCGGCCGGCGCGAAATAGCGCGGCGCCGCGCCGCTGGCGCGCGCGAGTTGGTCATGGCAGATCTTCTGCAGCACGGCGATCACCTGCGCCGGCGCGAGATCGGCAAACGCCGACACATCGCCCTGGGACAGTGCGCGCGGCATATGCGTCCAGGCCTGGGCCGGCTTGCCGCTGCGCGCCAGCGCCAGCGCGTCTTCGGGTCGCCCGCCCGAGGCCTTGAGAAACGCCTGGGCAGCTACGGGCTCCAGACCCTGGGCCTGGAGCCAGGCCAGCATTTCGGCTTCACCGGGCCAGGACATGGTGTGGATAAGGCAGCGGCTGCGAATGGTGGGCAGCAGCTGGTGGGCCGACTCGCTGGCCAGCACGAAGCGCACATCGCCCGGTGGCTCCTCCAAGGTCTTGAGCAAGGCGTTGGACGTGATCGCGTTCATCTGCTCGGCCGGATAGACCAGCACCGCCTTGCCGCGCCCGCGCGCGCTGGTGCGCTGGGTGAACTCGACGGCGTCGCGCATGGCATCCACACGGATTTCCCGGCTGGGCTTGCGCTTCTTGTCGTCGATATCGGCCTGGGCCTTTTCCGCCAGCGGCCAGCCCAGCGCGAGCATATGGGTTTCGGGCATCAGCACGCACAGGTCGGCATGGGCGCGCACGTCGATCGCGTGGCAGCTGCGGCACTGGCCGCAGGCCTGGCCGTCGGCGACCGCCTCGCACAGCCAGGCGCGAACCATTTCCAATCCCAAGGCGTATTGACCCAGGCCCGACGGCCCCTGCAGCAGCCAGGCATGGCCGCGCTGGGCCAGCAGCGCCTGGCGCTGGGCGGCGATCCAGGGCGCGACCGCGGGGCGCTCTACGGCGCTCATGGCAGGTCCTGGTCGGCAGGCGCAGGCAACCAGCCGCGGCCCACAAACGTGGCCTGCAGCTGGCGCCACACCAGCGCGCGCTCGTGGTTGGAATCTATGCGCGCAAAGCGCTGCGGCGCGGCCGCGGCGCGGTCGGCATAGCCCTGTGCAACGCGGCGGAAGAACTCGAGCGGCTGGGCTTCGAAACGATCGGGAACGCGCGCATGCGCCAGGCGGGCGGCCGCGACTTCGGGCGGCAGGTCGAACCAGACCGTGAGATCGGGTTCGCGCAATTGTGCGGGGTCGGGAGCGACGCCGGTCTGCACCAGGCGCTCGAGTTGGGCCAGCGGCGCCAGATCAAAGCCCCGGCCCGCGCCCTGGTAGGCGAACGTTGCGTCGGTGAAGCGGTCGCACAGCACCACGTCGCCGCGCGCCAGCGCGGGCTCTATCACCTGCACCAGGTGGTCGCGCCGGCCCGCGAACACCAGCAGCGCTTCGGTCAGCGGATCCATCGCGTCGCCCAGCAGCAGCACGCGCAGTTTCTCGGCCAGCGGCGTGCCGCCGGGCTCGCGCGTGAGCACCACGCGCCGGCCCTGGGCGGTGAAGGCCGCAGCCAGGCCGCTGATGTGCGAGGACTTGCCCGCGCCATCAATGCCTTCGAATGAAATAAACAGGCCGTTCTGGCTCATCTCAAAATCCTCAATGCGGCGGACGCTGGTTCAGCGTCCGCGCTGGTAACGGTTCACAGCTCTATTGTGCTCGTCGAGCGAAGCACTGAAGTGGCTGCTGCCATCGCCCTTGGCGACAAAATACAGCGCCGGCGTGGTCGCGGGCTGGACGGCAGCCATCATCGACGCCTTGCCGGGCATGGCAATCGGCGTCGGCGGCAGGCCGTTGCGCGTATAGGTATTCCACGGCGTGTCGGCGCGCAGATGGCTGCGGCGCAGATTGCCGTCGAACGCTTCGCCCAGACCATAGATGACCGTGGGGTCGGTCT
Source organism: Comamonas sp. DB36 (assembly GCF_057914905.1). NCBI lineage: Bacteria > Pseudomonadati > Pseudomonadota > Betaproteobacteria > Burkholderiales > Comamonadaceae > Comamonas > Comamonas sp. DB36. The sequence goes on from NZ_CP196631.1 coordinate 2,599,261, forward strand.
GCAGCGGCATGCCTATGCGCAGGCGGTTGATGAACACGCCTGAAATCTGCGCGCGGTCGCTGGCGCGCCCGGTTTCCTTCTCGACAATGCTGGCCAGCACCAGCGCGTCTTCGGGCGAACGCAGCGGCAGGTCCGCGGAGCGCATTTCCCAGACCTGCTGCAGGCGCCGGTCCATCGCATGCACCGCGCGGCGCAGCACGGCAATGTCGCTGCTGCCCTTGGCATAGGTATAGGTGTCAGGGAAGAAGCGGCCTTCGGGCGCGACGCCGGGCTTGTCGAGTGCGGCCATCAGCGCTTCGTCGCTCAAGGCTGCGCTGTCCTGGCGCAGGAATTCCTCGCGCGCCAAAGCCGCGCGCACCTGGCGCCAGTTCCAGCCTTCGACCAGCGTCAGCGCGCGCAGCGACTCCTCGCCGCGCGCGAGCTTCTGCAGCAGCTGGTAGGGCGAGGTGCCCGCGGGAATCTCGTAATTGCCGGCCTTGATCAGCCGGTCCTTGCCCGACAGGCGAAACCAGGCGTAAAGCAGCCGGGCATCGGTCTGCACGCCGGCCTTGACCACGTCGCGCGCCACGCCGCGCGGCGTCGTGCCCGGTTCGATCTCGAGCTCGAGCGAAGGCGCGCCCTGCGCCAGCGGCTGCAGCAGCCACCAGGCGGCCGCGCCCGCGGCAACGAGCGCCATCAACACCAGAAAAAGCAGTCCTTGGAAGAATCTACGCACAACCTTTACCGCCCCATGAAAGTGAGCGGGCATCATAATTCACACATGACCCAGTCCTTTCATGGCATTGCCCCCATTTCCCACCTCGGCGTGATTCGCGTGCAAGGCGAAGACGCCGCCAGCTTTCTGCACAACCAGCTGACGCAGGACTTCGCGCTGCTGGACCTGCAGCATGCGCGCCTGGCCGCATTCCTGTCGGCCAAGGGTCGTATGCAGGCCAGTTTCATCGGTTTCAAGCGCAGCGCCACCGAAGTGCTGCTGATCTGCAGCCAGGATCTGCTCGCGACCACGCTCAAGCGCCTGTCGATGTTCGTCATGCGCGCCAAGGCCAAACTCAGCGACGCCACGGCCGAATTCACGCTGTACGGCCTGATCGGCGACGCCGTCGCCGCGGCTGCGGGCCAGGGCCAGGCCGCGCCCTGGGACAAGCAGGACCTGGGCGAAGCGCATCTGGTCCACCTCTATCCCGCCGCCGGCCAGCCGCGTGCGCTGTGGATCGCCCCCGTGGGCACGCCCGCGCCCCAGGCCGCCGCGCTGGCCGCCGATATCTGGCTGTGGAGCGAAGTACAAAGCGGCGTGGCCACGCTCACGGCGCCGCTGTTCGAGCTGTTCGTGCCGCAGATGCTCAACTACGAATCGCTGGGCGGCGTGAACTTCAAGAAAGGCTGCTACCCCGGCCAGGAAATCGTCGCGCGCAGCCAGTTCCGCGGCACGCTCAAGCGCCGCGCCTATATCGTCCAGTCCGAGACCGCGCTGCAAGTCGGCATGGAAGTGTTCGCCGCCAGCGACGCCGAGCAGCCCACGGGCACGGTGGTGCAGGCCGCGCCCGCGCCCGGCGGCGGCTGGCTGGCCCTGGTATCGATGCAGATTGCGTCGGCCGAAGAGGCATTGCACGCCGGCAGCGCCGGTGGACCGGCATTGGCCGTCCAGCCCCTGCCCTACGTGCTGCTCGACGATATCTGAGGCCAGCGCCGGCGTAGGTCCCTCAGCGCGCTCCCGCGGCGCGCAGAATGCTTTCGGTTTCGGCATGGCCGCGCCGGATCGCATGCTGCAGCGGCGTGACGCCCTCGTTGTCCGCGAGCTGCACGTTCGCGCCCGCGTCGACCAGGGCCTGCACGATCTGCTGGTGGCGCGGACCGCCGTCGCTCAGGATGATGGCTTCGAGCAGCGCCGTCCAGCCCAGCCGGTTCACATGGTCGACCGCCACGCCCGCTTGGATCAGTCGGCGCACGGTGTCGACATGGCCGCGCTCGCTCGCCGGAATCAGCGCGGTTCCGCCGAACCGGTTGGTGCTGCGCAGATCGGCGCCCTGGGCCAGCGTCATCGTCAGGATCTCGAGATGTCCGCGCGCGCCCGCATAGAGATAAGGGCTGTCCTGGATGCTGTCCTTGGCGTTCACATCGGCGCCCGCGCCTATCAGCACGCGCGCCGCCTGCACATGGTTGCCATGCGTGGCGACCAGCAAGGGCGTGCGGCCCTGGGCATCGCGCGCGTCGATGGCCGCGCCCTGGCCCAGCAATTGCGAGATGGCGTGCGCATCGCCCCGCGCCGCGGCCTGGTGCAGCGGCGTAGAAACCGCCACCTGCGCCACGGCCTGGGCCTGGGGCAGCGCCAGGGCAGCACTCAAAGCCAGTAGATTGCGCATGGGGGATTCCAGTTGAAGTGATGCGCGGCGCGCGTCAGAAAACGCGCACCATGGTGATGTGCTCTATGCCGGCCTCTTCGTAGGGCTCGCCCTGCACCCTGAAGCCCGCGCGCAGATAGAAGCCTTCAGCGCTGCGCTGCGCGTGCAATTGCACTTCGCGGTCGCCGCGTGCCTGCGAAGCCGCAACCAGCGCGTCCAGTACCTGGCGGCCCAGACGGCTGCCGCGCAGGTCGCGGTCCACGGCCAGGCGGCCTATGCGGCCCACGCCCGGCGCTTCGGTGATCAGCCGCCCCGTGGCCACGGCCTGCTCCAGGCGGTTGTAGACCACGACATGGCGCGCCGCTTCATCGCGGCCGTCGACTTCGAGCGCGACATCGATCTGCTGCTCGCGCACGAACACGTCGGTGCGCAGGCGCAGCGCCTCGCGGCCCAGCAGATTCCAGTCGCCCGAGCGCAGTTCTGTGAACGCGCGCCCGGCTTCGAAATCATCGATCAGCGAGCGCAGCGCGGCCGGCACGGGCTGGGATTTCTGCGTCGCGGGGTCGGCAAACACATAGACCAGCTCCACGCTGCTGAGCAGCCCCGTGCCGCTGAAGATGCCGATCTCGAAGCGCATAGACGAATTGCCGATGGCGGCGCAGCGCACGCCCACGTCGAGCACATCGCCATAGCGCGCCGACGCGTGGTATTCGACCGTGGCCTTCTTCACATACAGTTCACCGCCCAATCGCGCGAAGCCGCTCTCGTAAGGCAAGGCCAAGGCGCGCCAGTACTCGCTGATCGCCGTGTCGGCATACATCATGTAATGTGCATTGAAGACGATTTTTTGCGCGTCCACTTCAGCCCAGCGCACCCGCAGGCGATGAAAACAGCGAAACGATTCCCGGTGCAGCATGTTCAGTTCTCCAGTCCAAAAGCCAGGCGCAGCGCGCGCGCGCAGTCCGCATGGGCCTGGCGCGCTTGGGGGATAGCGCGGCCCATCTTGATGAATTCGTGGGTCACGCCGCGGTAGATTTCAAGGTCCACGGCCTCGCCCGCAGCGCGCAGCCGGTCGGCATAGGCCACGCCCTCGTCGACCAAGGGATCGCATTCGGCCAGGCACACGAAAGCCGGCGCCACGCCTTCGAGGTCGTGGGCGTTGAGCGGCGCGAAACGCCAGTCGTCACGGTCAGCGGGGCTGCGCACGTAGTTGCCGAAGAACCAGGTGATGCTGGCCTCCTCGAGCACCATGCCATGCGCGAAACGGCGGTGGGAGTCGGTGTCCTGGTGGGCGGTCGTGCCAGGGTAAATCAGCAACTGCAAGGCCAGCGCGAGGCCCGCATCGCGCGCCAATATCGCATTCACTGCGGCCAGCGTGCCGCCCGCGCTGTCGCCACCGACCGCCAGGCGCGCAGGATCTGCGCCCAGCGTCCGGGCGTTCAGTGCCAGCCATTGCAAGGCATCCCAGGCATCGTTGCTGGCCGTGGGAAAGCGGTGTTCGGGTGCGAGCCGGTAGTCGAGCGAAACCACCATGCAGCCCGCCTGGCGTGCGAGTTCGCGGCACAGCACGTCGTGCGTTTCCACGCTGCCGATGGTGAAGCCGCCGCCATGCAGGTACAGCAGCACGGGCAGCGGGCCCGACTCGGCCGGTGCGGGCGCATAGAGCCGCGCGGGCATCGGGTGGCCGTCGCGCGCCGGTATCTGCAATTCATCGACCCGCGCCAGCGCGGGCTTGGGGATTTCGAGCACGCCCGAGCCCGCGGCATAGGCGGCACGCGCGGCTTCGGGCGACAGGCTGTGCAAGGGCGGGCGCCCTGCCCGCTCCATGCGGCGGATCACGTCGCGCATCTGCGCGGTCAACAAATTATGAGAAGCATTCACGGTAAACAGGGCACGCTGCTGCAAGCCTTCAGGCAACACCAGCCGAAGGCAGGCACAGCAGATCGTGCAAACAAGGAACAAGCCGACACCGGCAGACGCCATCATGCCGCAAGCTGCGCCCCATCCGCGTCTCGATGGGCACTGCGCTGCCGGCGGGCAGCTGTCGCCTGCGCGTCCCGCCGTCAATCGCAATGCTGCTGGAAATTCACCGCCACCGGGCTGGAGCTGTCATGGCCGAGCACCACGGCCACGCCCTCGTAGCGGCAAAAGCCTTGCCCCGAAGGCTTGGCGGGCGGCACGCCCAGGGTGGACCAACGCATGGGAAACGGCCCAGGGCCTTGCCCCTGGAACCGCGACTCGTGCGGAAACTGGGGCCAGCGCTGCCCAGCCTGCGGGAACGGATAGGATTGCACGAACTGCGCTTCGCCCGGGTACTGCGGCCAGCGCACATCAGCGGAATAGTCCACCTGCGGCAAAGGCTTTGGCTTGGGTACGCGCGCGATGTCGCGCGAGACAGCGGCGTCCCGGCCCGAATAGAACCCCGAAGACACCCGCGCGCGGTAGCGGGCAACGGCGCCCGCTGCCGTGTGAGGTTTGCCCATGGTGGCAAAGGCGTGCTGCTGCGTCGCTACGGCGACCCTGAAGCCAGAACTGTGATGCCAGGCGGCGAGGCCGCTGCAATCCACCCCCAACTCCAATGGGCGGTGCAATTCAGGCGCAGTGATGCCGTCCAAGGAAATCTGCTCGACACTGATGCCCAGCCGAAATGCAATTTCCTTGAGCATCGCTTTCTTGAGCAGCAAAGGATCGGAAGGTGCCAGCGAGCAGGCCATGCAGCATGCCGGGGCCGTGAAGGCGGCACTCCCCAGCAGGGCCAGCACCAGCGGTTTCATTGAAATTTGCACGCCATTCTCCTTGCAAAAAGCGTCGCCTGGGCCGCCGCGACGGCAGCGGCTGAAATGAACGACAACGAGGCGGGCGTCACAAATGCCCATCAACGCCGCCACAGCTTCATGGATGCAGGTGCTCAGGAGTGCCGCTGCGTCGGGCGGCAAACGGCCGATGGCCGCGGTGGACTCCGTGGACAACCGCTGCGATATCGGCGGCGAACCCGGGTCCGCACGCCAAGTCTTTCGCGGCGAAAGCCTGCGCTAGGGTGAAGAGCGCCCAGTTCCGCACCCGGCGGAAACCGCAGGCGCAGCGGCGGCGGGGAAATGGCGCGGGCCGGAGAATGCGCAGGGCGGCGGCGCCCAGCCTGTGCGCGATCTGCTTGCGCGTCAGGTGCGTGATCCGATCCGGTTCGGCGCAAGAGCGCGGACACGCAGGCAGTGCTCAACGGCAGCGGCGCTCGAAGTTCACGGACACCGGGCTGGAATAGCCATAGCCCAGCACGACCACCGCGCCTTCATAAACGCATTGGCGGCCCTGACCGGGCCACGGACGGGGTCCGCCGCCCGGCGGCCAGCCCGGTCGGGGGCCGCCGTCGGGCCCGGTGCCGGGCCAGGGTCCGGGTCCGGGTCCGGCTCCGGGCTCCGGACCGGGACCAGGGCCCTGGCGTCCTGGCTGCCGGATGCGGAAGCCCGCTGAATGATGATAGGCCCCGAGCCCGCTGCAATCGGCGCCAAGCCCCAGCGGCGTGATCAACCGGGGCTCGGTGATGGCATCGAATGGAATCTGTTGAGGCCGCATGCCCAGCCGGTGGGCAATCTCATTGGCCATGAGCTGCTTGATCCTCACCGGATTCGCCGGCGCGAGCGTGCAGGCCATGCCGGACACCGACGCCAATGCGGCGACGGCCCCCACCAGCGCCGTTGCGAGATGGCTGATCTTGGGTTGCATAAATGTTCTCCTTGCAGATAAAACACGTCTCTTCCCGTGACGCAGCGCGTGCTGGCAGCAGCAGCGACGTCATTTGCAGTATGGGAAGGGCCGAGGCTCGCGCAGAAAGAACAACTGTTGGCAGTACTGGAATCGCCGAGGACGCGCAGACTGCTTCGCAGCCGCCTTTGGAGCATCTGCCCCTCTGGCGTCGCTGGCGTCGCTGGCGATGGCAGGATCAACGCAGCGCGCGTGCCAAGGACGCGCGCTGACCCGCTTTTGCAACACCTGAGGCGCGCGCCTGGCGCGGCGGGCTTGACTCAGACCATTGCCGGCCCAGTGCCCGGGCCCAGCAGCGGGCCAGGCGCAGGTTCGTCTGCCGGCGCGCCAGGCATTGCTGGCCCCGCGTCCGACGGCGGCGGCACTTCCGCGCTGCGCGACAGCGTGGTCTGGAGTTGGCGCGCCATATCATGCAGCAGCGCGAACTCGTTGGCGGCAAGGTTGCGCGGCTCGGTGTCCATGATGCAGAAGCTGCCCAGCACCATGCCATGGCGGTCATGCAGCGGCACTCCTGCATAAAAGCGCAGATGCGCCGATTGCAGCAGCGGGTTGTCGGCAAAGCGCGGATCGCGCGCGATGTCCTCGACCTGCAATTCGCGGTCTTCGTGCACCACATAGGAACAGACCGACAGCGCGCGCTCCAGGCCGCTGCCGTGCGCGCCGTCGCGTGTCGAAGTCAACAGCGTTCCCGGCGTATGCACCCAGTCGGCGTCGACCAGCGAGACCTGGGCAAAAGGCACATGGAAGGCATTCGCTGCGTGCACCACCATGTCGTGGATGGCCTCGGTGTGGTTGGTATCCAGCCAGCCGCTGGCATGGAGCGCCGCGACGCGCTGCGCGTCGTTGTCGCCCACGGGCGCGGCCAGCGGCCCGGCATCGGACGAAGCGGCGAGCAAGGCATCGGCACGCAGCCGCAGTTCGCGCACGCTGGTGGTGATTGCCTGCACCCCCAACTGCGCGGCCGCGCCTTCGGCCAGCAGCGCGGGCGGCGCATTCCACAAGGCCAGCACGATGCGCAGGCCGGGCCAGCGCCGGTGCAGCCTCCGGCAGATCTGCCGCACCTGCGCCTCGGGCTGGGGAGTGAACACCGACAGGCACAGCAATTCGACTTCGCCCCAGCTGGCGTCGTCGGGCGCCTGCATGCGCGCGCTGAGCGCATGCACGGAGTGGCTGGCCGCATGACCGCTGAGGGCCAATGCATGCGCCATGGCCGCGGCCGCGAGCGCATCGACTTCCCAGCGCGCGCCCACGCAATGCACGCGCGGGCGCGGCGCAAGACCGGTGTCGGCGGGCGCGGGCGCCGGATATTGCTCCGCAAGTTCCGCCAGCAGCAGCTCCATGCCCTGCGCCAGGCGCAAGCGGTGCTCGGCCGTGGCCGCGCCCGTATGGTGGCTGGTGGCCACGCGCAAGGCAGGCATCACCACATCGTCATACAGTCGGGTCACGCCGTCACTGACCTGGGCCGGCGTGGGCTTGGCAGGCAGCAGCGTGTCGACGGTGTCGGTGCACAGCTCTATGGCCTCCTCCACATCGCCGCCCAGCAGGCGCTGGTAAAGGCGCCGCGGCGCGTCAAGCACGGGGGCATTGCCCAGCAGCACTTCCATGAATTTCAGCGCCGGCAGGTAGCGCCCCAGCACCAGCAGGCACACCGTCAGCGGCGTGGACAGGATCAGGCCCACGGGCCCCCACAGCGCGGTCCAGAACGTGGCCGCAACGATGATCGACAGCGTGGACAGGCCCGTGCTGGTGCCGTAGAGCCAGGGCTCGACCACGTTGTTGCTGATCAGCTCGAGCAGCAGGATCAGGCACAGCGTCCAGAGAAACATGTTCCAGCCGGGGTCGACCGCAAAGGCCAGCGCCAGCGGAAACACCGCCGAGACCATGGGCCCCACATAAGGCACGAAGCGCATGATGGCCGCGACCACGCCCCAGAGAATCGCTCCGGGCACGCCGATGAACCACAGCCCGACCGCCATGGGTACGCCATAGCTTGCGTTGACGATGAACTGCATGCGCAGATAACGGCCTATGCGTTCGGATGCTTCGTCGAGCGCATTCGTCGCCAGATGCAGGTTGCCGCCCATCAGCCGCACCAGCCGGTCGCGCAGGTCATCGCGGTCCAGCAGGATCAGCACCACGAACAGCAGCACGATGCCGGCCATCAGCACGGGCTCGCTGATCTTGTCCAGCCAGGCGGTGAACTGGGCCAGGGGCTTGAGCTCGATGGGCTGGATCTCGACCTTCTGCACGCGCGGCGCGGGCGCACGGCTGCTGGGGCTGGTGATTTCCTTTTCGACCGTGTCGTAGGTCTTGCGCGCGCCATCCCAGACGCTGGGGCCGCTGATGTACTTGCGCAGATCGCGCAGTTTGGTGCGTATGGTGCTTTGATAGGTCGGAAGATCGGAGCTCAGCTGGCTGACCTGGTTGCCCAGGTAGGCGCCCATGCCGCCGAGCGCGCACAGCGTGATGGCGACCACCAGCAGCGTGGACGCCATGCGCGACAGACCCCAGCGCTTGAGCCGGCTCACGGCGGGATCGAGCAGGAACCCCAGCAGCAGCGCCAGCGCCAGCGGCACCAGCAGTTCACGCCCGAAGAAGAGGCCCGCGATCACCAGCGCGGCAATCAGCAGGCCGATGAGCAGGCGCAGGGCCGGAAGCATGGATGCCAGCTGGGCAAACACCGGGGTTTCGACCGCGGCGCGCTCGGGTGCTTCGCCGCGCGGTCGCGAAACCTGTGAAGTCTTGCCCGATGATGGAGCGGACTGCGGCCGCGCGGAGGCAGCCGATGCGGGTTCAGGGAAATTCTCGGGCATGGCTTGGGCGGTGGGTGGCAGAGGAAGGCAGCAAGCGTCCATTGCATCCCAAAGCTCCCGGCATGCCTGTCAGCGGGGACCCCGAAACATGTTCAGGATTGTGTGAATGACTCCTGCGCAGCGCGCCGTCAATGCCGCGCCGCTGCAACGGGCCAGTACACATGCACGCATACACCGCGCCCGGCTATGCCCGGACCGCGTTCCAGACGCGCGCCGGCCCGCGCCGCACGGTAGGCCATGCCGTGCAAGCCCTTGCCATAGTCCGATGCGCCCGCGTCCTGGACGATGCCCACGCCATCGTCGCGCACGCGCAGATGCCATTCGTCCTGCTCCTGCTCGAGCCGGACTTCAAGGGTCTTGGCCTGCGCATGCTGGAGCATATTGCTCAGTGCTTCCTGAACAATGGCCGCAATGTGCTGCGCGGCCTCGCCCGTGAACAATCCCGATTGATGGTTATCGGGCACTTCCCACTGGCAGTCGATGCCGCGGCGTTCGAGCACGGGCTGCAAGCGGTGGCGCAGGATGGCCAGTCGGTCGGTCAGCATGCTCTGGTCGCCATCCATGCTGTCGACCAGCAGCCGCAGGTCGAGCAGGCAATGTTCAAGCACTGCATGCAGCTGTATCTGACGCGTGTCGCTGGTATCGAGCAGCATCGCAGCGTTGACCAATTGCGAGCCGACGGCATCGTGCAGCGCGCGCGCAATGCGCTGGCGTTCCTGCTGGATTTCGCGCGAGGGACGGGGATTGCGCCGGCGGCGCCAGACGAGGGCCCGCCAGGCCTGCAGTCCCAGCCAGGCACCGACCAGCAGCCAGCTGGCCAGGGCCGCGCCGGCCACGACGCGAACGGAGGCATCCGCAGCGGGCTGCAGCCGCCCGCTGGCTGCCAGCCAGCACAGCAGGACCAGGGGAAAGAACCATAACAACAATGCCAGCAGCGCCAACAGTGCGGCAAGATCGGCACGGCGCAGGGATGGATGGCCGAACATGGTTCGCCGGCAAAAGCCGCTGCGTCAGCAAGGCCGACACATCAGAACATCCCCCGCAGCGACGCAAAGCGCACCGCCTGGGCACGCGTGCGCACCTGGAGCTTGCGGTAAATGTTCTTGATGTGGGTGTTGACGGTCATGCTGCTGATCGCCAGCCGCACGCCGATCTCCACGCTGGTATAGCCGCCGGCCACCATGCGCAGCACTTCGCGTTCGCGCGCGGACAGGCGCTCGGCCTCGTCGGGCTGGCGCCGGCGCACTTCCTCCACGGCGGTCTTGTCGAAGCGTTGCAGCAGGCGGCGCGCGAGGTTGGGCGTGATCGACGCGCCGCCGTTGGCGACCTGCAGCACCGCCATCGGGTAATTGCCGAACCAGGAGTTCTTGATCAGATAGCCCGTGGCGCCGAGCTCGAAAGCGCGCAGCACCAGATCGTCGCTCTCCATGATCGACACCACCACGGCTTCGGCCGACGGATGCAGCGTCTTCATGAAGTCGATCAGCTCCAGCCCTTCGCCGTCGCCCAGGTGCATGTCGACCAGCATCACATCGAATGCGTGCTGGCGTATCGCCTTGCGCCCTTCCTTGATGCTGCTGGCCTGCGCCACCAGCAAGGTGCGTTCGTCGGCCATCAGCTCCTGGGCGATCACCATGCGGATATGTGCATCGTCATCGATCAGCAGCACGCGCACCGGCTTGTCCACCTGGCCGATCAGGAAATTCGGCCAGATTCGCGCGCCAGCCTGGGCAGACATGGAGGGGTACGACTGCGGCTGCAATGAGGGTGGCGCCGCCGTGCAGACCGGACTCGGGGCCTGCGCCGCTGTAGGGCTGTCGATGGTCATAAGAAGTACCCCTTCTACAGAAACAAGCGTCTAGTGCTTACAGGGACAGCCTGGGCGCTGAGTGGTTCAGACACGAATTGATGATGAAACAAATATCTACACCTAGTTCACAAAAAATTTATTAATTACCAAATTTACTTTCTGTTGCTAAACAACTGGGTAGAAAACGCACGAATGCCGCAAGCGTGGTGACGAGCAGGCCTGGAGCATCGCCGATATCAGTGACCTGGGCCAGTAACAAATCCTGAATGGCCGTTGCCGCGCTCTCCGGCCCTCCTGCCCGGGAGGCAAGCATCTGACTGCGTGTTGCAGGGCCACGCAACGCCGTACAGAAAGTATGAGAACGACGAGAAAAATTGCACTTCACACTCTTGTACTCATGTTTATTTGTCAATGTTGCTCTAGTTTCATTTGGTTACAGGTTTGTGTACCAACCTATCTTTCATAGCGAAAACTTGTTGATACATGCGCCTTCATTGGTAAATCAACAGATCCAAACGATACAGATTGTGGTCAACAGGTTACCGCCAACGGGCGATGGAACAAACCTCTGCTGGCTCGCACAGTAGCAACCAGGCAAAGCGCACAAACGCTGACTCCTGCGGGAACCAGCAACGTTTTGCCCTTCACCGTTCGAGCGCTCCGCTCCTTCACTTTTGAAACCAAGGAAACTGTCATGAAAACGCTTGCCATTCTCTCGCTGAGCCTGATTTCTGCAGCTGCATTTGCCACCGGTCCTGGCGGCGGCTCTGGTGGTGGATCCGGTGGCGGATCGGGCGGCGGCTCGGGCGGCCCAGGTGCCCCCTCCGGCCCGCAGATCAACATCAATGCTCCTTCGATGCAAATCACTTCGCTGTCGCACTCGGCGCTGAAGAACAGCGCGACCGGCAACGGCGAAGCCCGACAGAACGTGGCAAGCAACACCGGCAACGTGAACATCAACGCCGCGTCGCTGCAACTCGTCACCGCCAAGGGCAGCGGCATCATCAACGAAGCCAACAACGACGCCACCGCCACGCAGAACTTGGCCACCAACATGGGCAAGGTCAATGTGGACGGCAAGCAGCTGCAGATGGTGGCGCTCAAGCATTCCTACGTGGGCAACTTCGCCAGCGGCAACTCCAGCGCCGTGCAGAACGTGTCCAGCAACAACGGTTGCCAGGCTTGCAACTGATGCAGGCTTGACCGGGTTGCCTGCAGCCCGGGCCGGCGGCGGTACGCTGGCTTCCCAGAGTACCGCCGCCGGCCTACTTACCGAATGGAGGCTTGCCATGACATTTCCTACTGTCGCCTCGCCGCGGACGCGAATGGTCTGGGCCTGGCTGCTGCTTGCGGCCGCGTCTCTACTCGTGGTCGGCACACCGGCTGGCGCGGCGCCGGGTGAAGATCCGCTGGTGCTGAACGCTCCGGTCCAGCACCTGAACATGCCCTGGGCCGCGGCTGCCCCCTCCAAAGGCCTGGAGACTCTGGACGAAATGCCGGTCGCCATCCAGGCCAAGGTCGCCCGCTATCTGGCCAAGTCGATGTCCAGCAACACCGAGGGCATACAGACCGACGAGGACGTGATCACCACGAAAAACACCCAAGGCCTGCGCCGCAGCTGCACGCAGGAGATCGCCAGCAATACCGCGCCCGGCAGGAACGGCACGATCAACGCGGCCCCGCAGATCGTGGTGCTGCGTGGCGACCTGATCAACGCCTGCCGCTGAACGCCGGCAGTGCAACCCACTGGACCAGACGCGGCCCAGCCCCAATTTCCTCGCGCCACGGCGCGGACCTGACTGCCTTTTGCGGAGCTGCATCATGGATTATTCCAAGCGCCCTCGGCACGATGTGCCTTCCCCATGTCCGCCTGCGCCCAAAAGCGAGCATCGCTTGTGGCGCACCGTGCTGGCATCGACCCTGGGGCTGAGCATGCTGCTCGCGGGTTGCACCGCTCCGCTGAACGCGCGCAAGGATGCCAAGTTCCAGAGCTATGCGTACGCGGAAAACCGCCCCACGGTGCGCCCGGTGCGCTCGATTTCGAGTTTCTCGGATTCGCTGATGTGCATGGACCGCCTGCTGCGTGAGACCGGCATGCCCACGACGCTGATCACCAGCAAGCAGTTGCCCGACTACTCCGGCCGCGTCGCCGTGGCGACCAAGGAAATGGTTGTCACCGCGCTCTCGCAGATGTCGCGGCTGAGCAATGCCTTCCGCTACGTCGACTACGAAGTCGACATCGCGCGCCAGGACACGGTGCAGAACCTGACCACCATCCTGCTGAACAACAACCAGATGCAGCTGCAGCGCCCCGCCCTGTACATCTCGGGCGCGATTGCCTTTGTAGACCAGAACGTGCTGCGCAACGAGTTCGATGTCGGTACGTCCGCCAGCCGGCTGGAGACAGGCTACAGCCGAACCCGCAATGCGACCGTGATCGGCCTGGAAATGCACCTGGGTGAGTTCCGCAACCGCACCATCATTCCCGGCCTGGACTCGGCCAACGAAATCATCATCGCCAACGGCGGCCAGGGCCTGGACCTGGCGGGCCGCATAGGCAGCTATGGCGTGCAATTCACCGTGGGACGCGACTACGCCCAGGGCTCGGGGCCGGCGGTGCGCACGCTCGTGGAGCTGGGCATGATAGAGCTGCTGGGCAAATGGGCACGCGTGCCATACTGGCAATGCCTGACGCTGGAACAGACCCACCCCGACTTCCAGCGCCAGCTGCGCGACTGGTACGAGGAATCGGGCCCCGAAGCGCGCCTGCAACTGGTGCAGCGTTCGCTGATCCGCAAGGGCTATCTGCCGCTGACCTCGCAGGTGCTGAGCCCGCAAAGCGGCGCGCTGCGCACCGCGCTGGCGCGCTTCCAGGCCGACCAGGGCATGGTCGTCACGGGCGTGACAGATTTCACCACCTACGAGCGCGCGCTCAGCGGCTTTGTCGGCGTCGGGCCCGACGGCAAGCTCACGCGTGTCGGCTGGACCAGCAAGAACGGGCAAAGCCTGGAGCTTCCGGGTACGGCCGGCGTGACCGTCGCCGAGCGCGTGATCGACATGCAGATAGAAAACATCATGCTGGACCGCACGACATTCGAAGTCGGCGAGCAGATCTTCCTTTCGGCGACCGTCTCGCGCAACTCCTACATGAGTTGCTACATGAGCAGCGCCACCGGCACCGTGATCCGGCTGCTGCCCAACAGCACCAACCCGTCGGGCTGGGTCTCGGCCAATCAGGCGCTGCGCATTCCTGACTGGATGAGCCCGCAGCCTGGCTTCGTGATGGACGCAGGGAGCCCGGGCAATGAAGGTGTGGCCTGCTTTGCCAGCGGCAATGACCTCGGCCAGCAACTGCCTGCGGCGCTCCAGGGTCCGGCCTTCGCTCCCGTGGCTGGAATGCGCACGCTTGACGATGTGACCGCAGCGCTGCAGCAAGCCGCAGGAGCCGAACGCGTGACCGCGCAGCGCCTGATGTGGCAGGTCGTGCCGCGCCGCGCAGCAGCAGCGCCGGCTGCAGGCGCCGCAAAGTGACCGCCATGCCCAAGCGCAGCACCTTCATCCACGGCCCGTGCCGGACCGGCTGGCGCCTGGCCCTGGGCATCACGCTGGGCCTGGGCCTGCAGTTCGCGGCTTCGGCCCAGGCCCTGGCCACAGGGCCGATAGCCGAAGAGCGCGGCCCGCAGCGCGCGCCGCCGGGCAGCAGCGTCGCGCCTTCACCCGAAATCGACCCCGCGCATGTGCAGCCGGCCGCGCCCACCCTCGGCGGCGGCGCGCTCGCACCCCAGTTGCAGGCACTGGAGCGGCTGCGTGCACAAGCGAGCACAACGCGCCAGGGCAAGACCGCCCAGCGTGATGCCGCCTGGATGCTGGGCCTGGTGCTGTTGCACGGATCGGGCGCCCCCGCCGACCCGGCCGCAGCCCACCAATGGTTCAAGCGAGCGCATGAACTCGGTCATCCGCTCGCAGCGGCCGGCCTGGCCTGGTGCGCGCTGGATGGCTGCACGGGTGCGCCCCGGCCAATCGAGGCCGCGCCCTGGATTGCCCAGTTGCGCCGCAGCGACCCGGCGCGTGCCACGTACTTCGAATGGCTGCGCGCAAAACACATGGCGCCGCTGCAGCGCAGCAGCCGCGCACCCGCTGCCGACTCGCTGCTGGCACGCGCCGCCGCGAGCGGCAACCCCGCCGCGCAGGTGGAATATGGCCTCGCCTTGCTTGAACACGGCCAGCGGTCGGCCGCGCTGCGGCTGTTTCGGCAGGCCGCAGCGCGCTCCCCCGCAGCAGCGGCGAACGCCGAGTGGCTGCAAGCCGGGGAGTCGGCCAGCACTCCGGTGAATCAGAACCTCGAACAGAGCGCGCAATGGCTTGCGCAAGCCAGGCGCTACCACCGTGGCGACGGCGTGCCGGCCAACTACACCGAAGCCCTGCGCCTGTACCAGCGCGCGGCCAATGCGGGCAATGCCGAGGCGCGGCGCATGCTGCAGACCATCTATTCGCGCCCTGGACCGGGCGGGGGCATAGACATCGCGTGGATGCAGCAGCTGGCGCGGCTGAACCTGGATGCAGCCGGTCAGGCCGTGCCCGGCACGCTGGCCGGCGTGCACGCATTTGCGCGCGACCCCACGCCGCTCTACGACCTGCTGCCCGCGCAGTGGCGGTGATGCAGGGCGCAGGGCGTGCGCCGCGAATATGCCGGGCTACTTGCGTCCGGGCTGCAGCTTGGCAAACGCCGAGGCCATGGCGTTCTGCGCCACCGGTTCGTTGCGCCGCGGGGGCGATGCATAGCCGCGGCCCGCGCCTTCGAAGCGGTTGTCGCGCGGGCCGTCGCGGCGCGCGGGCGCGGCGTCCAGCTTCATCGTCAGGCTGATGCGCTTGCGCGCCACGTCGACTTCGAGCACCTTGACCTTGACGATCTGCCCGGTCTTGACGACTTCGCGCGCGTCGGTGATGTACTTGTGGCTCATCTGGCTCACATGCACCAGACCGTCCTGGTGCACGCCCAGGTCGACGAAGGCGCCGAACTGCGCAACGTTGCTCACCGTGCCTTCGAGCGTCATGCCTTCCTTGAGGTCCTTGATGTCGTCGACGCCGTCGTTGAAGCGCGCGACGACGAAATCAGGCCGTGGATCGCGCCCGGGCTTTTCGAGCTCGCCCAGGATGTCGCGCACCGTGATCACGCCGAACTGCGCGTTGGCGAACAGCTCGGGCTTGAGCGTCTTGAGCATGTCGGCGCGGCCCATCAGCTCGGCCACGGGCTTGCCGGTGGTCGCGATGATGTTCTCGACCACGGGATAGGTTTCGGGGTGCACGCCGGTCATGTCGAGCGGGTTGTCGCCGCCGCGTATGCGCAAAAAGCCCGCGCTCTGCTCGAAGGTCTTGGCGCCCAGGCCGCTGACTTCCATCAGCTGCTTGCGGCTCCTGAAGCTGCCGTTGGCATCGCGCCAGCGCACCACCGACTTGGCGACGCTGCCCGACAGCCCCGAGACGCGCGCCAGCAGCGGCGCGCTCGCGGTGTTCAGGTCCACGCCCACGGAGTTCACGCAGTCTTCGACCACGGTGTCCAGCGTGCGCGCCAGCTCGCTCTGGTTGACGTCGTGCTGGTACTGGCCCACACCAATGCTCTTGGGGTCTATCTTCACCAGCTCCGCCAGCGGGTCCTGCAGGCGCCGCGCGATGCTTGCCGCGCCGCGCAGGCTCACGTCCACATCGGGCATTTCCTGTGAGGCGAATTCGCTGGCCGAGTACACGGACGCGCCGGCTTCGCTAACCACGACCTTCTGGATGTTCTGCTCGACCTTGGCCATGAGCTTGATCAGCTCGCCCGCGAGCTTGTCGGTCTCGCGGCTGGCCGTGCCGTTGCCGATGGCGATCAGGTTGACGCCATGCTTTTCGCAGAGCTTGGCCAGCGTGTGCAGCGCGCCGTCCCAGTCCTTGCGCGGCTCGTGCGGAAACACGGTGGCAGTATCGACCAGCTTGCCGTTGGCATCGACCACGGCCACCTTGACGCCGGTGCGAATGCCCGGATCGAGGCCCATGACGGTGCGCGCGCCTGCGGGCGCGGCCAGCAGCAGGTCGCGCAGGTTGTCGCCGAACACCTTGATCGCGACCTTTTCGGCGTCTTCGCGCAGGCGCGAGAACAGGTCGCGCTCGGTCGACAGGCTCAGCTTCACGCGCCAGGTCCAGGCCACGCATTTGCGCAGCAGGTCGTCGGCCGCGCGCTTGGCGTGGCTCCATCCGAGGTGCAGCGCGATCCGGCCTTCGGCAAGACTCGGCTGGCCCGGCTCGGGCTCGACCGGCAGCACCAGCTTGGCTTCGAGGATTTCAAGCGCGCGGCCGCGGAACACGGCCAGCGCGCGGTGCGAAGGCACGCGGCCAATGGGCTCGTCATATTCGAAGTAATCGCGGAACTTCGCGACTTCGGGGTCGTTCTCGTTCTTTGCATCGACCTTCTTGCTGCGCAGCAGGCCCTCTTCCCAGAGCCACTCGCGCAGCGCCTGCACCAGCACCGCGTCTTCGGCCCAGCGTTCGGAAAGGATGTCGCGCACGCCGTCCAGCACGGCCAGCGTGTGGGAGAAGTCGGGGCCGGGCTTGCCGTCGTCAAGCAGCGTCGCGGGCCGGCAATAGGCCTGGGCTTCGGCGTGCGGATCGAGCGTGGGGTCGGCAAACAGCTTGTCGGCCAGCGGCTCTATGCCGAACTCCTTGGCAATCTGGCCCTTGGTGCGGCGCTTCTGCTTGAACGGCAGATAGATGTCCTCGAGTTCCTGCTTGGTCGGCGCGGCGGCAATCGCCGCGCGCAGCGCGTCGGTCAGCTTGCCCTGCTCGTCGATGTTCTTGAGTACCGACACGCGCCGGTCTTCGAGTTCGCGCAGATAGGAAAGCCTGGCCTCGAGCTCGCGCAGCTGCACGTCGTCCAGGCCGCCCGTGACCTCCTTGCGGTAGCGGGCGATGAAGGGCACGGTGGCCCCGGAGTCCAGCAGCTCTACGGCCGCGGTGACCTGCTGCTGGCTGACTTTGATTTCTGCGGCAATTTGCCCAATGATTTTTTGCATGCGGTACTCGCCCCACGGCGATGGATCAAGGGAAGCCTGCCAGTGTGCCATAGGCGCGAAAGCTCATGCGAAAGCGATGGACCGCGTCCCAGACAGTGGCCTGGACTTCAAAACCGATGATTATTCAGTGCGCAGGATGTTTTCGAACTGATGTTTACCCACGGGAGCATTTTTCCCGCCAGGCATTGGAACTTTTCCCGGCAGCCTGCGACTCAACCCAAACACTTATCCGGACCCGCCCACCTCATTGAGAAATCTGACCTGAAAACCCGAATTCACAACGACATCCATCCATTGATGAATGTTTTTTTAAAATCATCTGGGACTGAATTTTATGGCGCCGCACGAAAACGGTCATTGCTTTCTGAAATTCGACGATATACATGCGAATATCGAAGCCATCGCTGAAAGCACTTGGGCGCCCCTTTACAGCAGCCCGAAACAGGTATCTGACAACGCCGGACGCGATGTCTACGCCCTGGCGCTCGAAGCCCATTACTTCTTTGAATAGACGGAAGGAGCAGCACTCGGCATGGAAGCCGAAACGGGGCTGTTCGCGACGGCCAGGAACGTGGACATGGCGAACATGGAACTGGCCGATTGGAAAGCTGCGATGAAAGCATCCTGTGGATGCCGCCGGGACATACGTCCAGCCATTCAATGCGCCGCTGGAAAGCACACAATCGCCGGCCACGCCCATGGGGCCCAATCATATCAATCTTGCATCAAAGGATATGTCATGAGAAATTTCCCCAGAATATCGTCATTCTTTTTTGGAAATTTAAGCATCTCCAAGGCGTTATATGGAAAAGAAAACGATGATGCTGACGAAAAAAGAAAAGAGCAAAATAAAAAGATAGCCACGAAAAACTCCTTCATGGGAATAATCACCCACCGGATTATTTCTTCGCAACCGTCCATAATCGGGAAGTCCGTCAGACAGAAATTCTACTCATCCATTGGCCATCTATTGAAGCCTGGCACGTTCTTGAGGATTTTTGATAACCTGAGCCCTCAAACCACCAATGACAAGCCGCTTTCGGTGAGAACTGTCAGCATTCCACCGCAAAGCCTGGGATGCTGGCATGAGCCCGAACCCCTGCAGTCGACGCTGGATCAACTGAAGAAGGATCTGCATTCAATTCATGAGAAAAACCAACAGAACTTCAAGGCATCGACCGCAGATATCAGCAGCGCCGAATCATTGACGGCACTCAAGAAAGGCGACCCCAGGGAAGCCGAACTCCAATCCAAGCGGGGAGAACAGGAGAGGAAAGTGGCCGGCATCAAAAAGCGCTTGGGCGAATAAACGCATGTGCGGGCCTCGGCCTACGAAATCGTCATCGATGGAAGACTTTACGCAACCATCGTGGAAGCCGAAAAATCATCCGATGCCGGCAGGCACATCTCTGGGCGGAAGCGAGAAGCTGCGCACGCGTGCCGCATCCGCGCCACCGATGGCAGGGTATGTCAACCCACCAGCCAACATCGATTCCGCAGCGAGTGCCAGGCCACAGGACAATTTGCCAGTTGTCGAATCAGCCCCCAGAAAGCCCAGGGCAAAGTAAAGAATATCAGCACGACTTTTGACTGGAGCACGTTGAAGCCTGCAAGCACTCCGAAGTGGCCCCAAAGCAATCATAAATCCTGAAGATTCAAACCGCCTGCCACACCACCGCATGCGCGCAAGCCCGTCTTCGGCCGCTGGTGCCATCCATGTATTTCGATCAACGCACTCTGGGAAGATTATCGGGAATTTTAAGCCAGCTGTTTCCTATCGCGGACGCGGTCGCAAGCACCGAAACGCCCAGTCTGTCAATTATTCCAAACGAGAAATCCGCGTCTTTTCTTCTCCCGAAACCCGGCGATTCGCTACTATCCGAATCATCGATCTTCTCAAATTGCATCAGCGGCGCTTGCATATATTCCTGCTCCCAATCCAGATGCGCGTTCAAATCCTCCAGACTGGCACATCGATTTCCTAACAAGGGGCAATACACATCGATGCGACCCAACAAGGCATTGGCACCGTGGACGACGAGGTAATGATTCTCCAGCTCGCACAGCAGCGGCCCTTTCTTCAAGCTCTCCTGTATCTGTTCACAGGTGTAGGCCTTGTGACCCTGGGCCAACAATGGCAGATCGACCAGACCGTTTCTTCGCAGTTCGGCAACCAACTCCTGCTTGGAATTACCTTCGAATATACTCCGCGAATTTGTCGCAGGATCGTAGTCGATTCCATGATAGGCAAGAATCATGTTTCTGCTGGCCTCGCTGCAGGCATTGGCTCGTTCCTGTTGCATGCCTATGATGTCCACATGCACTGTCGCAGTTTCGTACACTCTTTTAACCATTGCTTCCGAAAAATCGGAATGATTCATCAGTTCTGAGAAAATCATGTTTCTGAGGGAAAAGAGACTGACTCCCTCGATTTCCTTGGATTCCCCTTCGGGATATTCCCGAAAACGAATTCCTCCCTGGGGCAGGTCGGAAATCTCATACCGCCTGTCATCGAGCGTCAATTGCATCGGTATTTCCGCGGAGGCCGGGTCCCACATGATAATGGCCTTCCCCAGATCAAGCAGGTCATTCTTCATCTCCGACGCGACACTGGTCTTGTACGCGCCATAGATTCCCATGGTGATGATGTTGAGGATTTTATCCAAGGTCTTGGCCATCGGAGTCGACAGGCTTTCGCTGGAAACCTGATTGGAACCGATTGCCGTGAGCGTATGCTGCAGCGATGCAATACTCATCTTCTGTTTCCCGCAGTTGAGCGAATGGGGGGCAGCCCGGCAATGCCCTCTGCACGCCTGGACGTACCGGACGACACGTCATGGGTTTTGTGGCATTTTTTAACAAACCGTTCCAATTTCATGCAAAACGACTTATTTGACGATGCTTTGCCGCCGGGCGACGCTGGCAAGCCGGCCAGCGGCCAGGCGCCGGGCGCCGATGCCGCGCGCAGGGCCGCGGTACAGCCCGCGCCCACGCCGCCGGATCTGCATGCGCTGGCCACCGCCCTGCCCGCCCAGCTGCGCATGGGCGCCTCGACCTGGTCCTACCCGGGCTGGGACGGCCTGGTCTGGGACGGAGCCTATGATGCCAGCGTGCTGGCAAAGAAAGGGCTGCAGGCCTATGCCCAGCACCCATTGCTGCGCACCATATGCATTGATCGCAGCTTCTGGCGCCCTCTTACCGTGAGCCAGTACGTCACTTACGCGGGCCAGACGCCGGCGGATTTCCGCTTTGTCGTCAAGTGTCCGTCCGTCATCACCGACGCGCTGGTGCGCGCCGAGGACGGACGTGGACGTGAAGCCAACCCCGCGTTTCTCGACCCGGCGCTGGCCGCAACGGCCTTCGTGCAACCCACGCTCGAAGGCCTGGGTGATCAGTTGGGGGTGCTGGTGTTCCAGTTGAGCCCCTTGTCCTGGGACTGGCTGAGCCGGCCTGCCGAACTGTTTGCGCGCTTGCAGGCGCTGCTGACCAGCGTGCAGTCCCAGCTCATTTCGCATCCGCAAGTGATCGTCGCCGTGGAGGTGCGCGATCCCGAGCTGCTGGTGCCGGCCTTTGCCGACGTGCTGCGCGCCACCGGCGCCACGTTCTGCCTGGGACTGCACGGCAAGATGCCGCCCATCGAGGAGCAACTGCCGCTGCTGCGCTCTCTGTGGCCGGGCCCGCTGGTATGCCGCTGGAACCTGAACCGGCGCTTTGGCGCCTATGGCTATGAAGACGCGCAGAAGGCACATGCACCGTTCAGCGAAATACGCTCGCCCGACCCGCACACGCGCATGCTGCTGGCGCGCACCATCGCCGGCATCACGGGCCGCGGCCAGCGCGCCTACGTCACCGTGAGCAACGACGCCGAAGGCTGCGCGCCGCGCTCCATTGCACTGCTCGCCGAAGCGGTGCTAGAAGCCGCCGCCCAGGCGCCGCGCGCGCGCTGAAAACGTTTCAGCGGTTGACCGGTGCAGCCGCCGCAGCCACGGCCGCCACCGGCTCGCCGCCCAGCACCTTGATCAGCGTCACGCGGTTGAGCTGCTCCTGCAGCTGCAGCGTGATCAGCGTCTGCTGCGCGGCGTAGAGGCTGCGCTGCGCGTCGAGCACGGCCAGATAGTTGTCCACGCCCGACTTGAAGCGCGCCTCGGACAGATCGAAGGCCTTTTGCGTCGAGGCCACGAGCGAGGCCTGGGCGGACAGCCGCTCGGCCCACTGCGCGCGGTCGGCAAGCGCATCGGCGGTTTCGCGAAAGGCCGTCTGCACGGCTTTTTCATATTGCGCCAGCGCGACCTGCTCATTGGCCTGGGCCACGGCGACGTTCGCGCGGTTGCGCCCGCCGTCGAAGATGGGCAGGCGCACCAGCGGCACGAAGCTCCAGGTGCTGTTGCCGCTGCCGAACAGGCCGGACAGCTCGTTGCTGCCCGTGCCCAGCGAGGCCGTGAGGCTGATGGTCGGGAACAGCGCGGCGCGCGCCGCGCCGATGTTCGCATTCATCGCGCGCAGCTGGTACTCGGCGGCGCGCACATCGGGGCGCGCGAGCAGCACGCTCGACGGCAAAGGTACCGGCAAAGGCGCCAGCGCGGCAGCGGACGTAGCCGCCGACAGCTGCAGCGGCGCCGGCATGGCCGTCTCGGGCAGCGGACCGCCGACCAGCAACTGCAGCAGATTGCGGTCGCGCACCACCTGGCTCGCAAAGCTGGCCACGTCGGCGCGCGCGGCATCGACCGTGGTGCGGTTCTGTTCGAGCACCAGGCCCGAGGTCGAACCCAGTTCATACATGCGCTGGGTCAGCCCGAACGATTGGCGGCGCGCGGCCAGCGTCTGCTCGGCCAGCGTGAGCCGCGCCTGGTCGGCGGCCAGCGTGAGCCAGGCATTGGCGACGTCGGCCAGCAGCGTCAGCTGCACATTGCGCTGGTTCTCGCCCGACTGCAGGAAAGCCTGCAACGCAGCTTCGTTGAGGTTGCGCACCCGGCCCCACAGATCGAGCTCGTAGCTCGTCATTGCGAGCTGGGCGGTGTACTGGCTGGCCACGGCCGAACGGCCGGAGCTCGTCAAATCGGCCGCCGTGCGGCTGCGATTGCCCTGGCCGTTGGCGTTGATGCTCGGCAGCAGATCGGCTTCGGTGACGCCGTACTGCGCGCGCGCCTTGTCGATGTTGGCCAGCGCCACGCGCAGGTCGCGGTTGTTGGTCAGCGCCAGCGCCAGTGCTTCACGCAGGCCCGGCGACTGCACCCAGGCCAGGGCCTGGGCCGCATCGAGGCTCGCGGGCGAGGCCAGCACGGGGGTTGCAGCCGTGCCGACTTGCGCCGGGACCATGCCCGTGGGCGTGCTGTATTGAGGCGCGAGGTTCATGCAGCCGGTCAGCGCCGCGGCAGCCAATGCCGCGGCGCTGGCCAGTCCGTGGAGTCGATATGCGTTCTTGGATTGGATGGTCATGCCACGCCCTTTGCGTCGCTGTCGTGTGCATCGATGGCCGGCGCCGCGCCCTTGGGACGCGAGGCAAACCAGCTGCGCACCAGCAGGAAAAACACCGGCACGAAGAAAATCCCCAGCACCGTGGAAAACACCGTGCCGCCGAGAACGGCCGTACCGATGGCCTGGCGTCCGCCCGCGCCCGCGCCGGTACCGATGGCCAGCGGCAGCACGCCGAAGCCAAACGCCAGCGAAGTCATCAGAATGGGCCGCAGCCGCAGGCGCACGGCCTCGACCGTGGCGTCGCGCAGATTGCGGCCCTGCTCCTGCAGCTGGGTCGCGAACTCGACGATCAGAATCGCGTTCTTGGACGCCAGCCCCACCGTGGTCAACAGCCCCACCTGGAAATAGACGTCGTTGTGCATGCCGCGCAGGCCCGTGAACAGCAGCGCGCCCACCACGCCCAGCGGCACGGCCAGGATCACGGCCAGCGGCACGGTCCAGCTTTCATAGAGAGCGGCCAGGCACAGGAACACGAACAGCACCGAGATCGCATACAGCAGCGGCGCCTGCGCGCCCGACAGCCGCTCCTGGTACGAAGCGCCGGTCCATTCGTAGCCAATGCCCACCGGCATCTGCGCCATCATCTTTTCAATAGCATCCATGGCCGCGCCCGAGCTCACGCCCGGCGCCGCGTCGCCGACGAACTCGAAGCTGGGACTGCCGTTGTAGCGCATCAGCTGCGGCGAGCCGTAGGTCCAGCTGGTCGAGGAGAACGCCGAGAACGGCACCATCTCGCCCTTGTCGTTGCGCACCGTCCATTGACCTATGTCCTGGGGCAGCATGCGGTAGGGAGCGTCGCCCTGCACGTAGACACGCTTGACGCGGCCGTTGTTCAGGAAGTCGTTGACGTAGGTTCCGCCCATGGCGCTGGACAGCACGCTGTTGATGTTGGCCGTGCTCACGCCCAGCGCCGCGGCCTTGCGGTCGTCGATGGTCACGCCCAGCTGGGAGGTATCGTCCAGGTTGTTGGTGCGCAGGTTCTGGATCGTCGGCTCGGACGGGGCCAGCGCCAGCAGCTTGTCGCGCGCGGCCACCAGCGCCTCGTGGCCCAGGCCGTTCAGGTCCTTGAGCTGGAAGTTGAAACCGGCGTTCGAGCCCAGGCCGCGCACCGCGGGCGGCAGCATCACGAAGATGCGCGCATCGCGCAGGCGGCGCAGGTCGCGCGTGGCCTTGCGCGCGATCGCGTCGGCGGTCTGCTCCTTGCCCGGGCGCTCGGCCCAGCTCTTGAGCCGCACGAAGCCGCGCGCCGACGCCTGGTCGCCACCCAGGCCGGTGATGGAGTTGAAGCTCACGACATCGGGCTGCGCGGCGAAATACTGCTGCACTTCGGCAATCACCGCCTGCAGGCGCGCGTTGGTGCTGCCCGAAGGCAGCGTGATCTGCACCTGCATGTAGCCCTGGTCCTCCACGGGCAGGAACGAGGTCGGCAGCTTGGTGAACAGGAAGGCCGTGCCCGCGCAGATCAGCAGGAACACCAGCGCCATGCGCTTGCTGCGCGAAAGAAGCCTGCCCACCGTGCTCTGCGCCTTGTGCGAGCTGTAGTCAAAGCCCTTGTTGAAGGCGCCAAAGAAGCGGTCGATGCCGCCGCGCAGGCCGGGGCGCGGCGCGCCGTCATGGTGGCCATGGCCCTTGGCCACGGGCTTGAGCAAGGTCGCGCACAGCGCGGGCGTGAGCGTCAGCGCGACAAACACCGACAGCACCATGGCCGAGACGATGGTGATGGAGAACTGACGGTAGATCACGCCCGTGGAGCCGCCGAAGAAGGCCATGGGAATGAACACCGCCGACAGCGTCAGCGTGATGCCCACCAGCGCGGGCGTGATTTCGGCCATCGACTTGCGCGTCGCCTCCTTGGGCGACAGCCCCTCCTCGCTCATCACGCGCTCGACGTTTTCCACCACCACGATGGCGTCATCGACCAGCAGGCCGATGGCCAGCACCAGGCCGAACATGGTCAGCGTATTGATCGAGAAGCCCGCGACCGACAGCACGCCGAACGTGCCCAGCAGCACCACCGGAACGGCGATTGCCGGAATCAGCGTGGCGCGCAGGTTCTGCAGGAACAGGAACATCACCACGACCACCAGCAGCATGGCCTCGAACAAGGCCTTGACCACTTCCTCGATGGAGGCGCGCACGAACGGCGTCGAGTCCGAGCTGATGAAAGGCTTGAGGTCGTTGGGAAAGAACGGCTGCATTTCGGCCAGCTTGGCGTTCACGGCCTCGGAGACCGCCGTCGCGTTGGCGCCGTCGGCCAGCACGATGCCCATGCCCGCGCCGGGGCGGCCGTTCAGGCGCGACGTGATGCTCAGGTTGTCGGCGCCCAGTTCCACGCGCGCCACGTCCTTGAGCAACACGGCGGCGCCGTCGGCCGAGGACTTGAGCAGGATGGCTTCGAATTCCTGCACGGTCTTGAGCTTGGTGCGCGCGGTGATGGTCGCATTGAGTTGCTGGTCATTGACCGCCGGCAAGGCGCCCAGTTGACCCGCCGAGACCTGGGCGTTCTGGTTGTTGAGCGCCGTGATGACGTCGGACGGCATCAGCGCGTATTTCTGCAGCTTGGCCGGGTCCAGCCAGATGCGCATCGCATAGCCGGTGCCGAAGATCTGGATGTCGCCCACGCCGTCGACGCGGCCGATCACATCGACCACGTTGCTGGTCAGGTAGTCGCCGATATCGACCTGGCTCACGTTTGGATCGGGCGACGTGAAGCTGTAGGTGGTCAGATAGTCATTGCCGCCCTTGTTGACGAACACCCCGCGGCTCTTGACGGCCTCGGGCAGGCGATTCATTGCCGACTGCAGCTTGTTCTGCACCTGCACCTGGGCAACGTCGATGTTGGTGCCGGGGCTGAAGGTGAGCGTGGTGCGCGAGCGGCCCGACTGGTCGCTGACCGAGTCCATGTACAGCAGGTTGTCGATACCCTTGAGCTGCTGCTCGATCAGCTGCGTGACCGAGTTCTCCACGGTTTCGGCCGAGGCGCCGGTGTAGGTGGCGGTGATGGTCACGCGCGGCGGCGCGATATCGGGGTACTGCTCCAGCGGCAGCGTGGAGATCGACAGCGCGCCCGCAAGCATGATGACGATGGAAATGACCCAGGCAAAAATGGGCCGGTCGATGAAAAACTGTGCCATGGTGTGCGGCTCTCTCTCAGGGCTTGGCCGCAGGAGCGGGAGCCGGCGCGGCGCTGGCCGGCGCGGCGCTGGCTGGCGCGGCATCGGCCGGCGGCTTGCCGTTCGCCTGCGCCGCGCGGTCCGACGCCGCCTTGGCCTTGGCGTTCAGGTCCACTTCCTGGGGCTCGACGGCGTCGCCGACCTTGATGCGCTGAAAGCCATCGACAATGATCTTGTCGCCGGCGGCCAGGCCCGAGGTGACCATCCAGCGGCTGCCGATGGCGCGGTCGATTTCAATCGGCCGGCGCTGCACCTTTGCCTCGGCGTCGACCACCAGCACGCTGGCCTTGCCGGCGATATCGCGCGTCACCGCCTGCTGGGGAACCAGCAGGGCCTCGGGCGCCACGCCCGTGGGCAGCAGCGCCTGCACATACATGCCGGGCATCAGCACGCCTTCGGGGTTGGGCACCACCGCGCGCAGCGTCACCACGCCGGTGCTGGGGTTCACGATCACGCCGGCAAATTGCAGCTTGCCCTTGTGCGAATAGAGGCGGCCGTCTTCAAGCCGCAGTTGGATCGCCAGCGCATCGCGCTCGAGCTTCTCGAAACGCCCATCCTGGATATCGCGCTTGAGCTGCAGCAGCTCGGTGCTCGATTGCGTGAAGTCGACATACATAGGGTCGAGCTGGACGATGGTCGTCAGCGCATCGACCTGATTGGCCGTGACCAGCGCGCCGGGGGTGACCGTCGACAGGCTGGTCTGACCGCTGATCGGTGCCTGGATGCTGCTGTAGCGCAGGTTGATGCGCGCGTTCTCCAGCGCGGCCTGGGCCGCGGCCACATCGGCCGCCGATTGCGCCACCGCGGCCTGGCTTTCCTCGTTCGCCTGGCGGCTGATCGCATCGATCTTCACGAGTTCTGCATTGCGTGCCGCCGTCGCCTGCAGCGTGCGCTGGCTCGCACGCACCTTGGCCAGCGCCGCCTCGGCGCTGGCCTGCGTCGCGCGCAGCGAAGCGGAATCGATCTGGTAGAGCGGCTGGCCGGCCTTGACGCTCGCGCCTTCGGTGAACAGGCGCTTTTGCACGATGCCCGAGACCTGGGGGCGGACTTCGGCCGTGAGCGATGCACGGGTGCGCCCCGGCAGACTGGCGTCGAGCTGCTGGCTCTGCGCCTTGAGCGTGACTACGCCCACCTTGGTCGGCACCTTGGCCGCAGGTGCCTCGGCGGCCTTGGGCGAGCAGCCTGCCGTCACGACGACCACAGCCGCGGCCACGGCCGCCATGCGCCACGCCGAAAACTGCTGCCGCGCCGCCAGGGGGCGATCGGAAGGCCAATGGGACAGCAGGCGCGCACGCAGCGAGAGAGACAGGGCAGACGTCATGGGGTGCATCTTGAAATTGAAAGGCGAGCACCATTGTGCAAGCCTAATATTTACTTTTTGTAAAGCCGGCGCGCACAGGGCATTGAACGCGCGGCTGCCGGCAGAGATGCCTACGTCGGGCAGTTCTCTGCGGCAGCAGGAATGATGCCACTCTGTAACCCCTCATTACATTGGCGCAAGGCGAATTCAGCGTCTACGCTACAGATTTTTCAGTGGCTTGCCTGGCGGGGATCGTGGCGCGGGTCTGGCGCCGGCCTTCTCGGTTCCTGCGCTTGCGCCGATGCAGTCCCCGGGGCGCCAAGCAAGCATTGCGGCAAAGAAAAGGGCCGTCGAAACGGCCCTGGATGGCTGGGATGCGATCTTCAGTCCGGCGTCGCACGCAGCGCGGCGCGCAGGCTCGCGCCCAGCTCCGGCTTGTGCGCAAACGGGTCGCTGGGATTGCGACCCTGCACCACGTCTTCCATGCGGGTCTGCACCGCGCCCAGCGCCTGGGGATGGCTGTAGATGTAGAACTGGTTGGCGGCCACGGCGTCGAACACTTTCTGCGCGACTTCGGCCGCCGAGACCTTGCCCGACGACACGGCCTTGTCGGTCATGGCCTGGCCTATTTTCTGGCTTGCGGTCAGCTCCGCCGCCGGACGGTTTTCGGGACGGTTGCGCTCGCTCTGGTTGATTCCCGTGGCGACGAAGTACGGGCACAGCAGGCTCGCACCGATCTGGTCGGTGACCAGCGACAGGTCCTGGTACAGCGTCTCGGTCAGGCTCACCACCGCGTGCTTGCTGACGTTGTAGATGCCCATGTTGGGCGGCGTGAGCAGGCCGGCCATGCTGGCCGTGTTGACGATATGGCCGCGGTAGCCCGGGTCCGTCTGCGCGGCTTCAAGCATCATCGGCGTGAACAGGCGCACGCCATGGATCACGCCCCAGACGTTGACGCCCAGCACCCATTCCCAGTCGGAGACCGAGTTCTCCCAGACCAAGCCGCCCGCGCCCACGCCGGCGTTGTTGAACACCAGATGTGGCGCGCCGAAATGCTCCTGCACGCTGCGCGCCAGCACTTCCATCTGCATGCGGTTGGAGACATCCACGCGCTGGGTCAGCACCTGCGCGCCCGCGGCGCGCATTTCCTCGGCAGCGGCTTCGAGCGCCTCCTTTTGCACGTCGACCAGCACCAGGTTCATTCCCAGCCGCGCGCCTATGCGCGCGCACTCCAGGCCGAAGCCCGAGCCCGCGCCGGTCAGCACCGCGGTCTTGCCTTGAAAATCATTGATCATGGCGGCCTTTCAGTCGTTCAGACCAGCTTGACGAGTTGTTTGCCGAAGTTCTTGCCCTTGAGCAGGCCCAGGAAGGCCGCGGGCGCGGCCGCCAGGCCCTGGGCCACGGTTTCGCGCGGGCGCAGCTTGCCCGTGGCCACCAGCGTGCCCAGCTCCTTGAGCGCGTCGGGCCAGACTTCCATGTGCTCGCTGACGATGAATCCTTCGACCTTCAGGCGGTTGATCAGGATCAGCGCCGGGTTCTGCAGCGGCAGCGGCTGGCCGTCATAGCCGGCGATCATGCCGCAGACCGCGACGCGCGCAAACGCATTGGTGCGCAGCAGCACGGCGTCGAGAATGTAGCCGCCGACGTTCTCGAAATAGCCGTCTATGCCGTCGGGGCAGGCTTCCTTGAGCGCGCGCGCCATCGCCTTGACGTCGGCGTTCTCGCGGTAGTCGATGCAGGCGTCAAAGCCCAGTTCCTCGGTCGCATATCGGCATTTCTCGGGACCGCCCGCAATGCCCACCACGCGACAGCCGCGCGCCTTGGCCAGCGCCGCGAACGCGCTGCCCACAGCCCCCGTGGCGGCGCTGACCACGACGGTCTCGCCGGCCTTGGGCGCAATGATCTTCACGAGTCCGTAATAGGCGGTCACGCCGGGCATGCCGACTGCGCCCAGATAGTGCGACAGCGGCACATGGGTGGTGTCGACCTTGCGCAGCATGCCGGGAGCGTTGCCGTCGACCACGCTGTATTCCTGCCAGCCGCCCATGCCCACGACCTGGTCGCCGGCCGCAAACTTGGGATTGCGGCTCTCGACGACCTCGCCCACCGTGCCGCCTATCATGACTTCGCCCAGCGGCTGGCTCGCGGCGTAGCTCTTGCTGTCGTTCATGCGCCCGCGCATGTAGGGGTCAAGGCTCAAATAGTGGTGGCGTACCAGCACCTCGCCATCGCGCAGCGCGGGCACTTCGGTGCGCACCAGCCTGAAGTTGCTTTCCACGGCTTCACCCTGGGGGCGGTTGTCGAGAAGAATTTGCTGATTCTGGGTCATGAACTGTCTCCTTGTAATCATTGCAATACCATCGAAAGCCGGGCGCAACGCAGCGAGCGCAGGCCGGCTCAGCCGGCCTTGACCGGTTCGCGGTGCTTGAGCTTGAACGTGCCCGAGGCCTTGCAGCACATCAGGCCTTCGGCGTCGTAGACTGCGCCTTCGACATAGGCCATGCCGCCATGCGTCTTGTGCAGCAGCTGTCCCTTGGCGACCAGCGCGCCGCGCGCAGGCAGCATGAAGGACGTCTTCATTTCAATCGTCACGCCGCCGGTGTTGGGCGCCACGCTGCTGGCGGCCTGGGCCAGCGTCACGTCCAGCAGCGCCATCAGCGCGCCGCCATGGGTCACGCCGAACGAATTCAGGTGCTCGGGACGCGGCGTGTAATGCAGCTCCGACTCGCCGCCGGCACGCTTGTGCAGCGTGAAGCCCAGCTCGGTCACAAAAGGAATATCTGCTTCAAAACTCAACACCGGATCGGCCTTTCTTGATACGGGGCATCACCCGCCCGCCAGGGGCCGGGCGCTGAGCGCGCCACGGCAGCGCTATTGTCAGGGCAGAAATGCCCTGTGCGAGGCGCTAGCCGCCGGTCACCACGCTCACGCCGCCGTCGACCGCCATCCACTGGCCGGTGATGTGCTTTCCCGCATCCGAGGCATAGAGCAGCGTGATGCCCTTGAGGTCCTCGTCGTCGCCCAGGCGGCGCAGCGGCGCATGGCTGGCCATCTTTTCCTCGCCCAACGTCTCGATCAGCACCGTGGCCATCTTGGTCTTGAAGAAGCCCGGGCAGATCGCGTTGACGTTGATGCCGTGCACGCCCCACTCCGCGGCCAGCGCACGCGTGAAGTTGATCACCGCGCCCTTGGACGTGTTGTAGGCGATGGTCTTCATTTCGATGGGATTGCCGGCCAGGCCCGCGATCGACGCGATATTGATGATGCGCCCCGTGCGGCGCGCGATCATGCTGCGCTTGGCGATCTCGCGACTGAGCAGAAAGTAGCCGCGCACGTTGAGGTTCATCACCTTGTCCCAGGCCGCGGTCGGGTGGTCCTCTGCGGCCGCGCCCCAGCTCGCGCCGGCGTTGTTGACCAGGATGTCGACATCGCCCACGCGCTGCAGCGTTTCGTCGACCAGGCGCAGGATGTCTTCCTCGCGCGCGCAGTCGGCCGCGATCCAGCGCGCATCGATGCCATCGGCCTGCAGCACGGCGACGGCTTCCTCGAGGTCGGCCGCCTTGCGCGAGCTCAGCACGATCTTCGCACCGGCTTCGCCCAGCGCCTGCGCCATCTGCAGGCCCAGCCCCCGCGAGCCTCCGGTCACCAGGGCCGTCTTGCCGCTGAGATCAAACAGTTGTTGCACCTTACGCGTCATCTCGCTGTCTCCTTGATGGTGGGAATTCGCTGGCCGCACAGGCCGCTGGAGCATTGTGCGTTGGCGCCCGCGCGGCCTGTGTCGCCAGCGTGTCGCGCGCGCGGCGCGCCGCATTCAGGCGCGCGGCTGGCGAATGCGCAGGCTGCTGCAGATGCCGGCCAGCGCCGCGAAGCCCCCCGCGCCGACCAGCGCCACGGTTTCGGCCATGCCGCCATGGCCTGGCCACAGCGCGAACAGCGCGGCGAGAATGACCGCACCCATGGTCTGGCCCGTGAGCCGCGCCGTGCCCAGCATCGCGCTGCCCGCGCCGCTGCGCAGCACCGGCGTGGAACGCACTATCGTATGGTTGTTCGGCGACTGGAACAGCGCAAAGCCCGCGCCGCACAGCGCCATGCGCCAGATAACGTCAAGGTCCGACGGCTGCGCCGGCAGCAGCGCGAGCAGCCACAGTCCGCTGGCGAACACCGCCATGCCCAGGCCACCCAGCAGCCCGTCGGGATAGCGGCCTATCAGCCAGCCGGCCAGCGGCGCGACGGTGACTATGGCCAGCGGCCAGGCGGTGAGCAGCAGGCCGGCCTGCAGTGCGCTGCGGCCATAAGTCTCGAGCAGCAGGAAAGGCAGGGACAGAAACGCCAGCGTCTGCGCACAGAAGGCGTTGACCGAAGAGGCCATGGACAGCGCGAACACCGGAATGCGAAACAGGTCCACGGGAAACAGCGGTCGCGGCTTGCGGCTCTGGCGCACCAGATGCCAGGCGCCTATCAGCAGGCCCGTGCCCAGCATCAGTCCGCCCACCAGCATCGAACCGGGCTGGTCCTTGCGCGCCACGCCCAATGCGTCGGCGCCAAGAAACACCAGCGCAAACATCGCCATGTTGAGTACCAGGTCCAGCGCGGAGAACGCGCGCTCACCGTTGGCGCTGGCCACGCGCGGCGTCTCGGGCAAGGACTTGCGCCCCAGCCACAGCGTCAGCAGGCCCAGCGGCACATTGGGCGCGAGCAGCCAGGGCCAGGAGCCCGCGGACAGGATGGCCGCGGCCACCGTCGGGCCGGCCACCGAAGCGCTGGCCACCACGGCCGAGTTGAGCGCCAGCCCGCGCCCCAGCTGCGCGCGCGGGAAAATGAAACGCACCAGGGCAGCGTTCACGCTCAGCACGCCCGCAGCGCCCAGGCCTTGGAGCGCGCGCGCCGCGATCAGCGCGCCGAGCGACGGCGCGAAGATCGCGCCCAGCGACGCCAGCGCGAACAGCGCCATGCCCCACAGATAGACGCTGCGGTAGCCGATGCGCTCACCCACGGCCGCGAGCGGCAGCAACATCACCAGCGTCGCGATCTGGTAGGCATTGACTACCCAGATGGTGTGCGGCGCATCGGCCTGGAACGCACGCGCGATCGCGGGCAGCGCCAGGTTGAGCAGGCTGCTGTCGAGCACCACCACCGTCAGCCCCAGCAGGATGACCAGCATGGCGCTGCCGCGCCGCCCCGCAGGCAGGCCGTCGACGGCATCATGGCTGGTCAAAGGTGGCGTTCTTTCGGTGATCGTTGGCGGTTTCTCGACGGACTCTTGCATTGCGCTTTCCTGGCTGGCTCCATGGCGGCCCGCGGCCGCGCCCGTTGGCCATGGTAGTGGCTCATGGTTTACCCCGGGAGAATACGCCCCGCGCCAGCGCGCAATGGCATCTTCATCGAGCAAGCAAGGCATCGCCAGCAGCGCGCGCGGGTCACAATACAGACTGTCATCGCTCCACGGAACATCCCATGCCGCCTGCCCTTTCTTTCTGGTGTCGTCCCCTTTGTCTGCTGGCCGCGCTGACGGCGCTTTCCAGCCCGCAGTTGCGTGCCCAGACCGGCGCCACCGCCGCATCCGCGCAGCTACAGCTTTCGGACGATGGCAGCGAAGTGCGGGACCTGCGCGCGCGCCTGGCCTGGCCGCGCTGCCTGCAAGGCATGGAGTGGCGCAATCAGCGCTGCGAAGGCATGCCCGAGCGCCTGAGCTTCGGCCAGGCGCAGAAACTTGCGCAGTCGAAACACCGGGAGGACGGCCTGCGCTGGCGTCTGCCGCGCGCCAAGGAGCTGCAGCGCCTGCGCCAGAACGCAGCGCTGGCAGGCGAGCACGCCGCGCTGCTGCCGGCCGTTCCCGGCGACTGGCATTGGACCGGCACGGCCGCGGTCAATGCCGCGCCCGTCAACCAGTACAGCTACGAGCAGACCGGGCCCGGCAAAAGCCGGCTTTCGGCGCAGCAGGCCTGGGCAGTGGACTGGGCCACGGGCAAGGCCAGCGGCGAGATGGGACGCGGCAACACACTGCTGGTACGTCTGGTTCGCCCATTGCCCGCGCCTTGATTGCGCGCGCCGCGCAAGCGGTCAGAAAAAACCTGTGAAAAACAACAGTGGATAAACAGAATTTACTGTACATTTTCACAGTCAACTACTCACATCTGACCCATCATGGACACTGTTGAAACTTTCTACACCGTTTCTTTGTGCGATTACCCCAGCCTGCCCGAGCACGAACGCGCGCGGGCAGAAGCGCGCTATGCGCGCGTGATGGAGCGCCAGCTGGGCGGGGCCGAGCAGGTGGCGCTGGCGCTCGAATGCGTGCTGGGCCTCGAAGACACTCCGCCGGAGGAAATCACCGACGAAGCCAAGGCCACGTTCGCGCGCTGGACCAAGGCCGCCAACGCCGCCGTGCAGGCCGGCATGCAGGGTCTGGGCGATGGCGAAAGCAGCTTCTTCGAAGTGCGTTTCAGCTGAGCGCAGCGCGGCCTCAAGCGCAGGCAACCGGGTACCCTTGCGACTTCCTGCGGCAAGCAAGGCCTGCCCAGCCCGCAGGGGCCGCGGTCACTACAATCGGCCGGACGCCAGCACAGGGCGGGTGACCGCCCGCATGCCGGCGCCAGATCGGGCTGCCGCGCAACACGCGCGCAGCGGCGATCTCAACCCAAACGGAACCTCCATGCGTCCTACCTCTGCACGTCGTCTCGCGCTCAAGGCGTTGTCCTGCGCCCTGGCTCTCTCTTCGCTGTCCGCGCTGCCGGCGCTGGCCGCGGACAACGTGCTGCGGGTGTCGGCGATTCCCGACGAAGCGCCGACCGAGCTGCAGCGCAAGTTCGCGCCGCTGGGCAAATATCTCGAAGCGCAGACCGGCATGAAGGTGGTCTTCACGCCCGTGACCGATTACGCCACCGTGGTCGAATCGCTGGCCACGCGCAAGCTCGATCTGGCCTGGCTGGGCGGCTTCACGTTCGTGCAGGCCAAGATCCGCACCAACGGCACGGCCATTCCCATCGTTCAGCGCGAGGAAGACGCGCGCTTCACGTCCAAGTTCATCACGGCCAATCCCCAGGTCAAGGAATTTTCCGACCTCAAGGGCAAGAGTTTTGCGTTTGGCGCGCCCTCGTCCACTTCGGGCAGCCTGATGCCGCGCTTTTTTCTGCAGCAGGCCGGGCTGAACCCCGAAAAGGATTTCAAGAACGTCGCGTTTTCGGGCGCGCATGACGCCACGGTGGCCTTTGTTGCCGCGGGCCGCGCCGAGGCCGGCGTGCTCAACGCTTCCGTCTGGGACAAGCTGGTCGAGGAAAAGAAAGTCGACACCAGCAAGGTGCGCGTGTTTGCCACCACCCCGCCCTATTTCGACTACAACTGGACGGTGCGCGGCGACCTCGATCCCGCGCTCGTCAAGAAGCTGACCCAGGCCTTCCTGCAGCTCGACCCCGCCAAGCCCGAGCACAAGGAAATCCTGGCCCTGCAGCGCGCGGCCAAGTTCATTCCGACCGAAGCCAAGAACTATGTGGGCATAGAAGATGCGGCCAAGTCGGCCGGATTGCTGAAGTAAGCCGCGCCGCGCATGGGCTTCGAGTTGCAGGGCCTGGGCCTAGCCCACGCCAATGGCACGGTCGCGCTGGCCGATATCCGCCTTGCGGCGCGCCAGGGTGAAAACATTGCTCTGATCGGCCCTTCGGGTGCGGGCAAGACGTCGCTGCTTTCGGTGCTGGGCACGGCCTGGTCCGGCCAGCCCGGCCTGCAGGGCGCGGTGCGCGTGCTCGACAGCGAATTGTCGGCGCTGCACGCGCGCGCGTTGCGGCACTTGCGCGCGCGCATAGGCACCGTGCACCAGGCCCCGCCCTTGCCGGGACGCCAGCGCGTGGTCACCAGCGTGCTCGCGGGACGTCTGGGCCAATGGCCGGCCTGGAAATCGCTGGCCTCGCTGGCCTACCCCGCGGACATTGCGGGTGCGCGCGCCGCGCTGGCCCGCGTGGAACTCGAAGACAAGCTGTTCGCGCGCTGCGATCAGCTGTCGGGCGGCCAGCTGCAGCGCGCGGGCATTGCGCGCGTGCTGTACCAGCAGGCCGCGCTGGTGCTGGCCGACGAACCGGTATCGGCGCTGGACCCGGCGCTGGCGCTGGCCACCGTGCGATTACTGGTGGCGGACGCCGCGCAGCGCGGCGCGACCCTGGTTGCCAGCCTGCACGCCGTCGATCTCGCGCTGGGCTGCTTTGCGCGCATCGTGGGCATCAAGGCCGGACGCATTGCCTTTGATCTGCCGGCAGACCAGGTCAGCGAAGCGCAGTTGCAGGCGCTGTATGCGGGCGAAGGCCAGCAGCTTCCCACGCTGCTGCCGGCGCGCGCGGCCGCGGTGCCCATGAACGCATGCCGCTGAAACCCGCGCAGCGCGACCCCGCGAGCCGCGCGCGCCTGGCGCATGCGCTGCTCGCGCTGTGCATTCTCTGGCCGCTGTTCGAGGCCGCGCAGGTGCGGCCCGGGGCTCTGTTCGAGGCCGGCAACCTGACGGTGATCGGCAACTTCCTGGCCGCTTTCCTGCCGCCCGCGACCGGCAGCGAATTCCTCGGCTACCTGGGCCAGGCGACGCTGCAGACGCTGGCGATTGCCACCGCCGGCATGATGCTGGCCTGTCTGCTTGCCGTTCCGCTGGCCTATCTGGTCAGCGCCGCGGGCCGCGACCGGCCCACGCTCAATCCGCTGGCGCGCAGCCTGCTCACCGTGCTGCGCGGCATTCCCGAACTGGTCTGGGCGCTGGTGTTCGTGCGCGTCTTCGGCCTGGGCCCGGCCGCAGGCGTGCTGGCGCTGGGACTGACCTATGGCGGCATGCTGGCCAAGGTCTACGCCGAGATTCTCGAATCGACCGATCCCGCGCCCGCGCGCGCGCTGCGCCACAGCGGCGCGCGCCGGCCGCTGGCGATTCTGTACGGTCTGGTGCCGCAGGCCGCGAAGGAGCTGGTCTCGTACACCGTCTACCGCTGGGAATGCGCGATACGCGCGTCGGTGGTGATGGGCTTTGTCGGCGCCGGCGGCCTGGGCCAGCTCATGGACCAGTCGATGAAGATGCTCAACGGCGGTGAAGCCGCGAGCATCCTGCTCACTTTCCTGCTGCTGGTGTTTGCGGCCGACGCGCTGTCCAATGCGCTGCGCCGCGCGCTCGATGCCGCGCCGACCGCGCAGCCTTCGCCCTGGGGCTGGCGCAGCGGCGCCGCGGCCGTGGCGCTGGCGCTTGCCGTCTGGGCGAGCTTTCGCCTGCTCGACATGGATCTGCCGGCGCTGTTTTCACACGAATCGGCGGCCTCCATGGGCCAGTTCGTCGCCAGCTTCTTTCCCATGGACCTGAGCGCCGAGTGGCTGCGCCGCGTGGCCGTGGGCACCTGGGAGACGCTGGCGATTTCCGTGGTCGGCACGCTGCTGGCCGCGGTGCTGGGTTTGGTGCTGGCGCTTGCGCCGCTGCGGCCCCTGAGCCACCTGCTGCTCAATCTGCTGCGCTCGGTGCCAGAGCTGGTCTGGGCCACGATCACCGCGCTGGCCGTGGGCCTGGGCCCGTTTGCGGGCGCGCTGGCGCTGGCGCTGCACACCAGCGGCGTGCTGGGCCGGCTGTACGCGCAGGCGCTGGACAACGCGCCACGCGCGCCCGCTTCGGCGCTGGCGCTCAGCGGCGCGGGCCAAGGCCTGGCGTTTCTGTACGGCACGCTGCCCGGCGCCGGACCGCAGCTGATCGCCTATACGCTGTACCGCTGGGAAATGAACATCCGCATGGCCGCCATACTGGGCTTTGTCGGCGCGGGCGGCCTGGGGCAACTGCTGTACTTCGAGCTGTCGCTGTTCCACTATTCACAGGCCGCGACCGTGATCGTCGCCATGCTGGCGCTGTCGATAGGCGTCGATCAGGCCAGTGCCTGGCTGCGCCGGCGCATGGGCTGAAGCGCGCCGGCCTTCATCCAGCAGCCCTGGCATTGGCGCGCGCCAGCGCGCGCACCACGCTCAGTTGCCCTTCTTGCGCGGCAATCATCAGCGCCGACCAGTTGCGCGCATCCCGGCCATCGATGTCCGCGCCCGCCGTCGACAAGGCCTGCACCACGGCCGTGTGCCCGCCCTGCGCGGCCAACATCAGCGCGGTCCGGCCCTGGGCGTTCCTGGCCTCGATGTCCGCGCCGGCGCGCAGCAAGGCCTGGACCCGGTCCAGGTTGCCTTGCGCCGCAGCGCGCACCAGCGCCGCGCCGGCGTCGGTTTCCCGGCACGGCGCCGGCTGCGCAACATGAGCGCGCAGGCGGGCGCCGGCCAGCGTCAGGCGCAGTGTCTTCCACATCTGCCGCAGACCTGCGGATCAGCGCAGCACCGTCAGGCGATCGACTTCGAATTCGGTCTTGCGCAGGCCCTTGTCGAATTCGCCCAGCAGTTCCACGCGCTGCTCGGCGCTCACGGACTGGCCTGCGGGAAAGTCCTTGTCGTCGATCTCCACGCGTATGCGCCCCGTGGCATCCGCGAACGTGTAGTGCTCACCGCCGTCATGCGAGACGATCTGGCCCTGCAGGCGGGCGTGCTGGTCGTCGCGGCCCGTGTCGAGCAGTTGCTTGACGGTCATCAGCGGCACATTGCTCGGGCCGGTGTAGCCGCCAGCGGCGGCAGCCGTCGCATTGCTCGGGCCGGTATAGGCCGCGGGCTGGGCCGTGGCAACCGTAGCGCCGAAGGCCAGCAGGCAAGCAAGAGTCAGTGTGGAAACGATGATGCGCATGGTGATGCTCCTTCAGTTGGGTCAATGAATCCGCTTTCTGTGCGGCATGAATCCATTGGACACAGCGAAACTGAAGGCAATCTGATGCGCGCCGCTCAACCCGCGGGAAAATCGAGCACCACGCCCAGGCCGCGCCCGTCAAGCCCTTCTTCGAAGCGCAGCGTCGCGCCATGCAGGGCTGCGATGCGCGCCACGATCGACAGGCCCAGCCCATTGCCCGGCTGGCCCGTGCCCAACACGCGGAAAAAGCGTTCGCCCAGGCGAGCGCGCTGCTCCAGCGGCACGCCCGGGCCGTCGTCACGCACTGCGAGGCGCACGCCGCCGCCGGGCAAGCGCTGGGCCTCGATGCGCACCCGCCCGCCATCGCTGCCGTAGCGCACCGCGTTGTCCAGCAGATTGCGCAGCGCGCTGGCGATCAGCGTGGGCGTGGCCTGCAGATGCGTGACGTCGAGGGCGCGCTGCACGCGCATGTTCCTGGCATGTGCGGGCGCGAAGTCCAGCGCGTCGATCAGCGCATCCAGCGCCACGGCCTCGCGCTGCAGCGGCTCGGCCTGCGGATCCAGGCGCGCGAGCGCCAGCAGGCTTTCTATCAGGCCCGTGCAGCGGTCGAGGTCGGCACGCAGCTGCTGCAGATGAGCGTCGGGCAGTTGCAGCTCGCGCTCGATCAGCTGCACGCGCATGCGCAATGCGGCCAACGGCGTGCGCAGCTCATGCGCCGCATCGTTGGTGAAGCGGCGCTCGCTGTCGAGCGCCACGCCCAACCTGGTCAGCAGCGCGTTGAGCGCGTCCAGAATCGTCTGCAGTTCGCGCGGCGGGTTGGGCACGGCAATCGGCGACAGGTCCTGCGGCGACTGCGCGGCAATGCGCATTGCAGTGTCCTCGAGAGGGCGCAGCAGGCGACGGATCTGCCTCCAGCTCACCAGGCCCAGCAGCACCAGCAGCGCCAGCGCCGGCCAGGCGAGGTTCTCCGCCATGTCGCCCAGCAGTTCGAGGCGCTCCTCCATGGGCTGGCCCACCTGGGCGCTGCTGCCGTCCGGCGCGCGACGCACATGCACGCGCCAGAGCTCGTTGTCGACCCATACATTTGCATAGCTCTTGCGGCTTTCGACGCGCGGCACGAACGCGGACCGGGGCGTGTCTTCGGCACGCAGCAGCACGCGGCCGTCGGGCGCGACGATCTGGTAGTACATGCGCAGCTTCATCGCTTCGCCACGGCCGTCGCTCAGCTCGCGGCGCGGGTTCGCGGCCGCATCGCTTTCCGAGCCCAGCTGCAGCACCAGGCGCGCGCCCTCTTCCAGCGCCTCGTCGAACACTTCGCT
This sequence comes from Comamonas sp. DB36, assembly GCF_057914905.1. Lineage (NCBI taxonomy): Bacteria > Pseudomonadati > Pseudomonadota > Betaproteobacteria > Burkholderiales > Comamonadaceae > Comamonas > Comamonas sp. DB36. The sequence goes on from NZ_CP196631.1 coordinate 2,639,009, forward strand.
GGTCGCGAACCAGGCCACGCTGATGACGATCGCCAGGCTCACCAGCCACAGCGCGATGCTGGTGCCCATCACCATCAGCAGCAGGCGCCGGCGCAGCGACCAGTGCGCGTGTCGCGTCTGCTGCGCGGCCTTCCAGTTCTTCCATGGAAAGAGATTCATGCCGGTGCCAGCCCATAGCCCTGGTTGCGCACGGTGACGATGAAGCGCGTGCCGAGCTTCTTGCGCAGGTTGTAGACATGGGCCTCGATCGCATTGCTCTCGACTTCCTCGCCCCAGCCATAGAGGGCTTCCTCGAGCTGGGCGCGGCTCAGGATATGGGTGGGATAGCGCATCAGCGCCTGCAGCAGCGCGAACTCGCGCGCAGTCAGCGTGACCGGCACGCCGTCGAGTGTCGCGCGCTTGGCCGCAGGGTCCAGCGCCACCGCGCCATGGCGCAGCTCGGGCGCCGGCTGCGGCGTGCCGCGGCGCAGCGCCGCACGCACGCGCGCCGACAGCTCCTCGAGGTCAAAAGGCTTGACCAGATAGTCGTCCGCGCCCAGGTCCAGCCCCTGCACGCGGTCGGCGAGCGTATCGCGCGCGGTGATCACGATCACCGGCAACTGGGCGCGCGGCGCACCCGCGGCGCGCAGTGCCTTCAACACGCCGTCGCCGTCCAGGCCCGGCAGGCCGCGGTCCAGCAGCACGCATTGGTAGTCGTGCGTGGCCAGGGCGGCCGCGGCCTGGTCGCCGCGCTGCAGCCAGTCGACAGCGTAGCCATCAAGCTGCAGCCAGGACTGCAGGGAACTGCCCAGCGAGGGGTCGTCTTCGATCAGGAGTATGCGCATGCCCCCAACCCTAACGCAGAAAAATGATGCGAAGCTGAAGAACGCGCCGCCAGGCGCTAGAACCCGGCTTCGTCCATTTCGGCGCAAGTCATGTCGCGCGTGCGCACCACGGCGAGCCAGGCACTTATGCGCGGCAGCTCGTAGCGCAAGAAGTAGCGCGCGGCCGCGCGCCGACCGATGTTGGCGGCGGATTGCGCGTCGGCGCGCAGCGATGCGCGCGCCACGTCCAGCCACATCCACGCCAGCACCACATGGCCCAGCGCCTGCATATAGGGCACGGCATTGGCCAGAGCCTGGGCAGGATCGCCCGTGGCCCAGGCGGCTTCGGTCGCGGCCAGCGCCTGCTGCAGCGCGGCCGTCAGATCGTCGGCGAACTCCACGAGTTCAGGCAGCGCGCGCGCCGCGGCTATGCTGGCCTCGATGCGTGCCGTCAGCAGCTGCAGGCCGCGGCCGCTGTCCATGCGCACCTTGCGGCCCAGCAGGTCCGCGGCCTGGATGCCGTGCGTGCCTTCGTGGATCATGTTGAGGCGGTTGTCGCGCCAGTACTGTTCCACCTGGAAGTCGCGCGTATAGCCATAGCCGCCGTGGATCTGTATCGCCAGCGAATTCGCTTCCAGGCAGAATTCGCTGGGCCAGCTCTTGGCAATCGGCGTCAGCACTTCGAGCAGCAGCCGCGCTTCGTCAGCGGCCTGCGGCGCGGCCGTATGCTGCTCGTCGACCAGTCGCGCGCAGTAGAGGTTCAGCGCCAGCGCGCCTTCGCCATAGGACTTCTGCGCCAGCAGCATGCGCTTCACATCGGCGTGCTCGATGATGCGCACCTGGGGCCGGGTTGCGTCCTTGCCGCCCGCGCCCATGGGCCGGCCCTGGGGACGATTCTGCGCATAGTCGAGACTCGCGTAATAGCCCGCCAGGCCCAGCATGGTCGCAGCCATGCCTATGGAAATGCGCGCCTCGTTCATCATGTGGAACATGCACTGCAGGCCCTTGCCGGGCTCGCCCACCAGATAGCCGATGGCGCCGGCCGCGCCGCGCACCGGGTATTTGCCTTCGCCGAAATTGAGCAGCGTATTGGTCGTGCCGCGCCAGCCTAGCTTGTGGTTCAGGCCCGCAAGCGCGACATCGTTGCGCTCGCCGGTCAGCGCGCCTTCGGTATCGACCAGCTTCTTGGGCACGATGAACAGCGAGATGCCCTTGACGCCCGGCGGCAGCTGGCCGTCGGGGCCGGGAATCTTGGCCAGCACCAGATGCACGATGTTCTCGGTGAGCTCATGGTCGCCCGCCGAAATCCACATCTTGTTGCCCTTGAGGCGAAAGCGCGGGCCCAGCGGATCGTCCTGCGCGCCTTCGCCGTCGGGCGTGGCGCGGGTGGAAATATCCGACAGCGACGAGCCCGCCTGCGGCTCCGACAGGCACATGGTGCCGGCCCAGCGGCCGTTGAATTCATTGAGCGCAAAGACCTCTTTTTGCAGCGCGCTGCCATGCACCATCAGCGCGCTGGCATTGCCCGAAGTCAGCATGTTCGAGCCAATGCTGACGGAAGCAGCGGCAAAGAAGCTGTTGGCCGCGGATTCCAGCGTGTACGGCAGCTGCATGCCGCCGATCTCGTAATCCTGGGCCGCGCTGAGCATGCCCGACTCGGCATAGGCCAGGCGCGCCGCATGCGTGCACGCCGGCAGTATCACCTTCTCGCCGTCAAAGCGCGGCTCCTCGGTATCGACGGTGCGGTTGAACGGCGCGTACTTGTCGCGCGCAATGCGCTCGCAGGTGTCGAGCACCGCGTCGAACGTCTCGCGCGAATGGTCGGCAAAGCGCGTGCGCGCGCTCAGCGTCGTCACTTCCAGCCAGTCATACAACAGAAAATCCAGCGTAGCGCGCAAGCCCATGGTCCACTCCTCGCTCATAGAAACAAATCGGGCCGCAACAAGCGGCCCTGACCCGTTCGCCCTGAGCCCGTCGAAGGGTGAACTTCGATAGATCCAGGGCGATGCAAGCACTATCCGCGCTTACAGCACTTCGAAAATACCGGCCGCGCCCATGCCGCCGCCGATGCACATCGTCACGCAGACCCGCTTGGCGCCGCGGCGCTTGCCTTCGATCAGCGCATGGCCCGTGAGGCGCTGGCCCGAGACGCCATAGGGGTGGCCCAGCGCGATCGCGCCGCCGTTGACGTTCAGGCGCTCGGCCGGAATGCCCAGCTTGTCGCGGCAATAGAGCACCTGCACGGCAAACGCCTCGTTGAGTTCCCACAGGTCGATGTCCTGCACCGTGAGGCCCAGCTTCTTGAGCACCTTGGGCACGGCAAACACCGGGCCAATGCCCATTTCATCGGGCTCGCAGCCCGCGACCGCAAAGCCCAGGAAGCGGCCCAGGGGCTGGAGGCCGTTGCGGCCCGCATAGTCTTCGCTGACAACGACGCAGGCGCCCGCGCCGTCGGAGAACTGGCTCGCATTGCCGGCCGTGATCAGGCCACCGGGCAAGGCGCTGCGCAGTCCGCTGATGCCTTCCTTGGTCGTGCCTTCGCGCGTGCCTTCGTCCCTGGCGACGGTGACTTCGCGCGTGATCAGGCCGCGCACCTTGTCGACCACGCCGGCCGTCACGGTGATGGGCGCGATCTCCGCGTCAAACAGGCCAGCGGCCTGGGCGGCGCAGGCTTTTTGCTGGCTGCCCGCGCCGTACTCGTCCATCGCGTCGCGGCCAATGCCATAGCGCTGGGCCACGGTTTCGGCGGTCTGCAGCATGCTCCAGTAGATCTCTGGTTTGCTGCGCAGCAGCGCCGGATCCTGCAGCATGTGCTGGTTCATTTCCTGCTGCACGCAGGAGATGGATTCCACGCCGCCGGCCACATAGACATCGCCTTCGCCGGCGATGATGCGCTGGGCCGCCGTGGCAATGGTCTGCAGGCCCGAGGAGCAGAAACGGTTTATGGTCATGCCCGAGGTGGTCACGGGCAGGCCCGCGGCCAGCGCGATCTGGCGCGCGATGTTGGCGCCGGTCGCGCCTTCGGGCGTGGCGCAGCCCATGATCACGTCGTCGACGGCGGCGGCGTCGATGCCGGCGCGCTGCACGGCGTGCTTCACGGCATGGCCGCCCAGCGTCGCGCCGTGGGTCATGTTGAACGCACCTTTCCAGCTCTTGGCCAGAGGGGTGCGGGCGGTGGAAACAATCACTGCGGAAGTCATGGAATATCCTTGGGAATTCGTTCGTCGGGCAACGCTTACTGGAAGGTCTTGCCTTCGGCGGCCAGCCGCGCCAGCAGCGGCGCGGGCTGCCAGAACGCCGCGTCGTCGTGCGGGTTCTGCGCAAAGCGGTTCATTGCCTGTACCACGTTGATCAACCCGACCTCGCCCGCGTAGTGCATGGGGCCGCCGCGGTGAATCGGGAAGCCATAGCCCGTGAGATAGACCATGTCGATGTCGCCCGACTTGCCGGCGATGCCGTCTTCCAGGATATGCGCGCCTTCATTGACCAGCGAGAACACCAGGCGCTGCACGATTTCCTCGTCGGAGATCTTGCGCGGCGTGATGCCGTTGTCCTTGCGGTGCTGCTCTATCATCTGATTGACGACCTCGGAAGGAATCGCATCGCGCTTGCCGGCCTCGTAGTCATACCAGCCCGCGCCGGTCTTCTGGCCATAGCGGCCCAGCTCGCAGAGCTTGTCGGCCGTGGCGCTGTACTTCATGTCGGCGCGCTCCACGGCGCGGCGCTTGCGAATCGCCCAGCCGATGTCGTTGCCCGCGAGGTCGCCCATGCGGAACGGTCCCATCGCGAAGCCGAACTTCTCCACGGCCTTGTCGACCTGCTGGGGCGTCGCGCCTTCGTCGAGCAGGAAGCCGGCCTGGCGGCTGTACTGCTCGATCATGCGGTTGCCGATGAAGCCGTCGCACACGCCAGACACCACGGCGGTCTTCTTGATCTTCTTGGCCAGCTGCATCACGGTGGCCAGCACGTCCTTGGCGGTTTCCTTGCCGCGCACCACTTCGAGCAGCTTCATCACGTTGGCCGGGCTGAAGAAGTGCATGCCCACCACGTCCTGCGGACGCTGGGTGAAAGCCGCGATCTTGTCGACGTCCAGCGTCGAGGTGTTGGATGCGAGAATCGCCCCGGGCTTGGCCACGGCGTCGAGCTGCTTGAACACGGTTTCCTTGACGCCCAGCTCCTCGAACACGGCTTCTATGATCAGGTCGGCATGCTTTAGGTCGTCATACGACAGCGTGGTGCTCAGCAGCGCCATGCGCTCTTCGTATTTCTCGGGCTTGAGCTTGCCTTTCTTGACCTGCGATTCGTAGTTCTTGCGAATCGTGCCCAGGCCGCGGTCCAGCGCTTCCTGCTTGGTCTCCAGGATGGTCACGGGAATGCCGGCGTTGAGGAAGTTCATCGCGATGCCGCCGCCCATGGTGCCCGCGCCGATCACGCCCACCGTGCGGATCTCGCGCTGCGGCGTGCTCGAAGGCACGTCGGCGATCTTCGACGCCGCGCGCTCGGCCAGGAACAGATGGCGCAGCGCGCGCGACTCGGGCGTGAACATCAGTTGCGTGAACAGCTCGCGCTCGGTCTGCATGCCGGCGTCGAACTTGCCCACGGCCGCGGCGACCGCGTCCACGCACTTGCCGGGCGCGGGGAAATTCTTCGCCATGCCCTTGACCATGTTGCGTGCGAACTGCAGATAGGCTTCGGCCTGGGGATGCTTGCACGGCAGGTTGCGCACCAGCGGCAGCGGACGCTGGCCGGCAATGTGCTGGGCAAACGCGCGCGCTTCCGAGGCCAGAGAATCCGCCGAAGCCGCGACCAGATCAAACAGCTTCTGGCCGGGAATCGCAGCGAGCACTTCGCTTTGCACGGCTTCGCCGCTGACGATCATGTTCAGCGCGGTTTCCAGGCCCAGCAGGCGCGGCAGGCGCTGCGTGCCGCCGGCGCCGGGCAGCAGGCCCAGCTTGACTTCGGGCAGCGCGACCGACGTCTTGGGTGCGACCACGCGGTAGTGGCAGCCCATGGCCAGCTCCAGGCCCCCGCCCATGCAGACCGAATGGATCGCCGCGACCACGGGCTTGGTCGATTGCTCCAGCACCTTGATCACCGACAGCAGATGCGGCTCCTGCGTCGCGCGCTCGGTGCCGAACTCGGTGATGTCGGCGCCGCCCGAAAAGGCCTTGCCCGCGCCCGTGATGACGATCGCCTCGATGCTCGCATCGGCATTTGCCCGGTTCACCCCCTCGACGATGGCCCGGCGCGTGGCCAGGCCCAGGCCGTTGACCGGCGGGTTGTTCAGCGTGATGACGGCGATGGAGCCGTCCTTCTGGTAGTCAGCGCTCATGCGGTTGTCCCTTGTGGAATGGAAAAGAACGATCGTGCGTTTTTTATTGTAGAAACTTGCGCGCAAATGACCAGTGGGGTTTGTCTCGCCTGGGACAAGGGGGGCAGTCTTGCTGGGAACTACAGTTCGTCCAGAGCAACGTAAGCGAGCCGAAGTCTCGCAAGGCGTAAAAAGAAACAGCAAGCCTCATCCCCCGTTCGTCCTGAGCTTGCCTCGCCGGCCGCGTCTAAGGATGAACGGCCTGCGCTCAAGTCATGAAGACAGGCCGTTCATGGATTCGACAAGCTCACCACGAACGGGTTTGTCCATCGCACCCGCCTGGTGACTAAACCTCCAACCACTCCTTGCGCACCTTCTCATCCGCGCGCAGGCCATCGGGCGTGCCGTCAAAGACAATGGCCCCATGGCCCATCACCAGCGCGCGGTCCGAAATGCGCATGGCAATCGTCAGTTTCTGCTCGATCAGCAGCACGGCAATGCCGCGCGCCTTGATGGTCTGCAGGTATTCGCCGACCAGCTCGACGATCTTGGGCGCGAGGCCTTCGGTGGGCTCGTCGATGATGATCAGGTCGGGGTCGCCCATCAGCGTGCGGCACAGCGTGAGCATCTGCTGCTCGCCGCCCGACATCACGCCGGCCTCGGTGTGCTGGCGCTCCTTGAGCCGCGGGAACATCGCGTACATGTCGTCGAAGCTCCAGCGGCTGCCCTTGCCGTTGCCTTTCTGGCCCAGCAGCAGGTTCTGGTGCACCGTGAGATTGGGAAACACGTCGCGGCTTTCGGGCACGTAGCCTATGCCGCGATGCGCGATCTCGTAGGCCTTGCGGCCCTGGAGCTGCTCGCCTTTCCACTCGAGCGTGCCCTCCCAGTCGACCAGCCCCATCACGGCCTTGGCCGTGGTCGAACGGCCCGAGCCGTTGCGGCCCAGCAGCGCGACGATTTCACCGGGCCGGACTTCGAAGTCCACGCCATGCAGCACATGGCTCTTGCCGTAATAGGCATGCAAGTTGGCAATCTTCAGCATCTTCAGTGCGCTCCCGCCTGCTGATCGGCCACGGCTGATCCCAGATAAGCTTCCTGCACGCGCGGGTTCGCGCGCACCTTGTCGGGTGTGTCGAAGGCGATGACTTCGCCGTACACCACGACGGCGATCTTGTCGGCCAGGCCGAACACCACGCCCATGTCGTGCTCCACCGTCAGCAGCGTGCGCCCTTCGGTGACCTGCTTGATCAGCGCGATGAAACGCGCGGTCTCGCTGTTGCTCATGCCCGCCGTCGGCTCGTCGAGCAGGATCACGCTGGCCCCGCCCGCGATGGTGATGCCGATCTCGAGCGCGCGCTGCTCGGCATAGGTCAGGTTGATCGCCAGCACGTCGCGCTTCTTTTCCAGGTTGATCATCTGCATCAGCTGCTCGGCGCGCGCGTTGGCGTCGTGCAGGCCGGACAGAAAGCGCAGGAAGGTGTACTTGTAGCCCATGCTCCACAGCACGCCGCAGCGCAGGTTCTCGAACACGCTGAGCTTGGGAAAGATGTTGGTGATCTGGAAGCTGCGCGACAGCCCCAGGCGGTTGATCTCGAACGGCTTCTTGCCGTCTATGCGCTGGCCGTGCAGCAGCACTTCGCCGCTGCTGGGTGCAAAGCGTCCGCTGATCAGATTGAACAGCGTCGACTTGCCCGCGCCGTTCGGCCCGATGATGGCCACGCGTTCGCCGGCCTCGACGGCCAGGTTCACGCCGCGGATGATCTCGGTCTTGCCGAAGCGCTTTTGCAGGTCCTTGAGTTCGAGCGCGTAAGTGGTCTGTGTCATGCCTGTGCCTCCCCGCGTTTGATCAGCAATTCGATTTCTTCCTGGATCTGGCTCCACTGGCGCACGAAGCGCCGGCGCAGCATTTCGAACAGGCCGCCACCCACTACCAGCAGCGCAATCGCGCCCAGCCAGCTGTCCGTGCTGCGCGTGTCCAGCGACAGGCCCATGAAGCGCAGGTGATCACCCAGCGCCGCGTTCAATTGCAGGTGGTAGATCATCTCGACGATGGCCGCGAAGCCCGCGACGCCGACCAGCGCGCAGACGGTGAGCAGCGCGTAGCCGGGCAGCAGCCGCTTGAGCTTGCCGAACTTCGCCAGCCGCAGGTTCATCATGATCAGGCTGGCCACGCCGCCGGGCGCATACATCACCATGAACAGGAACACCAGGCCGAGGTACAGCAGCCAGGCCTTGGACAGCTCGGACAGCAGAATGGAGGCGAACACCAGCAGCACGGCGCCGATGATGGGCCCGAAGAAGAACGTCGCGCCGCCCAGGAAGGTGAACAGCAGATAGCTGCCCGAACGCATCACGCTGACGCTGTCGGCCGCGGTGATGATCTCGAAGTTGATCGCCGCCAGGCCGCCGCCTATGCCGGCAAAAAAGCCGGCAATGATGAACGAGAAGTAGCGCACGCGCTGGGTGTTGTAGCCGACGAACTCGACGCGCTCGGGGTTGTCGCGCACTGCATTGAGCATGCGCCCCAGCGGCGTGCCGGTGAAGGCGAACATCAGCGCCGTGCAGACGAAGCAGTAGACCGCGATCAGGTAGTAGACCTCGATCGCCGGGCCGAAGGTCATGCCCAAAAAGGGCTGGCCGTAGACCCGGTCGCTGGTGATGCCGCCCTCGCCGCCGAAGAACTCGGGGAACATCAGCGCCATGGAAGCCACCAGCTCGCCTATGCCCAGCGTGATCATCGCAAACGTCGTGCCCGACTTGCGCGTGGTCACATAGCCCAGCAATATGGCGAAGAACATGCCGCCCAGCCCGCCGATGACGGGAATCAGCACCAGCGGAATCTGCAGGCCAGCGACCTTGTTCATCGCATGGATGGCGATGAACGAGCCCATGCCGGTATAGACCGCATGGCCGAAGCTCAGCATGCCGCCCTGGCCCAGCAGGATGTTGTACGACAGGCAGATGATGATCAGATAGCCGATCTGGCTGAGCATGGTCAGCGCCAGGCTGCTGGTGAACAGGTGCGGCGCGGCGGCCAGCGCCAGCGCAAACAGCGACCAGACGACAAAGCGGCCGATATTGAGCGGCTTGAAGCGGTAGGCCGGGGGCGCAGCCGCGGGGCGCTGTGGCGCCACGCCGTTGCGGGCCGGCAAGGAGGTCGAAGAAGTGTTCATGGCTCAGTCCTCCCGGGTGCCAAGCAGGCCCTTGGGGCGGAAAATCAGGATCAGCACGAGGAACAGGTACGGCAGGATGGGCGCGACCTGGGAAATCGTCAGCTTGAGCACGGGGTAGCCGAACGTCTGGTCGGTGATCTTCGCGCCCAGCGAGCCGAAGAAATGCACCAGCGAGTAATCCAGCGCGACGGCGAAGCTCTGCACGATGCCGATCAGCAGCGAAGCCAGGAAGGCGCCGGCCAGCGAGCCCATGCCGCCGACCACGACCACCACGAAGATGATCGAACCCACCGACATGGCCATCGCCGGCTCGGTCACATAGGTGTTGCCGCCGATCACGCCAGCCAGGCCGGCAAGCGCGCAGCCGCCGCCGAACACCAGCATGAACACGCGCGGCACGTTGTGGCCCAGCGCCTGCGCCATCTCGGGGTGCTTGAGCGCGGCCTGTATCACCAGGCCGATGCGGGTGCGCGTGAGCATCAGCCACACGGCCAGCAGCATCAGCAGCGCGACCAGCATCACGAACGAGCGCGACTTGGGAAACTGCGTGCCGTAGAGGGTGAACAGCGGGCCTTGCAGCTGCGGCGGCAAGGCATAGGGCACGGTGCCGCGGCCCCAGACCAGCTGCACGATTTCCAGGACCAGATAGGACAGACCGAACGTGACCAGCAGCTCGGGCACATGGCCGAACTTGTGCACGCGGCGCAGGCTGTAGCGTTCGAACAGCGCGCCGAGCGCGCCAACCAGCAGGGGTGCGATGAACAGCGCAGGCCAGAAGCCCACCACGCCGCTGAGCGTATAGGCGAAGTAGGCGCCCAGCATGTAGAAACTGGTGTGGGCGAAGTTGAGCACGCCCATCATGCTGAAGATCAGCGTCAGGCCCGAGCTCAGCATGAACAACAGCAGCCCATAGCTGACGCCGTTGAGCAGCGAGATCGTCAAAAATTCAGGATTCATCGCAAGACCCAGAGAAAGAACCGGGGAAAAGAAGGGGCCGGCGCGCGGCCCCTTCAGCGTCGCCTCAGACCGCGGAGATCACGAAGGGCGCTTCATGTCGCAGGAAGTCGGCGTGCTCGCCACGTAGGGCTCGTAGTACTTCACGGGCGCCAGCGTGTAGCCGGTGTTTTCCGAGTCCTTGGGGTACTTGGCATCGGTCTTTTCCCAGCGCGTGATGAACAGGCCCTGCTGCAGCTGGTGGTCGTTCTTGCGCATTTCGACTTCGCCATTGAAGCCCTTGAACTTCATGCCTTCCATCGTTGCCGCGACCTTCACCGGATCGGTCGACTTGGCGCGCACGAAAGCTTCGGTGAGCATCGCGTAGGCGTTGTAGACCGAGGCCGTGTACATGTCGTCGTTGAAGCGCTTCTTGAAGTCGGTGACGATGCGACCGATGTCGCCGGGCAGATTCAGGTGGCCATAGCCCACCGCATAGACCTTGCCCGCCGCGCCCGCGCCCATGGCCGTGGGCGCGCCCGTGGCAATCGCGTAATAGGTGTAGAACTTGACGTTGTTCAGCCCCGCGTCGTTCGCCGCCTTGATCAGCAGCGCCAGATCGGAGCCCCAGTTGCCGGTGATCACCGAGTCGGCGCCCGATTGCTTGATCTTGGCGATGTAGGGCGAGAAGTCGCGTACCTGGGCCAGTGGCGCCAGGTCGTCGCCGACGATCTCCACATCGGGACGCTTGCGCTTGAGCATGTCCTTGGCGTACTTCGACACCTGGTGGCCGTGGGCGTAGTTCTGGTTGATCAGGTAGACCTTCTTCACGTCGGGAAGGTCCTTCATGTAGGTGGTCAGCGCCTCCATCTTCATCGAGGTGTCGGCGTCCAGACGGAAGTGCCAGTAGCTGCACTTGCTGTTCGTCAGGTCGGGGTCGACCGCCGCGTAGTTGAGGTAGACGACCTCCTTGCCCTTGTTGCGCGCATTGTGCTTTTCGAGCGCATCCATGATGGCCAGTGCCGGGCCCGAGCCGTTGCCTTGCACCACGTAGCGCGCGCCCTGGTCCATGGCCGAGCGCAGCGCGCTGGTGGTTTCCTGCGGGCTGAGCTTGTTGTCGATGCCTATCACTTCGAACTTCACGCCCGCGGCGTTCTTCTTGCTGAACTCCTCGGCCAGGAACTGGAAGCTCTTGAGCTGGTTCGAACCCAGCGCCGCCATCAGTCCCGAAAGCGGGTCAAGCCAGGCAATCTTGACCGTCTCCCCCTGCTGGGCCATTGCCCCGCCCGCACTCGCCAGGATCACCGCTGCCGTCACTGCCTTGAAAGCGAACTTCATTGTTTGTCTCCTTATTGGTGGATGAGCAAGTGCAGCGTAGCGGCTTACCTTGGACGTCTGGATGGGGATTGCCCTAGCCGCTATCGCTTAGGTGACTGGGTGCCAACGGTTCGCAAAAAACCGCCGTGCTTGAGAGGTAAAACTACCTGTCGACAGGCAGGCAAAAAGCGAAAAAAAAGCCTGATTCGGAGGAATCAGGCTTCGCCAATAACCGCTCGACGGGCTCAGCACGCCACCCGAACGGATTTATTCACCACGCCATGAACGCCGTTCGCCCCGAGCCTGTCGAAGGGCCGGTATCTGCCGACCGCGCCGCTCAAAGCCCCGGCAGCTTGTACCCCGCCAATTGCTCGCGCAACCGGGTCTTGAGCATCTTGCCGGTCGCGCCCAGCGGAATCGCGTCGACGAACACCACGTCATCGGGAATCTGCCACTTGGCGGTCTTGCCGTCGAAGAACTGCAGCAGTTCCTCGCGCGTGACCACGGCCTGGGCCTTGAGTGCGACCGCGACGATGGGGCGCTCGTCCCACTTGGGGTGGAACATGCCTATGCAGGCGGCCATGGCCACGGCCGGATGGGCCATGGCGATGTTCTCGATGTCGATGGAGCTGATCCATTCGCCGCCCGACTTGATCACATCCTTGCTGCGGTCGGTGATCTGCATGAAGCCGTCCTCATCGATGGTCGCGACATCGCCCGTGGGAAACCAGCCCCGGCCCTGCGCGTCGTAGACCAGCGGACTGCCTTCACCCTTGAAGTAGCTGTCGATGATCCACGGACCGCGCACCAGCAGGTCGCCATAGCTCTTGCCGTCCCAGGGCTGCTCCTTGCCGTCGCCGTCTACGATCTTCATGTCGACGCCATAGATCGCGCGACCCTGCTTCTGCAGGATCTTCATCTTCTCGGCCTCCGGCAGCGCGAGCTGCTTGTTCTTGAGCGTGCACAGCGTGCCCAGCGGGCTCATCTCGGTCATGCCCCAGGCATGCAGCACCTCGACGCCGAACTCATCCTGGAACGTGCGGATCATTGCGGGCGGGCAGGCCGAGCCGCCGATCACCGTGCGCCTGAGGCTGCTGAACCGCAGTCCGTTGGGCTGCATGTAGCCCAGCAGCATCTGCCAGATCGTGGGCACGCCGGCCGCATAGGTCACGCCTTCGGCTTCCATCAATTCATAGAGCGACTTGCCGTCGAGCGCCGGGCCGGGGAACACCACCTTGGCGCCCGTGAGCGCCGCCGAGTACGGCACGCCCCAGGCGTTGACGTGGAACATGGGCACGACGGGCAGCACGGCGTCGCGCGCGGAAATGCTCATCACATCGGGCAGCGCCGCCGCATAGGCATGCAGCGTGGTCGAGCGGTGGCTGTAGAGCGCGGCCTTGGGATTGCCCGTGGTGCCGCTGGTGTAGCACATGCTCGACGCGGTGTTCTCGTCGAACTGCGGCCAGACATACTCCGAAGACTGCGCGCCTATCCATTCCTCGTAGCTGCTCAGGCCCGGGATGCCGGAGTCCACGGGCAGGCGGTCGGCGTCGCACAGCGCCACCCACTTTTGCACCGTCGGGCACTTGGCATGCACGGCCTGCACCAGCGGCAGGAAAGTCAGGTCGAAACACAGCACCTTGTCTTCGGCATGGCCCACGATCCAGGCAATCTGGTCCGGATGCAGACGCGGGTTGATGGTGTGCAGCACGCGGCCTGCGCCACTGACGCCGAAATACATCTCCATGTGCCGGTAACCGTTCCAGGCCAGGCTCGCGACACGCTCGCCCGGCGCCACGCCCAGGGCCTCGACCGCGTTGGCGAGCTGCTTGGAGCGCGCCGACAGGTCACGGTAGGTGTAGCGGTGGATGTCGCCCTCGACGCGGCGCGAGACGATTTCCGCATCGCCATGATGGCGGGCAGCGAAATCGATCAGCGACGAAATCAGCAACGGTTGGCTCTGCATCAATCCCAGCATGAATGGTCTCCAGATGTATATCGCGCCATCCTACCGCGCGATTTCCGCGCCGCCCATGCGCACTGTCACCAATGTTCCGCGCCGATGGTGCACCCGTGGTAAGGCCTGACGCCGACCCGGAACGGCGCACTGGGCGACAATTGCCACCATGAATCCGAACGACACTGCGCGTCCCGAACCCGCCTCGAGCCCCGACTGGGGCTGGCAGCCCGGCTTTGCCGCGCTGGGCCCGGCCTTCTTCACGCACTTGCAGCCCACGCCCGTGCCCTCGCCCTACTGGGTCGGGGTCAGCGCCCCTGCGGCCCAGGCACTGGGACTGGCGCCCGAGTGGCTCGCCAGCGACGAAGCGCTGCAGGCGTTCAGCGGCAACCAGCTGCTCGCGGGCAGCCAGCCGCTGGCTTCGGTCTACAGCGGCCACCAGTTCGGCCTGTGGGCCGGACAGCTGGGCGACGGCCGCGCCATCCTGCTGGGCGAAACCGCGCGCAAGCTCGAAATCCAGCTCAAGGGCGCGGGCCGCACGCCCTACTCGCGCGGCGGCGACGGCCGTGCCGTGCTGCGCTCGAGCATCCGCGAATTCCTCTGCAGCGAAGCCATGCACGCGCTGGGAATCCCGACCACGCGTGCACTGTGCGTGACCGGCTCGCCGCTGCCCGTGCAGCGCGAGACCACGGAAAGCGCGGCCGTGGTCACGCGCTTCGCACCCAGCTTCATCCGCTTCGGCCACTTCGAACATTTCGCAGCGCGCGATCAGATTCCCGAACTGCGCGCGCTCGCCGACCATGTCATCGACCATCACTACCCGGCCTGCCGCGGCGCCAAGAACCCCTACGCCGCGCTGCTGCAGGCGGTGAGCGAGCGCACGGCCGAGCTGCTGGCCCGTTGGCAGGCCGTGGGCTTTTGCCATGGCGTGATGAACACCGACAACATGAGCATTCTGGGCTTGACCATAGACTACGGTCCGTTCCAGTTCCTCGACACCTTCGATCCCGGCCATATCTGCAACCACAGCGACACCCAGGGCCGCTATGCGTTCAACCGCCAGCCCCAGGTCGCCTACTGGAACCTGTTTTGCCTGGCCCAGGCGCTGATGCCGCTGATCGAAGACCAGGAAACCGCGCTGGCCGCGCTCGCGCCCTACAAGACGGTCTATGCCAGCGCTTTTCTTGCGCGCATGCGCGCCAAGCTGGGCCTGCTGCATCGCCAGGACGACACGCGCCACAGCGAAAGCGACGGCGCGCTGATCGAAGAACTGCTGGGCCTGCTGGCCGCCAACCGGGTCGACTACACGGTGTTCTGGCTGCGCCTGACCGATGCCGTGGAATCGGGCGATTTCACGCCGGTGCGCGACCTGTTTCTCGACCGCGAAGGCTGGGACGGCTGGCTGCTGACCTACTCCGAGCGGCTGGTGCAGACCGATGCCGGCAGTGCCCTGGCCGACATGCGCGCCAGCAATCCGCGCTACGTGCTGCGCAATCACCTGGGCGAACTCGCGATACGCGCAGCCAGCGCCGGCGACTTCAGCGTGCTGCAGCAGTTGCTCCAGGTGCTCGAACGCCCTTACGACATCCACCCCGAACACGCGCAATGGTCCGGATTTGCGCCAGAATGGGCTTCATCCATCGCCATCAGCTGTTCATCATGAGCTTTCCCATACAGAAAACCGACGCCCAGTGGCACGCCGTGCTGCAGGAAAAAGGGGCCGAGCCCGGCGCCTATCAGATCACCCGCCACGCGGCCACCGAGCGGCCCTACAGCGGGAAATACGAGCAGCATTGGGCCGACGGCAGCTACCACTGCATCTGCTGCGGCGCCAAGCTGTTCTCGGCCGACACCAAATTCGACGCGGGCTGCGGCTGGCCCAGCTTTTCGCAGGCCATTCCCGGAACCATTCGCGAGATCGTCGATCACAGCCATGGCATGAGCCGCACCGAAACCGTCTGCGCGCAGTGCGGCGCGCATCTGGGCCATGTGTTCGAAGACGGACCACAGCCCACAGGCCTGCGCTACTGCATGAACTCGGCGTCGCTGGACTTCACGCCCGGCACGTAACGAATCCGGGCCGCTGCAGCAGCGGTCCCTGCCATTTCCCTCTCTGGCCCCCAGCCCCATGAAATTACTGATCGACTTCTTTCCCATCATCCTGTTCTTTGTGGCATTCAAGGTCTGGGGCATTTACACGGCCACGGCGGTGGCGATCGCGGCCACGGTGCTGCAGATCGCGTATCTGCGCGTGCGCAACGGCCGCGTCGAGCCCATGCAATGGGTCAGCCTGGGGGTGATCGTGCTGTTTGGCGGCGCGACGCTGCTCGCCGAAAGCGAGACCTTCATCAAGTGGAAGCCCACGGTGCTGTACTGGCTCATGGGCGGCGCGCTGCTGGTGGGCCAGCTCATCTTCCGCAAGAACCTGCTGCGCTCGGTCATGGGCGCGCAGCTGCAGCTGCCCGAGCCTGTCTGGCTCAAGCTCAACTGGGCCTGGGCGGCGTTCTTTGCCGTGATGGGCGCGCTGAACCTGTGGATCGCCTTCCACTTCGACACCGACACCTGGGTCAACTTCAAGCTGTTCGGCGGCATGGGCCTGATGCTGGTGTTCGTGGTCGCCCAGGCGCTGTACCTGAGCCGCTATCTCAAGGAAGACGCCGACGCCGCGTCCAAGGAACTGCCATGAGCGCCCTGCCCCCCATCAGCGCCGACGCCATGGCCGCTGCGCTGCGCGCGCAGCTGGCACCCACGCAGCTTGAAGTCATCGATGAAAGCAGCCAGCATGCAGGCCATGTGGGCGCCAACGACACCGGCTTTGGCACCCATTTCCGGGTGCGCATTGCGGCCCCCGGATTTGCCGCCAAATCGCGCGTGGCACGCCATCGCCTTGTGTATGATGCGCTGCAAGACTTCATTGACCAGGGTGTTCATGCCATCGCCATTGAAGTGCTTTGACTACATGCATGCCTGTTGAGGCATGGCAACGTTGAACACTGAAACGTACCTCTTTTTTCTTTCGGAATTTCGCATGAATAAACAGTTCTTGTCCAGCCTGGTGACGGCTGCCGTTTTGGGTGGTGCTGCCCTGGGCGCTTCGGCGCAAAATCTGGCCGTCGTCAACGGCAAACCCGTTCCCAAGGAACGCGTGGAAATCCTCAAGAAGCAGATCGAGCGCTCGGGTCGTCCCATCTCCCCGGAAATCGAAGTCCAGATCAAGGAAGAAGTCATCGCCCGCGAAATCTTCCAGCAGGAAGCCAGCCGCCTGGGCCTGGAAGCTTCGCCCGCATACAAGACGCAAATGGAACTCGCGCGCCAGTCCGTGTTGATCAACGCGCTGTTCGAAGACTTCAAGTCCAAGAACCCGGTGACCGACGCAGAAATCAAGGCCGAGTACGACAAGTTCGTCGCCGCCAACCAGGGCCAGGAATACCGCGCCAGCCACATCCTGGTGCCCACCGAAAACGAAGCCAAGGCCATCATTGCCTCGCTGAAGAAGGGTGGCAATTTCGCCGAGATCGCCAAGAAGCAATCCAAGGATCCTGGATCGGGCGCGCGCGGCGGCGATCTGGACTGGGCCAATGCCAACAGCTATGTGCCCGAGTTCACGCAAGCCATGATCAAGCTGCAAAAAGGCAGCTACACCCAGACTCCGGTCAAGAGCCAGTTCGGCTACCACGTGATCCGCCTGGACGACACGCGCCAGGCCGAGCTGCCCAAGCTCGAAGACGTCAAGCCACAGGTTGCCCAGCAACTGGAACAGCAAAAGGTGATCCAGTTCCAGGAAAGCCTGCGCGCCAAGGCCAAAGTCGAGTAAACGCGACCAACGCCTGCGTTGAATACAAGAAAAGCGGCCCAGGCCGCTTTTTTTGTTTCTGCCGCAAGCTTTTCTCAGGCTGCGGCGAGACGGGCGGGACGCGCCTCGCGAATCGGCAGATGGATCAGCGCCGCGCCCGCGGCCAGCGCAATGTCGACATACCAGACCCAGTCATAGCTGCCCGTGGCCTGGAAGACCTGGCCGCCGAGGAAAGCGCCGAAGAAGCCGCCAATCTGGTGGGCCAGCATCAGCACGCCGAACAGCATCGCCATGTTCGCCGGTCCGAACATCTTCGCCACCAGCCCTGCCGTGGGCGGCACCGTCGACAGAAACGTCACCCCCATCACCGCGGCAAAGACCAGCACCACGGCCGGCGTCTTGGGCGCGAGCACGAAGGCCAGAACGGCCAGGCCGCGCGCCGCATAGAGCAGCGACAGCAGCGACTTCATGCGCCAGCGCCCCACGGCCCAGCCCATGGCCAGGCTACCCACGATGTTGAACAGGCCGATCAGGGCCAGCGCCCAGCCGGCAATCGCCGGCGGCATGCCGCAGCTCTCGATCACTCCGGGCAGATGCGTGGCGAGAAAGGCGATATGGAAACCGCAGACCATGAAGCCTGCCGCGAGCAGGCCGTAGCTGGGCGTGGCGACTGCGCGCGCCAGCGCCTGGCGGGCGCTGAGCACGGCCACGCCCGATGCACTCGCGGCGGCCGCGGCAATGGCATTGGAATTGCCTTTGAGTATCCACGCCGCCGGCAGCGCCAGCAGCACCAGCACGCCCATCCACTGCATGGAAGCCGCCCAGCCCAGCGAGGCCGTCAAACCCATGGCCACCGGCGCCAGCGCGAACTGTCCGAACGATCCACCCGCATTGACAATGCCCGTGGCCATGCCACGCCGCGCCGCCGGCACCATGCGCGTGCTTGCGGCCATCAGCACCGACGGCCCGGCCATGCCCGCGCCGCCCGCGGCCAGCACGCCTATGGCCAGGATCAGCCCCCAGGTGGTGGTCATCAGCGGCGTGATCACCGTGCCGATGGCGATCAGCACCATGCCCGCGATCAGCACGCGCGCCGTGCCCACGCGGTCGGCGATCGCACCCGCGAAAGGCTGGGTCAGCCCCCACCACAGCTGGCCGAACGCGAATGCCAGGCTGATGTTGGCGACGCCCAGGCCCGTGGACGTGTTCACCGAAGACAGGTACAGGCCCATGGTCTGGCGCACGCCCATGGTGAGCGCGAACGTGCCGGCCGCGGCAAGCAGCACCAGCCATAGCGCATAAGTCGCCTTGGCGGTTGCGGGATCGGCTGGGAGAGGAGATTTGGAAGTGGGCTGCATTGCGGGGCTCCGTTTTCGCATATGATTGCATATACAATTGTTGTAGCTGCAAATGTATCACAGCCGAGACAGCTCTTTTCCCCTGTTTTTCAAGGAAGCAACCATGACCTCCACACCCACCGTTCTGATCACCGGCGCCTCCAGCGGCATAGGCGCAACCTACGCAGAGCGCTTTGCCCGCCGCGGCCATGATCTGGTGCTCGTTGCGCGCGACAAGACCCGCCTTGATGCGCTGGCCAAACGTCTGCAGGAAGAACATGGCGTTACCGTGGGCGTGCTGCAAGCCGACCTGACCGAGTCCGCCGATCTGGCCACTGTCGAGGCGCGGCTGCGCGAGGACGCGCGCATAGGCATCCTGATCAACAATGCGGGAATGGCCCAGACGGGCAGCTTCTTGCAGCAGACCGGCGAAAGCATCGAGCGCCTGGTCACGCTCAACACCACGGCGCCAGCGCGCCTGGCGGCCGCGGTCGCGCCGCGCTTTGCGCAGGCCGGCACGGGCACCATCGTCAACATCGGGTCGGTGGTGGGCTTTGCGCCGGAGCTGGGAATGACGGTCTACGGCGCGACCAAGGCCTTTGTGCTGTTCCTGTCGCAAGGGCTGAACATGGAACTCGCACCCAAGGGCGTCTATGTGCAGGCGGTGCTGCCCGCGGCGACGCGCACCGAAATCTGGCAGCGCTCAGGCATCGACATCAACGCCCTGCCCGAAGTCATGGAAGTCGGCGAGCTCGTCGATGCGGCCCTGGCGGGCTTCGACCGCCGCGAGCTGGTCACGATTCCGCCGCTGCATGTCGCGGCGCGCTGGGATGCGCTGGACGGCGCGCGCCAGGGCCTGATGTCGGATATCCGGCAGGCGCACGCAGCCGAGCGCTACCTGACCCCGGCGTGAGGCGCGCGCGGCGCGCAGCCAGGCTTCAGGGCCGCGGAATGTCGGCCCACTTGCGCAGGCCGTCGGTGCCGGCCGCGGCGCGTGCCAGCAGGATGCCGGCCAGCGTGGCATGCAGCACCGCGCGACCGCGGCCCTGCGCGCGCAGCGCGCACAGCACCAGACCCAGGCCCGCGGCCGCAGTGAGGCAATGCTCGTACGGTGCGCTTGCGCGCGCATCGTCATAGGCAATCATTTCGTGCACGCAGTCCTTGACGCTTTTTTCCATGGCCATTCTCCTTGGGCTGATGACTAGTCCTTCAAATTAATCGGCCAGGCGCCGCGGCCGGGCCGGCGCGCAGGCCGTGCAAGCGTAGTCCATGCGCACAGCGCATGCGCTGGCTACATTTTGGATAATGATGATTCGGACGACGGAAGTGCCGCGCATTGCACGGCATTGGCGAAACCCTCGCCTTGCGATTCGGTTTTGGCAGCGTGGAAAACGGGTTGCGCCGAATTGAGCGCGAACAGAATGCGGTCTTCGCGCGTGCCTCCCAGGCGCTGAATCACGATGGCGCCATCGTCATGGATGTAAATGCGCAACTGGGGCGCCCTGGGGCTTTGCCAATAGCAGGGGTTGCTGTCGAGGCAATGCCAGTTATTTTCCGCCGACATCTGGGTGTGCAGCAAGCCATCCAGATAAGCCTGGTCGTCGTGGTAGTTGGATTCGACCGCGTGCCAGTGCGCGAGCAGGCTGTTGTAAGCCTGCTGCCGCGAAGTGCAAGGCGCCATGTTTTCTATGCGCTTGAGAAAAGCGACTGCACGGCGCTCAAACTCGTAAAACAAGCTGACCTCCTTGAATGTAAGCCGAGTTCGTCCGAGTTGGTTACGAATAGTCGTCAATATGCTATTTCTAACAGATTCTCAGGAGGGCTGTCGAGCAACGTGGGCGTAAGTTTCATACAGTTTCATTTGTGGCTTGCTATTCTCAGAATACCTAGCATTGTTTGCAATATCTGCACTGCGTTTCATCAAGCCAGCAAGGAAATTCCATGCACCGACCGCAACCTGTCGATCCACCCACATCCCCCTCGGTTCCCACCGAATCTCCTGGAGAGATGCCGATTGGCGATCCTCCACCAAGCCCGGCCACGGCACCGCCCATCAAAGACCCTCGACCCGAGCGTGAAGCGGGCTGAGCCAGGCTGGAGATGAACGCGTCAGGGCAATGCCTGTGGCGCGGCTGACGAGATAACGTAAAAGTCATTTCCAACGGCAAGTCGCTGCTCCGCATTTCGCGCACGTGCGCGCGCATGGCGTCCAAAAATGCATGCTGCAGCTGGATGCAATCCTGGCTGGCGGTGCGGCGATGCAACAGATAGCGCGGCGAAAGCCGCTTCATCGTCCCACCCTTCGCGTAGGAGTGCTAGCTAAATTGATAGCAACGATACTTTCTAGAATGGGTTAATCAACTCTAAATTAACTGTACTTCTCATTTGCAGCAAAGATTTCTAGCTCTCTTTTTTGATTTTTCCTGGAACTTCGCGTTCAGGCATGGACTCAGAAAGGCTTTTTCCACCCCTGACCTATCTGATTGGAGCTGCTCCCGTGCTGTCTTTGACCCGCCGTTTCTCGCATTTCATCGCCGCTGCCAGCCTTGCACTGGGCGCGCTCGCGCCCGCCGCGGCCAGCGCCGCCGAATTCGTCAGCATCAAAGGTTCCACGGTGAACGTGCGCGAGAAACCGAACACCCGCTCCGATACCTTGTGGGAGCTGGGCCGGGGCTATCCGCTGCAGGTCACGCAGCGCCAGGGCAAGTGGCTCAAGGTGCGCGACTTCGAATCCACCCTGGGCTGGGTGCATGCCCCGCTCACGGCCAAGACGCCGCACATGGTGATCACCGCGCGCACGGCCAACATGCGCTCGGGCCCGGGCACGAAGTTCAAGCGCGTCGCCACGCTGGAGCAGCATGAAGTCGTGCGCACGGTCAAGAAATCGGGACGCTGGGCCCAGGTGAGGCGCGAAAATGGCCAGCAGGGCTGGATCGCAAAGAGCCTGGGCTGGGGCTGGTGAAACCGGCGCTCAGCCGCGCACAATGACCTGCGCGCGCGGCGCATAGCCGTGGTTCAGCGGTCCATGACCGCTGCCGGTGCGCACATCGGCGCCCGCGGCGATCGCGCCCAGAATGTAGCTGCGCGCGCGCGCCACCGCATCGGGCAGCGCCGCGCCCGATGCCAGTTCAGCCGCAATCGCCGACGACAGCGTGCAGCCCGTGCCATGGCCGTTGTGCGTCACGATGCGCGCCGATTCCAGCCGGTGGCTCACGCCATCGGCGTCGACCAGCAGATCGACCACCCAATCGCCGGGCAGATGTCCGCCCTTGAGCAGCACGGCCGGCGCGCCCAGCGCCAGCAATTGGCGCGCCGCGGCGTCCAGCGCCTCGATACCGGCAATGGGCCGATCCAGCAGCCAGCCGGCTTCGTCGAGGTTGGGAGTGATCAGCTCGACCAGCGGAAACAGCTCGCGCACCAGCGCATCGGCGGTCTCGGCAGCGACCAGGCGGTCGCCGCTGGTGGCCACCATCACGGGATCGAGCACCACATGGGGCAGCTGGTAGCTGCGTATCGCGTCGGCCACCACGCGCACGGTCTCGGGCGTGGCCAGCATGCCGATCTTGACGGCGTCCACGCCTATGTCCTGCACCACGGCATCGATCTGCGCCTTGAGGATGTCGCCGGGAACGGCGTGTATGGCACGCACGCCGCAGGTGTTCTGCGCGGTGATCGCGGCAATCGCCGTCATGCCGAAGCAGCCGAGCGCGCTGAAGGTCTTGAGATCGGCTTGAATGCCCGCGCCGCCACCGCTGTCGGAGCCGGCAATGGAGAGCACGCGCAGGTAGCGCGCAGGGGCCGAAGCTGGCAGGTTGGAGGCGGCCTGGGCGGATTGCGCCGAATGAGGGATTGTCATGGGAAAATTATGGCGCATCCGGCGCCCTTCCCGCCCCAAACCAAGGGCCGCGTCGCCGCGGGCTATTCGCGCCGCGCCAGCGTGAAATCAGACGCTTCTTCCTGTTCGATCCGCCGCAACGGCGCGCTTTCGTCCTTGAGCGCCACGCCCGTGCGTTCGCCGGCGCGCGCCGCGCGCAGCAGCCAGGCGGCGCGCCGCGCGGCCTCGGGGTAGTCCTGGCCTTCGGGCCGCACATTTGAAATGCAGTTGCGCTCGGCATCGCTGCGCCCGCGCCGCGGCGCCCAGGTCAGGTAGATGCCCATGCTGTCGGGCGAGCTCAGGCCCGGGCGTTCACCGATCAACACCATCACCATGCGCGCGCCCAGCCGCTCGCCTATGTCGTCGCCTATCGCCACGCGGCCCTGCTGGGCCAATACCGCAGGCGTCAGGTGCCACGCCGGTGCATCGGCCTGCAGCTCGCCGAGCAAGGCCGCCAGAAACGGCGCCGCATGCCGCTCCACCGCCAGCGCCGACAGGCCGTCGGCGACGACGATGGCCAGATCGGGCGGCGCGCCGCGCTCGGCCTGCAGCGCCTGGGCCGACGCGTCATCGAGTTCGCGCCCCCAATCGGGGCGCTGCAGGTAGCTCGCGCGATCGGGCGCGGCGCTGTGCGCAACCAGCGTGGGCACCCCCAGCGCCTCGATGGCGCCGGCGGTCAGGCGCATGTCCAGCGACCGGTGCACGGCGTCGCGCGCCTGCGCATGCGCCAGTTGGAAGGCCAGCTGCTGCGCGGTAGGAATGCTGATGCCGCTGCGCCCCAGCGCGATGCGCGCCGGCGTGTGGCGGCGCAGCTGTTCCCAGGGGTTGGCGGTGACGGCGCTATCCATGCGGTTCTCCTTCACGTCAGCAGATGCGCAAACGGGCCGTGGCGCGCATCCGCGAGCTGTGCCCGGGCGCCGGGCACGAAGATGCCCGAGCGCTCCAGCCAGGCCTCGAACTCGGGCGCGGGGCGCAGCCCGAGCACGCGGCGCGCATAGAGCGCGTCGTGGAACGACGTGGTCTGGTAGTTGAGCATCACGTCGTCCGAGCCCGGAATGCCCATCACGAAGGTGCAGCCCGCGACGCCCAGCAGCGTCAGCAGCACGTCCATATCGTTCTGGTCGGCCTGCGCATGATTGGTGTAGCAGATGTCGCAGCCCATGGGCAGGCCCAGCAGCTTGCCGCAGAAGTGGTCCTCGAGACCGGCGCGGATGATCTGCTTGCCGTCAAACAGATATTCTGGCCCGATGAAGCCGACCACGGTGTTGACGAGCAGCGGATTGAAATGCCGCGCCACCGCATAGGCGCGCGCCTCGATGGTCTGCTGGTCGCAGCCGTGGTGCGCATTGGCCGACAGCGCACTGCCCTGGCCGGTCTCGAAATACATCACGTTGGCCCCGCGCTGGCCGTCCGCGAACAGGCTGCCGCGCTGCAGCGACAGCGCGGCAGCGTGGGCTTCGGCCAGCAGCGCCAGGTCTATGCCGAAGCTGCGGTTCGCGGCCTCGGTGCCGGCAATCGACTGGAACACCAGATCGACGGGCGCACCGCGCTCCATCGCCTGCAAGGTGTTGGTCACATGCGTGAGCACGCAGGACTGCGTGGGAATGCCGTACTGCTGTATCACCGCGTCGAGCATTTCAAGCAGGCGCATGACCTGGGGAACATTGTCGCTCGCCGGGTTGATGCCTATGGTCGCGTCGCCCGAGCCGTACATCAGGCCGTCAAGCACGCTGGCAGCAACGCCGGCCGCGGCGTCGGTCGGGTGGTTGGGCTGCAGCCGCGTCGACAAGCGCCCGCTCAGACCTATGGTGTTGCGAAAGCGCGTGGTGACCTGGCATTTGCGCGCGACCTGGATCAGGTCCTGGTTGCGCATCAGCTTGGAGACCGCGGCCACCATTTCGGGCGTGAGGCCGGGCGCGAGCGCCGTCAGCACGGCGCCGTCGACCGCATCCGACAGCAGCCAGTCGCGCAAGCCGCCCACGTCCATTCCGGCCACGGGCGCAAACGCAGCCGCGTCGTGGCCGTCGATGATCAGCCGCGTGACTTCATCGGACTCGTAGGGAACCAACGCTTGCTGCAGGAATTGCGCCAGCGGCACCTGCGCCAGCGCCATCTGCGCCGCGACGCGCTCCTCGGCCGACTGCGCGGCCAGGCCCGCGAGCTGATCGCCTGAGCGCTCGGGCGAAGCGCGCGCGAGCAACTGCGCGAGGCTGTCGAAGACATGGCGGCGCACGCCTATGGTCTGGTGGTAAACGGGCATTTGAACTTCGGTTTGTCAGCGGTTGGACCCATTCTGGCCCTCCTGCGCGCCAGCGCAACTCCTGCCCTGCCGCCGGGGTCGCGCCGCTTGTGCTGTAATTCGACTTCAACGGACGAAACAGGGGTGTCCCATTGCCGGCCAGGTTGCCCAGCGCAGCCATGACCGCGATGCGCGACTGAGAAACACCCTGGGGCACCCAACCGCAGCCTGTGCTGCCGCCCCGCTACCCGATCCAGGTCATACTGGCGTGGGGAGTTTCCTGCAAAGCGTGGTCACGCCTTTTTTGTCCCTGCCGTATTGACGGGACTTATCGACGGGATTTCCCATGCCTTGCCTACAACCTTCCTCGCGCATCGCCATTCTGGGCGCGGGTCTCATGGGCCGATTGCTGGCCTGCTCGCTCGCACGCCAGGGCCACCAGATTGCGCTCTACGACGCCCATGGCCCGCAGGCCGATGGCGCGGCCGCGCGCGTCGCCGCGGCCATGCTCGCGCCGCTGGCCGAGTCGGCCGTGACCGAACCGGGCGTGGTGCGCATGGGCCAGCACGCGCTGGGCCGCTGGCCGCAGATCATTGCCGAACTCGACGGCCATGTGTACTTCCAGCAGAACGGCACGCTGGTGCTGTGGCACCGACAGGACGCGGGCGACGCCCAGCGCCTCTGCGCGCTGTTCGAGAAGAACCGGCGCATCAACGACTCCCTGCCCGCGCTGCAGACGCTGTCGGGCCAGGACTTGCACGCGATCGAGCCCGCGACCACCCAGCGCTTCACGCAAGGCGTGTACCTGCAGGGCGAAGGCCAGCTCGACAACCGCCAGCTGCTGGCCGCGCTGCTGGCCACGCTGCAGCGCCTGGGCGTGCAAATGCATTGGGAAACGCCCAAGGAACTGGGCGACTTCGCGCCCGGCCAGCCGGGCCAGCCCGACTGGGTGCTCGACTGCCGCGGCCTGGGCGCGCGCCCGGCCTGGCCGCAGCTGCGCGGCGTGCGCGGCGAAGTGGTGCGCGTGCATGCGCCTGAAGTCACGCTGCAGCGGCCCACGCGGCTGGTACATCCACGCTATCCGCTGTACATCGCGCCCAAGGAAGACCATCTGTTCGTGATCGGCGCGACCGAGATCGAGTCCGACGACATGTCGCCCGCGAGCGTGCGCTCCACACTGGAGCTGCTGAGCGCGGCCTATACCGTGCACTCGGGCTTTGCCGAAGCGCGCATCGTCGAGATCGCCAGCCAGTGCCGCCCCACGCTGCCCGACAATCTGCCCGCCGTGCGCCGGCTGTCGCAGCGCGTGCTGGAAGTCAACGGTCTGTACCGCCACGGCTTCATGATTTCTCCGGCGCTGCTCGACGTGGTGCTGGAACTGCTGACCACGGGCGACTCCGCCTTGGCGCGGCGCTTCGACGTGCCCGTGCACCAGTGAGTCCCCTCCTGCCGGAAACTGCCCCATGAACATTCTTCTGAACCAACAGCCGCTGGCCCTGCCCGAGGGCGCGAGCCTGGCCGACGCCCTGGCGCTGCAGGCGCTGCGCCCGCCCTATGCCGTTGCCGTCAACACCCAGTTCGTGCCGCGCGCGCAGTACGCCGCGCGACCGCTGCAAGACGGCGACCGCGTCGAAGTCGTGTCGCCCGTGACCGGCGGCTGATCCACTGAATTCACCGAGTTTGCCAAGATGAACACCACCACTTCCTCCGACAGCGATCCACTGGTCCTTTACGGCCAGACCTTCCACAGCCGCCTGCTGCTGGGCACGTCGCGCTATCCTTCGCCGGCCGTGCTCGAAGCCGCAGTGAAGCGCTCGCGCCCCGCCATGCTCACGGCCTCGCTGCGCCGCCAGGGCAGCCAGGCCGCCGAGACCGGCGCAGGCTTCTGGGAGATGCTGCGCCGCCTGGACGTGCCCGTGCTGCCCAATACCGCGGGCTGCCTGAGCATCCAGGAAGCCGTGACCACGGCGCAGATGGCGCGCGAAGTGTTCGACACGCCCTGGATCAAGCTCGAACTGATAGGCGACGACTACACGCTGCAGCCCGATACGCTCAATCTGGTCGAAGCCGCATCCATCCTGATCAAGGACGGCTTCCAGGTGCTGCCTTACTGCACCGAAGATCTGGTGCTGTGCCAGCGCCTGGTCGATGTCGGCTGCCAGGCCGTGATGCCCTGGGCCGCGCCCATAGGAACGGGCCGCGGCCCGGTCAATCCCTATGCGCTGCAGACACTGCGCGAGCGCCTCACGGTGCCGATGATCGTCGACGCCGGCCTGGGCCGGCCTTCGCATGCCTGCCAGGTGATGGAATGGGGTTTCGACGGCGTGCTGCTCAACACCGCCGTGGCGCTGTCGCAGGACCCGGTCGCCATGGCCGGCGCGTTTGCCGACGCCACGCACGCGGGCCGCGCGGCCTGGCATGCGGGCGCGATGGCTGAGCAGCAGTCGGCCCAGCCCAGCACTCCGGTGCTGGGAACGCCGTTCTGGCACCACGACGGCCCCTGAAAGAGACGCAATGACTTCGACCGACATCGACACCCTGGCACTGTCCATCGTGCATCACCACGCTGCGGCGTTCGCGCCCGAAGGCAGCGACCGCAGCGCGCTGCCGCCCCAGCCCGTGCCGCCCGCCACGCGCAGCGAGCCCGCGTATCTCGCGGCGCTGCAGGCCTGCTCGCAGCTGGGCTTCATCGCCGTGGACGCCGAATGCCTGGCGCGCGCCTGGCAGGCGCAGACCGAGCGCACGGGGCAGTTCGACGCCGCGCACTGGCCCGATGACGGGCGCGACTTCGGCCTGATTGCAGCCGACGCCGCCCTGCCCCCGGCGTTTGCAGCCTGCCCGCGGTCGCTGGGCCTGTACGCCGTGCTGCCCGACGCGCAATGGGTGGGCCGCATGGCGCGCGCCGGCGTACCCACGGTGCAGCTGCGCTTCAAATCGGAAGATGCCCAGGCGATCACGCGTGAAGTCCAGGCCGCCGTGGCGGCTGTGCAGGGCACGGACGCATTGCTGTTCATCAACGACCATTGGCAGGCGGCGCTCGACGCCGGCGCCTATGGCGTGCATGTGGGCCAGGAAGACCTGGACGCCCTGCCGGCCGCCGCGCTCGATGCGATGCGCGCGGCCGGCGTTCGCCTGGGCGTCAGCACCCATGGCTACGCAGAGATGGTGCGCGCCCAGGCCGTGCGCCCCAGCTACATCGCGCTGGGCGCGGTGTTTCCGACCACACTCAAGCGCATGGCGACCGCGCCGCAGGGCGTGGCGCGGCTCGCGGCCTATGTGCGCTTGATGCGCCAATACCCGCTGGTGGCGATTGGCGGCATCAGCGCCGAGCAGTTTCCCGAAGTGCTGGCCACGGGCGCGGGCTCGATCGCCGTGGTGCGCGCGCTGGTCAACGCGCCGGACCCCGAAGCCCAGGCGCAGGCATTGCAGGCCGCCTGGCGCTGAAACCAGCTGCCGTCACGGCGGCCGCCCCTTCAGCCCGGACCGTTGCCGGCTTCGGGCTTGTCCTTCTTGTCTTCGTCCACCACAGGCTTGGCGATCACCCGGTCGGTGCGCGCCGCGTTCCAGGCAGAGAAGATGCTGTCGGGCGATGACTCCTCTTCCCAGGGCGTGAGCTCCAGGTCTGCGGGCAGCGACTGCTTGGGGTCCATGGCATTGAAACCCACGTTCTGGTCCACGGGCGAGCCAACGATGGGCCGCTTGGGAAACTCCTCCAGATCGAAAGGCAAGGGCTCGACGGCCGGCAGATCCAGCGGCTGCCAGCGGCCTACATCGCTCAGGTCGATGTCGAGCAGCGACGACGCCGCGGGCGCATCTGCGCCGGCCGCGTCCGGGCTCAACGGCTCGGCGCGTGCGAAAGGACCTTCGGGCACATCGAAGCGCGAAGGGATCTCCAGCGACAGCTCGGGAGTTTCCAGCGCTTCGGGCAGCGGCACCAGCGGAGGTGCGGACGCATGCGAGCGGTCCAGCGTCGCCCAGGGCTGCTCGACTGGCGCCGCGACTGCGCCCGCTGCGGCTGCCGCGGCCAGAGCGGTCGCCGTCACCGATGCCGGCGGCGTATCGTCTGCGGCCACGGCGGGCGTGGTGCGCACCCGGCCCGCGGTCTCGCCGCGCGCGCGCGCCGGCGTGGTGCGCGCCACGGCCTGCAGCAGCAGCAGATCATCAAACGCTTCGAGGTCGAACAGCAGGTCCTGGCCCGGCTGGCGGAACAGATAGCTTTCGAGCAGATCGCCGACCTCCTCGGTAGGCCACAGCGCCTCGATGTTGGCGAGCAAATCCGGGTAATGCGCCAGCGAGCGGCCACGCTGGGCGAACTGCGCCATTTCCGGCACGCGCGCCGCGAAGTGCTGCTCGAACTGCCGGCGCAGCTCCTCGTATTCGGTCTTGCGGCTGAGCTGATAGAACAGCCCCAGCAACTCGAGATAGGCCAGCGGCGACGAGTCTTCATGCTCGGCAATGTGCTTGCGCATCACGGCAATCGCCTGTTCGTACTCGCCCACCGAGGTGAAGAATTCGGCCTGCTGGCGCACGTCGAACAGCTCCTCGGGCTTGACCACGGCGCGCGGCTTTTGCTGCGGCAACGCCGCCGCATCGGCGCTTGCCGAAGCGCCGAATGCGGAAAGACCAAATTCGGTCGTGATCTCGTCCTGGCGCACATCGACGGCCGCGCCCGGCGGCGTGGCAGCGCTGGCGGCCGGGGCAACGAACGGCACGGCGCTGCCGAAAGCCGTGTCGCCAGCGGCGGCGTCAGGCTTCGCGGCCACGTAGCCATCACCGGAATCGCGCCAACTGTTCGCGGCCGCCTGCGTCAGGTTGCGCAGGCGCAGCAGCAGCCAGGCCAGCAGCGCGAGCGCGATCGCCAGCGCGGCCAGCAGCGGCAAGGTCCAGGGACTGCCCTGTTCCTTTTCGGCCTGCAAGGCCTCGAGCTGGGTGCTGATGCGCGCCAGGCTCGCGTTCTGGCTGGCCTCGCGCGCCTTCATGGACTGGATCTGGGTTTCAAGCGCCAGCACGCGCTGATCCGCCTCCGGAGCAACCGCAGGCAATGTGACATCGGGCACGGCCGCAAGACCTTCTGCAGCGGGCGCTGCCGGGGCACCAGGCACAGTGAGGGCCGCCGCGCCGGCAGCGGGTGCGGTCCAGTTTTCGACCGGCTCCATGCGCAGGCGCGAGTCGATGCGCAGACGCGGCTCCATGCGCAGGCCTGATTCGCCCGCGGCGGCCACGGTTGGTGCAGGCGCGGCCGGGGCCTTGCTGGGTTTGGGTGCGGGCTTGCGCGGACGTGGCTCGGCGGGGACCTGGGGCGGATTCACGCTGGCCGTGGGCCGGCTTGCGGGCTCGGCGCGGCGGGCTGGGGCGGTCGCACGCGCACGCTCCGCAGGCGGTGCAATGGCGGGCGGTGGCGGCAGCTCGCTCAACTGCCTGATGTCGAGCGCCGCGCCGCTGGCGGCCACCGTTTCGGGCAATTCGGCAAAAAATGTATAGCTGCGCGAAGTCTGGCCCTGGCAGCCGGCCGACAGCTTGACCACGACCACGGGCTCATCGATGACGACAAAGGCGCGCACCCGTACCGAGGCCGGCAGGCCGGCGCGGCGTGCCAAGGGCGTGATGTTCACGCGGCTGGCGTCGATGCGGCGCTCGCCCAGCAGCACATCGGCGCGCACGCAGGAAGAAGCGGCATCCATATCGGCGTCCGGTTGCCACTGGAACACCAGATCCAGCGGCGCGCCCAACACCACCTGGCCCTGGCTCTGTCCCAGAGACAGTGCTGACGCGGTCAATGACAGCGCGAACAGCCCAACCCCTCCGAACGTATAACAAATTTTCACAAGCAGCTCCCCCTGGGTGAATTTTGGCATACAAGGCTCGAAAGCCACACGGGGCGGCGGTTTTGGGCCATTTTTCCACGGCGCATGAGCGCGTGCTCGACCCCCGGGGTTTTCCCTTGGGCTGCGCGCACCCCACCCGCGGCGCAGACACCCATGCGACAAACAGGCGAAACCACTGCTGCGCGAGGCCGGTCCCGCACGCGACAATGGGCCGGTCATCAGTCACGGAAAAGACAGTCCATGGACGACCCGATTCTTACTATCGAAGAACGTGAAGCGATCAACTCAGGTCGCTGGTTTACGTCTCTTTCTCCTTCACTCAGGCACGACATACTTCGATGCGCATATGTCAAACGTTACAAGGACGGCACGCTGATCTGCGCACGCGGAGAGCCGCCCGAGGAGTGGATTGCCTGCGCCAAGGGCGCGGTGCGCGTGAGCTCCACCTCGATCTCGGGCAAGCTGATCACATTGACCTATGTGGAGCCGGGCATCTGGTTCGGCGATGTCGCGATCTTCGACGGCGACCGGCGCACGCACGATGCTTATGCGCACGGCGAGACCACCATCCTGTGCGTCTCCAAGGCCGACTTCAAGAAGATTCTGGCCACGCATGCCGAATTCTCCGAAGCCATGCTGCGCCTGCACGCGCGGCGCATACGCCAGCTCTACGGCCTGGTGGAAGACCTCAACACGCTGCCGCTGCGCGCGCGCCTGGCCAAGCAGCTGCTGCACCTGGTGCGCAGCTACGGCGTGCCCAGCCTGTCCGATGGACAGGAAATCCGCATCGGCCTGCAATTGGCGCAGGAAGAACTGGCACAGCTGCTGGGCGCCTCGCGCCAGCGCGTGAACCAGGAGCTCAAGGCCATGGAGCGCGAAGACATCATCCGCATCGAGCCGGGCGGCCTGGTCGTGCGCGACCGGCCCACGCTGCTGCGCATCGCGGAATCCGACCACTGACGACAAGGACCTGCTGACCCATGAGCACTTTCGACCATTTCGTGGGCACCCGCCCCCTTTCGGAGCAGCATGCGTTCGATACCGCCGCGCTGTCGGACTGGCTTTCGCGCAATCTGACGGGCTTTGCCGGCCCGCTGAGCGTCGAGATATTCAAGGGCGGCCAGTCCAACCCGACCTACAAGCTGATCACGCCCGGCCAGAGCTATGTGCTGCGCGCCAAGCCCGGGCCCGTGGCCAAGCTGCTGCCTTCGGCGCATGCAATAGAGCGCGAGTTCGCAGTCATGAAGGGTCTGCAGGGCACCGACGTTCCCGTGCCGCGCATGTTCGCGCTGTGCGAGGACGAGACCGTGATGGGCCGTGCGTTCTACGTGATGGAGTACATGGAAGGCCGTGTGCTCTGGGACCAGTCGCTGCCGGGCATGACGCCCGCCGAGCGCGGCGCCATCTATGACGAGATGAACCGCGTGATTTCCGCGCTGCACTCGGTGAAGTTCGCCGAACGCGGCCTGGCCAGCTACGGCAAGCCGGGCAATTATTTCGACCGCCAGATCGGGCGCTGGAGCAAGCAGTATCTGGCCTCGGTGACCCAGCCGATTCCCGAGATGGACCAGCTGATGGCCTGGCTGCCCGCGCACATGCCCGCGAGCGCGCGCGACGAAGCCCATGTGTCCATCGTGCACGGCGACTTCCGCCTCGACAACCTGATGTTCCACCCGACCGAGCCGCGCGTGATCGCCGTGCTCGACTGGGAGCTGTCCACCCTGGGCCATCCGCTGGCCGACTTCAGCTACCACTGCATGAGCTGGCATATCCCGGCCGCGCTGGGCCGCGGCATAGGCGGCATGGATATCGCTGCGCTGGGCATTCCCGACGAGGACAGCTACATCCGCCGCTACTGCGAGCGCACGCGCATCACCACACCCGAGGCGCTGCGCGCCGACTGGAACTTCTACCTGGCCTACAACATGTTCCGCATCGCGGCCATCCTGCAAGGCATTGCCAAGCGCGTCGAGGCCGGCACGGCATCGAGCGCCCAGGCCAAGGCTTCGGGCGACACCGCCAGGCCCATGGCTGAGCTCGCCTGGTCTTTCGCGCTCAAGAGCGGCGCCTGAAGCGACCGCGCAAATCACCCCAAGGAGAACGCATGGACTTCGAATATTCGGCCAAGACCAAGGACCTGCAGGCGCGGCTGCTGCGCTTCATGGAGGAGTACATCTACCCTGCGGAAGCCACCTATGCAGCGGAACTGGCGACCAATACCGCGGCGGGCAAGCGCTGGAGCGCGCTGCAGACCGTCGAGAAGCTCAAGGTCCAGGCCAGGGAAGCCGGACTGTGGAACCTGTTCCTGCCGGTGGACAGCGCCGCGGCCTCGGGCTATGAAGGCGCGGGCCTGACCAACCAGGAGTACGCACCGCTGGCCGAAATCATGGGCCGCGTGCCCTGGGCCTCCGAAGCCTTCAACTGCTCGGCGCCCGACACCGGCAACATGGAAACCATCGCGCGCTACGGCGACGAAGCCAACAAGCAGCGCTGGCTCAAGCCGCTGCTCGAAGGCAAGATACGCTCGGCCTTCGCGATGACCGAGCCCGACGTCGCCTCCAGCGACGCGACCAACATTGAAACGCGCATCGAACGCCAGGGCGACGAGTACGTGATCAACGGCCGCAAATGGTGGATCTCGGGCGCGGCCGACCCGCGCTGCGCGGTGTTCATCACCATGGGCCAGACCGACCCCGAAGCCGCCAGGCATTCGCAGCAGAGCATGGTGCTGGTGCCGGCCGACACCCCCGGCATTCGCATCGTGCGTCCGCTCAACGTGCTGGGCTACGACGACGCGCCGCACGGCCATGTGGAGATGTACTTCGAGAACGTGCGCGTGCCGGTCTCGAACATTTTGCTGGGCGAAGGCCGGGGCTTCGAGATAGCCCAGGGGCGGCTGGGCCCGGGGCGCATACACCATTGCATGCGCCTGATCGGCCTGGCCGAGCGCGCGCTCGAGCTGATGTGCAAGCGCGCCACCTCGCGCACCGCGTTCGGCAAGACGGTGGCCCAGCAGTCGATCACGCAGGAGCGCATCGCCGAAGCGCGCTGCAAGATCGACATGGCCCGGCTGCTCACGCTCAAGGCCGCCTGGCTGATGGACACGGCCGGCAACAAGGTGGCCCGCACCGAGATCGCGATGATCAAGGTCGTCGCTCCGAGCATGGCCTGCCAGGTCATCGACTGGGCGATCCAGGTGCATGGCGGCGGCGGCATGTGCGACGACTTCCCGCTGGCCTATGCCTACGCGACCGCGCGCACGCTGCGCTTTGCCGACGGCCCCGACGAAGTCCACCGCAACGCGCTGGCCAAGTGGGAGCTGGGCAAGTACGGCAGCTATGGCAAGGACGCCGAAGTTCCGGTGACGCGCGGCGGATAGTCCTAACACCGAATTCAAGTCGACCCGGCCTGCGCGCCGGGTTTTTTCTTGCCTGTGCGGCTGCGCCGCGCCCTGCGTCTGCACGAATTTGTAACTTTCGGGAAAAGCCCTGCTTATTGGACTAAGGGTTTGCGCTGGGCTTCCGATAATCCGGCCAAGGATGCGGCGGATCGAAAGTGATCGGTCGCTCCTTCCCTGTCAATTTCAATTTCTGCACTGCGCCGCGGCCTGACCGCTACCCCCCACCCCCATGACGTTCTTTCAAAACCTGAAGCTGGCCAACAAGCTGCTTGTCTCTTTCGCGGTCCTGCTGCTGCTGTCCGCCAGCGTAGGCCTGTTCGCGCTGGTCCAGCTCGACCGCGTCAACCAGACTGCGACCGACCTGACGCGCCAGGCACTGCCCGCGGCGCGCACGCTGCAGGACATCAAGTACCAGCTGCAGCGCCACCGCGCGCAACTGACGCAGCACCTGCTGGCCGCCACGCCCGACGAGGCCGCAGGCTACGAGAAATCCATGCCCATTCTGTGGGACACGGTGACCAAGCAGCATGCGGCCTATGCCGCCTTCGCCAAGACGCCCCAGGAGCAGCAACTGCTCAGCGAGATCGGCACCGAGCTCAAGAACTACGCAGCGCATTCCGCGCAGATCCTGCAGATGTCGCGCGACCTGCAAAGCGAACAGGCCGCGCACGCGCTGCGTGGCGACTCGCTCAAGGTCACGCTTGCCATCCAGACCAAGCTCGACGCGCTCGACGAGATCAACAGCGCGCGCACCGAAGCCTTCAACAAGGCGGGCGACGACCTTTTCGACAGCGCCCAGGTCTGGATCAGCGCGCTGCTGGCCGGCTCGGTGCTGCTGGGTCTGGCCCTGGCTCTGGGCATTGCACGCGTGATCGCCCGGCCACTGCAGCATGCGGTCAAGCTTGCCCAGGAAGTCGCCGCCGGCAACCTCGGCAGCCGCATCGAAGTGCACTCCACCGATGAAACCGGCCAGTTGCTGCAGGCCCTGCAGGACATGAACAGCAGCCTGCAGCAGATCGTCGGCCAGGTGCGCCAGGGCACGGACTCGATCGCCACGGCCAGCAGCCAGATCGCCATGGGCAACCAGGACCTGTCGGCCCGCACCGAACAACAGGCCAGCTCGCTGGAGGAAACCGCGGCCTCGATGGAAGAACTGACATCGACCGTCAAGCAGAACGCCGCCAACGCGCAGCAGGCCAACGAACTGGCCAGCGTCGCCTCTCAGGTCGCGGTGCGCGGCGGCGCCGCGGTGTCGCAGGTGGTGCAGACCATGTCGGACATCAATGCCTCGTCGCGCAAGATCGTCGACATCATCGGCGTCATTGACTCCATCGCCTTCCAGACCAACATACTCGCGCTCAACGCCGCCGTCGAGGCCGCTCGCGCGGGCGACCAGGGCCGCGGCTTTGCGGTCGTGGCCTCCGAAGTGCGCACGCTGGCCCAGCGCTCGGCCGCTGCCGCCAAGGAGATCAAGCAGTTGATCGACGCTTCGGTCATCAAGGTCGAGGAAGGCAACGGCCAGGTCGACCAGGCCGGCAAGACCATGGACGAGATCGTCAGCAGCGTGCGCCGCGTGACCGACATCATGGGCGAGATCACCGCTGCGAGCCATGAGCAGACCGCGGGCATAGAGCAGATCAACCAGGCCGTGACCCAGATGGACCAGATGACGCAGCAGAACGCGGCCCTGGTCGAGGAAGCCGCGGCCGCCACGGGTGCGCTGCAAGGCCAGGCCACGGCGCTGTCCAAGGTGGTCAGCGTGTTCGATCTGGGACACAACGGCATGGCGCCAGTCGTTCATGCCCCGCCCAAGCTTGCACCCGCACCCCGGGTCGTCAACGCGCCGGCCCGCCCCGCGGCGGCCGCAGCCCCGCGTGTCGCCGCCGCGCCTGCGCCCAAGCCCGCGGCCCCCAAGCCTGCGGCGCCCAAGGCAGTGAGCAACGAAAGCGACTGGGAAAGCTTCTAAGCCCTGCGAGGCGGCTCGCGCCGCGCATTTTTACGGCTTAAATCGCCCCCAAAAGCCCCGGTCCCGGGGCTTTGCGTTCGAATGGGCGCTGTGCATGAGAAAATCGACGATTAATTCTCAAGAACACACAGGACGCATCATGGAAGCAGAACGCATCAACCTCATCGGCAATACCCTCGAAGATCTGACGCAACGTGCGGCAGATCTACGGAGGTATCTTTGACTACGATGCCAAATACGAACGCCTGAGAACCGTCAACGCCTCGCTCGAGGACCCCGCCGTCTGGAACGACCCCAAGAAGGCCCAGGAACTCGGCAAGGAAAAGAAGTCGCTCGACGGCGTGGTGCTGACGCTGCAAAAGCTCGCCAACGAACTCGCCGACAACGCCGAGCTGTTCGAGATGAGCCGTGAAGAGGACGACGAAGACGGTCTGCTGACCATCGAAGCCGAAACCGAAAAACTGCGCCCGCTGGTCGAAGAGCTCGAGTTCCGCCGCATGTTCCGCCATGAAGCCGATCCGCTGAACTGCTTCATCGACATCCAGGCCGGCGCCGGCGGCACCGAAGCCTGCGACTGGGCCAGCATGCTGCTGCGCCAGTACCTGCGCTATGCCGAACGCAAGGGCTTCAAGGCCGAAGTGCAGGAAGAAACGCCGGGCGATGTCGCGGGCATCAAGAGCGCGACCATACGCATCGAAGGCGAATACGCGTTTGGCCTGCTGCGCACCGAAACCGGCGTGCACCGCCTGGTGCGCAAGAGCCCGTTCGATTCGTCGGGCGGCCGCCACACCAGCTTTGCCTCGCTGTTCGTCTATCCCGAGATTGATGACTCGATCGAGATCAACATCAACCCCTCGGACGTGCGCACCGACACCTACCGGGCCTCGGGCGCGGGCGGTCAGCACATCAACAAGACCGACTCGGCCGTGCGTCTGACACACATCCCGACCGGCATCGTGGTGCAATGCCAGGACGGTCGTAGCCAGCACAGCAACCGCGATGTGGCCTGGCAGCGTCTGCGCTCGCGTCTTTACGACTTCGAAATGCGCAAGCGCATGGAAGAGCAGCAAAAGCTCGAAGACACCAAGACCGATGTGGGCTGGGGCCACCAGATCCGCTCGTACGTGCTGGACAACAGCCGGATCAAGGACCTGCGCACCAACGTCGAAATTTCCGCCACGCAAAAAGTGCTGGACGGCGATCTCGACGCGTTCATCGAAGCCTCGCTCAAGCAGGGCATATAAGGGAGGAACATCATGTTGCGTGAAGGACAAGCGAAACCCACACAACGTGCCGACTACCAGGCTCCGGCCTGGTGGATCGACACCGTGGATCTGACTTTCGATCTCGACCCGGCCAAGACCCGCGTGCTCAACCGCATGCGCGTGCGCCGCAACCCCGACGTGCCGGCCAAGGCCTTGCGCCTGGATGGCGACGAGCTCAACCTCGCGCGCGTGATGGTCAACGGCCAGGGCACGTCGTTCAAGATGGACGGCAACGCTCTGGTGCTCGAAAACCTGCCCGAGGGCGATGAGCCCGTCGAGCTCGAGATCTTCACCACCTGCGCGCCGGTGAAGAACACCAAGCTCATGGGCCTGTATGTGAGCGAAGGCACGTTCTTCACCCAGTGTGAAGCCGAGGGCTTTCGCCGCATCACCTATTTCCTCGACCGTCCCGACGTGATGGCGATGTACACCGTGACGCTGCGCGCCGACAAGACGCTGTTCCCGGTTCTGCTGTCCAACGGCAACCTGGTCGACAGCGGCGAGCTGCCGGACAACCGGCACTTCGCCAAGTGGGTCGATCCGCACCGCAAGCCCTGCTACCTGTTTGCACTGGTCGCGGGCCAGCTCGTGGCGCGCGAGCAGCGCATCACCAGCCGCGCGGGCAAGGAGCATCTGCTGCAGGTCTACGTGCGCCCCGGCGATCTCGAGAAGACCGAGCATGCGATGAACTCGCTGATGGCCAGCGTTGCCTGGGACGAAGCGCGCTTCGGCCTGTCGCTGGACCTGGACCGCTTCATGATCGTCGCCACCAGCGACTTCAACATGGGAGCGATGGAAAACAAGGGCCTGAACATCTTCAACACCAAATATGTGTTGGCGAACCAGGCCACGGCCACCGATGTCGACTACGCGAACATCGAAAGCGTGGTCGGCCATGAATACTTCCACAACTGGACCGGCAACCGCATCACCTGCCGCGACTGGTTCCAGCTGAGCCTCAAGGAAGGCCTCACCGTGTTCCGCGACCAGGAGTTCAGCATGGACCTGGCCGGCACGCCGTCGGCGCGCGCCGTCAAGCGCATCGAGGACGTGCGCGTGCTGCGCACGGTGCAGTTCGCCGAGGACGCCGGCCCCATGGCCCACCCCGTGCGGCCCGACAGCTACCTCGAGATCAACAACTTCTACACCGTCACCATCTACGAAAAAGGTGCGGAAGTCGTGCGCATGATGCACACCCTGGTGGGCCGCGAAGGCTTTGCCAAGGGCATGGCGCTTTACTTCGAGCGCCATGACGGCCAGGCCGTGACCTGCGACGATTTCGCCCAGGCCATTGCCGACGCCAACCCGGGCAGCGCGCTGAGCGAGCGCCTGGAGCAATTCAAGCGCTGGTACAGCCAGGCGGGCACGCCCCAGGTCGCGGCCAGCGGCGTCTACGACGCTGCGGCCCGGACCTATACGCTGACGCTGCGCCAAAGCTGCGCGCCCACGCCCGGCCAGCCCGAAAAGCTGCCGTTCGTGATTCCCGTCGAAGTCGGCCTGCTGACCGAGGACGGCGCGGCCCAGACCGTGCAGCTGCTCGACACCGCCGGCATGGCCGGCAGCCCGGCCGACACCCGCTTGCTGGTGCTGACCGAAGCCGAACAAAGCTTTGTGTTCAGCGGCGTGACCCAGCCTGCCGTGCCTTCGCTGCTGCGCGGCTTCACCGCTCCGGTGGGCCTGCAGTACGACTACAGCGACGACGCGCTGCTGACCCTGCTCGCGCAGGACAGCGATGCGTTCAACCGCTGGGAAGCCGGCCAGCGCCTGGCGCTGCGCATTGCGCTGGGCGCGATCAACAACCCGGCGGTGGTCGTGCAGGCCGATGGCGAGATTGCCCAGAACCTGCTGCCCCTGCCCTTTGTCGAAGCCATGCGCAGCGTGCTGCGCCATCCCACGCTGGATGCGGCCTACAAGGAACTGGTGCTGAGCCTGCCTTCGGAAAGCTATCTTTCGGAACAGCTCGACGAGGTCGATCCCCAGCGCGTGCATGCCGTGCGCGAAACCCTGCGCCAGCAACTTGCGGCCGCGCTGCGCGAAGACTGGGCCTGGGCCTGGGAGAACCACCAGGACACCGGCGCCTACAAGCCCGACCCGGTGTCGTCGGGCCGGCGCGCGCTGACCGGTCTGGCGCTGTCCATGCTGTGCCTGGATGCGCGCCGCAGCGGCGACAGCGTGTGGCCCGGCCGTGCCTATCAGGCCTTCAAGGACGCGGCCAACATGACCGACCGCATGGCCGCGCTGTCCGCGCTGGTCCACAGCGGCCACCCGCTCGCAGCCGATGCGCTGGCGCGCTTCCACGCGCTGTTCAAGACCGAGGCGCTGGTGCTCGACAAGTGGTTTGCGCTGCAGGCCGGCGCCACCGACCGCGGCGGCCAGGTGCTGCCCGCGGTCAAGCAGCTGATGAAGCACCCCGACTTCCAGCTGCAGAACCCCAACCGGGCGCGCAGCGTGATCTTCAGCTTCTGCAGCGGCAACCCGGGCGCCTTCCACCGCCTGGACGCGGCCGGCTACCTGTTCTGGAGCGAGCGCGTGATCGAGCTCGACGCGATCAACCCGCAGGTCGCGGCCCGCCTGGCGCGCGCCCTGGACCGCTGGAAGAAACTGGCCGAGCCCTACCGCACGGCCGCACGCGAAGCCATTGCCCGCGTGGCCGCACGGCCCGACCTCAGCAATGACGTGCGCGAAGTCGTGACCCGCGCCCTCGCCGACTGAAAGACCGCGGACGCCTACCCGGCGTCTGCGGCACACCTTTTTTGTAATTACTGGATTTCCGCCATGAGCAAACGTCCCAGCCTGACCCGCTACCTCGTCGAACAGCAACGCGTCGACGGCCGCATTCCCCCCCAACTGCGCCTGCTGCTTGAAGTCGTCGCGCGCGCCTGCAAGCGCATCAGCTTTGCCGTCAACAAGGGCGAACTCGGCGACGTCATGGGCTCGGCCGGCTCCGAGAACGTGCAGGGCGAAGTGCAAAAGAAGCTCGACATCATCGCCAACGAAGTGCTGATCGAAGCCAACGAATGGGGCGGCCACCTCGCAGGCATGGCTTCCGAGGAAATGGAAGGCATCTACGTGGTGCCCAACCGCTATCCCCAGGGCGAATACCTGCTGATGTTCGATCCGCTCGACGGCTCGTCCAACATCGACGTCAACGTCTCAATCGGCACCATCTTCAGCGTGCTCAAGAAGCCCGAAGGCCACCCCGGCGTGCATGACGCCGACTTCCTGCAGCCCGGCCTCGAGCAGGTTGCTGCCGGCTACTGCATCTACGGCCCGCAGACCACACTGGTGCTCACCGTCGGCGACGGCGTGGCGAT
The DNA here is from genome assembly GCF_057914905.1 of Comamonas sp. DB36. NCBI lineage: Bacteria > Pseudomonadati > Pseudomonadota > Betaproteobacteria > Burkholderiales > Comamonadaceae > Comamonas > Comamonas sp. DB36. The sequence continues at coordinate 2,679,516 of NZ_CP196631.1, forward strand.
GTTCACGCTGGACCGCGAGCAAGGCTCGTTCGTGCTGGTGCGCGAAAACATCCGCATTCCCGCCGACACCCAGGAATTTGCCATCAACATGTCGAACATGCGCCACTGGGACGCTCCCGTGAAACGCTACGTCGACGAATGCCTGGCCGGCGAGGAAGGCCCGCGCGGCAAGAACTTCAACATGCGCTGGATCGCCTCCATGGTCGCCGACGTGCACCGCATCCTGATGCGCGGCGGCATCTTCATGTACCCCTGGGACCAGCGCGAACCCAACAAGGCCGGCAAGCTGCGCCTGATGTACGAAGCCAACCCCATGAGCTGGCTGGTCGAACAGGCCGGCGGCGCCTCGACCAACGGCAAGCAGCGCATCCTCGAACTGCAGCCCACGCAGCTGCATGAACGTGTCAGCGTCATCCTCGGCTCAAAAAATGAAGTTGATCGCGTGACAAGCTATCATTCTGGTATATAATTTAATTCTTCAGCCGGTGTAGCTCAGTCGGTAGAGCAGCTCATTCGTAATGAGAAGGTCGGGTGTTCGATTCATCTCTCCGGCACCAAATAGAAGCCCCTGATTCGCAAGAGTCAGGGGCTTTTCTTTTGCCTGGCCTTGGCAAGCGGCACGCATTCATCTGCGCCGCACGCAGGGAATCGGACTGGGCGCCAGCCCAGCCGACTTGGTACTCAGTTGTCCATTGCAGCACGCGCCTTGACTGCGGTGTCAGGGAAATCGCTGAACACCGCGTCCACTCCCAGCTCGAAGAACAGCTTGTATTCCGCCGCAGGATCGCCCTTGAAGTCCGATGCCAGGCGTTTGGCTTCATTGCGGAAGGTGAAGGGGTGCACCACCAGGCCTGCGGCATGCGCGTCCTTCAGCACCGAGGTGGCCGGCAGCATGGTGCGGTCGCGCTCGTCGACCACGCCGTCCTTGTTCACGTCATCGGCCTTGCCGTCGCCGTTGGCATCCACTGCTTTGGATGAGATCAGATAAGGCTTCCAGGGGCCGATGCCATCGGCGTAGGTCTTGATTTCGGCCAGGCCCGCAGGGGTCAGCATGGTGATGAAATTGCGCTTGTCACCCGCAACGGCAAAGTCATACGGCTTGTCAAAGGGCGCGGCCAGCGTGACCTGCCCGCCCAGCGCCACATCGTCGCCGTCGATCAGCTGCGACAAACGCACCTGGGTCTTGGTGCGCAGGTACTTCAGGTTGGAGACTTCGAACGACTGGATGATGACGGGCGAACTTTTCTGCGTATAGCCGTAGCCGGCAAGAACGGCCAGCAGGCGGTCTTCGAGCTTCAGGCCGGCGTTCACGTGGTAGGTGGGATGCTTGGTTTCGGGGTAGACGCCAATCGTGCGGCCCACGCGCGTGCTTTCGCTCTTGGCCAGGTCCAGCACCTCCTTGAGCGTGGGAATGCTGAATTTCCCGTTGTACGACGCATCACGCTCGGCCAGCGGCTGGATGGCGCGCAGCGTCTTGATTTCGGCCAGCGTGAAATCGGTGGCGAACCAGCCGGTCTCGGCAACGCCGTCCACCATGCGCGTGGTCTTGCGGCTCGCAAATTCGGGCCGGCTGGCGACGTCCGTCGTGCCGGTGATGTTGGGCTCGTGGCGGGCGATCAGCTCGCCGTCCTTGGTGGCCACCAGATCCGGCTCGATGAAGTCGGCCCCCATCTCGATTGCCAGCTTGTAGCCTTCCAGAGTGTGATCGGGCCGGTAACCGGCGGCTCCACGATGGCCCACGACCAGAGGGGGCTGGCCGTCCAGCGTGTTGTAGTCGGTGCCGTCCGATCCGCCACAGGCAGCAAGCAGCGTGGTCGTGGCCAGGGCCAGCACCGTCAGTTTCATCGTCATTGCGTGTCTCCTCCGTTGTAGAAGAACCCATGGTAGATGGGCACACGTGACGCGTCCATGACAAAGCAGCCGACCGCTGGTAAGTCACTACACGGCGGGGCAGGCCGCGCAGTCACCACGGGCCAGGGAAGCCTATGATTGCCGGCCATGAAACCCGACAAGTCCAAGAGCAATATCTCCGCCGCTCTGCAGCTCTGGCAAGCCTTTGAGTATCTGAGCCCGCAAAAGCCTCCCGAAGTGAAATGCGCGAAGGGCGTGTGCAACTGGGAGATTCCCGTGGACAGCCTGTCCGACGAGGATATGCCGTGGGTCGACCCGAAAAAGCAGGACGACCTCGACAAGCTCTTCTTCGTGGGCGAACACTCCACCCGCCGCTTCCATCTTTTTGCCGGCGTTCTTCCGGGCCATGTGTACACCAACGCGACGCGCGAGATTCTGGGCTCGCCCGCCATTTCTGACGACGAGAAGGCCGGCCCCACGGACGCCGCATCACTGGTTCTTCCCATCGATGAAATGGGCTATGTGGCGGGTTCGCCCTTCGTCAGTTCGACGCCCTGGGCGCTGGGCAACCTCGTGCTGGCAAGCCGCCAGGGAACGCATTTTGATTTCAGCGGCTTCTTCGGGCCCGATGGCGCCGAAGCTCAGACGGTGGCTGCGCTGAAAACCTTGCTGGTGAAAAACACGCTTCTGCCGCAGCAGACGCCCAACAGCAAGGAACTCACCACCGTCTCGGCCTTGCTGACGATCGAGAAGAACGAAGCCGAAGCCGAGAAAATCCGCAAGGCCTACAGGACCGTCACGGCCGACGATGTGCGCGAGATGACCGCCCTGCTCTTCGAGAAACTCGGGTGGACGCCAGCCAGCCAGGCACCTTGGGTGATCAAGACACAAAGCGCGAGCAGGAAGAACAAGAAGGAGCTGGATGACCCGCTCAACAGCTTCTACGCCGAGGACATCGAAACGGTACAGCGGGCTTTTCTCCAGGGCAACACCGGCGCCGCGCTGGACCAGTTCCTGGCGAGCACGGAAGCGCCCGAACGCGTGGACCTGGACGCCAACGACAAGGCCCCGCTGCTCGCGGGCGTACACCCCGGCAAGCTGCCGCTGGCCGCATGGCCTGGGAGCCACCCGCTGGTGACGGCTCAGCAATTCGCGGTGAACACCATACAGCAGGATCTTGCGAGCTCGGGCCTGTTCTCCGTCAACGGACCACCGGGAACCGGCAAGACCACCATGCTCAAGGACATCGTGGCCGCCGTGGTTCAGCAGCGCGCCGATGCCTTGATGGCGTTCCACCGCCCCGAGCACGCATTCCGCGAAGCGCTGAGTGTCGAGAACCACAAGGACGCGGCCTGGAAGCCCGATGCTTCCCTCTGCGGACATGGCATCGTTGTGACCAGCGCCAACAACGGCGCCGTCGAGAACATCAGCCGCGAGCTTCCCGGCCTTAGCTCCCTCGATGAGAGCATTCAACTGGAGTACTTTTCCCAAGTCTCGGACTCCATGGGCCTGGGCAGGAAAGAGAGCCGCCCGGAAGCTGCGCAGACTTGGGGTCTGATATCTGCTGCTTTGGGAAACTCCACCAATCGCAACGCTTTCGCGAGCAGCTTCTGGTATCCCAACAAGGAGTGCAAGAAACTGCCCGATGGCGCGCCCAACCCCCTGGCCCAGGTGTGTCTGCCTGAATGGATAGCCAGCCATAGAGACAGCGTCCCCTCCTGGGAAGAGGCCCGGGCCCGCTATCGAGCCGCCCGGGCGGAGGCGGAAAATCAAGTCGCAAAAGCGGCGGACCTGGTCGACGCGCAGGTGCTGCTGCCCAAGCGCGAAGAGCAACTGGCCCAACTGCAGACACAGGAACGCGCACTGGACCTGCAGCTGCGGCAGCTCGAGACCCATGCCGATACGGCGAGAAAGACCTGCGCCGCCGCGGCTGCGGCGCTGGCCGCCGCGGCTTCGCATCTGGAGCATGCAAAAGCCCGCGCGGCAGCCGATGCGCAACGCGAAAATGCGGCCTTCCTGGTGCGCAGCCACCATGCAAGCCGCCCCAGCGGAGATGTGGAGCAGTTGACCATGGAGATGGTGCAGGCGCAGAGCGCGGAACAGGCCAGCCAGCGCAATCTCTCCAACCACCATGGCGCCAAACCAGGGTTACTCACGCGCTGGTTTTCACAGCCCAAGGTGGACGCGTGGGAGCGGCGTGATCGCCAGTTGACGGCTCTCATCGAGCATGCGCAAGCCGCGTTCCAGACCGCGCAGAAATCGAAGCACGCGCTCGAGCGGTGGGAGCAGCAACTGCGTCCCCTGCAGCGCCAGGAACAGACATGCAAGGATGCTGCGACCGCGACACGCGTACGCATGGTGGATGCGGGGTTTGCCGACCATTACAACCTGGCAGTGGTAGAGAAGGCGCATGCCGGCGCCCAGCGGGCTGTCAGTGAGGCGCAACAGGATTTGCTGCGCCTGGATGGCTTGCTGCGAAAACACGCAGCGCAACGGATCGACCTGCAGACCCGCGCAGCACAGTTGAGCAGCGACATCGAGGCCATGGCACAGAAGCTGGTTCTGGCCGGCTTGCCGGATCGCAGCCGCGACGCCTGGAATCTGTCGGAGCTGTCGCGCGACGACTTCCACCGGGCTTCGCCCTATCAGGATGATGGCGCGCTTTTCAGCGCGCGCCGCGCGCTGTTTGTCGCGTCCATGGAGCTGCACAAGGCATTTGTCGTACATGCCTGGAGCAAGCTCAAGCCCACGCTGTCGGTGTTCGTCGACCTGCTGCAAGGCAAGCTCACCAGCGGCCGTGTCACGGGCGGGGTCATGCCGCTATGGGATGCGTTCTTTCTTGTCGTTCCGCTGGTATCGACGGCGTTTGCCTCGTTCCCGCGGCTGTTCAAAGGCGTCAGGACCAACGACCTGGCCTGGCTGCTCATCGATGAAGCCGGTCAGGCAGCGCCTCAACAGGCGATAGGCGCAATCTGGCGCTCCAAGCGGGCCGTGATCGTCGGCGACCCCATACAGCTCGAACCCGTGGTCAGCATTCCCCAGGAACTGGTGACGCCGCTGCAGAACTATTGCGCCACGCCAGCCCAGTACATTCCGCCCGAGGCTTCGGTGCAGACCATGGCCGACCGCTCCAACCGCTATGGCACCTTGATGGGCTCAGAGGAAGATGGGACGGCGCTGTGGCTAGGCTCACCGCTGGTCGTGCATAGACGCTGCACCAACCCCATGTTCCAGATCGCCAACGCCATCGCCTATCAAAACAAGATGGTCTATGGAACCATCGAAGGCGCCGCGCTTGACGCGCCGTTGAGCGCCTGGCTCGATGCCTCAAACGAGGACGCCGAAGGGCATTGGATAGAGAACCAGGCCGATCGCGTGCTGCGGGGCATAAAAAAGCTCACCAACGATGAAATACGCGATGAAAAGGGCAAATTGCGGATCTACGTCATCACGCCCTTCAAGCTCGTGAGCGAGCGCATGCGCGAGATGCTGGGCCGCCGGTTCGACGATGAGACGGCCAAGGAGATGTGCGGCACGGTCCACACATTCCAGGGCAAGGAAGCGGACTTCGTGATTTTCCTGCTCGGTGGCGACCCCAGCCGTCCCGGCGTCATCTCCGGTTTTGCCGGCCGCAAACCCAATCTGATCAACGTCGCCGTCACGCGCGCCAAAAAACGTCTTTTCGTGATCGGCAGCAAGGCATTCTGGTGCAGCCCCGCCGACGCCAACGGTTACTACAACACCATGGAAGACCTGCTGAGCACCGCCAGCCGCGCCAAACCCAGCGCAGCGTCGGAACCGCTGCAGTGATGCCAGGCGCCGCTTTCCGCAACCTCGGCGCGCCCCGCACTGCGGGTCACGGACTGCCGCCCCGGCGAATGCGAGATCGATCCAAAGTGTTGTTTTAATGACAATCAAGGGATTGTAACTATTGTTTCATTTGTGAAATGTCCAATGGATCTAGCCCCACGCGACTTCGGTGGCTATCACCTTGGTGCATGGGCGTTCTTATCTCCAACTACCCATTGAACAGCATGAAACGACAACTCCTGGCCCTTGCCGCCCTCACCGTTGCCACAGGTGCCATGGCCCAAAGCTCCAGCGTGGCGCTCTTCGGCGTGGCCGATGTCTCGGTCGCCCATCTCTCCACGTCCGGCAAGAGCGTCACGGGCCTGGCCAACGGCGGCAATTCGAGCAGCCGCCTGGGCTTTCGTGGTGTAGAGGATCTGGGCGCGGGCCTCAAGGCCGGGTTCTGGCTCGAAGGCGGTGTGACCGTCGATGACGGCGCTGCGTCCGGCTTCAAGTTCGATCGCCGCTCCACCCTCAGCCTGATGGGCAATTTCGGTGAACTGCGCGTGGGCCGCGACAAGACGCCGGCCTACCAGAACCTCGAAACCTTCCATGCGTTTGCCGATGCCGGCATGGGCGCCATCAACGGCCACAGCCTGATCAGCGGCTCGGCGGCCGGCACGCCCGAAGGCTCCAACCCCAAGCGCGTCTCCAACAGCGTCAGCTACCTGCTGCCCAAGCTCGGCGGCGTGTATGGTCAGGTGACGCACAGCTTTGGCGAGCAGGCCGGCAACAACAGCCTGTCGAGCCACACCGGCCTGCGCCTGGGTTACGCTGCAGGGCCATTGAACGTGGCCGGTGCCTATGGACTGGTGCGCGGCGGCACCGCGACCACAGATGTCGACTACAAGACGTTCAACCTGGGCGCTTCGTACAAGCTGGGCAGCTTCACGCCCATGGTGCTGGTGGCGTCGGACCGCGGCGCCGACAAGCGCATCGACCTGTACAGCTTCGGCCTGAAGATGGCCCTGGGACAGGGCGAGTTGCGCGCGGCCTACTCGATGTACGAAGACAAGAAGCAAGACGATGCCGACTCGCAGCGCCTGGCACTGGGCTATGGCTATGCCTTGTCCAAGCGCACGGAACTCTACGCCACCATCGCCCATATCAAGAACGACGGCAAGGCGGCACGCAAGCTCGGCTCCTCGCTGAGTCCCACGCCCAACGTGGGCAAGAAGCTCACGGGCTACGAAATCGGCCTGCGCCACAACTTCTAAGCGTGTTCGAGGCATGCGTTGGCGCGCATGCCCTCGCTTGCAAGCCTGGACCTCCGGGTGGGGAAGCGTCCTGCCATCCAGCCCCGCCGATGCGGGGCTTTTTTCATCATCCAGACAGACAGCGCAAGAAATGCTCTGTCCGATCTTGCAGGGCCTGTCGACATGACCCTGGCATCCATCCATTTCCCGCAGGCCTGAGTGCGCCAGACACCTGGCGCACGGTCTACGCCCAGCCCAGTTCCGGGGCTCGGCGCTTTGCTCGGCATTTTGCGTCCAGCCCGGTGACGCTGGCCCAACGCGCTGCTGGCGCCCCTCCCCCATCGGCATCCTCACCCGCATTTGCCCGGATGCCACCCGCTCATCCGCCCACCAGAGTGCAAGACCGCGAGCCGTCGACAGGTTCGGCAAGGTCGCAAATATTAGAAAATTCCTACAGACACAATAATATTGATAGTTTATCTTTATCGATTTGCATTTCAGGAATACCTATGCCACCGCCGTCATCCAACGCCACCGCCTGCTCCAACAACGCCACCAAGGTCCACACCTTGCACAAAGGGTCGGCATGGCAAGCTTGCCCAACGACCAAACCAACGCCTTCAACCATCCCGCCGGGCCCTTCTCAGCCACATGGCGCGGAGCAGAAAACGCTGCTGCAGCCACTTCATGCGCAGGCACAGACTGCCAGCAACTGGCTCAGTCACCCCTCGGGCTCTGCGGCACGCCAGCCACAAGAAAAATGGGCAGCACCAATGCATCAGCGGCATTCTGACGACAGACGTAGTGAGTCGCAAAGCAAGCATGCCGTTTCTGCACAACATTATGAAAACATCAGCGACAGCCCATTTGTGCAAATCGGATCGCCAAATCAGAATGCCTCGTACTTCGCCCCATCCGGCTGCCATTCGAAAACCAACAGATCGGTGTATGACAGTTTTACCTACACGATGTACACCACGCCGCGCGAGATTTTCAACGATGTCCTGCAAGCGGGGAGCGCGTTCCCGTTGCGCATGAAGTACCAGGCCATGCAGCAGTATCCGCAGCAGCCAGGCACGCTGCATTCCGCCAATTTCGTGCATGCACCAGCATCGAATCCGGTTAAAAACACCCCGATCCACCCGCTCTTGCTTTCTGTGAAGCCAGCGCAAGACAATCAACCCGTTACTCCAGCTACTCCAGCTACCGGCGCCCATCAGACCAGCAGCGCGGCACAGAATTACGATATCGACCTGCCATTACCAAAGGAAGTGAGCTATCACGATGCCAAGCAGCATTTCATAAGACTGAAAAAATACATGGATATTTTCTATCAACAAGTATCCAAAACCAAAAACTACGAAGCCAAAAATGCAACCGATGAAGGTCATGTCCTGCACAAGGGAACAGATTATCTACATTATTTATTTTTAGACACCTATTTGACGCTTGTCGGTCACGAAGAATACTTCAACCCGAATGAAGCCAAAATGCAATCCGACCAAGACCAAGAGGGCAAGATGCCGAAGCTCAGTGCGGATGAGAGAGAGATATTCAAATCCTACCCACCCCTTGATGCAATCGAAATCATTTGCCGCCTTGGGCATGTGGACACTAAAAATTACGCATTGATGGTAGCAAGAGTCCTGGAAGAAGAGCATGTACCAGAAAACAACAAGACCAATAGCACAAAAATGGACTTCCTGCCCCGCATCGACATTGAAAATATTCACGGACTGACCAAACACCAATTCAAAATATTAAAAAAATCCAACTCCCTGGAAAAATCTTTGATAATCTATTTAAAACAAAGATTCCTTCCAAAATTCAAAATGAATTCCGAGATTGAAGAAGAAGAAAAGGAAAAACTCACAGCAGACATTGAAAAATACATTCTGGAAGAACACTACAACGACAGTCACGAAAAAGAAATAATTTATGCAAGAATATCAAAATTGGAAATTGTATATAAAATAATTGAAAAAAATGAATACATAAAAGACATCAAGTCAGCGTATGACAGCATCAAAGAATACCCGCACAGCCAAATCACAGCGGACTTTTCGATAGCCGACCAGGACCTTGAGGAAGAAGTACGAGCAATAGCCCCCCATTTGAGGATCATTCCATTTTCGAAGTCGATTCGGTTGAGGCGGAAATTATTGCACCTAATTCATTAGATTCTTTCGGACAGCTTTAAACGATCACTTCCGAATTGCCGAAATGATGATTCCTGCAATTTCATGGCGAATACAGGTCATTCAACATTTTTCGGCAGAACTGAATATCACAATGCGTTCCACAGTTGCATCCAGTCATTGCATGTATTTTTCCGGCGATGGCATGTTTGACATCGAAGCTTCGCATGAGACTGGCAAAGCCCTTGTTCGGCAAAGACATGCGACCGATGGTGCCTGGTGCTGCGGGTGGCAGCGATCGAGTCCGATCGACTCCGCATACTCCCGCGGCGGGAGCGCTGAACCACGCTGGCCGCGCGGCACGACCGTCATTTGCGGCGGCTTCGCCGGCGCAGTTGGCGAACGCGCGCAGGGCAGCAAACCGCACGCGATCGGGATGAAATTTGCCGGCGCCCATTGAACCCAGGCCTGCAATGCGAGAGTCTGCTGCCCGACCCAGGCGCTGCGCGAGGGCATGGTGACCGAATCACGCATCTTGGGACGCGTGCCAGCGCCGATCCCGTGACCCACGGCCAGGCGACTTCAACGCGCCAGCGGCATCGTCTAGGCGGCAGAGCCGGCACCACGCTCGGGTGCCAAGGTAAACATGTTGACCGTATGCGCGAGGTTGTGGGCCTGTTCGTTGAGCACCGCCGAGGCCGCCGTGGACTGCTCGACCAGCGCCGCATTCTGCTGGGTCGCCCGGTCCATGTCGACCACGGCCTGGTTGATCTGCACGATGCCCGTGCTCTGCTCGGCCATCGAGCCGTGGATCTCGCCGATGATGTGGGCCACGCGCTCGATGCCGTCGACGATCTCGCCCATGGTCGCGCCGGCCGCACGCACCCGCTCGGTGCCGGTGCGCACGCTCGCGCCCGATGCGTCGATCAAGGTCTTGATCTCCTTGGCGGCCGTCGCGCTGCGGTGGGCGAGGCTGCGCACTTCGGCCGCCACCACCGCAAAGCCCCGGCCCTGCTCGCCGGCGCGCGCCGCCTCGACGGCCGCGTTCAGCGCCAGGATGTTGGTCTGAAACGCAATGGCGTCGATCACGCCTATGATTTCGCCTATGCGCACCGAGGACCGGGCGATCTCGTCCATGGTGTCGACCGCGCCGCCCACGGTTTCCCGCCCGCGCCCCGCGGACTGGCTCGCGGCGTCGGCCAGGCGCTTGGCCTGGGACGCCGATTCGGCCGACTGGTGCACGGTGACGGTGAGCTGGGACAGCGCGGCAGCGGTTTGCTGCAGGCTGCTGGCCGAGTCCTCGGTGCGCGTGGACAGATCCAGGTTGCCGGCCTTGATTTCGTCGGTGGCCGTGGTGATGGAATCCACGCCGTTGCGCACATCACGCAGCACGCTCGCAATCTGCTGCACGAAGCGATTGAACGCGGCGCCGATCTGCGCCACTTCGTCCTTGCCCTCCACGGGCAGGCGCTGCGACAGGTCGCCGCCGCCCGAACCGATCTTGTCCATGGCATCGCGCACCTGCGACAGCCGGCGGAACGACTTGGCCGTGAGCGCCGCCGCGACGGCCGTGGCCACCAGCGCCAGCACCACGATGGCCAGCGCCAGCGTATGCAGCAGGTTGTCCAGCCCCGCCGTGGCTTCGGCTTCATCCAGCGCCACGACCAGCAGCCAGTCCGTGCCCGCGACCGGCCTGGCCTTGAGCATTTGCGCGCGTCCGCCGAGTTCCAGCGCCAGCGGCGACTGTGCCTTGGCCAGTGCGCCAAGGGCTGCGGGCGTGAGCCGCGCCGACAGTTCGGTCGCGGGCTTGAGCAGGAACTGTGCATCCGCATGGGCCAGCACCTGACCGTCTGTGCTGACCACAAAACCGCTGCTGCTGGGCGTGGGATGGATGGTGGCAACCACGGCGCGCACGCCTTCGAGCGGCACGGCGCCGCTGATCACGCCTTCGAGCGTGCCGTTTCTGAGCATGGGCGCGACGAAAGCCACATAGGGCACGCCCGTGGTCGAGTCGCCATACGGTTTGGTCACCGTGAGCTTGCCCGCCTGCACGGCGGCCTTGTACCAGGGACGCGCCGTGGGATCGTAGCCGGGCGCGGTCTGGGTCGTCGACTTGAACGTCTTGTCCTGCCAGCCCACCGTGGTGATGGGAAAGCCGCTGGCCTTGCCCATGTGTGCCGCCAGATCGCGCGGGTCGCCATGTTCGATGGCCGCGGCAGCGGCCTCGACGGCCTGGGCCTTGGCTGCAACCCACTGGTCGATCGCCATGGTGTTGCCCGCGGTGATCGCGTCGAGGTCCTGCTCCAGCGTCTGGAAGGTGCTGGCACGCGTGATGGTGTAGGTCGCGCCACCGGTGATCGCGAGCGCGCCCACGACGGTGGCGGTGCTGATGGCGAGAATCTTTGAGCGAAGGGTCTGAAGCATACGAGGGGCGGCAGTGCGCGAGGTTGGAAGGCGGCCAAAAAAGAGACTCGACACTTTTTCGGAAAGCCTGCAACCGACTTGAGGAAGCACGGCACTAAATTTTGTTACAGCCCCGCACCACTCCCCCACTCACTCAATGCTCAACACCCCGCTCAAGCGCCAGCCACGGGTCCGTCGAAGCACTCGGTCCAGGGCGCAGCCCCCGCATGGGGCGGCCAGCCAGGCTCGCCCGTGAGCGCGAAACGCGCCCAGGCGCCATGCATGCGCTGGGCGAGCGGCGCGGGCGCAGCCCGGCCAGCGAGTTCCTGCGCCGTGGCAGCGGCGAGGTTGTTGAACACGAACGGCAGCTCCACCCCATGCGCTGCGCCGAGCTGCCCGGCCCACTGGGGCGAGCGCCAGCCGAACACATAGCGGTGCGACGAGCGCGCTGCAAGGCCCGCAAGTTCCGCCAGACGCCGCGCGGGCTCGGCATAGTAATAATGCGACTGCATCCGGCACAGCTGTTCGCCCGGGCTGCCGGCGGCGGCATCGGGCGCAAGGCCCGTGGCCGCGCTGAAATCCTGCAGATCGGCCTGGCCTATGCGCGCCAGCCCGTTGCCCGGCACATGGTAAAGCCGCATTTCCTCGGCGTTGTGACCGACCAGCAGCTGCAGCGCGGACGGCTGCGCGGCCCAGGCCTGGGCCAGCGCCGCCAGTGGCTCGGCGCGCAGGCATTCGCCGTCGATGACCGGGCGCAGCGGAAAGAACTGGCGGCTGCCCATGCCATGCGCGCGCCGCAGCGCAGGATCGGCCGCGAGCCGGTGCACGGCCTGCAGCAGCGGCTCGAGCGGCGCGGCGGCGAACGCAGCGCGCGTGGGCGGCACGCCGGCGAGCGCCGCAATCGCCTGCAACGCGGTCTCGGCTTCGGCGCGCGTCTGGCAGGCCACGCTGGGGCTTTGCAATATGGCGCGCTGGAACAGTCCGCGGCTTTGCGCCATGCCCATCAGACAGGCAAGCGCGCCCGCGCCCGCGGATTGGCCGAACACCGTGACCTGCTGCGCATCGCCGCCCCAGGCGCCTATGCAATCCTGCACCCAGCGCAAGGCCGCGATCTGGTCCAGCAGGCCGCGGTTCGCCGGCGCTCCGGGCAGATATGCAAAGCCGTCGACGCCCAGCCGGTACTGGATGGACACGAACACCAGGCCCTGGCGCGCGAACGAGGCGCCGTCGTAGAGCGCATCGCTGGCGCTGCCGCGAAAAAAGCCGCCGCCATGCACCCAGACCATGACCGGAAGGCGCTGGCCCGCCTCCACCGGCGGCGCCCAGACATTGAGCCGCAGGCAGTCCGGGTCGCCAAGCTGGCGCGCGCCGCTGCGCGGCCACTGCGGCGCCACCGGTCCGAACTCCGCGGCCTCGCGCAGGCCCTGCCACGGCGGCTCGGCCTGGGGCGGCTCGAAACGCAGGCTGTCCACGGGTGGGCGCGCATAGCGCAGGCCCTTGAACACGCGCAGTTCACCGTCCCAGGCACCGCGCAGCCGCCCGCCATGGGGCAGCACGACCTCGGGCGCGGCGCGACCGGCGCCGGTTGCAGCACTCGCTTCGGCGCTCATTCCGACGCCAGGCCCAGCCGGTCGATCAATGGGCGCCAGACTGCGGCGTCGCGCGCCGCCCAGGCGCGCACATCGGCCGGCGTCGACGGCGTGAGCACCACGCTCATGGCCTCTAGCCGCGACTTGTACTGGGCATTGGCGCGGCACTGCTCGGTGGCCGCGCCCAGCCGCGCGAGCGCGGCCGCGGGCGTGCCCGCCTTGGCGACAATGGCGATCCAGGACGGCCGCGCCAGATCGGCCGCCGCGGGCAGCAGTTCGGCCACCGTGGGCACATCGGGCAGCAAAGGCGAGCGCTGGGTGTCGAACACCGCGATGGCGTTGAGCCTGCCGGCCTTGACCTGGGCCGCGGCCGTGCCTATCACCAGCGTCATTGCCTGGATCTGCTTGCCTATCAGCGCCGTCACGCCCGCGCCTTCACCGACAAACGGCACATGGGTTCCGCTCGCGCCCAGCTTGTCGAGCAGCGCCGTGGTCAGCAGGTGCGCAGGGCTGCCCTTGCCCGGCGAGCCGAAGTTCAGTCCGCCGGCCGTGGCCTTGGCGAGTTTCTGCAGATCCGCGAGTCGCGTGAGGCCCTCCCCCGCAGGCACGGCCAGCACCAGCGCCGACGTGCCGAGCACGGCCACGCCATCGAAGTCGCTGCCGGGATCGTAGGGGCGCTGGCGGTAGGTATAAGGCGTGATGCTCATCTGCGACATGCCTATGCTCATCAGCGTGTAGCCGTCCGCTGGCTGGCCCTTGAGGCCGTTGATTGCCAGCACGCCGTTCGCGCCGGGCTTGTTCATCACCACCACCGGCTGGCCCAGCTCATGTGCCGCGCAATCGGCCCAGATGCGCGTCATCGCATCCGACGCACTGCCCGGGGGCTGCTGCGCGATTAACTGGATGGGCTTGGCGGGATAGGCCTGCGCCGATGCGCCCGCGGCGCACAGCAGACCGGTAGCGGCAAGCAGGCAGGCGCGGGACAGCGCTGAATCAGGAAATTTCATGGGCTTGAGGTGGAGGAAAAAATTCAACGCGCGTTCTCGCAACGCGCGGCGATCAGGTCGGCGAGGCTGGCAAGCTGCGCGCCGGCCTGGCCCAGCGGCAGCGGCTGCGCCGCGACGGGAAACAGTTGCAGCAGGCCCAGCCCACGCAACGCGGAAAACACCAGACCCAGAAATGCCTGGCGGTCCGGGGTGGCCAGAAGTTCGGGAAACGCGTCGAAGAATCCCGCTTCGAGCTGCGCGCCGATTTCCGCACGCAGGCGCGCGACATGCTGCAGGATTTCGGGCTGGCTGCGGCTGCCCAGATAGATGTTCCAGGCGACGATGAAGCGCGGCTGGGCGTAGATCAACCGCCAGGCGGTGTCGACAAAGCGCGCCGCGCGCTCGCGCGCGCTCAGACTGGCCGCGGGCCACAGCGCGCCGGCATCCAGCTGCGCCTGCAGCAGCGCGCTCAGGATGTTCATCATCAGCACCGCCTTGGACTCGAAGTGGTGCTGCACCGCGCCCGAGGTCATTCCCGCGCTGCGCGCGATCTCGTGAATGGAGACGTCCTCCAGGCTGCGGCGCTCGATGACTTCGATCGCGGTGTCGATCAAATGCTGGCGCGTGGCGGCACTGCGCTGCGCCTGGGAGCGTCGGGGCGCGATCGCGGGCGGGCTCATGGAATTTACATTTTGCATTTCGAACGTAATGTAAATACAGTGGACGCAGGCCTTTACAGGGAATACCCGATGCTGCGCCGTGCTGCCTGCGGCACCACCTCATGCGCGACCAGCCGCTCGGCAAGCAGATGAGGCTGGGCAGGCCTGGCGTCGTGCGGCGTCGGCAATGCATTGGACGGCGGCGCAGCGGCGCGGATACACTGGCCCTACCGGCCCTGCAAAGTCGGCACAAAGGAGACTTGTGTGACAACCACCCTGACCCCCTACCTGAGCTTCGACGGCACGACGCGCGAAGCCTTCGCCTTCTACGAAAAAGCGCTGGGCGCGCAGATCCAGGCGATGATGAGCTACGCAGACATGCCTACGCCGCCGGCAGGCTCGGCCGCAGAGAGCTGCGGCGGCCAGCCCGCGCCCACGGGCGACGGCATCATGCATGCCAGCCTGGTGCTGCCCGGCGGCGCGCTGCTGTTTGCCGGCGACACGCCTCCCGGCATGCCTTTCGAGGGCATCAAGGGCGTGATGCTGACGCTGGAATACGACACCGTCGAACAAGCCGAGCGCGCTTTTGCCGCGCTGGCCGAAGGCGGCCGGATCACGATGCCGCTCGCGCCCTCGTTCTGGGCCAAGACATTCGGCATGCTCACCGACCGCTTCGGCGTGAGCTGGGCGCTCAATGGCGATCCGCTGCCCATGCCTTCCTGAGGCCTGAGAACAGGCGCATCCGGCCGCTCAGGGCCGGATCGCGATCTTCAGCACCCCGTCGCGCTGATGGCTGAAGAGCTCGTAGGCCGCGGCGATGTCCTCCAGCCCGTACTCATGGGTCACCAGCGGGCCCAGGTCTATGCGTCCGCTGGCGATCACCGCCATCAGCCGGCGCATGCGTTCCTTGCCGCCCGGGCACAGCGCGGTGTTGATGCGGTGGTCACCCAGGCCCGCACCAAAGGCATCGAGCGGAATCCTCAGGTCCGTTGAATACACCCCCAGACTCGACAACGTGCCGCCGGGGCGTATGCAGCGCAGCGCGCTCTCGAACGTCTGCTGCGTGCCCAGCGCTTCGATCGCACTGTCGGCGCCTTTGCCGCCCGTCGCCTTGAGCACCTCGGCAACCACGTCCTGGGTCTTGAAATTCAAGGTGATGTCGGCTCCGAGCTGTTGGGCCACGCCCAGGCGCTGATCATTGCCATCGACCGCAATGATGGTGCTCGCCCCGCGCAGCTTCGCGCCCGCGGTCGCGCACAGGCCGATGGGGCCCTGCGCAAACACCACCACCACATCGCCTATGCGGATGTTGGCGTTTTCCGCGCCCGCAAAGCCGGTCGACATGATGTCGGGACACATCAGCACCTGGCGATCGCTGAGCCCCTGCGGCACCGGCGACAGATTGCCCTGCGCATCCGGCACCAGCAGGTACTCGGCCTGGGCGCCATCGATCAGATTGCCGAAGCGCCAGCCCGCGGTGAGCTTGTAGCCGTGGCAGCCGCAGCGCCCGCTGGCGGCCAGATAGCTGCCGTCCTGCGATGCCGCGCCATCCTGCGCCGCATAGCTGTTGAAATCCGGGCAGATCGCGCCGGCAATCACGCGCTGGCCTTCCTCGTAGCCGCGCACCGCGCTGCCGAGCTTGACGATCACGCCCACGGGTTCGTGGCCTACCGTCAAACCCTTGGCGACCGGATACTCGCCCTTGAGAATGTGCACGTCCGTGCCGCAGATCGTGGTCGTGGTGATCTTGATCAGCGCATCGTTGGGCCCGACATCGGGAATCGGTTTGTCCACCACTTCGATACGACCGGGTTCGACGAATACCGCCGCTTTCATCATCTGGGCCATGGGATCTCCTTGAAGAACAGAGGAAAGGGAGCTGTGCTGAATTGCCAGCATATGCCTTCGCACCCGATCGCTGCTTGACGTGGAGCAAGGTCTGTCCCGGCAACTCCCCCTTGGGCTGCGCTGCAGCGCCATACGTTCAATGGCCCTGCGGCCGCATTGGCACTATGCTGGTGCCATGCCACGCAAGACCCTGCTCATCGTCTACCACTCGCTCACGGATGGAACGCGCCAGATGGCGCAGGCCGCGCATGACGGCGCGGCCGCCGAAGGCAGCGTGACCGTGCGCCTGCTGCACGCGCGCGAGGCCGGCGCCGACGATGTACTGGCGGCCGACGGCTATCTCTTTGCCACGCCCGAAAACCTCGCGGCCATCAGCGGCCAGCTCAAGGATTTCTTCGACCGCAGCTACTACGGCGCGCTCGAGCGCATCAACGGCCGGCCCTATGCGAGCCTGATCTGCGCGGGCAGCGACGGCTCCAACGCCGCGCGCCAGATCGCGCGCATCGCCACCGGCTGGCGGCTCAGGCCCGTGGCCGAACCGCTGATTGTCTGCACACATGCGCAGACGCCCGAGGCCATTCTCGCGCCCAAGCACATTGCCCAGGAAGATCTGCAGCAATGCCGGGCGCTGGGCGAAGCCATGGCGGCGGGGCTGGGGCTGGGAGTGTTCTGAGCAGTCCGCGCGTCAGAACTTCCCGCGCAGTGCCAGCATCACGCTGCGCGGCGCCCCATAGAAGCTGCCGTAGTCCAGATAGCCGATGCTGCTGTAGTAGGTCTTGTCAAACAGGTTGTTGATGTTCAGCGAGGCCGTCCACTGGTTGTCGATTCTGTATTCGGCAAAAGCGCTGTAGACCGTGTAGCCGGCCTGCGTGATGCGGTAGTCCCCGGTGCGGCTGCTCACCGTACCGTCGGCGTTGCGCAGGTAGGCGTAGTCGTCGATGAAGGTCTTGCTTTGGACCGTCGCACCGCCGCCAATCTTCCACTTGCCGAAATGGCCGGGCAGCTGGTAGGCGGCGAAAATCTTCGCCATATGTGCGGGCGAGGTGCCGTTGAAGCGGCCGCCCGAGGTTGAATTGCTGTCGCGGTTGTCGTTGTAGTTGTAGCTCAGCGAAAGCTGCAGGCCGCGCACGGGCTCGCCCGTCAACTCGGCGTCCAGCCCCTTGGAGACAATGCGGCCCGTGGGCAGGAAGCAGCAGCTGCTGCCCAGGTCCAACGTACTGGCGGGAAAGCTGCGGTCGCGCACCGCGGCGCCGTCGCGGTCAATGCGGTAGAGCGCCAGCGCGCTCTGCAAGCGGCCGTCGAAATGCGCGCCCTTGAGGCCCAGCTCGTAGTTGCGCCCAGTCACGGGGTCCAGCGGTGCACCGGGCGCCGGTCCGGCACGTTTGTCGGCCTGCGACTTGAAGGTCTCGGCAATGCTGGCGTAGGCCGTCCACGTGCGATCCAGATCGTAGGTGGCGGCGAGATAAGGCGTGAAGACGCTGCTGTCCTCATACCGCGTGATCGAGCTCGAGGTCACGGTGCCGCTGGGGTTGAGCAGCGTGTTCTCGAACGCGTACTTGTAACGGCCCAGGCGCCCGCCCGCAATGACGTGCAGCGGCTCGCTCAGATGCAGGCGCAGCGATCCGTAGATGCCGGCATTGTCCGAGCGCGAAGGCTGGCGGCTCCAGGGCGTGAGCGCTGCGGGGCGCAGGTAGGCAGCGGGGTCGAAGCGGTAGATGTCGGGCACCGGCGTGGCCACATAGGGCACGGGGCGCTGCAGCAGCGCGTCGACTCTGAATCTGGACCATGAGCCGCCGACCAGCACATCGTGCTGCCGGCCCCAGGCGCTGAACCGGCCTTTGAGCGCGGCGTCAAGGGACGCATTGCTCCAGTGCTCTTTCTGAAAGTTGGCGCCACCCGTCGTGCCCACGCCGGTGAGCGCATCGGCAGCGCCGTTGAAATAGTGGTCGAAGCGGTCCTGGTCGGCGCGCTCGTGGTTGGCATCAACGTCCAGCGTCCAGTCCGGGCTGAACCGGTGCGTGAGGTGGGCGAACAGGCCGGTGATGTTCTTGTCGGCGCGGTCGTCGGCGCCGCTGAGATAGAGCGTGCGCGCCAGGCCCAGGTCTTCCCCGGTGCGCGCCCGGGGCAGGCCGTAGCCCTGGTACGACGAATCACGCCGGATATACGACGCGCCGAGCAACGCCGTTGTCTCGGGCGTCAGATCCGCCTCGATCACGCCATAGGCCATGCTGCGCTTGCTGTGCGCGACATCGAAAAAGAAATCCTTGTCTTCGTGTGCCAGCACACCGCGGCCACGGATGCGGCCGTCTTCGCTCAACGGGCCGCTGACGTCGAGATCGGCGCGCCGGAAGTTCCAGCTGCCCAGTTGGGCCTGTACCTGGACCTGCTTTTCACGCGTGGGCTTCTTGCGCACCAGATTGATCACTCCGCCGGGATCGCCATTGCCGCCAAACAGACCGTCCGCCCCGCGCAGCACTTCGACATGGTCGTAGAACGCCAGGTCATGATCGACCGAGAAACCGCGAAACATCGGCGATGCGCCGTCGACACGCAGGTTTTCGTTGCCCACTTCAAAGCCGCGCGCCAGGAAGCGATCGGCAAGCATGGAGCCCTGGAAGGCCGTCACGCCAGGCATGGCCTTGAGCGCGTCGGGCAGCGTGGTCATTCCCATGTCGTCCATCTGCTGGCGCGTGACGACAGAGACCGACTGAGCGACTTCGCGTTGCGTCAATTCCGTTTTTGCGCCCACCGTGGAGGTGCGCGCGATGTAGGCGCCCGTGCCTTCGGTGGCGCCGCTGCGCTCGGCCAGGGCCGCCACGGTCACGGTGGCCAGCGCCGCACCCGCCGCATCATCTGCCTGGGAATGCGGCACGGCGCCGGCCACCACGGTCATGGAGTTGCTGCCGGTGCGCGCCAGTACCAGGCCACTGCCGGCCAGGGCGCGCTGCGCCGCTTCTTCGACGCTGAAACTGCCGCGTATCTCCGGCGCGCGCCTGCCCTGCAGCAAGCTGGCGCTGGCGACCACGCTGCGCTGCCCCTGGTCGGCAATCCGCGCCAGCGTGTCGCTCAGGTCGCCGGCGGGAATATTCCAGACAAGCAGCGCGCTGCCCGCCGCCGGCGGGGACGGCTGGGCCAGGACGCTGGCGGGTGCGCCGCACAGCAGCAGCAGGGCTGCGGCCGCGGGACGCAGCGCCTGGGGTGGACGGGAAAATGCGAAAGACGCGAATGCGCGCCGGCAGGAGGAGGCCATGGTCTGAACGAATCCTGGTTGGAATGAAAAACGTTGCTTCATTCCCCTTGTGCAATGAGCCCGCGAAAAGTCCTCACCAGGCGCGAAAAAAACTGCTGCGGCCAGGCCAGGCCCGGCTCAGGCGTGCGGCGCCCTGACGTCGATCAGCGTGAGCCAATCGCTCCACCGCACGACCGTGATCGGCTGGGTATCGACCAGGTCCTGCAGCACCCGCTCAGGCCTGTCCAGCGAGAACCGGCCAAACACGCGCAGCCGGGCCGCGGCCGCACTCACGCGTATCAGCCCGGGCTGGTAGGGACGCAAGGCATCGATCACCACACCCAGCGGCTGGTCGCGCACCTGGAGCACGCCGCCTTCCCAGGCCGCGGGTGCCATCAGCGATGCGTCCACGGGAGTGACTTCGCTGGCGCTGAAATATGCCGTCGCGCCCTCTTCCAGCGTGTGCCGGCGGCCCGAGCGCGTGGTGATGCGTACGCTGTGTTCCATCACATGCACCAGCGTTCGCTCCTCTTCCTGGCGCACCATGTAGCGCGTGCCCAGCGCCTGGACATTGCCTTGCGCACTCTGCACCACGAAAGGCCGCCAGCCCGCGCCCTGCCAGGGCGCCACGGCGACAATGACCGCGCCGGCGCGCAGACGCACCAGTCGCTGCGTGTCGCTGAAGAGAATGTCCACCGCCGAACGCGCATCGAGCGTCAGCGTGCTGCCATCGGGCAGTGCGTGGCGACCGCGCTCGCCCGTGCCGGTGCGCAGGTCGGCGCTCAGCGTGCCCAGCGGTGTCTGTCGGTGCAGCAGCCAGCCCGCGCCAACGCTCAGCAGCACCGCCGCGAGGCCGCCATGCAGCGCGCGCCGGCGCGCAACCGTGGGAGCCGGCACGGCCAGCGCCTGCACGCCCGCGCGTGCCGCCAGGCCGCCATCGCGCAACTGCGCAA
Source organism: Comamonas sp. DB36 (assembly GCF_057914905.1). Classification (NCBI taxonomy): domain Bacteria; kingdom Pseudomonadati; phylum Pseudomonadota; class Betaproteobacteria; order Burkholderiales; family Comamonadaceae; genus Comamonas; species Comamonas sp. DB36. The sequence continues at coordinate 2,700,217 of NZ_CP196631.1, forward strand.
TCGCGGGCTGCACGTCTGCGCCCTGCAGACGCGCCTGCAGATGCTCCCAGGCGCTGGCATGCGCGCCCGAGGCCGCAAGCCACTGCGCAAACCGCTGCCGGTCACTGGCCGTGGCGCGGTCCGAATCCAGGCACACCATCCAGTCGATGGCCTGCTCCATCACGGTGTCCACGCGCTCAGTCTCCGGGCGCAGACGGCGCGCTGCACAAATGCACCAGCGCCTGTTTCATGTAGCGCTCCACGCTGGCTTCGGACACCGCCATGGCCGCGGCGATCTCGGCGTACTTGAGTCCATCGATGCGGCGCAGCAGGAAAGCCTGGCGCACCTTGGGCAGCATTCCGTCCAGCCAGGCGTCAATGGCCTCGATGGCCTCGCGCACCAGCAGATAGTCTTCAGGTGAGGGGGCGCATTCTTCGGGCATCGAGGCCAGCGCGTCCAGCCAGGCCTGCTCCAGTTCGCGCCGGCGCCAGAAGTTGTAGAGAACGCGCTGCGCCAGCGTGGTGAGATAGGCCCTGGGCTCCTGCAGCGCATGCGCCTGGCGGGCGACGATGACGCGCTCGAACGTGTCATGCGCCAGATCCGCCGCCTGGTGTGCATCGCCCAGCTTGCGTCGCAGCCAGGCCTGAAGCCAGCGGTGGTGGTCGACGTAGAGCGTGTGTACCGGGTCGGCGGCAAACGGCATGGGCATGAACGGAATCCAGCGCAGATGAGAAGTATTCTCATTGTAGTCGTGAAAAATCGCCGCTCACCCGCGCTGTGGCTGGCGGTCCACAAGCGGCGCTTGCCAGCGCTCAGTCCGGCTGGCCCTGCACCGCCGCATAAGGCACAAAGCCCTGCGCGTTCTCATTGACCAGCAGCGGCTTGCCGACGAACGGAAACGCGCGCTGCGGGCAAGCGCTGCGTTCGCAGACCTTGCAGCCCATGCCTATGGGCGTGGCCACATGCGCGCCCTTGAGATCCATGCCTTCCGAGTAGACCAGCCGCGCCGCGTGCTGCACATCGCAGCCCAGGCCGATGGAAAACATCTTGCCCGGCGTGCCCCAGCCCGCGCCCGCATGGGAGATGCTGCGCGCGACCCACAGGTAGGTGCGTCCGTCGGGCATGCTGGCGAGCTGGGGCAGGATGCGCCCCGGCTGGGCAAAGGCTTCGTAGACATTCCACAGCGGGCAGGTGCCGCCGGTCTTGGAAAAGTGGAAATGCGTGGCCGACTGCCGCTTGGAGATGTTGCCCGCGCGGTCGACGCGGATGAAGAAGAACGGCACGCCCGGCGCGCCCGGGCGCTGCAGCGTGGAAAGCCGGTGGCATACGGTCTCGAAGCCCACGCCGAACTGGCGCGCAAGCCGGTCGATGTCGTGGCGCAGCGTCTGCGCGGCCTGCAGGAATTCGCCGTAGGGCAGCACCAGCGCGCCGGCGGCGTAGTGCGCCAGGCCTATGCGCGCCAGCCGGCGCGTGGCCTGGTCCTGCCAGTTGCCGGTCGCCAGGCATTCGTCCATCAGCGGCGCCATTTCGAGCAGCGCCAGCTGCGTTGCCATCTGGAATGCCTGCTGTCCCGGCGCGAGCTCGGCCGACAGAAACAAGGTGCGGCTGGCCGCATCGTAGCTGCGCAGCGGGCCCTGGGCCGCGCGCGCGCTGCGCTGTACCTGCACGGCGTGCTGCGCGCGCAGCCGTGTCACCAGCCAGTCGACCAGCGCCGCGCCCTGGGCGCCGGCTTCGCCCGCCCAGGCTTCGGCCGCGCGGTCCAGCGCGTCGAAGTAATTGCGGTGGGCAAAGAAGAAGTCGCGCACCGCCTCGAACGGCATCTGGCGCAGCGGCGCCGCGGCCCAGTCCTCGCCTTCGGCGCGGCTGTCGCCCAGCCGGGCCGACAGCGCTTCGAGGCGTTGCACATCTTCGGTGTGGCGGCGGTGCAGCGCCAGGATGGCCTGGGCCAGTTGCGGCAGCTTGGCCGCGACTTCGCGCAGCTCGGGCTGGGGCACGGCCGGCGCGCCCGGCAGCGCGGCCAACGCATCGCCCAGCTGGGCCAGCACGCGCGCCTGCTCGTCTTCGGAAAACTGCTGGATGTCCACGCCCAGCAGGCGGTGGATCTTGAGCAGCACCGACACCGTGAACGGGCGCTGGTCCTGCTCGAGCTGGTTGACGTAGCTCGGCGACAGCCCCAGCGCGTGGGCCAGCGCCAGCTGTGTCATGCCGCGCTCGGCGCGCAGCGAGCGCAGGCGCACGCCCATGAAAGTTTTGGCCATGAAAGTCGGTCTCCAGAAATTCGCAAACTTCGCAAATTAGCGGTTTGTGATTCGCAAACATTCGCCAATTCAGGACTGTTCGCAGTGCAAGGTCTTGCGTAAATTGCAAATCTTCGCAAGCCTATCACGCCCACGACCCACATGAAAACCGACTTCCTGCGCGCCCTGCCCGGCACGGCGCTTGAATACTTCGACGCGCGCGCCGCCGTCGAGGCGCTGCGCCCCGGCGCCTGGGCCGCCCTGCCCTATACGCTGCGCGTGCATGCCGAGAATCTGCTGCGCCGCTGCGCGCCCGCGCTGCGCGACCAAGGCCTGCGACAGATGATCGAACGCCGGCGCGACAGCGACTTTCCCTGGTTTCCGGCGCGCGTCGTGTGCCACGACATCCTGGGCCAGACCGCGCTGGTCGATCTCGCCGGGCTGCGCGATGCGATCGCCGCGCAGGGCGGCGACCCGGCGCAGGTCAACCCCGTGGTGCCGGTGCAGCTGATCGTCGACCATTCGCTGGCCGTCGAATGCGGCGGCGACGACCCGCAAGCGTTTGCGACCAACCGCGCGATCGAAGACCGGCGCAATGCCGACCGCTTCCACTTCATAGACTGGTGCCAGAAAGCCTTCGAGAACGTCGATGTGGTGCCGCCGGGCAACGGCATCATGCACCAGATCAATCTGGAGCGGATGAGCCCCGTGGTGCAGGTGCAAGGCGGCGTCGCCTTCCCCGACACACTGGTCGGCACCGACAGCCACACGCCCCATGTCGACGCGCTGGGCGTGATGGCCGTGGGCGTGGGCGGGCTGGAAGCCGAGAGCGTGATGCTGGGCCGGGCCGTGTGGATGCGCGTGCCCGACATCGTGGGCGTGCGGCTCACGGGCGCGCGCCAGCCGGGCATCACCGCCACCGACATCGTGCTCGCGCTGACCGAGTTCCTGCGCGCGCACAAGGTCGTGGGCAGCTATCTCGAATTCCACGGCGACGGCGTGGCCGGGCTCACGCTGGGCGACCGCGCGACGATTTCCAACATGGCGCCTGAATACGGCGCGACCGCCGCGATGTTCGCCATCGACGCGCAGACCCTGGCCTATCTGCGCCTCACGGGGCGCGCGGCAGCGCAGGTTGCGCTGGTCGAAACCTATGCGCGCCACGCGGGGCTGTGGGCCGAGACGCTGGAACAGGTGGTGTATGACCGCGTGCTGCGCTTCGATCTGGCGAGCGTGGTGCGCTGCATTGCGGGGCCATCGAATCCGCATGCGCGCGTGCCGACCTCGGAGCTTGCGGCGCGCGGCATCGCACAGGAGCCGGCGTCGCCACAGCCCGACGGCCTGATGCCCGATGGCGCGGTGATCATTGCCGCGATCACCAGCTGCACCAACACCAGCAATCCGCGCAATGTGATCGCCGCCGGGTTGCTGGCGCGCAATGCCAACCGGCTCGGGCTGACGCGCAAGCCCTGGGTCAAGTCGTCGCTGGCACCGGGCTCGCGCACCGTCGCGCTGTATCTCCGGGCCGCGGGCCTGGACCGCGAACTCGAGCAGCTGGGCTTCGGCATCGTCGGCTTTGCCTGCACCACCTGCAACGGCATGTCGGGCGCGCTCGCGCCGCAGATTGCGCAGGAAATCGAGGCGCGCCAACTGCACACCACGGCCGTGCTGTCCGGCAACCGCAATTTCGACGGTCGCATCCACCCCCAGGCCCGCCAGGCCTTTCTCGCCTCGCCGCCGCTGGTCGTTGCCTATGCGCTTGCGGGCAGCATACGCTTTGACATAGAGCGCGATGTGCTGGGCGTGCACGCCGGCCGCGAGATCCGCCTGCACGACCTCTGGCCCGACGATGCCGAGATCGACGCCGTGGTCCAGGCTGCGGTCCAGCCCGCGCAATTCGAACAGGTCTATGCGCCCATGTTCCTGCGCTCCATCGGCGCCGCCCGCGTCGCGCCGCTCTACAACTGGCGCGCGCAGAGCACCTATATCCGCCGTCCGCCCTACTGGGAAGGTGCGCTGGCCGGCGAGCGCTCGCTGCGCGGCATGCGGCCGCTGGCGCTGCTGCCCGACAACATCACCACCGATCACCTGTCGCCGTCGAACGCGATCACTCGCGATTCGGCCGCGGGCGAGTACCTGGCCGCAATGGGCCTGCCCGAGCAGGATTTCAACTCCTATGCCACGCACCGCGGCGACCACCTCACGGCCCAGCGGGCCACGCTGGCCAATGCGCAACTGCGCAATGAAATGGTGGTCGATGACCAGGGCCGCACGCGCCAGGGGTCGCTGGCGCGGCTGGAGCCCGAAGGCCGGGTGCTGCGCATGTGGGAAGCCATAGAAACCTATATGGCACGCCGCCAGCCGCTGATCATCATTGCGGGTGCCGACTACGGCCAGGGCTCGTCGCGCGACTGGGCGGCCAAGGGCGTGCGGCTCGCAGGGGTCGAAGTCATCGCCGCCCAAAGCTTCGAACGCATACACCGCACCAACCTCATCGGCATGGGCGTGCTGCCGCTGCAATTCCTTGCGGGCTGCGACCGCCACACGCTGGCACTCGACGGCACGGAAACCTACGACGTGCTGGGCATGCCCGCGCCCAGCGCATCGCTGGTGCTGCGCATCACGCGGCGCGACGGCCGCCAGCACGACGTGCGCATGCAATGCCGGCTCGACACCGCCGAGGAACTGTCCATCTACGAAGCCGGCGGCGTGCTGCAGCGCTTCGCCCAGGACTTCCTGCAGCGCAGCGCCACCGTTTCCCCCGCCACCCAATCCCAAGCCGCATTCCAGGAGACCTGACATGACACTCGCCCTCGCCACCCCCCACCTCCCCAAGCCCAAGAAATCGGTCGCGCTGTCCGGCGTCACCGCGGGCAATACCGCGCTGTGCACCGTAGGCAAGACCGGCAACGACCTGCACTACCGCGGCTATGACATTCTCGATATCGCCGAAGTCTGCACTTTCGAGGAAATTGCCCACCTGCTGGTGCACGGCAAGCTGCCCACGCGCGCCGAACTCAAGGCCTACAAGGCCAGGCTCAAGGCGATGCGCGGCCTGCCGGCCAGCGTCAAGGACGCGCTGGAGCAGCTGCCCGCGAATGCCCATCCCATGGACGTGATGCGCACCGGCGTGTCGACGCTGGGCTGCGTGCTGCCCGAAAAGGATGACCACAACACGCCGGGCGCGCGCGACATCGCCGACCGGCTGCTGGCCTGCCTGGGCTCGATGCTGCTGTACTGGTACCACTGGAGCACCCAGGGCAAGCGCATTGATGTCGAGACCGACGACGACTCGATAGGCGCGCATTTCCTGCACCTGCTGCATGGCGAAAAACCCAGCGCCGCCTGGGAGCGCGCGATGCACACTTCGCTCAATCTCTATGCCGAGCACGAGTTCAACGCCTCGACCTTCACCGCGCGCGTGGTCGCGGGCACGGGCAGCGACATGCACTCGGCGATCACGGGCGCGATAGGCGCGCTGCGCGGCCCCAAGCACGGCGGCGCCAACGAAGTCGCTTTCGAGATCCAGAAGCGCTATGCGAACCCCGACGAGGCCGAGGCCGACATCCGCCGGCGCGTCGATGCCAAGGAAGTGGTCATAGGCTTCGGCCACCCGGTCTACACCGTGAGCGACCCGCGCAACACCATCATCAAGCGCGTTGCCGAGGAGCTGTCGCTGCAGGCGGGCAGCACCAGGATGTATGCGATTGCCGAGCGCATCGAGGCCGTGATGTGGGACAGCAAGCGCATGTTCCCCAACCTCGACTGGTTCAGCGCAGTGAGCTATCACATGATGGGCGTGCCCACAGCCATGTTCACGCCGCTGTTCGTGATCGCGCGCACCAGCGGCTGGGCCGCGCATGTGATCGAGCAGCGCCAGGACAACAAGATCATCCGCCCCAGCGCCCACTACACCGGGCCCGACGATCTGGCGTTCGTGCCCATCGATCAGCGGCAGTGAGCTTCTGCAACGGCGATGCCGCCAATCGCCGACCACGGCTTTTTGCGCGCATCGGAGCTGCCTAAGATAGCCGCATGTCTGCCGCTGAATCCATCACCAAGTTCGATCAGTCGCGTGCCCAGGAGTACGCCACCCAAAGCCGCATCGCGCTGGCCGGCTACGACGCCTGCCATGAGCTCGCGGCCTGCCTGCTGTCGGCCCATCTGGGCGCGGGCGAGGCGCGCATTCTGGTGGGCGGCGCCGGCGGCACGGGCCAGGAAATCATCAGCGCCGCGCAGCTGCAGCCTGCCTGGCAATTCGTTGCCGTCGATCCCGCGCAAACCATGCTGGATACCGCCATGGAGCGCATTGCCCAGGCCGGCCTGGGCGAGCGCGTGACGCCGTTCGCGGGAACGCTGGACGCGCTGCCCGCGAGCGCCGCCTTCGATGCCGCGACGCTGATCGGCGTGCTGCACCACCTGCCGCAGCAGCAGGCCAAGAAGGACATTCTGCGCGCCGTCGCCGACCGGCTCGCGCCCGGAGCGCCGTTCATTCTGGCGTGCAACCGCTGCGCCTATGAATCCCAGCCGCTGTTTCTTGCCGCATGGGCGCAGCGCTGGCGCCTGGCGGGTGCCAGCGAGGCCGAAGTCGAGGCCAAGCTCGGCAAGATACGCCAGGGCGCGGTGCCGCCGGCTTCGGAAGCCGAAGTCGAGTCGCTGCTGCAGGGCGCGGGCTTTGACCAACCGCTGCGGTTTTTCTCCAGCCTTTTCTGGAGTGCCTGGATCGTGTTCAAGCGCCAGGAGCAATAACGCCGCAGGGGCTCGCTGCAGCCTTGCCGCTCAGGCGATGCCAACCACCTTGTGGGTCTGTATCGACAGCCGCCATTGTGGGTGGGCCATGCAGTAGTCGATGGCCAGGCGCGTGTTGCGCTGCTGGTCGGGCCCGTCCATGGGCTGCAGGAAATGGTGGGTGAACGCCAGATCGGCAAACTGCTCGGGCATGGCGCCGGGCTGGGGAAAGACCAGCTTGAGCTCGGAGCCCGCGCTCAGCACCAGCGGCGCACCGGCCTTGGGGCTCACGCAGATCCAGTCCAGGCCCTGGGGCGCGGGCTGGGTGCCGTTGGTCTCCACCGCGATCTCGAAGCCGCAGGCATGCAGCGCATCGACCAGCGCCTGGTCCAGCTGCATCAGCGGCTCGCCGCCGGTGCAGACCACCAGCGGCTTGCCCGAAGGCGAGTCGGGCCACAGCGACTTCACTTTCTCGGCCAGCGCCTGGGCCGTGGCGAACTTGCCGCCGCCCTCGCCGTCGGTGCCGACGAAATCGGTGTCGCAGAACTGGCAGATGGCCTTGGCGCGGTCCTTTTCCCGGCCCGTCCAGAGGTTGCAGCCCGCAAAGCGGCAGAACACCGCCGCGCGCCCCGCCTGGCCGCCCTCGCCTTGCAGCGTGTAGAAGATTTCCTTGACGGAATAGGTCATGGCGTCACTCCTTGGGCCGCGACCAGCGCGCCGCAGCCGCGGGTTTCAAACAGGTCAACGCCATCGAGCTGGGGCAGATCGGCGCGCGCCTGGGCCAGAATCCACTGCGCCAGGGTTGCGGTATCGCAGTCTTCGAGGCCGGCGATCTCGTGCAGCGGCCTGTGGTCCAGCGCCTTGAACAAGGGATTGAACAGCTGCTTGACATCGCCGAAGTCCACGGTCCAGCCCATGATCTGGTCCAGCGGCGCGCTCAGGTGCAGGCGCAGCGTATAGGTGTGGCCGTGCAGGCGGCGCTGCACGCTGCCTTCGGGCGCACGCCGCAGCTGGCGCGCGCTGTCGAGCGTGAGGTCCTTCCAGATGCGGTACTGCCGGCCGTCGAAGCGCGCGCCGCAGGACGCGGTCTCGTAGACCGTGACCAGTGCCAGCGAGGGCAGCTGCGCCTGCAGCCGCTGCCAGATCCAGCTGGACATCATCTCGCTGGTCGGGTTCTCGAGCCCGGCAAGCTCGTTGAGGCAGGCATAGTGCAAGGCGTGCTGCAGCGGCGCCCAGACCGCGTCGAGCCGGTCGTAATCGACGCCTTCGTCGGCGCGCGCCTGGACAATGACCTCGAAGCCATGGCCGTGCATGCGCCCGCACTTGTGGCCTTCGGGCACGTTGGGCAGCCGGTGCGCCGACTGGAACACATAGCGGCGCCAGACATGGGCCTGGCCCGCGGCGTCAAGCAGCGCGCCCTGGCGCTCGGTGCTGTCGATGCCGATTTCCATCTGGCCCAGCGCCGGGTCGGCCAGCTGCCGGGCGAGCCAGCGCGCGATGTTGATGTCGCTGGGATCGGCCAGTTGCTCGTTCAGGTGGCGATAGTCCAGCGGCACCAGGGCCGCGGCCAGCCTTTGCTGGAGCTTTTCCACTTCGCCGCCGGGATAATCAGCCCAGCCGGCTTCTATGGCGCATTGGACGCGGGCCATGAAGCCATGGCCATGCAGGCGGGATGCCGGGTGCGCTGGCGCGTGCCCGGTCAGCTGTCGCGCCGCCTCGAAAGGGGCTGCGGCAGCATATAAAGTCTTGGTATTCATTGCACTCAATCAAAACAGCAAACCAGCAGGGGTGGCCGGCGCAGAACGGCATTGTGCCTGCCATGCCATGACCTCGGCGGGCGCACGGCTCCCGGGCCCGCCATGGGCACCCGGCAAACGCGCTATTTGCAGGGGTGGTCGGCGCGATACAGCTGCCACTCATCGACCAGCGATCCATCGGGCAGAAAGCACAGGCCTTCGCGGCCTTCGGCCGTGTAGCCCAGCAGCGTCCTGCCGCCGCGCGCATGGCAGTAGCTGGTCGCGGGATTGACCAGCCCTGCGGGCCGTATGGGCTGGGGCGCGCAGGCCGCGAGCAGGCACCAGGCGCCGAAAAATGCGGCGCTTTTCATCAGATAACCGGCCATGGTTTCTTCCCTTTGCGCAGACATAGTCCCCCTATGATGGAAATTCAGGGGCCTTGGCAATGCCAGACACATGCGCCTTGTCATGCACACGCCCTTCACGCAGGAGGTGCAATGAAGACATGCCATGGCATGGCGCGTGGGCGCTGGAAACTGCACGCCACCAGCGGACTGCTGGCACTGCTCGCCGGCTGCGCGCTGCAGCCCGTGCCGCAGCTCTCGCCCATCGATACGGCGTTCTCCGAATGCCCGCAGTTCTTCCCTGCGCGCAAGCCTCCCGTGGTGCCGGGCGCGCCCGCGCTGCGCGAGCTGTGCTACAGCGCTTTTGCCGTGCTGCACAGCGGCGAGACCAAGACGCCGGTCTTCGTGGTGGAACACCTAGATCGCGCGCTGATCAACGCCGCGCGCGGACAAAAGCGCGCCAACCGCTTCTTTGCCGATGCGCGCCTGCCGCGCGGCGAGCGTGCGGAGCTGGCCGACTACCGCGATTCGGGCTATTCGCGCGGCCACATGGCTCCGGCCGGCGACATGGGCTCGCCCTACGCCATGGCGCAAAGCTTCAGCCTGGCCAACATGGTGCCCCAGGACCAGACCTTCAACGCCGGTGCCTGGTCGGAAATCGAGCAGCACACGCGCCAATATGTGCTGCGCGCCCAGGCCGATGTCTATGTCTTCACCGGACCGGTGTTTGCCGCGCCCGCGCCCACCATAGGCCCGGGCAAGGTGCAGGTGCCCAGCCATCTGTTCAAGCTGGTCTACGACCCTTGCAGCGGCAAGAGCTGGGCCCACTGGCTGGCCAATGACGCCGGCACCACGGCGCTGCCGCCCATCAGCTACGAGGAACTGGTGCGGCGCACGCGCATACGCTTTCTGCCGCCCGCCGTGCCGGCCCGCGCGAACTGCGCGCGCCCGCCGCCTTGAACAACGCGCCATGGACGGGTGGCGAGCCTGACCGTTACGCGCTAGAGTCTGCCTAGTGCCCCTACAACGTGCAGCAGCGATTTCAACCACAGCTTGTTTCAACCCCAAGGAGTCCGCAGTGCCCAAGAAATCCGTAGTCATCCCCGCAGCCCAGGCCCACACCATCAATATCGGCATCTCGGCCAAGGACCGCCAGGCCATTGCCGAAGGCCTGTCGCGCCTGCTGGCCGACAACTACACGCTGTACCTGACCACGCACAACTTCCACTGGAACGTGACCGGCCCGATGTTCAACAGCCTGCACCAGATGTTCATGCAGCAGTACACCGAGCTGTGGAATGCCGCCGACCTGATTGCCGAACGCATACGCGCGCTGGGCCATGTGGCGCCGGGCTCGTACGCGCAGTACGGCCAGCTCACTTCGCTGGACGACGCGCCCATCAAGCCGCCGGCGGCGCTCGAGATGGTGCGCATTCTGGTCAACGGCCACGAAGCCGTGGCGCGAACCGCGCGCGCCCTGTTTCCGATTGCCGACAAGGCCGCCGACGAGCCCACGGCCGACCTGCTGACCCAGCGCCTGTCGGTGCACGAGCAGACGGCCTGGATGCTGCGCTCGCTGCTGGAAGAGTAGGCCGGAGCGCGGCATTCGCCCACGAAAAAGGCCACCCTGGGGTGGCCTTTTTCCATGCGCGTGCCGGCAAGCCGGCGGCGTTCACTTCTTGTCGGGCAAGGCGTAGGCAATCACATAGTCGCCGCGGTCGGGCGACTGGCGTGCGCCGCCGGCCGAGATCACCACGTACTGCTTGCCGGTCTTGGGCGACTTGTAGGTCATGGGCGTGCCCTGGCTGCCCACGGGCAGGCGCTGCTTCCAGACTTCCTTGCCGGTGGCGGTGTCGAGCGCGCGCAGGTAGTAATCCTGGGTGCCCGCAAAGAACACCAGGTTGCCCTGCGTGGCGACCGAGCCACCCAGCGTGGGCATGCCGACTTCCATAGGCAGCAGCATCTTGATGCCGAAAGGACCGGTGTCCTGCACCGTGCCCAGCGGCACCTGCCACGCCACCTTCTGCGTCTTGAGGTCGATGGCGGTCATGGTGCCGAACGGCGGCTTCTGGCAAGGGATCTGCAGCGCCGACAGGAAACGGTTCTTCATCACCGAGTACGGTGTGCCGCCCAGCGGCACCTGGCCCATGCCGACGTTGGGTGCTTCGCCGCCGTCGGACAGCTTGTCGTTCTTTTTCTGCTCGACCATGGTGACCCACAGACCCAGGCGCATGTCGTTGACGAACAGCAGGTTGTTGTTTGGGTCGCTCGACAGGCCGCCCCAGTTCATGCCGCCCAGCGAGCCGGGGAAGGACAGCGACTTGTCGGTGTCGGGCACGGTGTACAGGCCGTCGTAGCGCATTCCCTTGAAATCGATGCGGCACAGCAGCTGGTCAAACGGCGTCACGCCCCACATGTCGGACTCGGTCAGCGTCTGCGCGCCGATCTGCGGCATGCCCACGGAGAACGGCTGGGTCTTTGAGTAGTGCTCGCCCGCAATGCGGCCGGGCTTGACTTCACGCTCTTCCACGGCGGTCAGCGGCTGGCCCGTGACGCGGTCCAGCACATAGATCTGACCGGCCTTGGTGGCGACCACCACAGCCGGCACATTGCTGCCGTCGGCCTTGGGGAAGTCGATCAGCGACGGCGCCATGGGAACGTCGAAGTCCCACAGGTCGTTGTGCACGGTCTGGTAGACCCACTTTTCCTTGCCGGTCGCGGCGTCCAGCGCCAGCACCGAGGCGCCGTACTTGCGGTCCAGCGCGCTGCGCGTCGCGCCATACAGGTCGACCGAAGCCGAGCCCACGGGCAGGAACACGGCATTCATCGTCGGGTCGTAGGAAATGCCGGCCCAGACGTTGGGCGTGGAACGCTGGAAGTTCTGCTCGGCGTTCAAAGGAGCGTTGGGGTTGTCGCTGCCCGGATCGAAGTGCCACAGCATCTTGCCGCTGATCACGTCGAAGGCGCGCATCACGCCGCCGGGCATGTCGACCTGGACGTTGTCGGCGACACGGCCGCCGACAACGATGGCGGTGCCGGCCACCGTGGGCGCGGAGGTCATGGTGTAGAACGCCTTGTTGGCGATGTTGCCCATTGCGGCCTTGAGGTCGACCTCGCCCTTGTCGCCGAACTCGGCGCACATTTCGCCGTTGTCGGCGTTGATCGCAACCAGACGCGCGTCAATGGTGTTCATCACCACGCGGCGCTCGCAGCCGCCCGAAGCCGGCAGCGACACGGGCGTCACCGGGCTGGAGCCGGCCACCGTGGGCGCGGCAATCGCGGCGTTGATGTCGAAATACGCCAGGCCGCGGCAGCGTTCCCAGACGCCGCCCACGGAAGCGTTGAAATCGCGGCGCCACAGCTGCTTGCCGGTGTCGACGTCAAGCGCGATCACGTTGTTGTGCGGCGTGCAGACAAACAGCTTGTCGCCGACCTGCATGGGAGTGAGCTGGTCTTCGGAGCCCGCGCCCGTCGACTGGGGAATGTCGCCGTGCTGGAAGGTCCAGGCCACGGCCACCTCGCCGACGTTGGAGGCATTGATCTGGTCGAGCGCCGCGAAGCGCTGCGTGCCGGCGTCATTGCCGTAGTGGGCCCAGTCCTTCTGCTCTGCTCCGGGCTGCACCGGCACCTGCTTGGCAGCGGGCGCCGCGGCCACGACTTCGGGATGCTTGACGAACATGCCGCCAAAGCCGATGACGCCCAGCACCAGCAGCACGCCGCCTATCGCCACGCCTTGCGCACGCGCGGGCGCCAGCCCTTGGGCTCGGCGCAGCAGCGGCAAGGTGAAGGCCACCACGGCGCCCAGGAACACCAGCGCCAGCAGGCGCGAGATCAATCCCCAGAAGTCCAGGCCCACATCGGCCAGCGCCCAGACCACGGTGCCTGCCAGCGCCGCAAGATAAAGCCAGGCGCCCGAACTGCGGCCACGGCCGACCTGCACCGCGGCGGCGGTGATGACCAGGCCTGCAAGCACGAAGTAAAGACTGCCGCCACGCTGCACCAATACGGCGCCGCCAATGGTCAAGAACAGTCCGGCTGCAAGCAGCACCAGTGCCAGGGCATACAGCCAGACACGCCAACCGCCAAGGGGCGGGATTGTTTTTGTTTTCAAGGCTCAACTCCCAATCACTCAGCCTGGATCGTCCGCTCTGTGCAACGGGCACAGCAACGCCAGGCTGATCAATCGACAATTTTCGCCATTCACGTTCATCCCTGAGCAGCGCGAGGTCAATCAGGGTAATCCCTTTGCCGCATGACATCCATGCGCTGCGCCAAAGAAAAAACCCCGGCTGCTTGCGCAACCGGGGTTTGAATCTTGGCAGGGGAAGAAGGACTCGAACCTTCGCATGCTGGAATCAAAATCCAGTGCCTTAACCAACTTGGCGACTCCCCTTCAATGCCCGCAATCATAGCATCGCCAAAATGGGGCAAAAACGAAATTCAGAGAAAAATTTACAAAAATTTCAACTTCGCGTTGTCGGCGTATCCGCACCCCCCTGCTCTCGAGCACCCATCCAGCGCAGCAGATGGGTCGCCACCGCCTGCGGCTGCTCCATGGGCGCGAGATGGCCCGCGTCCTGCACCACGGCCAGCACGGCGCCGGGAATTGCCGCGGCGCAGTCGGCCAGCATGGCGGGAGCAAACAGCCGGTCATGCGAGGCGGCCAGCACCAGCGTCGCACGGCTGCCGTCCAGCAGCGCGCTGCGGTCGGGCCGCGCGGCCGTGGCGCGCACATGGGCCGCGTAGCGCTGCGGCCCGTAGTCCAGCACCATGGCCTGGCGCGCGGCCATGAGCGCCGCATTGCCCAGGCTGTCCGGATGGAAGGCATTGGCCGCCTGCTGCGCAATCATCTCGAAGTAGCGGCCCTGGGCCACGGCGTCGAGCGCGGCCAGGCGCTTTTGCGCGGCCTCGGGCCGGTCGGCATAGGGCGCGGTGCACAGCAGCGCAATTCCCAGCACGCGCTCGGGCGCAAGCTCCAGCATTGCCAGCGCCACGTAACCGCCAAACGAGAAGCCCGCGAGCCAGAAGCGTTCCGGCAGCGCCGCGAGATGGGCGCGCGCAATCGCCTCCACGCTGTCGAGCGCGGGGTTGTCCAGCGCGCGTGCCGTGACCCCCGCGGGCAGCGCGGCGACGACGCCGTCAAACACCGCCCGGGTATTGTTCAGCCCCGGCACCAGCACCAGGGTGTCGTGCCGCGCCTTCATGCCGCCACGTAGCGCGGGTCGCGGTGTTCGCCCGCAATGCGGTCGCCCTCGACCCAGGCGGTATGCGTGCCCGCGGAGATGCGGTGCGGCAGCACGATGCGCGCCACCGCGCCGCGCGCGATGTCGCTGGCCGGGATGATCCAGCATTCGGAGCGCGCGTCGACCATGTTGTTGACGAAGGTGATGATGTAGCCGTCGTCCTCGGCCACGGCGCCGACGCTGCGCGCGAGCTGCGGCTCGCTGCCGTAGCAGCCCTTGCCGTATTCAAGCGACTGCGTGCGGCGCGACAACATGTCGTAGCGCTTGAGGCCGCGAAACAGCCATTCGCCGGGCTGGTAGAGCACGTTGAAACTGTAGCGGTACGGCCGGCCCACGTAGTCGTTGCTGACCATGGGGAACTCGGTGATCTCGTCGTCGATCTGCTCCTCGTGCGTCTGGCCGGTGCGCAGGTTGAAGCGCCAGCGATACATCAGCGTCGGGTTGTTGTGCTTGTCGAGATGGGCGCGGATCTTGTCGTACGCGGCCTGGCGCCCGCCTTCGTTCGATTGCCCGACATTGGGCTTGTGCGGATTGGGCATGATGCAGCCGTCCATCACCACCTCGTCGCCGTCCTCGTAGCAGTTGGCGATGTGCAGGATATGGCAGGGCGTGCCCTCGAACCAGCGCACCGAGGCCGAGTCGCCGTAGCGCGGCAGGATGCCGAAGCGCGCGGGCTTGTCGCGGTAGAACGTCATCTTGCGCTGGCCCTTGGCCAGCAGTTCGGCGTCGAAATGGAACGGCAGGTCGTGCAGTATGGAAAAGCGCTTCGTCACGCCCAGGTCATGCGGCCAGCGCGCGCCGGGCAGCTCGATGGGCACGTAGTGGACCAGGCGGTTGTTGCGGTCGACGACGCCGTAATGCATGTGCGGCCAGCGCTCGGGGTAGTTGAAGAACATCATCTCGCCCGTGGCCGGGTCGACCTTGTAGTGCGAGGCCACGCCGTCGGGCACCAGCCGCGCCCAGTCGGCGTCGGGGCCCAGCGTCTCCAGCGTGACCGGGTCCAGGCGCCAGGGCTCGCTGCCCTGCGACATCGTTGCCAGCAGCTTGCCCGCGTGGATCTTGACGTCGGTGCCGGCGTTGTCTTTCATTGCGCCCATCGAGCCCCAGCCGCGGCGCGCCTGCAGCTGCGGCGCGAGAATGCCGGGCCACAGCGAGCGGCCGGCTGCCTGCTCGGCCAGAAAGCCCGTGGTCTGCACGAAGCGGTTGCGGTAGGTGGCCTTGCCGTCCTCGAAGTGCATGGAATGCAGCATGCCGTCGCCGTCAAAAGGGTGGTACATGCCCAGCGACTCGTGCACCTGGTTGTGCGTGTTGCGCACGTAGATGCCGTGCAAGTCCTTGGGAATCTCGCCTATCACCTGCATGCTGTCGGTGTCGGCAATCCACTCCTCCATGGCGGGAGCGAAAGGGCCGTGCAGGAACGGATGGTCGTTGTCGGGAGCGAGGGTGGAGGTATAGGTGCGGAGGATTTTCTGCATGGTGTCATCCGGTGAAGACGGAGAAAAACAGGAGGACGCGCGGGCTCACTGGAGCTTGACGGCGCCCGAGCGCAGCAAGGCGCCATAGCGCTGGCTGCTGTCCTGCACGATCTGGCGGAACTGCTGCGGCGTGTTGCCCACGACCTGGTAGCCCATTTCGGCCAGCTTTTGCTGCACGGCGGGCACCTGCAGCGCCTTCACAAAGGCGCCCTGCAGCCGCGCGAGCACGGGCGCGGGCGTGCCCTTGGCGGCGACATAGCCGACCCAGCCGTCGGAGGTGAAGTCGATGCCCTTCTCGCGGAACGTGGGCACATCGGGCAGCGAGCGCACGCGCTGCGCCGAGGTCACGGCCAGCGCGCTCACCTGGCCGTTCTCGACAAAGCTCTTGCCCACGTTGGAGACCAGCGCGTACTGCAGCTGGCCGCCCGCGATGTCGTTGAGCATCTGCACCTCGCCCGTGTAGGGCACATGCTGGGCCTCTATGCCCAGCTTCTGCGCCAGCAGCACGTTGTTGAAATGAAAGCTCGTGCCCGCGCCCGGCGTGCCGTAGTTCATCTTGCCCGGGTGCTGGCGCGCGTATTCGGCAAACTCGGCCACCGTCCTGAAACCCAGCTTGCGGTCCACCACCAGCGTGAGAAAGGTGTCGACCGCGATGGTGATGGGCTCGAACTGCTCGAGCGGGCGTATCTTGTAGGCCGGGTTGGTCAGCGGCAGCGTGACCATGGTGGCCGGCACCACCAGGCCTATGGTGTAGCCGTCCCTGGGCGCCTGCAGCAGCGCCTGCAGGCCGATCTGCCCGCCCGCGCCGGCGCGGTTCTCGATCACCACCGAGGTGCCGAGCTCGCGCCCGAGCGCGTCGCCGACCAGGCGCGAGACGATGTCGGTCAGGCCGCCGGCCGGGTACGGCACGATCAGCTTGATGGGCCGCTCGGGCCAGGCGCCGGCCAGCGCGGGCGCGGCGCACAGCGCTGCCAGCGCGCCGGCCACCAGATGGCGAAGAAGGGATCTCTTGTGCATGGATGTCTTTCGCATGGGAATGCCAAACGCTGCGGCCTCAGGCCTGCGCCAGCACGCGCTGGCGGATGAAGCGCAGCAGATGTTCGTTGAACAGCGCATGCTGCTCGGCAAACGCGTAATGCGCGGCGCCGGGCAGGCAGGCGAAATCGGCATGCGGCATGAACTGCTGCTGCACCTGCTGCATGCTCTGCGGCCGGCCCACCTGGTCGAACTCACCGGCCAGCAGCAGCGCCGGCACCTTGACGTTCTTCAGATTGGGCTCGCCCGCGTAGCGCGTGATCGCGGTGATGGCCGCGCAGAAGGTGTCGGCCGGCGTCGCCAGCGCCACCTCCCGCACCAGATCCACCATGGGCCCGCGCGAGGTGGGCGCAAACATCGAGTCGATCACCGCGCCCGCGGTGTCGCGAAAGGTATTGCCCGCGCGCAACGGCTCCACGCGTTCGGCAAGAAAGGTTTCCTGGTCCCGGGCGCTCTTTTGCGAGAACGAGCCGGCCGTGGCGGAGATCACGATGCCATGCACCTTGTCCGGGCGCGCCGCGTAGACCGCGGGCGTGATGATGCCGCCCATGCTGTGGCCCAGCACGACGTTGGTCTTGCTGCCTTCGCGGTCTATCAGGCAGGCCGCGGTTTCGGCCAGGCGCTCTATGCTCAGGCCTTCGGGCGGCAACGGGCTGATGCCGTAGCCGGGCGCATCCCAGGCAACGACGCGCAGGCCGGCGCCCACCAGCGTCTGGATTTGCGCGCGGAAGTAGTCCTTGGAGCCATAGGCGCCGTGCAGCAGGAACACGGTGGTGTCGGCGTCGCCGGCCACCTGGTAATCGGGGAAACGGTAGGGAGTGAACATGGGCAGTTGCTCGGTGGTGAAAGTGGGCCCTGCAGCCGTACGTCGCTGCAGGGCAGATGGTCGCGATTGTGGGAAAGAACCGGCGCTGCGGCACGGCATTCCGGCGCGCATTCCGCGCTGCGGAACTGCGTTGGGCCGGGCCCGCGCGGGCTCAGAAGTTGTGCCGCAGGCCGATGTCGTAGCCGCTTGACGAGCGCCCGCCGGCGGCGCCGGCCATGCCGCCCGGCACGCCATAGGTTGCAGCGCCCCGGTTGGCCACATGGGCCGCGCTGGCGTAAAGCGCCGTGCGCTTGGACAGGTGGTGCACATAGCCTATGGCCAGGATGCGGGCATCGTCGGCATCGATGGCCGCGCCCGCGGCATTGCTGCCCTTCTGGTCCACGCGCGCCAGAGAAGCCTTGAACTCGTGCACCCCCGACTGCAGCCTCGCGGCCAGGGCCATCACGTTGTGGCGCGAAGACAGGTAGGAGGTCTGCGTCGCGCTGGCGCTCAGGTGCAGCGCGCCTATCCGGTAGCTGCCCGCCATGGAGTCGACCGCGAAGTCAGCGCCCGTCGCATCGATGCGCGTGCGCGCCGCGGTCGCTGAGATATCGAGCGCGCCGCCCGCATAGCCCAGGCGCGCGGCCTGGTGGCCGTAGCCGGCCGCGCTGCCGGTCTTTTCACGCGGCGCATAGGCCAGGATGGCATAGACGCCGCCCAGGGTCCTGGGCGTGAAGTACTGGATGGCATTGTTCGAGCGCGCGAAGGTGGTCGCACCCGTGCCGAACGCGCGCTGGAAAGTGGTCGTGGCCGCGGCGTTGAACGCCGTCGCTATGCCGCCCACGCCCACATAGGCAAAGGGATCGGCCGCGACAATGGCGCGAAAGCCCGGCGTGTAGTCGCGGCCCAGCCGCAGTTCGCCCCAGTGGCCGCCCAGGCTCAGATAGGAGGCGCGATCGAAGAACATGCCGCCACTGCCCACCGTGCCGCTGTCGGTGAACAGCGTCGACTCGAGCCAGAAGCCGGCCTTCAGGCCGCCGCCCAGGTCTTCGCTGCCGCGAAAGATCAGCCGCGAAGTCGAATTGTTGCCGCTGGACAGCGAACTCAGCCCGCCCTGGGCATTGCGCACATGGCGCAGGCCGGCGTCGACCACGCCGCTGATCGTCGCCGACGACTGGGCCGCGGCCGCGGCCCCGATGCAGGCCCATGCCAGGCCTATGCCCATGTCTCTGGTTGTTATACGCATGCAAATGTCTCCTCGAATGGTGTTGTGCGCTGCGCGGCCAGGGCCTGCGCGCCGCCGGTTCTGTCGGCGGTGGCGGATTCTTGTGCCGACGGGCCCGGTCTGGCCACGCACAAACGGCGCAGTTCCACGACGCGGAATCGAGATGCCGGCGCGCGCTGCGCCAGCGCCGCGCAATGCCCCTGATGGCGGGATGCAGGCGTACCATCCGGCCTGGGCCTGCTCGGCGGCGCGGCCTGCGCCAACGCCGTACCTTGCCGACACCTCTTTCCTGGACCCTGCGATGCCATCGACTCCCGCCCGCCCCGCAAAGAACGCCGACGCCGTCGCGCGCCCGCCCGCCCTGGTGCACTCGCTGGCCAAGGGCCTGGAAATCCTCTCGGTGTTCTCCGAAGGCGACCTGCTGGGCAACCAGCAGCTCGTCGCCTTGACGGGACTGCCCAAGGCCACGGTCTCGCGCCTCACGTCGACGCTGGTGCAGCTGGGCTATCTGCGCGTCGACCCGCTGACGCGCAGGTATTTCATGGGCACGCGGCTGCTGGGAATGGGCCTGAGCGTGCAGCGCAAGCTGGGCCTGCTGAGCGTGGCCAGGCCCTACATGCAGGCGCTGAGCCAGGACACCGGGCTCACGGTGTCGCTGGGCACGCGCGACCGCCTGGGTCTGGCGCTGCTTGAAGTGCTGCTGCCGCCGCAGAGCAACCGGCTGGTCGTCAACGCCGACGTGGGCACGGTGCTGCCCATCGCCTCCACGGCCATAGGCCTGGCCTACCTCGTCGCGGCGCCGGTCAAGGAGCGCTCGCAGATTCTCGAAGGCCTGCGCAAGCGCTTTCCCGACGAATGGCCGGCCATGCGCGAGAACGTCGAGCGCGCCCATGCCGACTTCGCCGCGCACGGCTTTGTCATCACCCAGGGCTCGTGGGGCCGTGATGTCAACGGCGCGGCCGCGCCCTTGCTGCTCGATGAACGCAACGTTCTCTATTCCTTCCACTGCGCCGGGCCGGCCAGCCGCATGCCGCTGGCGCGCATCCGCAAGGACATAGGCCCGCGCCTGGTCGCGCTGGTGGCCGAAGTGCGCGCCGCGCTGCGCCAGGCGCCGCGCCCGCGGCTCAATCCTCCGGGCCTCTACGAGCCCTGAAACGCAATTCCGGTCTGCGGAACTGAAGCGCATTGCGCGTTGGAAGGGTGCGCCTGCGTGCCCACAATCCACGCCGAGGGCCGCAGCGGGCGGCACCTCCCCACAACAAGGAGACGCTTCATGTATTCACCGCTGCGCCGCCGCCATCTCGGCGCGCTGGCTTTGCTGGCCCTCGCGCCCTGGGCCCGGGCCTCGGAGCCGCCCTACCCTTCGCGGCCCATCACGCTGGTCGTGCCCTACCCCGCCGGGGGCAATGGCGACAACATCGCGCGCGTGTTTGCCAGGAAGCTGTCGGCGCTCTGGAACACTCCCGTCGTCGTCGACAACAAGCCCGGCGCCTCGGGCACCATAGGCGCGGCCAGCGTGCACCGCGCCGCGCCCGACGGCCACACCCTGCTGCTCACGGTGACCACCCAGCTCACCAGCAGCGTGCCCAACGTCAAACCAGTCTACGACGCCGCCACCGACTTCGTGCCGATTGCCGGACTGACCATCGCCCCTATGGCCTTTGTCGTCTCGCCCGCGCTGGGCGTGAGCAGCATGCAGGAACTCGAGGCGCTGGCGCAAAAGCGCCGGCTGGCCTACGGCTCGTACGGCACGGCGACCTCCACACATGTGGTCCAGCACCTGCTGGGCAAGCAGTTCAAGGCGGTCGACATGGTGCATGTGCCCTACCGCGGGGAAAGCCCCATGGTTGCCGACCTGCTGGGCGGCCAGGTCGACATGGGCCTGGTGGGCATAGGCCAGGGCCGGGAAATGGCCAGGTCGGGACGGCTGCGCATTCTTGCCGTGCTGGGCACGCAGCGCAGCGAGTTCCTGCCCGACGTCAAGACGCTGACCGAACACGGCTACCGGCAGATGGATTGGGCCTATGGCGTTGCGCTGTACGGCCCGGCGCGCCTGCCCGCGCCCGTGCTCGCCAGGCTGCAGGAGGCCGGCAAGACCATCATGGCCGATGCCGAGACCCAGCAGCTGTACCGCAGCCAGTCCAACCAGCCCTGGCTGGGCGCCACGCCCGCGCAGCTGCGCGAGCGCCAGCTCGCCGATATCCGCAACTGGAACAAGGTGCTGGCCGAAGTCGGCCCGCTCGAATGAACGCCGCCGGCGAAAGACGGACCCCCATGACTGATTCGGAGATTTCCTTGCTTCCATCCTTTACACCGACCGCCGGCCAGCGCCTGCTGGTCATAGGCGGCTGCGGCGGCATGGGCCGCGCGCTGGTGCAGTCCGCGCTGGCCCTGGGCCTGCGCGTGGCGGTGCTCGATCTCGAGCGTTCCATCCTCCTGTTCCCTCCGCCCGAGGGCGTGCTGGCCATTGCCTGCGACGTCTCGCAGGAGACCGCCGTGCAGGCGGCGTTCGCGCAGATCAGCGCGGCCTGGGGGGCGGTCGATGCGCTGGTCAACCTGGCCGGCTACACCGGCGAGCGGGTGCGCGTCGAAGACATGTCGACGCGCGAATGGGACGACATTCTCAACACCGACCTGCGCGGCATGTTTCTCGCGGCGCGCGCCTGCGCCCCGCTGCTGCGCGCCGCGGCGGCGCAGGGCCGGGCGCCCGCGGCGGTGCTGGTTTCATCGACGTTTGGCGTGCGCGTGCCGCATGTGGGCTACGGGCCCTACGCGGCCTCGAAAGCCGGCGTGATCAACCTGATTCGCGCGCTGTCGACCGAATGGGCGCCCGAGATCCGCGTCAACGGCGTCGCTCCCGGAGTGATCGACACCGCGTTCCTGCGCGGCGGCACGGGCCGCGACGTCAAGCAGACCGGACTGGACATGGGCCGCTTCGTGCAGGGCGTGCCGCTGCAGCGCCTGGGCCAGCCGGCCGAGATCGCGCATGCGCTGCTGTTCCTGCTGAGCCCCGCGGCCAGCTACATCACCGGCCAGACCCTGCATGTCAACGGCGGGAGCTTCATGGCATGACCACTTCCTCCTTCACTCCCATGCGCACCACCATCACCAGCTACATAGCCGGCCAATGGCAGCCTGCGGGCGCCTTGCTGCTGCCCGTGATCAACCCCGCGACCGAAGAGGTCGTGGCCCAGCTAGGCGAGGCCGATGCGCGCGAGACCGCGGCCGCCGTGGCCGCGGCCCAGGCCAGCTGGAAAAGCGGCATCTGGGCGCGCAAGAGCGCGGCCGAGAAGCGCCGCGTGTTCCAGCGCATCGTTGCGCTGACGCTCGAGCATATCGAGGAACTGGCCCAGCTCGAATGCCTCAACAGCGGCCTGCCGCTCAACTACCTGCGCGCGCGCCAGCTGCCGCGCATCACGCGCAACTTCGACTTCTTTGCCGACTGGCTGTCGCAGAACGTAGAGAAGGCCGGCATGAGCGACCAGGACTATCTGCGCTTCGTGCTGCGCGAGCCCGCGGGCGTGGCGGCGCTGATCGCGCCGTGGAACGCGCCGCTGGCCCTGGCCTCGACCAAGATCGCGGCCGCGCTGGCCTTCGGCAACAGTTGCGTGATCAAGCCCGCGGAAACCACGCCGCTGGCGGTGGCGCGCTTCATGGACATCCTGAGCGAAGCCGGCGTGCCGCCCGGCGTGGTCAACATGGTCAACGGCCGCGGCCATGTCACGGGCGACGCGCTGGTGCGCGACCCCGGCGTGCGCGTGGTGTCGTTCACGGGCGGCACGCAGACCGGGCGAGCGATTGCCGCGGCCGCCGCGCCCGGGCTCAAGCGCGTCGACCTGGAGCTGGGCGGCAAGTCGGCCAACATCATCACTGAAACCGCCAATATCGACGACGCGCTGGACGGCGCGCTGACGTCGATCTACACCAACAACGGCCAGCAGTGCTTTGCGGGCTCGCGCATCCTGCTGCAGCGCTCGATTGCCGACGCGTTCATGCGCCGCTTCGTCGAGCGCGCGCGCGCCATCCGGGTGGGCGACCCGCTCGACATGGCAACCGAGCTCGGGCCGCTGTCCAACGCCGCCCACTACGCGCGCGTGTGCTCCTTCATTGAAATGGCGCGCGCCGACGGCGGCGAGCTGCTGTGCGGCGGCCAGCGGCCGCCGGGCCTTGGCGCCAAGGGCTACTATCTCGAGCCCACGGCCGTGCTGATGCCCTCGAATGCCGCGCGCGTGTGCCAGCAGGAAATCTTCGGGCCGTTCGCGGCCTTCCAGGTGTTCGACGATTTCGACGAAGCGATTGCCATTGCCAACGACTCCGAGTTTGGCCTGGTTTCCTACCTCTGGACCAACGACCTGCAGCAGGCCCACCGGGCCGCGCGCGCGATCGAGGCCGGCGTGGTGCTGGTCAACACCCCCATGATCCTGGACCTGCGCTTTCCGTTTGGCGGCTACAAGAGTTCGGGCGTGGGCCGCGAAGGCATAGACGGCATGCGCCATTTCTACACCGAGGAAAAGACCGTGACCATTGCCCTGCAGCGCCCGGCAATGGCCCGGCTCGGAGCGGGCGCGCAGTAGCTGGCGCGGCTCAGTCCAGCTTCGCGCCCGAGATGCGTATCACCTCGGCCCAGACCGGGCGCTCCTTTTTCGCCAGATCGAACAGCTGCTGGCGCGGGCCCACGTTCACTTCATAGGCCTGGGCGTTGAGCTGCTGCTTGACGAGCGGCGAGGCCAGCGCCTTGTTGAAGGCCGCATTGAGGAAATCCAGCACCTTGGCGTCGACGCCCGCGGGCGCGACATAGCCGTTCCAGGCCACGGCCTGGTAGCCCGCGAGGCCGGTTTCGGCCAGCGTCGGCAGCTTGGGCAGGCGCGCGTCACGCTGCGCGCCGGTCACGGCCAGCGCCGTCAACTTGTCGCCCTTGAGGTGCGGCGCAATCGAGGTGATGTTCTCGAACACCAGATCAACTTCGCCGCGCAGCAGCGCCAGGTCCGCCTCCAGCCCTCCCTTGTAGGGCACATGCACGATGGACACGCCGGCCATGCTCTTGAACATCTCGGCGCTCAGGTGCCCGGTCGTGCCGTTGCCGCCCGAGCCCACGCTGAGCTTGCCCGGCTGCTGCTTGGCCAGCGCGATCAGGCCGGCCACGTCCTTCACGCCCAGGCTGGAGCGCACCGCCAGCACGTTCTGCACCCCGCCGATCAAGGTGATGGGCGCGAGTTGCCGGTCGGCGTCATAGGGCAGCTTCTGATAGAGCGACTGGTTGATGGCCAGCGTCGCGACATTCGCGAAACCAATGGTGTAGCCATCGGCGGGAGCATTGGCCACGGCCTGGGTGCCGATGATGCCCGAGGCGCCCACGCGGTTCATCACCACCACCGGCTGGCCTATGTCGCGGCCCACCGATTCGGCCAGCAGGCGCGAGACGATGTCGGGCGTGGTGCCGGCGTTGAACGGCACGATCAGCGTGATCGGCTTGTCGGGAAAGGCCGCATGGGCGTGGCTGCAAAGCGCCAGCGCCGCCAGCGGCGCCGCCAGGCCCTTGAGCAGCAGGCGGCGGGAAGACGAGAGAGAGGGAGCAGAAAACAACATGGTGGGGACTTTCTGAAACGCGGTGAACAGAGGGCTTTCGGTCTCCTGGGCAACGCTGCACCGCGGGGCGGCGGCGTCGGCCTCGTTGTTCTGGAATGCGGATTCAGGCATCGGTGCGGGCGATCACGGACTGCAGCAATGCCATGTCGACGTTGCCGCCCGACAGCACGACCACGGCGCTGCGGCCATCGAGCCGCAGGCGGCCGGCAAGCAGCGCCGCCAGGGCCACGCTGCCGCCGGGCTCGACCAGCAGGTGCAGCTCCTCGAGCGCAAAGCGCATGGCGCGCGCCACTTCGTCATCGGTCACGGCCACGGCTTCGCTCAGCAGCGGCTGGTTGATGGCAAACGGCAGCTCGGCCGGCGTCGCGGCCTGCAGCGCGTCGCACAGCGTGCGCGCGCCCGCGGCATTGATTTCGCGCCGGCCGCTGGCCAGCGAGCGCACGGTGTCGTCAAACGCCGCGGGCTCGACGGCCACGCGGCGCGCGTGCAGGCTCAGCGCGTCGAGCGCGAGGCAGCAGCCGGCCATCAGGCCGCCGCCGCCGCAGGGCGCGGCAAACAGGCCCAGCGTCGCGGCCACGCCCGCGGGCAGATCCTGCAGCGCTTCGAGCGCCACCGTGCCCTGGGCGGCCAGCACCTGCGGGTGATCGCCGGGCGGCACCAGCGTGCCGCCGGTGTCCAGCAGCAGGCGCATGCCTATGTCTTCGCGGCTTTCCTTCTCGCGGTCGTAATGCACCACCTGCGCGCCCTGGGCCAGCGCGCGCGCTACCTTGTTTTTCGGCGCGTCGACGGGCATGACGATGGTGGCGCGCAAGCCCAGCTGGCGCGCGGCCCAGGCAATGGCCTGACCGTGGTTGCCGGTCGAATAGGCGACCACGCCGCGCGCGCGCTGTTCGGCGCTCAACGCCAGCAGCGCGTTGAACGCGCCGCGCAGCTTGAACGAGCCCGTGGTCTGCAGGTTCTCGCACTTGAGCCACACGGGGCCGCCCGCGATGGCGTCCAGCGCCGCCGAGCGCAGCAGCGGCGTGCGCAGCACATGGGGCGCGATCACGCCGGCCGCGGCCTGCACGTCGGCGAAACGCGGAACGGCCAGCGTGCCCAGCATTTCATGCTCTATATAGGAAGGCAGGCAAGCGGCCATGATCACTGCCCCTCCTGCGCGGGCGCCCAGGTCGGCGGCGCGCTGCTGCCGGTCTGCGCCGTGAGGCGCGCATAGGCCTCGAGGCGGCGGTGCTGGGCGAAGTTGAAGATTGTGGTGCGGCCCAGCTCGCACATCGCAAGGTTGCAGTCGGCCACCACCAGTTCGTCGTCCCAGCTGGTCGCCATGGCCATGATCTCGCCCTGGGGGTTGACGATGATCGAGTGGCCCATGAGCTCGAAGCCGTCCTCGTTGCCGGCCTTGGCCACGCCCACGCCAAAGGTCGCGTTCTGGTAGCAGCCCGCCTGTATCGACAGCTGCGAATGGAAGTTGCGCAGATGGTGGGCTTCGAAGCCGCGGTTTTCCTGGTTCACGGCCGGCGTGTTGTAGCCCAGCATGGTCAGCTCCACCTGCTGCAGCCCCAGCTCGCGCCAGGCCTCGGGCCAGCGGCGGTCATTGCAGATCAGCATGCCCAGGTTCACGCCCTCGACCGGGCCCACGGGGGCGCGCACCACGGGAAAGCCCAGGTTGCCGACCTCGAAGTAGCGCTTTTCCAGGTGCTGGACCCGGCGCAATGTGGAGAACTCCTTGTGTCCCGGCAGATGGATCTTGCGGTACTTGAGCACGATCTCGCCCGACGGCGCGATCACCACCGAGGTGTTGAAGCGGCGCTTGCGCAGCACGCCGCTCTCGTCGGGCTCGTGGGCGATCTCGGCATAGCCCAGATAGCAGGTCAGGCCGTAGCGGCGTATCGCATCGAACAGCGGCTGGGTCGCGGGCGAGGGCAGCGCCTGCTCGTACCAGCCGTCGGCTTCATCGAGGTCCTCCACATACCAGCGCGGAAAGAAGGTGGTCAGCGCGAGTTCGGGAAACACCACGACATGGGCGCCGCGCTGGTGGGCCTGCTCGAGCAGGCGAACCATGCGGGCGACAACCGCATCGCGGCCCTCGGCTCTCTGGATGGGGCCCAGTTGGGCGGCGGCAACGGTGATAAGACGTTTCATGGCGGTCTTCAAGTGGATCTGTGGCAATGATCTGCGCCGAACGCCGCGGCGCCAAACGCGCCGCAACCCCCTTTTTGCCATTGCGCAATACGCCTTAAAAATCACACAAGCGCTTGATTCACAAGGGAAAAACGACAATCACGCGCCTTGCACAAAGTCCACGCCGTTAACCAATCGTTATGGCCTGAAGCCAAAAGATGAAGCGCGGCCGCGGGCGGCTGTTGATGGCAGCCCACAGGTCTGCTTCAGGCACGATGCACCAGCACGCGCACCGCGCCCTCGCCGTCCCAATGCTCGGCCGGCGCCAGCGCGGTGTCGCGCCCCTCTTCCTTGAGCAGGCGCTTGACGGTGGCCAGGAATTCCTTGGCCACGGCCGACAGCGGGCTGGTGTTGGCATGGATCTGGTAGATGCGGTGCGACAGCATGGGCCGCAGCGGCTTGAGCACCACGCCGTCCTGGCTGGGCCGGCGCGCGCCAAAGGCCTCGATCAGCGCCACGCCCACGCCCGCTCGCACCAGGCCCATGGCTTCGGGCGTGGAGCGGATCTCCACATCGGCGCGCAGGGCCAGGCCCGAGGCGGCAAAGAAATCCGCGGCCAGATTGCCAAACGGCGTATCGCCGCCGTAGCTGATGAAGGTCTGACCGACGAGATCGGCCGCGCCCACGGACTCGGCTGCGGCCAGCGGGTGGCGCTCGGGCACGGCGCATTCAATGAAGCCATGGCCTATGGCGCGCGCCACCACGTTGGCGCTGGACGGCGCGGGCATGGACGAGATCGCCAGGTCGGCCTGGCCCAGCAGCACATGGGGCAGCAAGGCATCGAAGGGCAAGGGCCGGTACTTGATGCGCACCTCGGGAAAGCGCGCGCGAAAGCGGCGTATCGCCACCGGCATCAGCCATTCGGCATAGCTCGGGCTGGACACCAGCGACAGCTCGCCATGCGTGCCCACGGCCAGGTCGCTGGCCAGCGCATTGAAGCGGCGCACGCCTTCAATGATGCTCTGCACTTCGGAAAACAGCCGCCGCGCCTCGGGCGTGGGCTGCAGCCGCCCGCGCACGCGCTCGAACATCAGCATGCGCAGCCGGCTCTCGGCCGTGGCCAGCATGCGGCTCACGGCCGGCGGCGAAACGCACAGCATGCGCGCCGCGCCGCTGAGCGTTCCGGCCATCATGATGGCGTGAAAGACTTCGATCTGCCGCAGGTTCAGCGGCACGGGATGGGGCAAGGCGGAGAGGGTCATGGCGCGCGCAAGGTGACAGAGGAACGGCCACCGTGCAAGCAATTAACATGCCCCATTTCAGGGCGCGGGCTAGGCGCCGCGCGCGCTAATCCCAGCGCGGCGCGTCGCTGCCGGGCGGCACGGAAAGGCGCTGCCAGCCCGGGGCACTGCGCGACAGCACGGCGCAGTGGCGCACGGCGCGCAGCGCGCCAAAGCCGCTGGCGGTGGTTTCGAGGTACGGCGCGATATCGGGCTTGGGCTGATCCCAGTCGCCATCCGGCACCTCGACTGCGCCCAGGCCGCGCAGCCAGCGCGCCACGCCCGCGAGCGTCACGCGCACCTGCCAGCTGCCGCCTTCGCGCGCCTGGCGCAGCAGCGCGGCCTGTATGCCGCAAGCCAGCAAAAAGCCGGCGCTGTAGTCGAGGATCTGCATGGGCAGCGCGCGCGGCGCGGCCTGGCCGCGCGCCAGCGCTTCGTCGGCCTGCACGCCGGTCGCGGTCTGCACCAGCGAATCAAAACCCGGGCGCCCGCCCCAGGGGCCCTGCCAGCCATAGGCCGACAGCTCGGCCACGACCAGTCCGGGGCGCAGGCGTGCCAGCTCCCCGGCGGAAAAACCCTTGGCCGCCAGCGCCCCCGGCCGGTAGGCCTGCAGAAACACCTGCGACTGCGCGACCAGTTCACGCAGCGCCTGCCGGCCGCTGTCGCCGCGCAGATCGAGCGTGGCCGAGCGCTTGCCGCGACTGGTGTCGGCAATCGCTTCGATGTTGGGCAGATGCGGGCCGTTGACCAGCATCACGTCGGCGCCATGTGCGGCCAGCGTGCGCCCCGCGACCGGGCCGGCAATGATGCGCGTGAGATCGAGCACGCGCAGCCCGGCCAGCGGCTTGTCGCCCTCGGCCAGCGCCGGCCAGGGCAAGGGCGGCGCATCGCCCAGGCGCGTGATCGCCACCAGCGGCTGCTCTGCCAGCACGGCCTCGTGGCCCAGCGCCTGCCACTGCGCGGCGCTGCGCGCGGCGGCTATAGGCAGGCCCCTGGCCGCGGCCCGGGTTTCGAAATCCTCGGCATTCCACTGCGCCAAGGCCTGCTCCACGGCCGCGCGCGGCGTGCCGGCTCCGGTCGGCAGGCCCAGCAGCGCCAGCGCGCCGTCGCGGTGGTGATCGAAATTCGCATGGATGCGCACCCAGCCCTTGCCGCAGGCGTAGAGGCCGGAGACTGGCGCCCAGGCATCGGGCTGTACGCCGTCGAGCGTGAAATACCCGCTGGTCTCGAACGCCGCGTGCTGGGCATCGACGCTCACGCTTTGCAGCCGCCGTCCAGGCGCGCGCCAGCGCTCGATTTCGGTCGCGGCCAGCGCGGCCGCGCCGGCGCTGATCTGCGCGGCCTCGACGACGCGCAAGCTGCTTGCAAAGCCCGCCGCCGCTCCCGTGAAAGCGAGGCGCGCCAGCGCCTCCTTGTTCAGGCCTTGCGCACGCCACAGCGCGGCCAGCGCTGCGGCGGGAGTGGGGCAATCGTCGATGGGCATGGAAAACTCCTTTCATGGCGCAACCGTATCGCTTGGCGACTTGCCGCAATGTAGCCCATGTCCCGACCCGACCGCCTCGGGCGTGCCGGCACGCCTGCGCCCCAGGCCCGTACGCAAGCGCCTGCCACGTTCAAGGGTTGGCCTGGGCCATCTTGACGCTGGTGACCGGCAGCGTTGATGCGGACCACGCCGGCCCCGGGACCGACGATCTCCTCGCGGTCGATGCGCATCGCGAAATGGGTGTCGGTGTCCCGATGAAGCCATGGCCAGTGGGGCGTGCGCGCGCCCGGCGCATGCGCCTGGCCAACCAGGCCCGGGATGGCAAGCTGATGGCCGCCCGCGCTTCACGCAGCAACTGCGCCAGCCGGAAAGATCCTTTCGGGGGGCCGCCGGGACGCGCTGCCGGCTGCAAGATGGCAGGTGGGAATGCCAATGGCTAAAAAGTTTCCCAATCCGCCTCATTGGCCGTGGAGGCTGTCGGCGCGGCTTTGACCATGGGGACGGGAGCGGCAGCCGCAGGAGATTTTTTCACCCATGCCGCCGTTTTTGCCGCGGGGAGTCGTGCAGCAGGGGCTTTGGTCGCGGCGACGTCAGTTACTGCCGAGGCCGTGGAGGCGTCCAGCATCTGGTGCTGAACGTAGTGGCTGCCGCCATCGCTCAGCTTGAACACGGACACCACTTGCACCAGGTCGCGGGACTGGGATTTGAGGCTGCCGGCCGCAGCGGCCATCTGCTCCACCAGCGCCGCATTCTGCTGGGTGACCTTATCCATCTGCATGACAGCTTCACCGACTTGCGAGACGCCGGCACTCTGCTCCAGGCTGGCGGCACTGATTTCGCTCATGATGTCGGTGACGCGGCGTATGGAGCTCACCACCTCTGCCATGGTCTCTCCCGCCTTGTCTACCAGCGTGGTCCCTTGTTCCACCCGCTGCACGCTCGCGCCTATCAGTGTCTTGATCTCTTTGGCCGCTTCGGCCGATCGCCCGGCCAGGGAACGTACTTCGCTGGCCACCACCGCAAAGCCGCGCCCCTGCTCGCCAGCACGCGCGGCCTCCACGGCAGCATTGAGGGCCAGAATATTGGTCTGGAAGGCAATGGCATCGATGACGCCGATGATGTCGCCGATTCGGCGGCCAGACTCGTTGATGCCCTTCATGGTTTCCACCACTTGCCCCACCACCTCACCACCCTGGGTCGCAACCTGGCTGGCATTCACGGCCAGCTGGTTGGCCTGGCGAGCGGACTCGGCATTTTGCCTGACCGTGGAGTCAAGTTCTTCCATGGAGGCCGCGGTTTCCTCCAGCGCACTCGCCTGGCTTTCGGTGCGAGCCGAGAGATCCTGGTTGCCCTGGGCGATTTCCGAACTGGCCGTGGCAACGCCATCCGCACCCTGGCGCACGCGCGATACCACTCTTGCCAGACTGTCGCGCATGGCCACCAGGGTGTGCAGCAATGCCGCCACCTCGTCCTTGCCAGTGATCGCCACCGGCACGCTCAGGTCGCCAGCTTCAATCGCACGCGAAAGGTCTTCGGCCTGTTTCAGCGAACGCACCAGCCCGGCAATGAGGAAATAGCCAAAGCTGACGGCGAACAGCAGGCCCAGCACGATGGATGCCGTGGAATACATGCGCACAGCATCGTAGCGCTCCACCGCCCCAGCGTATTCCGACTTGGCCACGTCGAGCTGCAGCTGGATCAACGCATCCAGTTCGTCTTTGGCAGGAGCATATATCGCCGGCAACACCTTGGTAGACAGGCGCTGGCTCTCCTGGATATCGGCCGCGCGCAAGGCCGCCACTGCGGGCTTGAGCCCTTCCCGGACGTACGTGCCGCGGGCTTGGGCAAACTTCTTGGCAATCCCGGCCTCCTGCTGCGTGAGGTAGCTGGCCATGTACTCATCCCAAAGCTTGGTGATCTTGCCAATATTGGCATCGACCGACGTGGTGAGCTGATTCACCACCTCCGGGCTGGGATCCAGCGTTGCAGCGCTGACCAAATAGGCATTGGTCATCATCAAACTTTGGATCTGTCCCAACTGACCCAAGGCCACGGTGCGATCTTCGTACACCGTTTTCAGACCCTCATTGCTGCTCCCCATCCCGCGCAGGCCGAGCAGACCGATGCCCAGAAGCAGCATGGACATCACGCCCACCAGCAAGATCAACCGCGTTGAAATCTTCATTCTTGAGCCCCTTGCGCAGAAAGATACATTTGGAATTGTCAGCAATGCCATGCCACGGCGCATGGCATTTTTTGCAAATTTTTTCCGAGAGAACGAACAGTTGGATGGGCCTCCACGCCAACCGTCGCTGCAAAGCAGCCCAAGCAATCTTGATGCCAACGGCGACCAGCGAGCGGTTGCAGCATCAGCGCTGCGGCGTTGCTTTCGCCTTCGTGAACGCCAGGCTTTGCGTGCCGCGCGTCGCAGAGCGGCCGCGCCGCCGGGATCACCGAAGATCGTGTCGCCGCGGCCGGCCGCGAGCGTAACGAGCAAGGGTCTGGCGCCGTAGCGCGCGGTGCAAGCTTCAGGCGGCACTGGATTTTCACACGCAGATGCCATGGCGGGCTGGAAAATCCTTCGGGGATATGCGGATGCGGCAAAAAACCACCGCTGCAGGGCGACAAGCAAGACCTCGCCATGCTGCGCGAGAAGCGCTACAAGATCCCCGGCCTGCGCCACAGCCGGAGCATTTCGCCCAGCAGTTGCGGCGCGGCTTCGCGCGCGAACACCACGCCCAGCGGCGGCAGCGCCGACTGGAAGCTGCCCGGCTGCAGGTCGAGCACCGCGAAGCGCGCACCGCGGCCGTCCGGCCCCAGGTGGTCGACAATGCTGCGCGGCATCAGCGACACCGCCTGCGGCTGGCCCAACAGGCCTTCGAGCACCGACAGCGACATGGTGGCCACGGGAAACCATTGCGCCTGCGGCAGGCGGCTCAGGATGTCGCGCTCGAAGATATCGCGCACGGCGATATTCGCAGACGGCAGCACCCAGCGCGCGCTGTCCAGATCGGAAAGCTGCAGTTGCGGCCGGCCCACGAGCGGATGCGCATGCGAGGCGACCACAACGGCTTCGTCGCCCAGCAGCGGCTCGAACTCGAACGCATCGGGCAGCAAGCCGGGCGCGCGGCAAAACAGCGCGTCGAGTCCACCGCTGATCAGCTGCGGCAGCAGCCGCAGCGCCGAGCCCTCCTGGACATCGATATGCACCAGCGGATGCAGCCCGTAGAAACGCGTGAGCAGTTGCGCCAGTATGGCCTGCGCGGCCGCGGGAATGGTGCCCAGGCGCAGCGCCGCCGAGGCACCCATGCGGATTGCGGCCAGCGTCTGCGCGGCTTCTTCCAGCTCGGTCATCACGCCGCGCGCGGCGTCGGTCAGCGCCTGACCGGCCAGCGTGGGCCGCATGCCGCGCGCATGGCGCTCGAACAACCGCATGTCGAGCACGCGTTCGAGTTCGGCCAGCGCCTGCGTGGCCGCCGACTGGCTCATGTGCAGGTGGGCAGCCGCGCGCACGATGGAGCCGCACTGGGCCAGCGCTAGCAGCAGCTGCAACTGGCGCAGCCGGCCCTGCTTGGCGAGCCGGGAAAACAGCACTTGGCCTTCGGGGCCGTTCTCGGGGAGATTCACGGGAGCACGATAAAAGCGGTTCTGGCCTCCATTCTGAACGCAAACCTGGGCCAGGAGCTATCGGCAATGCTTATGGCTACCCCCTGTTTCGGTGAGCCCGGCGCACGGCTTTTTTTCTATAGTTCATGTCTTGCCTGCATGACCTGACTACCGGTTGTGCATGTTGCCGCGTTTCGCCCGTCCAAAGGAAAGTTCCATGAGCGCCCTGTCCCGCCCCACCCAACGCCTGTCGCTGCAATGCCTGGGCGCCGTCACCTTGAGCACGCTGTGCGCTGCGCTGCCGCTGGGCGCACAGGCGGCCGACAACTATCCGAGCAAGCCCATCAAGCTGATCGTGCCGTTCGCGGCGGGCGGCTCCACCGATATCGTGGCGCGCGTGCTGGCCGAAGGCATGCGCAGCACGCTGGGCCAGCCCGTGGTCGTCGACAACCGCGGCGGCGCGGGCGGGCTCATTGGCACCGAAGCCGTGGCCCAGGCGCCGGCCGATGGCTACACCGTGGGCATGGCCACCGTCAGCACCATGACCATCAACCCGCTGCTCTACACCCGCGCCCAGGGTCTGGGAGCCAAGCTGCTGCCCGTCG
The DNA here is from genome assembly GCF_057914905.1 of Comamonas sp. DB36. Lineage (NCBI taxonomy): Bacteria > Pseudomonadati > Pseudomonadota > Betaproteobacteria > Burkholderiales > Comamonadaceae > Comamonas > Comamonas sp. DB36. The sequence continues at coordinate 2,733,703 of NZ_CP196631.1, forward strand.
CCAACCTCGTGACCATGCCTTCGGTGTGGATGGCCCACCCCAAGATGGGCGTGAACAATTTCCCCGACTTCCTGGCCAAGATCCGCGCCCAGCCCGGTGCCTTCAGCGCCGGCGTGCCGGGCGTGGGCACGCTGGGCCATCTGATGCTGGCGGCGTTCAACGACACCATGAAGACCGACATCCAGATCGTGCCCTACCGCGGCAACGGCCCGGCGCTCAATGACGCGCTTGCCGGCCAGGTGCAGGTCATGACCGATCAGCTGCCTTCGGCGCTGCCGCAGATCAAGGGCGGCAAACTGATTCCGGTCGCGCTGTCGGCGACGGCGCGCTCGCCCGATCTGCCCAACGTGCCGACGTTCAAGGAACTGGGCTACGACGACCTGAACGCGCTGGGCATCAGCTGGTTCGGCATCGTCGTGCCCAAGAACACGCCCGCGGCCACGGTGAAGAAGCTGCAGGATGCGGCGGTGAAGGCCGCCCACCTGCCCGACGTGCAAAAGCGCCTGCAGGCGCTGGGCGCGCAGGCCACCGAAATGGACCAGAGCAAGTTCCCCGCGCAGATCGCGGCCGACATCCAGCGCAACAAGGCCCAGCTCGACAAGGCCGGAATCCAGCCCGAATGACACCGCAGCGCCAGGAGACAACGCACATGACCGCAATCCACCAACTGCAGGATTTCTTCACGCGCGAGACCCCGCGCATGACCGCGCTCGCCGACCAGATCTGGTCGCTGGCCGAGCTGCGCTACGCCGAGATGTCGTCGGCCCAGCTGCACATCGATGCGCTGGCCAGCGCGGGCTTTCGCATCACGCGCAATGTCGCCGGCATTCCCACGGCCTTCGTGGCCGAATGGGGCGACGCGGGCCCGGCCATTGCGTTCCTCGGCGAATACGACGCGCTGTCGGGCCTGAACCAGCAAAGCGGCGCGCTGGTCTGCACGCCCTCGGTCGACAGCCCGGGCCTGGCGGGCCACGGCTGCGGCCACCATCTGCTGGGCACCTCGGCGCATTTCGCGGCCATCGCGCTCCAGGCCCATCTGCAGGCCAGCGGCCAGAAGGCGCGCATCCGCTACTACGGCTGCCCCGCCGAGGAAGGGGGCTCAGGCAAGACCTTCATGGCGCGCGCGGGCGTGTTCGATGATGTCGACGTCGCGCTCACTTGGCACCCCGCGAGCTTCACGGCGGTGTTCAGCCAGAACACGCTGGCCAACATCCAGGCCAAGTTCATCTTCCACGGCAAGGCCTCTCATGCCGCGCATTCGCCGCACCTGGGACGCAGCGCGCTGGACGCCGTCGAGCTGATGAACGTGGGCGTCAACTACCTGCGCGAACACATGCCTTCGGACGCGCGCGTGCACTACGCGGTCACCGATTCGGGCGGCATGTCGCCCAATGTGGTGCAGGCGCGCGCCGAAGTGCTCTACCTGATTCGCGCCGGCCGCAACCACGAGGCCGCCGAACTCTACGAGCGCGTGAAGAACGTCGCGCGCGGCGCGGCGCTGATGACGGATTGCCGCCTGGAGATCGTGTTCGACAAGGCCTGCTCCAACCTGCTGCAGAACACCACGCTCAGCCAGGTGATGTACGCGCAGATGCAGGCGCTGGGCCAGCTGCAGCTCGATGAGCGCGAGCAAAAGCGTGCCAGCGACTTCCAGGCCACGCTGGACCCGAACGACCTCGACTCGGTGAGCCGCCCGCTGGCCGCGGTGCTGCGCGGCAAGGTGCCGGCGGTGTTCGAAGGCCTGGCGCCCTATGACCCCAAGGCGCAGGAGACCATGTTTGGCTCCACCGATGTGGCCGATGTCAGCTGGATCACGCCCACGGTGCAGGCCTGGGTCGCCTGCTATGCGTTCGGCACGCCGCTGCACTCCTGGCAGATGGTCTCGCAAGGCCAGTCGGGCCTGGCGCACGCGGGCATGGTGCATGCGGCCAAGGTGCTGACCGCGACCGCGGTGGAACTGATTGCCAACCCGGCGCTGATTGCCGCGGCCAAGGCCGAGCTGCTCGAGCGCCGCCAGGGCCAGCCCTATGCCTGCCCGATACCGGCGGATGTGCCGCTGCCGTTTTTGCGCAAGTAGGAGCACGCCTTTCGCACTGCTGTTGTCACCGGGCCGCCATTTTGAGGACAGGACGTTCATGGTTCGACAGGCTCACCATGAACGGTTTCCCCGTTGATCCCGCGGCCCCGTCGAACCATGAACGTACAGCTTAGAGTGCCTGTGCGGGACCTGTTTCGGCACAAAATGGCACTTTTCTTGCTTGTGTCATTGCATGAGCCATCCCCTGCGCATCGTGGTCATTGTTCCGGATCTGGCCCTGCTGGACGAGCAGGAAGAGCATGTGCGCCTGCAGCTCGAACGCTCGCGCTCGCTGCGCGTGGGGCTGCTCGAAGCGCAATATGACATCGTTGCCACGCTGCCCGCCGATGTATTTCTCAGCGAGCGCATTGCCCAGCTGCGCCCCGATCTGATCATCGTCGACACCGAAAGCGAAGCCCGCGACGCGCTCGAACATGTGGTCATGGCCACGCGCGACGAGCGCCGCCCCATCGTGCTGTTCACCAACGACCCCGACACCACCCATGTGCGCGACGCCGTGGCCGCGGGGGTGTGTGCCTATATCGTCGAAGGCCTGGCGCCGCAGCGCATACGCCCCATCCTGCAGGTGGCGATGGCGCGCTTCAAGCATGAGCAGTCGCTGCGCGCCGAGCTGCAGGATGCGCGCGACGAGCTCAAGGACCGCAAGACCATTGACCGCGCCAAGGGCATTCTGATGGAGCGCCAGGCGCTGAGCGAAAAGCAGGCCTACGACCGGCTGCGCAAGCTCGCGATGGACAAGGGCATCAAGATGGTGCAGATCGCCCAGCGCATGATAGACGCGGCCGAACTTCTGGGCTGAATGCCCCGATTCAGCGCAGGCGCACAGAAATGGCGCGCGGCCCAGGCCCCGGCCACCGGCGATTCGCGCCGCTTCCTTGGGAAAACAGTAAAAGCTCAGCTGGCACGGAAGCTGCTTAGAAAGAAACAAGGTCAACGAAGACCCCACCGACAGGCAATCAACGACTGATTGCCCGTCACCGGACAAAGGCGTCCCCATCACTGCACGTACAGCCCATGGCTTGCGCGCAGGATGCGGGCGCCTTTTTTTTCGCCACTTTTTGCCGAGACTGCATATGCCCGACCTGATGAAAACCGGACTTCCGCGCCGCACCGTTCTCCAAGCCGCCGCCGTGGGTGCCGCCGGCATCTCCCCTGCCCTGCGCGCGCTGGTCCATGCCCAGGGCTCCGATGCACCGGAGAAAAAGGAAGTCAAGATAGGCTTTATTCCGCTCACGGATTGCGCCAGCGTGGTGATGGCTTCGGTGCTGGGCATAGACAAGAAATACGGCATCAAGATCATTCCCACCAAGGAAGCGAGCTGGGCCGGGGTACGCGACAAGCTGGTCAACGGCGAACTCGACTGCGCCCATGTGCTCTACGGTCTGGTCTACGGCGTGCACTTGGGGCTGGGCGGCCCCAAGAAGGACATGGCCGTGCTGATGAACCTGAACAACAACGGCCAGGCGATCACGCTGGCCAAGAAGCTCGCCGACAAGGGTGCCGTGAACGGCGCGGGCCTGGCCAAGCTGATGGCCAGCGAGAAGCGCGAATACACCTTTGCCCAGACCTTCCCCACGGGCACGCATGCCATGTGGCTCTACTACTGGCTCGCGGCCAACGGCATCAACCCCATGAAGGATGCCAAGGTCATCACCGTGCCGCCGCCGCAGATGGTGGCCAACATGCGCGTCGGCAACATGGACGGCTTTTGCGTGGGCGAGCCCTGGAACCACCGCGCGATCATGGATGGCATAGGCGTCACGGCCGCCACCACCCAAGAAATCTGGAAGGACCACCCCGAGAAGGTGCTGGGCACGACGGCCGAGTTCGCCGACAAGTACCCCAACACCGCGCGCGCCGTCACCGCCGCCATTCTGGAAGCCGGCCGCTGGATCGATGCCAGCCTGGCCAACAAGAACCAGATGGCCGAGACCATTGCCGCCAAGTCCTATGTGAACACCAGCGTCGACGCGATCAACCAGCGCATCCTGGGGCGCTACCAGGACGGCATGGGCAAGACCTGGGACGATCCCAACCACATGAAGTTCTACAACGAGGGCGCTGTGAACTTCCCCTACCTGTCTGACGGCATGTGGTTCCTCACCCAGCACAAGCGCTGGGGCCTGCTCAAGGACCATCCCGACTACCTGGGCGTGGCCAAGGCCATCAACCGCACCGCCCTCTACAAGGAGGCGGCCACGGCCTCCAAGACGCCGCTGCCCAAGAGCGAGATGCGCAGCAGCAAGCTGATCGATGGCGTGGTCTGGGACGGCACGCAGCCGCAGAAGTACGCCGACAGTTTCAAGATCAAGGCCTGACGCCAGCGCCCGGCCCCCGGTTTCAACGGAAGAAGCACGATGAACACACATACTTTGTCGCCCAGCGCCGCGGCGCTGGGCGCGCCCCACGCCCGCCCGCACGAGAGCGCCGAACCCGTGGCGGAAATTGCACTGCCCGCGGCCGGACATGCGGCCCATGCCGTGGCCGCAAGACCGGCCGGCGCCCGGCCGCCAGGCCCGCTGGCGCTCAAGGCCCAGGCGCTGGTGAAGGCGGCCGTGCCGCCGCTGCTGGGACTGGCGCTGCTGGCGCTGGCCTGGACCGGCATTTCCATGGCCACCGGCGCGAGCATTCCCGGGCCGGCCGCGACCTTTGACCAGGCCGTCAAGCTGTTCAGCGACCCGTTCTACAGCAACGGCCCGAACGACCAGGGCGTGGGCTGGAACGTGCTGGCTTCGCTGGAACGCGTGGCCATAGGCTTTGGCCTGGCGGCGCTGGTCGGCATTCCTGCGGGCTTTCTGATCGGGCGCTTCAAGTTCCTGTCGAAGATGTTCAACCCCATCATCAGCCTGCTCAAGCCGGTGTCGCCGCTGGCCTGGCTGCCCATAGGCCTGCTGGTGTTCAAGGGCGCGAATCCCGCGGCCATCTGGACCATCTTCATCTGCTCGATCTGGCCCATGGTGATCAACACCGCCATAGGCGTGCAGCGCGTGCCCCAGGACTACATGAACGTGGCGCGCGTTCTCAACCTGTCCGAATGGAAGATCGCCACCAAGATCCTGCTGCCCTCGGTGTTGCCCTACATGCTGACCGGCGTGCGCCTGGCCGTGGGCACGGCCTGGCTGGTGATCGTCGCCGCCGAGATGCTGACCGGCGGCGTGGGCATAGGCTTCTGGATCTGGGACGAGTGGAACAACCTCAACGTGATGAACATCATCATCGCCATCGGCGTGATCGGCATCGTGGGTCTGGCGCTGGAGCTGCTGCTGGTGCAGATCGCCAAGGCATTTACTTATGAAGAGGTGAAGTCATGAGCGACAAATTCATTGAACTGCAAGGCATCTCGCAGAGCTTCAAGACCGCCAAGGGCCTGTTCCTGGCGCTGGAGAACATCGATCTGCGCATTGCCAAGGGCGACTTCGTCGCGCTGATCGGCCACTCGGGGTGCGGCAAGTCGACGCTGCTCAATCTGATTGCCGGCCTGACCACGCCCAGCAACGGCGTGCTGCTGTGCGCCAACCGCGAGATCCAGGGCCCGTCGCCCGAGCGCGCCGTGGTGTTTCAGAACCATTCGCTGCTGCCCTGGCTGACCTGCTACGAGAACGTGCACCTGGCCGTGGAGCGGGTGTTCGCGCAAAAGGAAAGCAAGGCCCAGCTCAAGGAACGCAGCGACGCGGCGCTGGCCCTGGTGGGCCTGGGCCATGCGCGCGACAAGCGCCCGGGCGAGATCTCGGGCGGCATGAAGCAGCGCGTGGGCATTGCGCGCGCGCTGTCGATGGAACCCCAGGTGCTGCTGATGGACGAGCCGTTCGGCGCGCTGGACGCGCTCACGCGCGCTAAGCTGCAGGACGAGCTGCTGGAGATCGTCGCGCGCACGCGCAGCACCGTGGTGATGGTGACGCACGATGTCGACGAGGCCGTGCTGCTGTCCGACAAGATCGTGATGATGACCAACGGCCCGGCCGCGCGCATAGGCGAAATTCTCAGCGTCGACATCGCCCGCCCGCGCAGGCGCGTGGAGCTGGCCAGCGACCCCGAGTACCTGCGCTGCCGCCAGGCGGTGATGGATTTTCTCTACACGCGCCAGGCGCATGTGGAAAAAGCCGCCTGAAGCGCCGGAGCATCACGGGACGGCGGTATATTGGAGCTCAGGCCGTACAGCGCAAGCTGACGCGGCATCCTTGCAATTCGAGAACCGCCGATCCCATGAAAACCATTGACGAAATGCTGCACCTGGATCTGCTGACGCCCGAACAGCACCACGAGATCGGCGCCTGGATCGCCCAGGCCGACACACCCGAGCAAATACTCAAGATGCCCTCGGAGCTATGGACGGCCATGGAGCGCGCCAGCGAAGTCATGGGAATCGACAAGGACCTGCTACGCCCGCCGGCGCTCGATGCGATGGGGCTGTAAGCCGCGCTTCTTGCCCGCCTGAGGAAACTGCGAGCCTCAAAATCCCGTTCGTCCTGAGCCCGTCGAAGGATGAACGGCCTGTCCTCAAGCCAGCAGCGCGTTCCGGCATTCCCGTTCGTCCTGAGCTTGTATTCCCGTTCGTCCTGAGCTTGTCGAAGGATGAACGGCCTGCGCTCAAGCTCAGCGCAGCCGTTTAAACGTCCTGACCCTGCCGCGAAAGAATCGCCTGCCTCAGCCCATCGATCAGATCGACCTTGGGCGAATTGCGCAGCCAGGCCAGGCCCACGGGCGGCAGGCTCCAGGGCAGCGGCTGCTCTAGCACCTGCGCCGCGCCGCCCACGCACACCGCCTGGGCAATGTCGTCGGGCAGCACCGTGATGCCGCGCGGCAGATTGCGCAGCGCCGACGCAATGGTGCGCACCGCATAGGCTTCGAGCGTGGGCACGGGCACGCGCCGCCCGGCCGCCGAGAAGATCGCGTCGATCATGCCGCGTATCGGCGTATCGGCCGGCGGGAATATCCAGTCCATTTCCGACAGCTTGGCAATGTCCACTTCGGGGTAGCGTGTGAGCAGCGCCGCGCTGGGCTGGGCCACGACCAGGCGCGGCTGCTGCTGGTACAGCAGCACCTGCTCGATCGCCTCGTCCCCCGGCATGCCCTGGTCGTTCTGTGAAAAGCGGCAGATCGCGCAGTCCAGCGTGCGCGCGCGCAATGCGGCAAACAGATTGCCGGTCACATCCTCCATCGACACCGTGGCAATCCTGGGACGCAGCGAGAACAGATAGGACCAGGTGCTGTCGAGCACGCGCGTGGACGCATAGGGCAGCACGCCCACGCGCAGCCGGCCCTGGCGCCCGGCGCGCACGCCGTCGAGCTCGATCAGCAGTTCGTCGTTCTCGGCAATCGCATACGCCGCGCGCGCAATCACCACCCGGCCCGCGGCCGTGGGCTCCAGGCCGCGCCCGGTGCGCTCGAACAGCACGGCATCGAAGATGCCCTCGATGTCGGCCAGCGCGCGCGTGACCGTGGGCTGGCTGCTGCCGAGGATTTCGGCGACGCGCGTGATCGAACGGTAGCGGTCCAGCGCGACCAGCAGCCGGTAGTGGCGCAGCTTGAGGCGCGCGTCGATCGCGCGCTCTACGTCGGGAAGGGAATGGGGCATGAACGAACTATAGCCTGCAATGCATGGGTCGATGCAAAGACATTCACCCTGGCCTATTCCGTGCTTCTATAGTTGGGCCATCTTCCACTCGCACCAAAAGCAATCATGAGCGCTTTCACTACCCGTCCCGAGATCACTGGAACCTTCGGCGTGGTCTCCTCAACCCACTGGCTGGTGTCACAGACCGCGATGGGTGTGCTCGAGCGCGGCGGCAATGCCTTTGACGCCGCCGTGGCCGGAGGCTTCGTGCTGCAGGTGGTCGAGCCGCATCTCAACGGCCCGGGCGGCGAAGTGCCCATACTGCTGTGGAGCGAGCGGCTGGGACGCATGGAGTCGATCAAGGGCCAGGGCGTGGCGCCGGCCGAAGCCGATGCCCAGACCTTTCGCCGCATGGGCTTCGAGCAGGTGCCGGGCATTGGCATGCTGCCGGCCACCGTGCCCGGCGCCTTTGGCGCCTGGATGACCATGCTGCGCGACCATGGCACCTGGTCGCTGGCCGAAGTGCTGGCGCCGGCCATAGGCTATGCGCGCGACGGCTTTCCGCTGATCGCGCGCGCGGTGCAGGCCATCTATGCGGTGCAGGACCTGTTTCGCGAACAATGGCCCAGCTCGGCCCAGGTCTGGCTGCCGGGCGGGCGCGTGCCCCAGCCCGGCGCGCTGTTCCAGCTGCCCAAGCTGGCAGACACCTTCGAGCGCCTGCTGCAGGAAACGCAGACCCGCGCCACGGGCCGTACCGAACAGATAGACGCCGCCCTGGACATCTGGTACCGCGGCTTTGTCGCCGAGGAAATCGATCTCTATTACCGCACCGAAAAGGTGCAGGACACCAGCGGCGAACGCCATGGCGGCCTGCTGCGCTACGACGACATGGCGAACTGGCAGGCCGCGGTGGAAGCACCGCTGACGCTGGACTTCGGCCGCTACACGCTGGCCAAGTGCGGCTTCTGGAGCCAGGGCCCGGCCTTCCTGCAGCAGATAGGCATGCTGCGCCACGCCGACCTGGGCCAGCACGCGCCGCATACCGCGGGCTTCGTGCACCGCATTGCCGAAGCCGCGAAGCTGGCCATGGCCGACCGCCTGGCCTGGTACGGCGACGCGCCCGCAGCGCAGCGCGAGGCACAGATGGCGCTGCTGTCCGACGACTACCTGCGCGCGCGCTGGCAGCAGACCGGGGCCCAGGCCTCGGCCGAGCTGCGCGCCGGCGCGCCGCTAGGCATTGCGCCGCAGCTGCCCGATCTGGGCGCGGCCGAACGCACGCTGCGCACTGCCGACACCCGCTTTGGCATTGGCGAGCCGACGTTTGCCGCGCTGCCGCCGGTGGCCGAATGGGCGCAGCGCGAAGTCTTCGTGGGCGACACCTGCCATATCGACGTCATCGACCGCGACGGCAACATGGTCGCGGCCACACCTTCAGGCGGCTGGCTATCGTCCAGCCCGGTGATTCCCGCGCTGGGCTTTGCCATCAACACCCGGCTGCAGATGACCTGGCTGGACGAGGGCCTGGCCAACACCGTCACGCCGCGCGTCGTGCCCTGCACCACCTTGTCGCCTTCGCTGGCGCTGCGCGACGGCCAGCCCTACATGGTGTTCGGCACGCCCGGCGGTGACCAGCAGGACCAATGGTCGCCGGCCTTCTTCCTGCGCCACGCGGTGCACGGCATGAACCTGCAGGAGGCAATCGATGCGCCCGCCTGGCATGTCGATCACTTCCCGGCCTCGTTCTGGCCGCGCCAGACCAGGCTCAACCAGCTGACCGTCGAGTCGCGCTTCGCGCCCGAGGAAATCGAAGCCCTGCGCGCCGCGGGCCACCAGGTCAAGGTCGGCGACCCCTGGTCGGAAAGCCGCATGTCGGCCTGCACGCGCGAGCGCGACGCGCGCGGCCGGCTGCTGCTGCGCGCCGCGGCGAATCCGCGCGGCATGCAGGGCTACGCCGTCGGCCGCTGACTACCCCTTTCAACCACTGGAGCTTCCATGATCTCTCACCGTATCCGCGCCCTGTGCGCCACCGCCTTGCTGGCCGTTGCCGGCGCCGCTTCGGCGGCTTACCCGGACAAGCCCATCACGCTGATCGTTCCCTGGGCGCCCGGTGGTTCCACCGACATCCTCGCGCGCGCGCTGGGCGAACGCCTGTCGAAGTCGCTGGGCCAGACGGTGATCGTCGACAACCGCGCGGGCGCCTCGGGCAACATAGGCTCGAACATGGTTGCCAAGGCCAAGCCCGACGGCTACACGCTGCTCGTGGGCTCCATGAGCACGCATGCGATGAATCCGGCGCTGATGGCCAGCATGCCGTTCAAGGGCGTGGAAGACTTCACGCCCATCGCCCAGCTGGCCAATGTGATCAACACCATGGTGGTGAGCAACTCGGTGCCGGCCAACAACCTCAAGGACTTCATTGCCTACGCCAAGGCCAATCCCGGCAAGCTCAACTACGCCTCGGCCGGCCAGGGCTCGACCAACCACCTGAGCGCCGTGCTGTTTGAAAAGGCCGCGGGCATCACCATGGTGCATGTGCCCTACAAGGGCGGCGCGCCGGCCGTGGTCGACACCGTGGCCGACCAGACCCAGGTGCTGTTTTCGGCCGGCACGCAGACCCTGCCCCATGTCAAGACCGGCAAGCTCAAGCTGCTGGCCGTGACCGAGGCCAAGCGCTCGGCGCTGATGCCCGACGGCGTGCCCACGGTAGGCGAGACCCTGCCCGGCTATGAACTGGGCGTCTGGTACGGCCTGTTCGGCCCGGCCGGCATGCCCAGGGACCTGGTCGACAGGCTCAACACCGCAGCCAATGCCGCGATGGCCGATCCCGCCGTCAAGGCACGCATGGACAGCCTGGGCGTGGAAGTCGTCAAGACCACGCCCGCGCAGTTTGCCGCCGTGCTCAAGTCCGACGCCGAGCGCTACGGCAAGATCATCCGCGAGCTGGGAATCAAGGGTGAGTGACAACGTCCCGCTGACGCTGCCGGCGGCGGCCGCGCTGGCGCTGTGCCGCGAGCTGCCGCGCGCGCCCGATTTCGCCGCCGCGCTGCAGACCATCGAGCGCGTGCGCCAGGACCTGCTGGGCGACGGCCTGCTGACCGTCAACCATGTGCGGTGGCCGGCGCCACCGGCCGATACGCCGGACGCCATAGACCTGCAGCGAATCTGGTCGTCGCGCCCCGCCGAATACCCGGTCGCGGGCCGCAAGCGCAAGGGCCTCACGCCCTGGACGCGCCAGCTGCTGCTGGGCGGCGAGATCTTCATTGGCGAAGGCCAGCCGGCGCTGCAGCAGGTGTTTGACGACAGCCCCCTCATACTGTCGCTGGGCCTGCGGTCGGTGATGAACGTGCCGCTGCTGCGCGCCGGCGCCTGCTTTGCCACGTTCAACGTGCTGGGCACGCGGCCGCAATGGACTGCGCTGGAAAAGCAGCAGATCGAACTGCTGGCGGCGCTGGCCCTGCCTTGGGTGGCGGGGCATGGGGATGCGTAGGATCTCGTTCGTACTGAGCTAGGTCAGCGAGCCGAGGTCTCGCAAGGCGTTCAAAAGAAACAGCGGGCTTCAAAAAACCGTTCGTCCTGAGCCTGTCGAAGGATGAACGGCCTGCGCTCAAAGCATGAGGACGGGCCGTTCATGGTTCGACAAGCTCACCACGAACGGGTCGACGGCCTGCCCTCAAAGCATGAGCACAGCCCCCCTACCCCACCCCCCTCAAATGCAAATGCGAAGAGTTCTTCACCTCTTCCATCACCGCATAGGTGCGCGTCTCGCGCACGCCCGGCAGCTGCCACAGCACGTTGCCGGCAAACACCCGGTAGGCGTTCATGTCGGCGCTGCGCGTCTTGAGCAGATAGTCGAAGCCGCCGGCCACCATGTGGCATTCCATGATTTCAGGCTGCAGCTGCACCGCCACCTTGAACTCCTCGAACACATTGGGCGTGGTGCGGTCCAGCAGCACCTCGACAAACACCAGCATGCCCGCGTCCAGCTTGATGGGGTTGAGCCGCGCCTCGTAGCCCAGGATATAGCCCTCGCGCGTGAGCCGCTGCACACGCGCCAGCGTGGCCGTCGGCGACAGGCTGATGGCCTCGGCCAGCTTGAGGTTGGTCAGGCGGCCGTCGGCCTGCAGCAGCGCAAGAATGCGCAGGTCCATGCGGTCGATCTGGACTGATTCGTTATCGGATGCCATACAAATAGTTTTTCATTCGGACCAAATCACATATTTCGAACAAATATTCTATTCGCCCCGGTTCACCATTGCGCTATCCACTCACCGAGTTTCGCCATGTCCATTTCCGCTGCCCCGGCCTCTCCCGCCGCTTTTGTCGACGGCCCCACGCAACACCGCGGCGCGCTGCGCGACGCCATCACGGCCGCGACGCGCCGGCCCGAACCCGAGGCCGTGATGGCGGCCCTACTGGAACTCGCGCGCCCGCGCAACGACGACGCGCAGCGCGCCCACGTGCTGGCGCTGCAGCTGGCGCGCGGACTGCGCGAGCGCAAGTGCGCCAGCGGCCGCGCGGGCATGGTGCAAGGCCTGCTGCAGGAATATTCGCTGTCGTCGCAGGAGGGCGTGGCATTGATGTGCCTGGCCGAAGCGCTGCTGCGCATTCCCGACGCCGCCACGCGCGACGCGCTGATACGCGACAAGATTGCCGACGGCGACTGGCGCCAGCACCTGGGCCGCAGCCCCTCGCTGTTTGTCAATGCCGCCACCTGGGGCCTGCTGCTCACGGGCCGGCTGGTTGCCACGCACAGCGAAACCGGGCTGGCCAGCACGCTGGGACGCATCATCGGCAAGGGCGGCGAGCCGCTGATACGCCAGGGCGTCGACATGGCGATGCGCGTGATGGGCGAGCAATTCGTTGCCGGCGAGACGATTGGCGCGGCCTTGCAGCATGCCAGGGGCCTCGAGGCCCGGGGCTTTCGCTACTCGTACGACATGCTGGGCGAGGCCGCGCTGACCGAAGGCGATGCCCGGCGCTACCTTGCCGACTACCAGCAGGCCATAGACGCCATAGGCAAGGCCGCGGCCGGCGCGGGCGTGCAGGCCGGCCCGGGCATCTCGATCAAGCTGTCGGCGCTGCACCCGCGCTACAGCCGCGCGCAATACGCGCGCGTGCTGCAGGAGCTCTACCCGCGCGTGCTGGCGCTGGCCGTGCAGGCCAGGAAGTACGACATAGGGGTCAACATCGATGCCGAGGAAGCGGACCGGCTCGAGCTGTCGCTCGATCTGCTCGAGCGCCTGTGCTTCGAGCCCGCGCTCGCGGGCTGGAACGGCATAGGCTTTGTGATCCAGGCCTATCAGAAGCGCTGCCCGGCCGTGATCGACTTCCTGGTCGATCTGGCCCGGCGCAGCGGCCACAGGCTCATGGTGCGCCTGGTCAAGGGCGCGTACTGGGACAGCGAGATCAAGCGCGCCCAGGTGGACGGCCAGGACGGCTATCCGGTCTACACGCGCAAGCCGCATACCGATGTCGCCTACCTGGCCTGCGCGCGCAAGCTGCTGGAAGCGCCGGCCGAAGTCTTCCCGCAGTTCGCCACGCACAATGCGCACACCGTCGCGGCCATTCACCAGATGGCCGGGCCCGCCACCTACCGGCCAGGCCAGTATGAATTCCAATGCCTGCACGGCATGGGCGAGCCGCTGTACGAACAGGTAGTGGCCAGCCTCGGCCGGCCCTGCCGCATCTACGCCCCCGTGGGCACGCACGAGACGCTGCTCGCCTACCTGGTGCGCCGGCTGCTGGAAAACGGCGCCAACACCTCGTTTGTGAACCGCATTGCCGACCCGACCATGGCGCTGGAAACGCTGGTCGAAGACCCGGTGCAGACGCTGGAGCGCATGGCGCGCGAGGAAGGCGAGTATGGCCTGCCCCACCCGGCGATCGCGCTGCCGGTCGCGCTCTACGGCGCGGCACGCGCGAATTCGCGCGGACTCGATCTGTCCAACGAGCACACGCTGCAGGCCATTGCCCCGGCCATGCAGGCGCGCGGCGACTGGTCGGCAGCGCCCATGCTGGCCCCCGGCATCACGGCGCAGGGCGGCGCCAGCGTGGAGATCCGCAATCCCGCCAATCTGCAGGACCTGGTGGGCCGGGTGCAGCAGGCGTCGCAGCAGGATGTGCAAGCCGCGCTTGCCGCCGCGGCCGGCGCCGCCGACAGCTGGGCCCAGACGCCGCCCGCGCTGCGCGCCGATGCGCTGGAAAGCGCGGCCGATCTGCTGGAAGCCGACATGCCGCAGCTCATGGGTCTGCTGGCGCGCGAAGCCGGCAAGACCGCGGCCAACGCCATTGCCGAAGTGCGCGAAGCCGTTGATTTCCTGCGGTATTACGCGGCCCAGGCGCGCGCCGATTTCGCCGTCGCCACCCACCGTCCGCTGGGCCCGGTGGTCTGCATCAGCCCCTGGAATTTCCCGCTGGCCATCTTCGTGGGCCAGGTCAGCGCCGCGCTGGCCGCGGGCAATCCGGTGCTGGCCAAGCCCGCCGAGCAGACGCCGCTGGTGGCCGCGCATGCGCTGCGCCGCCTGTGGCAGGCCGGCGTGCCCCAGGCCGTGGTGCAGCTGCTGCCCGGCGAGGGCGAGAGCGTGGGCGCGGCGCTGGTCGCCGACGCGCGCGTGCAAGGCGTGCTGTTCACGGGCTCCACCGATGTCGCGCGCATTCTGCAGCGCCAGCTGGCCCAGCGCCTGGGGCGCAACGGCCAGCCCGTGGTGCTGGTGGCCGAGACCGGCGGCCAGAACGCGATGATTGTCGACTCGTCGGCGCTGGCCGAACAGGTGGTGGCCGATGTCGTTGCCTCGGCGTTCGACAGCGCGGGCCAGCGCTGCTCGGCGCTGCGCGTGCTGTGCCTGCAGGAAGACTGCGCCGACCGCATCATTGAAATGCTCGGCGGCGCCATCGCGCAAGGCCGCATCGGCGACCCGGCGCAGCTGGCCGTCGACGTCGGCCCGGTGATCGATGCCCAGGCGCGTGACGGCATAGAAAAGCACATCGAGCAGATGCGGGCCAAGGGCCGCAAGGTGCTGCGCAGCGCCTGGAATGCCGGCGACGCGGCGCTGGCCCAGGGCACGTTTGTGCTGCCCACGCTGATCGAGCTGGACAGCATCGCTGAACTTCAGCGCGAGATCTTCGGCCCGGTGCTGCACATCGTGCGCTACCGCCGCAAGGATTTGGCGCAGCTGCTCGCGCAGATCAACGCCACCGGCTACGGCCTGACGCTGGGCCTGCACACGCGCATAGACGAGACCATTGCCCAGGTGGTGGCCGCGGCGCACGCCGGCAACGTCTATGTGAACCGCAACATGGTGGGCGCCGTGGTGGGCGTTCAGCCTTTCGGCGGCGAAGGCCTGTCGGGCACCGGGCCCAAGGCCGGCGGGCCGCTGTATCTCTACCGCCTGCTGTCGCAGCGCCCCGATGACGTGCTGCAGCGCGCGCTGCCCGCCGATGCCGCCGCCGACGCCGCCACGCCCGCGCGCTGGCATGCGGCCTCGGCATTTGCCCAGCTGCGCCAATGGGCCGCGCAGTCCGGCGCGCCCCAGCTGGCCGCGACCTGCAGCCGCTTGCAGGCGCTGGCGCCGCGCCAGCACGCCCGCGAACTCCAGGGCCCCACGGGCGAGCGCAATGTTTATACGCTGGCGCCGCGCGCCGCCGTGCTGTGCCTGGCTACGAGCGACGAAGACCGGCTGACTCAGCTGGCCGCGGTGCTGGCCGTGGGCAGCCGCGCCGTCTGGCCGATGGCCGCCCGGGCGCTGTACGCGCGCCTGCCCCAGGCCGTGCGCCAAGCCATAGACCTGGTGCCCGAATGGACCGCGCCCAACGCCGCTTTCGATGCCGTGCTGCACCATGGCGACGCGGCTTCGCTGCTGCAGACCGGCCAGGCGCTCGCGGCCCGGCCCGGGCCGATTGTCAGCATGGGCCACGCAGCCGGCGGCTCGACGGCCGTGCCGATCGAGCGCCTGGTGATCGAGCGCGCGTTGAGCGTCAACACCGCCGCGGCCGGCGGCAATGCCAGCCTGATGACGATTGCCTGACGGCCAGCGCCGTGCCACCGCACCGCGATGGCCTGGCCGCTGCACCCCAATGCAGCGCGCATCTCACCATCTCGGTGCATGGCCTCGCGGCCCGGGCCCTCTGCACAGCCATCGCGACCTGGCCCGCAAATTGCTTGAACCCTTGCGTGACCACTGAAGGTCACAACGGTTTCGGTCCGACGATGGGCCCAAACCCATGACAAAGGCGTCTTTCCCTGCAGCCGGGCGGCTCAGGGACAGACGCTTTTGCGCTTTCAGAACGGCCAAGGAAAGACCCTGATGAAAAAATCCAGATTGGTGATGATAGGCAACGGCATGGCGGGCGTGCGCTCTCTGGAAGAGTTGCTCAAGCTCGCGCCCGATCTGTATGACATCACGGTGTTCGGCAGCGAGCCCCACCCCAACTACAACCGCATCATGCTGTCGCCGCTGCTTGCGGGCGAACAGACGCTAGAACAGATCGTGCTCAACGACTGGAGCTGGTACACCGACAACGGCATCACGCTGCACGCGGGCTGGACCGTCACCAAGATAGACCGCCAGTCGCGCACCGTGCACGCGGTCAACGCCGCGGGCGAGTCGCTGAGCGCAGCCTACGACCGGCTGATCATGGCCACGGGCTCGCATGCCTTCATCCTGCCGGTCCCCGGCAGCCAGCTCGAAGGCGTGCTCGGCTACCGCGACATCGCCGATACCCATGCCATGATCGATGCCGCCACGCAGTACCGGCATGCGGTGGTGATTGGCGGCGGCCTGCTGGGCCTGGAAGCCGCCAACGGCCTGATCAAGCGCGGCATGCAGGTCACCGTGGTGCATGTCAACGACTGGCTGCTCGAGCGCCAGCTCGACGAAGCCGCGTCGCAGCTGCTGCGCCAGTCGCTCAACGAGCGCGGCATGCAGTTCCTGATGGGCGCGCAGACGCAGGAGCTGCTGGGCAACGCATGCGGCCGCGTGCGCGCCGTGCGCTTCCAGGACGGCAGCGAAGTGCCGGCCGATCTGGTGGTGATGGCCGTGGGCATACGCCCCAACACTTCGCTGGCCGAAGCCGCCTACCTGCAGGTCAACCGCGGCATCGTGGTGCACGACACGCTGCAGACCACGACCGACCCGCGCATCTACGCGGTGGGCGAATGCGCGGCCCACCGCGGCATTGCCTACGGCCTGGTCGCGCCGCTGTTCGAGCAGGGCAAGGTACTGGCCAACCACCTCGCGGAAATGGGCATCAGCCGCTACCAGGGCTCGGTCACCTCGACCAAGCTCAAGGTCACGGGCATCAACCTGTTTTCGGCCGGCGACTTCAAGGGCACGGACCGCACCGAGGAAATCGTGCTCAGCGACCCGACCAGCGGCGTCTACAAGAAGCTGGTGATTGCCGACGACAAGCTGGTCGGCGCCTGCCTCTACGGCGATACCGTCGACGGCAGCTGGTACTTCAAGCTGCTGCGCGAAGGCTGCAGCATTGCCGAGATCCGCGACCGGCTGATGTTCGGCGAAATCCCTCCGGCCGACGGCGGCGCCGACGAGCAGACCAAGCCCGCCTGACCTCCTCACCATTCAAAGCTCCCCATGACCGCCTCCCCCGTCACGCAAACCCGCTCCACCTGCCCCTACTGCGGCGTGGGCTGCGGAGTGATCATCGAAGCCCGGGACGGACAGATCACCGGCGTCCAGGGTGATCCGCTGCACCCGGCGAACTTCGGCAAGCTGTGCACCAAGGGCAGCACGCTGCACCTCACGGCTTCGGCCGCGGTCACGCGCCAGACGCGGCTGCTGCAGCCGCTGCAGCGCCTGCAGCGCGGCGGCCCGGCCCTGCCCGTTTCCTGGGATGCGGCGCTGGCCACGGCCAGCGATCAGCTGGCGCGCATCATCAGCGCCCATGGCCCCGACGCCGTGGGCTTCTACCTCAGCGGCCAGCTGCTGACCGAGGACTATTACGCGTTCAACAAGCTGGTCAAGGGCCTGATAGGCAGCAACAACCTCGACACCAATTCGCGCCTGTGCATGAGCAGCGCCGTCGCCGGCTACAAGGCCACGCTGGGCGCGGACGCGCCGCCGGCCTGCTACGAAGACCTGGAAAAGGCGCAATGCGTGTTCCTGGTCGGCAGCAACGCCGCCTGGGCCCACCCCATTTTGTTTCGCCGCCTCGAAGCCGCGAAAGCCGCGAACCCGGCGCTCAAGGTGATCGTTGCCGACCCGCGCCGCACCGATACCGCCAGCCTCGCCGACCTGTTCCTGCCTATCGCACCGGGCTCCGATGTGCTGCTGTTCCAGGGCATGCTGCAGCGGATGCTGGCCCGGGGCTGGGTGGACCGCGGCTATATCGCCGCCCACACCACGGGCTTTGGCGCGCTGGAAAGCCTGGTGGCGCAGGCCACGCCCGAACGCGTCGCGCGCGAATGCGGCATTGCCGAGCAGGACCTGCTGCAGGCCGCGCAATGGTTTGCGCAGTCGCCGGCGACGCTGAGCCTGTACTGCCAGGGCCTGAACCAGAGCAGCAGCGGCACGGCCAAGAATGCGGCGCTGATCAACCTGCACCTGGCCACGGGCCAGATCGGCAAGCCCGGCGCCGGCCCGCTGTCGCTCACCGGCCAGCCCAACGCCATGGGCGGGCGCGAAGTCGGCGGCATGGCCAATCTGCTCAGCGGCCACCGCGATCTCGCCAATGCCGCCCACCGCGCCGAAGTCGCGGCGCTGTGGGGCCTGGCCGATGTGCCGGCCCAGCCCGGCAAGACCGCGGTGGAAATGTTCGAAGCCGCGGCCGACGGCGAAATCAAGGCGCTGTGGATTGCCTGCACCAACCCCGCGCAAAGCATGCCCGACCAGCGCATGGTGCAGCGCGCGCTGGAACGCGCGGAACTCGTCGTGGTGCAGGAAGCCTTCACCACCACCGAGACCGCGCGCCACGCCCACCTGCTGCTGCCCGCCAGCACCTGGGGCGAGAAGCTGGGCACGGTCACCAACAGCGAACGCCGCATCTCGCGCGTGCGCGCCGCCGTGCCCGCCGCGGGCGCTGCGCGCCACGACTGGCAGATTGCGGTGCAGCTCGCCCACCGGCTCGAAGCGCGGCTGCGCCCCGGCCAGCCCACGCTGTTTCCCTACCCCGTCGAGCCGGCCGAAGCCGGCGCGCAGGCGCTGTGGGAAGAACACCGCGCCAGCACCGCGGGGCGCGATCTCGACATCACCGGCTTGTCGTGGGAGCGGCTGGAACAAGGTCCCGAGCAATGGCCCATGGCCGCGGGCGCGGCCCAGGGCCAGGCGCGGCTGTATGAAGACGGCGTGTTTCCCACGGCCGACGGCAAGGCGCGCTTTCATGCCGCGCCCTTCCAGCCGCTGGCCGAGCCGGTCGACGCCGAGTTTCCGTTCGCCCTGACCACCGGCCGGCTGCGCGACCAATGGCATGGCATGAGCCGCACCGGCACGCTGGGCCGGCTGTTCAGCCACGCGGCCGAGCCGCGCCTGCACATGCATCCGCAGGACATGGCGCAGCAGGGCCTGGGCGAAGGCGAACTGGTGCGGCTCACCAGCCGCCGCGGCACGCTGCTGGTCGCACTGCAAGCCGACACCCAGCTTGCGCCCACGCGCCTGTTCATGCCCATGCACTGGGGCAGCGAGTTTCTCAGCGGCCGCGCCGCCGACGGCCAGCGCCTGCTGGGCATCAACGCGCTCACCCAGCCGGCGTTCTGCCCCATGTCCAAGCAGCCCGAGCTCAAGCACACGGCGGTGTCGGTCAGCAAGGCCACGCTGCCCTGGTCGCTGCTGGCCATGGCCTGGCTGCCCGCAGAGCGCGTGCTTGAAGTGCGCCAGGCGCTGTCGGCGCTGATGGGGCAATTCGAGTTCGCGAGCTGCGTGCCGTTCAGCAACCAGGTGCCGCTGAGCGCGGCCGCGCAGACGCGCAGCGGTGTGCTGCTGCGCGCCTCGGCCTGTGCGCCGCCGGCCGCCGAGGCGCTGCTGCGGATAGAACAGCTGCTGGGAATTGCCGGCGACCAGGTGATTCGCTACAGCGACCGCCGCCGCCAGCAAAGCCGCGCCCTGCAGCTGCAGCGCGACGACCAGGGCACGCTGCGCCTTGAAGCCATGCTGCTCACGGGCGACACCAGCGCCGGCGCCTGGCTCACGCAGCTGCTGGCCCAGGAGCTGGACCCGCCCCAGCCCGCGCACCTGATGCTGACCCAGGGCGCGACGCCGCCCTCGGGCACCAAGGCCCGCAGCCCCCAGGTCTGCAGCTGCATGAACGTCACGCTCGACAGCATCGTGCAGACGCTGGGCCAATGCGCGGGCAGCGACGGCGAACGCCTGCTGCAGCTGCAGCAGCGCCTGGGCTGCGGCACGCAATGCGGCTCCTGCATTCCCGAACTCAAACGCCATGTGCAGACCACGGCCGTGGTCCGCTTCCACGCAACCACCCACGCCTGAGGCCCTCCATGACTATTTCCCAAGGAAATCACTCCCTCCCGATGGGCCGCTGCACGCTGGTGGGCGCGGGCCCGGGCGACCCCGACCTGCTGACGCTCAAGGCGCTCAAGGCCATTCAGGCGGCCAGCGTGCTGCTGGTCGACGACCTGGTCAGCGACGCCATCGTCGCCCTGGCCCCGGCCGGCGCGCGCGTGATTGCCGTCGGCAAGCGCGGCGGCTGCCAGAGCACGCCCCAGGCCTTCATTGAAAAGCTCATTCTGACCAGCGTGCTGGAAGGCGAGAACGTGGTGCGCCTCAAGGGCGGCGACCCGTTCATCTTCGGGCGCGGCGGCGAGGAGGCCGAGCACCTGCGCGCCGCGGGCGTGCATGTCGAGATCGTCAACGGCATCACCGCCGGCCTGGCCGGCATGACGCAGATCGGCGCGCCGCTGACCCACCGCGACCATGCGCACGGCGTGCTGTTCATCACCGGCCATACGCGCCCGGGAGCCCAGCCCATAGACTGGCCGCAGCTGGCCGCGACGGCGCAGGCCGCGCGGCTCACGCTGGTGATCTACATGGGAATGAAAGGCGTGGCCGACATCGCCCAGGGCCTGCTGCAGGGCCTGCCGCCAGGCACGCCCGTGGCCGTGATACAGAACGCCTCCCAGCCGCAGCAGCGCCATGCCATTGCACGCCTGGACGAACTCGTTGCGGTCGTTGCCCAGGAAAAACTGGGCAGCCCCAGCGTGGTCGTTGTCGGCGAAGTCGTGCGCTGCGCGCAAGGCTTTGCGCAGTGGATGGACGGCGCGCAGCTGCATCAGGCCAGGGCTTGATTGGCGCATCCTCGACCATCCTTCGAACTGAGACGCCCTTCGACGGACGCGCCGAGGCTCAGGGCGAACGGCCATTCGCTGTTCGTGCTGAGCCCGGCCCCAGTCCCAAAAGGGCCTCTTAGCGCTCCACAATCCCCAACTGCTCCAGCTGCGCCTCGAGCACCTTGCGCCGGCGCACGGCCTTGGCCGCGGTTTCGCTGGCCAGCTGGATGGCGCGCGGGCCCTTGGCCGCGACCACGCGCACCAGCTGCTCCTTTTGCTGCGCCTCGGCCGCCGCCTTGCGGTAACGGTTCAACAGATCATCATGGGCCGGATTGTTCATGCATACCTCGATTCTTTGAAACCGCCATTTTCGCGCCATTGACGGGCCTGCAAAGACAGCTTGCTAGCCCAATGCCCGCCGCACGGCCGTGCCGGCCGCATCGAACAGCCCGCGCGCTGCCGCAGCCGCTCCCAGCATATGGATGCATGCATGCACCATTCCGGGCAGGCGCACGCATTCCACCGCTACGCCCTCGCCCTGCAGACGCCGGGCATAGGCTTCGGCCTCGTCGCGCAGCGGGTCGTACTCGCAGCTGATCACCGTGGCCGGTGGCAGGCCCGCGAGGCGGCCCGCATGCAGCGGCGACACCTGCTCCAGCCGCGCCTGCGCGGGATGCGCAAGATAGGCGGCGTAGCAAAATGCCATTGCCGCGCGCGTCAGGTAGTGGCCCTCGCCAAACCGGTCGAACGACGCCGAGTCCATTGCGGCGTCGAGCGCGGGATACAGCAGCAGCTGGTGCGCAATCGCCGGCGGCCCGGCCGCGCCCCAGCCCTCTGCGTGGCGTGCCGCCAGGCAGGCGGCGGCCGCGAGATTGCCGCCTGCGCTGTCGCCGGCCACGCCTATGCGCCCAGGGTCCAGCCCCAGTGCCTGGGCCTGCGCGAAAGTCCAGGCCAGGGCATCGCAGAAGTCGTGCAGCGGCACCGGGAAGCGGTGCTCGGGCGCGAGCCGGTAGTCCACCGAGATCACCACCGCCCCGGTTGCCACCGCCAGCGCGCGGCAGGGGTTGTCGTACAGCGCCATGGAGCCCAGGCACCAGCCGCCGCCATGGGCGAACACCAGCGCCGGCTGGGGCCGGCCGCTTGCCGACGGCCAGTACACACGCAGGCGCAGGGGAGCGCCGTCGCGCGCGCGCAGCGTGAAGTCGGCCGTGCGCGCGACGGCCTCGACCGGCCCGTGCAGGGCGCGCAGCCCGGCGTCGGTGGCCTGGCGCAACTGCGCCAGCGTGGGCGGTGTCGCGGGCTGGGGCAAACGCGCCTGCTCCGCGAGCAAGCGCGCGATGTCAGCGTCCAGGCCCATGATCACCGCGTCCTTTGCAGGAAAGGCAGCAGTGCGGCAATGAACGGCTCGGCGGCCTCCTCCATGATGAAGTGGCCGCAGTCAGGCACGATCACGCCCGACAGATCATCGGCATGGCCGCGCAGCGTGGCCAGGGGCGCATCGCCGGTCGCGTGCTCGGCGCCTATGGCCAGCACCGGCATGGCGAGCGGGCGCTGCGCACGCTCGCGGTTCTGGCGCATGGTCTCGGGAATCGCGCGGTAGTAGGCGAAGCCGCCGCGCAGTCCGCCTGGCGCCGAATAGGCATCTACGTAGACGTCGACGGCCACGCGGTCGCGCCGCAGCGACCAGCGGTTGAACATGAACTCCAGGTAGGCGCGTTCGCGGCCCGCGATCAGCGTCTCGGGCAGGTCCGCCAGCTGATTGAACATGAAATGCCACAGGAAGATGTTCTGCTCGGGCGGCGCGAAGATGCTGGGCTCGGGCGCCAGCCCCGGGATCACGGCTTCCGTCAGCGCCAGAGACTGCACGGCCTGGGGCTGGTCGCTGGCCAGCGCGTAGGCGACCCACATGCCCACGTCGTGGCCTACCACCTGGTAGCGCGCATGGCCCAGCGCCAGCATGCTGCGGTGCAGGGTCTGGGCGATGGTGCCGGTGTCGTAGCCGGTGTCGGGCCGGTCGGAAAACCCCGTGCCCGGCGGATCGACGGCAATCGCCTGAAAGCCCTGCGCGGCCAGCGCCTGCATCACATGGCGCCAGGCATACCAGGTCTGCGGCCAGCCCGGGATGAGCAGCACGGGCTGGCCCTGCCCGGCCGTGACGCAGTGGATGCGGCGGCCGTCGATGCGCACATAGTCGTGGGAAAAGTCGTCCTGGGTGGGGGCAGGAATCGAAGGAAATGCGTTCATTTTTGTGGTCCGAATCGGGATACGAGGAGGCTCAGGCGATGCCCAGCATGGCGTTGATCTGGCCCTGGTTGACGGGCGCGCCGGCGAAGTCGTCAAAGATTCTGTCGGTCACGCGGATGATGTGGCGATGGATGAATTCCACGCCCTCGCGCGCGCCGTCCTCCTGGTCCTTGAGGCAGCATTCCCACTCCAGAGAAGCCCAGCCCTGGTAGTCGTACTGGGCGAACTTGGAGAAGATGGCCTTGAAGTCCACCTGCCCGTCGCCCAGCGAACGGAAGCGTCCGGCCCGGTCCAGCCATGAGGAGTAGCCGCCGTAGATGCCCTGGCGCCCGCTGGGCAGGAACTCCGCATCCTTCACATGGAACATGCGGATGTGATCGCGGTAGATGTCGATGTAGTCGAGGTAGTTCAGCTGCTGCAGCACGAAGTGGCTGGGGTCGAACAGGATCTTGCAGCGCTCGTGCTGACCGACCAGTTCATGGAAGCGCTCGAAGCTCGTGCCGTCGTGCAGGTCCTCGCTGGGATGGATCTCGTAGCAGAGGTTCACGCCCTGCGCGTCGCAGGCGTCCAGGATGGGGCGCCAGCGGCGCGCGAGCTCCTCGAAGGCCGTCTCGATCAGCCCAGCCGGGCGTTGCGGGAACGGGAACAGATAGGGCCAGACGAACGAGCCCGAGAACGTGCCCATCTCCGTCAGGCCCATGCGGCGCGAGGCGCTGGCCGAGTGCTTGAGCTGCTGCATCGCCCAGGCGGTTCGCGCCGCCGGATTGCCGCGCAGCGACTCGGGAGCGAAGCTGTCGCACATCGCGTCATAGGCGGGGTGCACGGCGACCAGCTGGCCGAACATGTGCGTGGTCAGCTCGCTGGCCACCAGGCCGTGCGAGGCCAGCATGCCGGTGATGTCGTCGCAGTAGGTCTGGCTTTGCGCGGCCGTCGCCACGTCGAACAGCCGCTGGTCCCAGGCGGGAATCTGCAAGGCCTTGAAGCCCACGCCCGCGGCCCAGCGTGCAATGTCCTCGAGCGAATTGAACGGAGCCTTGTCGTCGGCGAACTGCGCGAGATGAAGGCTCGGGCCCTTGATGGTCTGCATGTGTTTTTCCTTGATTCGATGTATTGTTTGTTGATCAACAAAGAATAGTATCACGCCTGCGCCGCTGCTTTTGCCAACCCGGCGCGCGACGGCGCCGATGGCACGCCGCTAAGATGCCGCACTGACTTTTGAAGAGGACAAGAAACATGGCCGGAAGACCCAGGGAATTTGACCGGGACCAGGCGCTGGAGCGCGCCATGCTGGCGTTCTGGCAGCGCGGCTACGAAGGCACGTCCATGGCGGATTTGGTCCAGGCGCTGGGCATTGCCTCGGCGCGCATCTATGCGGCCTTCGGCAGCAAGCAGGCGCTGTTCCGCGAGGCCGTACAGCGCTATGAGTCGGGCGCCGGCTGCTTCGCCGACAAGGCCCTGGCCGACGAGGCCCAGGTGCGCGCATCGATCGCGCGCATGCTGACGGATGCGGCCACGGTCTATACCGAACCCGGCCAGCCCCAGGGCTGCATGGTCGTCATGGCGGCGATCAATTTCGCGCAGGAAAACGAGGAGGTGGCGGCCTGGCTGGCGGACCACCGCCGCCAGCGCACGCAGTCCATCATCGACCGACTGCAGCGCGCTCGGGACGAAGGCCAGCTGCGCCCGGCCACGGATGTGCAGGCGCTGGGCGACTTCTATGCCACGCAGCTGCACGGCATCTCGGTGCAGGCGCGCGACGGCGTAGCGCGGGCACGGCTGCTTGCGGCCTGCGAGGTTGCCATGGGGGCTCTGGACCAGGCCTTGTGCCGCGCCGCCCGGCCTTGAGCCGGCGCGGCCAGCGACTAGCCCCCGCATCAACCCCAACCAGGCCTGCCCTGCCGACATGCCAGAATCCGGCAATGAGCACTTCGACCTCCTCCTTTGTCTCCAACGTCGACGCCACCCGGGTCGCGACCTATACCTGGGCCGAGGTTGCCGGCCAGCCCATGGGCGTGGTGCAGATCGCGCACGGCCTCGCCGAACATGGCGAACGCTACGACCGGTTTGCCCGGGCGCTCAATGCCGCGGGCTTCGTGGTCCATGCGGTCGACCACAGAGGGCACGGGCGCAGCGCCGATGGGCGATTGGGCGACTTCGGCGCCGCGGGATTTGACGGCCTGATTGCCGACGTGGCGCAGTTCGGGGCGCAATTGCGGACCCAGCATGCCGGCCTGCCGCTGTTTCTGTTCGCGCACTCGATGGGCTCGTTTGCCGCGCAGGCGGCGATCATCGATCACGCTTCGACCTGGTCGGGCGTGGTGCTGTCCGGCACGACCGCGCTCGACATGCTGGTCGCGGCCATGGCCAATGCGCCTGCGGGTGCGCCGGCCGGGCTCGAAGCCTTCAACGCCGGCTTTGCGCAGCGCACGGGCTACGAATGGCTTTCGCGCGACGCCGCCGAAGTGGATGCCTATGTCGCCGATCCCTGGTGCGGCTGGGAAGTGCCGCAAGAAGTGATTGGCGCGCTGTTCGCACCCGCATCCCGGCTCGCCGATCCGGCGCAGCTGGCGCGCATCCGCGCCGACCTGCCCCTGCTGATCGCTTCGGGCGACGCCGATCCGCTTGCCGGTGGCGGCGCGCTGGTGCAGCTGCTGGCCAAGCGCTATCGCGATGCGGGCATCGCCGACGTGACGCTCAAGCTCTATCCTGCGGCGCGCCACGAGATCCTGAATGAAACCAACCGCGCCGAAGTGACGGCCGACATCGTCGCCTGGCTGCGCGCGCACGCGGCCTGAGCGAGGTTGCCGTCAGGGCCTGCAGGCGTTGGCTGCCGTCTGCCGCGCCTCGTGCAGCAGCTTGCGGCCTGGCGCGCGCAGCGTGACGCGGCGCCGGCCCTGGCCATCGGCGGCGCGCTCCACCAGGCCGGTCTTCTCCAGCGGCAGCAGGCGCAGCAGCAGTTGCGAGGCCGGCGTGCACATGGTGCGCGCGAGCTGCGTCGCGGGCGCGGCGCCGCCGGCCGCCTCCAGCACCGTCAGCAGCACGAAGTCGGCCCATGACAGTCCGTGGTGGGTGCCGAGTTCGTTGTCGAGCACGAACACCCGGCCCGCGTGCGCGAGGTGTCGGTCCACGCAGGCTTGCAGCGCAAGTTCGCTCATGGCTTGAGGCCTTCGAGTTCGCGGCAGGTCTGCTCCAGCGCCTTGAGCTCGCCCGCGTAGTCGAATTCCGCGTCCTCGCGTTCCTTCACCAGTTCGAGCACCTCGAAGCTGAGCGCATCCGCGCCGGCGCGGCTCCAGGCGGCTTGCAGCACACGGTCCGCATACTTGCCCATGCGCATTTCAAAACGCGCGCGATTGAGCGCGGCGTGCACGTTGCGGCTCGCGCCCAGCAGCCGGTGGCCGCTGGCGCGGTCGCGTATGGCATAGACGCCCATGGGCGGGAAGGCGTCGCGCGCCTGGCGCGCGGCCGCGCGCCGCGCCGCCTGGTTGACGGAAGATTCCATCTTTTTCTCCTGGTGAGGGTGGTGCCGCGTGCCTTGAACGCCACGGGCGTGCGTGTGCCCGCAGCGCTGCGGCAGCCGGCCACGCGCTGTTGGCAAAGAATCGGAAAATGCCGGTCTCAGCCGGCTGCGGGTTCGGCGAGCTGCAGCACGTAGGTCCGAACGTCTTCGGGCCAGGCGGCCATCTGCGCCGCCAGCCGCTCAGGGTCGCCTGCGAACAGCGCCCGCGACGCTTCCTCGAAGCCCGCGAGGTCGCCGGCCAGCGTCGACATGGCATGGTAGGCACGGTCGCGCGCGCGGCGCGTGAGGTCCTGCTCGCCGCCTTTGCGCCGCGCTTCGTGCACCAGCTTGCGCAAGGCGACCGAGGCGCCACCGGGCTGGGCCGCGAGCCAGTCCCAGTGTTCGGGCAGCAGCGTGACTTCGCGCGCCACCACGCCGAGCTTGGGACGACCTCGGCCCTTGGAGACGGAGACAGCCGCGGCCACGGCATAGCGCGCCGCCACGGCTTGCTCGCCGCCGCGCAGGTCCAGGTCCGCGGACTGCCCCGTGGCATTGCTGAAGACCAGCGGATGATCGTGCTGCGACAGCTGGGCGCGCAGCACGGCCACGGCGACTTCGGGCAACAGGCCGCTGGCAAGGCGCTGCCCGTTCAGGAAAGCGGTGTAGGTGGGTGGCGTAACTTGGTCCATGCAGGAATTTTACCCGGGTGAAATAAACGAGTCAATAACACCCGGGTAAAAATACCAGCGGCAGCGACGATGGCCTGGCGCCTGACGCTGCGCGCTTCGATCAACGCGGCGGCGCGGCCGATTCGATATGCGTGATCACCAGCGCCCCGTTGATCCTCTCCACGCGAAAGCGCACCTTGTCGCCGGGCTGCAGCGCAGCGGCCTGGGCCGGGTCCTGCACGGCAAACACCATGGTCATCGGCGCCATGCCCAGGTTGACGATCTCGGCATGGCGTATGGTCAGCTTGCCGGTGCGCGCGTCGCGGCGCGTGATTTCGCCTTCGGTCAGCGCTGCGTGCCCAGCGGCAGCAGGCGCCGCATCGTGGGCGTTATGGCCTGCATGACCGGGCTGGTCGTGGTTGTGCGCCATGGCCTGGCTGCAGACCAGAGCCAGGCCCAGCACGGCCAGCGCAGGCACGCGCAGAGATGGGAAAAGTGAGAGCAGCATGATCGGTTTCCTTCGCTGGCAATTCACGACCGGTAGCTGGTGAACACCTGGGTGCTCACCTCGCCGCCCATCATATTCCTGCTGACCAGCAGGACGTCGTACGCGTCCTTGCGGCCGCCGTATTCCGGGCCGTCCATGCCGGGGCTGCCCACAGGCATGCCGGGAACGGCCAGGCCCAGTGCCTTGGGCTTTTCCTTGAGCAGGCGGCGCACATCGGCCGCAGGCACATGGCCTTCGAGCAGATAGCCGCCCACCAGCGCCGTGTGGCACGAGCCCAGGCGCTGCGGCAATCCCAGCTTGGCGCGCACGGCGTTGTTGCCGGTATCGTGCACGGTGACGGCAAAGCCGGCTTTCTCCATCAGCACCACCCAGTCCTTGCAGCAGCCGCAGTTCGGGTCCTTCCAGACTTCCATGGGGGTTCTGGCGCCAGCGGCCAGCGCGGGCAGACAGGCCGTGGCGGCAAGCGATGCCAGCAGCGCCAGCGAATGGCGGCGATTGGGGTGAAGTGTCATGGTTTTCTCCTGGTTCAAAGCAAGGTATCAATGGTGTTCATGGCCCGTGCCGGGCTTGCGCACGCTGGGTGCACCCGGCGCGCTGCCTGGCAGGGTCTGGCGCGGCGCGGCGGCATCGAGCGGCGCTCCGGTCCATTCATAGGCCACGCTGCCCCTGGGCTGGGCAAACCAGCCCGGGTCCGCATAGTCGTGGGCGCCCAGACCGGGGCGCACCTTGAGCGTGGTGAACATTCCGCCCATCTCGAGCGGCCCGAACGGGCCGTTGCCGCTCATCATCGGAAAGGTGTTGTCGGGCAGGGGCATCTGCATGCTGCCCATATCGCCCATGCCGCGCTCGCCCATCAGCATGTAGTCGGGCACGATCTTCTGTATCTTGCCCACCAGTCCGCGGTGATCGACACCGATCATGGTGGGCACGTCATGTCCCATCGCGCCCATGGTGTGGTGGCTCTTGTGGCAATGCAAAGCCCAGTCGCCGGGCTCGTCGGCAATCAGTTCCACCTGGCGCATCTGGCCCACGGCCACGTCGGTGGTCACCTCGGGCCAGCGCGCCGAGCGTGGCACGGGCCCGCCGTCGGTGCCGGTGACTTCGAACTCGTGGCCGTGCACATGGATGGGATGGTTGGTCATGGTCAGATTGCCCACGCGCATGCGCACCCTGTCGCCCTGGCGCGCGACCAGCGGCGTGATCGCGGGAAAGGCCCGGCTGTTGAAGGTCCAGATGTTGAAGTCCGTCATCTCGTTGACGCGCGGCGTCATCGCGCCGGGCTCCACGGCATAGGCCGACAACAGGAATGCATAGTCGCGCTGCACATCGGCAATCAAGGGGTGGCGCCCCTTGGGGTGGGTGATCCACAGGCCCATCATGCCCATCGCCATCTGCACCATCTCATCCGAGTGCGGGTGGTACATGAAGGTGCCGGGGCGGCGCGCCTCGAACTCGTAGACATAGGTCTTGCCCGGTGGAATATGCGGCTGGTTCAGCCCGCCCACGCCGTCCATGCCGTTGGGCAGGCGCTGGCCGTGCCAATGGATGGTGGTGTGCTCGGGCAGGCGGTTGGTGACGAAGATGCGCACCCTGTCGCCCTCCACCACTTCGATGGTCGGCCCCGGGCTCTGGCCGTTGTAGCCCCACATGTTGACGAAAAAGCCGGGCGCCACTTCGCGCACCACGGGCTCGGCCACGAGGTGGAACTCCTTGACGCCCTGGTTCATGCGCCAGGGCGTGGTCCAGCCGTTGAGCGTGACCACCGGATGGTAGGGCCGGCCGTTGGGCGGCGCCAGCGGCGGCGCGGTATCGGCCGAGGCCTGGGACACGGGTTCGGGCAGCGCGGCCATGGCCACGGAGCTGACGGAGGCGGCGGCCACGGCCGTGGCGGCGCCGGTGAAGAAATTGCGGCGGTTCATGGTCAATGGCCTGGTGAGGAAGTCGAGGAAGCGGCGGCGGCCCGGCTGTCCGGCGCCGCGACGGCGCCGGGCGAGCTGCCGTGGAGCGCGAGCTGCAGATCGACTTCGGTCAGCCAGAAGTCGCGCTGCAGCTCGCTGGCCGTGGCCACGGCCTGGGTCGTGGCGCGCGCCTGGGCCAGCAGCTCCCAGGTGCTGATGAACATGCCGTTGTAGCGCAGCACGGCCTCATCCTGGCGCAGCTGCGACAGCGGCACTACTTCGGCCTGCTGCTGCTGCGCCAGATCCCAGGCCGTGCGGTAGCGCAGCCAGCTGCTGCGCGCCTGGCTGCGGGCGTCCAGCGCCGTCGCGCGCAGCTGGGCGGCGCTGCGCTGCAGCCCGGCGCGCGCTCCGGCCGTGGCCGCTCCGCCCCAGTCGAACAGCGGCAAGGCGATGTCCAGCTCCCAGCCGCGCGTGACTTCGCTGTGGCCGTTGGCGCGATCGGTCGCGGTATTGCGGCTGTAGCTCAGCCCCAGATCGCCGAACACCGCGCCCACGCCGGCCCAACCGCTGCGCTCGGCCGCGCTGTCCAGATCGCGGCGCAGCGCGCGCACATCGAGCCGCTCGCGCAGCGCCGTGGCTTCGGCGTCGTCGCCGCGGCGCAGATCGTTGGCCGCAGGCAGCGCGGGCAAGCGATCGGGCAGCGCCAGCTCGGCCTGCGGTCCCCACAGCCCCATCAGCCGCGCAAGCTGCTCGCTTTCCAGCGCTGCGGCCAGGCGCGCGCGCGCCAGCTGCGCCGCGCTGTCGTGCTGCACGCTCAACTGCTGGGCCTGCTGCAGCCGGCTGAAGTTGCCCACCCTGGCCATGCGCTCGGCAAGCTCGCCGCCGACCTGCGCCGCTGCATGCATGCGCTCCTGGGCCGCAAGCACCTGGCGCGCCGCAACGGCGCGCAGCCAGGCACGGCGCGTATCGGCGGCCAGCGCCAACACCTGCTGCGCGGCGTCCAGCGTGGCGCGCTCCATTTGCCAGCCCTGCCAGCGCGCGCGCCAGGGCATGGTGATGAGCTGCACCACGTTCAGGCCCAGCTGGCGTTCGATTTCGCGTTCATGCGGGCTGGTCAGCCGCGCCAGCGACAGCGTGGGATTGATCAGCGTCAATGCCTGGGCGCGCTCGGCGTCCTGCAGCGCCAGCTGCGCCAGGCGGGCCTGCAGGTCCGGGTTGTTGAGCAGCGCAATGCGCACGGCCGTGTCGGCATCGACCGGCTGCTGCAGCCACGCGGCGATGTTCGCCTGCGCCTGCTGGCGGGCAGCATGGTCGGGCGCCGGCAGGTCCGCGCCCGCTGGCAGGCGCCCCTGGGCATGCTGTTGCACGGCGCCACGCAGGCCATCGGGAGCGACGCTGGCGCAGCCGGCGAGCAGCAGCGCGGCCACGGCGGCGCCCAGCGTGGAAAGGCGGCGCGTCATGGATGCCCCTTGTGCGCGGCGGCGGAACGTGGGGCCTGCTGGCCGGCCTCCCAGCGCACGACATCGGAATGCCCGCGCGGGAATGCGGCCACGGCGGCATTCGCAGCGCGCCAATCCTGCGGCGTTGCAACCAGCGCGCCGCTGTGCGGCAAAGGCCTGTGGATCAACGGCCGCGCAGCGGCAGCCGGGTCCAGCCAGGCATTGGTGGCCACGGATGGGACGGATGGGACGGAATTCTGGGCCCAGGCGGCGGTGCAGGCCCATCCGGCCAGCACCCCCAGGGGCAAAAGCTGCGCCAGGCGCATATGGTTCTCCTTCGACATGACTAACGAAGCGTCAGACGCAAGCAACGCGTCTGCACGCAGCAAAGCGCGTCCGCTGCGGACGCACTTCGGGTGTCAGGTCTCAGGAAATGGGCGGTTTGACGGCCTGCAGCGGCAAGGCGCTGGCAAAGCGCGGGCGCATTCCCGCGGGGCGAATGCCGGGCGCAGCGGCGGCGCCAGGCAGCGGCACATCGGTCAGCGACACCGCCGAGTGGCAGATGCCGCAGGCCGCGCAGGACGCGCCATGCGCCGGATCACAGGCACTGCCCGCCTGCATGTCGCAGGCTTGCTGCGGCGCGCTGCCATGGGCATGGGCAGCGCCAGGTTCATGCGCGCCATGCCCACCGTGCCCGGTGCCGACCATATGGTGACCGGCACCGACCATATCGTGACCGGCTGCGGCCGCATGCGCCGGCTGCAGCACCGCCTCGCCCATCGCCATAGCGTCGCCCAGCAGGCCGCGAAAGACCAGCAGCAGGACGATGAACAGCGAGAAAAAGCGACGCATGGAGGATATGGACACCGCCCAAGCGTATTGGTTCCATGGTCCGCATGCAATAGCTGCGCCGAACGGTGCGGGACACCACGTATTTGCGCACCTGGCTTGCAAGCAAAACGTTTCCAAATGAAACTAGACGTATGTTCCTGCCTCTTGCCCTGTTTCTGGCCAGTCTTGCGCCGTTTTCCACCCATGCCCAGGAACCGATCTACCGCTGTGGCAACAGCTACTCGGCAACGCCCTGCCAGGGCGGCAAGCGGGTGCAGGACACGACCAGCATTGCGCCGTCCAGCAGCGCCGGCCCCGGCCAACGAGTCGTCTACCTCTGCAAGAGCCATGGCGGCGGCCTGTTCTGGTCAGCGCATACCTGCCAGCAGCAGAACGCATTTCTGGAGCGCAGCGAAACCGTTCCCGAACAGATGGAATGGAAGCAGCAGGTCGCTCAGGCCCAGGCCCAATGGGAGCAAGCCCAGGCACTGACCCGGGCGCCAGCACGAGCCCCCGTCGCGGTCACCGCCTCCCGGACCGACGCCGCTAACCCGCTGTGCGCGCAACTCGAGCAGCGTGTGAAGATGCTCGACAGCATGGGCCGCGCCGGCAGCCAGTACTACGATCTGGACTGGGTGCGCCGCGAACGCAAGGCGGCGCGCGACCAGCAGGCGCGGCTCAAGTGCTGAGCCCCGCGGGTGCTGGGTGCGAATGTCAAAGATTGTTGCTTTCTTGGCAAATTCGCGTTTGCCCGCGATTTATCCGTTGACAAGGTCGCAACAAAAGGTAATGGCCGGCATGTCCTACACCCTGCGAATCCGCAGCGGTTCAAAGTAAAGGCTCAGTGGCAATCGATCACTGATTAACGTCACCGACACCTCAAGGAGTATGGAAATGACACAGCAAGACCAGAGCCAGAACGCCAGCAACAACCAGAACAACCCCGGTCAGCAGCAGCAGAACAACCCCAATCAGCAGCCCGGAGGCGCGCGCAATCCGGGTCAGCAGCAGCAGACCAACCCCGGCCAGCAGCAGCCAGGCAATCCGCAAAATCCCGGCCAGCAACAGCAGACCAATCCCGGTCAGCAGCAACCTGGCAGCGGCAACAATCCCGGTCAGCAGCAGCAGAACAGCCCCGGCCAGCAGCAGCCAGGCAGCGGCAGCAACCCCGCTCAACAGCGTCCGCCGCAATAAGCCTTGCATGGAATGCACCGGTGAGCCGCTCCAGTGACGGCTTCACCTAACAAGGGCCTTCGGGCCCTTTTTTCATGTCACCAAGCTTTCACGGTTCCCGGCAGTAGCGCTTCGAGATCGACGGCTTGGGCCATTGCGCGGTTGCCTTCATCGCCGGGATGCAGGCGGTCGCCGGAATCAAAGCGCGCGGCCAGCCGGGTGGGATGGTCGGGATCGCGCAGCGCGGCATCGAAGTCGATCACCGCATCGAATGCGCCGCTGAGGCGAATCCAGTCGTTGACCCGCTGGCGCAGCGCTTCCTTGTCAAGCTGGTAGTAGTTGCTCAACGGCGTCCCAGGCAAGGCGCCTTCGAACGGCGTCAGCGTGGCGCCGATCACGCGCAGGCCGCGCGCATGGGCCTGGGCGACCAGTTGCCGGTAACCCGCGGTCAGCGCCGCCAGCGTCGGGCGTGAAGCCTGGGGCGCGAACGCCGTTCCGGGCCAGGCAATGTCGTTGATGCCCAGCATCACAATCACGCTTTGGGCACCCGGCTGGGTCAGTACATCGCGCTCCAGCCGCGCCAGGGCGTTGACGCCCATGCCGTCGGCCAGCAGTCGCGCGCCCGAAATGCCCGCATTGACCACAGCCACCCCCTGCGGTGCGAGCCGTGCCGCGAGGAAGTCCGGCCAGCGGCTGTCCTTGTCGAGGCTGGCGCTGGCGCCGTCGGTGATGGAGTCGCCCAGCACCACGACAGCCCGCGCGGGCCTTGCGCTTTCCACCTGGATTCCCGTCAGCAACGGCCGCGCCGTGGTGGTCTGCACCGCATCACCGCCCTTGGCCGGCGCGAGTCTTGACGTCTGGTCTCCGGGCGCGATCCAGGCCGTCTGGCGGCCATCCCAGTGAAAGGTGCGCACGGCCGTCGCCTGCGGCAGATGGATGCTGACCGCCACCTGCGCCAGCGCCGGAACGTCCAGGGCCACGGGGTCGCTGACCAGCGAGGCGCCGGCAAGCACCGTTGCCTCTTCCCGGCCGCCAAAAGTCAGCGACCGCAGGCTGTCGGCGGCAACCGCTCCATTGCACGCCGGCCGGGCAAGCGTGGCCTTGCCGACCACGATGGGCTCGGCGCCGTAGGCGTTGGACAGCACGATGCGCAGACGTTGCCCCCCGAGGCTCAGGCGCGCCACCTGGTGCACGGTCTGGTCGTGCAGTACCGCCGGCACATTGGCAGGAAGCAGGAAGTCCGCGCCCCAGGTGGGCTGCGGGCTTGCCTGCCAGGTGGCAACCCACTCCGATGCCATTGCGGGGGTGGGCGTCAGGGCCGTGCCTGCCGCAAGTGCCAGGCCGAGCATGGCCGCCAGATAAGCCTTGCGAACTGTTTTCATGGGTTTTCTCATTGGATGAATTCAAAGACCTTCTAGAGAAAAATTATGAATTCAAAGATTAGTCCGGCATAGACTCTCCAGCGGAACATCATTTGTGCGTTGATCTCATCGAGGAGCGGCCGTGGCCCGTCTGGAAGTGAATCGCTCCGGCGAACTGGAAGTGTTTGTGCGGGTCATCGAGCTGGGCGGTTTTTCCGCCGCCGCCCGCGCATGCGGCATGACGCCGTCGGCGGTCAGCAAGCTCGTGGCGCGCCTGGAGCAGCGCCTGGGTGCGCGGCTGGTGAATCGCTCCACGCGCCAACTGCAGATCACCGCCGAAGGCTGCGCGTTCTACGAGCGCGGCGTGCGCATCCTGGCCGACCTGGAGGACGCCGAACGCTGCGCCGGCGAGCACACCACGCCGCGTGGCCGCTTGCGCGTCAATGCCAACGTGCCGTTCGGGCATCACTTCCTGCTGCCGCTGGCACCGGAGTTCCTGGCCCGCCATCCCGACGTGAGCCTGGACATCGTGCTGACCGACGAAGTCATCGACATCCTGGAGCAGCGCACAGACGTGGCGGTGCGCGCCGGGCCGCTCAAAAGCTCTAACCTGGTGGCTCGCAAGCTGGGCGCCACGCGCATGATGATCGTCGCCACGCCAGCCTATCTCGCGCGCCACGGCGCGCCGACCACGCCGGAGCAATTGCGCGCCCACAACCGCCTGGGCCCCAACCATGTGCGCGCGCAGCCGGGCTGGCCGCTGCGCCATGCGGGCAAGGATGTGGTGCTGCCGGTCAGCGGCAATGCCCAGGCCAGCGATGGCGCGGCATTGCATCGTCTGGTTCTGGCCGGGCTGGGGCTGGCGCGTCTGGCGGCTTTCCAGGTGCGCGACGACCTTGCCGCCGGCCGGCTGCTGCCGGTGCTGGAAGACTGCAATCCCGGCGATGTCGAGGAGGTCCACGCCGTCTATGTCGGGCAAGGCGGCTACCTGCCGCTGCGCGTGCGGGCTTTTCTGGATTTCCTGGCCGAACGGGTGGACCTCGGAGCCGCGTAAAGCGCGCAAGACAAGGGGCAGCCGTCCGGCATTTCCCCGCACCCCATGCGCTGCAGGCCGGCCTCCCCCGCCTACAGCGGACATCGTCAGGGACGGCCCTCAGTCTTCCAGCTGTATCCTGCGCCCCTGCTTGGACGGATGCTGGGGCCGGTGATGGCCCACAGCGTACGGATCATGGTCATCAGATAGGAGCGCCGCTCGGCGCCGTAAAGCGCGAAGTGGAACCGCACGTTGGTGCGCAGGATGCGCGTCACGTCGCCCGCGGCTTTGGCCAGCTGCAGCTCGGCGTGAATGCGCTCGAGTTCGGCAATGCCTTCTGGCGTCCATTCGTGCATGGCATTGGTCGCGGCCATGATTTCCAGCTTGGTGCGGATGGCGCGCACTTCGGCCAGCTGCTCGACCGATGGAATCGGCACGCGCACGCTGAAACCGCGCTGGCCCATGAGGACGTCCTGGGCCACCAGCTGCAGCAGCGCCTCGCGTATCGGCGCCACGGATTGGCCGAATACGCCGCGCTCGCGCAGATCTGTCTTGGCAGGCAGCGAGCGCCACGGCCTGAAGGCATGCGCGTCAACGCGGCGGCATCCTACCCTTGGGCCGAGGCGCGGCCCGTATCGTTGATCCCAGAGTCGCATCCCGCGGGCAGAACGAAAGTCTCACGCACTTTCAAGTTCATGCCGATGAGATGCGCATTCGAAGCAATCGCTTATCAACCACACAGAAAAGAGCTGACCATGGCCATTAGCACCATCCTTTTGATCATCCTCATTCTGCTGCTCGTCGGAGCACTGCCGTCCTGGCCACACAGCCGCAGCTGGGGCTATGCTCCCAGCGGCGTGCTTGGCCTGGTGGTGGTGGTCCTGATCGTCCTGCTGCTCATGGGCCGCTTATAACCTCAGGAAAAAAGCCCCCCGGTGCCATGCGCCGGGGGGCTTTTTGCATTCCACATCCAGGCCAGCGCCGCGTGCCTGGATCAATGCAGGTGGGCCAACTGGTTCTTGCGCGCCTGCTTGACTTCATACATCGCGGCATCGGCGGCCTGCAGTGCCTGCACTGCATCGTGGCTGCCCGGAGACACGCCCAGCACGCCGACGCTCGCGCCGTCGTAGTGCATGCGCAGTGGACCCAGTTGGTAGTCGCCGCGCGTCGCTTGGAACACCCTCTTCTCGAACGCCTGCGCGGCATCGCCTAGCATGTCGAGCTTTTCGGGCCCCAGCGCCACCACGACGAATTCGTCTCCGCCCAGGCGCGCCGCAAGATCCTCGGCACGCAGCAGATTGCGCAGGCGCTCGGCCAGCGCAATCAGAAACTGGTCACCCACATCATGCCCATAGGTGTCGTTGATGGCCTTGAAACCATCGAGATCGATGAACGCCACCAGCACGGCCATGCCGCGGCGCGAACCCTGCTCCAGCAGCCGGGTCAATGCCTGGTGCAGCGCGCGCCGGTTCGCCAGCGCCGTCAGCGGATCGGTATTCGCATAGGTACTGAGGCGCGAGTTGGCTTCCACCAGCCGCTGCACCAGCAATTCGCGCTCGACCTGCTGGGCGATCAGGGTCGCGAACAGCGACAGCACATGGCGAGCCTGCTCCGGCAGCTCATGCCGCGCCGAACTCGCGGCGCACAGCGTGCCGTACAAGGCACCATCGGCCAGACGCACGGGCGTGCTCAGATAGGTCTGGATCTGCAGCGCGCGCGCGGCGTCCGAATCGCCCCAGCGCAGGCCGACATCGTCGGCGAACGGCTGTGCCTCGTCGAGCGCGCGTTTGCACAGCGTGTCGCCCCAGGCCACCGACAAGCCCTCGGGAATCTGCATCTCGCAGGTGTTGCGCGCATAAAGCACATGCTGAAGATTGCGCTGCAGGTCGATGGTCGTCAGATAAGTCGATTCCATGCCGGTGACGGACACCAGCATTTCCAGCAACGGCCGCGACAGCTCTTCCAGTGTTTTGGCCGAGCTGACCGTCTCGGACAGGTGATCAAGTAAA
The DNA here is from genome assembly GCF_057914905.1 of Comamonas sp. DB36. NCBI lineage: Bacteria > Pseudomonadati > Pseudomonadota > Betaproteobacteria > Burkholderiales > Comamonadaceae > Comamonas > Comamonas sp. DB36. Next base: position 2,771,249 of record NZ_CP196631.1, read on the forward strand.
GGCTCCATGCCGCCATTATTGTCTTATGGACGACACATGCGCTGTAACCGGCTGTCAGTCCAGGCGGCGGGCCCATTGCCGGCCCGCCCCACACGCGGCTTATGCGCCGCGCACCATCGCCATGATCTTGGCGGTATTCAGGCCGCGTGCGGTCTCCTGCATCTGCGGCAGATAGCGCGACTGCAGATCGCGCCCGTCCTTCATCACATGCTGGTACGCGTCCTTGAGCATGTCGGTGGACAGCGTGCGCCCGCCCGCGTAGTACTGATTGGCCACATGGCCCAGCGCGTAGGTCGACGCAAAGCTCATGCCGCTGCTCACCGCCTGGCGCCCCACGCCGCCAAACAAGCCCTTGCCGGCCTTGCCCAGCAGTCCGCTGAGCAGCTTGCGTCCGGCCTCTTCGAGGTACTGCGAGGTCAGCCCCACGCCCAGCGCGCCGAGCAGGTCCTTGATGTGGCCGCGATCGAGTTCATAGCCATAGCTCTGGCCGATCTGATAGACCAGGCGCATCTGCAGCGGAATGATGGCCAGGGTCGACAGGTTCTCGGGCAGCAGCTCGATCGCGCCGTTCATGATCGACGACTTCAGGATCTTGCTGTCCATCTCCGCCGCCGAGAGCGTGCCCGGGCGGCGCTGCGCCGCCGTCGTGGGCAAGGCATCCACGGCGGCCGGGTGCGGCACCGCCACGCCCTGGGGCAATGGCGCCTCGGCCAAAGCCGTCGATTGCAGCGGCGCATCGGCCACGCTGCGCGCCTGCACATCGAAGCTGTCATCGGCCCGGCCCCAGGCCGTGCCGACAGCCGCCGTCGCTGCAGCAGCGGCGGCCACCGGTGCGGCCGCGCCGCCCATGCCCCAGGCCTGTCGCACCTGGGCCAGGAAAGCTTCTTCCTTGGAACTGGTCTGGCCATCGGCATCGCAGACGCAGACTGCCATCTCGTAGGCGAGTTGACGCGATTCCGTACTGGTCAGGCGCGCCAGCACGTCGGTCAGCTGCACCCTGCGCAGCAGCACGTCCTGGTACAGGCCGGGCAGATTCACGGCCTGGTCGCCAGCGAGTCCTTCCGCGACCTGGCGGATCTGCTCGCGTTCACGGTCGTGCTTTTCTCCATCGGCAAACGAGGCCAGCAGGCACAGGGTCAGGGTCGCGCGAATTTCGTCGTGTGTCATGGATGCTTCAGCTCCTGGATGGATAACAAGGGGTTGGAGCCCCAAGCGGGCCCGGGGTTCCTCGATTTACAGGGTAAAACAAAGTTTCGTGGTCGCCAGGCCCAATCCCGGCGCGCGGTGATGGAACCGAATGCACGGCGCCGTGACGAAGTAGCCATGGATGGCGGCCAGACGCTGCAATGCTCAAGACGGCCCGACGCCAGCACCTTGCGGAGACCCAACCAATGACAGCACAGGACAGCAGACGCGCGCGATTCGAAGCCTGGGTGGCGCAATACCATCCGGCCACACCGCTGGACCGGATTCCCTCACGGCCGGACGAGTACGACGGCATTCTTGCCGCCTGGACCTGGGCCGCCTGGCAGGCCGCAAGCGCCCTGCCCTCGGCGCAGCCCGAGCCGGCGGCCTGCATCTACCAGGTTCAGACCTTGGTGCCCGACAGCCTTGAGACCACCAGGGTCGCGCTGTATCGGCCGCTGAGCCCGGGCACCTTGCTCTATACCGCCAGCGTACTGGCGCCGCCTGCGGCAAGAAGCCATTCGGCCAGCGCCATGCAACTGGCCTGCGTGCGCGGTGGCGGCGCATTCCGGCAATCCGTGACGGATTCACCCATCAGTTGAACAACGGGAGGAAGGAGAAAGGCGCTGGAGATGGTTACTGCCATCACCAGCGCCTTGATGTTCGCCCGCGGTCCGCGGCGCCTACCAGGGCACGAACATCGCGATCAACAGGAACACCAGCACCGCTCCAATGATCGTCATGGCGCGGGATGTGAAGAAGCTGCTGCGAAACGATGCATCGCGCTTGGCCTGGGTTTTATCGGGGGGAGTGTTCATGTTTCAAACTTGTGTAGCATGCGGTCCGCGCACTGGGTTGCAGTCGCGCGGGCAAGAACGGATCGGCGATTGGCGAAATGAAAAAGCCCCCGCCGCAGTTGCAACGGGGGCCCGGGCGGGTCAGGCTAGATCGGACCGGCCCGTTATTTTTTGGCGATATCCTTGGCAACTTCCTTCACATCGCCGACGGCCTTCTGTGTCTTGCCTTCGACCTGCTTGGCGACGCCCTTGGCTTGTTGCTCGGGGCTGTTGAACACTTCACCCGCCTTTTGCTGAACCTTGCCAGCTGCATCCTTGATAGCGCCTGTGACTTGATCTTTGTTCATGGTGTTTTCCTTTATCGCTTGGACCGTCTTGACGGCCCATGGGTTGAAGTACCCATGAAGGATGCCTTGCCTGAGCGAGGATGACGGTAGGAACAAAAGAGGATGGGACGTGGGCATTGGCTTACGTCCTGGCTGGTCAAGACGCGCCTGCCCCCACACAGCCCTGCAGGCGTTCATCCTTCATGTCATAGCGCGCCGGTGCCAGCAGCGCCACCAGACCGCAGCCCAGCGCGCCCTGCCAGTGCAGGTAGTCATGGCCGCTGGCATATTCCCGGTGCGTGACCGACAGGCCGCGCGCGCGCAGGATGTCGGCCAGCGCGCGGTTGGTTTCAAGAATGCCTTCGCGCCCGCCGCGCCCGGTCTCGTACCAGCCGGCATCGAGATAGAAGCGCACCGCGGGAACGGGTGCGGGCAGCGCCTGCCAGGCGCGCTGCATCCAGCCCGGCGCTTCGCCCGGCGGCGCCCACCAGTAAGAGCCCGAAAGGCTCAGCACATTGCCAAAAAGCTCGGGGTGGGTCAGGCCCAGATAGGACGACACCAGTCCGCCATAGCTGCTGCCCGCGACCACGGTGCGCCGCGCGGTCTGCGCCAGGCCCTGGCTGCGGGCCCAGGGCATCAGTTCCTCGGCTATGAAGCGCGCGAACCGCGGGTTGGGCGGCAGTTCGGCGTCGCGCGCCTCGGGGCTGGCATTGCCGACAATCACCGCCGCCACGGGAGGCAGCAGGCCGTCGGCCACCAGGTTGTCGAGAATGCGCGGCGTGGGCACATCGTGCACATAGGCATGGGCATCGAACAGCACCAGCAGCGCCTGGGGATCGGCGCCCGCCGGCACATAGGTCCAGACATCGCGGCGATTGCCGAGAATGCCGCTGTCCACGCTGTGGCGCGTGAGCTTTCCCTGCGGCACGCCGGCACGGGCCTGGACCCAGGGCTGCGCCGGCGCCTGCGCCAGCACCAGACTGGAGCGGCCCTGGAAGCGGTCCTGCGCGCCGCTCCAGGGTGTGGCGGGAAACGGCTGGCGATTGAGCGGGTCGCGCTGCATCGTGGCCAGCACCATGCGCCGCTGCTGCGCGGCCTGCGCCGCAGGCAGCTGCGGCACATCGGGCGCAAAGGCATAGCTCAGATGGGAGCGCGGGTCCATGACCGCCGAGGTCCACCAGACATCGCTGCCGGCCAGGCGCTGCAGCGGATTGTGGTTGCCGCTGGGGCTGCCGAACAGGCGCACATTGGTGTTGCCCTGATCGCGCCACACAAAGCTCACCAGCAGCTTGCCGTCCGCCCAGGGCTCTACCCAGGGCGTGCCGCGCTGCTGTGCCTCGCGCCAGAACGCCTGCGTGGCCGCCGCGCCCTCACCGCGCGCCAGCGCCTGCTGCAAGGCCGCCAGGCGCGCGCCCATCTGGGCCTTCTCCGCGGGCAGCGGCTGCGGCCCCGCGCTGGCCCAGCTGTTGAGCACCCGCAGATCGTAGGCCAGCGGCTTTGCCCCGGGCTGTGCGGGCGTGACCCACAGCTGCTCCTGCTGTGCGCCCTGGCTGAACCAGGTCGCGGTCTGCACGCCGCGGCCGTTCTCGGCCAGCCGGCGCAGATGGCGGCCCTGCGCGTCGCGCAGATCCAGATGCAGGCCGGCGCCGGCAAAGCGCAGCTGCAGCACATGCTGGGCCGGCAGATCCAGCGCCAGCGGCCGCGCCTGCAGCACCTCGCCGTGCACGCCCGGCAGCAGCGGCGCATCCGCCTCGGCGGCCCCTGCCAGACTGCAGGTCGCGGCCAGCAACACGGCGGCGCAATGCGCCGCCCAAGGAGTGTGTGTCATGTTCAGAAATCCACCGTGGCCGACAGCAGCAGCGTACGCGGCGCGCCCACGGTCATGAAGTTGTCGTTGAAGGCCCCGGCCCAGTACTGGCGGTCGAAGACATTCTGCAGATTGGCGCGCCAGGTCACAGCGTGGCCCGAAACGCGGCTCGCATAGCGCACGCCGGCGTCAAAGCGCGTCCAGGCCGGGGCCTGCAGCGTATTGCCGGAGTTGACCTGCTGCGCGCCGGTATGCACCATGCGGCCCGACAGCGCCAGGCCGGTCACGGCTGGAACGGCCCACTCCGCCGCGAGGTTCGCGGTCCAGCGCGGCACGCCGTAGACGTCCTTGCCATCCTTGAGCCCGCCCTGGGTCCGGGTCTGCTTGGCCTGGGTGTACGAGATGCCGCCCAGCAGCGTCCAGGCCGGCGCCAGCTTGCCCGACACCGTCCATTCCGCGCCGCGGTTGCGCTGCTCACCGTCTTCGACCAGGCTGGGCAAGGCCACGCCGACGGTCGTGACCGAGATCGCCGAGGGCTTGCTGATCTGGAACAGCGAAAAGGTGTGCAGCCAGTCGGCGGTCTGCCACTTCACGCCCGCCTCCAACTGCTGCGTCTTGTAGGGCGCCAGCGTCTGGCCGGCGTTGGCATAGCCAGCGGCCACGGTGGTGCCCGCGCTCAGGCCTTCGATGTAGTTGCCGTACAGCGCGAGCTGCTCGCCCCAGGGCCTGGCAACAATGCCCAGCATGGGCGTGGTGGCCTGCTTGTCGTAGCCGGCCATCTTCTGCTGCACCTGCTGCAGGCGCAGGCCGGCCGTCACCGCCAGCTTGCCGTCGGCAAGGCGCAGCGTGTCGGCCAGCGCAAAGCTGGTGATGACGTTCTCGCGCTCCTGCTTGTAGGCCGTGCTTTCGTTGGCCACCACGGTCTTGTAGGTGGGGTTGTAGAGGTCGCTCACGTAGCTGGCCGTGGGAATGCCGCCCTTGGCGTTGAGCGCCCGTCCGCCTTCCTGGCGCAGCTGGTTCATCGACAGCACCAGTTCGTGTTCCACGGCGCCGGTGCGCAGGCGCCCGCGCAGGCCGGCGTCACCCGTCCAGCTGCGCGTGAAGCCGTATTGCTGGTAGTTCTGGGTGTTGAGCGTGTGGCCGTCGGCCTGCAGGATGCCGCGCGTGCCGTTGAGCATCCCGGTATAGGCATGCTCGGCCCAGCCCAGGCTGGCATAGGCGCGCCAGTCATCGGACAGATCGACGCTGCCGCGCAGCATCGCGCCATCGCTTTGCTGCTCGGCATTCATGCCGCGGAAATGGTTGAGGCCGGCATCGGGCGCGGCCACCATGCGGCCCACCGTCGCAAAGCCCACCATCAGCGGGCTGCCGTTGGCAATGTGCGAACGGTAGCTGTAGGCATCCAGGCCCAGCGACCAGCGGTCGCCCTGGTAATCCAGCGCCAGCGCGCCCAGGCGCTTGCGCCGCTTCTGGTCGTCGATATCGGTTTCGCCGCTGGCCATGCTGCCGTTGACGCGTATGCCCAGGCGGCGCTCGGGGCCGAAACGGCGCGAGACATCGGCGTGCACGCCCAGCTGCGAGCCCGAGGCATAGGAGGTGGTCACCTGGGCACGGTCATCGACCGTGGGGCGCTTGGTGACGACGTTCACCACGCCGCCGACCGCGCCGCCGGGCGTCATGCCGTTGAGCAGCGCGCCCGGACCCTTGAGCACTTCCACGCGCTCGATCATTTCGGTTGGAATATGCGCGTCGGGCGCAATGCCGTACAGGCCGTTGAAGCCGACTTCCGTGGCGTTGACTTCCAGCCCGCGGATGGTGAAGTTCTCGTAGGCATGGCCGGTGTTGGTGGAAAAGCGCACCGAGGGGTCGTTTTCCAGCACCGCGGCCACCGTGGCGCTTTGCTGGTCGGCAATCAGCTTTTGCGTGTAGGAAGTGATGTTGAACGGCGTGTCCAGGGCATCGCGCTGGCCCAGCAGGCCCAGCCCCGCGCCCTTGGCCACCTGCCCTCCGGCGGCCGCCGCCGGCAGCGCCTGGCCGTCGTGCTGGGCCTGGACCTTGATTTCCTCGAGAGTGGCCTGGGCCAATGCGCCTGTGGCGCTGAAACTGAGCACGCCGGCCAGCGCCAGCACATGGGGGGACAGCAGCCCGCGGGCCAGCCGCGGGGGGGAGAAATGCAAAGGGGAGCGCATGCGATGCAAGGGCCGGAACGGCCACTAAAATACTGAATGAGAATCATTATTACACGCAGTCACGGGTTTACCATGAGGATGCAGAAAAACGCCATGCGGCCCGGCGCTGCCTGCTACAGGGGCAGCCGCCCCGCAGACCGTCAGCGCATCACCAGCCCGCCATCGACAAAAAGCACCTGGCCCGTCATGAAGCCGCTGAGCTCCGACGCCAGGAACAGCACCGGCCCGGCCACGTCTTCGGGGCTCGCGAGCCGGCGCAGCGGCGTGGCCGCCATCAGCGATTCTCGAAACGATTCCTTGGTGTTGTGCGTGCCCTGCGTGGGATAGACCAGGCCCGGAGCGACGCAGTTGACGCGTATGCCCACGGGCCCGAGCTCGCTCGCCAGATTGCGGCTGAACGCCACCAGCGCCGACTTGGCCGTGGTGTAGTCGTGGTAGGGCACGACCGGGTGCTCGACCAGGTTGCTGACGATGTTGACGATGCTGCCGCGCGCGCGCCGGCGCATCTGCGGCAGCACGGCGCTGCAGACGTTGAACGCCGCGCCCACGGCGCCGTCGAACTGCGCCTGGTAGTCGCTCCATTCAAGCGCATCGAAATGGCTGCGGCGCTCGGGGTCGAACGCATAGGGCCGGAAAGCGTTGTTGACCACGATGTCGATGGCCCCGGCGTCGCGCACGATGGCCTCGACCATGGCCTGCACCGCGGGCCTGGAGCCCACATCAGCCTTCACCGCCCAGGCGTCGCCGCCCGCGGCGGTGCAGGCGGCCACCGTCTGCGCCGCGGCCGCGTCGTTGGACAGATGGTTGATGGCCACGCTCGCGCCCTGGCGCGCGAAAGCGACGGCAATGGCCGCGCCTATGCCCCGGCTCGCGCCCGTGACCAGCACCACCTTGCCGCGCAGCCCCATTGCCGAATCCTGCACCATTTCAGGCCCCTGGAATCAGGCTGGTATCCACCACGTCGGACATCTTGAGCTGGCGTTGCACCAGTCCCAGCGCGCGGTAGGTGTCGGCGCCCTTTTGCAGCGCCGCCAGATCAAAGCTGCCCAGGCGCGGCGCCGCGCCCTTGGCCTGCTGCGTGGGCAGCGAGGACGCATTGCGCAGACGGATCACGTCGAGATTGATCTCGCGGTTGGTGCCATCGATCGCGTGCTTGCCGGCCAGCTGCGCGGCTTCTTCCGGGTTGGCGATCATCCAGGCCGCGCTGTCGCGGTAGCCCTGCAGGAAAGCCTTGAGCAGTTCCTTCTTCTGGCGCAGCACTTCCTCGCGCACCACGAACATGTCGCTGGAAATGTTGAGCTGGTCGCGCACCTGCATGATGTTGACTTCGCCAATGCCCTTGCGCAGGCCCACGGCCAGCCCGGTGTCGGTGGCGGCCGTGGCATCGACCTGGCCTTGCATCAGCGGCGCGAAGTTGAGCAGTCCGGTGACGACGATCTGCACATCCGACTCCTTGAGGCCGGCCTGGTGCAGCATCACCAGCAGGTTCTGGCGCGTGCCGCTGGCCAGGCTGTAGACGCCGATCTTCTTGCCCTTGAGATCAGCGGGCTTCTGGATGCCCGACGACTTGAGCGCGACCACGTTGAACACGTTCTGCGGGTAGATGTCGTAGATCGCGACCAGCTTCTCGCCCTTGTCAAGCGCCATGAAGAACGAACCCGGGTCGGTGAACGCCACGTCGCCCTGGCCGCTGAGAATGTTGCGTATCGCATCGCCGCCGCCCGCGCCCGGCAGATAGGTCAGCTCCACGCCTTGCGCCTTGAAGAAGCCCTTGTCGGGTTCGGCGAGGATATTGGTGATCTCGCTGATGGGCTTGCTCCAGCCCGCCAGGCGGATCTTGCCTTGCACGTTGGCGGCGCCGGCCGTGCCCGCCAGGGTCAGGCCGGCCAGGCCGCCCAGCAGGCTGCGGCGGGAGATGAACGAAGACGGGGTGTGCATTGCAGTCATGGCGATCAGGATTTTTCGCGCGCGCGCGCGGTGGACGAAAGAGGAAAGGCGTGGGAGCGCAGCAGCCGGCGCTCGAGCAGCATGCAGCCCTGGTACAGCAGCAGGCCTATGGCCGCGATGATGACCAGCGCCGCGAACATCAAGGTGGTGTCCATCATTCCCTGGGCGGCGATCACCACGGCGCCCAGGCCGCGGCTCGCGCCCATGAACTCGGCAACCACCACGCCGACCAGCGCCAGCACCACAGCCACGCGCAGGCCCGCGAGAATGGCCGGCAGGCCCGTGGGAAGCTTCAGGCGCAGCAGCGTCTGCAGGCGCGTCGCGCCCAGCATGCGAAACAGCTGCAGCCGCTGGGCATCGACCTGGCGCAGGCCGGTCAGCGTGTTTTCCATCAATGGGAAGAAGCAGATCAGCGCGGTGATCAGCACCGTGGGCAGCAGGCCGAAGCCAAACCACAGCACGAACAGCGGCGCGAGCGCGAGCTTGGGAACGACCTGGCTGACCACCACATAGGGCTTGAGCACGCGCTCGAGCAGGGCCGACTCCGCCAGCGCCATGCCGGCGAACAAGCCGACCAGACTGCCCGCCGCAAGGCCCAGCACCAGCGCCTGCAGCGTGGCCACGATATGCGGCCAGAAATAGCCCGAAGCCAGTCCCGACCATAGCGCCGCCGCCACGGCAGACGGCGCGGGCAGCACCAGCGCCGACAGGCCCGACGCGCGCACGGTCAGCTCCCACAGTGCCAGCAAGATGAGCAGCAGCGCCGCGGCCATGAGCCGCGCCTGAAACGGCGTCGGATTCATGCGGCGGTCCTGTCCATGGCGGCGCGCACGCGCGCGCAGTAGGCGTTGAATTCCGGGCCGTGGCGCATCGCCTGCACGCGCGGCGCCGGCAGCGTGATTTCGATGTCGTCGACGATGCGCCCGCCATGCATCAGCGCGATGCGGTCGCCCAGATACACGGCCTCGTTGATGTCGTGCGTCACGAACAGCACCGTGGTGCCCAGCGCGCGGCAGGTGCGCAGCAGGTCGTCCTGCAGTTCGGCGCGCGTGATCGCGTCCAGCGCCGCGAACGGCTCGTCGAGCAGCAGCAGCGGCGGCGCCAGCATCAGCGCGCGCGCCAGCGCCACGCGGCTTTGCTGGCCGCCCGAAAGCTCGCGCGGATAGTCCTGTGCATGGTCGGCCAGCCCCAGTTGCGCCAGCAGTTGCAGCGCGCGCGCCTCGTCCTGCGCCGTGGGCTTGCGCTGCAGCGACACCGGCAGCAGCACATTGCCCAGCACCCGGTGCCAGTCGAGCAGCGTGGGCGCCTGGAACATGAAGCCCAGCTGCGGGCCGGGCGCGGCGAGTTCACCGCCGTTGAGCAGGATATGCCCCGATTGCGGCCGCAGCAGGCCCGCGGCCAGCTGCAGCAGCGTGGTCTTGCCGCAGCCGCTGCGCCCCAGCAGGCAGTGGAATGCACCGGCAGGCATGCGCCAGTCGACGCCGTTCACCACCGGCGTGCGGCCCGGGTAGGTGAACACCACGTTTTGGATATCAAGAAACGCCATGGTCAATCCGCATAGGGCGCAAACGGCTGGGCCGCGATCTCCGCCGACTGCTCGATCTCGGTCATGCGCACCAGGTCCAGCAGGTTGAAGCGTCCGTCGTGGTGCCAGCCGGCCTCGGGCATGCTCATCGCGCCTATGGCGCTGATGCGCGTGACCCCGGCCGCGCCCAGCAGGCCCGCGAGCCGGTACAGCGTTTCGGGCTCGGCGGCGATGCCCGCGGTCTGCAGGAATTCGCGCTGCGCCGCGACCACGGGCACGACGGCATCGAGCGTATCGACGCCGACCAAGGCTATCGTGCGGTACAGCGCCGTAGGCGCCAGCGGCTGCAGGCTGTCGCTGTACGCCACGCTCCAGGGCGCGTCGGCCGGGCCTATCAGCAGGTCTTCGCCCTCATCAGCCGGCGCGCGCCATTCCACGGTCTGCTGCCATTTGGCAATGGCCGCGCCCTCTTCAAGCTCCAGCGGCCGGCGCGCAAAGCGCCGCTGCAGATTGGCAAGCTCGGCCGCGAGATAGTCGGCAAACGCGCGCGGCGACACCGGCGCGCCGCGCTCCACATAGAACACATGCGGCGAATAGCAGCCCTGCTGGTCGTAGCGCATCACATCCCAGGCCGCGAGCCGGGCCACGGCCGGCGCCTTGAGCGCATCGAGCGCCTGCACGCCGACCAGGCCAAAGCCCAGCTTGTGGCCATGGGGCAGAAAGCGCGTGGTCACGGGCAGGCGCCGGCGCAGCGCATCGAGCGACGCATTGCCGCCGTACGCCAGCACCGTGTCGGCCTGGGCATAAAGCGCGGCCGCGCCTTCGGCGCCCAATCCGGTCGCGCCACCCGCGCCGCTCCACCAGACCACGGCCAGGCAGTCGGCCAGCGGCGGATGCACTTCGGCCAGCAGCCGCGCGAACCAGCCCGCAAACAGCGGCTCGGCGCTGGCCAGCTTGCCTATGCTCGGCGCCTTGACCAGCAGACCGCAGACCAGGCTCCACAGCGACAGCGCGGGCACATTGCCGGCCCAGCTGTGCACCAGCAAGTCGGGCCCGAAAGCGCGCACCGCCCCGCCCTTGGGCGCGGGCTCGAAGCCGTCGAGCACGCCCGGGTTGGCGAAGTCTTCGGCCACGAAGCGGCGCAGCTGCGCGGCGCGGAATGTCTTGAAGAACCCCGTGAGGCCCAGCCGTACCATGTCCGCGTCATAGCCGCTGACCACGGGCAGCCAAGCTTGCGCCTCGCGCCGAAAAGGATCATCGCGGTCCAGCAGGCGCGCGATCGCGCGGTCTATCGCGTCGATGATTTCGGCCACAGGCATGGCTCGCAGATGCCGGTCTGCGGCCGCGCGCACGCGTTCGCCCAGCGCCTGCATCTGCGCGGCCGTCAGCACCGGCACCGCGACTTCGAGCCGCTGGCTGCCCTGCGCGAACGCCAGCACATGCCACTGCACTTCGGCGTCGCGCAGGCCGGGCAGATAGCCCGCGGTGATGCGCGCGATGGTCATGCCGTCGCGGCCTTGACGAACTCGTCCACCGCCAGCGAACAGCCCTTGGCCGCAGCGCCTTCTGCGCGCCCCAGCAGCAGGAAGCCGCCTTCGGCCCACAGCCCTACGTCTTCCGTCAGTATGGTCGTGACCGCGTTGTAGTTCGCCAGATCGCAATGCACCAGAATGCCGCGCTCGCCGGGCGCGACGCTGCGCCCGGTCACGGGCTCGACCAGGCGCGAGCGAATCCAGTGCTGCCCCGACTTGACCGAAGGCAGCGTGGCATTGCCGTTGTCGTAGAACTGCGTGCTCAGCTCGGTCATGCCATACATGTTGATGCACTGCGTGCGCGGCACGCCGAACAACGCCGACAGATCGGCATAGAAGTCTTCCAGCGGCAGCTCGCGCGACTGGCCCTTGTAGCCGCCGGTGTCGAGAATGCGGCTGCCCGCGGGCAGGCGAAAGCTGCGGCCCTGGGCGCGCAAGGCGTCCATCACATGCACCAGGCTGAAGCTCGCGCCCAGCAGCGCATAAGGCAGCCCGCTGCGCTCTGACGCCTCCAGCGCGGCGCACAGGCCCGGCATGTCCAGGCCTTGGGGCGTCAGATAGTAGCGGCTGTCCGGCGTGCCGAATTCGGACTTGGCCAGCGCGAGGTAGTGGGCCAGCGACGAGTTGGGCATGGCCTGCTCGTCGGGAAACAGAATGCCCATGGGCAGGCGGGCCTGGCCCTGCATGAAGCGCTGGCCGAAGTTGCGCGCCATCGACAGATCGTACACCGCGAGCTGGGGATGGAAATGCCGCCCGCGCGCCGCGCGCCCCGTGGTGCCGCTGGTCATGAAGACCCGCTCGTCGGGTGAAGGCGGCGCGCTGCGCAGCTCCATGGCCTTGAACGCATCGATGGGCACGGCCGGAATGTCGCTCCAGGTCTTCACATTGCGCAGCGTCGCGCCGCGGCGCTGGCAGAAGCTGCGAAACGGCGCATTCGATTCGTACTGGTAGGCGAACAGGCGCAGCGCGAGTTGATCGAACTGGTCGTCGGTGCAGCCATCGAGCGCGATGAATGCAAGCAGGTCTGCGACCAGCGAAGCGGCCTTGTCCATGGAAATCCTTCGAGAGCGTGAAACGAATGCTCCGAAGGCCCCTCGCCCGTGCGCGCAACCATCAACAATGCGCGGCCACGTCAGGCAGCAAGCTCTTCTTCCGCCGGAATGACCCGGGTCAAGTTCTCGGGTGTAGATCTCAGCACTGGCGTGCACCCCGGAGCGAGGGCTATCTTACCGCAGCCCTGCATGGCCAGTGCGGCGCAGGTGCTCTGCTCCCACGCTCCCTCAATCCGCCTTGATATTGTTGTCCTTGACCACCTTGCCCCACAGCTGGGTTTCGGAGCGCAGCCACTGCGTGATCTGCTGGCGCGTCATCGCCGAGGGCTCGGAACCCAGCTCCTGCAGATGCTTGGCGAACTCGGGCCTGGCCACGATGCGCTGGATTGCATCCTGCAACTTGTCCAATATCGGTGCCGGGGTGTTGGCCGGCGCCAGCAGGCCCTGCCAGGAACCCGTCACGAAGTCGGGAATCTGCGAGGCCACCGTGGGCACGCCTGGCGTGGCGGCAAACGGGCTGGCGCTGGTGACCGCGATGGCCTTGATCTTGCCGCCCTGCACCAGGGCCTTGGTCGCCACCACGCTGGCGATGGCGCTGTCGATCTGGCCGCCGGCCAGATCGGCCATCGCCTGCGCTCCGCCCTTGTAGCCGATCACATTGAATTCAAAGCCCCGGTCCTGGGCAATCATGATGCCCGCAAGCTGGCTGATCGAAGCCAATGGCGTGCCAAAGCTCAGCGGCGTGCCGCTCTTCTTTGCATAGGCCGTCAACTCATCGAGATTCTTTGCCGGCAGGTCATTGCGCACCACCAACAGATGCGGTGAATACGCCGGGATCGCGATCGGCGTCAATTCCTTTTGCGGGCTGTAGCTGAGCTTGGGCACCACGCTGGGGCCAATGGTCAGCACGCTCAGATCGAGCAGCAGCAGGTTGTAGCCATCGGGCGCCGACTTGGCCACATACGAGGCGCCGATGTGGCTGTTGCCGCCCGCCTTGTTCTCGACAATGATGTTCTGCTTGAACATCTCGCCCAGCTCCTTGGCCAGCGACCGCGCCAAGATGTCGGAGGTGCCGCCCGGCGGGTTGGGCACGACGATGCGTATGGGCTTGCTGGGATAGCTGGCCGCGGGCTCCTGGGAAAAGGCCGGCGCTGCCATGGCACCGAGCAAAACAGCGGTGCTCAGGCCCAGCACGGTGCGTCTGGATTTGCCGCGGGCCGGGACGGGGAAAGTGCGCGAAGGGTGCATTTTTTGTCTCCTGTCTATCGAATCGATTGAAGCGTGATGCGCGCCGTTCTTATTGCGGCGAGCGAATCACGTTGCGCAGCGGCCGGCCTGCGTGCAGGCGCAGGATGTTGCCGGCCATGAACTCGTAGCGCCGCTCCAGCAGGGCCGGCGTCATCGCCGAGATATGGGGCGTGGCGCGCACGTTGGGTAGCTCATGCAAGGGCCAGCGCGAGGGCGGCACGGGCGGCTGCCCTTTCCGGGGATACTGGTACCAGACGTCCAGCACCGCCCTGCCCAGCCGTCGGTCGCGCAGGGCTTCGTACAGCGCCTGCTCCTGCACCACTTCTGCCCGCGCCACGTTGACCAGCAGGGACTGCGGCGCCAGCAAGGCCAGTTCGTGTGCGCCTATCAGGCCGCGGGTGCTTTCATCCAGAGGACAGCACAGCACCAGCGCGCGGGCGCGCGGCAGCACGGCTTGCAACCCGGAGACTGCGACAAACTCATCGGCCAGCTCCGGGGAAGTCGGCTTGCCGCTGCGCGTCACAGCCACGACATGCATGCCCAGCGCCTTGGCGCGCCGCGCGATCTCCTGGCCGATATGCCCGAAGCCCACGATGGCCAGCGTCTTGCCGTAGGCCTCGTCGTGCTGGGCGCGGCTGGCATAGGCATCCGCCCAGGCCTGGGCATCGAGCCGCGCCGGGTATTGCCACAACTGCAGAAAATGCTCCAGCACCGCGTGAAGGGTGAATTCGGCGATCGGCACCTCATGGCCGTGGACATTGCTGACCGTGGTCGCCGCTGGCAGGTCTTCGCAGGCGATCTGCTCCGCGCCGGCACCCGGCACCTGCAGCAGCCGGCACTCGATACGCGCGGCCTCGCCGGCGCTGACGCTGTTGCTGATGACCACATCGGCGCGTATGGGACCCTCGTTCGGGAAGGCATCGAGGGCCTCGACTTCGTGCGCGGCGCCCAGCAGCGCGCGCAGGCGCGGGGCGTTGGGCGCGTGCAGCCCGACAATCTTGATATGCATGGCAGTTCTCTGAAAAATGAAAGTTGCGATCAGCGGGTCTCGCGCACGACGAGATCGGCGCGCTGCTTGAAGCTGTCGGCCAGGCGCGTGCCCAGCCCGGACTTCGTCGTCGGCAAGGCCATGCCGGCCTGGATCACGGGCAGATCCGTGACGATGTCGCGGTACCAGGTGGCCAGCGTGGCGCGCACCACTTCCTGGTAGATGGCCGTGGGGGCATGCAAGGCCATCTGCAGGCCGGCCATCAGGGTCACGGGGCCGGTGCAGTCATGCGGCGCCAGCGGCCGGTTGTAGGCCTGGGCCAGCGCCGCGATCTTGCGGCCTTCGGTGAATCCGCCGCACCAGGCCAGGTCCAGCATCACCACATCGAGCGCATCCGCGGCCAGCAGGTCGCGAAACGGCCGCAGCCCGCCCAAGGTCTCGCTGCCGCAGATCTGCACGCGCGTGCGGCGGCGCAGATCGGACAGGCTCGCGGCGTCGTCCATCTTGCACAGCGGGTCCTCGACCCAGAACACCTGGTACTCCTCCAATGCCTGGCAGATGCGCAGTGCCGAGTGATTGCCGAACAGGCTGTGCAATTCGCACATCACCTCGATGCGATTGCCCACGGCGTCGCGGATCTTTCTGAAAGGCTCCAGTCCCTTTTCCAGATCGGGCAGGCTGATGAGCTGACCCTGGCTGGCGGGCGCATAGATGTCGAACGGCCAGATCTTCATGGCCTTGTAGCCTTCATCGAGCAGGCTGCGCGCCAGCGCGCCCGCGTCGCGCATGAAGGCCACCTGATCGTCGTAGGGGCCTTGGGACGCGTCGTCCGCGCCTATGTCGCGGCGCTTGCCGCTGGTGTTGAAGCTGTAGCCGGCGCAGGTGTTGTAGACCGGAACACTGGGGCGCGCGGCTCCGCCCAACGCCTCATGAATGGGAATGCCCTGACGTTGCCCGGCCAGATCCCACAGCGCGATGTCGACGGCGCTGGCCGCGCGCACCTCCACGCCCGAGCTGTTGTAGCCCACATAAGGCGACAGCAGATGGCGCGAGATGCCTTCTATCTGCCGCGCATCGCGGCCCAGCAGCCAGGGTGCGAGCTCTTCATGCAGGCAGGTTTCCACCGACACTGCGCCGCGGAAGGTTTCGCCCAGTCCGATCAGTCCGTCGTTCGTCTCCAGTTCCAGCCAGATCAAGCTGGGGCGGTCGGGCACGCGGTAGGTGCGAAGGCAGCGTATATTTGACATGATTTACAGCTTTTTATAACTTTGACGCTAAACTGCGGCAGAAGAATCGGGTGACGCATTCTTGTTTGGAAAATCCACGGCGTCTTCACCCGCAAACCCTGTAAATAGCTGTCACATGCCCATACCCATTCATTCCGCGCAAGGCACCGACACCTACAGCGAGCGACTGTTGGGCGACAAGATCTATGAAGATCTGCTGCAGTTGCTGGGCACGCCGGGTTTCGAGCCGCGTGCGCGCATGCCCGGCGAGACCGCGCTGTCGCAGCGCCTGGGGGTGTCGCGTCCTGTGCTGAGGCAAGCGCTGGCGCGTTTGCGCGACGAAGGCCGCATCTACGCGCGCAAGGGTTCAGGTACTTTCGTCACCGATGCCATGCCGCAGGCGCGCCCGGTCTCGGTCGACACCCTGAAGAACATCGCCGACATCCGCGACTTCCTCGAATTCCGCCTGTTCATCGAAGGCGAGGCGGCAGCCCAGGCCGCGCGCCAGCGATCGGCAGAAGAAATGCACCATATCCGGCGTTGCCGGGAGCGATTCGATCAGGCGCTGGCGCAAGGCAGCGATGCGATCGAAGAAGACGTAGCTTTCCACGACGCCGTTGCCCAGGCCTGCGGCAATCGCTTCTTCAGCATGACGATGACGGCGCTGGCGCCGCAGACGCGCTTCAGCATAGGCCTCTCGCGCAGCCTGGCGGGCCGGCCGCAGGGCGAAAGCCGGGACGGTGTGTGCCATGAGCACGCGGCCGTGGAGTTGGCCATCGAACGCGGCGATGCGGATGCCGCGCGCCGGGCGATGGCGCTGCATTTGCGCGGCGGCATCGACAGGCTCTTTGGACATGCGGTATGAGTTGGGGACATTACCCCCCGTGCTGACCAAGCTTCGTCCTACAACCGGCCATGTCCCGCAACCGTGAGACTGGGGCCTTGTCGAATGAAACAAGGATCCCAATGATTTCCACCAAAGCCCAACGCCGCACCCTCTTTGCTGCCGTGATCTCCGCCGCGCTGCTTGCAGCCTGTGCGCAGCCTCAACAGCCCGCGGTCGGCCCGGTCAAAGCCATTACAGGGACCGTCGATCTGCGCGAGCGCTCGCAGTTGCCATCCCAGGCGGTGCTGCTGGTCGAACTTCAGGACAGTTCACGCGCCGATACCGCCGCCCAGGTGGTGTCCCAGCAAATCGTCAAGATCGAGGGCTTGCTGCCGCCGTTCAAATTCCTGCTGCCCGTCGACCCCGGCAAGATCAATTCGTCGGCGCAATACACCGTGCGCGCACGCATCACGAACGGCAAGGATCCGGTGTTCGTCAGCGATACCGCCTATCCCGTGCTGACGCGCGGCGCGGGCCAGACGGCGGATCTGATGCTGGTGCGCGTCGCGCCGAACTGATGGGCACCCCTTTCGCGGCGCATACCGTGAATGGCCGGCTGTCCGAGAGCGGTGTCAGCATGTGAGCATTCCATTGAATGCTGAGCGGGCTCTTTGGACTGCAGCAGCGTGCTGGCGGCGTCGCCATCAAGCACACTGTCATCCAGCCCCACCGCGCTGCGCCCCGTAAGGCGGCGCGAATGCCTGTTCCCGTAGACGCTTCCCATAGCCCCGCAATCGCCAGACCGGCGGATGCGGGGCTTTCTGCATCTGCGTACTGCCGGTCGGTTTGGAGCAACTGACGCAAACCTTGAGACATCGTTGCCTTGCCGTGCCATCGGATCCACCCGGCCCTGGCGCCAGATCGGCACGCACCCTCGTGGGGACAGCGGGTACATCGCCTTGCATAGAGAATCCAGGACTGGGTTGGCCTTGGATAATCCCACCTGCGCGGGCAATCTGCCAAATCCTGCGCGGCCTCAACGCAATGCAGCCAATGGACCGGCCGCGTCGGACACCGGCGACAACAGCACCATAGTGGCCTGGCCGGCCGCGCGGCATCATCAGGACCGGTTTGCACTCCCCGCATCGCACCTCCACGCAAGGGCTAGGCTGAACCATGACCTGCCACACACATAATCCTTGCCCGAAACTGCGTCCGCATCCCGCCAATTTGGTAGTCTGCAGGCAACTATGACCAGACCATGGCCCAGCCATGATCTACTACCTGCTCTGACGGAGATGCGGAAGATCATCCACGAGCTCCGTATCCTCCTCCCCCGCCGGACCCACCGCGCCTTGAAATTGCAAGGCAATGGGCACCGATGCGGGAATGAACTTGAAGTGAATGGCATTCTTGCAGACCAAGACCGCAGCAAGCCCTACCTCAAGGACGCGCAGGCATTGGTGGCGTAAAAATATGCATGAGAAATATTTGTTTGTTAAGTACCTGATCGTCGGTGTTGCCAATACATTGGTTCATGCCATCGTTTTCTTCCTGGGGATATTATTTCTCAGTCAATCGCTGGCCAATTTACTTGCTTTTTTTGTTGCAGCAACTTTCTCCTTTTTTGTCAACGCAAAATTCACATTCAAAGCAAGTCCTAAAAAATGGAAATATTTTTCGTTTTTGGGATTCATGGGTGGACTTAGTTATTTTGTAGGGTATTTCTGCGACAACCTGCAAATCCTTCCTATTTTCACCTTCATATTGCATTGTTTATTAAGCCTAGGCATAGGATTTTTATTTTCAAAATTTCTTTTTAAAGAACGGGATATGTAATGTTGATTTCACTGGTAGTGCCTGTCTTCAATGAAGAAGATGCTGTTCCAATCTTTCACGATGCCATCAAAAACAACAAGGAACTTGGCGCGTACGATATGGAAATCATCTTCGTCAATGACGGAAGCACAGATAATACTGTGCAGGTGGTGAAAGATATTTTGACATATGAATCAAACATCAAACTGATCAGTTTCTCGCGGAATTTTGGCAAGGAGCCAGCGCTTTTTGCCGGGCTTCAGCATGCCCGGGGCGATGTAGTGATCCCCATAGATGTCGATCTGCAAGATCCCATTGAAGTCATTCCTCGGCTCATCGAAAAGCATCTCGGTGGTGCAGAAGTGGTTCTGGCCAAGAGAGTCGATCGCGTCTCGGATAGCTGGATGAAGCGCAGAACCGCAGAAGCGTTTTACTGGGTACACAATAAAATCTCCAAGCCAAAAATCGAAAGCAATGTTGGCGATTTTCGATTGATGAGCCGGAAAGTGGTGAATGAAATCATCAAACTGGAAGAAACCCAGCTCTTCATGAAAGGAATATTGAGCTGGGTGGGCTTCAAGACGGATATTGTGGAATACGCCAGGGAAAAACGAGTGATAGGCGATACCAAATTCAATGCATGGAAACTATGGAATTTGGCCGTGGAAGGAATCACCTCGTTTTCCACGGTTCCGCTCAAGATATGGACTTACATGGGTTTGATAATTTCATTGCTCTCTTTTCTCTATGCAATAGCCATTGTGATTGACAAGCTGCTTTTTGGAAACGCCGTTTCGGGATACTCTTCCATCATGGTGTCCCTGCTGTTTCTCGGCGGCGTTCAACTGATAGGCATTGGAGTTTTGGGCGAATATGTCGGAAGAATATATATGGAGTCGAAAAAAAGGCCCCGATACATCATTGCCGATGTTTTTCAATCAGAGAACTAACGACATCGCCCGGAACTCATGAAAGAATCATTCTGCAAAATTTTCCTATCCAATAAGAGGTTGTTCTTCATTGGATTTCTTGCCTTCCTGTTTTTTATCGTTTTCAAGACAAGCGGCTATCACTACACAGATACGGGCGATTACCCCCGAGTGATATCCGGAATCCTGAATTATGACATCGGCACCCAAAGAAATAACTTCTCTCGTCTCGAGATAAAGGATCATTTTTCCAATTTTTCCTATGTCAGCTCTTACACATTACTGGTGTATGCAGCCGTCTGGCTCACGAGATTTTTCTCCGAGATATTCAATGTTCAGATTTTTGCGTCCATTCTAAAAATCTCGTACATTGTCTTGCTGTTTAAAATTTATTCTTTTTACTTCAAAGAAAAGAATTTATTGAATCTGGCAATTTTCATCGCAGCCTCAATCCCATTGCTGTCCTCAGCAAATTTTGGGATTTTCTCTTCCTATTATCAAGAGCAATTGGTCTTGATATTTTTGCCGATGATCTTGATAGGGTATTTGAATGGAACACTGAAGGGTTTCTACCTTTCCTTGTTTTCCATATTGGTCATTGCCACGGCCAAGAGCCAATTCTTCTATCTACCGCTATTCGCGTGGTTTTTCTACGCGCTTTTCTGCCGAGAAAATATTCAGAGAAAGACGATTCTCCTGGTACTTGTTCAAATCGTTGCCATATACACCGCTTTCTCATCCTCCGAAGCGGTAAATTTGAATAAATATCACTCGGAATATTTCGGCATCTATCAATACCAGAAAATGAACGGCAAGGAAATAGATAAAAAAGCCGATCTGGAATGTGTAGGAGTTGATGCCTGGGGCCACAAATTTGATATAGATCAAGGAGCAATCAGGGCACTCACCGAAGGCGAATGCCTCAAAAGAAATTCAAATGCTTCACACAAAAGTGTAATCACATATTTTCTTAAAAATCCTGTGAATTTCATTTCACTTCTTTTTGATGAAGGGATCAACAAGCAGGTGCGCGAGAACTATTTTCATGTCTTTTACAGTGAGAAGATTGTCATGGACAAAGACGATATTTTTGCAAAAATAAAAAACACCAAGGATCAGGTTTTCCTTGATAAGAAACCGGTTTTGATACTTTTGATATTTATATTCTCAGCTTTTTTTCACAAGAAAAAATATGCAAGAATGATAATATTCCTGTCTTTGTTTGCTTTGTCGCAATTATATATTTCGTTTTTTGGCGAAGGCTACAGAGACCTCGCAAAGCACTTGTTCGCAATGAATGTCTCGTTTGATTTGATATTGTTTCTGCTGTTCATCGGGCTGTGCTCCGTCGTCAGGGAAAAGTGGTTTTTATCTTCAGGTAAATTTTTTCCAGAGGGACATGCAGCAACGCTACATTGACTGGACGGCCAGTGCCCAGCTGATGCTGAAATGCGTGCGCAGTCATGCGCGCGACGCGGGCAGCACGCCTTGACCCAGGCCAAGCATCCCTGCCCCGCCCCAAACCGTGCATTGCAAGCCCGCTGGCCAGCGCCAGCGGGCTTTTTTCATGGAATAAATTGAACCGAAGCGATCCGCATGACACACAAGAGCCATCTGTTGCAGTTTCCGCATTCCGTCATGGCGAGGATGGCGGTGTAACGAGATGTTGACCTACGAGAGCTTCTCGCTCAAGGAGCAAGAATGGTTCGCACTGGTCACATGCCAGTCATGAAAGCCGTTATGAGCCACAAACCAGCTTCTCCCCGATCGTTGCCGCAACCTGCTCCTTTGGAATGGGCCAAGGCCCAGACCGATACGCGTATTTCCTACCCCGATGGGGTGCCGGACCGCCTGAGCTGGCGAGCGCGCGAAACCTACACCGGCAGCGAGCTCACCTATCGCAGCCGTGAGGTCCGACAGATCATTTCGCTGACCAGCAAATAACGGCCATTTCATCAACCCGCGTGCCTGAGCGGCACGCCCCCAAAACTCGATGCTTCCAGCCATGAAAATCCTGTTTTATCTGCTGCTGTGGGTCTCGTTCATGACGTTCGGCTTCGCGGCGGCCATCGCCACCAAGACTCAGATCCTGCAGCTGATTTGAGTTCAAACGCGCCGAAGTGCGGGCACGACGCACTTTTTGAGGCGCGCTCCCCGCCACAACTGCAGTGCTGAAAACTGACTTCGCATCACCTTTGCAGATGCCTGACCTCGCTTACCAGCCGCCCACCTAATCCGTTTCCGCCCAGCGCACGCAGCCAGCACCCATCAGCCGCCATCTGGTGGCGCCCGAACGGCCTTCGCCATGGCTTGCGCCGTATCAGCAGCGGCTTGCTGCCACCGATGCATAGTCCCGCACCGTCAGAACACCCCGTACCGCCAGGCAACAAACGCCGCAGCCAGGATGCCAATGACGGCAAGAATGGTCATGATTCTGGGCATATGCACTCCATGGGTTGCAGAGATCGTATCAAACGCAATGGCATCAGCGCTGACTCCGCCCAGCGCTTGGCTCAATTCTCCAAGACTCATAGCCACCAACAGCCGGCTTGATCGTTGGCGCGCGCTCTGAAAGTCGCGCTTGGCGACATGGGCTCGCACATCGCCCAACAATCCCTTGCGCTATCCAAAAATACTGTATAAAATCACAGCCTACTGCAAATAACCAGGCATGCACAGTCCGGAACTTGGCAATCAAGCTCAGTTTCAGGATGCTGCGGCTGCGCAGAAAAAACCTGGGCCATCATTGAAGTGGCGGCGTGGATGGACACGCGAACCGTAGAGTGAAGCGACGCACAAACGCGACACGCGGTTTTCCACAGCTGGAATCAAGCCCAGCCCGCTTCAATGATGGTCCAGCCGGCTCGCATTGGGCGCTGCCGCGCTGTTCAGCGAAATCCAGGCTTTTTCTCCCATTCTGTTCATCACAATTGACGCATGGATGAACCCAAATCTCTGCGCTGTCCCGCAGCCCGCGCGCAACGCCTGGCAGCCATAGACGCTTGCCATGTCGCACCGCTCACCGACTTCGTGAGGGCATTGCGAACCCAAATGGGCGCCGAGTATGGCATTCCCTATTTCGATCCCCTTGACGGCGGAACCAGGGCTGACTGCCTTTTCCTTTTGGAGGCACCCGGCGCCAAGGCCGTAGCCTCCGAATTCATTTCTCGCGACAACCCGGACGAAACGGCGAAAAACGTCTTTTTGCTGTCCAAGGAAGCAGGCATAGAACGGCGCAGAACCGTGCTCTGGAACGTCGTACCGTGGTACACAGGCTCTGGCAAAAAAATTCGCCCCGCCAACTCCCGCGATCTAGGCGCTGCCGCGCCGTCGCTCATTGAACTCGCGGCGTTGTTGCCAGCACTACATACGATTGTCTTGCTGGGCAAAAAGGCAGCCACCGCGAGCCGGCCCATAGCCCAGCTGCTGCCTGCAGTACAAGTCTTTTCCGCCCCTCATCCCAGTCCGCTGTTTGTCAATCGCCGCCCGGAGAATCGCGCAATTCTTCTGCAGTGTTTCCAACAGGTGGCAGATCAACTACCGATGTGGTCAGATGGCGCCTGATCTGTTTTTTGCCCCAATACCGCGCGCAGCGGAGCGCTCATGCGTTTCTGCTGTATCTCAGTCATGCGTTCTTATGAATGCCTAAGCCGATCTAGACGATGCTCTACAGGAAACCCAAGCAAGGACGGCCATAAGCCCAAGGCAGCCTTGTGGCCGGCGCGATGAAAGGCGCCGATGTGATTCCGGCGTGAACTTCAGGGCAATGACAAGCATTCTGACGGGCAAAGAAAAACGCCACACAGTGGGGATTCCATTGTGTGGCGTTGTTTGTGGTGGTGAAGCTGGCGGGAATTGAACCCGCGCGCGGCCCAGCATCCATGCGGGTTTGCGGGCATCGGTGTGATTTCGGTGTGATTTAGCCGGTAACTTCTGCGCTACCCCGCATCATCCCAGGCAACCTGGCCTATTCAATTCCGTGCGGCTCAATTGAACCGCCGTCCGCATCTGAACACCCCCGCCTCAAAAATCGTAAGCATTTGCAACACTCTGCCGGATGCATGCAACCACCGCTGCACTTTTCGCTTGACACGGGAATACTGTATGCACGTACAGTATTGGCATGTGGTGCACAGTCTATGTTCTCTATCGCGAAGGCAAGCGACGTCCTGATCACGAGGTCAGAACGAGCCCAATGTACGGATGGCTGCGAATGCGCTCCAAGACCCCCGGGGCACGCGCGCCCTTTCCCCAAGCCTTCATGTTGCATGGCCCGGAAGCTTTCGATGACACCTGTGTCTATCAACTTGACCACTGCTGGCTTCGAGCCATCGATGGAGGCGGAATGCGACTTGTGGGGGTCGAGTCCAAGCATACGATCGCTCCAGGCGCTCATCAGTCATGGTGGGTGCTCCCGGGAAAACCGCAGTGATCCACACCTACCCCACCCTCCTGCGCACCCCGAATCCGCATTACGACTGGCCCCTGGAGCACATACTCCCCGGGCTGCCTGCCGACTACACCGTTTTCGAAGTGTTCCCGGGGCGCTTCACAGTGCGCGACGCGCGCTGCCGGTGCATCTACTATGGGCCGGGCCCGGTAGAGGTTGTGCGGTCGCCTGCACCGTTTTAGCTTCCCGGCTGCGGCGTCGTGACACGAAACTCCAACTGCCCGATCCAGGGTGCTAGGAGTATCCGATGACGAAAAAACCAACCAACCGTTTGGCCGAGAAAGAACGCGAAATCAGCGCTGAGTGGTATGCGCGCCCAATTGAGCAGCGCACCACCAAGCATATTGAAGACTTTGCGGATGACATGCGCCGCGCAGGCCTGTCTTTAAGGAGCGATCCGACTCAACACATTTCAGCGGTACGCACTCTGCTAGGAATATTTTGACGTTTCACGGGGCCATCAAAGGCGCCACATCAAACGTCTCAACGGGCGCAAGACGCAGCAGTTCAGATGCCTCGGCAACGGTGCCCGCAAGCCATTGATCCACGTCTTGGCGCTCGATCGCGATAACGCTGCGCTTATCTTGCTGGTCTGCCGGCAACTTCGGGTCGGGCTTATGCATGCGCCTCATCAAGGGATGGGCGTCGGCATTGATCGTCAGCATTGTGTACGACTCGACAATCTCGCCGGTTTTCGGATCGGCCCAACGGTTCCAAAGTCCGGCCAGCCCCCACAGATCGCCATCAGCCCGGGCAAACCTCCACCATTGATTACGCCCCGACTCCCAATTGGGCTCATCGAATGTGACAGCGGGGATGATGCAGCGCTGTCCCTTTGCCCAGGGCCCCTTGAAGCTGGCCTTGTTGGCAAGTTCTTCGCTGCGCGCATTATTCGTAGCGTATTTCAGACTCCATTCGCCCGCCACCAGACCCCAACGACCTGCAGCACCCTCGCGGCTATAGCCTGGGTCGTCAAACGCGCGCCGGATGAACGGGCCTTGCGCCCGGGGGAATATCTCCACAGGCTGCTCGCGCCACCACCGCGGCTGGTTCGCGCGGCCTATATGCCAAAACCTTTCGATGTCGGCTTCCGTGGGGGAGACGTATCTATTGCACATGGGGCAAGTGCACACCATTTCGCACAATCCTTCAACCCCTTGTCATGGCGCGAGCTGATTCGTGCTTGCCGTGTTGCTCGGCGGAGGATTTAGGCTATGTCCAAGGTCGGCAACAGCTCAGCGAAATGAGTCATTGCCGCTTGACCCCGCAGCGGCGCAAGCACCGCAAGCGGCTCCCCGTCCTCAACGTGCACATAAGCCATCGACCAATTGCGAAAACGTCGCTCGCCTGTGAAAGCTCCTTGGTACTGGAGTGTGAAATCCACGTGCCGCACATCGCGAGCGATGCGCACAATCAGGTCGGTTAAAACTTGCGGCGGGCCTTCAAGGTGCTGCAAAAACCGGTGGCCATCAAAGACAAGAATTCCTGTTATGCCATGGACAGCGTTGAAACTGCGTGCTGTTTTGATGATGTCCGTGATGCAGCTTAGAGGCGCATCAGGTGCAAGCTGACTGTGATACAGCATGCAATGAAGTTTGGCGTTCACGATTAACCTATAGTGGTCGAGGGGCCCGGGAATGCTGCGTCAATCCAAGGAATCTGCCGCCACAGACGCCCGGAGCGCCGTGAGGCGGAGCCAATGCGCCAAGCGCATGAGCCTGCTATCCGGATAGTGCGCAGCGCTTTTAAGGCGCCAACATCTACAGGGTTACACGTGCTCCTATTGTATGTGTGCGCTCGCAGCGCGCGTGGGTCACCATGGCCGCGCTGCAAGGATGGCTCCGGGGATCAGAGCTTGGATTGTGATGGTGTATACGCTGCGCCAAGCCGGCGCTTGCAGTTCTCCAGCGCTGCGACCAACTTCACTTCGTAGCCCTCGCGCCGGTCGATCTCGGCAAGGGACGCGCGCAGCAGATCGAACGGATCCGCGTCTTCGGCCAGAGCCTCGGTCGGCATGCTCGGGCGGTCGGGGGTTGCCTCTCGGCACTCCACTGGCACGGGCACCTTGACGGCCTGGATCTCAACGCGCGGCGCGGCTGCGCAGCCGGCCAAGGCCAGCGCGGCCAGAAGCAGCGAACCTTGCGAGATCCGCGATTTGTCAACCGCCCGATCTTGCATTTTTTGGGGTATGTCAACCAATGGGGCGCGCTTCATGGCTTGGCCCTCCCCTTCAGCCAAGCCGACCCCAGGGCCTGGGCGCTCGCGCATGCATCGCCGGGCACGGCCGGCGCCGTGGATAGCGTGTAGTCGGCACGCTGGTTCAGCGCCTGGGCCTGCTTTGCAGCCGCAGCGCGCGCGGGCTCGGCCTGGGCCTGCCGGTGCGCCGCCGCACTCTCCAACCCCTCCACGCCATCGCTGCAGGCCTGGGCCGCGCCGCGCGCGCCGTCGCGCTCTCGCTCCACGCCAGCTATCGCGGTGCGCGCGGCCGCCGTTGCATCGCGCTGGCCCAGGTAGGCCCAGCCCAGCACGCCATTGGCCGCCAGGCTGATCAGCAGTAGCACTGCCAGGAGCTGCCAGGCGTAGGCTTTGATTTGGCCGATCATTGCCACGCCCCCGACCGCATCTGCACGGACAGGCGCTGCGCGCGCGCCGGCGTCTGCGTGGCCCACTTGCTGTGCAGCATGCCGGCTGCCGCGCCCGCGTAGTCGCCCGACTTCACCATGGCCAGCGTGTTCTTGAAGCCCAGCAGCCCGTCGACACCCATCTGGAATGCCATGTTCAGCATGACGCCGAAGCGCGCCGGATCGAGCTGGGCCATCCACGGCGCGCGGCGCAGCAACTCGGCCTGGCGCTTGTCGATGTCGTTGCTCAGCAGGTAGGCCGATTCCTCGGCCGTGATGCCGCCGCCCTTGCGCTTGTCGATCAAGCGGCCCACGCCGATCGTCAAATAGCCCAGGTGGTCTGTGTAGGCGCTCAGGACCTCGCCCTCATCACGGCGCAGCTGTTTGGTCAGTTCGTTTTTCATGCGTCTTCCTTTCTTCGCATCGGGTGGGTCTGGCCATACCAGCGCACCACATTGATCGCCAGCCCAGCCAGCACGCAGGCGGAAAGCAGCGTGCTGCCGACTGTCGGCCAAGAGCCAAAAAGCGCCGGCTCCATGCCGCTGCCCAAGGCGCCGGCCAGCAGCAGCGAGTACTTGGCGCGCGCCGCACGGAATCGCCGGCAGATCTCGGAGTTGAGCCGGCAGATGCAGGCCCAGGCGATGCCGGCACAAATGATCAGGTTCAGCACGGCCAGCAGTTGATGGGCTTGCCACGTCATGTCGGACCTCCATCGCCGCCAGCACGGCGCTCCAGAATTCGGCCGGCGTGCTGCAGAAGCCAGCGGCCCAGGCTGGGCCAGTCGTCGCCCACGCCGCCAACTACCAGCGCGATCGGCGCCAACAACCAGGCGTGGTCATCACCGCCCAGCCACCGGCCCGCAAGCTGGGCCAGGCTCACCGTCACGACGACGGCTGTAGCGTTGAGCCGCAGGAAGTACCACGCGGCCGACAGGCGCGCCGCAGGGTCGCGCCTGCCCAGCGCCCAGCCCGCGCCGACCGTGCAGCTGATGAGGATCACCGCGTAGGGACCGATGACGCCGGCCAGCGCCGGGCCGAACAGCACGCCGGCCAGGGCGATGGCCACCGAAACCGGGTCGAGTTGATTTGTGCCCATGTCAGAGCCTTTCAGCAGGCGTAAAAAAACCCGCCGAAGCGGGTGCGGGTGGAGCGGCGCCGGTCAAAGCGTGACCGCCATGCGGAACAGGTCATCGAGCTGCTCGGGCGTGCCGCCAAGCTGCGCCCACATCTGCTGTACGAATGGGTTGTCGCGCTCCCAGATGCCTGCCTCGTACTCAATCTGCGCATCGCGCCGATCGAGGGGATCGGTGATGGCTGCGATTGCCGCCTCCACATCGTCAAGGTGCCCGTGGACCAGCAATGCTCGCTGGCCCTGGCGGCGGGTGCAGGAATGCGGCACTGGATCGGGCTGCGGCTCGGTCGCGGGCGGCGGACTGAATGCAGTGCCGTCATGCAGCCATCCGATGCTCACGCCGGCAGTCGCCAGCACCCAGTTTGATTCCAGCGCCTTCGTGGCAAGCGCCATATTTGCGACGACGCCGCCTTCAATGATTGCGTATGTTTTTGCCATGCTTACCACCATGTGAGTCGTGCTTGGCCGCGAGCGCCAGAGCCAGATGTGCACGAAGATCCAGCTGCGGCCTGCAACCGGATGCCCCCTCCGCCGCCAGAAGGGATGGCTCCAGGGTTTCCGGTTTGGCCAGTGACTGTGACATCCTTACCTGCACCTCCATTGCCAACGGTCAGCGAAACCCCTGCAACTCTCCACGCAGCGAAATTGCCGTCTGTTCCGCCGCCACCGCCGCCGCCACCCATGGACGAATCACCACCAGGGCCGCCCATGAACCGAGCATTTGGATCAGAGGCTGGAGGCACGGCTCCCTCCCCTCCCCCAGCGCCGCCGTTTGCGCCGCCGGCAGAGTTCGATGGAGCTGCAGAGGGATACTGTGCAGAAGCAGCCAACCCGCCATAGGCGACTAGACCTGCGAAGCTGGAATTCCCCCCGTTGTTTCCCCTGACCCTGACGCCCGCCCCAGATGTAGCAGTCGCAGACACTGCGATTCCGCCAGCGCCAATGGTCAATGTTGTGTTTGTCGCCAGATCGGCAACGCGGATGACCCGAGATGCGTATGAGCCGCCTTCACCGCCAGCCGCACTGGTCGTGCCGGACGTTCCCGCAGAAGCTCCGCCAGATGCGCTGCCACCCCAAAGCTCAACAAGCACATAGGTGGCCGTGCCAAAAAGGGACTTGTGAATGGTCTGCGACGCTGTGTATTCCTGCGAGCCGCGAGCATTGACCACATCCCCCCATTCGACGCCAGTCTCATCGGGCTTCACCACCAGCGCCTTGCCAGCCTTGCCCACCAGCGACGGCAGGCCAGCCGCCGCGCCGGCAGCAGCAGCAGCAGCCCAGGAGCTCGCCGCGCCGGCCTCGGATCGGTTCGCCTCAATGTGGCTGCGGTTTGCCTCGTTGAAGGCTTCGAGCGCTGACGTAGCCGCCTGCTCCTCGGACTCGCCGGCCGCCAACGCCGCTTCATAAGCGGCCACTGCGTTTGTGTACGCGGTCAAGGCAATCTCACGATCGCGCACCGACTGCGCGCGCGTCGAGTCACCCCAGGCCACCACTTTCGGGTTGAACGTTCCTGCGGTGCGATCTGCGTTCGTCGGGAACTCCGTCGAATGGATGCCCGCAGGAACCGGAACGATGTCGGTCATATGTAGCCCTTGCCTGTAATTTGAAGTTTTGCTGTGCGCCAGGTGTCAGCCGTGACGTTCCCGGAGATCAGGCCGAACGTGTTGAGGTACTCGTAGCGCGGCAGGCCGCTCAGGACGATGGCCACAGGCTTCGCCAAGACCTGCGTCAGAACGTCCGCCGCCTTGTTGGCCTGCTCCGCGTCAATGACGACGCTGCAATTGATGTTGGTCGCGGAAGCGCGCGGCACGATCGAGGTCGAGCCGTCTTCCTCGGTCTTGATGTAGCTGTAGGTCTTGATTTCGGCTGATGCGCCGTACTCGACGCCGCCGAACTCGCCCGTACCAAGCAGCGTTTCCCAGAAGCCGCAAACCACCATGCCAACGCCGCAGACCCCGCTGCCGGCAGCCGTGATCCGGATGGTCAACTCGGCATCGGTGCCCATTGCGAGATCGGCGGCCAGACGCTTGGTGATCTGGCGCAGCGGCATGTAGAGGTACTCGAACAAGCCGAAAGGCTGCTCGAACATGTCGCCGATCCACTGGTAAATGATCGTGCCGCCCGGGGTGTTGCGCAGCGTAATCTCCAGCTGCTCGCCGACCAAGCCATAGAGCGCCAAGCCGTTGAAGAACCCTGGCTTGATCACCAGCTTCAACTCGCCCGCGCCTACGCTCCTGGTGCTGAGCTTGTCGTCAAACGCCGCCATGCGATTCGAAGGCCCGGTTTCGCGCCATTTGGTCGAGTCGGTGCCAGGTTTCACGCCAGTGCTCGAAGCCACCGCCGTCCACAATTTCCCTCCGTCGTTGATCTTGGTTTCCACGCCCGTGTAGGCCGTGGCGATGCTCCATGCCACCTCGCCGCGCGCAGAATCGACAACGGGCACCGAAGTGCCCGTTGTGATCATTGCTGCCGTGATTTGGTTTGGCAGGAGCAGCATTGCGCTGCCCTGTGTCATGCCATAGCCTCCGCGATCGCCTTTGCAAGCGCCTCGATATTCATGATTTCGGTCGCATTGGCATTGCCGTCCGCAGAAACGCGGTCCGTGATGTCAAGCAGCTTCTCGGTGGCGTCTGCCATGCGCCCCATCTGGGCCTCCAGTCGCTCCACCTTCAACTCCAGATCCTTGTTGGATTGCTGGACTGGCGCGGCCACCATCGGCATGCGGAACGACCGGTTCTCGGCCGCCGTCAGCACGCGCTCACCCATGTGCAGCTCTGCCCTGTACCCATCAAAGGGCACATAGCTCAAGCCGCCCGCGTGCGAGCCGTCCATGCGCACCGAATCAAGCACCGCGCCGGCCAGGCCAGTAATAGCGGGGATCAACGATGCGCCGATGGCGCCGGACAGCTCAGCGGGAAGGCCTTTCAGCACCTCCACCGTAAAACCGCCTTGGTCGATCAGCTTCTGTGCCAGCGTTGCCTCGGTCTCGAAGGCCGTGGCCGACTCCACCAGCAGGTCATCAATCAGCTTCTGCGTTGCCGCGCTGACCTTGAACTGCTCTGCGGAGCTGGCCGCAACCGATTCGGCTGCAGCGATCTGGCGTTCGTACTGGCTGACCTGGCTTGTGGCCGAGGCTTCCTGTATCGCCGCCGTAGCTGCCAGCTCTGCCGCGATGCGACCGCTGAGCACGCTGTAGTCCTGCTGGCTGACCGCCATCTGCTGCGCAAGCGTCAGATAGTTGCCCGTAACGCCCTGCAGGTCCTGCATCGCACCTGTGTCGCCGGCGCGCGCCTTTGCCAGCAGGTCGCGGCGCTCGCTATCGAGGGCCGCCAGGCGCTCAGCCTCGCCCAGCCCGGAAGCCTCGCTGAAGCCCAGAGACTTGGCATAGCTGCCCAGACCCTGCGCTGCGCTCAGCAGCTGCTTTGCCGCGTTGACCTGCTCGCGCGCCGCATTGGCCCGCGCCGTCGCCGCTGCTGCCTCTGCCTGGCGCGCTGCCTGCTGACCATTCCACAGCCCCTGCTCAAGGTTGATGATCTGCTGCAGCGCCGCCACGCGGCCGTCAGTGGTTGTCGCATTGGCATAGCTGCCCTGCACGACACCCAGCTGCTGCGACAGGCCCGACGTGTTGCCGGTGTACTGCGCGGCCAGGCCCGCCATCGTGCCGAAGTTCGACCAGGCGCCGGACATGGACTGAGCGGCAGTCTGCGCGGCCACTTCGGCGGCGGATTTCGCCGCCGCCTCCATGTCCTCGAACATCTGCTGACCGTAGTCGGCTGTCGAGGCGAAGTCCCCGGACATCGCCAGCAGCTTGGCCGCCAATTCAGTCTGGCCCGATGCCATCGCTTCTTCGACCGTGCTGCGGAACAGCTCTTTCGCGGCATCGCCCTCTGCAGGGTCGATATACAGCCCCATCTCAGCCAGGGCGGCCATCTGCTGCGCGCGCTGGCTCAGCGCCCGCTCGCCCTCGCTGTAGAAGCCTTGGTTGAAGGCGCCCACATTGCTGACCAACGGATCCATGCCGCCAGAGGCCTCCACCAGACCCGACTGCACCTCGCCCGAAAGGCCGGAGAACATCGCTAGGACCTTGCCCAGGCCCGTCCACGATGTCGCCGCGGCCGCCGCTTCTTGGGCCGCATCCTTGGCCGCTGTCGCAGTCGCGTCCAGAAGGGTTTGACCGTAATCAGCGGTCTCCGCGAACGATGCCGACATGGCAAGCAGCTTCCCAGCCAATGCCACCTGCCCTGAAGCCATGGCCTCTTCGACCGTCAGCCGGAACATCTCCTTTGCTGCATCGCCCTGGAAGGGGTCGATGTACAAGCCCATGTCGCCCAGAGCGCCCATCTGCAACTCGCGTTGCGTTTGCGCGCGATCGCCCTCGCTGTAGAAGCTCTGGTAAAACGCCCCTGCGTTGGTGCCGAGTGCTTCGATGCCACCGGACGCGGCCAGCAATTGCGTCTGCAGCTCTCCGGAGAGGTCCGCAAACATGCCCATGGTCTTGCCCAGGCCCTCGAACACCGTTTTCACGGTGGCGATCTGCTGCAGCGCCGTGTTCAGCGTGTCGATGTCGGTTGCAGTCTTCAAGATCTGGCGGCCCCAACCCGCAATATCCATCTTCTCGATCTCGCCTTTGACGGACTGGAAGATTTCACTCTGGTACTGCTTGAAGCCCTCCTCGCCGTCAGCAAAAGTCTTTGGTGCCCACTTGCTGGAACGCGAGTCTTCCCAGTTCACCAGAACATTGCCCAGGGCGTCTGCGATCTTGAGCGAACCCCAAGAGCCGTCCTTGCTCGAGTCGTCAGCAAAGGCCGTGGCCACGCTGTAACCCGCAGTCTTGCCGAAGGAGACTGCAAAGGCGTCGAGCGTCTGGCCCAGGCCCTGCGCAATGCCGCTGATGCCGGCCTGCATCGCTTCGCTGTACTCGTCGCGATGGCCCATGCCGAAAGTGGCCTGGTTGTAGATACCCGCGCCCGACTGCACGCCTGTCGCTTTGCTGTAGACCGCGCCTGCACCGCTGTGCGGGGTGCCGGAATCGTCAAAGCCCTTGATGACGCTCAACAGCGCGACCGCCCCGGCTATCCATGGCGCCGCCGCCATAAAGCCCGACATCAACGAGCCAGCTGAAGCAGCCGCGCCCGATGCGGCAGCGCTCAGCGTGCCCGCTTCCAGCGCAACCGCCGTGCCTGCCTCCATGGCCAGGTTGGCGGCAACCGCAGCTTGCGAGGCCGAGGTCGCTACACCCGCCCACATGCCATTCGCAGCTGCGAGGGTTCCGATTGCATCGCCGCCCATCAGGCCGACAGCATTTGCCCCAAGCAAGCTTGCGGAAGATGCGCCAACTGAAGCGCCGTAGATCGCCTGATAACCGGCGCCGATCGCGCCCGCATTGTTCAGCACCTTAGAGCCGACGTTGCCACCAGCCAGCACCGACTGCACGGCGGAGCCCTGCTGCCCCATGCCCAGCGCGCCCATGACCGAGTTCACCCCGTACTGAACCACTGGCTGCAAGATCAGCGTGGCAAACAGGCGCTTGAGGTACTGGGCTGCGTCCTTGCCGCCGCCCATGATGTAGTCGCTGAGGGTGTCGCCTATGAGTTGAGAAGTCTTGGCCCATTCGTCCACGTGCACCTTGCTCTCGGCGGTGGCGAGCTTTTTCGCGGCCACTAAACGCTCGCGAGCTCGCAGCTCCTCCTTCTGGGACTCAGTCGCGTCGAGCTTGTTGTCGATCGCTTCGATCCTGCGCTTGAGTTCCAGCTCGGCGTCGTACTGCGCCAGCGCAACAGCTCGAGCCTGATTACTCATACCGATGAGGCCGGCCTCAAGCTGCAAGCGTTCGTGGTCCTCCTGCGCCGCTTTCTCGTAGGCATCCATTGCCAGGCGCGCGGACTCCAGCGCCTTGCTGCGCTTCAGGTAGTCCTCGGTGAGCTCCGTCTCTATGTCCAGCTGCTGCTGGTACATCGCAACGTTTTGCCTGGCCTTTTCCTGGGCCTGCTCTTGCTGCTTCCACTCCTCTATGCGTTTGCGCAAATCCTTCTCATGCGCCTCCGACAGCTTGATCTTGCCCTCCTTCAAGTCGGAATTCAGCTTGATCTCCGCCTTCTGCGCTTCGTTCAGCTTCCCCGAGAACTCGAGCTCCTGCTTGTTGACATCGATCTTGGCCTGGATCGATGCAGCCAGCTCCGCATATGTGGACTGCTCCTTTTTGGAGCCATCATCACGCGTCTTGCTGAGCGTCTTGATCTTCTCGGTGACACCATTGATGCTTGCCTGAACCTCGGCCGCTTCACTGGAGTCGCCCCGCCCCTCATCCCTCAAGCGCTTTTGCTGGGCTTGCAGGCGACTCAGCGTCTCGCCCAACTCTTTGGCGGCATCACTTTTGGCTCGAAGGCCAGCGGTATCTTTAAGGAGCTGCGCCAGAGCTACGTCGGCATCCGACTTCACTCCGGCAGTGGGCGGAGAACCCCAACTGCCATTCACTCCCCCTGTGTTCTCACCCCAACTGCCTGTGACGCCGCCGGTGGAAACTGGCTTGCTTGCAGCCGCAGCGCCAGTGGCCGCCAGCGAATCTGCGGCCATGGAGGCGAGCTTCAGCGCAGGATGAAGGTTGGCGAGCCATTTCAGGGATGCAGGGATCTCAATGTTGCTCAGCGCAGTGATCAAATCTCCGGTTTTGATGATCAGCCCGGCAAGGGCGCTATTGGCGAAATTGAGCACACCCTTGTCGTCCAGGCGGCTCATGGCATCAGACCACGCATCGCCAAAATTCTTGGTTGCCTCCTGCAGTGGCGTGAGCTTCTTTTCGGCCAGGTCTTTGACGCGGTTGCCGAGCGCGTCTAAGACGACTTCTTGTGCCCCTGCCTTATCGCCGGCTTCCACCATGGCCTCAACGGCAAGCAACTGGGAAACAGTGAGGAAGTTGAAGGCCTCATCCAAAGCCTGGGCGCCTTTAACCGGGTCTTCCATCGCCTTGGCAAGCTCCTTGGCAGCTCCCGCGGCGTCCTGCCCCGTGGCGGCCGCGAAGTCTGCCGACAGCAATGCGATCTTCTGCAGGGCCTCACCGCCCAAAGTTCGCACCTGGACCAGGTCCGCAATGATGGCCGATGCCATGCTTTTGCTGACGCCGGGAAGATCCGCCATGTCCTTCTTGAGCTGCTTGATGGCCTCACTGTTCAAGTAGCCCGCGCGGCCCGTTGCCTCCAACTGCGCCATCAGCGCCATGTTGGTGCGCAGCTTGTCTTCCGTGTAATACATAGCAGCGCCAAGCGCTACCACCGCGGCTGCAGCTACGGTGTACGGGTTCACCAGACTCACCAGCGTCGCTGCAAGCGCTTTGCCTGCCGGGCCAAAACCGCCGAACATATCGCGCAACTGGAAGCCCTGCTGCATGAATACCGTCATGATGGGCATGCCACCCTGAAGGCTCACAACAATGTCGCTGATCTGGGCGGGAACGCCGCGCATTGCGGCGCTCATGGCCCGGGCCGACATTCCGGCGCCGGACATTCCGGTTTCTGCCTCTCGCAACTTGGCAATGAAGGGCGCAGCCTGCGAGGCGACCCCCATCTGTGCAGCCTGCAGCTCGAGCAGATCCGCTCGCGTCTTGCCTATGGCGGCTGCCTGCGCCTTCAGCGAATTCACGAACTCGGCTTCTGCTGCAATCTTCTTCTCTGCAGCCTCCACCTTTTCAAGCTCTACAGCCCACCAACTGGTGTACTGCGCAGCTTTCATCAACTCAGCTGCCTGCTGATGCTTTTTTGCGAAAGCGTTGTGCGCAGCGAATTCCTCTTCGGCTGCTTTCGCCACGGACAGCTGGCTCTCAAGCTGACGTAGGCGCTCCAGCATTGGGTCAAACTTGGACGCATCGAACCCACGGATGTCGGCCTTGATCTGGAAAGCATCGCCCACGCTCTTGGCTTGACGCACCGCGATTTCCATCTGCTCGACCGTCTTCCGCAGGGCAACGCCCATGGCGGACTCGCTCCGCGTGAACTTGGTGGCGGCCGCTTCACTGGATTTCCCCATGCCATCCAAAGCGGTCGACGCCTTGGCGCCCGCCTTGGACGCGGTCTCTCCCATCGCAGAAACCTTATCATTCACGCGATCGATGCCTGCCTCGGCCTCCCGCGTATCGGCGCCTACTTTGATGCGCGCATCCAAGTCGTTGGACATAAACTCTCCAGCCAATAAAAAACCCCCGCGGCATG
The DNA here is from genome assembly GCF_057914905.1 of Comamonas sp. DB36. Lineage (NCBI taxonomy): Bacteria > Pseudomonadati > Pseudomonadota > Betaproteobacteria > Burkholderiales > Comamonadaceae > Comamonas > Comamonas sp. DB36. The sequence goes on from NZ_CP196631.1 coordinate 2,807,047, forward strand.
GCCGAAGGGGTTCAAAAATCACTCTGTTGCGACAAGCGAAAATCAGTCGCGGAGCACACTCTTGATGCGCGCCGCGAGCTTCTTGGCGTCGCCTCTCTCGGCTCGGATGATTTCCGGCGACGGACACCCTTCTGCCTTCGACTTTTCAAGCTGCGCCAGATAGATGCTCGAGAGGCGTCGCAGCAGCTGCAGCTCATGAGGCCGGAGGGGGCTGGCGGTGGCTGCGTGCCAGGCGCTGATTTCCTGCCAGGACAGCGCCGACAGACCCATGCCAGCACAAGAAACCGGGCCGGCTTCCATAAGCGCCTCAATCAGGTGATAGCCGTCCTCCAGCTCGGGCAGCGGCAGCTCCGCGTCTTCACCCATACGCTCGGCCCTGCTGGGGAGCGGCGCCTGGTCCTTGGCGCGCTTGGGCGGATCGATCGGAGCCTGGAGCCAGGCCAGTTGCTTTACGTAGTCTCGGAGCTGGATTCCGAGGTCGTGCCAAAGTTTCCCAGGCTTTCCGACTCCTCCACGATCTGCGCAGTCCAGTGCGGGTTACGCTTGAGGGCCGCGCGCAGTTGGTCGGCGCTGAAGGGCTGGCGAACGCCCTTCCAGTCAGCAACCCGCACCACGGCGCCTTCAATGTTCTGAGCTTCGAGCTCGTCCACAGTCTTGCTCTTCGGCGCCTTACCCCGGCGCTGAGCAGCGCGCTGCTCGTTGAGGAACTTCTCGGCTGTGCTGGAATTCCAGGCGACCACCTCGGGCGCGAAGGCTCCGCGAACGATCAGGGTGATGCCAGTGGGGGTGCCATCAGGATTGCGCAACGTGGCTGCGTGGCCTGCAGCGCAAGCGCCCACCATGTCAAACGCGGTGATATCCACCAGGACTTCGTCGGCGACGGTCTTGGCTTGGGTGTTGGTTGTGGCTTTGGTCATGTGGATCTTTCAGCGGGGGAAAAGAAATGCCCGCGCCCGACCGCCCGCCTCCGCTGAGAGACGAAGCAGTCGGGCCGGTGCTGGAGAGGCCTAAAGGCCGAATGGTTGCGGCTTAGGGGGTGACGACTTCAACGATGCCGACGCCATCCTTCGACGTGGTCAGTGACAGCTGAACCGTGGCCGAGCGAATGCTGTCGACGCCGGCCGTCGCCTTCTGGAACGAAAGCACCAGGGCTTGGAAGTAGTCCACGTCACCGCCCTGGTACTCGACCTTGAAGCTGAAACTGGCATCAGACGCCAGTGCGTCCTTGACGATCAGCTGGCCAGCGTCGGAGCTATCCAGCGCCAGCTGCAGCGTCTTAGTGCCCTCGTTGAAGGAGCCCTTGAACTTCTGCGTGCCGCGGGTGTCAATGGGCCCATGGGTCACCTCGTTATAGGTGCGCCCGTGCGATCCACCATCGGTGATCTCGCCGACCTTGGCCCAGGAGGCAACTGCTTCGTAGCCGGCCTCGTCGTAAGTGGCGGGCTTGGCCGCCGAAATGCTGATTCGCGTACCCGCGACTGTTTCCACACCAGACATGGCGTTTCCTTTCGGACGTAAAAAAACCCGCTATTGCGGGCTGGGGTTGAAGAACACGTTTTGTTAGGACCAGATCGACCAGTCCTGCATTTGCCCGAACAAGCCGGCGTCCCGGTCACTGATCATTCGCCTTGCCCCAGAGGGGGAGGCTTGTAGCGAAGCAGAGGCGCGCAGGGCGGAATCCACTTGGTCGAGCAAACCGCCAGCACTTGCCGGCGTCTGATCCCATACCGTGAACTGCACCAGCGCATTTCTCCGGATTCGCTTCTTGTCTAGCGCGGTCAGCTCTCGCCCGCCAACGGCATGCCAGACGATGTAGGGCGCTTTTGCGCCCTCTGGAGCCACCGACGGATAGGTCTTTTCACAGACTTGGCGCAACAAGGCGACCAGTTGAATTTCCATTTAAAGCACCTCCTTCATGTCCTGCTTAAGGCGGTCCAGCATTGCCGTCTTTGCACGGTCGTCAGCCTGCCCTCGAGCGGAGCGAACAAAGGGATGGGGATCTGCATGGAGGGTCCCAAACTCAACCATGTGCCCATATGGCGCCTTCAGGTGATTCCAGCTGATCCGGTAGTGGGCGTAACCATCACCAGAAAGCTCTGGAACAAACACCTGATAAATCGCGTCCCGCAGGGCGCCGGGATCAAAGTAGTACCGAACGCCACTCTTTCGCGAGTTCCGCCCATAGAAATAGTGCGGATGCAAGGAGACGGGCACATTGACCTTGACCTGCTCATAAAACACCTGAGCGCCCGCCTGCGCTGCCGGACGCGCAGCAGAACTGACAGCGCGAGCAATTCGGTCAAGACGGACGTGCAAACCTCGCCCATCAAAACGCACATTGAAACTGTCCGCCATGTCATTGCACCTTCTTGCATGCCAGGTCTAGATACTCCCTGGTTCGCCCGGGCAGCACCGCCTCTATGTCATAGACCGCGGCACCGAACAGCACCCGCATGCCCGCATCCACTTCAGTGCGGCGGCGGATGCGGATCGAGGCGCGGACAATGGAGACGTCGGCGTCGGCCTTGATCGCACCGAGGCCGGACGCATGCTTCACATCGGCCCAGACCTTGGCAAGCTCCGTCCAGGCACCAGGACCGGGTATCGGCGTGCCCCACTCGTCCTGAGCCTGCGTGTGTCGCTGGATGGTGATGCGGTCTTTGAGGGAGCCTGCCTGCATGTCACACCCCCAGTCCAACGCGGTGCGGGTACAGCAAAGAATGCGCACCCATAGGCAGCTTGTTGGCCGCCGTGGCCACCACATCCTCGCGGTTCGCATAAAGATGACCCAGGATCAGCAGAACGGCGGCGCGTACCGCTGCATTGACCACCATAGGCATCGCCTCCACCGGCTCAGCGGCGGCTTCCATATCTGCCGGCGTGGCGTACACGCTGCGATTCAGAAAGTCGACCGCTGCAGTTTCGGCAGCTTCGATGTACAGCCCGATAAGCGCATCCTCCGCATCGTCATCGACCCGCAAATGCAGCTTTGCTGTGTCCAGGTCGATGAGGCTCACTTTCTGCCTCGCGCGGGCTTAGCCGGCGTGGGCGGCTCGTTTTCCTGGGTCGCGGTAGATTCTGCGTGCGGCTCAGGCTGCGAGATTCCAGGGGCATCTGCGACCGCTGCAGGCTCGACGGGAGCCACTTGCGGCGCCAAGACCACTTCGCGCACCTTGGCCTCGTCGGCATCCGTGAACGCCGCTCCAAAGTGGTTGCGCATCGCGCGCGCCACATAGTCGGGATCGTCGTTGCCACCGGGCAACTGGCGAAGTGCATTATCCAGCGCCGCGCGCGCATCTGGGAAACGCGCGCCATCGGCACCCTCCGGCACAGCGTCGGCTGAGCCAGCATCGATCAACTGCTGACCGCGGCTGCTATCCATGCGCGCCGTTATGCCGGCGCGCGGGTCCGGCTTTTTGAATTTGATGAGCATGAGATTCTCCCGATGGAGATGGGCAGGCCCGCCGAAACGGGCCCAGCCATCAGGTCACATTGCCGAAGTCACCGTAGATGAACGCTTCAGGGCGATACACAGCCAGCGCCAGCCGCTCTTCGGCCAGGATCGTGACCATGTTCTTCACAAAGTCGTCTTCGTTCTCGGTGGCGACTTCGACTCGCGCTTGCCAGCGGTCAAAGACCTGAGCACCCATCTTGAAAGCGCCGGTCAGAAACTTGTCCACCGGGATGGCCTGGGTTTCAACCACCGGCAGATTCCAAAGCGTGGCGCCGATGCTGCCTTGCGGATTGCCGATGATGTAGCGGCCCGTCGTGTCCTTGAGCAGTTCGATGCGCGCCCAGTCGACGGGATTCATCACGTGCCCCGTCGCCGGGTACTCGGCCAAAAAGGCCTGCAGCATTGCCAGGCGGATCATGTCGATATTGGTTTCCGTGCCGGCAGGATCGAACGGAGCGGAATAAGCGGTCGCCTGGGGAATGATGCCCAGCAGGTTCTGGCCGGTGCCATCGCCATTGAGCAGCTGCTGCTCTTCCTTGAATGCCAAGCCGTAGCGCAGGCGTCCGTCGATCAGGCTGGCCAGTTGCGAAGCATCGCTCAGGATCTGGCGGGACGCCTTCACGTAGTGCGCAATGACCTTGGCAGTGGTGCTGATCAGGTCGTACTTCAGCGAGGACTCGGGCTTCTTGGCGCCTTCGGCCACCATGCCCGCGTTGTTCGTGAAGCCGGTTTCCTTGACGTACTCGAGCGCATTGCCGTCCATATTGCCGGGAGTGATCAGGTCACGCACGGTCATGCGGCGCTGCGGCATGGAGACGATGCCAGGCACTCGGGTGGTCTGCACCAGGTCGCCGGCAGAGCCGTCGGCGTCGGTGGTCAGCGACGTGATGGCCGACTTGACCGTCATGTCCACACGCCCGCGCGGCGTTGTCTTGCCGGCGAAGGCCTTGAACTCTTCGGTGTTCACGAACTGTTGGCCCAGCGACTGGTGCTGCACGTCGCCGCCAGCCCCGTTAGCTTCCAGCTTTGCCAGCACCTGCTCGGCGTTCTTGAGGTTCGCCTGCAGCTCGCCGTGCTTCATGAGCAGGTCATCGACCTTGGCGCGGGTTTCCGTACCGAGTTCGGCGTTCTTGGCCGCCGTCTCGGCGTGGGTCTTGAGCTGATCGCCCACCGTCTTCAGGCTGGCGTTGATCTGCTGGATGTCTTGTTCGATTTGCGGCATGTGATGCTTTCAAAGGATGGAAGTGAGGGATGCGGCCAAGGCCGCGGTCTTGCTGATGTCGGCCAGCGGGCCATGCTCGGCGGGATCTCCCTCGCCGCTGCCAGCGGGATCACCCGCGCTGGACTTGAATTCGCTGATGAGGCGCATTGCCTCGCTCTTGGGCATGCCGCTGTTGCGCAACGCGGCCTCGAGACGGCGCACGGCAGAGGCGCTTGCGTTGGCCGCGCCCTTCCCCACCTGGTCGGAGGCCAGCAGTTCGTCGGCGAAGCCCTGCTCGACCGCGGCGGCGCCGCCAATCCAGGATTCGGAGTCCATGAGCTTGGCAATGGCCTTGGGCTCAAGGCCGGTTCGCACCGCGTAGATGTCGCCCATCGCAGCATCGAAAGGCTCAAGCCAGGCCGCCAGTTCGCGCAGGTCGTTGCGGTTGCCCATGGCCACGACCCACGCGTTGTGGATCATCAGGAAGCCGGCGCGCGCGATCTGCACTGTGTCGCCAGCCATCGCGATGACCGAGCCTGCAGAAGCCGCCAGGCCAAGCACCTTTACGTTTACCTCGCCTTCGTGCTCACGCAGCAGGTTGTAGATGGCGAGGCCCTCGAACATGTCGCCGCCCGGGCTGTTGATGTTCACGGTCACCGGCCCTTTCCCCAGGCTGCGCAGGGCGCCGGCGACCCGCTTGGCTGTTACGCCCTCGCCCGTCCACGGGTCGTAACCGATAGCGTCGTAAATGCTGATCGAACGGTCGTCATCGCGATCCGCTGCACGAACCTCGGGGCTCCAGCGCTCCATCGCGCGCGGCAGGATTTCGCAGCGCAGGCTAGCGCTCGGCCGACCCATCGGGGCCGCCGGCAAATTCTTCATGCTCATGGTTCAGCCTTTCTGCGGCTCTTCGTTGAATCCCAACAGCGCCCGGAGGGCTGCGCGGGCTTGATTGGTTTGCGAGGCAGAGGCGTCCGCCCCCAGCGCATCCAAAGTGGTCATCGCCGACTGCACCGTCAGCACAGCGGCGTTTCCGCCCATCGGCTCCCGGTCTTCCAGCTCGCGAACCTCGTCACGCGTCAAGATGCCGTTGTTGACCATCGCCGCATAGAAGGCGGCGCGGCCAGCGCTGTCAGCGCGCAGCAGTCCCTCGACCGCGAACTTTGCGTAAAAGCGCGTGCGATCGGTCGGCGTCAGCAGATCCTTGTTGATCGCCTGCTCAATCCGGCGCAGCCACGGGGTCAGGGTGAAGGTCAGGAACCCGATCATTTGCTGCTCGATGCCTGTCCCCCAGCTGGTGGACTTCTCCGTGTGCCCCACCATCCAGGGCGGCACGCGGAACCAGCGGCAAATGGACTCGACCGAAAAGCCTCGCGACTCAAGTAGCTGGGCATCGGAAGGCTTGATGCCAACCGAGCCAACATCCGTACCACCCTCCAGAACAGGGGCCTCGCCGCGTTCGACCGAGCCCTGAATCTCTGCCTTGAACATCCGCCGCTGCTCCGGCTTCAGGAAGGCCGCGACCTTGTAATAGACCGTTGGCAACATCCCGTTGCGGAACGTCCGCGCCGCTGACCGCTCGGCCGCCATGGCAGCGCCGAAAACCTTGGCCCCGTAAGCAATCACCGAGACACCTGTTTCGCCATCCAGCGTGAAGCCGGGAATCGTCCAGATCCTGGCGGCAGGAATCTGGCGCGGCGTTCCGTCTGGTCGTGGATATTGGTAAATCTTGCGGCCGTTGATGTCTCGCGTGATCACCAGCTTGTTCGGATCCAGGAAAGAGAGGCCCACAAGCTTGTCGCCGATGTAGAGCTTTTCGGCACGGCCATTACCGCGCAGCAGCATTGAAGCTACCAGCGCCTCCCAGAACACCGATGCGGTCGAATCAGCGTTGGGCTGATCGTGGATCACAAAGTGCAGGGGATGCTGGCTGGCCAGGCGCTTTCCTGCCGAAGTGCGCTCATGGATCGAGAGAGGCAACGTCGCTATGGTTTCGGAGATCAGGCGCACGCAGCTCCAAACCGCATCCACCTGCATGACCGCCTTGGGCGTCACATCCACCCCGGCCTCGCTGTCCATCTCGCGATCGGTGTAGAGGTCCTTGTCCCGGAGGCTGAAAGACCGCACCCAGCCGTCGATGGCCGCGCGGACGCGGCCCGCAAGGCTCGGTTTCTTTTGTAGTTTCATGCCTTGCCCGTCCGTATTGGGTCGCTGAGCCAGTCGTCCATGCCGCCCGCGGCTTCTGGACTCAGGGCCATAAGCGACACTGAATTCAGCATCGCCATCAGGGGGTCAATCTTTCCGGTGCCAGAGGCCTGCTTGGTGATGTTCACCGCATTGCCTGCTGGCACCACCTTTGCATTTCCAACACAGAAAGCCATGAGCGGCTGCGCGGCGTGGGTCATATCCCCGGCAGCCAGGGCACGCTCAGCGACACTGATCGCGCCGGTGAGCTTCCACCCCTGGGAGATGCCAATAATCAGCTCCTCCGGGATGCCCGCATCCTGAAGCGCCTTTTTCACGACCTTGTGTGTCCGCTCAGGGTCGAGCCCCACCTGCGACAGCAAGCCTGATTCGTAAACTTGCAGCACAAGCTGGGCTAACTGATCAACGTCCTCCGGTATCTCCTTGATGATTACCAGATCGCCCTGCTTTTCGAAGTCGCGATATTGAGACTCCAGCGATTTGCGGCGCTCCAGTCCAATCGGATGCAGCCAAGCTTTATTCCACTGGAGCCAGTGGTTAGAGCCACGAACCCTGCCAGTGACCGAAAAACCCAAAAGATCATCCAGCCCGCCACCGTCCACCCCGGCAGTCACCACCTCGCATTCCTGCAGGATGTACTCGAGAGTCACCTTCTTGTCGCCGTTTCGCTCCCAGAAGTCAGCGCCGGTCCAGCGGTCGCCCGCCATGCTCAGGCCGACTTGCACATTCAAGTGCTTGGCGCGAATGTCACGAACCGCATGCTCGCCCGCATCTGCGGCCTCCTGCAGCTTTTGGGCAATAACATCCTCATCGACCGAGATGCCCCAATTGGGGTTCGTGATGTAGGCGTTGTCCAGGTCCTCGTACGCCTTCTCCTCAAGCATCTTCTTGGGGAATTCATAGATGACGGGCAGAAAGCGCGGGTCGCTCACCTGGCCATCGCGAACCTTTCTGGCATACGCCAGCTTGTCTTTAAATACTCCAGCTGGCGGGTTTTCCGACTGGGTGGTGCAGTAGAAAACGAACCCTTCGGGGCGCGACGTAATGCCGCCAGTGGCCTCGGTGAGCATTGCGGCCGCCTTGGCACTCTTGCCAAACTCATGCAACTCATCCACGAATACGCCGGTAGCCTTTTTCCCGGTCACCGTGGCCGAGTCGGATGCGACGACCTTTAGCGTGGCGCGCGAGAGCCGGCAGGTCACGGTCTTGAAATACTGCTGCTCCTGAAAGCGGGCCGACAGATCCTCGTCAGCCAAGATCATTTCGCGGATGGGCTTGTAGGCGTTGTCGGCCGCCTCCTTCGTTGGAGCCAGGATAAGGAATTCAGCCCCGGGCCTGGTGTTCAAGATGAGCGCGGTGAGCATCACGCCTGCCGCGATCATGGATTTCCCATTTTTCTTGGAGACCATCAGGAAGTAGTTTGTGATCAGCCGGCGTCGGCGCTCCGGGTCATATGCCCCGAACAGCGCTCTCACCAAATCCATCACCCAAGGCAGGCAAGCCTCTTCCATCGTGGGACTGCCATCGGCATCCATCATCCGTAGAGCGCCAAACACATCCATGGCGTCTGCCGCCACATCAGGGAACAGAGGCGAAACAGGAACCAAAGACTCGCGCGCCACAATCCGTCGCTCCCAATCAGGGCAGCTGGTCGTCCATTTCTTCATTTCACCGCCCTCAAGCCGAAGCGACCTCCGCCAGCCAGCTTGGCTGCATCCGCCTGCTGGTCCTTTTTGCCGCCCTCGCCCTTCTTGGCGTGGGTGTACTGGACTGCAGCGATGGCCGCCCGAACCTGGGTGTTCGAAGCGTCCCTCAAGCCGAGGGCAATTTCTTGCAGCAGCGTCAACATGTCAGTGCCCGCAGGCGCCGGCACTGGGACAGCCTTCTTCCTCTTCAGCGCGCCGCCATGTCCTTGAGGCTCCAGCGCTACTTGCACAGCACCATTTGCTGATTCGCTTGCAGCCTTGGGCTTGCGACCAGCACCGGGGCGAGCGCCGCCAGCATTGGCGCGCGGGCCTCCGCTGCGACCTTTTACGCCTGCCATTTGCTGATTCCTAAATAAAAAAGGGGGGAGATTTTGCGCGCGTGAGGAACAGTGCGGTCTAGAGCCGAAAGGCCTCCAGACTTTGACCCACCCCCTCCCCCTTGGGCCGCCCTAGACCGCGGCGTCGATGCCCTTGGGACGCGTCAGGACGGCCTTGGGGCCTTCATTGCTGAAGCGATAGGCCGACAGCAGTTGCAGCAGGCCGAGCTGCAGGCGCACCGCCCTCATGTAGCTTTCATCCCGGAAGTCTCTGGTGCGGGAGCGATCTCGGGAGATGCGCCACCAGTGGGCGGCGTACTCGATCCTCTCCTTGACGTGACTCTTTGCCCATAACGGTAGGCCAGCCCTCACGCCCGCCCTCAAGTCGCGGGCAAGCGTCTTGCGCAAGCTCGAGTAGTTCATCGTCGCTGCTCCTCGCGTTGCTTGTCTCTGCTGTGGTGGGTGGCGCAAAGGCTTTGCCAGTTGGTCCTATCCCAGAACAGCGCCTGATCACCGCGGTGCGGCGTCTTGTGGTCGACCACCGTGGCCGCTGTCACGCGGTCCTCGGCCTCGCACATTACGCATAGCGGATGCGAACGCAGGAAGCCCTCGCGCGCCTTCTGCCACTTGTAGCCATAGCCGCGCTGTGCCGCCGTCTGGTCGCTGGTGCGCCAGCTGCCTGCCTGCATCGTTGGGACGCGACGGGTATCAAGCATGGGCACGGACGACTTGAGAGTCTGCAGCTTCATCATCCACAAGCCCCGGCAGAGAATTGATTAATTATTTGATACATTTAACACGTTGACTTACACAGGAAGTGCCATGCCAGACGTTCGCATCAAGTTAGACCAACCCATCGATATTGCGCACAAAGATGCAGCCATCGAGGTCGATGGTCTTGGAAAGCTGAAATTCAGCAAAGGATCCATCGACTGGTGGCCAAGCGGCAATCACGTGAACCACTACTCTCTCAAATGGGCAGAGCTGGCAGAACTCTTTGAAGAGCACGGCACGCCAAAGCGCAAAGAGAAGACTTGAGCCCCAAACGGCCTCGACGCTGCCCGCAGGGGTTGCATCAATAGAAAAAGCCCGCATGGCGTGAACCTTGCGGGCTTTTTCTATTAATCAGACGCAAAAAACCCGGCGCAAACCGGGTTCGTTCTGTGCAATTGCTAACGATGCCCCTACGTTATCACACTTCTACCGAGTTTGCAAGCCGCTCCATGCGGTTGGTCAGCATCGTGCGGCCTTCTCGGATCAGCTCGGCAAGACGCTCCTTCGACACTGCCGCAGCGCGCGCGGCGCCCAGCGGGTTGCCTTGGAACACGTACACCCAGCGGATAGCGTGGCGGTGCTTCTCAGGCAACGCGGCCACGGCCTTTTCGATCAGGTGTCCGTCCAGCGAGTTCACTGGTGGCGCGTAAGCCGCGCCGCGCTCGCGCTCTTCCTTCTCTTTAAGGTGGCGCCACATAGGGTGCGCCGTCCAACTCCGGCCGCTGTCGCGCACCCAGCGCCTCCAGTTGTTCAAGCGCTCATGGATAGCGCTGTGCTCGGGCTTCACTTCGTTGAAGTCGATGTAATCGCGGGTCTTCATCAGCATGTGGCTTCTTTCTTCAGTTCTTTGGTCTTGGTTCGGTAGGTGTCTCGGATGTTGCGCAGGTCAATGGCAGACCACTTCGGCGATGACTTGTCAGACTCAAGCGCTACCACTCGGGCCAGACCGATGCGCGCGACCAGCGCCATCCGGTAATCGACGGCGTTGCCAGCCAGGTACTGGTTGTCGTGCTTGGACTGGGCGTGGCAGTTGTCTTCGTTGAAGCGCAGATGCGGCGCCGCGCCCGTGGAGCGGTAGTGCCCGGCATCCACTTGGTTGCCCGACCAGTCCAGCTGGCGGCCTGAGCTGATGCAGGCATGGCCCGCCTGACGGTCGCGCTCGCGGATGAAAGCGTTGAAGGCCTGCTGCGCTTCCTTGAGGTAATCGCTGCGGGTCTTCAGCGCTTCCTTGCGCTTGCGGATATCCGCCTTCTCAACCTTGGCGGCGGCGCGAACGGCCTTGGCCTTGGCGCGATCAGCTTTCGCGGCTTGAGCGTCGGCGAAAGCGTCGATGCAGCCAGTGTGAATGCGCTGGTTGTTCTCGAGCTTGCCCTTGCAGTGCGGGCAACGTGTGCGGCGAAACGTCATGCGGCCGAGCTTTCCAGCGCCAGCAGGTGCTTTGCCCACTCACCCGCCACCCACTGCACACCTTTGGGCGTGAACTTCGTGGTCGCGAAAGCGTGGGCGTTGTGCGTGGCCACGCCGGTCTTGACGACAAAGCGGCCGGCATCGATGTGGTTCTGGTGCGCCGTCCAGGCGCTGCCCAAGCGGTACATGATCCGGCGTGCGGCCAGAAACTCGCGGAAGTCGACCTCGTTGGCACGCAGCAGCTTCGCCACCTCGCGGAAACCCTTGGCGCCATCGGCCAAGACGTAGCGGTCCACGAATTCGACCTTGGGGGCTGCCAGCGCCAGCGCGGCGACAGCGGTCTGCTCGACCTCCTTGGCATCAGCCCAGGCGCGCGCAGCGGCCACGGGATCGGCAAAGTTCGGGATCGCCGGCGCGGTCTGGGCTTCCAGCTCCTGCCAGCGGTCGACCAGGCGCGCAGTGAACTCGGGCGACATCTGGGCCACCACCACATAGCTGTCGCGCTTGCCCACCAGGTAGACCGAGATCGTCCGGGGACCAGAGCGCGGATTGGAGACTTCCGCCAATGGCGGGAGTGTGATGACGCCGCGCGCGGCAAGGCGCTCCATGGAACGCTTCACATCGTCATGCTCTGATTCCACCAGGTCCGCAATCTCGCGGCTGCTCATCGTCGCTGTGGCAAGGGTCATGTGCATCAGCTCTCTCCTTCTTGCTTTTCGCCGTACTGCAACTCCAGCGCCAGCTGGGCGTAGTGGATGACCTTGCGCAGGTCCTCGGCGCCGTTCTTGGCCTTGTGGCGCGTGGCGTACTTCACGATGTTTCCCTGGAAGAAGTCCAAGCCGTTGGCGTGGATGTATTCGATAGGCTGGATCGCGCAGTCCTTGTAGTGGGTGCCACCTGCCTGGATGCTCAAAGCGCTCATGCTCAAAACTCCTTCGTGTAGCGGCCTTGCTGCTCGGTCCGGGTCGGCGCGGCAAGGGAAACAGTGGATTGATTCCAGAGCTGGTACTGGCCTTCGAAGTGCAGCGCGATCTCGCCGCGCGCGCCGCCGCGGTTCTTGGCGAGGCTGCAGCCCTTGATCGAAGGTGCGCCGTCCTGGCCCTTGGCGTGGTCCCACAGGAAAATGATCACGTCCGCGTCTTCTTCGATCGCGCCGCACTCCTTGAGGTCGGACATCTGGGGGCGCGGGTTCGTGCGCTTCTCCACGTCGCGATTGAGCTGGGACAGCAGCACCACGGTGATGCCCAGTTGCTTGGCGAGGCGCTTGAGCCCGCGGGTGATCTCCTCGAGCTGGAAGCGGCGATCCTTCTTCGGGTCGCCTTGCATCAGCTGCAGGTAGTCCACCACCAGGGTCTTGATGCCGTAACGGCGCACCAGCTTGCGGGCCTTGGACGCCACTTCGGCCAGGGTCAGGCCAGGCACATCGTGCAAGTACAGCGGCAGATTGCGGATGGCCTCCACGGCTTCGGTGACGCGCGACCAGTCGTCGCCGGACAGCTGGCCCGTCTGGATGGCATCCAGGGGCACGCGGCCTTTGTTCGCAACCGTGCGGTCCACCACCTCGTCGTTCTCCATCTCCATGCCCAGGAAGGCGGCGGGATGACCATCGGAGGCATGGCGCTCGGCGATCTGCTGCGCCAGGCTGGACTTGCCGACCGAAGGGCGCGCGGCGATCACCACCAGCTTGCCGTCACCCATGCCGTTGGGCATCATCCGGTCCAGGCCTGGGAAGCCGGTCGACCTGCCTGGCTTGGTCTTGCCGTCGGCGCGGTCCATCAGGCGATCGATGAAGCTGGCCGCAAAATCCTGCATGGGCCGGGGATCAGTGCCGGCGCGGCCTTCCAGCACGGACTCCAGCGCCAGCACCGATGCTCCGACACGCTGCTCGATCGACAACTCCTGGTCCCTGGAAAAGGCCGAGACCTGGAAGGCGACAGACCGCAATGCCCGCTGCCTGGCGTAATCCGCCATGATCTCGGCGTGGCCGCGCACCGCCCGCACGCTGGTGAAGTTCTGCGCCAGCTCGTTGACGTAGCCCCAGTCCACATCCTGGCCGCGCATCGCCTCCATCACCGCCACCACGTCCACATGCTTGCCGGCAATGACCAGCTTTTCGGCCTCTTGCCACAGCGTGCGGTGCAGCGGATCGTTGAAAGCGCCGGCAGTGATTAACGCCGCTGCGGCGTCGTAGGCGTCAGACCCCTGGGTCAGCAGCGCGCTCAACACCGAGCATTCAGCCTCGGCCGAGTACAGGAGCTCTTCCTGCGGAATATCGAAGGCGTTCATGCGCCCTCCTGGGCCGCCGCAGCAGCTTCAGCCACGCGCTTCGCCTGCAGACCCTCGCTGGTCCACTGGGCCGGGCCATCGGCATTCACGAACCAGAGCTTGTACCAGCGGTCATTCACGCTGTTCGCGAAGGCGCCGGGCCAGTCCTTGTAGCGCTTGTCCTTGCGGGTGCCGGTCGTGTGCTCCTGGCGAAAGCGCAGCCAGGCAATCTGGGCCATCTCGTCGCAGATTCCGGCGTCGGCCATGTCCTTGCGGATGTGGTGGCCCTCAGGAATCGGCTTGACACCAGCCACCTTGCACTCGGCAAGGTAGGTCTTCAGGGTTTTTGAAGCCGACGCGGAGGAAGAGCGCGATCCTTCGCGCGTCTCTTTATCTTCTTCTCCTTCTTTATCTTTATCTAGGCCGTTACTTTCTTGTTTCTGTAACGTTTCATCATCGTTACCGCCTGCGTTACCGTGGTCGTTACCTTCGGCGTTACGTGCTTCAACCTTCTTCTTCTCGCGATGCTTCGCCACGCGGGTCGCGCTGCTGTCGCTTGGCATCTGGCGCTTATCCCAGGCCAGGGGCTGCCAGTCGTCGGAAATCAGGCCGCTGGCAACCAGGCGCTTCTTGACCTCGCGGATGACGGCATGGTCCACCCACAGGCGTTGCGCAACGATGCGGTCCAGCAGGTCTGGGGCAGCACCAGCATCAAGCGCGCCGTCGCACTTCAGCGCCAGCAGGCCGATGTAGTGGCGCTGGTCCTCGAAGGCCAAGGCGATGATCTTGGGGTCGTTGAGGAACTCGGAATACATCCGGAACCAGGGGTACTTGCCGCTCATTGCGCGCTCCTTGCGTTGTCGGCCGCGTGCTCAGCCTCAAGGGCCGCGTACACCTCCTGGAGAGCCATCACGGTGTGCCCAATCTCGCGCATGACCTCTGCTCGGTCGTTGTCGCTGACGTTGCCGTCCGCCTTGGACTTGGTGACGGCCAGCAGCACATCGGCGACTTCATGGACCGCCGTAGCCGTGGCGCGGGTCAGGCAGCGCGCAGCGCCAGCCGCAGGGGAAGCAGGCAGCGCCAGCATGCCCGCGTGGAACGAAAACACGGTGCCCAGGGCGTGAGCGTCAGGGCTTCCAGCTTCGCGGCACATGGTGGCGATTTCTTCAGCATCAGCCAGGCCCATCTTGTGGTGCGCAGACGAGCCGCTCAGCTCCTTGCGCAGCACTTCGTCGGACTTGTTCAAGCGCACAGCCATAGCGGGACGGCCACCGGGGTAGCCAGCGACCATGCGGCGCAAAGCATCAAGGGAGTTCATGTCCGGTCTCCTGAGAAAAGGACGTTGCGGGCAACGCCGCGGAAAACGAAACTCGTCGCATGAAAACCAAAACAACGAGAGGAAAAGGTGCCCGCCGCACCCTGGGCTATGCTGGGAGTTCCTACACAACCAGCGCCAGGGAGGGCGGACATGAGCGTGAAATCAGAAAAATTCGACATCAGCCCAGTCGGAAATCGCGTGCGCGTGCAGCGATCTCTTCAAACGCCTCAGGGGCGGATCGATCTGGATCTAGATTTCGAGCACGGCATCCCGAAGGACAAGCTGACGGTGGACGCGATCCACAATGCGTCACTGGAGGTTGCGATACAGCACCTGCAGTCGATGCTGATTCCGACAAAGGACAGCCCCACGAGTCCAGAGGCTGCGACGGCGTAAGCTTCTCCAGCACTGCGCCCGACACAGTGCGGAATCTGCCTTCTTCGCTGGGCTGGTGCAGTGCTGTGACTGTTGCGCCGCGCCTGACCCAGAACTTGGCCTGCTCAAGATCGGTGGTGAAGCCGGGCCGGCCGAAATTTGGTCCATCGACTCGCCAAGCGCACAGCGGGGTGAGCTTATTCGCGGTAGCACTGGGCTCCGGGGCGACCGGGGCGACCGGGGCGACCGGGGCGACCGGGGCGATTTTGCGCGGCGGCGCGGCAGTCTCCGCAACAGCTTGGCGAGCCCGTGACACTGCGGCAACTATTGCTTCCGCACCTGCCTGGACCACCTTCGGGCGAATGTCGATCACGGCGCCCATGCCGTCGCGGACCTGCTCCCAGTACGGCCCAGGGTTCTCCAGAAAATCCTGGCGCCGGTTCTTCTTCAGCGTGGCGAAAGACTGGGAGCTGCGATACCGGCGACGCCTTTGGAGCGTTTGCACGGACTCAGGAATGGGGCCGCCAAAGCGGTATGGCTCAGCCATGGGTGACCTCCTGGGTGGGGGCCAGCGCCAGCTCTTGCGGGAGTTGAGTGGCAGGATCCGGCAGCGGCGTTGAGCCGTAAACGTGGTCAAAGCCAATGCGCAGACCGCGCGCCGCAGCGACATCAATAACTTTGCGGGCCATGCTGGGCAGCAGGGTTTGCCCCTTTTCGTAATGGCCAACATTGCTCTGCGTGCAGCCAAGCTCATAAGCCATGCCCTGCTGGGTCATGCCTAGACGCACACGTATTGATTTGAGGTGGTTCATGCTGAGATTATTAGCTGCGCTTGTTTTCAAGTCAATACCCGCACTTGTTTGAAACAAGCGGCATGTTTATTAGGCTCGCTACTTATGAATGAAAACAAACGCGGCTCTGTCACAGAAGAGAACCGGGAAGAATCCCGGCTTCTGAGGGCGTTGTGGGACGCTAGGGATAACCGCATGACCCAGACTGAGTTCGGCGAGGCCTACGACATCGGCAGTCAAGCCGCCGTTGGGCACTTCCTCAATGGCAACTCCGCTATCAGCATGAAGGCCGCAAAGGGATTCGCTCGTGGCCTTGGCTGCGAAATTGCGGCCTTCAGTCCCCGGCTTGCCCGAGAGGCGCTTGAGCTCGCAAATGTCTCAGGCGGGCAGCACGCGTTGCCGACCCCCGCTCCAATTGGCGTCCCTGTGTCGCCTAGGGATGTGCCGCCGGATGGCTATGTGCGACTGCAACACCTTTCCCCCAGGCCATCGATGGGACCAGGACGAGCCGTGAGCGAGCCGGTTCAACTAGTGCGCCAACTTGATGTGTCGGAGAGCTGGGTGCGACAAAAGGTGGGCAGCGCCAGCTTTGATCGCATCAAAATTCTTACGGGGTGCGGCCAGAGCATGCGCCCGACCATCCAGGATCAAGACTTAGTTTTCGTGGACATAAGCCAGCGCTTCATCGACATTCCGGGAATCTACGTACTTGATGTCTGCGGGCGCTTCCTGCTCAAGCGCGCGATGATTCTTTCCGATGGCACGCTGGTGCTTCGCAGCGATAACACAGCCGAGTTCCCGGACGAAGAGCGCATCGACCTTTCAAAGGCGGCCGAAACCGTCAACGTGGCTGGCCGAGTTAAGGCTTGGTGGACCTTGCATCAGGGATGAGTAAAACGGATGCGCGCCTGTTGAAGGCAGGTCTGCAGGTGCCGACTCAATAGGGTGCTGACACTCCGCGCGCCAAAAGAATAACGAGAGAACAGAAGGAGAGAGGGATGAGGAATTTGTTGATCATGGCCGCGATAGCAGCCAGCACACTTACGGCACATGCCGACGAGTTCAGCTACAAAGGCGTCAGGCTTGGCGACTCAACTGAAGTGATCAGAGAAAAGCTCCCGGCGTATGAGTGCTCGGGGAGCTCCTGCACCTACAGCATGCGGCGCTGCGTGGGTAAGTCTTCACGATCCGCTTGCGATGCGGGCACATCCTTTGCCGGCCAGTGGGTGGAATTCGGCTTGATCATGTTGCGAGACCAAAAAGTCAGTCGCATCTACCTTGAAACGCCGAAAGGCTACATGCCAAGCGTGGCAGATGCTGTCACACAAGCCTACGCAGACCCAGCAAGCAACGAAGTCCTGGAGGTGAAAACCAAAGGAGGCGCTTCGCACCAGAGCTGGCGCAAGTCCTGGACGAAGGGTGATGAGATGCTCACGCTGAACGCCATCGGCCCCAACATCAACACTGGCTCGATCATGCTCAGCAGCAAACAAGAAGAGCAGGCTGCGGCGGCCGAGCGGCAGGAGAAAGCAAAGGCCGGCGCGAAGGACTTCTGAGAGCTCGTCGAATCGCTGTGCCGAGCCGGGTAGCTAGGTCAGTGGGCGCGGATTCGATGGTGTTCTGACGCTCACGGCGCGAAAAGAATAACGAGAGAAAAGAAGGAGAGAGGGATGAGGAAGGCAATGCTTATCGCCGCTGCGTGCGCGGCGCTGACAGGGTGCGCGACAGGCATGTCGGTATTTGATCAACTTCGCAGCAGCTCTTATGCGACGGCTGCAAATGTGGCTAGTGCAGGTCAAAGTTATTTGCGTCAAGGCGGAAGTAGGGACGGCCTCGAAGTGGAGGCAAAGAAATCTGTTGCGAACATGCTCAAAGACCCCGGGGCCGCGCAGTTCAGGGGCGTTGTGGCTCGCAGATACCTGAGCGGCACAGTGGTGTGCGGCGAAGTGAATGGGAAAAATAGCTATGGAGCCTACATCGGCTACAGGCGCTTCTTAGCATCAGTCAACTTGGGCGTGCTAGAAGAGATCGAGCCCAAGATGCCGCAGTTGGCAGAAGCTGCAAACGCTGGAATTGACGCGGCATGTAGCGGAGTCGAACCAACCGCCAGGAGCGATGAGCAGCTACCCTTACAGCCATACACTCGGGCGACCGACGTACCTCTATCAGCCGCTGGGACTGGGGACTATGACCCCTTTCGCCCCATGCCGGACCACTCGGTGCCACAAACGAAGATTCGAGCGAAAAATCGTTGACGTCGCATCGTCTAGTGGCAGATGGCCGCATGTTGAGGCCGGCGCAGTTGGCCCGGATTCGATGGTGTTTTGACCCACTCCTAAATGGATCAGGAAAAGCCTGAAGAGGAATTTCAAATGGATAAAAATGATGCTGATAGCCACAACACAGCGCTGTCGACCGTCGAACTTCAAGAGCAAATTCTCATTCTCGGTGTGGCTCTTGGTTGCTCTCTAAAGGCCACCGCGCTCGGTGATCCGGCCAAGGCAAAAGCTATTGAGGACAATATGCGCCAGGTGGTAGCAGGACTCAAATCCGAAACGTGGCAGCCACTCAGCCTTGGCCTTCTGGATGTCCTTTATTCAGCCCTGCAGGAGCGGAATGCCAGTGAGTAATGCGTCTTCAGACTGGAACAGCAAGGTCATCAGGCTGTTCAAGCATGAGGTCGCCCCGGCCTCCCTCATTGTTGGCTTGCCTCATAATGCGGACATGAACGCAGCCATCACCAAGGACCTTCTCGACGCTCGGCTCGAAGCAATCGAGGCGCGGATGGATGCGCGCGTGGCTGGGATGTCGTCTAAGCTGGATACGGCGCTCGCTGAGATGCGAGTAGACAGAGAGACCAACGCTATTCGCTTCGCCGCCATGACCGACTCCATCAAGGACGTAAAGGAGCAGGTCAATGAGGTGAAGGAGCAGGGAAAAAGTCTCCGGGGTAGCGTATGGGGCGCAGCAGTTGCCACCATCACCATCGTCGCGGCCATTGTTGCCTTCGGCATATCCGCTTTTGATTCTGGACGCGAGACCTCTAAAAGCATCGCTGAGGCCACGGTTCGCATGGAAAAACTGCAGGCTCAAATTGAGGCGCAAGCAAAGGCCCAGCAGAGTCCTCCAGCGCAGCAGCCACGCTGAACACGTGAAGCCACAGCCAAGCCACCTTCGGGTGGCTTTTGCTTTTGTGCCACCATATCGCCATGACCTCTGCCCTCCCCCTCCAGTTCACCAGCGTCCGCACCCGCGTCGTGGACGGCAAGACGCTCATCGGCCTAAAGCACACTGCCAAGGACGCGGAGGGCGCGCGCGTCTCGACGGAGTGGATCGAGATGCCGGCTGAGGATCTGGCGCGCCTGGTCAAGACGCTTCAGGACACGCTGGCCGAGCTTGGGCGCAAGTAGCCCACGTCGCGCCGTAGCAGCCACCTTCGGGTGGCTTTTTTTCGCCCATATGGCGCGTGGTCATGCGCTCTTTTTGCAGGCATTGAAAATAAATACAAGCGCTACTATTGACTATTAAAACAAGCGCCGCTAATATTCATCCATCGCAGCACAAACAGCGACCGGCCTACCGGGTCCAGCTCCACAGGAGCGCAGCAGGTTTGTGCACCACGCGATGGGTGCCAAGTGATCGAGCCAGCACCGACCGTTCAGTGATGGGCGCAAGCCCGATGCGTCATCGTCGGTGCCGGGTGAACCGGTGTGCAGTGGATGTGAGTCCGGGGATCGATCGCGTGGGCGGTGACGATGGAGCAACTCAGTAGGCCACCTTAGCCCTCAACAAGCTCTAGGCACATGAAACGCGCGGACCCAGTGCAACGCGAGAGACCAGAGCACTCAACACACCAGCAGCCACGCGCTGCGAAGGAGAACACATGCGAGACACATAGGCCGGCAGACCCGGCCCAGCCTCTGCCAGTCACAGGCAGGCGTAGAAGGCCGCACGACAGCCGGCACGGGATCAAAGTTGGCCGATGGTTTGAGGAGTCACCCGCCCTCTTACACCAGATGACGCCGCCAAAGCTTCAAGACCGCAGCCGCGGCGCCGCGCCCTGAGCGAGATCAGGGCGAAAACACAAGCAGCTTCTTCGGAGGCTGTTTCTGTTTTCACCAAGGAGCAATGCATGGCAATCGAAGGCACCACATTCACAGTCTCCGGCACCAGCGACTACCCGGTGTGCGACTGCTGCGGCAAGACAAACCTGACGCGCGCCGTGATGGTCCGCAACGAGTGCGGCGAAGAGTTCAACGTCGGCTGCATCTGTGCGTCGAAGGTGCTACGCCAGTGCTACCGAGGCAAAAAGCATCGCATCAGCACGGCGGCTGTCATCTCCATCGGCAAGGCTGCACTTGCCAGCAAGGAATGGCAGGAGCGCAACGGCTACGGTTCGGCAAGCTTCCAGCTGGTGGCCGCATGAAAGTCGCCAAGCTCAACGACAAGCGCAAGCAGGTCCAGCGCGCGAACTACAAGGCGGCAGTGCTGGACGCTTTCGATGCACTGCTCCCCGCTGGGCGAAAGCAGCGGCAAGCAGGCAAGCCTCAACGACTCGACACAGACGCCGAAGTCCGGCGCAAGGCGCGGCAACAGCTCTGAGCACCCCGGAATCACCGCGTATAGGCGCGCGGCCTGGCACGGGCAAATGCCAGGGGCCATATCCAGAGGGAAGCTGCCTCAAGCCGAACAGCACACGGAAGCAGATAGTGATCTGCGAACCCCTGCCAGGTGGGGCCATCACGCAGGCAGATTGGCAAGACCTGAGCCACGGTACGGCAGCGAATGCGCGCACGACGTGGAAGCCGGGGCCAGCAATGGCGAAGTGAAGCCTTCGTCCAGTCTGCCTCCGTGATGGCGTGACCGGGTCAACTCCGGCAAAGGGTGGAAGTCCCGGGCGCAAGCCCACCACAACCCTCGACGCTGCTTCAAGCGGGCCATCTTCAACAACGGGCCAGCGGCCCAAACGAAAAACTATTTGCCAAACTGAAATGACTGTATAGAATCACACCACTGTTTAAATAAACACCATTTGCAGAAACTGTCCCGGCTGGATAGATGCCGGGGCCATCATTGAAGTGGCGGCGTGGATGGACACGCGGGACCGTAGAGCGAAGCGATGCACAAACGCGACGCGCGGCGCCAAGAGCTGGAATCAAGCCCAGCCCGCTTCAATGATGGTCAAGCCAGCTCGCGTAAGTACGCGCCGCACTGGTCAGGCTGGGCAGATGAGGGCCCGCCGCCATCTCTTTTTTCCGGCCCGTTCGCGGGCTTCCTTGTTTTCAGCCGCGCCCGGCTCCTCCGTCCTCCCTCCTCCTATCTTTCCGGGCATCACGCGGCTCTTTATTCGCATCATGACCTACTACCACCCCGCCATCGCGCAGCGGGTGCTCTGCACATCTGCGGTAGCCCTCGGGCTCCCAGCGCCAGCAGCCCTGCCGCCACTTTCACCCGATGAGCTGCGCCAGCTGCTCAACAACCACCCCGCGCGGCCAGAAGGCAGCGCAGACGCAATCTGAGGAACCCGTATGCCTAAGCCATTCGCCAAACTCTTCGACCATCCTGAAATTGGCCAGGTGCTCGTGCAGCGCTCGAGCAACGAGGAAGACACGCCGGGTATCCGCATCACTTTCGACCCGGGAGTCGAAGAGCTGCAGCCCTGCCACCTATTTCTCGGAGTCGGCGGCATTGATGACGACGCGGCCAACGAGGCCGCAGACACGCTCCTGATGAACCTCACTGAGGACATGGCGGTGTCAGCTGCAAAGCAGCAGATACAGCAGATACAGCAGATCAAGCAAATGTTCCAAGCCGCCCACTGAGGCGGTTTTCTCTTTCTGGAGCACCAATGACCAACTCCAACCGCAAGATGTTCGAGAGCGGCGAGGCCAAGCGCGCCGATGCAGTGCAGGTCCGCTATGAGAGCATCCACATCGAGCCCGGCTTCAACCTGCGCCAGCAAGACGACGCGCTCGAAGAGAGCATCGAATCCCTCGCCCGCCACATCATCGCGGGTGGCCGCATCCCGCCGCTGGAAGTGCGTATACGGCCCGAGGGCGGTGTGTGGGTCGTGGATGGCCACCGCCGCCACGCAGCGCTCGGGCGCGCCCTGGAGCGTGGTGCGGCGCTGCGCAACCCCAAGGACGGCGAAGCCTGGATCCACATCGTCTACTTCGAGGGCAACGACGCGGACCGCACGGCGCGCATCATCACCAGCGCCGCAAACAAGCACCTCAAGGCCCTGGAGATTGCGGAAGGCTACAAACGGCTGCGCGCGTTCGGCTGGACGGCGGCGCAGATCGCGGGAAAGGTCGGCAAGACGCCAGAGCATGTCTTGCAACTGCTGGCCCTGGGCGATGCGAACAGCGATGTGCAGCAGCTGGTCAACGCTGGGAAGGTATCGGCCACGCGGGCAGCCAACACGGCGCGAAAGCACGGCGAGCAGGCCGGCGCACTACTTGGTCAGCAGCTCGAGTCCGCCGTGGCGCAGGGCAAGACCCGCGTCACCGCAGCCACCGTCGCTGGGCCGCGAGCCAAGACAGCCGAGTTGCGCAAGGACGCGGGCCGGCTGGATTTCTTGGTCGAAGAAGGCGCCATCGTCCGGCACGGCGGAAAGGTGGATCTCGCATCCCCCGAGCCTGGGCAGCAAGGCTACTGGCTTGAATGGCCTGCCACTGACATCACCCAGCCCGGCGTCTTCGCCACCGCCCGCGATGCCATCGACGCAGCGACCAGCGCCAGCAAGTAGCCACCCCACCCCGACACAGCCGGCCCGCATCTGCGGGCATTTTCTTTGGAGCGCGCCATGAGCACCCGCATGCCCTTCCCTGCTGACGTGAACCCCGACCCAGACGCTGAGTACCCGCGCAGCATGGCCCAGGCCTTCCCCTTTGATCCGCGTCTCACCCCGCAGCCCAGCCGCCTCGATCTCTTGAATCACCCCGGCCTCTGGATTGCCATCCTGCTGGTCGCGCTGGCCTGTCTGACCTTGACCAGCTGCAGCAGCGCCGAGGCCCAGGAGCCCAGCGCCAGCGCGGCAGATCAGCGGCACGCGGCCAGCAGCGCGCGCGCCTGCCCACCTGGCCAGCATGTCGACTGGGAGGACGCCACCACGATGCGATGCCTCAAGCACCTCCCGTGACCGACCCCATCGCCAAGCGCCAGCGCGCCAAGCAGGCCTGCACCATGACCGGGGACCACGCCTGGCACTGGGCCGAGAACGTCCAGCAGCCCACCAGCAAGGCCAAGCGCCTGACCGTCACCACCAAAGGCTTCTACCAGTGCGCATGCGGTGCGACCCAGATGGGCCCCAAGCAGCGCCAGCCACCGAAGGCGAAGAAGAAGCCGCGCTGAATCCCACCAACGCCCTGCCAGAGCGGGCACTCATTCCTGATCACCATGTTTAAACACCTCATCATCTATCGCATCGCCTCCACCTGGCAGGCCGACCTGGCCGCCGTCGAAGAATCCCTGGCGCGCACGCCCTTCACCCCATGCGGCCCCACGCAGGAACGCTCTGCAGGCTGGGTGCCGCCCCGTGGCGAAGAAGAAGGCCTGTTTGCCGAGTCCGTCGGCGGCCAATGGATCCTGCGCTTCATGAGCGAGGCCAAGATGCTGCCCGCCAGCGTGCTCAACCGCAAGGTGCAGGAGAAGGCCGACGCGATCGAGCGCGAAACGGGCCGCAAGCCCGGCAAAAAGGAAAAGCAGGAGTTCAAGGACGAGGCCAAGCTCGACCTGCTGCCCATGGCGTTCACAAAGCAAGGGGGAATGTGGATCTGGGTCGACCCCGCCGCGCGCTTCTTGGTGCTCGATACCAGCAGCCAGACGCGCGCCGATGAAGTCGTGACGCTGCTGGTCGACGCCCTGCCCGGCTTTGACGTTGCCCTGCTCGACACGCAGACCAGCCCGCAAGCCGCCATGGCGCACTGGCTCACCAGCCAAGAGCCGCCAGTGGGCTTCACCGTTGATCAGGAGTGCGAGCTGAAGGCTGCGAGCGAGATGAAGTCGACGGTGCGTTACGGCAGGCACCCGCTCGACATCGATGAGGTCAAGGCGCATATCGAAGCCGGCAAGCTCCCCGCCAAGCTGGCGCTCACCTGGGATGACCGGGTTTCGCTGCTGCTGACCGAGAACCTGCAGGTCAAGAAGCTCACGTTCCTCGAAACCGTGTTCGATGGCCAGGACGAAGGCGGATTCGACGCAGACGTGGCGATTGCCACGGGCGAGCTCAGCAAACTGCTGCCCGACCTGATCGAAGCCCTGGGCGGAGAAGGCCGCACGGTGCTGGGCGAAGGCCTGCCCGCCGCACTGCAGCAACCAAAGGAGTCGCCATGAAAGTCATTCAAGCCCACGTGCTGCTCGCCATCCACATAACCGACCTGCCGGACATGGAAGACCTATCGGTTTTGGTCGAGGCCGGCGAAACCTCCCTCTACCCCGCACAGCTCATCGTGCGCGCCAGCTCGCGCACCTGGAATGCGCCCCTGTTCTGCAGCGAGGAAGACCCCGTTGTCCACCTGTCACGAATGACCGAAGGCCGATTGCGCGATGCCCTCGAATTCAGCCGGCCATTTACCAGCCGCGATGCGCAGCAGGTCCGCAGTATGACCTCCGACTTGGCGAAAGTTATTCCCGCCGCCGTCCGGGTCCACCTTGAGCGCCTGCAACCAGCGCCAGCCACACAGGAGGCTTGCCGATGAGCTGCCAGCCCAAAGGCTCCATGTGCATGGCCTGCAGCAACGGCAGCGCCGCTTGCGGCCAGCGTGACTTCGGCGCAATGTCCGTCATTCAGGTCTATCCCGATGGCGTGAAGGCCGTGAAGTGCAGCGGGCACCGCGCGGCCCAGCCGGCACCCGCACGACGCTGCATCAGCTGCGGCGCTGCGGCGCCTGCGAACCTCGAAGAAGGTCAGGGCCTGCCCTGCGGCCACTAAACCTCCCGCCACCAAAACAAGGAAGCAAAAATGCTCAAGAAAGTACTTTGGATGCTGCTCGCTTTCGTGCTCAGCCGACCCGTTGTGGCTCGTTGGGTCATCCGCCGCGCGCAGCGCACGCCCTATTTCCCCATCCTCGGGCGCGGGAACGACACCCTGTACATGGATCGCTGGTGGCTGTTCAACGCCTACGGCAAGACACCGGAAGGCAGAACCGCGCCGGCGCGCTGGCCGGGGCTGCCTAGTATCCGCGTGCACCACATCTGCCAGCCCGACGACGACGACCATGAACACGATCACCCGTGGGATGCCCGCACGATCATTCTCAAGGGCTGGTATGTCGAAGAGCGCCGCACACACGCCCAGGCCACGCGCGTGATGCGCGCAGGCCAGACGGCGCCAATCGTGGCTGGTCAGTTCCACCGGATCGCGCGCGTCAGCGACGGCGGCGCCTTCACCTTGTTCTTAACCTGGCGCTACGTCGAAGACTGGGGCTTCTGGGTCGGTAACCGCAAGGTCGCCTGGCGGGAATACCTAGCCAGCCGTGGCGGCTGACCCCCTCGAAGAAGGCGAAAGCCCTCCCTGCGGCTGCCCCTGAGCCTGAACACATCAACCGGCCCGCCTTGAGCGGGCTTTTTCATGGCCGCTTACTACAACGAATTCGACCCGTATGCGGCCCAGTGGCTGCGCAACCTCATAACTGCCGGCCACATCGCGCCAGGCGTCGTAGACGAAAGGAGCATCGAAGATGTTCACCCCTCAGACCTGCGCGGATTCGAGCAGTGCCATTTCTTCGCCGGCATCGGAGTCTGGTCCCTGGCCCTGCGCCGCGCCGGCTGGCCCGATGACCGACCTGTTTGGACCGGTTCCTGTCCTTGCCAACCTTTCAGCCAGGCAGGCGAAGGCGCTGGGTTTGATGACGAGCGGCACCTTTGGCCGCACTTTCAGTGGCTCATCGCGGAGCGGCGGCCTCCAGTCGTCTTTGGAGAACAGGTTGCGAGCCGTGACGCAGGCCCTTGGATCGACCTTGTACAAGATGACCTGGAAGGCTTGGGATACGGGGTCGGGGCGGTTGCGTTTCCGTCTGCGGGCATCGGTGCCCCGCACATCCGCGACCGGCTCTACTGGATGGCCCACGCCAGCGGCAAGCGACGGAGCGGGCGGCAAGGGATTTCGCCCGGGCGTATCGATGACTGGGCGAATGCCGGACGGTGGCAAGGTGACGATGGACTTATCCGCAGCAACCAAGCTGGCGTTCTCTCATCTTGCAGGCTGGAACACGCCGGACAGCACGATGACGCAAGCCAAGGCGCGGCCGCCAGTCCTGGGCAACCGCAAACCGACCGATCCGCAGATCTCGCTCGCGGACCAGGCCTTCCACTTGGCCGGCTGGGGAACGCCCACAGCGAGCGAACCAGGGGGCACGGGGGATCAATACGTGGCGCGGTCAGTTGGGACAACGGGCAACGCGGCACCAACCATGCTGACACATCAGGTGCAGCCTTACCTGCCAGGCCCGGCCCGACGAACGGCCTCTGGCGAGATGCTGACTGGCTCTTCTGCCGGGATGGCAAGTGGCGGCCAGTTGAACCCAGCACATTCCCGCTGGCTCATGGGGCTCCCGCCCGAGTGGGACGCCTGCGCGCCTATGGAAACGCGATCAACGCTCAGCAAGCGCAAATCTTTATCGAAGCGGCCATGAGCTGCATGCCGTGACCGCCCACCAAATTATTGCCATCGAATAAACGGGGATAAATCCATGACCGACAAGACACAACCCACCACGCATGCGGAGATTACGGCGCCAATCTCCGCAGATTTGCGGCGAATGCCAGGTCTGAGCGAACAAGACGCCGGGCTGCTCGAGCAGGCCGCATCGATGCTTGAAGGGCTGCAAAACGACGAGCGCAACCGCGGCAACTGCTCCACGGCCGAGGGTGCTGGATGCAGCGCCGATGCAGTGCGGCGTCTTGCAGTGCAGCTGCTGCGATCCACCGAAACAGCGCAGTGCCTGCACCAGGGCGCGGAACCGGACAAGCACATGACCATCGGCCGCGCACTCCGTGAAGGTCTGCGCGCAGAGCCATGGATAAGCGGCGGACCAGGCGCTGCTGCGTGCGTTGGCCTGTGCGCAATACAGCTGCAAGGCTGGTGGCACACCGCAGAAACCGCAAAGGCATATGCCGACGCTTACAACCGAGGCGCGGACGACATGCGCGCCGCGTTGCAAGCCGCCCCACCAGCGCCAGCAGCCGTGGCAGTGCCGGCCGCGAGCGAGGTGCTGGACGCGCTGAACTATGTGGACGACTTCGTCGCGCGCTGCAATGGCGATGACCGTGGCTCTTGCGCATCGGTCAACCTGCTGCGCGCCGCGCTTGCCGCCGCCCCGACGCAGCCTGCTGCTTGGATGACGCCCGAGGGCGACCGCGTGGTGACCGAAGCGACGATGGCCAGCGCGCGCAAGGACGGCGGCGCAATGCTGTCGAGCCTGCGGCCATTCACCGTGGCGCTGGCCAGGGCCGCCGCCCCGGCGCAGGCCTGGCCGAGCGAGTGCGATTCGCCAGAGTTGTGCCAGGTGCATCGGGGGTGTGCCGGTCAGTACGGAACCAAGAACACTTGCCCCTCGTTCGCAGTGCTCAATCCCTGCAACTCCGCCGCCCCGGCGCAGGAGCATGCAACCCAGCTTGCGGGCCAGGACTTCGAGGTCATCGAAAAACTGCTGCGGCTGGCTCAGATCGTTGACCGCGCGGTCGAAGACTGGGGCGAGTCGTTCCCTGATGGGTCCTGCGATGTCAAGTTCCACAAGGACGAGGCCGTCAAGATGGAAGCCATCCTCGAATTCTTCGACAGCCTGCCAGATGCTCCCGAAGACGAAGGCGTGATTGAAAGCGGGCCGCTCAAAGCCGCGCGTGCGATTCGTGCCGCCGCGCCCGCCCAGGCGCAGGAGGATGCGCGCGATGCCGTGCGCGCGCTGATCGCTACGCATGCCGAAATGCTGGAAGACAACGCATACGCCTACTTCGAGCTGGCATACACCCGGCAGACCGGCTGGATGGCATGGATCACGGACAAACCGCTGTACGGCGCGCCTGTCGTCAACCCCGACCGCAAGGTGTTGGCGCAGTGCCAAGGCGACACTCCCGACGAAGCATGCGCCGAGGCAGCCCGCGCTGCGCAAGGGGGTGCGTGATGGAAGGAGTCACTCTCACCAATGCGAGCGCGGCAGACCGCAGCGCAACGGACTTTTACCCAACGCCCCCCGAGGCGACAGCAGTGCTTGCCGAGTGGATGGGACTGCGGGGACAGACGGTATGGGAGCCCGCTTGTGGCGCAGGGCACATGTGCCGCGCACTGGAGGAAGCTGGAGCGCGCGTGATCGCAACCGAGCTCCATGGGCAGCAGTACGGCGAAGCAGGTATCGACTATCTGACGGCGCCCCTTCCCGAAGGCGTAGATGCCATTGTCACCAACCCTCCATTCAAACTGGCCGAGGAATTCATCCGCCGCAGTGTTCAGCACGGCAAACCTTTCGCCATGCTGCTCAAGGGGCAATATTGGCACAGCGCCAAACGCCGCGCACTGTTCGAGTTGCACCGGCCAGCTGCAGTCCTCCCGCTCACCTGGCGCCCGGACTTCCACTTTGGCAGCAAAGGGGGCAGCCCAACCATGGAGGTGCTTTGGACGGTATGGAATGCGGCGCCCGCGGACTTGACCGTGTATTCGCCCCTCAAGCGCGCAGCAGCGCAGAAAGGCGGTGCGTGATGCGCACCCTGCACCTACCCCTGAAACGCGAGTACTTCGAGGCGATTCGCGACGGCACCAAGTTCGAGGAATACCGCCTGTGCACGCAGCACTGGGGCAAACGCCTCCAGCGCCAGCCGTTCGACCAGGTCGTGCTCACGCTGGGCTATCCGGCACGCGACGATCATGCCCGACGTCTGGTGCTGCCGTGGAAGGGCTACACGATCAAGACAATCACCCATCCGCACTTCGGCCCCGAGCCGGTCGAGGTGTTCGCCATAAACGTGAGAGGACAGCAATGACCACAGCACAAGACCAACAGAGCCGCGAGCTGCTGCCCTGCCCGTTCTGCGGCAAAGGCGCGCATTTTGAACACGATGCCGATGGCTGGCAATGGGTGGCGTGCGAAAGCTGCGGCATGGAGAGCAATCGCCGCGCCTCCCTCATGGATGATTGCAAGCCGTTGCTGGCCGGGGCATGGAACCGCCGCGCGCCGGCCTCGATAGAGCGCACGTACATCTGCCCCACCCGCACTGTCGGCGATCTGGTGAGCAACCTACTTCTGCTGGATCAGGCCCTACCCATCTACGGCACTCAGTACATCGAGCACCCACCCGGAAAGCGCCGCGCAATCACAGTCCCACCCACGGTGAGCCGCGAGAGGGTCAAGGATGGGCGGTGGATCGGAGAGGGAGACGAGTTAAACGCAGCCGTGATCTGGACGCGCGCAGAGGAGCCAGGCGCTCAAGAGCGCAAGCCGCTGACCGATGAGCAGATACGCGAATGGTGGGCCAGCGAGAACGGCCTTGGAGACTGCGACATGGGCAAGCTCGTTGACTTCACCGCTGTGGTTCGTTCGGTCGAAGCCAAGCTCGGCATCACAGGAGGTGGCCATGGCGGAAATTAAGCAGTTCCGGCGCCCACTCCCGCCAATGGATCAGGCCGAGAGCGCGCAGAAGTACAACGCCGTGCTGCAGCAGTATGTGCTCGACCGCAAGCACCTTGCGGAATGGCTGCGGCAGCAAGCCGATTTGATCGAGTCCGATCGCGTCGAGGTCGAGCCTCGCGCGGCAATATTGGTTCTTTCCGGTTCCCGAGCGAGTGAAACCCTACATCTTGGCTTTGGCAGAGAGGGCGGGCCAACCATCGCCAACGCTTTCCGCGCCGCGCGCAGCCTGCTCAACCAGTACGGAAGCGGCAAGGTCAATAGCGTTTTCATCCACCCCATGGAGCCCGCCCCATGAGCCGCCGCAAACGAGAGCGCCGCGACAAGCGCGCGCCCATCCCCGACTTTGACCAGCCCGCCCAGCAAGCGGGCTTTTTTAGGCCTGAATCATGAAACACAAAGTTACAGAGCAACCATCTGCAGGCACTACCGTGCAGGCCGTTGAACCCGTTTGGGTGCGCGCCGAGAAGTATTTCGAGCTTACCGGCACCCCTGTCGAAACTGTCCGCCACTACCGCAAGAAAGGCTGGTGGTTGGCGGGAAAACACATTGCCACCGTGGCAAATCGGTTGCACGTCAATATCAAGGAAGCAGACGCATGGATCGCAAGACAAGCCACACAACCCCACCGGGGGTAACCCTCCGAGAAATGAAGTCTGGGCCGCGGCTGCAGATATTTTTCACCTTTGGTGGTGAGCAATGCCGCGAGCTCATGCCCGAAGGCCCAATTACCAAGAACGCCATCCAATACGCAGCCAATCTGCGCAATGAAATCCGCCGAAAAATTGCCGATGGCAAGTTCGAATATGCCGACTATTTTCCGGAAAGCCCCAAGGCGAAGCGCCCCGCCCCGGGGGCTTCTCTCATGGAGGACATGCTGGACAAGCAACTGGCGCTGTACCAGAAGCAGGTGTTGAACGGGAAAATGAGCAAGGCCACTTGCAACGGCTACGCCAAGAGCATCGCGGGTGAGCGCATGCGCCATTGGCACGGCTGGAAGCTGCACGAGGTCACTCCCAGTGCCCTGCGCGACTGGGTAAGCGAGATGGATTGCACAAGCAAGGCCATCCGCAATATGCTGATTCCGCTTCGATCCGTCATGGAAGATGCGCTCAACGATGGGCTGATCGAGTTCAACCCTTTTGACCGCATCGCGCTGGTGAAGCTGATCCGCCAGACCAGCAAAGCGAGTGATTACGTGATCCAGCCTTTCACACAGACTGAGCGCGTCACCATCCTTGAGGCATGCCGGTTCGATGAGCGGCCAATGTTCCAGTTCTGGTTCAATACTGGCCTGCGCCCTGGCGAGCTTCAGGCGCTGGAGTGGCGGCACATCGATTTTGACAAGGCCACAGCGCGAATCGAACAAAACCAGGTAGCAGGCGTGCTCAAGGCGCCAAAAACTGCGGCCGGCATCCGAACAGTCGACCTCAACCCCGACGCGTTGGACGCGTTGAGGGCGCAGAAGCCCATGAGCCAGCTGCGCGGGGAACGGATTTGGCTCAACCCACGGACGCTGAAACCATGGGATACAGATGCTCAGATTCGCAAGACGGCATGGCTGCCCATCATGGCCAGGTCAGGCATTGAGTACCGCAACCCCTACCAAATCCGGCATACCTACGCGTCAACGATGCTGACCGCCGGCGCCAACCCATGGTACGTGGCCCAGCAGCTTGGGCACGAAGACGTTGAGATGGTGTTTCGCACCTATGGCAAGTTCATCCGCGAGGACTACCAGAAGCCCAAGGCCATACTCCAGGCTGTCGGCTGAAGCGGCCCGTGCATTTTCGGTGCATTTTCGGTGCATTCGAGCGCACCAGCCTGCACTATCTGAGCACAAAAAAAACCGCCCTGCACTGGGCTTTACCTAGTGCAGGGCGGTGTATGGTGGTGGAGCTGGCGGGAATTGAACCCGCGTCCGCAAGCCTTTACCGGGCAGATCTACATGTTTAGTGTTCTGATTTGAGTCTCGCCTCGGTCACCGCGCAGACACACGCTGTGAACAAAGCCAGTACCCTATTTTCTTGTTCCATACCAAGGTACCCGGCACAGAACCAGTTGATGAAAATTCCTTTGCAGCCTGGAAGTCTTGCGACCCCCTTGCCCAGCCCATCAACGTGCTGTTGCAAAGCTCACCGGATTAAGCGGCGAGTGCGAAACGTTCGTCGTTTGCAGTTAGTTTTTTTGAACGGAGATTTACGAGCGTCATTCAAGCTCGACATGCACCACACCGGCTCCGAACCCACGTCGAAACCAGGACAGCCCCATGAAGCACATTTTAGGCTACATCGAGCCATTGCAAGAGCTCGTGGGGGTATTTAATTGCAGCGTCGGCGCCCCAGTGCTCGGTGGCGTCGACTGCGCCGAGGTAGCCGTAGAGGGCGGCGACGGTTTTCATGCCGGCGGCGCGGCCGGCGACGATGTCGCGTTCGTCGTCGCCCACGTAGATGCAGGCCTCAGGCGGCAGCCCCAGGCGGCTCGCGGCTTCAAAAAGTGGCGCGGGGTGTGGCTTGGCATGGGGCGTGGTGTCACCGCTCACGACGGCGCGCGCGCCGTTGAGCAAAGGCATGGCGCGCGTCAGCGGGTCGGTAAAGCGTGAGGATTTGTTGGTGACAATGCCCCACAGCAGGCCGCGCGCCTCGATGTCGGCCAGCAGCTGGGCGACGCCGTCAAAGGCATAGGTGGTCTGCGTCATGCGCGCTTCGTAGTTGCGAAAGAACTCTTCGCGCAACGTGTCGTAGTCGGGGGTTTCGGGCGTGATGCCGAAGGCCACGCCCAGCATGCCGCGTGCACCGGCACCGGCCATGGGGCGGTAGTTTTCCGCGGGCAGCGAGGGCAAGCCGCGCTCGGTGCGCATCTGGTCGGCGGCGGCGCCCAGGTCGGGGGCGCTGTCGATCAGGGTGCCGTCGAGGTCGAACAAGACGGCTTGTATTCCCTTGAATGCCATGCTCATTGCGCAGGCCTCTGGGTGGCGATCATGTAGTTGACGCTGGTGTTGGCGCTGAGCCAGTAGCGGCCCGTGATCGGGTTGTGCTGCAGGCCCTTGGCGTGCAGCACGTTGAGCCCCGCGCTGCGGCAGAAGCCGGCAAGCTCGCTGGGCTTGATCATTTTTGCGTACTCGTGCGTACCACGTGGCAGCAGGTTGAGCAAGTATTCGGCTGCAACAATTGCTTGCGCAAAAGATTGAACGTTTCTATTCAAGGTCGAAAAAAAGACCCATCCACCGGGTTTTACGAGCTCGGCGCAGGCCTTTACCACCGATTCCGGGTCGGGAACATGCTCCAGCATCTCCATGCAGGTGACCACATCGAAGCTCGCGGGCTGGCGTTCGGCCAGGGTTTCGACAGCCACTTCCTCGTAGCGTATGCGCGGCGTTTCGGCTTCCAGCGCATGCAGCTGGGCCACGCGCAGCGACTTTGTTGCCAGATCGATGCCGGTCACGACGGCGCCTTTGCGCGCCATGGAATCGGCCAGAATGCCGCCGCCGCAGCCCACATCAAGCACGTCGCGGTCATGCAGCGGGGCAATGCCGTTGATCCATTCCAGGCGCAG
This sequence comes from Comamonas sp. DB36, assembly GCF_057914905.1. NCBI lineage: Bacteria > Pseudomonadati > Pseudomonadota > Betaproteobacteria > Burkholderiales > Comamonadaceae > Comamonas > Comamonas sp. DB36. The sequence goes on from NZ_CP196631.1 coordinate 2,840,034, forward strand.
CGGGTTGATCTGGTGCAGGGGCTTGAATTCGCTTTCGGTGTCCCACCAGTGGTGGGCCAGATCGGAGAACTTGGCCAATTCGGCCGGGTCGACGTTGATGGCGTCTTGCATCGGTTCAATTCCTTCACGCTGCATTGTTCAAGGGCATAAACAATACCGCACCCTTGCTCACTTGGCGTCGCCGGCCGGGAGGCAAGGCCCCCCAAGGTCGCGGCGACCATAAAAAAAGCCCCGTCTCCGGGGCTTTTTAGGGTAATCCGGAGATTACTGAGCGGCGCGGGTGCCCACCACTTCGATTTCCACGCGACGGTTCTTCGCGCGGCCTTCGGCGGTCTTGTTGTCGGCGACGGGTTGCTTTTCGCCCTTGCCTTCAGTGTAGACGCGGTTCTTTTCGATGCCCTTGGAAACCAGGTAGGTCTTCACGGCTTCGGAACGACGCACGGACAGCTTCTGGTTGTAAGCATCGGAGCCAACGGAGTCGGTGTGACCCACGGCAATGATGACTTCCAGGTTCACGCCCTTGACCTTGGAGATCAGGTCGTCGAGCTTTTCCTTGCCAGCTGGCTTCAGAACGGACTTGTCGAAGTCAAAGAACGCGTCAGCTGCGTAGGTGACCTTGGTCGCGACTGCAGGAGCAGGTGCGGGTGCGGGTGCCGGTGCGGGAGCGACCACTGCAGGAGCGGGAGCAACAGCCACGGGTGCGGGCTTCAGAGCACCGTCGCAATCGGCAGCAGCCGTTGCAGGTGTCCAGTTGGCATCGCGCCAGCACAGTTCGTTCGTGCCATTCTTCCAGACCAGCTCGCTGGTACCGTTTTGCCAGTTGTCGATCACATTACCGCCATTGGCAGCCTTGACTTGAGCGCCAGCAGCCGTAGCCAGTGCGGCGCAGGCAAACAACATTGCAACTTTGTTCAGTTTCTTCATGGTTCTCCTCTTGGGGAAAAAGCCGCAGCCGCGCTGCGTATTTGTGGACGTCATTAGTGGCCATCACCAAGAACGTTGGAAATGATTGTGCCATACGTAACATGCGAATGACCCGGGCTCGACGGTGGGGTCGGTGCGACAAAAGCGTAATTCGCGGGATATGTTGCGCAGCAACTACAGCCCAATGACTCTAAAATGAGCCTCCCTTGCCGTCAAAGTCGCAGTCCATGACCCAGTTTGCCAAAGAAACTCTGCCCATCAGCCTTGAAGAGGAGATGCGTCGCAGTTATCTCGATTACGCCATGAGCGTGATCGTGGGCCGCGCGCTGCCCGATGCACGCGATGGCCTCAAGCCGGTGCACCGTCGTGTTCTCTATGCCATGCATGAGCTGAACAACGACTGGAACCGCCCCTACAAGAAATCCGCGCGTATCGTCGGTGACGTGATCGGTAAATACCACCCGCACGGCGACTCCGCCGTGTACGACACCATCGTGCGCATGGCCCAGGACTTCTCCCTGCGCCACATGCTGGTCGACGGCCAGGGCAACTTCGGCTCGGTCGACGGCGACAGCGCCGCGGCGATGCGCTACACCGAAATCCGCCTGGCCAAGATCGCGCATGAAATGATTGCCGACATCGACAAGGAAACCGTCGATTTCGGCCCCAACTACGACGGCAGCGAACGCGAGCCGCTGGTCATGCCCAGCCGCCTGCCCAATCTGCTGGTCAACGGCTCCTCCGGCATTGCCGTGGGCATGGCCACCAACATTCCGCCGCACAACCTCAACGAAGTCGTAGACGCCTGCCTGCACCTGCTGCAAAGCCCCGAAGCGACGATCGACGAACTGATGGAAATCGTGCCCGCGCCCGACTTCCCCACGGCCGGCATCATCTACGGCATCAACGGCGTCAAGGACGGCTACCGCACGGGCCGCGGGCGCGTCGTGATGCGCGCCAAGTGCCACTTCGAGGACATCGACCGCGGCCAGCGCCAGGCAATCATCGTCGACGAGCTGCCCTACCAGGTCAACAAGAAGACGCTGCAGGAGCGCATGGCCGAGCTGGTGCACGAGAAGAAGATCGAAGGCATCAGCCACATCCAGGACGAGTCCGACAAGTCGGGCATGCGCCTGGTGATCGAGCTCAAGCGCGGCGAAGTGCCCGAAGTGGTGCTCAACAACCTGTACAAGCAGACCCAGCTGCAGGACACCTTCGGCATGAACATGGTGGCGCTGATCGACGGTCAGCCGCGCCTTTGCAACCTCAAGGAACTGATTGCAGTCTTCCTCCAGCACCGCCGCGAAGTGATCACGCGCCGCACGGTGTTCGAGCTGCGCAAGGCACGCGACCGCGGCCATGTGCTCGAAGGCCTGGCCGTCGCGCTGGCCAACATCGATGACTTCATCGCCATCATCCGCAACGCGCCCACGCCTCCCGTGGCCAAGGCCGAGCTGATGACGCGCGCCTGGGACAGCAAGCTGGTGCGCGAGATGCTCACCCGCACGCGCGAAGACGGCGGCGTGGTGAGCGCCGACGACTACCGCCCCGAAGGTCTGGAAGTCGAGTTCGGCATGGGCAAGGACGGGCTGTACCGCCTGTCCGAAACCCAGGCCCAGGAAATCCTGCAGATGCGTCTGCAGCGCCTGACCGGCCTGGAGCAGGACAAGATCGTCGCCGAGTACAAGGACGTGATGGCGATGATCGAGGACCTGCTCGACATCCTGTCCAAGCCCGGCCGCGTGTCGGTGATCATCGGCGAGGAACTCACGGCGCTCAAGACCGAGTTCGGCCAGAGCAAGATCGGCGCGCGCCGCAGCAGCGTCGAATACAGCGCGCAGGACCTGTCGACCGAAGACCTGATCACGCCCACCGACATGGTGGTCACGCTGAGCCACACCGGCTACATCAAGAGCCAGCCGCTGTCCGAATACCGCGCGCAAAAGCGCGGTGGCCGCGGCAAGCAGGCGACGGCCACGAAGGAAGACGACTGGATCGACCAGCTGTTCATCGCCAACACGCACGACTACCTGCTGTGCTTCTCCAACCGCGGCCGCCTGTACTGGCTCAAGGTCTGGGAAGTGCCCGCGGGCTCGCGCGGCTCGCGCGGCCGCCCCATCGTCAACATGTTCCCGCTGCAGGAAGGCGAGAAGATCAACGTGGTGCTGGCGCTGACCGGCGAAATGCGCAGCTTCCCCGAGGACCGCTACGTGTTCATGGGCACCAGCATGGGCACCGTGAAGAAGACCGCGCTCAACGAGTTCAACAACCCGCGCAAGGCCGGCATCATTGCCGTCAACCTCGATGACGGCGACTACCTGATCGGCGCCGCGCTGACCGACGGCGCGCATGACGTGATGCTGTTCAGCGACGGCGGCAAGGCCGTGCGCTTCGACGAGAACGACGTGCGTCCGCTGGGCCGCCAGGCGCGCGGCGTGCGCGGCATGATGCTCGAGGAAGGCCAGAGCGTGATCGCGATGCTGGTGGCGGAAGACTCCGACACCAACCCGCAAAGCGTGCTCACCGCCACCCAGCACGGCTATGGCAAGCGCACCAGCATTTCCGAGTACACGCGCCACGGCCGCGGCACCAAGGGCATGATCGCCATCCAGCAATCCGAGCGCAACGGCAAGGTCGTTGCCGCCACGCTGGTGCGCGCCGATGACGAAATCATGCTGATCACCGACAAGGGTGTGCTGGTGCGCACGCGCGTCTCCGAGATCCGTGAGCTCGGCCGCGCGACCCAGGGCGTGACGCTGATCGCGCTGGACGACGGCTCGCAGCTCAGCGGCCTGCAGCGCATTGCCGAAAACGATGCCCAGGCTGTTGCCGAGGAGACCGAAGCCGAAGCCGGCGATACCTCCGCAGCGGACGGCAGCGACGCAGCGCCCCAGGCGTAACTCCTGCCACTCCCAAGCACGCCGGCAATGCCGGCGTGCCCGTTTACAGTTATCCCCCACGCACGGCCCAGCGCCGCCCTGCTCTTTTTCATTCCGGTAGACACCATGAATCGCCCCTACAACTTCTCCGCCGGCCCTGCTGCCATCCCTGCCGAGGTTCTGGAAACGGCCGCGGCCGAAATGCTCGACTGGCACGGCAGCGGCATGGGCGTGATGGAAATGAGCCACCGCGGCAAGGAATTCATCTCGATCTATGAGCAGGCCGAAGCCGACCTGCGCGAGCTGCTGGCCGTGCCCGCAAACTTCAAGATCCTGTTCATGCAGGGCGGCGGCCTGGCCGAGAACGCCATCGTTCCGCTGAACCTGTCGCATGCCGCCACGGTCGACTTCGTGCTCACCGGCAGCTGGAGCCAGAAGTCGGTCAAGGAAGCCGGCAAGTACGCAGCCCAGGCGCATGTCGCGGCCAGCGGCGAAGACAGCAACTTCACCGCCATTCCGCCCGCCGCCAGCTGGGACCTGAGCCGCGGCGCGAGCTATGTGCACATCTGCAGCAACGAAACCATTCACGGTGTCGAGTTCCATGAGCTGCCCGATCTGCAGGCCCTGGGCAGCGACGCTCCGCTGGTGATCGACTTCTCCTCGCATGTGGCCTCGCGCCCGGTCGACTGGAGCCGCGTGGGCCTGGCCTTCGGCGGCGCGCAGAAGAACATCGGCCCCGCGGGCCTGACCATCGTGATCGTGCGCGAAGACCTGCTGGGCCATGCGCTGCCGGCCTGCCCCAGCGCGTTCAACTACAAGACCGTGGCCGACAACCAGTCGATGTACAACACGCCGCCGACCTGGGGCATCTACATGGCCGGCCTGACCTTCCAGTGGCTCAAGCGCCAGCGCGAAGGCGAGCTCACGGGCATTGCCGCGATGGAGCAGCGCAACATCGCCAAGGCCGAGCTGCTGTACCGCAGCATCGACCAGTCGCAGCTGTACCTCAACAAGGTCGCGCCCAACTGCCGTTCGCGCATGAACATTCCGTTCTTCCTGCGCAACGAGGCGCTCAACGACGCCTTCCTGGCCGGCGCCAAGGAGCGCGGCCTGCTGCAGCTCAAGGGCCACAAGTCGGTGGGCGGCATGCGCGCCAGCCTCTACAACGCCATGCCGCTGGCCGGCGTCCAGGCGCTGGTCGACTACCTGCACGCTTTCGAACAACAACACGCCTGAGAGACTTTTCGCCATGAACACGCCCCAAGCTTCGCCTGATCTTTCGGACCTGCGCCAACAGATCGACAGCATCGACCAGCAGCTGCTGTCGCTGGTCAATCAGCGCGCCCGGGTGGCCGAACAGGTCGGGGAAGTCAAGAAACGCGAAGGCACGCCGTTCTTCCGCCCCGACCGCGTGGCCCAGGTGATCCAGAAGATCGAAGCCGCCAACCCCGGCCCGCTGAAGGCCACCCATGTGTCGGCGATCTGGCGCGAAATCATGTCCGCCTGTCTGGCGCTTGAATCGCCCCAGCGGGTAGCCGTTCTGGGCCCCGCGGGAACGTTCTGCGAACAGGCCGCGGTCGACTACTTCGGCGGCGCGGCCGACCTGATGTACTGCGCCAACTTCGACGAGGTGTTCCATGCGACGGCCGCGGGCAGCGCCCAGTACGGCGTGGTGGGCGTCGAGAACTCGACCGAAGGCGTGGTCACGCGCTCGCTCGACATGTTCCTGCACACGCCCTGCCATGTGGTCGGCGAGGTCAGCCTGCTGATTCGCCACAACCTGCTGCGCATGAGCGATTCGCTGGAGAACATCGAAGTCGTCGCGGCCCACCCCCAGGCGCTGGCCCAGTGCCAGGGCTGGCTCTCCAAGCACCTGCCGCATGCCGAGCGCCGCCCGGTCGACAGCAACGCCGAAGGCGCGCGCCTGGCATCGCTGAACCCGACCTGGGCCGGCCTGGCCGGCGAGCGCGCGGCCCAGCAGTTCGGCCTGCACACGGTGGCCCATGCGATCCAGGACGAGGCCTACAACCGCACGCGCTTTGCCATCATCTGCCTGCCGCAGACGCTGGCCATGCCCCAGGCGACTGGCAAGGATTCGACCAGCCTGATCATTTCCGTGCCCAACCGCCCCGGCGCCGTGCACGACCTGCTGGTGCCGCTCAAGACCCATGGCGTGTCGATGACGCGCTTCGAGTCGCGCCCGGCGCGCACCGGCCAGTGGGAGTACTACTTCTACATCGATCTGGCCGGCCACCCGTCCGAGCCCCATGTGGCCAAGGCGCTCGAGGAGCTGCAAGGCCTGTGCGCTTTCTACAAGGTGCTGGGCGCCTACCCCACGCCTGCGTGATGTCTTTGTTGCCTGCTCTTTTTCTGCTGCCGGAGTGTGTGGATGTTTGAACAACTGGGGCTCATAGGCTGCGGCCTGATGGGCGGATCGTTTGCGCTGGCGCTGAAGAAAGCCGGTCTGGTCAAACGCGTGGTCGGCTACAGCAAGTCCCCCTCCACCACCGAGCGCGCACGCCAGCTGGGCGTGATCGATGTCGAGGCGCCTTCGGCGCTGCTGGCCGCGGCCGGCGCCGACATCGTGCTGCTGGCCGTGCCCGTGGCGGCGACCGAAGCCACGCTCAAGTCCATCAAGCACCTGGTCACCCCGGGCATGCTGATCATGGACGTGGGCTCGACCAAGACCGACGTGGTGCAGGCCGCGCGCTCGGGACTGCGCGACCGCATAGGCTCGTTCGTGCCGGCCCACCCGATCACGGGCAAGGAAGTCGCGGGTGTGGAGCATGCCGATGCCAACCTGTACCTGGGCAGCCATGTGGTGCTCACGCCCACCGAGCGCACGCTCACGGTGCAGCTCGAGCAGGCGCGCCAAATCTGGCAGGCGCTGGGCTGCGAGGTGCACAGCATGTCGCCCGAAGCGCATGACGCCACGCTGGCCACGGTGAGCCACCTGCCGCATCTGCTGGCGTTTGCCATGATGCAAAGCGTGCTGTCCCAGCCCGGCGCCGACGCCACGCTGGCGCTTGCCGGCCCGGGGTTTCGCGACTTCACGCGCATTGCCGCGAGCAATCCGCAGATCTGGCGCGACATCCTGCTGGCCAACCGCGAGCAGGTGCTGGCCCAGTCGCGCCAGTTCCGCCAGGCGCTGGAAAACCTCGAAGGCCTGATTCTCCAGGGCGACGGCCAGGGCCTGCAGGACCGCATCACGCTGGCCAGCGCGGCCCGCGCCCACTGGCGCCAGGGCCCGCGCCCCGCCTCCCCCGACCTCCAGGGCGCCTGAGCCCGCACGCCGAAACTGCGCCATGTTCAAGACCCAATTCCTCGACATTCCCGCACTTGCCACCGCCGGCGGCGAAGTGCGACTGCCCGGCTCCAAGAGCATTTCCAACCGCGTGCTGCTGCTGGCCGCGCTCAGCGAAGGCACGACCGTCGTGCACGACCTGCTCGACTCCGACGACACGCGCGTGATGATGACCGCGCTCGAGCAGATCGGCTGCGTTCTTGAACGCGGCGCGACCACCCTGAGCATCACGGGCATTGCCGGGGCGCTGGCCGCGGGCACCAAGGCCGAGCTGTTCCTGGGCAACGCGGGCACGGCCATGCGTCCGCTGACGGCGGCGCTGTCGCTGCTGGGCGGCGATTTCACCATGCTGGGCGTGCCGCGCATGTACGAACGCCCGATTGGCGATCTGGTCGATGGCCTGCGCCAGATCGGCTGCAGCATCGACTATCTGGGCAACCCCGGCTTCCCGCCGCTGCGCATCACGCCGGCCGATTTCTCTGCCGACGCCCAGCAGCCGCCTATCCAGGTGCGCGGCGATGTGTCGAGCCAGTTCCTGACTTCACTGCTGATGGCGCTGCCGCTGCGCGCCGCGCAGCAGGACATCCACATCGAAGTCGTCGGCGAGCTGATCTCCAAGCCCTACATCCACATCACGCTGGAGCTGCTGGCGCGCTTCGGCATCGCGGTGAAAAACGACAACTGGCAGCGCTTCACGATTCCCGCGGGCAGCCGCTACCGCTCGCCGGGTGATATCCACGTCGAGGCCGATGCCTCGTCGGCCAGCTACTTCATCGCGCTGGGCGCGATCGCGGCCGAAGGCAGCGAAGGCGTGCGCATCCTGGGCGTGGGCGCGCAGTCCATCCAGGGCGACATCCGCTTTGTCGAGGCCGCCCAGGCCATGGGCGCGCAGGTCGACAGCGGCCCCAACTGGCTGCAGGTACGGCGCGGGCGCTGGCCGCTGCAGGCCATCGATCTCGACTGCAACCATATTCCCGACGCCGCGATGACGCTGGCCGTGATGGCGCTGTACGCCGAAGGCACGACCACGCTGCGCAACATCGCGAGCTGGCGCGTCAAGGAAACCGACCGTATTGCCGCCATGGCCTGCGAGCTGCGCAAGCTGGGCGCGACGGTGGAGGAAGGCGCGGACTATCTGCGCGTCACGCCGCCGGCCCGGCCCGCCGACTGGCGCGCGGCCAGCATCCACACCTATGACGACCACCGCGTGGCGATGTGCTTTTCGCTGGCGGCGTTCAACGCGCAGAAACTGCCGGTGCGCATCGAAGACCCGCAGTGCGTGGCCAAGACTTTTCCCGACTATTTCGAGGCGCTGTTCTCCGTCTGCCAGACGCCGCGTGAACAGATTCCCGTGATCTGCATCGACGGCCCCAGCGCTTCGGGCAAGGGCACGATTGCCGCCGAAATCGCCCACCGCCTGGGCTATGGCATTCTCGACTCGGGCGCGCTGTACCGCATCGCGGGCCTGGCCGCCCACCGCGCAGGCATCGCCATCGACCCCGCGCACGAAGACCGGATCGTCGCGCTGCTGGCCACGCTCGATATCCGCTTCACTCCCAGCCATCAGATCCTGATCGATGGCGAGGACGTGGGCCATGCGATACGCAGCGAGGAAGCCGGCATGGCTGCGTCACGCGTCTCGGCCCTGCCCAAGGTGCGCGCGGCGCTGATCGCGCTGCAGCTGGGATTCCAGCAGCTGCCCGGCCTCGTTGCCGACGGCCGCGACATGGGCACGGTGATCTTTCCCACGGCCCAACTCAAGGTCTACCTGATCGCCTCCGCCGAATGCCGTGCTGAAAGAAGGTATAAACAATTGATTTCCAAAGGAATTTCAGCTAACATCACGGCGCTTCGTGCAGACCTTGAAGCCCGTGACGCCCGCGACATGTCGCGCAGCGTGGCGCCGCTCAAGCCCGCACCAGACGCTTTGTCCCTCGACAGCTCTCTACTCTCCATCGAACAGGTGGTAACGCAGGTGCTTGACTGGTGGCAAGAGCGACAGCCCTTCAAGGCCGTCTTGAAGAGCTGACACCGGTCCCTCTGCCGCCTTTCGCCCTGGCTAGCGATTGGCAGAGGGTTATTGAACTATAGCCCGCGGATCCGTCCGCAACCTCCGCAATCAGCCTTAAAAACGCGAGCAATTGTGCTCTCGGAAACCTGTTTGCGGCCAAGGAAATACATGTCTGAATCTTTTGCCGCCCTTTTTGAAGAATCGTTGCAACGCACGGAAATGCGTCCTGGCGAAGTCATCACCGCTGAAGTCGTTCGCGTCGAACACAACTTCGTGGTGGTCAACGCCGGTCTGAAGTCGGAAGCCTACGTGCCCCTCGACGAATTCAAGAACGATCAGGGCGAAGTCGAAGTCCAAGTCGGTGACTTCGTGTCGGTGGCCATCGGTTCCATCGAAAACGGCTACGGCGACACCATCCTGTCGCGCGACACCGCCAAGCGTCTGGCTTCCTGGCTGGCCCTGGAAAAGGCGCTGGAATCCGGCGAGTTCGTGACCGGCACCACTTCGGGCAAGGTCAAGGGCGGCCTGACGGTTCTGGTCAACGGCATCCGCGCATTCCTGCCCGGTTCGCTGATCGACACACGTCCGATCAAGGATCTGACGCCTTACGAAAACAAGACCCTGGAATTCAAGGTCATCAAGCTCGACCGCAAGCGCAACAACGTGGTGCTGAGCCGCCGCGCTGTCGTGGAAGCCTCGATGGGCGAAGAGCGCGCCAAGCTGATGGAAACGCTGAAGGAAGGCGCCATTGTTCAAGGCGTCGTCAAGAACATCACCGAATACGGTGCGTTCGTTGACCTCGGCGGCATCGATGGTCTGCTGCACATCACCGACATGGCATGGCGTCGCGTGCGTCACCCATCGGAAGTGGTGACGGCTGGCCAGGAAATCACGGCCAAGATCCTGAAGTTCGACACCGAAAAGAACCGCGTGTCCCTGGGCCTGAAGCAAATGGGCGACGATCCATGGATGGGCGTTTCGCGCCGCTATCCTTCGGCTACGCGTCTGTTCGGCAAGGTCACCAACATCGCCGACTACGGCGCATTCGTGGAACTGGAACCCGGCATCGAAGGCCTGGTGCACGTTTCCGAAATGGACTGGACCAACAAGAACATTGCTCCTTCGAAGCTCGTGTCGCTGGGCGACGAAGTCGAAGTCATGGTTCTGGAAATCGACGAAGACAAGCGTCGCATTTCCCTGGGCATGAAGCAGTGCAAGGCCAACCCATGGCAAGAATTCGCGCAGAACACCAAGCGCGGTGACCGCGTCAAGGGCCCGATCAAGTCGATCACCGACTTCGGCGTGTTCGTTGGCCTGGCTGCCGGCATCGACGGCCTGGTTCACCTGTCCGACCTGTCGTGGAACGAAACCGGCGAAGCCGCGGTTCGTAACTACAAGAAGGGCCAAGAAGTCGAAGCCATCGTGTTGGCCGTGGACGTGGAACGCGAACGTATCAGCCTGGGCATCAAGCAGCTGGACAGCGATCCCTTCACCACCTTCGCTACTGTCAACGACAAGGGCCAGATCGTGACCGGCAAGGTCAAGACCGTGGACGCCCGTGGCGCTGAAATCGACCTCGGCGAAGACATCCTGGGCTACCTGCGCGTTTCCGAAATCTCGCGCGACCGCGTGGAAGATGCGCGCTCGGTGCTCAAGGAAGGCGACGAAGTCACTGCCGTGGTGCTGAACGTGGATCGCAAGACCCGCAACATCCAGCTGTCCATCAAGCAAAAGGACATGGTCGACCAGCAAGAAGCCATGGCTTCCCTGTCGGCACAATCGTCGCGCGAAAGCGCCGGCACGACCAGCCTGGGCGCTCTGCTGCGCGCCAAGCTGGACAACTCCGACAAGTAAGCCCTCCCGCTTAGCTTGAGTTGGATGCGGCGGGCGCTTTAGGCGCCCGCCGCTTTTTTCTTAAAACACTGGATTCGCTTTCGATGACCCGTTCTGATCTCGTCGAAGAACTGGCCGCACGTTTCGGTCAATTGACGCAACGCGATGCCGAGCTCGCAGTCAAAACCATTCTGGATGCGGTGGGCGATGCCCTGGTGCGCGGGCAACGCATTGAAATCCGCGGCTTTGGCAGCTTTTCCGTCAACCACCGCCTCGCACGCATGGGTCGCAACCCCCGCAGCGGCGAAGCCGTACATATTCCGCAAAAACGCGTCCCCCATTTCAAGCCGGGCAAGGCCCTGCGCGAAGCCGTGGACCAGCGCACGGCCGAACTCGGCGGTGCCCAGGCCCTGTTGCTGGCCGAAAAGAAATAACTCCTGCCTGCGCGGAATCCGCGCGCGACCCGGCGGCAAAAGGCCTGCACCAAGCCCCCCGGCCTTGGGTCCACACGCTCCGCGGGTGAATCAAGGCCTATAGAATCAGGCGGTCACACAAGGGGTCGCATGAAATACATACTGTGGCTGCTCAAGGCGGCCATTTTTTTTACTCTCTTCGCCTTTGCGCTGAACAACCAGCAAAACGCCACGGTGCACTTCTTCTTCGGCACCCAATGGACGGCGCCACAGGTACTGATCGTGCTCACCGCCTTTGGCGCCGGCCTGGTCGCAGGCGTGCTGGGCATGGTGCCGCGCTGGCTCAAGCACCGCAGCGCGGCCCAGCGCGCCGCCCAGCCTGAAGCGGCGCCCGTTGCCGCCGAGTCCACTGCACCCGCACCTCCCCTGCCGCCCCACGATCTCCATGGAATTTGATCTCAACTGGATTCTGCTGGGCCTGCCGCTGGCCTTCGTTCTCGGCTGGGTTGCTTCCCGCTTCGATGCGCGGCAAATGCGCGCGGAAAACCGCAGCGCGCCCAAGGCCTACTTCAAGGGCCTGAACTTCCTGCTCAACGAGCAGCAGGACAAGGCCATCGATGCCTTCATCGAAGCCGTGCAGAACGATCCCGACACATCCGAGCTGCACTTCGCGCTGGGCAACCTGTTCCGCCGCCGCGGCGAATACAACCGCGCGGTGCGCGTGCACGAGCACCTGCTGTCGCGCGGCGATCTGAGCCGGCCCGACCGCGACCGCGCCCAGCATGCGCTGGCTCTCGACTTTCTCAAGGCCGGACTGCTGGACCGCGCCGAAGACGCGCTGCGCCGCCTCGAAGGCACGCATTTCGAAGCCGAAGCCCGATTGGCGCTGCTGGCCATCTACGAGCGTTCGCGCGACTGGAAACAGGCAGGCGAGATTGCCCAGCGCATGCAGACCGCACAACAAGGCGATTTCAGCGTGCGCCTGGCGCATTACCTGTGCGAAGAGGCCGATGGCCTGGCCGCGAACGGCCAGCTCGAAGCCGCGATGGCCAGGCATCAGCAGGCGCTGCTGATCGCGCCGCAGGCCGCGCGCCCGCAGATCGATCTGGCGCGCTTGCAACTGCGCCTGGGCCAGGCCGCGCAGGCCTGGGACACGCTGCAGGCGCTGGCCGAGAAAAGCCCCAGCGCCCTGCCCCTGGCTGCGGCGCTGCTGCCCGAGATCGCCAAGACGCTGCCGCAGGCCCCCATACGCCACTGGCTCGACGCGCAATACCAGCGCACGCCTTCGCTGGACCTGCTGCAGGCGCTGGTCGCACTCGATGCCGACAGCGGAGAAACCCAGGCGCCCGGGCGCCAGCGCTATGTCGCCCACTTGGGCAAGGAACCTTCGCTGGTCGCGGCGACGCGCTGGCTCGCGGACGAGGCTTTCGCCGAAGAGCAGCACCACCCCGCGGTGCAACGCGCGCTAGAGCACGCAAGCAAGCCGCTGACGCGCTACCGCTGCGCCGCCTGCGGCTTCGAGGCACGCCAACATTTCTGGCATTGCCCGGGTTGCCAGAGCTGGGACAGCTATCCCGCGCGTCGCGTCGAAGAGCTGTGATCTGATGTCCACAATGCGTTGAATCCGGGTTTACCCGGCTTCAGCGCGGGCATCGCGCTGCCGTACGATGCCTGCATCAAGGCTTGCGATCAACGCAGTTCAGCGCCGATCCGCATGATCAAAGGGAAGCGCGATGCTGAAGAAACTTCTGACCATTTCGGCTTTGCTTTGCGCCAGCTGTGCGTTTGCACGCGTCGATGCCAACCAGGCCACGCAGGCCGAACTCGATGCGATCAAGGGCATAGGCCCGGCGCTCTCCCAACGCATCATCACGCAGCGCAAGAAAGCGCCGTTTGCCGATTGGGCCGACCTGATAGACCGGGTGCACGGCGTGGGCAACACCTCGGCCGCCAGATTCTCCGCCGAGGGACTCACGGTCAACGGCAGGACATTCCCGGGCGTGCAGACGCCCCACGGACGCAATGCCCCTGCCGCCACGCCAGCCATGGCGGCAGACAAAGCCCCATCGCCAACCCTGCGCTGAGCCGCTGCAAAACCGCCACTTGAACCATTTCCGCCTAGGCGGTTTTTTTATGTCCGCGCCATGACCCTAATTGAAAACATGCTCAGATTTTCATAGCGAAATTCTGCTGCTTGCCCGTAAAATGCAACGCACATGCCGTTGATCTTCCTCATTATTCTGCCTTTCCTCGGCAGCCTTTTGGCTGCCGTATTGCCGACCAATGCCCGCAATACCGAGTCCACGCTGGCTGGACTGATAGCGCTGGGCTGCGCCATCCAGGTGGCGATGCTGTTCCCGGAAGTCGCCGATGGCGGCGTGCTGCGGCAGGAAATAGAGTGGATTCCCGCGCTGGGAATGAATCTGATCGTGCGCATGGACGGTTTCGCCTGGATGTTCTCCATGCTGGTGCTGGGCATAGGCTCGCTGGTGGTGCTCTATGCGCGCTACTACATGTCGCCCGCCGACCCGGTGCCGCGTTTCTTCTCGTTCTTCCTGGCGTTCATGGGCGCGATGATGGGCGTGGTGCTCTCGGGCAACATCATCCAGCTGGCATTCTTCTGGGAGCTGACCAGCCTGTTCTCCTTTCTGCTGATCGGCTACTGGCACCACCGCAAGGATGCGCGCCAGGGCGCGCGCATGGCGATGACGGTCACGGGCACGGGCGGGCTGTGCATGCTCGCCGGCATGCTGGTGCTGGGGCATATCGTCGGCAGCTACGACCTCGACCATATCCTTGCCGCGGGCCAGCAGATCCGCGACCACCATCTCTATCTCACGGCGCTGGTGCTGATCCTGCTGGGCGCGCTCAGCAAGAGCGCGCAGTTCCCCTTCCACTTCTGGCTGCCGCATGCGATGGCCGCGCCCACGCCGGTGTCGGCGTATCTGCACTCGGCAACCATGGTCAAGGCCGGCGTGTTCCTGCTGGCGCGCATGTGGCCAGTGCTGGGCGACACCGAGGCCTGGTTCTGGCTGGTCGGCGGCGCGGGCCTGTGCACGCTGCTGCTGGGCGGGTATCTGGCGATGTTCCAGAACGACCTCAAGGGGCTTCTTGCCTATTCGACGATTTCGCATCTGGGCCTGATCACGCTGCTGCTGGGCCTCAACAGCCCGCTGGCCGCGGTCGCGGCCGTGTTCCACATCATGAACCACGCGACCTTCAAGGCTTCGCTGTTCATGGCCGTGGGCATCGTCGACCATGAGAGCGGCACGCGCGACATCCGCCGCCTTTCGGGCCTGCGCAGCATGATGCCGGTGACCGCCACACTGGCCATGGTGGCCAGCGCGGCCATGGCCGGCGTGCCGCTGCTCAATGGCTTTCTCTCCAAGGAAATGTTCTTTGCCGAGACCGTCTACCTCGATGCCGCTCCCTGGGTGCGCTCCTGGCTGCCGGTCGCGGCGACGCTGGCCGGCATGTTCAGCGTGGCCTATTCGCTGCGCTTCACCGCCGATGTGTTTTTCGGCCCGCCGGCCACCGATCTGCCGCTGACGCCGCACGAGCCGCCGCGCTGGATGATTCTTCCGGTTGCGCTGCTGGTGCTCGCCTGCCTGGTGGTCGGCATTCTGCCGGCGCTGACGATGGACGCCTTCCTGCGCGCCGCGGCCACACCTGTCGTCGGCGGCACGCTGCCGGTGTTCAGCCTGGCCGTGTGGCATGGCGTGAATGCGCCTTTCATCATGAGCATCCTGGCGCTGCTCGGCGGCATTGCCATCCATTGCCTGCTGCGCTGGCTGCGCCGCGCGGGCCACGCCGAAGCCGCGCCCATTGCCCGCCACTTCGACGGCCGGCGCTTCTTTGAAACCCTGCTCGCCTGGCTGCAGGCGGGCGCGCGCCGCGGCCGCCGCATGCTCAGCACCATGCGCCTGCAGTGGCAGATGCTGTGGCTGGTATGTCTGGCGCTGGCCGCGGCCATTTTCTCGCTGTGGGATCGTGATCTGCAACTGGGCAACCGCGGCACGCTGCCGTTGTCGCCGGCCTTCGTGCTGCTGTGGGTGCTGGGCTGCACCTGCGCGCTGGCCGCGGCCTGGAAAGCCAAATTCCACCGGATGGCCGCGCTGATCATGCTGGGCGTCAGCGGCCTGTGCGTCTGCATCACCTTCCTCTGGTTCTCCGCGCCCGATCTGGCGCTGACGCAGCTGGTGGTGGAAGTCGTCACCACGGTGCTGATCATGCTGGGCCTGCGCTGGCTGCCCAAGCGCGACAAGAACCTGCGCATTCCTGCGCTGTCGACCCAGGGCCGGGCACGCGCGCGCCGCATGCGCGACCTGGGCCTGGCCCTGGCCGCGGGCGGCGGCATGGCCTGGCTGGCCTTCGCGATGATGAGCCGGCCGTTCCACGACAGCACCTCGACCTTCTTCCTGGAGAACGCGCTCACGGGCGGCGGCGGCACCAACGTGGTCAACGTGATGCTGGTCGACTTCCGCGGTTTCGACACCTTCGGCGAGATCGTGGTGCTGGGCGTGGTCGCGTTGACCGTGTACGCGCTGCTGCGGCGCTTCCGCCCGGCGCGCGAAACCATGGACCTGCCCGAGCAGCAGCGCTTTGTTCCGGGCGATCTGCAGACCGACCTGCTGAACCCGCGCCACGCCAGCGACACCGCCGTCGGCTACCTGATGGTGCCCGCGGTGCTGGTGCGGCTGCTGCTGCCATTCGCCACCCTGGTCTCCATCTATCTGTTCATGCGCGGCCACAACGAGCCCGGCGGCGGCTTCATTGCCGGCCTGGTGTTCTCGGTGGCATTGCTGCTGCAATACATCATCTCGGGCACGCAGTGGGTAGAGGCCCACTTCGCGCTGTTCCCGCGCCGCTGGATCGCGGTCGGCCTGCTGCTCGCGCTGATGACCGGTTTCGGCTCCATCGTCGCCGGCTACCCGTTCATGACCAGCCACAGTTTCCACTTCACATTGCCGTTGGTGGGCGAGATCCACCTGGCCAGCGCCACCTTCTTCGACCTGGGCGTGTTCGTGCTGGTCGTAGGTTCCACGATGTTGATACTGACGGCCATTGCCCACCAATCCGTACGCGGCCACCGCTACCATGCGCGCCTGCTCGATGACGACCAACTCGACGAGAACGAGAGGGCCCACTGATGGAACTCGTACTTGCCATTGCGATTGGCGTTCTCACCGGCTCGGGCGTCTGGCTGCTGCTGCGCCCGCGTACCTATCAGGTCATCATGGGCCTGTCGCTGATGGCCTATGCCGTCAATCTGTTCATCTTCAGCATGGGCCGCCAGGGCCTGGCCATCGACAAGGAGCCGGTGCTCAAGCCCGGCATTGCCCAGGATCTGGTGAATTACGCCGACCCCATGCCCCAGGCGCTGGTGCTCACGGCCATCGTCATCGGCTTTGCCTCGACCGCGCTGTTCCTGGTGGTGCTGCTGGCTTCGCGCGGCACCGCGGGCAACGACCATGTGGACGGTGTGCATTCGCGTGACGTGCAGGAGATGCCATGACGGACATCGCGAGCCTGCTCATGCCGCACCTGATGCTGGCACCCATTGCGCTGCCCATGCTCACCGCGGCGCTGATGCTGCTGATGCGCGAGGAGCAGCAGCGCCTCAAGCTCGGCTTCAACATCCTGTCGACCCTGATCGGCCTGGTGATCGCCATCGCCCTGCTCGGCTGGACCGACCAGGCCGGCGCCCCCGTGACCATGGGCGTGTACATGCCGGGCAACTGGCCCGCGCCGTTCGGCATATCACTGGCGCTGGACCGGCTGTCGGCGCTGATGCTGGTGGTGACCAGCGTCGTGGCGCTGTCGTCCATCGTCTTTGCCGCGGCGCGCTGGCACCGCGCGGGCGTGCACTTCCACCCGCTGTTCCAGTTCCAGCTGATGGGGCTGGCGGGGGCATTCCTCACGGCCGATCTGTTCAACCTGTTCGTGTTCTTCGAGATCACGCTGGCCGCCTCCTACGGACTGCTGCTGCACGGATCGGGGCGCGCGCGCATCCAGTCGGGCCTGCATTACATCGCGATCAACCTGGCCGCCTCGTCGCTGCTGCTGATCGGCGTGTCCATGCTCTACGGCATCACGGGAACGCTCAACATGGCCGATCTGGCCAGCGCCATTCCGCATGTCGACGCTGCCGATCGTGGACTGCTGCACGCGGCCGCGTCGATTCTGGCGATGGCTTTCCTGATCAAGGCCGCGATGTGGCCGCTGAACTTCTGGCTGGTGCCCGCATACAGCGCCGCGACCGCGCCGGTGGGCGCGCTGTTCGCGCTGATGACCAAGCTGGGGGTCTATACCGTGCTGCGGCTGTGGACGCTGATGTTCAGCAGCCAGGCCGGCGACTCCGCGCTGTTCGGCAGCGCCTGGCTCATGTGTGGCGGGATGCTGACCATGGCCTTCGGCGCGATCGGCATGCTGGGCTCGCAGCGGCTGACGAATCTTGCGGGCTATGCCGCCATACTTTCGTCGGGCACGCTGCTCGCGGCAGCGGGCTTCGGCCAGAACCTGCTGACGGCCGGCATCCTGTATTACCTGCCCAGCTCGACATTCGCGGTGGCCGCGCTGTTCCTGCTCGCCGATCTGATAGACCGCTGGCGCAACGCGGGCGCGCGCACCGCGCCCTATGAAGACGACGAAGCACCTTTCCTCAACGCCGAACTCGTGCCCACCACCGGCCTGAACCTCGACGAGGACGAGGAAGTGCTGATCGGCCGGGTGATTCCCGCGGCCGCGGCTTTCCTGGGCCTGGCATTCATGGTCTGCACGCTGGTCATCTCGGGCCTGCCACCGCTGTCGGGCTTCGTCGGCAAGATCGCGATGCTCAATGCCCTGCTCAATCCGCTGGGCATAGGGACCTCGGCGGGCTACCAGCCCGGCATCTGGGGCTGGACGCTGCTGACGCTGCTGATAGGCACGGGCCTGATCGGCTCGATCGCGCTGATACGCGTGGGCATGCGCCATTTCTGGGCCAGTCATGACCGCAACACGCCGCAGCTGCGCGTGGCCGAAGGCCTGCCCATCGCGGTGCTGCTGCTGTGCTGCATCGCGATGACCGTGCAGGCCGGCCCCGTGATGCGTTACATGCAGAACGCGGCCGATGCGCTGCATTCGCCAGGCACCTACATCCACGGCGTGCTGACGCAGGCGCCCGTGCCCAATCCCGCGCCCATTCTCTCCAAGGAGCAGCCATGAAAGTCCTGCTGCCCGCGCCACTGCTTTCGGTGGCACTGCTGCTTCTCTGGCTGCTGCTCAACCAGTCGCTGGGTGCCGGCCATATCCTGCTGGGCACCATCCTGGGACTGGCGGTTCCCGTGCTGCTGCGCGGACTGCGGCCCTTGCCGGTGCGCATACGCCATCCATTGACCATCCTGCGGCTGGCCCTCAGCGTGGTCTACGACACCTCGGTGTCCAATCTGACGGTGGTGCGCTTTCTGCTGTTTCCGTCGTACCGCAAGCATGGCGCGGATTTCGTGCATATTCCGCTCGAACTGCGCGACCCGAACGCGCTGGCCGTGCTGGCGATGATCGTCTGCATCACGCCGGGAACATCCTGGGCCGAGCTGTCGCGCGACCGCTCGGTATTGCTGCTGCACGCGCTCGAAGTCGGTGACCCGCAGTCAGTCATAGACCACATCAAGACCCGCTACGAGCGCCCTCTGATGGAGATTTTTGAATGAGCCCGTATTTCGTCTGGGCGCTTTCCCTGGCGCTGTTTCTGCTGGTCGCGGCCATGGCCTGCGCGCTGTTCCGCCTGCTCAAGGGGCCGGCAGCCCAGGACCGCGTCCTCGCGCTCGACTGCATGTACACCATAGGCATGCTGGCCATGCTGGTGCTGGGCATCATGTACAGCAGCACCGATTACTTCGAGGCCGCGCTGCTGATCGCGCTGTTCGGCTGCATCAGCTCCACGGCCATGGCCAAGTTCCTGCTGCGCGGGGAGGTCATCGAATGAACGAAGTCATGATTCCCCTGTGGGCCCAGGCCGTGGTCGGCGCACTGGTGATCATCGGCGCGCTGATCACCCTGCTGGGCTCGCTGGGGCTGGTAAGGCTCAAGAGCTATTTCGAACGCGTGCACTCGCCGTCCATCATCGCCACGCTGGGCTGCTGGTGCATCATGCATGCCACGGTGCTGTTCTTCTCCGTCATGGAGCAGCGCCTGGCGCTGCACGCGCTGCTGATCGCGGTGTTCATTTCGGTGACGGTGCCGATCACCACGATTTTCCTGATGCGCGCCGCGCTGTTCCGCGCCCGTCGCACGGGCCAGAACGTGCCGCCCGCCGTGAGCCGCGTGGTCTCCAGCGATCCGGCCGACAGCATCGAAAACCGTTATTGATTGCCGGTCGATTCGCGCCATGTTGCCTGTTATAGCGATCTGCGCAGGCGCCTGTGTCGGCGCCCTGGCCCGCTGGCGCCTGGGCCTGTGGCTCAGCGTACCCAATGGCATCCCCTGGGGCACGCTGGCCGCCAATCTCGTGGGCGGCTATCTGATCGGCGTATGCGTCGCGGCCTTCGATGCGCTGCCGCAGCTGGACCCGGCCTGGCGCCTGGCCCTGGTCACGGGTTTTCTCGGCGCGCTCACCACGTTCTCCACGTTTTCGGCCGAAGTGGTGGGCATGCTGCAGCACCAGCGCTATGGCGCGGCCCTGGGCTGGACCAGCCTGCATGTGCTGGGCTCGCTGGCGATGACGGCCGCCGGCCTGGCCAGTCTGCACGCGCTCTGGCCGCGTGCCGGCTGATTGCAGCGGTCAGCCCAAAGCTATGACTTTGTGAGCGTATAGTGGATTCAGCGGCGGGCCGGCCCGCTGCGGATTGGATCCTGGTGTCCGGCGCCACCTGCGCTTTTACTTTGTTCGAGGCTACATGGAAATCTCCCATCCCCTGTCTGAAACCGACCTCGCCGACGGCTGGGGCCAATTGCACGACCAGGCGCACAACGGTGCAGTCCTGCAGCCCAACTCCCACCGCCTGGCATTTGCCGATCCGGAATTCATGTTCCGGCGCGAAACCCGCGGCATTCGCATGCAGCTCGAACTGCTCAAGCCCGATATCGCCCAGCGCGAGCGCGGCATTGAACACACTGTGGTGGTCTACGGCAGCGCGCGTTTCGTCGATCCCGAACAGGCCGCGAGCCAGCTGGAGCAGGCCCAGGCCAGCGGCGACGCCGAACGCATTGCCGTGGCCCGGCAGGCCGTGCGCAACGCCCAGCGCTACGACCAGGCGCGCCAGTTCGCGCGCATCGTCGCCACCGACAGCCTCAAGCAGGCGCCCGAGGAGCGGATCTATATCTGCACCGGCGGCGGCCCGGGCATCATGGAAGCCGCCAACCGCGGCGCCCACGATGTCGGCGTCGACAACATCGGCCTGAACATCGCCCTGCCCCACGAGCAGAATGGCAACCGCTTCATCACGCCCGGCCTGAGCTTCAAGTTCCACTACTTCGCGCTGCGCAAGATGCATTTCGTGATGCGCGCCAAGGCCCTGGTCGCTTTTCCCGGCGGCTTCGGCACGCTCGACGAGCTGTTCGAAGTGCTGACGCTGGTGCAGACCAGCAAGAGCCGGCCCGTGCCCGTGATCCTGTTCGGCAGCGAGTTCTGGAAGAAGCTGATCAACTTCGAACTGCTGATCGAGGAAGGCACGATTTCGCGCAAGGACCTGGGCCTGTTTCACTACACCGACGACCCGGCGGAAGCCTGGGCGCTGATCAAGAAGCACTACGAGATCGGCGAAAAGGCCTGAGGGCGATCAGGCGGGCCGCTGCGTAGCGACCATGAGCTGCGCAGCCTCAAAATGCAAGCCCTTCGACAAGCTCAGGGCGAACGGGTACAAACCGTTCGTGGTGAGCCTGTCGAACCATGAACGACCTGTCCTCAAGAGAAAACCACTGCTGTGTTTTGATAACGCCTGGCGAGGACACGCCTCGCTTGCATAACTCAAGGCGGCGGCAACTGCGCCACCTTTTTCTCCGGCTCGACATGCTCGGGCGTTCCCATGCGCCAGGCCGCGCGCACGCCGCAGCATACGCCCGCGCCCACGGTCCAGAACAGCGCGGATATGCCGATCACGCCGCCGGCCGCGCCGAACAGCATGGGCATGGCCACGCTCGAGGCGTTGATCACCATCAGCCGCAGCCCCAGCGCTTCGCCCTGGCGGTGCTGGGGCGTGATCTGGTGCAGCATGCTCATCACCATGGGCTGGACCGAGCCCAGCGAAAAGCCCAGCAGCACCGAGCAGATGCCCATGGTCAGCGCGCTTTCCATGAACGGATAGACCACGAAGATGCAGGCCGTGGCCGCCATCGCGATGGCAATCACCGCGCCTTCGCGCAGCCGGTCGGCGACCAGCGGCATCAGCAGCCGGATCGCGGCCGCGGCAACGGCAAACATGCCCAGCAGCGTGCCTATGACCGAAGCGCTCATGCCGCGCTCGTGGCCCAGCAGCGGCAGCACGAAAGTATGCACATCCCAGCTTGCCGACTGCACCCAGTTGACGATCAGCACGGTGCGAAACGCCGGGTCGTTGAGCAGGTCCCAGGCGCGCTGGCCGCTGACCGGCGCGGGCGCGGGCGTGCGCGGCGTCTCGGCGGTCCTGCGTATCCAGAACCAGGCGACGATGGGGCTGAGCGCGAGCAGACCGAAGGCCATGCGGTAGCCGGAGATCGGGCTGTCGCCGAACGTCGCATGGTCGATCATCAGGCCCGTGAAGAACGGCCCGACGAAGTTGGCGAATGCCGGCCCTATCGCCAGCCAGCTGAACACTTTCTTCAGCTGCGAGGGATCATGCGTGGCCCGGCCCACATGGCGCTGCACGGTGATCACGACAATGCCCGAGCCGCCGCCGGTGCACAGCGCGGCGAAGCACAGCACGGGAAAGACCGGAAACAGCATCGCCGCGGTGCAGCCTATGCTAGCCATCAGCATGCCGATGAAGAACGGCCGGCGCAGGCCGTGGCGATCGGCAAAGCGGCCCGCGGGCAGCGCGAGAAACACCTGGGTCAGCGCGAACAGCGCCAGCAGCACGCCCACCGCAGGCGCGCTGTAACCCTGCTTGAGCGCGAGCAGCGGCGCGGCCAGGCGCACGCCGGCCATGGTGGCGTGCACCAGAACCTGGGAGCCTATGACCTTGAACAGCGCCGCGTTCATTACGCGCCACCCGGCTCGTCGCCGTCGGCGTCGAGATCGTCGGCATCGGGCAGGCCCAGCACCGCGATGGTCGGCGCCACGGCCGCGGCGCCCAAGGGCAGATCCTGCACGTCGCGCAGCCTGCGCTGGATGGCGCGCGTGCGCACGCCCACTTCGTCGAACTTGCGCGCCGCGGCGTCTATGGATTTCTTGGTGGCCGCGACCACTTCGCCGAACTTGGCGAACTCGGTCTTGACCGCACCCAGCAGGCCCCAGACTTCCGATGAGCGCTGCTCTATCGCCAGCGTCTTGAAGCCCATCTGCAGGCTGTTGAGCATGGCCGCGAGATTGGCCGGCCCGGTGATCATCACGCGGCAGTCGTTCTGAATGGCTTCGACCAGTCCAGGGCGGCGCATGACTTCGGCAAACAGGCCTTCGGTGGGCAGATACAGGATGGCGAAATCGGTGGTATGCGGCGGCGACACGTACTTGGTGTAGATCTTCTTGGCTTCGAGCTTCATCGACGCCTCGAACGCCAGTCCCGCGCTCTGCATCAGCGCCTTGTCGGCCGCGTCCTGTGCATCCATCAGCCGCTGGTAATGCTCGACCGGGTACTTGGCATCGATGGGCAGCCACACCGGCTGGTCGTCGGCATGGCCCGGCAGGCGGATCGCGAACTCGACGAGTTCGTCGCTGCCCGGCACGGTCTTGACGTTGCGCGCGTACTGCGCGGGCGTGAGCACGTTCTCTATGATCGCGCCCAGCTGCATTTCTCCCCAGGTGCCGCGCGACTTCACATTGGTCATCACGCGCTTGAGATCACCCACGCTGCCGGCCAGCGTCTGCATTTCGCCCAGGCCCTTGTGCACCTGTTCGAGCCGGTCGCTGACCAGCTTGAACGATTCGCCCAGGCGCTGCTCCAGCGTCGCATGCAGTTTCTCGTCGACGGTACGGCGCATTTCCTCGAGCTTGGCCGAGTTGTCGGCCTGGATGGCCGCGAGCCGCTCGTTGAGCGCGCTGCGCAGCTGCTCGGCGCTGCTCTGGCTGCCCTGCACCAGGCCGCCGAGCTGCTGCGTCACCGCGTCCTGCAGCACGCCGAACTGGTGGCGGATCTGGTGGCCATTGCCTTCGAGCTGGTCCTTGAGCGCGGTAGACATCGCCGTGAGCTGGCTTTGCACATCGCCCTTGAGCGAATCGAGCGTGCCGCGCGTGGCTTCGGCCAGCGCCTCGAAGCGCTGCTGTATGCGCTGCTCGAACAGATTTGCGCTGTCGGCCACCAACTGGCGTGAGCGCGTGCTTTCGCCGGTGAGCGCGGCCGTGGTCGCGGTCAGTTCGCGGCGGAACGCGGTGAGCGCATCCGTGAGCACATCACGCATGGCCTCGGCATCGTCGCGGGCCTGGGCCTGCTGGGCGCGCAGCTGCTGGCCCAGGCTTTCGAGCGCGCCGTCGTTGCGCGCAATCGCCAGCTGCGTCGCCTGCATGCCGCGCTCCAGCGCCTGCATCTGGCTCTGCAGATGGGCAAGATCCTCCGCGCCATTGTCCTGGCGCCGCAGCAAGGCCAGTATTTGCAAGACCACCACCAGCGCGAGCGCTGCGAGCACGACAAGGGATTCAAGAGACAAAGCGGATACTTCAAAAAAGAGGGGCTGGGCGCAGATTATCTGCCCTGCCGGCGCCCCGTCACAAGAACCAGATCCAGGTCATGAGCGCGAACAGCGGCAGCAGGATGCCGCAGGACCAAAGCATGTAGCCGAAGAAGCTGGGCATCTTCACGCCGCGGTCCTCGGCGATGGCCTTGACCATCAGGTTGGGCGCATTGCCTATGTAAGTGTTCGCACCCATGAACACCGCGCCCGCCGAAATCGCCGCCAGCGTGGGCGCGAGCGTGGTCATCAGCAGCTGGGCGTCGCCGCCCGCCGTATTGAAGAACACCAGATAGGTCGGCGCATTGTCGAGAAACGACGACAGCGTGCCCGCGGCCCAGAAATACATCGCCGGATCGGGCGCGCCGTCGGGGCGCGTGACCGCGCGCACGATGGCGCCGAACGGGCCGTCGGTGCCGGCCTTGAGCATGGCAATCACGGGAATGATGGTCAGGAAGATGCCGGCAAACAGCTTGGCCACTTCGGCCATCGGCGCCCAGCCGAACTGGTTGCGCTGATGGACATCCGTGGGCGTGATGCGCAGCGAGGCCCAGACCACGGCCAGCAGCCCCAGGTCGCGCACCAGGCCCGGCAGGCCCACGGGCGTGCCGGCGATGTCGAACACCACATCCGACTTCCAGAATCCGCTGAGCAGCACCAGCGCGACGATCACGCCCAGCAGCGCGAAATTCGCCTTGCCGTCGAAACCGAAACGTTCGGCGCTGTCGCCCGCGGCGACCGCGGGCAAGGTGCATTCGCCGGGGCTGCGCAGGTACCAGCTGTCGAGCGCAAAGAACAAAGCCAGCAGTGCACCCACCAGGAACAGCGCCTGCGGGAAAAGATGCTGCAGCGGCCAGAAGAAATCGACGCCCTTGAGAAAGCCCAGAAACAGCGGCGGATCGCCCAGCGGCGTGAGCGCGCCGCCGGCGTTGGAGACGATGAAGATGAAGAACACCACGATATGCGCGGTGTGCCGGCGGCCGGCGTTGGCGCGTATCAGCGGCCGTATCAGCAGCATCGACGCGCCTGTCGTTCCCATGAAGCTGGCGAGCACCGCGCCTGTGGCCAGGATGGCGACGTTGAGCGCGGGCGTGCCGCGCAGGTTGCCGCGAATGTAGATGCCGCCCGCGACCGTGAACAGCGCCAGCAGCAGGATCACGAACGGCAGGTATTCGGCCAGCAGCGCGTGCACCAGGCTCGCGCCCGCGGCGCCCACGCCGAACAGCGCCGCGAACGGCAGCAAAAAGGCCAGCGCCCAGCCCGCGGTGAGCTTGCCGAAGTGCTGGTGCCAGAAGAACGGCGCAATCAGCGGCATCAGCGCGATCGACAGCAACAGGCCGGCGAAGGGAACGCCCCACCAGCCCGACAGCGCGCGGCCGTCGATGTCAGCGGCCAGCGCCCAGCCAGGCAGGGCCAGGAATGCAGCCAGAGCCGCAGCACGCTTGAGTTTCATGGAAAGCAATCCTGTTTCAGTTCGACGGAGCGATCTCGAAGACCTGGCGCAGGTAGGCCAGGTACTTCTCGTCATCGCACATGCTCTTGCCCGGCGAATCCGACAGCTTGGCTACGGGCTGGCCCGCGCAGCGCGTCATCTTGATCACCACCTGCAAAGGCTCGTAGCCCAGATCGTTGGTCAGATTGGTGCCTATGCCGAACGCCAGCACGCAGCGCCCGCGAAAGCGCTCGAACAGCGCGATGGTGCGCGGGATGGTCAGCGCGTCGCTGAAGATCAGCGTCTTGGTCAGCGGGTCGACGCGGTTGATGCGGTAGTGCTCGAGCAGGCGCTCGCCCCAGGTGAACGGATCGCCGCTGTCGTGGCGCGCGCCATCGAACAGCTTGCAGAAATAGAGATCGAAATCGCGCAGGAATGCGCTCATGCCGTAGACGTCCGACAGCGCAATGCCCAGATCGCCGCGGTACTCGCGCGCCCAGGATTCGAAGCCGAACACCTGGCTGTCGCGCAGCCGCGGACCCAGCGCCTGACAGGCCTGCAGGTATTCATGCGCCATGGTGCCCAACGGCGTCACGCCCAGCTTCATCGCATAGAGCACGTTGCTCGTGCCCGCGAACTGGCCTTCGAGCCGGCTCGAACCCGAGCGCCGCTCGCCCGTGCCCAGGCGCGCGCACAGCACACGCAGCACTTCCTCGTGCCAGGCACGGCTGAAACGCCGGCGCGTGCCGTAGTCGGCGATCTTCAGCGGCTCCAGGCCCGGGGCCTGCAGCTGCATGATCTTTTCCTCGAGGCGGCGCCGGCCTTCGGGAAAATCGGGCACCTTCTGCGTGTTGCGGAAGTACACCTCGTTGACGATGGCCAGCACCGGAATCTCGAACAGGATGGTGTGCAGCCAGGGCCCGCGTATCGTGATGTCGATCTCGCCATTGGGCAGTGCAGTCACCTCAATGTATTTTTCATTGAGACGGAACAGGCCCAGGAAATCGATGAAATCGCTCTTGATGAAGCGCAGGCCGCTGAGATAGGCGAGCTCGGCGTCGCGGAACTGCAGGTCGCAAAGGCAGCGGATCTCCTCGCGGATCTCGTTCACATACGGCGCCAGCTGCACGCCCGGATTGCGGCACTTGAAACGGTATTCGACCTGCGCGCTCGGAAACTGGTGCAGCACGACCTGCATCATGGTGAACTTGTACAGGTCGGTGTCGAGCAAACTGGTGATGATCATGGGCAAGACAGGGAACAGCTCCCCCGCTGGCAGTGGCAGGCAGCCGACAGTGTAGGCGATCCCTCCCCGGGTTTGCGGCGGTTTCAGGCCGCCGTCAGGGCCTGGAGCACTTCGCGCAGCCGCGCGGGCAAGGCACAGGGCCGGCGCGTTGCGCGGTCCACATAGACATGGATGAAGTGGCCGGCCGCGGCCGTGAGCGCTTCGCCCTGGGCGAACAGGCCCACTTCATAGCGCACGCTGGAGCTGCCGATACGCGCCACGCGTATGCCGGCTTCCACGGTCTGCGGAAACGCCAGCGGCGCAAAGTAATTGCACTGGGTCTCTATCACCAGGCCTATGGTTTCGCCATGTTCGATGTCCAGCGCGCCCTGCTCTATCAGGTGCGAATTCACCGCGGTATCGAACCAGCTGTAATAGACGACGTTGTTCACATGGCCGTAGACGTCGTTGTCGGACCAGCGCGTGGTGATGGTCTTGAAGGCCTGGTACGCGCCGCGCTCCTGCGGCTGCGGGCGGGCGGCGGCGGAATTCCTGTCCATTGATTCCCCATTCGTCAAGCAATGCTGGGCCTAGCTTAATTCAGCCCGGCCCCGCAAGCGCCGCACGAATGTCATGCGCGAGACATCAATGGGTGCGCATGTCGCCTTCGCCCAGATGTCAGCAGCATGTCCGCAGGGCATTCCCGACAAATTTGTTGCAATGCAACAAAAGGCTTGCATCGCCGCGCGAAATGCCTAGAATCGCACTTATGCTGCACTGCAACATGGCCTTGGGCCCCTCAGCGCAGATATCTCGCAAGCCTGGTTCATTCCATAACGCTACCCAAGGAGAAATCACATGTCGCTGACCCCCGAAGCCATTCTGAACGCCCAGAAGTCCCACCTCGAAGCCCTGTTCGGCCTGACCCAGAAAGCCTTTGACGGCGTCGAAAAGCTGGTCGAACTGAACGTGACCGCCTCGCGCAACGCGCTGTCGGAAGCCGCCAGCCACAGCCAGCAACTGCTGAGCGTCAAGGATGCGCAGCAACTGCTGGCCCTGCAGGCACAGTGGTTCCAGCCTCTGGCTGAAAAGACCGCCGCCTACAGCCGCAGCCTGTACGACATCGCCAACGGCACCGGCTCGGCCATCGCCCAGACCGTCGAAGCGCGCGCCGCCGAAGCCCAGAAGAACCTGGGTGACCTGATCGACAACGCCACCAAGAACGCGCCTCCCGGCTCGGAAGCCGCGGTTGCCATGCTGAAGAACTCGTTCTCGGCAGCCAACAACGCTGCCGAATCGGTGCAGAAGGCTGTCAAGCAGGCGTCCGATCTGGCACAGACCAACCTGCAGAACGCGTCGAAGAATGTGGTTGATGCTGTCAAGAGCAGCACGCAACAAGGCTGATAGAGCGCAATTTTTTTTGCCTGAGGTATTCCCTAATCCAGGGAATACCCGCATAATGACTCCATTGTTTTGGTGAAAGCCAAAACCACCAGTTGTCTCCTTGGATCCTCTCGAAACCCCCGTTTCTTGGATCCTTTCAAGCCCGGCTTCGCGCCGGGCTTTTTTTCGTCTGCGCGCAGGCAGCGGGCCGCGCGCAAGGACAATATTAAGAACAATTCGCGTTTGGCGTATTATCCAGCGATCCCATTTCACACTGATTTGTCATGTCCAAGATTCTTCACACCTTGATTGCCGCGTGCGCCGTGGCTGCAGCCGGCGCGGCCTATGCCGATGGCGTGGTCAACCTGTACTCCGCGCGCCACTACAGCACCGACGAAGCGCTTTATGACGGCTTCACCAAGGCCACGGGCATCAAGGTCAACCGCGTCGATGCCGACGACGCCGGCATTCTGGCGCGCCTGAAGGCCGAAGGCACGGCCTCGCCCGCCGACGTGATCCTGCTGGTGGACGCAGCACGCCTGTACCGCGGCGAAGTCGACGGCCTGTTCCTGCCGATCCGCTCCAAGGTGCTGGAAGACGTGATTCCGACAAATCTGCGCAGCGCACCTGCGGCCGACGGCGGCATTTCGTGGTTCGGCCTGTCGACCCGCGCCCGCGTGATCGTCTACAACAAGATCAAGGTCAAGCCCCAGGACGTGCAGACCTACGAATCGCTGGCCGATCCCAAGTTCAAGGGCAAGCTGTGCATCCGTTCGGGTTCGCACCCCTACAACCTGAGCCTGTTCGGTGCGATCACCGAGCACATGGGCGAGCAGCAGGCCGAAACCTGGCTCAAGGGCGTCGTTGCCAACCTGGCGCGCGCTCCCAAGGGCGGCGACACCGACCAGATCAAGGCCGTGGCTTCGGGCGAGTGCGATATCGCCGTGAGCAACAGCTACTATCTGGCGCGCATGATCCGCTCGAACAAGCCCGAGGACGTGGCCGTGGCCAACAAGGTCGGCGTGGTGTTCCCCAACCAGCAATCCTGGGGCACGCACATGAACATCGCCGGCGGCGCCATCGCCCGCCACACCAAGAACCAGGCCAATGCGGTCAAGTTCCTGGAATACCTGGCCAGCCCCGCGGCGCAGAACTACTTCGCCAACGGCAACAACGAATGGCCCGCGGCCAAGGGCGTGCAGCTCGACAACCCGGCGCTCAAGGCCATGACCAACGGCAAGCCGTTCAAGAGCGAAACCATTCCAATCAGCGCCGTGGGTGCCAACATGACCAAGGTCCAGCAGATGCTGGACCGCGTGGGCTTCAACTGATAGCGCAGCGCGAGCATACGAACCCGGCCTTCTGGCCGGGTTTTTTTTGCGTGTGCGGCACCTGCGTAGCTCCAGCGACAGTGCCGGCCAGCGGTTTCTCGCCATAATGGACGTTTACGTCAACGTCAATCAAGGAGACAAACCATGGACATCGCAGGCAAGGTATTCATCGTGACAGGCGGCGCATCGGGCCTGGGCGAAGGCACGGCGCGCATGCTCGCGGCCAAGGGCGGCAAGGTGGTGATCGCCGACATGCAGGATGACAAGGGCCAAGCGGTAGCCCAGGATATCGGCGGCGCGTTCGTGCACTGCGATGTAAGCAACGAAGCCGACGCCCAGGCTGTCGTCGATCAGGCCACCAAGCTGGGCAAGCTCATGGGCCTGGTCAACTGCGCAGGCATCGCTCCGGCCGAGAAGACCGTGGGCAAGAACGGCGCGCATGCGCTGTCGGTATTCAGCAAGACCATCACCGTCAATTTGATCGGCAGCTTCAACATGATCCGCCTGGCCGCCGAAGCCATGGCCAAGAACGAAGCCGAAGCCACGGGCGAGCGCGGCGTGATGATTTCCACGGCCAGCGTCGCCGCCTATGACGGCCAGATCGGCCAGGCCGCGTATTCCGCGTCCAAGGGCGGCATTGTGGGCATGACGCTGCCCATCGCGCGCGATCTGGCGCGCAACGGCATACGCAACATGACCATTGCCCCCGGCATCTTCGGCACGCCCATGCTGTTCGGCATGCCGCAGGAAGTGCAGGACGCGCTGGCCGCCGGCGTACCCTTCCCCAGCCGCCTGGGCACGCCCGGCGACTACGCCAAGCTCGCCTGCCATATCTTCGAGAACGACATGCTCAACGGCGAAGTGATTCGCCTCGACGGCGCCATCCGCCTCGCGCCACGCTGATTGCCGCGTGCCATGCCGATTGACAGGCATGGCGTGTTTTAACGAAGTTAAGGCAGGTTTTCGCGAAAGATCACCAGCGTTTTCGCAGGATCCACGCCCAGCATTGCATCGCGCTTCTCGCGCAGATTGGTGAAGATGCGCACGCAGCTCATCATCGCCGCCTGCGGGCTCTGGGTGATCACCGCGTCCATGCTGCCGTCGATCAGCATGGCGCGGGTGTCGGGCGTGAGGCCATGGCCTATGAACACCACCTTGTGCTCGCGCCCCATTTCCTTGAGCGCGCGCGCCACACCGTCCGACGCACCGCCAATGTTGTAGATGCCGGCCAGATCGGGGTATTGCTCAAGCAGCGTGCGGGTCTGCGTGTAGTTCTTCTGCGCATCGTCATGGCCTTCGCGCAGGCCCACGACCTGCAGCGCGGGAAACATCTCTTCGATCACATGCAGAAAACCGGCCTCGCGCTCCTCGTGCGCGCTGTAGCTGCGCGAGCCGGCAATCAGCGCCACCTTGCCCGCGCGCGCGCCCGGGCCTATGAAACGTCCCACCAGATAGCCCGCCGTGCGGCCCGCGGCCCGGTTGTCCAGGCCCACATAGGCCGCGCGGCGCGAGCCTGAAAGATCCGAGATCAGCGTAATGGTCGGCACGCCCTGCTCCGCCAGCAGTGCCACGGCTTCGCGCACGGCCGGGTGCTCGAGCGCCATGAACGCAATGCCGTCGCAGCGCTCGCCCAGGCGCAGCAGGCGCGCGGCCAGTTGCTGCGGGTTGAAGCTCTCGAACTGCTCGCTGCGGCATTTGACGTTGAACGGCGCGAGATGCTCCTGCGAATAGCCCACGGTGTCGCCCAGCATGCGGATGAAGCGGTTGTTGCCGTCGGGCAGCAGAAAACCCAGCCGCATGGGCGCGGCCGCGAGAGCCGCGTACAGCCCGGTTTCGGGCAGGTAGTCGAGCTCGGCCGCGGCCTTGAGCACTTTCTGCGCGGTCGCATCGCGCACGCCGGGACGGCGGTTCAGTACCCGGTCCACGGTAGCGGTCGACACCTTGGCGGCACGCGCGATATCGGCCACGCGCGCGCGCTGCGGCAAGTTCTCCAATCCATCAGGGTCAACCCGCATACATCAAAACCCATCATTTTTATGATTTGACGCCTCGCCGCTCAACACCTATCGTTGCGTGGCTTTCATCCAATGATGCATCAAAACGCATCAAAAATAAATCTGGAGACAACCATGGCCGAAGTCACCCGCCGCAGCGTTCTGCGCAGCCTGTCCGCCGTTCCCGCCGCGTCCATCGCCACCGGCATGGCCGGCTTTCCGCTGATCGCGCGCGCCGCGGAGTTCTCGTACAAATACGGCAACAACCTGCCGGTGACCCACCCGCTGAACATCCGCGCGCAGGAGGCGGCCGATCGCATCCTCAAGGAAACCAAGGGCCGGGTCGAGATCAAGATCTTTCCGAACAACCAGCTTGGCGGCGACACCGACATGCTGGCCCAGGTGCGCTCGGGCGGCATAGAGTTCTTCACGCCTTCGGCCCTGGTGATTGCCACGCTGGTGCCGGTCGCGGCCATCAATGCCACGGGCTTTGCGTTTTCCGACTACAACCAGGTCTGGTCGGCCATGGACGGCAAGCTCGGCGCCCATGTGCGCGCCGCCATAGGCAAGATGCGGCTGTACGCGTTTGACAAGATGTGGGACAACGGTTTTCGCCAGACCACCAGCAGCAAGGCACCCGTGGCCAGCGCCAGGGACCTCGACGGCCTGAAGATCCGCGTGCCCGTGAGTCCGCTGTCGATCTCGATGTTCAAGGGCCTGGGCGCCGCGCCCGCAAGCCTGCAGTTCAGCGAGGTCTATTCCTCGCTGCAGACAAAGATCGTCGACGCCCAGGAAAACCCGCTGCCCATCATCCAGGTCGCCAAGCTCTACGAAGTGCAGAAGTTCGCCTCGCTGACCAACCACATCTGGGA
This sequence comes from Comamonas sp. DB36, assembly GCF_057914905.1. NCBI lineage: Bacteria > Pseudomonadati > Pseudomonadota > Betaproteobacteria > Burkholderiales > Comamonadaceae > Comamonas > Comamonas sp. DB36. Next base: position 2,872,412 of record NZ_CP196631.1, read on the forward strand.
CGGCTACTGGTTTGTCGCCAACGGCCGCGCCTGGGACCGCCTGCCGCCCGACCTCAAGACCATCGTGGCCGCGGCCATCAACGACGCCGGCATGCAGCAGCGCGAAGACATCAAGAAGCTCAACGATTCGGTGATCACCGACCTGCAGGCCAAGGGGCTGCAGATCAACCGCCCTTCGGCCGACAGCTTCCGCGCCAAGCTGCGCGAATCGGGCTTCTATGCCGAGTGGAAAGGCCGCTTCGGCAACGAAGCCTGGGGCCTGCTCGAACAGACGGTAGGCAAGCTCGCCTGACCCGCGCGGGCGGCCCGTCGCTGCCCGCTGACCCGCTCCCGAACGCCATGCCCGCGCCTGCGCGCAGGCCTCGCCCTGCCCCGAAGAAAGTTACGTTCATGTCCCACGCCCCTGCTCTTGACCCCCAAGCGCCGCCGGCCAATCCGCTCAGCCGCCTGGCCGGCCGCATAGACCTGCGCCTGGGCGCGGTGATCGAGGCCGTTGCCGCGGCCATCGTGCTGGTGGAAATCGTCATTCTGTTTGCGGGCGTGGTCGCGCGCTACGTGTTGCATGCGCCGCTGGTCTGGTCCGACGAGCTCGCGTCCATCTTCTTCCTGTGGCTGTCGATGCTGGGTGCGGTCGTGGCGCTGCGCCGCGGCGAACACATGCGCATGACGGCGCTGGTCAGCAAGGTCGGCCCGCAGACGCGCGGCCTGCTCGAGGCGCTGGCAATAGCCGCCGCGCTGGCGTTTCTGGTGATGGTCATGCATCCGGCCTACGAATACGCCGACGAGGAATCGTTCATCGTCACGCCGGCGCTGGAAATCAGCAATGCCTGGCGCGCTTCGGCGATTCCCGTGGGCGTGGGCCTGATGGGCGTGTTTGCCGTGCTGCGCCTGCTGCGTCTATGCACCATGCGCCAGATTGCCATCACCGTCGCCGCGACGGCCGCAATCATTCTCGCGTTCTGGCTGGCCCAGCCGGTGTTTGCCACGCTGGGCAAGCTCAACCTGGTGGTGTTCTTCCTGGTGGTGGTCGCGGTCACGGTGTTCTCGGGCGTGCCGATCGCGTTTTGCTTTGCGCTCGCGACCTTCGGCTACCTGGCGCTGACCACGCACACGCCCATGGTGGTGATGGTCGGGCGCATGGACGAAGGCATGTCGCACCTGATCATGCTGGCCGTGCCGCTGTTCATCTTCCTGGGCGCGCTGATCGAGATGACGGGCATGGCCAAGGCCATGATCCAGTTTCTCGCCAGCCTGCTGGGCCATGTGCGCGGCGGCCTGAGCTATGTGCTGATAGGCGCGATGTACCTGGTGTCGGGCATCTCGGGCTCGAAGATCGCCGACATGGCGGCGATCGCGCCCGTGCTGTTTCCCGAAATGAAGAAGCGCGGCGCCAAGCCCGGCGACCTGGTGGCGCTGCTGTCGGCCACGGGCGCGCAGACCGAGACCATTCCTCCGTCCATCGTGCTGATCACCATCGGCTCGGTCACGGGCGTGTCGATTGCCGCGCTGTTCACCGGCGGCATGCTGCCCGCGCTGGTGCTGGGCCTGTGCCTGTGCACCGTCGTCTGGTGGCGCTACCGCAAGGAAGACCTGAGCGGCGTGACGCGCTACAGCAAGCGCCAGATCGGCAGGTTCTTCGTGATCGCGCTGCCTGCGATCGCCCTGCCCTTCGTGATCCGCGCGGCCGTGGTCGAAGGCGTGGCCACGGCCACCGAGGTCTCGACCATTGGCGTGGTGTATTCGGTGCTTGCCGGGCTGCTGGTCTACCGCCAGTTCGACTGGCGCCGGCTCAAGCCCATGCTGATCGAAACCGCCTCGCTGTCGGGCGCCATCATGTTCATTGTGGGCTGCGCCACGGCCATGGCCTGGGGCCTGACGCAGTCGGGCTTTTCCACCGATCTGGCGCAGATGATGGCCGGCATTCCGGGCGGTGCCTACGGCTTCCTGGCGATCTCCATCGTTGCCTTCATCGTGCTGGGCTGCGTGCTCGAAGGCATTCCCGCCATCGTGCTGTTCGGCCCGCTGCTGTTTCCCATCGCCGTGCAGGCCGGCGTGCATCCCGTGCACTACGCCATGGTCGTGATCTTCGCCATGGGCATAGGCCTGTTTGCTCCGCCGATCGGCGTGGGCTACTACGGCGCCTGCGCGATCAGCAAGGTCGACCCCAACGAAGGCATGAAATACATAGGCGGCTACATGGCCGCGCTGCTGGTCGGCTTGGTGCTGGTCGCGGCGATTCCCTGGATCTCCACGGGCTTCCTCAAATAAGCGCCGCGCGCGCTGCTTCTTCACCTCACTCTTACACGGAAAAAACATGAGCCGCCATTTTGGAGAAATTCGCCAGCTGGGCTACGTCGTGCACGACATCGAAGCTGCCATGGACTATTGGAGCAAGACCCTGGGCGTGGGCCCGTGGTTCTACAACCCCAAGGTGCCGATCGAGAACTACCGCTACAACGGCCAGGCCCACGCGCCGCACAACTCGGTGGCGCTGGCCAACTCGGGCTTTGTACAGGTCGAGCTGATACAGACACGCAACGACGTGCCCTCGATGTACCGCGACTTCCTGCAGGCCGGGCGCACCGGACTGCAGCATGTTGCCTACTGGACCAGCCACTACGACGCCGACCTCGAGCGCCTGCTGCGCCAGGGTTTCAAGCCGGTGATGAGCGGCGAAGTCGGCGCCAACGGCCGCTTCATCTACTTCGACACCGAGTACCACCCCGGCACCGTGATCGAGCTGTCGGAAGTCGCCGGCCCCAAGGGAAAGATGTTCGACCTGATTCGCGCTTCGGCCGAAACCTGGGACGGCGTCACCGACCCCGTGCGCCCTTTCCCCGACCTGAGCAAACTCTGAGCCTGCCGCCCCATGACCGCCGACCGCTTCGAAGCCACCTATCTGATTGAAACGCCCCTGGCGCCCGCCCACGTCGCTGAAGTGATGGCCGGCGAACAGTCCTGCGGCACCTTCACCCGCGTCGAGGGCGAGACCGATGCGCTGCGCCGGCGCGCACGCGCCACGGTCGAGTCCATTGACGAACTGGAATCCGTGCACGCGCCCAGCCTGCCCAATGCGCTGCTCGAGCGCCAGGGCCGCGCCGGCCCCTGGCGGCGTGCGCGCGTGCGCATCTCGTTTCCCGTCGCCAATGTGGGCGCCAACCTGCCCACGCTGGCCGCCACCGTCTCGGGCAATCTCTACGATCTGGGCGAAGCCAGCGGCCTGCGGCTCGAAAGCCTGCAACTGCCCGCAAGTTACCGCGCGCAGTTCGACCTGCCCCAGGTGGGCATTGCCGGAACGCGCCAGCGCACCGGCGTGGCCAGCGGCGCGCTGGTCGGCACCATTCTCAAGCCCAATGTCGGCTTCTCTCCCGAGCAGAGTGCCGAGCTGGTGGCGCGGCTGTGCGCGGCCGGCGTGGACTTCATCAAGGATGACGAAGTCTGTGCCGACCCTGTACATGCCCCGCTGGCCCAGCGCGTTCCCGCCGTCATGGCGGCGGTGCGCGCCCACCAGGACCGGACCGGCAAGCATGTCATGGTAGCTTTCAACATCACCGACGAAACCGATGCGATGAAGCGCCATGCCGACCTGATAGAGCGCGAAGGCGGCAGTTGCGCGATGGCCAGCCTCAACTGGTGCGGCTTCTCGGCGCTGCAGACGCTGCGCCGCCACACCGGTCTCGCGCTGCATGGCCACCGCAATGGCTATGGCGCGCTGTCGCGCCATCCGTTGCTGGGCATGTCGTTCCAGGCCTACCAGACGCTGTGGCGGCTCGCGGGCGTGGACCATATGCATGTGCACGGCTTGCAGGGCAAGTTCTCCCAGCCCGATGAAGAAGTCATTGCCTCGGCCCAGGATTGCTATACGCCGCTGACGCCGGAAATCGATGACCGAGTGATGCCGGCCTTTTCGTCCGGCCAGTGGGCCGGCACCGTGCCCGCGACCTGGGCCGCGGTGCAAAGCGACGACCTGCTGTTCATGTCGGGCGGCGGCATTCTGGCGCATCCGGGCGGTCCGGCCGCGGGCGTGGCCAGCATTCGCCAGGCCTGGGCAGCGGCGCGCGCCGGCGTTGCGCTTTCCGAGTACGCGTGCCAGGCGCCCGAGCTGGCTGCGGCGCTGGCCTTTTTCGGCAAGTGAGCTGGCCATGCCGTCCGCATTGAAGATCGCCTACTACGGCGACGATTTCACCGGCGCCACCGACACGCTGGCGACGGCCGCGCGCGCCGGCCTGCGCACGCTGCTGTTTCTGGGCCTGCCCGGCGCCGCCCAGCTTGAGCGCGCAGGCCCGCTGGACTGCCTGGGCATTGCGGGCGCGGCGCGCGCCATGACACCCGCCGAAATGCAGGCCGAACTCGAACCCGTGGGCCGGCTGTTCGCGCAGCTGGGCGCGCCGGTCATGCACTACAAGACCTGCTCGACCTTTGACAGCGCTCCCCATATCGGCAGCATCGGCACCGCCATTCGCGTGCTGCAGCCGCATACGCGCAATGCCTTCGTGCCGATTGTCGGCGGCCAGCCCAATCTGCGCCGCTACTGTGTGTTTGGCAATCTGTTTGCGAGTGCCGGCCCCGCCATGCACCGCATAGACCGCCACCCCACCATGCGCCGGCATCCGGTCACGCCCATGCATGAAGCGGATCTGCGCCTGCACTTTGCCCAGCAAGGGCTGCAGCTGGCCTCGCTTGACTATCCAGACTACCAACAATCGGAATCCGCACTGGATCAGCAGCTTTCTGCGCTCATTTCGCAGCAACCTGATGCTGTCCTGCTTGATATTGCGCATGCACAGGACCTGACCATCGTCGGCCGGCTGATCTGGCAAAGCGCCTGCCGGCAGCCGCTGATGGCTGCCGGTCCGAGCAGCGTGGTCCAGGCGCTGGCCGCGCATTGGCAAGGCCAGGCGCCGCAGACCCTGCTTGCCCATGCCACGATTGCGCCGGCGCAAGGCCCGGTGCTGGTGCTTGCCGGCAGCCTGTCACCCATGACCGCACGCCAGATCAAGGCAGCCAGCTCGTACGAACAGCTGTTGCTCGATGCGCCGCGGCTGGCCCAGGACATGGCTTACCGCGCGCAGATGGCGAAAAAAATTGCGCTGCAGCTGCAGCAAGGCAGAAATATGCTGGCCTGTACGTCCAGCGAAGGGCAGATTGCCCCGGCGGATGCCCCCGCCGATGCGCGCGCACTGGCCCTGGCCTGCGGCGAACTGCTGGCGCAGGTGCTGAAACTGGCGCCCATCAAGCGCCTGGGAGTGGCCGGCGGCGATACATCGAGCCATGCGGTCCAGGCTTTGGACGCCTGGGGCCTGTCCTATCAGGCGCAACTGGCTCCCGGCGTCGCGCTTTGCCGGCTGCACAGCGACGATTTGACGCTCGATGGCCTGGAAATCATGCTCAAGGGCGGGCAGATGGGGGGCGAAATGCTGTTTGAGGAATTGCTTTCGGGCATTTGCTGAGCGTTTGGCGCTGACCCAGTTTGTCGGAATGCCCGGAAAATCACGGAACATGCGCACCGGCGGTCGATTTCCGGGCTCTGCAAGCTCAGCGCGAGCAGGTTTATTCACTGCACCCGGGTGGGGTTTATTCACTGCACCCGGGTGGGGTTTATTCACCGCGCCCTTGTCGGGTTTAGTCGCTGCATCCTGATCCCCGTTCGCCCTGAGCCTGTCGAAGGGCCGGTTTTCATAAAGCCGAATGACTGAACATCTCCCTGGAAAAGCCATTCATCCTTGGACACAATCAGGAAAAACGACTTCGCTGAGAAAACGCCAGCCCAACGAAAAAAGGCACTGTGCGAAGCACAGTGCCTTTATCGTAATCAGCGAAACCAACATAAAGTCGATCCACAAATTATGGCGGAGTGGACGGGACTCGAACCCGCGACCCCCGGCGTGACAGGCCGGTATTCTAACCAACTGAACTACCACTCCTGGTAGATAGCTTTTCACCTGTACTTGATACAGGCCAAGCGCTATAACTTGGCGACCCTACGGGGATTCGAACCCCGGTACTCACCGTGAAAGGGTGATGTCCTAGGCCTCTAGACGATAGGGTCGTAACCTAAGAACTTCCGTTCTAACTTCTTGGTGGAGGTAAACGGGATCGAACCGATGACCTCTTGCATGCCATGCAAGCGCTCTCCCAGCTGAGCTATACCCCCAATCGGAGCCATGCAAACGCATACTTCCATTAACTGTGGCGGAGTGGACGGGACTCGAACCCGCGACCCCCGGCGTGACAGGCCGGTATTCTAACCAACTGAACTACCACTCCTGGCAGAAAGCTTTGTGGTGCAGCAAATAAATCTGCCATACCCAAGTGCTTCAAACTTGGCGACCCTACGGGGATTCGAACCCCGGTACTCACCGTGAAAGGGTGATGTCCTAGGCCTCTAGACGATAGGGTCGTAGCCTTGGAACTTCTGTTCTCAATTCTTTGGTGGAGGTAAACGGGATCGAACCGATGACCTCTTGCATGCCATGCAAGCGCTCTCCCAGCTGAGCTATACCCCCAAACGGATTCGTGCTGTAAGGCATGAACCCTTTAACTGTGGCGGAGTGGACGGGACTCGAACCCGCGACCCCCGGCGTGACAGGCCGGTATTCTAACCAACTGAACTACCACTCCTGGCAGAAAGCGTTGTGATTCGGTAAATATTTTTACCAAACCCAAGTGCTTCAAACTTGGCGACCCTACGGGGATTCGAACCCCGGTACTCACCGTGAAAGGGTGATGTCCTAGGCCTCTAGACGATAGGGTCAAAACCTTGGAACTTGTCCGTTTTCAACGCACGTTCTTTTCAGAACGTCTTCGACTTCTATGGTGGAGGTAAACGGGATCGAACCGATGACCTCTTGCATGCCATGCAAGCGCTCTCCCAGCTGAGCTATACCCCCCACAATTTCCATCTTGACAACACAATCAATTTCTTGCTGTGTGTCGTTGAAGACTCGAATTATAGACAGGTTTTTAGACGTTTTGCAATCTCGCAGCAATTTTTTCACGACCGAGCAATTCAAGCACTGAATCGACCGATGGCGTGTGTGCCGTACCCACGGTGAGAACCCGCACCGGCATGGCCAGTTGAGGCATCTTCAGACCCTGGGCCTTGAGCACTTCCTTGAAGGCCGCGGAGATGGCTTCACGCGTCCATTCGCAGTCAGCCAGCGCGGCGGCGAGTGCGGCAATCGCGGGCTGCACGGCTTCGGTCACATGCTTGGCGCGCTCTTCTGCATCCGGTGTCACATCCCTATAGAAGACCTGGGCCCAGTCGGCCAGCGCCACCAGCGTGTCGCAACGGTCCTTGAACAGACCGCAGATGCGCACCAGGCGATCGTCGGCATCGAGTTCGGCAGCGGCAATGCCGCGCTTCTCGAGGAAAGGCTTGACCAGTGCAGCCAACGCCTGGTCGTCCAAGGCCTTCAGGTGCTGGGCGTTAACCCAGCGCAGCTTGGCTTCGTCGAACTGGCCCGCGCTGCGACCCAGGTGGTCGAGGTTGAACCATTCGAGGAACTGGGCGCGGCTGAAGATCTCGTCGTCGCCATGGCTCCAGCCCAGGCGCGCCAGATAGTTGACCATGGCATCGGCCAGATAGCCTTCGTCACGGTATTGCGTCACGGCCTTGGCGCCGTTGCGCTTGCTCATCTTCTCGCCCTGCTCGTTGAGCACGGTGGGCAGATGGGCGAACACCGGAACCTCGGCGCCCAGGGCTTCGAAGATGTGGATCTGGCGCGGCGTGTTGTTGATGTGGTCGTCGCCGCGGATCACATGCGTGATCGCCATGTCCATGTCGTCGACGCAGACGCAGAAGTTATAGGTAGGCGTGCCGTCGGGGCGCGCGATCACCAGGTCGTCGAGTTCGCTGTTCTGGAATTCGATGCGGCCCTTGCACTTGTCTTCCCAGGCCACGACGCCGCCTTGCGGCGTCTTGAAGCGCAGCACGGGCTGCACGCCTTCGGGCACGGGCGGCAACTGCTTGCCGGGCTCGGGGCGCCAGGTGCCGTCATAGCGCGGCTTTTCCTTGGCGGCCATCTGCTTTTCGCGCAGCGCGTCGAGCTCCTGCATGCTCATGTAGCAGGGATAGACCAGGCCCTTTTCCTGCAGCCGCACCAGCACTTCCTTGTAGCGCTCTATGCGTTGCATCTGATAGAACGGGCCTTCGTCGGGCGTGAGCTGCAGCCACTCCATGCCCTCGAGGATCACGTCGACCGATGCCTGGGTCGAGCGCTCGACATCGGTGTCCTCGATGCGCAGGATGAAGTCGCCACCATTGGCGCGCGCAAAGGCCCAGGGATAAAGCGCCGAGCGGATGTTGCCCAGGTGGATGAAGCCCGTGGGCGAAGGGGCGAAACGGGTACGTACTTTGGTGCTCATTACAGGGTATCCAGTCCACGGCAGAGATCTGCCTTGATGTCTTCAAGATGCTCGAGGCCGACCGACAGGCGGATCAGGCCTTGACCGATGCCAGCGGCCTGGCGCTGGTCTTCGGAAAGACGGCCATGCGAAGTGCTGGCCGGGTGGGTGATGGTGGTCTTCACGTCGCCCAGGTTGGCGGTGATGCTGCACACGCGCGTGCTGTCGATGACCGCGAACGCGTTGGCGCGCAGCGCTTCGGGCGAGTCGCCGATCACATCGAAGGCCAGCACGCCGCCGCCCATGCCAGATTGCTGGCGCATCGCCAGCGCATGCTGGGCGTGCGTAGGCAGGCCGCTGTAGTGAACGCGCGCCACCTTGGGATGGGCTTCAAGCCAGTTTGCCATTTCCAGCGCCGCGGCGCTCATGGCCTTGACGCGCAGCGCCAGGGTTTCCATGCCCTTGAGCATGACCCAGGCGTTGAACGGCGCGAGGTTCAGGCCCGCGGTGCGCATGAAGGCGCCCATCTTCTCTTCAACCAGCGCCTTGGGGCCGCAGACCGCACCGCCCATGCTGCGACCCTGGCCGTCGAGCAGCTTGGTGCCCGAGTGCACGACCAGGTCGGCACCGAATTGCACCGGGCGCTGCAGCACCGGCGAGGCAAAGCTGTTGTCCACGGCCAGCAGCGCGCCGTGCGCATGCGCGAGTTCGGCCAGCGCCGCGATGTCGCACAGATCGCCCAGAGGATTGGTCGGGGTTTCGGCAAACAGCAGCTTGGTTTCAGGACGGATCGCGGCCTTCCAGGCGGCGACATCGGTCTGGGACACAAAGCTGGAAGTCACGCCGAAGCGCGCCATCTCGCCGCCCAGCAACTTGATCGTCGAGCCGAACATCGACTGCGAGCAGATGATGTGATCGCCGGCCTTGAGCATGGTCATCGCGACCATCAGAATGGCCGACATGCCGGTCGAAGTGGCAATGGCCACCTCGGTGCCTTCCATGGCAGCGAGTCGACGCTCGAAGCTGGTCACGGTGGGGTTGGAAGTGCGGCTGTAGGTATAGCCCGGCTCTTCATTGCCGAAGCGGCGCGCGGCCGTGGCGGCATCGGGTTGCACGAAGCTGCTGGTGAGGTACAGCGCTTCGCTGTGCTCGCCCCATTGGCTGCGCTCCACGGCTTCGCGCACCGCGAGGGTATCGGGATGCAGGCCGGCGGGAAGGGTTCGTTCGGTCACGGTGGTATTCCTGGTTGTCCAGCGGAGGCAGGCCGTTGCTGGCGGCGCAAAGAAAAATGAGCCAAACCCGCTGGGCCGGTCAGGTGGTGAGGCCTGACCCTTCCGCGTTTTTAGCTCTTTTCCATGACAGCCAAGCGGGCGGCGCTGCGCCCCGCTTCATTGCTTGCAATCGTTCCTAATGTAACGTGCTCAAGCGTCCTGGGCGTTGGGCAGCGATAGGCGCGAGGTATCGACATCGCCCTCTTCGGCGCCGCCGGTGCGGCCCGCGTTGAGCGCCGCGATATCGCCTTCGGAAATGTCGCCGGTCACATATATACCGTCAAAGCACGAAGCTTCAAAGCCGTTGACGCCGGGGTTGAGCGCGCCAATCGCCTTTTTCATGCCGTCGACGTCCTGATAGATCAGCGCGTCGCAGCCGATGACCTGGCGGATTTCCTCGACCGTGCGGTCGTGGGCCACCAGCTCGCTCTTGGTCGGCATGTCGATGCCGTAGACATTGGGAAAGCGCACCGGCGGCGCGGCGCTCGCCAGGTACACCTTGTTGGCGCCGGCGTCGCGTGCCATCTGCACGATTTCCTTGGAGGTCGTGCCGCGCACGATGGAGTCATCAACCAGCAGCACGTTGCGGCCCTTGAACTCGCTGCTGATCGCATTGAGCTTCTGGCGCACCGACTTCTTGCGCGCGCCCTGGCCCGGCATGATGAAGGTGCGGCCCACGTAGCGGTTCTTCACGAAGCCTTCGCGGTACGGCAGGCCCAGCAGCTGGGCCAGCTGCATGGCGCTGGGGCGGCTCGATTCGGGAATCGGAATGATCACGTCGATCTCGCTTGGCGGCACGGTGGAGATCACGCGCTTGGCCAGCGATTCGCCCAGGTTCAGGCGCGCCTGGTAGACCGAGATGCCGTCCATGACGGAATCGGGGCGCGCCAGGTAGACGTACTCGAAAATGCAGGGGTGCAGCGAGCTCTTCTCGGCGCACTGCTCTGCCTGGACCTTGCCGTCGAGGCCGATGTAGACGGCTTCGCCCGGCGCGACATCGCGCTCCAGTGTGTAAAGATTGCCTTCGAGCGCCACCGATTCGCTGCCCAGCATGACGCTGCCATCGGCACCGTGGCCTATGCACAGCGGACGGATGCCGTAGGGGTCGCGGAAAGCCAGCAGACCGTAACCGGCGATCAGCGCGATCACGGCGTAGGAGCCGCGCACGCGCTTGTGCACCGCGCGCACCGCCTTGAACACGTCGACGCTCTTGAGCGGCGCGCCGCTGGTGGCACGCGCCAGTTCGTGCGCCAGCACGTTGAGCAGCACTTCGGAGTCGCTGTCCGTATTGGTGTGGCGATGGTCGGTGTCGGCGAGCTCGGCACGCAGTTGCTTGGCGTTGGTCAGGTTGCCGTTGTGCACCATGACGATGCCGAACGGCGCGTTGACGTAGAAGGGCTGGGCCTCTTCTTCGCTGGCCGCGTTGCCGGCCGTCGGGTAGCGCACCTGGCCCAGGCCGATGTTGCCCGGCAGCGCGCGCATGTTGCGCGTACGGAAAACATCGCGCACCATGCCCTTGGCCTTGTGCATGTAGAACTTACGTTCCTGTTGGGTCACGATGCCTGCCGCATCCTGTCCACGATGCTGCAAAAGCAGCAGCGCGTCATAGATCAGCTGATTCACGGGTGCAGTGCTGACTACACCGACGATTCCACACATAGTTGCGTTCCATCCATCCGCGGGAAAAGTCCCGCCATTCTTGCAAGGCCGCCCGGGTAGGGCCGCCCTGCCCTCATCTTGAAGGCAAATACCTTCCCAATTCCTGCGGCAGCGCCGGCATCCAGTCCAGCAGCAGGCCGCCGAGTTGCGGCGCAATCAGCGATTGCTGCCACCACTCGGACTGCTGCAAAGGCGTATAGGTCACCACCAGGGTCACGACGACCAGCAGCAGACCACCCCGCAGCAGACCAAATACCGCGCCCAGCGTGCGGTCCACAGGCCGCAGACCCACGCCATCAATCAGTCGCTTGGCGAGACTGGAGACCAGGCCCCAGACAAACGCCACAGCAATAAACGTCACCACAAAACCTGCGGCATAACGCAGCGATACATCGGCATTGCCCATGGGCAGAAACCCGCCCATTGTCTCCGCCCCGTAGCGCGCCGACACGAAGGCCACGAGCCACCCTACGAGCGACAGGAGTTCATAGACCAGCCCGCGCCAGGCACCGACCAGCAGCGACCCCAGCACCACGGCCAGAAAAATCCAGTCGACAGCGCCCATCACCGCGTCAGGGCTTGATCACCGACGCCGGCAAACCCAGTCCCTTGACCCGCGCCGCGGCCTTGTCGGCTTCGGCCCGGCTGTTGAACGGGCCCACGCGCACCCGCGTGCGCTGACCATCCTTGGTCGACACCGTCTGGGTGAACGCCTTGAGGCCCGCGCCTTCGAGCTTGGCGCGCACTTCACGCGCCTTGTCCGCATCGCCAAACGCTCCGACCTGGACCACGACACGATCGCTGCTGCTGGCCTCGGCGGCTGCCGGTGCCCGGCCTTCGAGCAGCGCACGCGCGCGCGCCGCCTCATCGACCTTGGGCTTGGCTGGCTCGGGCTTGGGCTCAGGCTTGGGCTCGGGTTTCGGTTCGGGCTTTGGCTTGGGTTCAGGCTTGGGTTCAGGTTTAGGTTCAGGCTTTGGCTTGACCGGGGCTTCGACCTTGGGCTCGGTTTTCGCGGGCGCAGGCTTGGGCGACTCCGCCTTGGCAGATGCGGCCGCGGGCGGCGACATCAAGGGCGGCACGGGCGGCATGGGCATGGCGGCCGCACGCGGCGCGGCCACGGGCGTGGACGATTCGAAAACTTCCTCGCCCTTGTCCAGCGATGCGTGCGTGTCCACGGAAGTGGACGGACGTGCCGCAGCCGCCGGAGCCGCGGTTTCGCCGGGCACCATCAGCGGCGCGACATGACCGCGGTCGGGAATCTCAATCGGAATATCGACGGGAATCGGTCGGGGCTGGGTGTCGAACAGCAGTGGGAAGCCCACCACGCCCACCAGCACCAGCACCGCAGCGCCGATCAGCCGATGGCGCGCGCGACTGCGCATGACGTCGACGCTTTCCACCTGGGCAGCGCGGGAACGCGTTACGGACTTGTCCGCAGCCTCTTTTTTGCCGAACCAAGAGAACTTGAAAAATGCCATGAAGTGCAGACTCGTTCGGGCTTATTCGCCCAGATGCTTGGCTTGCAAGCGCGGCGTGCCATGAAGCAGCACACCACCCACCGTATAAAACGAGCCAAAGACCACGATTCTATCAGCGGGGTCCGCAGCGGCGACCGCAGCCTGCAAGGCCAACTCGGGAGTCGCATGCAGGCTGGTGGCCACTTCACGGCGCCCGCCGGCGACCATCTGCACCGCATTCCATTTCTGCTGCAGGCCCGCAGCCGTGTCGGCACGCGGCGTGGGCAGGTCACAGAAGTACCAGCGATCGATCAGCGGGCCGACCTTGGCGAACATCGGCGCGAGGTCCTTGTCGGCCATTGCGCCAAAAACCGCATGGGTCGTGGGGAAAAAGCCCATGGCATCCAGGTTGGCGGTCAGCGCCGCGACCGAATGCGGGTTGTGCGCGACATCGAGCACCAGTGTGGGCTGGCCGGGAACGATCTGGAAGCGCCCGGGCAGTTCGACCATGGCCATGCCGGTGCGCACGGCCTGGGCCGTGACCGGCAGGCGCTCGCGCAGCGCTTCAAATGCAGCCAGCGCGCCCGCGGCGTTGACCAGCTGGTTCGCGCCGCGCAGCGCGGGATAGGCCAGGCCCGCATAGCGGCGCCCGCGGCCCGCCCAGCCCCACTGCTGCTTGTCGCCCGAAAAATTGAAATCCTGGCCAAACTGCCACAGCTGGGCGCCGATCTCGTTGGCATGGTCGATCACGCTTTGCGGCGCGACCGGATCGCTGACGATCACCGGACGTCCGGGGCGCATGATTCCGGCCTTCTCGCGGCCTATGGTCTCGCGGTCCTTGCCCAGCAGCTCGGTATGGTCAATGTCGATGCTGGTGATGATTGCGCAGTCGGTGTCGATCACGTTGGTCGCATCCAGGCGCCCGCCCAGGCCGACTTCGAGAATCGCCACATCGAGGCCCGAGCGGCTCAGCAGATGCATGATGCCCAGCGTGGTGAACTCGAAGTAGGTCAGTTGGACTTCGTTGCCGCCCTGCACGCGCGCGGCCTCGACGGCCTCGAAGCTGCCCATCAGCTGCTCGGCGCTGGCGATTTCACCGCCGATGCGGCAACGCTCCTCGAAATGCACCAGATGCGGCGAGGTGTAGACGCCGGGCTTGTAGCCGGACTGCAGCGCCACGGCTTCGAGCATGGCACAGGTCGAGCCCTTGCCATTGGTACCGGCCACGGTGATCACCGGGCAGTCGAAACGCAGCGCCAGGCGCTGGGCCACTTCGCGCACGCGCTCCAGGCCCATGGCGATGTTTTGGGGGTGCAGGCGCTCGCAATAAGAGAGCCAGGCTTCCAGATTGGGGAATGTGGTGTGCATACTGCGCGCATTGTCGCCCAGCAGCGGCGGCTCGATTGGCTTCACCCGGAGTATCCCCTTCATGATCGTTTACGGCATTCCAAATTGCGACACCGTCAAAAAAGCGCGGCTATGGCTTTCAGCCCAGGGTCAGGCGCATGAGTTCCATGATTTCAAGAAGCTGGGCGTGCCGCCCGCGCAGCTCGCGCGCTGGATGGAAGCCCTGGGCTGGGAGAAAATCGTCAATCGCCAGGGCACGACCTGGCGCAAGCTCGACGCCGCCGCCCAGGCCGGCGTGCAGGACGCAGCCAGCGCCAGCGCGCTGGTGCAGGCCCAGCCCAGCCTGATCAAGCGCCCGGTGGTCGAATGGCCCGACGGTAGCATCAGCGTGGGCTTCCAGGCCGATGCCTGGCAGGCGCGGCTGGACGCAAACAGCTGAAAAGCATACAAACACTTACCGGCGTTTACCCCGCTGGCGCACGCGGTTCACCGAGCAGGCCTAAAATTTGGTCCATTGCCGGGGCATGAGTGCCGCGGTCAGCAAAGGAGCTTGAGCCATGAAAAGAATGATCTGGATCGGAGCCGCGGCCGCGCTGTCCACAGGCGCTGCAATGGCCCAGGAGCAAGGCCGCGTGCTGTCCGTCTCTCCCGTGCAGCAGCAGGTGAGCGTGCCCCAGCAGGTCTGCCAGGATGAAACCGTGCCGGTGCGCCAGCGCAGTTCCGGCGCGGGCGCGGTGATAGGCGCCGTGGTCGGCGGTCTAGCCGGCAACGCCATTGGCGGCGGCTCGGGCCGTGCGGCAGCGACGGGAGCGGGCCTGGTCGGCGGCGCGATGCTGGGCAACCAGCTCGAAGGCAACAACAGCACCCAGTACCAGACCGTGCGCCGCTGCACCACGCAGAACTACTACCGCAACCAGGCGGTGGGCTACGACGTGGTCTATGAATACGCCGGTCGCCAGTACACGACGCGCACCGCCACCCCTCCGGGCGACTGGATCGCGCTGAACGTGCAGCCGGCACCGCAAGCCTACGCGCCCAGCTATCCGCAGGGCTACTACGGCACGCCGGACGCCTACTCCGCTCCAGCCTATCCCCCGGTGACCTATGCCACACCGCAGACGGTCTATACGGCGCCCCCGGACACGGGCTACAGCGCGGCCGACTATGTGGCCCCCATACTGCTGGGCGCGACGATTGCCGCTGGCGCCCACTATGTGCTGCGGCCGCGCGATCGCTGGAACGGAGCGCGCCACTACGAGCGTCCGCACCACCACGGCGGCTGGCGCCGCTGAGGCAATCCCACCTTCTCAACGCCCCTGAAGCCCGGGTTTCAGGGGCGCTTTGCTTGGCGACTCCCCTGCACGCAGCACGGAGGACGCTGGCTGGCCTAAAATCTGCGCTTTGCCCACTTTCACGGACCGCGTTCTTCCATGACCACCGAAAACTTCGCCGGCGTTACCCTCACCACCAAAGCCAACGTCTACTTTGACGGCAAGTGCGTGAGCCATAGCTTCACCCTCGCCGACGGCACCAAGAAATCGGTGGGCGTGGTCCTGCCCGCCACGCTGACCTTCGGCACGGCCGCCGCCGAAATCATGGAATGCGTGGGCGGATCGTGCGAATACCGCCTCGACGGCACCGACCAGTGGCTCAGCTCCCAGGCCGGTGAGTCCTTCCACATTCCCGCGAATTCGAAGTTCGACATCCGCGTGACCGAGGCCTACCACTACATTTGCCACTACGCGTGAGCCCGGCGGCCGGCCTGCGGGCCGGACCCACTTAATTCTCTTACCCAGAGTGCACTGATCTATGGAAACCATCCTCAAGAACCTTCCCGTCGGCGACAAAGTCGGCATCGCCTTCTCCGGCGGCCTGGACACCAGCGCCGCGCTGCGCTGGATGAAGAACAAGGGCGCCGTGCCCTACGCCTACACCGCCAACCTGGGCCAGCCCGACGAAGCGGATTACGACGAGATTCCGCGCAAGGCCATGGAATACGGCGCCGAGAAGGCCCGCCTGATCGACTGCCGCACGCAACTGGCCAACGAAGGCATTGCCGCCATCCAGGCCGGCGCCTTCCACATCTCCACCGGCGGCATCACCTATTTCAACACCACGCCGCTGGGCCGTGCCGTGACCGGCACCATGCTGGTCGCCGCGATGAAGGAAGACGACGTCCACATCTGGGGCGACGGCTCGACTTTCAAGGGCAACGACATCGAGCGCTTCTACCGCTACGGTCTGCTCACCAACCCCGCGCTGCGCATCTACAAGCCCTGGCTGGACCAGGCCTTCATCGACGAACTCGGCGGCCGCGCCGAAATGTCGGCCTTCATGACCAAGGAAGGTTTCGGCTACAAGATGAGCGCCGAGAAGGCCTACTCGACCGACTCCAACATGCTGGGCGCGACGCACGAAGCCAAGGATCTGGAACTGCTGTCGAGCGGCATCCGCATCGTCAACCCCATCATGGGCGTGGCGTTCTGGAAGCCTGAAGTCGAAGTCAAGGCCGAGGAAGTCTCGGTGACCTTCGAGGAAGGCCGTCCCGTGGCCCTCAACGGCAAGCGCATCGAAGACCCGGTCGAGCTGTTCCTCGAAGCCAACCGCATCGGCGGCCGCCACGGTCTGGGCATGAGCGACCAGATCGAGAACCGCATCATCGAAGCCAAGAGCCGCGGCATCTACGAAGCCCCGGGCATGGCGCTGCTGCACATTGCCTACGAACGCCTCGTGACCGGCATCCACAACGAAGACACCATCGAGCAGTACCGCATGAACGGCCTGCGCCTGGGCCGTCTGCTGTACCAGGGCCGCTGGTTCGATCCCCAGGCCATCATGCTGCGCGAAACCGCCCAGCGCTGGGTCGCGCGCGCCATCACCGGCACCGTGACGCTGGAGCTGCGCCGCGGCAATGACTACTCGCTGCTCAACACCGAGTCGGCCAACCTGACGTACCAGCCCGAGCGCCTGTCGATGGAAAAGGTCGAGGACGCACCGTTCTCGCCCGCCGACCGCATCGGCCAGCTGACCATGCGCAATCTCGACCTGATGGACACGCGCGACAAGCTCGCGATCTACGCCAAGACCGGCCTGCTGTCCATGGGCAGCGGCTCGGCCCTGCCGCAGCTGGGCAACGACAAGAACTGATCAGGCGCCAGCCGGTCCATGAAAGCCACGCCATCGCCCGATGGACGTGGCTTTTTTTTCACCCTTCTACGGCCTTGTTTCTGTCTCCACCGCGGCGGCTCCTCCGATCAACGACATGAACACCCACCCTGACACTTCGGCCAGCCATCTCCCCACGCCGCAGCAAAGCGATCCCTTGTTCAGCACGATTCTCGATCTGCTGCTGGACGCGGTGTGCGTGGTGGATGCGCAGGGCTACTTCGTCTTTGCGAGCGCCGCCTGCGAAGCAGTATTCGGCTACACGCCAGAGGAAATGATAGGTCGGCGCATGATCGACATGGTGGCGCCGCAGGACCGGGAAAGAACGCTGCAGGCAGCGCACAACGTCATGGCTGGCCAAAGCCACCTGCATTTCGAGAACCGCTATGTACGCAAGGACGGCAAGCTCATCGACCTGATGTGGTCGGCGCGCTGGTCCGAAGTCGATCAGGTCAGGATCGCCGTGGCGCGCGACATTTCCGCGCGCAAGCGTGCGCAGGCGCTGCAGACCGCGACCAACGCCATTTCGGAAGCCGCCCACGAGGCCAAGGACATGCGCGAACTGCTGCAACGCGTTCACCAGATCATAGACGCGCTGCTGCCCTGCCTCGCATTCGCCGTGGCGCTGCGTGACGAGAGCCGTCAACAGCTTGAATTCCCTTATCTGGTGCTCGACGGAGATGCCGGCACCGACCGCCCCACCCCCATGGTGCAGGCCTTTTGTGACGACATCATCCGCTCTCCCGATCCCAGGCACAGCCCGCAGCAGGTGGCCGTGCCGGGGCCGGAAGACGCGGCGTCCTGGCTGGGCGTGCCGCTGATCACGCAGCAAGGCGTGATGGGCGCGCTGGTGCTCAAGAGCCACTCCAATGCCGTGCAGGATCAGGAGACGCTGCAGTGCATTGCCACGCAGGTGGCGTCCGCAGTGGAGCGCCGGCGCCTCTACGCAAGCCTGCAGTTCATGGCGCATTTCGATCCGCTGACCGGCCTGGTCAACCGCACCATGCTGCATGACCGCCTGAGCCGGGCGCTGGAGCGCGCCGGGCGCGACGGGCTCTTTCTCTGCGTGCTGTATCTGGACCTGGACGGGTTCAAACAGATCAACGATTCCCTCGGACATTCGGCCGGCGACAGCCTGCTCAAGGCGTTCGCGCAGCGGCTCAAGGCCTGCTTTCGCAGCTACGACACCGTGGCCCGCGTGGGTGGCGACGAGTTCGTGGTGCTGCTCGAGTCGACTGCCCCCATGGATGGCGCATGGGTCATCGCGCACAAGATCGGCGCCACGTTCGATACGCCGTTCGACATCAACGGCCAGCAGCTCAACATACAGACAAGCATAGGCAGCGCCAGCTATCCCGAACACGGCAGCAACGAACACGAGCTGCTGCAGCATGCCGACAACAGCATGTACCGCATGAAGAAAGCCGGCGGCCACGGCGCGCGATGACCCTGACCTGGCCGGCTGAGCGCGCTTATTTCTGCAGCTTCTTCTCTATCGTGGCCCCGGCCTTCTCTTCCTTCTTGCGGCGGTTGAACACCTGGCGCATGTAGCGCACATCGCTGTCGGACAGGTGTTTCTGCGCCGCGACGAACTGCTCCTGCTCCTCCTCGCGAATGTGGTGCAGGTATTCGTCGCGCAGCGCGGCGAAGCGGCGCAGCCAGCCGGGCGAGGCCATGTCGCGCGCGGCCAGGTCGGCCAGCATCTTGTCCATCTCCTTGTGCTCGCCGACTGCATGGCGCGCGTCCTCGGTGGTCTCGGGATTGCGCAGCACGCTGGACCACAGCGCCTGCTCCTCGGCCGCGGCATGGCCCTTGATCTCCCTGACCAGCTCCATGAACAGGCGCTCGCGCTCAGGCGAATGGCCGTGGGTCGCGCTGATCATCGCCAGCAGCGCGCGGTGGCGGTCATGGTCTTCGACCAGGCGGCCGAAGATGTCGGCATCGCCGCGAAAACGCGTGGCCGGCGTGCTGCCGATGTTCGCCGGCACATCCTCGGCAATTGCCTTGGCCTTGGCGATCGCAGCGCGCTTGGCTTGCAGGGGGGGAATGGGCTTGGCCTTGGCGATCGCGGCGCGATTGGCTGGCATGGGGGGAATGGGCTTGGCAGTGCTTTTCGCCGTGGCAGTTCGGTTCATTGCGGTCCTCGTGGTGGTGCATGGTTGTTTTGGCGGTCCATCCTCACCATTGACCAAAGCTGCGAGTCGCCATGTAAGCCGAAGACGCATTGCATCCTCATCCTGCGCCGGGACTGCGCACCTTGCCGCGGGGCGGCGACATTCCTGCAGCAAAAGGAGCTTGAATCGGATACGTTTCTTCCGGTTTCCTTACAAACCATTCCAGGTCGACGCACCAAAAATGGGACTTTTCCAATCAACCGGAAGGCTCTCCATGACGGCACCTACCTATGTTCAGTCCGACCCCCTCGCTCCTTCCGCCCTTCCTCGGGCTGTCGACGGTGCAGGCGTTTCCTGGGCGGCAATTTTCGCGGGCGCGCTCGCTGCCGCAGTACTGTCTCTTGTCCTCTTCGTTCTCGGCATAGGCCTGGGCCTGTCGTCGATCTCGGTCTGGTCGGGCCGCGGCGTCGAAGGCGAGACTTTCGGCTGGACAGCTGCCGCCTGGTTTGCATTCACCCAACTGGCCTCGGCCGGCGTCGGTGGCTACATCGCTGGCCGCCTGCGCACCCGCTGGCTGGGCGTGCAGGTTGACGAAGTCTATTTTCGCGACACCGCCCATGGATTCCTGGCCTGGTCGCTGGCCACTTTGCTGATGGTGGCGCTGATGGGCTCGGTCGCCAGCAGCGCGATCACCGGCACCGCCAAGGCCGCGGGTGCTGTGGCGTCGGGTGCGGCAACCATGGTCGGCGGCGGCGTGCAGGCGGCGGTTGCCGGCGCGACCGGTGCGATTGCGGGCAGCGGCGACAGCCAGGGTGCTTCGGCCAATCGCTTCGGCTATTGGGTCGACAGCCTGTTCCGCCCCGCCCCCACCACCGATGGCACGACGGCCCCCGTGCCGCCAAGCCAGCGCTCGCCCGCCGATGTGGCCAAGGAAGTCACGAGCATCTACGCCAATGCGCTGCAGACCGGCAAGCTGCCGGAAGAAGACGCGCGCTACGTCGCACAACTGGTCGCCGAGCGCACCGGCCTGACTCAAGAGCAGGCTCTGGAACGCGTGCAGAAGTCGTTCGAGCAGGCGCAGCAGCAGATCGCCCAGGCCAAGGCCAAGATCGATGAAGCCGAAGTCAAGGCCAAGGAAGCCGCCGAAACCGCACGCAAGGTCGCCGCGCACTCGATGCTGTGGCTGTTCGTCGCGCTGCTGATCGGTGCTTTCGTCGCCAGCCTGTCCGCCACCTGGGGTGGCCGCCAACGCGACGCTTTCTAAACCATTTTGTCCACCGCCGGCCCTTGCGGGCCGGCCCTTCACTCCAAAGGACCATCCATGCGCTCCATTCTCCTGTTCCTGCTTGGCATTCCGATTCCCATCATCATCCTGATCGCGCTGCTCACCTGATACGCGATCCATGTGTCCCCAGCCCGCCGCGTGCGGGCTTTTTCATGGGGAGTGGGCCAGCAGATGCCGCGCCAGTTGCTGCGCGGGCGCGGGCAATGCGTCGAGATCGCGCACGCACAGCATCAGATTGCGCGCGGCCCAGGCGTCGGTCAAGGCAATGCGCTTGATCTTTGCCGCGCGCGCATGGCGCAGCGCGACCGCCTGCGGAACAATGCCCACGCCTATGCCTTCGCCCACCATGCGGCACACCGATTCGAAACTGCGCAGGCGAACGCGATAGTTCAGCCGCTGGCCCAGGCGCCGTGCCTGCTGGGTGATGTGGGCCTGCAGTGCGCTGCCGTCAAGCAGGCCGACAAAGGCGCAGTCGACGATTTCCGCCAGGTCAACCGAGCGGCGCTGCGCCAGCCCATGGCCGCGCGGCACGACCAGCACCAGCGGGTCCGCACAAAAGGCAAAGCTCTGCAGGCCTTCGAGGTCCACGGAGTCGGAGACCATGCCGACATCGCACAGCCCGTTGCGCAGCGCGTCGACGATCTCGCTGCTCGCACGCTCCTCCAGATCGACGGAAATGCCGGGATGCCGCGCGAGAAAGCCGCCCAGCACCTGCGGCAGATGCTCGCTCAGGGCCGAGGTATTGCACAGCAGGCGCACATGGCCCTTGAACCCCGCGCCATAGTCGGCGAGTTCGCCCTGCAGTCGGTCCATCTGCTGCAGCACCAGGCGCGCGTGGTGCAGCAGCGTGCGGCCCGCGGGCGTCAGCTGCACGCCGCGGCGTTCGCGCAGCAGCAGCGCCACGCCCAGCGCCTCCTCCATGCCGCGCACGCGCTCGCTCGCCGAAGCCAGCGTCATGTGGCTGCGCTCGGCGCCCCCCGTGATCGTGCCCGCCTCATGGACGTTCAGGAACAGCCGCAGATCGGTCAGGTCAAAGCGCATGGCCGCAAAGTACCACATCGAGGCTCAGGAAGCGCCTGAGGCTGGCTACGCAACATCCGCATTCCGCGCCGTGCCTGGCGTCGCCAGAATCGCGCCATGCATTTCCCCATTGCGCTTTCCGACGCCGTCTGGCCGCTGCTGGTCACCCTGGTCTTCATTCTCGCCGGCCTGGTCAAGGGCGTGGTCGGCCTGGGGCTGCCCACGGTTGCCATGGCCTTGCTCGCGCTGCTGATGACGCCCGCCCAGGCCGCGGCGCTGCTGATCGTGCCTTCGCTGGCCACCAACGTGTGGCAGATCCGGCCCTGGCCGGCGCTCTGGCCCCTGCTGCGCCGCCTGGCGCCCATGCAGATCGGCGTGTGCATAGGCACGCTGGCCGGGGCCTGGGCGCTGGGTGCGCCCGCAGGTGCCTGGGCCACGGCCTGCCTGGGCGCGGCGCTGGTCGGCTACGCGGTCTGGGGCCTCACGGGCGCGCGGCTGACCGTGCGCGCGGCCAGCGAGCCCTGGCTGGGGCCGTTGATAGGCGCCGCAACGGGCCTGGTCACGGCGGCCACGGGCGTGTTCGTGATTCCCGCCGTGCCTTATCTGCAGGCACTCGGATTGCAGCGTGATGCACTGATACAGGCCATGGGCATCTCGTTCACGGTCTCCACCGTGGCGCTTGCCGCCGGCCTGTATTTCAATGCGCAGTACTCAAGCGCCAGCCTGGGCGCATCGGTCATGCTGCTGCTTCCCGCCCTCGCAGGCATGGCCGCCGGACAGCATCTGCGCCACCGGCTATCGCCCGTGCTGTTCCGAAAAGTCTTTCTGGCCAGCCTGATCGTGCTGGGCCTGCACATGGTGCTCAAGGAAATGCTCGCGCCTTGACGCGCAACAGCGCTCAGTGCGCCTGGTCCGACCAGACCGCCAGCTCGTAGCCGTCCGGGTCCTGAAAGTGAAACCGGCGCCCGCCGGGAAAAGCGAACACCGCACGGGTGATCACCGCGCCCGCTGCTTCGAGCCGCCGCTGGGCCTGGGCCAGATCGTCGGCATACAGGATGACCAGCGGGCCACCGGGCCGCACGGCCTCGCCCGTGGTGAAGCCGCCGGTCAGGCGGCCGTCGCTGAACTCCGTGTAGGTCGGACCATAGTCGGTGAACTGCCAGTCGAAGGCCGCGCCATAGAACGCCTTGCTGCGCGCGATGTCAGCGACGTTGAATTCGATATTGTCGATCCTGCGATCGCGTTCGGTGGTGGTCATGCTTTTTCCTGGGTGGAGTGAATTGCCGCCATGATCGCTTGAGCGCGCCCCTGCGTCTTGGACAAATCGGCCAAGTCGGCCATATGCGGCAAAGCCGGCAAGGCTAGTGCAAACGTGGATAGACCGCACGATACCGATTCCAGACACTGTCCATCAGTTGATTGTCTTGCCGCTGAACGCGCGCATCCCCTGAAATTCCTGTTCCCCATCGCGGCCACGACGGCTGCAGTCCTTGCCACCCATCCGAGCGCCCTCGGTGGACAGGAATATGTCGACAAAGTGCTTGATCGAAATCCGTGCCCCGGGCCCGGACTTGCTCCGTAATTTTTCAACAGCAGGAGACAACATGCGACAACCCCAGCGTTCTCTAGGCCACCTGGCTTTATTGCTGCCCTTGTCGGCCGTACTGGTCGGATGCGGCGGCAATGGTGACGGCGGCAGTCCGCCCGCACCGCTGCCATTGGCTTGCGCGGATCTGAACGGCATGACCATTGCCGCGGCCGACATAGGCCTGCCCACGACCGGCGCGCTGGTCACCGCCGCCGCTACGGTCGCGGCAACGGGCAGCGGCGCGGGCGCCACGCCAGAGTTCTGCCGCGTGAGTGCGTCGATTTCTCCGGTAGACGCCACGGCGCCGAAGATCATGCTGCAGGTGGCCTTGCCGGCCGTATGGAACAACAAGGCGATGATGTTCGGCGGCGGCGGCTACAACGGCACGATTCCTTCGGTGACAGGCAACGTCCCCGCAGGGCCGACCGTGCAGGCAACGCCGCTGGGCCGTGGTTACGCGACATTCGCCAGCGATTCGGGACACCAGGCCACGGCCCTGGGCAGCCAGGACGGCTCGTTCGGCGTCAACGACGAGGCGGTCCGTAATTTTTCGGGCGATGCGCTCAAGAAGACGCGCGATGTGGCGCTGGCGATCATCAAGGCGCGCTACGCCATGGGCGCGCCGACCAAAGCCTATTTCGCCGGCGGCTCCACCGGCGGCCGCGAGGCACTGGCCGTGGCGCAGAAATGGCCGCAGGACTGGGACGGAGTGATTGCGCTGTATCCTGCGGGCGCAGCTGCAAGCCTAGACCTGCAGTTCGGCCGCATCACGCGCGCGCTGGCCCAACCCGGCGCCTATCCCAGCCCGGCCAAGCGCAAGCAGCTGTACGACGCATCGATGCAGGCATGCGATGCGCTCGACGGCGTGGCCGACGGCCTGATCAGCGACATCAAGGCCTGCAACGCACGCTTCGATCCCATGACCGCGAACGTCAACGGCCTGCCGCTGCGCTGCGCGGGCGGCCTGGACCAGGGCGACAGCTGCCTGTCGGACGCTCAGATCGCGGCCTTCAATGTCATCAACACGCCGATCACCTTCGGCTACCCGCTGGCCAGCGGCGAGACCCAGTATCCGGGCTTCAACACCTGGGGCACCGACTTCGGCATTCCCAACGCCAGCCCCTTGCAGCCCACCGTCTCGGCGCTCTCCTTGAAGACCGTCCAGCCCGCCAATCCCATGCCTACCGGCGCGCCCTATGGCAGTGTTTTCTGGGACCAGTGGGTGCGCTTTTTCGTGACGCGCGACCCTAACTTCAACGCGCTCACGCTGGACCCGCAAAACCCCGGCCCCTACCAGGAGCGCATCAGCGCGCTGAGCGCGCTGCAGGACGTCAACAAGACCGATCTGACGGCGTTCCAGTCCAGGGGCGGCAAGATGCTGATAGCGCACGGCACGGGCGATGCACTGGTCAGCACCCGCGCCACCGCGCAGTACGTCGATCGCGTGCGCACGACCATGGGCCAGGCGCGCGCCGACACCTTCCTGCGCTACTACGAGATTCCGGGCTACGGGCATGCGGTCAGCAGCGTCTTCAATGCCGCCTGGGATTCGCTGTCGACGCTCGAGAACTGGGTCGAGAAAAGCACGCTGCCACCGAACCAGACCGTGACCGATACAGCCGGCGTTCCGGGCCGCACGCGTCCGCTGTGCGACTACCCCGCGTATCCGCGCTACAACGGCAGCGGCGACATCAACGTGGCAGCCAGCTTCAGCTGCTCCACGCAATAGCGCCGCAACGGCAGGGGCCGGCGCCGGGCAACGCCGCCCCGGTTCAAGACCGGATCTGTGCCAGCAAGGCCGTCGCGGTCATGCCGCACAATGCCCGGACTTCACGCGCCAGATGGGACTGGTCGGCATAGCCTGCATCGACCGCCAGCAGCGCCAGTCCCGCGCTGTGATCAGCGCGGGTCAAGTCCATAAATCGCTGCAGGCGCAAGATGCGCTCCAGTGTCTTGGGCCCATAGCCGAAATGATCGCGGCTATGGCGCAGCAAGCTGCGCTGGCTGATGCCCAGGCGCTCGCGCATGCGCTGCGCGCCCAGTCCACGCGCCGCCAAATGGAAGGTCTCGCGCGCGCTGCGATCGGCACCGGGGAGGTTTCCCGAAGCCGCGATCAGCTGCGCTTGAAAGACCTGCGCCCGCGCGCCTGGAGAGCAGGCATCTTCCATCCGCTGTGCGAAGTCCCTGCCCCTGACGCCCAGCAGATCCGCCAACGCCACTTCCCGGCCCACGATCTCCGACATCGGCAGGCCCAGCCAGCCGCGTGCAGCCCCGGGCTGGAAGCGCGCGCCCATGACACGCGCTCCGGGTGCGAGATCGGGATGCGCGGCGACGATGTCCGGGCCGACCACCAGCAAGCGGTCGGCGCGCCAGACGATGTCGACACAGCCGTCGGGCATGACCGCAATATCGCTGGCCTGGCCATCGGACAGCGCGCTGCTCCAGAGGCACTGGAACTGCGCCTGCAAACCGGGCGGGGGCAGATGCTCCCGGTAATGGCCGGTGATGCCCGCTATTCCCGAAGTCTCCACTCCCGCACTCTTCTCACGCATTTTTCGCCGGACGCTGATTGACCGCCTCCCCGGGGCCCGCGACCCGCAGCAGCTTGCGAAATCGCGGGCAGGCCATGTGCGCCGGTGCCGGGCATTCGGCGACATGGCGCAGCAGCTTGCTCAAGGTGGTCATGCGGCGGATCTGCTGATCGAGTTCGTCCGCCCTCTCGTGCAAGGAGGGCCGCGGCAGATCGGGCTGGCGGTTCTGGTCGAACATGCCGTTGATCTCATCGAGCGAAAAGCCCGCGCCCTTGCCCAGGGCGATCAACGCCAGTTGATCCAGCGTTTCCTCGCGGTACTGGCGGCGCAGGCCGTTGCGCGCCACGGACGCGATCAGGCCGCGCTCTTCGTAGTAGCGCAGCGTGGAGGCGGGCAGGCCGCTGGTTTTCGACAGCACGCCGATATCGAGAAGATTCACTCTTGACCTCAAGTTGACTTGAAGTTGCATAGTAAAGCTGTCCTTCATTCCGCAGCAAGAAGTCCGCATGAAAAACGCAACTCCCCTCCCCCACAACAGACTTGTACTGGCGACACTCGCCAGCGCCATCCTGCTCGCGTCGCTGGGCATCAGCATCGCGACCGTGGCACTGCCCACGCTTGCCAGGGCCTTCTCTGCAAGCGTCGCGCAGGTGCAATGGGTGATGCTGGCCTATCTGCTCGCGGTCACGCTGGCCATCGTCTCCGCCGGGCGCATGGGTGATCTGCACGGCCACCGGCGCGTGCTCCTGGCCGGCATCGTACTGTTCACGCTGGCGTCGGCCGCGGCAGCGCTCGCTCCCGGCCTGGGCTGGCTGATTGCCGCGCGCGCGGCGCAAGGCCTGGGCGCAGCCACGCTGATGGCGCTGCCACTGTCGCTGGCCAAGGGCCTGGTCGCCAAGGAGCGCATGGGCGCGGCGATGGGCCTGCTGGGCACCATGTCAGCCATAGGCACGGCGCTGGGTCCGTCCGCAGGCGGGCTGTTGATTGGCGCCCTGGGCTGGCGCAGCGCCTTCGCCTTGCTGACCGTGCTCGGCGCGGGTCTGCTGCTGCTCGCCTTGAAAGCGCTTGCCGGCACGAAAGACCGCGCGAGCGCGACGCACGCGCCGCTGGCTTTGGGCCTGCTGCGCGACCGTGCGGTCGCCACGCCGCTGGCGATGAATCTTCTGGTCGGCGCGGTGATGATGGCCACGCTGGTCGTAGGCCCGTTCTTTCTGGCTTTCGGCCTGGGCCTGACCGAAGCGCAGACCGGGCTGGTGATGGCCACGGGCCCGGTCGCCGCCGCGCTGTCGGGCGTGCCTGCGGGGCGCATCACCGACCGCATTGGCGCCCAAGCCAGCTTGCGTGCGGGCCTGGCGCTGGCCGCGGCTGGCCTGTGCGGCTTCGCGCTGCTGCCCGCCGCCATAGGCGTGCCGGGCTACATGCTGGCGCTGGTACTGGTCACGCCCGGATTCCAACTGTTCATGGCGGGCAACAACACCGCCGTGATGCGCGCCGCGCCAGAGGCACACAAGGGCCTTCTTTCGGGACTGCTGGGGCTGTCGCGCAACCTGGGGTTCATGCTCGGCGCCTCGCTGCTGCCGCTGCTGTTTGCCGCACTGCTGGGCGCCGATGGCCTGGCCCACAGTTCGCGCCAGGCCATGGAGCAGGCCTTTGCGACGACCTTTCTCGCCACCGCGGGCCTGTGCCTGCTGTCACTTCTTCTGGCCTTGCGCCGTCAGGCGGCGCATCGCGGCATAACCTGAAACGCGGCGGCACTCACGGCTTGGCAAGATGCTCGACCAGCGCGCGCGCGACCGGCGGCAGGCCTTCGAACGAGCGCATGCACAGCACCAGTTGGCGCTGCGCCCAGGGCTCGTCCAGGCGCAAGGCCGTGATCGCCAGCGTGCCCGCGTACAAGGCGGCGCTCTGGCGCGGCAGCACGCCCACGCCCAGGCCCGCGGCCACCATCAGGCACAGTGCGTCGTAGCTGGTCACCTGGATGCGCAGCTTCAACGGCAGATCCACCTGCGCGGCGCTGCGCGTGAGCAACGCGTTGATCACGCTGCCCACATGCGCGCCGACGAAGTCATAGGCCAGCGCCTGGCGCATGTCGACCTGCTCGAACTGCGTGAGCGGGTGGCCGTGCGGCGCGATCAGTATCAGCTCGTCCTGGCGGTAAGGCAGATAGCACAGGTCGCCGCCATAGCGGCCCGCATTCAGAATGCCGAAATCGGCCGTGTTCTGCGCCACGGCCAGCGCGATCTCGCTGCTGATCTTCTCCTGAAGGTGGACCTGCACTTCGGGGTGCTGGGTCATGAAGCCCTGCAGCTGCGCGGGCAGGAACTGCGTGATCGCCGAGATGTTGGCCACCATGCGCACATGGCCGCGCATGCCGCTGCCGTACTCGCGCATCTGGCGCGCGATGCCATCGATCTCACCGAGCACGCTGCGCGCCAGGCCCAGCAAGGTATAGGCCGCGGGCGTGGGTGCGATCCCGCGGTTGCTGCGCTCGAACAACTGCACCTTGAGCTGGGCCTCGAGTTCCGCGAGGCGGCGGCTCGCGGCAGACGTGGCGATGTTTTCGCGCGCGGCGGCACGCGCAATCGCCTGCTCCTCCATGACGGCCACGAACAAACGCAAGGAAATGGGGTCGAGTCGCATGCCCGCATTTTGCTTTGCCAAAACGGCAGTGCAGCCGCATGCGTTCACGCTTTCACCTAGGGTATCTACTGATTTTCTGTTCAGCCATGCCGAAATGCGATGGCAGAGACGCAAATCAGCGTTTTGCAGCCGCGACTATCTTTTGCATCATTGCGGCCTTCGCGATGCGAATCGAAACCGCCGAGAGAGAAGGAACGAATGCAGGAAACGCAACAACATATGCCGGCACTGGACGCGGGCGCGCTCGCGGGCGTGCGCGTGATCGAGATGGGCCAGCTGATCGCCGGCCCGTTCGCGGGCAAGACCCTCGGTGAGTTCGGCGCCGACGTCATCAAGATCGAGGCACCGGGCGACGGCGATCCGCTGCGCAACTGGCGCATGATCAAGGACGGCACCTCGGTGTGGTGGCAGGTGCAGTCGCGCAACAAGAAATCGGTGGCGCTCGACCTGCGCAAGCCCCAGGGCCAGGAGCTGGCGCGCCAGCTGCTCAAGGAAGCCGACGTGCTGATCGAGAACTTCCGGCCCGGCACGCTCGAAGGCTGGGGCATGTCGCCCGACGAACTGCATGCGCTCAACCCGGGGCTGGTCATTCTGCGGATTTCTGGCTACGGCCAGACCGGCCCCTACCGCGACCTGCCGGGTTTCGGCGTCGTCGGTGAAGCCATGGGCGGCCTGCGCCATCTCACGGGCGAGCCCGGACGCGTGCCGGTGCGCGTGGGCGTGTCGATCGGCGACACGCTCGCGGCGCTGCACGGCACCATAGGCGTGCTGACGGCGCTCTATCACCGCCAGGCGCATGGCGGCAAGGGCCAGGTGATCGACGTGGCGCTGCACGAAGCGGTGTTCAACGTGATGGAAAGCCTGGTGCCCGAATACAGCGCGTTCGGCGCGGTGCGTGCAGCCGCGGGCAGCGCCCTGCCCGGCATCGCGCCCTCGAACGCCTACCCCTGCGCCGACGGCTGGGTGCTGGTCGCGGGCAATGGCGACAGCATCTTCAAGCGGCTGATGCAGACCATAGGGCGCGACGACCTGGCCGGGGCCAGCGACCTGGCCGACAACGCCGGGCGCGTGGCGCGCGTGCAGGAGATCGACGCCGCGATTGCCGCCTGGACCCAGGCCCGCAGCATCAATGAGGTGCTCGAACAGCTGGGCGCGGCGCGCGTTCCCGCCGGCCGCGTCTACACCGCCAAGGACATCTGCGAAGACCCGCACTACCGCGCGCGCGACATGATCCTGCAGCAGCAGACACGCGACGGCTACAGCGTCGAAGTGCCGGGCATCGTGCCCAAGCTGTCGGCAACGCCGGGCACGGTGCGCAGCAGCGCGCCCAAGCTGGGCGACGACACCGACGCGGTGCTCGCGGGCATGGGCCTCAATGCCCAGCAGATCGCCGAACTGCGCGCGCAGGGAGTGATCCAATGAGCAGCACCGCCAACGTCTGGAACGGCGCGGGCCGGCGCATCTACCTCCAGGAAGTGGGCCCGCGCGACGGCCTGCAGATGGAAAAAGTCTTCGTGCCAACGGCGCAGAAGATCGCCATGGTCGATGCGCTGTCGGCGGCCGGCATGGCCAAGATCGAAGTCACGGCCTTTGTCTCGCCCACGGCGATTCCCGCGCTGGCCGACGCCGAGCAGGTGCTGTGCGGCATCGCGCGCCCGCCCGGCACCGTGATGACCTGCCTGGTGCCAAACGTCAAGGGCGCCGAGCGCGCGATGGGCGCGGGCGCCGATGAACTGAACCTGGTGATGTCGGTCAGCGAAACCCACAACCTCGCCAACCTGCGCATGCTGCGCGAGCAGTCGTTTGCGGGACTGCAGGATGTGATCGCGGTCGCCCGGCAGGGCCGGGTCGCCATCAACGTCTCGCTGTCGTGCAGCTTCGGCTGCCCGATGGAAGGCGATGTGCCGGCCGAGGTCGTGCTCGACTGGGCCCAGCGCTTCATCGATCTGGGCGTGCAAGGCATCACCTTGTGCGACACCACGGGCATGGCCCATCCAGCCCAGGTGCATGCCCTGGTCGGCGCGTTCAAGGCGCGCTGGCCGCAGACCACCCTGACACTGCATTTCCACGACACGCGCGCCATGGCGCTGGCCAATGTGCTCGCGGCCATCGCCGCCGGCGCGGACCGGTTCGACGCCTCGGTGGGCGGCATGGGCGGCTGCCCTTATGCGCCCGGCGCCAGCGGCAATGCCTGCACCGAGGAACTGGTGCATGCGCTGCAGCTCATGGGCTACGACACGGGTGTCGATCTGGCGGCGCTGACCGCAGTGGCAGCGGCCTTGCCCGCGCAGATCGGCCACGACATTCCCAGCGCCATCGTCAAGGCGGGGCCGGTGCAGCAGTTGCATCCCGCGCCCGCATCGCTGCAGGAAGTTCGCGCACGCGCGATGGAGCGGCTGCAGGCCGCGCAATCGGGGCTTTGAAGCCCGCATTACAAAATCCAAGGAGACACAAAATGACCATGACCCGCAAGCAATTCGGCCGCCTCGCACTGGCCACCGGCCTGGCCCTGGGCGTTGCCGGCACCGCCGCCGCACGCTCCGACTACCCCGTCAAGCCCATCACCATGGTGGTGCCGGCCGCCGCCGGCGGCACCACCGATCTGGCCGCGCGCATGGCGGCCCAGGCCCTGGGCCCGGTGCTGGGCCAGACCATCGTGGTCGAGAACAAGGGCGGCGGCAACGGCAACATCGCCGCGGCCCAGGCCAAGCGCGCCGAAGCCGATGGCTATACCTTGCTGATGCAGTACTCTGGCTTTCACGTGATCTCGCCCCACCTGGGCAAGAGCGCCTGGGAGCTGACGGACTTCGTTCCCGTGGCCAACGTGCTGTCCGCGCCGCAGATCGTCGTCGTGCGCCGCGATCTGCCCGTGAACACGCTGCAGGAACTCGTGGCCTACGCCAAGGCCAATCCGGCCAAGCTCAACTATGCGTCTTCGGGCAATGGCTCGCTGCAGCATGTGACCGGCGTGCAGCTCGAACAGGCCGCTGGCATTCGCATGGTGCATGTGCCCTACAAGGGAACGGGCCCTGCCTTGCAGGATCTGCTGGGCGGCCAGGTCGATCTGACGTTCGGCACCGCGCCGCCGTTCATGGCCCATATCCAGTCGGGCAAGCTCAAGGTGCTGGCCGTGACCGGCAAGGAGCGCCTGCCCAGCCTGCCCAACGTGCCGACCACGGCCGAAGCGGGTCTGCCCGGCGTCAACGCCACCTCTTGGTTTGCGCTGTTCGCACCGGCCAAGACCTCGCCCGAGATCGTGCGCAAGCTCGAAACCGATGTGCGCAACATGCTGGCCGATGCCGCGTTCCAGAAGAAGGCGCTGGACCAGGGCGCGACCGCCGATTTCAAGGACAGCAAGGCACTGGGCGCCATGGTCAAGCGCGACTGGGACATGTGGGGCAAGATCGTCAAGGACGCCAACATCCAGGCCGAGTGATCTCAGGCTTCGATGCGCACCGCTGCGCCCATGAACTGCACGGCGCGGCCCAGCGCCTGCAGATCCTGATCCGATAGGCAGCCGAGCGGATCGCGCAGCAGGAAGCCCTGCGCTTCATCAAACCGCACTTCGGGCCAGACGCAGGCCGGCTGCGGCTGGCGCTGCATCAGCGCGGCAAGCGCGGACTCCAGGTAGCGCTGCCTGGCCATGGCGCGCAGTTCGGGCTTGAACACCTTGCCCACATTGGTGGTCGGCAGCGCAGCAACGATTTCCACGTAGCGCGGGCGCGCGGGCGGCTCGTCGACATGGCGCGCCGCAAATTCGCGCAGCGCTTCGGCGTCCGCCGTCTGCCCGTCCCTAAGCGTCACATAGGCCACGGGCACTTCGCCCGCCAGCGGGTCGGGCGCGCCCACCGCGGCGCAGGCTTTGACGGCTGGATGGCGCTCCAGCGCCTGCTCTATCACCAGCGGGTCGATGTTGTGGCCGCTGCGGATGATCAGGTCTTTCGAGCGGCCCTGCAGCTTGAGCAGGCCCTCGGCCGACAGCGAACCCAGATCGCCGGAAAGCAGCCAGCCGTCCGCGGTGAAATAGCTGTCGCGCGCAATCGCGCCCAGATAGCCCGCAAATAGATTGGGCGACTGGAACAGCACCATGCCGGTTTCGCCGGGCGCGGCTTGGTCGCGCATGACATTGCCGCTGGCGTCCAGCTGGGCGATGCGAATGCGCGCATGCGGCGTTCTGAAGCCCACATGGCCCACGCTTGCCTGCACGCCCTGCGGCGTGATCGTCGAGATGCCGGTCATCTCGGTCATGCCCAGGCTTTCGTGCACATGCAGGCCGGTGCGTGCCTGGAAGCGGCGCGCGGTTTCCTCGCTCAATGGCGCCGCGCCGGTGCGGAAGTAGCGTATCGAGGAAATGTCGGCGCCCGCCAGATCGATATCCGCCAGCATGGACAGCACCGTGGGCACGGCCGACATCACCGTGGGCCGGTGGCGCTCCACCAGGCGCCAGAAGTTGGCAATCACGCCCTTGTTGCGAAACAGCTCGGTGGTCGGAATGATGACTTCGGCACCCGCCGAAAAGCAGGCCAGCGAACCCGGCAGCACGCCGGCCACATGGAACAGCGGATAGCCGTTGATGGTGCGGTCGTTCGACGTCAGCCCCTGCATCTGCACGCTGGCCCAGGCGGTATAGACCTGGGCGCCATGGGTCTGCGCCGCGAGCTTGGGCGAACCCGTGGTGCCGCCGGTGTGAAAGTACGCGGCGATGTCGCCGGGCGCGATCTCGCGGCCCGAGACCAGCCGGTCGGCCGGTTCGCGCGCGATCACATCGGCAAAATCCAGCACGCGCGCGCCTATGCCTGCGGTATCGGGCGCCGCGCCCGCATGGCTCACGTACAGCACATGCGTGATGCCGCAAGTCAGCTGCGCCACCTTGCGCCAGATGCCGGCGTCATCGGCATCGGCCCAGGCGATCAGCACCTTGGCGCGCGTGGCGTCGAGCAGCGACGAGATCTTCTCGGCGGTGAGCAGCGGGTTGATGGGCTGGACGATGGCCGCGGCCTCGCCGCCCCACAGCGCGAAATGGTATTCGGCGCAGCCAGGCAGCATGATGGCCACGGTGTCCTGGCTGCCCAGTCCCAGGCCATGCAGCGCATTCGCGGTCTGGTTGATCTTGCCCAGCAGCTGCGCATAGGTGTAGCGCTGGGCCTGGGCATGGCCATCGGCGGATGGAAGAAACGTCAGCGCCGCGCCCGCGCCATGGCCGCGCGCCGCGGCCTCGAACAGCGCATGGGTGGACCGGGGCGCGATCAATGCATCGAGCGGCGTCTGCTCGATGGCCTCGATGTCGGCGAGGCTGCGTATGGGGCGAATGGGGTGAAACATGGGGACTTGAAAAACTCGGAAATCACGAAACAAACAAGCGGTTGCCGCGCGCAAACGCCGCGCGGCAATCGCGCACCATGCGGTCTATCAGTTCCTCGCAGGTGGGCACGTCGTCGATCAGGCCCACGCACTGGCCCGCGGCAATCACGGCGTCGTCGATATCACCCGACTGCAGCGCCGCCTTGCCGCGCTGGCCGGTCACGAGATGGCGCAGGTCTTCGAACGCGCTGCCGCCGGGGCGGCGCTCCAGCGCCACCACTTGCTGGGTCACGCTGCTGCGCAGCGCGCGCGAGGTGTTGCCCAGGCTGCGCAGCACCAGCTGGGTATCCGTCTCCCTGGCATTGACCAGGGCCTGTTTCAGCGCCTCATGCACCGGCGATTCGACCGTGGCTAAAAAGCGCGTGCCCATGTTGACGCCTTCGGCGCCCAGCGCCAGCGCGGCCGCCATGCCAGCGCCCGTGGCAATGCCGCCCGAAGCGACGACCGGGATGTCGAGCACCTTCACCGCTGCGGGAATCAGCACCAGGCCGGGAACATCGTCCTCGCCGGGATGACCCGCGCACTCGAAGCCGTCGATGGAGACCGCATCGACGCCTATCTTCTGCGCCGACAGCGCATGCCGCACCGACGTGCATTTGTGCACCACCGTGACGCCCGCCGCGTGCAGCCGGCCTATGTACTCCCGGGGATTGTTGCCCGCAGTCTCGACGATGCGTATGCCGCTGTCGATGATGATGTCGATGAATTCATCGTAGGGCGGCCGGTTCTGCGCGGGCAGAAACGTCAGATTCACCGCGAACGGCGCGCGCGTGAGCGCCTGCGTCTTCTCGATTTCCGCGCGCAGTGCCTGCGGCGTGGGCTGGGTCAGTGCGGTCAGCACGCCCAGACCACCGGCGTTCGATACCGCGGCCACCAGCGGGCTGCGCGCCACCCACTGCATGCCGCCCTGGATGATGGGATAGCGTATGCCGAGCAACTCCGTGATGCGTGTCTTCATGGTGCGTCTATGTCTTTGGCCAGCGCTGGCGCGGCTTTCCCGCGCCCGGCGTCTGCAGGCTGATTTCTTTCGGAACGTGAAACGATTTACTCGGGCGTGAGCTGGTTGTCCTTGATCACCTTGCCCCAGCCCGTGAAGTCGGACTGCAGCAGCTCCTGCGTCTTCGCGGGAGTGAGGAAGGCGGCCAGAACGCCTATCTGCTCGAAGCGCTGGATGATCTCGTCGCTGGCCAGAATCTGGCGCGACTCCTCGCTGACCCGCTTGATGATGTTCTGCGGCGTGTCCTTGGGCGCGACCAGGCCGCCCCATGACGACGCCTCGTTGCCGCCAAAGCCCTGCTCGGCCATGGTGGGCACATCGGGCAGCGACTTCACGCGCTGCGGCGTACCCACGGCCACGGCCTTGAGCCGGCCGGCCTTGATCTGCGGCAGCGCCGTGACCATGTCGGCATAGATCACCGGCACCACGCCGCCCAGCGTGTCGTTCATCGCGGGCGCGCTGCCCTTGTAGGCGATGTGCTGCATGTTGGTGAAGCCCTTGGACTTCATCAGCTCCA
Source organism: Comamonas sp. DB36 (assembly GCF_057914905.1). NCBI lineage: Bacteria > Pseudomonadati > Pseudomonadota > Betaproteobacteria > Burkholderiales > Comamonadaceae > Comamonas > Comamonas sp. DB36. The sequence continues at coordinate 2,907,710 of NZ_CP196631.1, forward strand.
TGCTCAGATGGCCCGAACTGCCCGCGCCCGAGCTGGTGTACATCAGCGTCTGCGCGCTGGCCTTCGACTTGGCGAACAGCGACTTCAGATCGGTCACGTCGGGCAACGAGTTCCTGTTGACCGCAATCACATTGGGCAGGTCGTAGATCTTGGTGACGGGCGCGAAGCTGGTCGCGGGATTGAACGTGGCCGTCTTGAAAAAGTGCGGCGCAAGAATGGTGGGCGTGACCATCATCATCAACGTATAGCCATCGGCCGGCGTGCCGACGAACTGGCCGGCAGCGACCGCGCCCGATGCGCCGGGCTTGTTGTCGACCACGATGGGCTGGCCCAGGCGCTTGCCCAGCGCCTCTGCATAGACGCGCGCCGCGGAGTCGGTGGGGCCGCCCGCGGGGAATGGCACGACCAGCTTGATGGGCCGGTCGGGCCAGCCCGCGGCCGATGCCTGCAGACTGGGAAGCGCCATGAGGATACCCAGCGCAAGCAGCGTCGGAGTGCGTAAGAACTTTGAACGTGTGATGGCCATTTTGTCTCCTTGCCTGTGCATTTTTCTTATCCCATTGATTGGGCTTTGGCTCATTCTTGCAAACAAGCCAGGCGTTGACAACGACTGCATCGATGTACATCATGGTCAAGAATATTTGACATGCGGAGATGGCTTCAATGGACTTGCAGGCACTGACGATCTTTGTCGAAATCGTCGACGGCGGAAACCTGGCCCAGGCGGCACGCACATTGAACATGTCGCGCGCCAATGTCAGCTACCACGTGGCCAGGCTGGAAAAATCGCTGGATGCCGAGCTGCTGCGGCGCACGCCCCAGGGCATTGAGCTGACCCCCATGGGCCAGCAGGTCTACGAGCATGCGCGCAACATCGTGCACGAGTCGGCACTGATGCGCGAAGCCGTGAACGCCAGCGCCAACGATCGGCAGCTCAGCGGAAAGATTGGCCTGAGCGCGCCCACGGGCTTCGGCCAGCTGGTCATGGGGCCCTGGCTCATAGAGTTCAAGAAGAAGTACCCGGCCATCATTCTGGAAGTGCGGCTGGAGAACTTCATCGACAATCTGGTCAAGGACGGTGTGGACGTCGCCATACGCGTGACCCAGGAGCCGCCGCCCATGGTGGTCGCGCGCGACCTGGGGCCGGTGCGCTACGCGCTGTGCGCCAGTGCCGAATGGGCGCAACGCCACCGCGTGCCGCAGACGCTGGCCGAACTGCGGCGCACGCCCATCATCACGTCGGGCGGCGTCAGCGGCCGGGTGCGCATGACGGCCACGCAGAACGATCATGGGGAGGAAATCGAGTTCGTTCCCACGCTGATGTCGCGCAGCTATCCGTTTGTGCTCGACTGCATTCTGGGTGGCCTGGGCCTGGGCCTGGTGCCCGACTACATGACCCATGCGCGCGTTCAGGCCGGCGAGATGGTGTCGGTGCTCGCCGACTACCAGTTCAGCATCAACCGCAATCACATGTACCTGATGTACATGCCCAACCGCTACCAGTCGCGTGCCACCATCACCTTCATCGACTTCCTCACGGACAAGATGGGCCTGCTGCGCATGGTGCGCAAATCGGGCACCTGAGGCCTGGCCCTGCAGGGCCAGCCCGCTGTCAGGATTTCGCGGGCGACTTCACCGGTTCGCGCATGGTGACGAACTCTTCCGCCGCGGTCGGGTGTATGCCTATGGTGCTGTCGAACAAGGCCTTGGTCGCGCCGGCCTTCATGGCCACGGCGAAACCCTGGACGATCTCGCCGGCCTCGGCGCCCACCATGTGCAGGCCCACCACGCGATCGGTCTTGGTCTCGACCACGAGCTTCATCAACGTGCGCTCGCTGCTGCCCGAAAGCGTGTGCTTGAGCGCCTTGAACTCGCTGCGAAAGATCGTCACCTCGCCATACAGTTCGCGCGCCTGCGCTTCGCCGTAACCCACCGTGCCTATGCTGGGATGGGTGAACACGGCGGTGGGAATGAACTCATAGCTCATGCGGCGCTCGGGTTTGCCGGCCTGCGGGCCGAACAGCTGGTCGACGACCACCATCGCTTCGCCCAATGCCACGGGAGTGAGCTGCACGCGGCTGGTGACATCGCCCACGGCATAGATCGAAGGCACATTGGTCTGGTAGTGTTCATCGACCACCACGGCCCCATCCTTGCGCTGTACAACACCCGCGGCTTGCAGACCCAGGCCGACCACCAGGGGCACACGGCCCGTGGCATACAGCACGGCATCGGCCATCACCTCGCCGCCGTCCTTGAGCCGCACGCGCAGGCCCGCGTCCGTTTTGGTGATGGACGCGACATCGGCACCCAGCCGCAGATCGACGCCGGCCTTGCCCATCTCGGCGGCAACGAAATGGCGGATCTCGTCATCGAAGCCGCGCAGCACCTGCTCGCCGCGGTAGAGTTGGGTGACCTGGGCGCCCAGGCCGTTGAAGATGGACGCGAACTCGCAGGCGATGTAGCCGCCGCCGACCACCAGCAGACGCTGCGGAAACGGCTCGAGGTCGAAAATGGCGTTGGAGTCGATCACATGCTCGCGGCCTTCGATATCGGGCAGGTGGGGCGTGCCGCCGGTCGCGACCAGGATGTGTTGGGCGGTCAGGCGCTGTTCAGCCGCTTCGCCGTCAAGCTTGAGCATGACTGACTGCGGGCCGTCGAGACGCGCGAAGGCGTTGAACACCGTCACCCCCGCACCTGTCAGCAGGTTGCCGTAAATGCCGTTCAGCCGCGTGATTTCGCGCGCGCGGTTGGCCTTGAGCGCGGCCCAGTTGAGCACCGGAGCCTGGCCTTCCCAGCCGAAGCCATGCGACTCCTCGAACGCCTCGGCGTAGTGCGCCGCATAGCTGTAGAGCTTCTTGGGAATGCAGCCCACGTTGACGCAGGTGCCGCCCAGGCCTGCACCGCCCAGGCGCTCGGCCAGCGCCACGCGCGCGCCGCGCTGCGCGGCCATGCGCGCGGCGCGCACGCCGCCGCTGCCGCCACCGATAACGATCAGATCAAAGTCATGCTTGTTCATCATTTGTACTTTCCTGTAGGGACTGCGCGGCATCCCATGCCAACGTGCCAGGTGTACATCATCGTGCTTCTTCGACATCGGCGCCCTGCTGTGCGGCTTTGCCCAGCAGGAAGTCGATCAGCGTCGCGATCGCCTTGGTCTGGTAGCGCGTGGGCATGTAGAGCAGGTATTTGTTGGTGGACAGGAAATCCAGGCTGCCGGGCGCAAACGGCAGGCTCAGCAGTTCGCCGCGCTGCAGCGGCTCGCGCACCATGTAGTCGGGCACCACGCCCACGCCCAGGCCCTGCAGGATGGCGTCGCGCAGGAAGTAGAAATTGGCCGACATCAGCCGCGGCTTGATGCGCAGCTCCGTGCTGCCGCCTACTTCGTAGCCCGCCAGGCGCAGCTTCTGGCCCGTGAGGTTGGAGCTGATCAGCGGCACCAGGTGCAGGTCGGCCAGGCTGGTGGGCATGCCACCGGCCTGTACCAGCGCCGGCGCCGCGCAGGCCACATAGTGCACCGGCCCCATGTTGCGTGCGACCAGATGCGGCGGCGGCTCGGTCATGACCCGCATCGCGAAATCGACCGCGCCTTCGAGCAGGTCCTCGATGTCATTGTCGAACACCACTTCCAGCGTCACGCCCGGGTACAGCTGCATGAACTCCGTGAGCCAGGCCGACATCATCAGCTGGCCGTAACCGCTGGGCACCGACAGGCGCACCGTGCCCTGCAGGCTCTGGCCCAGGCTGCTGACGGACTCGGTCGCGGCCAGCAGCTCCTGGCGTATGGCGCGGCCGTGTTCATAGAGCTTCCAGCCCAGCTCGGTGGGCTCGATCTGGCGCGTGGTGCGGCGCAGCAGCTGCTGGTCGAGTTCGCGCTCGAACTGGTTGAGCCGCTGGCTCACGCTGGCGCGGCTCACGCCCAGACGGGCCGCGGCGCGGCTCAGATTGCCGGCTTCGATGATGTCAACCAGCAGGGACAGGGTAGCCAGGTTCATTGTCAAATTTTGAAATACACAATGTCCAATTTTTATCACAATTGCTAAATTTTCTAAACATATCAAAATACGCACCTGATTGGGGCGTCGTCGCACGCACCATCAAAGAGAGGGGTCTGAGTGCCTCGTTTTGATTTGTTGGACAAGGCCCTTCTTCCATGAGCGCTTCCTTCCCCATCCAGCCGCTGGCTGGTCTGCGTGTTCTCGACCTTTCGCGCGTGCTGGCCGGCCCGATGTGCGCCATGTCGCTGGCCGACCTGGGCGCCGACGTGACCAAGGTCGAGCATCCGAGCCGCGGCGACGACACGCGCGACTGGGGCGTGCGCGTGGGCAGCCGCAACACCTCGTACTTCAACAGCGCCAACCGCAACAAGCGCTCCATCAGCCTCGATCTACAGTCGCCCCAGGGCCAGGAAATCGCGCTGCAGCTGGCCGCCAAGGCCGACGTGGTGATACAGAACTTCAAGGTCGGCGGCGCCGAGAAGCTGGGCCTGGGCTACGAGCAGCTCAGCGCCATCAACCCGCGCCTGGTGTACTGCTCGATCTCCGGCTACTCGCGCTCGGGCGCCGAAGCCAGGCGCCCGGGCTACGACCTGGTGGTGCAGGGCGAAGCGGGTCTCATGGCCATGAACGGCGACGAAGGCCAGGGCCCGCTCAAGTTCGGCGTGGCGGCAGTGGACATGTTCACCGGCATGTACTCGGCCCAGGCGATTCTTGCCGCGCTGTACGAGCGCCACACCACGGGCCGTGGACGCCATGTGCAGATGGCGCTCTATGACTGCGGCCTGATGATCACCAGCTACTACGGCATGGAAGCCCTGCTCAAGGACGGCGACCCGCCGAAGTTCGGCAATGCCCATCCGTCGATCGTGCCCTACGGCGTGTTCGAAGCCGCCGACGGCCCGCTGGTGATCACCGTGGGCAACAACGGCCAGTTCCAGCGCTTTTGCAGCGAGATCGTCGGCCACCCCGAATGGGCGAGCGACGAGCGCTTCGCGACCAACACCGCGCGCTCGGCCCACCGCCATGTGCTGATGCCGCTGATCCACGCGGCGCTGCGCGAAAAGCCCCGGGCCCAGCTGCTGGCCCAGCTCACGGCGGCGCAGATTCCCTGCGGCGAAGTGCTGGGCCTGCTCGACGCATTGCAGTCGGAACGCACGCAGGACGCCGGCCTTTTGCACCGCTATGAAGACACCGAAGCCGGCAACCAGGCCGTGCTCGCCCCGCCCTACGCCATGGACGGCGAGCGCCTGCCGGTGCGCCTGCCGCCGCCGCATCTGGGCGAGCACACCGACGCCGTGTTGAGCGAGCAGCTGGGAATGGCGCCCGAAGCCATTGCCGCGCTGCGCGCGAGCCACATCATCTAAATACAATTTTTTTACCGGAGACAAGATATGTCCAAGCCACAAGCTTCCCTCAATCGCCGCCACCTGCTGACCGCAGGCGCCGCCAGCGCGCTGACCCTGGCCACCGGCACCAGCTTTGCCGCCGACCCGGCCTGGCCCAACAAGCTCGTGAAGATCGTCGTTGCCTTCCCGCCCGGCGGCCCCACCGACACGGCTGCGCGCATCGTTGCGCAAAAGCTCAGCGAACGCCTGGGCCAGACCATGATCGTCGAGAACCGCCCCGGCGCTTCGGGCTCGATAGGCACGGCAGCGTTCATCAAGTCGCCCGCCGACGGCTACAACCTGTCGATGTTCGGCATGCCCGCGCTGCTCGCGCCGCTGCTGTTCAACAACAACGCCTACGACGTGCGCAAGGATTTCATGCCCGTGGCCACGGTCTATGACCTGCCCATGGCCATCGTGATCAACCCGCGCGTGCTGCCCGACGTGACCAACCTGCAGCAGCTGATCGCCCACGCCAAGGCCGCGGAAACGCCGCTGAACTACACCAGCTCGGGCACGGGCAGCTTCGGCCATCTGTCGATGGAGCAGCTCAAGGACCTGGGCGGCTTCAACATGCAGCACATCCCCTACCGCGGCAGCGCCCCGGCCGTGACCGACCTGATCGGCGGCCAGATTCCCGTGATGTTCGCCGACGTCGTCGCCGCCCTGCCGCATATCCAGGCCGGCAAGCTGCGCGCCATCGCGGGCAGCTCGAACAAGGCCAAGCTGCTGCTGCCGGGCATCAAGTCGGTCGCCGAGCAAGGCTTTGCGGGCTTCGACGCCGACACCTGGGGCGGCCTGGTCGCGCCCCTGGGCACGCCGCGCCCCATCATCGACCGCCTGAACGCCGAACTCAAGGTGATCCTGGCCGACCCCGAACTGCAAAAGAAGCTGATCGGCGCCGGCGCCGTCGCCAGCTACCAGGACGCGGAAACCATGCGCAAGCGCCTGGCGGCCGACTACACGCGCTGGAGCAAGATCGCCAAGGACAAGAACATCTCGGCGCTGTAAAGCGATGCGCCCGGCGCTTGCCGGGCATGCAGATCAAAGCCCCGGCCAGCCCTGCTTGCCGGGGCTTTTTTGCGCCTGGCAGCCAGCAGGCGCTCAGAATCCGGGCAGGGATTGCGTCAGCGGTTGAATTGCCTTTTCATGCTCCAGCAGCCAGCGCTTGCGCTGCAGCCCGCCGCCATAGCCGGTCAGCGCGGCATTGCTGCCGATGACGCGGTGGCATGGCAGCACGATGCTCACGGGATTGGCGCCATTGGCCAGTCCCACGGCCCGGCTGGCCGAAGGCCGGCCCAGACGCGCGGCGAAGTCGCCGTAGCTGAGCACCTGGCCTGCGGGAATGCCGCGCAAGCCCTGCCACACCTGGCGCTGGAAATCGGTGCCGCCCAGGGCCACCGGGATCTGCTCTATGCCGGCCAGATCGCCTTCGAAATAGGCCTGCAGAATGCGCCGCGCCGGCGACGCCTGGGCGGCATCGCGCAGCGACACGGCGAGGCCTTTGTACTGGCGCCGCATCAACAGCTGCATGCGCGCCTCGTAGTCCTGCCAGTCGATGGCGCGCACCTTCTGCTGTTCATCGCTGACCAGCAGCAGCTGGCCTAGCGGTGTGGCGAATCTTTCGAGCTGAAAAATCAGTGCGGACATGATGGGATACGTGGGCATATCCGCACATCGTAGAGGATCGCTGCCCGTCAGTTCTGCGCGGTCTTCACAACCACATTGGGCATGTCGCGGCCGTGGTACTTGCGGTAGATCTGGTTGAGCTTGCCGCTTTCCAGATTGGCGCTGACCCAGCGGTCCACCCATTCCTTGAGCCGCGGCTCGCCCTTGTTCAGCGCAATGCCCAGCGGCGAATCAAGCTGCGAGAACTTGATCTCGAAGTTCTTCCCCGGCGCGCGCCGGTTGATCTCGTCCATGGTCGATGGCGTGGCCGAGAAGATGTTGACCTGCCCGGTCACGGCCGACGTGATCAGCGTGGCGTCGTCCTCGTAGCGCATGATCTCCGCGCCCTTGGCTTCCTTGGTCGTCAGCGTGTCGTTGGTGGTGGCGCGCGTCAGGCCTATGCGCTTGCCCGCGAGATCGGCGTAGCCCGCGATCTTCACGTCCCTGGGCGCGGCGGTGATGATGGTGATTGCCGCATAGGGCACGGAAAAGTCGACCACCTTGGCACGTTCTTCGGTGATCGACATCACGGAAATGGTCATGTCGGCGCGCCGCGCCTGCAGCGTGGAAATGCGCGCGGCCGTGGTGACCGGCACCACTTCGAGCTTCACGCCCAGGCCGCGCGCCAGTTCGCGCGCGGTCTCCACGTCCGAGCCCGTGGGCTCCATGGCAGCGTCGGTGAAGCTGAACAGCGGAATGCCTATCGCCACCGCCACCCGCAGCTTGCCGGATTTGCGAATGTCGTCAAGCTGGTCGGCCTGGGCCGCATGGGCGCTACAGGCCAGCAGCGCGGCGGCGAACGTGGTGCGCAACAGGGAGCGAGACAAGGTCATGGCGTTTTCTTTCAGGAAGTGAGGGAAAGGAAAAATCAGGCCGTCACAGGCCGTTGTCGAGAAAGGCACGCAGCTCGGGCGTGCGCGGCTGGTCCAGCATCTCGCCCGGGCCGGTCTCCCAGACCTTGCCGTGGTGCATGAAGATGATGCGATCGGCGACGCGGCGCGCAAACGCCATCTCGTGGGTCACCAGCAGCATGGTCATGCCGCCGGCCGCGAGGTCTTCCATCACGCGCAGCACTTCTCCGGTGAGCTGCGGATCCAGCGCCGAGGTGACCTCATCGAACAGCATCACCTTGGGCGCCATCGCCAGCGAGCGCGCAATGGCCACGCGCTGCTGCTGGCCGCCCGACAGCTGCTCGGGATAGGCCTGGGCCTTGGCGCGCAGGCCGACTTTTTCCAGCACCTGCAAGGCGCTGGCGCGCGCCTGCTCGCGGCTGTGGCGCTTCACATGGCGCAGCGCCAGCATGATGTTGGCCTCCACCGTGAGATGGGGAAACAGGTTGTAGCTCTGGAACACGATGCCCACTTCGCGGCGCAGCTGCCTGAGGTCCACGCCCGGGTCGTCGACGCGTAGGCCGGCAACTTCGATGCTGCCGCTGTCTATGGTCTCCAGGCGGTCCATGCAGCGCAGCGCGGTGCTCTTGCCCGAGCCGCTGGCGCCGATGATGGCAATCATCTCGCCCTTGTTGACTTCAAAGGACACCCCTTTGAGCACGGGGTTGGAACCAAAGGTCTTGTGGACCTCGCGCAGGCTAATGATTGGCGACATTGAGCTTTTTCTCCATGGCTTCGCTCCAGCGCGACAGCGGGTAACACAGGGCGAAATAGAAAGCACCGACCAGACTGAAGATCAGGAAGGGCTGGAAGATGGTGTTGTTGATGACCTGGCCGGCGCGCGTGAGCTCGACAAAGCCGATCACCGACGCCAGCGAAGTCATCTTGATGATCTGCACCAGAAAACCCACGGTGGGCGGCAGAGACAGGCGCAGGGCCTGGGGCACGATCACCAGCCGCAGCGTCTGCCAGCGCGTCAGCGCCAGGCACTCGGCGGCCTCCCATTGGGGCCTGGGCATGGCCTCGATGCAGCCGCGCCAGATATCGCCCAGATAGGCGCTCACGTAAAGCATCATCGCCAGGCCCGCGGCCACCAGCGCCGGCAGCGAATAGCCGTAGAGCGACAGGCCGTAGTACACGATGAACAGCAAAATGAGCAGCGGAATGCCCTGCACGCCCTCGATGTAGACCATGGCCGCAACGCGCAGCCAGCGCCGCGGCGAGACACGCGCCAGCATCACGCCAAAGCCACCGAGCGCGCCCAGGGCAAACGCCAGCAGCGACAGCAGCAGCGTCCAGCCCATGGACTTGAACAGATAGGCCAGATGCACGGCAGTGAAGTTGCCGAACAGTCCGGTTTCCAGCGGCGTCATGCTGTGCCTCCTACGGCGGCAGCCGGCACCGCGCGGCGGCCCGGGCGATGGGCCTGGCTCAGCACACGGCGGCGGCGAAAGACAAGCCGGCCGAGCAGCGCCGCAAGCCCCTTGATGCACAGCGACAGCGCGATGTACAACGCCGCGACGACAAGATAGGTCTCCAGCGAACGGAAGGTATCCGACTGCACGGTATTGGCCACAGCCGTCAGCTCCTGGGCCGAGATCTGCGAAGCCATGGCCGAGGCCTGCATCATCAGCAGGAACTGGCTGGTCAGCGCCGGGTAGACCTTCTCTATCGACGGCTGCAGCATCACATGCCAGCCTATGCGCCAGCGCGACAGCCCCAGGCATTCGGCGGCCTCGATCTGCCCGCGCGGCACCGACTCCAGGCCGGCGCGGATGATCTCGGCCGCATAGGCGGCGATGTTGATGACCATGGCCAGCACCGCCGCGGTGAATGTCGGCATGCGCAGGCCAAAGCTGGCCAGGCCGAAATAGAACAGAAAGATCTGCACCAGGAAAGGCGTGTTGCGCACGATCTCGATGTACACCGTGCAGGCCCAGGCCAGGGCGCGGTTGCGCCCGCGCTTGCCGAAGGCCACCAGCACCCCGACGGCGACACCGGCAACGACGGCCAGGGCCGTCATCTGCAGCGTGAGCCAGGCGCCGTGCAGAAACACGTCCCAGTAGCCCAGCAGGGGGCTGAAGTCGAGTGTGTAGCGGCTCATCACTGCAGGCTGATGTTGGCCGACTTCACCAGGCGGCTGTAGTTGGCGGCGTCCTTTTGCAGGAAGCTGCGGAAGGCTTCGGGCGAATCGCCCACCGGAATCAGCGCGGCCTCGGCCAGCTGCTGGCCCAGCGGGCCCTTGAGCGCCGTCTTCAGCGCCGCGTTGATGCGCTGAACAATGGCCGCGGGCGTGCCCGCGGGCGCGGCAATGCCGGTCCAGGTCACGACTTCGTAGTTCGGCAGGCCGGCCTCCTTCATGGTCGGCACATCGGGCAGCAGCGGCGAACGCTGGGCACTGGTGATGGCCAGCGCGCGCAGCTTGCCGCTCTTGGCATAGGGCAAGGCCGTGGGCGAGGTGTCGAACAGCATGTCGATCTGCCCGCCCATCAGGTCGGTGAGCGCCGGCGCCCCGCCCTTGTAGGGCACGTGCAGCAGGTCCACGCCGGTCTGCTGCTTGAACACCTCGGTGGCAAAGTGCTGGGCCGAGCCCACGCTGGCACTGCCGAAGGTCAGCTTGCCGGGGCTGGCCTTGGCCGCGTCTATCAGCGCGCGCACGCTGTGGATGGGCGAATTGCCCGAAACCACCAGCAGATTGGGCTGGTCGACAATGCGCATGATGGGCGTGAAGGCCGTCAGCGGATCGAACGGCGGATTCGCATACAGGAACTGGTTGGCCGCGAACACGCCCGCGCTGCCCACCAGCAGCGTATAGCCGTCGGGCGCGGACTTCGCGACCTGGCCCGCGCCAATGTTGCCCGAAGCGCCGGGCTTGTTTTCCACCAGGAAAGGCTGCTTGAGCTCGTCCTGCAGGCTCTTGCCTATCAGGCGGGCCACCAGATCCACGCTGCCGCCCGGCGGAAACGGCACGATCAGCTTCACCGGCTTGGAGGGGTAGTCCGCAGCGGCGGCTGCATAGGGCAGCGCCAGGGCCAGCAGAACAGCACAACAGAAATTACGACGCATCGCACACCTCCACAGAGCAAACAGGGGACGGAGAAATCACGGCCGCGACGGCCGCGGCCAGCGCCAGCAGCGCATGGTCCTGGCCGGCGCGGCCCACCAGCTGCAGGCCTATGGGGCGCGCATCGGCATCCTGGCCCGCGGGCAGCGAAATGCCGCACAGCGCGAGGAAATTGACCGGGCGGCTGAAGTGCACCGGCGCCACGTCGTGGTCCACGTCTTGCACGCGCGGCGCGGCCATGGCGGTGACGGGCATGGCGATGGCCGCAAGCTGCAGTCGGTCCATCTCCCGGGCAAACTGCTGCTGCCAGAGCAAGGCGCTGGCCTGGGCCTGCAGGTATTGCACGGCGCTGGTCGAGCGCGCGGCAATCAGGCGCGGGCGCACCGACGGGTCCATGGGCAGCGCCGGATCGTCGAGAAAAGCAGCGTTCACCGCCGCGCCCTCGGCAATCATGATGGCGTTGGTCGGGGCCCGGAACTCGGCCAGCGGCGCGGGAAAGCGAAACGCCACCAGCTCATGGCCCGCGGCCTGCAGTTGCGCCAGGCTGCTGGCCAGGCTTTGCGCCACGGCCGGCTCCAGGCCCGTCAGTTCGTCGGGCGGCAGCACGCCGATGCGCAGCCTGCCCTGGCCAGCGGCACCGACGCCGGCGCCGGCGCCCGCCAGCGCGCCGAAACACTGCTGCGCGTCGTCAACCGAACTGGCAAACAGTCCCAGGCTGTCGAGTGTCTTGCTGAGCGCATAGACACCGTCGCGCGGCAGCGCATCGATGGTCGGCTTGAAGCCCACCACGCCGCAGAACGCGGCCGGCACGCGCACCGAGCCGCCGGTGTCCGAGCCTATGGCCCAGGGCACGAGACGCGCGGCCACGGCCACGGCCGAGCCGCTGCTCGAGCCGCCGGGCACCAGCGTGTCGGCCGCATGGCCTGCGGGGTTGCGCGGTGTGTCCATGTGCGCGTTCGTGCCCCAGGCGCCAAGCGCGAACTGCACCATGTGGGTCTTGCCGATGATGATGGCGCCCAGCGCGTGCATGCGCTGGACAATGGCCGCATCCTGGGCGGCAACGTTGTCCGCCAGCAGCGGCGAGCCCGCGGTGGTCGGCTGGCCCTGGATGTCGATCAGGTCCTTGAGCGCCACTGGAATGCCGTGCAGCGCGCCGCGGTCATGGCCGGCGCGCAACTCTGCGTCCAGCCGCTCGGCAGCGGCCAGCGCCTGCGCCGCATACACGGCAATGAAACTCTTGAAGACGCCGTCGTGGGCGGCAATGCGCTCCAGGCAGTCGCGCACCAGTGCGGTGCTGGTGGTGCGCCCGTGGCGCAGATCCGCGCCCAACTGCGCAATGGAAGGAAATGCCGGCGGCAGGTTGTGGCCTCTCATGCCGTCACCTCGCCCAGCGTCAGCCGCGTGCCCAGCACCTGGGGATAGGTCTCGCCCGCGCGCAGCCGCGCCAGCGTGTGCTGCTCGGCCTGCTGCAGCGCCAAGGCCTTTTCCGCCAGCGCCCGGGCTTCCGACGGCGCCATGACCAGCAGGCCGTTCTCGTCTGCCAGGATCACATCGCCCGGCTGCACGCGCACGCCGCCGCAGTCCACAGGCAGGCAGAAGCTGCCCACCTGCCCGCCCGAGCGCGTGGTGCGCGCACTCAGACCACGAGCCCACACGGGCAATCCCAGTTCGCGCAGTTCGGCGATGTCGGTGACGCAGCCATCGACCACGATTCCGGCCGCGCCGCGCAGCTTTGCGGCCAGCACGCTTGCGCCTCCAATGCAGGCAATTGTCTGCTCGCCCGCACGGTCGACCACCAGGAAATCGTTGGCGCGCAGCTGGCCCAGAGCGTGGTGCAAGATGGAGCCGTCCGTGCCTTCGCAGCGCACGGTCACCGCCGTGCCCACGACCCGTGCCATCGTCGTGACGGCCTTCACGGCGCCGTCGACGAAGCCGCGGTCATGGAAGTGGCCTATGGTGGCGGGTTCGACCTGCTGGAGCAATTGCAGCAGGGGCGCGGCGCAGGGCGGCGGCAGCTTGCCAAGGTGTATGCCTGTCATCTCAGTTATCCTCGAAGTTGATGAACTGATGCTAGGCAAGCCGACCTGGCATGGATATTGATCAATTCTGCGGATCGCTAATACAGTTTTTTCATCATGCGGTTTACCCTCAATCAGTTGGAAGCCTTTGTCTGGACGGCACGCCTGGGCACGGTCCATGCGGCGGCCCGGCAGCTGCATATCACGCAGCCGGCGATATCGCATCGCATACGCGATCTGGAAGAAGAGCTTTCCACGCAGCTGTTCGAGCGCCAGAACCAGCGGCTGATCGTCACCGACCAGGGCCGCAACGTGCTGGTCTATGCCGAGCGCGTGATTGCCTCGGCGCAGGAAGTCGCGCGCCTGGACCTGACGCGCACCATCACCGGGCTGGTGCGCGTGGGCGTGGACGAATCCTGCGCCATCACCGGCATGCCGCTGATCCTCAAGGACATCAAGGACACCTATCCCAACCTGCGCGTGGATCTCACCGTGGGCGGGGGCTCGCAGCTGCTGCAGAAGATCAACAACCACGAACTCGACATCGCGCTGCACACCGGCCAGAGCAGCCAGCCCGATGTGACCAGCCAGTTCATAGGCCTCACGCGCCACCAGTGGGTGGCCGCGCCCGGACTGTTCCCCGCCGACGCCGACTTCCTGCCCGAGCAGGCAATGAACCACCGCATCGTCAGCAACGCGCCGCCGTCCACGCTGCACGACTCGGTCGCGCGCTGGCTGGTCACCGAGGGCTATGCGTTTGACGAATACAGCAGCTGCAATTCGCTGTCGCTGATGGTCTCGCTGGTGGTCTCGGGCCACGCCATTGCCATGCTGCCCGCGTCGATCACCCGCAAGCATGTGGAGGCCCAGACCCTGCAGGTGCTGCACGCCAAGCCCGAGGTGCCCGATGTGCCCTACTACTTCTCCTATCTGGTGCACCACCGCAGCGACACCACCACCCGGTTTCTGGAGATCGCGGAGCGCAATCTCAAGGAAATCGGGTTCTTCGTGAATCCCTAGGGCAGAGGCTTCATTACCTGCTCAAGCATGTCCCGCTCCGCCGCAAGAAAAGCAGGACCACCAGAATGGTGAACAATCTGTGCAAAGGGGCACAACGTGAACAAGACATTGATCGACGTAGAGGGCGCAACACAGGCGCTGAGGCATTTTGCAGACGAGCGGAACTGGCAGCAATTCCATTCGCCCAAGAACCTGGTCATGGCGCTCTCTGGCGAAGTCGGCGAGTTGACCGAGATCTTCCAGTGGATGACCGAAGCCGACTCGCACGGCGCGGCTGCCGCGCCGAAAACGGCCCAGGCGGTGCGCGACGAACTGGCCGATGTCGCTCTGTACCTCATCCGTCTGGCCGACGTCCTGGGAGTCGATCTCGACGCGGCCATTACCACCAAGCTGGCCACCAATGCCGCCAAGTACCCAGTTGAAGCCGCGCGCGGCGTGAGCACCAAATACGACCGGTTGCCCAAGTCATGATGCGCTGCTGCCTGCGACGGTGCGCATGGCTGCGCGGGAGAATCATGCGCCGCCCCCGCCTTTTGGCGCCTTCTGCAGACTGGCCTGGGTGACGCTGGCCCCGGGCGCGACATCGTCGGTGATCCACACATTGCCGCCTATGGTGGCGCCCCGCCCCAGCGTCACACGGCCCAGAATGGTGGCGCCCGCATAGATCACCACATCGTCCTCGACCACCGGATGGCGCGGCAGGCCCTTTTTCAGCTGGCCGTCGCTGTCAGTCGGAAAACGCTTGGCGCCCAATGTCACTGCCTGGTAGAGGCGCACATGCTGGCCGATGACCGCGGTCTCGCCAATCACGACGCCCGTGCCGTGGTCAATGAAGAAGCTTGCCCCTATGTCGGCGCCAGGGTGGATGTCTATGCCGGTTTGCGCATGCGCCAGCTCGGCAACGATGCGCGCCAGCAGCGGCAGCCCCAGTCCGTAGAGCGCATGCGCCAGCCGGTGGTGAATCATTGCCAGCACGCCCGGATAGCACAGCAGCACCTCGTCGACGCTGCGCGCCGCCGGATCGCCCTGGTAGGCGGCCAGCACATCGGAGTCAAGCAGGCGGCGCAGCGCGGGCAGCGCATTGGCAAACTGGCGCACGGCTTCGGTTGCCTGCTCTTCGATTTCCTGCGCTGGCAAGGCCGCATGCCTGGCATTGAAATTCAGCTCCAGCCGCGCCTGACCCAGCAGCTCCTGCAGCGCGGCATCCAGCGTGTGGCCCACATAGAAATCCTCGCTCTCATGGCGCAAATCGGTGGGGCCCAGCCGCATGGGAAACAGCGCGCCCTTGAGCCCTTCAACAATGCGTTCGAGCGCATCGCGCGATGGAAATTCACGCCCGCCCGGCTCACGCGAACGCTTTTGCAAGTCGCGCCATTCGTCGCGCACGCCGCGCAACGCGCGCACGATTTCGCCCACTTCGAAATTCGCCATTCGGCTTCTCCTGTTCTTGCTGTACTGAAGTCTGATGCGCCGCCGCCCCTTATCCCCGCCTCGGACGCGCGCGCCGATCGCGCCGCCATGCGAGCAACGCAGCAATGTAGGCGCCTGGACGCAAAGCACGAACCATTGAAAAGTGGGTTTCTAACAACTTTTTTATCTTAGTCGCCATGCGCAGACGAGAACGTGGCAAAGGCCTTGATCGACAGCCGACAGACAGCTGCGCAGGACTCGCGGCCCAAGGCATGCGGATCAAACACCTATCCAGTTTTCCCTGATCGTCCTATATGGCATCAGCCTGTTGCACACGGACTGGCATGCGGCCCGCTGCACAGAATAAAAACGCTGGATTCCAGCATTTGCGATCCAACAGGCTTGCGGCGTCCGTTTGCAATCCTGTCGTCCAACACGAACCAACCGAGTGAGGCGTATATGCGCAAACATATTTTTGTTTCTCTTTCCATGTTGTCGCTGCTGCAAGCCTGCGGCGGTGACGGTGACCCGGAACCCGCAGCCCCGGCGGCCAAGGGCCTCGCTCCCGGCGGCGCCGTGTCGGCCAAGTTCGTGGCCAACGAGAACGCGCGCACCATCCTGCTCGCCAAAGGCGAGCAGTCCATGGGGTCGGCAGTGCCTACGGAGCAGGCAGACAACGGGGCCATGGTCCGCATAGGCACCAGGGCCCTGACAGGCGCCCAACAGACCTTGGATATCGCCGGCGATGCGCATTTTGCGCTCGGACGCTGGGTGAAAGGCACTCTGACGCACGAGAAAGACTCCGTAACGCTGCAGGGCAAGGACTACGAGTCGTATCACTACATCGTCTACAACCGCCTCGCGGCCCTGCCCCTCGAAGGCCAGCTGCAGTGCAAGTCCGTTGCCGCGACCACGCCTACCGGTGCTTCAGACAGTCGCCAGAAAGTCGACTCGCCCAGCGGAGCCGCCAATGTCACGTTCGACGCCAACGGCGCCGCAATAGAGGGGACGATGCAGGTGCGCGCGGGCAGCCAGAGCGCCAGCGTGAGTCTGGCGACAAAAATCCAGAATCCGGCCTCCATGGGTGTCACCGGCCATATGTTTGCCAATGGCACCGGCGCGGTAGTCACGCTCGCGAACCAGGGCGACGCCGTCCCTGGCCTGATCGTGGGCTACCGGGCCCAGTTGCCTGGCGGCGACCTCTACCTCGGCGTGGCCCGCTTCGTCTGCTCCAGAAAATGAGTCAGCGCGCGCCTCGAAGCCGGCTCAGCCGGCCAGGCAGCCCGCGAGCTGCCGCGCAGCCTTGGCGCTGGCGCCCTTGCCGGTGATTGCCACGGCTGGCGCGTTCTCCAGCAGGCGCTCGAAGACCAGGCGCACTTCCTCGGCGCGGATGTCTTCGATCAGCGCCAGCGTCTGCGCCATGGGCATCACGCTGCCCTGGGTGAACAATTCCTCTACGGCCTGCTCCATCGTGGCGAAAGGCCGCTCCGCAGCGCGCACGCGGGACACGGTCAGCTGGTTCTTGGCCCGCTCCAGATGCACGGAATCTATGGCCGCGGCCTGCGCGCGCAGCAGCCGGCCCGTCGCGGTGAGCAGCGCGTCGAGCTTGTCCGGGGTCGTGACCGCATGCACGATGAAGTTGGCCCAGACATCCGCGCTTTCCAGCGTGGCATAGGTCGTATACGCCAGGCCCTGCTGTTCGCGCACGGTGTCGACCAGCGGCGACGACATGCCTTCGCCAAAGAGATAGGCCGCCAGCGAGGCCGCCAGACGCGCACGCTGCGCAGTCTCGTCCTGCTGCGTGGTCGGCGCCAGCGGATAGGCGATGTTCACGAACACCTGCGAAACCTGGGTGAAGCGCCGGGCCAGCGCCTGGCCCAGGTACGGCGCAGGCCGGGGCGGCGCCAGCACGCGCGCATCGGACGCCGCGGGCATTGCGGCAAACAGTTGCGCGGCCAGCGCCAGCCAGGCGTCTACGTCGAAGTTGCCGGCCGCAACCACCACGGCCTTTTGCGCGACATAGTGACTTTGCACATGGCGCACCAGATCCTGGCGCGTGAAGCCCTCGATGTTGGCCACCGTGCCTATCACGGGCATGCCCATGGGATCGTCCCCCCAGATGGCGCGATCAAGAAGATCGCTGGCACTGTCTTCCGGGTCCTCCGCGTACTCTATGGCTTCCTGGCGTATCACCTCCAGCTCGCGCTGCAATTCATGCTCGGGGAAGGTGCTGTTGAGCACGATGTCGGCGGTCATGCGCAGCAGCTGCGGCGCGTGCCGGCCCAGCCCGGTCATGAAATAGCCCGTCGTGTCCTTGCCCGTGAACGCATTCACCTCGGCGCCCAGGCGCTCCGCATCCAGGTTGATTGCCTGCACGTTGCGCGTGGCCGTGCCCTTGAACGCCATGTGCTCCAGCACATGGCTGATGCCGTTGCTCGCCGGCGTCTCGTCGCGCGAGCCCACGCGCAGGAACACGCCCACGCTGACGCTTTGCACATGGGGCATGGGAAGGGCCAGCAACCTGACCCCGTTGGGGAGGGTGTGCAGGATCATGGCGGATCGATCGGCCGCCACTGTAGCAACGCGCTTTTCTTGAGTCATAGGCTGGTTTCTTGCTGCTCCATCGGTTCCACAAAAAGCAATCCCCCGCAAAGCCAGGCCCTGCGGGGGTCGTTCTAGTCACTGCGAAGACGTGACTGGAGCAGTATCACTCCCACTCGATCGTCGCTGGCGGCTTGGTCGACACATCGTAGGTCACGCGGTTGATGCCGCGCACTTCGTTGATGATGCGCCCGGACACCTTCTTCAAGAGCGCGTAAGGCAGCTCGGCCCAGTCGGCGGTCATGAAGTCGCTGGTCTGCACGGCGCGCAGGGCCACGACGTAATCGTAGGTGCGGCCGTCGCCCATCACGCCCACGCTCTTCACCGGCAGGAACACGGTGAAGGCCTGGCTGGTCAGCTCGTACCAGTTCTTGCCCGTGGCGGCGTCGGTGAAGTTGTAGAGTTCCTCGATGAAGATCGCATCGGCACGGCGCAGCAGGTCGGCGTATTCCTTCTTCACTTCGCCCAGGATGCGCACGCCCAGGCCGGGTCCGGGGAACGGATGGCGGTAGACCATGTTGCGCGGCAGGCCCAGCGCCACGCCGAGTTCGCGGACTTCGTCCTTGAACAGGTCGCGCAGGGGTTCGAGCAGCTTGAGGCCCAGCTGTTCCGGCAGGCCGCCCACGTTGTGGTGGCTCTTGATGGTCACGGCTTTCTTGCTCTTGGCGCCGCCCGACTCGATCACGTCGGGGTAGATGGTGCCCTGGGCCAGGAAGGTCGCGCCCTTGCTGCCGGCGTTCGCGGCCTTGAGCTTGCTGGCTTCGGCCTTGAAGACATCGACAAACAGGCGGCCGATGATCTTGCGCTTTTGCTCGGGTTCGGACACGCCCGCGAGCTCACCCAGGAACAGGTCGGCGGCATCGACGCGCACCACCTTGGCGTGCAGCTTGCCCTCGAACATTTCCATGACGGCATCGCCTTCGTTCAGGCGCAGCAGGCCGTGGTCGACGAAGACGCAGGTCAGCTGGTCGCCGATGGCGCGGTGGATCAGCGCCGCGGCCACGGACGAATCGACGCCGCCCGACAGGCCCAGGATGACTTCCTCGTCGCCCACCTGCTCGCGGATCTTGGCGACGGCTTCCTCGATGTAGTCGCCCATGATCCAGTCCGGCGCGGCGCAGCAGATGTCGCGCACGAAGCGGTTGAGCATGGCCTGGCCCTGCACGGTGTGCGTGACCTCGGGGTGGAACTGCACGGCGTAGTAGCGGCGCGATTCGTCGGCCATGCCCGCGATGGGGCACGACGGCGTGGAGCACATGACCTTGAAGCCCTCGGGCAGCTGGGTCACCTTGTCGCCGTGGCTCATCCAGACCTTGAGCATGCCGTGGCCTTCGGCCGTGGTGAAGTCTTCGATGCCTTCGAGCAGATTGGTGTGGCCGTGGGCGCGCACTTCGGCGTAGCCGAATTCGCGGTTGTTCGAGCCTTCGACCTTGCCGCCCAGCTGGGTCGCCATGGTCTGCATGCCGTAGCAGATGCCCAGCACGGGAATGTCCAGCTCGAACACCGCATCAGGCGCGCGGTCGTCGACTTCGTAGACGCTGGCGTGGCTGCCCGAAAGAATCACCCCCTTGAGCTTGCCGTCGGCGGCGAACTCGCGCACCCAGTCGCTGCTCACATCGCAAGGATGGACTTCGCAGTAGACATGGGCTTCGCGCACGCGGCGGGCAATCAGCTGGGTGACTTGGGAGCCGAAGTCGAGGATGAGGATCTTGTCGTGTTGCATGGTCTGGAAAATGGCAAGGCCCGACCTGCCTGCTTGCGCAGCGGATCGGGCCGTTGGATGGCGATCAACCGATTTTAATCGGCGCGGTAGTTCGGCGCTTCTTTGGTGATTTGCACGTCATGGACGTGGCTTTCGCGGATGCCGGCCGTCGTGATCTCGACAAATTCAGCCTGGTTGTTCATCTGTTCGATGCTCGAGCAACCGCAGTAGCCCATGGCCGCGCGCACGCCGCCGGCCATCTGATAGACGATGGAGACCATCGAGCCCTTGTAGGGAACGCGGCCTTCGATGCCTTCGGGAACCAGCTTGTCGGCGTTCGGGTTGCCGGTCGACGATTCCTGGAAGTAGCGGTCGGCCGAGCCTTGCTGCATCGCGCCGATCGAGCCCATGCCGCGGTAGCTCTTGTACGAGCGGCCCTGGTACAGGATGACTTCGCCCGGAGCTTCCTCGGTGCCGGCGAACATGCCGCCCATCATGATGGTCGAGGCGCCAGCGGCCAGCGCCTTGGCGATGTCGCCCGAAAAACGCACGCCGCCGTCGGCGATCAGCGGCACGCCCGTGCCCAGCAGGGCCGTGGCCACGCTGTCGATGGCCATGATCTGGGGCACGCCCACACCGGCAACGATGCGCGTGGTGCAGATGGAGCCCGGGCCGATACCGACCTTGACCGCGTCGGCACCGGCTTCGACCAGTGCCAGCGCGGCCGCGCCGGTGGCGATGTTGCCGCCGACCACGTCGACCTGCGGGTAGTTCTGCTTGACCCAGCGCACGCGCTCGATCACGCCCTGGCTGTGGCCGTGGGCGGTGTCAACGATGATGGCGTCCACGCCGGCCTTGACCAGCAGTTCAACGCGCTCTTCGGTGCCTGCACCCACGCCCACGGCTGCGCCCACGCGCAGTCGGCCGGCGGCGTCGCGCGCGGCGTTGGGGAAGGTGGTCTGCTTGTTGATGTCCTTGACGGTGATCAGGCCCTTGAGCTCGAAATCATCGTTGACGACCAGAATGCGTTCGAGCTTGTGCTTGTTGAGCAGCGCCTTGGCTTCGGCGGGCGTGGTGCCGGCCTTTTCGTTGACGGTGATCAGCTTTTCGCGCGGCGTCATGATCTGGCTGACCTTGACGTCATAGCGCGTTTCAAAGCGCACATCGCGGCTGGTGACGATGCCGACGACCTTGCCGCCATCGCAGACCGGGAAACCCGAGATGCCGAGGTTTTCCGAAAGCTGCAGCACCTGCAGTACAGTGTGCTCAGGGGTGATGACCACGGGGTCGATCACGACGCCGGACTCATGGCGCTTGACCTTGTTCACTTCGGCGGCCTGTTCCTGGGCCGTCATGTTCTTGTGGATGATGCCGATACCGCCCTCTTGCGCAATGGCGATCGCCAGGCGCGCTTCCGTCACGGTGTCCATCGCGGCGGACACCAGGGGAATGTTCAGGGAAATATTGCGGGAAAAACGTGTCGCGAGAGACGTGTCCTTGGGGAGGACTTGGGAGTAAGCGGGTACCAGCAACACATCGTCGAAGGTCAGTGCTTTACCAAGAAGGCGCATGTGAAAGCTCCAAAAAAACGATTGTACCTGTGAGTGCAATTCTTACAGACGGCGCCTGGTTTTTTCCTGCGCGACCTTGGCAGGGTCGATGGGAAGTGCGAAGATTCCGCCGCTGGCCTGCTCCATTGCACCGGCCTTCCCACTTTGATCCTGCCGCCATGAACGTCTTCACGCTTGTCCTGCTCTGCGCGAGCAGCCTTTTTTCCGCCAATGCGCTGGCGCAATGGCAGTGGGTCGATGCACAGGGGCGCAAGGTGTTCAGCGACCTGCCGCCGCCCGTGGAAATACCGACCGAGCGCATCGTCAAGCGCCCAGGCGGCGCCAAATCCGCGCCGGCACCCGCCTCCCAGGCACCGGGCCCGGCCGCGGCCTCATCTTCGGCGCTGCCCGTGAGCCGCAGCTCCGGCGTGGACCCCGCATTGCAGGCCAAGAAAAACGCCGAGGAAGCCGAAAAGACCAGGCGCGAACAGGCCGAGGCCGATGCCCAGGAGAAGAAGCTGGCCCAGGCGCGCCAGGAAAACTGCACACGCGCCAAGGCCGCGCAGACGGCCCTGACCGATGGCCGGCTGATTGCGCACACCAACGCCAACGGCGAACGGGTGTTCATGGACGACGCCGCGCGCAGCGCCGAACGCCAGCGCGCGCAAAGCACCATAGCCAGCGACTGCGGCCCGGCGCCCAAGGCGGCCCAGCCAGGCGTTCAGTAACCGGCCTTGCCGCCTGGACGCTGGCGCGAAAACAGGCCCGCGCCGCGTGCGCCCTGGCGCGCGAAACGCTCGCGCCGCGCGACCTTGGGGTCGACCAGCAGCGAACGGTACAGTTCGACACGGTCGCCGTCGTGCAGCAACTGGCTGCGCTCGGCACGCCGCCCCCAGATACCGGCGGCGCAGGCGCTGTCCTGCAGCCCCACGGCGCGCAGCGCGTCCAGCACGCAGGCGCCAGGCGGCAGCTGCAGCGTCCACTCCTGCGCCTGGCCGGCCGCGGCAGAAAACACCACCTCCACGCTCAGTTGCGTCCCGGCGGCCAATGCTTCAGCCATAGACCTGTTCCGCGCGCTTGATGAAGGCATCGACCATCGAGCCCGCAATGCGGTCGAACACCGGCCCGACCAGCGCCGCCAGCGCGACATTGTCGAAGCCATAGCTCAGGCGCAGCTCCACCTTGCAGGCGCGCTGCGAGCCGTCGCCCACCGGATGAAAGAACCAGTCGCCTTCTAGATGCGAGAATGGACCTTTGACCAGTCGAATGGTCACGCGCCGGCCTTCTTCGTGGGTGTTGCGGGTCACGAAGGATTTCTTCAAGCCACCCAGCGCCATGCCCACTTCCGCCGTCATGCCCTGCGCGTCCTGTTCCAGGATGCGTGCATGGTCGCACCAGGGCAGGAAGTCGGCGTAATCGTCCACATCCGTCACCAAGGCATACATTTCTTCGGGGCTGTACCAGATGAGGACGGATTTGTTGACTGTTTTCATGGAAAAGGGGCCTGAATAGGGATGCTGCGAAGGCCATCGCAGCATTGCCGGCCGATGGAAACTAAAATCTCTGCAGCGAGACGACAAACAACATTGTAGGGAGAGCTTTTATCTCCTGAATTGCGCCGCACTTAATTCATACATGGCAAAACAAACTGATTCCCCGTCCCGCATTGCCGACAACAAAAAAGCGGCTTACAACTACTTCTTCGAGGAACGCCACGAGGCGGGCATGGTCCTGCACGGCTGGGAAGTCAAGGCCTTGCGCGAAGGCAAGGTCCAGCTGACCGACGGCTACGTGGTCATCAAGGATGGCGAGCTGTACCTGATCGGCTGCCAGATCAACCCGCTGCGCACCGCTTCCACGCATGTGAGCCCCGACGCCGCGCGCACCAAGAAGCTGCTGCTGCACAAGGAAGAGATCAAGCGCCTGATCGGCAAGGTCGAGCAAAAGGGCTATACGCTGGTGCCGCTGAACCTGCACTGGAAGAACGGCCTGGTCAAGGCCGAGATCGCGCTGGCCAAGGGCAAGGGCGAGCACGACAAGCGCGACACCATCAAGGACCGCGAAGGCAAGCGCGAAGTCGAGCGCGCAATGAAGGGGCGCAATCGCTGATTGCGCTTCAGGCCCGAACGGGCAAGGGGGCTCTCTGTGCCCATCATCCGTTCGCCCTGAGCGTGTCGAAGGGGTTTTAGGGCGCGCCGCAAAATGCGCTGCTAAAGCGCTTTCACCATGTGTTCACCCTTCGACAAGCTCAGGGCGAACGGAGAAAACCCGGTGCGGTGCTCCCAAGACATGAATCATGTTCCGACGCACCGCTCACTCTGGCCCGTCAGTCCGCCAGCCCCGCCAGCGGATGCGAATGCGCCGGCCAGGGGCTGGCGAAGAATGCCTGCCAGTCGGCCTGCTGCACGTCCTCGATGCGCGCGGGATTCCAGCGCGGCGCATGGTCCTTGTCGACGGCCAGCGCGCGAATGCCTTCGAGGGTTTCGCTGCGGCCTGGGCGCAGGTAGAAGCAGTGGCGCACCATGTCGCGCTCCATGCGCAGGTCGTCGGCCAGGCCCATGGCGCGCGCGCGGCGCACCTGTTCGAGCACCACATGCAGCATCAGCGGCGAGCGCTTGCGCAGCAGCGCGGCCGTGGCCTGGGCCCATTCGCTGCCGCCCTCCTCCAGCGCGGCGACGATGGCCGCGACCGTGGGCAGGGCGAAGTACTGGTCGATCTCGGCTTGGCGGTGCGCGAAATGCGTGGGCGCCGTGCCCAGTTGCGCATCGATCCACTGCTGCACCGCAGCGCCGTCGGCGAAATCACGCGTGGCCAGGGCCTCCCACAGTTCAGGCAGCTGCGCTGAGGGCACCAGGCCATCGGCCAGGCCCAGCGCGATCGCATCGCCCGCAGCAATGGTCTCTCCAGTGAGGCCCAGCCATTCACCCGCGCGGCCCGGGCAGCGGCTGAGGAAGTAGCCGCCACCGACATCCGGGAACAGGCCGATCGCCGTCTCGGGCATGGCCATCTTGGTGCGCTCGGTCACGATGCGCGCGCTCGCGCCCTGGCTGATGCCCATGCCGCCGCCCATGACGATGCCGTCCATGAAAGCGATGTAGGGCTTGGGGTAATGGTGGATCAGGTGGTTGAGCGCATATTCCTCGGTGAAGAAATCCTCGAGCTGCGGGTTGCCCGTGCTGCCGGCCTGGTGCAGGAAGCGGATATCGCCGCCCGCGCACAGCGCGCCAAACACGCCTTCCTTGTTGCTGCCGCGCAGCGCGACCGCCAGCACCTGCGGGTCGTCCTGCCACTGCAGCAGCGCGGCCATCAATTCACGCACCATCTCCAGCGACAGCGCATTGAGCGCGCGCGCACGGTTGAGCGTGATGCAGCCGATGCGGCCGCGCACTTCGGTCAGGACTGGCGCCGTTGTCTCCGTCATATTGTGTTCCTCTGGTCTACCTGTGATTCAGCGCAGCCACGCGGCCGCGCGCCAACCGTGAACCTTAACCGAGCCTCGCCGCCTGCCCGTGTCGCAGACGCAAAAAAAGCCGCACAAGGCGGCTTTTTTTGGCGAACGCAATGCAGGGCAGGCGTTCTTCAACGATCTCAGCGTCCAGCACGCTTGCGATCGCTTTCCTTCAAGAAGCGCTTGCGCACGCGCACGCTCTTGGGGGTGATTTCAACCAGCTCGTCGTCCTCGATGAATTCCACCGCGTATTCCAGCGACAGGTCGATCGGGGGCGTGATCTTGATCGCGTCTTCCTTGCCGGAGACACGGAAGTTGGTCAACTGCTTGGTACGCGTGGCGTTCACGACCAGATCGTTGTCACGGCTGTGGATGCCGATGATCATGCCTTCGTACACGGGATCGTTCGCCTTGACGAACATGCGGCCGCGGTCGTCGAGCTTGCCCAGGGCGTAGGTGAAGATTTCACCGTCGTCCATGGAGATCAGCACACCGTTCTTGCGGCCACCGATGTCACCCTTGTGGGGTTCGTAGCTGTCGAAGATGTTGGCGATCAGGCCCGAACCACGTGTCAGGTTCAGGAATTCGTTGGTGAAGCCGATCAGGCCACGCGCGGGAATGCGGTACTCGAGGCGAACACGGCCACGGCCGTCGGACTCCATGTTGACCAGCTCGCCCTTGCGCTCGCCCAGGGCTTGCATCACGCCGCCTTGGTGGGTTTCTTCGACGTCGGCGGTGACCAGCTCGATAGGCTCGTTCTTTTCACCGTTGATGTCGCGGAACACGACGCGGGGCTTGGACACAGCCAGCTCGTAGCCTTCGCGGCGCATTTCTTCCAGCAGAATGGTCAGGTGCAGTTCACCGCGGCCCGACACTTCGAAAATGCCGTCTTCGTCGGTTTCCTTGACGCGCAGGGCCACGTTCGAACGCAGTTCCTTTTGCAGGCGGTCCCAGATCTGGCGGCTGGTCACGAACTTGCCTTCACGACCCGCCAGCGGCGAGTTGTTCACGCAGAAGTTCATGGTCAAGGTCGGTTCATCGATCTTGAGCATGGGCATGGGCTGGGGATCGAGCGGATCGGTGATGGTCTCGCCGATGCCCAGGTTTTCGATACCGTTGACCAGCACGATTTCGCTGGGGCCGGCTTCGGTGACTTGCACGCGATCGATACCCTGGAACTTCTGGATCTGGTTGATACGACCCTTGTAGGCCTTGCCTTCGGGGCCGGCCATGATCATCACTTCCTGGCCTGCCTTGACGGTGCCCTGGGAGATGCGCGCCACACCGATACGGCCCACGAACGTGGAGTAGTCGAGTGCCGACACCTGCATCTGCAGGGGAGCCGCTGCGTCGCCCTGGATCGAAGGCACGTGGTTCAGAATGGTGTTGAACAGGGCCGACATGTCGGTGCCCCACTGTTCGCCGGGAGCGCCTTCTTCGGTCGACGACCAGCCGTTGATGCCCGAAGCGTAGACGACGGGAAAGTCCAGCTGTTCATCGGTGGCGCCGAGCTTGTCGAACAGGTCGAAAGCGGCGTTGACCACGTAGTCGGGACGCGCACCGGGCTTGTCCACCTTGTTGACCACGACGATGGGGCGCAGGCCCAGGGCCAGGGCCTTCTTCGTCACGAAACGCGTCTGGGGCATGGGGCCCTCTTGCGCGTCGATCAGCAGCACCACGCCGTCGACCATCGACAGCGCGCGCTCGACTTCACCGCCGAAGTCGGCGTGACCGGGCGTGTCGAGAATGTTGATGTGGGTGCCTTCCCAGCTGACGGCACAGTTCTTGGCCAGAATGGTAATGCCGCGCTCGCGCTCGATGGCATTGTTGTCCATGACGGTGTCGACCACCTTTTCATGCTCGGCAAAAGTGCCGGACTGGCGCAGAAGCTGATCGACCATGGTGGTTTTACCGTGGTCAACGTGCGCAATGATCGCGATGTTGCGGATTTGTGTACTCATAAAGTTTCCAAAATGCCGCGGTCTGTTGGGCGCGGCGTGCCTTCCAAAATTTGTTGAATTTCCAAGGGGCTCAGCAGGCGGTCGGGGATCAGCTCCCCGGCCAGCACATGGCCTACTCCCAATAAAGCGTGAGGCTCTGTTCCATAAACGGCCACTGCCGAGGCATCCGGCCAGTCGCCCCGTCGGCGCATGCCCGACAGAAAACGTCCGGCATCGTACTCGTTCAGCGTGACAGGCGTGTGTTCATGCAGCAACATTTGCGGTGGCTGCAGGTGCAACAGGCGCTGTTCCTCGTCCATGGCTTCGAGCGCTTCGAGCGTGACGCAGCCTTCAAGCCCCAATCCGCCCGTGTCGGTGCGGCGCAGGAACCTGAGGTGCGCACCACAGCCCAGCGCTTCGCCCACATCCTCACCCAGGGTGCGGATATAGGTGCCCTTGCTGCAGGTCACGACCAGCTTGACGGCCGCAAAGCCGTCAGCGTCTTCGCACAGACTCACGTCAAGCGCATGGATCGTGACCGCGCGCGCAGGGCGCTCGATCTCGATGCCTTCGCGGGCGTATTCGTAGAGCGCCTTGCCGTCCTTCTTGAGGGCACTGTGCATGGGCGGCACCTGCGAAATCGGCCCGGAAAACTGCCTGGCCACGGCCTGCAGTCGTTCGGGCGTGATCGCCGCGAGATCCACGGGCCGCTCGCACACGATCTCGCCTTCCGCGTCCGCGGTCGTCGTGGTCGTGCCCAGGCGGGCAATGGCAATATAGGTCTTGGCCGCTTCAAGCTGCAGCTGGCTGAACTTGGTGGCGGCACCAAAGCACAGCGGCAGAACGCCGCTGGCCAAGGGATCCAGGGTGCCGGTATGACCGGCTTTTTCCGCGCGCAACAACCACTTCACCTTCTGCAAAGCGTCATTGCTGGAAAACCCCAGCGGTTTGTCGAGCAGCAACACCCCATGCACAGGGCGCCGCTGCACCCGTGTGCGAGGCGCGTTCATGCTCAGTCTTCTTTCGCGCGCGAAGAAACCGCCTTGGCGATCAAGGCATTCATGTCCGAAGCGCGCTCCGTCGTACGGTCGTAGACGAAGTGCAGCGTGGGCACGGTGTGGATGTGCAGGCGCTTGAACAGGCCGCTGCGCAGAAAGCCCGCAGCCTGGTTCAGACCTTCGAGCGTCTGGTCGGGATCCCCCGTGAGGATGCTGAAGAACACCTTGGCGTGTGCATAGTCCGGAGTCACCTCCACCCCTTGCAGGGTCACCATGCCCACGCGCGGGTCCTTCAACTCCCGGGCGATCAGCTCCGACAGATCACGCTGGATCTGGTCGGAGACTTTGAAGCTGCGATTCGGCGCAGCGCGTTTCTTGGCAGCCATGGATTACAGCGTCCGTGCGATTTCCTTGATCTCAAAGACTTCCAGCACGTCACCTTCCTTGATGTCGTTGTAGTTCTTGAGCTTGATACCGCACTCGAAGCCTTCCTTGACTTCCTTGACGTCGTCCTTGAGACGCTTGATCGATTCGATCTCGCCGGTGTAGATCACCACGTTTTCGCGCAGCAGGCGGAAGCGAGCATTGCGGGTGACCTGGCCGGAGGTGATGTACGAACCGGCAATCGTGCCAATCTTCGTCGCCACGAACACGGTGCGGATCTCGGCCATACCGATGATCTCTTCGCGCTGCTCGGGAGCCAGCATGCCGGACATTGCCGCCTTGAGTTCGTCCACAGCGTCATAAATGATGTTGTAGTAACGGATCTCGACGTCGTTGTTCTCGGCGGCCTTGCGTGCATTCGCATCGGCGCGCACGTTGAAGCCGATGACGATGGCCTTGGAGGCAATCGCCAGGTTGATGTCGGACTCGCTGATGCCGCCCACGCCGGCATACACCAGCTGCACGCGCACTTCTTCGGTCGACAGCTTGAGCAGCGACTGGCCCAGGGCTTCTTGCGAACCCTGCACGTCGGCCTTGATGATGATGGGCAGGGTCTGCAGATCGCCCGCCGTCATTTCGGCAAACATGTTTTCCAGCTTGGCGGCTTGTTGCTTGGCCAGCTTGGTGTGGCGGAACTTGCCGGCACGGTAGGTGGCGATTTCACGGGCACGACGTTCGTCGGTCAGCACCATGAATTCGTCGCCGGCCGCGGGCACATCCGACAGACCCTGGATTTCGACCGGAATCGAAGGACCAGCGGTCTTGGTGGCCTTGCCGTTTTCGTCGACCATGGCGCGCACGCGGCCATAGGTCTGGCCGGCCAGCACCACGTCACCCACCTTGAGGGTACCGGACTGTATCAGCACCGTCGCGACAGGACCGCGGCCCTTGTCGAGCTGGGCTTCGATGACCAGGCCCTTGGCGGCGGCGTCGACCGGAGCGCGCAGCTCCAGCACTTCGGCCTGCAACAGCACCTGTTCGAGCAGTTCGTCTATGCCCATGCCGGTCTTGGAAGACACTGGCACGAAAGGCGACTCGCCGCCGTACTCTTCAGGCACGACTTCCTGCACCACCAGCTCTTGCTTGACGCGCTCGAAGTTGGCATCGGGCTTGTCGGCCTTGGTGATGGCCACGACGATGGGAACACCAGCCGCCTTGGCGTGCTTGATGGCTTCCTTGGTCTGGGGCATCACGCCGTCATCGGCTGCAACCACCAGAATCACGATGTCGGTTGCCTGGGCACCGCGGGCACGCATGGCCGTGAAGGCCTCGTGACCCGGGGTGTCGAGGAACGACACCATGCCGCGTTCGGTCTTCACATGGTAGGCACCGATGTGCTGGGTAATGCCGCCGGCTTCGCCGCCAGCCACCTTGGAGCGACGGATGTAGTCGAGCAGCGAGGTCTTGCCGTGATCGACGTGACCCATCACCGTCACCACAGGAGCGCGCGGCAGGGCTTCGGCTTCCTGTTGCGAGGTTTCCTCGAACGTGAAGGCTTCGGGATCGTCCAGGGCCGCGACCTTGGCGGTGTGGCCCATTTCTTCGACCACGATCATCGCGGTGTCCTGGTCCAGAGGCTGATTGATGGTGACCATCTGGCCCATCTTCATCAGGATCTTGATCAGTTCGGACGCCTTGACCGACATCTTGTGCGCGAGTTCGGAAACCGTGATGGTTTCAGGCACGTGCACTTCGATCGCCCGGAACTCCGCCTGCGCTTGCTGGTGGTGATCGTTGCGATCGTTGCCGCCGCCACGACGGCTGCCGCCGCGCGGACCGCCGCGCCAGTTGCTGCCGCCACCGCCGCTGCGGCTGGGGCCGCTGTCGCCGCGGGTCTTGATTTCCTTCTTCTTGCCGTCGCCAGCCCAGCTGGAAGACAGCTTGGCGGACTTGACTTCCTTGCCGGCGCCGGCCGCAGGCGCGGCTGGGCCGCCCGTGCGGGCCGTGGTCGAACCCGTGGCAGGCTTGTGCAGCGTACCCTTCTTGGCGTCGCCCGCGGGCTTGGCCACGACGGCCGGCTTGACCGGCTCTTCGGGCTTCTTCGCGACGAGCACGCGCTTGGGCGCTGCCATCATGGCGCGAATCGCTTCGGCTTCGGCCTGGGCCTTGCGGCGGCGTTCGTCGAGGTCCTTCGCCCGGGCTGCTTCTTCAGCAGCGCGCGAGCGCGACTCTTCCTCGGCCTTTTCGCGTGCAGCGGTCTGGGCTGCATTGCGGGCAGCCGTTTCGGCCTTGTATTCGCGCGAGGCCTCGGCCTTCTGCGCAGTCGCCTGGGCAATCTTTGCGGCTTCCTGAGCAGCGTAGGCTACGGCCCGCTCCTCGGCTTCACGCTCCCGGCGTTCGCGCTCTTCGCGCTCACGGCGTTTTTCCACCAGTTCTTCCTCCTGCTGGCTGATCAGCTCCACCTGATGGCGAGCTGCCTCTTCCCGCCGCACCAATTCATCGGATTCGCGTTCAGTGCCGGCCTGCTCTTCGCTGACCTGTGCTTCGCCTTCGGAACCGGCTTCGCCGCTTTCGTCACGCTTGATGAAGGTGCGCTTCTTACGCACTTCCACTTGAATGGTGCGGGCCCGGCCAGTGGCATCAGCCTGCTTGATTTCGCTCGTCGACTTTTTCGTCAATGTGATTTTCTTGCGGTCAGCTCCGCCTGTGCCATGACTGGCTTGCAGGTGCGAGAGCAATTTCTGTTTATCGGACTCGGTCAACGCATCGGAAGCCGAGGCCTTGGCAACACCAGCAAAGCTCAGTTGTTGCAACAAGGTTTCGGGTGTTTTTTTGAGTTCAGCAGCAAACTCAGCAACAGTGTTACTCGACATATTCGGTTCGTTCCTCCCTGACCTTACTCTTGCCCGGTGAACCAATGTTCACGTGCCTTCATGATCAAAGCTTTCGCTTCGTCGGCAGACTGCCCGGTCAGTTCGGTCAGTTCGTCAATGGCCAAATCGGCCAAGTCATCCCGCGTATGCACGCCACCGTCGGCCAGCTTGGCCACCAGCTCAGGCGTCAACCCCTCGAGGTCGCGCAGATCCTGCGAAACCGTGTCGACATTTTCCTCGCGTGCGATTTCCATCGTGAGCAGAGCGTCCTTGGCTCGCGCCCGCAGCTCGTTCACGGTGTCTTCGTCGAAGCTCTCGATTTCCAGCATTTCCTGCAGCGGCACATAGGCCACTTCTTCCAGGCTGGCGAAACCTTCTTCGATCAGGATGTCGGCGATTTCCTCGTCGACATCCAGATTTTCCATGAACAGGCGGCGAGCGGTATCCGTCTCGTCGGCCTGTTTTTGCGCAGACTCGGCTGCGTCCATGATGTTGATTTTCCAACCGGTGAGGTCGGAAGCCAGACGTACGTTCTGGCCGCCGCGGCCGATGGCGATGGCGAGGTTTTCCTCGTCAACCACCACGTCCATGGCATGTTTTTCTTCGTCGACCACGATGGACGACACGTTCGCCGGGGCCAGCGCACCGATCACGAACTGCGCCGGGTCTTCCGACCACAGCACGATGTCGACGCGCTCGCCGGCCAACTCGTTGGTCACGGCGTTGACGCGCGTGCCGCGCACACCGACGCAGGTCCCGATGGGGTCCACGCGCTTGTCATGCGAGATCACGGCGATTTTCGCACGGCTGCCGGGATCGCGTGCGCAACTCTTGATTTCCAGCAGACCCTGTTCGATTTCGGGCACTTCATTGCGGAACAGTTCCACCATGAATTCGGGCGCCGAACGCGACAGGATGATGGGAGCGCCGCGCAGCGTCAGGTCGACTTCCATGATCATGGCGCGCACGCGGTCGCCGTTGCGCAGGTTTTCCTTGGGAATCATTTCGCTGCGGCGCAGGCGTCCTTCGACGCGTCCGCCTTCGACGATGATGTCGCCCTTGTCCATGCGCTTGACGGTGCCGGTGAAGATCTTTTCACCGCGCGCCATGAAGTCGTTGAGCAGCATTTCGCGCTCGGCGTCACGGATCTTCTGCAGGATCACCTGCTTGGCGGCCATGGCGCCGATACGGCCGATAGGCACCGACTCGACTTCTTCTTCGATGTGCTCGCCGACTTCGATGTCCGGAACGCGGTCTTGCGCGTCCATGAGCATTTCTTCGGCTTCGGGGTTCTGCAGGCCGGCGTCATCAGGCACGACCAACCAGCGACGGAAGGTGTCGTAATCACCGCTATCACGGTCGATGGCCACGCGGATATCCACTTCGCCCTGGTACAGCTTCTTCGTGGCCTGGGCCAGAGCCAATTCCACGGCACCAAAGACCACATCGCGCTCGACGTTCTTCTCGCGCGAAATGGCCTCTACCAACATCAACAATTCGCGATTCATGCGATGACTCTCCTATTTCATTCACTCCGAGGGGGCACCTAGTCTCAACCGCAAATCCACGATTTGCCGGGTTGTGTTAGCCGCTTTGAGCCCCGTACTATTTGACCTGCAGTGGCACCGCTCAGGAAGCGGCTTTACCGGCCCTGCCCTTGAAATCCACCAGCGGCGCCAGGCGTGCCTCGCGCAGCTCATCGAGTGCGAATCCCAAAGCCTGCAACGGCGCGGGCACACGCTTCTTGCTCACGCGCTGACCTGGCTTGACTGCCGGCTCATCGCTCCAGACGATTTGCCAGCCACCGGTCTCGCTGCGTTCGAGCGTGCCCCGGAATTTCTTGCGATTGGCGCTGACCTGCCCTGCCGCCGCGGTGCCGATCGGCTCCTTGAGCGTCAAGTCGATCACTTCGCCTTCAAAGCGAACAAAGTCCTGCTCGTGGCGCAAAGGCCGGTCGATGCCAGGCGACGAGACTTCCAGACGCGTGTATTCCGCACCATCGACCTCGAGCGCAAACTGCAGCTGGCGCGTAACCTTCTCACAGTCTTCGACCGTGATGTACTGCTCCGGCAATGCCTGCGTTTCCGGCGTGGGAGCCTGCCAGGGCAAATCGATGGTGACGCGCAGCAGTCCTCCTGCGGAGCGCTCGATCTCCACCAAGTCATAACCCAGGCCTGCGACTGTTTGTTCAACGATTTGCTGTAGTGCCACGTGTATTCAATTCCATCTCTGCAAATACAAAAAACCCGATAACCCCCGGAAAACCCATCCGACAGCTTCGAGCTCCAAATGCAACCGACCAAAAAAAACGGGCGGTATGTACCCGCCCGTTTGGTCGTGAGTCCTATATTGTACCCGCAAACCATTGTCAGGGCTCGCAAACGGCACCCAAACGCTGTGCGGGCAACCGCTGGCGGCAGCTCACAGGCCCGCCGCAAGAATGCGATCGCGCAAGGCCTGCGCCTGCGCGGATACTGCCACGGGCGCCGGCCCGGTGCGCTGCAACGATACCAGAAGTCGGGTCAGCACCGGCAACTGCGGCAGCAGCGGTCCCAGAAAACGTGCGTGCTGCGCGTCGGAAATCAAGAGGCTGGGAAAAGTTTCTATATCGAGATCGCCGGCGACATCTTCACGGTCCTCGATGTCGAGCCACACGAAACGTGCCTCGGGGTGACTTGCCGCGAGGTCTTCGAAACCCTGGCGGTAGTCCTTGCAGACACCGCACCATTGCGCGCACAGGCAGACCACCAGCCATTGCTTGCCCGCCGGGGGCCGCTCACTCTCCATTCCCACTCCTTCAAGGCCGCTTTTTCTCGCGTGCCCGGTAAACCTCGATGGTACCAACCGCTGGCGCCATGTTGCCCCACGATTGTCGGACATAGGACGACACGGCGGCTATCTGCGCGTCACTCAGTTGATGGGAAAACGGGGGCATTCCATGCGGGCGCGGATTGCCGGCCGTGGCCGGCGGGTAGCCGCCCTGCAGCACCATGCGCACCACGTTGCTGCCGTCCGCAAGATTCACCGCACGATTGCCGGCCAGCGCGCCGAATGCCCCGGGCCGGCCTTCGCCCTGCTCGCCATGGCATTGAGCGCAGTGCTGGGTATAGACCTTGGCGCCGAGCAAGGCATCGTTGGCCGTGGCCACCGGCGTGGCCGGTGCCTGGGGCGCGGGCAGCGTCTGCAGATACGTGGCCATGGCCTGCAGGTCGGTGGTCGTCAGATACTGGGTGCTGCGAAACACCACTTCGGCCATGGGTCCGCTGGCCGAGGCGGAAGGAGAGACCCCGGTCTTCAACAACCGCACCAGATCCTCGCGTGGTCCCAGCGCACCGCCCAGCGCCGGCGCATACCAGTCCTGCAGCGCCATCATGCCCCCGCGCATCAGGCCTTCCTCCACCGAGGTCCCCCAACTGTTGCGCGCCGAATGGCAGGCGGCGCAATGCCCCAGCCCCTGCACCAGGTAGGCGCCGCGGTTCCATTCGGCCGGCGCATCGGCCGCGGGCTGCCACGCTTCGGCGCGGAAATACAAGGCACGCCAGACAGCCAGCGCCGCCTGGGTGTTGAACGGAAACGTGAGCGCATGCGCCTTGGCCGGCGCATGCACCGGCGCCAGGCTTTGCAGATAGGCGAACAGCGCGTCGGCATCCTCGCGCACGACGCGCGTGTACTGGGGATAGGGAAAGGCCGGGTACAGCAGACGGCCGTCCTGTGAACGCCCATGGTGCAGCGCGCGCCAGAACGCATCGGGCGTCCAGCGGCCCAGGCCGGTCTCGGGATCGGGCGTGAGGTTGGGCGCATGGATCACGCCAAACGGCGTCTCTATCGCGCGTCCGCCCGCATACTCCGCGCCGCCCTGCGCGGTATGGCAGGCCATGCAATTGCCCGCGCGCGCCAAATAGGCGCCTTTTTCAATCAGGGCGGGCGAAGCCGGCGCGATGGCCGCTCCCGGTTCACGGAACAATTGCGCACCCGCGGCTTCGCCGCGCAGATTGAGCCAGGCCAAAAGGGCCAGGCCCGCCAGCAGCAGCCCGCCCAGGGCCAGCAGCCATCGCATCAATGATTTGCGCATCACTTGCCCTCCTGGTGTGCGGCATGTTCGGCCTGCATGCCGGCGCAGGCCATGGGCGCTGGACCGGGCAGCTGCGCGAGCGGCTTGCCACCCTGGGGCACGGGCTGGGCGGCCAGCCAGGCCGACACCGCCCCCACTTCCTGCACCGACAGCTTGCGCGCGATCGCGGCCATGCAATCGGGGGCCTGGGCGTGGCGCGCGCCGGTGCGCCAGGCGCCCAGCTGGCTGTTGAGATAGTCACGCGACAGGCCCAGCAGGCCGGGCACGGCGGGCAGCGCCCCTGTCATCACCGCGCCGTGGCAGGCCACACAGGCGGGCAGGCCGCGCGCCGCATCGCCCTGCATGACCAGCGCCTGGCCCTGGGCCAGCACCGCCGGCGCGGCCTGCGGCCGCAGCGGCGCGGGATACGGCACTTCGCGGCGTGCAAAGTGTTCGGCCATCTCGCGCAGATAGTCATCGGTCAGCGGCGCCAGCAGATAGGCCATCTGCGTGTGGCTGCGCCGGCCATCGCGAAAATTGAGCATCTGCCGGAACAGGTAATCGGCAGGCTTGCCCGCAAGCCGCGGGAAATAGCCTTCGGGACTGGCCCGGCCCTGGTCGCCATGGCAGGCACTGCAGGCCTTGACACGCCAGGCCATGGAATCGACGGGCGTGTTTTCCATGGCATTTTCCTGGGCCCGAGCGCCTAGAGAGAGTGTTCCCAGCAGCACCGCGGCAAGAAGCGCGTGACGGGCAGAACCGCTGCGCCCTGCATTTGCCCTCCCCCATTTCAAACCTGCCATGAATCGCTCGCCTGTCATGCTTAGAGACTTCCGAATCTACGGCTTCGCTTAGGCACGGGCTAGAGGGACAACCAGAGGCACGCGCCTAGCCCCTACTCAACCGACAATCCGTGCCAGCGTCGACCTACATGCGACGACGAGGGCTCTGCTACATTGGTTCCAGTCCTTCAACCATGGGCATCCGCAGCCGGGCTGTGGCGGCCTTCAGGGAGTCGCTCATGTTCGCTGCAGGCTTTCTCCAAACCGGCGATCCGCCGCGCTACTGGTTGCTGGCAATGCTGCTGTGCGGCCTGGTGTTCGCCTGCGGGCTCAGCGCCCATACGCACCCCGTGCCGCGCGATATCGCGGTGATCCAGAATTTCGACGCCCAACGTTACGCGGGACCCTGGTTCGTGCTCGCGCGCATGGACCATCCGGCGGAACAGCGATTGATACAGACCGGCGTCTATTACCGCAGCAACGCCGACGGCTCGCTGTCCATGGTGCAGCGCGGCCTCGATCCCGAGCGCAGGCAATGGACCAAGCGCGAAAGCCTGGCCCTGCCCGCGGGCGCGGCACACGAAGGCGCGCTGAAAATTTCGTCCCATGGCACGGTCACCAGCGACTACCATGTAGTTGCGCTCGATGCCGACTACCGCTGGGCCCTCGTTCTGGGCACCAGCGCCGAACGCGTGTGGGTGCTGTCGCGCACGCCCGTGCTGCGCCCCGCAGACCGGGCCAATGTGCTGCACCAGGCGCGCCTCGCGGGCGTCAACACCGAACAGCTGCTCTGGGTTCCACAGGAACGCCAGGGTGCACCTTTGCTCTAGCTTGCAGTCGCCATGGAGAACCCCTGAATGGATTACAAGGACTATTACAAGATCCTCGGTGTCGATCCCAAGGCAAGCGCCCAGGACATCAAGAAAGCCTACCGGCGCCTGGCGCGCAAGCACCATCCCGACCTGAGCAAGGATCCAGAGTCCGCGCGCCGCATGGCCGAGCTCAATGAAGCCAACACCGTGCTGTCCGATCCCGAAAAGCGCGCGGCCTACGACCAGCTCGGCGCCGAGCCGCCGCCGGACTTTGGCGCGCACGGCGGTTTCCGTCCTCCACCCCACTGGGACGAGGACCATGCGTTCCATCAGAACGGCGGCACCGACAGCGAGGACTACAGCGACTTCTTCGACCAACTGTTCGGCCGCACCGCCTATGCCCGCCAGACCCATGCGCGCGGCCAGACGCCGCCCGACCGCAAGGGTCGCGACCACCATGCGGTCATCGAACTGGACCTGGAAGACAGCTATCGCGGCACCGAGCGCTCGCTGCAGGTGCGCAGTGCCGCGCTCGATGCCCAGGGCCACGCCGTGGAAAAGACGCGCGAGCTCAAGGTCACCATTCCGAAAGGCGTCAAGGAAGGACAGCTGATACGCCTCGCGGGCCACGGCAGCCCGGGCCTGGGCCAGGGATCATCCGGAGATCTGCTGCTGGAGGTGCGTTTTCGCCCCGACCCCCGTTGGTACGCCAAGGACAAGGACGTGTACCAGCATGTGGCGATCGCGCCTTGGGAAGCGGCTCTGGGCGGCCCCATCGAAGTGGCGACGCTCGCCGGCACGCTCGAAGTCAACGTGCCCGCGGGCTGGAAAAAAGGCCGCCAGCTGCGCCTGCGCGGAAAGGGCCTGCCCGCCCAGACGCCCGGAGACATGTATTTGCTGCTCGATATCGCGCTGCCGCCGGCCAATGACGAAGCCAGCCGCAAGGCCTACGAAGCGTTCTCGCAGGCCTTCCCGCACTTCAACGCGCGCAATGCCTGAACCTGCCATGAGGAAAATGCCATGACCGCCGCTCCCTCCCCTTTCTGCACGCCCTGCGAAGTGCTGGACACGGCAGCGCTCGATATTGCGCAACTGGCCCACGCCTGCGCCCAGCCCACGGGCTGGGTGGTGCAGCGCGTGCAGGAAGAAGTGCTGCACATCGATGGCGACAGTGGCCAGGGCGACAGCGAATGGCGCTTCAGCAGCCGCACGCTGCTGCGCGCCCGGCGCATCGCGCATCTTGAAACGGCATACGATGCCGATCCACAGCTCGCGGCACTCGCGGCCGATCTGATGGAAGAAGTGCAGACGCTGCGCAGGCTGCTGCATGAACGCGGGCAAGAGCGGCGCTGAAACTGCACGCCAAAAAGCAAAAAAGCCCTCGAAAGGGCTTTTTTTCAGGGAAGCGAAGCCGCAGCTCAGCCGCCTTGGTGCACGCGCTTGCCGGGGTTCTTCTTCGAGCGCGTAGCGACGCCACGTTCCTTGCTCACGCGCTGACCGCGGCCAGCCGTGGGCAGGCTATAACCGTTGGGCAGGGGAGGCTGGGGCGTGAACTTGCGGTCGGCTTCGGTAACGATCTTGTTGCCCATGGGAC
This sequence comes from Comamonas sp. DB36, assembly GCF_057914905.1. Lineage (NCBI taxonomy): Bacteria > Pseudomonadati > Pseudomonadota > Betaproteobacteria > Burkholderiales > Comamonadaceae > Comamonas > Comamonas sp. DB36. Next base: position 2,945,898 of record NZ_CP196631.1, read on the forward strand.
ATCCTTCAATGAAAAAAGCGATTTGAAGCCGCTATTAAGCCACAGCCTGGGCCCTGCCTGCACGGCAAAGTCATATGCCGACGCGCGTTATCGCTGCGAAAGCCGGCTTTGCATGCATGCAACGGGCTGCTGTCCGACAGCGCAGTCCCACAGGACAGCGGATAAGAGTCGGCTATGCACATACTCTGGACCTACCTGAAGCCCCACGCCCGGCTCGCCTGGCTGGCGCTGCTGCTGGCCGCGATCAGCCAGGTGCTGGCGCTCGTGGACCCTATCATTTTCGGCAAGATCATCGATGGCTACGCCGTCCATCCCGGCGACAAGACCGATGCCGAGCTGATTTCCGGCGTGCTGCGCCTGCTGGGCCTGGCCGTGGTCGTGGCCATAGGTTCGCGCCTGGCCAAGGCGCTGCAGGAGTATGTGACCCGGCTGGTGGTGCAAAAGCTGGGCACGCAGCTGTTCAACGACGGCCTGCGCCAGGTGATGCGGCTCAAATACCAGGAGTTCGCCGAGATGCGCACCGGCGAGACCTTGTCGCTGCTGCAAAAGGCGCGCGCCGACAGCGAGCGCTTCATCAACACCTTCATCAATACCGTGTTCGCCGCCGTCGTCGGCATCAGCTTTCTGGTCTGGTACTCGGTCACGCGGCATTGGGCGCTGGTGCCGGTGTTCCTGATCGGCGTGCTGGTGCTCGGCGGCCTGACCGGCCTGCTCAGCCGCGAAATCCGCAACCAGCAGCGCTCCATCGTGCGCGAGACCAACCGCAACTCGGGCTTCATCACCGAGTCGCTGCGCAACATCGAACTGATCAAGAGCCTGGGGCTCACTTTCCCCGAAGTGCGCCGCCTGCAGGCCCAGACCGAGAAGATCTTTGCGCTCGAGATGCTCAAGGTCAAGCGCATACGCCTGCTGTCGTTCCTGCAGGGCTCGACGCTGAGCCTGCTGAAGCTGGGCATACTGTTTGCGCTGCTGTGGCTGATATTTCGCGATGTGCTGAGCACCGGCGAGCTGATCGCCATGCAGTTCATCTCGGTGGCGATCTTCGCGCCGCTGCAGGAGCTGGGCAACATCATCGTCGCCTGGCGCGAAGCCGAAGCCTCGCTGCTGAACTTCGACACGCTGATGAAGAAGCCCGTGGAAAAGCGCCCCGCCAACCCGCAGCGCGTGGGCCTGGTGCAGGACCTGAGCTTCGACCAAGTCGAATTCCAGCACCAGGGTGCCAGCGACAAGGCGCTCGACGGCGTGTCGTTCTCGGCCAAGCTGGGCGACACCATTGCCTTTGTCGGTCCTTCGGGCTCTGGCAAGTCGACGCTGGTCAAGCTGCTCGTAGGCCTCTACACGCCCCAGGCCGGCACCATTGCCTTCAACGGCATAGCGACGCAGCAGCTGCGCTACAACGAAGTGCGCCGCCAGATCGGCTTCGTGACCCAGGAGACCCATCTGTTCGCCGGCACGCTGCGCGAGAACATGCTGTTCGTCAAACCCGATGCGACCGACGCAGACATCCTCACGGCGCTCGAGCAGGCCTCGTGCCTGCATCTGCTCGAGCGTTCGCCGCTGGGCCTGGACACGCCGATAGGCGAGTCGGGCGTGCGGCTGTCCGGCGGCGAGAAGCAGCGGCTGTCGATCGCGCGCGCGCTGGTGCGCGATCCGCGGCTGCTGATCTTCGACGAAGCCACGTCGGCGCTGGATTCGCTGACCGAGGAGCAGATCACCGCGACGGTGCGCCGGGTGTCGCAGCAGTCCAACCGCATCACGCTGCTGATCGCCCACCGCCTGTCGACCATCCTGCATGCCCAGACCATCATGGTGCTCGAGCGCGGACGCGTGGTCGAAGCCGGCAGCCATGCCGAGCTGCTCGAGCGCAAGGGCCTGTACTACGCGATGTGGCGCCAGCAGATCGGCGAACGCCCCGCGGGCCGGCCGCTGGGCGCGATCGCCCCGCAAGCGCCCGCCGGCGACGAATGACGCGGCCTGCACGACCGCAGCGCGCGCAAACGTCGTCCTTCGCTGACCGCAGCATGCCAGCAAACACCTACACGCGGCGCACGCGGCGCGCGGTAGATTGTTGGTAATGGGCGCAGCGCCCTCACCATAAAAGTGCTGACGACCTGTTAACGGCCCCACCGCCGCGCGCAGGCGTTGATTGTCAACACCGTCCAAGGAGTTCTATGTCCCGTCACACCCCTCGCCAACTGCCCTCCTTCGATGACCTGCGCAGTCGCCTGGACCATGCCCGCCTGCCCGCATCGGCCAGGCGCACCGGCTCCGCGGTCGCAGTGGCGGTGAGCGCCGGTGCGATTGCCTATCTGGCCTGGATGGCCTTGCGCAGCCCCGCACGGCCGGCGTCGGTGCAGCCCGTGGGCAACTTCGACATCTCGCGCTATCTGGGCCGCTGGTATGAAGTGGCGCGCATAGACCAGCGTTTCGAGAAAGGCCTGGTGCGCACGCGCGCCGAATACAGCCTTGCACCCAACGGCAGCGTGCAGGTGGTGAACCGCGGTTTCGATCCGCGCCGCAACCGCTGGCAGGAAGCACGCGGCAAGGCGCAGTTTGTCGGCAGCTCGGACGAAGCCGCGCTCAAAGTCTCGTTCTTCGGGCCTTTCTACGGCGGCTACAACGTGGTCGCGCTCGATGAGCAATACCGCTGGGCCATGGTCATAGGCTCCAGCCTCGACGACTTCTGGATTCTCTCGCGCACGCCCGTGCTGCCGACCGGCGTGCGCCAGCATCTGCTGGCCCAGGCCCAGCAGATCGGCGTCGATCTGGACCGCATCCTGTGGGTGATGCAGGACGGTGCCAACCCTACAGGCAGCTGAGCGCCATTCAGCCTCAGGCGCCGCGCCCTTGCAGAAAAGGCAGCGCGGCGTCCAGCAGCGCCTGCGGCGCTTCTTCCGCAATGTAGTGGCCGCAAGGCAGAGGCCAGCCACGCACGTCGTCGGCGATTTTCTGCCATTCCTTCAGAGGTTCGAAGCAGCGGTGCACCACGCCCTGCTCTCCCCACAGCACCAGCAGCGGCACGCTCAGGCGCAGTCCCGTTTGCCGGTCTTCGCGCTCGTGCACCAGGTCTATGCCCGCCGCTGCGCGGTAATCCTCGCACACGCCATGCGCCGCGCCCGGCAGCGCCAGGCAGCGCATGTATTCGCCCAGCGCTCTCGCATCAAACGGCGCCAGCCCCGCGCTGCGCCCGCCCATCACATCACGCACATAGGCCGCGGCATCGGCCTCGATCAGGCGTTCGGGCAATGGTGCGGGCTGGATCAGAAAGAACCAGTGCCAGTAGGCGCGCGCGAAATCCTCGTTGGTCTGCTCATACATGGCCAGCGTGGGCGCGATGTCGAGCAGCACCAGCCGCTCGACGGCCGGCCCATGGTCCATGGCGAGCCTGTGGGCGACGCGCGCGCCGCGGTCGTGGGCCAGCACGCTGAAGCGGCCATGGCCCAGCTGCTGCATCAGCACCAGCAGATCGCGCGCCATGCGGCGCTTGCTGTAGTTTGCATGGTCGGCAGCGCCGCGCGGCTTGGACGAATCGCCGTAGCCGCGCAGGTCGGGAACGACCAGCGTGAAATGCCGCGACAGCTCGGGCACCAGCCGGTGCCAGATCACCCCCGTCTGCGGATGGCCGTGCACCAGCAGCAGCGCCGGCCCCTGGCCGCCGACCCAGGCGTGCAGCTGCACGCCTTCGTCGACCAGCACCTGCTGTGGGGCCAGGCCCGCCATCAAGGCCGCGGCCTCGGTCTCTACGGCAAGTTCGGCTTGGGCGACGGTCATTGGTTCTCCTGGTGGCAAATATGCGCCCCATGATAGGGAGAAACAATTTTCTATTGATGGCTTGCGATTTACTTCACTAGTTCATTCAATTCATGAATTGAACAGCATGGCCTAGGAAAGCGTCGCCGCGGCCACGAGGCGCTGGGTATAGGGGTGGCGCGGTGCATCGAGCACCTGGGATACGGGCCCGGCCTCGAGCACTTCGCCGTCCTTCATGACCATCACATCGTGGGCCATGGCGCGTATCACTTCGACGTCGTGGGTGATCAGCAGATAGCTCAGGCCGCGCTCCTTCTGCAGCCGCTGCAGCAGCGCCAGCACCTGCTGCTGCACCGTCACGTCGAGCGCGCTGGTCGGCTCGTCGAGCACCAGCAGCTGCGGCTGCACTATCAGTGCGCGCGCGATCGCCAGGCGCTGGCGCTGGCCGCCGGAAAACTCATGCGGATAGCGCTGCATCAGCCCCGGGTACTGCAGCTCGGTCAGGCCGACGTCGGCCAGGGCCTGCTCCACACGCTGGCGACGATCGACTGCCACGCCGGTGGCCGCGTGCACGCGCAGCCCTTCGCCGACGATCTCCTCCACCGTGAGGCGCGGCGACAGCGACGAGAACGGGTCCTGGAACACCACCTGCACGCTGCGGCGCAGCGCCTGGTTGGCCGGACTGTTGCGCGTGGCCGGCAGATGCCAGGCCTGGCCATTGATGCGCAGTTGCCCGTCGGACGGCAGCAGGCCCAAAATGGCCTGGGCCAGCGTTGACTTGCCCGAGCCCGATTCGCCCACGATGCCCAGCGTGTGGTGCGGCAGCAGGCGCAGGTCAACGCCCTTGACGGCAACAAACTCGCCCTTGCGGAACCAGCCGCGCAGCCCGGGCAGCGGCGTCGCGTAGCGCACCTGCAGCTGCTGTGTCTCGACCAGCACCTTGTCTGCGCGCGGCGGCAACTCCACCACGTCGCGCTGCGGCACGCTGCCGATCAGGCGCCGCGTATAGGCATGCTGGGGGTGGGCGAAAACTTCGTGCACCGGACCCTGTTCGACCAGCAGTCCGCGCTCCATGACTGCGGCGCGGTCGGCAAAGCGGCGCACCAGATTCAGGTCATGGGTGATCAGCAGCAGCGCCATGCCGGTCTGGCGCTGCAGCTCGCCGAGCAGCTCCAGGATCTGCACGCGCAGCGTGACATCGAGCGCCGTCGTCGGCTCGTCGGCCAGCAGCAGCTTGGGCGCGGACGCCAGCGCCATGGCAATCATCGCGCGCTGGCGCTGGCCGCCGCTGAGCTGATGGGCAAACGAACGCGCGCGCCGCTCGGGCTCCGGAATGCCCGTGGTGGCAAGCAATTCGACGGCCTGCTTGCCGGCCTGGGCGAGCGACAGCGACTGCTTGAGCTGCAGCACTTCAGCGACCTGATCGCCGACCGTCATCAGCGGGTTCAGCGCCGTCATCGGCTCCTGGAAGATCATCGCCACGTCGCCGCCGCGCACGCCGCGCATTTCGCGCTCGGACAGCGCCAGCAGATCGCGGCCGTCAAACAGCACCTGGCCGCTGATGCGCGCCTCGCCTGCCAGGCGCAGCAGCGACAGCGCGGTCACGGTCTTGCCCGAACCCGATTCGCCGACCAGCGCCAGCTTTTCACCCGCATGCAGCTGGAAGTTCACGCCATGCACCACCTGCTTGTCGCCAAAGCGCACCTGCAGGTCGCGCACGTCGAGCAGTGGCGTGGAGGATGGGTTCATTTGCGTCATGCTTTTTCCGATACCTGGGCCTTGCGCGGATCGAGCGCATCGCGCAGCGCGTCGCCCATGAAAGTCAGCAGCAGCAAGGTGCTCACCAGCACGGCAAACGTGCCCAGCGAAATCCACCAGGCATCGATGCTGTTCTTGCCCTGGCTCAGCAGCTCGCCCAGGCTGGGGGTGCCGGGCGGCACGCCCAGGCCCAGGAAGTCTAGCGATGTCAGCGCGAGAATCGCGGCGCTCATGCGAAACGGCAGGAAGGTGACCACGGGCGTGAGACTGTTGGGCAGGATGTGGCGCCAGATGATCTGCGCATTGCCCACGCCCAAAGCGCGCGCGGCCTTCACATAGTCGAGCTGGCGGTTGCGCAGGAACTCGGCGCGCACGTAGTCGGACAGCCCCATCCAGCCGAACAGGCTCAGCAGCACCAGCAGCAAGGCGATGCTGGGCGCGAACAGCGCGCTGAAGATGATCAGCAGGTAGAGCTCGGGCATGGAGCCCCAGATCTCGATGAAGCGCTGGAACGCGAGGTCGGTCCGGCCGCCGAAAAAGCCCTGGATCGCTCCCGTGATGACGCCCAGCAGCACACCGGTCACGGTCAGCGCCAGCGCGAACAGCACGCTCACGCGAAAGCCGTAGATCAGCTGCGCGAGCAGGTCGCGCCCGCGGTCGTCCGTGCCCAGCCAGTTGGCCGCGCTCGGCGGCGAGGGGTTGGGCAGCGCCGCGAAATAGTTGATCGACTGCGGGCCGTAACGGTTGGGCGTGTAGACCGCCCAGTTGCCGGGCGCGGCCAGCTGCTGGGCGATGAACGGATCGAGGTAGTCGGTCGTGGTCTCGAAATCGCCGCCAAACGTGGTCTCGGGGTAGTCGTTCCACAGCGGCCAATAGGTCTGGCCCTGGTAATGCACGACGATGGGTCGGTCGTTGCTCAGCAGCTCGGCGCCCAGGCTCAGCAGCACCATCGCGCAGAAGACGATCAGGCTCCAGTAGCCCAGGCGGTTGCGCTCGAAACGCTGCCAGGCGCGGCGCGCGGGCGACAGCGAAGGGCGCAGCGAAGGCGCAGCAGATGTGGAATCAGTCGAACTTGACACGTGGATCCACCCAGACATAGCAAAGGTCGCTGATCAGCTTGGTCACCAGGCCGATCAGCGTGAACAGATACAGGGTTCCAAGCACGACCGGATAGTCGCGCCGGATCACGCTTTCATAGCTCAGCAGCCCCAGGCCGTCGAGCGAGAACAGGGTTTCTATCAGCAGCGAGCCCGCGAAGAATGCGCCGATGAAGGCCGCGGGAAAGCCGGTGATGATGGGAATCAGCGCGTTGCGGAACACATGCTTCCACAGCACCTGGCGCTCGCTCAGGCCCTTGGCGCGCGCGGTCAGCACATACTGCTTTCGGATTTCCTCGAGGAAGGCGTTCTTGGTCAGCATGGCGGTGACGGCGAAGCTGCCAGCGACCATGGCCGTGACCGGCAGCGCGATGTGCCACAGGTAGTCGACGATGCGCGCGCCCCAGCCCAGCTGCTCCCAGTTGGCCGAAGTCAGGCCGCGCAGCGGAAACCACTGCAGCTGGCCGCCGAAGATCACCAGCAGCGCCACGCCCAGCACAAAGCCCGGAATCGCATAGCCCACGAGAATCAGCAGCGTGGTCACGAGATCGAAGCGCGAGCCCGCGCGCACCGCCTTGGCCACGCCCAGCGGCACGGCGACGAGATAGCTGATCAGGAAGGTCCACAGGCCCAGGCTGATGGACACCGGCAGCTTCTCCACCACCAGATCCCAGACCGCCTTGTTGTGGAAAAAGCTGCGCCCCAGATCGAAGCGCGCGAACTGGCCCAGCATCTGGAAGAAGCGCTCATGCGCAGGCTTGTCGAAGCCGTAGAGCGCCTTGATCTGTTCTAGGCGCTGCGGGTCCACGCCCTGGGCGCCGCGGTAGTTCATGCCGCCGCCCCCGCCCGTCGCCCCGCCCACTCCGGCCTTGGCTTCGGCCAGATACTGCTCCACCGGCCCGCCGGGAACGAACTGGATCACGACAAAGGTCAGCAGCAGCACGCCCAGCAGCGTGGGCACCATCAGCAGCAGCCGCTTGAGGATATAGACGAACATGGTCGGCCTTTCTAGCGGGGCTCGGCGGAAGTCTGCGGCGGCAGCCTGGCCCACCAGGTGTCCAGCGCCCAGAGCTCGCCCGTGGCATAGGGCGGCACGGTCTCGGGGCGTTGCAGCCGCCAGGCGTTGTAGACCATGCGGTGCGTGCCCGCGCTCCACTGCGGAATCAGATAGTGGCTGTGCGCGATCACGCGTTCGAGCGCATGGCAGGCCGGCAGCAATTCTTCCTGCGACCTGGCCGTGGTGATGGCCTTGATCAGCGCATCGACGGCCGGGTTCTTGACGCCGGCATAGTTGCCCGAATCCTCGGTGTCCGCGGCCTTGCTGCCGAACAGGTCGGCGAATTCCTGGCCCGGGTTGTGCGTGCCCTGGAAGACGATGGTCGCCATGTCGAAATCGAATTTCTGCAGCCGCTGCTGGAACAGCGCGAAGTCGACGGCGCGGTATTTGAGCTTAATGCCCAGCTTCTCGAGGTTGCGCTGCCAGGGCGCGACCGTGCGCAGGCTGCCCTCGCCGCTGTCCATGTATTCGAGCTCCAGCGCCTGGCCGGCCGCGTTGCGCAGCACGCCGTCCTGCACGCTCCAGCCCGCATCGCGCAGCAGCTGCTGGGCGCGGCGCAGATTGGCACGCAGCGAATTCGGTGGATCGGTGCGCGGCGGGCTGTACATTTCGCCGAACGCCGCGGCCGGAATCTGCGCGCGCCAGGGCTCCATCAGCGCCAGCTCGGCCGCGCTGGGCAGGCCGCGCGTCTCGCAGGCCGTGTTGCCGAACATGCCGCGCACGCGGTAGTACGAGCCGTAGAACATCTGGCGGTTCATCCACTCGTAATCCATCGCCAGATCAAGCGCTTCGCGCACGCGTGCGTCCTGCAGCAGCGGCCGGCGCGTGTTGAGCACATAGCTCTGGAAGCCCGATGGCAGCTTGTGTTCGAACTCGCCCTTGACCAGCTCGCCCGTGGAAAAGCGCTTGCCGCTGATGCGCCGCGCCCAGTCGCCGGCGCTGTAGACGCGCATCAGATCGAACTCGCCGGCCTTGAGGGCTTCGAGCCGCGCGGTGTTGTCCTTGTAGATCTTGACGCTCACGCGCTCGAAGTTGGCCGTGCCCTTGCGCGCGCCCAGATCCCTGGCCCAGTAGTTCGCGTCGAGCACATAGGTGATGTCCTTGCCGAAACGCACCGGACCCACGCGGTACGGGCCGCTGCCGATGGGGATTTCCATCACCACCTGATCGAAAGGCTTGACCTTGCCGTCCTCGCCGCGCGCCCAGTCGGGGCTGAAGATGGGCAGGCCGCCCACGGTCAGCGGCAGTTCGCGGTTGGGCACATGAAAACGAAAGCGCACCGTGCGCTCATCGACCACGTCCGCGCCCGCGACGTCGATCAGCAGCGTCTTGTAGGCCGGCGAAGTGTATTGGCCGATCAGCGTCTCGAAGCTGTACTTCACGTCCTTGGCCAGCACCGGCTTGCCGTTGTGAAAGCGCGCCTCGCGCCGCAGCCGGAATGTCGCCGACAGGCCGTCGGGCGCGACGTCCACGTCTTCTGCGAGCAGGCCGTAGCCGGTCGCGGTCTCGTCGAGCGAACCGGTGAGCAGCGTGTCGAACAGCAGATTCGACAGATAGGCCGGCGCATTGCCCTTGATGGTGAACGGGTTGTACTTGTCGAAAGTCGATACCCGCAGGTTGCTCACCAGCCGCATCTCGCCGCCCTTGGGCGCCTGCGGATTGACGTAATCGAAATGCGTGAAGCCCGCGGGATAGCGCGGCTGCCCCCATAACGCATAGGCATGCGCGCTCCAGGCAGGGGAGGCACCGAGAAGCAGCAGAGAAAACATCCAGTAGCGCATGAGACAATTCTGCCCTAGCCTTGACCGGATGCGTCCATCGCCCGGTCGCCGCGCGCAACAGAATTTGCGAACTGCACATTCCTACCTACTTCCCTGGAGAAAAACAATGGGTTTCCTCACCGGCAAAAAACTGCTGATCACCGGCGTTCTGTCCAACCGTTCCATCGCCTACGGCGTCGCCAAGGCCTGCCATGCACAAGGCGCCGAACTCGCGTTCAGCTATGTCGGTGAGCGCTTCAAGGACCGCATCACCGAATTCGCGGCCGACTTCGATTCCAAGCTGGTGTTCGACTGCGACGTGGCCGACGACGCGCAGATCGAGAAGCTGTTTGCCGACCTGGGACAGACGTGGGGCAAGTTCGACGGCTTCCTGCACTCGATCGGCTTTGCGCCGCGCGAAGCGATTGCCGGCAACTTCCTCGACGGCCTGAGCCGCGAGAACTTCCGCATTGCCCACGACATCAGCGCCTACAGCTTCCCCGCGATGGCCAAGGCCGCCCTGCCCTACCTCAACGACAAGTCGTCGCTGCTGACGCTGTCGTACCTGGGCGCGCTGCGTTCCATCCCCAACTACAACACCATGGGCCTGGCCAAGGCCTCGCTCGAAGCTTCGGTGCGCTACCTCGCCGAAGCCGTGGGCCGCACCGAAGACGGTCGCACCATCCGCGCCAACGGCATTTCCGCCGGCCCTATCAAGACCCTGGCCGCGAGCGGCATCAAGGACTTCGGCAAGCTGCTCAGCCGCGTTGCCGACGCCTCGCCGCTGCGCCGCAACGTGACGCCCGAAGACGTGGGCAATGTCGCGGCCTTCATGTTCTCCGACCTGGCCGCGGGCGTGACCGCTGAAATCACTTACGTGGACGGCGGCTTCAGCCAGACCGCGGGCCTGAGCGCCGACCAAGTCTGATCATCACGCAGCGGCGTCGAGTTGAAAGCCATGGGCGCGAGTCCATGGCTTTTTTCATTGTCGAAGCGCCTGGCGTGACGCTGCTTTCGATGCACGCGAAAGGTGCAGGGACATGGCGCAGGCCCTGGTCACCTGCGGCATGACGAACTAAGCTGGCGGCAATTTCAGCCCAGCGCGCCGACCCGATGTCATCCAGCGAACACGAACACGATCCCCATCACGGCCACGACCATGGCCACGCGCACGCAGAGCCGCACGCACATGACCACGGCCCTGGCGCCCATTCGCATGCGCCATCGGTCACGGCATCGAATGCCAGGCGCATCCAATGGGTCTTCGTGATGACGCTGGGCTATGCGGGCGTGCAGGCCGTGGGCGGCTGGCTGTCGGGCTCGCTGGCCTTGATCGCCGATGCAGGCCACATGCTGTCCGACGCCGCGGCGCTGCTGCTGGCGCTGATCGCCTACCGCATCGCGGCGCGCGCGCCCGACAAGCTGCGCACCTATGGCTTTCACCGCGTGCGCGTGCTCGCGGCGCTGGCCAATGGCGCCACGCTGCTGCTGCTCGTGGCCTGGATCGCCTGGGAAGCCGTGGCGCGCTTTCGCCAGCCCACGGAAGTGCTTGCCGGGCCCATGCTGGCCGTGGCCGTCGTAGGCCTGCTGGTGAACGTGGTCGGTGCCTGGGTGCTGATGCGCGGCGAGCAGAACGACGGCAATCTGCGCGGCGCGCTGCTGCATGTGGTCGGAGATCTGCTGGGCTCGGTGGGCGCGATCGCGGCCGCGGTCGGCATCATGTATACGGGCTGGACCGTGCTCGACCCGATTCTGTCGGTGCTGGTCGCGGTGCTCGTGGTGCGTTCGGCCTGGAGTCTGGTTTCGGACGCGCTGTTGATACTGCTGCAGGCAGTGCCGCGCGGGCTCGATGTCGAAGCCGCGCAAGCGGCCATCGCGCGCCTGCCCGGCGTCGCCGAAGTCGGCCATTTCCATGCCTGGACGCTGACCGACGAGCGCGTGGTGGCCACGGTGCATGTCACCCCTTCACCCGGCACCGACCCGCTGATGCTGCCAAAGCAGGTCGCCGATCTGCTGCGCGACAAGCATGCCATCGAACATGTGACGGTGCAGGTGGACCCGCCGGGCGGGCTGCGCGGCCCGCATTGAGGTACTGGCCTTATTCGGCGCGCAGCGAGGCGTTGAGCTGGTCTATGACTTCGGCCCACTCGGCATCGGCACGCAGTTCGTCGCGCAGCAGGCGTGCCTGGGACTCGTTCCAGAACGGCGCTTCATGCAGCAGCACCGCGTTGTCCAGCGGCGCGTGTTCGCGGATGAAGTCGGCAATGCCCTGGGGATCGTCGGCCAGGCCCAGTTGAGCGAACAGTTCGGAGAAGCGGGGATTGATGGTATCCATGGAAAAGTCCTTTGCACGATCGAGTTGATGGCTTCGCGGCCGCGTGGGCGGCCGCGAAAAATGGCGCTGACAGGACTGCTTCGACGGCGTTGCCGTGGTTGCAGCGCTGTTGAAGCATTGTGCAGGATTCCCCCGTGGTCCACGCTCCCGAAGCTGTCGGAGAAAGCGCCGAGACAGCCGTAGATTATTCGGGCTGTATGCCCGCGGCCTTGATCACCTTGCCCCACTTGGCGGTTTCCTCGGCCTGGAACTTCGCGAGTTCTTCGGGCGTGCCATGCCAGCGGCTGGTGCCCGACAGCGTGTAGAAGCTCGCGGCCTGGCGGCTTTCCACCGCCTTGCCCAGCAGGCCGCTGAGCTGGTTGACGATCTGCGGCGGCGTGCCCGCGGGCAGGTACGCAGCAAACCAGTAGCCCATGTTGTAGCCCTTGATCCCGGCCTGCTCTATGGTCGGCACATCGGGCAGCATGGCGCTGCGCTCCTGCGTGGAGAAACCCAGCGCCTTGAGCTTGCCGGCCTGCACCTGCGGCAGGCCCGTGGAGACATCGGTGATCATCAGATCAATCTGGCCGCCCAGCAGATCGGTGATCGCCAGCGGATTGCTCTTGTAGGGCACATGCAGTATGTCGACGCCCGCGAGCTGCTTGAGCATCTCGCCGGCCATGCGGCTCGACGAGCTGCCGCTGCCGAACGTCAGCTTGCCGGGGTTGGCCTTGGCATAGGCCACGAGGTCCTTGACCGACTGCAGCGGCGAGGAGGAATTGACCACCAGCACCTGGCCGCCCTTGCCCAGGCCGGTCACGGCAGCGAAGTCCTTGACCGGGTCGTAGGGCAGCTTCTTGTACAGGTGTTCGTTGGCCGCATGCGTGGTGTTGGTGGTGATCAGCACCGTGTAGCCGTCGGGCGCGGCGCGCGCCACGCCCTGGGCGGCGAGCATGCCGCTGGCGCCGCCCTTGTTTTCCACCACCACGGCCTGGCCCGTTTCCTGGGTGATAGCCTGGCCCAGCGCGCGCGCGATCTGGTCGGTGGCGCTGCCGGCCGCAAACGGCACGACAAAGGTCAGCGCCTTGGCCGGGTACTTGGCGGCCGTCTGCGCAAAGGCCGCGGGCGCGGCCAGCGCCAGCGCCGCGGCAATGCCTGCGGCCAGCGTGTGTCGGCGCAGCGCGTTGGGGGTCATGGGCTTGTTCATGGTTTGTCTCCGGGGTTGTAGTAGTTGGTGGAATGAACGGGAACTAGGACTCTTGCGGTCCCTTGCAATGCACCAGCAGATCGGCGGGCAAGGCGATCTCCATCTGCAGCAGATCGAAGGCCAGCGCCTTGCCATGGCTGTCGAGGTTGAGTGCGCTGTTGACACCGCCTTCGAGCATGTCGTCGAGCACGAAATTGAGCGCCTGCAGCCTGGGCAGCACATGGCGCGCGACCTTGCTGGGACTGCGCGCCGCGAAATGCGCGGCCACGCGCTCGGCCGTGACCTGGGCTTCGATCACCGGCCACAGGGCCGGGTGGTAGGCAATCACGCTGATGTTGCTGCGGTTGCCTTTGTCACCGGTGCGGCCATGGGCCAGGCGGTACAGGGGCAGGCTCAAGGTGTTGGAAGTGTTCATGGCAAATGGCATGGTTCAGGGCAGCGCCGCGGCGGGATGCCACCAGCGCCAGCCACAGGGAATCTGCGCGCGCGGCAGCAGACAGGACACCGTCGACAGCCGCGAGCGCAGCTGGGTGCGCACGCCGCCGCCGCCGCCCGGCCCGCAGGTATAGAGCGCATTGACTTCGCGCAGCAGCACTTCGGCCGCCCGGGCCGTGGGCTGCTCCCAGGCCCAGCGCACGCGCACATCGCGCGGCGTTGGCGCGGCCCCGAGATGCGCCAGCCACTGGCCCTGGTCGTCGCCGAGCACGCTGGTCACGCCGATGAAGTCGCAGCGCAGCTTGCCTTGCGCGCCCAGGCGCGTGGCAATGATCTGGCGCGCCAGCTGGGCGCGCGCCAGTGCATGCGCGCCCGCATAGGAAATCTCGGCTTCGGCGAGCCAGCCGCGTTCGCTGCAGACATTGATCTTGAGGTGGCTGGGCCGCGCGTGGCCGCGCACGCCTTCAAGCCGCACCTGATCGGGGCCGACTTCGCTGACCCAGGCATCGCTGATGTCGGCGACGACATCGGGCGTCAGATAGGCCGCGGGGTCGTGCACTTCATAGAGCAGCTGTTCCTTGACGGTCTGGGCGTTGATCAGTCCGCCCGTGTTTGCCGGCTTGCCAATGGTGCAGCTGCCGTCGGCTTCGATGCGCGCGATCGGAAAGCCCACATGGGCCAGATCGGGCACATCCTTGTAGCCCGGATCGGCAAAATAGCCGCCCGAGACCTGGGAGCCGCATTCGAGCAGGTGGCCGGCCATGGTGCCGCGCGCCAGCAGATCCCAATCGTCCCAGGCCCAGCCATGCCAGGCCACGGCCGGGCCCAGCACCAGCGCCGGGTCGGCGACCCGGCCCGCGATCACGATCTCGGCTCCGTCCTGCAGCGCCTGGGCAATCGGCTGGGCACCGATATAGGCGTTGGCGCTGACGACCCGCGACGCGGGCCAATCGGCGCCGCATGCGGCCTGCAAGCCCTGGGCATGCTCGGCGCCCATCAGGTCATCGCCATGTACCAGTGCCATGCGCGGCACGCGAAGGCCCAATTCCGCGGCCAGGGCCGCGATACAGGCCGCCGCGCCCGCGGGATTGGCCGCGCCGAAATTGCTCACGATGCGAATGCCGTGCGCTATGCAGTCGGCCAGCACGGGCCGCAGCAGATCGGCCAGCAGCGGCTCGTAGCCTGCGGCCGGATCGCGCTCGCGCGCCAGCTGCGCCAGCGCCAGCGTGCGCTCGGCCAGGGTTTCAAAGATCAGCACCGCGGGCTCGCCCGCGGCCATCAAGGCGTCGACCACGGGCCGCGCGGCGTCGGTGCGATCGCCCGAAAACCCCGCGCCGCAGCCCACCAGAAGCGGCCCGCGGGGCGTGGAGGCAGAAGCGGGCCCCGAGGGCCAGCGCATGGAATTCAGATCAGGAATGGTGTTCGCCATGGAGCCAATATAGAGAAAGCGATTTATGTTGTAAATTCGATGATTTGGATAGATTGATTTGCATCACCTATGAATCTGACCACCCGGCAACTCCAGGCTTTTGCCGCCCTGCATCAGCATCTGAGCTTCACGCGCGCCGCACAGCAATGCCATCTGTCGCAGCCCGCATTCAGCGCCTTGATCCAGGGCCTGGAGCAGGGCCTGGGCGCGCAGCTGTTCGAGCGCAGCACGCGGCATGTGGTGCTCACTGCCGCGGGCCAGGACTTCCTGCTCCATGCCCAGCGCCTGCTTGCCGCGATCGATCAGGCCGTGCAGTCGATGCAGGGCGCGGCCGAGTTGCGCGCCAGCCGCGTCACCGTCGCCCTGCTACCTTCGCTGGCCGCCCACTGGCTGCCGTCGCTGCTGGCGCAGTTCGCGCAGTCGCATCCGCAGATCCAGGTGCAGGTGCGCGACGCCTTGAACACCCCCTGCCTCGACAGCGTGCAGCAGGGCCAGGCCGACTGGGCGCTGTGCACGGCGCTGACGCGCCACCCCGACCTGCATGCGGCGGCCGTGGCCGAGGAAACCTTTTATCTCGTCTGCGCGCGCGATCATGCGCTGGCGCAGACCACGGCGCCGGTCTCCCCCCAGGCGCTGCGCGGCCTGCCTTTCGTGCACCTCGCGGCCCACACCAGCGTTCGTGCCAGCGTAGACGCCTGGCAGGCGGCGGTGTTCAACGCTGCGCTGCTGCACACCCGCATGGAAGTCGAGCAGCTCGCCACCGTCATGGGCATGGTGCGCGCCGGCCTGGGTGTGAGCCTGGTGCCCGCGCTGTCGCTGGCCTATTTCCAGGACCCGGGCATTGCGATACGCCGGCTCGAAGGCCTGGCGCCCGCGCGCACGATCTACTGGGTGCGCCACCGCCACCAGAGCCTGGGCCCGGCCGCCCAGGCGTTCTACGACAGCGCCCAGCATTCGCTGCAGGCCTGGCTGCAAAGCCAGGAGGAAATGCAGTCGGCGGGCCGGACGTGAAAAGCGATGTCGCGCGCGACTGGCTATGATGGCCTGAGCCCCCAACGCAGGCGCCCGCACGATGAGTCCTCTGCCCCTTTTTCCCTTGCGCAGCGAATGCCCGCCCGGTGCCTGCACCTGCGGGCGCGATGCGCTGCTGCAGGACCCGCAGGCCGACCTGCGCATCATGCGGCTCACGCGCGAAGACGAAAAGCGCCTGGTGCAGCGGCTGGAGAACCTCGCCAGCCTGGCCGATCTGCGCCACATGCAGCAGCGCATGCAACTGCAGCTGGGGCTGGAACTGGACATACAGACCAGCCCACGCGAAGTGCGCACGCTGCGCGGCATCACCATCCTGGTGCTGGAGCGCCCGGGGCTGTGCCGCAAGACGCGCCAGGCGATTCCGGCGGCGATCAAGCGCAGCTTCGAGCAGCGCCCCGAAATTGCGTTTGAACTGCTTGACGAGCAAAGCCTGTTTGCGTCGCAAGCTGCCCTGCCCATGACCACCGCGCCCGCGTCACGCTAACGCTTCAAGCCATCTTCGCCGGCAACGCCTGCGGCAGTCACGCCGGCCTTGGCCCACGCCAAGACCCCCTCCCGTGCTGCCAGGCACATGGGCCGCAAGAAAAAGCGATCTTTCTCACCATGCCATGGGATGCACCCATGCAATTTCAGCGCCGCCTTATTGATAGTCTGAAACTATCAACATACAATAATCAATGATTAATAACTTAAAAATCTCCAGACAGTGGCACGCAATGCAGCCGCCTGTGACACACCAACCGTGCCGCAAGAATCCGCCCAGGATTTGAGCTGTGCCAGTTGATCCTCGCCAACCCAAGGACAAGCACCATGACCGATATCCTCCAGCCCCGCGCGCATCGAGCGAACGCCTGGCCGCGCCCAAAGCCTGGCGTTAGCTCACCATGATTGTGCTCATGAGCCCTGAAACCTGGCCATTTGGCGCGGCCCTGGCAACCATGGTCGGGCTGACAGTGATCGAAGGCGTGGGCCTGCTGTTCGCGCACAGCCCCGCGCACGCGCTCGATGGCCTGCTGCCCGACCTGCCCGACATGCCCGATGGGCTGGAACGTGCGTTGGGCTGGCTCCACCTGGGCAGGGTTCCGGCCCTGGTACTGCTGATCCTGTTTTTGACCGGCTTTGCCGTGTCGGGCTATGGAATGCAGGCGGTGGCCGGCACGCTGTCGGGCAGCTTGCTGCCATGGTGGCTGGCTTCGCTGCCCGCAGCGTTCAGCGGCCTGTGCTGCATGCGTGCGATCGGCGGCCTGCTCACGCGGGTACTGCCCGACAACGAGACCACGGCTGTCAGCGGCCAATCCCTGGTGGGCCGCACAGGCGTGGTCACACAAGGCATAGCACGCACCGGCATGGCAGCCCAGACCAAGGTTCGCGACGCGAACGGCGACTTGCATTACGTGCTCGTCGAGCCTGACATCGCGGCAGAAACTTTTGCAGAAGGCGACGCGGTACTGCTGGTGCGCAAGACCGGCGCTCGCTTTTACGGCATCCGCAAGCCCCACCCCGAACTGCTTTAGTGCGGGCGAAACTCTTCAATCAGAGGAAAAAATGCTCAACGACACACAGATGAACGACATGCTGATCAATATCGGCGTTCCGGCCGGCATTGCACTGTTTGCCTTGGTGGCCATTGGCCTCATCGTGGCACGCCTCTACCAGCGCGCCAGCAAAGAGACCGCCTTCGTGCGCACCGGTCTAGGGGGCCAGAAAGTCATCATCAACGGAGGCACGCTGGTGTTGCCGGTTTTTCACGAAATCATTCCGGTCAACATGAACACGCTCAAGCTGGAGGTCTCGCGCAAGGAAGAGCAAAGCCTCATTGCACTCGACCGCATGCGCGTCGACGTGGCAGCCGCGTTCTTCGTGCGCGTCAAGCAAATGGCCGAATCGGTCAGCACTGCCGCACAAACGCTGGGCCGCAAGACAATGGAGCCGCAGCAACTCAAAGTGCTGGTGGAAGACAAGTTTGTCGACGCCCTGCGTGCCACTGCCGCGACCATGACCATGCAGGAATTGCAGGACAAGCGCCGTGAGTTCGTGCAAGCCGTGCAAAACGCGGTGGCCGAAGATCTGGAAAAGAACGGACTGGAGCTGGAATCCGTGTCGCTCATCAGCATGGACCAGACTGCCAAGGATTTCTTCAACCCCGACAACGCGTTCGACGCCGAAGGCCTGACCCGCTTGACGCAGGAAACCGAGGCACGCCGCAAACAGCGCAACGATATTGAGCAAGATACCGAAGTGCAGGTGCGCACAAAGAACCTGGAGGCCGAACGCGTCAAGCTCGACATCTCCAAGAATCAAGAGTTTGCCA
Source organism: Comamonas sp. DB36 (assembly GCF_057914905.1). Classification (NCBI taxonomy): domain Bacteria; kingdom Pseudomonadati; phylum Pseudomonadota; class Betaproteobacteria; order Burkholderiales; family Comamonadaceae; genus Comamonas; species Comamonas sp. DB36. The sequence continues at coordinate 2,964,048 of NZ_CP196631.1, forward strand.
AGCTGACGCAATTGCAGGCAATCGCCAATGCCAGGGCCGAGCAAATTGCCGAAATCGCAAAAACCGAGGCAGAACGCCAACGCGAAGCCGAAGAAGTGCGGATCACCGCCGACCGTCAAGTCAAGGAGCGGCGCATCGAGGCCGATCGCACGGTGAACAGCGCAGAAATCGACAAGAACCTGGCCATTCAGAAAAAGAACATCGAAGCGGAGCGCGAAACGCGCATCAAGCAGGCCCAGCAGCGCCAGTCGGTGGAGCTCGCCAACCAGGATGCCGCCATCGCCATCGCGCGAAAATCCGAAGAACAATCACAGGCCGACGCTACCGCCAACGCGGCTTTGGCGGATTCCGTGCGCTCGGAGGAGCTGGTGAAAACGGCGCGTGAAATGGCTGTGGCTGAACGCGGCAAGGCCATTCAACTGATCGATGCCGCAAAAGAAGCCGAGCAGCAGGCCATAGGCGTCAAGGTTGCTGCGCAGGCCGAACGTGAAGCCGCCGAGAATCGCGCCGCCGCCATCACCGTGGAGGCCCATGCGCGCAAAGACGCGGCGTTGGCCGAAGCCGAAGGTATTGCCGCCATCAATGAAGCCAAGAACCGCCTGGGCGTTGCCCAGATTGATTTGGCCGTGCGCCTGCAGCTCATCGAGTCACTGCCCCAGATCCTGGAGCAGGCGGCCAAGCCGATGGAGAAAATCGATTCCATTCGACTCTTCCAAGTCAACGGCTTGCCGGGCATGGGTTCGGGCGCAGGCGGTCATGGCAGCGCACCAGCGGCCGGCGGCACGCTGCCAGAGCAGGTGGTGAACTCCGCCTTGCAGTATCAAGTGGCCAAACCCATTGTCGACGCCATCATGAAAGATGCCGGACTGGCCAATCCTTCGCTGACCGGTATCGCCCAGTCAATAGCCGGCATGGTGACGCTTCCCACCGCACCAGCCGCCGATGCGCCTTTGCTTGACGCTGCCTCGCTGCGAGCGCAGGAGCCCGTTGCCTAGAATGCCTGACGCCATCGGGACTTCGGCGAAGCCGGTGCCGCGTCCTGCAACCGCGCTCGACAGGCGCAGGACAAGCGGCCATACCTGCCGCGCGCGTCACCCCAGCTGCGCCTTGAAGAACGCAATCGTGCGCTCCCATGCCAGCTTGGCCGCGGCCGCGTCGTAGCGCGGCGTGGTGTCGTTGTGAAAGCCGTGCTGCGTGCCCGCATAGTGGTGCACCTCATACTTCGCGCCAGCGGCCCTGAGTGCGGCTTCGTAGGCGGGCCAGGCGGCATTGATGCGCTCGTCGACGGCCGCCAGATGCACCAGCAGCGGCGCCTTGACCTTGGCCGCCAGCGCCGGATCGGGCGTGTTGCCGTAGAACGGCACGGCGGCGCGCAGCTCGGGCAGCTGGGTCGCGAGCCAGTGCGACATGCCGCCGCCGTAGCAAAAGCCCACCACGCCCAGCTTGCCGTCGCCATCGGCGCGCATGCGCAACCACTGCGCGGCGGCCACGAAGTCTTCGCGCGTGCTCTCCTGATCGAGCTTGGCGAAGGCCTCGCGCGCCTTGTCTTCATCGCCGGGATAGCCGCCCAGCGGCGTGAGCGCATCGGGAGCGAAGGCCATGAAGCCTTCGAGCGCCAGGCGCCGGGTCACGTCTTCGATATGGGGGTTGAGGCCGCGGTTCTCGTGCACCACGAGCACCATGGGCAGGCGCGCCGCGCCTGCGGCCGACGGCCGTGCGAGGTAGCCATTGATCTTGCCGTAGACCGAGGGCGAAGGCAGCGTGACGCGCTGCGTGGTCACCCGGCTGTCCTGCGCGGGCACCTGCTGGCCCGCGGCGAAATTGGGGCTCAGCGCCGCGAGCAGTCCTGCCGCCGTGACGCCAGCCTTCGCATAGCGCTGCGCCTGGCCGAGAAAACTGCGCCTGTCCATGTCGCCATGCACATAGGCGTCAAAAAGAATCAACAGTTCCTGGTCGAAATCGGCGGCAGTCAAGCGTTTGGTCATTGGCGGCTCCTGAACAAGGGATGGGAAGCGAAGATCTTACGACCATGCCGCCCCATCCACCAGCGCCGCCGGGTCGTCAGGGCCGTGCCAGGCGCCAGACGTTGCCCACGCCTTCACCCGTGGCGTCGCCCGGACGGCTGTCCTTGGCCCAGAAGTACAGCGGCCGGCCCTTGTAGGCCCACTGGGTCTTGCCATCGTCGCGCGTGATGACGCTCCAGTCGCCAATGGGCTTGGCACCCGCGGGAGCCATCAGCGGCGGCCAGTTGGTCGCGCAGCCGCCGTTGCAGACGCTCTTGCCGCTGCCCACGGCATCGCGGTCGAACACATACAGCGTCATCTGATTGGGGCCTACGAGCATGCCGTTCATGGTCGTCGCGGGCGAAGCCTGGGACTGGGTCATGGAGGCTTGGCTGCTGGGCGCCGTATTGCACGCGGTCAATGCGACCGAGGCCAGAAAAGCGATCGAAGCCATACGTAGCATGGTGTACTCCTTGAGGTTGAAAAGCTGGATAAGGCGCATGATTGCATCAACCTTGACGCCTGTGGAAGTCACCAGGGCAGTATCTGCCTTTTTGCACATGCCGTGGTAACGAACTTCAACCACGCGTCGTCCAACGACCTCACCACAGCGGCCGGCGCTGCAGCATGGCCTGGAATTTTTCGTGCACCACGATGCCGCTGTTCAGGCGCATCCAGGGGCTGGTGATGCCGGGATCGACGCTGAAGATGCGCCCCGGCGCCACCGTGATCTGCTCGGCGGTCAGGTACTCCGACAGCGCCAGAGAATCCTCCAAACCTTCGAAGCGCACCCACATGTAGAGACTTTCGGCGGGCTCGCAGAAGAAGCGCGCGCCCGCATCGCCCAGCAGCTGGCGCGACTGGCGCGTGGCCTGGGCCACATGCGATTTGAGCGCGCTGATGTGCTTGGCATAGGTGCGTTCGCGCAGGATGGTGTCGACCGTGCGCTCCGCGTACTCCGAGCTGTTTACATGCACGATGGATTTGAGATCGGCAAGCTCGGAGGCCATGTCGGCGCTGCAGGCCAGAAAGCCCACGCGCAGCGCGGCCGACAGCGACTTCGAAAACGAGCCTATGTAGATCGTGCGCTGCAGCTGGTCCAGCGCCGCCAGCCGCGTCTGCTCGTGGGGCTTGAGATCGGCCAGCGGGTCCATGTCGACCAGCAGCAGATTGTATTTTTCGGCCAGCGCCAGCAGCCGCCTGGCCTTGTCGGCGCTGATGTCCGAGCCCGTGGGATTGTGGCCCACGGACTGCACGAAGAACAGCCGCGGGCGCTTGCGAATCAGCACCTGTTCCAGCACCTCCAGATCCGGGCCGTCGGGCTGGCGCGGAATGCCCGCGATTTCCGCGCCATGCACCTTGAGCTTGGCGAACAGGAAGTAATAGCCGGGATCGTCGACCAGCACCGTCGCGCCCGGTGGAATCATGTAGCGCAGCACCAGGTCCATCGCCTGGTTGGCGCCATGGGTCATGAGGATCTGGCGCGGGTCGGTCTCTATGCCCAGATTGCCGAGCTTGCGCACCAGCTGCTGGCGCAGCGGCAGATAGCCGTAGCGGTTGCCGTAGCTGAACAGCGCGCCCAGGCCGCCGCGCGCGACCTTGTGGTGCACGCGGTCCAGGCGCGCGCCCGCGAGCCATTCGGGCGGCGGCATGCCGTCGGCCGCGCGTATTGCGTGGGGATCGTCCTTGAGCTGCTCGCGTATCAGCCAGACCCAGTCCTTGGCGCGCCCCAGCGCGTGATCGTCCATGTCGGGCGGCTCGGCGATCTCCTTCACATAGAAGCCCGCGCCGCGCCGCGGCTCGACCAGGCCGCGCGCGACCAGCAGCTCGAACGCCGCGATCACGGTGTTCTTGCCATAGGCGCGCTCGCGCGTGATTTCGCGCAGCGAAGGCAGCTTCTCGCCGACCTTGTACGCGCCCTGGCGGATTTCCCGCTCCAGCGATTCGGCGAGGATCTTGAAACCGGCAAGTGGTGGGGGCATGGATCTGTTCTCAATAACTGTACCTGCTGCAAAGGGTACAGCAGGCCTACAGTAACGGGCAGTCCCGCTTTGCCGGGAATACCCTGACCCACCCTCACCCGCGCTCCAAGGATTTTCATGACCCGTGATTCCCGCCTGCCCAATATGCGTTCCCTGACTCCGCAGGAGCGCCTGCACCGCGTTGCCGAAGCCGCGGGCCTCGACGCGCAGGACCGTGCGCTGCTGGCCCAGGCCGGCGCCCTGCCGCTGGACGTGGCCGACGGCATGATAGAGAACGTCGTCGGCACCTTCGAGCTGCCGCTGGGCATTGCCAGCAACTTCCGCGTCAACGGCAAGGATGTGCTGGTTCCCATGGTTGTCGAGGAGCCTTCGGTGGTCGCCGCGGCCTCGTTCATGGCCAAGCTGGCGCGCGCCAGCGGCGGCTTCTTCACCTCGTCGACGGCGCCGCTGATGCGCGCCCAGATCCAGATCGTCGGCATGACCGACCCCTACGGCGTGCGCCAGATCGTGCTGGAAAACAAGGCCGAGATCATGGCCCGCGCGAACGCCAGGGACACGGTGCTGATAGCCATGGGCGGCGGCTGCAAGGACATCGAAGTCCATGTGTTCGACAGCACGCCGCGTGGCCCCATGGTGGTCGCCCACCTGATCGTCGATGTGCGCGACGCCATGGGCGCCAACACCGTCAACACCATGGCCGAGACGGTCTCGGCATACATCGAGCAGATCACTTCGGCCACGGTGCGCCTGCGCATCCTGTCGAATCTTGCCGATCTGCGCCTGGCGCGCGCGCGCGTCACGCTGTCGCCCGAGACGCTGGCCACGGCCGAGTACACCGGCAGCGAAGTCATCGAAGGCGTGCTCGACGCCTACACGTTTGCCAAGATCGATCCCTACCGCGCGGCCACGCACAACAAGGGCATCATGAACGGCATAGACCCGGTGATCGTCGCCACCGGCAACGACTGGCGTGCGGTCGAGGCCGGAGCCCATGCCTATGCCGCGCAGTCGGGCCGCTACACCTCGCTCACGCGCTGGGAAAAGAACGGCGACGGCCATCTGGTCGGCAGCATCGAGCTGCCCATGCCCGTGGGCCTGGTCGGCGGCGCGACCAAGACCCACCCGCTGGCGCGCTGGGCGCTGCGCGTGATGCAGGTGCAAAGCGCGCAGGAACTCGGCGAGATTGCCGCCGCTGTCGGCCTGGCGCAGAACCTGGGCGCGCTGCGCGCGCTGTCCACGGAAGGCATTCAGCGCGGCCACATGGCCCTGCATGCGCGCAACATTGCCTTGCTTGCGGGAGCGAGTGGCGCCGATATCCAGCGCATTGCGGCGCAGATGGCGCAGGAAAAGAATGTCAGCGTGGACCGGGCAAAGGCGTTGCTGGCGGGCATGTAAAACGCTGATGAACGGCTTGCCTGACTTGTGGGCAGGCCGTTCATCCTGGGGCGTGGCCGGAGAGTGCTTCTAAACCGTTCGTGGTGAGCTTGTCGAACCATGAACGGCCCGTTCTCATGGCTTGAGCGCAGGCCGTTCATCCTTCGACAAGCTCAGGATGAACGGGGACGGCTGAGACTGCGCCCAAACGGGAGCAGGAGCAATACGCTGGGCAACAAGCGCCGCCTCACCCCCTCTTCTTCATCCCCCGCAAATCCAGCATGCCCTCTGCGGCACGCGGATCCGTGCCGCGCGCGAAAATCGCGTGCTTCTGGATCTTCTGCGTGCCCGTGGTGGGAATCTGCGGCGTGAACCAGATCCAGCCCGGCGCCTTGTAGTAGGCCATTGCGCGGTGGCAGTACTGGAAGATGTCCTGCGCCAGCTCCATCGGCTCGCCCATGTCGGGCAGGCCGGCCTTGAGCACGATGCAGGCCAGCACTTCCTCTTCGCGCACTTCATCGGCCACGGCCATCACGGCCGCCTGCTCGACCCAGGGATGGGTCAGCAGCATGGCCTCGACTTCGGCCGCGGCAATGTTCTCGCCCGAGCGCCGGATGATGTTCTTGCGGCGGTCGACGAAATGGAACATTCCGCCGGCATCGCGCACCACCATGTCGCCCGTGTGGAACCAGCCGCCGCGCCAGGCGCTTTCGGTGGCCGCGGGGTCGTCGAGGTATTCGCTGAAGAAGTCCTTGCGCGGCGTCGCGGCGGAGTGGCGTATGACCAGCTCGCCGGGCGTGCCGTCGGGCACTTCCCGGTCGAGATCGTCGACGGCGCGCGCCTGCACGCCTTCGACCGCGCAGCCAAAGGCCCGGGTGCCGACCTGGCGCGGCGCATGGCAGTCGACCATGGGGCGCACCATCTCGGTCATGCCCCAGAGCTCGAGCAGCGGAAAGCCAAAGCGTTCTTCAAAAGCCGCATGCAGCTGCGGCTCTACCCCTGCGCCAAAGCCAAAGCGCACGCAATGCGTCTGGTCGTCGTCGCGCGGCGGCTGCAACAGCAGCAACTGGATCACCACGCCCAGGTAATGGACGATGGTGGCGCGCGTCTGGCGCACTTCCTGCCACCAGCGCGAAGGCTGGAAGCGGTCGGTCTGCACCTGGCAGCCGCCGGTCAGCAGCATGCAGTAGAACGACAGGATGGAGGCGTTCACATGGAACAGCGGCAGCGGGTTGTAGAGGCGTTCCGCACCTTCGCGGATGCTGGCCATTCCGCCGCGCGTCGCATAGGCCTGGCCGGCCGCCACTTCGTAGTGGTGCGACAACACGCAGCCCTTGGGCCGGCCGGTGGTGCCCGAGGTGTAGAGAATGCTGGCCGGCGTGTCGGGCCCGACTTCGCCGGCCTGCGCCGGCCGCAGGGCAGCCGGCAGGCCTTGCGCCCATTGCTGCAGCACCGACAGCACGGGCTGGTGGCGGCTTTCGCGCAGCGCGGCTTCGGCGGCAGCGACATGGCTTTCAAGCACCAGCAGCAGATCGAGCCGCGCATGGTCGATCAGATAGGCGAACTCGGCGGGCCGGTAGTCGGGGTTCACGGGCACGCAGCACACGCCCAGCGCGTTCAGCGCGAGCTTGTGCAGCATGTGTTCGGGCCGGCTTTCCAGCAGCAGACCCACGCGGTGGCCCAGGCCGTAGCCCGCCTCGCGGTAGTCGCGCATCAGCGCCCTGACCTGCGCGGCCGCGTCGGCATAGCTGATCTCGCAGCCCTCGGGGTAGTAGCTGCGCGCCGGGTTCACCGGCACGGCGATCAGGCTGTTGGCGGCGTACTTCTGCGCGGCCTGGAAGAAGACTTCGCCAATGGTGCTGGCCTCATGAATGGCAATCACATGCAGTCCTTGCGTTCAATGGCTGCCCAGATAGGCGGCGCGGATCTTGGGGTCGGCGCGCAGCGCCTTGCCGCGGCCCTGCATGGTGATGCAGCCGGTTTCCAGCACATAGGCGCGATCGGCCACGGCCAGCGCCTGGTTGGCCATCTGCTCGACCAGCAGGATGGTCACGTCCTTTTGCTGCAGGCCGCGAATGATGGCGAAGATCTCCTTGACGATCAGCGGAGCGAGGCCCAGCGACGGCTCGTCGAGCAGCAGCAGCTTGGGCTTGGCCATCAGCGCGCGCGCGATCGCCAGCATCTGCTGCTCGCCGCCCGACATGGTTCCGGCCATCTGGTCCTGGCGCTCGCGCAGCCGCGGAAACGCGGCGAACTGGGCCTCGATATCGGCATCGATCAGCGCGCGCCCCACCTTGCGATGGTAGGCGCCAAGGATCAGGTTGTCGCGCACGGTCTGGTCGGCAAACACCTGGCGGCCTTCGGGCGACTGCGCAATGCCCAGCGCCACGCGCTGGTGGCCGGGCAGGCGCGTGATGTCCTGGCCGTCAAACACGATGCTGCCGGCGCTGGCCGGCTCCAGGCCCGACAGCGCCTTCATCAGCGTGCTTTTTCCCGCGCCGTTGCCGCCTATCATGGTGACGATCTCGCCCGCATGCACTTCGAGGCTGATGCCGCGCAAGGCCTGCACCGCGCCGTAGTGCACCTGCAGATCGGTGACTTTGAGCAAGGCTTTCTCAGACATGGCTCTCTCCCAGGCCCATGGGGGCCGCTTCTTCTTCGTCATCCGTGCCCAGATAGGCCGCAATCACGCGCGGATTGCTCTGCACCGCCAGCGGCGCGCCCTCGGCGATCTTCTCGCCGTAGTCAAGCACGATCACATGGTCGGATATCGCCATCACCAGATCCATATGGTGTTCGATCAGCAAGATGGTGATGCCCAGATCGCGGATGCTGCGTATCACTTCGACCAGTTCCCCCGTCTCCTGCGGATTGAGGCCCGCGGCGGGTTCGTCGAGCAGCAGCAGCGTGGGCCGCGTGGCCAGCGCGCGCGCGAGCTCCACGCGCCGCTGCAATCCATAAGGCAGACTGCCCGCAAGCGCACGCGCATGTTCCTGCAGACCCAGGAACTGCAGGATCTGCAGCGACTCGGCCGTGGCGCGGGCTTCATCGCGCGCCGCTGCCGGCAGGCCCAGCAGATACGACCAGAAGCCGGTGCGGATATGCTGGTGCAGACCGACCTTCACGTTGTCTATCACCGACATGTCGGCAAACAGCTTGAGGTTCTGGAACGTGCGGCCCAGGCCCATGTTGCAGATGCGATAGACCGGCTGGCCCACGGTGCTGCGGCCGCGAAACTCCATCGTGCCCTTGCTGGGCGGCACGATGCCCGACAGGATGTTGAGCAGCGTGGTCTTGCCCGCGCCGTTCGGGCCGATCAGCGAATGCACATGGCCCGACTGGATCTCGATGTCGAGGTTGTTGGTCGGCACCACGCCGCCATAGGCCTTGTACAGGCCTTGCGTGCGCAGCAGCACTTCACCGCCGGGCACGGCGTCGCCGGCCACCTGCAGACGCCAGGGAGCGATGGGCGCGCGCTCGGGGCCGGGAACGCGGCGGTCATACCAGCGCAGGCGGCGAAACAGCGAAGTCAGCGCGCCCGACAGGCCGTTGGGCATCGCATACAGCGCGAACAGCAGCAGCGCGCCATAGGTGAAATGCTGCACGCCCGGCCAGCGCGCCAGAAACGCGTCCAGCAGCGTCAGCACCACCGCGCCCAGCAGCGGCCCGTAGACCGAGCGCCCGCCAAACAGCACGATCAGCAGAAAGAACACCGACAGGTTGAAGGTGATGAAGTCGGAGTTGATGTACTGGTTCTGCTGGGTGATCAGCGCACCGGCAAAGCCGCAGGTCACGGCGCTGATCACGAAGGCCAGCACCTTGTACTTGTAGACGCTCACGCCCACGCTTTCGGCGGCGACCTCGGCGGTGTTGACCGCCATGAACGCGCGGCCGTATTTGCCGCGCAGCAAAAAGCGCAGCATCAGGTGGGCGGCAATGCCCAGCGCCAGCACCACCCAGACCCACTGCCGCGCGTCCAGCGGCTCGCCGCCGAACGTCAGCGGCAGCACGCCGTAGATGCCCTGCTGGCCGGCAAACACCTCCTGCCATTCGGACACCACTTTCTCGACGACCACGCCAAAGCCTATGGTCACCATGGCCAGCGCCGGGCCCTTGACGCGCAGCGCGGGCAAGGCGATCACCACGCCGAACACGCCGGCCATCACGCCCGCGGCAACGAAGGCCAGCCAGGGATTCCAGCCCAGTCTGGCCGTGAGCAGCGCCGCCGTGTAGGCACCGACCGCGAACAGACCCGCATGGCCCAGCGACTTCTGCCCGGCGTAGCCGACCAGCACGTTGAGGCCGGCGGCGGCGAGGTAATTCACGCCGATCAGGAACAGGACCTTGAGATAGAAACCGTTGTCGGTGACGAGCGGAATCAGCCCGACCAGGGCCGCAAACGCGACCACGCCCAAAAGATGCTTGTACTGGTTCATCAGACCTTCTCCACCACGCGCTGACCCAGCAGGCCTTCAGGCTTGAGCACCAGAACAAAAATGATCAGCAGGAAGATGCTGATTTCGCGCAGCTCCGCATGCCACAGGCCGACCATGGCCTCGATCAGACCGAGAAGAAAACCGCCCAGCATGCAGCCGCGCGGATTGCTCAGGCCACCGACGATGGCCGATGAAAACGCCTTGAGCGCCAGCGTCAGGCCCATGAACACCGAGGCGGTGGTGATGGGCGCGATCAGCAGCCCGGCAATGCCGGCCAGGCTGGCGCTGACGACAAACGCCAGCACCACGATGGCCGTCACATTGATGCCCATCAGCGTCGCCGCGGTGCTGCTTTGCGCCACGGCGCGCACCGCCTTGCCCAGGCGCGTCCTGCGCATCACGACGTCGAGGCACAGCATCAGCGCGATGCTCACGCACAGCACCAGGATTTCCTGCGGCAGCACGCCCGCGCCGCCTATGCGCAGCACTTCGCTGCCCAGCGGCGAAGGCATGACCATGGGCGACGGGCCCCAGATGGCCAGCGCGATGTTCTGGATGATGATGCCGAAGCCGATCGTGCTCATCACCCAGGCCAGTCCGGGCTGGCCGATGAACGGGCGGATCGCGGCGTAATACACCACCACGCCCAGCAGGCCCATGATCACCACGGTGGCGATCAGGCTCAGGCCGTAGCGCGCCAGCGTCACTTCGGCCTGCTGCAGCGTGCCCTTGAAGTCATGGCCGGCAAGCAGCAGCAGCGTCGAAACCGCGATGAAAGCGCCAGCGACAAGAAACTCGCCCTGGCCGAAATTGAAGGTTTTGGTGGTGTTGTGGGTGATGTTGAAACCCAGTGCCACCAGGGCATAGATGCTGCCCAATGCCAGGCCACTGAACATGGCCTGAAGAATACTGACTGCCATACGCGCAACTCCGATCGCTCGCCATACCAACGCAAGGTGCGGGCGGACTGCCTGAGCAGCCCGCCAGCAAACGCCATCACAAACGGAAATTACTTCTTGAAGTCAGCGGGCTGGAAGCCCTTGGTCACGGAGTCCTCGAACTTCACGACCGTGTCGCCCTTCCAGCGCGCCAGGTAGAAGTCATTGACGTTCAGGCCTTCATGCATGGTCTTGGTGAACGGCTTGTTGTAGGTCTTGATCACGCCTTCGACGCCCTGCAGGTTTTCCAGCGCCGCCGCCACCTTGGCGCCGTCGGTGCTGTTGGCCTGCTTCATCGCCGCGGCAATCAGCATCACCGAGTCATAGCTTTGCGCCGCACAGGGGAAGGTGGTGAGCGTGGGGAAGTTCTTGCGCACGCGCTCGCCCAGGGCCTTGGTCTTGGCGTTGGTGTCTTCCGTGGTCGACGCCGCCATGATCAGGTGCTCGGACAGCTTGGCACCGGTCATCTTCGGAAACAGCGAGCTCAGGTTGCCCCAGGCACCCAGCGTGGTCGGCAGGTAGTTGATCTTCTCCATGCTGCGCAGCACCTGGGCCGTGCCGTCGGCCAGGCCGTAGACGATCACCGTGTCGGCACCCGCGGCCTTGATCTTCGACAGCTGCGAAGTGATGTCGGTGTCCTTGGGGCCGAACTTCTCCACGGCCACGGGCTTGACGCCATGCAGCTCGAGAATCGCGGTGGCGTCCTTGGTGCCGCCCTGGCCGTAGCCGGTCGAATCAGCCAGCACGGCAATCTTCTTGCCCGCCGAATGCTTGACCGCGTAGGCGGCCAACAGCGCCGACTGCTCGCGGTCCACCATCGAGATGCGAAACAGGTAGTTCTGCGCATCGTTGGCGTAGCGCGTGGTGATCTCCGAGCCGGTGGCGATGGGCACCACGACGGGAATCTTCTTTTGCTGCGGCAGGTGCAGCCAGGCCAGCGCATTGCCCGAGTTGGCCGGGCCGACGACGGCCGAGACCTTCTCGTTGTCGATCAGCTCGGTCATGTTCTGGATGGACTTGGGCGGCGTGCCCAGATCGTCGCGGATCACGCCCACGACCTTGCGGCCCATGATGCCGCCGGCCTTGTTGATGTCCTCGATCGCGGCCTCGAAGCCCCAGCGCCCCGAGATCCCCAGCTCGGCGACGCCGCTGCCCGACATGTCGGCGTTGTAGCCGATCTTGATGTCCTGCGCGTAGGCCGTGCCCGATACGACGGCGGCGGCAATTGCCGTTTTGGCAAATCCTTTGAACCAGTTCATGCTTGTCTCCTTTGACGGCTTTTGTGAGGTCACTTATCAAAGCGTCTTGGCCTTGGGTTTGTGACCCATTTGGTGTCTGGTCAATATAGACAAACTGTATCCATACCGACAGGTACAGTTGCGCGGTACAGCAAGCAGTACGCGCCTGCCTGTCGCACGACGCATGCCGGTACCGGCGGCCAGAGATACCACTGGCATCGCGGCATCCGCGGGCGTAAGCTGGAGTGCCGGTCAAGCGGATGCGCGCCCTGCGGCGCACGACGCCAGCGACCGCGTGAAAGGACTTGCCATGCTGTCCCAATCCGCTGTTACCACCATGCTTCCGGTCATCGACATGGAACGCGCCCGACACTTCTACGAAGACTGCCTGGGCCTTGCTCCCGGCGGCCTGCGGCCGGACGGCAAGTTCGTCTACCAGGTCGGCGGCAGCACGCTTGCGCTGTTTCCCAAGCCCGAAGGCACCAAGGCCGATCACACCGCCATCAGCTTTCGCGTCGCCGACATCGCCGCAGGCATCGCGCAGCTCAAAAGTGCGGGCGTGACCTTCGAGGACTACGACTTTCCCGGGCTCAAGACCGTCAACCATGTCTGCGTGCTGGGCGCGGAAAAGGCCGCCTGGTTCAAGGACACCGAGGGCAACTACCTGTGCCTGCACGAGGATCTGCCCGAGGGCTAGCGCGCGCCGGTCAGGCCCTCGAGCAGCCGGTCAAGCGCCTGCTGGTAATGCGCGAGCAGGGGCTCGAACTGCGCGGGCTGGGCCTGGCTTGCGGCCAGCGCCAGACCGCTGCCGTGCGCATGGTCGACAAGAATGTCGCGCCACGCCAGCGGCTGCGCGGTGATGCGCGCCAGCAAGCTGTCCAGCCGCTCGGTGATCGCGCGCGTCACGCCGGCAAAAGCCTGGGGCGTGGCAAAGATCGCCAGCGTCAGCTGCGGATAGCGGGCCACGGCCTGGTGGTAGCGGGTCAGCAGCGCCCGGATCTGCGCGCCCTCCTCGGCCAGCCCCTGCGGCGCTTCCAACACCCGGGCATAGACCTGGTCGGCCAGCGCGCGCAGCAGCCCGGCCTGGTCGCCCACATGGCGGTAAAGACTCATGGGCGTGACGCCCAGCCTGGTGGCCAGCGCGCGCATGCTCAAGCCCTGGCCCGCGTTCTCGTCAAGCAGGCACAGCGCTGCAGCCAGTACCTCATCGCGTGCCATCTCCTGACCCTGGGCCGGACGCCCGCGCGCCCGGCTCATGGCGCGCGCCGGTAGCTCGACTGCACCAGGCCCGAGGCAAAGCTGCGGCTCGAGACCAGCGTCCAATCCACGTCGGCCGACAGCGCGCCAAACAAGCGCCTTCCCGCCCCCAGCAGCACGGGCACCGTTGTGATCACCATGTCGGCAATCAGTCCCGCGCGCAGAAACGACTGCACCAACTGCCCGCCGTCCACATAGACGCGGCCCACGTTCTGCGCGGCCAGGGCTTGCATCACCTCGCCGGGCGCGCTGGCGCTGAACCGAACCTTACCCTGCAGGGCCTCGGGCACCGCCGTGTCGGCCAGCTGTTTCGACAGCACCAACACGGGCCGGTCATAGGCCCAGGGGCCCAGACTCAGCACCTTCTCATAGGTGCCGCGGCCCATCACGATCAGGTCCTTGTCGGCAATGAACTGCGCGTAGCCATGGTCCTCGTCGGGCGCATCGCGCTGCAGCAGCCAGTCGATGTCGCCGTCGGGCCGGGCAATGAAGCCGTCAAGGCTGGTGGCAATGAAAACGTGGGCGGTGACCATGGGCGTTCCAATAAATATACAGAGTATATTATTGCGCGGAAATGGCTTGCCGGGTCAGCCAATGGCTTTGGTACAGTGACTCTACCCTGGCGCTGGCGCCAGCCCGCGCCCACCGCGTTCCGCCCGAAATCAATCCGCCGCCCCATGACCCTGCCCACGCCCGCCGCATCCTTCCCATCATGGCGACGCCGCGCCGCGCAGGCGGTGATGGTGCTGGCGGCAGCGCTGTGCGGGCTCAACGCCGTCATCATTGCCGGCAACGGAGTGCTGGTGGCCACGCAAACCCAGGCCATTGCCGTCAGCGTGGTGGTGGCGCTTGTCTATGCGCTGATTGGCTGGCTGCAATTCAAGATGCAGCAGCATCTGTTCAGGCTCTGGGAGCTGCCCGCGTCCACAGACGCGCGGCAGCACGCGGCCCTGCGCGGGCTGACGTTTTTCAGCGCGCTGTTTTCGGCCGGCATCGTGCTGGTCATGCTTGTCTCGCTGTCCGCGGTCTCGAGCCGCATGCGCGAAGGCTATGCGATTTTCGGCTGAAGCCCGGCGCCCGGCGGCGCGCGCTAGGCGATCTGGCCGATGCGCACCACGGCGCGGGCAATCAGCGCCAGCACTGCGGCTTCGGCGCCCTGCGGATCGCGCCCTTCTATGGAGTGCAGCAAGGAGCGGTGCAATTCCAGCGCCTGGGCGTCGGGGCCCCAGGCGTCGCTGGACGCCTGAAAACTGGTTTTCCAGACCGCCGACAGCGCGGTCTCCAGCTGCTGGATGAACTGGTTGTCGCAGGAGCGCACCACGGCGCCGTGAAAGCGCAGGTCGGCCTCGATATAGCTGGCCTGGGTCTGGGCCTTTGCCATGGCCTCGAAGGCTTCGCGGATCTCAGCCACCTGCGGCGGCAAGGCCCGGGCCGCGGCCAGGCGCGCGGCCAGCGGCTCTATGGTCTGGCGCAGCTCCATCAGATCGGCAATCAGCTTCTTGTCGGGCGGCGCCTCGCTTTGCCAGCCCAGAACGGCGGGGTCAAACAAATTCCACTCGGCACGCGGCAGCACATGGGTGCCGGTGCGCGGACGTATCGAGACCAGGCCCTTGGCGGCAAGACTCTTCATCGCCTCGCGGATGATCAGCCGGCTCGCGCCATAGGTCTCGGCCAGCTGCGGCTCGGTCGGCAGCTGCTCGCCTTCGGCATAGCGCCCGGCCACGATGCTCGCGCCCACGGCATCAACGATTTGGTGGTGAAAGTTGCGCAAACGGGGTGGGGACATAGGCTGCAAGCATAACCGCTGGCCCTCCCCGAATCTGCCTTGACGTTAATCATATGATGATTGTATTATTCGCAGCGACGCGGCACCGCGTTCCATAATTCATCCAAAAAGCTGGAGACAAATCATGAAAAAGAGCCTTGTGACCATTGCGCTTGCCTTTGGCGCGACCCTGGTCCTGCACCCCGCAGCACATGCCCAGGACTTCCCTTCCAAGCCGATACGCATGATCGTTCCGGTGCCGCCTGGCGGCTCGGGCGATCTGGTCTCGCGCCTCACGGCCAACGCCGCCGCCAAGGAACTGGGCCAGGCCATCGTGGTCGAGAACCGCCCGGGCGCGACCGGCAACATCGGCACGGCCGCGGCGGTCAAGGCCCCGGCCGACGGCTACACCATCTTCCTGTGCAGCATAGGCAACTGCTCGGTCAACTCCAGCCTCTACGCCAACCCCGGCTTCGACCTGTTCAAGGACATCGCTCCCGTGGTGCTGCTCGGCTCCTCGATCAACGTGCTGACGGCCAGCCCCAAGTCCGAGATCAACAGCGTCGAGGACCTGGTGGCCAAGGCCAAGCGCGGCCAGCTCACCTATGCCTCGTCGGGCGTGGGCGCGTCCAACCACCTCGCGGGCGAGATGTTCAAGAAGATGGCCGGCGTCGACCTGCTGCATGTGCCCTACAAGGGTTCGGGCCCGGCGATCACCGATCTGCTGGGCGGGCAGATCGACGTGTTCTTCGACAACGAGCCGTCGATCGCGCCCTTCGTCAAGACCGGCAAGGTCAAGGGCCTGGCGGTCACGGGCAAGGGCCGTTCAAGCAACCTGCCCGAGCTGCGCTCTATGGAAGAGATCGGCTACAAGAACTTCATCATCGAGCCCTGGTTTGCGATCGGCGCGCCGGCCGGCACGCCCGCAGCAGTGATCCAGAAGCTCAACGCCGCATTCAACAAGGGCCTGCAGGACCCGACGGTGCGCAAGACCATGAGCGACGCCGGCATCAATCCCCTGGGCGGAGCGCCTGCCGTGCTGGGCAAGCACATCCGCGCCGAACACGACAAGTGGGCCGATCTGATCCGCTCGCAAAAGATTTCCGCGGAGTAAACAAGAATGCGCATTACAGCGATTGAAACCACACGCCTGAAGACCCAGCCCAACCTGCTGTGGGTAGAGATTGAAACCGACGCCGGCATTGTCGGCCTGGGGGAAACCTTCCGCGGCGCCGAAGCCGTGGAAACCTATATCCACTCGATGGCCGCGCCGCTGATCCTGGGCCAGAGCGCGCTGGACATCGAACGCCTGCACAAGATCCTGCTGCGCGGCTACCTGGGCTTCAACGGCAGCGGCGTGGAAACGCGCGCCGCCTCGGCCATAGACATCGCGTTGTGGGACATCCTGGGCCAGGTCACGGGCCAGCCCATTTACCAGCTGCTGGGCGGCGCCTGCCATGACCGCATGCGCGCCTACAACACCTGCGCCGGCGTCGACTACAACAGCAAGAGCATCCAGCGCCGGCTGGTGCAGCCCGGCGACGCCAAGGTGCGCCACCGCTATGACGACCAGATCGCGTTCATTGAAAGCCCGGGCGAACTCGCGCAAAGCCTGGTTGAAGAAGGCTTCAGCGCCATGAAGATCTGGCCGTTCGATGCCGCGGCCACCGAATCGGACGGGCAATATGTGAGCGCCAAGGCCATGCGCCAGGGACTGGAAGTGTTCGAGAAGATCCGCCTGGCCGTGGGCGACAAGATAGAAGTGATGTGCGAGTTCCATTCGATGTGGAACGTGACGTCGGCGCTGGCCATCGCGCGCGAACTCAAGCAGTACCGGCCGTTCTGGGCCGAGGACCCGATCAAGATGGACAGCCCGGGCGCGCTTGCCGACTACCGCCGCCTGGGCCAGATTCCGGTCTGCGGCAGCGAGACGCTGGCCGCGCAGGGAGCGTTTCGCGACCACCTCGCGGCGCATGCGCTGGACTACGTCATGCTCGATCTCTCGTGGTGCGGGGGCATCACCGAGGCGCGCAAGATCGCCAGCCTGGCCGACGCCTACCAGAAGCCCATTGCACCGCATGACTGCACCGGCCCGGTCGTGCTCATGGCCTCGCTGCACCTGGGGCTGGCCTCGCCCAACGCCATCTTCCAGGAAGTGGTGCGCGCGTTTCTCAGCACCTTCTACAAGGACCTGGTGACCGAGCTGCCGGTGCTGGAAAACGGCTACCTGCTGCGCCCCGACAAGCCCGGCCTGGGCACCGCGCTGGCGCCCGGCGTCAAGCGCGACCCCGCGGCCTCCACTCGCCGCAGCACCGCGGCGTAACACCAAGCCCCCTACTCCGGGCCGGCGCCCGCCGGCCCCGCCCCGCTGCACCCGCCAACAAAGCCGCAATGACGGCTGGGCGCAGCCATGCCCGCTTTCAACCAGGAGACAAGAAAATGAGCCACAAGATGCACCGACATATCGCGCTGGGCGCGCTGCTTGCCTGCAGCGCCAGCGCCTTTGCGCAGTCCGGCGTGACCGTCTACGGCCGCGCCGATGCCGCCGTGTACCACCAGTCGCGCTCCAACCCGAGCACCAACCAATGGTCGCTGTCCTCGGACACCAGCTACTTCGGCCTGCGCGGCAACGAGGACCTGGGCGGGGGCCTGAGCGCCACGTTCAAGCTCGAGAGCCAGCTTGATCTGTCCAGCGGCGCGAGCAGCGCGGCCTTCTTCAACCGCGAAGCCTATGTGGGCCTGTCCGACCGCCGCCTGGGCACGCTGCAGCTGGGCTCGATGTGGGGCCCGTCGGTCTGGATTTCAGGCAAGGCCGATGCCTTTGGCCGCGCGCAACTGGGCGCGGTGCAGACGCTGCTGCAGGGCGCGAACAACCGCGGCAACACCTTCAAGTTCGACAACGCCGTGCAGTACATCACTCCCAAGTTCGGCAATGTGTTTGGCCGCGCCTACGTACAGGCCGCCGAAGGCGCGGCCACGGGCCGCAACTACGCGCTGGCGCTGGACTACAGCAGCGGCCCGGCCTTTCTGGGCCTGGCCTTCGACAGCGCGCAGATCGCCGGCCCGACCGTAGGCCTGGCCGCGCCCGCGGTGCGCGCCAAGACACTGGGCATAGGCGGGGCCTACAACTTCGGCGTGGCGCGACTCCATGGCTACTACCAGCGCAACCAGATTGCGGGCCTGGCAGATGCCAACTCGGCCAACGTCAGCGCCGCGATTCCCGTGGGCTCGGGCGAGTTCCGGCTGGCGCTGGGCAAATGGTCGCGTCCCGGCGATGCCGATGCCAGGCGCGTGGCGCTGGGCTATGCGCATTTCCTGTCCAAGCGCACCCAGGTCTATGCCAACCTGGCGCAGCTCAAGAACGGCAGCCGCTCCACCAGCATGCTGTTTCCCATCAGCCAGGACTCGGCGCCCGCGCTGGCCGGCCAGGACGTGAAGGCCTTTGGCATAGGCATGCGCCACATGTTCTGAAAATGGCCCCTGTTCGTTCAGCGGCTCCCATTTGCCGCCTGCCCGGCGCCGGGCAGATGCCAGCAACGCGCAGGCGGTGCGGCGCCAATTAGGCACGCCGCTGCAAGTCAGAACTTCAGCCGCGCTCCCACATACAGCGAGCGCGGCTCGCCCGGGGTGAGGATGGCGGCGTTGGCCGCGGCGCTGTCGCGCACGCTGAAATACGACACGTATTTCCTGTCACCGGCGTTGCGCAGCTCGGCATACAGGTCCCACTGCGGGGTCGAGTAGCCGGCGCGCAGGCCCCACAAGGCGTATTTGCCTACGGTATACGTATTGGAGAAATCCGCAAACCGGCGGCCCACCACATCAAAGGTCGGGCCGAAGAACACACCGCTCGCGTGGCGGTAGAGCAACTCACCCTTGATGGCATAGCGGGGCGCAGCCGGCAGGCGATTGTTGCCGTAGATCGCATCGTGCTTGAACTTGAACTGGTTCAGCGCGATGTTGATCAGCGGCTCCAGGCGATGCGCGCCCACGCCATCGAGCGCGAAGCTGGCGCCAAGCAGCGCTTCGGCGCCCGCATGCAGGGTCTTGCCGACATTTGTCGACAGGCTGGTGCCGGGCGCATTCGGATCGTCGCGCGAGAGTATCTCGCCGTTGAGGCGGCCGTAATACAGCGCGGTATCCCAGTGCACGCGGTGCCGGTCGAAGGCATGCGAGCCGCGCGTACCGACTTCAAGCACCACACCGCGCATCGCGTCCAGCGTCGAATTGTTGCCGCGCACATCGTCGTCCAGCTCGTACAGCGTCGGTGCTTCGTACATGCGGCTCACATTGGCAAACAGCTGGGATGTGGGCGACAGCTCGCGAATCAGCCCGGCCCTTGGATTGACGCTGTCGAAGTCGGCCTTGGGGTTGCGCACGGCCCCGGTCGCGACATTCGCGCTGCGGATCTCGCGGCTGCCCGAAACCACCTGCGCGCCATACACGGCCGTCCACAGCGGCGCGAACTTCCAGCGGTCGACAAGAAACAGCTCCATGTTGTCGGCACTGTTGTCCAGCCGCGTGCCTATCGTCTGGGCGCCGCCGGTGACATAGCTGTAGTTGCCTCCCTTGACGCTGGTGCGGCCATGGTTCAAGCCGGCCAGCACATCGTGGTCGCCGACGCGGCGCTGGTAGCGCAAGGTCGTGCCCAGGTTGCGCTGGGTGGTGTCGATCAGCAGCGAAAAGAAAGGCGGCGCGTAGACGATGGGGTGATAGAGCTGCTGCTCCTCGAAGGAAATGCCGACCGTGAGACTGGAGTCCGCGTCGATGTCCCAGACGGTGCGGTTGGCGATTCGCGAAGTGCGCACATTCAGGCGGTAGTTGCCTGCCACGGCCGCGGCCTCGGCGGCGCGCGGATTGGCATCGAACTGCGCGCGCGTGAGCGCACCGGGCAATTGCTGGTCGTTGTCGATCTGGGTCAGGTAAAAGCGGGTGGTCACCGATTCGCCCAGCTGCAGCCCGGCGTTCGCGTAAAGGCCTTGCCGCTGCTGGCGCTGGTGTTCTCGAAACCCGTCGCTGCGCTTGACTTCCGCGGTGACCAGCGCATCGAAGATTCCCGCCACCGCGCCCACGGTGAAACGGCCCTGGCGCTGGCCGTGGCTGCCCCCGTTGATGACCGCTTCCCAAGGCGTGCCATCCAGTGCGGTGGGCGTGATGAAGTTGATGGCGCCGCCCAGCGTGCTGGCGCCGTAGGTAAGCGCGTTGGCGCCGCGCGCCACGATGATGCGGCGCATTGCCAGGGGGTCTACATCCCGATTGTGGTTGTTGCCGTCCGCCGCCGTGACCGGCAGGCCGTCGATCAGCAGCTTCACGCCGTTGCCGTCGTAGTTGGTGGCATCGAGGTTGGAGCCGCGAATCGACAGAAACGTCGAGTCGCCGGTCATGCCGCTGGCGGCCCAGACGCCGGGCACATAGCGCAGCGTGTCCGTGAGGCTGGTGACATTGCGCAGGCGCAAGCCTTCGCCCTCCACGACGCTGACCCCGCCCGGCGTGAGCGCGCGTTCGGCCTCCACCTGCCTGAGCAGGCGATCGCCTTCGCGTTCGGCCGAAATGGTCACGGATTCCAGCGCGGGTTCATCCTGGGCCTGCGCCAGGACCCAGGGAACAACGGCAAACAGGGCCGCCAAGGTGCAGCTATTTCTCAGCATGGTGAACCTCCTGATCATTGGAGCGGATCGCAACGGGTCGCAGGCGCAATGCGTGCCTGGTGCCGGGCACGCGAGAGACCGTCAACCGAGCATCGGAGGCGCTTGTGCAGGAGGCTTGGGATTTTGCGAGCGCGTCGCCGGATGGCTCAATGGCGTCCTCACCGGCTCGGGTCCGGTGGGGCGCAGCGTGGTCACGGTCACGAAGCCGACAGGAGGCGTAGCAGCGGTGCCGGCGGCGCACAGCAGACTGCAAGCCGCGAGATGCTCGGCTGCGGCCGCGTCACCCTCGGTCAGCGCCGCGCGCAGTTCTGCGGGAAACACCGCCAATGCTGCCATGGCCGATGCGTGCTCGCCGCACCAGAAACTTTCTGCAGTCCGGGTTCCAGGCATGGACGCTGCATGCACCACGGGGAGCAAAGCTTGCGCCAGCCATGCAAGCACGACAATGACAAAACGCAGGCGGACAGCACAGGCGTTCATGGTGTGGCGCAGTTGAAAGCAGCGGGCTGCGGAAATCACGCACGTGTCACAGCGGCTGCGAGCACGATGGCTCCATGATAGCCAAGGATCGCGCGGCTGGCGCGGAAAATTCGCGCCAGCGATCTCGCCAGGCGGCTTCGCTGCGGCGCCAGTCCGCGGCCCGCCCGCGCGCCGCGCCTGGCGCCAACAAAAAAGCCACCCGAAGGTGGCTTTTTGCTTTCCCGATTGGCACCGGGAAATTGTTATGGCGGAGAGGGCGGGACAAATCTGCCCCAACCCGAAAAGTCTTATGAATCAACCACTTAGTGATAGCGGGAGTTGAAAAATCGCTACCAGTAGTGCTACCACTGGCGGTCAGGGTCATGTTACACCATGAGAGCCGTAGGCAGCGATGCAAGCGGGCTGCCGTAAGTAGCTACTACTGGCCAGGAACATCCGTATGAGAAGTAACGCCGCCGTAGCGACCATATGCGGAGGTTACGTTGCCTACCAGGTGCTCATTGCCGGAAAACTTCGCCACGTTTTCATTCCGTGCCAGGCAAAAAGATCTTCCTGCAGGGAGTGCTGCGTTTAAAACAGAGTTATGCGGTGTTGCGAAGTGCCAGAATCTGGCAGGCAACATACACATTTAAAGAGGAGCAAGGCAATGGGAGCACAGCACGTAGACCCTAGTTTGTTGAGCCAGCGCATTGGTTCAAGTCAGGTAACCTACTCTTTGACGGAGGGGGTGGTGTACGACCGAAACCAGATCGTCAATACGATCACAACGACAAGCAACTCCATTTTCGAGTCACCCTCTGTCACCAACTTCGTTCTCAACGAGGCTTGGATCAAGTGGGAGACTAATGACAAGCGTGACTTGATGGTCAAACTACCAGGATATGTTGTGGGCCATCGCATCCTTATGCTTGGTGCCAAGGCCGTCGATATCCACGGAAACAAGAAGGAAGTTGAGAATTTGGCCATCTTCAACCTCAACACTGGCAAAGCATACCTTTGCTACAACACGCTTCCGACAGAAGGTCGTCTACTGAACAAGGGTGATACGCATGATGTTGATAACTTGGCGGTCGTTTGTCTGTCCGCGCGCGACCGCCTTTTCCTGAATCACGGGAAAACTGGCATTGGTGTCGGCGGCGCACTCGGCGTTTTGCTTGGCTTCTTGATGGGCGCAGGCATTTGGGTCGCTTTGGTGTGTGGCCTAGTCGGCGCTTTCCTGGCACTGGCGCTACTCTCGGTGATGGCATCGCAGGGCGCTGGACAGATCAAAGATGGGATCTGGAGCATTTCCAAGGCCTTGAAATGTCACTTGGCGCCCAAGTTCTCTTAGCTTAAATCGGTGTTGGTGACCAGTTAAAGGTCATCCAGCCGTTCAAGCAAAGTTCAGTTCAAGCCCCGGCGCGATGCGGGCATGACCGATCCCACACCGGTCTCCGCGCGCACGCTCGATCCGATCCAATTGCACGCCGATGTGCATAACGCGCTGAGCATGGCCGTGTTCTACCTGCGCCAGCCGCAGGCAAACACCGCCGCCGCGCGCCGCAAGGCCATCCAAGCACTGACAGCCCTTCGCGGCCTGTCGCTGGCGCTGGAGGGCTGAACCATGACCGTCCTCAAGTTCACCCGCTACACCGACTCCACGACGCTGGCACACGACTCTCAGGCTGCCATGAGCCCGCATCGCAGCGTCTTCATCACGGCCGATATGAAGCAGGACCGCGTAGACCTGAGAGTCGCCGATGACGGGCTTAGCAGCTACATCCGCTTCACGACCAACCAGGCCCGAGCCATCGCCGCCGAGTTGATTGCCGGCGCTGACGCGCGCGACGCTGCGCAGTCCCCAAAACCCGGCCTGGAGGGCTGACCCATGAGCACAAAGAAAAACACTGCCTGCGTGGCAGTGCAGGCGAAGCCTTGCCAAAAACTCGCATTCATCCACTGGGTGCCCGCCCTCATGCTGGAGGGTCCTGACCTCGATCCCGGCATCACCACCACCTTTTACGAGCGCCTGCCTGGCAGCTTTGATACGGCGGCCGAAGCCATGGCCGCTGCGTGGAGTGCGCTGTGCAAGCGCCCCGACGCCATCGGCTACTACGCCAAGCGTGTGGAGGTGCCCCATGGGCTTTGAACGCGACTGCCTGCCCGACGCGCAGAGCTATTTCGAGGCCCAGGGGTTGAAGCTCAGCCGCGGTAAAAAGTGGGTGACCACGGCCTGCACCTTCCACCAGGGCAGCGACAGCATGCGCATCAACCTGCACAGCGGTGCCTGGGTCTGCATGGCCTGCAATGCCAAGGGCGGTGACGTACTGGCCTATCACATGGCTGCGCATGGCATGGAGTTCATCGAAGCCGCCAAGGACCTGGGCGCGTGGGTCGATGACGGCCGACCAGCGCCAGCCAGCCCCGCCCCATTCACTCCACGCCAAGCGCTTGCTGTGCTGCTGGTCGAGGTGAACCTGATTGCCATTGCTGCGGGCAATATTGCCAACGGCGTGGCCCTTTCCGAAACCGACCGCGCGCGCCTGATGCAATCCGCTGGGCGAGTGCTGCGCATTGCGGAGGTCTACTCATGAATGCACGAAATGACGCGGCCATTGCGGCCGTTGACGCGGACGTTGCCGCCGCCCTGGCCTACCGCCCACCAGTCAGGGCGCTGAGCGCGCCGCCTGGACCAACCTTCCCGCCGCTTGAGGGCTACCCGGACCACTTCGGTACGCAGCCTGGTACGCGCACTGGTACGCAGGGAAATAGCGTGGTGCTGACCTGCGGCACCGACCTAAACCCCGAGCCCATCCGGTGGCTATGGCCGCACTGGTTGGCGCTGGGCAAGCTGCACATACTGGCCGGCGCACCTGGCCAGGGCAAAACTACGCTGGCGCTGGATATGGCGGCGACGATCACAGCCGGCGACCGCTGGCCCGATGGCAACCGGTGCGAAAAGGGCAATATCCTGATCTGGAGCGGTGAAGACGACCCCGCCGACACGCTGCTGCCTCGACTGCTTGCTGCTGGCGCTGATCGCAGCCGCTGCTACTTCATCGAAGGCGCTCGCGACGAGGCAGGAGAGGTGCAGCCTTTCGACCCATCGCGCGACCTGCAAGGGCTGCTGCAGGCCATCCAGCAGATTGGCGGCATCCGGCTGCTGGTGATTGACCCGGTAGTGTCTGCGGTGACTGGCGACAGCCACAAGAACACCGAAGTGCGGCGCGCCCTGCAGCCACTGGTCAACCTGGCCACGGCCTGCGATTGCGCGGTGCTGGGCATTACCCACTTCGCCAAGGGCGGCCAGGGCGTGGACCCGGCGCAGCGCGTGGTCGGCAGCGTGGCCTTTACGGCCGTGGCCCGCGTGGTGATGGTGGCCGCCAAGGTCAAGAGCATGGAGGACGGCCAGGACGCCCGGATTCTGGCGCGCAGCAAGTCCAACATTGGCCCGGACGATGGCGGGTTTCAGTACCAGCTGGAACAGTGCGAGCCTCTGCCAGGCATTCAGGCATCGCGCATCGCATGGGGGGCTGCTGTGCAAGGCTCAGCGCGCGATCTCTTGACCGAGCCAGGCGAGGACGACACGGGCGACGCACAAGATGTTTGCGACATGCTGCGCGCTGCATTGGCCGCCGACTGCTGGACGCCGGTAGATACCGCCCAGCATGGCCCGCTGAAGGCCGGATTCAGCAAAAAGCAAATCTGGACGGCATCGAAGAAGCTCGGGGTGATCCGTAAAAAGGGCGAAGACGGCCCGCGCGATGGCTGGTACTGGAAACTGCCACCAAGTGCCGAAAATTCCCAAGATTCCACCGAAGATTCCGAAGATTCCAGCGTTCAAAACAAGGAATCTTGGAATCTTGGCACCTTGGCGGCACCTGAAGCCGACGAAGCCACCACGCCCAAAGCTGGCCCGCAGGAGGTGCTATGACAGCCCGCGCCATCCTTGCCGGCCTGCTGGCCCACGGCATCGAGCTGCAATGCACGCCCGACGGCAAAAACCTAGTTGTGCCCGCAGGCTGCCTCACACCACAGCAGCGTGCCCAGGTGCTGGCCCACAAGCCCGAGCTGATCCGCCTGGTGCTGGAGGCCAACCAAACCACCCGGCAGCTGCTGCACGCCGCCATGCGCGCTTGCGACCACTGGGGCGACAGCCAGGCCGCCCGTGAGCAGATGCGCCAGGACTGCCTAAGCACACCGCCTCACTTGCGCCCCGATCTGCTGGCGCATTTCAAAAACGCCCATCGGAATAAGCCATGACCGCACGCCTGCTGCTTTTCATCCTGCGCCGGCACTCCCCCGCCATGCAAAAGCGCCTTGTGCAAGACCTTTTGTGTGGCCTTGGTCTTTCGCGCAGCCAGGCCCGCACCGCTTCATCCCATATTCACCAGGAGCAATGACATGACAACCAATACCACCGCGCCCCTCGTCGCAGCCCATCGACACGCCACGCGTGCATTGCTCCAGGCTGGCATGGCCCAGTTCAAGGCAGAGCACCCCGAGGAATACCGGACTGTGGCCGAAGCCGCGCAGCATGGCGGCCAATTTGTGGTGACTGCTGAACTGGCACCGTCTGGCCTTGATGAGCTGTGTATCGACCTGGTAACCGCTACCGGGCAGCGCATCAACCTCATGCATGTGGAGAACATGCCTGCTGGCGCTGGATAAAAAACCAGGGTTCGCCTAGAATTTGTCCAGGCGTCCTTGTGACCCACCGGTGTCTCTACTGCCAATTGCCGTGCGCTGTCAGCGGAACACCGTCCTTTAGGACTGCATTGCCTTGCGCTGCCGTCCACCACACCCGAAGCATGCCGGGCGCTGCTTGAAACGGATGTGAAACCTTTCCCACATTTGTTTTGCAAAGGCATTCCTATGCACACCCCTATCCCAAATACCGTCAAACGCGGCATCCTGGCCGTTCGCGCCGAAGCCACTGCAGAAACTCCCGCAGCAGTTGCAGCACTCGCTGGCGCTTTCGCTGACTTCAAGGCCCGCTACGACGACAAACTCGACCAGCAAAAACGCGAGATCGATGATGCCCACACCAAGCTGGCAAGCCAGCAGCACTTCGGTGCTGACACCCAGGCCCAGGCAGCCGACGATGGCGTGATTCACAGCTTCAAGGCGCTGCGCACCTCTGCAGACTTCAAAGACCACTACAGCAAAGATGCACCGGCAGGCGACAAGGTGGGTCTGTCCGACTTTGTGCGCGCCGTGGCAGGCATGCGAACCAGCGAAGGTGCCATCCAGGCACTGAGCCTGGGCCAGGACACGGCGGGCGGCTATGCGGTGCCCCATACCGTCATGCCCGAGATTCTGGCCGCCATGGCACCCGCAAGCAGCTTGCTGCAGGCTGGCGCTGGCGTGGTGCCTATGGAGAAAGGTGCCAAGTCCGTGACCACGGCAGTGGTCAACGCGCTGCCCCAGGCGGCCTGGCGCAATGAGTCTGGCGCGCTGGCGCTGTCCGAGCCCACTTTCCGTGGCGTGACGGCGATTCCCCAGTCGCTGGCTTTCATGTTCAAGGTATCGCGCGAGCTGCTGGCCGATGCCCCCAACATGGAATCCGCGCTGCGCATTGCCATCGGCCAAGCCTTCGCCAAGGAGCTGGACCGAGTTGGCTTGCGTGGCAGTGGCACTGCCCCCGAGCCGCGCGGCCTGCTGAACACCGATGGCGTGCAGGTAGTGAACTTCGGCGGTGCCAATGGTGCAGCCCTTGTCGGCTATGCCCCCGTTCTGCAGGGCATTGGTGCAGTGATGAACGCAGACGGTCCCATGCCCAATGCGGTGATCGGCGCACCGCGCAGCGTCATTACCCTGGCGGGCCTGGTCGACACCACGGGTCAGCCCATCCGCAAGCCCGAGCTGCTGCAGAACCTGCCCATGCTCCACACCTCGCAGATTCCTACCGATCTGGATGTGGGCACCTCGGCGGACGGCAGCGAACTGTACGTGGGCGACTTCCGCGGCATGTACTTCCTGCTGCGTGAAAACGTCAGCATCCAGCTGCTGCGCGAGGCCTTTGCATCCACCGGTGAGATCGGCTTTGCCTGCCACGTTCGTGCTGATGTAGTGATCCCATACCCGCAGACCTTCGCAGTAGTCAAGGGCGTGCGCGCGTAAACCTCCCAGTCCCAGATGAAACAAAGCCCCGCATGGTTCGCCCAGCGGGGCTTGTTCTATGACGCTTCCATCAACGCTGTAAGCTTGAGGAAGGAGGTGAAAAATGGCAGACGTTCCAGGTTTTATATGGGCCGGCTTGGCTGGCGGCGGTCTCAGTGCTGCGCTTCTTGCAATTGCGGCAGTGCTGGGGAAAAGTCAGCTAGCACACTGGCTGAACAAAGACATGGAGCGCATCAAGACTCTGTATCAGAGAGAACTTGAGGCCTACAAAGTTTCGCTGATTGCTTCAGTCGAACGTACTAAGGCAAGCCAAGATGTACAAAAAGCCATGGCATTGCTGGTCGCGGAAAAGAAGTTCCATGCCTTGGATCGGTTAAACCAAGCTGTATCTTTCCAGGCCGCCAAGCTTTTGATGCTTCTAATGACTATTGATCACGAAAATAGAGCGCAAAGAGTAACTGAGTGGATGCAAGAGTTTCATGGAATGACGGTGGCAACTCAAGCGGCATCGTGGTTTATGAGCGCGGAAGATGGAAAACTAATTTCCGACTTCAGCATGAGCTTGAATAGATACGTCCCAGAATGTGTTCCGACGAAACCAGACATGACGCCCGCAGAGGTTGAGTCGATTACCGAGGGTTTATTTCTGGAGCAAGCAAAAATTAATTATTTGCTGCGTCAGCATTTGAATGCGATGCTTTCGATGTTTTAGTGGTGTGCAGGCGGGAATCTAGACCTGCATGGGGTCGTCTGACACTCCCCTCGGGCGGCGGCTGAGTTGGCGAGTAGGGGGGGCATCGAAACTCTGGGACCTGCCCCTCTCCAGACCGCACTGTTCCTCACGCGCAGAAAACCTTCCCCCTGGGGAAAAATGTTAAAGCTTTAACACACTGCTGAAATGGCCTGAAAGCCGTACCGAGCTTGGGTTTTCGGCGTTTCTCGAGGCTCGCTTGATGTTAAAATGGGGTTAAAGCTTTAACATCCAGACATCGCGTCTGAAGATTGCTTTTAGGGTGTCCTGAAGTCAAGGACACCTCACCCTGAATTTAGATTTGAAATCTGACCTCTTTGGGAGTTGAGTATGTTGCTAGACAGTTGGGGCGAGCTTGGTGGATAAGAAGCTCCAAACGCCTAGCAGTAAAGGGATTGCTGCTACAAAAAATGGTACTAAATAATCCGTGAATCGCGGTGTCTTGGTCGCGACTGAGAAAAATGCACGCAATGTCCAAGAAGCTTTCTGCAACTTGTTATTTGGGTCATTATCCGATGCGGTCCATTGTTCAGCTTCCCACTCTTTGTGCTGCTTCAGCATGGTCCAAAATACCCCATACCTCCAGCTGATCCAGTGGTGGAATTCCATGTCGAACTCATCCCATGAAATCTGCCGGTTTATCCAGTGTTCCATTCCTTGATGGATCCCTAGATCAGGCTCTTCATTGAAGTACTGCCAGTAGCGCACCAAGAAATAGACCCAGAGTACCCACAGGCCCCAAACCACCCGTTCTGGATTCGCGAACTCGAGTGCAGTGCCGAGTACAGATACATCCTTTTTCAGGGTGGCACCTGCGAGATCAATGGCTGTCAGCGCCAGGCTGCTGACTAGCAGGTTCCTACGCTGGCGCAGCAAATCGGCACTCATGGGAGGACGTTTTTCACTAGCCACAAGCACCTCCATCATTGATGGGTAGATTGATGGGTAAAACAGAAAAGCCCCGCCTATTTCTAGGCGGGGCTTGCTTTTTTGGCGGAGAGGGCGGGATTCGAACCCGCGGTGGGGATAAACCCACACACGCTTTCCAGGCGTGCGACTTAAGCCACTCATCCACCTCTCCGAAGACCGCAATTGTAGCGCCAGTTTTGCCGTCCGAAAGCGAACTGTGCAAATTTAGCGAAATTAGTTGCGCGTGCCGCCGACCTGCACCATCTTCATGGCGGAAGTGATCAGGCTGGAAACTTCGGTCATGTTGCTGGGAACGATCAGCGTGGTCTGGGCGTCGGCCGCGACCTTGCCGTAGGCTTCGACCGCGCTCTGGGCGACTTTCAGCTGCACGGCCTGCTCGCCGCCGGGCTGGCGGATCGCTTCGGCAATGCGCTCGAGCGCGGTGGCGGTGGCGTCGGCCACGGTGGTGATGGCTGCGGCCTCGCCCTGGGCGTTGTTGATCGCTGCCTGCTTTTCACCTTCGGAGCGCGCAATCGAGGCTTCGCGTTCGCCGGTGGCAATGTTGATCTGCTCCTGGCGCCGGCCTTCGGAGGCGGCGATCAGCGCGCGCTTTTCACGCTCGGCGGTGATCTGGGCCTGCATGGAGCGCAGGATTTCGGCCGGCGGCGTCAGATCCTTGATTTCATAGCGCAGCACCTTGACGCCCCAGTTGAGCGCGGCCTCGTCAATCGCCGAGACCACCTGGGCGTTGATCATGTCGCGTTCCTCGAACGTCTTGTCGAGTTCGAGCTTGCCGATCACGCTGCGCAGCGACGTCTGGGCCAGCTGGGTCACGGCCATGATGTAGTTCGACGAGCCGTAGCTGGCGCGCATCGGGTCGGTGACCTGGAAGTACAGGATGCCGTCGACCTGCAGCTGCGTGTTGTCGCGCGTGATGCAGACCTGGCTGGGAACGTCGAGCGGAATTTCCTTGAGGCTGTGCTTGTAGGCCACGCGGTCGACGAACGGCACCAGGAAGTTCAGCCCCGGAGTGAGCGTGCCCGCGTATTTGCCCAGGCGCTCCTTGACCCAGGCATTCTGCTGGGGTACGACCTTGATGGAACGTGCAATGAAGATGGCCGCGATGACCAGAAGAATGATGGCAACTTCCATGGTGTCTCCCTCCCCGATGGGGCGTGATTGAAATTCGCTGACAAAGAAAATCTGCGGGCCTGGGCGGCGAAGTGCCGCCAGCGCCCGCGGTGGCTCACAGCTTGTCGACCAGCAGGCGATTGCCTATGACTTCGGCCACGCGGTGCGTGCCGGGCGTCGGTGCATTGCCGGGACGCAGCACCACGGTCCACTGCGCGCCGCGGTAGCGCACCTGCGCCGTGCCGTCGGCGGCCCAGTTCTCGACCTGGACCGATTCACCGATGTCGAGATTCATGCTGCGATCGCTTTCAGCGGGCTGCATGCGCGCCTGGCGCCGGCGCAGCAGATAGCAGGCAATGACCGCCGCCGTGCCGACCAGGGCGGCGCAGACGATCTGCCCAGTTTCGGATGCGCCCAGGTGGGCGGCGATGGCACCGGCCACCGCACCGATGGCCAGCATCAGCAAATAAAAGCTGCCCGTGAGCAGCTCGGCAGCGACCAAAGCGCCCGCAACCAGCCACCACACTGTAAAACTTGCCATGTAGCCTGCTCCTGTGTAATTCAATGTTTGTAGTTCACCACAGTTATGGGGTGATAAGGTCCTGCTTTCACAGGCGCAATAAGGATATTCCTTACACTCGCGCCTGTTTCGATTTTTTAAGCCCGACACAACGGAGGCTGTGCATGAAATTCCGCTTTCCCATCATCATCATAGATGAAGACTATCGCTCTGAGAATACCTCAGGCCTGGGCATTCGTGCCCTGGCGCAGGCCATTGAGACTGAAGGCTTCGAAGTGCTGGGCGTGACCAGTTACGGCGACCTGACGCAATTCGCCCAGCAGCAAAGTCGGGCGAGCGCTTTCATTCTCTCGATCGACGACGAAGAGTTCACGCTGGGCTCGGGACTGGACCCGATCGTGCTGAGCCTGCGCAAGTTCATCGAGGAGGTGCGCCGCAAGAACGCCGATGTGCCTATTTATGTGCACGGCGAGACCAAGACCAGCCGCCACCTGCCCAACGACATCCTGCGCGAGCTGCATGGCTTCATCCACATGTTCGAGGACACCCCCGAATTTGTCGCCAAGCACATCATCCGCGAAGCCAAGAATTACCTCGAGAGCGTGCAGCCGCCGTTCTTCAAGGCGCTGCTCGACTACGCCGAAGACGGCTCGTACAGCTGGCACTGCCCCGGGCACTCCGGCGGCGTGGCCTTCCTCAAGAGCCCCGTGGGCCAGATGTACCACCAGTTCTACGGCGAGAACATGCTGCGCGCCGACGTCTGCAATGCAGTCGAGGAACTGGGCCAGCTGCTGGACCACAACGGCGCCATCGGCGCCAGCGAACGCAATGCGGCGCGCATCTTCAACGCCGACCACTGCTTCTTCGTGACCAACGGTACGTCCACTTCGAACAAGATCGTCTGGCACCATACCGTGGCCTCGGGCGACGTGGTCGTGGTCGACCGCAACTGCCACAAGTCGGTGCTGCACGCAATCATCATGACGGGCGCCATTCCGGTGTTCCTCAAGCCCACGCGCAACCATTTCGGCATCATCGGACCTATCCCGCAAAGCGAGTTCACGCCCGAGACCATCCAGGCCAAGATCGCCGCCAACCCGCTGCTGCAGGGCGTGGACGCCAAGGCCGTGAAGCCGCGCGTGCTGACGCTCACGCAGTCGACCTATGACGGCGTGCTCTACAACACCGAAACCATCAAGAGCATGGTCGACGGCTATGTGGAGAACCTGCACTTCGACGAAGCCTGGTTGCCGCACGCGGCCTTCCACCCCTTCTATGGCAGCTACCACGCCATGGGCAAGAAGCGCGCGCGCCCCAAGCATTCGGTGGTCTATGCGACGCAGTCCATCCACAAGCTGCTGGCCGGCATCAGCCAGGCCTCGCATGTGCTGGTGCAGGACTCGCAGACGCAAAAGCTCGACCGCCATCTGTTCAACGAGGCGTACCTGATGCACACCTCGACCAGCCCGCAGTACAGCATCATTGCGAGCTGCGACGTGGCCGCGGCGATGATGGAGCCGCCCGCGGGCACGGCACTGGTCGAGGAAAGCCTGGCCGAAGCGCTGGACTTCCGCCGCGCGATGCGCAAGGTCGAGGAAGAGTTCGGCAAGAACGACTGGTGGTTCACGGTCTGGGGCCCGGACGACATCATCGAGGAAGGCCTGGGCACGGCCGAAGACTGGATCTTCCGCGCCAAAGCCAAGGCCAAGGGCAAGAAGGCTTCGGCCAAATGGCATGGCTTCGGCGATCTGGCCGACGGCTTCAACATGCTCGACCCCATCAAGTCGACCATCGTCACGCCCGGCCTGAACCTGGACGGCGCTTTCGACAAGACCGGCATTCCCGCGTCCATTGTCACCAAGTACCTGGCCGAGCATGGCGTGGTGGTCGAGAAGACCGGCCTGTACTCGTTCTTCATCATGTTCACCATCGGCATCACCAAGGGCCGCTGGAACACCATGCTCACGGCCTTGCAGCAATTCAAGGACGATTACGAGAAGAACCAGCCGATGTACCGCATCCTGCCCGAGTTCTGCCAGCAGCACCGGCAGTACGAGCGCATGGGTCTGCGCGACCTGTGCCAGCATGTGCACCAGATGTACGCCAAGTACGACATCGCGCGCCTCACGACCGAGATGTACCTCTCGGATCTGACGCCGTCGATGAAGCCTTCGGACGCCTACGCGCATATCGCCCAGCGCCGCACGGAACGCGTGGAAATCGACCGCCTCGAAGGCCGCACCACGGTCGGCCTGGTCACGCCCTACCCGCCCGGCATTCCGCTGCTCATTCCCGGCGAAGTCTTCAACAAGAAGATCGTCGACTATCTGCTGTTCGCGCGCGAGTTCGCGAAGATGTGCCCCGGCTTTGAAACCGACATCCACGGCCTGGTCGAGGAAGAAGACGAGGCCGGCGTGGTGCGCTACTACGCCGACTGCGTGGCCGAGGCGCCCAAGATCGCGGCCAAGCCTGCAGCGCCAGCGCGCGCCAAGGCGCCCGCCAAGACTGCGGTGAAGACCGCGGCCAAGCCTGCCTCCGCACCGGCCAAGGCAGCGGCAAAGGCCTCGGCCGCAGCCAAGGCGCCCGTGAAGGCCGCAGCCAAGCCTGCGGCCAAGGCACCGGCAAAGACAGCCGCCAAGACAGCGGCAAAAACGCCTGCCAAGGCCGCGGTGAAAACCGTGACCCAGGAAGAAGTCGCGACCATGACCGAAGACCGGACCACGGCCAAGCGCACGGCGCGCGCCACGGCCACGCCGGGCAAGGGCAAGAAGACACTGGTGCAGGTGGGCGCCGACGAGTTCAGCCGCAAAATCTGACCTCCCGCCCTTCGCGGCCCTGAGCGGCGGGCGCCGGATGGCCGGCCCCCAGCTTGCCCCATCGCTGCGGGGCGGCCCGTGGTGCCGCGTGCCGGACCACGCCCGTTGCGAGACTGGGAATGGACGCCAGACGCTTGATGACCTTCCGATCTTCTCCCTTGCCCGCCTGGACCTGGCGGCTGGCGGCGCTTTGCTGGGCAGCCGCCATGGCCTGGGGCTGCCTGCAGGAGGCCAGCGGCGCCGCGCCTGGCTGGTGGCGGCTGCCGCATATCGACAAGCTCGCGCATGCGGGCATGCATGCCCTTCTTGCCTGGCTGCTGTGGCGTGGCGCGCGCCGTGCCAGCCTGGGCGGCGCCGTGGGCGTCGTGCTGCTGTGCGCAGCCTACGGACTGGCCATCGAATGGAGTCAATGGCAGTTCACGCTGACGCGCAGCGCCGAGGCCCTGGACGCGGTTGCCAACACGCTGGGCGCAATGCTGGGCGTGACGCTGGGCCTGCGGCGCGCGCGCCTGGTTTCGCCCCCTTAATGCAGCCTTAATCTGCGCCCGGCATCATTCGGGGTTTTGCAAAAAACCCAATAAAATCAATAGCTTACGTCATTGACGCAGATCAATGGCGAGCTTGCCGCATGAAATGAGAATCCCTCGAAAGCAATCGAGGAATTCTCAACATGGCAGACAGAAATGGGGCCACGCCAACGCCGGCCCCGCCCCACAGCAAACGCACTTTCCTGCAGGAACTGGTCGCACTGGCCACGACCTTTGGCCTGGCCGCGGGCAGCCCGCCCGCAGCCGCGCAAGCACCCGGTCAGCCGGCACGCCGGCCCGGCGCGCAAGGCAAACGCTACGGCATGCTGGTCGACATGCGCAAGTGCATAGGCTGCCAGGCCTGCACCGTGAGCTGCTCGATGGAGAACCTGCCGCCCATAGGCCAGTTCCGCACCACGGTGCTGCAGTATGAAGTCAGCGCCCCGGGCATGGCCGCACCCGCCATGGTCAGCCTGCCGCGGCTGTGCAACCACTGCGACAACCCACCCTGCGTGCCGGTATGCCCGGTGCAGGCCACGTTCCAGCGCACCGACGGCATCGTGCTGGTCGACAACGAACGCTGCGTGGGCTGCGGCTACTGCGTGCAGGCCTGTCCCTATGACGCGCGCTTCATCAACCACGAAACGCAGACCGCGGACAAGTGCACGTTCTGCGAGCACCGGCTCGAGGCCGGGCTGCTGCCGGCCTGCGTCGAAAGCTGCGTGGGCGGCGCGCGCGTGATCGGCGACCTGAACCAGGCCGACAGCGAAATCAACCAGCGCATGGCAGCCAGCAAGGAGCAGATCAAGGTGCTCAAGCCCGGCCTCAAGACCGCGCCCCATGTGTTCTACATCGGCCTGCCCGATGCCTTTGTCGACGGCGTCGACGGCCAATCCAGCGTGCGCCTGCTCGCCGATCCCCACTGACGAGGTAGCACATTCATGCAGATCATTGAATTGTTGACCCCGGCCTATGAAGCCGCCTGGCTGCCCTGGGCCGTGCAGTATTTCTTCCTGGTGGGCATTGCCACCGGCGCCGCGCTGCTGGCGGTTTGGGGCGCCTGGTCGCGCGCGCACCTGCCGGCCGCCAAGGCCTTGCCGCTGTCGATGCTGGTGCTGGCCATCACGGCCCTGGCCGCGCCCGTCTCGCTGCTGGCCGACCTGCACCAGCCCGCGCGCTTCTGGCATTTCTACGCCCACTTCACGCCCTGGTCATGGATGTCCCTGGGCGCGCTGCTGCTGCCGCCGTTCGTCGCGCTGTCGCTCGCGATGTGCGCGGCCTGGTGGCTGGGTCGCACCGGCTGGATGCGCGCACTGGGCGCGGCGCTGCTGTTGTCGGCGCTGAGCATCGTGGTCTACACGGGCGCTGAAATCAGCGTGGTCAAGGCCAGGCCGCTGTGGAACAACCCCTGGGTGCCGGTGAACCTGGCGCTCACGGCCTGGCTGGCGGCCGTGGGCGCGCTGCTGGTCGCGAGCTGCTGGCTGCCCGCGGGCCGCGATGCCCAGGTGCGCGCCTGGCTCGCGCGGCTGGGCCTGGGCCTGAGCGCGGCGCTGCTGGCCGTGGCCTGCATCTGGGCGGCAACAGGACTGGCTTTCGACACGCCCTCGTTTCATGCCGCCGCCCGCCTCTATGCGGACTTCCCGGTCTGGCGCGCGAGCCTGTGGCTGTCGGTGCTGCTGGGTGCCGCGGTGCTGCTGCTGTGGTGCCAGCCGCGGCGCTGGGCAGCGTCTACGGCGCGCACCCTGGCGCTGGGCCTGACGGTCGCGGCCGCGGCCTGGGGCTTTCGCTGGGCACTGTTCATGGGCGTGCAAGGCGTGCCCAAGTACGGCGCCGGGCTTTACGTCTACCGCATGCCGCTGGGCGGCGACGGCCTGATGGGCATGCTGGGCGTCTTCGGCCTGTGCCTGGCGCTGGCCACGCTCGCGCTGTGGGCGCTGGAGCGCTTTCCCGCGCGCGCCACTCCTGCCGCTTCTGCCGCGAACTGATACCTCACAAGATTTCCCATGAACGACAAGCATTCCCCCTCTTCCACACCCGAAACCACTCCGGACGCGCAGCGCCGCACGCTGCTGCGCACGGGCCTGGCCGCGGGCGGCATGGCTGCCTTTGCGGCCGGCTATGGCGAAACCCTGGTCAAGGCCGGCAAGGGCCTGATCACCGGCAGCTCGGGCGTGGCCACGGCCAGCGCCACGCGCGGCAATTCGCTGCTGCCCGAATTTCGCATCGACCCGGCCACGGGTCTGCTGCAGACGCAGCCCGGCCAGACCGTGAGCCCTTCGAGCTGCCTGGGCTGCTGGACCCAATGCGGGGTGCGGGTGCGCGTGGACACGGCCCACAACCAGATCCTGCGCGTTGCCGGCAACCCCTACCACCCGCTGGCCACGACCCGCCCTGCGCCCATGGAAACGCCGGTGCGCGAAGTCTATGCCCAGCTCGGCGGCGACAATGGCCTCGAAGGCCGGGCCAGCGCCTGCGCGCGCGGCTCGGCCATGCTCGAACACCAGAAGAGCCCGCACCGCGTGCTCGCTCCGCTCAAGCGCGTGGGCCCGCGCGGCGGCGGCCAGTGGCAGACGATTTCATTCGAGCAGCTGATCACGGAAATCTGCGAAGGCGGTGACCTGTTCGGCGAAGGCGCGGTCGAAGGTTTGCGCGCGATACGCGACACCGAAACCTTGATCGATGCCGACAACCCCGAATACGGTCCCAGGTCCAACCAGCTGCTGTTCACCGACGCCAGCAACGAAGGCCGCACGCCGCTGATACGCCGCTTCGCCCAGCAGTCGTTCGGCACCGTCAACTTCAGCAACCACGGCGCCTACTGCGGCCAGAGCTACCGCGTGGGCACGGGCGCGGCGCTGGGTGATCTGTCGGGCATGCCGCACGGCAAGCCCGACTGGACGAACTCGCGCTTCGGCCTGTTCATAGGCGCGGCGCCAGCCCAGTCCGGCAACCCTTTCCAGCGCCAGGGGCGCGAACTGGCCGAAGCGCGTTCGCGGCCCGAGAACACCTACCGCTACGTCGTGGTGTCGCCGCTGCTGCCGTCTTCATCGAGCCAGGCGAGCGGCGACAACAACCGCTGGCTGGCCGTCAAGCCCGGCTCCGATCTGGCGCTGGCCATGGGCATGATCCGCTGGATGCTCGACAACGGGCGCTATGACGAACGTTTTCTCAGCCAGCCCGGCCCGGCGGCTATGCGCAGCGCCGGCGAGGCGGCGTGGAGCAATGCCACGCACCTGCTGATCCACGCTCCCGACCACCCGCGCCACGGCCATTTCCTGCGCGGCGCCGACCTGGGCTGGGCGCTGCCCGCGCCCGCGGAAGGCAGCGAGACGGCAGAAGATGTCTATGTGGTGCAGCTGGCCGACGGCAGCCTGGCGCCCCACACCACGGATCAGCCCGCGCAGCTGTGGGTGGAGCGCGGCATCGCGCCCGCGGCCACGCCCGCAGCTCCGGCGCCTGCCGAACTGCCGGTGCGCAGCGCGCTGTTCGCGCTGCGCGAGGAAGCGCGGCGCATGACGCTGGCGCAATACGCGGCCGAATGCGGCGTGCCCGCGGCCGAGATCGAAGCCCTGGCGCGCGAGTTCACCAGCCACGGCAAGCAGGCCGTGGCCAACGCCCATGGCGGCACCATGAACGGCGCGGGCTTCTACACCGCCTATGCGATTGCCATGCTCAACCATCTGGTCGGCAACCTCAACGTCAAGGGCGGCTGGGTGCTGGACGCCGGGCCGTTCGGCCCGTTTGGCCCGGGCCCGCGGTACAACTTCGCGCAGTTCGCGGGCAAGGTCACGCCCAAGGGCGTGGCGCTGTCGCGCACGCGCTTTCCATATGAGCGCAGCAGCGAGTTCGCGCGCAAGAAGGCCGCGGGCGAGAACCCCTATCCGGCGCGCGCGCCCTGGTACCCCGCACCCGGCGGCATGAGCAGCGAAATGCTGGCCGGCGGCCTGCTCGGCTATCCGTATCGCGCCAAGGCCTGGATCAACCACATGAGCAACCCGGTGTACGGGGTCTGCGGTTTCGAGAACGCGCTGGCCGCCCAGCTCAGGGACCCGAAGAAGCTGCCGCTGTTCATTTCGGTCGACCCGTTCATCAACGAAACCTCGGCGCTGGCCGACTACATCGTGCCCGATACCATCACCTATGAAAGCTGGGGCGTGGGCGCGCCCTGGGCCGATGTGGTGGCCAAGTCGAGCACCGTGCGCTGGCCGGTGGTCACGCCCGCCGTGGCGCGCACCGCCGAAGGCAGTCCCGTCAATCTCGAAAGCCTGCTGTTCGCGATCGCCAGGACGCTGGCCCTGCCGGGCTTCGGCCCCGGCGGCATGTCGACCAAGGACGGCCAGCCCGTCGATCTCGAATGCGCCGAGGACTTCTACCTGCGCGGCATCGCCAACATCGCCTGGCAGGCGGGCCAGCCCGTGGCCGAAGCTTCGGACGACGATATCGCGATCACCGGCCTGGACGCGCTGATGCCGCTGATCACCCCGCGCCTGGCACCCGAGGAAGTGCGGCGCGTGGCCATGGTCCTGACGCGCGGCGGGCGTTTCGACCGGCTAGAGAACGCCTGGAAGGACGGGCAGGTCAAGGCCGACCACAGGCCCGCGCTGCAGATCTGGAGCGAAGGCCTGGCACGCATGCGCCACTCGATGACGGGCGAGCGCTACAGCGGCTGCCCCACCTGGTACCCGACGCGCCTGGCCGACGGCACGGCCATGCGCGCGCATTTTCCCGAACAGGACTGGCCGCTGTCGCTGTGCTCGTACAAGTCCAATCTGATGAGCTCGATGTCCATAGGCGCGGCGCGCCTGCGCCAGGTGCACCCGCACAACCCGGTGGCGCTGAATCAGGACGACGCGGCGCGGCTGGGCATAGCCAACGGCGACCGCGTGGAACTGCAGACCCCGGGCGGGCGGCTGCAAGGCGTGGCCATGGTGCGCGCCGGCGTGGCGCCCGGCGCCGTGGCCATAGAGCATGGCTACGGCCACACCCAGCTGGGCGCCGTCTCCCACCGCATCGACGGCCAGGCCACGCCCGCGAACCCGGCGCATGGCAATGGCATCAACCTCAACCGCCTGGGCTTTGTCGACCCCACGCGGCCGGCGGCCGACAACGTCTGGATAGACTGGGTCTCGGGCGCCGTCGTGCGCCAGGGGCTGCCGGTCAGAGTGGTGCGACTGGGCGTCTGAAACACGCCGACATACCGCAGCGCGCTCCTTTTTCCGCGGATCGGTGCACCATGGCGGCGGATTTTCTTTCTGGGCAGCCATGCATATATTGATTGTGGAAGACAGCGCGCTGGTCGCCAGCGGCATCAGGACCGGCCTGGAGCTGCACGGCTTCACCGCCGACATTGCCGCAAACGTGGCCCAGGCCCGCTGCCATGTCGCGGCCAGCCATTTCGACGCCTGCATTCTCGACCTGGGCCTGCCCGACGGCGACGGCCTGCGGCTGCTGGGCCAGTGGCGTGCCGCGGCGCGGCATCTGCCGGTTCTCATCCTGAGCGCGCGCGACCGCATCGAGGACAAGGTCGCGGGCTTCCAGACCGGCACCGACGACTACCTGACCAAGCCTTTCGATCTGACCGAGCTGGTGCTGCGCCTGCATGCGCTGCTGCGCCGCGCGGGCGGGCGCGCCAGCGACCGGCTCGACTTCGGCAGCTTCGCGATCGACATGGCTTGCGCCCAGGTCACGCGCCAGGGCCAGCCCGTGGAACTGGCGCGGCGCGAATGGGCGCTGCTGTCGGCGCTGGTCCAGGCCAACGGCCGCGTGCTGTCGGCCGCGCAGCTGCACGACAGCCTCTATGGCAGTGATCTTGACGTGGGCAGCAACACCGTCAACGTGCATGTGCACCATCTGCGCAGGAAGCTGGGCCAGGAAGTCATTGAAACCGTGCGCGGCCTGGGCTTTCGCCTGAGCGCGCGCGCGGCATGAACAAAGCCGCAAGCCTGCGCCTGCGCCTGGTACTGGGCGTTTGCCTGACCATGTGCGCGCTGTGGAGCAGCGTCGCCGCATGGATGTTCACCAGCATGCGCCAGGAGCTGCACAGCATGCTCGACGACCGCCTGATCGCCTCGACGCGCATGGTCGCCGGCGTGGTGCAGCAACTGCAGCCCGTGGAGCACGCCGCAAGCGAGCGGGCACCGGCGACCGACATCCTGTCCGTGATCGCGCGCGACGGCGTGGCCTGCGAGGTCAGCCTGGTGCGCAGCGAAGTCGATATCCGCCCCATTGCCCAGACCGCCAACAGCCCCGGTTTCAGCGATCTGAACGCGGCCGGTTTCGGCCACATCCACAAGGGCGGCAAGGACTGGCGCACCTATGTGCTCGAAGAGAACGGCATACGCATTGCCACGGCCGACCGCATCGACGTGCGCGAACACCTGGTGCAGTCCTTTGCCTATACGCTGATCCTGCCTTTTCTCGTGGCCCTGGCCGGCATCCTGCTGCTGACCTGGTGGTGCTGGAGCCTGGGACTCAAGCCCTTGCAGCGCCTGCAGCAGGAGCTGAGCCGGCGCCCGCCGCGCGACTCCAGTCCCGTGCAGGCCGGCCAGGACGTGGTCGAGCTCGCGCCGCTGGTGCTGAGCCTCAACGACCTGCTGGGCCGCATGAACGCCGCCATAGAACGCGAACGCCGCTGGACGGCCGACGCCGCCCATGAACTGCGCACGCCGCTGACCGCGATCAAGACCCATGTGCAGGTGGCGCAACTGGTGATGGAACGCACGGGCACGCCGCCGCCCCAGGCCATGTCCGCGCTGCAGCAGGCGGACCAGGGCATCAGCCACATGCACGAGACGCTGGAGCATCTGCTGCTGCTCGCACGCGTGGAAACCGGCGCGCAGCAGCAAGACTGCAGCACCCGGGGCGCGGCCCTGGTCCAGGCGTTCGAGCAGGCCTGTGCCCAGTCGCGCCAGCAGGCGCTGCTGACCGCGGGCAGCGCCGTGCCGCCCGCGATCGAGACTGCCATTGCCGACCCGGGGGCCTGGCGCTGGGAGCAGCTCGAAGTGGCGCTCGCACCCGCGCTGCTGACCTGCGCCATCACCAATCTCACGGACAACGCCTTGCGCCACCACCAGGGCGCGGCGCCCGTGAGCGCGCGACTGGCGCTGACGACGACGGGCCTGCGAGACGACACCGGGCCGCCGCAGCTGCTGGTGCGCATCGCGGACCAGGGCCAGGGAATGACGGCCGAGGAATGCGCGCTCGCGACCCAGCGCTTCTGGCGCAAGTCATCGGCGCTGCACGGCAGCGGCCTGGGCCTGACCATCGTGCAGCGCATCGCCGAAAGCGCGGGCGGCTGCCTGCGCCTGCTGCCCGGCACGGCACAGGCACCGGGTCTCGTGGCCGAACTGCGCCTGCCGCTGCGCCTGGCCGCCGATGCACGCGCGCCGGACGCACTGACCTTGACGGCAGCGGCACTGTTAACAAAGTCTTAATCTGGGCTCTTTAGATTCGGGGGTTTGGCGGCCTGCCGCGCGCAGGCGCGCCGTTTTGAACCACACCCGCCCCGCCTGCCACGGCGCTTGCCGATGCGCCGCGCATGGCCGGGCACCAACTCTCGCGACCCTATGCCTGTATTCAAGGCCCCCCTCCAAGGCATCCTCGGCCTTGCCGTTCTGTGCGCGCTGCACGCACCCGCTCTCGCCACCGACGCCGACGCGGGCGCGAAAATCGCGGCCCAGGGCGGCGCGCAAGGCGCTGCCGCCTGCGTCAGCTGCCACGGCAGCCAGGGCGAAGGCGGCGCCAACTTTCCGCCGCTTGCCGGCCAGCCCGCAGGCTATCTGCAGCGCCAGCTCGAGGCCATGGCCGCAAACCAGCGCAAGTCGCCGATCATGGGTCCACTGGCCAAGGCACTGACAGCCAGCGAAAAAGCCGATGTAGCCGCCTACTATGCGCGCCTCGCGCTGCCGGTGAAGCCAAAGCAAGGCGCGCTGCCCACCGCCAAGAGCAGCGACGGCGCCTGGCTGGTCGAGCGCGGCCGCTGGGCCGACGGCATTCCGGCCTGCGCCAAATGCCATGGCCCCGGCGGAGCAGGCGTGGGCCAGGACTTCCCGGCCATAGGCCATCTGAGCGCAAGCTATATGCAGAGCCAGGTCGATGCCTGGAAGAACCAAAGCCGCGATGCCGGCCCGCTGGGGCTGATGGGCGCGATCGCCCAGAAACTGACCGCCAAGGACATCGAGGACGCGGCCGCCTACTACCAGCAGCTGCACTCCGGTTCCCACTGATCGAGGCCATACGCATATGACCACGCAATCCCCCGACTCCACCACCGCTTCCGAATCCGGCAACGCCGGCGCCATTCTTGTCCTGGGCATCGCCGCGCTGCCGCTGGTGCTTGCCGTGGGCGGCATCATCTACAGCCGGCCCGACAAGCCCGTGGCCATGCCTGCCGCCGCCGCGACGCCGGCGCCCACCCTCGCGCTGCAGCCCACCGTTTTCAGCCCGCCCGCAGCGCGCGACATCCCCGACTCCAAGATGGGAGAATGGATACAGCGCGGCGAAGCCATCTTCACGCGCACGCCCGAGAACGCCGTCGGTTTCTCGGGCAACTCGCTGAGCTGCACCAACTGCCACGTCGACGCCGGCCGGCTCAAGAATGCCGCGCCCATGTGGGGCGCCTACCCCATGTATCCCGCGTACCGCAAGAAGACCGACCATGTCGACACCTTTGCCGAACGCGTGCGCGGCTGCTTCATGTACAGCATGAACGGCAAGGCGCCGGCCGACGGTCATGACCTGCTGGTGGCCATCGAGGCCTACGCCTACTGGATGGCCAGCAAGGCGCCGCTGGGCGAAAAGCTGCCCGGCGCCGGCTTCGTCAAGGTGGCCAAGCCCGCGCAGGCGCCCACTTTCGACGCCGGCCAGAAAGTCTATGCCGCCAACTGCGCGCTGTGCCATGGCGAACAGGGCCAGGGACAGAAAAGCGGCGGCGTCACCGTATTCCCTGCGCTGTGGGGCAAGGACTCCTACAACTGGGGCGCGGGCATGCACGAGATCGACAAGGCGGCCGGTTTCATCCAGTCCAACATGCCTTACGGGCTGCACAACGTGCTCAGCGACCAGCAGGCCTGGGACGTGGCG
Organism: Comamonas sp. DB36; assembly: GCF_057914905.1. Classification (NCBI taxonomy): domain Bacteria; kingdom Pseudomonadati; phylum Pseudomonadota; class Betaproteobacteria; order Burkholderiales; family Comamonadaceae; genus Comamonas; species Comamonas sp. DB36. The sequence continues at coordinate 3,007,003 of NZ_CP196631.1, forward strand.
ACGTTCATCAACAGCTTCGAGCGCCCGCAGGACCCGCGCTTCACGGGCGACGTGGCCCAGACGCGCAAGCAGTTTCACGACTCGCCGTATTCCAACTACGGCGTGGAAGTCAACGGCAAGCTGCTGGGCAAGGGCCTGTAAGAGCACCGTCGGGCATTGGAGGGCGGCGCTGCGCGCCGCGGCCTTCGCCCGCACAATGCCAGCAAACCGCGCCGCGCCCCGCGCTGCGCACCATTTCATCTCTCCATTGGAAACCGGCCATGACCGAACTGCCTCCCATCCTGTTGCACGCTCCCACGCTCGAATCCCTGGCGCGCGCGCGCAACAGCCTCATGAACGCCCAGGAAGCCAACCCCGGCGTGCGCGTGCGCATCATCGCCAATGCCCAGGCCGTTGCCGCCGCGCTCGACATTCCCCACGCCCAGGCCGATGCGCATACTTCGCTGTGCCCCAACACGCTGATGCACCTGCAGCGCGCGCCGCACGCGCCGCTGCAGGTGCTGGCCGGCCCGGCCGTGCTGGAGATCGCCGCGCTGCAGGCAGCGGGCTGGCTCTACATCCGCGCCTGACACCGCACAGACCGCCGCCATGGACAAGATTCTTCAACTCGGGCCGCTGGCCCTGCCTGTGTCCTGGCTGGTGCTGTTCATTGCCTGGCAGGCGGGCAGCTTCGTTGCCGAGCGCCGCGTGCGGCGCCTGGGACAGACGCTGGGCCTGCATGGCTGGCTGCTGCCCCTGGCGGGCTGGGCCGCAGCGCGCGCAGGCTTTGTCGCCGCGCACTGGGACGGCTATGCGGGCAGCGCCTCCAGCCTGCTTGGCATTCTGGATATCCGCGACGGCGGCTGGTATCCCTGGACCGGTCTGCTGGTCGCCGTGGTCTATGGATTGGTACTCGCCTGGCGCGGCCAGCCCGCGGGCCGGCCGCTGCTCTGGGGTCTGGGCCTGTTCTGCGCGCTGTGGCTGGGCGCCCATGCAGTAGCGCGCGCCTTCGCCGCGCCGCCCGCGCAATTGCCGCAATTCAGCGCCGTGGCGCTTGATGCGCGCAGCGTAGATCTGCCCGCATTGACCGGCACGCCCGTGGTCATCAATCTCTGGGCCAGCTGGTGCCCGCCCTGCCGGCGTGAAATGCCGGTGCTGCTGCAGGCCCAGCGCGACAACCCCGCGATCCGCTTTCTGTGGATCAACCAGGGCGAGTCACCCGAAGTAGTGCAGCGTTTTTCGGCCCAGCACGGCCTGCCGGCCGACGCCGTATTGCTCGACATCCAGGGCCGCCTGGGTCAGATGCTGGGACGCAGCAGCCTGCCCACCACCTTGTTCTACAACGCCCAGGGCCAGCTGGCCGATCTGCGCACGGGCGAGGTCTCGGCGGGCTCGCTGGGCCAGCATCTGCAGCGCATTGCCCCGGCCGCGCCCTGACTCACAGCCCTGGCGGCAAGGCGCCGTTGTTGAAAAATGCGTTGATCGGCACCTGGATATAGGCGCGGCCGTCTTCCTCGGCGGGCGGCAGCTTGCCCGCGCGCACGTTCACCTGCACGGACGGCAGGATCAGCGTGGGCATGGATAACGTCGCGTCGCGCGCGCTGCGCATCTGCACGAACGCGTCCTGCGTGATGCCGTCGCGCACATGGATATTGCCGCGGCGCTGCTCGCCCACCGTGCTGACCCAGGCCGCGGCACGTTCGGGCGGCGGGTAGTCGTGGCACACATGCAGCCGCGTTTCGGCCGGCAGCGCAAGCAGGCGCTGTATCGACAGGTAGAGCGTCGCCGCGTCGCCACCGGGGAAATCCGCGCGCGCCGTGCCCACATCGGGCATGAACAGCGTGTCGCCCACGAACACCGCGTCCTGCACACGGTAGGCCATGTCGGCGGGCGTATGGCCAGGCACCCACAGCGCCGTGACTTCGAGTTCGCCGATGTGAAAGCGCTCGCCGTCCTCGAACAGATGATCGAACTGACTGCCGTCAGGCAGGAAGCTGCGCTCGAAATGAAAGACGCTGCGAAACATCTGCTGCACTTCGCGTATGCGTGCGCCTATCGCCACCTTGCCGCCCAAGGCATGGCGCACATGCTGGGCCGCCGACAGATGGTCGGCATGCGCATGGGTTTCCAGTATCCATTGGAGTTGCCAGCCGCGCGAACGCACAAGGTCGATCACCCGGTCTGCACCCGCGCTGGTCAGCGTGCCCGACTGCGGTTCGAAATCCAGCACCGGATCAATGACTGCGGCCATGCCTGTAGCTGCGTCGGCGACCACATGGGTCACCGTGCCCGTGACCGTGTCATGGAAAGATTCAATCTGCATGCGTCCTGCGCCCATCCGATGCTCCTGCAACCTGCGCGCCATGGACAAGTCCATGGAGCCGAACTGAGGATTGTCTCAGCATATTGGAGCGGGCGGCAAAACGCCTGCACGCGCGGCGCGGGCGCCTATTGCGCGGCAAGATTTCAGGCCGCGGCGCCGGCTTTTTTCGCTTCGGCGTTGCGCTTGCGCGTCGCCGCGGCCTTCTTCGCCGACGCCGAATGCTGCTCAGGCGTGCGCGCCGCGGACGCCGCGCCGCCTAGCCTGCCGCCCTTGCGCGCCGCCGAACGATCCACCGGCTGGCCGCGCCCCGCGCCCGACTTCTTGCCGCCGCCAGTCTCCTTGTTGACCGTCGCCCAGGCGCGCTTCTGGGCCTCTTCAGGGCTTACGCCGCGCTCTTCATAACTCTCCTCGATATGCTGGGCCTGGCGCTTTTGCTTGTCGGTATAGGCGGATTTGTCACCTCGTGGCATCACGTTCTCCTTCCACCAGGCGCAAGGCGATCCGCGCTCCGGTGGCCTGCTGCGTTTTAGATGTTGGGCTCGTTGGCCGGGTCCTGCGGCGCTTCCAGCGGCGGCGCGTCGGTGGGCGGATCTATGGGTTCGGGCGAAGGCTCTTCTTCCTTGCGCGGATCCTTGTGAATCATTGACATGGGCGGTTCTCCTTGAACGCCTGTTGTACCAAGATTTCTCCTGGCGCCGAGTAGGCCGGGAACCTGCCATCAAACGGCAAGATGCCGCTGCTCGATTGGCCCGCCCCCCTATCCGCAGGCGCAGGCAAGCGCCTGGGCCATGCAGAAATACCGTACCGATCCACGCCTGCAGGCCGTGCACGAACGCTTCGCGTTGGTCGCCATCTGGGACGACCACGAATTCAGCGACGACTGCTGGGCCGATAGCGAAACCTACGGCAACGGCAGCTTCGCCAACGGCGTCGGCGGCAATGTGCATCAACCCCAGCGCCGGCGCAGCGCCAACCAGGCCTGGTATGAATTCATGCCCGCCGACATCTACTTCACCGCCGACGCCGCGGCCGGCATCCAGAACGTGCGCATCTACCGCGAGCTGCAGTTCGGCACACTGGCCCATCTGGTGATGACCGACGAGCGCCTGTACCGCAGCGACCACATCATTGCCGAGGCAGCGCCCCACCCCGCGACCGGACAGGCGCTGAGCAGCATGGGCAGCGGTTACATGGTGCCCGAGGCGCTGCTGTATGACACGCAAGCGCAGAAGATGGCCGCAGGCTCCCATCCGCTGACGCCGGTCTCCATCCTTGGCAACACCCAGCGCGCCTGGTCAGCGCAGGCCGCGGCAGGCGCCGGGATTGCGGCCCAGACCATTGCGTTTGGCTTCATACGCGCCGACGTCATTGCCAACCGGCAGAAATCCCGCTTTGTCGCGGATGCCGGAATGGCCCAGGCACTGGCACCGTTCTTCACGCGCTTGCTGCTCAACGCCGACCAATGGGACGGCTACAACGCCGAGCGCAAGGCCTTGATGCAGCATCTTCAGGACCACGGCATACGCAACGTGGTGGCCCTCACGGGCGACATCCACGCCTTCTTTGCGGGCGAAGTGCGCGACGACTACAGCGCGTTCGATGGCGGCAACCCGGTCATGGTTGACCTCGTGACCGCAGGCGTCAGTTCCGACTCTTTCTTCAACTACCTCAAGGATGCGGTGGGCTCGCTTTCGCAGAGTCTGGCAACGCTGGTCCATTACCCCTTGAGCCTGCCCGTGCCGGGCGCCGGCACCGTCGCGCTGTCCGTCAACCTGCTCGACTACACCCTGGGCGCGGCCACCCCTATGGAGGCGGCGACGACAGGCGCGCGATGTGCGCCCGGATTTCAGCCAAAAGCCGTCGCCGTGAAAGCGCGCAGCGTCTAACCGCGCAACAGTGCCGCGACCAGTTGGGGCATTGCATTGGCCTGGCTGAGCACGGCTACGCCGGCCTGCTGCAGCATCTGTGCACGCGTCCATTGGGCCGTCTCTGCTGCGTCGCCGGCATCGTCGATGCGGGGACGGCTGGTCGAAGGGTTGGCGCCGCTTGATTGCAGGCTGCCTATCGACTCCTGCATGGCACTTTGCCGGGCGCCCAGATCCGAACGTATTCCGGTCACCATGTCCATGGCCTTGCGGATGTCTTCGGCCGATTGGAGGGAGCCATCACGCGTTCCCATCGCAGCCGTGTAGTCGGGGCGATAGGCCAGCAGATTGTTGCCGTCCGCGATGCGGTTGATCTCGTTGTTGTTTGCCTCGAACTCTTTTTCCAGCGCCTCGCTCTCTTGTGCATTCAAATTTCCGCTGTCGGATTGAGTGCGCAGTTCCAGCATGCGATTGAGCAGCTGAGAGACCTCATTGAGTTCGGTATCCCGGGTCTGCACCTCTTTGATTTCGTTGTTGGCATTTTTCAGGGAGTCGCTCAAGCCGCTGGCTTGAGCCCGCAGCCGCTCGGCAATACCCAGACCGGCCGCATCGTTCTGGGCGGTATTGACACGCAAGCCCGCAGACAGGCGCGAGATGGAAAGACCCAGCATCCCCTGTGTCGTTTGCAGATTGCGTTGTGCATTCAAGCTGGCCGAGTTGTTGACGATTGCGAGTCCCATGCGAATCCTTAAAGGTCAAATAGAGGGAGTTTATGCCTTCAATTTACAACTTGCAAAACTTTTCCCGCGTGTAAAGGCTTGTTCTGAGGGGACGTCGCGTCGGGTTGCCGGGCGTTGCGGAATAACTCCGCTGCCTGCCACTTGCCGCGCATTGCCGCAGACAGGAAACGCCGGCCTGGCGCGGCCCGCCGCGGCCCGCCGTGGCCCGCCGTGGCCCGCCGTGGCCCGCCGTGGCCGCCAGACCTGCGCGCCACCGCCGCCACATCGGTCGAGGAGTCGAACGGAACGCCCAGGCGCTGGCGGTTCACTACATCCGTCACAAGATGAGGAAAAAGGTAAAGCCTGTGCGTTGAATTGCGGAACAGTCCGTGATTTTGCGGAACTGAGCGCGAGAATGATTGTGTGATTTGCTACAAAAAGCGCAGCAACACACCGTTGCTGCGCTTATGTATTGGTGCCCCGAGCCGGGGTCGAGAATGTAGCATTCATGCGGCTTTGCGGCGATTTCCGTGAACTTTTCGTGCAGAGAGAAAAACTTCACAGTCGCGCAGTCTGACGCCGACCCGACACAATCATATCCTTCTGCGCAGCTTTTTCCTGACAGGCAATCACTGTATGCGCGTACAGTATCGGCATGTGGTGCACAGTTCACGTTCTCTATGAAAAAGGCCGGCGCATTCCTGCGGGAGCCGCCCAGGCCAATGGCATCTATGGCTGGCTGTACATGCGCTCCGAAACGCCCGTCGTGCGCATGCCCAAGCCCGAAGCCTTTCTTTTGCGCGGGCCTGATGGAAATCCGGGCCGGCCCATGCTGCATTTGGAAAACTGCTCCCTTCGCGCCATTGTTGGTGGAGGCATCCGCCTGGTGGGCTGTGATATGCACCTAGCCAGCCAGCCAGCCGTGCACCAGTCGTGGTGGGTCATCCCCGGGGAGCGGCAGTGATCCACACCTACCCCACCCTCCTGCGCACCCCGAATCCGCATTACGACTGGCCCCTGGAGCACATACTGCCCGGGCTGCCTGCCGACTACACCGTCTTCGAGGTGTTCCCGGGCCGCTTCACAGTGCGCCACAAGTGCGGGAAGTGCATCTACTTTGGTGATGGGCCCGTCGAAGTCGTGCGGTCGCCGGCGCCGTTTTAGCCAAACCCTCTCAACGAACCATTCGCGCCCTGCGAAATGTCCATGCCGCAACAACGCAGCCAAGTAGCGAAACATGGCTTTCGTTGAGGGGCTTCTCACTTTTTCGCATGGATATTATTTTATTACCCAAATTCTTGATTTTCATTTTTCTCACGGCACCGAAGAAATGTGGGGCCTATTTCCTCATGAAGTGATTTCACAACCTTCAGACTTACAACACTATCAATGTTTGGGGACTGCATCAGCAATACACAAGTCACCTGATATAACGAGATAGCCATGGCATCTGCAGGATCCGTCATGCCAAAATTACTTGACCCCACAAGAAGCACTTGGCTTGTATCGGGATTAGACAAAGATTTATTAATAGCCTTTGCCCCCGCATGAATGTTTTGACTGGCCCACTTATAGTATGGCCTCCAATGATCCATCCCGACAGAATTTTCTATATCAGCGAAGTTCGCCTTTTTCTTGCCAAGAAAATTCTCAGCCCACCCGTACGGATTTTTAAAATCTGAACCGTATTTTCCAATCACCTCTTCATACTGTTGTTCCAAGCATCTGAATTCCTCATCGCCAAGCACTCCCACCTGTAGTCTATCAGCATAAATTCTTAACTGACAGGCACCTTTATAAGAGTCAACAACGTCATGACTGATAAATCTCTCAACTGTATCGCCACCACTTTTTTGCAAGAACAATGCTGTTATTGCCACTTCATGAAGGGCACGCCAGCGCGCATGAGCTCCATCAGCATATCCATTCTTTAACAGACACACTATTTCGCTTGAAATGGCACAAGCCTTGGCATGCAACCGAACCAAAACGTCGAACTTCAAATCCACATTAGCTGTAGCTTCGAGACGCAACCTTTCATTTTCACACGCCCCCACCTCAAAGCAAACTTGCACCAAGGTTTCAAGCTCATCAAAGCCATCTTTCCATCTTATATAGTGCCGCTCAACAAATTTTTCATGATTAGTCCGATGCTCAGAGAGCCCGAGCCCGGATGTATCCGCCTTGACAAATTTAAGCAGTGCCTCATGACATCTCCCTAAGAACTCTTCGTGATTGTTAGTTATTGACTCCAGAATGGCATCTACATCATCCTCCGACTCTGCCTTCAAAAGAGCTTCTTCTACATACTTATCAAATTCCCGTTGAAAAGCATCCATGCACGTCTTTCATTTTTCCGAAATGAGCATCAATATACAGCCATTTCTTTCATTCTCTATTTTGTAATGATGCGGAAAAAGCACGATTGACATTTCGTACAAGTGAGGACGCCTTAATACTGAATTAGTCAACGCCCTAAAGGTAACGCATCAGCCGCGACCAGCCCCTTGAGAGCCTCTACCTGAGAGGCTCGGGCTTCGACCAAGCCGACAAGCTCTCCAACCTCTCCCGCACCCTATGCAACACGGGTTGCGAGCTGCGTGTCACTCCATCAAAACAAGCGGGCGCTTGCAGTTCTCCAGCGCAGCGACCAGCTTCACCTCATAGCCTTCGCGTCGGTCGATCTCGGCCAGGGACGCGCGCAGCAGATCGAACGGGTCCGCGTCATCGGCCAGGGCTTCGGTCGGCATGCTCGGGCGGTCTGGGGTGGGCTCGCGGCATTCCACGGGCACGGGCACCTTGACGGTCTGGATCTCGACGCGCGGCGCGGTTGCGCAGCCACCCAGGGCTAGCAGGCACAGCAGAAGTGCGGCGCGCTTCATGGCTTGGCCCTTCCCTTCAACCATGCCGACCCCAAGGCCTGCGCGCTCGCGCATGCATCACCAGGCGCGGCCGGCGCCGTGGACAGCGTGTAGTCGGCGCGCTGGTTCAGCGCCTGGGCCTGCGCGGCCGCCGCGGCGCGCGCTGGCTCGGCCTGGGCCCGCCGCTGCGCCGCCGCACTCTCCAGTCCCTCCACGCCATCGCTGCAGGCCTGGGCCGCGCTGCGCGCGCCGTCGCGCTGCTGCTCCACGCCGGCGATCGAGGTACGCGCGGCCATCGTCTTGTCGCGCTGGCCCAGGTAGGCCCAGCCCAACACGCCATTTGCCGCCAGGCTGACCAGCAGCAGCACGGCCAGCAGCTGCCAGGCGTAGGCTTTGATTTGGCCGATCATTGCCACACCCCCGACCGCATCTGCACGGACAGGCGCTGCGCGCGCGCCGGCGTCTGCGTGGCCCACTTGCTGTGCAGCATGCCGGCCGCCGCGCCCGCGTAGTCGCCCGCCTTCACCATGGCCAGGGTATTCTTGAAGCCCAGCAGGCCGTCGACACCCATCTGGAACGCCATGTTCAGCATGACGCCGAACCGCGCCGGGTCGAGCTGGGCCATCCACGGCGCGCGGCGCAGTAGCTCGGCCTGGCGCTTGTCGATGTCATTGCTCAGCAGGTAGGCCGATTCCTCGGCTGTGATGCCGCCGCCCTTGCGCTTGTCGATCATGCGGCCCACGCCGATCGTCAAATAGCCCAGATGGTCGGTGTAGGCGTTGAGCACTTCGCCCTCATCCCGGCGCAGTTGCTTTGTCAGTTCGGTTTTCATGCGTCGTCCTTTCTTCGCATCGGGTGGGTCTGGCCATACCAGCGCACCACGTTGATCGCCAGGCCCGCCAGCACGCAACCAGCAAGCAGTACGCCGCCCACCGTGGGCCAGGAGCCCCAGAGCGCCGGCTGCATCCCGCTGGCCAGCGCGCCGGCCAGGAGCAGCGAATACTTGGCGCGCGCGGCGCGGAATCGCCGGCAGATCTCGGAGTTGAGCCGGCAGATGCAGGCCCAGGCGATGCCCGCGCAAATGATCAGGTTCAGTACGGCCAGCAGTTGATGGGTTTGCCACGTCATGTCGAACCTCCATCGCCGCCTGCGCGGCGCTCCAGAATTCGGCCAGCGTGCTGCAGCAGCCAGCGGCCCAGGCTCGGCCAGTCGTCGCCGACGCCACCGACCACCAACGCGATCGGCGCCAACAGCCAGGCGTGGTCATCACCACCCAGCCACCGGCCTGCCAGCTGCGCCAAGCTCACCGTGACGACGACGGCCGTAGCGTTGAGCCGCAGGAAGTACCAGGCGGCCGACAGCCGGGCCGCGGGGTCGCGCCGGCCGAGCGCCCAGCCCGCGCCCACCGTGCAGCTGATGAGAATCACGGCGTAGGGGCCGATGACGCCGGCCAGCGCCGGGCCGAACAGCACGCCGGCAAGGGCGATGGCCACGGAGACAGGGTCGAGTTGATTTGTGCCCATGTCAGGATCTTTCAGCAGGCGTAAAAAAACCCGCCGTAGCGGGTGCGGGTGGAGCGGCGCCGGTCAAAGCGTGACCGCCATTCGGAACAGGTCATCGAGCTGCTCGGGCGTGCCGCCGAGTGCTGCCCACATCTGCTGCAGGAACGAGTTCGAACGCTCCCACGTCCCTGCCTCGTACTCGATCAGCGCTTCCTCGCGATCTATCTCGTCAGGCATTGCGGCAATCAGCGTCTCGATGTCAGCGCGACGATGTCCGTAGGCCAGCAACGCCAGAAGGCCCTGGCGGCGGGTGCAGGAATGCGGCACTGGATCGGGCTGCGGCTCAGGCGCGGGCGGCGGACTGAATGCAGCGCCGTCATGCAGCCAACCGATGGCAACGCCAGCAGTCGCCAGCACCCAGTTGGCCTCCAGCGCCTCGGTAGCCAGAGCCATGTTTGCGACGACGCCGCTTTCAATGATTGCGTATGTTTTTGCCATGCTTACCACCATGTGAGTCGTGCTTGGCCGCGTGCGCCAGAGCCAGATGTGCATGAAGATCCAGCTGCGGCCTGCAACCGGATGCCCCCTCCGCCGCCAGAAGGGATGACACCAGGGTTTCCGGTTTGTCCAGTGACCGTGACATCTTTACCTGCACCTCCATTGCCAGCGGTCAGTGAAACCCCTGCAGTTCTCCACGAAGCGAAATTACCGTCTGTTCCACCGCCGCCGCCACCGCCGCCCATGGACGAATCGCCACCAGGGCCGCCCATGAACCGAGTATTTGGATCAGAGGCTGGAGGCACGGCTCCCTCCCCACCCCCAGCGCCGCCGTTTGCGCCACCGGCAGAGTTCGATGGAGCCGCAGAGGGGTACTGTGCAGAAGCAGCCAACCCGCCATAGGCGACTAGACCTCCGAAGCTGGAATTCCCCCCGTTGTTTCCCCTGACCCTGACGCCCGCCCCAGATGTAGCAGTCGCGGACACGGCGATTCCGCCAGCGCCGATGGTCAATGTTGTGTTTGTCGCCAGATCGGCAACGCGGATAACACGAGACGCGTATGAGCCGCCTTCACCGCCAGCCGCACTGGTCGTGCCGGACGTTCCAGCGGAAGCTCCGCCAGATGCGCTGCCCCCCAAAAGCTCAACAAGCACATAGGTGGCCGTGCCGAAAAGGGACTTGGGAATGGTCTGCGACGCTGTGTATTCCTGCGAGCCGCGAGCATTGACCACATCCCCCCATTCGACGCCAGTCTCATCGGGCTTCACCACCAGCGCCTTGCCAGCCTTGCCCACCATCGAAGGCAAGCCAGCCGCAGCGCCGGCTGCTGCTGCAGCAGCCCAAGCGCTCGCCGCACCAGCCTCGGATCGATTCGCCTCAATGTGACTTCGGTTTGCCTCGTTGAAGGCTTCGAGCGCTGACGTAGCCGCCTGCTCCTCAGACTCGCCGGCCGCCAGCGCCGCTTCATAAGCGGCCACTGCGTTTGTGTACGCGGTCAAGGCAATCTCACGATCGCGCACCGATTGCGCGCGCGTCGAGTCGCCCCAGGCCACCACCTTCGGGTTGAACGTTCCTGCGGTGCGATCTGCGTTCGTCGGGAACTCCGTCGAATGGATGCCCGCAGGAACCGGAACGATGTCGGTCATATGTAGCCCTTGCCTGTAATTTGAAGTTTTGCCGTGCGCCAGGTGTCAGCCGTGACGTTCCCGGAGATCAGGCCGAACGTGTTGAGGTACTCGTAGCGCGGCAGGCCGCTCAGGACGATGGCCACAGGCTTCGCCAAGACCTGCGTCAGGACGTCCGCCGCCTTGTTGGCCTGATCCGCGTCAATGACGACGCTGCAATTGATGTTCGTCGCCGACGCCCGTGGCACGATCGAGGTCGAGCCGTCTTCCTCGGTTTTGATGTAGCTGTAGGTCTTGATTTCGGCTGATGCGCCGTACTCGACGCCGCCGAACTCGCCCGTCCCAAGCAGCGTTTCCCAGAAGCCGCAAACCACCATGCCAACGCCGCAGACCCCGCTGCCGGCAGCCGTGATCCGGACGGTCAACTCGGCATCGGTGCCCATTGCGAGATCGGCGGCCAGGCGCTTGGTGATCTGGCGCAGCGGCATGTAGAGGTACTCGAACAAGCCGAAAGGCTGCTCGAACATGTCGCCGATCCACTGGTAAATGATCGTGCCGCCCGGGGTGTTGCGCAGCGTGATTTCCAGCTGCTCGCCGACCAAGCCATAGAGCGCCAAGCCGTTGAAGAACCCAGGCTTGATGACCAGCTTCAGCTCGCCCGCGCCAATGCTCTTGGTGCTGAGCTTGTCGTCAAACGCCGCCATGCGATTGCTGGGCCCGGTCTCGCGCCACTTGGTCGTGTCGGTGCCCGGCTTCACGCCGGTGCTCGCGGCCACAGCGGCCCACAATTTCCCTCCGTCGTTGATCTTGGTTTCCACGCCCGTGTAGGCCGTGCCGATGCTCCATGCGACCTCGCCACGCGCAGAATCGACAACGGGCACCGAGGTGCCCGTGGTGATCATTGCCGCCGTGATTTGGTTTGGCAGGAGCAGCATTGCGCTGCCCTTTGTCATGCAAATGCCTCCGTTGCCATGGCGTTGCCGCCTGCCGTGACGTTGTCGAACTGATCGGCCAGCTTCTCGGTGGCGGCGGCAACACGATTCATGATGGATTCCAACCGCTCCACTCGCTCGCGCAGGGCACGGTTCTCGGCCACCAGCTCCGCGCTGCTGCCACCACCAAGAGCGCCAGCCAGCTGCGCCTGGTTCCAGATGCGGCTTGGCCCCGTGGCCTCGAGTTCTGGCCCGCGCTCGCCTACGATCCGGAGACCGCCGGCGTGGAAGCCACCCTCGGCAAACTGCGGCACGCTGATGCCTGCAGCCGATGACATGGCCGAAGCCAGGCCGGCGATCGCGGGGATCAGCGATGCACCGATGGCGCCGGACAGCTCAGCGGGAAGGCCTTTCAGCACCTCCACCGTCAAGCCGCCCTGGTCGATCAGCTTCTGCGTCAGCGTCGACTCGGTCTCGAAAGCAGTGGCCGACTCCACCAGCAGATCGTCAATCAGCTTCTGCGTCGCCGCGCTGACCTTGAACTGCTCTGCGGAGCTGGACGCAACCGACTCCGCCGCGGCAATCTGGCGCTCGAGCTGGCTGACCTGGCTGGATGCCGAGGCCTCCTGAATCGCCGCCGTGGCCGCCAGCTCTGCCGCGATGCGACCCGACAGGACCGAGTAGTCCTGCTGGCTGACCGCCATCTGCTGCTCCAAAGCCAGATAGCTGTTCGTAATGCCCTGCAGCTCTTGCATGGCGCCCATATCGCCTGTGTTGACCTTTGCCAACAAGCCTTGGCGCTGGGCATCCAGTGCAGCCAGGCGCTCCTTGTCGCCCAGCCCAGACGCCTCACTGAAGCCCAAAGACTTCGCGTAATCGCCCAAGCCCTGCGCCGCGCTCAGCAGCTGCTTTGCCGCGTTGACCTGCTCGCGCGCCGCATTGGCCCGCGCCGTCGCCGCTGCGGCTTCCGCCTGGCGCGCTGCCTGCTGACCATTCCAGAGCCCCTGCTCGAGGTTGATGATCTGCTGCAGCGCCGCCACGCGGCCGTCCGTGGTTGTCGCGTTGGCATAGCTGCCCTGCACGACGCCCAGCTGCTGCGACAGGCCCGAGGTGTTGCCGGTGTACTGCGCGGCCAGGCCCGCCATCGTGCCGAAGTTCGACCAGGCGCCGGACATGGACTGAGCGGCAGTCTGCGCGGCCACTTCAGCAGCGGATTTCGCCGCCGCCTCCATGTCCTCGAACATCTGCTGACCGTAGTCGGCTGTCGAGGCGAAGTCCCCGGACATCGCCAGCAGCTTGGCCGCCAGTTCAGTCTGGCCCGATGCCATCGCTTCTTCGACCGTGCTGCGGAACAGCTCCTTAGCCTTGTCGCCCTCGGCGGGATCGATGTACAGCCCCATCTCAGCCAGGGCAGCCATCTGCTGCGCACGCTGAGTCAGGGCCCGCTCACCCTCGCTGTAGAAGCCTTGGTTGAAGGCATCCACATTGCTGACAAGCGGGTCCATGCCACCAGAGGCCGTCACCAGACCCGACTGCACCTCGGCCGAGAGGCCGGAGAACATCGCCAGCACCTTGCCCAGACCCGTCCACGATGTCGCCGCGGCCGCCGCTTCTTGCGCCGCATCCTTGGCCGCTGTCGCGGTCGCGTCCAGAAGGGTTTGGCCGTAATCAGCGGTCTCCGCGAACGATGCCGACATGGCCAGGAGCTTCCCTGCCAAAGCCACCTGCCCCGAAGCCATGGCCTCTTCCACCGTCAGCCGGAACATCTCCTTTGCAGCATCGCCCTGGAAAGGATCGATGTACAGGCCCATGTCGCCCAGCGCGCCCATCTGCAACTCGCGTTGCGTTTGCGCGCGATCGCCCTCGGTGTAGAAGCTCTGGTAGAACGCCCCTGCGTTGGCGCCGAGTGCTTCGATGCCACCGGATGCGGCCAGCAATTGAGTCTGCAGCTCTCCGGAGAGGTCCGCAAACATGCCCATGGTCTTGCCCAGGCCCTCGAACACCGATTTCACGGTGGCGATCTGCTGCAGCGCCGTGTTCAGCGTGTCGATGTCGGTTGCAGTCTTCAGGATCTGGCGGCCCCAGCCCGCCATATCCATCTTCTCGATCTCGCCTTTGACGGACTGGAAGATTTCGTTCTGGTACTGCTTGAAACCCTCTTCGCCGTCAGCAAAAGTCTTTGGCGCCCACTTGCTAGAGCGAGAGTCTTCCCAGTTCACCAAAACATTGCCCAGGGCGTCTGCGATCTTGAGCGAACCCCAAGAGCCATCCTTGCTCGAGTCGTCAGCAAACGCCGTGGCCACGCTGTAACCCGCAGTCTTGCCGAAGGAGACTGCGAATGCGTCGAGCGTTTGGCCCAGGCCCTGTGCAATGCCGCTGATGCCGGCCTGCATCGCTTCGCTGTACTCGTCGCGATGGCCCATGCCGAAGGTGGACTGGTTGTAGATCTCCGCGCCCGACTGCACGCCCGTTGCTTTGCTGTAGACCGCGCCCGCGCCGCTGTGCGGTGTGCCGGAATCGTCAAAGCCCTTGATGACGCTCAACAGCGCGACCGCCCCGGCGACCCAGGGCGCCGCAGCCATAAAGCCAGACATCAACGAGCCAGTTGAGGCGGCTGCTCCCGATGCGGCAGCGCTCAGCGTGCCCGCTTCCAGCGCAACCGCCGTGCCTGCCTCCATGGCCAGGTTGGCAGCAACCGCAGCTTGCGAGGCCGAGGTCGCTACGCCCGCCCACATGCCGTTCGCAGCTGCGAGGGTTCCGATTGCATCGCCGCCCATCAGGCCGACAGCATTTGCGCCAAGCAAGCTTGCGGAGGAGGCGCCAACGGACGCGCCGTAGAGCGCTTGGTAGCCCGCGCCGATCGCGCCCGCATTGTTCAGTACCTTCGAGCCGACGTTGCCGCCAGCCAGCACCGACTGCACGGCGGAGCCCTGCTGCCCCATGCCCAGCGCACCCATGACCGAGTTCACCCCGTACTGAACCACTGGCTGCAAGATCAGCGTGGCAAACAGGCGCTTGAGGTACTGGGCCGCGTCCTTGCCGCCACCCATGATGTAGTCGCTGAGCGAGCGACCGATAAGCTCGGCCGTCTTGTCCCACTCTCTCTCTATCTCCTTGGCCGCCTTCTCATTGGCCTCGCGAACGCCCTTCTGCTGAAGCACGCCCTGCAGTTCCTTGCGGGCGCGCAGCTCGCGCTCCAGCGCGTCGATGGTGGCCTGCGATTCAGCACCAGCTCGCGCCTGGGCCAGATGGTCCTCAAGGCGGGCAATCGTGAGACGCTCCATGGCCTCGGCCAGCGTGATGTTCGCCGCCGCTGCGAGGGCGTGAGCTTCCTCTTCCTGGCGCGCCTTCAGCAGCGCATCCTCGATCGACTTGATGCCAGCCTGGCGCTTGTCGGCCACCCGATCGGCCTGCTTGATGTCGTCCTCGATGGCCTTCTGTAGGTCCTTGCGCGCCTTTTCTTCTTCCTTGGCCAGGGCAATGGCGAAAGGCTGCTTCTTGATCAGGTCCTCGACATACTTGATGTACTGGTCGCGGGTGATCTCCCCTTTGGCAAGCTGCTTTTCCCCGCGCGCCAAGTCGTCGTAATACGTGCTCGACACGCCTGCAAGCTCTGCGTACACCTTGGACTGGTCGGCAAGCTCTTTCTTCGCTGCCCTGGCCGCCGCAGCGCTACCCTTGTTGGCCTTGTTGTGCTCTTCCGTCACATAGGCAAGCACGCGCTTGGTGTCGGCCTCGGATTTGCCGGCTTCTTTGGCCTCATTTCGGGCCTTAGTCAGCTTTTCCTGAAGAGTTGCCTCCTTGTCGAGCGCCTTGGCGTACTCCTTATCAAATGCCACGCGCGCGCCCATCACCCTCGCAGACTCCGCAGACACTGCGGCAGCCATCTTTTCAGCATCGGCTTTTTCTTGTAGCGCCCAGATTTCCTTTCGCAGGCTTTCGATGCCCTTCTCGCGAGATGCGCGCATCGCAGCGTTGTCGACCGCCAGCGGCTCCGTCAATTTCCGATCGAGCTCAGCAGTCGCTTGGCTGAGACGGTCGCCAATAGTGGAGGCGCGGCCCACATTAAGCATCGAATCCCAAGCTTCAGCTGCAGCACCCTTGATGGCGTTCCACCCTCGCTCGATGTAGCCCAAGGACTCACGAATTGTCTTGCTGCGCTCACGCATCGCACCGTCGAGGGCCTCCATCGCGACCTTGGACGCATCCGCCTTGCGCCCTTGATCATCGAGCGCCTTGATCTGCTCATACACGCTCGCCGTCAGGAAGTTGGTTCCTTCGTTGAGCTTAATTACTGCAGTTAATGGATCCTTCTGCAGATCGGCAAACTGCTCCGCCGTTTTGCTAACAGCTTGACCTGTTGCCTTCTCCCACTCGATCGCAGTTTGCGTGTAGCGGCGCAACTCATCGGCACCGCGCACGCCGGCAGCAACAAAGTCAGCAAGCCCCGATGCGGCTTGAGCCTGAGTTCCGACAACGCTGTCGATCTCTCGGGCGTACTCTCGCAACTGACTCATGGTGACACCCGAGGCGTTGCCAGTGAGCACAATGGAACGAGTAAATGCATCAGCCTCTTGGCTGCCCTGGTGGTACGCAATCCCGAGTAGCGCCACCACGCCAGCAGCTACCGTCATGGGGTTGACCATACCAAGGACGTATCCGCTCATGGCTTTGGCCGCCTCCCCAGCTCCGCCGAACGAATCCTTTATTTGCGCGCCTTGCTGCAAGAAGACGGTAAGCGGCGCCTGTCCGCCCTGCAGCGAAACAAAGATGTCTGAGAACTGCGCTGGCAACTGGCGAAGGGCAGCCTGCGTCTGACCGGCAGAGACACCCATTTTTCCCAAGCCGGCAGTAGCGGCAGCTTGCGCGGCCTCGGCGGCGCGCAATTGGGCAAGGTACGGCTCGAGCACATCGCCGCCGACGCCTCGCTTATTCGCTAGGAACTCGAAATATTTCGCCGTCCCTTTCTCACCCGCCTCGGCCGCGGCAGTTGTGCGCTGAATCGACTGGATCATTGAGCGCGCAGCCTGAGAGACTTGCTCCTCCCCCTGCTTACTCTTCTCGCCAGCGCCTTTGAATCCGTCGCCGAACTTCTTCAGCCCATCTTCCGACTCTTTTCCCGCCTTTTTGACAGCCTCTCCAAGGCCTTCCATCCCCTTGGCGGCCTTTTTGCCAGACTGCTCGATGTTGGCGGCTGCTCCTGCCACATCCTGCTTTATTTCCTGCAGCGTTGACTTGGTCTGATTTTCTGCAGCGAATACAAGATTGACTTTGCGCTCTTCAGACATCGCGGCTCCAGAAACGAAAAAGGCCCGCCAAAGGCGAGCCCAAAAAAGAAAACCCGCCAAGGCGGGATTTTTTAACTACGGGGACACGCCCCATTTATCGCGAAAATCTCTTTCCATCTTTTCGCACGCGGATGCGACCAATCGCCCCGTTGCTGGGTCCAGTGACTTTCGCCCCTGCTCGCCCCAGCACGCCTTAATTGCGGATCGACTGGCCGTCCGAGACTCTCCGTCAGGCGTGTTGCCTGCGCAAGATCCGATGATCATCATCAGAACGAAACCGCCAACAGGTAATCCAAGCACCCATTTCCAGATGCTGCTTTTCTTCTGAACAGGCTGCTCCGCCCATCGGTTAACGATAGGTGCCGATGATTCAACAGGCGCCCCGCAATTTGGACACGCCGCAGCTTTGTCACTTATTTCACGGCGACACTCAGCGCACGATATAAGAGCCATACCCCTCCTTAATTAACCGGATGATGGTATCAAATGGCCCCTCGCGACTTTTGTCACTCCTGCCGCATGACGTCTAGGGCTTCGGCCTCCAAGAGTCGAATATCGGCGAAAAGCAACTCATAGTCCTCAGCGCTGAGGTTCATGCGGTCAAGCTCGTGCTGCAGAGGCACGTAGTCAAGTGCCACAGGGCCATTCATCCCCACCCGCCACTGGCTGCCCACTTTGCGCCACAAAAGGAAGGCCGGGACGTTGTCGGGCCACACGTCCAATGGCTGCTGCTCATCCTCCCAATCTCGGTAGCTCATTCCCCAGAACTTGAGCTGCTCGGCTGTTGGAGCCTTGCGATAGATGGCAGCAGCTATGGCCTTCAGTTTCCCACGCGTCCCTTGGTGCAGAGATCGCGATATCCATTCCAAAAAGCCTGCGCAGCAGCTGGCGCCTGATCGAACAGCTCAATCAGCGTTTCCTTCGTCAGCGGGGGCATGGTGTCAGGCCAGCCCATCAAGTACTCCAAGGCGTTTGCGGCATTCACCGCGTCCCCGCGCTCGAACATCCCGGCGAAAGAGAACTTGTCGCCATCGATCTTCACCGACTCGCCAGCTTCGGCGGTGATCTGGTCCCAGAGATCGCCAAACTCCTTTCGCGTGCGGTACTTGAACTGGCAAGGGATCTTGGCGTCGGTGCCGTCGGGCAGCGGGAATTCGATAGTGTCAGAGATCGATTCGGGACGCTTACCCAGGATGAAGGGAGCGGGCTCTTTGCGAGCGGCCGGAGCAGCGGGCTTGCGGGCAGTGGTCTTCTTGGCAGTAGTGGTCATGATGAGCTTTCAGCGGGTGGAGAAAAGAAGCCCGTGCGCAGCCGCCCGCCCCGCTGAAAGGAGCGAAGCGGCTGCGTCGGTGCAGAGGGTGCCGGCGTTATGCGGCGTAGCGGGTCGTGCGGCCTTGCGGCGCAAAAGCAGCGGTAACGGTGTCGACCTGCCCCTTGGTCAGGGAAGGCATTTCGTTCAGCGCCACGTAGCCGTAGAAGTAGTTCACGTTGCCGTTGGGCTTGAGCACCTTCAGCGCTACCAGCAGACGATCTTCGGACGCCTTCTTCAGCGCCTTGTAGCCTGGCAGGCTGGGGTCATCGCCGATGGGGATGGTGATGCTGGTCGCCGAGAAG
Organism: Comamonas sp. DB36; assembly: GCF_057914905.1. Classification (NCBI taxonomy): domain Bacteria; kingdom Pseudomonadati; phylum Pseudomonadota; class Betaproteobacteria; order Burkholderiales; family Comamonadaceae; genus Comamonas; species Comamonas sp. DB36. The sequence goes on from NZ_CP196631.1 coordinate 3,025,708, forward strand.
CCCGTGGGGATCTGGAACGTGTTCATGCTGGCCAGCGGCGCGACTTCAGCGAACTGGGCTTCGCCGCCCGAGCTGGAAGGGTTCAGCACCTGCTGAATTTCCTGCCAGGTGGTGATGGGCAGAACGGAACCGATGCCGCCGCCAGGGGTGAAGCGGTTTTCGTTGGTGGTGTCCAGGCCATCGATGGCGAAGGTGCCCGCGGCCGTGTTTGCCACACGGAACACGCGATTGTTCGCGTCATCCCAACCAGAAGTCAGGATGAACTCCTTGCCGTTGGCCAGGCCGTGTGCCGCAGCGGACGCGACAGCAGGGTTGGCGTTGGACACCGCGGTCACGGCAATCGCTGCTGCGTACACGGTAGAGATGAACAGCTTCGAGCCGTCCGGAACGGTATATGCCATGGTGGGCCTTTCGGAAATGAAAAAACCCGCCGAAGCGGGTTGGAGATTGCGCCCAAGCGGGCAAGGAAACCGCCAGGGCGGCGGAGATTCGCGGGCGGTCTACCGATCGCCCAAAATGGTGTAGCTCTGCAGGTAGCCCGAAGCTGTGTCGGCGTCGTCGTAGGCCCCGATCGGCTCGGAAAGCGGGCGCGCGATGAGCGCGGGCATTGCCGCGCGCAGCGTGGCCTCAATGGTCTGGATCAGCTGGAATGCCTGCAGTGGTGTCGCGGCCCAGGTGTTGATCTGGATCTGCGCACTCCGCTTGTCGGCAACGGTGTTGTCCAGCCACTCCAGCGGCTCGCCGCCGATGTGCTGCCAAGTGACATAGGGCATGGTGGTGCCGAACGGCGCGGTGCCGATGTGGACACGGGGACAGGAAGTCAGCAGCTTGGCCATCAGGTCGGATTCAAGCGCCATAGTAGGCCCCCTGTTCAAACAATCGGCGCCACAACTCGGCCGCCGCAGCCTTGCTGGCCTCGTTCATGGCCGACGCTGCATTTCGGGTAAACGCCTTTCCCGGCACCTGCTTCGGCGTCGGCAGCGTCACGTAGTAGGCATCCTTCTGGGCCTGGGACGCACCGCGACCCGGGCGCCTGGCTCCATCCATGCCAGGCCGAACCATCGGCCGCACGCGACCCTGGCTGTCCTGGTAGTAGCGGTAGCGCTGCAGGTAGCCGTACTCGACCAGGTGGCCGTGAGGCGCCTTGGTGTGGTTCCAACTCACCTGATACTGCGCTCGCTGCCCATCCACGGAGTTTTCCGGGCTAAAGGCTTGGTAGATGGAGCGATCCAGGTTGCCGGTATGTCGGCCCAAAGCTTGGACATTGAGCTTCACCCGCTCATAGAGCACCTGCACGCCTGCCTGGGCGGCAGGACGAATCGCCTCTTCCGCCCCATCGCCAAGGTCATCCAGATACCCCAGCAGATCGCTGGTGTCCATGCCCATGCTGAAGGTGCTGTCCCCTTTCAAAGCCATCACGTCACCTTTGTGCAGACAAGATCCACATAGTCCCGGGCAGGACCGGGCAGCACGGCCTTGATGTCGTAGACCCCGGCGCCGAACAGCACGCGCATGCCGGCGTCAACGTCAGTGCGGCGCCGGATGCGGATCGACGCTCGGACGATGGAAACATCTGCGTCAGCCTTGATGGCACCCAGACCTGACGGATGCTTCACATCGGCCCAAGCCTTTGCGAGCTCCTCCCAGGCTTCAGAGCCAGGAATCAGCGTGCCCCACTCGTCCTTGGCCTGCGTGTGCCGCTGGATGGTGATGCGGTCTTTCAGGGAGCCGGCCTGCATGTCACACCCCCAGTCCAACGCGGTGCGGGTACAGCAAAGAATGCGCACCCATCGGCAGCTTGTTGGCCGCCGTGGCCACCACATCCTCGCGGTTCGCATAAAGATGACCCAGGATCAGCAGAACGGCGGCGCGTACCGCTGCATTGGCCACCATAGGCATCGCCTCCACCGGCTCAGCGGCGGCTTCCATATCTGCCGGCGTGGCGTACACGCTGCGATTCAGAAAGTCGACCGCTGCAGTTTCGGCAGCTTCGATGTACAGCCCGATAAGCGCATCCTCCGCATCGTCATCGACCCGCAAATGCAGCTTTGCTGTATCCAGGTCGATGAGGCTCACTTTCTGCCTCGCGCGGGCTTAGCCGGCGTGGGCGGCTCGTTTTCCTGGGGCGCGGTAGATTCTGCGTGCGACTCGGGCTGCGAGATTTCAGGGGCATCTGCGACCGCTGCAGGCTCGACGGGAGTCACTTGCGGCGCCAAGACCACTTCGCGCACCTTGGCCTCGTCGGCATCCGTGAACACCGCTCCAAAGTGGTTACGCATCGCGCGCGCCACATAGTCGGGATCGTCGTTGCCACCGGGCAACTGGCGAAGTGCAATATCCAGCGCCGCGCGCGCATCTGCGAAACGCGCGCCATCGGCACCCTCCGGCACAGCGTCGGCTGAGCCAGCATCGATCAACTGCTGACCGCGGCTGCTATCCATGCGAGCCGTTATGCCGGCGCGCGGGTCCGGCTTTTTGAATTTGATGAGCATGAGATTCTCCCGATGGAGATGGGCAGGCCCGCCGAAGCAGGCCCAGCCATCAGGTCACGTTGCCGAAGTCGCCGTAGATGAACGCTTCAGGGCGATACACAGCCAGCGCCAGCCGCTCTTCGGCCAGGATCGTGACCATGTTCTTCACAAAGTCGTCTTCGTTCTCGGTGGCGACTTCGACTCGCGCTTGCCAACGGTCAAAGACCTGAGCACCCATCTTGAAAGCGCCGGTCAGAAACTTGTCCACCGGGATGGCCTGGGTTTCAACCACCGGCAGATTCCAAAGGGTGGCGCCGATGCTGCCTTGCGGATTGCCGATGATGTAGCGGCCCGTCGTGTCCTTGAGCAGTTCGATGCGCGCCCAGTCGACCGGATTCATCACGTGCCCCGTCGCCGGGTACTCGGCCAAGAAGGCCTGCAGCATTGCCAGGCGGATCATGTCGATATTGGTTTCCGTGCCGGCAGGATCGAACGGAGCGGAATAAGCGGTCGCCTGGGGAATGATGCCCAGCAGGTTCTGGCCGGTGCCATCGCCATTGAGCAGCTGCTGCTCTTCCTTGAATGCCAAGCCGTAGCGCAGGCGTCCGTCGATCAGGCTGGCCAGTTGCGAAGCATCGCTCAGGATCTGGCGGGACGCCTTCACGTAGTGCGCAATGACCTTGGCAGTGGTGCTGATCAGGTCGTACTTCAGCGAGGACTCGGGCTTCTTGGCGCCTTCGGCCACCATGCCCGCGTTGTTCGTGAAGCCGGTTTCCTTGACGTACTCGAGCGCATTGCCGTCCATATTGCCGGGAGTGATCAGGTCACGCACGGTCATGCGGCGCTGCGGCATGGAGACGATGCCAGGCACTCGGGTGGTCTGCACCAGATCGCCGGCAGAGCCGTCGGCGTCGGTGGTCAGCGACGTGATGGCCGACTTGACCGTCATGTCCACACGCCCGCGCGGCGTTGTCTTGCCGGCGAAGGCCTTGAACTCTTCGGTGTTCACGAACTGTTGGCCCAGCGACTGGTGCTGCACGTCGCCGCCAGCCCCGTTAGCTTCCAGCTTTGCCAGCACCTGCTCGGCGTTCTTGAGGTTCGCCTGCAGCTCGCCGTGCTTCATGAGCAGGTCATCGACCTTGGCGCGGGTTTCCGTACCGAGTTCGGCGTTCTTGGCCGCCGTCTCGGCGTGGGTCTTGAGCTGATCGCCCACCGTCTTCAGGCTGGCGTTGATCTGCTGGATGTCTTGTTCGATTTGCGGCATGTGATGCTTTCAAAGGATGGAAGTGAGGGATGCGGCCAAGGCCGCGGTCTTGCTGATGTCGGCCAGCGGGCCATGCTCGGCGGGATCTCCCTCGCCGCTGCCAGCGGGATCACCCGCGCTGGACTTGAATTCGCTGATGAGGCGCATTGCCTCGCTCTTGGGCATGCCGCTGTTGCGCAACGCGGCCTCGAGACGGCGCACGGCAGAGGCGCTTGCGTTGGCCGCGCCCTTCCCCACCTGGTCGGAGGCCAGCAGTTCGTCGGCGAAGCCCTGCTCGACCGCGGCGGCGCCGCCAATCCAGGATTCGGAGTCCATGAGCTTGGCAATGGCCTTGGGCTCAAGGCCGGTTCGCACCGCGTAGATGTCGCCCATCGCAGCATCGAAAGGCTCAAGCCAGGCCGCCAGTTCGCGCAGGTCGTTGCGGTTGCCCATGGCCACGACCCACGCGTTGTGGATCATCAGGAAGCCGGCGCGCGCGATCTGCACTGTGTCGCCAGCCATCGCGATGACCGAGCCTGCAGAAGCCGCCAGGCCAAGCACCTTTACGTTTACCTCGCCTTCGTGCTCACGCAGCAGGTTGTAGATGGCGAGGCCCTCGAACATGTCGCCGCCCGGGCTGTTGATGTTCACGGTCACCGGCCCTTTCCCCAGGCTGCGCAGGGCGCCGGCGACCCGCTTGGCTGTTACGCCCTCGCCCGTCCACGGGTCGTAACCGATAGCGTCGTAAATGCTGATCGAACGGTCGTCATCGCGATCCGCTGCCCGAACCTCGGGGCTCCAGCGCTCCATCGCGCGCGGCAGGATTTCGCAGCGCAGGCTAGCGCTCGGCCGACCCATCGGGGCCGCCGGCAAATTCTTCATGCTCATGGTTCAGCCTTTCTGCGGCTCTTCGTTGAATCCCAACAGCGCCCGGAGGGCTGCGCGGGCTTGATTGGTTTGCGAGGCAGAGGCATCCGCCCCCAGCGCATCCAAAGTGGTCATCGCCGACTGCACCGTCAGCACAGCGGCGTTTCCGCCCATCGGCTCCCGGTCTTCCAGCTCGCGAACCTCGTCACGCGTCAAGATGCCGTTGTTGACCATCGCCGCATAGAAGGCGGCGCGGCCAGCGCTGTCAGCGCGCAGCAGTCCCTCGACCGCGAACTTTGCGTAAAAGCGCGTGCGATCGGTCGGCGTCAGCAGATCCTTGTTGATCGCCTGCTCAATCCGGCGCAGCCACGGGGTCAGGGTGAAGGTCAGGAACCCGATCATTTGCTGCTCGATGCCTGTCCCCCAGCTGGTGGACTTCTCCGTGTGCCCCACCATCCAGGGCGGCACGCGGAACCAGCGGCAAATGGACTCGACAGAAAAGCCTCGCGACTCAAGTAGCTGGGCATCGGAAGGCTTGATGCCAACCGAGCCAACATCCGTACCACCCTCCAGAACAGGGGCCTCGCCGCGTTCGACCGAGCCCTGAATCTCTGCCTTGAACATCCGCCGCTGCTCCGGCTTCAGGAAGGCCGCGACCTTGTAATAGACCGTTGGCAACATCCCATTGCGGAACGTCCGCGCCGCTGACCGCTCGGCCGCCATGGCAGCGCCGAAAACCTTGGCCCCGTAAGCAATCACCGAGACACCTGTTTCGCCATCCAGCGTGAAGCCGGGAATCGTCCAGATCCTGGCGGCAGGAATCTGCCGCGGCGTTCCGTCTGGTCGTGGATATTGGTAAATCTTGCGGCCGTTGATGTCTCGCGTGATCACCAGCTTGTTCGGATCCAGGAAAGAGAGGCCCACAAGCTTGTCGCCGATGTAGAGCTTTTCGGCACGGCCATTACCGCGCAGCAGCATTGAAGCTACCAGCGCCTCCCAGAACACCGATGCGGTCGAATCAGCGTTGGGCTGATCGTGGATCACAAAGTGCAGAGGATGCTGGCTGGCCAGGCGCTTTCCTGCCGAAGTGCGCTCATGGATCGAGAGAGGCAACGTCGCTATGGTTTCGGAGATCAGGCGCACGCAGCTCCAAACCGCATCCACCTGCATAACCGCCTTGGGCGTCACATCCACACCGGCCTCGCTGTCCATCTCGCGATCGGTGTAGAGGTCCTTGTCCCGGAGGCTGAAAGACCGCACCCAGCCGTCGATGGCCGCGCGCACGCGGCCCGCAAGGCTCGGTTTCTTTTGTAGTTTCATGCCTTGCCCGTCCGTATTGGGTCGCTGAGCCAGTCGTCCATGCCGCCCGCGGCTTCTGGACTCAGGGCCATAAGCGACACTGAATTCAGCATCGCCATCAGGGGGTCAATCTTTCCGGTGCCAGAGGCCTGCTTGGTGATGTTCACCGCATTGCCTGCTGGCACCACCTTTGCATTTCCAACACAGAAAGCCATGAGCGGCTGCGCGGCGTGGGTCATATCCCCGGCAGCCAGGGCACGCTCAGCGACACTGATCGCGCCGGTGAGCTTCCACCCCTGGGAGATGCCAATAATCAGTTCCTCCGGGATGCCCGCATCCTGAAGCGCCTTTTTCACGACCTTGTGTGTCCGCTCAGGGTCGAGCCCCACCTGCGACAGCAAGCCTGATTCGTAAACTTGCAGCACAAGCTGGGCTAACTGATCAACGTCCTCCGGTATCTCCTTGATGATTACCAGATCGCCCTCCTTTTCGAAGTCGCGATATTGAGACTCCAGCGATTTGCGGCGCTCCAGTCCAATTGGATGCAGCCAAGCTTTATTCCACTGGAGCCAGTGGTTAGAGCCACGAACCCTGCCAGTGACCGAAAAACCCAAAAGATCATCCAGCCCGCCACCGTCCACCCCGGCAGTCACCACCTCGCATTCCTGCAGGATGTACTCGAGAGTCACCTTCTTGTCGCCGTTTCGCTCCCAGAAGTCAGCGCCGGTCCAGCGGTCGCCCGCCATGCTCAGGCCGACTTGCACATTCAAGTGCTTGGCGCGAATGTCGCGAACCGCGTGCTCCCCCGCATCCGCAGCCTCCTGCAGCTTTTGGGCAATCACATCCTCATCAACTGAGATGCCCCAATTGGGGTTCGTGATGTACGCGTTGTCCAGGTCTTCATATGCCTTCTCCTCAAGCATCTTCTTGGGGAATTCATAGATGACGGGCAGAAAGCGCGGGTCGCTCACCTGGCCATCGCGCACCTTTCTGGCATACGCCAGCTTGTCTTTAAATACTCCAGCTGGTGGGTTTTCCGACTGCGTGGTGCAGTAGAAAACAAACCCCTCGGGCCGCGACGTAATGCCGCCAGTGGCTTCGGTAAGCATTGCAGCCGCCTTGGCACTCTTGCCAAATTCATGCAACTCATCCACGAATACGCCGGTAGCCTTTTTACCGGTCACCGTGGCCGAGTCGGCTGCGACGACCTTCAACGTGGCGCGCGAGAGCCGGCACGTCACGGTCTTGAAATACTGCTGCTCCTGAAAGCGGGCCGATAGCTCATCGTCGGCCAAGATCATTTCGCGGATGGGCTTGTAGGCGTTGTCGGCCGCTTCCTTCGTTGGAGCCAGGATAAGGAATTCAGCCCCCGGCCTGGTGTTCAAAATGAGCGCGGTGAGCATCACGCCTGCCGCGATCATGGATTTCCCATTCTTCTTGGAGACCATCAGGAAGTAATTTGTGATCAGCCGGCGTCGGCGCTCCGGGTCATATGCCCCGAACAGCGCTCTCACCAAATCCATCACCCAAGGCAGGCAAGCCTCTTCCATCGTCGGACTGCCGTCGGCATCCATCATCCGTAGAGCGCCAAACACATCCATGGCGTCTGCCGCCACATCCGGGAACAGAGGTGACACAGGAACCAAAGATTCGCGCGCCACAATCCGTCGCTCCCAGTCAGGGCAGCTGGTGGTCCATTTCTTCATTTCACAGCCCTCAAGCCGAAGCGACCTCCGCCAGCCAGCTTGGCGGCATCCGCCTGTTGCTCTTTTTTGCCGCCCTCGCCCTTCTTGGCGTGGGTGTACTGGACTGCAGCGATGGCCGCCCGAACCTGGGTGTTCGAAGCGTCCCTCAAGCCGAGGGCAATTTCTTGCAGCAGCGTCAACATGTCAGTGCCCGCAGGCGCCGGCACCGGGACAGCCTTCTTCCTCTTCAGCGCGCCGCCATGTCCTTGAGGCTCCAGCGCTACTTGCACAGCACCATTTGCTGATTCGCTTGCAGCCTTGGGCTTACGGCCAGCACCGGGGCGAGCGCCGCCAGCATTGGCGCGCGGGCCTCCGCTGCGACCTTTTACGCCTGCCATTTGCTGATTCCTAAATCAAAAAGGGGGGAGATTTTGCGCGCGTGAGGAACAGTGCGGTCTAGGGCCGGAAGGCCTCCAGGGTTTGACCCACCCCCTCCCTTTTGGACGGACTCGACCCGCTGCCGATGCCCCTGGCGCGCGTCAGGAGGGCGCAGGCTCGGCCGCGAAGGCAAGGGCTGCGGAAATGAACTCCCGCCACGCAGCCGCTCCAGAGTCCTGCTGCGGAAACGTGATGGACTCAAGCTGCACATTGCCATCCCACAATCCACATGTCGAAACAGGCGGCTGCACGGACCCCCACCATGCGCCTCGAATGGATGATCCCCAGTCCAGTCGTTCGGCGAAGAACGGCATATTGATCAGAAGCACGTACCAACGATAGCGATCCGGGTCGCCGATGTACTCGAACGTGGAGCCTTCGGAGATTGCAGAACAAACGTCCAAGGCCTTTCGTGCGAGCAATTCGCTCATTTCGGGGTCGTACGTGGTGAAGTTAAAGATGCTGTCAGACAGATAGCAAAGCCTGGTCAGCGTGCCTTCGCAATGCACCGATTCCATTCGGTAGCTGTCTTCGAGAAGTTTGGCGTAGTCCATGGTTTGTCCTTTGCAGATGGACTCTAGCCCAACCGAGCTTCAGCCTTTTGCTTGTCTCTGCTGTGATGGGTGGCGCAAAGGCTTTGCCAGTTGGATCGCTCCCAGAACAGCGCCTGATCGCCGCGGTGCGGGATCTTGTGGTCGACTACCGTGGCCGCTGTCACGCGGTCCTCGGCCTCGCACATCACGCACAGGGGGTGCGAGCGTAAGAAGCCCTCGCGCGCCTTCTGCCACTTGTAGCCATAGCCGCGCTGTGCCGCCGTCTGGTCGCTGGTGCGCCAGCTGCCCGCCTGCATCGTCGGGACCCGGCGGGTATCGAGCATGGGCAGGGTGGTCTTCATAGTGTGTAGTGGTGACATAGTCAGTATTTTTATAATTATTTTGAATAATTTTTTTATTACATCGCTAAAATGCGAGCAACGTAGCCACCGGAGTACCTCATGAGCATCCCGCCCAAACTGCAACCCCTGCCTCAAGCCGATCTCGCGCAACAGCTGAGTGACTTAGCCACCAATCTTGCAAATGATCCAACTGTTGATCGCTTCAGCGTCAAAGTGAACAAAGGCAACGGCATCGCAACAGTTACTGCCACGAACATCAGTGGCCAGACTATTACTCGTCAGATGGTTGGGCCAGGCTTGAGCGTCACGACTGCTCACGCGCCCTCCGATCGAAACGCTCGAGACCAAAACATCCACGCCCTTCGAGCTTTGGGCATGACACAAACTGACATCGGGAATCGACTCGGCGTGTCTCAGTCGACGGTTCAAAAGGTGTTGGCGCCGACAAAAACTTGACCTGCAATCGCAACAACCACTCATCACCGAAGCATCATGACCAAGCAACTCACACCCTCGGGCCTTCAGAAATTTGCACCTTTCAGAGCCCTGTTCCAAGCTATCGATGAAGGCATGAAGAATGCCGATTGCCCTGCCATTGAACCAGGCGACAAGCTCAACGATCCGGCCATCATTCCTACTATTCCGACTCAGGTCCAAGTGAATGTGGACCAGTTGGTGCAGCGAGTCGACGCCTACAGCACAACCCATCACGATCCAAGCTTGAGCGTTCTCCCTCAAGCGAAGGCTGCGATGACGCGGGCTGGCGGCAGTTGCAAACCAATCCGCGATGGGAAATACATCGTTGGTCATGTCATCACAACTCCTGACGGGCACAAACTCGTGGCCTAGCACCTATGCGCGCCCATGGAAATGCCGCTTCCAAATATGGCCGTCCCGGAACTGCCAATGAAACGAAAAAGCCCGCAGGGTGTGAACCTTGCGGGCTTTGGTATCAGCGCAGACGCAAAAAACCCGGCGCAAACCGGGTTCGTTCTGTGCAATTGCTAACGATGGTGCTACGTTATCACACATCCATCGAGTTTGCAAGCCGCTCCATGCGGTTGGCCAGCATCGTGCGGCCTTCTCGGATCAGCTCGGCGAGACGCTCCTTCGACACTGCCGCAGCGCGCGCGGCGCCAAGCGGGTTGCCTTGGAACACGTACACCCAGCGGATAGCGTGGCGGTGCTTCTCAGGCAACGCGGCCACGGCCTTTTCGATGAGGTGCCCGTCCAGCGAGTTCACTGGCGGCGCGTAAGCTGCACCGCGCTCGCGCTCTTCCTTCTCTTTCAGGTGGCGCCACATCGGGTGCGCCGTCCAACTGCGACCGCTGTCGCGCACCCAGCGCCTCCAGTTGTTCAAGCGCTCATGGATGGCGTTGTGCTCGGGCTTCACTTCGTTGAAGTCGATGTAGTCGCGGGTCTTCATCAGCATGTGGCTTCTTTCTTCAGTTCTTTGGTCTTGGTGCGGTAGGTGTCTCGGATGTTGCGCAGGTCGATGGCAGACCACTTCGGCGATGACTTGTCAGCCTCGAGCGCTTCCACTCGGGCCAGGCCGATGCGGGCGACCAGCGCCATGCGGTAATCGACGGCGTTGCCCGCCAGATACTGGTTGTCGTGCTTGGACTGGGCGTGGCAGTTGTCTTCGTTGAAGCGCAGATGCGGCGCGGCGCCCGTGGAACGGTAGTGCCCGGCATCGACTTGGTTGCCCGACCAGTCCAGCTGGCGGCCAGAGCTGATGCAGGCATGGCCCGCCTGACGGTCGCGCTCGCGGATGAAAGCGTTGAAGGCCTGCTGCGCTTCCTTGAGGTAGTCGCTGCGGGTCTTCAGCGCTTCCTTGCGCTTGCGGATGTCAGCCTTCTCGACCTTGGCAGCTTCTCGCATGGCCTTGGCTTTGGCGCGATCAGCCTTCGCGGCCTGGGCGTCGGCGAAAGCGTCGATGCAGCCGGTGTGAATGCGCTGGTTGCTCTCCAACTTGCCCTTGCAGTGCGGGCAACGTGTGCGGCGAAACGTCATGCGGCCGAGCTTTCCAGAGCCAGCTTGTGCTTTGCGAGCTCGCCCGCCGTCCACTGGATGCCCTTGGGTGTGAACTTCACAGCGGTGAAGGCGTGCGCGTTGTGAGTGGACACTCCCGCTCGCACCACGAACCTGCCTGCGTCGATATGGCACTGGTATGGTGTCATGCGACCAGCCAGGCGATACATCACCTTGTGGTCTTGCAGGAACTGGCTGAACTCGGCTTCGTTGACCTTGAGCAGCTTCGCCACCTCACGGAAGCCCTTGGCGCCATCGGCCAGGACGTAGCGGTCTACGAAATCGACCTTGGGGGCTGCCAGCGCCAGCGCAGCCTGCTGCTGCTCCATCTGCTCAGCCTGCTCAGCAGCCAGGCGCAGGGCCTGGGCCATGGTCTGCGGAACGGCCGGCGCCAGCTGGGCCTCAAGCTCCTGCCAGCGGTCGACCACCTTGGCCGTGAACTCGGGCGACAGGCGGGCCACCACCACCAGGGTGTCGCGCTTGCCCAGCAAGTACCGCGACTCGCGCACGCCATTGCCACCAGGCATCCCAGCCTCAATTTGAGGATTGGATATCAGGCCAGCATCGTGCAGGTCGGCAATCGTGCGCTTCACGTTGTCGTGACGCTTGTCGGTCAGGTCCGCAATCTCGCGGCTGCTCATCGTCGCTGTGGCAAGGGTCATGTGCATCACAGGCCCTCCAGCTTCATGTGCAGGTCTTCGAGCGTCCCATCATTCAGGATCACGCGGTCCGGGTTGAACTGGCTGCCATCGTTGTCGCTGGCGTGCCCTGTCGCGCCGGCCGTGACTCCCGGGCGGACGACCTGCCAGATATCACCGCCGAGCTGGCGCACCATGGCTACTTCATTATTGAAGCGGCAATCGGTGATGACCAGCATCGAGTCGAGGGAGACGGGGGGCATCGCGCGAAGGGTGGCCTTGACGAAATAGTGCGGGTCTTGCGCGCGGCGGTAGTCACCCCACCATTGCAGGATCTGGCGGGGGCTACGGGGCTTGCCGGAGTCCCTGTCGTCGCAGAGAACGCCCCTGCCCTCCAGGTACGCCTCGAATGCACCACCGTCCAAGGTGTCGCAGAGGCGGAGCACGGACTGGGGCCTCTCTTTATTGCCCCGGTCCTTGAGCCAGTCCACAGGAACGCCGAAAGCCGCCGCCACCTCGGCATACAGCGCATCGGCAAACGCCAGCTTGCGCGCGGGCAGCATGTCCGCAACCGTGTCTTTGCCAGCGCCAGCAGCGCCACACAGTGCTATCAATTTCATTCCAAGCCTCCCGCTTCTTGAACCGAGGTATTGCTGACGTTCTGCGCCGGCACTCGGCCAGGCACTTTGCCCAGCGCGGCGCGTGCATGCTCCAGCACGCCACGGGTGATCAGCCGGTCACCAGCCTGGGCGCGGGCCAGGATCTTCCGGGCCCAGTCGCAGCCATCGTGCCGAGCCTCGATCGTCACCGCGATGGGTTGGAGCACGGGCGCGGCCAGACGCGGCAACCCCTGCTCTTGCGCGAAGTCCTGACGCGGTGTCGCCGCCTCGCAGACTGCCTCGAGCTCGCCCAGGTTGAACGGGAACTTCGGGTTGTCCTTGACCAGGCGGCGCGCAGCAAGCTCCACCACATCGCCGGCAAAGCGGCTGAGGGCCGAGTCCCACACCAGCATTGCGGCGCGCGTCCCGAGGTCTTCGCCGTCAGTGTTGACCTTGCCCGTCGCGAACTTCCCCGCGAACTGGTTGCCGTAGGCGCCATGCAGCATCACGAACAGCTTGCGCACCAGCGGCGAGGCAATGCGGGGGCCGGGCTGCTGCTGCGTGGCCTGCTCGGTTGCGCGTGCTGCCAGGGTTGCGATATTGCGCATCACAGGTTCACTCCCTCGAAGATGGCGGCATGGGCGCCGGCATGCTTGTTCTGGCCGCCCTGCTGCGCGCCGTGGTAAGCGGCCCTCGGCAGGTTGGCGCGGCGAATCCAGTTGCGCCAGGTGGCCTCCCAGTCGGCCTTACGCCCGTCCTTGCCCGTCGCGGCGTGCCAGTGGTCGGCGAACATCTCGGCTTGGCGGCGGATTTCCTCCGCGCTCATCTCCGGGCGCTCGGCAATGGCCCACTGACCCCAGCGATTTGGCAGCTTCCAGTCGGCATGCAGCCGTGTGCCGGTGGTCGAGGTACGGCCCTTTGGTTCGGGCTGGGCTGGCGAAGCCGAAGGCGCAGCAGCAGCGTGACGCGAACCAACAACTTCTAGTTCTTCTACTGTCTCTTCTTTATCTATATCTATATCTGTATCTGTACGCGTGACATTCGTACCCGTCACGCGTGACATATCCGTGATTGGTACGGAATCATCCGTGACAGGGTTGCTGGCGGCGGCTTTTGCCTCTCGCAGCGCCTTGGCCCGCTCACGCTGACGCAGCTTGCGTTCTGCGGCTGTGGGGTCCACATCGCTGCGCATCTGCAGCGTGGCCCACTTCGTCGGCTGCAGCGTGTCTTGGTGGATCAGGCCCACTTCGGCAAGACGGCGTGCCACCTCCTCCAGGCTGCGCACGTCCAGGCCCAGCTTCACGGCAACCTTGCGCATCAGCATGGAAGGCGCATCACCCTTGTCCAGCAGGCCCTCGCCCTTCAGGCAAAGCAGCGCGATGAAGTGCCAGCGGTCTTCAAACGCCAGCAGCTTGAGCTTGTCGTCGTCAACGGTGCGCGTGTACAAGCGCAGCCAGGGCAGTTGCTTGCTCATTGCGGGCTCCTTGCGTTGTCGGCAGCGTGCTCAGCCTCAAGGGCGGCATACACCTCCTGCAAAGCCGTCACGGTGTGGCCAATCTCGCGCATGACCTCGGCGCGGTCGTTGTCGCTGACGTTGCCGTCCGCCTTGGACTTGGTGACGGCCAGCAGCACATCGGCGACTTCATGGACCGCCGTGGCCGTGGCGCGGGTCAAGCAACGCGCGCCACCACCCACAGGAGAGGCTGGCAGCGCCAGCATGCCCGCGTGAAACGAAAACACAGTGCCCAGGGCGTGCGCGTCAGGGCTGCCAGCCTCGCGGCACATGGTCGCGATTTCTTCAGCATCTGCCAGGCCCATCTTGTGGTGCGCAGACGAGCCGCTCAGCTCCTTGCGCAGCACTTCGTCGGACTTGTTCAAGCGCACAGCCAAGGCGGGACGGCCACCGGGGTAGCCAGCGACCATGCGGCGCAAAGCATCAAGGGAGTTCATGTCCGGTCTCCTGAGAAAAGGACGTTGCGGGCAACGCCGCGGAAAACGAAACTCGTCGCATGAAAACCAAAACAACGAGAGGAAAAGGTGCCCGCCGCACCCTGGGCTATGCTGGGAGTTCTCACACAACCCAAAGCCTCAAGGAGGGCGGACATGAAACAGGAACTGATCGGACCGACTGCATCGCTAGCGGCTGCGCTTCTCTCGAAAGTGCAGAACCAGCACGAGGAGTTCACGCCGGGCATCGTCGCGAGCGCGTTCGAGGATGCGTACTTCATGCTTCTAGCGGGCATGGAGCGGGTGGACAAGGAGATCCATCTGCGGGAGAAGCTGAAGGACGCGCCGCGGCAGCTGTAGCAGCACGCTCCTCGTCAAATGCCTCGCCGCGGCGACGCTTCAAGTTCGCGCAGAACTGGGAGCTTCGGTACTCGCGGCGTCTCTTCATCCGCGTCACGGACTCAGGAATGGGGCCGCCAAAGCGGTATGGCTCAGCCATGGGTGACCTCCTGGGTGGGCTGGACAGCAGGTGCGGTAAGCAGCGACCAGTTCACGCGGTCATTCAGGGACGCGCATGGGACGCCAGTGGCAGCGAACACATCGGGGCAGCGTTCGGCGGAAACGCGACCAACTTTGAGCCAGTGCTCAACATGCTGGCGAAGCACACCGTTGCCGACAGCATCAGCAAGGCGAGCCGGGCTTCCTCCGAATTTGTCCACCGCCTCTTGGATGCCTGTTCTCTGTTCCATAGGAGTCCTGATTTTGCAAAGTAGTTTGCAGTTTATCAGGCAAACAGGATTGCCAGCAAGTGACGCAAAATTGTTTGCAATGAAACAGACAATTGCCGATCAGGTCCGCGCCTTCATGGCGGCACAGGATGAGGGCTTCACTCCAGCAAAACTTGCCGAAGAAGTGGCAAAGCGCCAGCGCGACCTCCCTGAGTCAATGCGGTGCAAGCGCCAAAATATCGAGCAATTGCTGGAGCGAGATTTCCGCACAGTGCGCTATATCACTGCACTGGCTGCCGCAATGGGGACCACCGCAGAGGTGCTTGCCGCTGGGAAATTCGATCCGGCCGCGCCATCTCTTGCCAGCGCCCCCGGCGCGATAGATGCACCGGGCAGCGACATCGTGGACATGTCCAGCGAGGACTCGGTACGCATCCCGCTGCTGGCCAATCGCGGCAGCATGGGCCCAGGCAATGATGTGCTGGACGCGGACTATGTGGTCGGCGACATGACGCTATCGGCCCACTGGATCAACAAGCAGATCCGGCCAGCAAACATCCAGGAACTCCGCTTCATGCATGCCCACGGTGAGTCTATGGCGCCAACATTCAGCGATGGTGATGTGCTGTTGGTTGATGCAGGCGCTCGCGATCCGTCAAGCATGGAGGGCATCTATGTGCTGGAGGTGCATAGCAAGACGTACATCAAGCGCGTGCGCATGCGCATGGATGGATCGCTAGAGGTCAGCAGTGACAACGCAAACATCAAAACTGTGGACGTGCTGAACGGCGACCACGAAGTCCGGGTCATTGGCCGGGTCGTATGGGCCTGGAACGGGCGAAAGCTTTGACTTTCACACCGCGCAGTCGGCCTTGCCAAATTTCAAAAGCAACGGGGAATACATGCTAGTAACAGCGTCAGCCGCAAACCCACCGCCCATAAGCGATGACTTCGCCGCTCGCGTCAACGGGCCTGACAAAGGCCTCATCAATGCGTGGCTCGTAGGGCTTGAAAAGCGCGCCTTAGATCCTGCGCTCTCAAACAGAGCCCTGGAGGGCGAGTTGCCGCCCCTGCCATATAAGGGCGGAGTGGAAAAGCAAGTCAAAACTCGCAAAAAAATGGGATCCCTTTGGTACGTCGCCGCATGGCATGGTCTGCGCGGCGAAGACCTCAAGCTTGATACCGAGCAAGAGCTTCGGCTGATCTGCACCAAAACTCTCGTCCCTGTCACCTACACGTTCGATTCAGGCAAGCTGTTTAGTAGCCCAACGGAGTAAAACGATGTCCGAAGCCATCGCAAAAACCCTTGACAACCGAGCCCTCACCAAGGCGTCTCAGGTTCTCACCGGCATCGTTACAGGTATCGTCGCGGACGGCCAACTGCACGACATGGAAATCCAGATGCTCAGCGCTTGGATTGCGGCAAACAAAGCTGTCACGAACAGTTGGCCCGGTAGCGCCATCGCTGCGTTGGTAACCCAAGTCCTTGCTGATGGGCACGTCACCGAAGAAGAACGGCAGCACTTGCTTGGGAATCTGCAATCCCTGGTCGGCAGCGATTTTTCAGAAACCGGCTCAGCCTCCCCAGAAGTATGCGCACTCCCCTTCGACGCCGGATTGCCCAACTTCCAGCCGGGACACAGGCTGTGCTTTACAGGACAATTCCTGTATGGGACTCGAAATGCCTGTGAGCAATTGGCCCTCAAAGCTGGGCTAGAAACCGCTCCATCGGTGTCAAAAAAGCTCTATGCCTTAGTTGTCGGCAGCCACATTTCGCCCGACTGGGTCAACACGTCCTACGGACTAAAGATCGCTCGCGCAATGGCTCTTCGCGATGAAGGGTGCAGCATCCTGATCATTCATGAACGCGATTGGATACAGGCCCTCGCCCCTTCCCAGTGACATAGGGGGCCACTAGGGCTCGACCATCTACCTTCAACTCCATTGGCCACCTACGGGTGGCTTTTTTGTTTCCCATGCGCTGGCAGCGCCATTCAACTGCAATCAAAGCAAACTGATTTGCAAATATCGCTTGCCCGCAAGCAAACTTGTTTGCATAATTCATCCATCGCAGCACAAACAGCGACCGGCCCACCGGGCCCAGCTCCCAAGGAGCGCAGCAGGTTTGTGCACCACGCGATGGGTGGCACGGCATCGAACGACCCCCTCGGCCCTTTAACAAGATGGTGTGATTGAGGGAGGCGGGCGCGCGGGCATCGGTGCGTATGCCGTCAGCGCAGGAAATAGGAGGGCCTGGCCCTCAACCTTGGTCCGTCGAGTCGGAGACTACCTACTGCATCACTGGGGCCGCGCACACCCCGCCCCCCTCAATCACACCAGCCACATAGAGACAGCAATAGCCGGGCGCAGTGATCAGCAGCGCGCGGCGCGGGTTAAACCCGTCCCCCATCCTGCGTTATGCAGCCAAGGGCAAGCCGAAGGCCTACGGGCAGGAAGCACGCGGAAAGAAGTGCAACGCGTGAGACCAGAGCACTGCCGATTCGATGCCGGCGAAAGCATCCCAACAAGCAGCCTGCGCTGCGAAGGAGCACACATGCGAGATCAATAGGCCGGCAGACCCGGCCCAGCCTCTGCCAGTCACAGGCAGGCGTAGAAAGCCGCACGACAGCCGGCACGGGATCAAAGTTGGCCGATGGTTTGAGGAGTCACCCGCCCTCTTACACCAGATGACGCCGCCACAGACAGATAACCGCAGCCGCGGCGCCGCGCCCTGAGCGACATCAGGGCGAAAACACAAGCAGCTTCTTAGGAGGCTGTTTCTGTTTTCAAAGGAGCAAGACATGAGCGAAGCAAAGCACACGCCGGGCCGGCTGCGCGTCAGCAGTGGATGGCTGATCACCGCAGACGGCAGCATCCCGATTGCTGAGGAGTCGCCACACCATTCGCGCACCGAGAACGACGCGAACATGGCGCGGCTTGCGGCCTGCTGGAATGCCTGCGAGGGGTTGCCCATTTATGCGCTCGAGGCGGGCCGCATGTCGCCGGATGCATTCCAACTCAATGAATCGCGTGCGGATCAGGCCGAACGCCAACGCGACGAGTTGCTGGCGGCGCTGAAGGTCGTAGTCAGTGACTGGACCGCGCAATTCGAGCGCCAGGGTCACATGGCGCCCGCCTGGTGCAAGCAAGCCCGCGCCGCCATCGCCAAGGCAACCAGTTGACAGCACCCCGGAATCACCGCGTATAGGCGCGCGGCCTGGCACGGGCAAATGCCAGGGGCCATATCCAGAGGGAAGCTGCCTCAAGCCGAACAGCACACGGATGCAGATAGTGATCTGCGAACCCCTGCCAGGTGGGGCCATCACGCAGGCGTCTTGCCGCAGGGCATCTGCGTGATGGCGTGACCGGGTCAGCTCCGGCAAAGGGTGAAAGTCCCGGGCGCAAGCCCACCACAACCCTCGACGCTGCTTCAAGCGAAGCCATCTTCAACAAAAACTGTTTGCGCAAATCCGCAAGCTGTATAAAATCACACCACTGTTTAAATAAACACCATTTACAGACACCGTCCCGGCTGGATAGATGCCGGGGCCATCATTGAAGTGGCGGCGTGGATGGACACGCGGGACCGTAGAGCGAAGCGATGCACAAACGCGACGCGCGGCGCCAAGAGCTGGAATCAAGCCCAGCCCGCTTCAATGATGGTCAAGCCAGCTCGCGTAAGTACGCGCCGCACTGGTCAGGCTGGGCAGATGAGGGCCCGCCGCCATCTACCTTTTGCCCGCTTTTGGGTTTCTCGTTTTCAGCCGCGCCCGGCTCCTCCGTCCTCCCTCCTCCTCTCTTTCCGGGCATCACGCGGCTCTTTCTTCGCACCATGACCTACTACCACCCCGCCATCGCGCAGCGGGTGCTCTGCAAATCTGCGGAAGCCCTCGGGCTCCCAGCGCCAGCAGCCCTGCCGCCCCTTTCACCCGACGAGCTGCGCCAGCTGCTCAACAACCACCCCGCGCAGCCTGAGTGCAGCGCAGACGCAATCTAAGAAGCCGCCCTACGAGGCGGTTTTCTCTTTCTGGAGCACCAAATGTCCAACTCCAACCGCAAGATGTTCGACAGCGGCGAGGCCAAGCGCGCCGATGCCGTGCAGGTCCGCTTCGAAAGCATCCACGTCGAGCCCGGTTTCAACCTGCGCCAGCACGACGCGGCTTTCGAGGAAAGCATCGAGGCGCTGACACGGCACATCATGGCTGCCGGGAAATATCCTCCGCTTGAGGTGCGCATCCGACCTGAGGGCGGCGTGTGGATTGTGGATGGCCACCGGCGCTATGCGGCCTACGGGCGCGCCCTGGAGCGCGGCGCAGAGCTGCGCTGCCCCAAAGATGGTGGGGCGTGGATCCACGTCGTCTACTTCGAGGGCAACGACGCAGACCGCACCGCGCGCATCATCACCAGCGCCGCCAACAAGCCACTGACTGCGGTGGAGGTCGCCGAGGGCTACAAGCGACTGCGGGCGTTCGGCTGGGAGCCGGCCCACATTGCGGCGAAGGTCGGCAAGTCAACGGAGCATGTGCGCCAGCTGCTGGCCCTGGGCGACGCCAACAGTGATGTGCGCCAGATGGTCAACGCCGGCAAGGTCTCCGCCACGATCGCCGCCAAGACGGCGCGCCAGCACGGCGAGCAGGCCGGGGCGTTGCTGGGCCAGCAGCTTGAGGCTGCGACTGCCCAAGGCGAAGCCCGCATCACCGAATCCACCATCGCGGGCCCACGGGTCAAGAAAGCAGAGCTGCGCAAGGAAGCCGAGCGCCTGGAATTCCTGCTCTCGCACTTCGCCATCGTGCGCTGTGGCGGAAAGCTGGATCTGGTCTCTGACATCCCAAGCGAGCCCGGCTACTGGCTCGAGTACCCGCTGGAACACGCCAGCCAGGCCGGCGTCTTTGCCAGCGCCCGCGAGGCCATCGATTCGGCCATCTCGTCCAAACAGTAATTCCTCTCACCAAACCATCGCCGGCCCGCTTCTGCGGGCATTTTCTTTGGAGCGCGCCATGACCACCCGCATGCCCTTCCCCGCTGACGTGAACCCCGAGCCAGACGCGGAGTATCCGCGCAGCATGGCCCAGGCCTTCCCCTTTGATCCGCATCTCACCCCGCAGCCCAGCCGCCTTGAGCTCTTGAATCACCCCGGCCTCTGGATTTCCATCCTGCTGCTCGCTCTGGCCTGCCTGGTATTGACCGGCTGCAGCAGCGCCGAGGCCCAGGAGCCCAGCGTCAGCGCGGCAGATCAGCGACACGCTGCCAGCAGCTCGCGCGCCTGCCCACCTGGCCAGCATGTCGATTGGGAGGACGCAACCACGATGCGATGCCTCAAGCACCTCCCGTGACCGACCCCATCGCCAAGCGCCAGCGCGCCAAGCAGGCATGCCCCATCACCGGGGACCACGCCTGGCACTGGGCCGAGAACGTTCAGCAGCCCGCAACCAAGGCCAAGCGCCTGACGGTCACCACCAAAGGCTTCTACCAGTGCGCGTGCGGCGCGACCCAGATGGGCCCCAAGCAGCGCCAGCCGGCGAAGGCGAAGAAGAAGCCTCGCTGAATCCACCTCACCAACGCCCGCCATGCCGGGGGCATCTGCATTCTGATCACCATGTTCCAAAAACTCATCATCTACCGCATCGCCTCCACCTGGCAGGCCGATCTGGCCGCCGTCGAAGAAGCCCTGGCGCGCACGCCCTTCACCCCTTGCGGCCCCACGCAGGAGCGCTCTGCAGGCTGGGTGCCGCCGCGTGGCGAGGAAGAAGGCCTGTTTGCCGAGTCCATCGGCGGTCAATGGGTCCTGCGCTTCATGAGCGAGGCCAAGATGCTGCCCGCCAGCGTGCTCAACCGCAAGGTGCAAGAGAAGGCCGACGCCATCGAGCGCGAAACGGGCCGCAAGCCGGGCAAGAAGGAAAAGCAAGGGCTCAAGGACGAGGCCAAGCTCGACCTGCTCCCCATGGCTTTCACAAAGCAAGGGGGCATGTGGATCTGGATCGACCCCGCCGCGCGATTCTTGGTGCTCGACACCAGCAGCCAGACGCGCGCCGATGAAGTCGTGACGCTGCTGGTCGACGCACTGCCCGGCTTTGCCGTTGCCCTGCTCGACACGCAGACCAGCCCGCAAGCCGCCATGGCGCACTGGCTCACCAGCCAAGAGCCGCCAGTGGGCTTCACCGTTGATCAGGAGTGCGAGCTGAAGGCCGCGAGCGAGATGAAGTCGGTCGTGCGCTACGGCCGCCACCCGCTCGACATCGATGAGGTCAAGGCGCACATCGAGGCCGGCAAGCTGCCAACCAAGCTCGCGCTCACCTGGGATGACCGGGTTTCGCTGCTGCTGACCGAGAGCCTGCAGGTCAAGAAGCTCACGTTCCTCGAGACCGTGCTCGACGGCAAGGACGAAGGCGGATTCGACGCCGATGTGGCGATCGCCACGGGCGAGCTCAGCAAGCTGCTGCCCGACCTGATCGAAGCCCTAGGCGGTGAAGGCCGCACGGCGCTGGGCGAAGGCCTGCCCGCCGCACTGCAGCAACCAAAGGAGTCCCCATGAAAGTCATTCAAGCCCACGTGCTGCTCGCCATCCACATCACCGATCTCCCTCACATGGAAGACCTCTCGGTTTTGATCGAGGCCGGCGAACAGACCCTCTACCCCGCACAGCTCATCGTGCGCGCCAGCTCACGCACCTGGAATGCGCCCCTGTTCTGCAGCGAGGAAGACCCCGTCGTCCACCTGTCACGAATGACAGAAGGCCGTTTGCGCGATGCCCTCGAATTCAGCCGCCCATTCAGCCAGCGTGATGCACAGCAAGTCCGTGGCATGACCTCTGAGCTGGCGAAGGTGGTTCCTGCGGCCGTCCGGATGCATCTCGAGCGCATGCAACCAGCGCCAGCAGCACAGGAGGCTTGCCGATGAGTTGCCAGCCCAAAGGCTCCATGTGCATGGCCTGCAGCAACGGCAGCGCCGCTTGCGGCAAGCTCGAGTTCGACGCCATGCCAGTGATTCAGGTCTACCCCGATGGCGTCAAGGCTGTGAAGTGCAGCGGGCACCGCGCGAGCCAGCCGGCGCCAGCCAAGCGCTGTATCAGTTGCGGCGCCGTTGCACCCGATCAGCTCGAAGAAGGCCAGGGCCTGCCCTGCGGGCACTGAGTCGGCCGCCGAATTGGAAGACCTGGGCAGGCGGCACCACGTACCTCATTCCCACGGATTGCCCCGGCATCAGGTCGATCACGATCCGCAACTCGCACACGCTCGCCGATGAGCGGCCGATCCAGCACTAGAAATCGTTCGCTTCAGCGCGCGCCAGATGACCGAAAGAATAAATATGTTCGTTCCAGTATTCCCGGCTCGGGAAGATTGAGCTTTTTCACCTCTTCAGCAGTCAGGGCGCAGAAATGGTCAAGAAGTCTCAACATCTCAGCGGTAGTGAGTTCGTTTTGGCGGTTTTCCAGTTTCTGAACAGCCTCCTGTAGTTGCGCAATATAAGAGCGAAGCGATATGACACTTCTGGATTTTTGCCAAGAAAGATGCTCGATACGCGCAGCCACCCCCAGTTGAGCGATATCACCCATCGCAATTCTTCCAAAGAAAACAACGCCCCAGTTGTTCGCCGACACGCCGATTTTTAAACCGACCAAACACTCGTTAAACCCCTGAGCAAATGCTCTAGCGTTTATCAACGAGTGCCGCCGCTCTGCTCGCATGGGACTTCCTGATAACCACATGGCAATTGCCAATGCAGCCAGAGCTCCTATTGCTTGCATCCAGCCAGACCATTCGGCTTTAGTCATACACGACCACCAACTTTGAATTTGCCACTCTCCCCAAAGCAAGCAAATTTCTACGTTTTCAGCTGCCATAGCCCTCTCACCTCCTTGTAGTTGGCAGAGGGTACACGACCCGCCAGGCCCCTTAGGTGGGTCTTTTCATTTAAGGATACCCATGAAGCGTGACGCATTCACCCTGCCGCTGGCCTTCCCGGGCGAGCTCATCATCGACAACTTCGCCGGCGGCGGTGGCACCAGCACCGGCCTCGAAGCCGCTTTCGGGCGCCCGGTCGACATCGCGATCAACCACAACGCCGAGGCACTGGCGATGCACGCCGCCAACCACCCGCACACTCGCCACCTGTGCGAAAGCGTTTGGGATGTCGACCCCATCGAAGTCACGCAGAACCAGCCCGTGGGCCTGGTGTGGCTGTCACCCGACTGCAAGCACTTCAGCAAGGCCAAGGGCGGCAAGCCCGTGGAAAAGGAGATCCGCGGCCTGGCATGGATCGGCGTTCGCTGGGTCATCCGCACCAAGCCGCGCGGCTTCATGCTGGAGAACGTCGAAGAATTCCAGACCTGGGGGCCGCTGCTGATAGATGCGGATGGCCACGCCCGACCAGACCCCGCCAAGAAGGGACAGACCTTCCGGGTGTTCAAGCAGATGCTCACCACCGGCGTGCCGCTTTCGGAACGCGAAGGCAACGAATCCATTGAAGACGCGCGCGCCGCGCTGTGCACCGGACCATTGGCGCTGACCGAAGACGAGTTCGCGCGCCTGCTGGACGGCATGCACTACTCGGTCGAATGCGCCGAGCTGAAAGCCTGCGACTATGGCGCCCCCACCATCCGCAAACGCTTCTTCATGGTCGGCCGTCGCGACGGACTTCCTACCATCGCACGCCCACTCATAACGCATGCAGCACCAGGCAGCGAGCTGGCGCGCACCGGCAAGCTGAAGCCCTGGCGCACGGCCGCTGAGTGCATCGACTGGTCGATCCCCTGCCCTTCCATCTTCGAGCGCACCCGCCCCCTGGCTGATGCAACGCTGCGGCGCATTGCGAAGGGGATCATGCGGTACGTGGTGAATGCCGAACGTCCGTTCATCGTGCCTGGCGAGAGCGCCGGCACCGCCCCGTTCATGACGGAGCACGCCAACAGCTCGACGCAGCGAGTGTTTTCGGTTGAAGACCCAATGCGAACCCAGTGCGCGCAGGTCAAGGGCGGTCACTTCGCGCTTGTCTCGCCCACGCTGGTGCAGACCGGCTATGGCGAGCGAGAGGGCCAAGCGCCGCGCGCGCTGGACATCGGCAAGCCGCTGGGCACCGTGGTGGGCGGCGCTGCCAAGCATGCGCTGGTTGCGGCCTTCCTCGCCAAGCACTACACCGGCGTGATCGGCAGCGACCTGAACGACAGTATGGGCACGGTCACGGCGGTGGATCACCACAGCCTGGTGTCGGCACACCTCACCAAGTTTCGGACGGGCAGCACTGGCAGCCCATTGGACGAGCCCATCCATACCGTAACAGCCGGGGGTGACGCGGCACGGCCAAGCACAGGCAACGTCATGGGCATTGTCACCAGCAGCCTCATCAAGCTGCGAGGCACCAGCAGCACCGCGGCGACCGACGAGCCACTGCACACCGTCAGCGCTGGCGGCCAGCACCATGCCGAGGTCCGCGCGTTCCTGCTCAGCTACTACAGCACCGACCAGGACCCGAAGATCGGCGGCCCGCTGCCCACAGCTACTACGAAGGATCGCTTCGGCCTGGTGACGATCCACGGCCAGGACTACCAGATCGTGGACATCGGCCTGCGCATGCTGACGCCGCGCGAGCTGTTCAAGGCCCAAGGCTTCCCTGACACCTACGTCATCGGCGACGACGAAAGCCAGGGGCTGAAGCTCACCAAAAGCGCCCAGGTCCGCATGTGCGGCAACAGCGTTTGCCCGCCACTGGCCGAAGCCCTGGCCCGCGCCAACTTCGCCCATGAGGCGCAGATCTACGGCATGGCATCGGCGTGAGCCAGCCGAGCCAACCAAATTATTGCCATCGAATAAACGGAGATAAAACGATGACCGACAAGACACAACCCACCGCGCATGCGGAGATTACGGCGCCAATCTCCGCAGATTTGCGGGGAATAAACGGCGGAGCGCTGCCAGCGCCCATCACATACATGACTGAGGATCGCGCCTGCAAATGGGCGTGGGATCAGGTCCAACAAGACGTTGGCACCAAAGGCTGGACCGCAGGCGATTCTGGCAATTTCTTCGGCTTCTTCCTGTGGGGCTGGAACTACCGCGGACAGTATGAAACGCAACGCCCAGCCGCCCCACCAGCGCCCGCAGCCGTGGCAGTGCCGGAAGGCGTGAACGTTGATGCGTGGCGCAAGGGCGCACGCTTCGCCCTGGAAGCGGTGTCCAAGGTCGATCCCATTTGCTGGCTGACCGACAGCATGCGTGAGATATGCATCAAGCAGGCCGCAGACGAGGTGATCGCAGAGCGTGACCGCCTGCTTGCCGCTGCCCCGGCGCAGGAGCATGCAACCCAACTTGCGGGCCAGGGGCAGCACCCTGATGACGTGGCCGTCGATGCGCTTGCCGCCGCGATGAAAGCCAAGCTGGCCCGCCAGCGCGCCAAGGGCTACAGCGGCTGGAACAGCCAAGCATGCACGCAGCAACGTCTGTCCGAAATGCTGCGCGCTCATGTCGATAAGGGCGACCCCGTGGATGTGGCGAACTTCTGCGCCTTCTTGGATGCGCGCGGCGAAGGGATTGCGCCCGCCCAGGCGCAGGAGGATGCGCGCGATGCGGTGGAGCGAGCTGAGCGATACGAGGAAGCACTGCGGCACATCGCGGAGAACGCATTCGCTAATAAAGACTGGACATTCGCCCAACTGGTCTTGAATGGGCGCACCGTCGCCGCAGCCCGCGCTGCGCAAGGGGGTGCAGCATGAGCGCCATCCTGTCCCCCTGCGGCAAGTACCGCTACCGCCTGGAGCGCAACGTGTTTGCCGGTGGCCATGCCCTTGGTAAGACCGTCGCCTTCTTCGGCGTGAATCCATCGACCGCCGATGCCACCCTGGACGACGCAACCGTGCGCAAGTGGCGCGGCTTCGCGAAGCGCCTGGGCGGATATCGTTTCATAGTTGGCAACGTGTTCGCCTACCGCGCCACGGATGTGCGCGATCTGGCTCGGTCAGACAACCCCATCGGCCTCGAAAACAATCCTCACTTGTTGCGCATAGCTGCAGAGGCGGACATTCTGGTGCCCTGCTGGGGCAGCCGCAACAAGGTGCCGCGCGACCTTCGTGCACGCTTCGATGACGTGCTGGCCATGCTGATCGCGACAGATAAGCCGGTGCTGCACTTCGGCCTGACCGCGAGCGGCGACCCGAAACACCCGCTGATGCTGGGCTATGACACCCCGCTGACGCCATGGCGCGCAGCAGCGCAGAAAGGCGGTGCATGATGGCTGAAAACGTCGTGGAACTGGGCAACTACCGCTTCACCCACAAGCGGCGCCATCGATACCCGAAGCCCGAGTGCGAGCACAAGCGCGTCGAGCTCGACGACAACGGCGACATCGTGATGTGCTTGGACTGCGGCAAGCAGGTCAGCGCCTACTACGCCCTGCGCATGCTCACCGAGCACTGGGGCGAAGTGCAAAGCAAGATCGCCGCGAAGCAGGCCCGGACTGATGAGGCCCGCGAAAAGGTCATCCACCTTCTGGCAGCTCGGAAAGTGGAAGAAGCATGGCGTAGCCGGACCATGGTTCCGTTCTGCCCCCATTGCGGCGAAGGCATCAGCGCAACAGATGGCTTCGGTAGCGGACTCATCAACAAGGAAATCGACAACGCTCGGCGCGCCCGGAAGGCTGCACAGCGCGCCGCGGCGCAGCAAGGAACCACCCCATGAAAGAAACCGGACTGATGTTCAAGGCGCCACTGGTGCGCTCCATCCTCGATGGCTCCAAGACGCAGACACGGCGCCTGGTGAAGCCAGCGCCTGCGCGCGACCAGGTGCTGCGGCTCATCACGCCGCCCAGCGGCACCCCCTACGCCTTCTCGAACGAGCGCATTGACAGCCAGAATCTGCGCCGCATCCGCTGGGACTGCCAGGTGGGCGGCCCCGGCGACCGCATCTATGTGCGCGAGACGTTCGCGCACGGCATTCATGCAATGGCCGCGGCGCGCGAGGAAGACGGCCCATTCGTCTACGCGGCGGATGGCACCACCGAAGGCCGGCTCGGCAACAAATGGACGCCTTGCCTGCTGATGCCCAAGTACGTGGCCCGCATCTGGCTGGACATCACCGGCGTGCGCGTCGAGCGCCTGCAGGACATCTCCGAAGCCGACGCGAAGGCCGAGGGCGTGGACGCTGGAAAGTACCTCGGCCTTGACCGCGCCTATGCCAGGGCATTCAGCGAACTCTGGGAATCTACCGGAGGCGACTGGGCCGCCAACCCCTGGGTGTGGGTGATCGACTTCAAGCGCGACCTGGCGCAAAAAGGACAGTGATGGATGGCAAGCGCATCGTAATCGTGGGCGTCATTGGAAGCGGGCGCGCAGCGCGCATGGCGATCGCCCTGCAAGTGGCCGGCATGGCCATCCTCGCCCATGAGGATGTCCGCACCGTGGATCGCCCGCCCTCTGTGCCCGAACCACGGAGAGGATCCCACGACATCGCCCAGCACTGGGATGGCGACAACCGCAAGCGCGCCCAGTGGAAGAACGAAACCAACAAGCGCGGTCGAAACCGCTGAAAGTAAGCCATGACCACAGCACAAGACCAAAAGAGCCGCGAGCTGCTGCCCTGCCCGTTCTGCGGCCGCGAGGCGATGATGAGCCATTCGCGCGACGGCGAGGTATGCAATGTCCGCTGCGCCGGCTGGAGTGTCGGCAACTGCCTGGGCGCGGGTCCGAACTGCTACACAGAAGCCGCCGCGGTCGCTGGCTGGAACAGCCGCGCGCCAGCAGTACAAGCAGCGCGCGCACTGCCTGCGACTTCCTCCGTTTCGAACGCGCTCAGTGGCGTGGAGCCGGTGGCGTGGCTGCATGTCAACCGCCTGGGTACATCGCAAACGTTTACTAGCGAACCGCCCCCTGGATTCAAAGCGCAGTGCGCGCCGCTCTACACCGCAGCCCAGGTGCAGGCCATGGGCCGCGTGCCGCCAGGCTGGCAGGCCGTGCCGGCGGAGCTTTCGCCGGCAATGAAGCGGGAGGCCATGGATCTGCTCATGGATGGCGTCGACCTGTACACGCGGGGCGAGACGGTGGTGGTTGAAACGGCCGCGCCATCGCGCCTCTGGCGCGCCATGCTCGCCGCGGCCCGGCGACCGCCCGCCCCATGAGTCTCCGCAAACGAACGCAGCGCGACAAGCGCGCACCCATCCCCGACTTTGACCAGCCCGCCCAGCAAGCGGGCTTTTTTACGAATGGATCACCATGAGCGAAGCAGCACTCCTACAGAAAATCGATGCCCTCACATCAGGGCTGGACGCCCTCACCTCGGCCGTGCTGCTCATGGCCCAGCAAAAGGGCGCGCGCCTGACCTCCGCCCAGGTAGTGGAGCGCGTAGGCCGCACCCGCCAAACCATCACCAGCATGGTGCGCCGCGGCGACTTCCCCGAGCCCTGCGCCGACGGCAAATGGTTGCTGTCCGATATCCTGGAATGGGAGGCCGGGAAGTGATCACCCCAGGCGCGCGGCAATGTCGCCCGCCTTGGGGTTGTAGTAGACCAGCGCCTGGTCCATTCGCGACCAGCCGAACATCTTGCACAGGTCCATCACGGCCTGTTGCGCCGGAATGCTGCCGCTGCGCAGACGGCCAGCAATCATCGTCGCTGCCGTGTGTCGGCTGTCGTGGAATGTGAATCCCGACAGTCCGGCCCGCGCCCGGTATTTGCGGAACATGGCATCCAGCGACTGGCTTGTCAGCCCGAACACCTTCTCATCATCCCATCCCCGCATGCGGTCAATGATTACCCGTGCGCGCGTCGAAAGCGGCACCTCGCGGCGCTTGCCGTTCTTGGTGATGTGCAGGATCACGTGATCCTCGCGCACGTCATCCCACTTCAGCCCGCAAATCTCCCCCGCCCGCATTCCCGTCAGCAACGCGATGGCAAACGCCATGCCCACGGCTTGCTGCACCGAGCGCACTGGAGCACTCCCGTAATTGAGCGCGCGCATCATCGCGACGATCTGTCGCCGCGATATGACCACCTCACGATGATCTGGCTCAGCAGGCCGGCGCACGTCGCTCATCGGATTAGCGGCGATCCACCGCCACTCCCTGCGCGTCGTCGTCATGATGGACGACAGCAGGTTCATGTCGCGCAGCACCGAGCCACGGGCGCGGATCTTCAGGCGCGCGTCACGCCATGCGGCGAAATGATCCGGCGTCAGGTCCGAGAGTTTCGCCTTTGCCGGAAACTGGTCATGCGCCAGCAGTGCATTGATGCGTATGACTTCCTTGGCGCCGCCCCGCTTGTCGGGCGAAACCTCGGCGGCATAGCGCTGCATCGCCTGGGCCAGAGTTTTAATCTGCCCGGTGGTGCCTTTGGCCGCAGACTTCATCTCCAGCCGCTTGCGCGCCATCCACTCCTCAGCTTCGCGCTTTGTGTCGAATGTGCCGCCGACACGCTCGCCGCTGATCTGCATCTGCACCCGCCATGTGCCTTCGGCGGTTTTTTTTGGCGCTGCCATCGTTGCTCCCGTGAATTTCCCCGGGAGATTCCCGTGAAGCCAGCTTCACGGACTATCAATCCCGGGTGTTGAAACGGGATGAATCGTATCCGTGAACTCACGGAATTGCACGGATTTCACTCTGTGCGCGTGGTTTCAGATGAAACCACAGAACCTATTGGTGCCCCGAGCCGGGATCGAACCGGCACGCCCCTTAACGGAAAGCGGCGGATTTTAAGTCCGCAGTGTCTACCAATTTCACCATCGGGGCGATGTGCATGACCGGCGTTGCGCCGGGCAGCAGGAAATTCTATCGCATTCAACCGGCAACAGGCCTATGCGCTGCGCCATGAAAAAAGGGAAGCTGCAAAGCTTCCCTTTTCATAATTTGGAGCGGGAAAACGGGTTCGAACCGTCGACCTATACCTTGGCAAGGTATCGCTCTACCAACTGAGCTATTCCCGCATATTTCTGCAGCTTGGTGTCTTGCAGAACAAGCAAGAATTATAGCCAGAAATTTCTCGCGTTTTGGAAACTCACGGCTTTTTCATGAAATTTTCATCCCGCTCCATCCAACCCAGCCCTCTTCGCCCGCTCAAGCCGGGCTCTTGACGATGGGCAGGATGCCGCTGGCGCGCACCATGTCGCGGCCGCCGACACGCAGCACGCATTCGGCGAAGCACAGGCGCCCGCCGGACTTGGTCAGGCGCACATGGGATTCGAGCCAGTCCTCGAGCTCCACCGCCTCGAGAAAATCGATGGACAGATGCGCCGTGACCACGCCTTGCTGACGTGCGCGCGCGATGTTGTAGCCCAGCGCGTTGTCGATCAGCACGGAAAGCATGCCGCCATGGGCCTTGCCGTGCAGGTTCAGATGGTGGCTGGCGATGCGCAGGCCGAAGACCACCATGCCCTGCTCGTCCTCACGCTGGTACATGGGCCCGAGGTGGGCTATGTAGGGACTGACCGTCTGGTAGGGTGCAAATCCCGGTGGAACTGCCACGGTGGCAGGGCGGTGGCTGGCGCGGAGACTGGATTCGGACATCATTCGTTGCTTGTTTCGTGGGGCATCTCATGGGAACCGCTGGACACGGCAAGCTGCCGCGCCAGAATGCAAAAAAGCCAGAATTCAGGTGAATTCTGGCTTCTTGCTATGAAATCTGGAGGCGCGAACCAGAGTCGAACTGGTCTAACCGGATTTGCAATCCGGGGCATAACCGCTTTGCTATCGCGCCAAAACTCACACTTAGAAAAATGGGAAGCATGTGCTTCCCATTCTAATTTGGAGCGGGAAAACGGGTTCGAACCGTCGACCTATACCTTGGCAAGGTATCGCTCTACCAACTGAGCTATTCCCGCAAAAACCTGAGAAACTTTCATCTCTCCGGAATTTCGCCAGCCACCGAAGCGACCGACTAAAAACTGGAGCGGGAAAACGGGTTCGAACCGTCGACCTATACCTTGGCAAGGTATCGCTCTACCAACTGAGCTATTCCCGCAAAACCTCAAAAAACTTTCATTTCTCGAGGCCTGCGCCAGCTGCCAAAAGCAACCGGCTAAAAACCTGGAGCGGGAAAACGGGTTCGAACCGTCGACCTATACCTTGGCAAGGTATCGCTCTACCAACTGAGCTATTCCCGCATTTCCTCTGCAGCCTCACATTCTACAATGTTTCGTTGCTGCGATGGAATGAATTGTAGCGTACTTTTTTGCCCGCTATTCGCAAGCACCAAATTTTTTCAAATTCAGTGCTGCACCGCAGCCGCGGAACCCGCGGCCTTGGCGTTCGCGACCATGGCTGCGACCTCCTCGTCGGTCAGCGGCTCGGGCATGCGTTCGAGCGCATGCTTGAGCACCTGGTCGACCCAGCGCACGGGAACGATCTCGAGGCCGCTTTTCACGTTCTCGGGAATGTCCTGCAGATCCTTGACGTTTTCCTCGGGAATCAGCACGGTCTTGATGCCGCCGCGCAGCGCAGCGAGCAGCTTTTCCTTCAGACCGCCAATGCCCGTGACTTCACCGCGCAGGGTGATTTCACCGGTCATTGCCACATCGGCGCGCACCGGAATGCCCGTGAGCGCGGACACGAAGGCCGTGCACATGGCCGCGCCGGCGCTGGGGCCGTCCTTGGGCGTCGCGCCGTCGGGCACGTGCACATGGATGTCGCGCTTTTCAAAGGCTTCGTCCTTGATGCCCAGCAGACGCGCGCGGCTGCGGATCACGGTGCGTGCGGCCTCGACCGATTCCTTCATCACGTCGCCCAGCGAGCCGGTGCGCGTGATCACGCCCTTGCCCGGCATGGTCGCGGCTTCGATGGTCAACAGATCGCCGCCCACTTCGGTCCACGCCAGACCAACCACCTGACCGACCTGGTTCTGCTGCTCGGCGCGGCCATAGGTGTACTTCTGCACGCCCAGGAACTCAGACAGGTTGTCCGCGGAGACCACCACCGGAGCGGTCATCTTCGCCAGCTGCACGGCCTTGACCACCTTGCGGCAGATCTTGGACAGTTCGCGCTCGAGCGAGCGCACGCCGGCTTCACGCGTGTAGTAGCGCACCACATCGCGAATTGCCGATTCCTGCACTTCGAGCTCGCCTTCCTTGAGGCCGTTGTTGGTCAGCTGCTTGGGCAGCAGGTAGCGCATTGCAATATTGACCTTCTCGTCCTCGGTGTAACCCGACAGGCGGATGACTTCCATCCGGTCGAGCAGCGCCGGCGGAATGTTCATCGAGTTCGAGGTGGCGACAAACATCACGTCGCTCAGGTCGAAGTCGAGTTCCACATAGTGGTCGCCAAACGCATGGTTCTGCTCGGGGTCGAGCACTTCCAGCAGCGCGCTCGAAGGGTCGCCGCGGAAGTCCATGCCCAGCTTGTCGATTTCGTCGAGCAGGAACAGCGGATTGCGCGTGCCGACCTTCTCCAGGCTCTGCAGCACCTTGCCCGGCATGGCGCCGATATAGGTGCGGCGGTGGCCGCGGATCTCGGCTTCGTCGCGCATGCCTCCCAGCGCCATGCGCACGTACTTGCGGCCCGTGGCCTTGGCAATCGACTGACCCAGCGAGGTCTTGCCCACGCCCGGTGGGCCGACCAGGCACAGGATGGGCGCCTTGACCTTGTCGACGCGCTGCTGCACGGCGAGGTATTCCATGATCCGGTCCTTGACCTTGTCGAGGCCGTAATGGTCCTCGTTGAGCACCTCTTCGGCGTTCACCAGGTCATGCTTGATCTTGGTCTTCTTGCTCCAGGGCAGGCCGGTGAGCACGTCGATGTAGTTGCGCACCACGGTGGCCTCGGCCGACATGGGCGACATCAGCTTGAGCTTCTTGAGCTCGGCTTCGGCCTTCTTGCGCGCGTCCGCGGGCATCTTGGCCAGGCGGATGCGCTTTTCGATCTCTTCGAGGTCGGCGCCCTCTTCGCCTTCGCCCAGTTCCTTCTGGATGGCCTTGACCTGCTCGTTCAGATAGAAGTCGCGCTGGCTCTTCTCCATCTGGCGCTTGACGCGGCCACGGATCTTCTTGTCGACGTTGAGGATGTCGACTTCGCGGTCGAGCTGCTCGAACAGGTTCTCGAGTCGGGCCTTGACGTCCGCCAGGTCGAGCACGGCCTGCTTGGCCTCGAGCTTGAGCGGCAGATGCGCGGCAATGGTGTCGGCCAGGCGGCCGGCATCGTCGATGCTCGAGATCGAGGTCAGGATTTCTGCCGGGATCTTCTTGTTGAGCTTGACGTACTGGTCGAACTGCTGCGTCACCGCACGGCGCAAGGCCTCGATTTCGCTGGGCTTGTGGGCCGCGTCATCGACTTCGACCGGAGCCACCGTCGACAGGAAGTGGGTTTCGTGGTCGATGATGGCCTCGACACGCGCGCGCTGCTGGCCTTCGACCAGCACCTTGACGGTGCCATCGGGCAGCTTGAGCATCTGCAGGATGGTGCAGACGCAACCTACCTCGAACATGTCCGACACGGCGGGCTCGTCCTTGGAAGCGGTCTTCTGCGCCACCAGCATGATGCGGCGGTCGCCTTCCATCGCCAGTTCCAGCGCCTTGATGCTTTTGGCACGGCCCACGAACAGCGGGATCACCATGTGCGGGAACACCACCACATCGCGCAACGGCAGCAGCGGCAAATCGAGAGAGGAGGAAGGCAAGAGCTTGGATCCTGACATGGAATTCCTTGGTAACTGTGCGGAATATGATCCGCTTGCGGCGTTTTTCAACCCCATGACCCTGCCCATTTGAAAGGCATGGCACCTGGAGCCGGCGCAATCCGGCCTGGGGCCGGATTGCGCCAACGCCCTGCATGGCGAAGATCAGGCTTTTTTGGCGGCTTCGCGGTAGACGAGCAGCGGCGGCTTGCCATCTTCAATGGTGGACTCGTCGAGCACCACTTTTTCCACGTTGTCGGTATTGGGCAGTTCGAACATCGTGTCGATCAGCGACAGCTCGAGCAGCGAGCGCAGTCCGCGCGCGCCGGTCTTGCGGGCCAGCGCCTTGCGGGCAATGGCGCGCAGGGCCGCGGGACGGATCTCGAGCTCCACGCCTTCCATCGCCAGCAGCTTGCTGTACTGCTTGACCAGAGCGTTCTTGGGCTCGGTCAGGATCTGCACCAGCGCGTCTTCACTGAGTTCGGCCAACGCCGTGACCACGGGCATCCGGCCCACGAGCTCGGGGATGATGCCGAACTTGATCAGATCTTCGGGCTCGATTTCCTGGAACATGTCCGAAACCGAACGCTGCTTCTTGCTCTTGACGACAGCGCCAAAGCCAATGCCCGACGCTTCGGTGCGGTTCTCGATCACTTTTTCGAGACCCGCAAACGCGCCGCCGCAGATGAACAGGATGTTGGTCGTGTCAACCTGCAGAAAATCCTGGTTCGGATGCTTGCGACCACCCTGGGGCGGAATGCTGGCCATCGTGCCTTCGATCAGCTTGAGCAGCGCCTGCTGCACGCCTTCGCCGGACACGTCGCGCGTGATGCTGGGGTTGTCCGACTTGCGCGAAATCTTGTCGATCTCGTCAATGTAGACAATGCCGCGCTGCGCGCGCTCGACTTCGTAGTTGCAGCTTTGCAGCAGCTTCTGGACGATGTTCTCCACGTCTTCGCCCACATAACCGGCTTCGGTCAGCGTGGTCGCATCGGCCATGACGAACGGTACGTCGAGCATGCGCGCGAGAGTCTGCGCCAGCAACGTCTTGCCCGAGCCTGTGGGGCCGATCAGCAGGATGTTGCTCTTGGCGAGTTCGACATCGTCCTTGCCGGCCTTTTCCTTGTGGCGCAGGCGCTTGTAGTGGTTGTAGACCGCTACCGACAGCGTGCGCTTGGCGACCTCTTGGCCGATCACATAGCTGTCCAGATTCGCCTTGATCTCGGCCGGCGTGGGCAGATCGCCACGCGCGTCGCGTGCTTCATCGGCGGGCTTCTCGTCCCGGATGATTTCGTTGCACAGATCAATACACTCGTCGCAGATAAAGACCGACGGACCGGCGATCAGCTTCTTCACTTCATGCTGGCTTTTGCCGCAGAAAGTGCAGTAGAGGTTTTTTTCGCTGGAAGTGCCTTTTTTCTCGGCCATGGGAGCGGTGCCTTGTTACAAAAGTGTGGAAAACGATGATACCGAAATAAAAAACGGCGCCTCCCTCCAGGGGAAACGCCGCCGGCCGGAGGAACGCAGGCTCAGGCGCGCTTGCTGATCACTTGATCGATCAGACCATAGTCCTTGGCTTCGTCCGCCGACAGGAAGTAGTCGCGTTCGGTATCGCGCTGGATCTTCTCCAGCGGCTGACCGGTCTGCTCCGCCAACACGCGGTTGAGCTGCTCACGGGTCTTGAGGATTTCACGTGCGTGAATCTCGATTTCCGTGGCCTGGCCCTGCATGCCGCCCAGTGGCTGGTGGATCATGACCTTGGAGTTAGGCAAAGCATAACGCTTGCCCTTTGCCCCTGCCGACAGCAGGAATGCGCCCATGCTCGCGGCCATGCCGGTGCACAGTGTCGATACTTCGGGCTTGATGAAGTTCATGGTGTCGAAGATCGCCATGCCCGCGCTCACCGAGCCGCCAGGAGAGTTGATGTAGAACGAAATGTCCTTTTCAGGGTTTTCGCTCTCCAGAAACAGCAGCTGGGCGACAACCAGGTTGGCCGTCTGGTCATTGACCGGGCCGACCAAAAAGATCACGCGCTCCTTGAGCAGGCGCGAGTAAATGTCGTAAGACCGTTCGCCACGACCCGATTGCTCGATGACCATCGGGACCATGCCAAGGCCTTGTGTATCCAGTGCGCTCATGTTTTCTCCATTCAATGGGGGTACTGTACCCAGAAAAGAAATGGGGCCTGTGCACGAAAGCACAAGCCCCAAACTAGGGTTTTCCCACAAAAGCGCAGCGCTTTCATGGGAAACAGGGCACCTGGCTTACGCTTGACCCATCAGTTCGTCGAACGACACCGACTTGTCGCTGATCTTGGCCTTGCCCAGCACGAATTCGGTGACGTTGTTTTCAACGACCACGGCTTCGACTTCGGCCAGACGCTGGCGATCGCCAAAGTACCAGCGCACGACTTCTTCGGGCTTCTCGTAGCTCGCGGCCAGCTCTTCGACATGGGCCTTGAGCTGCTCGGGCGTGGCGTGCAGTTCATTGGCGCGCACCAGCTCGGCGACCACCAGGCCCAGGCGCACGCGGCGCTCGGCCTGGGGACGGAACACGTCTTCAGGGATTTCTGCCTTTTCGGCGTCCTTGATGCCGCGCTGCTTGAGTTCGGCACGTGCGCCTTCGAGCAGACGGGCGACTTCGGCTTGCACGCTGGCGTTGGGCAGATCGAGTTCCGCCTTGGCAACCAGTGCATCCATCACGGCTTGCTTGTTGCGCGCCTGCAGGCGGAACTTGACTTCGCGCTCGAGGTTCTTCTTGATGTCTGCGCGCAGGCCGTCGACGGTGCCGTCGGCGATGCCCAGCGACTTGGCCAGGGCTTCGTTGACTTCGGGCAGGTTGGCGGCTTCGACCTTCTTGAGGGTCACGAGGAAGTCAGCGGTCTTGCCGGCAACGTCCTTGCCATGGTAGTCCTCGGGGAAGGCCAGGGGGAAAGTCTTGCTTTCGCCGGTCTTCATGCCGCGCACTGCGTCTTCGAATTCCTTGAGCATCTGGCCTTCGCCGACCAGGAACTGGAAGTCTTCGGCCTTGCCGCCAGCGAAGGTTTCGCCGTCGATCTTGCCTTCGAAGTCCACGGTCACGCGGTCGCCATCGGCAGCCGCTTCGTCTTGCGCGCGCTGGGCGAACGTGCGACGCTGCTTGCGCAGGATGTCGATGGTCTTGTCGATCGCGGCGTCGTCGACTTCAGCCGACAGCTTGTCGACTTCGGCGGTCGACAGATCTTCGATCTTGACTTCGGGCAGCACTTCGAACACGGCGTCGAACTGGGCTTCGCCTTCGGGTGCGCCTTCCTTTTCAGTGATGCGGGGCTGGCCGGCAACGCGCAGCTTGGCTTCGCTCACGGCCTGGGCGAAAGCTTCGCCGACCTTGTCGTTCAGCACTTCGTACTGCAGCGAGTAGCCGTAGCGCTGTGCCACGACGTTCATGGGGACCTTGCCGGGACGGAAGCCGTCCATCTTGACCGTGCGCGCAACACGCTTGAGGCGCGTTTCGACTTCGGACTGGATTGCGGACAAAGGCAAGCTCAGCGTGATCTTGCGCTCGAGCTTTTCGAGGGTTTCAACAGTAACGGCCATGGTTCTTCCTAATCAGGGATATGTGGACCGTGCCGGCTGCAGTGCAGCCTGCACCGTGTTCCGCAAAGTCTCACATGGATGGTGCGCGGAGACTTCCGCACACCAAGAAAATCAATAGCTTAGGCAGCGGGCGTCCAATCCACACAGGATGAAAGCGCTTCGCGCACTAAAAATCGAATCTGCAATTATAGCGAGCGGGCAAACCTCCCTGGCGCAAGGCTGGCAAGGGAAACCCTGCGACCGCTGCCCAGCGGGCTGTATCGCCCCCGCCGCAGCGCCGATTCGCGCCGCGCACGCCCTGCCCCGCAGCCTGATTTTGCCGCCGGAAACCGTCGCTCAACGGCTGCGCAGGCCGCTGTTTGTGAAAAAAGCAGCGATTTGCCAAAAGCAGTGGATTGTTTGTCATACAATAGCATTCTCGTCGGCGTGTAGCGCAGCCTGGTAGCGCACTTGCATGGGGTGCAAGGGGTCGAAGGTTCGAATCCTTTCTCGCCGACCATTGATTCAAAAAAGGACTTGGCTTTGCCAAGTCCTTTTTTCGTTTCAGCGGCACGCAACTTCGAGCCGCGAGGAAAAAATGCCCGGGCAACCACCATCGCCCAGGCATCTGAAGAAAATCCCCTGCTGCTTACTTGCTCTTGCCGGAGCCCTCCTTGTCCGCACCCTTGCCGCGGCTCTCCTCCTCGGGGCGCGAGCGCCCCGACCTCCACTGACTGAATTCATCGGCGAACTTCTGGTAGCGCTCGCCGCGCCAGGCGCGGTAATCGTCATCCAGCGCATTCAATTGTTCGTCGCGCCACTGGTGGTAGTCGGAATCGAACTGCCGCGACTTATCGCGCCCTTCGCGCTCCTGCGCGCCATATCGGGCGGGATCTTCATGACCGGTCTCCCCGCGCTGGCCGTAGGCAGCCGGAAAACTGCGCTGGCGGTATGCCGGCGCGTCGTCATAAGGCGCCGCGCTGCGCCGGGATGCGCCAGCATGGCGCCCGGCTTCGTAGCCCGGGTCGCCGCCGTAATTGCCGCGGCCTTCATAACCGCGATAGACATCGCCACCACCACGCCAAGGCTGGTCGATATCACGATATCCATAGTCCGCACGTTGCGGATAGCGCTCCTGCGGCCCGGCATTTTCACGGCCGTAAACAGGCGGCGGGTAGGCGTAATCGTCGTCATCACGACCTCCCCGCCACAGGTGATTGGGTTCATTGCGTACATTCGGCGGCCCTCGCCGATAATCACTTTCCTCATAGCTACGTGAAACCATTTGAATATCTCCAGAATTTCATTTCACCACCAAGAAAGAATTCAACCTTCACATAATGATCCGGTTGAATTCAGGGCCTCTTAGCCGTCGCTTTTCTGACCCTGACGGCCAGAAGACTTGTCGTCATTCTTGTGGCTCTGGCGGCCGGCTTCTGCATGCTGCTCGCTGGTTCCTCCGCGCGTTCCGGCGGAGCTTCCCGACGTCGTGCGCTTGCTCGGATCCGCATTCTCCGTCTTCTTCTTGTCGGTATATTGATTATGACCATGGGGGTTATTGACAGCCATTTTCATCTCCTTGAAAGTTAAGTGCAAAGAACGATATGCACGGTTAAATTCTATAAACCGCTTAATTTCGATAATGTCGTCAAGCACCTACTTTCTTGCCAGACAAAAGCTCCAGCAATTGGCAGATCGAATCAAACTCCATGCAAGTTAATTCTGGCAGGGAAAATACCAATAACTCACTGAATACCAGTATATGCACGCGGAAAAATCGCTTCAGCGAGTGGAACGAACCGACAGTGAATATCGGGCGGCAGGACAGGCATGCCGCAGCGCTCGGGAAAACGGCTCCGCCCTGAGCATGCAGGCAAGACGTCGAAAGGTTGCGCGAAAAGGGAAAGCGCGGCGATCACCGCACGGTGGCAGCGACGATCAGCCGCAGGCGTGGCAAGGCGCAATGCGAACGCGGGAAAAACTCAGCAGGTGCACGCCTGCCGCGCCGGGATGCACGCTGCGGACAGCGTGTCGGCAGCGTTGTGAGACCGTGGCCGCCACGCGCCGGCGAAACCGGCAGGCATGGTCCACGGGAAGCAAGCCGACCTGCTTCTTACTTGTTCTTGTCCTTGCCGCGCGGGATCACCGAGGTGACGGGCGCCATGGGGCGGTCGGAAGGGCTGCCGGTCTTGGGAGCCGAAGTGTCCTTCTTGGGTTTCTTGGACAACTTCTCGTTGCGCTGTTCTTTGGCCATAAATTCTCCCGATATCGTCTTGAAATAAGACTCGTGGAGGCGATGGTAAGCGACAAAAGCGCGCGACGGAATGACACCCGGCGACACCCGTGCGCGCAGCCATGCATGGCGTGAGTGATTTCGGCGCCGGCCCCCCTACCTTGCGCTAAGGTAGGCGCATGACCACCAAACAAAGTTCTTCGCGCTGGACTGCGCAAATGCTGCGGCAAGCGGCCAGCGCCGGCTCCCACACAGGATGCGCAGCCTGCAGTGCACTGCGCTGCCCAGGCTGGGAAGCGCTGCCTTCGACTTTTGAAGAAAAGGCTCTGGCGCAGGTGGGCACGCTGCGCGAGACCGATGGGGCTGCCGTTGAACCCACGCTCGACGAGTACCACCCGCAGCGCAGCAACTATTGGTCCGAGGATGCGCCCATTGCCGTCAGCTACCACCCCTACAACCGCTGCGACATCTGGGCCTGCAAGTCCTGCGCGCGCGTCTTTCTGCGCTACACAGAATACGGCGGCTACTACGTCGAACCCCGGATCCGCGCCGTGGCGGGCGATCTGGTGGTGGACCCGGAATGAACCGCCGCTGGAAAAAACTGCATGAACCGCATCAATAGCCGTCCATGTCACGAGACAGGGTCGCGATCCCCCAGATGATCAAACCCACCAGCACGACAAAGATGCCGATACCAATAATCCATGCGACCATTTTTGCCCTGTATTTTTCTTTAGGCACTGTAGGCGCATGATCGGCTCTTGGGTGTGAAGCGCGAACATTTTTTTTACTATCCGTTACTTTGACGCAAATGGGCGAGCGCAGGCAGGCCACGCCGACACCCTTACCCGCAGCCAGAACCGAAGCCACCGGCAAGGGAAGCACTCTGCACAGCGATGTCACCGCGGTGCGACTGGCTGCGGACTGCCATGGCGCCATGTGCTAAAAACACTACAGTCACCGCCGGAGCAACCCATGAAGTCAAGTCAACTGGTCAACATCGCTTTATTGATATTGATGGCCGCCACACCGGCCTGGGCAGTCTATAAATGCCAGGACGCAAGCGGGCGCACCACCTTTCAGGAAATCCCTTGCGCCGGCGCAAACCAGGGAGGAAAGCACGATGTTCACCCTGCGTCGGGCAATGCGCCGAAACCCCAGGCGCTGACGGGAGCGGGCGCTGAGCCGCTTGTTATAGGCACCGGGACACCAGCCGCAGCATCGCCGACCATCACAGAGGCCGACAGGCTGAACAACTT
This sequence comes from Comamonas sp. DB36, assembly GCF_057914905.1. Taxonomy (NCBI): domain Bacteria; kingdom Pseudomonadati; phylum Pseudomonadota; class Betaproteobacteria; order Burkholderiales; family Comamonadaceae; genus Comamonas; species Comamonas sp. DB36. The sequence continues at coordinate 3,066,171 of NZ_CP196631.1, forward strand.
GTCAGCCCGCCTCGCCAAGGAAAATCGCCTTTCAACGCTCAACAACCTGGCCATTGGCGCCGCACAAGGTGAGATTCTTCGCGCCGACGCTCAATGCCAGGCTGAGATCGAATCAGTACGCAATCGCAAGACACTCGCTGACAACAGCCTGGCAGGCGCTACTTGGGAGCAATCACTCAGCGCCGAAATGCAAGCTATAGCGACCCGGTGCGACACGGAGCAACGCCGCCTGCAAGCCAACCTGGACCGACTCCTGTCGGAAAAACAGGATCTGGAGAGAGCACTTTCCAAACCGTAGGCGCAGCGCGCAGAAAAAAAGGCCGCTCCCAGAGGGGAAACGGCCTTTTCTGCTTGGAATGCGCGACTCGGTGAGAGTCGGCACTTTTCTATTCTGGTGCGCGAGGGAGAGGCGGCCCCGGAAAACTGAACACGGCGATGAGTCAGAGCTCGGTCCATTGATTTGCCCTGAAGATCGGGGCTGCAAGGAGACCAAAGATCAGAAGACCCCGCCGCAATCACTCTGCGGTTTCAAGGCCAAGGTGGCGCTGGATGCCATTCGTGGAGAGAAGACACTGGCCGAGTTGGCCAAGCAGCACGACGTGCACCCGAACCAGATCACGGACGGGAAAGACCAGTTGCTCGAGCGTGCGGCCGGCGTGTTCGGTGCAGAGCATGTTGAAGAACCCAAGGCCGATCTGAAGAAGTTGCACGCCAAGATCGGCCAGGGCGCTGGAGATTGATTTCTTGTCAGGCGCGCTCGACAAGGCCGGACTGCTGAGCGGAAAGAAATGATCAAGCCGGATCACGAACTGCACATCAAGCGCCAAGCCGAGCTGCTCAACATCTCCCGGGGCAGCGCCTGCTACGTGCCTCGGACGGCGCCTGAGGCCGATCAACGGCTGATGCGGCGCATCGACAAGTTGCATCTGGAGCACCCTTTCACGGGCGCAAGGATGCTGCGCGACATGTTCTTCAACACCGACCAGGGCAGGCAGTTCACCAGCCTCGCCTTCACCGATGCGCTCAAGAGCCGGGAGGTGGCCATCAGCATGGACGGGCGTGGGCCTGGCGCGATAACGTGTTCGTCGAACGGCTGTGGCGCACGAACAAGTACGAGGAGGTGTACCTGCACGCGTACGAGTAGGTCAGCGATGCGCGCCAGCGGATCGGTCGGTTCATCGAGTTCTACAACACGTGCCGACCCCATTGCTCGCTCGGTAAGAACACCCCAGATGAGTTCTACTTCGTGTCGCTGCCGGCGATTCAACAGGCAGATTGAGCGGACCGGTTCCACTTATCATTTAGCGATTTGTGTTCCAACAAACGGGGCCACCTCTCAGGCACGCGCACAACTGCATGGGTCACTGGCCAAGACACCGGATGTCCCCCTTGATGCCGAGACGGCAGCGTTCTTCCAGGGTGTTCACCCCAAAACCATGGAATGGTGGCGAACCGAAAAGCGCCCACCTCATCCCACGGCAAAGAATGCAGAGGTACGGTCAGGGGTTCAGGTGCGGTATTCGGGTCGGGGAGTTACTGGACTTCATCCGCCAATCACAGACACCGGCAGAACCCACTGGGGCGAGCCCTTTTTTGTCACACACGGTTGTGAACGGCAAGCAGCAAAAGCCATTCTCAATGGCCTGGGCCATAGGGGAGATGGTCGAGGTGGAGGCGCTGGACGAACCGTTCTTCATGACCGCAGACGGCCTGGTGATGTCGCACGGCTGGGATGAGGAACTGACCTCCATTGCAGAACGCTTGGCGTCCGGCAAGAGCAGCATTCGATGGATGTCGTGGGACAAGGCCCTGGCAGCGGTCTGGCAGGATGACCGACTGCGCCTCGCCTGGCTGGGCCATGCAGATTTAGTGTCACCAAGGCTGCGGGCTGTTGTTGAGGCGAACCGACAGTCTGCATTGTTAAGGGTGAAATTTGAGCAGAAATAATGCCCCAGGGATTTTCAAATTATGCCAACTCCTCAACTGGATACCCTGATCATTTCAGTAAATTCACTTCAGGCTGGGCGCCAAATCACACTTGAGAATTTTCGCGATTTCCCAGATTCTATTTGCAATAATGGATTTTGATTGCCCCATCAAAAACGTTGCACATATGCCGCCAGCGAGGATTACCAAGACTGCAAAAAAAGCGCCGTAAGGATGCTTTTTGCGCCTATGTAACTTGAAATGACAGTTATTACCCCCAATACAGACAGCACTAAAAGTATAAATTTTGCAAAAAAGAGGTCTCGCTTTGTCATGCAACAATTGCCAAGAGTGTCCAAATCGTTGGCATCATATTGATAGAGGTTCGCCTTTCCATTCGGAATGGTTTTATAACAAAGATACCTTTTTTTAGATTTCAAATTGAAAATCGCCAAATTATTTACGGCAACTTTTTTCCATTCTGGTTCGTGCATTCGGCTCCGAGCATTAAGACTCTATGACCCACGATATAGCCTGGAATTTTTACAACCAGGTCTGGAACAGACGTGTCGCTCCATTTTATCCATGATTCATGTGAAGAGAATTCACTTGTTGTGGCGGAGTCGAGAATCTAACTCGGCACATGAGTAGCTACAGTGGTTATTTTTGTGTGGTCATAGACAACCCCCTCCATCAACGTATAGTTAACTTCGCCAGTTCCAACCTTTTGACTCAAGACATCATCACTTATCATAGAGTTAATCATAAATAATTATAAACAGCAGGCCAATAATATCCACATTCAACAAAATTCCGACTAAATTACAGCATGCCACAGCCTTAGTTGTCACCCGCCCCCCCCACCGAACCGAGCGCCTCATCAACGCGCGGAAGATGGCCGGGGCATACTGTTGCATCCCATCCAGCGTCACTTGCGCAGTACTTCCATCTGCTGCCGCGAGTGTCCGCGCATGCACATAGAAGGCTGTATCAATGTCTCGCAAACGAATGGGCGGCTTGCCCATGCCTGGAACGTTCGCCAAAACACTTTGTAGAGCACCCTGCCGAGCTGGCGTGATGTTTTTGCGGCCACGCAAGGCATGCAGGACATATGCCGCTGATACAAGCTCCCACATAGCCGCACTCTCGGGTGTATTCGCATCTTGCTCGGCGGCCATCGCGCACCACCCGGCTTCGGCACCTTGCAACGCGGCTACTACCTGCTGATAAGGCTTAGCAATCTGAGCCATCGGCGCACCAAGAATTCCGCCGCATGCTGCTCGAATGGACGAGGGCTGTGCCGACACCGAGTCCAATGCTATCGACATAAGAACTAAACAAAGACCAGCGGTTATTGCCGAGACAGTAGCTGATTTCATTGAAAAACTCTCTTCCGAGCGGGACACGCCCAGTTGATATAGCACTGGCAATCTTGGCAAGCTAATATTAAAGAATGCTTACCGATTTAAAACTCTTAACCGCGACACCTGTTGCAAGCAATTTATCTTGAAACTCCAACACGGAAGAATTAACACCATCCTGCCATTTTTTCGAGCAATAAAGCAAGACAGCTCCAAAAGCCCCGACACAGATAACCCCCTTAAAAACCAAATTCATTGTGAATATTAGAAAAAGGCCAGCACAAATACCCAAAACCATAACAACTACAAAAAAAGCGCCTGCACCATCCCTATGGTACATGGGCTGCACTACCTCTTCAATTCCTGTTGTAATATTTTTAGCGTAGATTGGGCTATTCTTTTCTGTAACTACAAATTCAACTTCATCTCCCTCTTGCATCTCTATTCCTTGGGCATCAAATTCTTTGTGCCGACCAGTTGGCAGCATGACTTTCACTGTCGTGGACTTGAAGCCATTAGATTGTATATTAACCACTTTACCGTGGTATATTGTGTTTTCCGTCGTCGCGCTGACATAATTACCTCTGTGACTTTCAACGGCTAATACCTTCCCTGTGTAGCGAATAAAGTTCTTACCTGCATCATATTTATTAAGAGGATAAGCCATATATTTTGATAATTAGAAACTTAAATATTTATTAAATACTGATTGAACTGTCAAACATCTGGAAAAACGACCACTAAAACGAGTTGACCCCATGCAAGCCAAGAGGACCAAGATGCAAACTTCTATGCCACCTTGGCACAACGACCATTGAGCAAGCCAACTCTCCTCGTGGAAAGACTAAGGGGCCAAAATTACCTGCAGGCTCTGAGTACTCATGGCCCAAGACTTTTCGCTAAATCCGCAGGGATATTGCTGTTGTGGGTTAAGCCCCTGCTGGATTAGCCAATCCGCAAGCGGCTTGTCTTCTGCGATGTACGCGTAAGCCAAAAGGTCCATCCGGTCGCACACAGATGCCAGCCCAACACCTCGCATCTGAGTGCGCTTCGCAGCCCAAGCATCCAGCTTATCCAAGTTGCGGAGCGTCGCAACGTCATTGATGCGCGAGCCCAGCACCACATTGGACAAGACCGGCATCGGCTGGCGAAGGTCGAGACCATGGTCAACGTAAAGGCGCAGCAGGTCGAAGCGGTCTGGCCGCTTTTGGTTCAAGCCCAACAGCAGCGTCCATTGGTCCTGCGGCAGCTTCTTGCCAGACGCCACGAGCTTTTGCAGGTAGGGGTAGTCACCCTCCCCTAAGTAGTCGCGGGGCTCCTTGAGCATCGCCTCCATGGTGCCCACGGATGCCTGAATGGCATCGACCTTGGGCGCCATGCTGTCCACTGTTGTACGTATGTACTGGGTGTCCTGCTGGACGCCCAGCAAGACCATCTGCACGCTGCGCACACCAGGAGCAGCGCTGGCGATGAGCCCCCCCCTATCGGCGCGCGCTTTGGAGGCTTGCCCAAGCACCAAGACGATGACGACGACGATGCCGAACACCTGCCAGCCCGGAGACTTCCACAACGGGCCGGGAGGCTCGCGCAGCCTGCCCAGAGCGCGCACGTACCAAGCATGTTCCGTGGTGCCAGAGCGCAAGGCGCACACTTCCAGCATCATGGCCAATAGCACCAAGCCAGCCAGCACATAGCTGAGCCAACTAAGGAACGGTGCTCGGGGCGCCAGGAAGTCCAAAATTCCAGCCACGGTCACCGATGAAAAAATCACCGTATTGACCGGCGACACATGGTCGCGAACGAAGTCGTGAATTCTCATGATGAGTAGCTCACCGCGAGTTGGCGCCACTGCTGCCCTGGCCGCCCCCCGGACAGAGTCGCCAATCCGGACCTCGGGTTAAGTGATGGGGCGGCTACTGCGACCGTTTTGCTGAACATGTCCCTCTCCTAGAACGCTGATGAGCAATCTTCGCACGATGCAAATTCTGTAGCAGCATGTAAATTACAAAGAATTATCCGTTCATGAGCTTTTCGTCGTTTCTGTGCAGTGTGCTTCTGCATCAGCAGACGAATACTCTAAGGACATCTTGGGTACGAGATGAGTAAAGCAGTCGATGCGACCTCCCGCCAATTCCGGCATGCTGGATGCACGCCTCTCGCCCCCCCCCGGATTCGGCCTGACTTCCTACTTCTCCGCGATGCCACCGCGGCATTGCAATGCCTGGAAGCGTTCGCAACGGAACAGGGCGTGGACTTTTGCAGGCCCTATCCCAACATCCTGGCCAAGGCCGCTATGGAGTTCCGCCAGTTGCCAGAACTCATCGCCAGCCACATGTCGTCGGAACTGAATGCATTCAGTGTGTGTGCTGCGCTGGATAGGTTCGTGGTGGATAAAGACGAGTTGCCACTACCGGTCAACCTGGCCGATTAACGTCCTCAAATGCTGGATAGGAGGGTGTGCCGGATGGCTTCTGCGCGTTGCCGCAATCCGGGGGCAGATTGGTCTGCCATTTTCAGCCAGCCCACACGCGCGGACTCGTCTTGCCATATCGCAGACAGCCCCTCAGCCCAGGTCAGCCAAAGCACCTGCGCAGGTTCCTGCCTCTCTTCGGCTGCAAGCCATCAGCCCCCAAAGGCATTGACATGAGCCAGCCGGCCAAGTCTGCACAGAAGGGAACGCGCGGAGCTTCCAACTCCAACACTGCAATCTCAGTCGATTGATTGATGCCCAGAGCGCCCAAGAGCTCGCTCTGGAACTCCATCACAGCCGCGATTTCGCCTTGCCGGTCGAACCACAAGGACGTCCCGGCTTGCGCCTTGGTACGACAACGGGCTCGCTTTCTGCTACGGGCATAGCGTCGGACAGCGTGGTCTTGTCCCTGTACGCCGCCAACTCTACGATGAAAATCAGGAAGCGGTTGTCAACACTCCGAGACAGCTTGAAGGGCAAGCGATTGGCACTGCAAAGGTTGTACAGGTGCCCCTTGGCGCAATGAAGAATGGTCGCTGCCTGCTCGACGTTGAGCATGACCACGCCCGGAAACATAGCCATCAGAACCGGCAAGTGTTTCGACTACATACTCATGAAATGCGTATCAACCTAGTTGGGGCCGTTGCCCCGGCAAGATGTCACCAGTACGCCACATCGCTCGCTTACCGGATTTCCCAAACTCCATCGGTGAAAACGAGTGAAAAGCGATGAGAACGAATGAAAAGAAAGGAAAGCCAAAAAAAACCACAAGTGGTTGATTTTTAATGGTTTTCCCCGCTTTAACTGTGGTGCGCGGGGCGGGACTCGAACCCGCACAGTATTGCTACCGTCAGGACCTAAACCTGGTGCGTCTACCAATTTCGCCACCCGCGCGGTGGTCTGGCGCGATGCCAGACCTTAGGTCAACCGCTTATTTTACCTGTTTGACACAGCATTTTTTGCAATCGAGTGCAAGTTTTTAGGCTGCCGGCTCGGGCCGGCGCACGCGGAAGAACGCGGCATACATCGCCGGCAGCGCCAGCAGCGTCAGCACCGTCGCCACGACCAGGCCACCCATGATGGCCACGGCCATGGGGCCCCAGAACACGCTGCGCGACAGCGGGATCATGGCCAGCACCGCGGCCGCAGCGGTGAGCACGATGGGACGCAGCCGGCCCACGGTGGCTTCGATGATCGCGTCCCAGGCCGGCATGCCGCGCGCGCGGTCGACTTCGATCTGATCGATCAGGATCACCGAGTTGCGCTGGATCATGCCCATCAGCGCGATCACACCCAGCAGCGCGACAAAGCCGAACGGCCGGTTGAGCAGCAGCAGCGCGGCGGCAACGCCCGCAATGCCCATGGGGCCGGTCAGGAACACCAGCAGCGCGCGGCTGAAGCTGTGCAGCTGCAGCATCAGCAGCGTGAACGTGAGGAACAGCATCACCGGCAGGCCGGCGGCGATCGACGACGCGCCCTTGGAGCTTTCCTCGACCGCGCCCGCGACTTCGATGTGATAGGCGTTCGCGCCTTCGGCATGCCAGCGCTTCTCGACTTCGCGCAGCGCGGGCAGCAGCGCTTCGGTCACGGTCGCGCCCTGCAGGCCTTCGCGCACATCGCCCTGCACGGTGATCGCATAGCTGCGGCCTTCGCGCCATAGAACCCCAGGCTCCCAGGCCATCACGGGCTTGGCGATTTGGGTCAGCGGAATCGACTTGCCCGAACTCGTGGGCAGATAGGCATTGCCGATGTCGGTGATCGCATCGCGCTCGTCGAGCGGCGGGCGCAGCACGATGTCGATCAGCTTGTCGCCTTCGCGGTACTGGCCCACGGTGGCGCCGCTGAGCATCACGTTGGCGGCCTGGGCGATCGACTGGCTGCTCACGCCCAGCGCGCGCGCCTTGTCCTGGTCGACTTCGAGGCGGATGGCCTTGACCGACTCGTTCCAGTTGTCGTTGACGCCGCGCATGTCGGCGTTTTCGCGCAGCAGTTGCTTGACTTCGTCGGCACGCACGCGCAGCGTGGTCGGGTCCGGCCCCTTGACGCGGAACTGCACGGGGTACGGCACGGGCGGGCCCGACGACAGCAGCGTCACGCGGCCGCGCGCCTGCGGATAGTCCTGCGCCAGCATGCCCGGCAGCTGGCGGCGCAGCCGTTCACGCTCCTGCAGCGTCTTGGCGACGACGATGAACTGCGAGACGTTGGTCTGCGGAAAGACCTGGTCCAGCGGCAGATAGAAACGCGGCACGCCCGAGCCGAACCAGGTGCTCACGGTCTCGACGCCGTCCTGGGCAAGCAGGCGCTGCTCGACCGCCTTGGTGGTCTGCTCGTTGGCCACGAACGACGTGCCTTCGGGGAACCACAGATCGACCATGATTTCGAGCCGCGTCGAGTCGGGGAAGAACTGCTGCTGCACGCGCGACATGCCGAAAAGGCCGAGCGCGAACACCAGCACCGTCGCGCCTATGGTGATCCAGCGGTGCTCCACGCACCAGTCGACCGTGCGCCGGAAACGGTTGTAGAACGGGCTGTCGAACACTTCGTGCTGGCTCGCGGGCGGTGTCGCGCCCAGCGCCACGGCGGCCAGCGTTTCGGGCGGCGCTTCGGCCAGAACCTCTTCGGATGGCGCCTCGGGCGCATGCGGCGGGCGCTTGAGCAGCAGCATGCCCAGGTAGGGCACGAAAAACACCGAGGCCAGCCAGCTCAGCACCAGCGCCACCACGGTCACCGCGAAGATCGCGAAGGTGTATTCGCCGGTCATGGACTTGGCCAGACCGATGGGCAGAAAGCCCGCAGCCGTGATCAGCGTGCCCGTGAGCATGGGCATGGCCGTGATCTCGTAGGCAAACGTCGCCGCGCGCAGTTTGTCGTAGCCCTCTTCCATCTTGCGCACCATCATTTCGACGGCAATGATGGCGTCATCGACCAGCAGGCCCAGCGCGATGATCAGCGAGCCCAGCGAGATCTTGTGCAGGCCTATGCCCCAGTACCACATGGCCAGGAAGGTCGCGGCCAGCACCAGCGGAATGGTGATGCCCACCACCAGGCCGGGGCGCGGATCGATGTACCAGCGCCGCCACCAGCGCTGCTCGCCGGGGCGCTTGTGCAGGCCCAGGCTGATGAAGCTCACGGCCAGCACCACGGCCACGGCCTCGATCAGCACCGCGATGAACTCGTTGACCGAACTCGACACCGCGCGCGGCTGGTCCTGCACATTGACCAGTTGCATGCCCGCGGGCAGTTCGTGGGCCAGGCGCTCGCTGGCCGCGCGCAAGGCCTTGCCCAGGCGGATGATGTCTCCGCCCTTGGTCATGGCCACGCCCAGCGCGATCGAATCCTGGCCCTGGTGGCGCACTTTCACGGTCGGTGGATCGACATAGCCGCGGCGGATCTCGGCGATGTCGCCCAGGCGCAGCTGCGCGCCCGAAGCGCCGCGTATCGGCATGGCGCGCAGGTCGTCAACCGCATTGAACTGGCCGGCGACGCGCACCTGCACCTGCTCCGCGCCGGCCTGGACCACGCCTGCGCTCTGCAGCGCGTTCTGCTGGTCGAGCTGGGCCAGCACCTGGTTCATGTCGAGGCCCAGCTGCGACAGGCGCAGCTGCGACAGCTCGATGAAGAGCTTCTCGTCCTGGACGCCGAACATCTCGACCTTGGCGACATCGGCCACGCGCAGCAGCTGCTGGCGCACGTCGTCGGCCACGTTCTTCAACTCCGCGTAGGTGAAGCCTTCGCCCTGCAGCGCGTAGATCACGCCGTAGACGTCGCCGAAATCGTCGTTGAAGAACGGCCCCTGCACGCCCTGCGGCAGCGTGTAGCGCATGTCGCCTATCTTCTTGCGCACCGTGTACCAGAGATTGGAGACATCGGAAGGCTTGGAGTTGTCCTTGAGCTGGAAGATGATCTGCGACTCGCCGGGCTTGGAGTAGCTGCGGATCTTGTCGGCATAGGGCACCTCCTGCAAGCTGCGCTCGAGCTTGTCGGTGACCTGCTCGGCGACCTGCTGCGCCGTGGCGCCGGGCCAGTAGGTGCGCACCACCATCGCGCGGAACGTGAACGGCGGATCCTCATCCTGGCCGAGCTGGAAATAGGCCGCAAAGCCCAGCAGCACGATGGACACCAGCAGATAGCGCGTGAGCGCCACATGCTCGAGCGCCCAGCGCGAGAGATTGAAGCCTTGTTTGGGCTGCTGTGGATTCATGGCGGACTCAGCGGGTGGCGGGAACGGGCTGCGCTGCCGGGGTGGCGGCAGCGGGCGGCACCTTGGCGGCCGACGCCGCGCGCGCGGCTTCGACGGGGCTCTGGTACACCGTCACCTTCTGGCCGGGAGCGAGCACATGGCCACCGGTCGCGACCACGCGCATGCCCGGCGTCAGGCCTTGGGAGATCACGATCTCGTTGCCATCGGCCGTGGCCACCACCACGGGCTGCGAACGCACGGTGCTCGACGCGGCGTCGAACACCCACACGGCCGAGCCGCCGTTCTCCTGATGCAGCGCCGTCGTCGGCAGCTTGATCACGGACTCGCCGGTCGCGCCCATGCCTTCGGGGCGCGCATGCACCGTTGCCCCCAGTGCCGGCAAGGCCTGGCCCGGCGCACGCTCCAATGCGACCTTGACAAGATAAGTGCGCGTCACGGCATCGGCGCTGGCCGCGACTTCGCGCACCCGGCCGCTGTAGCGCTGGTCGCTGGCCCACAGGCGCACCGCCACCGCCTGACCGGCGCGCACGCGCGCAATCTTGTCTTCGGGCACGGAGAACACCACGTCGCGCTCGCCGTCCTGGGCGATGCGCACCACGGGGCTGCCCGCGGAAACCACCTGGCCGGGCTCGGCATCTATGCCCGTGACCACGCCCGCGACATCGGCCACGAGGCGCGTGTAATCGGTCTGCAGCGACTGGCTTGCGGCCTGCGCGCGCGCCTGGTCCAGGCTGGCCTGGGCCGACTTGAGCGTGGCTTCGCGGCGCTCGAGTTCGGCGCCGCTGATGAAGTTCTGCGCCTTGAGCGTGCGGTAGCGCTGCAGATCGGCAGCGGCGAGATCGCGCTGCGTCGTCGCCGCGTTCACCTGGGCGCGGCCGGCATCGGCCGCGAGCCGGTAATCCTGCGCATCGAGCTGCGCCAGCAACTGGCCGGGCTTGACCTGCTGACCCAGTTCCACCTGGCGTGCGACCAGCTTGCCCGGCACGCGAAAGCCCAGCCGTGATTCGATGCGTGCGCGCACTTCGCCTGCGTACTCGGTCTGCGCGTCGTATACGCCCACACCGACTTCGAGCAGCTTGACCGCGCGCACGGGTTCGGGCGCGGGCGCAGGCCGCGAACAGGCGGCAAGCGCACAGGCGAGCACCACGGTGGTAAGGACCCAACGGGGCCGGGAAAGGATCAAGGAGGGCATGCGGTGCTCAAAAAACGGGCGCCGCGCCATCGGCGCGACGCCACCGGGTAATCGTCGCAAAAGGGGCAACGGCCCACAACACAACTCAAACGACAAAGGTCTGCGCGCCTTCTCTTTTCTGTGGGAATGGTCACTAATGACTCAATGGTTAGTAATTATCGAAAGGCGCGCGCACTTGTCAAGCGACAATCAAGGCGTGAACCGCCCCGCCCAGCCACCCTCCCCCGCTCCAACCCTCGCCGCGCCTGTCACGCACTACGAGAATTTCCCCGTCGCTTCGCTGCTGTGCCCGCCGCAGCTGCGCCAGCCGATCGCGGCCATCTACGGTTTTGCGCGCACCGCCGACGACATCGCCGATGAAGGCGAGGCGACGCCCGCCGAACGCCTGGCCGAACTCGATGCCTACCGCGAAGAGCTGCTGGCCGTTGCCGCGGGCCGGGCGCCGGGCGCGCGCTGGGCCGCGGTGTTCGGGCCGCTGCAGCATGCCATCCGCGCGCATGGGCTGCCCGTGCCGCTGCTCGCCGACCTGCTCAGCGCCTTTTCCCAGGACATCCACAAGACCGCGGCCGGCGAGACCTATGCCGACCGCGCCGAGTTGCTCGATTACTGCCGGCGCTCGGCCAATCCCGTGGGCCGGCTGCTGCTGCACCTGTACGGCGTGCACGACGAGAAGGCGCTGGCGCAAAGCGATGCGATCTGCAGCGCGCTGCAACTGATCAACTTCTGGCAGGACCTGAGCGTGGACATTCCGCGCGGCCGCCATTACCTCACGGATGCCGATTGCGCGCGCCACGGGGTCAGCCGCGCCGAACTGGCCGCGCTGGCCAGCACGCCCGCCAACCGGCAATTGATTGCCGAGAACGCGCGCTGGGCGCGCGAGTGCATGCTGCAAGGCCTGCCGCTGGTGCACCGCCTGCCCGGGCGCGCGGGCTGGGAACTGCGTCTGGTGGTGCAAGGCGGACTGCGCATTCTGGACAAGGTGGATGCCTTGCAAGGCCAGAGCCTGCATACCCGGCCCAAGCTGGGCAAGTCCGACTGGCTGCGCATGCTGGGCCGCTGTCTGCGCATGTAGCGGCTGCCGAGCAAAGGCCCTGTCCCGGGGCTTTGCGGCCCCGCTGGCGCACAATCCCCCCATTACCGGCGTTGGCCCGCGTCTGTGCGCGCCCGGCTTTCACGCCCACCACTTTCTTTGCCCATACATGCCTTTTTCTTCCCTCGGCCTTTCCCCGGCCCTTGCCCGCGCCGCCAGTGAACTGGGGTTTGACCAACCCACGCCCATCCAGTCGCAGGCCATTCCCGCCATCGTGCAAGGCCGCGATGTCTGGGCTTCGGCGCGCACCGGCTCGGGCAAGACCGCGGCTTTCGCGCTGCCCGCGCTGCTGCAGCACCAGAACCTGACGCTGGCCCAGCCCAGCGGCGGCGCACGCAGCGTGCACACGCTGGTCGTCGTGCCCACGCGCGAACTCGCGGCCCAGGTCGGTGAAGTGCTGCGCAGCCTGGGGCAGAACCTGTCCCAGCCGCCCAAGATCGCCGTGGTGTTCGGCGGCGTGTCGATCAACCCGCAGATGATGGCGCTGCGCGGCGGCGCCGACATCGTCGTCGCCACGCCAGGCCGGCTGCTGGACCTGGTCGATCAGCGCGCGCTGCGCCTATCGCAGGTGCAGTTGCTGGTGCTCGATGAAGCCGACCGCCTGCTCGACCTGGGCTTTGCCGACGAGCTGCAGCGCACGCTGGCCCTGCTGCCCAAGCAGCGCCAGACGGCGTTCTTCTCGGCCACGTTCCCGCAGGCCGTCGAAGCGCTGGCGCAAAGCCTGCTGAACGACCCGCTGCGCGTGGACATCGCCACCGACGCCAGCGAAAGCCAGGCCATCATCGAGCAGCGCGCCGTTGCCGTCGACACCAGCCGGCGCACGCAACTGCTGCGCCAGATGCTCCAGGACCCGGCCTGGACGCGCGTGCTAGTGTTCGTGGCGACCAAGCACACGGCCAACATCGTGGCCGAAAAGCTCTACAAGAACGGCGTCTTCGCCACGCCTTTCCATGGCGAGCTGAGCCAGGGCGCGCGCCAGCAGGTGCTCGAAGAGTTCAAGGCCGAGCGCTGGCAGGTGGTCGTGACCACAGACCTCGCGGCGCGCGGCATCGACATCGCCCAGTTGCCGGTGGTGGTGAACTACGATCTGCCGCGCTCGGCCGTCGACTACGTTCACCGCATCGGCCGCACGGGCCGCGCGGGCGAAAGCGGCCTGGCCGTGAGCTTCGTCACGCCGGCCAGCGAGGCCCACTGGCAGCTGATAGAAAAACGCCAGCATCTGGCGCTGCCGCGCGAAATCGTCGAAGGTTTCGAGCCGCTGGAGGAAATCCCTGCTCCCGTGGCCGGCGCGGCCGACGGCAATGGCGGCGTCAAGGGCAAGCGGCCAAGCAAGAAGGACAAGCTGCGCGCGGCGGCGCAGGCAGCGGCTGACGGACAGCACGACGCGTCTTGAGCGCAGGCCGTTCATCCTTCGACGGGCTCAGGACGAACGGACAAGAACCGTCGCCCTGAGCCCTCACCCGTTCGACCTGAGCCCTCACCCGTTCGCCTGAGCCTGTCGAAGGGCCCGCACGCCAAAGACCCGTCGAAGGGCCTCCACGCCAAAGACCCAGTCGGGATCATGGGAGAATCAGCGCCAATATGAATCCGGCCCAGTACGTCCAAGAAAAAGCTGCCGCTTCGGGCAGCAGCTTTTATTACGCCTTTCTTTTCCTGCCCCAGCAGCGGCGCGCGGCCATCACCGCGTTCTATGCGTTCTGCCGGGAGATCGATGATGTCGTGGACGAAGTCAGCGACCCCGGCGTGGCTGCGACCAAGCTTGCCTGGTGGCGCGGCGAAGTCGCCAAGTCCTATGCGGGCGAGCCTTCGCATCCCGTGATGCAGGCGCTGATGCCCTGCAGCGCCGAATACGGCATCACGCAGGCACAACTGCTGGCCGTGATCGACGGCTGCCAGATGGACCTGGACCAGACACGCTATCTCGACTACGTGGGCCTGCAGCGCTACTGCCATCTGGTCGCGGGCGTGGTCGGCGAAGTCGCGGCGCGCATCTTCGGCCAGACCGACGAAGCCACCACCGCCTACGCGCACAAGCTGGGCCAGGCACTGCAGCTCACCAACATCATTCGCGATGTCGGCGAAGACGCGCTGCGCGGGCGCATCTACCTGCCGGTGAGCGAATTGCAGCAGTTCGATGTGAAGGCGCACGAGATTCTCAAGCGCCAGTACTCGGACCGCTTCACGGCGCTGATGCGCTTTCAGGCCGAGCGCGCCCATCGCCTCTACGACGAAGCGCTGACAATGCTGCCCGAAGCCGACCGGCGCACGCAAAAGCCCGGCCTGATGATGGCCAGCATCTACCGCACGCTGCTGCGCGAGATCGAGCACGAAGATTTCAAGGTGCTGCACCAGCGCATCAAGCTCACGCCGCTGCGCAAGCTCTGGCTGGCGTGGAAGATGCAGGCCCTGGGGCGCATGTGAGCGCGCGCGTCGCCGTCATCGGCGGCGGCTGGGCAGGCATGGCCGCGGCGGTGACGCTGGCCCAGGCAAACCGTCAGGTCACGGTCTTTGAATCCGCGCGCCAATGGGGCGGACGCGCGCGCGCACTCACGCTCGACACACCGGAAGGGCCGCTGACGCTGGACAATGGCCAGCATATCCTGATCGGCGCCTACGGCGACTGCCTGGCGTTGATGCGCACGGTAGGCGTGGAGATCGAGCGCGCGCTGCTGCGCCTGCCGATGACGCTGCGCTACGCCGACGGCACGGGCCTGGCGTTTCCCGACTGGGCGCCGCCATTTGATGCGCTGGCCGGCATTCTGGGCGCGCGCGGCTGGCGCTGTCGCGAGAAGCAGGCCTTGCTGGCGCGCGCCGCGCGCTGGCGGCTGCAGGGCTTTCATTGCGCCGACCAGGCCAGCGTCGCCGATCTTTGCGCCGGGCTGCCGGCGAAACTGATGGCTGAATTCATCGAGCCGCTGTGCGTTTCCGCGCTCAACACGCCGCCCGAGATCTCCAGCGGCGCAGTGTTTCTGCGCGTGCTGCGCGACGCGCTGTTCAGCGGCCGCGGCGGCTCGCATTTCCTGCTGCCCACCTGCGATCTGGGCCGGCTGTTTCCCTCGACCACGGCCGAATGGTTGCAGGCGCGCGGCCATGACCTGCGGCTGGGAGCGCGTGCCGAGACGCTGCAGGCCGACGGCGGCGCCTGGCGCGTCGATGGCGAGCATTTCGACGCCGTGCTGCTGGCCACGCCCAGCAGCGAAGCCGCGCGCCTCACGGGCCAGACCGACAGTCTGCGCGCATGGTCGGCGGCGAGCGCCGGGCTGGCGCATACCGCGATCGCCACGGTCTATGCGCGCACCGCGCAACCTGGGCAGCGCCTGCCCGCCGCACTGCCGTTGCTGGCGCTGCGCCCTGCGGCCGACGCACCCGCGCAGTTCGTGTTCGACCGCGGCCACCTCGGTGGCCCGGCCGGGCTCATGGCTTTCGTGGTCAGCGCCAGCGCTGCGTCGCGCGCCGACACCCAGGCCCAGGTGCTGGCCCAGGCCGCGCGCGAACTCGGCTGGCACGGCATGCAGCCGCTGACCACGGTGATCGACAAGCGCGCCACGTTTGCCTGCACGCCGGGCCTGCAGCGCCCGCAGCAGACGCTGGCGCCGGGCCTGATGGCCTGCGGCGACTATGTGGCCGGGCCCTACCCCGCGACGCTCGAAGGCGCGGTGCGCAGCGGGATCGCGGCGGCACGCGCGGTCATGGCTTCGCTACCGGCCTGAAGAATCTGCAGCCCATGATTTCCAGAAAGGGAAATCATCGGTTTTCAGATATTCAATCCGTGGTGCAAGAAAGTAAATCCGCCCCGCCGCATATTGCGCAAACACCGTATTTTCACGCCGCAGCAAACCTACGGTTGCAATGCCAAACAAAAAGGTATCAAGCACGACATTTTTAGCAATGGACGCTGGGCGCCAACGTGCCCAGAATTCATCTGCCTGAACAATATTTGTTCCGCTCAAATGGGGCACCCTGCATCCGGTATGCCCTCTGCGCAGAAAGTGTGCGTTTACCCTCGCGCAACCCACTGCGGCCTTTCAGACATATTTTCCGTATTCCAATTTTCGTTTGCATGAAATCGGCAAGGCAATGCCGTGCCTGCTCATCACCTGAAATCGTATTTCGGGCAAATGGAATCTGCGTGCGGAAATTAAAAGCATTCGATTGAAAACCAAGGAGACAACAATGAAATCAATTGCATTGAAAAAGACCGCTATTTCCATGGCCGCGGCCATCGTCGTGGGCGCCGCCATCGTGGCCTGCGGCGGTGACGGCAACCACACGGACGCAGGCGGCGTGGCGCCCGAAAAGAACCCCTGGATGGGCTCCGCCATCGTTCAGCGGCAGAACGCCGCGGCCGGCGATGCAGCGAAGGAAGCCGTGGCCAACGAACGCGCGCGCCTGCTGCTCGCGGCGATGACGCTGGAGCAGAAAATGCAGCAGCTGACCGGCGCCACGCCCGAGGTGCTGCCCGATCTGCCCGAGTGCTTTGGCGCGCGCCATGTGACCGGCATCCAGGAGCTGCAGATTCCTACGTTCCGCATCACCAACGGCCCCGTGGGCGTGGGCCAGAACGACTGCATCTCGCTGAGCGTGTACGAGCAGGTCAAGGCCGGCACGCTGAGCGCGACCGCGGCCTATACCCATCCCAGCTCGGCCAAGGCCACGGCCCTGCCTTCGGCGATAGGCGCGGCAGCGTCGTTCGACACCCAGGTCGCAGCGTCGTATGGCGACCTGATCGCCGACGAAATGAACACCATGGCCTTGCATGTGTTCGAAGCGCCCGGCCTCAACATGGCGCGCGTTCCCGTGCTGGGGCGCAACTTCGAATACTTCGGCGAAGACCCCTACCTGACCGGCGCCATGGGCGTGGCCGAAGTCAAGGCCATTCAGGCCAAGGGCCTGATCGCCATGCCCAAGCATTACCTGGCCAACGAGCAGGAAACCAACCGCCAGAAGATCCAGCAGACGATAGATCCGCAGGTGCTGCGCGAGATCTACATGCTGCCGTTCGAGATGGCGGTCAAGGACGGCAAGGCCGCGTCGGTCATGTGCGCCTACAACTATGTCAACGGCGTGCATTCCTGCGAGAACGACGAACTGCTCAACAAGGTGCTGCGCGACGACTGGGGCTTCACGGGCTACGTGCAGTCGGACTTCTTCGCGATCAAGAGCACGGTCAACACCCTCAGGAACGGCCTGGACCACGAGATGCCCATGCCCCAGTTCTGGAGCAAGACCAACCTGCAGAAGGCGCTGGCCGAAGGCAGTATCAGCGAGGCCATGCTCAACCGGGCACTGGAGCGCCGCTACACCCAGACTTTCAAGGCCGGCATTTTCGACCGCCCGCTCAAGCAGACCGCCATCGATTTCGCCGCCCATGGCCAGCGCGCGCGCGCCATAGGCACCGAGTCGGCCGTGCTGCTGCAGAACAATGGCGCGCTGCCCATAGCGGCCGGCGTGCAAAAGCTCGTTCTGGTCGGCAAGGCTACGCAGGTGTATGCGCAGCAGGCCGTGGCCGGCGGCTCGGTGCTGGGACAATCGATGGGCGGCGGCGGCGGCAGCTCGGACGTGGTTCCCACGTACACGGTCGCGCCGCTGGAAGGCATCAAGAAAGCCTTGGCCGCGCTGGGCAACAGCACGGCCTCGGCACAGCTGATTCTGGTCGACGACGCGAATGCCTCGGCCACCATCGATGGCGTGGCCGTGAACTACGCCGATGCGCTCAAGGCCATTGCCGCTGCGGACTCCGTGGTGATCATGGCCGGCACCATCTCCGAGGAAGGCGCCGACCGCCTGACCACGGCCGACGGCAGCACGCTGGCGTCCAGCGTCGTACCCATCGCTCCGGCCGCCAAGGCATCGGATGGCCACTCGCTAGACTGGTATGCCGGCGCGTCGCTGACCTCGCCCGTGACCGCCACCGGCACCAACGGCGTGCGCAACAGCAATACCGTGGCGATGATCAAGTCCATCATGGCCACGCCCTCGACCAGCGCCAGATCGATGCAGCAGAAGACCGCACTGGTGCTGAAAGACAACGCCAGCGTGGCGATGGACGCGGCATTGGTCGGCGCCGCCGGCCCGGCGATTCTCGAAGTCTGGTTCCCCGGCCAGGAAGACGGCAACATCGTTGCCGACCTGCTGTTCGGCCGCAAGAATCCCGGCGGAAAGCTGCCGGTCACGTTCCCCATTGCCGGCAAGGGCTTCCTGGATGCGGCCACGCCCCAGCAGTTCCCGGGCGTGGTCGGCGCCGACGGCCAGACCCAGACCGTGACCTATTCGGAGCATCTGAACATGGGCTACCGCTGGTACGACGCCAACGCCAGCGGCAACTGCGCCGTGATCGCGGGCGCCAACCCCTGCGTCGCCTTCCCGTTCGGCCACGGCCTGTCGTACAGCGCGTTCAGCGTGGGCAATGCGGCCGTGAGCGCCAGCGGCGGCGCCTATGAAGTGAAGGCACGGGTGAGGAACACCGGCGCCAGCGCCGGCACGGAAGTGGTCCAGGTCTATCTCACGCTGCCGGCGTCGGCCAGCGGCAGCCGCTTGCAGCAGCCGCCCAAGCGCCTCGTCGGCTTCCAGAAAGTGCAATTGGAGCCGGGCGCCAGCAAGGACGTGAGCATCACCATCGATCCGGCCGCAAGCCACCATCCCCTGGGTGTCTGGAACCAGGCCAGCCGCGCCTGGGTCACGGCCGCGGGCGAATACCAGGTGCATGTGGGCCGCTCTTCGGCGCCCAAGGACCTGGCCCAGGCCGGAACCTTCAGCCGCTAGCCGGCACATGCCGCTAGGCCCGCCTTGCGCGGGGCGGGCCCGCGGCAGACTTTGGACTCAGGCGCGGCTCGCCATCTGGTTGCCCCAGGTGCCGACATTGGCCGACTTGAGCAGCGGCGAGGCATCGCCGGCCACCGCCAGTTCGGCCGCGGCCTCCATCAGCGCCGGGCCGTACCCGGCCATGGCTTTTTGCGTCAGGCGCATCGACGGGCCCGCGACCACCACCACGCCGGTCGTGACCTCGCCCGCACGGCGCACCGGCGCGGCCATGGAGCTCATGCCGGCCGCATACATGTCCTGGATCACGCAGTAGCCGCGCTTGCGGTGGCCGTCGAGCAGCTTCATCAGCGCCTTGATCGACGTGGGCGCATTCGGCCCGAACTGCCCGGGGCTGCCCAGCCCCTGGCGGCTGACCAGTGCAATCGCCTGGTCTTCGGCCAGCGTCATGAGCCAGGCGTGGCCGGCCGCGCTGCACGACAGCCGCAGATCTATTCCCATGTCGGGGTCATAGAGCAGGCCCGACTTCGCGCCCTGGGCCTTGGCGACCAGCGTCAGGCGCTCGCCGTCGACGATGGCCAGCCGGGCCAGCTCGCCCGTGGCCTGCGCGAGACGCTGTATCACAGGCTGGGCGATGTCGATCACGCCGGATT
The DNA here is from genome assembly GCF_057914905.1 of Comamonas sp. DB36. NCBI lineage: Bacteria > Pseudomonadati > Pseudomonadota > Betaproteobacteria > Burkholderiales > Comamonadaceae > Comamonas > Comamonas sp. DB36. The sequence goes on from NZ_CP196631.1 coordinate 3,085,823, forward strand.
TGCTCAGAAAGCTCAGCCCCATGGACGACAGCTTGGTGGTCAGCGCGTAGTCGCCTTTTTGCGGCATCTGGCGCACATAGCCGTAGCCGATCAACTCATGCAAGGTACGGTGACAGCCGCTGCGCAGCTGATTGAGGTCGGTCGCAATCTCGACCAGGGCCACGCCATCCGGATGCCCCACGAGGTACTCGAGGATGGCCAACGATTTCTCCAGAGCGCCGCTCATGTCATTTCTCCTTGGCAACAAAAGTTGCGCCCATCATAACCGTTCAAAATTTGAACGACATTGAAAAATTGAATGTCTTTCAACTTTCTGGATATGATGGCCAGAAAATCACTCCGGCATCGCTTTCCATCACTTCAACGCAAAGGTAGAGACATGAAGACCACCCCCTCCCTGATTCGCCGTGCCCTCGTCGGCGCTGCCGGTGCCTTGTTGCTGGCGCAGGCGCCCGCAGCGCTGGCCCAGGAAGTGAAGGAACGCAACCTCAAGTTCGCGTTCAGTCTCGCCAAGGACCACCCGCTGGGCCAGGGTGCGCAGAAGTTTTCCGATCTGGTCGCGCAGAAAAGCGGCGGCAAGATCAAGGTCTCGATCTACGCCAACGCGGTGCTGGGCGGCGATCCGCAGAACCTGTCGGCGGTGCGCGGCGGCACGCTGGACTTCACGTCCATGGCCACCGGTCTGCTCGCAGGCATGGACAAGCAGTTCATGGTGTTCGACTTCCCGTTTCTGTTCAACAACGCCCAGGAAGCCTATGCGCTGTCGGACGGTCCGGTGGGCACGCAGCTGCTCGACGGCCTCTCCAAGTTCGGCCTGGTGGGCCTGGGCATCTGGGACCTGGGCTTTCGCAACATGACCAACAGCAAGCGCCCCATTGCCAAAGTCGAAGACCTGCAGGGCCTCAAGGTGCGCGTGATTGCCGCGCCCATTTACCTCGACATGTTCAACACGCTGGGCGCCAACCCCGTGCCCATGACCTTCGGCGAAGTCTATGGCGCGCTCGAGTCCAAGGCCATCGACGGCCAGGACAACCCCGTGGGCGTGATCGAATCGGCGAAGTTCGCGGAAGTGCAGAAGTACCTGTCGCTGACGCGGCACATCTACACCGGCATGCCGCTGCTGATGAGCAAGAAGACCTGGGACGGCATGTCGGCCACCGAGCGCAGGATCATCACCGAGGCCGCGAACGAAGCCAAGGCCGAGGAGCGCAGGATCTCGCAGATCAAGGAGGCCGAGGCCATCGACGGACTGAAAAAATCCATGCAGGTCAACGAAGTCAGCGCCGCGGAAGTCGCGCGCCTGCGCCAGAAAGTGCAGCCCGTGGTCGACAAGTTCAGCAAGGAAGTCGGCGATGCGGTGATGCAGCAGGTGAACACCGAGCTGTCGCGCCTGCGCGCCGCGAAGTGACGCGCCGAGCACGCAAGGACCATCATGGCTCTACTTGGCAAGGCCGCAATCGCGATGTGGTGGGACATGGCCTCGGAATGGCGCGCAGAGTTCGAGGACTGGCATTCGCACGAGCATTTTCCCGAGCGCATGGGCATACCGGGATTTCAGCGCGGCTCGCGCTGGGCCGATGCCGGCGGCGGCGAAGGCTTCTTCATCCTGTATGAGCTCGACCGCTATGAAACCCTGGTGTCCGAAGGCTATCTGAGCCGCCTGAACCAACCCACGCCCTGGTCGTCGCGGCTCATGCCCGAGCACAGGAACATGGTGCGCAGCCAGTGCCATGTGCTTGAAAGCGCGGGCAGCGCGCTGGGCCGGCATCTGCTGACCGTGCGCTGTTCGCCGGCCGGTGGCGGCGCGCAAGCGCTGCGCGACTATCTGCGGCTGCAGGCCGAAGCCTTTGCGTTGCGCCCCGGCACCACGGGCGCGCATCTGCTGCAGACCCAGACGCCCGACATCGCCGCCACCACCGAGCAGAAAATCCGCGGCGGCGACCAGGCCGCCGACTGGATCTACCTGGTCAGCGGCTATGACCAGCAAGTGCTTGAAGCTGCGCTGGAGACCGTGCTGGCGCCCGCGGCGCTCCAGGCCCATGGCGCCGGGGCCGTCGAGTTCGCGCGCGTCTTCACGCTGCGCCATTCGGCGGAAAGTGCGGCACGGCAGCCTACTTAAAAGCTGTGCGACACGCCCGCGATTGCCTGCGCCACGCGATTGCCCGCGGCCACGGCCGGGCCCGCATTGCTCGCGCTGTTGACGGTGAAGCTCGCGCTGCTGTCGTTGCGGATGATGCTGTAGCCGGTGTAGAGCCGCGTGCGCTTGCTCAGCACGTAGTCGTAGCGCAGGCTCAGCGAGCTGGCCCCGGTGTCGGCGCGCGCCCTGCCCCTGGCCTCGCCATAGGCCAGCCACAGCACATTGGTGCCCAGCGGCACGGCCGCGGAAATTTCATAGGCGTTGCGCGCCAGCGAAGTCGCATTCGGCAGGTCGTCGCGCAGCGTGTAGTAGGCCAGCGAAGCGCTGACCGGCCCGAAATCGTAGCTGCCGCCCACGGTCGTGTAGCGCTCGGTGTTGGCCGCGGTCTTGTGGCGCTGCATGAAACTCGCGCCGACTTTCAGTTTGCCGTTGCGGTAGTCAAAAGAGGGATTGACGACATTGCCGCTGGACCCCGGCTGCTCGCCGAAAGCCTTCATCAGCTTGAAGCTCAGTCCCGCGAAGTCGGGCGACTCGTAGCGCAGCGAATTGTCCAGCCGCAGCACCGTGCCGTCGCGAAAGTAGTTGAGCGCATGGCCCCAGATCAGCCCGCCTTCGGTATAGGCCGACAGCGTGGTGTGCAGCACCGAATAGTGGCGGCCCATGGTCAGCCGGCCGAAGCGCGGATTGCTCAAGCCGACGAATGCCTGGCGCCCGAAGCCCAGGCCGCCCTGGCCCAGGGCGCCCGTGTCGTTGTTGAGCCCCATCTCCAGCGTGTACAGCGCCTGGGTGCCGCCGCCCAGGTCTTCATTGCCGCGCAAGCCCACGCGCGAGCCCAGGATGATGCCGCTGTCCATGGAGGTGGTGCGCGCAGCGCCTACGCGCGTGCTCACCACACCGGTGTCGACGACGCCGAAGACCGTGGGTCCGGACTGCGCCTGCGCGCCCAGGGCCGCGCCCAGCAGCAACGAGAAAGCACTGACTTGACGAATTTTTTGCATGGTTGTCTCTTTGGTAAGTTATCAAGAAAGGGCCCGCGCCAACCCGGCGGGAACGGGGGAAATCGATGCATGCGCGCGCAGCCGCGCACGGCAAAGCCGGGCGCCTGCAGCGGCGCCATGAAAATCAGTGGGAAATGGCCCGCCCGGCGCTCAGTGCGGGGCGTCGTGCAGCGTCAGCAGGCGGTGCAGTCGCAACACCGGTTGCAGCGCCGCGATCTGCGCCGGAAGCGCGCCGGCAAGCACTTGCAATATGTCCAACGATTGCGCCTCGACCAGCAGCAAATGCGTGGACGACTGCGCTGCAGACATCGGCGCCCCGCCATGCCAGGGCAAGGGCGCGACCGCCGTGTCTTCACGGCCTGAATGCACGCCGACGACGCCCGCGGCAGCGGACAGCTGGCGCATTCCGGCGCGCAGCGCCGCGGCGTCGCCGCCGCGTATCTGCAGGCTCATCAAGGCCGCTGCCCGCACGGGCGTGGCGCAGGCGATCACCTCGCAGGGAATGCGCAGCAGTTCGCCGAACGATGTGCGCATGCGCCGCGTCCAGTCTGTCGGGTGCTGCAGCAGCGCCTGGTATTGAGGCGATGCGAGCACGTCTATGGACGCCATCTCGTACAGCGTGAAGTAGGGATAGACCGCGTCGTCCACCGCGCGGTAGCGGCTCGCGCGCAGCATGCCTGGCACCGTGAGGCGTTCGGGCACATGTTCGCGCGCATGCCAGTCGTTGTACTGGGCGTCGAGCGCGGGATCGAAGCCGTTCCACAGCGCCAGCCAGGCGCTGGCCGCCCCCTGGGAATCACGCATGATCGCCGCCGTGATCGGGGCGCAGCAGCACCTTGCTGGCCTGCTTGCCATGCGCCAGCGCGAACGCCGCGGCGGCGTCTGCCAGCGGCAGCACATGGCTGACCATGGGTCGCATGACGTCCGCGAGTTCGTCGAGCAAGGCCAGCGCCCGCGGCCAGTCGGACTCGGGCGGGCGGAACGAGCCGCGCAGCTGATGCTGGCGGCGCACCAGCGTCGTGAGGTCCAGCGCCAGCGCGCGCGAATGGATTCCGGTCACGACCACGATGCCATTGCGCGCCAGCAGCGGCAAGGATTGGTTGATGGTCTCGGGCACGCCCGTGGCCTCGAACACCACGTCGAAAGGCGCGTCGCCGGTGTGCGGCGCGCAGGCCACGGCCAGCGGCTGGGCCGCGACATCGACCACGGCGTCAAAGCCCATCTCGCGCAGCACTGCCAGGCGCGGTCCGTCGTCGAAGCCACTGACCACGACCTGGGCCGCGCCGCCCTGGCGCGCGAGCACGGCAATGCCCTGCCCTATGGTGCCCGGCCCCATCACCAGCACGCGCTTGCCGCGCACATCACCGGCGACACGCAGGGCCTGCATGGAGATCGATACCGGCTCGGCCAGCGCGGCGAGTTCGTCGCTCAGGCCTTGCGGCACGGGAACGCAATTGCGCGCCGGAACGCGCACCCAGGGCGCGAACGCGCCGTCGCGCGTCATGCCCAGGCCCGTGCGCCGGTCGCAGGCATCGGCATTGCCGGCTACGCAGGCCGCACAACTGCCGCAAGTGACCGAAGGCCGAACAACCACGCGCCGGCCTTGGTCCGCGCCCGATGCGACCACTCCCACGAACTCATGGCCCAGCGTCACTGGCAGGCTGGCGGTGATGAACGCGTAGCTGGGCGTCCAGTCGTCGACATGCAGATCGCTGCCGCAAATACCCGTGGCGAGCACGCGCACCAGCACGTCATCGTCCGAAGCCACGGTGGGCATGGCCACATCGACCAGTTCAAGGCCGGCAGCGGCCTGGGTTTTTCTCAGAGCTTGCATGGTCATTTTCTCCATAGTTCTCGCACCGCACTTGGCCAAGAAGCTGCCTTACGGTGGGGCACCGAGCAAGGGTGCCGTGCCTAGCCGGCCGCCCCCCTCCACCGAAGGATGAGAGGGGGAAGCCGCGCAGCGGCTCAGGGGGGGGCTTTAGTCGATCGTGATACCGACCTTTTTGATGATCGCGCCCCACTTGCGCGTCTCGCGCTCGATCAGGGAGCGGAACTCGGCCGATGTGCCGCCGCCCGCATGCAGGCCCTGGCGCGCAAAGGTCTCGACGACGGCTGCGTCGGCCAGCACCGCGTTCACATCGGCATTGATGCGCACCGCGACTTCGGGCGCAGTGCCTGCGGGCGCGAAGATGCCGTTCCAGGTCAGCGACTCGAAGCCCGGATAGCCCGATTCGGCGACCGTGGGCAGGCTCTTCATGCCTTCGGCGCGCTGCGCGCTGGTCGCGCCTATCAGCTTGATGCGTCCGGCCTGCACCAGCGGCAGCAGCGCAGGCTGGACAGTGAAAAGGGCCTGCACCTCGCCCGAGACCAGCGCATTCACGGCCGGCGGCGAACCGGCGTAGGGCACATGCACGGCATCTATGCCCGCGGTGCTCTTGAGCAGCTCCATGGTCAGGTGCGAGGAACTTCCCGCACCCACCGAGGCATAGCTGAGCTTGTCGCCCTGCTTGCGCGCCCAGGCGACGAATTCGGTGATGTTGTTCGCGGGATTGTTCGCCGGCACGGCCAGCACGTTGGGCTGCGACGTGGTCAGCACCACGGGCAGCAGATCGCGCGCCGGGTCATAGGACATCTTCTTGTACATGAACGGGCCGAACGCGATCGGCCCGTTGAAGCCCACGCCCAGCGTATAGCCGTCGGGCTTTGCCTTGGCCACCGCATCCATGCCTATCATGCCGCCCGCGCCGGGCTTGTTCTCCACCACGACCGGCTGCTTCCAGCGCAGCGACAGGCGCTGGCCTAGGGTGCGCGCGATCACATCCAGGGAACTGCCAGCGGGCGCGGGCACCACCACGCGCACCGGTTTCTCGGGCCAGGCTTCGGCCATCGCGCCGGTCGCCAGGGTGCATGCCAACAGAATTGCGCCAACTCGTTTCATCTTTGTCTCCAATGTTTGTTTTTGCGGATTCTTGGGTAAACCAGTGGATACTTCAAGAATCGATTGTGTATGACATCCATACTTCAAAAGTAGAGCCCGGAGACAACGCCCCATGGAACTGCGCCATCTGCGCTACTTCGTCGCCGTCGCCGAAAGCGGCAGCCTCAGCCGCGCGGCCGAAAAGCTGTTCATCGCCCAGCCGCCGCTGTCGCTGCAGATACGCCAGTTCGAAGAGGAACTGGGCGTGGCGCTGTTCATTCGCCACCCCAAGGGCGTGCGCCTGACGCTTGCCGGCCAGGCACTGCTGCCCGAAGCGCGCTATCTGCTCGAGCGCGTGGGGCGCATAGGCAACGTCGCGCGGCAATCGCGCGAGAACCGGCCGGTCTCGCTGAGCATGGGCTTCGTGCCTTCATCGAGCCACACGGTGCTGCCCATACTCATTCGCAAGCTGCGCGCCAAATATCCGGGGCTGGAGCTCGAACTGCGCGAAATGATCAGCGAAGAACAGATCAGCGCCATCGCCGACGGACGCATCGATGTCGGCATTGCGCGCAGCGGCTCCAAGCATCCGCGCGTGCTCGCCAGCCTGCAGATGTCGGACCCGTTCTGCCTGGCCCTGCCAGCGACTCTTGCCATGGCTTGCGAGGGTGCAGTCGATCTGCGCAATTACAGCGACCAGGCCTTTGTCGGCTTCTCCAGAAGCCACGGCCCGGCCTACTTCGACCAGTCGATCCACCTGTGCAGCCAGGCCGGCTTCAGCCCGCGCATACGCTACGAGGCCAGCAACGTGCGCGGCGTGCTCGACCTGGTGAGCGCTGGCCTGGGCATTGCACTGGTGCCCGCGTCCACGGTACAGCTGGGCGTCAAGGGCCTGGCCTGGCGGCGGCTGACGCAAAAGCCGTACGGCGTGCTTTCGGTGCTGCGCCGCAAGGGCGATACCCAGCCCGCGGTGCAGACGCTAGAGACCGTGGTGGAGAAGATCTTCGAGGACTTGCGGCACAAGGTCGATGCCAAGTTGGCATCGGCATCACGCGCACGGCGCAGCCGCGCCCCTGACTCCAGTTGATGAAACGCTCTCCCAAACCTTCAGCGTTGCAAATCGGGGGTGATGCTCTGCAGCGGAGCACCATCAATTGACGGCAGGGATGCCCATGGCATTGAGCGTAGGCGTGGTCATTGTGCCGGTTTCCTGCAAACCTTTGAGGTTTTGAAAATAGCGCAGTCCTTGCCGGGTTTGCTCGTTCATCACGCCATCGACAGCGCCCTCATAAAGGCCCAGGCTTCGAAGCTTGATCTGCACTCGCATGATCTGCAGCTTGAGCTTCTCTCCCCTGGTCAGGTCATCTTTTGGGGGCGCGCCGGCACCAACAGCATTCAGACTCCCCTGCCCTTGTTTCGCACTACTGGACGGATTGGCTGAAAAATTTGACCCCGCACTCGATGGAACCGAGTAAAGCGGAGCAACAGGCGCGGGAGCGGGCGCGGGCGCTGGACTTGGAGCCACATAAGCAGGCGCTCTATAGCTGGAACTGCTGCCGCCCGAGCCTGAGTAATGCGAGCTATGGCTGGAGTGCGACCGATGACTGGAATGCGATCGATGTCCCGCAAACAGGTTGTCCATCTCCCGATTCAGGGGCCGCAGAGGCACGGCATCTGGCGAACTAAGCGGTTCGATCGCCAAAGAAGTTGCTACCGGAACAGCAGACATGGTCTTCAGCGTCAGCAGCGGAAGTCCTGCAACGAACAACGAAATATTGCGTATGAATTTACTCACTCGATCCTCTCCGTAACCTGCAACGCTTTCAAAGGCGCAGGAGTCCATCCTCTTTCATGCCAAGCAAAAAGTCCGGAACAGTCCGCTTTCACCGCACAGTCGTTGCACTCAAGGGCATAGACGTTTTTCCAGTCTGAAATACTGCGGTGCGCTTTCGGCCATAGATGTTGCGGCAGCGAGCACAGCGGTGCGTTCATGAAAAGATAAGGCACAGCATGCCTTTGCAAGATCCGCGCTGACTGACCCAATGTCTGCGCCCAATCGCTCAGATTCACTTCGCACAGGGCTCGATTTGCCAAAGCGAAACCTATAGGTTCACACCCCATCAACGCAACTTCGTTCACGAATGGCAGGTTGCGACCAATGAACTCCACCAACTCAGGAAGTATCTGCAGCACCGGCTCAACAAGAACCGTGCGCAGCTGGACTTGTTGATTGTTCTGCTGCAACGCCAAAAGCCCGGCCAGCGTCTCATCAAAGGCACCGGGTGTCTGCACCACGAAATCGTGGACAAAGTCCGCATGACCATATAACGGCACCAGCCATCGCACCCGGGCGCGCAATCCCTGCAGTACCTCGGAGACCACGTTGGCATCAGCAAGCAGTCTCCCGTTGCTCAATACCTCAACAGTGGTGGCCGGGTGGTGTTCTGCCAAGGCATCCAGCACTCGCCGCAAACCGGCCCCGAGCAGCAGAGGTTCGCCGCCGCTCAGGCCGATCACGGGCGGAGAGGACCTCATGTGCACGATCGCCTCAATGGCTTCGTCCACCAGCCAGCTGTCGTCATGCCTCGTGGGCGGCTGGGAGCACATCAGACAATAGCTGTTGCAGCGGTTTGTCATCAACAGCGCATGATGCGCATCGGACTCCCGCAGAAGGACTGAGAGTTCCTGACGCACGGGATCTGGCACGACGATATCACCGCTTTGCAGCGACTCGCTCTCGACCCAGAACACATTGCCCACACCGGCGCCGACCATCTCTTCGACGATCTGACGCTCCTCCATTGTTCCGACGAGAACCAAAAACCGAAGATCGGGCGTCCACTCCATAGGAAAGAGATCAAAAGACGTAACCCTGTAGACCAACGCCTTGCAATTTGGCTGGATTGTTACTTTGAGTTTTCGCATGACCTAGGCCTTGACTGGTTGCGCCCAGCGATAGAGCAGGTCTTTCAAATCTTCATCGGCTGCGCGCAAGATCATGAAAATGGCATCAAAAAGCCCCGTATGCCGCTGACAATGCTCCGTGTCGTCGACTGCGGCAAAAGGCGTGTTGAACTGGGCCTGCGCATCCACAGGGTTGGGTGCACAAAACAACTTGTATGGGCAACCAAGACATGCCGCCATCTGCTCGACGTCACTCGATTCGACCAGCATTTTTCTTACTGGCGATTCGAGCAGCACGCTCAGCGCTGTGCCTATTCGTCCCATCCGGAAGAACGTATCGCCGGTCTCCGCCAGCATGCGAGCTTCGTCGCTTGGATAGACAAAACCATCGTAGTTATAGACAACCACCGCGGATCCCGCCCCCGTGGGACTTTGAAGGTCCACATAGCCGGCATCAAAAGTGGACAGAATCTTGTTGAGCAGTATCGAGGCATAGACCTCGCGGATCTCCACCCCTTTCTCGTTCCAATAAAGCACTCGCTCCAGCGCCCGGCGATAGAAAGACAAGAACTCTGCAAGCGAATATCCCAGCAGTGACTGGTTGCGCTTCGCAAAACCGTAGCTGCTCAACGGTCGAATGAATATTTCCCGAAATCCCAGCCGCACATATTCGTCGACGATGGATTCCGCGTGCGGCAATGAAGCCTTGGTGGTTGTCATCAACGCAGCAACGGACTCTTGTCCAATCAGGGCGCGCGCCATTTCGATGCCGGCCAACGTGCGGTCATAGGCATTGCGTCCCGGTATTGGCCGGTTCCTGTCATGCAATTGAGCTGGGCCGTCAATACTGGTGGAAAGGTACACGCCATGGGTTTTGAAGAACGCGCACATGGATGCATCCAGCTGATGGAGTGTCGTAGCGACCACAAACCGGATACGGCGACCTTCTCGAGCATTGCGCAGTTGAATACGAAGAATGGCGCGCTCAACGAGGTCAAAGCGCAGCAGCGGATCGCCGCCCTGGAACTCCACGGTCAGCGCCTGCGCGGAGCTTTCAAAGATCGTGTCACACGCGGCGTCAAGATCCGCAACGGACATCGTATGCCCCTCATCGTCGAGGGAACGACTGACCTGGCAATAGCGGCACGAGTGGGCGCACTGCAGCGTGGGCACAAGAATATGCAACGCAGGGCCTTCCGAAACGGTTTCCCTTTTTGCGGCGATACGCGATGCAAGCAGCCGCCTGCCGCCCGGAGAAAGCTGCTTCTCACCCAGCAGGAAACGTGCACGCAATTCCGCCTGTCTGCGTAAGGGAAGGGTTTCAGGGGCCAGCTCATATTGGCTGAACTCGGAAGCGGAGAAAAAGGCATGGTCACCGCTGTCCGACGCCGCGACAAAAAAACCATCTGACAATTTCCTGCGGCGGAACGGCAGAACATGCGACGTATATGCCATGGGTCTCCTGGTTGTTTTGATTTTAATTAGATATATTTTGCAACCAATTAATCAAAAAATCACAATTACTCCAGTCGGGAGGTCGTCTATCGCAATTTGACTACCCCGGACATAGCGCCATCTTCACAAGGTCAACTTAGCCTCGGCCGCCCTGGCCTTTTTTCGCTACCACCGATACGCCGCGCCGGCGGCGCATGGAGCAGGCTCAGATCGACAGGCAGCGAGGCGCTGCACACCGCATAGCTGGCGTCTTGTCGCTATTTGCACTGCAGGCATAGGCGGTGCCTGTCTAGCGCAAGCCGGGCTGCAGCAGATGTTCGCCGCATAGCGATCCAGTGGAAGGCGGAATCGCTGGCGACCGCGACCAGACCTCGACCACGCATATCGCTAATCTGGTCCTCGCCATAGAATCTGCCGCCGCTTAGCCGTGAACTACGGCTGGCTGAACTTCAGGCCGCGGCTGCGGGCTAAAGCACCTGTAAGCAGACCGCCGTACATTGCTGCTGGCCGACACATGATCCCCAAAGCCTCTGCGCATTGAAGAGGGCTGCGCTACGCCTTGTCAGTCACCCGCGTTGCCCTCCAGCAAAGAATCGCGCCGCCGCACACCATGCAGGCCCCGAGCCAGAACGATGCCGTCAACGGCACGCCCAGCACCAGGGCCGCGAGCGCGGCGGAGAGCACCGGCGTGAAATACGATGCGCCGGCCAGAATGGTGACATTGCCATGCAGGATGCCTATGTTCCAGGCCGCATAGCCCAGGCCCATGGCCGCCGCAGCCAAGGCCAGGTAGACGGCGGTCGGCACGGTCCAGTTCATCGCGCCATTGCCGAACGCCAGATACTTCACCCACAGCACCAGCGCCGTCAGAATGAAGAACAGCGTGATGCCGTTCTGCCCCTGGGCGATGCGCGCCGTGACCGTGCAGTACGCGGCCCAGATGAAGGCCCCCGCGAGCGCCAGGCCGTAGCTCAAGGGGTTGCGCTGGACATTCGCCAGCATTCCCGACAGATCCATGCCCTGCTCGCCACCGAGCACCCAGGCGATTCCGGCCAGCGATGTCAGCAGACCGGGCAGCACCAGCCAGTTGGCGCGCTGGGCGTTGAACGCGATCGCCGCGAGCATGGTGAAGGTGGGCCACAAATAATTGACCATGCCCACCTCGATCGCCTGCTGGCCCGAGTGCGCATGGCCTATGGACAGCGCCAGGCACAGCTCGTAGGAAACGAACAGCGCGCTGCCCCAGTACAGGTACTTTCGCGGCATGGCGCGCAGCGGCGGCAAGCCCACGGTCACCAGCAGCAGCAGCGATGCGGCTGTATAGATCATGGCCGCGCCGCCGGTGGCACCCAGGCCTTCGCTGACACTGCGGATCAGGCCCACGAGCGACGACCATAGGACGATGGCAACGAGACCGATCAATGTCGCGTTCTTCCTGCTGGGAATGCGCATTCTTCAGCAGCCCTGGCGCAAGCGCGCGCCGTGCGCCAGACTCAGCACTGCCACAGGAACTTGGCCGAAATGCCGGAACAGCGGCATTCAAACAGATAGCCGCAGCCGCCGGCGAAGTTCATCTCGGTCTGATAGTCGGGGCCCGACTCCAGCTGAGCGACGAACTGCATGGGCGCCTTGCAGGCACTGCAAGCCGGTGTGTCATCGTGCTGTATCCAGTCGGCCGCGCCGCCGATCTGCCCCAGCACCTCGCGCCGGCGTCCCGCATAGGCGGAAAACGCATCCGAGTAATCCTGCGCAACCACGGTCAGCAGGCGCGCGCCATAGCGCGTGTCGCGCAGGGTTTCGCCTTCGGCGGGCGGCGTCGCGAGTTGCAAGCCGTCAGCAGGCAGGGTGACCACCGCATTGCCGCCGCCGTCGGCTTCGAACTGGTCGCACTCGCCGGGATGGTTGGTGCACATGAAGATCAGGTGCAGATGCAGCGCACCGGGAGGGCGAATCTGCCCCTGGAACTGCATGGCTTCGCCGCACGAGCGGCAGCGCGGCCAGGCGAAACCTGCGCCCACCGATGGCAGGCCACCGAAACGCGTTTCGGCCGAGGCAAAGGCCGTCACCTCCCGATCGACGATCAGCAGCTCGATAGTGCTCAATGCGCTTTCGGGCACAGGGCTGGGCTTTGTCTTCTGGAAGGCGCCGAGGATCTTCTGGAGGAAATTCATGCGTAGCTGGGTGCGGCGACAGCGCTTATTTTTCCATCCACCACTGGATCACTACCTTCGCGAGAAAGCCGATGAAGCCCACGCCCAGACCGAGAAAGATCACGAACGTGCCGAACTTGCCCGCCTTCGACTGGCGCGCGAGCTGCAGGATGATGAACACCATGAAAAGAATGAACGCTCCCACCCCGTAGGTGAGAAAGAAGTGCGCAAGCTGCTCTTCTGTGTACCCGAAAATCACAACGACAAGTCCTACAACGCCCTGCCCGGCTCCGGCTGCTCGCGCGCCGGGAACGCCGAGGCGTCGACCAGATCACGGTAGGCATGCCAGCTCGCATGACCGAGCATGGGCACCACGGCAACCAGGCCCATGAGCAGCGAGCCCAGGCCCAACAGGGTAAACAACACAATCAACGCCGCCCAGAACGCCATGGGCGCCGGGTTGGCGATCACCACCGTCCAGCTCGTCAGCACGGCCTGCCACACGGTCACACGCCGGTCCAGCAGCAGCGGCATGGCCACGACGCTGGACGCAAAAATAGGCGCGGCCAGAAAACTGCCCAGCGCCATCCATAAAACAAACAGCTGCCCATCGCGTGCGAGCACGACATGGTGCAGAAAATCCAGCGGCGTCTGCACGCGCACCGGCGAGAGCACGGTGATCAGCGAGGCAGAAATCACCACCCAGCCCGTGGCCGCGAGCGACAGCAGCAGGCCGAAGCGCACCAGACACCAATAGCCCGCATGCCGCTCGGCTCCCGCGTGGCCGCTTTGCCAGCGCGTCCAAGTGGCACGCACCAGGCCCGGGCCTACCGGCTCGCCGCGCTCGAGCGCACGGCTGATCGCGTAGAGACTGGTCGCCACCACCGGGCCTATCACCAGAAATCCCGACAGCGCACCGGCCATCAGCCAGAAGCGATTGTGCCCCACGGTCAGGATGGCTGCGCTGATCAGCATCAATACCAGACCATGCGCGAAAGCCAGCAGCGGCGCGCGGCAGATGTCGCGCCAGGCCAGTGCCAGCCAGGACAGCGGCTGCATCAGGCCGATGGAACGAACCAGGGGAAGTGGAGCGGGAGAGCGCGGGCGGGAACGCAAGGTACTGGGCATGGGTCTCGGCTCGCTAACAGCGTCAGGAAGAATCAGCCTTCGGCCAGACCCTGACATAACTGCGCGAGACTGGCCACCGTCACGGAAGGGCTGGCCCCTCCGTGAGTCCAGTCTACGCCCGCGCGGTTGAGCCAGACTGCGTGCATACCCGCATCCATCGCGCCGCGGGCGTCGAGCAGCGCGTCGTCGCCCACGTGCAGCACGTTGGCCGCAGGAACGCCCGCGGCCTCGGCCGCGAGCGCGAAGATGCGCGGATCGGGCTTGGCCACGCCCACGCGGTGGGCGCTGATGCTCGCCTGGAAAAAGCGCCCGAGCCCGACGACGTTCACATCGGCCGTGCCATTGCTGAGCGCCACCAGCGGCCAGCGCGCGGCAAGAAACTCGAGCGCGGGAATCGCATCGTCGTAGAAGTCGACGCGCTGGCGCTCGGCGAAGAACACATCGAACGCGGTCTCGGCGAGGGCGGGGTCGTCGCCCGCGCGCGTCAGCGCCAGACGAATGGATTCGCGCCGCAGGCCGTTGAGGTCATGCACGAGGTCGGGCCGCAGGCCGACGATTTCGTTGCGCACGGCGCGCACCGCGGCCTGGGTCTGCAGCGACTGCGCGGTCGCCGGCGCCTGGGTCTGCAGCCACTGCAGCAGCACGCGCTCGGCGCGTTCTATCGTCGGCCAGATGGGCCACAGGGTGTCGTCGAGATCGAGGGTGATGGCACGGATGCCGCGCGCGCGGATGCCCGAGAACGCGTTGGAGTCGGTAGAAGCTTGCATAGGTAACCCGAGAATACCGCAGCCATCGCGGGCCTGAGGCAGCGCACCTGCCCGCGCCTTGGCACAATCGAGCCATGCCTTCACGCTTCGCGCCAGAACCCCCTACCCCCCACGGCAGCGCCGCACGCACCGCCGTGCTGCTGTGCAACCTCGGCACGCCCGATGCGCCCACGCCTTCGGCCGTGCGCCGCTACCTCGCGCAGTTTCTCAGCGACGACCGCGTCGTGGAGATTCCCAAGCTGGCCTGGTGGCCCATCCTGCACGGCATCATCCTGCGCACGCGCCCGGCGAAATCGGCTGCGAAGTACGCGACCGTGTGGCATCCCCAGGACGGCTCACCGCTCGCGCACTGGAGCGCACGCCAGGCACTGCTGCTGCGCGGCTGGCTCGGCGAAGCCGGCCACAACGTGCTGGTGCGCCACGCGATGCGCTACGGCAATCCGTCGATCGCCAGCGAACTCGATGCGCTCAAGGCCGAGGGCGCGACGCGCATTCTGATCCTGCCGCTGTACCCGCAATATTCGGGCACGACCACGGCCAGCGTGTTCGACGCGGTCTACGACTGGGCGCGCACCCAGCGCCATATTCCCGAACTGCGTTTCGTCAACCGCTACCACGACGACGCCGGCTATATCGACGCACTGGCGCAGCGCATAGAGGCGCACTGGCGCGAGGCCGGCCGCAGCGCGCATCTGCTGATGAGCTTTCACGGCGTACCCGAGCGTACGCTGCATCTGGGCGACCCCTACCACTGCGAAAGCCAGAAAACCGGCCGGCTGCTGGCCGAGCGCCTGGGCCTTTCGCCGTCGCAGTACACCGTCACATTCCAGTCGCGCTTCGGCAAGGCCAAGTGGCTCGAGCCCTACACCGAGCCCACGCTGATCGCCATGGCGCAGCGCGGGCTGCAAAGCGTGGACGTGGTCTGCCCGGGCTTCACCAGCGACTGCTTGGAGACGCTGGAGGAAATCAGCCAGGAAGCGCGCGAAGCCTTCCTGCACGCGGGCGGCAAGGCATTTGCATACATTCCCTGCGTCAACGACAGCGCGCCCTGGATCACGGCGCTGAGCCGGATCGCGCAGCAGCACCTTGCAGGCTGGCCCGTGGGCCTGCCCGATGAAAAGGCATTGCTGCAGACCGCCGAGCGCGCCAAGGCCCTGGGCGCGCGCCAATAGTCAGGCGGGAGCGTCGCACGACTCCCACGCCGCCGAGCAGTCGAACCGGCCCAACAGACGGGTGATTTCCGCGGCGGGAAGCGCCTTGGAAAACAACCAGCCCTGGTAGCTTTCGCAACCATTGCTGCGCAGAAAGCCCAGTTGTGCGGCGTCTTCCACCCCTTCGGCCACCACCGGCAGGCCTAGCATGTGGGACATGGCGATGACGGCACGCACGAGCACCGCATCGTTGTTGTTTTCCATGACCTGGCGGATGAACTCGCGGTCGATCTTCAGTCGCGACACCGGCAGCAGGCGCAGATAGGCCAACGAGGAATAGCCAGTGCCGAAATCGTCCAGCGCGATGCTGATGCCCAAGGCGCGCAATCTGTCGAATACCTGCCGCGTCGTATCCGGCTCGGCCATGGCCTCGGTCTCGGTGATTTCCAGCTCGATCAAGTCCGCACGCGTGCCGTGCTGATCCAGCAATTGCTGCAGCCGAGCCGGCAATTGGGTCTGGCGAAACTGTTGCGCCGACAGGTTGATCGAAACGCGCACCGGCGTGCCGTTGCCATCCCACAGGGAAGCCTGGCGGCACGCGGTCTCCAGCACCCAGTCGCCCAATGGGTGGATCAGGCCGCTGGTCACGGCGACGGGAATGAAGTGATCGGGCGGCACGCACCCCAGCTCGGCATCGTGCCAGCGCAGCAGCGCCTCCACGCCGACGACAGCGCCGGTTTTCACATCCACCTGCGGCTGATAGTGCAGCTCCAGCGCCTGTGTTTCGACGGCCCGCTTGAGCCGTTCGTGCATCTGGTTGCGCAGCCTCAGGGCTTCGCTCATTTCGGGTCTGTACACGGCATGGGTGCCACGCCCTTGCGTCTTGGCGGCATACATGGCCATGTCGGCAAAACGCATCAGCATGCCCGAATCCTGCGCATCGGTGGGGAACGCCGCAACGCCGATGCTGGCTCCCAGACTCAATTCACCCATCTTGAAACGACAACTCGCCGACAGGCTGCGCTGCAGCTTCTGCACGACCGTGAGCACATGGTCCATCGATGGCACATCGGGCAGCAGCACTGTGAACTCATCGCCGCCCAGCCGGGCAATCACATCGCCCGCGCGCAAGCTGCTGCGCAGTCTTCGCGCCACCTCGATCAGCACCTGATCGCCTGCCGCATGACCATGGGCATCGTTGATGTCCTTGAATTCATCGAGATCCAGCAGCAGCAACGCCAATGTTCGGCCGCTGCGCCGTGCCCGATGGATGGCCTGCTCGAAATGCTGCATGAACTGCCAGCGGTTCGCCAACCCCGTGAGCCCGTCGTGCGTGGCCTGGTAGCGCATGTCTTCCTGCAGACGCTTCACCTCGGTCATGTCGCGCATGAACACCACCCCGGCCAGCAGGCCATCCATGGTGCAGTGGCCCAGGGCGATGTCGACCGACACCATCAAGCCATCCTTGCGCAGCAGTTGCAGCTGATTGACCATGCCCATGGGTCGGGCGACCGGGTTCAGAAAGAATTTCCTCACCAGATCGCTGTGCTTGCTGCGCATGTGCGAGGGCAGGAAAATGCTGACCGACTGGCCCGACAGCTCTTCGGCGCTATAGCCGGTCAACAGTTCGACAGCTGGGTTGGCCCTTAAGATGGCACCGGTGTCATCCACGATGAGGATACTGTCCGGTGCGGCATCCAGTGCGGCCAGGGCGAGTGCTTCTTCATTGGAAATCAACTTCACGTCACACCTCTTGCCGGAAGACCGAAGCGGCCTCGTCAAGACGCTGGGCCTGCGCCCCCAGCACCTGGCTCAGTTGGGCACTGTCCGTCACCTGCGCCGCATTGTGCTTGGCAATTTGCTCCAGCTGTGCCAGCGCCTGGTTGATCTGAGCCACGCCATGGGACTGCTCCTGGCTCGCCAGGCGGATGTCCTCCATCATCGCGGCCACGCGTTCAACGGCCTGCACAGCCTCGGTCAAGGTGCTGCCGGCAGCGACCACGGTACGGTTGCCGGCATCGACCTGAGCGGTCGATGCGTCGATGAGCTGCTTGATCTGCCTGGCAGCGTTGGCGCTCTTGGTCGATAGCGCACGCACCTCCGAGGCCACGACCGCAAAGCCCCTGCCATGCTCGCCCGCGCGCGCCGCCTCGACCGCTGCGTTGAGCGCCAGGATGTTGGTTTGGAACGCAATGGCGTCGATCATGCTGGTGATATCGGCCACCTTCTGGCTGGATGCCGCGACGCCGCGCATGCTTTCCTGGGCCTGCGCCACCATGGCGGCGCTTTGCGCTGCCATGCGCACCGCCTGCGTCGCCATCTGCGCAGCTTGGGCGGCGGTCTCGCTGTTGCTGCCAATGGCCGCGGCCAGCTGTTCGTTGGCGGCGGCAGTTTCTTCGAGACGCGCGACTGTCTCCTGGGTCCGCTGGGCCAGTTTCTCATTGCCTTGTTGCAGATCGTGCGCACCCCTGCGCACATGTACCACCTTGTCCTGGATGTCTCCCACCAGCGAGAGCAGATTCAGCGACGCCTGTTCGATGCCACGCATCACCAGGCCGATCTCGTCGCAACGATTCAGGAACAAGGGTTCGGCCCGCTGGCCGCTGGCCACCGCCTGAGCTTGCACCATGAGCTGGCGCAGCGGCCCATGCACCGCCACGCGCGACCACCAGCCGCTGACGAGTACCGCCAGCGTCCAGTTCGCCAGCGCGGGCCATTGTGCCGCCGCCCCGCCCCCGGCGAATGCCATCCCTGCGGCGCCCGCCAGCCACAAAGCCCCCAGCCCCAGGCGCATGCGCGTAGCCAGCGACACAAAGCGCCAACGCGTGTAACAGCCGGCCAGGCTCCTGCGCACCACTTGGCCGCGCAACAGGTCAAGCTTTCGGTCCCCTTGCTGCATCCCGCGATAAATCTCTTCATGCGCGCTCACGCCGTTGCGGGGAGCCTGCACGCGCACCGACAGGTAGCCGGTGATTTCACCACGCTGGCGAATGGGCGCGGCATTGGCGCGCACCCAGTAGTGGTCGCCATCCTTGCGGCGGTTCTTGACCAATGCCGTCCAGAGGCGACCGCCTTGGATGGTGCTCCACATGTCTTCGAACGCCGCAGGCGGCATGTCGGGGTGACGCACCAGGTTGTGGGCCTTGCCATACAACTCTTCGCGCTCGAAGCCGCTGCAGGCAATGAAGGCATCGTTGGCGTAAATGATGCGGCCCTTCAGATCGGTCGCGGACAGCAGTGTTTCATGTTCACCTATCTGGAACTCGCGCTGCGTGACAGGTCCATTATTTTTCATTGTGGAGAAACAGGCTGAAAGATATGAGCACCCCGATCAACGATCGGGCATAGGCACGCCGCCACAGCCGTGGCTGAAACGATGTTGAGACTAGGATTATGGGAAATGCCTATTTCAATCGATAGAGCGCAAGCTCGCGGTTTTCCCTGTATCCGCACCTGATGTGATCAATATCACCAGCAGCCAATGCATTTTTTTCCGCAGGAAAAAACGCCTTGACCCATGGCAAACATCCAGCCTGACGAGGCCGTCAAGGATACGGCCCGCTGCGTGGCCATGGCGGCCCTTGGCGCCTGCGTTCAGTGCGGCAGCGATGGGTCCGGTGCCTGTATGCGCTCAAGCAATCGAGGCAGATGGAGATCGCAGTAATGGCGGCCACAGCGGCTTACGTCGCCATTTTTTTCAAGCCGGGCGAAGGCCCGGGTGATCGATTCGCGCGTGGTACCCAGCAGATCAGCCAAGACGGTCTGCGTCGGCAGTCGCACTCGCAGGCTGCATTGCAGTTCGCTCAGGTGCAGCAGTGCCCCAGCCAGTTGTCTTGTCACGCTGTCACCACTGCGCAACATGCTCCAGCTGAAATATTGCTCCATCGCTTGCGCCATGAAATCCTGCAGGGCCCACAGAAAGGCCGGGTCCTCGAGCAGCCCGCTGCTGCGCAGCGCCGCGTTGGAAAGCTCGCAATAGCGACCTTCCAGAATGCCGATGTGCGTCACCGGACTTGCCCGCCCCAGCAGCCCGAACTGGCCCGTGACCGTGCCACGCCCCAGCACGCCTATCGACCGATGCCCGCCGTAGGGCGGCAATGCGCAGCACATCATGACGGTACCTGACTTGATGATGCGCAAGGCCGTGGAGATCGATCCCTGCGCCTGGAGCACATCGCCGGCGCGAAAGCGGTGTTCCCTGAGTTGAACTTTGGCCATGAGATCGCCACGCAGGCGGGTGACCGGACATGCGGTCTGTGCAGCGCAATGCCAACAATTGCGCTGCGCCGCCAGCGCCCCTTCCGCCTCACCCTCGGTACGGGCGCTCATGGCCGGCACAAATCAATGCGGCGGTCGATCGACGCTATCTGCAAGGGGACGGTGAGCATGTATAGGGTTCTCGTGAAGCGCAAGCGCTTGTATATGGGACGGCCGGGCGAGCCACCCATCTACAAATATTTACAAAATCGCTGATTGTCGTCATTTAACCGGCCTGCGGTGAGTGCTTTGCGGCCAAGGTGATATTTATCAACAGGAATAAAGCGCCACCGCAAGTAAATGCGCAAAAAGCCGCCCGGCCTTATCACTACATCTCATAAGGCAATGCTTTTTTCATCGTTGGTTGCTGCGTCATGCCCACGGACAATTGAGGCATGAAAAAAATCCTTGCTTTTGCGCTGGCCCTGAGTGCAGGTCACTGGGCCTTCGCGGCCCAGCCCCTGCTGACTGCGGCGCAACTCAGCGCCATTCCAGCGTCCACGGCCGCATTGCGCGTGATCGATATACGCGACCCGCAAGCCTATGCCAAGCAGCATATTCCCGGCGCGGTGAGCGCACCGTATGGCAAGTGGCGCGGCCCGGCAACGAACCCCGGCGAACTGCCCGACATTTCCAAACTCACGCAGTTGGTGCAGTCGCTGGGCCTCACGCCGGCGACGCATGCAGTGGTCGTGTCCAGTGGCGCGGATGCCACCGATTTCGGCGCTTCGGCGCGCGTCTACTGGACGCTCAAGACACTGGGGCTCAAGGAGCTGTCCATCGTCAACGGCGGCATGAAAGCCTGGGCCGACGCCAAGCTACCACAGGACAACGCGGCCGTGCAGATCGCGGCCAGCAGTTGGCAGCCCCAGCTCGACACCAGCCTGATCGCCACGCGCGAGGACATCCGCAAGAACCTCGACCTGAGCAACGCGGCGCTGGTCGATTCGCGCCCCGACGCCTTCTACCAGGGCAAGACGCGCGCGCCCGCGGCCAAGCTGTCGGGCACGCTGCCCGGCGCGCAGCAGCTCGATTTCAACCAGTGGTTCGTGCCCGGCACCTCGACCTTTGTCGACACCGCCGCGGCCAAACAGATTGCCGCCAAGGTGCAGCGCAAGCAGGGCGAAGACATGGTGGCGTTCTGCAACACCGGCCACTGGGCCGCGACCGACTGGTTCGGCCTGAGCGAGATGGCCGGCCTGCCCAACGTCAAGCTGTATGCGGGCTCCATGGTCGACTGGACCCAGCAGCCGGACGCGCCGGCGCTCGAGAACCAACCCAGCCGCGCCGAGTCGCTGGCCTATGACGCGCGCCAATGGTGGCAGCGCAAATTCAAGTAAATCCATGAAACGTCTACCCCTTGCGGCCTTGATGGCCGTTTTCTTTGCCTGGCTGCTGTGGACCGTGTCCGTGCGCCAGGCCGCGCTGTTTGCCGTGGGCATAGGCCTGGGCGCGGTGCTTGCGGGCCAGCGTTTTGGCTTCACCACGGGCTGGCGCCTGCTGATCGAGGAAAAGGACGCGAGCGGCGTGTTCGGCCAGCTGCTTTTGCTGGCGCTGGCCGCCGCGCTGGCAATGCCGCTGCTGGGCAGCTTCCCCGAACTCACGGCGGCGCTGGGCCCGCCCAGCATCAGCCTGCTGATCGGCGCCTTTGTCTTCGGCCTGTGCATGCAGATTGCGGACGGCTGCGGCAGCGGCACGCTCTACAAGGCCGGCATGGGCATTCCCATGAACGCCGCCATCCTGCCGATGTTTGCCATCGGCAGCTTTGTCGGCTCCATGCACCTGGGCTGGTGGCTGGAACTGGGCCGCGTGCAGCCCGTGGGCCTGGTGAGCCGCTGGGGCTGGCCCGCGGCGCTGGGCGCAACGCTGCTGGCGCTGGCGCTGGTGGCCGTGGGCGTGCGCTGGTATGTGGGCCAGGCCAATGCCAGGCTGCAGCGCGCGACCCAGCCGCTGTGGCAGCGCAAATGGGTGGTGGGCGCGGTGCTGCTGGCGATTCTGGCCACGGCCAATCTGGTGATTGCGGGCCAGCCCTGGGGCGTGGTCTATGGCTTTGGCCTGTGGGCGGCAAAAGTGGCCAGCGCCACGGGCGCGGTCGACCTGGCACAGAACTGGTTCTGGAGCCAGCCCGGCAATGCCGCGCGATTGCAGGAAACCGTTCTGCTCGACGTCACCAGCATCACCAACATCGGCATTCTGGCCGGCGCGCTGTGGGTCGCGGCAAACAAGCCGCCTTCGGCCAAGGCGCTGACGGGAACGCAATGGGTGGTGGCGCTGGTCGCCGGCCTGGTGCTGGGCTACAGCTCGCGCCTGGCGTTTGGCTGCAATGTGGGCGCCATGCTGTCGGGCATCAGCACGGGCAGCATCCATGGCTGGATCTGGGTGCCGCTGGCCTTCGCCGGCACCATCTTCGGCCTGCGCATTCGCCGGCGCTTCGGCTTCTGAAAGGACAGCACACCATGACGCAACAGACCACTTTGCGCATCGCCTTCTGGGCCGTGCTGCTCGCTTTCCTGGCCTGGGACTACACCCACTCGGCCCCCGTCGATCTGCGCTACGAAGCGCCGCTGATCGCCGCGGGCTCGGGGCAGGCGTCACAGGGCGGGCATTGCTCGATTCCGGATTAGGTATGCCAACCGCCCCGCTTGCGGGGCTTTTTTACGTGCCCAGAGGACGTTCACCCTGAGTCCTGAGCCCGTCGAAGGATCGAAGGTTGCTCTCCCCTGCGCGCAGCGCCCCCTTCACCGCCTGCCACTGTTTCAATACATTGAGCGCCGGCGCGTGCCCGCAGCCCGAGACCTCCAGCCATTGCAACTGCCCGCGCGCGCCCGGCCCGCGCTGCATCATCTGCTGGGCCGTCGACGCCAGAACCAGATCCGAGGCCTCGCCGCGCAGCAGCAGCACGGGCACCTGAATGGCGTCGTAATGCTGCCAGATCAGATAATCGTTTTCATGCTCCGTGAACTGCTCGATCATGCGCGGGTCGTAGTGCGGCGTCACGCGGCCATCGGGCAGGCGGCGCATGCTGCTCTCCGTGAGCGCGCGCCATTGCGCCTCGGGCAGCCAGCCATAGGGTGCGTAGGCGCTGCGGAAAAACGCCTCGAGTTCGGCCATGGTCGCGAACACCGGCGGCTGGCCCGCATAGCCCTTGATGCGTTCGAGCGCCGGCGCGGCGAGTTCGGGCGCGTTGTCGTTGAGCACCAGGCTGCATATGCGCGCTGCCAGCGTCGGCTCGAACAAGCCTGACGCGCAGACCGTGCCTATGGCCCCGCCCATTGACGTTCCCACCCAATGGATCTGCTCCAGCCCCAGCGCATCGGAGAGTTCTCGCGCCAGCCGCGCATAGAAGCGCAGCTGGTACTCGTCGCCGGGCGCGCGGCTCCATTCGCTCAGGCCGCGGCCCAGCGTGTCGGGGCAGATCACGCGGTAACCTTGCGCCGCGAGATAGCGCGCCAGCGGGTCCATGTCGCGCCCGGTGCGCGCCAGACCATGCCAGGCAATCACCGTGGGCAAGGCCGCATCGGCCGCCGCCGCCGACCAATCCATGTAGTGGATCTCGTACCCCGCGCATCGCACATAGCGCGAAGCCGGTGCGGGCACCCGGGCAAGTTGCACCGCCCAGCCGGCCTGCTCGTCGGTTGAGGGAATCGCACATTCCAGACGTGTTGCCGCATTGCTCATGGCGTGCTCCTGCGCAGGGCCGCGGCGCGCAGGCGGCCGACGATGCCCGTGGGAAAGTAATAGACCGACAGCACGAACAGCACGCCCAGCCACAGCAGCCAGCGGTCGGGGCTCAGCAGCGCGGCCAGCCAGGGCAGACCCGCCGCGGCTTCGCTGCCCAGGCGCAGCAGGTCCTGCAGATAGCTCTGCGCGATCAGGAACAGCACCGCGCCGATGGCGCTGCCGTAGATCGTTCCCATGCCACCTATGACCACGATCAGCAGGCAGTCCATCATGATCTCGAACGACAGCGAGGTCTCGGGCCCGTTGTAGCGCAGCCAGAGCGCGAGCATCGCGCCCGCGAGGCAGGCAAAAAGCGCCGACAGCACGCTCGACAAGGTGCGGTAGACCACGACGCGGTAGCCCAGCGCCTCGGCGCGGAACTCGTTTTCGCGTATCGCCTGCAGCACCCGTCCGAACGGCGAGTTCACGATGCGCAGCAGCGCCAGCAGCAGCACCAGCGCGACGACAAACAGCAGGTAGTAGGTGATGAGCTTGCCGTCAATCATGCGTCCCAGGAACTCGCTGTCGAACGGCTCGAAGCTCGGCGACAGCCACTCGGGCAGCTTGAACGTGAGGCCGTCCTCGCCGCCGGTCCACTCCGACAGCTGCGAGGCCAGCGTCTGGAAGGCCGCGGCCACGGCCAGAGTGATCATCGCAAAGAAGATCGCGCGCACGCGCAGCGAGAACAGCCCCACGGCCAGCGACAGCAGCAGGCTGAGCAGCAATGCGCAGCCTATGCCCAGCGCCAGCGCGCTCCAGGTGGGGCCCATGCGCCCCGCCGCAATCGCCACGCCGTAGGCGCCTATGCCGAAGAACATGGTGTGGGCAAAGCTCACGATGCCGGTATAGCCCAGCAGCAGATCGAAGCTGGCGACCAGCACCACGAAGATCAGCACCTTGGCGGCGACGTTCAGCGCCTTGACGCCGGGAAACAGAAACGGCGCAATCGCCAGGCCCACCAGAATGGCGAGCAGGATCACCGCCAGCGGTCGGCTGCGCGGCATATCGCCGGAAAGCAATCGGTTCAACATGCTTGTGACTCCTGGTTCAACGGTTGGCCACCGGGTATACGCCCTGGGGCCGCCACAGCAGGATGGCGACCATCAGCGCGATGTTGGAAAACAGCGCGACCTTGGGCACCAGAAATCCGGTGTAGTTGGCCATCAAGCCGACCAGCAGCGCGCCTATCAGCGCCCCGCCCGTGGAGCCCAGGCCGCCGATGATGATCACGATGAAGATCAGCACATTGACCTGCGCGCCCATCTGCGGAATCACGTTCTGCTGGTACAGCCCCCACATCACGCCGCCCAGGCCGGCAAGCGCCGAGCCGACGACAAACACGCCGACAAACAGCCGCCGAATGCGGTAGCCCAGCGCCTCGACCATTTCGCGGTCCTGCACGCCCGCGCGAATCAGCAGGCCGACCTTGGTGCGCGCCAGCGTGTAGGCCAGCGCAGCAAACACCGCCAGGCCCACGAGCACCGCCACCACGCGGTACTTCTCCACCGCCGCGTCGCCCAGCAGCCAGGCCCCGCGCATGCCTTCGGGCAGCGGCAGCGGAATCTGCTGCGGCCCCCAGATCACCTTGATCAGCTCCTCGCCGATGATCATGCCGCCCATGGTGATCAGGATCTGCTTGAGATGCTGGCCATAGACGGGCCGCACGATGAAGCGCTCGAACGCCAGGCCCACGGCCGCGGCCACCAGCATGGCAATCAGCATGGCGGGCAGCACGGCCAGCAGGTTGCGCCACAGATCCGCCGAGCCCGTGTAGTCGCCCATGGCGCCAAGCACGCTGGCGGCGACAAACGCGCCCAGTGCGATGAACACGCCATGGCCGAAGTTCAGCACGTCCATCAGGCCGAACACCAGCGTCAGCCCCGAGGCGATGATGAAGATGATCATGCCCATGGCCAGGCCCGCCACGGTGAGCGTGAGCCAGGTGCTGGGCGAGCCGACCAGCGGCAGCGTCACCAGCGCCAGCGCCGGCACCAGCGCCAGCGGTTTCCAGTCCAGTTCCTTGAAATTCATGTGTGCTCCTTGTCGCGCCGCGTCACAGCGCCAGCCCCAGCAGCGACTGCTGCAAGGCCTTGTCGGCCGCGAGTTCGGCCATGCGGCCGGCGTGCACCACGCGGCCGTTGTCCATCACCGCCACGCTGTCGCCCAGCCGCGTGGCAAACGCCAGGTTCTGCTCGACGAGAAGAATCGTCACGCCCGCGGCCTTGAGCTGCTCGAAGGCCGCGATCATGTTCTGGATGATGGCCGGCGCCAGCCCCTTGCTGGGCTCGTCGATGATCAGCAGATCGCGCGGCTCGACAATGGCGCGCGCCACGGCCACCATCTGCTTTTGTCCGCCCGACAGCTTGCCCGCGGGATGATTCCAGAACTTCTCCACGGCCGGAAACAGGCCGAAGATCCACTGCAGCCGCGCCTCGTCCATCTGCGCCGCGTGGCTTGCCTGGCGCGCGGCCAGCAGCAGGTTTTCCTTGACGCTCAGGTCGGCAAAAATGCCCATGTTCTCGGGCACATAGGCGACGCTGCGCTGGGCAATCGCGGGCGTGGGCAGGCGCGTGATGTCCTGGCCACCCAGCAGCACCTGGCCCTGGGACGCCTGCCACAGTCCCATGATGGTGCGCAGCGTCGTGGTCTTCCCCGCGCCGTTGCGCCCCAGCAGCATGGTGAGTTCGCCGCGCGGCACTTCGAGATCGACGCCGTGCAGGATGTGGTACGCGCCGATATGCGTATGCACGCCGCGCAGGGAAAGCATGGAAGCGGTGGAATTCATGCGGCCTCCTCTTGCGGCGCTATGCCCAGGTAAGCCTGCTGCACCACGGGCGAAGCCATGACTTCGGCCGGCAGGCCGTCGGCCACCAGCGTGCCGTTGGTCAGCACGATGATGCGGTCGGCCAGCTCGCGCACCACGTCCATCTTGTGCTCGACCAGCAGGATGATCTTGCTGCGGTCGGCCTTGAGATCGCGTATCAGATCGAGAATCACCGGCGCCTCGTCATGGCCCATTCCGGCCGTGGGTTCGTCAAACATGTAGACCTCGGGCTCCAGCGCCATCAGCAGCGCGACTTCGAGCTTGCGCTGGTCGCCATGCGGCAGGCTCGCCACGGGCTCGGCGCGCCGCGGCCACAGCGCCACCTGTTCGAGCACCTGCTGGGCGCGCGCCGTGAGCCGGCCGTGGTCACTCCAGATGCTCCACAGATTGAGCCCGCCTCTGTGCTTGCCCGGCAGCCGCGCCTGCACCGCCAGGCGCACGTTTTCCAGCACGCTCAGATTCGGAAACAGGTTGGTGAGCTGGAATGCCCGGCCCAGCCCCGCATGGGTGCGCGCCGAAGGCGCGAGGCCTGTGAGCTCGCGGTCACCGAGCAGCACGCGCCCGGCCGTGGCCTTGAGCTGACCAGATATCAGATTGAAGAAGGTCGTCTTGCCCGCGCCATTGGGGCCGACGATGGCCGTGAGCGTGCCCGGCGCAAAGCGGCAGCTCACACCGTTGACGGCCACATGGCCGCCAAAACGAATCGTCAGGTTCTGGGTTTCAAGCATAAAAAGGATGTGACGGGCCGCAACGCCTGCGGCGGCAGGCGTTGGCGGCGGGGATTCGAAATATGCGGCGCGAAAAGTTCTTAGGGTGGGCCGTTCATCCTTCGACGCGGCCGGCAAGGCAGGCTCAGGACGAACGGATGTCGCGCCGCGCCCCATCTGTCGAAGGGTGTCTCCGTCTAACTCGCCAATACCGTTCGCCCTGAGCCTGTCGAAGGGCGTTTCAGGGCGAAGGGACGACCTCGCCAAACCCATTCAACGCCCATTCCGAATCGGAATGTTCATTTCCTCAGGCTTGATCTCCCGCACCAGTTCCGGCACGCCCCAGGCAAACGCCGGGTCGTTCTTCACGCGGAAGTGGTACATGCTCTGCATTGCCTGATGGTCTTCCTTGCGGAAGGTCATCGTGCCCTTGGGCGTGTCGAACGACATGCCTTCCATGGCCTTGATCAGCGTGTTGGTCTTGGTGTCGCCGTTGGTCTTCTTGAGCGCGGTCACCAGCGCCATCGCGGCCGAGAAGCCGCCCGCGGTGAAGAAGTCCGGCGGCGTCTTGAACTGCTTGTAGTGCATGGCCACCAGCGCGTCATTGACCGGGTTCTTGGGAATGCCGAAGTAGTAGTAGCTCGCGCCTTCCATGCCAGGCAGGTTCTTGTACGCGGCCATGGCGGGCAGGATGTTGCCGCCCGAGGCGATCTCTATGCCGTAGCGCTTGAGGTCCAGATCGGCAATCTTGAACGGGTTGCCCGCGCCGGCCCAGACGATCCAGATGATCTTCTTGCCCGGCTGGTCCTTGAGCTTGTCGATCAGCCGCTGGGCGCCGGCCGTGAAGTCGGTCGTGGCCGCGGGCAGGTACTCCTCGTGCACCAGCTTGCCCTTCTTCACCGCGTCCTTGAACGCCTTGACGCCGTCGCGGCCGAACGCGTTATCCTGGGCCAGCGTCGCAATCGTCACGCCCGCGCGATCGATCGCCACGGCATTGCTGATCGCGTCCTGGCTCGAATTGCGGCCGGTACGGAAGATGTACTTGTTCCATTTGTCGCCGGTGATCGAGTCGGCCACCGCGGGCTCGACCAGCAGGATCTTCTTGTACTCCTCGGCCACGGGCAGCATTGCCAGCGCCACGCCCGATGCGCTGGGGCCTACGGCAATGTCGGCCTTGTCGTCGGAGTACGCCGTCGCGAGCTGGCTCTTGCCCAGATCGGGCTTGCCCTGGTCGTCCTTCTCTATCACCACCAGCTTCTTGCCGGCCACGGTCATGCTGCCGCCGGTCGCGTACTCGAGGCCCATCATCAGTCCGGCCTGCGTCTGCTTGCCATAGGCCTCGAGCGGGCCGGTCTTGCTGTAAACGTGGGCAATGCGGATCTCGCCCGACTGTGCCAGGGCTGCTTGGGCGCCTGTCAAAGCCAGCGCACAGAGAACGGCGGAATGAACCAGGGTGCGGCGTTGCATGGTGCTTGTCTCCTTTTGAATAGTGGACAAGATACAGCAGGCTTTGTGCCAGGCGGCGATCTCTGGCGGCTACGCGCGCAAGCCCTTGATTTTGCTCAGCGCGCGTCAGTCATTGGCCATGACAGATTACAAAATGCCTGATTTTCAGACAACATCAACCGTCTGAATTTCAGACAGATGTCTGTTTCAAGCACAGGGTTTGCACCAAAGTGCAGCAAGCCATTCAAGCCGTTTGATCGATGCGCGCGTACAAGGTGGCACGCGAAATCTGCAGCTGGCGCGCGGTCGCGAGCTTGTTGCCGCCGTTGGCCGCGAGCGATGCGGCAATCGCCTGCTGTTCGAGTTCGGCCACCTGCACATGCAGCGGCCGCAGCAGGCGCTGGCTTTCATCTTGCGCCTGGTCGGTGCGTGGCAGTCCCGGGACCAAATCGGTCAGCGCCGGTTTCGGCTCGACGCCCGCGGCGCGCAGCACTTCGGCCAGCAGGCGCGCATCGACCACGCCGCTGTCGCCGCGCATTGCCGCCTGCTCCAGCACATTGCGCAGCTCGCGGATATTGCCGCGCCACTCCTGGGCCGCGAGCAGCGCCAGCGCATCGGCATGCCATTCGGGCGGCGGCATGTCGTTGCGCAGCCCCATGTCGTCGCTGAGCACTTCGACCAGCGCGGGAATATCGGCGCGGCGCTCGCGCAGCGGCGGCACGCGTATCGGCAGCACATGCAGGCGATAGAACAGATCTTCGCGGAACTGGCCCGCGCGCACCATGGCCTGCAGATCGCGCGACGTGGCAGCGACCACGCGTACGTTCAGCGGCAGCAGCTGGTTGGAGCCCAGCGGCTCGATCTCGCCTTCCTGCAGGGCGCGCAGCAGCTTGGCCTGCAGGCTTGCGGGCATGTCGCCGATCTCGTCGAGAAACAGCGTGCCGCCATCGGCCAACTTGAACTTGCCGTCGCGCCCGCGCCGGTCGGCGCCGGTGTAGGCGCCAGGCGCCACGCCAAAGAATTCGGCTTCCAGCAGCGTGTCGGGAATGGCGGCGATATTGAGCCCGACAAACGGGCCTGCGGCACGCGGCGAGGCCGCATGGATCGCATGCGCCAGCAGTTCCTTGCCCGTGCCGGTCTCGCCCAGCAGCAGCACCGGGCTCGAGGACTGGGCAGCGCGCCGCGCCTGGCGCTTGACTTCGGTGGCCGCGGGGCTCGCACCGACGAAGCTTGCGAACGTATGCTTGGCCTGGCGCAGACCGGTGCCGGCCTGGGCCCGGCCGCGCTGCGCCGCAAGTTCGCGGCGCGCATCGTCGAGGTCGCGCTGCAGGCGCGCGAACTTGCTGATCAACGGCTGCAGCGTGGTCTCGGGGTGATCGAACAACACGATGCCGATCGCGCCTATCACCAGGCCCGCGTCGTCATGCAGCGGCAGCCGGCTGACGACAAACGTGCCCGCTTGGTTGGTCAGCAGATCGATCAGCACCGGCTGGCCGGTCTCGAGCACGCGGCGCATCTGGGTGTTGGGAATCACCTCCTCGACCATATGGCCCAGAAAGTCGTCGACCGAGGCCACGCCCAGCGCCGGCAGGAAGCGCCGGTAGCCTTCATTGACCCAGACCACGCGGCCCGAGCGATCGGCCAGGAACATGCCCTGGCTCATGCTCGAGAACAGATGGAACATCGAGCGCGCCGCGAGCGCCAGGATGCTGTCGGCGTCTAGCGGCAGCCCATGGGCCGCAGGCGGAGGGGATTCGCGAAGCGCAGGCGTCTCAGACATGTGCGCGATGGTAACGCCTGCGCGGCGCAGGCTCCGGGACAGCGCCCCGCTGCGCGTCAGGCCTTGTCGAAACCCAGCAGGCGCACGGCGTTGCCCTTGAGAATGCCGGGCATCACTTCGGGCTTGAAGCCCGCGACTTCGAAGTCTTTCATCCAGCGCTCGGGCGTGATCAGCGGGAAGTCGCTGCCGAACAGCACGCGGTCCTTGAGCAGCGTGTTGGCGTACTGCACCAGTTGCTTGGGAAAGTACTTGGGGCTCCAGCCCGACAGATCGATCCAGACATTGGGCTTGTGCATTGCCACCGACAGCGCTTCGTCCTGCCACGGAAAGCTCGGGTGGGCCATGACGATCTGCATGTCGCCGAAGTCCACAGCCACGTTGTCAAGCAGCATGGGATTGCTGTACGACAGCCGCAGCCCGCCGCCGCAGCGCATGCCGCTGCCAATGCCGCTGTGCCCGGTGTGGAAGATCGCGGGCAGCTTGTGCGCGTTGATCACTTCGTAGATCGGCCAGGCCATGCGGTCGTACGGGTCGTAGCCCTGCACCGTCGGATGGAACTTGAAGCCCTTGACGCCCTCCTCCTTGATCAGCCGCTCGGCTTCGCGCGCGCCCATCTTGCCCTTGTGCGGATCGACGCTGGCGAACGCCACCATCATGTCGCTGTTGGCGCGCGCGGCCTCGGCGATCTCCTCGTTGGGAATGCGCCGCCGGCCCATCTGCGACTCGGCGTCGACAGTGAACATCACCAGACCGAGCTTGCGCTCGCGGTAATACGCCACGGTCTCGGCAATCGTCGGCCGCGCCGAACTGCCGAAATACTTGTCGGCCGCGCGATCGAACTCCTCGCCGTAGTTGTCGAAAGGGTTGCGGCAGCTGACTTCGGCATGGGTATGGAAGTCGATGGCCACCAGGTCCTGGTGCTTCATGGCATGGCTTTCGTGGTCGCGGGAATGGCCGTCAGCAGGATGTATCGACCATTCACCAGGTTGAATAATAGATATATTTCATAACTATATTCGATGACCATCGCACGCCAGCAAGGGGAAACCCTGAACAGGTTGCGGAACGTCACTGCACTTTCGTTGGTGCGTCACCGAACTTTCGTTTTTTCCGGACTGGCCTATCGGCCGGGGACGCCCATGGCGGCCTCCACGCGAACTCGCCAGTCTCCTGGATATTGCGCACCGTGTCTTTCCGACCGATGCTGGCGAAGCCGATGATGGGCGGGACGTAGTTGAAGGCGTTGAAGAAGCTGTAGGGAGCCAGATTGACCCGACCGCTCGCGCTCCTGCTCGGAATCCACCCTATCGGCCGCGGGCCGACGATGGCGTTGAAGGGATCATGCGGCGGCAGAACGAGGCGACCATCTGCCCGCTTCCCTGCTCAATGACCGGTTTGGCTTGCGATGGCGCGGCGCCCCTCGCAAGCCAGGCGCGCCTTCATGTTGCCGTCAGCGGCACAGCTGCAAATTCCACGGTCGATACAATCAGCGCAACGAATTTCTGATTTCCGTGTTGGCGAAAATGCCGATGCAACCAACGATGACCACACCAAAGCTGCTGCGCGCACTGACTCTTGGGGCGCTCGTCATAGTTCTTTCGGCATGTGCGCGCACGCGACCTTACACCGAAACGTTCTCGGCGCTGGGCATGTCATCGGATTCGACCATGTTCGTGGTGCTGGGCGATCAATATCACTACATTTTTGAAACCGATTCGATCATGGCGTCTTCGTTCAGAGCCGGCTTTCGCCGCCACCTGAGCGCCGAGATGATCAGGCCTTTCAATGTCGGGGCGGGCGGCAAGACCGCCGGTTACGTCAGGCTCCAATTGGCACCGGACGCGACTGCGCAGGACAAGGCCCAGGCCAGGAAGCTGGGCTATGGCGAAACGCAAGACGGCCTCATCTACTACACCGCCTTCATGGTGGGCAAGCGCTATGTCCCACGCAAGGATATGACGCCCGCAAGCGCGATGGCACTGAGCAAGCGCTATCAGGTGGAAGTGATGGATTCACAAAGCAGCGCAGACGCCATGCGCCTGCTTTCACCGATTTACATGGCTGCAGGCGTGGGCATGGTCGTAGCGAACCCGGCAGTTCTTCTGGTGACTGTCCCCGTCGCAGGACTGAAACCTTGAACGGTTTCGGTAAGCCAACATCTGCAGACGCCTAAGGTGCACGGCACCTAAGCCGCTACCCGAGCGCCCGGATAGTCAGTGCGCCCGCCCGGGCGCAAACGGCACCAGCTCCATCCTGTCCCGCCCCTTGCGCTTCGATGCGTAGAGGGCTTCGTCGGCCTGCTTGAGCCAGTGCGACAGCTCCGCGTCGGGCCGGTCGATCAAGGTGGCACCTATGCTCAGCGAGACCGGCTGCGGCGTCGCGAACAGCGTGCGAGCCTGCTGCGCGAACGCCGCGCGCAGGTCCTGGCCCAGTGCCTGGGCCGCGACGCTGGAGACGCCGCGCAGCAGAATCACGAACTCGTCCCCGCCCAGTCGCGCGGCCAGCGCGCCGTGGGGCAGCGCGCCGCGTATGAGGTCGCTCAGCGTGACCAGCAGGCGATCGCCGGCATCGTGACCGTGCAGGTCGTTGACCTGCTTGAAGTGGTCTATGTCGATCAGCAGCAGGGCGCCAGGGCTGGCCGGCGAGGCCTGGGCCAGCAGCGCCGGTGCGCGCAGATAGAGCGCGCGGCGGTTGTCCAGGGAGGTCAGCGGGTCGCGCGCGGCGATCTGCGCGATGCGTTCCTCGCGGCGATGGCGCTCGGTGCCGGTCATGGACATCGCCAGCAGCATGATCGCCATCACGCCTTCCACCAGCGAGACTTGGATCACCGCGCCGCGGAAACTGGCGAGGTTGACGAAGGCGTCCAGCGCCACGGTCGATGCGGCCTTGGCGAGGTAGAAAAAGCCATGCGCCAGCAGCACGAAGCGCAGCTGCGCCGCCCCCACGCTCAGCGCACCGTCATGCGGGCGCAGCAGCAGGCCGGCGCGCAAGGTGGTGGCGGCGATCAGCAGCGACTGGACGCCCAGCATCGCCTTCGACCACCAGGGCCCATCGGGCAGAAACAGCATCGCCAGCCAGACGACGGCCAGCAGCCACCAGGCGTGCGGCAAACGCACGCGCATGAACCCGGCGACGCCCGCCAGGAACAACCAGTGGGCGGCAATCAGCAAGCCGTTGGGAAACCAGATTCCGACCAGCACATAACCGCTCGAACGCAGCAGGGCCAGCGAACTGCCCACAGCAACGATGGCAAACCCCGCGCTCCAGAGCAAAAGCGAGCGTTCGCGCACGCTGCTCCATTCTGCGGCCAGGTAAAGCGCCGAGGCGGCAGCCATGGCCGCGGTGATGACGAGCTGGGTGAAGGGGTCGAGAGCCATGGATGATGAATGTATCGGCGCCGGCGGGCTCCGCGCCGCAGCCGCCCGACCAGAAGCAATGCGCGCCAGCGGATCAGCTGCTCGGCGGTGACGGTCGGGACCGTCGCATTGGAATGGGGACATAGCCGCGCGCGACGCGGATTGTCGCAGGATGCGGATTCTCAGGCATCTGCTGTAGGCCGGGCTGCCGGACGGAAATACGGATCGCGCCGGGCATGAGAAAAGGATGTGCCATGCCGCGCCGTGGCGCTAGGCAGGCCGTCCTCGTTGGCCCATGGCATGCGGACAGTGGTTGCCGCGAGAGCCCCGCTCGCGGCGCGCGTTGGCTGATGTCGGGCGGGGAACTGGATGAGCGCAGAGCCCGCTTTCGCCGCAAAGCAGGCCAACCCAGCCTTCCGCTGTGGGCGAAAACCGGCCAGCGTACCGATCAAGGAGCCCACGAACGAAAGATCTGCGACGCATGCAATACGACATGCGCAGAATGCGTGGCGCCACCCAAGACGGGGATGGCGCGCAACGACCCCGAGCCGTCAGGCCGTGGCCAACCGCTCCTTTGCCAGCTTGGTGCCTTCCGCCAGCGCCTGCAACTTGCGCCAGGCCACATCGCGCCCCATCGGCGCCAGGCCGCAGTTCGTGCACGGGAACAGCCGCTCCTTGGGCACGAATTCCAACGCCCGGGCGATGGTGTCGGCCACCTCCTCGGCGGTCTCGACCACGTCGCTGGCCACATCGATCACGCCGACCAGCACGTCCTTGCCGATCAGCAGCTTCATCAGGTCGGGCGGCACATGGGAGTGGATGCATTCCAGGCTCACCTGATCGATGCAGCTGCGCGCCAGCGCGGGAAACACCGTCTCATACTGGCGCCATTCGTCGCCCAGGGAGCTTTTCCAGTCGGTATTGGCCTTGATGCCGTAGCCGTAGCAGATGTGCACGGCCGTCGTGCAGGTCAAGCCCTGGGCCGCGCGCTCTAGCGCCTGTACGCCCCAATCGGCAGCATCCTTCATATAGACATTGAAAGCGGGCTCGTCGAACTGGATGATGTCCACGCCGTCAGCCTGCAGCGCCAGGGCCTCCTGGTTGAGCAGCTCGGCAAAGGCGAAGGCCATCTTCACCTTGTCGCCGTAGAAGCGGTCGGCCACGGTGTCGACGATGGTCATCGGGCCGGGCAGAGTGAACTTCAGCTTCCTCTTCGTGTGGGCGCGCGCCAGCTGCGCCTCGAAGGCATGCACCCTGCCCTTCAGGCGCAGGGCCGAGACCACCTGCGGCACCATTGCATCGTAGCGGTTGTCGCGTATGCCCATCTTTACCTTGTGCTCGAAGTCTATGCCCTCGACCTGCTCAAGAAAGCCATGCACGAAGTGCTGTCGCGATTGCTCGCCGTCGCACACGATGTCGAGGCCTGCATCCTCCTGGGCCTTGATCCAGAGCAGCGTCGCGTCGGCCTTGGCCTGGCGCAGTGCATCGCCTTCAGCCCTCCACTGAGGCCAGAGCTTGTTGGTTTCAGCCAGCCAGGCGGGTTTCGGCAGACTGCCGGCAATGGATGTTTCGAACATTTGGGAATTCCTTTAACGCTAAGACAGAGTGTGGAAACCGTTGGCCGAACTCGGCAACAACTTCTTCATGACGAATGGATGCTTGCCTTTTGGGTCAGCATACAAAATTTGCAGCCCAACGCTCCAGAACGTTCCTGTATGGCTGGATGAAGTGCTCCTGCGCAAACTTCCCCTGCTTGAAAGCCAGCTGGCTGCGCTCTTCCCTGTCGTAGACAATCTGCGTCAGCGAATAATCCTGGTTCTTCAGGCTGGGCTGATAGATTTTTCCTGCAGCATGGTTGGCGTTGTAGATTTCAGGACGATAAATCTTTTGAAATGTTTCCATGGTGCTGATGGTGCCGATCAGCTCCAGGTTCGTGTAGTCCGCCAGCAGGTCTCCATGAAAGTAGAACGCCAATGGCGCAACGCCATTCGCAGGCATGAAAAACCGAACCTGCATTCCCATTTTTGCAAAGTACTGATCGGTCGATGACAGCTCATTCTGCTGATACTCGACACCAAGTATCGGATGCTGGTTCAAGGTCCGCTCATAAGTCTTGCTTGTCGAGGCACTTATGCAGATGACAGGCGGCTTTTTGAAGCGTTCCTGGTAAGTCCTCGAATCAATGAATGACTTGAACAGCTTTCCATGCAGCTCTCCAAAATCTTCAGGAGCGCTGAATTTCGCCCGATCAAGGTTGTATTCCGGGAGCAAGACGCTGAAGTCGTAATCGCGCACATAGGATGAGAAATTATTCCCCACGATGCCGTCGATGCGCTTGTTCGCCTTCTTGTCGAGAATCCCGATTTCCAGTATCTCGATCAGCGGAAATGCGCCACTGCGGCCATGGGCTTGCATGCTCATCTCGACGGAAACTATCTCGAGCTCGACGCAGTAGCGATCTCCCGCAGGATTGTCCCAAGGCGCCAGGTCATTGAAGCGGTTGTCTATCATCTTCAACGTGTTGCGCAGGTTCTGCTGCCGACTCTTTCCGCGGGCCAGGTTGGCAAAGTTGGTGGTTATGCGCGTGCCGTCCGATGGGTGATAGTTTTCATCGAAATCAATGCTCTTGAGGTTAAAGCTGAGTTCTTCGTTCATGGCGATCTGCTGACTTGGATTGAGAGAAAAGACGATTCGTATTTCAGGCCGCGGACAGCGCCGCGGCGGCAGCGGGCCTGGCATGGCGCGCCAACTCGACCCACGGCAATGCGCGTTCGACAGCCAATCTGGCGCGCTCGATCAGGGCCGCGTCGCTCGGGCAGCCGGCCGAAAAATCCTTGTCGGTCGCGTAGACGCCCAGCGGCAACGTGCATGCCTGGAAGAAGCTGAACAGCGGCCGCAGCTGGTGATCGATCACCAGGGCATGGCGCTCGCTGCCGCCGGTGGCCGCCAGCAAGACGGGCTTGTCGATCAAGGCGTCCTGATCAACGAAGTCAAAGAAGTGCTTGAACAAGCCGGTGTAGGAACCGCGGAAGACCGGCGTGGCCACGACCAGCACATCCGCTTGCTCGACCAAGGCAAGTTGCCGCTCCACCGTCTCGGGCAGCTGCGAACGCCAGACCGCGCCGGCAAGCTGCGGTGCGAGCTGACCGAGCTCGATCAGGTGCGGCTCGCACGGAACCTGATGGGCAATCAGGTCCAGCAGATGCTCTGCCAAGGCTGCAGACTTGGAGGGCCGTTGCAGCCCGCCGGAAACGGCGACTAGACGCAGTGGATGTGTCATTTTTTCTTTCATCTGGATGGCTCTGCGCGTTGACGCAGAAGTCGACCGCGCATCACGGATGCAGGGCGTCGACGACACGTCAACGAACAACAGCAGCTATCGTATTGGCGTGAATCAATGAAGTAAAATGGTCTTATTTCATAAATCCATGAATATGAGTCATCTGAATGCTTGAGCGCATCCATCTCAGCATCGTTCAGCAGGTCGAAAAGCAGGGGTCGTTGACGGCCGCCGCTGGCGTGCTGAACCTCACCCAGTCGGCGCTGAGCCACAGCATGAAGAAACTGGAACAGCAACTGGGCACCGATGTCTGGCTGCGCGAGGGCCGCAGCCTGCGCCTGACGCAAGCCGGCCAGTACTTGCTGGCGGTGGCGAACCGGGTGCTGCCGCAACTGGACCTGGCCGAAGAACGCCTGGGCCAATTCGCGCAGGGCGAGCGCGGTGCGCTGCGCATAGGCATGGAATGCCACCCTTGCTACCAGTGGCTGCTCAAAGTGGTTTCACCCTATCTGGCCGCCTGGCCCGACGTGGATGTCGACGTCAAGCAGAAATTCCAGTTCGGCGGAATAGGTGCGCTCTTCGGCTACGAGATCGACCTGCTGGTGACGCCCGACCCGCTGTTCAAACCGGGGCTGAAGTTCGAACCCGTGTTCGACTACGAGCAGGTACTCGTCGTGGCCAAGAGCCATGCCCTGGCTGCGGCGGCCTATGTGAAGCCCGAGCAGCTGAACCAGGAAGTGCTCATCAGCTACCCGGTGGAGATCGAACGCCTGGACATCTACAACCAGTTCCTGCTGCCTGCCGGTGTCACGCCCCGTCGCCACAAGGCGATTGAAACCACCGACATCATGCTGCAGATGGTGGCCAGTGGCCGCGGCGTGGCTGCCCTGCCGCGCTGGCTGGTCGAGGAATACGCTGCCAAGATGGACGTCGTGCCGGTGCGGCTGGGCAAGCAAGGCATCGCCAAGCAGATCTTCCTGGGCGCACGCGAGGCCGACACCGCCATCGATTACGTGCGGTCCTTCATTGAACTGGCCCGCAAGCCTGCCGAAGCCATTGCGCAAGGCGCCTAGGGATGAACCGCAGCGCCGTACGCGCCCGAGACTACCGTGGCGGCGACCGTGAACTGGCGACAAGTTTCGAATGCAGGTGAGCGGTGAGTTCGAGTGCCGGGAAGCACGCCACCACTGGGCCCGGTCCGAAAGCGCCTAGGCGCTGCGCTCCCGCAGCGCCTTGCGCCCCAACCAGACCACGGCCAACGTACCGATACACACCGCCGCCAGCAGCCACATGACCCATTGGTAGCCCGCAACGAATCCCCGGCCCTGCGCTGCAAAACGGTGCAGCACCGTGCCTATCGCCAGCCCCAGCGCACCTCCCAGATTGTGCAGTGTGGTCGCCATGCCCAATGCGGTGCCCGCCATCGCTGGCGGCAAGGCCGTGAGCGCCGACGTCATCGAAGGCCCGAGCACGCAGGCCCAGCCCAGGCCCATGAATGCAAATGCGGCCAGCACCCAGGACCAGGGCGTGCTGGCGTCAAACGCGGCCTGCATCAGGGCCGAGACCAGCAATGCCGCAAAGCCCGCGCCCATCACAGGCCCGGTGCCGAAACGGTCGCAGCCGCGGCCGGCCAGCGGCGAGACCAGCGCCATCACTGCCGTCGTGGGCAGCAGCAGCCAGCCCGTGGTTGCACTGTCCTGGCCGCGCAGTTCGCCCAGATACAGCGGCATCAGAAAGAAGGCCACGCAATAGAAGAACGCCAGCGCCGCGGTGGCACACGCCGCGACGGCAAAGCGCGGCTGAATGATCAGCGGCCAGCGCAGCAGCGGCGTAGGCGCGCGCCGTTCGACCACCACCAAGGCCGTGCCCGCCAGCGCGGCGACGGCCAGCAGGCCCAGCGTCGAGCGCGCAGCCCAGCCCCAGTCGCTGCCGTGTATCAAGGCCGCGAGCGCGCAGGGCAGCACCATGAGCAGCAGCACCGCCCCCGGCCAGTCAAAGCGCTCGCGCACTGTGGATGCGGCAGCCACAGAAAGCCGGCCCATGCACAGCGCAAAGCTGGCCGCAATCAGCGGAACATTGACCAGAAAGACCGCGCGCCAGCCCCAGGCCTCCACCAGCAGGCCGCCGGCCACGGGCCCCAGCGCCAGCCCCAGGCCGTTGATGCTGAACAACAGGCCCAGCGCCTTGCCGCGCTGCTGTTCGGGAAACATCGCCGCCACCAACGCCGCCGACGCGGTGTAAAGCCCTGCGCATGCCATGCCCTGGATGGCGCGCCACGCGATCAGCCAGCCCAGGCTGGACGCCAGGCCCGCGCCCAGCGAGGCCAGCGCAAACAGCGCCATGCTGGCAAACATCACTTCGCGCCGTCCGTAGCGGTCGGCCAGTTGCCCCACGGCAATGGTGCAGCTCGACAGCGCGACGACAAAAGCCGTGACTATCCACTGCACCTGGGCAATGTCGGCCTGCAAGGCCGACTGGATCGCGGGCACCGCGGTGTTGACGATGGTGAAGTCTATGCAGCCCAGAAAGCTGGCGATGGCGATGCCGGCCATGGCCAGCCAACGCTGGCGGTGTGACGAGATGTGCATGAATCAGAAGCTCCGGCGAAAGCAGACCATGCTAATAAGTAACCCCTGGATCGAATCCATAGAATCGACCACAACACAAGAGCATCCAACTATCGAATCTCGCATGCAATCCTTTGATCGGTTCCAAGGCATCCAGGCGTTCGTGCGCGCCGTCGAGTGCGGCAGCTTCAGCCTCGCTTCGCGCCAGCTGGGCCTATCGGCCTCGAGCGTGGGCAAGGCGGTCGCGCGGCTGGAGCAGCGCCTGGGCGTGCGTCTGTTCGAGCGCACGACACGGCGCATGGCGCTGACCGACGAAGGCCAGGCATTCCACGAAAGCTGCCTGCGCGCGCTCGTGGAGCTGGACCAGGCTGAATCGGCCCTCGCCGAACGGCGCGTTCAGCCCACAGGTCGGGTGCGCATCGCGCTGCCCACGCTCTACGGGCGTATCTGCGTGCTGCCGGTGCTCAGCGGATTGCTGGCGCGCCATCCCGCGCTCGATCTCGATCTGCTGCTGTCGAGCCACGCCGTCGATCTGGTCGAGGAGCATGTCGACATCGCGCTGCGCATTGGCCGGCTCGAAGACAGCGCCTCGCATGTAGCGCGCCGGCTCGGCGAGCAGGCGCTGTGGCTGTGCGCCGCGCCCGCCTACCTGGCCAGGCGCGGCGAGCCCTGCACGCTCGATGCGCTGGCCGATCACGACGGCATTGCGCGGCTGCGCGGCGATGCCGCCGAAGCCTGGCAGTTCAGTGATGCGGCCGGAACGCAGCGGCCCCGGCACCGCGTACGGCTGCGCGTGAGCGACCTGGCTGCGGTCAAGGACGCTGCGCTCGCCGCCCAGGGGCTGGCGCAATTGCCGGGCTGGTTTGTGGCAGACGAAGTGCGTGCGGGGAAGCTGCAGGTGGTGCTGCGCGATGCCCAGCCCGAACCCCTGCCCATCCATGTGCTGTGGACCAAAACCACGCGCATGACCGCGCGACAGCGCGTCACCATCGACGCGCTGATCGAGGGCCTGCAGCGCGCATAAAAAAAGCCCGCGAGAGACTCGCGGGCTGAAAGGCAAACACAGGAAGAAACAATCAGGACCTGGCGCGGCGCTGCAGCAGGCGCGGCACGATCAGCACGGCCAGCACGATGATGATCAGCGTCAGCGACATCGGACGTTGCAGGAAGATCAGCCAGCTGCCTTCGCCTATCGACACCGCATTGCGCATCTGCGCCTCGGCCAGGGGGCCCAGAATCATGCCGACCACCACGGGCGCCGTGGGGAAGTCGAAGCGCCGCATCAACACACCCAGCAGGCCGATGCCATAGAGCAGGAACAGATCGAACGCGCTTTGCCGCATGCCGTAGGCACCGACGGTGGCGAAGATCAGTATGCCCGCATACAGCTGCGGCTTGGGAATCTTCAGCAGCTTGACCCACAGCCCCACCATGGGCAGGTTGAGCACCAGCAGCATCAGATTGCCGATATACAGCGAAGCGATCAGCGCCCAGACCAGCGTGGCGGATGTCGTGAACAGCTGCGGGCCGGGGTTGATGCCGTAGTTCTGGAACGCGCCCAGCAGCACGGCCGTGGTGTTCGAGGTGGGAATGCCCAGCGTCAGCAGAGGAATCAGCGCGGCCGTCACGGTCGCGTTGTTTGCCGCCTCGGGGCCGGCCACGCCTTCGATCGCGCCCTGGCGGCCGAACTCGCCCTTGTGCTCGCCCTTGGCCAGCTTCTTTTCAGCCGCATAGCTCAGGAACGTCGGAATCTCGGTGCCGCCCGCGGGAATGCAACCGAAAGGCGTGCCGATCACGGTGCCGCGCAGCCAGGCCGGCACGGAACGCTTCCAGTCCAGGCGCGTCATGTGCACCCGGCCCATGTGGTTCTGCGTGTCCTTGGTGCGACCTTCGTACAGCGCCGCATAGAGGACTTCGGCCACGGCGAACAGGCCCACGGCCACCAGCACGATGTCGATGCCGTCCAGCAGTTCCATCTTGCCGCCGGTGTAGCGTGCCGCACCCGAAATCTGGTCCATGCCTATGCAGCCGGCAGCCAGACCGATGAACAGCGCAGTCATGCCGCGCACCCGGCTTTGACCCAGCACCGCGCTCACCGTGGTGAACGCCAGCACCATCAGCATGAAATACTCCGGTGGGCCCAGGCGCACCGCGAATTCCGCAACCGTAGGCGCGAACAAGGTGACCACCACCGTGGCAATCGTTCCCGCGACAAACGAGCCAATCGCCGCCGTGGCCAGCGCCGCACCCGCGCGCCCGCTCTTGGCCATCTTGTTGCCTTCCATGGCCGTGACCATGCTCGCCGTCTCCCCGGGCGTATTCAGCAAGATGGAGGTGGTCGAGCCACCATACATGGCGCCGTAGTAGATACCGGCGAAGAAGATCATCGAGGCCGTGACTTCGACCTTGGCGGTGATGGGCAGCAGCATGGCAACGGCCACAGCGGGGCCAATGCCGGGCAACACGCCCACGGCCGTACCCAGCGCACAGCCCACGAGGGCCCACAGCAGATTGCCTGGCGTAATGGCAGTTGCAAAGCCCGCCATCAAGGCATCAAGAATTTCCATTACAGCCACCCCGTCCCGGTCAGACCCGGCAAATTGATCGCCAAAAACTGCGTGAAGACCCAGAACACCGGCGCCGAGATGCACAGGCCCGTGAACACGTCAATGGCCCAGGTGCGCGGTTCACGCGCGCCCGCCTGGCCCGCAGCGCGGCGCAGCCCCTGCACCGCCAGCACGTAGCACAGCGTGCAGCTCAAAATGAAGCCCAGCGTGGTGATCAGCGCAGCGTTGAGCAGCAGGCCGGCCGAAACCCAGACCGCCGCGCTCCAGTCGGCCTTGGCGCTGCCCGTGGGCTCGCCCATCGCGCGGTAGCCGCCGGTGCGCGCCTCCCAGACCAGCCAGGCGCCGCACAGCGCCAGCACCAGCGCGCAGACCCAGGGCACGAAGTTGGGGCCCACGCCGCCATAGCCGGCATCACCGGGAATGCCCAGCGCGCCCACGGCCAGGCCAGCCGCGACCAGCAGCACGCCCGCACCGACCACGGTCTGCAGTTGCACACCGGGAATCGCGCTGGCGCTGGAGGAAAGAGAAATATCGGAAGAATCGTGGGGGCTGGGATCGGTCATCTGCGTACCTGCACCAAACACGCGCCGCGCGCAAATCTCCCTGGTCTGGGACCACGGACTTCACACAGCGGAACGATGGAAAAAACCGGCGCGTAGCGCCGGCACTGGCCTGGCCCGGGCATGTCCCGGCCACCAGGCTGGCGGCCTTACACCATGCCGGACTTGACCATGGTCGCGCGCAGGCTCGCGAACTCGTTGTCGACGAAGTTGGCGAACGCATCGCCGGCCAGCCAGGCCGATGTCCAGTCGTTCTTCTTCATCGCTTCGGCCCACGACTTGCTCTTGACCGCCTTGTCGAGCGAGGCGATCAGCGCATCGCGCTGCTCGCGGCTGATGCCGGGAGCGCCATAGACGCCGCGCCAGTTGCCGATTTCCACGTCGATGCCCTGCTCCTTGAGCGTGGGCACATTGGAGCCCGCGAGGCGCTGGGCCGATGTCACCGCGATGGGCTTCATCTTGCCGGTGGCGATGTATTCGGCAAACTCGCTGTAGCCGCTGCCGCCCACGGTGACGTTGCCACCCAGAATGGCAGAAATGGCTTCACCGCCGCCACGGAACGCGACGTAGTTGATCTTGGCCGGGTCCACGCCCACGGCGCGCGCAATCATCGCCGCGGCGATGTGCTCGGTCGAGCCGCGCGAACCGCCGCCCCACTTGATGCTGCCCGGGTCCTTCTTGAGTTGGGCAACGACATCGGCCATGCTCTTGTAGGGCGAGTTGGTGGGCAGCACGAACACGTTGTATTCGCTGGTCAGGCGCGCCAGCGGCGTCGCCTGGGTCAGGTTCACCGGCGGCTTGCCGGTGATGATGCCGCCCAGCATCACGGCGCCCATCACCATCATCGCGTTCGGGTCGCCCTTGCTGCCATTGACGAACTGCGCCAGGCCGATGGCACCGGCGGCGCCGCCCTTGTTGTCATACGTCACCGAAGAGGCCACGCCCGCATCCTGCAAGGCCTTGCCCAGCGCCCGGCCCGTGCTGTCCCAGCCGCCGCCCGGGTTGGCCGGCAGCATCATTTTGATGGCCTGCGAAGCCTGGGCGCTCAGGGGCAGCGCACCGCCAACGGCCAGGGCGGCCAGGGAGTGAAGGAAGGTGTCTCGGCGCATGGTTGTCTCCTTAGGTTTTATCGAAGTCTTGCCGCGCAATCATGCGACAGGCACCTGTCAAAAGGCTGTACGCAGTCCTAGGTGTAATCCCCTAAACCCGCGCTGACCAAGGCCCCGCAACGGCGGCTGCGCCCGCCAGGTGATAATCTGC
This sequence comes from Comamonas sp. DB36, assembly GCF_057914905.1. Classification (NCBI taxonomy): domain Bacteria; kingdom Pseudomonadati; phylum Pseudomonadota; class Betaproteobacteria; order Burkholderiales; family Comamonadaceae; genus Comamonas; species Comamonas sp. DB36. The sequence goes on from NZ_CP196631.1 coordinate 3,129,757, forward strand.
GCCCCCATGCGCCTGTTGCTTGTTGAAGATGATCCCGCGATGCGTGAAACGCTGCAGCGCACGCTTGCGCGCCGCGGCATGCAGGTGCGCACCGCGGCCGACGGCCCGGCCGCGCTGAGCGAATGGCTCGCCAGCCCGCCCGACGCCGTGGTTCTCGACCTGAGCCTGCCCGGCCTCGACGGTCTGCAGGTGCTCGATGCCGCGCGCCAGAAAGGCTTGCGCACGCCCGTGCTGATCCTTACCGCGCGCGACACCGTCGGCGACCGCGTGCTGGGCCTGAACGCCGGCGCCGACGACTATCTGACCAAACCGTTTGATCTCGATGAACTCGAAGCGCGTCTGCGCGCGCTGCTACGCCGCAGTACCGGCCTGACCAGCCCGCCGGCCCAGGAGGAATCGGTGCTGGGCGCGTTGCGCTATGAGAAGCAAAGCGGCGCGCTCTACGCCTGGGGAGAGCCGCTCGATCTGACGCCGCGCGAACGCGCGCTGATCCAGGCGCTGATCGCCCGGCCCGGCCATGCGGTGGCCAAGGAGCGGCTGTTCGCGCTGGTGTTTCCCGGCGAGACCGAAGTGCAATACGAAGCTGTCGAAGTCGTCGTCTACCGGCTGCGCAAGAAGCTCGCCGGCACGGGCGTGACGCTGATGACGCTGCGCGGCCTGGGCTATCTGCTCAAGGCCGAAGACTGAGCGCCATGGCCAGCGCGCGCGCGCCGCTTCGCCCCGCATGGTCGCTGCGCCGGCAACTGCTGGTCGGCATCCTGGTTCCGGTGCTGCTGCTGATTGCCTTCAACACCTGGAGCCTGCACCGGCAGACGCTGACTGCGCTCAACACCGCCTACGACCGCACGCTGCTGGCCTCGGCCAAGAGCATCAGCGAACAGCTGGGCGTATTCGGCTACGACGACGAAGCCGAGCTGCGCGCGCTCGTGCCCTACTCCGCACTGGAGATCTTCGAGGCCGACAACCAGAGCCGCATGTTCTACCGCGTCTCGACCATAGACGGCGAAATGGTCTCGGGCTTTGCCGAGCTGCCCATGTGGCGTGGCCAGATTCCGCAGCGCCCGCCCTATGCGGCGCTGGTCGATTTCTACGACGCGCAGTTCCGCGGCGCGCCGGTGCGCATGGCCGTGCTGCTGCAGCCGGTGGCCAGTGCCGAAGGCCGGGGCATGGCCGTGATCCAGGTCGCCGAGACGCTGGAGCTGCGCCAGGCCCAGGCCTGGCCCATCCTGTGGCGCACGCTGGCCAGCCAGGCGCTGCTCGTGGCCGTGGTCGCTCTCATTGTCGTGCTGGTCGTGCAGCGCGCCACCCAGCCGGTGCGCGCACTCAGCGCGGCGCTGCAGGCGCGCACGCAAGGCGACCTGAGCCCCTTGCAGGCGCCCACGGCCGCCCGCGAACTGCAGCCGCTGGTGCAGGCCACCAATCAGGTAATGCAGCGCCTGCGCCTGCTGCTGGCCCACCAGAAGCGCTTTGTGCGCGATGCCTCCCATCAATTGCGCACGCCGCTGGCCGTGCTCAAGACCCAGGTGCAGTCGGCGCAGCGCGGCGATGTACCCGCGGCCCAGGCCTTTGCCGAAATCGGCGCCACGGTGGAGCGCGCGACCCAGCTTGCCAACCAGATGCTGTCGCTGGCCAAGGTCGAGCAGTTGCGCCAGCAGGATGCGCCCGCACCGCCCTGCGCCTGGGACGACATCGTGCGCGAGATCGCGCTCGATCTGTCGCCACTGATCGCGGAGAAAAACCTCGACTTCGAGCTGCAGGCGCCCCAGCCCGTGAACATCGGCGCCCATGCCTGGATGCTGCGCGAACTCACGCGCAACCTGCTGCACAACGCCGTGCATTATTCGCCGGCTTCGGGCTGGCTGCGCGTGCAGCTGACGCTGCGGCCCGCGGCCGACGGCCACGGCGGCGAAGCCCGGCTGTGCATCAGCGACAGCGGCCCGGGCATCAGCGTTGAACTGGCCCAGCGCCTGTTCCAGCCGTTTTCCGCGGGCGACGTGCAGGCCGGCTCGGGCCTGGGCCTGGCCATCTGCCATGAAATCGTGCAGGCGCTGGGCGGGCACTTGCAGCTGCGCAACCGCAGCGCCGCGCAAGACGGCATTCCCGCCGGGCTGGACGCCGTGGTCACGCTGCGTTGCCGCGACACCATGTCCCACGATGCGCGCATGGGGACTAGCGCACTGCGTACCTGAACAGGCACAATTTCACCCATGAGCGAACTGCAAACCATGCGTCTGGACAAGTGGCTTTGGTGCGCGCGTTTCTACAAGACGCGCAGCCTGGCCGTGGAGGAGATCGGCAAGGGCCGGGTCACGGTCAACGGCCAGAATGCCAAGGCTTCGCGCGACCTGCGCCCGGGCGATACCCTGGTGTTGCGCCAAGGGCCTGTGGTGCGCACCGTGGTCGTGCGCGGGCTGATGCCAGGGCGCGGCCCGGCACCCGTGGCCCAGGGCCTCTACGAGGAAACCCCCGAAAGCCTGGCCGAACGCGAGCGCCTGGCCGAGCAGCGCAGGCTTGCGCCCGAACCGGCCGACACGCTCACCGACGGCCGCCCCACCAAACGCGACCGCCGCGACATAGACCGCGCGCGCGGCGGCGGATGGAACAACCGCTGGAGTGCATCCATCGATTGAGCGGCCCGTCCTCAGGCCTGCTCGCGCCCCTCGGTTTGCGCCACCTTCGGCAAGATCAGATTCATCACCATCGCCGCCATCGCGCCCACGGTCACGGCCGAGCCCAGCAGATACTGCAGCATGTCGGGCAGAGACTGCAGCCACTCCTTGGGCGCGAGCGTCGCGAAGAACGCGCAGATCAGCGGAATGCCCACCACCAGCATCGCGCGTTCATCGAGATGCACATGGCGCAGTATGCGAATGCCGGCCATCGAGATCGTGATGCAGACCACGGCAAACACGCCGCCGATCACGGGCGCGGGAATCGCCGCAATCAGGGCCGAGAACTTGCCGACAAAACCCAGCACCGCCAGCACCACGCCAATCGCCACGAACACCATGCGGCTGGCGACGCCGGTGATGGAAATCACGCCGGCGTTGGTCGAGTAGCCCGTGACCGGCGTGGCGCCTATCAACGCGGCCACGCCGCAGCCAATGCCTTCGCCTATCGCGCCGCGGTCGAGCTGCTTGTCGGTGATGGGCTGGTTGATCACCGCCGACACCGCGAACCAGGTGCCGGTCGTTTCTGCCATCACCACCATGTAGATCAGCACGAACGTCAGGATTGCGGGCAGCGAGAACTGCAGCTGGTAATCGACAAACGCCATCTTCGGCAGCATCAGCCAGGGTGCGGCAGATACCGCATCGAAAGAGAACTGGCCGACGAATGACGCCGCAATGGTGCCGCCCACCAGCGCGATCACCACCGACAGCAGCCGCACCCAGGTGCCCGCACGGTTGTTGAAACGCAGGCCTATCATCATCGCCACCACCAGCAGCGCCGCCGACAGCGCTGCCAGCGCAATGTTCAGATTGATGGTCGAATTGCCATGCACGGCGAACACATTGGCCGTGAGCGCAATCGGCAGCAGCGACAGACCGACGACCAGAATGATGGAGCCGCCGACGATGGGCGGCACCAGCCAGCGGATCAGCCGGTGAAACCACCCCAGCGCGCCCAGCGCGATCACCAGCAGCGCGCCGGGAATCAATGCTCCATACACCGCGCCCATGCCGCTCAGGCCGGCGCCGCCCGCCAGGGCCACGGCAATGATCGCTCCCAGCGGAATGTACGACGGACCTTGCGCCACGGGCATGCGCATGCACCACGCGGTCTGGATGATGGTCGCTATGCCGGCGGCGAGAAACGTGGACTGGATCAGCGACGCCGAATCGGCCTGGGACAGCGCCAGGGCGGAAGCAATGATGAACGGCACGACATAAACATCCATGGCCATCACATGCTGCACACCGAGCAGCAAGGCCTTGAGAACGGTGACGCGGTCATCGGGCTGGGCGATCAGGCGCCCTTCATAAGCAGTAGGTTCGGTCATTGGGCGCTGCAGTCAGCAAAGGAAGTAAAGGGATTCAGAGCGCGACGCGGCGGTGGACCAAGGCGCCCTGCACCCAGGTCTGGGCCACATTGGCGCGCGTCGCGTTGTAGATGATCTTCTGCAGCACGTCGGCGGGGCTGTCGCTGCCCGGCCAGATGCAGATATTGGAGTCGGACGCATCGCAGTCGACGACGATGGCATCAAACATCTGGCCGGCCTCGATGCGGCCGACAGGCAGATCCAGCGCCGCGCCGCCCGCAGCCGTCGCCAGCCACAGCGCGAACACATGGTCTATGCGCGCGTTGTGGCGCCCGCGCTGCGCGGCCGGCAGATCCGGGTCCACGCCTTCATCGAGCGCATACGACGCCGTGATCGCATGCCGGCAGGCATCGAACATCGAGGGGCTATAGCCGCCAGAAATATCGCTGCCCAGGCCCATGCCCATGCGCTGCGCATGTCCCGCGCGCGCGGGAAACACGCTGTTGGCGAAATAGAAATTCGACAGCGGGCAATGCGCCACCGATGCACCCACATCGGCCATCAGCGCCACGTCGGCAGGCGTGAGGAAGTTTGCATGCGCGACCACGGTACGCCGTGTCAGCAAACCGAAGCGGTGCAACGCATGGGCGTCGGTCATGCCCGTGCGCGCAAGCACATGCTGGTGCGCCCAGTCGCTTTCCGAGCAATGGGTCTGCACATGCACGCCGGTGCGCTGCGCCAGCGCCCCCAGTCCTGCAAGCAGCTCATCGGTGCAGCTGGGAATGAAGCGCGGCGTGATCACCGGCAGCACCAGGCCAGCGGCATTTCCAGGCAAGCGCGCCAGCGCATCGATGAAGGCTTCGGTGCCGTCAATCGCCACCTGGGCACTCGCATCGCGGTAGAAGGCCGGGCACTGGCTGGGCTCGTCCATGGCCACGCGTCCCACCAGAGCGCGCTGGCCCTGGCGCAGGCACTGCTCGGCCAGTACGCGATTGCCGTTGTCATGCAGCGTACCGAAGTACATGGCCGTGGTCGTGCCGTTCGCCAGCAACTGGCGCACCAAAGGCCGGTAGACGCTTTCGGCAAACACTTCATCGCCATAACGCGCCTCGAGCGGAAAAGTGTTCTGCTGCAGCCAGTCTTCGAGCGGCACATCGAGCGCCTTGCCCATCTGCGGCCATTGCGGCGCATGCACATGCACGTCGATCAGGCCAGGCAGCAGATAACTGCCCGCCGGCAGCGCATGCAACTGGCCCGCAGCCGCATGGCGTTCGCGCTGCGCAGCCCAGCGCGGGTCGTCGCGTGCGATCACTTCCTCGATAAGGCCGTGGGCAGACACCACCACGAGCACATCGGACTGCACGCGCAGCGCATCGGCGCGCGGTGTGTCGAAGGCCGTGCATTGCATGGCCCAGGAAGAAGGTGAAACAGTGGAATTCATCGGCAGCGCACGGAGCCAACGGCAGCGCCGGCGGGCCGCATGGCCGGCACCCAGGCAAGCCGGAGCTCCGCGTTCGTAAAACAGTCGGATCGCGAAACAGGCGCATGCCTTTCGCGGCGAGGCGCACCCTGGCGCCCGAGAGGCTCGCATTCTACGGTTGCCGGCCCGGCGCCGCCTCGGCGGGGTCATAAGCGTACGTATTGCAACGCAAATCTTCGGCCGAACTCGCTTTTACGCTCACTTTTTTGATGCATCCTCGAGCTTCGCCAGCCGCTTCGATGCGGCCTGGTTTCGCGCCGTTCGGCACCCTGTCGCGCGGCTTTGTTGCATCTTCTGGATAGCGGCCTCCGGCCCGATGAACGCAGTGAATTTTGGTCATTCCATGGCGCGCCTTGCCTGGCGCGTCACAGTTGCAGCAGCCCTGGCTGCAACGGCGGCAACCGTCTCCGCCAAGCCTTTCCCCACCCTCACCCCGCTACCCGCCAAGGCCTTCGCCGATTGCCCGGCGTTCTTCGTCGAAGGTCATGTGCCGGCTCCACCCGCAGCGCCCCATGTCGGCAAGCTGCGTGCGCTGTGCTATGAAGCCTTTGCCGTGCTGCACAACGGCGAAAGCAAGACCCCGGTCTATGTGGTGCAGCGCCTGAACCGCGCGGCCATCGACGACGCCGACGAAAAACGCACCAACAAGTTCTTCGCCGACGCCCGCCTGCCGCGTGCCGAGCGTGCTGAACTGGGCGACTACAAGCGCTCGGGCTACTCGCGCGGCCATATGGCCCCCGCGGGCGACATGCCCACGGCCCAGGCCATGGCGCAGAGCTTCTCGCTGGCCAACATGGTGCCCCAGTCCGCTAAGCAAAATGGCGGCCCCTGGGCACGCATAGAGAAAGACACGCGCAGCTACGCGCAGCGCGCCAAGGGCGACGTCTATGTCTTCACCGGGCCGGTCTTTGACACCAACAGCGGCACCATAGGCGACGGCCAGGTGCGCGTGCCCAGTCACCTCTACAAACTGGTCTACGACGCCACGACGCACAGGTCCTGGGCCCACTGGCAAGCCAATGACGACGCCGAACGCGTCTCCAAGCCCATCAGCTACGAGGAACTGGTGCAGCGCACGGGCATACAGTTCCTGCCCCAGCCGATACGCACCTCTTCGCGGTAAGCAAGCCTAGATCACCGTTCGCCCTGAGCATGTCGAAGGGCCGGTTTCAAAGACCGGCCTATCCAGGGGCGCCGCCTGCACCCGAGCTTGAGCGCCTGTCGGAGGCCCGACAAGCGCAAGCTCAGCCCTTGAGCTTTTCCATATCCTCGGCCGTGAGCCAGCGCCACTGACCCGGTGCCAGATCGGCAGGCAGGTCCAGGCTGCCCATGCGTGCGCGGTGCAGGCCTTCGACCCGGTTGCCCACGGCCGCCAGCATGCGCTTGACCTGGTGGTACTTGCCTTCGGTCAACGTCAAATCCAGCACATGGCTGTCGACCAGCACGCAGGCCGCGGCCTTGACGGGCTTGGGGTCGTCATCGAGCACCACGCCGGCCAGCAGCTGATCCACCATCTCCTGCGTCACGGGATGCTTGGCCGTCACGCGATAGACCTTGGGCACATGCTTCTTGGGTGAGCTCATGCGGTGGATGAACTGGCCGTCATCGCTGAGCAGCAGCATGCCCGTCGTATCCTGGTCCAGCCGGCCCACGGCCTGCAGGCCCTGGATTGCGCTCTTGCACGGCCGCTGGCGCAGTGGAGGTGGCAGCAATGTATAGATGCTCGGATAGGTCGAAGGCTTTTGTGAGCATTCGGTGCCCGCCGGCTTGTGCAGCACGATATAGCCCTTGGCGTGGTATTCCCAGTCCACGCCCTGGACGCGAAAACGCAGGCCTTCGGGGTCGAAGTCGGCGGTCGAGTCCGTGCACTTCTCGGGCGCGGCCGATACGTCGTCACGCGAATAGATTTCCACCCAGCCCTGTTGCACCAGGCCGGCACATACACGACGGGTTCCAAACCCTTGCGAATAAAGAATGTCTTGCAGTTGCATGGAGCAATCCACCAATCAATGAGCAATATCCCCATCGAGCGGAAACAGTGACCAGCTCAGAGGGTGTTTTGGTTTCCAGAAAAAACAAAACCCCCAGGCCTTTGGGGCGCTGGGGGTTTGCTTGCTGTAAGAGCCTGACAATGACCTACTTTCACACGGGAACCCGCACTATCATCGGCGCAAAGTCGTTTCACTGTCCTGTTCGAGATGGGAAGGAGTGGTGCCAACTTGCTATGGTCATCAGGCATAACTTTTTGCTTCAGCGTTCAGTTTGTCGAACGCTTAGGCGAATTCATAGAGACTGAAATCAGATTATATTTGATTGCGACTTGGCATAACTAGTCTTTAATCCGCTTTGGGATCAAAGTTATAGGGTCAAGCCTCACGAGCAATTAGTATTGGTTAGCTTAACGCATTGCTGCGCTTCCACACCCAACCTATCAACGTCCTGGTCTCGAACGACTCTTCAGGGGGCTCAAGGCCCCGGCAGATCTCATCTTGAAACGAGTTTCCCGCTTAGATGCTTTCAGCGGTTATCTCTTCCACACTTAGCTACTCGGCAATGCCACTGGCGTGACAACCGATACACCAGAGGTGTGTCCACTCCGGTCCTCTCGTACTAGGAGCAGGCTTCCTCAAATCTGCAGCGCCCACGGAAGATAGGGACCAAACTGTCTCACGACGTTTTAAACCCAGCTCACGTACCTCTTTAAATGGCGAACAGCCATACCCTTGGGACCGACTACAGCCCCAGGATGAGATGAGCCGACATCGAGGTGCCAAACACCGCCGTCGATATGAACTCTTGGGCGGTATCAGCCTGTTATCCCCAGAGTACCTTTTATCCGTTGAGCGATGGCCCTTCCATACAGAACCACCGGATCACTATGTCCTGCTTTCGCATCTGCTCGACTTGTCAGTCTCGCAGTTAAGCACGCTTATGCCATTGCACTATCGTCACGATGTCCGACCGTAACTAGCGTACCTTCGAACTCCTCCGTTACGCTTTGGGAGGAGACCGCCCCAGTCAAACTGCCTACCATGCACTGTCCCCGATCCAGATAATGGACCAAGGTTAGAACCTCAAACACACCAGGGTGGTATTTCAACGTTGGCTCCATGAGAACTAGCGTCCTCACTTCAAAGCCTCCCACCTATCCTACACAGATCTGTTCAAAGTCCAATACAAAGCTACAGTAAAGGTTCATGGGGTCTTTCCGTCTTTCCGCGGGGAGATTGCATCATCACAAACATTTCAACTTCGCTGAGTCTCTGGAGGAGACAGTGTGGCCATCGTTACGCCATTCGTGCAGGTCGGAACTTACCCGACAAGGAATTTCGCTACCTTAGGACCGTTATAGTTACGGCCGCCGTTTACTGGGACTTCAATCAAGAGCTTGCACCCCATCATTTAATCTTCCAGCACCGGGCAGGCGTCACACCCTATACGTCCACTTTCGTGTTTGCAGAGTGCTGTGTTTTTATTAAACAGTCGCAGCCACCGATTTTTTGCAACCGCTTTGGGCTCCCCTTGTACAGGATCACCTACTTGCGGCATACCTTCTCCCGAAGTTACGGTATCAATTTGCCGAGTTCCTTCTCCAGAGTTCTCTCAAGCGCCTTAGAATACTCATCTCGCGCACCAGTGTCGGTTTGCGGTACGGTCGTGTGTAGCTGAAGCTTAGTGGCTTTTCCTGGAAGCTGGGTATCACTCACTTCGTCTGCAAGCAGACTCGTTATCACCCCTCATCTAAGCCCGGCGGATTTGCCTACCGGGCACGACTACAGGCTTGAACCAACATATCCAACAGTTGGCTGAGCTAACCTTCTCCGTCCCCACATCGCACTACACATCGGTACAGGAATATTGACCTGTTTCCCATCAGCTACGCATCTCTGCCTCGCCTTAGGGGCCGACTCACTCTACGCCGATGAACGTTGCGTAGAAAACCTTGCGCTTACGGCGAGGGGGCTTTTCACCCCCTTTAACGCTACTCATGTCAGCATTCGCACTTCTGATACCTCCAGCATCCGTCACCAGACACCTTCACAGGCTTACAGAACGCTCTCCTACCACGTGCAATAAATTGCACATCCGCAGCTTCGGTAACTGGCTTAGCCCCGTTACATCTTCCGCGCAGGACGACTCGATCAGTGAGCTATTACGCTTTCTTTAAATGATGGCTGCTTCTAAGCCAACATCCTGACTGTTTTAGCCTTCCCACTTCGTTTCCCACTTAGCCAATTTTAGGGACCTTAGCTGGCGGTCTGGGTTGTTTCCCTCTTGAGTCCGGACGTTAGCACCCGGTGCTCTGTCTCCCAAGCTGTACTCTGCGGTATTCGGAGTTTGCATAGGTTTGGTAAGTCGCCATGACCCCCTAGCCTAAACAGTGCTCTACCCCCGCAGGTAATACTTGAGGCACTACCTAAATAGTTTTCGGAGAGAACCAGCTATTTCCAAGTTTGTTTAGCCTTTCACCCCTATCCACAGCTCATCCGCTAATTTTGCAACATTAGTCGGTTCGGACCTCCAGTACCTGTTACGGCACCTTCATCCTGGCCATGGATAGATCACTTGGTTTCGGGTCTACACCCAGCGACTGATTCGCCCTATTCGGACTCGATTTCTCTACGGCTTCCCTATTCGGTTAACCTTGCCACTGAATGTAAGTCGCTGACCCATTATACAAAAGGTACGCAGTCACCCTTGCGGGCTCCTACTTTTTGTAAGCATACGGTTTCAGGATCTATTTCACTCCCCTCCCGGGGTTCTTTTCGCCTTTCCCTCACG